>NZ_OZ245867.1:0-3612500 GCF_965229225.1 Novosphingobium sp. | reverse complement strand
GGGCTCGAGGCACTGCGCAACGCGCGCGGGCAAGTCGCCGGGCTGACCTGGCGTTTGTCCTTCACCCTGTGGCAACTCTTCCCCGCGCTCGCGCGCCCGATGCTGCGCTGGCGCCGCCGCGCCCACAGCCGTGGGGCAGCCGGCTCTGCGGTCTATCCCAGCTTCCTCGAGTCCGAAGGTTGAGCGTGACCCGCACCGATCGCCTCCTTGCAGAGCTCGCCGAGCAGCCGCCGGTCATGTCCGTGCGCACGGCCGCTGCCTGGGCGCTTGTCTCGCAATATACCTCCTTCGCGATCCAGTTTGCCACCAGCGTCGTGCTCGCGCGCTGGTTCATCACGCCGGCAGAGCTGGGCCTGTTCTCGATCGCCTTCGCGGCGATCACGCTGGTCGCCTTCCTGCAGGACTTCGGCGTCACCCGCTACATCAACGGTGAGCGCGACCTCACGGCGGACAAGCTGCACACCGCCTTCACCATCTCGGTCGCCTTCGCCTGGGGCATCGCGCTGCTGGCGATCCTCGCCTCCGGGCCGATCGCCGCCTTCTATCATGATCCCGCGATGCGCCCTGTCGCACTGGTGATCGCCTGTTCCTATTTGCTCGTGCCCCTTGCGATCGTTCCGCAGGCGACCTGCCAGCGGCGGATGGACTACAAGTCCAACACCATGATCGAGGTCGGCTCCTCCGCCGCCAATGCCGGCGTGGCGATCACGCTGGCGCTCTTCGGCTATGGCGCGCTCGCGCTGGCGTGGGGCGCCTTTGCCCAGCAGGCTGCGCGGCTCATCGTCAGCCAGTGGCGAGCCGGCCTCATGCTGCCCTGGCCGCTGCGGGTGGAAGGCGCGGCCCCCGTGTTCCGGCTCGGCGGCACAAACAGCGCGCAGGCCGTGTGCAACTCGATCACCGGACGCGCCCCGGAACTCGTCATCGGCCGCCTGATCGACAACGCCGCCGTCGGCCTGTTTGCCCGCGCTTCCGGACTCGCCCTGCAACTGCGCCTGCTCGTCGCGGGCGCGGTGACCGGCGTGTTCTATCCCGCCTTCCGCCGCGTGCGCGATAGCGGGGAGCCGCTCGGTCCGCCCTACCTGCGCGTGGTCGCAGCGTATACCGGCGTGACCTGGCCGGCGATGGCGGGCATTGCGGTGCTGGCCGAGCCGATCATCCACCTTCTCTATGGGGAGCGCTGGCTTGCCGCCGCGCCGCTGCTCGGCTGGGTGGCGCTCTCGCAGCTCTGCTATGTCGCCCTCCCGCTCAACGGCGATCTCCCGCTGCTGTTGGACCGGATGCGCAGCCTCATCCGCCGCAATGTGCTCGAGACCGCCGCGTCGGTGCTGCTCCTCGCGCTCGCGGCGCCGTTCGGGCTTATCTGGGTTGCCATCTCGCGCTTTGCCCACGGCCTCGTGTTCATGGTCATCTACGCCCCGTTCATGCAGGAGATGCTTGGCTTTCGCTGGCGCGATCTCGCGGTGATCTACCTGCGCAGCCTCCTCGCCACGACAGCGGCGATCGCGCCGGTGCTGGTCGGCTATCAGCTCTGGGCTCCGGCGGCAGAGGCCGGCGCGATGCAGATGCTCGTCACCGCCGGCGCGGGCGCCCTGCTCTGGTTCATCGCGCTGCGCCTTATCGGCCACCCGCTGTTTGCCGAGATCATCGGCCTGCTGGGCGAACTTTTCGGCGCGCTGCGCCACCGCCGCGCTCAGCCCGCAACACCCTGAAATCCATAGGCAGCGCCGCAGGAAAGGCGTATGCGTCTTCGCAGGAGAAGGACGCCATGGGTCTGCTCGCAATCCTTTCAGCCGGCGCGCTTGCGCTGGCCACGCCAGCACCACTGCCTCCGGTCGAGACCGGTCCCGCTGGCATCGACATCGTGAAGGCCGATATCGACCGGCACGACCGGATGACCGTCCCCGTCCGCATCGGGCACAATGGCGGGCAGGCTGGTCCCTTCGATTTTCTCGTCGATACCGGGGCCGAACGCACCGTCCTGGCACGCGATATCGCAACGCGGCTCCAGCTGCCGATGTCGGGCAAGGGCCTCCTCATTGGCATTGCCGGCACTCAGAACGTCGATCTGGTCGAGATCGACGAGATCAATCTCGGCCGCCGCAGCTTCTATGGCCTCACCGCGCCGCTGCTCGATGGCTACAACATCGGTGCCGACGGAATCATCGGGCTCGACAGCCTGCAGGACCAGCGCGTCCTCCTCGATTTCGCGAGAAAGCGCATGACCATCGGCGATGCGATCCAGCTCGGCGGCAGCCGCGGGTTCGAGATCGTGGTGCAGGCGCGCCGCCGTTCGGGCCAGCTGATCATGACCAACGCCCTGATCGACGGCGTACGCACCGATATCGTGATCGATACCGGTTCCGACACCTCGATCGGCAACCGCGCCCTGCAAAAGGCGCTGGCCCGTCGCCACAAGGGCGAGACGACCGAACTCCAGTCCGTCACCGGGCAGACGATCATCGCCGATCTCGCAATGGCCAAAACCGTGAAGCTCGGCACGATGACGATGAGCAATTCGATGCTGGTCTTCGCTGACACTCCTGCCTTCGACAAGCTGGAGCTGGTCAAGCGCCCGGCGATGTTCATGGGCATGAACCAATTGAAGCTGTTCCGCCGCGTCGCCATTGATTTCTCGACCAAGCGCATCCTGTTCGATCTGCCCGACAACGCGGAGATCCCGATCCGGTTCTAAGGCGCGCGCGTCCGCCGGTATACTGAGCCCATCACTGAGCTCGCTCACGCTGAGCCTGTCGAAGGGTGCGGGCGCGACGGTGGTGCCTGATGCTTCGACCAGCTCAGCATGAGCCGGATCGCGATTTGGCACCCCATTCCCACTGGCGAAACCCGCCAAAGCCCCTATCTGGGAACCATGCCGCCAGATACCGCAACCAACAATGCCGATGCCCGCCACGATGGCTGGGGAACGCTTCGCCGCTTCCTGCCCTATCTCTGGCCGCATGATAATCCAGCGCTGAGGGCGCGGATCATCGGCGCCACGCTGCTCATCCTCGCCGCCAAGGCGACCACGCTGGCGCTGCCCTATGCCTACAAGCGCGCGATCGATGCGATGAGCCTGCCGGGCACGACGCCGGGAACGGCAGGCGGCGCCTATGCCGTCGCGCTGGCCTTCGTGCTCGCCTATGCGCTTGGCCGCTTCTCCGGCGTGGCCTTCGACAACATGCGCAACATCGTGTTCGAACGCGTCGGGCAGGACGCCACGCGCGCTCTGGCGGAGGACGTGTTCAGCCGCCTCCACAAGCTGTCGCTGCGCTTCCACCTCGCCCGCCGCACCGGCGAAGTCACCAAGGTGATCGAGCGCGGCACCAAGAGCATCGACGTGATGCTCTACTTCCTGCTGTTCAACATCGCGCCCACGGTGATCGAACTCGCCGCCGTCGCGATCATCTTCTACATCAGCTTCGGCTGGCCGCTCGTCGCCGCGACGGCACTCGCCGTCGTGCTCTATGCCTGGACCACGCGCACCATCACCGAATGGCGCAACGCGCTGCGTGAAAGCATGAACCGGCTCGACGGGCAGGCCATGGCCCGCGCGGTTGATTCGCTGCTCAACTACGAGACGGTGAAGTACTTCGCCGCCGAAGCGCGCGAGGAAGCCCGCTACGCGCAGGCCACCCGCGCTTATGCCGATGCCGCGGTGAAGAGCGAGAACTCGCTCGGCCTGCTCAACATCGCGCAGGCGCTCATCGTCAATCTGCTGATGGCGGGCGCGATGGCCTACACCGTGTGGGGCTGGGCCAAGGGCCACCTCACGGTCGGCGATGTCGTCTTCGTCAACACCTACCTTACCCAGCTGTTCCGCCCGCTCGACATGCTCGGCATGGTCTACCGCACCATCCGCCAGGGCCTGATCGACATGGCGGCGATGTTCAAGCTGATGGACGAGCCGCAGGAAGTGGCCGACGCACCGGGCGCGCCCGCACTCATCATCCGCCAGCCCGCGGTCGTGTTCGACAATGTAACGTTCGGCTATGATCCCGATCGCACCATCCTCCACGGCCTGACGCTCGAAATCCCCGCCGGCAGCAAGGTCGCCGTGGTCGGCCCCTCGGGCGCGGGCAAGTCGACCATCGCGCGCCTGCTGTTCCGCTTCTATGATCCGCAGGCCGGCCGCATCCTGATCGACGGGCAGGACATCCGCCTCGTCACCCAGAAATCCCTGCGCGCCGTGCTCGGCATCGTCCCGCAGGATTCGGTGCTGTTCAACGATACCATCGGCTACAACATCGCCTATGGCCGCGACGGCGCGGACCTCTCGGACGTTGAAGCCGCCACCCGCGCTGCCGCGCTCATGCCGCTGATCGAACGCCTGCCCAAGGGGTTCGAGACCGAAGTCGGCGAACGCGGCCTCAAACTTTCGGGCGGCGAGAAGCAGCGCGTCGCCATCGCGCGGACGCTGGTAAAGAACCCGCCCATCGTCCTCTTCGACGAAGCGACCAGCGCGCTCGATACCCGCACCGAGCAGGACATCCTTTCCACCATGCGCGGGCTTGCCGAACAGCGCACCACGATCTCGATCGCGCACCGCCTTTCAACCATTGCGGATTCGGACCGCATCTTCGTGCTCGATCAGGGCCGCCTCGTCGAAAGCGGCGGCCATCTCGAACTCCTGCGCCGCGACGGGCTCTACGCCGAAATGTGGAACAGGCAGGCCGCCGAACAGGGCGACCTCAGCGAAGCGGCGGAATAAGGCAGAGGGGCGATGCTGACCCTCGCCCTGCTACTCACCGCCGCTCAGGCCGAGCCGCCCCCGCTCCCGCCACCGTCGGCGCCGCCAGCCCCTTGCGCGGAAAGCGGCGGCCTCCTATCCGGCTCCGGCCTGTGCCGAGCCGATGCCCTTGCCCGCCTGCCGCGCGGGCCATGGACCGCCCCGCTAGGCTGCGACGTGGCCGCGCAGGAAGCGCCACTCACCGGCGGAAGGTGGCTCCTCTATGCCGCCCTGCGCTGCGGCGAGAAGATAGCCCGTCTCGCGGTCACGCCCCAGCAAGGCGGCGCCCTCGTGCTCCGCTATGCCGAAACTGCCCGCAACGCCGAACTCATCGGCCGCAAGGCGCTCACCATCATCGACGGCCCCGCAGCCGCGCCGCACCTTGGTGTCTATACCCTCGTGATGGCCAGCCTGCCCAAGGAGCAAGCCCAGCGCTGCGCCCTGCGCAACCCGCCAGTTCCGGGCTATCCCACCGACGCCTTCGTGTTCGATCTCACCGCCGCCGAATCCCGACAGACCGCCGCTCTCGATCAGCCCTGCGGCCCCTACAGCCGCTCGGCCTGGCCAGACACCTACTGGCGCCTGTTCTCCGGTATCGGGGTGTATTACCAGTTCAGCGGCGATGGCCCGGAATTCGATCCCGCCAGCCTGACGGTGTACCAACCCCAGACCTGACCACCCACCCTCGTCATTCCCGCGAAGGCGGGAATCCTGAGCGGCGAAGCACGAAGCCCCCTCACTTCACCACATCGGCCTCGTGCCACACCACGGCCTGCGCGGCCTTCATGCAGCCGCCTTCCTCGTCCCATGTGATCGTGGGCGAGCCATAAAGCCGCCAGCCCTCCATGAGTGCCTCGGATACGCGCTCGCAAAAGGCGCGGTCGTCCTTTCCGGTCAGAAGGCGGTAGATCGGGCGGTCTTCGGGGGTCGTGTACATGCCTGACCTATAGGGCAAGGCGGCAAGGCCTGCATCACCATTCCTTGCAAAGCACGCCGGTTCGTTCACCCTGCGCGGGCAGCGGGGGAAATCATGACGGATCAGGTACTACCACAGCGCAGCGAAGAGCTTTTCGGCCAACCCAAGGGCCTCTGGGTCCTCGCCGGCACCGAACTGTGGGACCGCATCTCGTTCCACGGCATGGTCGCGATGCTCGTGCTCTACATGACCGGCGACTTGCTGCTCGATCCCGCCCGCGTCGCCACGGTGATCGGCTTCCCGGCCTTCCGCGCCTTTCTCGAAGCCACCTCCGGACCGCTCGGCGCGCAGGCGCTCGCGCTCCAGACCTTCGGCTACTACTACGCCTGCGTCACCGGCCTCCCCCTCCTCGGCGGCTGGATCGGCGACCGCGTCACCGGCCGCAAGCTCGCGGTCGGCGGCGGCGCGGCGATGATGACGATGGGCCACTTCGCACTCGCCTTCGACCGCACTTTCCTGATCGCGCTGGTCCTCCTCATGTGCGGCGCGGGCCTCCTGCGCGGCAATCTCTCGGCGCAGGTCAAATCGCTCTATGCCGATGGCGACCCGCGCGAGGTCAACGCCTTCCAGTACTACTACCTCGGCATCAATTTCGGCGCCGCCGCTGCCCCCATCCTCAGCGGCAGCGTCGCGGCGATCTGGGGCTGGCATGCCGGTTTCGCCGTGGCGGGCTTCGGCATGCTGATCGGCCTCATGGTCTATCTTGGCGGACAGCGCTGGCTCCCGGCGGAACAGCAGCGCGCCCCGGAAGCCTCCGGCAAGCGCCCGCCCCTCACCGCCTCCGAACGCCGCCGCGTCCTCGGCCTCCTCCTCATCTGGCCGCTCGTCGTTTGCTACTGGACGGCGCAGGCGCAGATCTGGAACGTCTACAACATCTGGCTGCGCGATACGGTGAACCTCGATGTGGGCGGCTTCAACGTGCCCGTGCCGTGGTTCCAGTCGCTCGATGGCCTCGCCCCGGGCCTGTTCATTCCGGTCGTGCTGTGGATCTGGTCCATGCAGGCCAAGCGCGGACGCGAACCCGATGTGCTGACCAAGCTCGCTATCGGCAGCGTGATCTTCGGCCTCAGCGTGGGCCTGCTCGCGGCGGGACCACTCCTCGCGAACGCGCAAGGCCGCGCCCCCATCGCGCTCCCGCTGCTATTCCACGTGACCTCGAACTTCGGCGCGATGTACTATGCCCCCGTCATCATGGGGCTCTACGGCACCCGCGCCCCGCAGTCCTTGCGCGGCACGCTCGTCGGCATCTGCATGTTGGCGACAGCCGCCGGCAGCGTGCTCAGCGGCTGGATGGGCGGGCTCTACGAAAGCCTTGGCCCCGCCCCGTTCTGGCTCATCAACGCGGTGATCTGCACCGGCGCCGGCTTCGGCATCCTGCTCGGCGCGCCGGTGCTGGGCCGCCTGCTCGCGCAGGATGAAGCCTAGAGGATATACTTCGATAGGTCCGTATTCCCCGCCAGCCCCGCCAGCTTGCCCGCAACATAGGCAGCGTCGATAGTCACCGTCGTGCCGCGCCGGTCCTCGGCCTCGAAGCTCACTTCCTCGAGCAGCTTTTCCATCACCGTCTGCAGCCGCCGCGCGCCGATGTTCTCGACGCTCTCGTTCACTTGCGCCGCCGTCCGCGCCACTGCGCGGATCGCATCGGGGGTGAAATCCACCGTCACCTGCTCGGTGCCCAGCAGCGCGCGGTACTGCTCGACAAGGTTCGCCCGCGTCGAGGAGAGGATATGCACGAAGTCATCCTCGGTCAGCGCGGTCAGTTCCACCCGGATCGGCAGGCGCCCCTGCAATTCGGGCAGCATGTCGCTGGGCTTCGCCACATGAAACGCGCCCGAGGCGATGAACAGCACGTGGTCGGTCTTCATCGGCCCGTACTTCGTGGCAACGGTCGTGCCCTCGATCAGCGGCAACAGATCGCGCTGCACACCCTCACGGCTCACCGAACCGCCGCGCACATCCGAAACCGCGATCTTGTCGATCTCGTCGATGAACACGATGCCGTTGGTCTCCGCATTGATCAGCGCCGCGCGGGCGACGTCGTCCTGATCCATGCGCTTCTCGGCCTCTTCGTCGACGAGCTTGTCCCACGCATCCGCCACCCGCAGCTTGCGCCGCTTCAGCGGCTTCTGCCCGAAGGCCTTGCCCATCATCTCGGAGAGGTTGATCATGCCGACACCGCCTTGCATGCCCGGAATTTCCATGGCCTTTGCGGGCTGGTCCTCTACCTCGATCTCCACCTCGACGTCGTTCATCGCGCCTTCGCTGATCCGCTGGCGAAAGCTCTCGCGCGTCGCCTCGCTTGCGCCGTCGCCCACCAGCGCCTTCAGCAGCCGGTCCATCGCCGCCTTGCTCGCCGCCTCGCGCACAGCCTCGCGCCGCCGATCCTTTTCGAGCCGCACCGCTTCCTCAACCAGATCGCGGGCGATCTGCTCAACATCGCGGCCGACATAGCCGACCTCGGTGAACTTGGTCGCCTCCACCTTCACGAACGGCGCCTCGGCCAGCTTCGCCAGCCGCCGGCTGATCTCGGTCTTGCCGCAGCCCGTCGGCCCGATCATCAGGATGTTCTTCGGCGTCACTTCATCGCGCAGTTCCGGCGGCAATTTCTGCCGCCGCCAGCGATTGCGCAGCGCCACCGCCACCGCACGCTTGGCATCGGCCTGGCCGACAATATGCGCATCAAGCGCGGCAACAATGGCTTTGGGGGTCAGGGTTTCAATCATTGGATACCTCTTGCTCTCTCCCCTTCAGGGGAGAGATACGAAGACTTGGCAGCTTGCTGCCTAGTCGGAGTTGAGAGGGGACTGCGGCGCTTGCCCCTCTCCCAACCCTCTCCCCTGAAGGGGAGAGGGCTAGTGGTTTGGGGTTCAAATCTCTTCGACCGTCACGCGGTCATTGGTAAAGACGCAGACTTCCGCTGCCACCTGCATGGCCCGCCGCGCGATCTTCTCGGCATCGTCTTCATAGGGATCGAGCGCCTTGGCTGCTGCCAAGGCATAGTTCCCGCCCGAACCGATCGCCGCGATTCCGCCTTCGGGCTCCAGCACATCGCCGTTGCCGGTCAGGATCAGCATTGTCTCGGCATCGGCAACGATCATCAGCGCTTCAAGGTTGCGCAGATATTTGTCGGTGCGCCAGTCCTTGGCAAGCTCCACCGCCGCGCGCATCAGCTGCCCCCGATGCTGCTCCAGCTTGCGCTCCAGCCGCTCGAACAGGGTGAAAGCATCGGCGGTCGCCCCGGCAAAACCGGCGATAACCTTGCCTTCCCCGATGCGCCGAACCTTGCGCGCATTGGGCTTCATCACGGTGTTGCCCATGGAAACCTGCCCGTCACCGGCGATGACGGTGCGGCCATTCTTCTTGACGCCGATGATCGTGGTGCCGTGCCACGCCGCGAGCCCGTGGGCTGAATGTCTGTCGTTCATGCGCCCGATATGGGGCGCATGAAATCCGGTTCAAGCGGGAGTCTTCTGCAGGCCTGTCGGCCTGAAGCGGCACCGGCCCGCTCCCCCGCCCGGCCACCCAACGAAATTGTACGCTGTGGGTGGCCGGGCGGGGGAGCGGGCCGGTGCCGCTTCTGTTTCAGCTAGGCTGAAACAGCAAGTAATCAGCTCCCGTTCGGCCCCGAACCCGTCGGCCCGCCACCCTGGCCTGCCTGCCCGGGAATCGCGCCGACCGAGCCGATATTGCCAAACAGATCCTCGAAGAAGCTGCGCGTGCGGCCCAGCGTCGGGGTCTTGTGGCTATCCGGATTGAGCGCGACGACCTTCTCCATGCCGCGCCGCTCGACGGTCGCGACATTGCCCTTCTCGTCGAAGCTCACCATCAGCACGTTCTGCGTCTTGGCCTGCGGGCGCTTGAACGGGCGCTGCTTGGTATCGATCGATACGTAGTACCAGATCTGCTTGCCGAACTCGCTCTTGAAGGTCGGCTGTCCCAGCGAGCGCTCCACCGAAGTGCGGTTGTCGATCCCCGGCTGCACCGAACCCGTCAGCGCCGGATCGATCAGGTAGCCACGGTGATCCTTGATGCTGGCGCAGCCGCTGGCCATGAGCGCAAGCGCACCAAGCGCTGATGCCGCCCGCAGTTTCGTGTTCCAGCCCTTACCCAGCATGCGTCACTCCGAATTGGCCGGGCCGCAGGCTCATCGCCGTGCCCATCGGGGCGTTTGCCAATTGGCCCGCGCACCCTATATCGCCGTCTATCGCCACGTGCCTTACGGCGCACGGCGCGTTACTGCAATGGCGGACAGGCGCTTTCCCCGCCCTGAACCGCGCCGCAAGCCAAGAAGGACAATCCCGCCCATGTCGCTCCTCGCCCGTCTGTTTGGCACCCGGCAAGACGATCGCGATACAGTGCGCGAGCTGTGGCACCGCGTCGTCGCCATCGCGCGCGAAAAGGAATGGTACCGCGATTGCGGCGTCGCCGATACGCTGGCGGGCCGGTTCGACATGATCACGCTGGTGCTCAGCCTCGTCATGCTGCGCATGGAGCACGAAGAAGCGCTGATCGCGCCCTCCGCCCGTCTCACCGAGCTGTTCGTGGAAGACATGGACGGCCAGCTGCGCGAACAGGGCGTCGGCGATGTCGTCGTCGGCAAGCATATCGGCAAGCTGATGGGCACGCTCGGCGGCCGCCTCGGCGCCTACCGCGCAGGGCTTTCCGGCGGCGAGGATGCCATGGCCGAAGCCGTGCGCCGCAATGTCACGCTCACTTCTGGCATCGATCCGCTGGTCGTGGCGCAGCGCGCCCGCGCCTTTGCGGCCGGCCTCGCGCTCGTCCCCGGTTTCCGCGTGCTGGCGGGGGAAATCGGGCGATGAGCGCGCCCGCGCCCGAGTACAGCTACCCGGTCGATCTGCGCCAGATCACCGATGCGCCGCTCGTCCTCGTGCCCGATGAAGCCGCGCGCCGCCGCCTCGCGGGTCGCTTCGGCATCACCGCAATCCCCGCCATGGAAGCCAAGGTCCAGTTGGTGCGTGAGGGTGAGCGGGTCACCGCCACCGGCCGCCTCGTCGCCGATGTTGTCCAGTCCTGCCGCATCTCGGCCGAAGACTTCCCCGTCCATATCGACGAACCCGTCCACTTGCGCTTCGTGCCGCCGGTGGGCGAAATCACCCCGGACGAGGAAATCGAACTCACCGCCGATGCGTGCGACGAGATCGAATATGAAGGCACCGCGTTCGATCTCGGCGAAGCTCTGGCGCAGACTCTCGCGCTCGCCATCGATCCCTTCGCCGAAGGCCCGAACGCCGATGCCTTCCGCGCCGAGCACGGCCTTGCCGGCGAAGCCCCCACCGGACCTTTCGCCGCGCTTGCCGCGCTCAAGAAGCAGGACTGACACGATGAGCGAGGACGGAGCACAGCGCGGCCCTGCGCACGGTCACCGCGACCTCACCAAAGGTCCGATCCTCTCGACCCTCCTCATCTTCTCCGCGCCGACACTCGCCTCGAACATTCTTCAGGCGCTCAATGGCTCGGTCAATTCGGTCTGGGTCGGCCGCCTGCTGGGCGATTCCGCGCTGGCCGCCACCGCCAACGCCAACGTCGTGATGTTCCTCGTCTTTGCGGCCGTGTTCGGCTTTGGCATGGCCGCCACGGTCAAGGTCGGCCAGGCGTTCGGCGCGGGCAATGCCGATGCCGCGCGCCGCACCTTCGGCACCGCCATCGGCCTGTGCGTCGGGCTCAGCCTTGTCCTCGCGCCGCTGGGCTGGGTGTTCACCCCGCATCTTCTCCACGCGATGCGCACCCCGCCCGAGATTTTCGACTATGCGCTCACCTATCTGCGCCTGATCTTCGTCGCGATGCCTGCTTCGACGATCACCGTGATCGTCGGCATGGGCCTGCGCGGCGCGGGAGACGCGCAGACTTCGCTGCGCTTCATGGTCGTCTCGGTCGTACTCGATATTGCGCTCAATCCGCTGCTGATCGCGGGCTTCGGCCCGATCCCGCCGCTCGGCATCGCCGGCTCCGCGCTCGCCACTGCGATCGCGGCCTATGCCGCAATGTTCGGCCTCGTGATCTACGTCTATGCAAAAGGCCTGCCGCTGCGCCTGCGCGGGCGTGAGCTTGCCTATCTCATCCCCCACCCGGCAGAGCTGCGCTACATCCTCGTCAAAGGCCTGCCGATGGGGGCGCAGATGCTGATGATCTCGGCCTCGGGCCTGATCATGATCGGCCTCGTCAATCAGGAAGGTGCGATGCTGAGCGCGGCCTACGGCGCCTCGCTCCAAGTGTGGACCTATCTCCAGATGCCCGCGATGGCGATTTCCGCCGCCCTCAGCGCCATGGCCGCGCAGACCATCGGCGCCGGGCTGGTCAGCCGCCTCGGCAAGATCACCCGCGCGGGCCTTATCCTCAACATCACCATCACCGGCACAATGACCCTGCTGCTGCTCGGCTTCGATCGCCCGGTGCTCTCGCTGTTCCTCGGCCCCACCAGCCCCGCCGTCGATGCCGCGCGCCACATCCAGTTCCTCGCCAGCTGGAGCTACGTCCTGTTCGGCATGACGATTGTCCTGTTCGGCACGATGCGCGCCGGCGGTGTGGTGATCGCCCCGATCATCGTGCTCGCCATCGCGATGTACCCGGTGCGCATCGGCTTCTATTTCGCCGCCTATCCGGCGCTGGGCCCCGATGCGCTCTGGCTCTCCTTCCCCGTCGGCTCGGCCGCCGCGACGATCATGGCCACCATCGCCTACCGCCGCCCCGGCTGGCGCCAGCAGGCCCGCGCGGTCGATGAGGCCGAATGCAGCGAGGAATCGCAGGCCGATGGAGATTGCTCCGGCCGAATGGCACCGGCGCTTTAGGCCGATTCAGCGAAGGCCCGAGCCTCGCCGAGCAGCCATTGCCGAAACGCCGCAGCACTCTTCGGCAGCCCGCGCCCCTTTGCGCTGAGCAGCCAATAGGCCGCGTCATCCTGCGCTTGCACTACTGGCAAAGGTGCCACCAGCGCGCCATTGCGCAGCCTTTCGCGCACCAGTGAGAGGCGGCCCATGGCGATCCCCTGCCCTTCGGCGGCCGCCTGCAGCACGAGGTTGTAGTCCACCAGCTGCAAGGTCCGCGCCTTGGCGAAATCCACCCCGCAAGCCTTCGCCCACATTTGCCAGTCCGTTTCGCGGCGGCTCAGCAGCAAGGTGTGTTGCAAAACATCGCCGGGCTCGCGCAAGGGCTCCTCGGTCCCGCTGAGCACCGGTGTCAGCGCCTCGCGCATCAGGCATTCGGCATCGAGCCCCGGCCAGCCGGGCGCGCCATAGCGGATCGCGAGGTCGGCCGTCCCCTGCCCCAGATCGACCGTTTCCAGACTGGGATCGAGCTCCACCACGATTTCGGGATGGAGCGCCCGGAAATCCGGCAAGCGCGGCACGAGCCAGTTCGCCGCAAACGAGGGCAGCAGGCTGACTCGCACGGTGGCGGGATCGCCCCGCACCTCGCGCACCCCAGCCTCGATCGTCGCAAAGCCCGCATCGACTCGGGCGAGAAACGCCTGCCCTGCCGCCGTTAGCGAAATCGTGCGGCCATGCCGCTCGAACAGCGCGGTGCCGAGATAGTCCTCGAGTTGCTTCACATGATGGCTCACCGCGCTCTGCGTGATGAGCAGCTCTTCCCCCGCCTTGCGAAAGCTGAGCAGCCGCCCCACCGCCGCGAAGGCGCGCAGTGAGGGCAGCGGAGGAAGTGTGGCTGATCTTCGCATGGGCAACCGCGCTAGGTGACTGGCCTGCGGCTCTACACCGCCCCGTACTCATGAGCCAGATCGATCACACACGCGCCCGCTTTGAATTGGTCCGCTCGCCGCAAACACGCGATCATGGCGGCATCAGCACATGAAGGACAACGGGCCATGCGGACTTCGCTTTTGACAACCCTGATGGTGATTGCTTGCGCGGCCGCGCCGGCCAGCGCCGCCGCGCGCGCGCCCTCGGAGCCCAAGGCAGTCGTGCAGGGCTTCCTCGATACTGTCCGCACCGGGCGCGATCCCGATGCCGTCGCGCGCTATTTCGCGCCCCAAGTGCTTGCCCATCAGATCACATCGGAAGGCGAGACCACCGTGGTGCGAACGCCAAAAGACTATGCCGCACATGTGCGCGAATTCCTCGCCACATACGGCCAGTTTTCCTTCGAAGTCGCAGACATGATCGCGCAAGGGGACCGGGTCTTCGTGTGGTGGCGCCAGCATGGCCATCACGTCGGCACGGTGGGCGGCGAACATCCGACAGGCGCTCCGCTGGCCTCGATCGCAGCCGCCATCTACCAAGTCAGCGGGGGGCGGATCACCGAGTACTGGATCCTCGAAGATCGCAAAGGTCTCGATCTCCAGCTCCAGCAGCTCGCCGAGCAGGCTCCTGGCCCGACCCATCCTTGACCCTGGAAACGCGCCATGCCCAGCCTTGATTACGCACACGTCGATGTTTTCGCCGACGCCCCGCTGCGCGGCAACAGCCTGCCCGTGTTCCACGACGCGCCCGATCTGGATGATGCCACCTTGCTCGCGATCACGCAGGAACTCCGCCATTTCGAGGCGATCTTCCTGCAACCAACCGGCGAGGCCAATCTGGTGCGCGCACGCATCTTCGATCTCATCGAGGAGCTGCCTTTCGCCGGCCACCCGCTGATTGGCGCAGCCGCCGTCCTTCAGCACCGCGCGGCTCCCGCCGCCTCAGGCGAGTGGACCTTCGCGCTCGCCGACCGTTGGGTGAAAGTGCGCGTGACTTACGGCGATGCGGGCTACTTCGGCCTGCTCGATCAGGGTGCGCCCCGCTTCCTCGGCACGGTTGCCGACCGCGCCGAGATTGCCGAAGCATTCGGGCTCGCGGCCGATGATCTCGACCACAGCCTCCCCCTCGAAATCGCCAGCACCGGGCTGGACTACATGGTGATCCCGCTCCGTCCGGACCGCATCGGCACCGCCCGGATCGGATCGGACATCACCGTGCTGATGCAGCGCCACGGCGCGCAGTTTGCTGTGCTGCTCGATCCTGCCACGCGCGAAATGCGGCATTGGAACAACGATGGCATCGTCGAGGATGTCGCGACCGGCAGCGCCGCTGGGGTCGTGGGCGCCTATTGCCGCAAGCACGGCATCACGCGCCCGGGCGAATCGCTCGTCCTCGCGCAGGGCCGCTTTGCCGGGCGGCCCAGCCAGCTTGAGGTGACCGCCGAAAGCGAAGGCGAGACCATCACCCGCATCCTTGTCGGCGGCCGCGTCGCCTTCGTCGGGCACGGCACGCTCGATTTGCTCGCATGAACGCGCCGCCGTTCGTCACCGCCGGGCAGCTGCGCGCGGCGCTGGGCTTTGCCGATCTGATCGAGCCGGTGGCCGAAGCCTTCCGCCGTTCGAGCGCCGGCGATGCGCAAAACGGGATGATCATGCTCGTCCCCGGCGAAAGCGCGGCGGCAGGCGATGTCTATGTGAAGACCGGCGTGCTTGCGGGCGAGGCGATGTTCATCGTCAAGGTCGCGCCGTGGTTTGCTGCCAACGCCGCAGCGGGCGCGCCGCAAGGAGGCTTCGTCGCCGCGATCGACAGCGCGAGCGGATACACGCGGGCCATCCTTGCCGACGAGCACTACCTTTCGGATATCCGCACCGCCGCTGCGGGTGCCGTCGCCGCGCGCCTGTTTGCGCCGCCGCGCGTCGAAACAGCCGCCGTGCTCGGCGCCGGTGTGCAGGCCTGGTGGCAGGCCTTGGCCCTCTATCACGAGCGCCCGTTCGAGCGGCTGCTCATCTGGGCGCGCGATGCGGCGAAGGCGGACAGGCTCATCGACCGACTCGCGGCAAAACTGCCCGGCGTGGCATTCCAGCGCGCGCCGTCCGCCGAAGACGCGGTCCGCAGTGCCGATGTGGTGATCACGGCAACGCTCGCGCGCGAGGCGATCCTGCGCGGTGCGTGGCTCCGTCCCGGCCAGCACATCACCGCCGTGGGCGCAGATGATCCGACCAAATGCGAACTCGATGGGCAGGCTATCCAGCGCGCGCGGGTGTTTGTCGATGAACGGGCGACGGCCATGGCCAACGGCGATATTCACGCCGCCGCCCAAACCGATGAAGACCGCGCGAGGCTGATCGACGCTGAAATCGGCGAAGTCCTGGCGAATCCGGCGCTGGGCCGAACGTCCACAGATCAGATCACGCTGGCCAAGCTGGTCGGGATCGGTGCGCAGGATGTCGCCGCGGCAACGGCGGCGATCAGGGCGCTGAAGCTCTAAACCTCGTTCCGGCCTTTACCGCGACTGCGCGCGCCAGCGCTGCACGGTCCGCTCTACCGCCATTTCCTCGCCGCCGGTCTTGCCCCACAGTTCGGAGAACGAGGGGTCTGCCGAAGCCGGGCGCAGATCGTTATGCAGTTCGTCGAACGCCACGCGGATCGGGATGGAAACGCCTTCGCCGCAGATGATGCATTCGCGGTTGCGCAGCGCCGGGATCGAATCGAGAAAGCCGCGCGCGCCTTCGGGCATCGCGGCCTTCACGAAGGCCTGATCGCGCTCGTTGTTGAGGCGCATCGCGATGATCGTGCCGCACTGGCTGAGCACGCCTTCGGCAAGGTCCGAAGGGCGCTGCGTGATGAGGCCCAGCGAAACGCCGTACTTGCGGCCTTCCTTGGCGATGCGCGAAAGGATGCGGCCCACGGACGAGCCATCCGAGTTCTTCTCCGCCGGCACGTAACGGTGCGCTTCCTCGCAGACCAGCAGGATCGGCCGCGTTTCCTCATCGCGCGACCAGATTGCATAATCGAACACGAGGCGCGAAAGCACCGCGACCACGGTCGAGGTGACTTCCGAAGGCACGCCCGAAACGTCGATGATCGAGATCGGCTTGCCGTGCGAGGGCAGGCGGAACACCCGGCTGATGAACTCGGCCATGGTATCGCCCACCAGCATGCCGGAGAACATGAACTGATACCGCGGATCGCCGCGCAGTTCCTCGATCTTCGTCTTGATCCGCTGATAGGGCACCGAAGTATGGCCCTTGTCCAGCTTGCCCATCTCGTTGTTGAGAATGTTGATGAGATCGGAAAGCAGATAGGGAATCGGGGAATCGACCGTGATCTTGCCGATCTGTTCGGCCAGGCGATTGCGGTGGCGCGCCTGCAGCAGGCACTTGCCGAGAATGTCCGAATCGATCTGCCGGTCCGTGCCGGTCGAGGTGAGGAAGACCTCGCAGTGTTCCTCGAAGTTCATCAGCCAGTACGGCATGTTGAGGTTGGTAACGTCGAGCAGCTGGCCGTGGTTGCGGAAGGCCTGCATGTACTCGCCGTGCGGGTCGATCATCACGATATGACCTTCGGGGGCCAGTTCGCAGATGCGGTGCAGGATCAGCGCGGCGCTGGTCGATTTGCCGGTGCCGGTCGAACCGAGCAGCGCGAAATGCTTGCCCAGCAGCGCATCGACATAGAGCCCGGCGCGGATGTCGCGGGTCGGAAACACGGTGCCGATGGTGACGTTGGTGCGCCCGTCCGAAGCGTAGATCTGGCGAAGGTCGGTGCTGGTGGCGGGATAGATCGGCGAACCGGGCACCGGATAGCGCGTCACACCGCGGCGGAAACCATAGATCTTGCCGGTCAGCCGCTCCTCGTCGCCTTCTCCGAGGAAATCGACAGCTGCGATGATCACGCCGTCGTTCCCGGCGGTCATGTCCTGCCGCTGCGTGCGCACGCTGGCCAGCAGCCACCCGGTGCCGACACGGACCTTGAGCTGGCTGCCCACCTGCCCGGCGAGCGAGATCGACGGATCGCCGTCCGCCATGCATTCTTCCAGCCGCGTCAGGTCCAGCGCGATCGAGCTGCCCGCACCCGAAACATCGAGCACATAGCCGATGGGGCGGCGGGCATTGTCGGTGGCCGGGCGCGGCGCACCCCGCGCGTCGCTGCTGACTGCCGGACGCGCACCGTTCGCCGCGAGGTCGGCGGGCGTTGCCCTGCCGGCGCCCTCAAGGCCATTGATGCTCATATCACTCATTGCCACCTGATCCCCGCCTGAGAAGGCTTTGCGTAAGCAAGACCTAACCTTGGACGGTTAAAAACTGGCTAAATACTGAACTGGGCAGGATTGCTGCCAGGCAGCCCCGGGCTGATCCTAAACCAGCGCAAACAGTCGGCCGGCAATCCAGCCCATCGAGATCGAGACGATCACCGCAAACAGGCCGTAGAAGAACCCGTTGCGCTCGGCATTGTAGGCAACCACCCGCTCGAAGCCTTCTTTGCTCACCGTCACGCGCGAGATCGCCGAGGCAACAACCCGGCCGTCGCGCACTGCGAAGGTTTCGGCGGTATAGGTCCCCGTCTGCACGCTGGATGGCAGCGAAATCCGCGCCTGGTAGAGCACCTGCCCGCTGATCTTCACCGCGCCCTCGTTCTCCTGATAGAGCCCTTGCCGCCGCATCAGATCGACAAGGCCTTCGGAAAACCGCTTCTGCTCGGCCGGATCGATCACCCCCACCGGCGAAAGCTGCAACCATTTGAGGCCCATTTCATAGATCGCCGCGGTCTTGCCATCGACCAGCGATGCCACCGGGTGCGAGGACGCAAGCGCATAGAAGCTGGGCGCGGAACGGAACTCGGTGCTGTCGGCATTGACCCAGATGCCCGCAACCTTGCGCTTCTCGCGCACCACGATCGAGCGGGCCGGTCCTTCCAGCAGGACGACGATCTCGTAATCCCCTGCCGCCCGCGCGCCTTCGGGGGTCAGGATCGCACCGAACAGCAGCAGATCGGCCCCGGTAAAGCCCTGGCGCACCTGGATCTCGTGCTGCGAGATCTCCGGCACGAGGATGGGATTTCGCGCACCCGTGCAAAAGGCCAGCACCAGCAGCAATGCGGCAAGGCGCGCAATCACCGCGTCACCCCCGTCATTGGGTCACCACCGTATAGATCTCGTCCGGCCGGTAGCCGAGCCCGACCGCCATGCGGATCGCGACGCCCAGCACGATAATAGCAAGAATCAGGCGCAGATGCTCAGGCTTGGCCTTCTGCGCAAACTGCGCGCCGACTTGCGCGCCCGTCACCGAACCGATCAGCAGCATCACCGCCAGAACGATATCGACCGCGCGCGTCGTCAGCGCGTGCATCATCGTGGTCGCCATGGTCACGAACAGGATCTGGAACAGCGAGGTGCCGACCACCACCGTCACCCCCATGCCGAGGATGTAGAGCATGGCGGGAACGAGGATGAACCCGCCGCCGATGCCCATCAGCATCGTGAGAATGCCCGTGAACATGCCCAGCAGCAGCGGCGCCAGCGGCGAGATGTAGAGCCCCGAGCGATAGAACCGCCAGCGGAGCGGCAGGCTGGCGACGAGCGGATGGTGCCGCCGCTTGCGTGCAGGCAGCGGCTTGCCGCTGCGCTCGGCCCTCAGCGCGCCGAGGCTTTCGTGCGCCATCAGGGAGCCGATCCCGCCGAGCATTACCACATAGAGAATGTTGATCACCGTATCGATCTGGCCGAGCGCTTGCAGCAGACGGAACAGCAGCGCGCCAAGGCCAGTGCCGATCACGCCGCCTGCCACCAGAACGCCGCCCATCTGGTAATCGATCCCGCCGCGCCGCGCATGGGCAAATGCGCCCGAAACACTTGCGCCCGTCACCTGGCTCGCGGCAGAGGCCGCCGCCACGGTGGGCGGCACGCCGTAGAATATGAGGAGCGGCGTTGTCAGGAAACCGCCGCCCACGCCGAACATGCCCGAAAGCAGTCCCGTCAGCGCACCCAGCGCAACGATGACAAGGCCATTGACCGAAAGATTCGCGATGGGGAGGTAGACATCCATCCTGATGGATAGGCTAGCCGTTCCGCCGCCACTTGGAAACGTTGGCGCGGCGGTTTTTCCCGATCAGAATCCCGCCGCCACCGTCAGCGCCGGTCCCGATCCCGGCTCGGCCCGTCCGGCAACGCGAAAGCGCCAGTCCACGCCGACCCTCACGCCGATCCGCCGCGATGGCGGCCCCACCATGGTCCGCAGTTCGATGCGCGGCCCCAGATCGAGCCGCGCCGCCCCGCGCTGGCCGCCGCTCCAGACCCCGCCCCCCGCGCTCAGTTGCGCGCCAGGCAGCGGGTGCATCACCCGGCGCTGAAAGCTTGCGGAAAGGTCGTAGAACGGCGTCGCACCGCGCCCACCGGCCCAGCCGCCCTGCACATAGGCCTCGGCCTCGATCCCCAGAGGCAAGCGCAGCGGCGGCAGTTCGGTCACGGCCATCACGACCGGGCGCGTCCGTGTCTGGCCGCTCTGCGCCTGCAGCCGCCATTCCCCCAGCACGGCAACCGGCAGACGCCGCAGCGGACGGACCATGAGGCCCAGCGCTGCTTCGTTCTGGCGCACCCGGTTGCCGAGCGCGCCCGAAACCCTGAGGTAGGCTTGCGGCCGCAGCGCGCTCACCGGCGCAAAAGCATAGCGCAACACGGCACCGGCCTGGCTACCGCCATATGCCGCAGCCCCGGCTGCCAGCGCCGGCGGCTGATCGCCCGCGCGCACCAGAAGCCAGCCATCCGCCGACCAGCGCCGCTTGCGCGGCTGCCCCTGCGCGCGCCGAGTTTGCTCGGCTTCGCGGTGCGGCGCGGAGGCATAGGCCACGCGCGGCCCGCCGAAGTTCTCCCCGCCCGTCTCCGGCACACGATAGGCGGCGGCCAGTTCAACCGCCGCCATATCCGCCCCGGAGCGCGGCAAGAGCCCGGCGTGCGGGTTCTCCACTGGCCTGCCGAAATCGGCAGCGCTCGTGTGCAGATAGCGCCGCCCCCCGGCAGCACCGGTGCGACGAGGCATGTTCGGCACGGCCAGCGCGGCAAGGCCGGCGTTGTGTCGGCCCGGTCCAGCCGGAGCGCCGGGCTGCGGCGCAAGTGTGGGCGGGCGCGACGGCGTTGCAAGGCGGGCGAGCTGCGGTTTGTCTGCCGCGGGAACGCCCTCCAGCGCGATGAAGGTCATCCGTATGGAGATCCAGACCGCAAGGATCAGCGCAAGCGCGATGACCGGCTGGCCGCGCGAAACCCTGCTCCCATGCTCCACCATGCTGCCGCGCGGCGTCATCCCGGCGCCGAATTCAGCGAACCGGGGCGAGCGCGGGATGGCTCAGGTGAACGGTATGGTCCCACTTGACCCGGCCGCTGTGAAGCGAAGCGAGATAGGCCGCCAGGGCGCGCCGACCGGCCATGATCGCGATCACATTGGCCAGCGGCATCCGCAGCACGGCCATGATCCCCTCGCCCAGCGAATATTCGTGCGCCGTGAACACCGCACGCAGCAGGCAGCGCCAGGCAAGGCCGGCAAAGTTGGCGATCAACAGCACCTCCAGCAGCGGATCGATCGGATGCGGCTGATAGACCCCCAGCTGCGAGGCAATGAACAACACAGGCGAAATGATCAGCAGCATGTAGGCCGCCGCCAGCACGATAGCGGTCAGCGGTGCGCGGCGATCGCGCAGCCGCATCCACAGTTCGAGCGGGCGCCCATCCCACCCCAGCCGGTCCCAGCCTTGGAACGCAATGCCATGCATCCACCGCGTCTTCTGCCGCACGGAGGGGCCAAGGCCGGCGGGAAAGAACTCGCGCGTCGCCACCAGTTGCCCTTCGTCATCGCGCATGCGCACAAACTTCGCCGCCCCGCCAATCTCGCCGACTAGCAGGCCGCACTCATAATCCTCGGTCAGGCATTCGGCGGCGAACGGCGCCTCCGTCCCGCGCCGGGCCGCGATGGCTTCGACCGAGGCGCGGCTGAAGGCGCAGCCCACGCCCGCCGAAGGCAGGCCAACGCCGAGCCAATCGCGCACCACCATGGCCTTGCCGTGGGATTCGGCGAACTCGTCGCAATAGTGGCCGGCGATCCAGCGCGATCCCGCTTGCGGCTCGGGCCGAACCGGCAGCTGCACGAAGTCGGCATCGTCGAGCCCGCGATCGAGCAGCGCGAGGGCGGCGGGATGAACCATGTCCTCCGCATCGTGCAGGATCACGCTGCGCGCGCGGAAGCCGCCGCGCGCTTCGTCCTCGATCAGCGCAGCATAGAGCCGGTTGAGGCAATCCGCCTTGGTCGTCGGCCCCGCACAATCATGCACCACAATACGCAGCCGCGAATCGCCCGCTGCCGCTACCATCGCCATCAGCGTCGCGGGATCGTTGCGATAGCATCCGGCGTAGATGCGCAGGTCCTTCTGCGGCCAGACCCTTAGCGTATGCGTCAGCATCGCGCCGACCACAGCTGCTTCGTGCCAAGCCGGAACCAGCACCGCGGCAACCCCGCGCAAGGGGGCGTCGCAGTCCACCGGCGCCTTGCCAGTGTGGACCCTGCCGGTCAGCCGCAGCCAGAGCCACAGGAGGTCGATTCCGAGTTCATCGATGGTGCCCACCGCGAACCAGATCGCAGCGAAGAGAAGAAGTTCATGCTCGGCACGGCCAAGCCACTCCAATGCCGTGTAAAACGGCGTCATTATCTTGCCCTCGCGCCGAAAGTGGCACTATTCCCTAGGTTCAAATTACGCCCGAATACCTAACGTGGCAACGACACCAGACCTAAGGATTGGTTCGAGAATGGCGAGAAACCTTGGTTCTGGCGGGCTTCGCAGCAAGCTGGCAGCGAGCGAGGCGGCACCGGGCCTGGTGCTCATGGCCTGCGCTGCGGTGGCGCTTGTTCTGGCCAATTCGCCGCTCGCCCATGCGTGGCACGATCTCTTCCTCCACCCGCTTCCGTGGAGGCCGGTGGCCCAACTCGAGAACCTCCACACGTGGATCAATGATGGCCTCATGGCCGTGTTTTTCCTTGTCGTTGGGCTTGAAATCAAACGGGAATTCGTGATGGGCGCGCTGGCTGACAGTGCCCGCCGCCGCCTGCCCGTGATCGCGGCCTTCGCCGGCATGGCGGTTCCGGCCCTGGTCTATGTCGGCGTGACGGGCGGCCACCCGGACCTCCGCAACGGCTGGGCCATTCCCGCTGCCACCGACATCGCCTTCGCGCTCGGCGTGCTCGCCTTGCTGGGCAGCCGCGTCCCGCCCTCGGTGCGGCTTTTCCTGCTCACGGTTGCCGTGGTCGATGACATCGGTGCCATCGCGGTTATCGCGGTGTTCTACACGGCCTCGCTTGAACCGGGCTGGCTGATGCTGGGAATCGCGCTTTTCGCGGCAATGGTGGCGATGAACCGATTCGGTGTGCGCGCGCTGCCGCCCTATCTGGTCCTGGCGGGGGCGCTGTGGTTCGCGGTGCTGAATTCGGGCATCCACGCGACGGTGGCGGGCGTGCTGGCCGCCTTCACCATCCCGGTCGCGCTCGATTCCCATGGGAACAGCCCGCTGCTGCGGCTGGAGCGCGCGCTGGTGGGCGTGAGCGGCTTCCTGATCGTCCCGCTGTTCGGCCTTGCCAATGCCGGTGTGGCGCTGGGTGCGGGGGATCCGCTCGCGCCCCTCCCGCTGGGGATCGCGCTGGGCCTGATCGCGGGCAAGCAGGCCGGAGTCATGCTCGCGGTGCTTGGCTGCGAGCGGCTCGGCATCGCCGCCCGGCCCGTCGGCGCATCATTCCTGCACCTCTGGGGCATGGCGCTGCTCTGCGGCATCGGCTTCACGATGAGCCTGTTCATCGGCGCGCTCGCCTTCACCGCTGCGCCGCAGCTGATCGAGGATGCCAAGCTCGGCGTGCTGTGCGGCTCGCTCATTTCGGCGCTGGCGGGGGCGGCAGTGCTGCGCATGGCCCCGCGCGTGGCGGCAGACTGATCGAAAACCGCGATCACCCTGACCCGGATTCCGGGTGAAACATCTTGGCCAGACGAGTGTAGTAGGGACCACAACGCAGACTCGCACCGAAAGGACGAACGTGATGCCCGGCGATAACGCTTCCAAGGCCCTGATCGATACTCTTAACGGCCTCCTTGCTGATTACTTCGCGCTCTATCTCAAGACCAAGAACTACCACTGGCATGTGAAAGGCCCGCAGTTCCACGATCTGCACCTCCTGTTCGATGCGCAGGCCACCGAACTCTTTGCGCTGACCGACGTGATCGCAGAGCGCGTGCGCAAGAACGGCGGGGATACGCTCACCTCGATCGGCGCCATCGCCGGCCGCACCGCAATTGCCGATGACGACCGCAGCGGCGTCGATGCCATGGCCATGGTCGCCGCGCTGCGCGACGACAACGCGGCGCTGGTCGAGCGCATCCGCGCCGCCAAGGCCGCCGCGACCGAAGCGGGTGACAACGCCACCGAAGGCATGGCCGATGATTGGACCGATCAGGCCCAGCAGCGGGTGTGGTTCCTCAGCTCGATCCTCGGCTGACAGGGCGGCGATTCCGGTGTTTTCCCGCCTGCCGCCCCCGCTGCACCGGGCGCTCCTGCGGATCGGCCAGCCGATTCGCCTGCGCTTGTGGGGCCTGATGCGGCGGGAAATGCGCGGGTGCGGCGTGCTTGCCTTCGATGGCAATGGGCGGCTGCTCATGGTGCGCCACAGCTACCACCAGCAGGATCGCTGGCTGCTGCCCGGCGGCGGGCTCGCGCGCGGGGAAGATCCGGTGGCTGCGGGCACGCGCGAACTGCTGGAGGAAGCGGGCTGCCAGCTGGTGGATGGCGTGTGGATCGGCACCGATCTGCGCCGGATGCCCGGCGGCTGGCTCAACCGGATCGAGCTCATCTCGGGCCTGAGTGAAGGCACGCCCTTTGCCGATGGGCGCGAAATTGCCGAAGCGGGCTGGTTTGCGCTGGATGCCCTGCCGCCCAGCACCGGCGAAATTGTCCACACCGCACTCGGCATCTGGCGGCAATGGCAGGCCTCAGAACGGTAGGCTGCCCTGCCCGGCTTCGTCCGCGCCCGCCGGAACCGGCGTGCTGCCCTCGCCTTCCAGCGCCGATAGCGTCAGCCCCATCAGCCGCACCGGCTGGTCCAATGGCAGCAGCGCATCGAGCAAGGCGCGCGCCGCCTCGGCAAATGTCTGCTCGTCCGCCACCGGCCCCGGCAGCGATCTGGCGCGGGTGATCGTGCGAAACCCCGTGTCCTTGAGCTTGAGCGTCACCGTCCGCCCCTTGGCCCCGCTGCGCTCGATCCGCTCCCACACGATGCCGATGATCCGCTCCAGCGCCTCGCGCAGCGCGGGGCCGCTGCCGATATCGCGCTCGAACGTCCGCTCGCCGCCCACTGATTTGCGCGGCCGGTCAGCGCGCACCCGGCGCAAATCGATCCCCCGCGCGGCGCGGTAGAGATAATCGGCCTGGCTCCCGAAATGCTGGCGCAGGAACGCGAGATCGTGCCGCGCGAGATCGGCGCCAGACTCGATTCCCAGCGCTGTCATCTTCTCAGCGCCGCGCGGCCCCACCCCGTGGAAGCGCTTGACCGGCAGCGTGGCGACAAACGCCGCGCCCTCGCCCGGCCGGATCACGCACAGGCCATCGGGCTTGTTCTGATCGCTGGCTATCTTGGCGAGGAACTTGTTGTACGAAACCCCCGCGCTCGCCGTCAGCCCGGTGTCGGCGCGTATCCGCGCCCGGATCAGCTCGGCAATCCGCGTGGCAGACCCGATCCCTCGCAGATCGTCGGTCACGTCGAGATAGGCTTCGTCCAGCGAAAGAGGCTCAACATGCGGCGTGAAGTGCAGGAAAATGGTGCGGATCTGCCGCGAGACAGCCTTGTAGACCTCGAATCGCGGTGGGCAGAAAATGAGGTCTGGGCAGAGCCGCGCCGCCCGCACCGATGGCATGGCCGATCGCACCCCGAACACCCGCGCCTCATAACTCGCCGCCGCCACGACCCCGCGCGCAGACGAGCCGCCGACCGCCACCGGCTTGCCGCGAAGCGCCGGATTGTCGCGCTGCTCCACGCTCGCGAAAAAGGCATCCATATCGATATGGATCACCTTGCGCAGACCGGTGGCGGTTTCTTCGTCATCCGGATCGGTGGGCGGCAGCGCGGACATGGCAGGCACCCTACCCCTTTTCGCAGTGCAGCATAAAGCGCTGGGAACAATTCCCCGACCTGCCTATAGGCTCCCGGCATGACCATGTTCTCGTCCGCACCAACCCGCCCGCCCGGCTCTGCCCGCATGGGCCCGCGCGAGTTCGTGGTGCTGATGGCGATGTCGATGGCACTCCAGGCCCTGGCAATCGACGCCATGTTGCCCGCGCTGGCCGGCATCGCGCAGGAACTTTCGATCAGCGATCCCAACCAGCGCCAGCTGATTGTCGGCGTGTTCCTGATCGCCAGCGGGCTTGGCGCGCTGCTCCCCGGCTCGCTGGCGGATCGCTATGGCCGGCGTCCGGTGCTGCTGGGCAGCCTGGTCCTCTACATCGCGCTTTCCATCGGCTGCGCGCTTGTCACCGATTTCAACACCCTGCTCGTGCTCCGCGCCGCACAGGCGCTCGGCAGCGCCGGGCTCTCGGTCCTCCCCAGCGCGATCATCCGCGATCGCCATGGCGGCGATGCCATGGCGCGGCAGATGTCGACGATCACCGTGATTTTCATGATGGTTCCGATGGTCGCACCCAGCATCGGCCTTGCCGTGCTGCTGGTGGCAGGCTGGCGCTGGATCTTCGCGCTCCTCGCCGTCATGGGGCTGATCGTCGGCCTGTGGGTCTGGACCCGGCTCGAAGAAACGCTCGATCCCGCCAACCGCCAGCCGATCCAGCTCGCGTCGATCGCGACCAACATGGTCACCGCCGCCTCGGATCGCGCCTCGTTCGGCTATGTCATTGGCGGTGGTCTCATCCTCAGCGCGCTGTTCGGCTATGTGAACTGCGCGCAGCAGCTGGTCGGCGAACACTTCGGCGCGGGCGCATGGTTTCCGCTGATATTCGGTGCAACCGCGCTGTGCATGGCCTTCGCCAGCTTCTTCAACTCGCGCATCGTCGAACGTTTCGGCGCGCGGCGGGTGTCGCACGCGGCGGTGCTGATCTCGATCGCACTCAGTGTGCTTCAGGTCTGGCTGGCCAGCCGCGAGCACGAGGAACTCATCGAGTTCATGCCGGTGATCGCGCTCAACATCTGCATGGTCGGCTTTATCGGCGCGAATTTCAGCTCGATCGCGCTGCAACCCTTTGCCCACATGGCGGGTGCCGCCAGCTCGGTTCAGGCGTTCCTGCGCATGGTCATCGGCTCAGGTCTCGGCATGGTGATCGGCCTTGCCTACGATGGCACCGCCCGCCCGCTCGCGCTCGCCTTCCTCGGCTGCGGTCTCACCGCGCTGGTGCTGGTGCTGTGGAGCGAGCAGGGCCACCTGTTCCGCCGGATCAACCCGCGCGGCACGCTGCGCGAAGTGCCGCTACCCGATACCCACTGCTGAGGCGGGACCGAGCAGCCCGGCATAAAGCCGCAGCGCCTGCGCGGCAGGCTCGGGCCGGCCGAAGTGATAGCCTTGCATCAGATGAATGCCGAGCGCCCGCGCGGCATTGGCCTGCGCCTCGCTTTCGACGCCTTCGATCGAGCAGCCGATGCCCAGCTGCCACGCCAGCGCCACGATCATGCCTGTCACCGCCCGCGCCCCCGGATCGCTCGAAAGCGCCCCGACCAGCGCGCGGTCGAGCTTGATCCGGTCGAGCGGCAGGTCACGCAATTGCGACAGGCTCGACCAGCCCGCGCCGAAATCATCAAGCGCGATGCGGAAGCCCTTCTCGCGCAAAGCCACCAGCTGCACCGCCGCGCGCTTCGGATCGATCTGCAGCGCCCGTTCGGTTACCTCGAGCATCACCGACGAAGGATTTGCACCCGCGTCGGCAACGATCTGCGCAATCGTCTCGGCCAGCCCCTCGCGCACCACGTCGCGCGCGGCGAGGTTGATCGAGACTTCGAGGCCGGTTTCCCAGGGGCGGCATTCCGAAAGCGTGCGCGCCAGCACCAGCCGGGTCAGCTCGCCCGTACGGCCCGTCGCATCGGCAATCGCGAGGAATTCGCCCGGCGCCTGCCACTCGATCCCGTCGGGCGACCAGCGCGCCAGCGCCTCCATGCCCACCACGCGCCCATCGCGGCAATCGAAGATCGGCTGATACAAGAGCCGCAACCGGTCCCCAAGCGCGCAATCGTTGAACTGGCGCATCACGGCAATGCGCCGATGGAGTGCCACTTCGTCTTCCGGCCCGAACGCGACGATGGCACCGTCGCCCAGCTCCTTTGCCTTGTAGAGCGCTGCGTCGGCGCGTTCGAGGCAAGTCGAGGCCGTATCGCCGTCGGCCCGGTAGAGGCCGATCGAACCATAAAGCCGCAGCGTCGCGCCATTGAACGAGATCGGCTCGCGGATCGCAAAGGAAAGCGCGCGCGCCGCCGCCGTCACCGCATCGGCATCGCAGGCACCGTCGAACAGGATGGCGAATTCGTCACCGCCCAGCCGGCCATGCGCGGTCACGCCTTCGATCTGGCCGATGCGCTGGTTCACTGTACGCAGCACGTGATCGCCGGCGGCGTGGCCGAAGGTATCGTTCACATGCTTGAACCCGTCGAGATCGAACAGCGCCAGCCACGGCCGGATCGCATGCGGCGGCTCGGCGAGATGCTCCTCAAGGCAGGCGAGGATGGCGCGGCGATTGCGCCCACCGGTCAGGTGATCGACCGTCGCCTGCCGGTAATGCGCGCTCGCCAGTTCGGCGGTCTGCCGCTCGCGCCGCACCAGCAACTGGCGCGAAAGCTCCAGCCGCACGAAATCGCGGTGCTGGATCTGGGTCATCGCCAGCAGGATCGCGGTAATGAACACCTGGGCCAGCGCGATCGCCGGGGCGTTGGGATGGCCGGTTGCCAGCAGGAACAAGCTCCATGGCAGCGTGAACGCCATGCCGAGCCGCAGCGCCGTCTGGGGCGAATTGGCCATGCCGAGCACGGCGGAGAACATCGTTACCGCAATGACGAAATGGAGCAGTTCACGCTGGCCCGAATCACCATAGGGATAGAGCCCCAGCGACCATGCCACGAAGACCAGCGCCGCCCAGCCGCCCAGCCGCTGCATGCCCTGCAGATCGGCGCGCAGCTGTTCGACCGGCCGGGTCGCGACCTTGTTCGGCAGCCAGTGCGAGGCACGCTGCACGGCAACGATGCTCATGACAGGCCCCGCCAACACCAGACCCAGCGGCGCAGAGCCATGAAAGCAGGCCGCCACGAGTAGCGTGTTGAAGATCACCACCAGATAAAGCAGCGGCGCGCGATGGGACACGCTCAGCGCGTAGGCTTCGGTAAACGCATCGCCCGGTCGCTGCTGCCAGTGGCGCCCATAGCAACGCAGGCTGCGGACAAAACCGCGCAGCCTGCGCCGAGCGCGCTGATGCACACCGGATGAGGGACTGCCACTTGCCATCGCGGCGGTTTACGGCGGTGAGAGTTAACGCCTTCTCAAGGTCCGGGGCGAATTATCGATGGAACTGGAGAACTTTAACACCCGCAATGGAGGAATGTCGCTCCGAAGCGGGCTTTACCTCGGACCCTCGGTCAGCGCCGCGACCAGCGCCTTGACCTTCTTCTGCCGCCACTGCGGCAGCGGGGCCACCAGCCAGTAGGAACGGCGGCAGCAGACCGGCTCGCCCAGCGGCACGACCCTGCCCGCAGCGATCGCGCTTTCGGCCAGCATGAGCGGCACTCGTGCCTTGCCGAGCCCGGCGGCTGCCGCGCTGATCGCCGTGCCTCCGTCGCCCACCGAAAACTGCGTTTCGCGCGCCGCGCCATCAGGATTCGGGCCCTCGGGCGCGGGATCGCCCGGCCAGGCAATCCACGGCGCATCTTCACCGGCTCCCGGCCCAGTTCCCGGGGCCGCCACGATCTGCATCAGCGGCTCGCCCAGTGCGATGCCTTCGAGATCGCCTGGCCCTTCCGCCCAGCGCACCGCAAGGTTCAGATTTGCCTCGGTAAAATCGAGATCGCCATCGCTGCCGACGAGCGCGAATCGCAAGCCCGGATTGGCGAGGCGGAATGCAGCGAGGCGCGGGCTAAGCCACGCGGCAAAGAAATCGCGCGGGCAGGCCACCGTATAGACATGGCTCGATTGCCCGGCCTGCATCGCCTGCACGCCTTCCTCGAAGCGCAGGAACCCCTCACGGATCGCATCGAGCCCGGCCGCCGCCTCGTCTGTCAGCACCAGCCCCTTGGTGGTGCGGCGAAACAGCACGACACCGAGCAGGTCTTCCAGCGCGCGGATCTGCTGGCCGACCGCGGCCGGGGTCACCGCCAGTTCGTCCGCCGCGCGGGTGAAGGAAAGGTGCCGCGCCGCCGCGTCGAGCACGCGCAGGCCGTTCAGCGGCAGATGGGTCCGCTTCATGCTGACTGATCAGTTCGCGGTCGCGGGTGCGGCAAGCGGGAAGTGGGGGATCGCCACGTCCACCAGCGAGCCATCGGCCCGCTCCATCGTGTAGTGGCCTTCCATGCTGCCATGCGGCGTGCCGAGCGGGCAGCCCGAAACATAATCATGGGCCGCACCGGGGGCGAGCAGCGGCTGTTCGCCCACCACCCCGTCCCCATCGACGAAGTTGATCATCCCCCGCCCATCGGTGATCCGCCAGTGCCGCGTGAGCAGGCGTATCGGTTGGTCAGAGCCGTTTTCGATCCGGATATGATAGACCCAGAACCATTTGCCGGCATCGATGCGCGACTGTTCGGGCAGGAAATTGACAGCGACGCGCACTGTCACTCCCTCCGTCACGGCAGCATGCTGGAAGAGCTGTTTCATGAGAGCCAAGCTAACCCAGATTGGCGGCGGTTCCAACGGTGGATTCATCCGTTGCAATGCTTGCTGCAACTTGTGGCAATCTCCACACGGGTTATCACCATGCTTATACGGGCCCCCGCCATTATCTGCGCCTCGCGTGCCCACGGCGAGCATGGCGCGGTGGTGCGCCTGCTGACGGCGGATCACGGCCTGATTGCCGGATACGTTGCCGGCGCGCGCGGGCGGACGCTGCGGCCCGTGCTGATTCCCGGCAATCTCGTCGCCGCCGAACTCAATGCGCGCACGATGAGCCAGCTCCCTTCCGCCAAGCTGGAGCTTGTCACCAGCCGCGGCCCCTGGCTCGGTGAACCGCTGGCGAGCGCAGGGATCGGCTGGGTCACCACGCTCACCGCGCAGAGCTTGCCCGAAGGCCAGCCCTTCCCCGGCATCCATGGCGCGCTTGAAGCGGTGCTCGATGCGATCTGCCATGCCCCCTCGGCGCGCGGCTGGGCCCGTGCCGTCGCCGCCTACGAAGCGCTGCTGCTGCAGGAGATCGGCTATGGCCATGCCCAGCCCCCGCCTGCCGAAGAACTGTGGGAAAGCCTGCTCGCCCGGCTCGATCGGCAGGGCCTTTCCCTCGCGAAGCACCTGCTTGCCGATCCGCGCCGCGATGGTATGGCGGCGCGCGCCATCCTGATCGAGCGATTCAAGCGGATCGATGGCGGCGCGCGTTGAGATTTCTTCCGAGGATGACCTGATGAAGATTGCAGTTCTGCCGGGCGACGGCATCGGCCCCGAAGTCACGCGCGAGGCGCTGCGGGTTCTCGATGCACTGGATCTTGGCATCGAACGCGAAGAGGCCCTCGTCGGCGGCGCGGCCTATCACGCCACCGGCCATCCGCTCCCGCCCGAAACCCTCAGCCTTGCCGAAGCGTCTGACGGTGTGCTGTTCGGCGCGGTCGGCGATCCCACCTGCGATGCGCTGGAGCGCCACCTGCGCCCCGAACAGGCGATCCTCGGCCTGCGCAAGGCCTTGACCTTGTTCGCCAATCTGCGCCCTGCCAAAGTCTTCGCCGGCCTCGAAGGCCATTCCGCGCTGCGCCCCGAAGTCGCCGGTGCGATCGATCTGCTCATCGTGCGCGAACTCAATGGCGACGTTTACTTCGGCGAGAAGGGCTTCCGCACCACCGCCAGCGGCGAACGCGAAGGCTGGGACATGATGTCCTACAGCGAAAGCGAAGTGCGCCGCATCGCCCATGTCGCCTTCCGCGCGGCGCAGGGCCGGGGCGGACGCCTCTGCTCGGTCGACAAGGCCAATGTCCTCGAAACCTCGCAGCTCTGGCGCGACGTGGTGATCGAAGTCGCCAGGGAATACCCGGACGTCGCGCTCGAACACATGTACGTCGACAACGCCGCGATGCAGCTCGTCAAGAGCCCCGGCCAGTTCGATGTCGTCGTCACCGGCAATCTGTTCGGCGACATTCTTTCGGATCAGGCCAGCATGTGCGTCGGCTCGATCGGCCTGCTCGCCTCGGCCTCGCTCGGCGCGCGGCAGACGGCGCATGGCACGTTCGGCCTCTACGAACCGATCCACGGCTCCGCGCCCGATATCGCCGGCAAGGGCCTCGCCAACCCCATCGCCACGATCCTGTCGCTCGCCATGTTGCTGCGCCACTCGCTCGGCCTGGCGGATGCAGCAGACCGCATCGAAGCCGCCGTCGCGCGCACTCTGGCCGATGGCATTCTGGGCCGCGATCTGGGCGGGAGCGCGGGAACGACGGAAATTGGTGACGCGGTGCTCGCAAGGCTGTAAGCGCGCGCTCCATGCTGCAACTTGCTGTCATCCTTCCCACGTTCAACGAACGCAAGAACATCGCGCCCATGGTCGAGCGGCTTAGCGCCGCATTGGGAGACATCGCGTGGGAAGCGATCTTCGTCGACGACAACAGCCCTGATGGCACCGCCGAGGAAGCGCGCCGCATCGGCCGCGACGATCCGCGCGTCCGCGTGATCGAACGCATCGGCCGCCGCGGCCTTGCCTCTGCCGCGATCGAGGGCATGTGCGCCACCGCCGCGCCGATTGTCGCGGTGATGGATGCCGATCACCAGCACGATCCCGCGCTGCTGCCCGGCATGTACGAAGCGGTTCAGGGCGGCGAGTACGATGTCGCCTATGCCTCGCGCTTTGCGGAAGGCGCCAGCACCGAAGCCTGGGGTCGGCCCGACCGCGTCAAGGCCTCGGGCCTCGCCAACCGCATCGCCCGCCGCGTGACGGGCGTGCAGCTCTCCGATCCGATGAGCGGCTTCTTCATGCTCCGCGCCGAAACGCTGCGGGCAGACGCGCACCGCCTGTCCGGCGTTGGCTTCAAGATTCTGCTCGATATTCTCGCCACGGTCGATGCACCGCTGCGCGTCAAGGAATTCCCCCTGAACTTTGCCGCCCGCGCCGAAGGCGAAAGCAAGCTCGATCGCACGGTCGTCTTCGAATTCCTGATCGGCCTCTACGACAAGTGGCTGGGCCGCATCATCCCGACCCGCTTTGCCCTGTTCGGCACGATCGGCGGCCTCGGCGTGATCGTGCACATGGCCGTGCTCGCCTCTGTGCTCGGCGCGTTCGGCCAGAAGATCCTCTACCACAACTGGTCGGACCAGATCGAATTCATCATCGCGCAGACCTCGGCGGCGGTGGTGGCGATGACCTTCAACTTCATGCTCAACAACGAGCTGACGTACGCCGACAAGCGCCTGCGCGGCTTCGTTCCGCTGATGCGTGGCTGGGCCAAGTTCGCGCTCACGTGCTCGGTCGGCCTCCTCGCCAACGTCGGCGCGGCCGCCGCGCTGATGCGCATGGGCTTCCACGCCTATCCGGCCGCCATCGTCGGCATCGTCGTGGGCTCGGTTTGGAACTTCGCGCTTTCCAGCAAGTTCGTCTGGGGCAAGTACTGAGCAGCGCGGAAAAATAGGGACTGTCCCCTTTTTTCTTGGGGACTGTCCCTATTTTTCCGCGCCGCCCTACCGCCAGCTATCGAGCCACGTATAATCCCGATACGAAAGCTTCCCCGGCAGCGCCGCAGCGGACAGGATCGGGTAAAATCCCACAAACAGCATCGCCGATAGCACCACTGTCAGCGCCCCTGGCAAGCGCCGACCCTGCTCCCACCACCCGGCCAGCACCAGCGCCAGCGCCGCCATCAGGAACACGCTGGCCAGCGTGTAGTGGTAATAGAACTGCACCGGCTTGCCGTTGATCGCCCAGAAGATCAGGCTCGCGATATAGAGCACCACCACCGCGCCGCGCAGCCGGTCCCCCTTGCGCACCCCGGCCCACAGGCACAGCAGCAGCGCAGGCAGGCCAGCCAGCATCGTGAACGGATTGCCGATCATCAGCACCCCGCGCTGCGCCCCGTCCCACGGGGCGTAGAAGAACCAGATCGGGCGGATGTTGAACACCCATTGCCACCACCGGCTCTGATAGAGATGCGGCTTCACCACGCTGTCCTGCAGCTTGAGCATGTAGCTCTGCCACGGGATCAGCCCTTGCACGGTCAGCGGCTGCACCTTGTAGAAGAATGCCGGCGCGAAGGTCGCGAAATAGGCGAGCAGCGGCACCAGCCCAAGCCACGCTGCGGCTTCCAGCAGCGAAACCCCTGGCACCGGCCCCGCATCCCGCGCAGTGAGCAATGCGCGCCGCCGCCCCGCCAGCGCCCACCAGCGGTCCCACGCGAACAGCAGCCCCGGCAGCGCGAGGATCGGGGCGCCGTTCCACTTACCGCCGAGCGACAGGCCCAGAAACACCCCGCATAGCGCCAGATGCAGCCGGCTCCCCTTCCGCCACGCCAGCGCCGCCTGCCAGAAAGCCAGCGCCAGCATACTTGCCATCGCCATGTCGAGCATCGCGATCCGGCTCAGCACGAACCACAGGAAATTGGTTGCAAACAGCAGGCCGAACAGCAGCGTCGCGCTTCGCGAAAGGCTTGCCCACCACATCGCGCGCATCGCAGCGAAAAGCCCCAGCGTGCCCAGCAGCGCGTTGGGCAGCCGCCAGCCGAACGGGTTGTCGCCGGCCGTCAGCATGCCCAATGCGATGAATTCCTTGCCCAGCAGCGGATGCTCGGGATTGAGGCGGCTGGTGAGGTCGATCAACCGCCGCGCGGCGGGCAGGTAATGCACCTCGTCGAACATGATCTTCGAAGGCGTGCCCAGCCGGTGCAGCACCAGCACGAGGAAGGCCAGCGTGATCGCCACGCACCACACCAGCGGATCGCCTGTCGTGCGGCGCGGGCCGGTAAAGGGCGCGGTTATGCGGGAAAGCAAGGACATGGGCCGGGCGCGCATACTCCGTTCCGCCCCCCAAGGGCAATGGTCCGGCTTGCACCGCCGCCCCCGCAAATCTAAGGGCATACGCCATGAAACGCACCACCGGACAGGACCGCTCGATCACCGCCCACTGGCGCCCCGCAACGCAGGCCGTGCGCGGAGGCACCTGGCGTTCGGAAATGGGCGAAACGTCCGAGGCTCTCTTCCTCACCTCCGGCTATTCCTACGATGATGCCGCCACCGTCGCCGCGCGCTTTGCCGGCGAAGACGACGGCATGACCTATTCGCGCCTGCAGAACCCCACGGTGCAGATGCTGGAAGAGCGTATCGCCCTCCTCGAAGGCGCCGAAGCCTGCCGCGCACAGGCGAGCGGCATGGCCGCGATGACCACCGCGCTGCTCTGCCAGCTCTCAGCCGGGGACCACATCGTCGCCGCCAAGGCCGCGTTCGGTTCGTGCCGCTGGCTGGTCGACAACCTGCTGCCGCGCTTCGGCATCAGCGGCACCACGATCGACGCGGGCGACAACGCCGCGTGGGAAGCCGCGATCCGGCCCAACACCAAGGTCTTCTTCTTCGAAAGCCCAGCGAACCCGACGATGGACCTCGTCGATCTGGAGTTCGTCTGCACGCTGGCCCGCCAGCACGGCATCACGACGGTCGTCGACAACGCCTTCGCCACCAGCGCGCTCCAGCGCCCGCTCGATTTCGGCGCCGACGTCGTCGCCTATTCGGCCACCAAGATGATGGACGGACAGGGCCGCGTGCTGGCAGGCGCGGTCGCGGGCTCGGCGGAGTTCATCAACGGCAAGCTCCTCCCCTTCCAGCGCAACACCGGGCCGAACATCGCCCCGTTCAACGCGTGGGTCGTGCTCAAGGGCCTCGAAACGCTCGACCTGCGCATCCGCCGCCAGAGCGAAAATGCGCTGAAGGTCGCGAGCTTCATCGAAGGCCGCCTGCCAACTGTGCGCTACCCCTTCCTGCCGAGCCACCCGCAATATGCGCTGGCGCAGAAGCAGATGCAGGCGGGCGGCTCGATCATGAGCCTCGAAGTGCCAGGTGGACGCCCGCAGGCGCACGCCCTGCTCGATGCGCTGAAGCTCGTCGATATCTCCAACAACATCGGCGATTCACGCTCGCTGATGTGCCACCCGGCCTCGACCACCCACCACGGCGTCGGCCCCGAAACCCGCGCCGACATGGGCGTGACCGAGGGCATGCTGCGGCTCAACGTAGGGCTGGAAGATCCGGACGACGTGATCGCGGATCTGGATCACGCGCTCAAGGCGGCCGGGCTTTAAGGAAGGGCGTTTCTCGCAGAGGCGCAAAGGAAAAGAAGACCGCAGAGATGCCGCTTGGAACCCCGGCGTCAGCCGGAGAATAGAAGGCGGCGTCGATCATGAAAGCGGCTTCGCCGCGCTTCACGACCTCTTCGCGACCTTTTTCCTCTGCGTCTCTGCGAGAAACCTCTTCCTCGCGAAGCCTTCAGCCCGCCAACTTCGCCTCAAGCGCCTCAACGCGCGCCTTCAGCGCCTCGGCTTCCTCGCGCGCGGCGGTGGCCATGTCCTTCACGACCTCGAATTCCTCGCGGCTGACGAAGTCCATCCCGCCGAACGTCTCGCGCAGCTTCTCGCGCGCGGTTTCGCCTGCTTCGCGGCCCATGCCGGCAAGCGTACCGGCAGCGCTGTTCAGCAGCTTGACGAAATCGGCGATCATCGGGTTCTCGGACTGCATGGATCTGGCCTTCTGGACGAATTCACTGCCCCGCAGATGGCGCTTCACGCCGCGCGGCGCAAGGCGTGATCCCGGGCAAAATCATATCAGGCGTTATCAGATCTGCACGCGCACCGCAGCGCCGGTTCCCGCCGCGCCATCGGCCAGCGGGTTGAGCGCGAGGAACTGGTAATTGAGCGCCGCCGCAAAGCAGATCCACGCCAGATAGGGCAGCAGCAGCGCCGCCGCGGTTGGCCGCACGCGCCAGAACAGCAGGGTCATCAGCAGAGTCAGCACGATCATCACACCGATGATGCCGAGCGCCATGGTCATGCGGTGCATGCCAAAGAACACCGGGCTCCACGCCAGATTGAGCACGAGCTGCAGCGCGAAGACGGCGACGGCAAGGCCCCGGCCCGGCGCGCCGCGTGCGGACGCCACCATCGCCAGCGCCACCCCGATCAGCACATAGAGCATCGACCAGACGATCCCGAAGGTCGCCGGCGGCGGGTAGAGCCCCGGCTTCGCCAGCGCCGCAAACCAGGGATTCTCCGGGCCCGCGTCCGCAAGAATGCTGGAGAGGAATCCGAGCCCGAGCACCGAAGGCACCGTGAACAGCGACCAGCGCAGCAGGCTGGCACGCAGCTGGGCAGGTGAAGCAAGATAACGCATGTGCTCGAAGTGTCCCCCCGGAGCGCTCCGGTAAAAAGCGATTCGTTGCCAGAACAGCCGGTGGATAGTGGCTGCGCTGCGGCATATAGGCAATCTCCGCAAGCACGCGGTGCCCCAAGGCGGGACAGTCGGTGCTCTACGCGCCCGGATGGAGCGCCGAAATCAGGAACTCCACGTTGCCTTCCGGCCCGGTGATCGGGCTCGTCGTGATGCCCTGCACGATCCAGCCCTCGCCTTCGAGCCAGTCCCGAACCTCATCGCAGACGCGCGCATGCAGCGCGGCATCGCGCACCACGCCGCCCTTGCCCACCTCGCCGCGCCCCACTTCGAACTGCGGCTTGATCAGCGCCACCACCCGCGTTGGCCGTGCCGCCAGCGCCAGCGGTACTTCCAGCACCTTGCGCAAGGATATGAAGCTCGCGTCGCACACCACCCAGCTCGCCGGCCGGTCGATCTGAGCCGGGGTCAGGATGCGCGCGCTGGTCTGCTCGAGCACGGTCACGCGCGGGTCTTGCCGCAGCTTCCACGCCAGCTGGTTCGTGCCCGAATCGACCGCGAAGACATGCGCCGCGCCGCCCGTCAGCAGCACGTCGGTAAATCCGCCGGTTGAACTGCCGATGTCCATCGCGGTCACCCCCGCCGGATCGAGCCCGAACTGCGCCAACGCGTGCGCCAGCTTGATCCCCCCGCGCGAAACCCAGGGATGATCGCGCCCGCGCACCTCGATCGGCGCATCGGCAGCCAGCGCATGGCCCGCCTTCACCAGCTTGGTCTCGCCCGAATAGACGTGCCCCGCCAGAATCAGCGCCTGCGCGCGGGCGCGGCTCTCGGCCAGGCCGCGCTCCACCAGCAACTGGTCGATGCGCACCTTTGCCTTGCCGGATGGCGATTTGCCCGGTGTTGATGCAGAGCTTCTTGAGGTCACCGCCGCTCTCTTCCATACCCGGGGCATGAAGATCAACCTCGCGGCCTTGCAAATCGCATCTGTCCTTGCCCTCGGAGGCTGCACGGTCCTGCCGCCGCAGCCCGCCCCCGCACCGCGCGGAGGCACCGCTACGCCCGCGCCAAAGCCGCAGCTGCCCGCCCCGCCGCCGCGCCCCGCCCCGCCGCAGCCCCAGGCTCCGCGCGCGGACGCCGCCAACTGGCGCGATCTGCCGCAAACGCCCGGCAGCTGGACCTACAGCGCCGAGAGCAGCGGCAGCGCGGTCCGCTTCGGGCAACCCGGCGCTGGGCCACTGCTGGCGATCCGCTGCGATCGCACCCGCCCGGCCATCATCGTGCAGCGCGCTGGCTTCGGCACTGGCACCGTGCCCGCCACGATCACCACCAGCAGCACCTTGCGCCGCCTGACCGCCACCCCCACCGCCAGCGCAGCCCAGAACGCGGCTGTTGCCTTCGAAATCACCTTTGCGGTGCGCGATCCGCTGCTCGATGCAATCGCCTTCAGCCGGGGCCGTTTCATGCTCGAAATGGGCGGCGCGCAAACGCTCGTGCTCCCCGTCTGGTCCGAGGTTGGCCGCGTGATCGAGGATTGCCGCTGAAGGAAAAGCACCTTGGCGGACTTATCCACCAAACCAGCGCGAAGCCCCAATTCTGACCGCAAAAAAATTCAATGCAAGTCTTGTTCTTGGCCCCGTGATGAATCACATTCTCCCCAAGGCCGGTACAGGGCTGCAATCCCCCGGTCGAGCCGCACACCGATGTCAACAAGATCGGGGAGGCGGCACTTTGGCTCAACAGCGCGAAAGGAGGTGATCCGATGTCTCATGGTTCAGCAGAGGGGTCGGCATTGCGCATCGCGGAGCATTATCGCTAGTTTGTTCAAGCGATAAAGGCACCGTGGGCGGCACTTCCGGCCGCTGACCATGCGAAGGGCCGCTTCCGATTGCCGGAAGCGGCCCTTCACATTTGTTGCAAATCTCTTGCCATTTGCGCAACAATCGTTCACGGAGCGTCGCGCACCTAACAATCCCAAAGGACCGCCCTGATGGCGACGCCCGCTTCCGCTGCCCCGATGACCTTCACGCACGTCCCCCATCCCGCCCCCATGGCTCCCGATGTGCGTGCCGAAATCCTCGCGAACCCCGGCTTCGGCACCGCGTTCTCGGATCACATGGTCTCGATCCTCTATGACGAGGGCAAGGGCTGGCACAGCGCCGAAGTGGTCCCTTATGGCCCGATCCCGCTCGATCCCGCCGCCGCCGTGCTTCACTATGCGCAGGAAATCTTCGAAGGGCTGAAGGCCTATCGCCTGGCTGATGGCGGCATCGCCCTGTTCCGCCCTGAGGCCAACGCCGCGCGCTTCAACGCCTCGGCCGAGCGGCTCGCCATGCCGACTTTGCCCGAAGGCCTGTTCACCCGGGCGGTCGAGGAACTGGTCAAGGCGGACAAGGACTGGTTCCCGACCGTCGAGGGCGGCTCGCTCTACCTGCGCCCCTTCATGTTCGCGAGCGAGGCGTTCCTCGGCGTGCGCCCCTCCAAGCAGTACCGCTTCCTCGTGATCGCGAGCCCGGCCGGCAACTACTTCAAGTCGGGCGCCCCCGCAGTCTCGCTCTGGGTCAGCGACTACAGCCGCGCCGCGCCCGGCGGCACGGGCGCTGCCAAGTGCGGCGGCAACTATGCCGCCAGCCTCGTCCCCACTGCCGAAGCTTTTGCGCGCGGGCACGATCAGGTGCTGTTCCTCGATGCGGTCGAGCGCCAGTGGATCGAGGAACTGGGCGGCATGAACCTGTTCTTCGTCTTCGCCGACGGCACGATGGTCACGCCCCCGCTCGGCGGCACGATCCTCCCCGGCATCACCCGCGAGAGCCTGATTCTGCTCGCCCGCGAGGAAGGCCTCACCGTGCGCGAGGAGCGTTATTCGCTCGCGCAGTGGCAGGCGGACGCAACCTCGGGCAAGCTGACCGAAACTTTCGCCTGCGGCACCGCCGCCGTGGTCACGCCCGTCGGCAAGGTCACCAGCAGCACCGATAGCTTCGTGATCGGCAGCGGCGGCCCCGGCCAGCTCACCCAGAAGCTGCGCCAGCGCCTCGTCTCGATCCAGCGCGGCGAGGCTGCGGACACCCACGGCTGGGTGCACCGCATCGGCTGAAGCTGATATTGCCAAGGCCCACGCGCCATGGCATCGCCTCGTCCTTAATCGCCCTGCCAAACAACGTGGTGCGCGGCGTTAGGGAGAGCTTTGCGATGAGCATTTCGTTCAAGGACAAGGTCGCGATCGTCACCGGCGCAGGCGGCGGTATCGGCCGTGAATACGCGCTCGAACTCGGCCGCCGCGGTGCCAAGGTCGTCGTCAACGATCTCGGCGGCGCGCGCGATGGCACCGGCCACTCGGACGCCGCGCTGAAGGTTGTCGAGGAGATTCAGGCTGCTGGCGGCGAAGCCATGTCCAATGGCGGCTCGGTCACCGAATTCGAGCAGATGGCCGAAATGGTCGCCCGCGCGAAGGAAAAGTGGGGCGGCGTCCACATCCTCATCAACAACGCCGGCATCCTGCGCGACAAGAGCTTCACCAAGATGGACCCGGCGGACTTCGAGATGGTCGTGAAGGTCCACCTCATCGGTTCCGCTTTCGCCACCAAGGCCTGCTGGGACCTGATGCGCGAACAGAACTATGGCCGCATCCTGATGACCGCCTCGTCCACCGGCCTGTTCGGCAATTTCGGCCAGGCCAACTACGGCGCGGCCAAGCTCGGCCTCGCGGGCCTCACCAAGACGCTCTACCTCGAAGGCGCGAAGAACAACATCAAGGTCAACACGCTGGCCCCCGTCGCCGCCACGCGCATGACCGAGGACATCTTCCCCGAGGAAGCCTTCAAGCTGTTCGGCCCGGAAAACGTCGTCCCCGCTGCGCTGTTCCTCGTCTCCGACGACGCCCCCAGCAACGCCATCGTCGGCGCGGGCGCAGGCGCCTATCACTCGGCATGGGTCACGATGAACAAGCCCGTCCTGCTCCCGCTGAACGCGCGCACCGTCGAAGACTTCGCCGCGCACTGGGACCAGATTTCGGACCGCACCGGCGATTTCGTGCCCCAGTCGGGCGCGCAGCAAAGCCAGGCCATCCTCGTCGAGCTTCAGGCCGCAATGAAGCGCTGATCTCAACCGGGCGCGGGGGCGGTCATGACGGATCACGATCGTCTCATGGCCGCCCTGCGCTGGCGTGCGCTCCTGCTGCAGACTGCACTCACGCTCTACATCGGCGCCACGCTGATCGCGTTCGGAGCGGGTGCCGTGCTGGTTAACAACCTAGATGGCATGGTGCGGCTCGGTGCCGCGCTGGTCGCCGCGCTCATCTTCAGCACCCCGACGCTCGTGCTCGTCCTCCTCGCCGGACTGGTCTGGGTCTGGCGCGCACATGCCAACCTGCGCGATCTCGGCATTCCGGATCTGCGCTACAGCCCTGTCTGGGCGACCGGCAGCTGGCTGGTACCATTTGCCAACTTCGTCGTGCCGAGGCGTGCGATGCGCGAACTGTGGAACCGCAGCGCGGGCGAAGACCAGTACCAGGCCGAACAGGAAGTCACCGCGATCACGGGCTGGTGGTCATGCCTCCTTGGTGGAGCCCTGTTCCAGGCCGTCTTCCTGATGACCTTGAGCCTCGACACGCTGCCCGGCGTGCGGGTGATCACTTCGCCAGCTCTCATCATGATCATCGGCGGACTTGGCATGGTGCTGCTGCTGGCCTCCGCCGTGATGCTGTTTCAGGTCGTGCTGCAGATCACGCGCAGCCAGAAGGCCCTGGTGCGGACCTCGGGCGTGTTCGACTGAGCTACCCTGCCGGGCACGCGCCGCGCGTTGCCCCGGCCAGTTGCATCGTGCGCAGCCGCGCCTGCACTTCGGCCTCATCCAGCACCCGCACCGCCCCGGTGCGCGCATCGATCAGCAACGGCGCCGCACAATCGCCGCGCAGAACCGCGCGCTGCCCTTTCTCGGGCAACATCAGCACCATCCTTGAATCCGCATCGCGGTAGACGGCCCGCAGGACCGGAGTGCCTTCGTCGGCCTTCTTCCGAGCAGCGGTCGAAGCGTTGCAAGCAGCAAGCGCCGCCACGCCGAACAGTCCCGCCGCGCGCATCAAATGCACCAGATGCCCCCGACTCCCCGCCGCGCCTTGTCGTCGGTGGGCGAAGGGATTGGCTGTCAATCCTCGACGATCTTCAGCAGCTTGCGCTCGAGCACCGAAAGCACCCCCGCCAGCTCATGCCCGCGCTTGAGCACTTGCCCGGCCTCGCCAAACAGCGTCCACATGCCCTGCTTGGCTCGCAGTGCCGGGCGCTTCTCGATCCGCGCCGTGGGCCGTTCTGCCGTTCGGCGGAAGGCGGCAAAGCTCGCCGCATCCTTGCCAAAGCTCATCGCATAGTCGCGCCATTCCCCAGCGGCGACCATGCGGCCATAGAGATCGAGAATGCGCATGAGTTCGGGCCGTTCAAAGCCGACTTGCGGCTCGGTACGGCTTTGCGGGAATGGCAGCACAGAAGGGCCAGGACCGCCCGCATCGGCGCCGCCCTGCACGCTCAGCTGCGGCTCCTGCGCCGATTGCCGCCGCCGACCGGCGCGGGCGCACCAGTGTTCTCATCCTGCCGTTCGAGCAGTGCGGCGACTTGCGCCTTGAGCAGCGCGACTTCGGCTTCCAGCTCGTCCACCCGGCTCCCGCCAGTCGGTTCGCCCAGAGGCGCACAGGGCTCCTTGCAGGGCGTGCCGTAAGGGATAAAGTCCTTGAGCCAGGTCTCGACCGGCACCAGCGTGGACCGCGCCTTGAGGCCGACCATGGTCGCGCCTTCGGGCACATCCTCGGTCACCACCGCGTTGGCACCGACGCGCGCGCGCGGACCCACGGTGATCGGGCCGAGAATCTGCGCGCCGGAACCGATGATGGCGTTGTCGCTCAACGTGGGATGGCGTTTGCCGGGCACGCCATTGGCCGGATTGGTCCCGCCCAGCGTCACGCACTGGTAGATCGTCACGTTGTCGCCGATCTCGGCGGTCTCGCCGATCACGGTGAAGCCATGGTCGATGAACAGATGCCGTCCGATCTTCGCGCCCGGATGGATGTCGATCCCGGTGAAGAAGCGGGCCAGATGGTTCACGAAGCGCGCGAGGAAAAACATCTCGCGCACGAACAGCCAATGCGCCACGCGGTGCAGGCCGACGGCGTGAAGCCCCGGATAAAGCAGGATTTCCCAGCGCGAGCGCGGCGCGGGATCGCGCGCGCGGATCGAGTCCAGATAGGCGGTGAGGCGTTCGAACATGGCCGCGCTTTTCCCCCTTTTGCGCATTTAAAGCAAGCGCGCCTAGAGAAGCCTAGGTTGCCGTTCAGCCTCGGGCACACCATGCACCCGCTCGGCCAAGGCATCGCGTGCCAGCGATATGGTGACGGCGGCCTTCCGCTCAAGGGACAGGCGATCAATTGTTTCGACCAGTGCCTCGGCGGCGGCATGGCTGCGTTCCAGCCGGGGCAGGAGATAGGCCAGCACCGCCTCACCCAGCGCCAGCCCCCGCCGCGCCGCATGGCTCTCCACTAGCGCGAGGAGCAGGTCATCATCGGGCGCGCCGATCTCGATCATCAGTGCCGAGCCCAGCCGCGAGGCGAGATCGGGCAGCACAACCTGCCACGTCCCCGGCGCCTTGTTCGCAACGATCAGCAGCGGCCGCCCATCGGTCTGCGCGCGGTTCCAGCGGTGAAACACCGCATCTTCCGGCAGGGCGTCGGCATCATCGAGCGCATCGCCCAGCCCGCTCGCGGCAAACCAGCGCGCCAGCAGGCTCTTGCCCGAACGCGGCGGCCCCGCCAGCACGGCGGCGCGATAGGGCCAGTCGGCCGCGCCGGCCAGCAGCGCCAGCACCGGCTCCAGCGAAGGGCCGGTGAGCACGGTCTCGGCGGTGGTCGCCGTGACGAGGGGTAGCGCGATCTGGCTCATACTTACTTGCGAATGCTGAGCGCGGCCGCCCCTTGAGTCACGCGCCAGCCCTGCGCGCGCAAGGCGGCCGCAAGCGCATCGATATCGCCGGCAAAGGTTACGCGCATCACCGAAGTGCCGCCCATGGCAAGGCTGGTGGTCGCCGCTTCCTTGACCCCGTCGACCCGGCGCACCGCGCTCACGCCCGCATCGACCGCTGCTGCATCGGGGGTCACGAACTGCACCGTCACAATCGTGGTCGGCACGGCCGCAGCCGTCGCCACCGCGTCAGGCCCGGCCACCACCGTCGGCGCGGCAGGCGCAGGCCCCAGCTTGGCCACGATGCTTGCCACCAGTGCTGGATCGAGATCGGGCCGCATCGAAAGCGAGGGATCGGGCGCCAATTGCCCCGCCGCCAGCGCGCCGGCATAGAGGCCGTCCAGCCGCGTGATCGCCTCCGCCAGCATCGCGGGAAGCTTGTCCTCGCTCGGCGCCGTCAGTTCGAAACTGCCGATAAACGTGTTGTTTGGCCCATGCCGCGCAGTGAACGTGCCGTGCACCGGCCCGCCCGGCCAGCTCCGCTCCAGCTTGGCGATCGGCATGATCACATCCGAAGCGCCAGCCGAATCGAGCACCAGCCGCCACCAGTTGCGGCTGCGGCGGCTGATCTGCCCCGCCGTCAGCAGCAGCGAATCCGCGCCCGCGCCATTGGGCCGCACATAGTCGATAGCGCTCGCCCCGGTGCGGAACTCGGCCCAGGCCTTCTGCCAGGGTGTGCGCGTCTCGAACACCGAAGTGACGCCGCCTTCGATCAGCACCGGGATCACCAGCAGCGGCGCCGAATGCGCAATCTGGCCCTGCATGCCGAGGTAGCCGCTCGTCCGCGTGCGGTCGAAGATCACCCCCAGCGTTGCGATATAGCGGCGCGGGCCGATCTGTTCCTGCCCCACCACCACGGCGGAAACCATGCCGTCGATCGTGCCGTCATCGAGCGCGGGGGCCGCACCGCCGCCCAGCCCGTTGGACTTCCACAGCTTTTCCCACGCCAGCCGCTGCGCCTGCCGCCAGCCGTTGGCGCGGGCTTCTTCTGCCGTCTTGCCGGTGGTGTTGACCTCGATCCCGCTCACCTCGAAATCGCCATTGCTGGCAATCGGCGCGATGCCGCGGTCGCCCTCGATCTGCGCATAGATCGCCGCGCCCCCGCCCGCGAGCAGCAGGCCGAGCCCCGCAAGCAACGCAAGCCGCGCCCGGCGGCTCAGGTCCGGCAGGAACGTCAGGTTGAGGAAGGGCGAGCGCAGGGCGGCCAAGGGAACTCCATCTGGGAACGCAGGCCTTGCGCTGCATCTTTTCTCGAATGCCGCGCTTTTGCCCAAAGGCAAGTGGAAATCCAAGCGGGAAAGCGCTAGGCGGCTGCCCCATGGCTTCCACCGACGAAACTCCGCAGTCCTACTCCTACGCCAAGGCGGGGGTAGACATCGCCGCCGGCAACGCTCTCGTTAAGGCAATCGGCCCCCTCGCCCGCGCCACCGCGCGCGCCGGCGCCGATGCCGAACTGGGCGGCTTCGGCGCGTTCTTCGACCTGAAGGCGGCGGGCTACAAGGACCCGCTGCTGGTTGCGGGCAATGATGGCGTCGGCACCAAGGTCAAGCTCGCGATCGATCATGACCGGCACGATGCGATCGGCATCGATCTCGTTGCCATGTGCGTCAACGATCTCATCGTGCAGGGCGCGGAGCCGCTGTTCTTCCTCGATTATTTCGCCACCGGCAAGCTCGATACCGGCGTTGCCGAACGCGTCGTCGCCGGCATTGCCGAAGGCTGCCGCATGGCGGGCTGCGCGTTGATCGGGGGCGAAACCGCCGAAATGCCCGGCATGTACGGCCCGGGTGATTACGACCTCGCGGGCTTCTGCGTCGGCGCGGTCGAACGCGGCGAGCAGCTTACGGGTGATCGCGTTGCAGAAGGCGACGTCCTCATCGGTCTCGCTTCCTCGGGCGTGCATTCCAACGGCTATTCGCTCGTGCGCCGCCTCGCCGAAGACAAAGGCTGGAAGCTCGACCGTCCCGCCCTGTTCGACAACGAGCGCCTCCTCATCGATCACCTGATCGAGCCGACCCGCATCTATGTGAAGAGCCTGCTGCCCTTCATCCGGTCAGGTCGCATCCATGCGCTGGCCCACATCACCGGCGGCGGGCTCCTCGAAAACGTGCCCCGCGTGCTGCCCAAGGGCCTCCACGCCCGCATCGATGCCGATGCCTGGGAACAGCCGCGCCTCATGGCCTTCCTCCAGGCGCAAGGCCAGATCGAGCCCGAGGAAATGGCCCGCACCTTCAACTGCGGCGTCGGCATGGTCCTCGCCGTCGCTGCGGACGAGGCTCCCGCGCTCATCGCCGATCTCACCGCCGCTGGCGAAACTGCCTTCCCGATAGGCACGATAGTCGCGGGCGAAAAGGGCTGCACTGTCTTCGGCAGCGCCGAGGCGTGGTCCGCCCGCGCCCCGTGGGAAGCGGTGCATGTCGGCTAACCTGATCCTCCCCATTTGTGCTGCGCAAAAATAGGGAGGATAAGAGGATGACCCGCGCCAAAGTCGCCGTCTTCATCTCGGGCAGCGGCACCAATATGGCCGCGCTGCTCTATGCCAGCCGCCTTCCGGAGTGCCCGTTCGAGATCGTCATCGTGCTCTCCAACAACCCCGAGGCCGGCGGCCTCAAGCTCGCCGCAGCCGAAGGCGTCCCCACTTTCGTCCTCCCCCACAAAGGCGTCCCCCGCGCCGAGCACGATGCCGCGATGGAAGCAGCGGTCCGCCGCGCTGGTGCGCAGTGGATTGCGCTCGCCGGCTACATGCGCATCCTCACCCCCGAATTCGTGGCGCGCTGGGAAGGGCGGATGGTCAATATCCACCCTTCGCTCCTCCCCAAGTACACCGGCCTCCACACCCACGAGCGCGCCATCGCGGCGGGGGACAGCCATGCCGGCTGCACCGTCCACCTCGTCACCGCCGATCTCGATGAAGGCCCGATCCTCGGCCAGATCCCGGTCGCGATCCTCCCCGGCGATACGCCAGACAGCCTCGCAGCCCGCGTCCTCTTCGCCGAACACCAGCTCTACGCCCGCTGCCTTGCCGCATTCGTCACGCGCGAAGCCGATCCCGCCTGGCTTACCGAACAGGTGCGCCAACGCGCCATGCAGCTTCCCGAAGCCGAGGAAAGCCTGAGCCACGGCATGGCCTGCTTCGGCATTGTCAAAGGCAAGAAGTTCGCCTGGGTCAGCGCCGACCACCACGGCGACCGCAAAGTCGCCCTGCTCGTCAAGATCAGCGGAGTCGACGAGCAGGAACAGCTCATCGAAAGCGATCCCGATCGCTTCTTCCGCCCGGCCTATTTCGGCGATGGGTGGATAGGTATTCGTCTTGACCTCGGCGACGTTGACTGGGACGACATATCCGAATGGCTGCACCGCTCGTGGCTGGCCGTGGCGCCGCGCAAGCTTGCGGCGATGATGGAATTCTGATCGCAGCCCTGCCCCGGCTGCGGGAGCCGCCAATGCCCAAAACCTCGCTTTCCCCGCTGCATCGGCTCTATGTCCACTCCGCCCTGCAATCGTTTGTGGAAGCAGGCGGCGGCATCTTCATCGCCGGCTTCCTCGTCAGCCGCGGCTTTTCCTTCCCGGCGGCCCTCGCCAGCTTCGCGCTGATCGTCCTCTCGCGCCTTGCCTTGCGCGGCCTTGTCCTGCCGCTGGCGGTGCGCTTCGGCGTGCGCAACGTGCTGCTGATCGGCATCGCCGTCCGCGCGGTCAGCTTCGCGCTGCTCCCGCTGGTCCACGAAGTCGGCCCGCTCCTCGCGCTCTTCCTCGCCGTCAGCGGCCTTGGCAGCGTGCTCTACTGGACGGCATGGCACGGCTTCCTTCCCGTGCTGACCGACACCGGGCGCGGCGGCCAGCAGATCAGCGTGCAGCAGGCGACCAGCGCGCTGGTGGGCATCGCCGCCCCTGCGCTCGGCGGTCTGCTCCTTGCGCATGGCGGGCCGGGAATTGCCTTCGCGGCGATCACCGTGCTGCAACTCGCCAGCGCCCTGCCGCTCCTCGGCGCGCCCAATCCCACGATCGACCCTGCCGCCGTGCTCGAACCCGGCGTCGCCAGCTACGCACGCCGCCTCTATCTGGGTGAGGGCTTCCACGCGGGCTGCTCGGTGGTGATCTGGAACCTCGCGCTGTTCGCTACGCTGGGCGAGCATTTCGACCAGTTCGGCGCCGCGATGGCCGCCGCCGGACTTGCCGCCGCCGCCGGCAGCCTGCTCGTCGGCCGCCTGATCGACAGCGGGCACCCACGCCACTCGCTCGTCATCGCCTATGGCGCTGCCGCACTCGCGCTTGCCGCCAAGGGCACCGCGCTTGGCCATCCGCTCCTCGCCGTCGCGGCCACCGCGCTCGGCGCGCTCGTCGTGCCGATGACCAGCACCGCCATGCTCGCCCCGCTCTACGCGATGGCGCGGCAGAGCCCCTGCGTGCTGCGCTTCTCGATGGCGACCGAAGGCGGTTGGGACCTCGGCTGCTCCGCCGCATGCCTCACCGCCGCAGCCCTGCTGGCAAGCGGCGCGGGTTTCCACCTGCCCATCCTGCTCGGCCTTGCCGCCATCGCAGCCATGGCCCGGATGCTGGACCGCTGGTACGCGCGGCAGCCCGCAGCGACCTGAAGCCGATGGGGTTGGTCTCTGTACCGCCCCGCCAGATCGGATTGTTCTATGATCGACGCTTCGTCAGCAGCAAACTATGCTCGCTCCATGGTCCGTTCGCTCCTCACCAGCATCGCTTGCATTGCCGCCCTTTCTGTCACGAGCGCGCTGGCGGCTAAGCCCGCACCCGCACCGCCGGCGATCATCGATCTGACCGGCGAGTACACACGCTTCTACCACGAGACCGAAGGTCAACCCGCGCCGCTGCGCGTGGCGAAGTTCAAGCAGTTGATGGAAAAGAGGTTCCCCGGCTTCTACAGCGAGACGCGACTTGATGTTCCGGCAGCGAAGTACGACTCGTGGGTGACAAGGTCGTTTGAAGACTTTCCGGCGATTGAGAAGAAATTCACGGCGCGAGCGGCGGCCCTGCCAGCCGCATTCGCGATCGCAATCCGCGACTTTGCCCGCACTTTCCCTGACGCTGGCGCGCTCCCGCCGATTTATCTCGTCCACAGCCTCGGCGAGATGGATGGGGGTACGCGCGAGATTGGCGGAAAGACCGTGCTCGTCTTCGGCGCCGATGTGATCGCCCAGGTACACAAGGACAATGCCAACGAGCGACCGTTTTTCGAGCACGAACTATTCCACACCTATCACGAGCCGCGCTTCGCCGAGTGCAAGCCGCTGTGGTGCGCGCTGTGGGAGGAAGGTCTCGCAACGTACGTCGCCGATCAGCTCAATCCTGGTGCCACGAACAGCGAATTGCTTTTGACGGATGATATGCGCCGCCAGATCGACGCAAACCGCGTGGCCGCCGTCTGTGCCGTGCGGCAGCGCGTGATGTCCGAAGAAGGCAACGACTATTCCGCGCTGTTCAACGGTGGTCGCAACTTGCCCGGTCTGCCCCAGCGCGCTGGCTATTATGTCGGCTACCTGGTTGCCAAAGGCCTCGGCGAAGGCCGGACCCTGTCCGAACTGGCTCGCTGGGATCAGGCCACTGCCCGGCCGCACATTCTTGCCGAGCTTGCAAAGATGGCTCCCGACTGCCCGGCAACGGGGTCCTGATCGCAGCCGGCCGCCGCCTAGATCTCGCTGATATCCACCACCGGCCGATCCTCGCGCGTACCGCGATAGCGCGCATCGGGATCGCTCTCGCCCGGCGAGATCACCACGTGGTCATCATGCACCTCGAGCAGCGTGCCGACGAACGGCATGCCCTCGAGGCTCCCCGTCACGCGGTAGCTCACATGATCGCCCACCTTGAACGTGGCGGGATCGAAATTGAACTCGAACGGGCACGACCCGTCCCCCATCCCCAACATAACTTCTCCCGAAACGCAAAGGGCCGCCGGATCACTCCGGCGGCCCCTGCTATAGCAACCTGCGCTTGGCAGATCAGCCGACGATTTCTTCCGGCTTGAAGAAGTAGGCGATCTCGATCGCGGCGTTCTCGTCGGAATCCGAACCGTGGACGGTGTTGGCTTCGATCGATTCGGCCAGTTCCTTGCGGATCGTGCCCGGCTCGGCATTCGCCGGGTTGGTCGCGCCCATGATGTCGCGGTTGCGCTGCATGGCGTTCTCGCCTTCCAGCACCTGCACCACGACCGGGCCCGAGATCATGAACTCGACCAGATCGTTGAAGAACGGACGCTCGCGGTGGACGGCATAGAAGCCCTCGGCCTGCTCGCGGCTCATGTGGATGCGCTTGGAGGCAACGACGCGCAGGCCGGCTTCCTCGAGCATCTTGGTGACAGCGCCGGTCAGATTGCGGCGCGTGGCATCGGGCTTGATGATCGAAAAGGTGCGGGTAACCGCCATGGGATGTTCCTTGCGTTTTATGGGAGGCTTTTGGCTGGCCGCGCCACTAGCGGGGAAATTGCTGCGCTGCAAGGTTGTGGGCGTCAGCGCGGCCCTTCCAGCCACTTGCCGCCTTCCTGCCGCCAATATTTGCGCTCCGCCCCCTCACGCGTCCCAAGCATCCGCCAGGTCGCCCGCGCATCGTCGATCCGCTCGGGCGGAAACAGCAGGAAGACTCGCGACGCGCCGTCGAACTCGCGCCACACGCCGTCCGCCAGCGCCAGATAGCGCGCGCCGTTGGCGGGCAGCGGCTCGTGCGAAAGCAGGATCGGCTGTCGCGCATCGTGCTCTCCGCCCGCCATGCCGTGGGCGAGGAAGCTTTCGGGAATGCGCGTCCACAGCGCCTCGCTGATCCGGCCAAGCTGTCCAGCATCCTCCGAAACCACCAGCAACCGCTCGCCCGCACCCAGCGTGCCCTGCGCAAGGCGGGGCAGCACCAGTTCCGCCGGATCGCGCGAAAGCTGGTAGAAATCGACCCGCATGGTCAGATCGGATCGTCGAGCGAACGGGCAAGCGGTGTGAAGCTCTTCGGGCCCTGCTCGGTCATCACCCAGCAGTCCTCCAGCCGCATCCCGAATTCACCGGGGATATAAAGCCCCGGCTCGTTGGAAAAGCACATGCCCGGTGCCAGCGGCGTGCTGTCATTGCCAACGAGGTAGGGGCTTTCGTGGCCGTCCATCCCGATCCCGTGGCCTGCGCGGTGTGAAAGGCCCGGCAGCGCGAAGCCCGGCCCCCAGCCCTCGCCCTCATAGAACCGGCGCACCGCCGCATCGAGCGCGCTGACCGGCGTACCCACCTTCGCCGCGCCAAACACCATGTCCTGCCCGCGCCGGATCGTGTCCCACACCTTGCGTTGCCGCACACTCGGCTCACCGAAAACCAACGTGCGCGAAATGTCGGACTGATAATCCTCGACCACGCACCCGCAGTCCATCAGCACGACCGAGCCTTCGCGCACCACTTGCGGCGTCTTGGAGCCATGCGGGTAGGCGCTCGCCTCGTTCAGCAGCACCAGCGCGAAATCATTCTCCGCACCCATGCGGGTCGTTGCCGCGCCCACCAGGCTGCCGATGTCGCGCGCCGTCATGCCCTTCTGCATCACAGCATGCGCCTCGCGCAGCGCGGCCAGCGTCACCGCATTGGCGATCTGCATCAGCGCCAGTTCGGCAGGCGATTTGATCTGGCGGCAGGCATTGACCAGCGCCGCGCCCGAAACGACTTCGAACCGCCCCTCGCGCGCCAGCCCTTCGGTGATGAAGGCCCGCGTCGTCTGCTCGACAGCGACCGGCCCGCTGCGCCCTTTGAGTGCGTCCGCGATCAGCGCAAAGGGGCTGGCATCCTCGTGCCAAGTGCGCAGATCCGCCGGCACCGCCAATGTCTCGCGCACCGAAGGCGCCTCGAAGAACGGCGTGACGATGATCGGCTGCCCCTTGGCGGGAATCACCGCTGCCGTGATCCGCTCCGATCGCGACCAGCGGATGCCGGTAAAGTAAGTCAGGCTGCTCCCGCTCTCCACCAGCAGGGCGGCAACCTTCTGCTCGGCCATCAGCCCCTGCACTTTGGCGATGCGCGCCATGCGCTCGGCCGGGGTGATCGGCACCGCCGCATCGGCAAGTCGGGCGGGGGCCGCCGCCCGCGCGCCCATCGGTACCATCGCCAGCGCTGCTGCGCCGCCCGCACCTGCCAACACGCCGCGCCGCGACCAAGTCATGCCGCTTTCCCCTTCCCCGAGCGGCAGCGATCCGAACAGAACTTCACGTTGTCCCAATCGCGTTCCCACTTCTTGCGCCAGGTGAAGGGGAGGCCGCAGGCGGCGCAGAGCTTGCTCGGCAAGTCCGCCTTGCGGCGCATCTTCGGCACGTATCAGGCTTCCAGCACGTCGCGCACATAGCGATCAAGCAGCCGCACGCCAAAGCCCGTCGCGCCCTTGTCGTGCGTCGCACCGGGCTTGTCGACCCACACCGTCCCCGCGATATCGAGGTGCGCCCAGGCCACGCCCTTGTCCACGAAGCGCTGGATGAACTGCGCCGCCGTGATCGAGCCGCCATAGCGCGGGCCCACGTTCTTGATGTCGGCAATCGGGCTGTCGATCAGCTTGTCGTAGGCAGGGCCGATGGGCATGCGCCAGAGCTTGTCGCCGCTCGCCTTGCCCGCTGCATCGAGCTGCCCGGCCAGGAGATCGTCGTTGGCGAACATGCCGGCATGCTCATGCCCCAGCGAAATGATGATCGCGCCGGTCAGCGTGGCAAGGTCGATGATCGTGGCGGGGCTGTATTCCTTCTGCACCCAGGTGACGGCATCGCACAGCACGAGGCGGCCTTCAGCGTCGGTGTTGATCACCTCGACCGTCTGGCCCGACATCGTGGTGACGACATCGCCCGGCCGCTGCGCATTGCCATCGGGCATGTTCTCGACAAGGCCGCAAACGCCGATCACGTCCGCCTGCGCCTTGCGCCGCGCCAGCGCGAGCATCGTGCCGGCCACCGCCGCCGCGCCGCCCATGTCCCACTTCATGTCTTCCATACCCGCCGCCGGCTTGATCGAGATGCCGCCGGTATCGAAGGTCACGCCCTTGCCCACGAAGGCCGTCGGCCGCGCGCCCGCCTTGCCCTTCCAGCGCATGGCGATGATCTTGGGCTCGCGCACCGAACCCTGCGCCACGCCCAGCAGCGCGCCCATGCCGAGCGCGGTCATTTCGGCCAGGCCCAGCACCACGATCTCGACACCGGTGCCCTCAAGCCGCGCCTTGCAACGCTCCACAAAGCTGGCGGGGTAGATCACGTTCGCAGGCTCGGTCACCAGCTCGCGGGTGAACTCCACGCCCTCGGCAATCGCGGCTTCGGTTTCCCAGATGGCCTCGGTGCCTTCGGGCGCGCCCAGCACCACGATCTTCGCCAGCGAGGGCTTCTGCTCGTCGCTCAGCTTGGTGCGATAGACGTCATGGCGCCACGCACGCAGCCGCGCCGCAAGCAGCACGGCGGCTGCATCCTCAGCGCCGAGGCCGCTGCCGGCAAAGTCGATGGCGAGCTCGGTCTCGCCCGAAGTCAGGTACTTGGCGGTCAGTCCGCCGCCCGCGCGCTCCAGCGTCGCGGTGCGCCCAGCCGCGCCCGGCTCGCCGATTCCGGCAAAGGCCAGCCGCTGCACGCCGTCGCCCGCCGGCACCAGCGCCTCGAACAACTGCCCGGCCTTGCCAGTAAAGCGCGCGGCGGCGGCAGCGCCCCGCACCAGCACATCGGCATCTGCGGGCAGCCCGCCCTGCGGCACGAAGCGGGCAACAAGGCGGTGGCCTGAACCGGAAGTGGCTGCATCTGCTGCGGCGAATTCGATAATCATTCAAGGCTCCTGCCGGAAAAAGGGCACACCCCAAGGCTCAGCTTGGCGCAAGGTGAATTGTGGGTTTGCAGTTAAGCGGCACCGGTGCGATAGGCAAGGCCATGCGAGCCCCCGCGCGGCCCCTGCCGCAAGCCTTGTCCCGAAGCTTGCGGCCAGCTTGCGTCGCCGCCATTCGCCCCACTTTGGCCGTGCTGGGCGTGCTGGCGCTAGGCACCGCCCCTGCGAACGCGCAAACTGCGGACGTCCCGCCTCCGCCCCAAGAGGCAAGCCAACCGGCCAAGCCACCCGCCGAAGTGCGCTTCCAGTCCGATCGCGTCACGTATGCCAGCGATGCCGAGACTGTGACGGCAACCGGCAATGTCGTCCTGCGCCGCGCCGAACAGACCGTGCGCGCCGATGTCGTCACATGGAACCGCAAGACCGGCGTGATCGAGGCGAGCGGCAACATCCGCTTCGTCGATGAAGCCGGCAACGTGCTCTATACCGACAAGGTCGAACTGACCGAAGAACTCAAGGCCGGTGCGGTCGAGGATCTGCTGCTTGTCCTGCGCCAGGGCGGGCGGCTTGCCGCGCACAGCGGCACGCGCGCCGCCAATGGCGATATGGTCTTGCGCGATGCCGCCTTCTCCGGCTGCTCGGTCGAGGGTGAGGACGGCTGCGCCAAACGGCCGAGCTGGGAAGTGACCGCCGTCGCCGTCACCTACGATGCCAAGGACCAGCGCGTCCACTACAAGGGCGCGCTGCTGCGCGTGTTCGGCCTGCCGATCCTGCCGCTGCCCGGCCTTGCCCACACTTCGGACTTCCGCGCCGAAAGCGGCCTGCTGATCCCCGATTTCCGCTTCAGCGCGGCCAACGGCGCCGAAATCAGCGACACCTATTACTGGCGCCTTGCCAACAACAAGGACCTCGCGCTCACCGGCTATATCTTCACCGGTGCGCTGCCGATGATCTCAGGCCGCTATCGCCAGTTGACGGACCATGGCGCCTTTCAGGCCTCCGCCTATCTCACCCGCAGCGCGCGCATCAATATCGGCGGCAGTTCCCTGACCGGTGCCAATCCGCAAGAACAGGTGTTTCGCGGCTATTTCGAATCGAATGGGCGCTTCCAGCTTTCGGAAAACTGGAGCCTCACCGGCTATGGCCGCTACGCCAGCGATCGCACCTTCCTGCGCCGCTACGATATCAGCCGGGATGATCGCCTGCGCTCGACCATCAATCTCGAACGCATCGATGCGAACAGCTATTTCAGCATCGCCGGCTGGGCCGTGCAGACTTTGCGCAGTGGTGACCGGCAGGGCCTCGTGCCGATCGCGCTTCCCGCCATCGAATACCGCCGCCGCATCGTCCCGCCCGCGATCGGCGGCATGCTCGAACTCCAACTCAACAGTCTCGCGCTCACGCGGACCGGCGGGCAGGACACGCAGCGCGCCTTCGCCAAGGCGCAGTGGGACCTGCGCACGCTGACCGGGCTGGGGCAGGAGATCACCTTCACCGCCCTCGCGCGCGGCGATGTCTATCACTCGCGGCAGAACGACCTCACCAGCAACCTGCTCTACCGCGGCCTGCCCGGCTGGCAGGGGCGCGGCATTGCCACCGCGGCGGTCGATATCAAGTGGCCGCTGATCGGTTCCGCGCTCGGCGGCACGCAAGTGTTCACCCCGCGCGTCCAGTTCGTCGCCATCCCCAAGATCCGCAACCTCGCCATCCCCAACGAGGATTCGCGCTCGGTCGAGCTTGAGGATTCCAACCTCTTCTCGCTCAACCGCTTCCCCGGTTACGACCGCATCGAGGACGGCGTGCGCGTGACTTATGGTGCGGACTGGCAGTTCACCCGGCCCGGCTGGCGGGTTGCCACCACCGTTGGCCAGAGCTACCGGCTTTCCACGCAAAAGACCCTGCTGCCCGATGGCACCGGCCTGTCCTCGCGCGCGTCCGATATCGTCGGCCGCACCGATCTCCGGTTCCGCGATATCGTGCAGTTCACCCACCGCTTCCGGCTCGACAAGGACAGCCTGAAGCTGCGCCGCAACGAATTCGATGCGACGATCGGCAACCACCGCACTTATGCCGAAGTCGGCTACCTCCGGCTCAACCGCGATATTCCCGCGACTTTCGAAGATCTGCGCGACCGTGAGGAAGTCCGTTTCTCCGGTCGTATCGCCTTTGCGCGGCGCTGGTCGGTGTTCGGCTCGGCCGTCGCCAACCTCACCAGCAAGGTGGATGATCCGACCAAGACCAAGGACGGCTTCCAGATGCTGCGCCACCGCCTCGGCTTTGCTTACGCCGACGATTGCCTCGATTTCGCGCTCACCTGGCGGCGCGATTACATCACCAACGGCGATGCGACGCGCGGCAGCACGATCCAGTTCAACATCGCCTTCAAGGGCCTTGGTGTGCGCTGAGCGCCGAACTTCCCATTTTTCCTCCGTTTCGCTTCCATCGCCGTTGCAATCGGGCTATCGCCGCGCCACTCACCTTGGGTTCAGCCGAGCCATGCGAGTGAGTGGCGGCCCAGTAACCGTTGGGGGGGACCGTTCGGCGCGCAAGCCGGATGGGGCCGAGAGACAGGAATATCGTACTGCCATGAAGACCGGGTTTCGTTTGCTTTCCGTTTCGGCGCGCGCCGCACTCAGCCTCGGTGCCCTCGCGGTTGTCGCGGCTCCCATTTCCGGCACGCTCGCCCACGCGCAGACCCTGCCCGATCCTGCGGAAGACCTCTCTGGCACCGGCGCGCTCAATCTGCCCGCCAATCCCGTGATCTTCGGCAAGACCGATCCGCACCTGCGCCGCGCCACCGCGATCGTGAACGGCGAGATCATCACCGGCACCGATGTCGACCAGCGCCTCGCGCTCATCGTCAGCGCCAATGGCGGCAAGGTTGCGCCGGAAGAGATGGAGCGCCTGCGTCTTCAGGTGCTGCGCAACCTGATCGACGAAACGCTGCAGATCCAGGAAGCCAAGGCCGCCAACGTCGATATCGACGAGGAGGAAGTCACCCAGACCTTCAACCGCGTCGCCCAGCAGAACTTCGGCCAGAATCCCGCTGCGCTCGAAAAGTACCTCGCCTCGATCGGCTCGTCGTCGGGCTCGCTCAAGCGCCAGATCAAGGGTGAACTCGCATGGCAGCGCCTGCTGCGCCGCAACGTCCAGCCCTTCATCAACGTTTCGGACGGCGAAGTGCGCGAAATGATGGATCGCCTCAAGGCCGCCAAGGGCACCGAGGAATATCGCATCGGCGAAATCTACCTCGCGGCCACGCAGGAAACCAAACCGCAGGTCCTCGCCAACGCGCAGAAGATCCTCGAACAATTGAAGGGCGGCGGCAGCTTCGTCGCCTATGCGCGCCAGTATTCGCAGTCGTCCAGCGCCTCGGTCGGTGGCGATCTCGGCTGGATCCGCCTCGCCCAGCTCCCGCCCGAACTCGCCACCCCCGCCGCGCAGATGCTGCCCGGCCAGCTCGTCGGCCCGATCGAGCTCGCGTCCGGCTACTCGCTGCTCTACCTGATCGACAAGCGCCAGGTCCTCACCGCCGATCCGCGCGATGCGCTGCTCAGCCTCAAGCAGATCTCGATCGCCTTCCCCAAGGGCACCACGGAAAAGGACGGCGCCGCCAAGGCCGCCGAATTTGCCAAGGTGGTCAAGGAGATCAAGGGTTGCGGCGGGGCCGATGCGGCTGCCGTCTCGCTCGGCGCGACTGTCGTCGCCAACGATCAGATCAAGGTGCGCGATCTCCCCACCGCGCTGCAGGACACGATCCTCAAGCTCTCGGTGGGCGAAACCACCCCGCCCTTCGGCTCGATCGAAGACGGCGTGCGCGTCCTCATGCTGTGCGGCCGCGATGACCCCAAGGTCGAAAGCGGGCCGAACTTCGAACAGCTCCAGTCGCAGATGGAAGACGACCGCGTGAACAAGCGCGCGCAGACCTACCTGCGCGATCTGCGCCGCGATGCGGTGATCGAATACAACTGAGGCATATTACCCTCTCGCTTACCGCCTGGCTCTGCTAGGGCGTCTGCATGACCGTCACCCAACCGCCGCTCCTGCCGCTGGCGATAAGCCTCGGCGATCCTGCCGGTATCGGCCCAGAGCTGATCGCCGCCGCATGGGACCAGCGCGAGGCAGAAGGTCTCCCGCCGTTCTTCGCGGTGGGCAATCGCGATCTCATCGAAGCCGCCGCCCGCAGCCGGGGCCTCGCCATCCCCGTCGTCGCCATCGCCGCGCCCGATGAAGCCGCCGCCGTCTTCCCCCACGCGCTCCCCGTGCTCGATGTCGGCACTTGCGGTTACACGCCCGGCCTGCCCGACGATGCCGGTGCCGCGCTCGCCCTGCGCGCGCTCGAAGTCGCCACCAGCCTCGTCAAGCAGGGCGCGGCCGCCGCGCTCGTCACCGGACCTATCGCCAAGAGCCGCCTTGCGCGCATCGGCTTCAACCAGCCGGGCCAGACCGAATTCGTGGCAGAAGCCTGCGGGATTACCCCCGAAAACGCGGTGATGATGCTCGCCGGGCCGCACTTGCGCGTCGTCCCCATCACCGTCCACGTCGCGCTGCGCGATGTGCCGTTCCTGCTCTCGGCAGAGCTCATCCGCAGCCGCTCCGCCATTGCGGCTTCCGCGCTCACCCGCGATTTCGGCGTAGCCCACCCCCGCCTCGCGGTCGCCGCGCTCAATCCTCACGCCGGCGAGGATGGCCGCATGGGCACGGAGGACAGCGACGTGATCGCCCCCGCCATCGCTGCGCTGCAAGCCGCCGGGATCGACGCGCGCGGGCCGCTGCCCGCCGACACCATGTTCCATGCCGAAGCCCGCGCCACCTATGATGCCGCGATCTGCATGTACCACGATCAGGCGCTTATCCCGATCAAGGTGCTCGATTTCGATGAGGGCGTGAACGTCACGCTCGGCCTGCCCATCATCCGCACCTCGCCCGATCACGGCACCGCCTTCGCCATCGCCGGCACGAATTTCGCCCGCCCCGGTGCCACCATCGCCGCAATCCGCATGGCCGGAGAATGCGCCGCCCGCAGAGCCGCCGCCGGATGAGCACGCCCGACCTCCCCCCCTTGCGCGAAGTCGTCCAGCGTCACGGCCTCATCGCCACCAAGGCGCTTGGCCAGAACTTCCTGTTCGACGAACAGCTCCTCGCCCGCATCGCCATGGTACCCGGCGATCTCAAGGGCCAGAACGTGCTCGAAGTCGGCCCCGGCCCCGGCGGCCTCACTCGCGCGCTGCTGCGCCGGGGTGCCAACGTCACTGCCATCGAAATGGACCGCCGCTGCCTCCCCGCGCTCGCCGAACTGGCCGAGGCCTTTCCCGGCCAGCTCACGGTGATCGAAGGCGATGCCACGAAGATCGCGCCCGAAACCCTGTTCGACGCGCCGTGGCATGTCATCGCCAATCTGCCCTACAACGTCGGCACCGCGCTCTTCGTCGGATGGCTCTCCGGCGAAAGCTGGCCGCCGCAGTGGCGCAGCCTCACGCTCATGTTCCAGCAGGAAGTTGCCGAGCGGATCATCGCCGCGCCCGGCAGCGATGCCTACGGCCGCCTCGCCGTCCTCGCCCAATGGCGCAGCAAACCCCGCATCGCCATGCGCGTACACCGCAGCGCTTTCACCCCGCCGCCCAAGGTCATGTCCGCCATCATCCACGTCGAGCCTGCCGAAATGCCCGCAGGCGTTTCCGCCCGCATGCTCGAACGCGTGACGGAAGCCGCCTTTGGCCAGCGCCGCAAGATGCTCCGCCAGAGCCTCAAGGGCCTCCCCGGCGCACTAGAGGCCCTCGAAACGCTAGGCATCGATTCCCAGCGCCGCGCCGAAACGCTCGCCGTCACCGATTTCGTCGCCATCGCCCGCACGCTCACCAGATAGATCCTCTCCATTTTTGCAAAGCACAAATGGGGAGGTGGCAGCCCGCAGGGCTGACGGAGGGGTCTTCTAGCGCGCCACCACTTTCTTCCGCTGCGCCTCATACCCCTTGCGCTGCGTATCGATCAGATAGGCATGGATCGCCTCGACATCGTACTTGCTGACCATATCCCCCATCGGCGCCATGCCGTTCCCTGCCAGCGCGCCACCCAGCACGATCTGGCCAAACATCCCGTGGATCTCGCGTGGCAGCCGCGACAAATCGGGCGTGATGCCGGGGCCAAACATGTGACAGCGTGAGCAAAACTCGGTGAACTTCGCTTCGCCATGCGCGATCTTGGCGGCGGTCGCCCGGCTTGCGGGCGGCGCGGGATAGGTCAGCGGATCGGGGCGCGGTTCGGGCTGCGGCACAGGCCCGCCGCCCAGCTTGAACACCAGAATGCGGTTGGTGTTGCGGTTCTTGTAGGCAATGTCCGCCGGGGTGAGCGGATAGCTGATGCCCACCCCGCCATAGCCCACCTGCACCGCGATATACTGCACCCCGCCGATCCGGTAGGTCATCGGCGCGGCCATGATATGCGATCCGGTCTGGATCGACGCCAGCTGCGCGCCAGTCTTCGCATTGTATACCCGCAAGGTGCCATCCCCGCGGCCCTGCACCACGATATTGCCGGCGGTCGAAAGCACCCCGCCGTCATAGCCGCGATTGCCGTCGGAGGTGACCTGCTCCCACACCACCTTGCGCGCCACCGGGTCCCACGCCTTCAGCACCTCGCGCACCAGACTGGTCTTGCCGCGCTCCTTCTGCAGCTCGGCCTTGCTCGGAATCGGGCCGAACAGGCGGCTCAGCGTCGCCTCGTCATAGGTATCATCCGGAATGATCCCGTTGGCGTTGAAGAAGCCTTCAAGGTGATCGAGCTTGCCCTTGTTGGCGGGCAGGTTGACCATGACATTGGGCACATCGAGCGTCGGGATATAGACAAGCCCCGTCTGCGGGCTGAACGACATCGGGTTCCACGTGTGCGCCCCGGCCCACGAGGGATAGACGTTCTTGGGTTTGGCCGAATAGTCCGCCACCTCAGTAAACTCGGGTCGGCCAGTCGCCAGGTCCACGCCCTTGGCCCAGTCGACATAGGCAAAGGCGTCCGCCGCCAGCAGCTTCCCGGTCTTGAGGTCCAGCGTGTAGAAAAAGCCGTTCTTCGACGCCTGCATCACCACCCGGCGGGTCTCGCCGCCAAAGGGCAGATTGGCGAAAGTGAACTTCTGCGTCGCATCGTAGTCCCAGGCATCGCCCGGGGTCTCTTGATAAAACCAGTTCATCCGGCCGGACTTCGCGTTGACCGCCACGATCGAGGCGTTGAACAAGTCATCGCGCCGCTCGGCGGCAGACTTCACCCGCGAATAGGGTGAGGCATTGGCGGTGCCGAACACGATCTGGTCGGTCTCGGCATCATAGGAAAGGCCGTCCCACACCGTGCCGCCGTTTTGATAGCGGCCATCGTGGCCTGCCCCCCACGATTTCGCCGCCATCTCCAGCTCTGGGTGTTCAAATGGCTGGCCGGGCGGTGGCGGCACCGTGAAGAAGCGCCACTTGAATGCACCAGTCTTGATGTCCCACGCCGAGATATAGCCGCGCGTCGAGCCATCGCCGAGGTCCGCACCAGAATTGCCGATCACCACGGCATCGCTCGTCAGCAGCACCGCCCCGGTCGAGGCGTAAGTATAGGTGGTCTTGCCCCGGCCGATGATCGTGTCCGCAGTCCACTTCTCCGCGCCGGTCTTCGCATCGAGCGCATGCAGCCGCCCGTCCTCGCTGGCGACGAACACCACTCCGTCCCGCACTGCCACGCCCCGGTTCACCGTATCGCAGCAGGCATTGCGCGCCGAGGCCGGATCGATGCCCGGATGGAATGTCCACAACACCTCGCCCGTCGCCGCATTCAGCGCATAGACGATGCCCCAGACGCCAGAGGTATACATCACTCCGTCGATAACGAGCGGCGTAGCCTCCTGCCCGCGCTCGGTCCCCATGTCATAGGTCCAGGCAAAGCCGAGCTGCCCAGCATTGCTGTCGTTGATATCCGCAAGCGCGGAAAACCACGTCCCCGCTGGATCGCCGCCGACATAGTGCCACTCATCGCCTGCGACGGGATGCGTGGCTGCCGCAAACTCGGGCAGGCCCGCCTGAAGCGAGGACGCGGCAAGGCCGCAAGCACAGAGCAGGCCGAGCAAGGGCCTGCGCAGATGAAACTTTCCCATGGCGGAAAGTCTCATTCCCATTGCCTCTGATAGCAAGCGGATTTCGCGCGGAACGGTCCGTCCGGCAATCAAGGTCATCGGACCGGAAACCATCGAAAATGGCATCAGAATCAATTGCGAATTTTACACGTTCTTGTTATGTTCACCCTCTGACAGTCAGGAGTCCAAATATGCGCGCGAACGACGATACTTTGCGCGAGGCCGCAGAAATGCTGACCTTCGAGCATTTTCCACGAACAGGGCGTTTGCTTGACGCTAACGAAATGGCGCTCAGTTTCGAGCGAAAGTTCAATCCTTATCACGATCCGGCCAACAGGCGGTTTACCACCAGACCGGGCGGACAAGGGAATCCACACGAAATCGTTGTCTATGGGCGAAAGCCAGACAAGACCGGATCAACCGCCCCGAAATGGAAAGCCAAGAGCGACGCGGTCAGGATTCCCGATGCGATCCGGCGCAAGATTGATGCTGTCGCTGCGGATTACCATGCTGCGACCGGTAAGACACTGACTGTCACGGATGGCATGAGAACGCCAATAGATCAGGCTGAACGGATTTATTACAAATTTTCGTATGGCGATTTCAGGACTTATAGGGGTGCTCAAGGTGCTGAATTGGCGAGATTGTATCGTGGTGGAATCGCTAGCGGGAAATCAAAAAGCCAGATTCTGGCTGGCATGGCGGCGGTAGTTGATCTGCATTTGAAGCAGGGTCGTCCGATCTCGAAGCATCTCTTGGGAATGGGTCTGGACTTCAGAGTTAGTGATATGAATCAGACGGAGAGGGATGCGCTTAGGAATGCGGTCCGCAACAATGGTGGCAAACCGCTCGACGAGGGCATACCACCCCACATTCACGCCTCATTCTGAACAGATGGACCATGTATGGCGCTCCTCTTCGCTCTCGCTGCTCTTTCTAGTTCAGGGCCAGTTGCGTCGGCTCTGTCCCAAGATTTTTCCGGCCTATTGGCGAGTAATCAAAACTCCGTTCGGTCCTGTGAAATTCTAGAGCGGAAGGATGGACAACATCTCGTCATTTACATGAATAAATACCGTGAAGGTGACGCTATTCATATAGAATACGACACTGAAGATAGAGCCTTTGATTACATATTTGCGAAGAAAACAAAAAATAAGAGACGCTATATTTTTGAAAGTAGCACCCTATCCAGGCTTGATAAAATCGATATTCCGATCCGAACTGCGACCGGGTTTACTGAGCATGGTGTTCAGCGCATATTTGTGAAGAGCGGGACTTATGCGATCTACATCGGCTTTAGTTTCCGCAGCTCCGATGAATCCCAGATTTTTGGCGCATGCCGGATTTCGGTGGAAGTGGAGCAACCTTGACGATTGTCGCACCACCTCTGGCAATCTGTTTGGTCGGGCTTCAGGGCCGCTTGCCCTGCCAAGTTACTCGCCAGGACAGTGTCAACTTTGTCATTCTGACCTGAACTCGAACCGCCGCTTCCGAATTGATTGCGCTAAACCACCAGGGGTTCACCCCGGCGCGCGGGCAGGCTAGAGCGTCCGCATGGCCCAGCTTGCCCCCACCGAAGCCGCCCTGATCGAGGGGATCGATGCCGCAGCCATGCTCGCCAATGTCGAGGCATGGTGTGCGATCAACACCGGCACGCGTAATACTGCGGGACTGGCCCGGCAGGCCGCGCTGCTCGCTGATGCTTTTGCCGCGCTGCCCGGTGAAGTGCGCCTCGTGCCGCCCGCCCCGGTCGAGGCGATTGCCGCCGATGGCCGCGCGGTCCAGATCGAGCACGGCGCACACATGGTACTCAGTGTCCGCCCCGATGCCCCGCGCCGCTATCTGCTTACCGGCCACATGGATACGGTCTACCCGGCGGACCACCCGTTCCAGACGCTGACATGGCTCGATGGCGAAACCCTCGGTGGCCCCGGTACGGCGGACATGAAAGGCGGGATTGCCGTCATCCTCGCCGCGCTCCAGGCCTTCGAGACGAGCCGGGTGGCGCCCTATGTCGGCTATGATGTGCTGATCAATTCGGACGAGGAAACTGGCAGCCTCGCCTCCGCCCCGCTCATCGCCGAACTCGCGCGCAAGAAGGTTGCAGCGCTGACATACGAACCCTCCGCCTTGCCGGACGGCACCCTGGCTGGCGCGCGCGGTGGCAGCGGCAACTACAGCGCGATTGTCACCGGTCGCTCCGCCCACGCTGGCCGCAACCCGCAGGATGGCCGCAACGCGCTCGTCGCCGCCGCCGATCTCGCGCTCGGTTTGAAGGCGCTTTCGGGAGACGGCCTTGCCATCAACCCGGCGCGCATCGATGGCGGCTCGGCCAACAATGTCGTGCCGGACCTTGCCGTGCTGCGCTTCAACATCCGCCCCCGCAGCGAAGAAGACGCCGCGCGCTTCGCCGCCGCGATCCAGCCGCTGCTGCGCGAGGTCGAGCTGGCGCATGAGGTGAGCATTCACCTGCACGGCGGGATCAGCCGGCCACCCAAGCCGCTCACGCCGGACGCGGAAAAGCTGTTCGATCTCGTCCGCCGCTGCGGCGTGGCGCTCGGCCAGCCGATCCGCTGGCAAAGCTCGGGCGGTGTGTGCGACGGCAACAACATTGCTGCGCTCGGCGTGCCGGTGGTCGATACCATGGGCGTGCGCGGCGGGGCGATCCACTCGCCAGACGAATACATGATCGTGCCATCGCTGGCCGAGCGGGCCGCGCTGTCGGCGCTCGTGCTGCACCGGCTTTCCGAAGGGGAATAACAAGCGTGACCCACGTCATCCGCGCGGCCCGCGCCTCGGATCTTGAGCATCTGTACGAGATGGCCAAGCTCACCGGCGGCGGCTTCACCAACCTGCCGCCCGATCGCCGCGCGCTGGTCGCGAAGCTGGAGAGGGCCGCCGCTGCCTTCGCCAACACGGAAGACGGTGACTCCGAGATTCAGCGCGATGAACTCTTTGTGCTGATCCTGGAGGATGCAGCCACGGGCGAAGTGCGCGGCACGTGCCAGATCTTCACCCGTGTCGGGCAGACCTGGCCGTTCTATTCTTACCGCCACGCCACGCTGACCCAGCATTCCAAGGAACTGGGCCGCACGTTCCGCGCCGAAATGCTCAACCTCGTCACCGACCTCGAAGGTTCAAGCGAAGTCGGCGGCCTGTTCCTCCATCCCGGCGAGCGCGCTGGCGGGCTCGGCATGCTGCTTGCGCGCAGCCGCTATCTGTTCATTGCCATGCACCGCAAGCGCTTTGCCGACCGCATCCTCGCCGAACTGCGCGGCGTGATCGACGAGCGCGGCGGATCTCCCTTCTGGGACGGCGTCGCAGGCCGCTTCTTCGGGATGAACTTCCAGGATGCGGACTATTTCAACGCGATCAACGGCAACCAGTTCATCGCCGATCTGATGCCCAAGCATCCCGTCTACATCGCCATGCTGCCCGAGACCGCGCGCTCCGCCATCGGCCTCCCGCACCCCAGCGGCCGCGCCGCGATGCGCATGCTGGAAACCGAAGGCTTTGCGGCGGAAGGCTATATCGACATCTTCGACGGCGGCCCGACGATGACCGCGCGCACCGACCGCGTCCGCTCGATCGCCGATGCGAAGATGGCACCGGTTGCCGAAGTGCGCGCAGCTGATGCCACCGCCACACGCGCGCTGGCAGCCAGCGGACGCCTCGCGGATTTCCGCTGCACCTTCGCCCGCATCATGCCGGACGGTGCAGGCATCGCGCTCGATCCCGATGCCGCCACCGCACTCGGCGTCGGCCCGGGTGATACCGTTTGGCACGTGGCGCGCTGAAGGATTCCGCAATGAGCACTCTGGTCGAGATCAACTTCGACGGCCTCGTCGGGCCGAGTCACAACTACGCCGGCCTCAGCCTCGGCAACCTTGCCTCGGCCAAGCATGGCGGCAACGTTTCCTACCCCCGCGCCGCTGCGCTGCAGGGTGTCGGCAAAATGCGCCACAACATGGCTCTCGGCCTTGCGCAGGGCCTGCTCTGCCCGCTGCCGCGCCCCAACCATCGCTTCCTCGGCGCGCTTGGCCTGACCGAACCCGCAGACGAAACCGAACGCCGCCTGCGCGCCGCCGCGTGGTCAGCCAGTTCGATGTGGACCGCCAACGCGGCCACCGTCTCCCCTGCGCCGGACACGGCGGACGGGCGCTGCCATCTGACAGCGGCCAACCTCGTCACCATGCCGCACCGCTCGCAGGAATGGCCCGATACCGTGCGCCAGTTGCGCCTCGCCTTTGCCGACAGCGCGCATTTCGCAGTCCACGACGCCGTCCCCGCCTGCTTCGGCGATGAAGGCGCGGCCAACCATATGCGCATGGCCACAAGCCACGCCGCGCTCGGCCTGGAAATCTTCGTCTACGGCAAGCCGGGCGGCGCGTTCCCCGCGCGCCAGCACGAGCAGGCGAGCCGCGCCGTCGCCCGACTCCACGGCCTCGATCCCACGCGCTGCCTCTTCGTCGAGCAGTCCGCTGAGGCGATCGCGGCGGGCGCGTTCCACAACGATGTGGTCGCCGTGGCAAATGAGCGCGTGCTGTTCACCCATGAACTGGCCTTTGCCGATCCCGAAGGCACCTATGCCTCGATCCGCGCCGCGCTGCCCGAAGCAGAGATCGTGATCGTGCCCGCCAGCGCCGTCAGCCTTGCCGATGCCATCGCGAGCTACCTGTTCAACGCGCAGCTCCTCACCCTGCCCGGCGGCGAGATGGGCCTCGTCATCCCGCTGGAGGCCTGGGAGCACCCGGCGGTGCGCGCCTGGCTCGATGGCATGCTTGCCTCCAACGGCCCGATCCGCCGCGTGCTGCCGGTCGATGTGCGCCAGTCGATGGCCAACGGCGGGGGGCCTGCCTGCCTGCGCCTGCGGGTTGTCGCCGATCCTGCCACCGTCGATCCGCGCTTCCTCCTCACCGAAGCGCGTGCAGACATGCTGGAAAAGCTGATTGCCAAAGCCTGGCCAGAGCAGATCGACCCCACCGATCTCGGGCGCGACTCGCTGGCTGCCAGCGTCGTCGCCGCGCGCGCGGCGCTGCTCGATGCGCTCGATCTTTCCGCACTGGCCTGAAACGGCACGCCTCACCGCACGGGGGTTAAGCCCGTCTTTACCATGGCCTGTCGCCGTGCTTTACAAGGCATAGGCTATGCCATGCGCATCTGCCCCGTGATTGCTGATCTGGCACGAAGGTTGCGGAAGAGGTTTGGTGATGCACAAAAAGCCCTCTTTGCTGCGCAAGATCAGCCGCCTGTTCGTGATCAAGAACCGGTTCGAGGCGAGCGCGATCATCTACGCGCTGGCGCTGGGTTCGGCGGAGCGAGGGCAGATATATCTGGCGCAGTATCCGGGCTTTGGCGGCAAGCTGCTGTTCCTCGCCAGCTGCCTTGCGGTGTTCATGGCCGGCGCCAAGATCATGGACGCGATGAAGTACGAGCGCGAGGGCAAGGCTCAGGCTCTGCCGGTGAAGGTCGATCCAGAAATGTAAGGGAAGTGGAGGCGTTTCTGTTGCCCGGTACGCCTCCGAACCGCTGAATTCCCTTCTGTTGCCCGGTGGGTTCAACCGCGCTTTAGCTTTGTAAGATCAGGCCGTTAAGCCGTCAGATTACGCCGCGAGAGCGAGTGCTTCGTTGTCGTTGGCACTTGTGGGTTTTGAGCCTTTAACGGGTTACTCAGCCCGGACGAAAATACCGCTTTTCAACACACGTCGATCCTAGTTCGGCCCCATCAACACCTCTGCGACAACAGAGCCCGGACCTTGCAGCCGGTGGTGATGGTGGAGCCGCCGGGTACCGCCCCCGGGTCCGCTGCGCCTATTGTACGGTACAGTTTATCGTCATAGCCGGGCGAACCCGGCAAGACCGATATAGGCACGGCGCGCGGGGAATGGAAGGGGCACCTCGCCCCTTCCGTCCGATCCTCAACCCTTCTTCAGCGCGTCGCGAATTTCGGTCAGCAGATCGATCTCGCTCGGGCCGGCAGGCGCAGCGGGAGCTTCGGGCGCCGCCGGCATCATCTTGTTGGCGGCACGCACGATCTGGAAGATCACGAAGGCCATCAGCAGGAAGCTGATCACGGCGGTAACGAACGCGCCGTAGCCCAGCATCGGCACACCCGCGGCCTTGAGCGCAGCGTAGTCCTCGAGCGACCCCTTGTACGTTTCGGGAATCGCGCCCAGCACCAGAAACTTGTTGGTGAAATTGACCCCGCCGGTCACCACGCCGATCACCGGCATGATCAGATCCTCGGTCAGCGAGGTAACGATCTTGCCGAAGGCCGCGCCGATGATCACACCAACCGCGAGATCGAGCACATTCCCGCGCGCTACGAAAGCCTTGAATTCTCCCATCATGCCCATGCCGCTGTTCTCCTGTCAGGCATTTTCACCCGCCCGCTTCGTGCCACTCGCAAACCTTTGTAACAAGTGGTCTGGTACTCCGATCCGGTCCAGCCCTTGAACCGCCATCGCGACCCGCTACATTCGAGGCCGAGCATACCCGCCGCGTCCGCGCCGGGATTCTTGAGGGAACACATTTCGATGGCCGCTTCGCTGCTTGCCCGCTTTTCCCGTTTCGCGTTCGTCGCCATGGCCGCCGCCAGCCTTGCCGGTTGCGGGGTCAACGCGATTCCCACCGCCGAGGAAGCCGCCAAGGCCAAGTGGGCCGACGTGCAGAACCAGTACCAGCGCCGGGCCGACCTGATCCCCAATCTGGTCGCGACGGTGAAGGGCGCGGCCAACTTCGAGCAGAGCACGCTCGTGAAAGTGACCGAGGCGCGTGCAAAGGCCACCTCGATCCAGATTTCCGCCGCCGACGTGACCGATCCCGACAAGATGGCGCAGTATCAGGCCGCGCAGGGCCAGCTGAGCCAAGGGCTCGGGCGCCTGCTCGCTTCGGTCGAAGCCTATCCGGAGATCAAGGCGAACGAGAACTTCAAGACCCTGCAGGACCAGATCGAGCGGACCGAAAACCGCATCGCGATCGCCCGGCGTGACTACAACGGGGCGGTGCAGGACTACAACACCACGATCCGCACCTTCCCCGCGATCATCGCCGCCAAGGTGGTCTATGGTGCCAAGCCGATGGTGCCGTTCGCCGCAACCACGCCCGGCGCGGATACGGCCCCTGCGGTGAGTTTCGACGGCCCGGCTGCCCCTGCTGCAGCCCCCGCCGCCAACGACAACGCGGCGGCACCAGCCAGCAAGGCGGCGGCGAACTGAGCCGGGGCGCGGCAGGCCCCGCCATGAAGCGTCTCCTCCTTGTCCTGCTCGCGGCGCTGGCCCTCCTTGCCGGGCCAGCTGCCGCACAGACCTTCCCCAAACTCACCGGCCGGGTGGTCGATGAGGCGCATCTGCTTTCGGCGGAGCAAGCCGCCGCGCTCGATGCCAAGCTGGCGGCGCTCGAAACCCAGTCACAGCGGCAGATGGTCATCGCCACGATCCCGGATCTGCAAGGCTATGATATCGAGGACTACGGCTACCGGCTCGGCCGTGCCTGGGGCATCGGCGACAAGCAGCGCAACGACGGGCTTTTGCTGATTGTCGCCCCGAACGAACGCAAGGTCAGCATCGAGGTCGGCTACGGGCTCGAGGGCGTGATCTCCGATGCCCTGGCCAGCGAGATCAGACGCACCGAGATCGTGCCCCGGTTCAAGACAGGCGACTATGCCGGCGGCATTGCAGCCGCGACGGACAAGTTGATCGCCCAGCTGCAATTGCCCGAGGATGAGGCGCGCAAGGTTGCCGCCAATGCTTCGGCCCAAGCCAAGAAGGCCAAGGAGCCCCGCTTCGATGCCGGCACGGTCATCTTCCTGCTGATCTTCTTCTTTTTCTTCGTCCTCCCCTTCCTGCGCGCGATGCGTGGCGGCGGGCGGCGCTATGGTTCGCCGGGCGTGATGATCTTCCCATCCGGCGGCTGGGGCGGCGGGGGCTCCGATTGGGGCGGCGGCGGCGGTGGCGGCTGGGGCGGCGGCGGCGGCTTTTCGGGCGGCGGCGGCAGCTTCGGCGGCGGTGGCTCTTCGGGGAGCTGGTAGGCCATGCTGACCGACACAGACCGCAAAGACATCGCCGAAGCCGTGGCGGCCGCAGAAGCCACGAGCGCGGGCGAGATCGTCACGATCATCACCCCGCAGTCCGACAGTTACCGCGATGTCGCGCTGGCGTGGTCGATATTTGTCGCGTTCCTCGCGCTCGCTGCGCTGGAGCTCGCGCCCACCTTCTATCTCAGCCTGATCGAGCGGCTGCTCGGCCTCTGGGCACACGAATGGACGCCGCGCCAAGTGCTGGGCATCGCGCTGACGGCAGCCGTGATCAAGTTCCTCGGCATGCTGCTGCTTATGGCTTGGCGCCCCTTGCGCCTCCTGCTGACGCCAGCGCCGATCAAGTCTGCACGCGTCCATGCCCGCGCGCTCACCTGTTTCCGCATCGGCGCAGAGGGGCGGACGACCGGGCGCACCGGCATCCTCATCTACCTCTCGCTCGCCGAACACCGCGCCGAGATCATTGCCGACGAGGCGATTGCCAGCAAAGTCTCGCCCGAAGTCTGGGGTGATGCCATGCACGCGCTGCTCGGGCCGCTTCGCGCGGGCAAGGTGGGTGAAGGCATGGTTGCCGCGGTTCGCAAGGTCGGCGCGGTGCTGGCCGAGCATCTGCCGCGCGCAGCAGACGACGAGAACGAACTGCCGGACCGGGTGATCGAGGTCTAGCCACTTCCCTTCCCCCGTTCGGGTCTTTCAGATGGACACCCGCATGAGCCTTGAAGACGAATACCGCGACGATCCCGAAATCACGCAATGGCAGGGCCGTTTCATCACCGCCAAGACGCGGGGGCGCTGGGAGTATGTCAGCCGCGCGCGGGGCATCAAGGCGGCGGTGATCCTCGCGATCACGCCCGAGGACGAAGTCGTGCTCGTCGAGCAGTTCCGCATCCCGCTGGGCAAGCCCTGCATCGAGCTGCCCGCCGGGCTCATCGGCGATGACGCAGGCGGCGAAGGCGAGGAAGCCGCCACTGCCGCGATCCGCGAACTGGAGGAAGAAACCGGCTACCGCGCGGGCCGCATCGAAGACCTTGGGGAATACTATTCAAGCCCCGGCATGGTCAGCGAGAGTTTCACGCTGTTCCGCGCCTACGACCTTGAACGCGTCGGCGCTGGCGGCGGCGTGGAGGGCGAAGGGATCACCGTGCACCACGTTCCGCGCGCAGAGCTGCCCCGCTTTCTCGAAGCGAAGCGAGCGACCGGTTATGGCATCGACGTCCGGCTGCTCATGCTGCTAAGCCCCCTCTGGTTGAAAGCATAAGCGAGAGGATTGCGGGCGATGGCCAAGGTTTCGGGGGGTCGAGTTTCGGGCAAGTTGGCGCTGGTGACTGGTGCGGCACAAGGGCTGGGCGCAGCGCACGCGCAACTGCTGGCGCGCGAAGGCGCGCGGGTGCTGCTCACCGATATCAACGGCGAAGGCGCCGCTGCGCAGGCAGAGGCGATCAATGCCGAACTGGGCGCCGGCACCGCATTTGCAATGCGCCACGATGTGACGAGCGCTGAAGATTGGGACGCGGCGATTGCCATGGCGGCGGAGAAGCTCGGCGGCCTTTCCGTGCTCGTCAACAACGCTGGCGTCGGCGTGCGCGGCGATATCGAGACCTGCACGCTGGAAGAATGGCACCGCGGCTTTGCGATCAACGTCGATTCGGTGTTCCTCGGCTGCCAGAAGGCGCTGCCGCTGCTGAAGGACAACCAGCCCGGCTCGATCGTCAACATCAGCTCGATTGCGGGCCTCATCGCCTCGCACACCATGCCCGGCTACAATGCCAGCAAGGCGGCAGTGTGGATGCTGACCAAGTCGGTCGCGCTCTACTGTGCCAAGCGCGGGTGGGACATCCGCTGCAATTCGGTCCACCCGACGTTCGTCGATACGCCGATCCTCGATGGCATCAGCAAGAATGCGGGGATCGAGAAGGACGTCGTGATGGGCAAGCTGGCCCGCCAGATTCCGCTTGGCCGGGTGGGCGAGCCTATCGATATCGCGCAGGGCGTGCTCTATCTGGCCAGTGACGAAAGCCGCTTCATGACCGGCGCGGAGCTCAAGCTCGACGGCGGCATCTCGGCGATGTGATCGGCCCTGCACGGGGCCCCGCCACATGATCGATCTTCCGGTTTTCGCGCTCATCCTGTTCGCGGCTTCGCTGCACGCGAGCTGGAACGCGTTCCTCAAGGGCAGCAGCGATACGCTGCTCTCGACCACGCTGGTGATGGGCGGCGCGGCGCTGATCGCGCTCGTGGCGCTGCCGTTTCTCCCGGTTCCGGCGCGGGCCAGCTGGCCCTATCTGGCGGTCTCGGCCTTGCTGCAGGTGGGCTATCTCGGGCTGCTCGTCAGGGTCTATCGCACGATCGACATGAGCCTTGCCTATCCGCTGATGCGCGGCTGCGCGCCGCTGGTGGTGGCACTCGTCAGCCGGTTCTGGCTGGGCGAGGCGCTGCCCAGGCTCGCCTGGATCGGCGTCGGCACGATCTGCCTCGGCATTCTTGCCATGACGGCCGGTGCGCGCGGTTCGCTGCGGCCGGCAGGCCTCGCCGCCGCGCTCACCAATTCGGGGATCATTGCGGCCTACACCCTGATCGATGGTGCGGGCGCGCGGCTCTCCGGCACGCCGACGGCCTATACGCTGTGGCTTTCCCTGCTGACCGGCATCGCCATGGCAATCTGGACGCTGCGGGCGCGCGGCGCGGCGGCGGTGGGCTACTTTCGCCGAAATTGGCCCATCGGGGTGTTCGGCGGGCTGGGCACGATCGTATCCTATTCCATCGCGCTCTGGGCGATGACCATGGCACCCATCGCCATGGTGGCTGCGCTGCGCGAAACTTCGATCCTGTTTGCGACCGCGATTTCGGCCTTCATCCTGCGCGAGAGGGTCGGCCCCGCGCGGATCGCGGCAGCGGCGATCATCGCCTGCGGGGCGATGCTGCTGCGGCTTGCCTGAGGCCACCCCGCAGGCGGCCTCAGGAGCGTCTCGAGTGGATCAGGCGTTCGGGTTCGGCGCGAAGGCGCAGATCTTGTTGCCGTCCGTATCGCGCAAGTAAGCGCCATACTGCTTGCCCGGCGCGTTTTCACGCACGCCCGGAGCGCCTTCGCAGGTGCCGCCATTGGCGAGGCCTGCCGCGTGGAAGGCATCGACTTCGGCGAAAGTCTTGGCGACAAAGCCCTGCGTGAAGCCGTTCGACCAGGTATGCGCCTCGCCGTTTGCAGGCGTTCGCACCATCAGCGCACCAGCGGCGGAGGGAAACAGCGTGCCATTCGGCAGCGGCACGGCCTGATGGCCAAGCGCGCCCATCACGGCGGTGTAGAATGCGCGCGACTTGTCGACATCGTTGGTGCCGAGAACGGTATGGGTAAACATCGGTATTTCCTTGAATTAGAACACGACAACCGAACGGATCGACTTGCCCGCGTGCATCAGATCGAACGCGGTGTTGATCTCTTCGAGGCCCATGACGTGCGTGATCATCGGATCGATCTCGATCTTGCCCTGCATGTACATGTCGACGATCTTGGGCACGTCGGTGCGGCCCTTGGCCCCGCCGAACGCCGTGCCGCGCCAGTTGCGGCCCGTGACGAGCTGGAACGGACGCGTGCTGATTTCCTTGCCGGCTTCGGCCACGCCGATGATGATCGAGGTGCCCCAGCCGCGGTGGCAAGCTTCGAGCGCGGTGCGCATCACTTCGGTATTGCCGGTGGCGTCGAAGGTATAGTCCGCGCCGCCGTCAGTCAGCGCGACGATCGCCGCCACGGTGTCCTCGCGGCTCATGCCCTTGGTGTTGAGGAAGTCGGTCATGCCGAACTTGCGGCCCCATTCCTCGCGGTCGGGGTTGATGTCCACGCCGATGATCTTGTTGGCACCGGCCAGCCGCGCGCCCTGGATCACGTTGAGCCCGATGCCGCCGAGACCGAAGATCACGACATTGTCGCCGACCTGAACCTTGGCGGTGTTGATGACAGCGCCCACGCCCGTGGTCACGCCGCAGCCGATGTAGCAGCTCGACTGGAACGGCGCGTCTTCACGGATCTTGGCGAGCGCGATTTCCGGCAGCACGGTGAAGTTCGAGAAGGTGCTGCAGCCCATGTAGTGGAACACGGTCTGGCCCTTGTACGAGAAACGCGAGGTGCCGTCCGGCATCAGGCCCTTGCCCTGCGTGGCGCGGATCGCGGTGCACAGGTTGGTCTTGCCCGAGAGGCAACTTTTGCACTGGCGGCATTCCGGCGTGTAGAGCGGGATGACGTGATCGCCGGGCTTCACCGAGGTAACGCCTGCGCCCACTTCGCGAACGATGCCCGCGCCTTCGTGGCCGAGCACGCTGGGGAAGATGCCCTCGCTGTCAAACCCGTCGAGCGTGTAGGCATCGGTGTGGCAGATGCCGGTCGCCATGATCTCGACCAGCACTTCACCCGCCTTGGGGCCTTCAAGGTCGAGCTCGACGATTTCGAGCGGCTTTTTGGCTTCAAACGCAACAGCGGCGCGGGTCTTCATGGGTAATCCTCCCCCAGGGAAATTGGCAGCCCTGCCGATAGGCAAAGCAGGGCCAGTGTTCAATCAGGTTCGCGGCTCAATCAGCCTCTCTAAGGGCAAGCATGAGCATTAGCGCTGCGGCCATGACCGAACCGCATGCCATGATCGCCGAGACAGTGAACAGGCTGAGCCCGCCGGCGGTGAACAACGTGCCCGCCAGGATCGGCGATCCCGCTGCGCCGATGCGCCCGGCGCCGATGGCAAAGCCGGTGCCGGTGGCGCGGACGTGCGCCGGGAAGCCGTGGGCAAAGGCGCTGTAGAAGCCGACAATCGCGGCATTGGTGGCAAAGCCGGTGCAGAACACCGCAAAACGCCAGCCCACCAGCGTCGTGTCGCTCCCGCCCAGCCCGAACACCACGACCGCCGCCGCGCCGAGCAGCAGCATGACGATGGTCGGCCACTTGATCCCGAAGCGGTGCATGAGGAAGCCGAACAGTCCGCCCCCGGTCGCCCCGCCGATATTGGCCCAGACCAGCACGCTGGCGGCCTGCGGCGCGGCAAAGCCGAAGTCCGCCACGATCTTGGGCGACCACTTGAGGATATAGTAGAAGGTGATCGCGTGGAGCGAGTAGCCCACGGTAAGGACCAGAGTGGTGCCGATGAGTCCGGGCTTGAGAATATCGAGCACGCTCGCCTTGCTGTCACGCGCATCCACCGGCGGCAGCGCCGCGATTCCGGGCAGGCGCAGCTTGGCCATCGAGGCATTGATCCGCTCCAGCGCACCCGCCGGGCGGCGCGCGAGGAGGTAGGCCGGGGTTTCGGGCACGAACAGCCAGATCAGCGGAATGAACACTACGGTCGCAATCGCGCCGAATTCGAACACCACGCGCCAATCGCCGCTCTTGAGCAGCATGGCCGCAATCGTCCCGCCGATCGTGGCGCCGAGCGGATAGCCGATCACCATCAGCGACATGGCAAGGCTGCGACCCTTGGCGCTCGAAAGCTCTGCCGTCACCGCATTGATTGCGGCCAGCATGCCGCCGATGCCAAGGCCCGTGATGAAGCGCCACAACCCCAGGATCTGCGGGTTCTGCGCGGTCGTAGCCAGCGCCATGCCGCTTGCCATCACTGCAAGGCAGCCCAGCATCGTCGGCCGCCTGCCCAGCTTGTCCGCCGCGCCGCCGAGCAGGATCGAGCCCACCCCCATACCGACCAGTTCCATTGCCAGCACCACGCCCAGCGCATCGCGCGCAATGCCCCATTCCTTGGCAATGCCCGGCGCGGCAAACGCGCTGGAGAGCACGTCGAACCCATCGAGCGCATTGAGCGCGATCATCAGCACGACGGCGATCCATTGCGCCGCGCTCATCGGCGTTTGGCGAATGATCTCGCGCGGATCGGTGTTCATTGTTATTCTCCCGAGGACATCGCTGTCCAAATCATCTCTTCTTTTTTCGTCACCCCGGACTTGATCCGGGGTTTGGCTGTTGGCGGCTGGCGCTGCGTTTGCGGCAAGAAGCCAAGCCCCGGATCAAGTCCGGGGCGACGGGTGGATATTGGCGGCGTTCACTCATGGATGCGCGAAAGCAGTTCGATCAGTTGGCGCACTTCCTTGTCGGTGAAGCGGCTCTTCACCCAGGCCTCGTGCTCGCCGATCGCATGCTTGGCGCGGGCGAGCATGGCCTTGCCCGGTTCTTCGAGGAACAGCGCCTGCTTGCGGCCGTCCTTGTCAGACCGGTCGCGGCGCAGGAAGTGCTTGGCCTGCAAGCGGTTGATGATCGCCATGGTCGTCGCGCGGTCCATGCGCAGGCGCTGCGCGAGATCGGTTTGCGCGATGCCCGGGTGGTCATCGACCAGCCACAGCACCGAGACCTGTTTCTGCGTGAGATCGAGATCGGTAAACGTCTCGGTGAAGTGGCGCAAGCAGGCCCCATGCGCGAGGCGGATGTGGAAACCCAGAATGTCCTTGATCGCGCCGATATCGGCTTCGCCCTCAGGTGGCGGCGGTGCAGTCACCGCATCGGCAAACTTGTCCTTGATCAATGCCGCATCCCCATCAGCGCCCTTAGTTGCGCCTTGCCTATTCGTTAGCAACACTTACAATCGAACCCCAAGCAAAAACGTGAGAGGAGGACCCCGTGGCCCATTTCCCCAACAGTCCGAGCTTCACCGGGTTCAACACCCCCTCGCGGATCGAGGCAGACATCGCCAACCTCGCGCACGAAGGCACGATCCCCAAAGAGCTAAACGGCGCGTTCTTCCGCGTCCAGCCCGACCCGCAATTTCCCCCGCGATTGGAGGACGATATCGCCTTCAACGGCGATGGCATGATCACCCGCTTCCACATCCACGATGGCCAGGTCGATTTCTGCCAGCGCTGGGCCAAGACCGACAAGTGGAAGCTGGAAAACGCAGCCGGCAAGAGCCTGTTCGGCGCCTACCGCAATCCGCTGACCGATGACGAGGCCGTGAAGGGCGAAATCCGCGGCACGGCGAACACCAACGCCTTCGTCTTCGGCGGCAAGCTCTGGGCGCTGAAGGAAGACAGCCCCGGCCTCGTGATGGATCCAGCTACGCTGGAAACCCATGGCTACGAGAAGTTCGGCGGCAGGATGACCGGGCAGACCTTCACCGCGCACCCCAAGATCGATCCGAAGACCGGCAACATGGTCGCCATCGGCTATGCAGCAGGCGGCCTTTGCACCGACGACGTGACCTATATGGAAGTCAGCCCCGAGGGCGATCTCATCCGCGAGGTGTGGTTCAAGGCACCTTACTACTGCATGATGCACGATTTCGGGATCACCGAGGATTACCTCGTGCTCCACATCGTCCCCTCGATCGGCAGCTGGGAGCGGCTCGAAAAGGGGATGCCACACTTCGGTTTCGACACGACGATGCCCGTGTATCTCGGGATCATCCCCCGCCGCGACGGGGTGACCCAAGCAGACATCCGCTGGTTCAAGCGCGACAACTGCTTTGCCTCCCACGTGCTCAATGCCTGGCAGGAAGGCACCAAGGTCCACTTCGTGACCTGTGAAGCGAAGAACAACATGTTCCCGTTCTTCCCGGACGTACACGGCGCGCCGTTCAACGGGATGGAGGCGATGAGCTATCCCACCGACTGGGTGGTCGATCTGGCGTCTAACGGCGAGGATTTCGCCGAAATCAACAAGCTCTCGGATTCGATGGGCGAGTTCCCGCGCATCGACGACCGCTTTACCGGACAGAAGACGCGCCACGGCTGGTTCCTCGAAATGGACATGCGCCGCCCGGTCGAACTCAAGGGCGGCAGCGCCGGCGGGCTCATCATGAACTGCCTGTTCCACAAGGACCTCGAAACCGGCGCGGAACAGCACTGGTGGTGCGGCCCCGTCTCCAGCTTGCAGGAACCCTGCTTCGTCCCCCGCAACAAGACCGCGCCCGAAGGGGATGGCTGGATCCTTCAGGTCTGCAACCGGCTGGAGGAACACCGCAGCGACCTGCTGATCTTCGATGCGCTGGACATTGCCAAAGGCCCCGTCGCCACGGTGCAGATCCCCATCCGCCTGCGCTTCGGCCTGCATGGCAATTGGGCAAATTCGGACGAAATCGGGCTCGCCGCCTGAAACCCCTTCCCGCCCTCTCCGGTTATTGCTATTTAGCATAACAATAACCGGAGAGGGAGAATCTGATGTCGATCCGCCTGTGGCATGCCGTTCTGGCAGCAAGTGTTGCCTTGGCCCCTATGGCCGCTTCCGCGCAGACGGCACCGGCAGGCCCCTCCGCGGCTGTCATCTCCATGCGCGAGCAGTGGCTCAATCCGGCGATCAACAGCTTCACCTTCCGCGATACGAACAAAGTCTTCGAAAGCCGCGATGTGCCGCGCTCCGGCCCGGTTGCGCCGCTCGCCACCGGCGCACCGCTCGCCATGCCGCAGCACCAATCGGGCGGGCAGCCGATGCCCTATGCCGCCTGGGCCGATCGCACTTTCACCAACGCTCTGCTGGTGATGAAGGACGGCAAGATCGTTTTCGAGGACTACCGCAACAAGTCGGACGCCACCACGCACTTCATCTCGTTCTCGATGGCCAAGACCATCACCGCGCTGCTGATCGGCATCGCGCTCGATGAACACAAGATCCGCTCGCTGGATGACAAGGCGGGCGATTACGTGCCCGAACTCAAGGCGGGTGGCTATGGCGATGCCACGATCCGCCAGATCCTGCAGATGCGCTCGGGCGTCGACTACGAAGAACGCTACGATTTCGGCGCGAACCCCAGCCTCGCCGCGACGATCCACATGAAGGCGATCGTGCGCAACCAGATGCGCTTTGCCGATCCCGCCGTGACCATCGGCAAGAAGACGGCGCCCGGCAGCACGTTCAACTATGCCACGCTCGATACCGCCGTGCTCGGCTGGATCCTCGAGCGCGCGACTGGCGAGAAGCTGGAAACCTATACCGCCAGCCGCCTCTGGGGTCCGCTCGGCGCTGAAGCGGGCGCGTTCTGGATGGCCGATGGCCCGCCGGGCAACGGCCGCGCGCTCAATGGCATGGGCTACAACGCGGTGCTGCGCGATTTTGGCCGGATCGGGCAGATGATGCTCGATGACGGCAAGGCGAATGGCAGGCAGGTGATCCCCGCCGGGTGGGTCGGCCAGATGACCACGATGATCCCGTTCGCTGCAGACTATGCCAAGAAGGCCGAGTTCAAGGGCTATGGCTTCCAGACCTGGCAGGTTGACGGCGAACCCGGTGCCTACAGCGCGGTCGGCCTCGCGGGCCAGTTCATCTACGTCCACCCCAAGACGCGCACGGTGATCGTAAAGCTGAGCTACAATCCGCCGGTCGAACCGGAATGGCTGACCCCGGAGGTGTTGGACTACTTCCACGCCATCGTGCGCACGCCTGCAGCCAAATGATCAAGCCCGATCTCGAATTCGTCTACGAAGCGACCGGCGATCTCGAACCGCCCATCCCCATCGGCACGACGTATGACGGCACGCGGCGGATCATTCCCATCGTGGGCGGCGGGCAGGTGGAAGGCCCGCGCATCAAGGGCAGGCTGATCGGCAACGCGGCAGACTGGCAGCTTACCCGCCACGACGGCGTGACGGTCGCCGATGCGATCTATGCGCTCGAAACCGATGACGGTGTGGTGATCCAGATCCGCAATCGCGGCCTGCGCCATGGCCCGCCCGAGGTCATGGCCCGGCTCGCGGCAGGCGAGGAGGTGGACCCGTCCGCCTACTACTTCCGCACCGTGCCCGAATTCATCGCCCCCGAAGGCCCCTACGACTGGATGAACCGCTCCATTTTCATCTGCTCCGGCGCGCGCTATCCCTTGGGGATAAAGCTGTGGGTATGGCGGGTATTGTAAGCCGCCTGCCGCGCCCCGAAAGGATAACACCGTGGCCCGTGCCGACCGCCTCGAACGCCTCGACCGCCGCCGCGAGGGGCTGGAGGCTGACTACCGCGAAGCGCTGATCACCGCGCTCAAGGTGACCGCTGCGGGGAGCTGGGGCTTGTTCGACCACCGCCAGGACCGCCACGACCGCGCCCGCGCCGCGCCTGCGGTCGCCGAACTGGAGACGCTGGCCGAAGAGATCGCCGAATTGCGTGAGCAGCTGATGCTGGACGAACCCTTCACGCTGCACCAGCAGTTCCTCGCCGCACGGGGACCGGTACGCGCGCAGGCAGTGGGTGAGCCGAAACAGGCCCGCGCCTGGCTGGAGCGTCTGGCGGCCGAAGCCGAACCGGAGTAGAGCCGCGGCGCAATTCTGCTGCTGAACCAAAGGCACATGCATGGCCCGCAAGCATTCCAAAGGCGGTTGGCGAGACGACGAGGACGAGGCACCCGAGGCCGCGCCCCCACCGCCGTGCTGGCTCTGCGGCCGCCCCTGCGGCTCCACCATCGTCTGGCATCACCCCGTGCCCAAAAGCCGCGGCGGGCGTGAGACCGTGCCGATGCACGCGATCTGCCAGAACACGCTGATCACCAACTTCACCAATTCCGAACTGCAGCGCGCCGGGATGGACGTGGACCAGCTCCTCGCCAACCCGGCAGTGCGCAAGTTCGTCGATTGGGTGGCCAACAAGGACCCTGATTTCAGCGCGGGGACGGCGAAGAAGGGGCGGTAGCCTACCCCGCCGCCCGCGCCAGAAGGCCCTGTTCGTCTCGCTCTGCACGCCGCGCGATCAGCACCATCAGCACCGCGATCGGCACGGCCACCCAGTTGATGCTCAGCATGGCGAAACGCAGGTTGCCCGTCGCATCGGAGAGCAGCCCCACCACATAAGGCCCGATGCCAAGCCCCAGGATCGTCATCACCAGCAGATAGAGGCTCGAGGTCAGCCCGCGCATCCGGGGCAGGACTTGCTCGTACATGATCGCATAGAGCGGCGGCATCCAGCCGGTGAGGATGAAGCTGTAGGGCAGGAAGCGCCAGAAGAAGGTTTCCGAATCGGGCGAAGTATAGACCCAGAGCGACATCAGCGGCGAAACCGTCATCGCGAACAGCGCTACGCCCGCGCGGCCCGATCCCGGCCAGCGCTTTTGCAGCCAGTCAGACAGCGGCCCCCACAGCAGCGGCCCGACAATGCCCATGCCTGCCGAAAGCAGTCCGAACTTCAGCGCCGTCTCGCCCAGCGAGAGGTGGTAGGTGCGGATCAGGAAGGTGGGGTTGAACGCCATCATGCCGTAGTTAAGCACCGATTGCAGCGTGCCCACGGCCATGCACATCATCACCGTCGGCGATCCGCGGATCACCCGGCTGGCCTGCGGGTCGGAGAGGCTCACGCTCTGTACGAGGTTGACGATCACGACGAGACCAAAGCCGATCACCGCCCACTGCAGCGCGTGGGGATTGATGGCCATGCTGCCGAACACCAGCGGCGGCCGGGGCGAAATCGCGGTACTTGCGACGATCAGCATGACCATGACCGCGGCGATCACGCCCATCAGCACGAGGTTGCGCGCGATCATCGCCGGGGCGGCGCGGCGCGCGCGCATCACGATGAGGTGGAAGCCCGGCGTCACTGCACCGAGCATTTCGAGGCTGGCGGCAAACGGGCGCGGATCGGGCGGAGTCGCGATGCCGTCCATCGCCCCGCGCTCCGGCTCGCGCAAGGTCCACAGGAACGCCGCGAGGACGAAACCGGGCGCGGCGGCGACGAGGAAGGCAAACTGCCAGCCGCGCAGCGCCGCACCGGGATGCGCAACATCCCACCAGTTCGCCGCAAGCCCCCCGAGGATCAGCGACCCGCCCAGCCCCAGCGCGATCGCCGAAGCCATGACCGCCATCACGAACCCGCGCTGCTGGCGCGGCCAATAATCATACAGCAGCGAAGTGCCAGCAGGCGAGGTCGCTGCTTCGCCGATGCCCACGCCCAGCCGCGAGAGCGCAAGCATGGCAAAGCTGGTCGTCAGCCCCGCAAGGCCGGTGGCGGCAGACCAGAACAGCAGGCTGATCGCCAGCAGCCGCGTGCGCACCCAGCCATCGGCCAGCCGCCCCACCGGCAGCGAAAACAGCGCGTAGAACAGCGCGAAGACCGTGCCGTAAAGCAGCCCCATCTCGGCATCGCCGACGCCGAGGTCCTTCTTGATCGCGGGCGCGAGGATCGCAAGGATCTGCCGGTCGAGCAGGCTCATCGCCTGGGTCAACGCGAGCAGGACGAGCGCATAACGCCCGCCTTTGGCAACCACCGTCGGCAGGCTGGGCGCGGTCAAGCGAGGGCCGCCGCGATCGTATCGGCGATCGGCGTCGTCGGCCGCCCGATCAGGCGCGAAAGCGTGTGGCTGTCGTCAAACAACGCGCCCTGGCTCGAGGCGTAGCTCGAATTGGCCAGCATCGCGGCGAGCCAGCCGGGCAAGCCCACGCCTTCAAGCGCGGCGGCATAATCCGCCTGGCTCATATCGACATAGGCGACCGGCTTCCCGGCGATTCGCGCAACATGCGCGGCAAAGTCCGCCATGGTGAAGGCTTCGTCGCCCGCCAGTTCGTAGACATCGCCCGCAGCGCCATCCACGAGCGCGGCGACTGCCGCCGCCGCATAGTCTGCGCGGCTGGCCGAGCAGATCCGCCCCGCGCCTGCCGCCCCGATGATCGCACCATGCTCGATCGAGGGGCCGAGCGCGCCGGTATAGTTCTCGTTGTACCAGCCGTTGCGCAGCAGCATGTACGGCAGCCCGCTCGCCGCCAGCGCCGCTTCGGTCTCGCGGTGTTCCTCGGCAAGGCCGATGGTCGAGGTGGGCGCGTGAAGGATCGAGGTATAGGCAATCAGGCCCACGCCTGCCGCCTTGGCCGCATCGATCACCGCCTGATGCTGCGGCCCACGCTTGCCCACTTCGTTGGCCGAGATCAGCAGCAACCGCTCCACGCCCGCCAGCGCCGCCGCATCCACCGCATCATAGTCGAACGCACGGACGGAGACGCCGGAAGCTGCCGCCTCCGCCAGCTTGGCCGGCGTGCGCACCAGCGCCACCACCTTGTCCGCGCCGACCTTCTCTACCAGTCCGGCCAGCACCAGTTGCCCAAGCTGCCCCGAAGCACCTGCGATCGCGTACATCTCTGTCTCCTGCGCTCAGAGCTTGAACCAGCGCTCGGCGTTGGTCTGGAAGAACTTCTTCTTTGTTTCCGGGCTCATGTCCATCGCATCCATCGCGCGGACTTCGTCGGCCACATACTGGTAGGGATAGTCCATGGCGTACATCACCCGGTCCTCGCCCACCACCTGCTGGCAGAACTTGATCGCCGGTTCCCACGCCATGCCCGAATTGGTGATCAGCACGTTGGAGCGCATGTATTCGGCGATGGTCTTCTTGAGCGGCTTCATTCGCTCATAGCGCTGCGAGCGCACGCCTGCCTGATGCATGTAGTCCAGCCGGTAGAGCCAATAGGGCAGCGCCTCGCCCATGTGGCCGACCATGATCTGCAGATCGGGATACTTGTCAAAAATGCCGATGGTGATGAGGCGCAGCAGGTGCATCCCCGTCTCCACCCCGAAGCCGAAGATCGCGCCATCGAGCCCGCTCTCCAGCATCGGCCCGATCATGCTGTCCGGCGGTGTCGCCGGATGGATGTAGAGCGGCTGGCCCACATCGCACAGCGCGCGGAAGATCGGATCGAACTTGGGATCATCGAGATATTCGCCCTGCGTGTGGCTGTTGATCTGGATGCCCTTGAAGCCCAGCTCGCTCGCCCCGCGCCGGATTTCCGCCGCCGACCATTCCGGGTCCTGCGGCGCCACCGTGCCCAGCCCGATGAAGCGGTCGGGATACTTCGCGCAGGCCTCAGCCAGCCTGTCGTTCGCCTGCGTCGCGATACGCTTGGCCTCGTCCACATCCAGCATCGGCTGCACGCCCGGCGAGGTCAGCGCGAGGATCGCCTTGTCTATCCCGGTCGCATCCATGTCGGCAATCCGCCGCTCGCCCAGATCGAGCAGCCGCTCCATGATCTGCATCGCGCGTTCGGAGGGGCTGGTCGCGTAGAACCCCCAGAGCGAGACCATGCCTTTGTCTGCCGTGCCATCGCGAATCATGCGCAGGAACACGTCGATCTGTTCCTGCGTGGCAAAGGCTTCCTCGGTGGCAATGCGCAAGTAGCCCTGGGCGCCGCCGGTCTTGAGTTCCTCGGTCATGTCGCTTCCCTATCCCTCGTGGACCGCTTTGGTCACCATGCACGCCAGCACGCCTTCCGGCCCGTCTTCTGCGCCATGGCCAGACCAGCGCACACCGCCGAAGGGCGAATCCGCGCCGGCGATCATGTTGGTGTTGATGCCCACCATCCCCGCCTCGATCTCGCGCGCCAGCCGCTGCTGGCGCTTGCCGTCCTGCGTCCAGGCGAATGCCGCAAGGCCATAGGGCAGCCGGTTCGCCTCCGCGATCATCGCCTCCTCGCCCGCATAGGCATTGATCAGCGCGACGGGGCCGAACGGCTCCTCGTTCATGATCAGCGCGTCCAGCGGAATGTCGGAGAGCACCGAAGGCGCATAGAAGAACCCGGCATTGCCGACACGCTCGCCGCCGGTATGCAGCCGCGCGCCGCGCGAGACGGCATCGCCGATCAGCCGGTCCATCGCCTCGGGCCGACGCGGGTTGGCCATCGGGCCCATGCGGGTCGCATCATCGAGACCATTGCCGACCACAATCGCTTTCGCCCGCTCCGCAAAAGCATTGCGGAACCGATCGTAGGCGCTTTCCTCCACAATGAACCGCGTCGGGCTCACGCAGACCTGACCTGCATTGCGGTACTTCTGCGTGACGACAGTATCTAGCACGCGGTCCATGTCGGCATCGCCGAACACCAGCACCGGGCCGTGTCCGCCCAGTTCCATCGTCGTGCGCTTCATGTCCTCGGCGGCGAGCTTGGCAAGGTGCTTGCCCACCACCGTCGATCCAGTGAAGCTCAACTTGCGGATGATCGGAGAGCCCAGCAGGTGCCGGCTCACTTCATCGGGCACGCCAAACACCGCTTGCGCCACCTCAGGCGGCAGCCCCGCATCGAGCAGGCACTGCAGCACGCCCAGCGCTGAGGCGGGGGTCTCCTCCGCCGCTTTCAGGATCACCGAACAGCCCGCCGCAATCGGCGCGCCCAGTTTGCGCCCCGGATTGCCGAGCGGGAAGTTCCACGGCGCAAAGGCCGCGACCGGCCCCACCGGCTCGTGCGTCACGGTCGAGCGCATGCCCTCCGGCCGAACCAGTGCGCGGCCATAGATGCGGAACACCTCGCCCGCGTAGAACTGGAACAGCCCCACGTTCATCATGACTTCGATGCGCGATTCGGCCAGCGTCTTGCCCTGCTCCAGCGTGGCAATCCGCGCGAGGTCTTCCTGCCGCTCCAGCAGCAGCCGCGCCGCGCCATTCAGGACGGCAGCGCGCTGCTGCGGAGTCGATTTGCGCCACAGCTTGAAGCCGCGTTGTGCCGCTTCCAGCGCGCGGTCGAGATCGGCGGCATCGGCCAGCGGCAGCTCGCCGATCGTCTCGCCCGTGGCCGGATTGACGACCGCATGGGTGCGCCGTCCCCCGCCGAAGACGCGCTCCCCGGCGATGATCATGTGCAGCGATGGGTATGTGGTCACGCATTACCTCCAGAGGTCACAAGCCAGCAACCAACATCCGTTCGTGTCGAGCGAAGTCGAGACACCAAGCGCCGCGTGTGGTGTCTCGACTTCGCTCGACACGAACGGGAATTGGTGGGTCAGAGTATCAGCCCCGCGCCGTTTCCCGGTCGATATCACCCTGCCAGCGCTGCGCCACGATTTCCTCGCCGGTCACCGGATGCGGCATGTGGAAGGGCACCAGCTTGTGCGTCGGCCAGAGCCAGTGGTCCTCGATCAGCGCGTCCGGCCCGGTCGGGTCGGTGGGATAAGTCACCTTGGGGAACGGCACATATTCGTGCGGCGTGTTGGCCCAGCCATGTTCGAAATCGGCGTGCCACTGCGGCATGTAGTTGAGGATGTGAATGCGCCACAGCCCGTCCACCTTCTTGTAGGTGTTCTCGTAAATGCCGCCTTCCCACCACTGGCGCGCTTTGAGGTGGGGGGCATCGCCTTCATAGTCCTTGTGGCGCCCGGCTTGCATCATCGAACGCGCGCGGGCGAGCGCGGTGACGCCGTCCGCCTGCACATGGATGATGTCCTGAAGCTGCGGGTGATCAAGCAGGAACCCGTCGATCGGCCCGTTGTTGCCATAAGTGAAGCGCTTCTGGAACCGCTCGCAATAGAGCCGCTTGACGCCCTCCTTGCCCTTCCAGATCCCGCCGAAGAAGCGCACTTCGCCGTCATCGGTGAACAGGTCCGCCGTCTCCAGATAAAGGCACTTGTCGATCAGGTAGCCGTAGAGGTGCTGCAGCTTGCGGATATCGAGCTCGTCCTCGCGCACGGTGAGGCGGCGCTCCAGCTCGGCCAGCTTGCCTTCCAGCGCGGCGATACGGTCTTCGGACATCCAGAGTCTCCCAATTAGTTTGTATACCTAACAATCGCGGCGAGGCGCTGCGCTGTCAACGGCGCAGTTCAGATCCCGGCGAGCTCCAGCCGCTCCACTTCCTCTCGATAAGGTTTGATCGCCCGGATCATCAGCAGCGTGGCAAGCGGCAGCAGCGTGCCTGCGGTGATCAGCAGCGCCTTCCACAGCTGGTGCGGATCGCCGATCACCACATCCTGCACACGGCCCACCACAAAGCTGCCCATCGCGCCGAAGAAGGTGAACATGAACAGATAGATCGCGGTCACCTGCCCGCGCATGGCATTGGGCGCCACACGCTGGACGGCGGCGTTCTGCGGCACGGCTCCCGCCATGCCGAACATGCCCGAGATGCCGAACAGGATCATTGAAGCCCAGGGCGTCGGCATCAGGATCGCGGCAATCGTGCTCACGGTCGTACCGGCAAAGCAGATCGCCGCCGCGCGTACGTTCGCGTCCTTGTGCCGCTTTGCCAGCCATTCGACCATCACGCTGCCCAGCAGCAGGCCCGCCAGCGATCCCGCCAGCACCGTCACGCTCAGCGCCGCTCCGATCTGCGCTTCGTCCCAGCCGAAGGTGCGCACCATGAATGGTACGCGCCAGAACTGCAGGCCAAACACCTCGACCGCGCTCAGCGCCAGCGCACCGAACAGCGGATAGTATACGCGCGGCTTGGCATTGATGGCGCGCAGCGCATCGAGGCCCATGAAAGTCAGCACGCGCCGCCCGAACCCGGCATCCACCGGCACTTGCGGCGCATCGGGTGCGGGGGCGAGCCGCGCGGGTTCCTTCACAGTCAGGAACAGCAGCCCCACGAGCAGGCCCGGCAGCCCCATCACGATGAGGATCCACTGCCAGCCGCGGATCGTCAGCGGTCCCAACGTGGTCGGCGCCCAGCCCGCGCTCATCACCACCAGTGCCCCGCCGATCAGCGGTCCCAGCACCGTCCCGCCGATGAAACCGAACTGCAGCAGCGCGAAGGCGCGGGTCAGCTTCTTGGGCGGAAAGGCATCGGCAAGCAGCGAGTACGACGAGGGCGCATGGGCCGATCCGCCCGCGGCCAGAAACACCCGGCTGCCCACGAACTGCGTAAAGCTCTGCGCAAGTCCGCCGAGCGAAATGATAAGGCCGACCACCGCAGCCCCGCCCGCCAGCACATACTTACGCGGGTAGATATCGGCGAGCCGCGCGAGCGGGATGCCGACGAAGAGATAGCAGATGATGCTCGCCGGACCCGCGAGGAAGCCCAGTTGCGAATCGGTCAGGCCGAAATCGTGCTTGATCCGCTCGGCCAACATGCCGAACGTTACCGCATCGAAGAAGGTCAGGAAGGTCGCCAGCACGATCACCGTGAGCGCCCAGTAAGCCGCCCCGGTGGAGGGCCATTCACGCTCCCTCGCCCCGCTTGCCGCCGCTTCCGGATCGGTCACAACCGTCGGACCCGCCATCGTCATTCCTCTCGCCCGGCAGCCCCGCGCCTGAATCGCCGGAGCCTTTTTCGTCTCGAACAATTGTTAGTCTTGCATACAATCTCGGCGTGGTGAATAGAAAAGGCAATCTAACAATCGGTGGAGTCACGAAAGGCTCTGCCACCCCCAGGAGAGCGATCATGCAGAACCTCCCCGGCAAGACAGCCTTCATCACCGGCGGCGCCAGCGGCATCGGCCTCGGCATCGCCAAGGCGCTGCTCGGCGCCGGCATGAACGTGGTGATCGCCGATATCCGCGACGACCACCTCGCCGCCGCCGAAGCCGAACTCGCAGGCGGCGAACGCGTGCTGCCGCTGAAGCTCGACGTGACCGACCGCGCCGCCTTTGCCGCCGCTGCTGACGCTGCCGAAGCGACCTTCGGCAAGATTCATATCCTCTGCAACAACGCCGGCGTTGCCGTGGTCGGCCCGACCGAGCTTGCGACCTTCGCCGATTGGGACTGGGTCATGGGCGTGAATGTGGGCGGCACGATCAACGGCATCGTCACGATCCTGCCGCGCATTCTGGCGCACGGCGAAGGCGGACACATCGTCGCCACCGCCTCGATGTCCGCGCTCGTGCCCGTTGGCGGCACGACGATCTATTCCTCGGGCAAGGCCGCCGTCACTTCGATGATGGAATGCATGCGCCCCGAACTCGAGCCGCGCGGTGTGATCTGCTCGGCATTCTGCCCGGGCGCCGTGCAATCAAACATCGCCGACGCGGGCAAGACCCGCCCCACCGATCTGGCCGAAACCGGCTATGCGGAAGCTGACAAGCGCCGCGCCTCCGGCGGCAACTTCATGCACCTCTACCAGACCAAGGAAGAAGTGGGGCAGCGCGTGCTGCAGGGCATCCTCAACGACGAACTCTACATCCTCACCCACAGCGAATTCCTCACCGGCGTGCGCGAGCGCGGAGAGGCAACCACGGCTGCCGTGCAGACGCACCTCCCCGAGAATGCCGAATACAAGCAGACGTTCGCGATGCTGTTCCGCAATCCGGCGATCACCGCCGAGATCGCCCGGCAGGATGCGCTGAAAACCAAGCGTGCAGGAGACGCCGCATGAAAGACTTCGCAGGCCGAACCGCCTTCGTCACCGGCGGCGCCAACGGCGTCGGCATAGGGCTCGTCCGGCAACTTCTCCATGAAGGCTGCAAGGTCGCCATCGCCGATATCCGGCAGGATTCGATCGACAAGGCCCTCGCCAGCCTCGACAACCGCGAGGTCATGGGCGTCCAGCTCGATGTCGCCAGCCGCGATGGCTTCAAGGCGGCGGCGGACGAGGTCGAAGCAAAGTTCGGCCCCGTCTCGATCCTGTGCAACAACGCGGGCGTCAACCTGTTCCAGCCGATCGAGGAAAGTTCCTACGACGATTGGGACTGGCTGATGGGCGTCAACCTCCACGGCGTGATCAACGGAGTGATGACCTTCGTGCCGCGCATGGTCGCACGCGTGAAGGCTGGCGAGCAGAAGGGCGGCCACGTGGTCAACACCGCATCGATGGCTGCCTTCCTGGCGGCAGGCACGCCCGGCATCTACAACACCACCAAATTCGCCGTGCGCGGCCTTTCGGAATCGCTGCACTACTCGCTGCTGCAGTATGAGATCGGCGTCTCGGTGCTCTGCCCGGGCCTCGTGAAGAGCTATATCTACGCCAGCGACGATATCCGCCCGGACGAACTCAAGGGCGCGATGAAGCCGGTCAATTCCGAGGCCGTCGAGCGCCTCGCCGGCATCCACGAATTCGGCATGGAGCCCGACGTGATCGGCGCCCGCGTGATCGAGGCGATGAAGGCCAATCGCCTCCACATCTTCAGCCATCCCGATCACAAGGAAGAAATGCGCGAAATCTTCGACGAGATCATCTCGGAATATCAGGACTACCCGAAAGACCCCGGCCACGACCAACGCGTGGCGTTCGAGAAGTTCCGCCGCGATGCCTTTGCGCAGGCCCGCGCCAAATCACGCGCGGCGGACTTCTAGAAGCTGATGCCTTAACGCTTATTTTTCCGTCGCCCCGTGCTCGACACGGGGCCGGGCTGTTCTTCTGGCGCAGCGTCGACAAGAAAAGCCAAGGCCCGTGTCAAGCACGGGTCGACGGACTCATTTGCTGATAGCTCGGTCCAAGCCTCAGGCGCAGCCGAGCAGGATCTGCAAGGTCTGTTCGGGCTGGTCGCCCATCACATCGTGGCTGGCCTTGGCCTCGTGATATTCCCAGCCCTTCTCGCTGGTCACGCGCGCCACGAACTTGCGGAACGGCGTCGGCTCCCAGGCATTGGCGAACACATAGATGCGCCGGCCGACCTTGGCTTCTTCACCGGTAAACTTCACCGCTTCCAGCAGCGTCAGCAACGGATGCGGCGAAAGCCCCGGATGCTCCAGCCCCGGTAGCGGCGCGACGGCTGCGGGCGTGAACTTCTGGCTGCCGATGTAGTGGTTGTGCTCGAAGTCGCCGGTCAGATCCCACAGCGATTGCCCGTCCTGCGGCAGGAAGGCATCGAGATAGACCAGCGCCGTGATCCGCGCGCCCAGCCGTGTCGCCACGCCTGTCACGATCATCCCGCCATAGGAATGGCCGACCAGCACGAACCTGTCGAACCCAGCAGAGGCGATCTGGTTGCAAACGTCATCGATATGCGTCGTCAGCGTGATGCCCGGATGGAACTCGCCCCTGCGCGTGCCCAGCCCGGCCAGTTGCGCCAGCACCACGCGGTGCCCTGCAGCACGCAGTTCGCGGGCCAGCCGGTCATAGCCCCAGCTGCCGCCCCACGCGCCGTGGACGAGTACATAGTCGGTCATGCCGAAATCCCGTGCTTGGCGTTGTAGGCATGCACCCACTCCAGCGTCTTTACCATGCCGCCAAAGGGATAGAAATGCAGCCGCACGCGGCCGTGCTGCGGCCCCAGCCCCTTGGCAAAGGCATCGACCAGCTTGTCCGGCCCGGCGCTGCCCAGCAGGTTGGCCACCGAAATCCCGTACTTCCGCAGCACCGCAGTGGAGGCCCCCACGCCGCAACGGGCGGCAAACGCCAGCAGCCGCTTGATCCCCGCCGGCCCCGGCACACCGATGCGCACCGGCGCATCGATGCCCAGCGCGCGCAGCTTCAGTAGCCAGGCGAGAAATGTGTCCGGATCAAACCCGAACTGCGTCACGATCAGCGGTGCCATCCCGCGCGCCTCGATCTCGGCAACCTTTTTCACCAGCACGTCCCAGCATTGCTGCTCGGTCATGTTGGGGTGCCCTTCGGGGTGGCCGCCGATGCCAATGGCCTTGATCCCGCTGCGCTCAAACGCGCCGGTCGCGATCAGCGCCGACGTATCGAAATAGGGCCCCACCGGCTCGGGCGGATCGCCCGCCACGATGAACGCACGGCTCACGCCCGCCTGCTCGACCACCGCCTTGAGATAGCCCTCGAAGTCATCCTCCGAAGTGATCCGCCGCGCGGAGAAATGCGGCATCGGCTCGAAGCCAAGTTCGCGCACCGCCACCGTCGCCTTGACCCGCGCCGCCACGTCCTCGCCGGGCAGGAAGGTCACGGCAATCGGCGTATCGACCGGGATCAGCGGCGCAGCCTCGCGCAGCGAAGCCTCGTCCTTGGCGGTCATTTCGAGGCTGAAGCCGTCGGTCACGCCGAGCGGCGGCTTGTCCCAGTTGGGATGGATCAGTGCTGCGGCCATAAGCTGCGTTCCTCAAATCACGCGAACCTGCCCCTCCCTCCTGAGCCTGTCGAAGGATCGGGGGGAGGTTGGGTGGGGATGCGCGGCGCTTGCAGGAAAGGTCGAACCCCCTCCCCCAACCCCTCCTCTCCGGGAGGGGGGCCAAGAGCCCGCATGCGGTGCTTACCGCCCGGTGCGCCAGCCTTCGGCGTAGTTTTCACGCGCCACGCGGCTATAGGGCACCGAAGAGACGATCGCGCGCACTTCGATCTGCTTGTGCGGCTCGACCGTGGTCTTGCGCGTGCCGCCATCGGGCTCGCCCCAAACCACGCGCACTTCGGTGCCGACCGGGATTTCCGGATCAACCGTCGCAAGCGAAAGCGCCTGCTTCTCGTTGTAGGAATAGCCGGTGAACATCGAGACGCCGACCGTCTTGCCGCCCGCATCGACCACGCGGTCGTAGTTCGACGAGGCATAGTTCGCCAGCGGCACGTCGAAGAACTTGTATTGCTCGCCATCCGGGTTGAACAGCGAAGCGGTGATCTTCGCCATGTCCTCGGGGTTCCACGCCAGCGTCACCTTCTTGCGCTGTGCGGCGGGGTCCAGCTTCTCCAGCGCCTCGCGGCCGTGGAAATCATGGTCGAACTTGACGAACGGGCCGTAACCCAGTTCCCACGGGTTGAGGTAGTAATCCTCGATGCTCTCACCCACGAACGAGCCGCCGATCGAGCCGGTCGCCTCATAGCTGTCGGCACCCAGCCACTCGCGGAAGCCCTTAAGCTTTTCGCCGGTGTAGATCGCGGGCAACGGCGAGGGGATCCAGCCCGATTCCAGCGTGTTCGAAGGATAGGCGCGGCTGCCGCAAGCGATCAGGCCGAACTCCTTGCCTGCTTCCAGAATGGCGGCGCGGATTTCTTCCTGTTCTGCATAAGGGCCCCAGATTTCGAGGCCCGGCGCGCCCGACATGCCGTGGCGCAGCGTGCGCACGGTCTTGCCGGCAATGTTCATGGTGCTCATGTTGAAGAACTTGAGCTGCTCCAGCGGACCGCCGTGCAGCTTCTCGATCACGTTCCACGCCTGCGGACCCTGGATCTGAAAGCGCCATTCCTTGCGGGTCACGGGCTTGCCCATCGGGCGCATCGGAGAGCGGTCGTCGAGCTCGATCTCGACATCATAGCCGCCCGTCGCGCCGTGATAGCGCAGCCAGTTCGAAGCCGGCGCGCGGCCGACGTAGGTGAAGCTTTCCTCTTCTTCCCAGAAGATGATGCCATCGCCGATCACGTGGCCATAAGGCGTCGTCGGCACATATTGCTTGGCCTTGTTGACCGACCAGCCCTTCGAGCTGTTGATCATCGTGTCCGACAGCAGCTTCGCCGCATCCTTGCCGCGGATATAGAGATTCACCATGTGGTGCGACTGGTCGAACAGCACCGCACTGTGCTGCCATGCCCACTGCTCGCTGCGCCAGTTGGAAAACTCCGGCGCCACCACCGGGTAGACATAGGCACCAAGCTGCGAGTTGCGCAGCATTTCAACGATGTTGGACTGGCCCTGGAGGACCTCTTCGAGGTTGGCTGCCACGTTATCTCTCCCGATGAAAAAAATGGCTGGTTGAAATTTGTATGCAACACATACAATATCAGGGCAGATTCGCAATGCCAAATTGTGCAGCCCCCATGAGAAGGGAATGCACGGCTGGCAGCCAACGCCCGCACGCTCTATGGGGCCTGCGGCTCTAGGGAGAGATTGAATGACTGCACCAGTGATCCTGACGCTTTCGTGCGAGGACAAGCCCGGAATCGTCGCCCGGGTTACCGGCAACCTCTATGAGGCCGGCGCCAATATCCTTGAGGCGCAGCAGTTCGACGATACCGAAAGCGGCCGTTTTTTCATGCGCGTCGTGCTCGATCCGGGCTCGGGCGATCAGGAAACGCTGCGCAGCGCCTTCGCGCCGGTGGCGCAGCAGTTCGGCATGGAATGGACGATGCGCGATAGCTCGAAGAAGCGCCGCACCGTGCTCATGGTCAGCAAGTTCGATCACTGCCTCGGCGATCTGCTCTACCGCACCCGCATCGGCGAGCTGCCGATGGATGTCGTCGCGATCATCGGTAACCACCCCAAGGAAGCGCTCAACATCACGCTGCTGGGCGATGTGCCCTATCACCACCTGCCGATCACAAAGGACACCAAGCCGCAGCAGGAAGCGCAGGTTAAGGCGATTGTGAACGAAACCGGCGCCGAACTCGTCGTCCTCGCGCGCTACATGCAGATCCTGTCGGACGACATGGCCTCGTTCCTCAACGGCCGCTGCATCAATATCCACCACTCGTTCCTGCCGAGCTTCAAGGGCGCCAAGCCTTATCACCAGGCCCACGCGCGCGGCGTGAAGATGATCGGCGCGACCGGCCATTACGTTACGACCGACCTCGATGAAGGCCCGATCATCCACCAGGACGTGACGACCGTGACCCACGCCGACACGCCCGAAGATCTCGTCCGCAAGGGCCGCGATGTGGAGCGCCGCGTGCTGGCCGAAGCGGTGCGCCTCCACCTAGAAGACCGCGCGCTGCTCAACGGCACCAAGACGGTCGTGTTCCGCAGCTGAAATCCCTTGCTCTCTCCCCGTCAGGGGAGAGATACGAAGGCTTGCGAGCTTGCTCGCTAGCCGAAGTTGAGAGGGGCAAAGGCGCCGCGCAATCTCCCCTCTCCCAACCCTCTCTCCTCAAGGGGAGAGGGCTTTAAACGAGGGAGCAGGCAATGCAGGTCAACTGGCTCGATCACGTCAACGTGATCACCGACAAGCTCGATGAAACCGCCGAGTTCTACAAGGCGCTGCTCAACCTCGAACGCCGCAACGCGCCCCCGCCGCTGACGCCCGATAGCGCGCAGTGGATGTACGATGCCGGCGGCAAGGCGATCGTCCACATCAACTCGGTCGATTGCCCCCGCGCGTTCGACCGCCACGTCGAACCCGGCGCGCTGACCGGCGCCGTCCACCACGTCGCGCTCAATTGCTCGGGCTACGAGGAACTTATGGAGCGCGTCGGCGCGCTCGGCACGCCCTTCCAGCTCAACACCGTGGATGCCATCGGCCTGCGCCAGATTTTCGTGAGCGATCCCAACAACGTGCTGCTGGAACTCAATTTCTTCGGGGATTGAGCGAGCGGTTGTACGCTCTGGATTCCCGCCTTCGCGGGAATGACGAACGTTTGGGGGCTGAAACTCGTTTCGTCATTCCCGCGAAGGCGGGAATCCAGAGCGACCAGACCAAAACCCCCTTCACCCCGGACTTGATCCGGGGCCCCGCTTCCTCCCGCAACCCTACTCCGGCCGCTCCCCCGCCATCGTCGTGCGGTACATCTCGCGCCGGAACCCGTCATAGTCATTCGGCGCCAGATGCAGCGCCGCGCGGTTGTCCCACATGGCGATCATGCCGGGCTCCCAGCGCAAGCGGCAGGTGAAGCCCGCCTGCGTGATATGCCGCGTCAGCATGTCGAGGATCGGGCGGCTTTCCGCCTCGGTCATCCCCTCGATCCCCACGGCGTACACTTCGTCGACATAAAGCGAGGGCAGCCCGGTAAACGGATGCGTGCGCACCAGCGGGTGGAAATTGCCGTTGAGCGCAGAGGAGCGCCGGTCGTCATTGGCAAAGGCCATCGGCTTGCCGCTGATCCGCTCCTGCGTCGCCACATTCGCCTCGGCCGACATATGCACCTTCAGCGGGCGCAGCATCGCCTGCATCGCAGGGCTCAGCATCCGCCAGGCGAGCTGCGTATCGGTCCAGGTCGTGTCACCCCCATAGGGCGGCACTTGAATGGCGCGCAGGATCGTGACCGAAGGCGGCTCATCCAGAAACGGCGAATCGGTGTGCCAGCCGCTGCCGAACAGCGCCTTGGTCTTGGTGTCCGCTTCCTTGATCAGCGGATGGACATTGCGGTGCCCCTCCACCCCTTGTGTGTAGGCATCGACCGCAAACGGCCCGAACCGCGCCGAAAACGCTTCGTGCTCGGAATGCGTGAGGTGTTGATCGCGCAGAAACACCATCTTGTGCCGCCACAGCGCGTTGCGGATTTCGTCGAAGGCCTCGGGCGCAAGAGTCTCTCCCAGCCGCACCCCGGTGATTTCGGCGCCCATCGCGGCGGTCAGCGGATGCGCGGTGATGTGCTTGTAATCCCGCGCCGCATTGTCAAAATCGCCCTGCGGGCTCAGCCTCACTTCGCGCATCAGCTTCTCTCCATCAGGCCGGAATTGCCCCCTCCAGCGCATCGGCCAGTTCCACCGGGCGCGAGAGGTAGGGGCTGTGATCGGCATCGAGCGTCACCACCCTCGCACCGGGCGACATGGCCTGCATCCGGCGCTGGCTGGTGATGGGGATCGTGCGGTCTTCGGTGCATTCGATATACGTGCGCGGCAAAGAACCCCAGCGCTGCGCCGAAAGCTGCAGCAATTCCGCGCGCGGCCCATGCGGCTCAGCAAGCAAGCGCGGCAGCACGCCGGCCACCAGCTCGGGCGGCGAAAGCTGCGCGAACACCGGCCCGGCTCGCTCAGGATCGACCACAGTCGCCGCGCCATCATGCACCTTGCTGATGATCGCGTCGAAATCGGGATTGGGCTCCTCCAGCGCCTTGAATTCGGCGCGCGAGACGCCCGAAGGCAGCATCATCGCGCAGATATAGACCAGCGCGTCCATCGCCTCCGGATCGCGCTCCGCTGCGGTGCTCACCACCAGCCCGCCGCGGCTATGCCCTGCCAGCACGACCGGCGCGCCGCCAAGCTGCGCCTTCAGCTCGCGGCAATGCTGCGCAGCAAAACGGCCCCAGTCACCCAGCGTGATCGCGGCCATTTCCTCAGCCGTCCCGCCCATCGCCGGCAACGTGGGTGCAACAACGGTGTGCCCGCGCGCGCGCAGCAATTCCGCAACCGGATCGAAGCACCAGCCGCCATGCCACGAACCATGGATCAGCACGAAGCCCGCCATCAGCGCACGTGCCCCGACCAGGTGCGCAGGCCCGGTGCCGTGCGGTCCTCGCTCTTCAAAGCCGCCGCCATGCCCGGCCGCGCCGTCACGCGGTCGCGCCATTCGACCAGACGCGGCGCGCGCCTGGCGATCTCCAGTTCGGGGAACATCCGCTCCACCATCATCCCGCAGTGCGAATAGAAATTGATATCCGCCAGCGTATAGGTCGCGCCCGCCAGCCACGGCGTTTCCGCCAGCTGCTTCTCCACCTTGTCCACCGCGTATTCGATCTTGGCCGTCGCATTCGCCAGATCGGCTTCGGAAAAGCCTGAACGCGCCGTCGCCCATTTCTTGCGCTGATCGGGCAGCGGGATGTTCTCCAGCAGCTTCTCGAACTCGCCGCTCTCGATATTGCGCGCGATCACGCCGACCATGCGGTGCCAGCCGTGCATCGAGACGAAGTTCATCACCTGCTCGTCGACGAACTTGTTCCAGTAGCGCATCCGCGCCGCCCCCACCGCATCGCGCGGACGCAGCGGTCCGTCAGCGGGCTGCGCATCGGGAAACACGTCCTCCAGGTACTCGTTGATCACCGTGGTGTGGGTGATGATCGTGCCATCATGATCGAGCACCGGCACCTGGCCTTCGGGATTGATCGCGGTGAACCACGGCTGGTGCTGCTCGAACTTGTGCAGATCGACGTACACGCTCTCGTAGTCCAGCCCCTTCTCCTTGAGCGGGGCCATGGATTTGAGCGAATTGGCCAGCGGTTCGGCGTGGTAGTACTTGAGCGTCATGCGGTTACCTTACGGCAAGAGTGCCCAGCACGCCGCCATCCACCGCCCAGCTCTGGCCAGTGACATGCGCGGCAGCGCGTGAGAGCAGGAAGGCGGCAACTTCGGCGACATCCGCCGCGCTGCCCAGCCGCTGCTGCGGCACATTGGCGGCCAGCGAAGTCAGCTGCTCTGGCGGCACGCCATCGAGCAGCGGGGTATCGATGAAGCCGGGCACGAGGCAATTGACGCGCACGCCATGGGCCGCCCCTTCCAGCGCCGCCGCGCGGGCAAGGCCCAGCACCGCGTGTTTGCTCATCACATAGCCCACGTTCATCGCCATCCCGCGCTCGGAAGCAAGGCTGCCGGTGATCAGGATCGAGCCGTGCCCGCGCGCCTTCATTGCCGGCAGCACATGGCGCACCGCCCAGAATGCGGACTTCATGTTGACCGCCATCAGCGAATCAAACGCATCGTCCGAATAGTGTTCCAGCGGCGCGAACGTCCCGCCCGTCCCTGCGTTGAGGAACAGTCCATCGATCGGCCCATGCTGCGCGACTGCACTGTCCAGCGCGGCAATCAGCTGGTCCTGCTGGCCTACATCTGCTGCTGCCCAGCCGGCACCTGCACCCAGCTCCGCGCAGAGATCGGCGAGCAACTCGCCCCGCCGCGCAACCACCGTCACCCGCGCTCCGCCGCGCACCAGCCGCTCCGCCGTAGCCCGGCCGATCCCGGTTGAAGCGCCGGTGATCACGACATGCTGGCCGGCAAAATCCATCAGTCCGCCTTCGGTGCGATGAATTCCGCCCAGGCCTGCCACTCCGGCTTGTCCGCCGCATCAGGAACCCATTGCTGCGCCATGAGTGCGCGCGCCTCCGCCTCGGGCATCCCCTGAAAATCACGGTGCAGCCGGTAGAAGAACGCGGAGACCCGCCAGTTCATGATGCAATGCACGTGCACCGGCTTCGGCCCCGCCTCTACCGCCGCGCGGAACGCCTCGAAATGGGCCTCGGCAGGCGCATCGAACGGCACCGGAATGTGCGTGTAGGCGATACCTTCGGCGCCAAACCGGCCCGCCTCGTCAGCCAGCGCCTCAGGATGGCTGTCGAGCGCCAGATTGACGACCTGCTTCACGCCCAGCGCGGCAAGGCGGGCGACATCATGCTCCTCGAGCCGCCCCGAGGTCGTCACATCGCCGCTCAACCTTTGCCAGCCGCGGATATCGGCGGGATCTGTCTCCATGCCGGCTCAGGCCAGCCCCAGCACGCGCAGTGCGTTGTCCTTCATGATGCCGGGCAGCACTTCGTCGCGGAAGCCGACCTTGAGCGCGGCATCGATCCACTTCTGCGGGTGGATCAGCGGGAAGTCAGACCCGAACAGCATCTTATGCTTCAGCTGCGTGTTGGCATACTGGATGATCTGCGGCGCGAAATACTTGGGGCTCCAGCCGGACAAGTCGATGAACACGTTGTCCTTGTGCAGCGCCATCGAAAGGCTTTCATCCACCCATGGCCACGAAGGGTGCGCGAGGATGATCTTCATGTCGGGAAAGTCGACCGCAACATCGTCGATGAGCATCGGCTGGCCATACTTCAGCCGCATCCCGCCGCCGCCGCGCATGCCTGTGCCCATGCCCGAATGGCCGGTGTGGAAGATGGCAGGCAGGCCGTATTCGGCAATCACTTCATAGATCGGATAGGCCACGCGGTCCGCCGGGTGGCAATCCTGCACGATGCCGTGGAACTTGAAGCCCTTGACCCCGTAGTTCTCGATCAGATCGCGCGCCTCGCGCGCGCCGAACTTGCCCTTGTGCGGGTCGATCGAGGCGAACGCGATGCAGATGTCATCATTCTTGAGCGCCATTTCGGCGACTTCGTAGTTCGAGACCCGCTTGGCGCCCATGCCGCACTCGGCATCGACGGTGAACATGCAAAACGCGATCTGCTGCTCGCGGTAGATCTCGACGATCTCGGGCATCTTGGGCCGTTCGCGCGGAGCCTTGAAATAGGCCGATGCGGCATCGAAGAACTTGCCCATCACCGGATCTTCCGGATCGTGGCACGAAACCTCGGCATGCACGTGCACGTCGATGGCTTTGATCTTCTGGATATCGATGGGCACCGGGCAATTCCTTGAAAGAAGCCCCGACGACCACAGGGTCGCCGGGGCTGCTGGTCACTCAAACATGGCTCAGACGAGCGCGTCCTTCTTGATGGTGATCACCTGGCTGTAGGTGAACTCCTTCAGACCTTCGATGCCGTATTCCGCGCCGAAGCCGGACTGCTTGTGACCGCCGAAGGGCGCGAAGGGCGAAAGGTGGAGGAACTCGTTGATCCACACCGTGCCGGTTTCGAGCTGCTCGGCAATCTTCACGCCGCGCTCGGTATCCTTGGTCCACACCGCGCCGGCGAGGCCATATTCCGAGTTGTTCGCGCGCGCGATGACTTCGTCGTCAGACGAGAACTTCATCAGCGGCATGACGGGGCCGAACTGCTCCTCGGCAACGATCCGCGCGTCTTCGGGCGGGTTGTCGAGGATGGTGATCGGCACGTAATAGCCCGAGCCCGAAGGATCGACATCGCCGCCGACGAGGAACTTGTAGCCGTTGGCCTTGGCGTCCTCGATCAGCTCGCACACGCGGTCGAACTGCTTCTTGTTCTGGATCGGACCCACGCCGGTGCCCTGGTTGGCACCATCGCCTACGGTCACGTTCTTCGCGTACTCGGCAATCGCCGCGCTCATCTCGTCGTAGATGTCTTCGTGGATGTAGATGCGCTTGGCCGCCACGCAGATCTGGCCCGCGTTGGTGAAGCTCGACCAGAACAGCTGCTCGGCCACCTTGGCAACGTCGGCATCGGGCAGCACGATCGAGGCGTCATTGCCGCCGAGTTCGAGCGTGATGCGCTTGAGGTCCTTCGAGGCGCCTTCCATGATCTTCTTGCCGGTCGCGGTGGAGCCGGTGAAGGTGATCTTGTCGATGTCCGGGTGCGCGGTGATCATCGGGCCGAGGGCATCCTCGCCGGTGATGATGTTGACGACGCCCGCGGGCACGATGTCCTTGATCAGCTCGGCAAAACGGAGCGTGGTCAGCGGGGTGAACGGCGAGGGCTTGAGCACGATGGTGCAGCCCGAGAGAATCGCGGGCGCGATCTTCTGCACGGCCATCAGGATCGGGAAGTTCCACGGCACGATGCCGCCCACAACGCCGACCGGCACGCGGCGCGTGCGGCTGAGGCGTTCGTCGCTGTCCTCGTTGATCGTCTCTTCCAGCGTCAGCGTCGACTGCGCGTTCATCATCGCCGAGCAGCCGCCGATTTCGAACTGGGCCTGCTGGTGCGGCTTGCCCTGTTCGGCGGTGAGGAGGCGGAACAGCTCGTCGAAGTTGGCGTCGATGGCTGCGGCCATGGCGCGGATCACCGCACGGCGATCGTCGACCGGGGTCTTGGACCAGGTCTTGAAGGCACGGCGCGCAGCGGCAACGGCGCGGTCAAGCTCCTCGGCACCGCAAGCCGGCACCTGGCCGATCACCTGCTCGTTCGCCGGGTTCACCACATCGAGCGCCTTGGCAGTGGTTACAAGCTCGCCGTCGATCAGATTGGGGTAGAGTTTGGTCATGGGTCTCTCCGTCCTCTATGGATTGTTCTAAGTTATAGCATTTTGTCAGCGCGATGCCAATGTCTGGTCCTTCAGGGCCTTGTCTTCGTTGGCACGCTTGATGAGATACATGCGGATCGCCTCCGCGTCAGCGGGCTTGAGCGCTGATTTGAACGAAACCATGCCCAGTTCGTGGAGCTGGCCGCCGATCACCACCGCCTTCAGCGCATCGGCGGAGTTGATGATCGCCGAGTGGCGCAGGTCGGGGTTGAGCCCGCCCGAAACCGCCGCATCGCCGTGGCAGACCGAACAGTAGCGGCCATAAAGCTGCCCGCCGTGCATCGCCTGAGCGGTCGTGCCGGTGAACGGCGGCGGATCGAGCACCATCTGGTTCATCGGGGGCGCTTCGGGCAGCTGGCCCTTGGCGCCGAGCTTGAACACCAGCAGGCGGCTGATGTTGCGGGCCGCGCCGGCCTTGTTGGCCAGCACGCCGGTGGCGATATCCCATACGCCGCCCCAGCCGGCGAGGATCGCGACATACTGCTCGCCATCGATCGCATAGGTCATCGGCGCGGCGATGATCCCGGTCTGCGCCGGGAACGACCACAGCTTCTCGCCCTTGTTCGCGGTATAGGCCACGAATTCGCCCCCCGCCGTGCCCTGGAACACGAGGTTGCCCGCGGTCGAGAGAACGCCGCCGTTCGACGGCCCCTTGAGATCGACCTTCCACGCCGGCTTCTTGTTCGCGACATCCCATGCCACCAGCTGGCCGGTCGTCGCGGCCTTGGCGCCGGCCTGCGCCTTGAGGTCCGCCGGCATCGCCACGGCATAGCCATCAAGACCCGTCTGGAAGCCGATATCGGTCGGCTTCCAGCCCGCCGCCGCCATATAGGGGAACGCGGCAAGGTTGGTCGGGATGTAGAGATAGCCGGTCTTGGGGCTGTAGCTCTGCGGCTGCCAGCTATGCGCACCGACCGCGCCGGGCAGGCTGACGAAGGGCTTGCCGGTCTTTTCGTACTGCGCATCGGGGTTGATGGTCGGGCGCCCGGTCTCGGGATCGACTGCCGTCGCCCAGTTCACCGGAACCCAGGGGGTTGCCGAAAGGAACTTGCCGGTCTTCACGTCGAGCACATAGACGTGCCCGTTCTTGGGCGCGTGCATGGCCACGTGGCGCTTCTCGCCGCCGATCACCACGTCGGCAATCGTGATCTGCTGGTCCGAGTCGAAGTCCCAGCGGTCTTCCGGCGTCTCCTGGAAATGCCAGACGTACTGGCCGGTATCGGCATTCACCGCCACGATCGAGGAGGTGTAGAGGCTATCGCCCGCACGGCCGTTGGCAGCCGGGTTCCACGGCTCGGCATTGCCGGTGCCGAAGAGGACGAGGTTGGTTTCCGGATCGTAGGTGATCGAATCCCACACGGTGCCGCCGCCGCCGAGGGTCCACCACTTGTTGCCCCAGGTCTTGGCCGCCGCCTCATGCGCCGCCTTGTTGACGCCTTCGACACCGAAGCCCTTGGCGGGGTTGCCCGGCACGGTGTTGAAGCGCCACACTTCCTTCCCCGTCTCCGGGTCATAGGCCGCGATATAGCCGCGCGCCTTGTATTCCGCGCCAGCCGCGCCAATCAGCACCCGGCCCTTCACGATGCGCGGTGCGCCGGTGATCGTGTAATCGGTCTGGTTGGGGACCGTAACCTTTTCCCAGATCACCTTGCCCGTCTTCTGATCGAGCGCGATCAGCCGGCCATCCAGCGCCGCAACAAACAGCTTGTCGCCATAAAGCGCCACGCCCCGGTTCACCGCATCGCAGCAGGTGCGCACCAGGGTTTCGCGCGGCACCTTGGGATCATAGGCCCACAGCGGCTTGCCGGTCTTCGCGTCGTAGGCCTTCACCATCGACCATGCGGTCGAGACATAGAGCACGCCGTCGTGCATCAGCGGGGTGGCTTCCTGCCCGCGCGCGGTGTCCAGATCGGCAAACCAGGCAAGGCCCAGTTGATCGACGTTGTACTCGTTGACCTGCTTGAGCGGCGAATAGCGCTGCTCGGCATAGTCGCGGCCATAGCTCAGCCATTCGCCCGCCGGGACGCTCAGCAGCATCGCGTCGGTCACCCCGGCCATTGCACCCGATTGCGCCACCGCCCCCGCCGAAAGTGCGAGAACCGATGCCATGGCCAACTTGCGAACGAACGAAACGCGCATATCCGTCACCTTCTCCTGACTGTCCGGTGCGACCCCGGATCACTTTAACCGGCTGTTTAAACGACCCTCGGTCAATTCACCATACGCTGCGCGTCGCCCCAGTACTTTTTGCGCAGCGCCTTCTTGTCCATCTTGCCCGCAGCGGTGCGGGGAATGGCATCGATGAACTCGATCGATTTGGGCGCCTTCACGCCGCCGAGGCGCTGCTTGGTATAGGCGATGATTTCCTCGCCGGTGATCCCTTCGGCCACCACCACGGCATGGACCTGCTCGCCCCACTTCTCGTGCGGGATGCCGAACACGCAGGCCTCGCGCACAGCTGCCAGTTCGGTCACCGCCGCCTCGACTTCGGCGGTGAAGACGTTGAAGCCCCCAGAGACGACCATGTCCTTCTTGCGGTCGACGATATAGAGATAGCCGTCCGCATCGAACTTGCCGACGTCGCCCGTATGGTGCCAGCCGAACTTGCGGATTTCGGCGGTTTCTTCGGGCTTCTCGAAGTAGGAATGCGTCACCAGCGCGCCGCGCACGCAGATCTCGCCCGCCTCGCCCAGCGGCATGTGATTGCCGTCGTCATCCATCAGCGTGACCTTGATCGAGCGGGTCGGCTTCCCGCACGAGGCGAGCTTTTCCGGTGCCTCCTTGGCAAAGCGCGCCACATCCTCGGGCGGGAACCACGCCACGATCATCGGGCATTCGACCTGGCCATAGGCCTGGCACATGCAGGGGCCGAAGATTTCCACCGCCTGCCGCAGCTTTTCCGGGCTGCAGGGCGATCCGACGAGGATGAAGATCTTCAGCGACGAATAATCGTGCTTCCCGATCTCCGGGCTCGCGAGGCACTGGTACATGGCCGTCGGCGGCAGGTACATGTGCGTGACCTTGTACTCCTCGATCGTGCGCAGCACGTCCTCGGCATCGAAGCCGGGCAGGATCACCTGCGTCGCACCAAGGCTCAGCGTCGAAAGCGCAATCGGCCCCGCCGCATGCGTGATCGGCGCGGAAACCAGCGCGACCGGATTGTCGGTGCGCCCGCCCATGCCGTCCGCCGCCGTCTCGATCATCGTGCCCCAGCCCAGGTTGGTCACGTTCGCGCCCTTCGAAGGCCCGGTCGTGCCGCCGGTGGGGAAGATGCCGACCATGTCCATCAGGTTGCCGAACGCATCGGTTTCCGGCTCGACGAAATCGGCCTCGCTCACCCCGGCCATGAATTCCTCAAGGCTCGGATCATCGCCCATGCGCTTGTCGAGGCACACGAAATGCTGCAGCGTCGGGCACAGGTCCTTGAGCTGCTGCACCTCGTCGGCCTTCGACGAGTGGTAAACCATCCACTTCAGCCGCACGTAATTGATATAGGCTGCGTTGGCCTCGATCGCGTTGCGCGTGTTGACCGGGATCCACTTGCCGTTGGCGCGCCACATCGCCAGCACCACCACCAGCAGCATGCCATCGTTCGGGCCATAAAGCCCGAGCAGGTCCTGATTCTCGAACCCGCCTTTCTGGAGTGCCGCGGCAATGCGCTCGGAAAGCGCCTTGGTCTCGGCAAAGGTCAGCTTCAGGCCGGATTCGGTATCGATGATCGCAAGGCGCGAAGGATCGCGGTCATGGCCACGGTCAAAGTAGTCGATTGCACGCATTGTGCTGTCATCCCCAACGGTTGATTTCCGGGCCAGGCGCCCAAGTTTTAAGCGGTTCCGGCGTGTTGGCCATGGCCAAAGCTGCCAGAATACAGGGCCGAGCCGCCACGCGCGCCAACCAGGCACGGGTAAGCGGCGTTTCGGAGAAGGCTTCGGGACGGATCGGTTCCATCCCCGCCAGCCAGCTGTAGGTGACCAGATCGGCAATCGAGAACGCGCCCATCAGGAACTCGCGCCCATCGGCCAGCTTGTCCTCGCAGCGCTGCGCGGCCTGATCGACCTTGGCTTCGCTGTCCGCCACTTGAGCGCGATCATCCCTGCCCTCGTGCAGCGCCTGCCAGCGCGCGCGCAGGTCGTCCGAAACGACCGTGGTCGCCAGCGCAGCAAAGTCACTTGCCGGGATCGCGGCAATCAGCTGCTGCGACCATGCCAGATTGCCCAGCAGTGCCGCCGCCGGCGAAAGCCGCTCGGTGATCTGCCGGCACCACATCAGCATTTCCCAATGCGCGTACGGGTCATCAGGCTGGAGCCCGCAGCCCCCCGCCAGTTCATCGAGAAATTGCGCGAGGAACACCGACTCGGTCATCGCCTCGCCGCCAATCACCAGCACTGGCCCCTCGCCCTCGATCCCCAGATCGAGCGCGATCGGCTCGGCAATCTCCGGCAGGGCGTGCCGCGCACCGCTCAGAAGGTCGATCGGTCGGCAGGGAATGTCGAGCCCGCTTTCTGCCAGCGCCGCCAGCACGGTCAGCGAAGCGCCATTGGGTTCGCCATGATACAGCACCGGCTCCATCAGATGATCCCTTCCATCATCAGGCTATAGCGCGCCGCCATGTCGGTCTTGCCCATGGCCCAGGTCTTGCCCACTGCCTCGCGCTCATAGACGCGCTTCAGCCAGCGCATGATGTTGGGCGTCTTTTCCTTGCTGGCGAGATCGGGCTGCGAAAGCGGCAGCGAATAGGTCGAATTGAAGATGTTGATATCGGCCAGGCTGTAGGCATCCGAACCCACATAGTCGCGCTTGCCGAGCTCTTCCTCGAGCTTGGCGACGCCCAGCGCCACGCGGCGGCGGCTTTCGGCCATTTCCTCCGCGCTGAAATCGCCATTGATTGCCTTCTTCCATGCCCTGCGCCGCTCGAGCAGCGGAATGCGTTCGATCGCGGCGGCCAGTTCCTCCGGATCACGCTCGCGCACGCGCGGGCCGACGAACACGCTCCAGCCGATCATCGAGAAGCTGGGGCCGAGCCACTGATCCATGAACTTCATCCACCAGCGCACGCGCCAGCGATCCTGCGCGTCCGCCGGCATCAGGTCCGGCCCCGGGAACGCGGCGTTCACATATTCCATGATCGCGGTGCTCTCGGTCAGCACGCGCGAACCCCAAGGTCCCTGGTGCGTCATCGCCGGGATCGTGCCCTGCGGATTGATCGCGAGGTATTCCGGCTTGTGCTGATCGAACTGCAGCATGTCGATGTAGTGGCTGGCAAAGGGCACGCCCTTTTCCATCAGCGCCAACATCGGCTTGCCCGAATTGGCGTTGGGCTCCCAGTGATAGAGCGTCACGTCGGTCATGCGTCGAGCACCATGGCAGCAAGCTCTCTCCCGACTCCGGACATGCGGAGCTGATTGTTAGTGTTACATACTAAATCAGCTCGCCTGACGGTTCAAGCAGTCCTGCCCGCAGAGGCAGGTTCGCCGCTCGGCTTAGGCGCTAGTCCGCCCGCGCGCTAAGCGCTCCGGAGCGATCAGATTTCACGTGGTAAAACAGCACGTGGGAGAAACAGCCCTCAGCGCGCGGCCATGCTCCAGCGCAGCAGGCCATCATGGCCGGAGAGCGGCGCCGAAGCGCGCGTCTCGGCCGTCCGCCGCAAGCCCTGCTCTTCCAGCAGCCCGCGCAGCGCGGTCCAGTCGCTCCAGCGCGTCAGCCCCTCGACACGCATCGCGCCCGCCAGCGCGACATGGGCTTCTCGCAGAGAGACTGCGGCAAGATCGATTCCCCGCCCGCCTGCAAAGCTTGCGGATTCAGCCAGACGGCTGTCGTAAACAATCACCGCCGCCACTCCGGCGGCCGCCTGCGCCGCCACCGGAACTGCCGCCACCGCGCCTGCGAGCGCCCCGCCTTTCAGCACTCCGCGCCGCGTGGTCCGCATCAGCCCGCCTTCCCGAGATATTTGGATACCGCATCCAGTTCGGCATCGGTCACATCAACCTTGGTCTGCGCCGGCATCGCGCCCTTGCCCATGCGCACCACGCTCTTCACATAGTCCGCCGTCAGGTCGGTGCGGTTGGCGAGCAGGCCCTTGTCCGGCGTCTCACCCATCATCATGCGCTGCTTGGTGAGGAGGTTTGTCCCCATCCCGCCGGCAAGGTGGCAATAGCCGCAGTGGACCTGAAACAGCAGCTTGCCGTCCCCGCCCGGCTTCAGCCGGTCACCCGCAGGTGCCTCGCCGCGCATCTGGTAGGGCGGTGGCGGCCCTGGAGGCGGACCGGGAGGGAGGGCCGCAGCGGCGGACGCGAGCAAGCCGGCAGCAAGGATCAGGCGTTTCATGCCTTGCCTCCCGAATTCTTGGCGCGCTGGGCGGCATAAGCGGCGGGCCAGATGCCCTGTTTGCCGGGTGCAACGATTCCATTGGGATCGAGCGCGTTTTTCACCTTCTCGCCAAAGCGGCGCAGCGCATGGCCGTTGAAATCGAAGGTGTCCATCACTGGGTCCATCCAGCCAAGGTGGGTGCGGTATTCGGCATAGCCCGCCTTGGCCGTCTCCGTGATCAGCGCATCGAACAGGCGGCGCATTTTCACCACCTCCTCGGCGTTGTCGCGGTCATACATCAGCATGTTGACGTTGTTGGCAAAGCGCCCACCGATGGTGAAGCTGGCGTAGAAATCCACGTCGAAGTCCGCGATGATCTTGCGGCTGCGGTGCATCTGATCAAGCACGTGCTTGCCGGTCGCGGGCACCACCGGCGAAAAGCCCATGTGTGCGCCGCGCCCGCCGATCCAGTCGCTCATCTGCAATGGCACGGCAGACGGGATGCCCATCGTGATCTCGACCCCGTGGACATAGTCACCCGGATGCCACCAATGCTCGGCAGGCGGGGTCTTGAGGTTGCGCTCCATCGCCGCCTTCACCACCGCAGCCTTGGCCTTGACCACGCCTTCATCGCCATAAAGGCGCAGCGCCACCTGCCAGTAGCCCAGCTTGTGCTCCTTGAGCAGTTCTTCCACGCGCGCTTCCGGAATCGCACCCGGCTTGTCCCAGAAATCCTTGCGCTGGCCTTTCAGCACCATCTTGCCAAGCCAGCTCGGGATGAACACGTTCTGGTCGATCAGCCCGGAAATCTTCAGCGGCGCGATCGTATCGATCACCCAGCCGATATCGTCCACCGCCGGGATATCCCACACCAGTTCAAGCGATGTCTCCGGCGCGGGCTGCAACCATAGACCGGCCTTGGTCACGATGCCGAGATTGGACTGCGAGAAGGCCAGATCAAACGTCGGGCCATAGCTCATCGGAAAGAGATGGAAGGCCGGGTTGTTCGTCATCGCGCCCATGCCGGTGCGCATCAGATCGCCGTCCGGCAGCACCGCCTCGATCCCGCACAGATTGCGCGCGTGGAGGCCATAAGAGGTATAGCCGATGCCGTGCTCCAGCGCATTTCCCAGCACCGAGCCCCAGGCATTGCCTGGCACCGAAAGCCACAGCGGGGCCTTTTCGCGCTGAATATGCTCATAGAGATCAAAGAAGCCGACCCCCGGCTCGATCACGCAGTAGGCCAGCGCGCTATCGAGCTCGAGCACCTTGTTCATGCGCCCCAGATCGAGCACGATCGAACCCGGCAGGCGCGGCGCAGCCGTGCCATAGCCCAGGTTCTTGCCGCGCGAGACCGGCCAGAGCGGCGTCTTGTGCTCGTTTGCCAGCCGCACGATCGCGCGCACTTCCTCTACGCTGGCGGGCGCAATCGCCGCGCCTGCCGGCCATTCCTCCGAAGAACCGGGCGCATAGACATCGGAATAGGCGTCGCGGTCGGCGTCGCTCGCCATGACCCAGTCCTTACCCACGACCCCGGCAGACGCGGTGAGCATGGCCTCGAATGCTTTGGGGCTGACGCGGGGCGGCAGATGCAGCTTCACCGGCGGAATTCTCCCATGTGTCTTTTTATACCAATTGTTAGCGTTCTGCCGCGCGAAGGCCGCCGCGTCAAGTCAGCGCATAATACCGCACATGGTTGCCATCCGGCCGCCGCTCGCCCACGCCGATGAACACGTGCCGCGTCAGCCAGTCGTGCGGGCCCTTGCTCGTCTCGAAAGTGGGCTGCGCGCGCAGATAGTATTCGGCATGCGGCACCGGCGCACCGCCCGCGAAAGCCCAGCCCCGCAGCCGCTCCATCGTCCCCGGCTCGCGACCCCACAGGAATCCCTTGTTCTGCATGTAGATCAAGGTGCCGTCATCGACCTCGAGCATATAGCGCGCATCGAACACAGCCGTATCGTCGGGCCGGAAGAAGGCATAGTCGCCGCCCGAATTGGGCACCGCACGGCCCTTCAGCCGCGGCCCCTCGAACTCGCCATCATCGACATAAACCGCGCTGCGCATGCCGCCAGTTGGCACATCAGGCACCACCTGCACGCGGGTGAAACGCAAGGTGCAGGCAAAGGCAAACTCCAGCCGCGGGTTGTCGAGTGTCGAAAAGTCCATGATCAACGTTTCCTTCTAAACCCCACAAACCCCATCCCCGCTCACCCTGAGCCTGTCGAAGGGTGCTGGCGCAACCGCCGCGCAGGATGCCTCGACAAGCTCAGCATGAGCGGTTTTGGATTGGGTTCTCAATAATTGCTCAAGATCGTCAGGCTCGGCCCGTCCAGCGGCTTGCCCGCCTTCACCTTCGCCAGTTCATCGCTGCGCGTCTGCTTCTGCTGGTCGATCAGATAGGCATGGATCGCATCCGCATCGCCGGGGCTCAGCACGTCATCCCAGCGCGGCATTCCGCCCGGCACGAGTGCGCCTTCCAGCACGATTGCACGGAACATTGCGTGCGTCCCCGGCTGCATCCGCCGCAAGTCCGGCGTGATCGAGCGGTGCCGGTTGGCATGGCAGATCGCGCAATTGCCGAAGAACAGCCCCTGCCCGCGCGCAATTGTCTCCGCCGTCACCCCCGCCGCTTGCACCGGCGGCTCGGGCGCGACTTCCAGCGACGGCAGCAACGGCGGCTCCTTCACCTTGCCCCCGCCCAGCTTGAACACCAGCAGCCGGTTCAGATTGCCCCGATCATAAGCGGCGGCATAGCGCGGGACGAACGGAAATCCGCCCCCGCCCCACCCGGCCATCACCGCAACATACTGCACCCCGTTCACCTGATACGTCATCGGTGCCGCCATGATCGGCGTACCCGTCTCGATGCGCTTGAGCACCTTGCCTGTCTTCGCATCGCGGACAAACAGCGTGCCCCCCACATTGCCATGGATCAGCAACCCCGAAGCGGCCGTCAGCACCCCGGCGCGGTCCTGCCAACCTGCCGTATCCGCCGCCCACACCGTCTTGCCCGTCAAAGGCTCGATCGCGCGGATCTGCGCGGTGCCGGGATCGCGCAGTGCCTCGGCATAAGCAGGCAGCGCCCGCACCGCATCGGCCATCGGCGGCGGCAGCGCGCTCAAGGCATCCTTCACGTCGGTCGTGAAGATCAGCGCGGCGTCATTATTCAGCCCGCGCGCCTTCAGTGGCTTCTGCCCCGGCGTCATGAAGATCAGGTTCCCCAGATCGAGCACCGCCGCATAATACAGCCCCGTCGCCGGATCGAACGAAGCGGGATGCCAGTTGCGCGCCCCCGGAGTCGCCGGAAACACGATCCTCGGCCCCGCCGTATAATCACTGTCCTCCGGCGTCAGGATCGGCCGCCCGGTTGCCGGATCGATCCCCTTGGCCCAGTTCATCCGCACCAGCGGATTGGCCTTGAGCAACTTCCCGCTCGCCCGGTCGATCACATAAAGAAAGCCGTTCTTGGGCGCATGGAGGATCACCGACCGATCCGCCCCAGCCACCTTCAGGTGCGTCAGGATCAGCGGCTGGGTCGAGGTGAAGTCCCAGTTGTCGCCCGGCGTTTCCTGATAGTGCCAGACCATCCGCCCCGTCTTCGGATCAAGCGCGACGAGGCTGCCAAGGTAGAGGTTATCACCCCCCGCCGGGCTGCGCTTCGAGGTCGCGTAAGGCCCGCCATTGCCGGTGCCGACCAGCAGATACCCCGTCTCCGGATCATAGGCGATCGCATCCCACGGCGCGCCGCCGCCGCCCACATCCCAGCGGCTCTTGGGATCCCAGGTCGCCAGCGCCTTCTCGAGCTCGGGCGTTTCCTGCGGTCCCAACGCCGGATCGCGCGGCACCACGTGCCAGCGCCAGCGGAGCTTGCCCGTTTCCAGATCGAGTGCGGTCACATACCCGCGCACATCGTATTCCGCGCCCGCCATGCCGATGACGACAACATCGCCAGCAATCTCCGGCGCGCCAGTCGAATTGTCGCCCTTGCGGCGGTTCTCGATGAAGTCGCTTTTCCAGACCACCGCGCCGGTCTTGGCGTTCAGCGCATAGAGCCAGCCATCGAGCGTCGCGACGTAGACCTTGCCGCGCGCGACCGCGACCCCGCGATTGACCATGTCGCAGCACGCCGTGCGATTGAGCTGCATGTCGATCTCGGGCTCGAAGGCCCAGATCTGCTTGCCCGTCGCGGCATCCCAGGCATAGGCTCGCCCCGCCACGCCCGAGCTATAGAGCACCCCACCGACCATGACCGGCGTCGCCTCCATCCCCCGCGCGGTGCCAAGCTCCGCCTGCCACGCCAGCCCGAGCGAGCCGACATTCCCAGCGTTAATCTGCGTAAGCTGCGAATGATGCGTCTTGCCTGCATCCCCGCCCGGGCTCGTCCATTCGGACCCTGCTCCGACCATTGGCGGCGCTGCGCCCAGCGCGAGTGCGGCGAGTGCTGCGACAACACCCTTCGACAAGCTCAGGGTGAGCGGGGTTTGAGAAAGCCGCTCACCGTCAAGACTGGCCCCACCCCCAACGCCGCTCATCCTGAGCTTGTCGAAGGATGCTCGCGCCCACCTGAGCATCACAGCGCGTCCCACGGGCTCGGCATCCGGTAGGGCACCGTGATGAAGTTCGCCTCGATCTGCTCGATCATCCCGTGGTCGATCTTGAACAGCTCGGAGATATAGAAGCTGTGCGGCCGCCGCACCGGGCTCTTCACCGTGCGCCCGTCGGTCAGTTGATACTCGTCGATCCGGCCCGAATGGTCGATGAAGCCAAAGGCCAGCACCAGCCCTCGCTCCTCGTCCACCAGCGGAAAGCGCCGCGCGCGCAGATCGTCGTCATAGCGGTAGTTGCCCATGCGGAACTGCTCCTCGCAGCCCAGCGCGGAGACGGGCACGATCTTGGCAAACTCGGGATTGCGCGTCGTCTGCACGCCGTTTTCCACGCGGTTGCAATCGGGATGGAACTTGGTGTGGATCGTCCCGTCGTTGCGCTGGAGCGTATCGAAGTAGCCGTTGGAAAGCGCCACCATCTCCGCGCGCGGCACCGGGGCCACCACTTCGCGGTGGAGGATCGGCTTGTCCCAGTAACGGCAGTTCTCGAACTTGATGCCGCTGTCCGATTGCCGCACGATCAGCATCTCGCATTCGGCAATCGCGCCCACCGCATCGATCTTCAGCCGCAGCGTGAAGGCCGATTCCTCGATCGCCTCGATCACCGTGCCGAAATAGCCGACCTGCCCGGTCCGCGTATCGGCAAAGCGCAACCGGTAATCCCCCAGCCGCTGGATCGTGCCCCAAACGCCGTCGCCCACTTCCAGCATCACGTTGTTTTCGCTGTGAAACGCGCCCTTCGCCCAGGTCAGCCGGGTGTGATCCCCTGCATTCAGAGCGGCGAGGAAAGCATCGAGTGCTGCGTAGAGACCGGCGCGGTCCATAATCTCTCCCATGGGGGCTTTACCGCCCTTCGAATTCCGGCATACCGTATCAAATGTTAGAATAAAAGGGGAGAGAGTCGATGGCGCGCACCGCCGCCGAACAGGCCAATCACGATCTGGTGATCGAGATGTATCACAAGGTCCTCATCGCGATGGATAGCAGCGCGGTGGACCGCTACATTTCGCCCGATTACATCCAGCACTCCATGCTCGCCCCGCCCGGCGTCGCTGCGCTGAAAGCCTTCCTCGATCACGTGAAAGTCGAATCGCCCGATGCGAAGCAGACCATCCACCGCAGCTTTGCCGAAGGCGATCACGTGATCGTCCACACCCATGTCGAGCGCTGGCCGGGCGATCCGGGCCTTGCCGTGGTCGACATCTTCCGCTGCGAAAACGGCATGATCGCCGAACACTGGGATGTGCTGCAGGACGTGCCCGCCCATCCCGTCAATCCCAACTCGATGTTCTGACCAAGGAGCCCCCGATGCGCTTCACCGCCCTAGCCGCTCTCGCCCTCCTCGCCGCGCCCGCCGCCGCTCAGGCCGGAACCTGCAAGCTCACCCCCAAACAGGTCGTCACCCAGTTCCTCCACGAATTCTACATCGAGAAGAAAGTGCGCTCCTCGTTCGAGAAGTGGGTCGATCCGGGCTATATCCAGCACAACCCCTACGCGCAGACCGGGCGCGAGGCGGCCATCGCGTTCCTCACGAAATTCGTCGAGGGCAACCCCGGCCAGCGCACGAAAATTCACCGCATCATCGCCGATGGCAACCTCGTCGCCGCGCACAGCCACGGCTGGCAGGAAGACGGCACGCCGGAGCAGAAGCGCGGCTTCGCAGTCGTTGACATGTTCCGCGTGCAAGGCTGCAAGGTCATGGAGCACTGGGACGTGATCAGCCCCGTGCCCGAGACGTCCGCCAACACCAACACAATGTTCTGAGGGGCCCCATGCGCTTTACCGACAAATGCGTCGTGATCCTCGGTGGCAATGCCGGGATCGGGCTCGCCGCCGCGAAGATGTTCGCGGCCGAGGGCGCCAAGCTCGCGATCACCGGCCGCAACCACGAGACCCTTGGCCTCGCCGCTGAGGAACTGGGCGCGCTCGGCATAGCGAGCGACATGGGCGATGTGGCGCAGACCAAAGCCGCGCTCGCTGAAATCGAGCACGCGCTCGGCGGGATCGACGTGCTCTTCGTCAACGCCGGGGTCGGCGGGTTTGCCGCCATGCCGCACGTGACCGAGGAATTCTGGGACGGCATCCACAACGTGAACCTGCGCGGCGCGTTCTTCGCGATCCAGAACGCGCTGCCGCTCCTGCGGGATGGCGGTTCCATCGTCATCACCGGTTCGATCGGCAGCGAACTCGCGCTCGCGGGCAACGTTGCCTACGCATCCGCCAAGGCAGGCCTACGCGCGATGGCCCGCACCGTCGGCAAGGAGCTTCTCCCCCGCCGCATCCGCGTCAATATGGTCAGCCCCGGCCCCACCGAGACCGAAATCTTCAAACGCGGCGCCAGCGAGGCCGAAATCGAAGCCACCCGCGCGATGCTAGGCGACGTGGTCCCGCTAGGCCGGATGGGTGAGGCCGAAGAAATCGCCCGCGCCGTCCTCTTCCTCGCCAGCGCCGAGGCCAGCTTCATCAACGGCGTCGATCTCTACGTGGACGGCGGCTGCGTGGAACTGGGTTAGGAGATGCCACGCCTTCTTCCGCCAAACACGCTCGTCGGCCCGTGCTTGACACGGGCCTTGGCTTTCCTTGCGCACCACCGCGCCGGAAGAAGAGCCTAGCCCCGTGTCAAGCACGGGGCGACGAAGCGTGAACGCATAGTTTGGGCGGCTAGAGCGCGCTCGGCACCCCATCGAGCAGCAGCGTCTTCACCTCCAGATAGGGCATCAACCCCTCGCGCCCGCCCTCACGCCCGATCCCCGATTGCTTGAACCCGCCATAAGGCAGCCCGAAATCCATCCGGAGGCCGTTCTGCCCAAACCCGCCCGTGCGCACGCGCCGCCCGATCCGGTACGCCGCATCCACATCATGTGTCAGCACCGAACCATTGAGGCCGAAGCGCGAATCGTTGGCGATGCGGATCATGTCCTCCTCGTCCTCCGCCGGGATCAGGCTGAGCACCGGGCCGAAGATCTCTTCCTGCGCGATCCGGCTATCATTGGGCACATTGGCGAACAGTGTCGGCTCGATGAAATAGCCCTGATTGAGGTGCGCGGGCCGCGCCCCGCCGCAGATCAGATCGGCCACTTTGCGGCCTTCCGCGATATACATCTCCACCCGGTCGCGCTGCCGCTTCATCGCCAGCGGCCCCAGCTGCGTGCGCGGGTCATCCGAATGGCCGATCACCACCTGCCGCATCTCTCCGGCAATCGCCTCCGCCAGCTCGTCATGCCGCGCGCGCAGCACGATCACGCGGCTCAGCATCGCGCAAACCTGCCCGCTCATCATCGTGATCGTGCCTGCCAGCATCTTCGCGGCGATCGGAATCGGGAAATCATCGCGCACCAGCGCGGCGGACTTACCGCCCAGTTCCAGCGTGCAGCGCGCGATCCGCTCTCCGCAGACCGATGCGATGCGCTGACCCGCCACGGTCGATCCGGTAAAGGTCACCTTGTCCACGCCGTGGTTGCAGACGAGGTGGTCGCTCGCCTCGCGGTGCCCGGTCACGAGGTTCACCACGCCCGCCGGCAGCCCTGCCGCCTCCGCCGCCTCGGCAATGATATAGGCCTCCAGCGGCGTTTCGGGCGAAGGCTTCATGATCACCGGGCATCCGGCGAGCAGCGCATAGGCCACCTTGTTCGCCATGATCCCGAACGGCCCGTTCCACGGCGCGATGGCCGCGACCACGCCCACCGGCTCATGCACGACAAAGCCCGCCGCCGCGCCCATGCTCGGCCGCTGCTCGACAAAGGCGAAGTCCTCCGCAATCGCGGCAATGCCTTCCAGCACCGCAACCGAACCCGCATGCATCGGCCCGGCAAAGCTGGCCAGTCCGCCCATCTGCGCCGTCCAGCACCGCGCCAGTTCATCCACCCGCGCGCGCAAGTGGCCCACCACGCGCCGGAACGCTGCGATCCGCTCCGCCGGCGCCATCATCGGCCAGGGCCCATGGTCGAACGCGGCCCGCGCCGCGCTCACCGCCGCGTCCATATCGGCCTCATCCGCCTCGGCCACGCGCGCCACGACCTGTTCGGTATCGGGCGAGATGAGCTCGATCAGCCGCCCGCTGCGTGCTGGCACCCACGCGCCGCCGATATAGAGCTTGTCGGGATGCGCGATGGCGACGCCCGCTGGCAGCATGATACTTTCTCCCCACGGCGCCTGCTCCGGCGCATTTGTCGATGAATCTACCATTTGTTATAATTGAGGCAAGAGCGACCCAAGAAAAAAGGGGCGACCATCGCTGGCCGCCCCTTCCCCTCATGATCGGGAATGCCGAGTGGATCAGAACTTCTTCTGAACCGTGAGCGCCCATTCGCGCGGACGGCCGACCTGGCTGTAGATCGTGCCGGTGAACGCCTGCACCGCCGCAAAGCGGTAGGGCGTGTAGTACTTGTCGAACAGGTTCTGCACTTCGAACGAGACCGAGAGATCCTCGCCCTTGTTGCGCCACGTCAGGCGCGCGTTGCCCAGCGTATAGGCCGCCGCATAATCGATCGGCGCCCCGCCCGCGATGCGGCCGATGTTGTTGCGGCCAAAGTAGCTGAGATCGAAGCGCGGCGTGATCGAGCCGGCCGAACCCAGCTCGGCGCGGTATTGCACGCCGAACGCCCACTTCCACTTCGGCGTCGCGATCGGATCGCTCAGCAGCACGGCATTGCCCACGCGCGGATCGATGCGCGACCATTCGCCGTCAAGGTAGCTGACCGAGCCGTCGAAGGAGAGGCCGTCGATCGGATTGGCCTGAACCTCAAGTTCGACACCCTTGATCTTGCCGTCGCCCGCGTTCTGGCGCGCACCGCACGGCGCGTTCGATCCCAGCGAGGCGCAGCTGATCAGCGGCAGCTGCACATCCTTGTAATCGTTGTAGAACGCGGAAACGTTCACGCGCAGGCGGCGGTCGAACAGGTCGGTCTTGAGGCCCACTTCATAGGCGGTAACGGTTTCCGGACCGAAGCTGCCGTTCAGCGCCTGCGGTGCGTCGAACGGACGCGCGGTCACACCGCCGCCCTTGAAGCCGGTGCCGACCGTGACATAGGCCAGAACCTGCGGGCTGAAGCGGTAGTCCGCCGAAACGCGCCAGTCGACCTTGTTGCCGTCAAACGTCGCCTTCACGCCATTGAGCGCGCCGAGGAAGTACGAGACCGAACCATCATAGTTCTGGCGCACGAAGGTATAGTCCTTGTGCTCCTCGGTGTAGCGCAGGCCGCCCGTCAGCGTCAGGCCCTCGATCGGCCGCGCGATCACCGTGCCGAACACCGCCTTGCTGTCTGCATTCACCGGATCGTTGCCGAGGAACTGGAAGTTCAGCCCCGGCGCGATGTAGCGGATGTCCTGCCGGGTGAAGTAGGTCGAGCGCTGGTCGGAATAGAACCCGCCCAGCGTGAAGTCGATCTTGTCCCCGATCTTGCCGTTGAAGCGCAGCTCCTGGCTGAAGAACCAGAACTTGAGGTCGTTGTACCCCTGCCCAACTACGTTGAGGTCGGGCGTGAAGTCGTCGTCGGTGCCCCACTTCTGGCGGTATTCGCGGTAGGCGGTGATCGACTGGACGTTGAAGTTGTCACCCAGCTTGAACGTGCCGTTGCCCGAAACACCCCAGCCGGTGAACTTCACGCGGTTGGGCATGTAGTACCCGTCCTTGACCTGGCCCCACGGCCCGGGGATCGAAAGCCCCGGCGGCGGCGTGTTGCCCTGCCCGTAGAAGTTGGCGAAGGTGCAGAAGCGGCCGCACAGATAGGTGCTGCTCACCCGCGCCGGGTTCACCGAAGTGACGACCTCGGCGGCATTGGTGCGGTTTTCGTAGGTGTAGTCACCCGCCACGATGTAATCGATGCTGTCGTTCGGGTTGTAGCGCAGCGAGCCGCGTATGCCCGCGTAATTGCGCTCGCCCAGCTTGTCGATCAGGCAGCCCTGCCCGCTGCTCGGCCGCGCGCCGATGCCCTGCGCGTTGTTGGGATAGACGCAGCCATAGTCGAGCTGGTCGACATAGCCTTCCTGCCGCTTGTAGACGCCCGAGATGCGGCCATAGAGCCCATCGGCCAGCTTGAAGTTGGCGCTGCCACGCAAGTCGACGCGCTGGCGGCTGCCATAGACCGCCTCCACCGTGCCCGTATTCTCGTCGGTCGGCTTCTTGGAAAAGAGCTTGATCGCGCCGCCGATCGAGTTGCGGCCCGTAAGCGTACCCTGCGGCCCGCGCAGCACTTCCACCCGGTCAAGGTCGAGCAGATCGAAGATGCCGCCGGTCAGCGTCGCATAGTAGACATCGTCGATGTACATGCCCACGCCCGGTTCATAGGCGGGGTTGAAATCGAACTGGCCGATGCCGCGGATCGAGGCGCCAAGCGAGGAGCCATAGGCACCGCCCTGCGCATTGAGCACCACGTTGGGCGCCTGCGCGGCGATCTGCGCAAGGTCTGTCTGGTTGCGCGAGGCGAGCAGGTTCGCATCGATCGCGGTGATCGAAAGCGGCGTATCCTGCAGCTTCTGCGAACGGAACTGCGCCGTGACGACGATTTCCTTGATGCTGCCGTTATCATCGGATGCCTGCGCGGCGTCCTGCGGCTGCGCCTGCGGCGCCTGCTGCGCCATTGCCGGAACAGCCAGCCCGCACGCGAGCGCAAGCGCGCTGCCAGCGGAAAATAGACGCAACGATAGCGTGGGTGTCTTCGCCATGGGTGATCCCCTCTCCTTGTGAAGCCCTCTGCGAGGCCGTTCTACCGTTTGTTAGTAAGGCATACTAATTTGACCTTTGCAAGTCCCTTGCGCCGCGTTGGAGACAGGTCTTTTTGCAGGGGGCAAGCTGTGCGCGCCGCCGGTCGTGCAGGTAGGTTTGCGCCCCCTCTTGCCGTCCCGCTCCAGCAACGCGATAAGCGCGCCATGGTTGCCATGCCCGCTCAGGATACTACCCCTGCCCGTCCCGATCTCGATCTGGGCGAAGATGCCGCACTCCTCGTCGATCTGCTAAAGCTCGGCACCTTCATCGCGCGGCCCATGCGCGAAGGAGTGGCGGAGCCGATGGGCCTCAGCCCCAACGATCTCAAGATCATCCTCGCACTCGGCGGCGAAGGCGAACTTGCCGGGCACGAACTGTCCGACATCATGGGCCTGCCACCGATGAACGTGAGCCGCGCGATCGCCGCCCTCACCGCGCGCGGACTGGTCGAACTGGCCCCCGACGCCACCAACCGCCGCCGCAAACCGGTGCGGCTGACGGCCGCGGGCATGGACCTGTTCCGCCAGACGATCCCCGCGATGGCCGAAGTCGGCGGGCACCTCTTCGCCGATTTCACCCCGAAGGAACGCGCGGTGTTCCATGCGGCAGCACAGGCGATCCTGGCGCGGATGACGGGGGCTGGTTAGGGGCTGGGCTTTGCTGCTGCGGCCATAGCTTCCAGCAAATCCCAAAACCTCCGTCGCTCCGTGCTTGAAACGGGGCTTGGCTGCCTTCCTGCGCCGCCAAGTGGCGCTTCACCGGCTGAATACCACTGGTCACAAAGGTCAAGCCAGCCGCCCTTCTCCATCGATACGTCATGCCAAACGCGAGGTTGCGAGAGAAGCCAAGCCCCGTGTCAAGCACGGGGCGACGGGGATTGTTTGAAAACCTCGCGCAAAAAACCACCGTCGCCCCGTGCTTGACACGGGGCTTGGCTACCTTTGGGCCTCGCCAACCGGCACATCCCCCGCCGGATACCACTGGTCCCAAAGGTCCAGCCAATCAGGATTGTCTGCCTCGATCAGCGCGAATTTCCATTCGCGGCGCCATTTCTTGACGAGCTTCTCGCGCGCAATGGCAGGTTCGATTTCCTCGTGTCGTTCAGCGTAGACCAGCCTTGTCTTGGCAAAGTCCTTTACGTGGATGGAGCCTTCACCCTCGCGATGCTGCCACACGCGCCGGATCAAATCGGACGTGACGCCAACGTATGTGCCGCCGCGATAGCGGTTCGCCATGATGTAGACCCAGCCGCCTTTTTCCATGGCGCATGTATTGCGGCAAAGGCGGAGAAAGAAAAGCCAAACCCCGTGTCAAGCACGGGGTGACGGGGGTTGTTTGAAAACCTTGCGCAAAAAAACCACCGTCGCCCCGTGCTCGACACGGGGCTTGGCTAACCTTCAGCCGCGCTCGCCCAATCCCCCTACTTATCCTTCAGCGCCGCAAACGCCTCCAGCCGAAACGCTTCCGCCAGCACCGGGTGCGCAAAGCTCATCGGCACTTCCTGTCGGTGCGGCCAGGTCGGGCGGTAGTTTTCCTCGGGCAAGATCACATCCGGGCCAAGCGGGTTTTCCGGATAGCACACCACGGCGGGCTGCAGGTGCGAGACGGTATGCGCCCAGCCGGTCTCGTAATCGCCCTGCCACTGCATCAGGTAATCGAGCCGCTTGATCTTCCACACGCCGTTTTCGCGCACGTAGTCGTTCTCGTAGATGCCCGATTCCCAGAACTGCTGCGGCACGTGTTCGGGCTTGTTGGCCAGCACCTCGTCGTGCCAACCGCCCGCGAGGATGCCCCGGAAGCGGCCCTTGGCGGTCTGCCGGTCGGGCGCGATGGTGATCACGTCCTGCAGCTGGAAATGGTCGAGCAGGAAGCCATGGATCGGCCCGCGCTTGCCATCCGTAAACATGTTCTGGAACCACGTGCCGTAGAGCCGCATCACGCCCGCATGGCCGCGATACTCGCCCGAAAGGAACACCACCGCGCCGTCCTCGGCAAACAGGCCGGCCACTTCCTCGGGGCGGTTGTAATCGATGTAATAGCCATAGGCCATTTGGAGGCGGCGGATCGCGTTGATGTCCTCCAGCTCGCCCACGCGGTTTTCCAGTGCGGCAAGACGCGCTTCCAGATCAGACATTTACCCAGCTCCCATCGATTCCCCATTTGCGGGAAATTGTAAGCAAGGCTAACTAATCGCGAAACGATTGGCAATCGCCTCTGCTGCGGCCATGCTGCGGCAAAGGGGAGAGAAGAATGGATTCGATACGCGAGCCGGCGGGAGAGCCGTCGTTGGCCGACATCCGCACCGTGATTGCGGCATCGGCTGCCGGTACGGCCTTCGAATGGTACGATTTCTACATCTACGGCACGCTTGCGCCGCTGTTCGGCAAGCTTTTCTTCCCCGGCTCCAGCCCCGCCGCAGGCTTCCTCCTCGCGCTCGCCACCTTCGGCATCGGCTTTGCCGCCCGCCCCTTTGGTGCAGCCATCTTCGGCACTTTCGGAGACCGCTTCGGCCGCAAGGTCACCTTCCTCGTCACCATCACCCTGATGGGCCTTGCCACCACCGCAATCGGCCTCCTCGGCACGTATGCGCAGTGGGGCATCGCCGCGCCGATCCTCCTGGTGGTGCTGCGGGCGCTGCAGGGCCTCGCGGTCGGCGGCGAATATGGCGGCGCGGTGATCTACGTCGCCGAACACGCGCCGCTCAGGAAGCGCGGGTTCTACACCGGCTGGATCCAGATCGGCGCCTCGGCAGGCTTCTCGCTCAGCCTCCTCGTCGTGCTCGCCACCGAAACGCTGGTGGGCGAGGAAGCGTGGATAGCCTGGGGCTGGCGCATTCCCTTCATTTCCAGCCTTGTGCTCCTCGCCGTCTCGGTGTGGATGCGCCTCAAGCTTTCCGAAAGCCCGGTTTTCAGCGCCATGCAGAAAGCGGGCGAACTTGCCCGCACGCCGCTGCGCGAAGCCTATGCCACGCCCAAGCAGCTGCGCCGCCTGTTTGCGGCCACGTTCGGCGGCGCGGTCGGCCAGTCGATCTGCGGCTACGTGGGCATGATCCAGTTGCTCAATTTCATGCAGGTCTCGGTTCACATGGACCCGGTGCTCACCCGCACGCTGCTCATCGGCGTTCTTGCGGTCCTGGCCTTCACGAATGTCCTCGCGGGCTGGCTTTCCGATTTCGTGGGGCGCAAGCCGGTGGTTCTGGCGGGCTATCTCATGATGCTCGTGGTGCTGTTCCCCGGCTTCCAGCTCATCGCCGATCAGGCCAATCCCGCCCTTGCCCGCGCCGCGAAGGAGCATCCTGTCGTCGTCTCCGGCGCAGACTGCACCTTCAATCCCTTCGCCCAGCACGGCCAGGCCAGCGCCTGCGGCAAAGTGCTCGATACCCTCACCCGCGCCGGCGTGCCCTATACCAAGCAGGATGCGCCTGCCGGGTCGGCGCCCGTCGTCACCGTGGGCGGCTCGCCTGCATCGCTGGATGCGCTCCAGCCCGCGCTCAAGGCAGCCGGCTACACCACGGAGCCGGTCACCCCGCCCGCCAGCAATCTCCTCATCATCGTCATCGCCATGGTCGTGGTCGGCCTGCCCGGCATCCTCACCTATGGCCCGATGGGCGCGTGGCTCACCGAGCAGTTCCCCGCCCGCACGCGCTATTCCTCGCTCGCCACGTCCTACAACTTCGGCGTCGGCATCTTCGCGGGCTTCATGCCCTTCATCGTGCAGGCCATCGTGGCCACCACCGGCAGCGTTATGGCGGGCTTCTGGTATCCCTTCATCATGGTCGTCATCGCCGCCGTCGTGGCGCTGTTCGGCCTGCCCGAAACGGCCGGCAAGCGCCTCAAGGAAAGCAGGAACGCATGAGCTTCGAAGGACAAGTCGCCTTCATCACCGGCGGCGTCACCGGCATCGGCCTCGGCGTCGCGCAGGCCTTCAGCGATGCGGGCCTGCGCCTCGCCATCAGCTACCGCAACGAAGACCACCGCGCCCAGACCGCTGCGTGGTTCGCCGCCAAGGGCCGCGAGCAGCCGCTCTTCATCAAGCTCGACGTCACCGACCGCGCCGCCTTCGCCGAAGCCGCGGCACAAGTGGAAGCCCATTTCGGCGCAGTCCACGTCCTCGTCAACAACGCCGGGGTCAGCGTGTTCGGCCCCACCGATGAGGCCAGCTACGCCGATTACGACTGGATCATGGGCGTCAACTTCGGCGGTGTGGTGAACGGTGTCGTCAGCTTCCTGCCCAAGCTCAAGGCCGCCGCCGGCCGCCGCCATGTCGTCAACGTCGCCAGCATGGCCGCCTTCCTCCCCGGCCCGCAGGCGGGCATCTACACCGCCAGCAAGTTTGCCGTGCGCGGCCTGACGGAATCGCTGCGCTACAATCTCGCCCCCCACGGCATCGGCTGCTCGCTCTGCTGCCCCGCGCTGACCCGCACCAATGCGTGGGATTCCGCATTGAAGCGCCCTGCGGAATTCGGAGACAGCGGCTTCGCCCCCGCGGACCGCGCCGAGCTCGAACAATTCGGCACCGCCTTCGAAGCCGGGATGGACCCGTACGAAGTCGGCACCAAGATCCTCGCCGGCATGGAGCGCGGCGACGGACTCATCCTCACCCACCCCGAATTTGCCGAGGACTTCCGCGAGATCTACGAAAAGAGCCTCGCCGCGCTGCCGCAGGAAGAAGCCCCGCCCGAAAGGCTTGCCATCGAGAACCTGCGCCGCGCCGCTAATGCCGCCGCAGCAGCCGGAACGGTCATCGGCCTCGGCGACCTGACTTGATCATCCCCATCCGTTCGTGTCGAGCGAAGTCGAGACACCACTCGCAGCGCCTGGTGTCTCGACTTCGCTCGACACGAACGGAACCTTGGGTAAGATTGCCGATGCGCGCGCCACCCCAGCGAAAGACCGATCCCATGTGTGACGAACTGACCGAAGCCGAAAATGCCCTCTGGCTCAGCCGCCGCCAGTTCAGTGCCGCCGGTGCCAGCGCTGCCGTGCTCGCCAGCCTGCCGGGCTGCGGCATGGCGCAGGAGGCTGCAGGCGTGAAAGGCCGCGCCGTTACCGTCACGACGCCCGATGGCAAAGTCGATGCATGGTTCTACACGCCCGAAACCGGCAAGCACCCCGCCGTGATCATGTGGCCCGATATCGCCGGCCTGCGCGAGGCCTACAAGACCATGGCCGCCCGCCTCGCCTCCGCCGGTTACGCCGTGCTGGTGGTCAATCACTACTACCGCGGCGCGGTCGCCCCGGTGCTCGATTCGCTCGTCGCATGGCGCACGCCGGAAGGGCAGGCCAAGCTCAAGCCGCTCATCGCCGGGATCACCCCCGCCGGCACGATGAGCGATGCCAAGGCCTTCGCGGCGTGGCTCGATAGCCAAGCCGAAGTCGATACCGCCAAGCGCATCGGCACCTGCGGCTATTGCATGGGCGGCCCCTACACCGTGCGCACCGCTGCCGCCGTGCCGGGCCGCATCGGCGCCGCTGCCTCGTTCCACGGCGCGGGCCTGGTCGGCGAAGGGTCGGACAGCCCGGTCAACTTGCTTGCAAAGACCAAGGCCGGCTTCCTCATCGCCATCGCCCAGAACGACGATGCCAGTGCGCCCGGCGACAAGACCGCGCTCGCCGCCGCCGCCAAGGCTGCCGGCCGCCCCGCCGAGATCGAGGTCTACCCCGCCCAGCACGGCTGGTGCACCATCGACGCGCCGATCTACGACAAGCCGCAGGCCGAAAAAGCGTGGAGCCGCATGCTCGCACTCTACGCGGCCAATCTCTGAGGTGCGATAGCGGCATCCAAGCCACACTTTGTGGTACTTTTGGGTCTTGTCGGGTCCATGCCTCTTCCAATTTCAGTAAAAAAGCCTAACCTCAGTTAGCATTCCATGGCCGCACAACGGGTGCGGAGTGGATAGGACAGGACCCGTCCGCCCATGCGCCTGTGGAAGTTGTCCTACACCAGCATCGCCGTGGCCACGCATGAGGCGGCGATGCGGCAAGTCCGGGAAATCTGCGCCCTCTCCGGCGATCGCAATGCGCGGATCGGCGTGTCCAGCGTGCTCACGCTGCACAAGGGGAAGTTCGCCCAGGTGCTCGAAGGCCCGGAGGATGCGGTGCGCGCGGTGCTGCGCCGGATCAAGGGCGATCCGCGCCACCACAGCCTCACCCTCGTCGCCGATGCCCCGCTCGTCGCGCGCCGCTACACTGGCCTCGCGATGGCCTACCGCGATCCCAAGACGTTCCTCGCCGAACAGATCGACGACATCCTCCAGCAGACCGCCGACGTCGTGCGCGCCATGAAGGCGACCTGGCACTAGGCTTTGCTGCGCGGTGCAATCACGGCGAAGAGCACGAAACACACCGCAATCCCGGCCAAAGTCGCCAGCACATCCTGCCAATCGAACACGAGATTGCGGCTGAGCATCTGCACGGCTTCCCAGCCCAGCAGCCCTCCGCCGCTGATCGCCGCGCTCACCCTGAAACGCAGGCGCTCCCCCCGGCCATCCGCGCCGGGTCGCTGTTCTGCCCACGCCCCCAGCAGTACGAAAGTGATCGCAATCGCCGCCGCGAAATTCGGCCCCACGCCGATCAGGTAGGTCAGCACCGCGCCGTGCTGCAGATGCTCCTGCCGCGCCCACTGCACCAGCGTCAGCAGCGCCAGACCGCCCAGCCCCGCCAGCCCATACCGTGTCGACTGCTTCATCGGCTCCGTCCTTCCGAAGCCGCAAACTAGCAGAGGATCACACGCTGCGCAGCATCTCCGCGTTGTCCTCGATCATCTGCCGCACTGAGCGCGCCTTGCGCCCGGTCAGCCGCTCGACATCATCGGTGCAGACTTCGAGGAACCCCTCGCGGATGGCCTGCCCGAAGGTCACCATATCGTCGCTGTTCCACGGGATGCCCGCCACGCTCTGGTCATCGACCGGGCGGCGCGGAATGCCCATGGCATCGAACATGGCGTATTGCTCGTCGTCGGTGGTCGCAACATAGGCCACGGGGCGCCCCGTCACCTCCGCCATGATCGCCGCCACTTCGCGGAAGGTCTGAAGCTCCGGCCCGGTGATGTTGTAGACCTGGCCCTCATGTCCCTCGCCCAGCAGCACCGCTGCGGCAGCGGCGATGCAGTCCTCGCGCCAGACCATCGCCTCCAGCCCCTCGCCCGCATTGCTCACCCATTGGCCGCTCTGCATCACTTGCGGGCCAGCCATCAGGATCATCGCATCGGCATAGTGCGCATCGCGCAGCATGGTCCACGCCATGCCAGAGGCGTGGATCAGCCGTTCGGTCTCGATATGATCGTGGCGCACTTCGGCCGGGTTCGCCGGATCATCGATGCCGATGAAGCTGGTATAGGCGATGTGCTTCACGCCCGCCGCCGCTGCCGCATCGATCGCCGCCTTGTGCTGCACCACCCGCGCGCCGACCCGCGTGCCGGAGATGAGCAGCATCTTTTCCGCGCCCTGCACCGCCTCGGCCAGCGTTTCGGGCTTGTCGAAATCGCCATAGCGCACGGTGCAGCCCTGGCTCACGCGGTCCGCCAGCTTGGCGGGCGAGCGTGTGATCAGGATCAGGTCCGCCGCGCGCCCCGCCGCGATCAGCCGGTCGGTCAGCCCCCGGCCATAATTGCCCGAAGCGCCGGTGATGACGATACGGCTCATGCAGCAGCATCCAGTTCGGCCTGCGGCACCCACCAGCCATGCACTTGCGGGCGCAGGCGCAGCGGAATTGCCACCTTGGCGACCGGGCCAGCCGCGATGTTGCCAGCGTCGATCACCCAGGCCTCATGCACGAATGCATTGTCGCCGATCTGCTGGTCCAAGATCGTCACCAGCCAACCTTCATGCGCTGGATCGGCGGCAGGCACATGCACCGGCTCGTTGAACCCGGCCATCGGGGGCAAGGCCAGCGCCTGCGGTGGGCGTTTTTGCGCCTGCGGCGAGCTGGCCCGCATGTCCAGCCGCAGCAGCAGGTTGAACATCGCGCCCACCGGCCCACCCAGCAAGGGCGGCCCCTGAAGCTCGGGGTTCATCGTCAGCATCCAGCCATGCGTATAGGGCCGCCCCTGCCGCGCCGCCGGGATCACCGGGAAATCGCCCGGAGGTCCGATGATGGTCGCCGTCACATCACCGCCCTCCGCCTTGGGATCGACTGTCCACCGCGTCAGCGCGCCCTGCACTTCCCACGGCTGCAAGTGGATGCCCGAAGGCTCGCGGATGAAGGCAAAGGCATTGGTCGAATTGAGGCAAGCATCGAAGTGGAGCAGGCCAGCCTCGTCCTCCCAGGCATTCATCATGTGGTAGGAATGGACGCCCTTCGGCCCCTTGAACCAGCGGATCTCGGAAACGTCGCCATAGCGCGGCATCACGCCCAGCCATGAATCCAGCTCCGGCTCATGATGCCAGTGCTCGCCCCCCGCCTTGAGGCGCTCGAGGTCCGCCGTGGTCGGGTAGATCGGAAACAGCGCGTAGTTCTCGCTGATCGTGAAATCATGCATCATCGCGCAGTAGGGCGCATCGAACCACTGCTCGCTCTTCAGCGTGCCGTCCGGCCCCACCACGCAATAGGAAACCTTCGTCGAAGCCAGCCCATCGGCCTCATAGCCATAGAAGAACAGTTCCTTCGTCGCGGGATCGATCCGCACATGCGCGGTCATCGTCTCCGATTTCAGCGCCCCGCCGAAGTCATACGAGCCCAGCGTTTCGAGCGTCACGGGATCGACGCGGTAGGGTCGCCCATCCTCCTTCGCCATCAGCATGCGGCCCGCGTGCCAGACGGGCGTGGTGTTCGCCACCGTGCGGTCAACACCCGCTACATCGGCATCATCGGTAAACGGGTTGCGATACTTGCCGAAGCGCGCATGCCCCGCCTCCTTCTCCGCCAGATAGCGCGCAGTCTCGACAAAGCGGATGGCGAAGTCCGCCGTGCCATCGGCATTGAACGAAAGCCGGCTCACCATCCCGTCGCCCGAAAGCGTGTGATCATTCTCGAACTTGGGCGGGAACGCAGGATCCGGCACCGCGCGGTAAAAGCTGCCGCGCACTTCGGGCGGCAGCGTGCCTTCAACCGTCAGCCCGGTCAGGCTGGCTTCCTGCCCTACGGGTTCATTGAGCCCGGCGAAGTACATTGTCTGCGGAAACGCACCCATAAGCCCCATCCCATCCTATCATTTGTTACGATAGGTGTAGCGCAGAAGCAGAGGATTTCAACCGATTCCGCAAAAGGAAAGGGCCGCCCCACCGAAGCGGAGCGGCCCCTTGCCTTGTTCAGGAAAGCGCGCGGATCAGAACGTGCGCTTGACCGTCAGCGCCCAGGTGCGCGGCAGGCCGGGGTTGGCCGTGATCGCGCCCAGCGAGCTCTTCACGTCTTCGATCGTGTTGTAATAGTACTTGTTGAACACGTTCTGCACTTCGCCCGAAACCTGCCAGGCCTTGTCCGGGCTGGTGTAGGTCAGCCTGGCGTTGCCCAGGAAGCGGCCGTCGACGAGGTTGTCGGCGCCATTGAAGGCCTCGGTGAAGATCGACGACTGGTAGGTGCCGTCGAAACGAAGGCTGATCATGCCGGCCTTGAGCGCGTAATCATACTGCGCGCCAAAGCTCCAGTTCCACTTCGGGGTATAGGGCGTGACGTTGGTCAGCGGCACATTGGTCGTGCCGGTGTCCTTGTACTTGAAGTGCAGGTAGCTGATCGAGCCATCCAGCGTGAAGCCCTCGACCGGACGGATCGTGGTTTCGGCCTCAAGACCCCAGACATTCGCCTTGCCGACGTTGGCGGGCATCAGACACGGCGAGAATCCGTGGCAGCGCGTCAGCGTCAGGATGATGTTGTCATACTTGTTGTAGAAGGCCGATGCGTTGAAGCGCAGCTTGCGATCGAACAGGTCGGTCTTGATGCCGGCTTCATAGGTCCGCAACGTTTCCGGCTGGAACGAAGTGATCTGGTTGCACGGCGCGCCGAACGGCAGCACGTTGCAATCACCCGCCGAAGGCCCGAAGAACGGGCGCGGATTCACGCCGCCACCCTTGTAGCCCGTCGCCACCGACGCATAGGCGAAGACTTCCGGGCTAAACCGGTAGTCCGTCTCCACGCGCCAGTCGGTGCGCTGTCCCTTGAACTGGCCGGTGACGTTATAGAGGCCGATCAGGAGGCAGTTGGGCGAATTGCCGACACCGGTCGGGCCCGCCGTGGGCGCGCCGAGGAAGAATTCGCACGGCAGCGGCCCGGGCACCGTACCGTCCGGGTTCGAACGGAAGTAGGTGTAGTCCTTCTTGTCCCACGTGTGGCGGATGCCGCCCGTGATGCCCCACGCGTCGGTGATGTGGAACGTGCCGTTGAAGAACAGCGCCTTCGAGGTCGAAGGCGTGCTGTCCGGCCCGTGGATGAAGTCGATACCCGCATAGTTCAGGTCGACGCGCGCGTTGTACGTGCCGTTCTGGTCGAAGTAGAACCCGCCCAGCGTGTACTCGATGCGCTTGTCCATGAAGCTGCCGTTGAGGCGCACTTCCTGGCTCCACGCGCGGTGGCGCAGGATATTGTCGAGCTGCGCGACCGGCACGGGCGAGCCGTCCTGATCGAAGCCGAAGCTCATCTTGTAGCGGCGGAACGAGGAGATCCACACCGCGCTGAGGTTTTCTGCCAGCTTCGCCGTCACGTTTCCGGTCACGCCCCAACCATCGTAGTTCTGGGCATTGTTCGCGGAATAGGGCTTGAACGGCGCCTGGCTCGTCGGCGTGCGCGCATCGAGGAAGTTGGCGTAGTTGATGAAGCGCGGATCATAGCCCGCCGGGGTGGCCGATCCGCTCTGCTGGAAGCGCGTGCTGTAGGGAACGAAGGCGTTGCTCAGCGGCACAGCGTTGCCGTCCTTGCCCTTCAGCCAAGGGATACCTTCGGGCGTCGTTGCCGGGCTGCCGCCATAGAGCAGCACTTGCGCACCGGCATCGTTGCGCTCGCGGGTGTAATCGCCCGCAATGTTCACTTCGATATCGGGCGAGGCTTCCCAGCGCAGCGCCAGGCGCCCGGCCGAGAACGAACGTCCGCCCAGCGTGCCGCGCTCGATGCCATTGCCCGAATTGGTGTTGGCCGGCACGTTCGAATTGGGGTGCGAAAGGCCATAATCGAGCAGCTTCACATAGCCGTCGGTGTTCTTGGTCGCCCCGGAAAGCCGCGCGGAAAGGTGATCGGTGATCTTGAAGTCCGCCACGCCGCGCACGTCGATGCGGTTGTAGGCGCCATACGTCGCCTGCAGATAGCCGCCACCTTCACCGTTGGGCTTCTTGGAGAACAGCTTGATCGCGCCGCCGATCGAGTTGCGGCCAGCCAGCGTGCCCTGCGGCCCGCGCAGCACTTCGACGCGCTCCAGATCCATCAGATCGAGCAGCGAGCTCGACAGCGTCGGGATATAGACGTCGTCGACATAGATGCCGACGCCCGGTTCAAGCGCGTAGTTGAAGTCGGTCTGGCCGATGCCGCGAATGAACGCGATCAGGCCGATACCACCGCTCTGCGGCTGCGCACGCAGCGTCACGTTCGGTGCCTGTGCGGCGATCTGCGAAATGTCGGTCTGCCCGCGCGCTTCCAGCACGGCCGCGTTGACTGCGGTGATCGCCAGCGGCGTATCCTGCAGCTTCTGCGCGCGGAACTGCGCGGTAACGACGATTTCCTGCGAAGCAGCGTTGTTGGCAGCGGACTCTTCTGCCGCCTGCGGTGCAGCGGTCTGCTGCGCGAAGGCCGGCACGGAGACTACTGCAGCGGTAATGCCGAGAAGACGCGCAACGCGCCTCGCGGCCGACAATCTGGCCATGGTCACCCTCCCTTTGTTGACGATCTACTCGTTCAATCAGGTATGAGTCATAACAATTCTGACAGCGGAAGCAATCTCCGGCCTGTCTAAAATGTATGTTTCACGCACAAACTGTTGCCTCAGCGCCACCACCACGCCGTTGCACGCATCTCGATGCTCACTCGCGGCGGCGCGTCGGCGGGGCAGCCGGGTAGATCGAAGGCCACGTGCGGCACATGGATGGCCCGCGCCGGATCGCTGTCGTGGGTCTTGAACAGGATCGCCTCGTCCGCGTTCAGATCGAGGAAGGCATGCCAGCGATGCGCGGCATTGTGCGCCACCACCAGCCCCTCGAACGACCATTCCGGCTTGCCCGGCTCGTCAAACACCGCATCCGCCGCGATCAGATCGTCCGCTGCCAGCGAGCGCGCATCGCACAGCGCCAGCGGCACATCCTGCGGCGCGGGCGAAAGCGCGCGCCATACGTTGTAGTGCGCGCAGCGGGCAAAGGGCCGCCCGCCCGCACCCGCCTGCGCAAACCGCGCCGCCGTCACAGCGGAAATGTCGATATGCGCAAAGCGCGCCGGCATCGAATTGTTGAGACTGCCGGCGAGGCCAGACCGCTCCGAGAACCGCAGCAGCCCCGGCGCGCCGACATGGACATGGTCCGCGCCGGTCTCGGCCTGCACCAGTTCCTCGATCTCGCGCATGTGGACCCGCGCCACTTCCTCGCGGTCCCGGAAATCGTGCACCGCGCTCCGGTGCGAAACGATCTGGAAGCCCTCCCGGTCGATCCCCGTCCCGGCGCTGCGACCATCCAGCACCGGCATCAGGACCGGCGCGATCTCCACCTCATCGCGCTCATGCGCATTGGCGTAGTAGCGCGGGCGGGCAAACGTGCGTCCCGAATAGGCAATCCAAGCCTCCACCCGCGCCTCCTCTTATGCGTTGAGCTGCTGCTCCAGCTCGCCCAGCACGCGGTAGCAATCGAGCACCTTGCCGACCGACGAATTGGGCTCGCGCCCTTCGCGGATCGCGGCAATGAACTCGCGGTCCTGCAGCTCGATCCCGTTCATCGAAACGTCGACCTTGCTCACGTCGATCGGCTCTTCCTTGCCGTTCACCAGATCGTCGTACCGCGCGATGTAGGTGCCGGTATCGCCGATATAGCGGAAGAACGTGCCCAGCGGCCCGTCATTGTTGAACGAGAGCGACAATGTGCAGATCGCGCCCGTCTCGCTCAGCAGCTGGATCGACATGTCCATCGCGATGCCAAGTTCGGGATGCAGCGGCCCCTGCAGCGCATTGGCCTTCACGATCTTGCCCGCCTGATAGGCAAACAGGTCCACCGTGTGCGCCGCGTGGTGCCACAGCAGGTGATCGGTCCAGGAACGCGCCTCACCCTTGGCGTTGATGTTGCGGCGGCGGAAGAAGTAGGTCTGCACATCCATTTGCTGGATGTTGAATTCGCCCGCCGTGATCTTGTTATGCACGTACTGGTGCGAGGGATTGAAGCGCCGGGTGTGGCCGACCATGCAGGTAAGGCCGGTTTCCTGCGCCTTGGCCAGCACCGCCTCGCTGTCCGCCCAGCTGTCCGCCAGCGGAATCTCCACCTGCACGTGCTTGCCCGCGGTCATGCAGGCAATCGCCTGAGAGGCATGCATCTGCGTCGGCGTGCACAGGATCACCGCGTCCACGTCATCGCGCGCCAGCGCATCGTCCAGCTCGGTCGAGGAATGCTTGGCGCCATACTTGGCCGCCACCGCCGCCGCCTGTTCGGCCGTGCGGCTGATGATCGAGACGATTTCCACGCCCTCGATCTTCTTAAGGCCATCAAGGTGCTTCTCACCAAAAGCGCCGGCACCAGCGAGTGCTATTCTCATCATACCCTCACAAAATGGGGACAGTCCCTATTTTCCGGAAAGGCCCAAATGGCAATCAAACTTCTGTTTTAACATACAAAAAAGGGGACAGTCCCCATTTATTCGGGAGCCGGCTCCAGCACGATATGTCCGATAGCCGTGTTGCTGCACGGAATGTGGTAGTGGCGGTGCAAGGTCTTCACCTTCTTTCCCAGCGCGCCGCGCATGATCAGCCACATCACCATCTCGATGCCCTCGCTGCCGGTCTCGCGCAGGTATTCGATATGCGGGATCCAGCGCGCTGCGTCGCTGTCGCTCTCCAGCATATCAAGGAACTTGTTGTCCCACTCGCGGTTGAGCAAGCCTGCACGCGGCCCCTGCAGCTGGTGGCTCATCCCGCCCGTGCCCCAGATCTGCACGTTGAGATCCTCGGGAAAGCTCGCCACGGCGCGGGCAATTGCCTCGCCAAGCGCCCAGCAGCGATTGCCCGAAGGCACCGGATAGGTCACGACATTGACCGCCACCGGCACAACCTTGCACGGCCATTTCTCCGGCGTGCCGAACATCATCGAAAGCGGCACGGTCAGCCCGTGGTCCACGTCCATCTCGTTGATGATCGTCATGTCGAAATCATCGAGGATCAGGCTCTGCGCGATATGCCAGGCGAGATCAGCATGGCCCTCCACATCGGGCACCTTGCGCGGGCCCCAGCCCTCGTCTGCCGATTTGTAATGCTCACCGCAGCCGATCGCGAAAGTCGGCACGATCTTCATGTCGAAGGCGCTCGCGTGGTCATTATAGACGAGGATCACAACGTCCGGCTTCTCGGCCTTCTCCCACTCGCGGGTCCAGTCGTACCCGGCAAAGATCGGGCCGAAATAGTCGTCCCGTGTCTTGCCCTGATCCACCGCCACGCCCAGCAGCGGCACGTGGCTCGAACCCACGCCAGCAGTCAAACGCGCCATCTCAGTAGCCTCCTTTAATGGAGCGATTGCCAATGGGGGAACGCCCGCCCTTCAGCATCATGTCCCGATATTCCGGGAACGTCATGTCGGTCATCGTGCTCACCGCTTCGGCAAAGCTGAGGCCATCGGTCGAGAACAGCTTCGAGAGGAAATAGACATTGCCGCCCAGATCGAGCAGCGTGTTGTAATCCCGCTTCAGCAGCGCTTCCTTGGCTTCCTCGGAAATCGGCCATTCATCCAGATAAGCGCGCTCGTCCGCCTTGAACCGCTCGCGGTTGTCGCCCTTCATCAGGCTCATCGCGAACTGGTTGATGTGATACCCCTTGCGTGCCCGCGCGGCGGTATAAACGCGGGTGCCGGGGATATCCTCCAGCTCCGCCAGATAGGCATGAATGTCCGCAGCGGGTTTGGCAGCTTCAGTCACTTGCCCATCTCCTTGAGCTTGGCATCGAGGCGCGGATAGACGCGCCGGGCATTGCCCTCGAAAATCGCGTGGCGCGCCTCGTCCGTGATCGGCAGCGCATCGACATAGCGCTTGGTGTCATCGAAATAGTGCCCCGTCGTCGGATCGATCCCGCGCACCGCGCCCACCATCTCGCTGCCGAACAGGATGTTCTTGGTCTCGATCACTTCGGCCAGCAGGTTCACCCCCGGCTGGTGATAGACGCAGGTATCGAAGAACACGTTGTTCATCAGGTGGCCCGAAAGATCGGGCTTCTTGAGCATGTCCGCCAGCCCGCGATAGCGCCCCCAGTGATAGGGCACCGCGCCGCCGCCATGCGGGATGATGAAGCGCAGCGTCGGAAACTTGGCAAACAGATCGCCTTCCAGCAGCTGCATGAACGCGATGGTATCCGCCGCAATGTAATAGGCCCCCGTCGCGTGCATCGCCGGATTGCACGATCCCGAAACGTGGATCATCGCGGGCACGTCCAGCTCGACCATCTTCTCGTAGAGCGGGAACCAGTAGGGATCGGTCAGCGGCGGATGCTTGAAGTGCCCGCCGCCGGGATCGGGATTGAGATTGCAGCCGATGAAGCCAAGCTCGGTCACGCAGCGCTCCAGCTCGGCAATCGAGCTGGTCAGGTCCGCCTCGGGCGATTGCGGCAGCATGCACACGCCCGCAAACGTCTCGGGGTAAAGCCCCACCACCCGCGCGATCAGATCGTTGCAGGCCCGCGCCCACGGCACCGCGACAGACTGGTCGCCCACATGCGGTGCCATTGCGCTGGCACGCGGCGAAAAGATCGTCATGTCCGCGCCGCGTTCCTTGATCAGGCGCAACTGGTTCGCCTCGATCGTCTCGCGGATCTCGTCGTCCGAAATGTCGGGGTACGGCGGCGCGGCTTCGCCCGCCTTGAACGCCGCCTTCTGCGCCTCGCGCCACTCGTCGTGCGCCTTGGGCAGCACGGTGTAATGGCCATGGCAGTCGATGATCATCGTCATTGCGCGGCTTCTCTCTTTTCCGAAAACAAGTCGGCCTTTCCGGCCATCTCACGCTGGCGGCGCACGGTGCCGCTGGTCATCACCGGCTCCACGCCGAGCCCGATCAGCGTCTTGGCGCTCTCTTCCATCTCGGCCGCACGCCGCGCCCCATGCGTCGTCATGCGCTCCAGATTATAGGCCGCCCGGTTCGCCCAGCCCTGCGCCTTCTCGCTCGCATCAAGCGAAGCAAGCACTTCGTCGGTCACGCCCGCCGCATCCGCCGCCAGCATCATCTCTGCCGTCAGCGCCTCGATCCCCTTGACCATCACCGAACGGATCATCTTGATCGCCGAGGCCCGGCCCACTTCACTGCCCACCACGCGCACATGGGCAAAACCAACCGCGCGCAGAGCTTCGGCAGCCTCGTCCGCCGCGCCGCCCGCCACCAGCAGCGGCACATTCATCCGCGCGGGGTTCACCGGGGCCAGCACCGCCACATCCACATAGCGCCCGCCTGCCGCTTCCACCGCGCGCGCCGCCGCGCGCTTGGTATCGGGCGCCACAGAGTTCATGTCACACCACAAGGCGCCCGGCTTCAGCAGCGCGGCATAGTCCTTCGCCGCCGCCAGCGCCGCATCGGCCGTGACGAGCGAGAGCACCAGATCAGCATCGGAAAGGGCGCATTTGGCGGTCGCACAGACCAACACGCCCGCCGCTTCCATCGCGCTGCGCCGCGCGGGCAGCACGTCGTAGGCCGCTGCCCCGGCTTCCCAGCCCGCTGCCTCGGCAAAGGTCGATCCGGCCTCACCATAGCCGATCAGGGCGATTGTGCTCTCCATGCGCGCCCTCCTGCGGCGCGCGGGCGGGCCAAACAAATGCAATTCTTGGCGATCCTATAAGATTATGCGAAACCTCCACCTGCGACTGCACGCAGCAGATCGACGAAGGCTGCCTGCGGCGCGGTGGGCCGCCAGTCCTCGCGCGTGGTAATTCCGATCCGGCGCAGCACCGGCGCGGGCGTTGGCAAAGTCGCCAGCACCCCCGCCTCCAGTTCCACCGCCAACTGCGCGGGACTCAGCAGTGTCAACGCATCCGATCCCAGCAGCAATTGTCGCACCGTCAATACCGATCCGCACTCGATCTCAACGGGCGGCGGCTCGGCCCCGGCGCTGCGCATCATCGCCTCCCAGTACTGGCGCAGCGGCGTATCGCGCGCGGGCAGCACCCACGGGAAGTCGGCCAACCTCTGCCCCATCGGCTGCGCCTCGCCCAGCAAGGGATGGCCCGCGCGCATGACAAGTTGTGGCCGGTCCTCGAATACCGGCTCCTGCCGCAGATCCTCCAGCAAACCCGCCTCGCGCAGTGCGCCCAGCATCAGATCGATCTCGCCATCGCGCAGCGGCCCCGCCAGCTCTGCGTGGCTTCCTTCCACCACCGCGATTCCCACCCCCGGATGCGCTGCATGAAACCGCAGGATCGTCTCCGGCAGCCAGCGCGCGCGGCTGAGCGGCATCGCCCCCACCACGATCCGCCCCGCCGCCTTGCCTTGCCACGCCGCCACTTCGGCAAGCCCGCTGCGCAGTTCCGCCATCGCCAGGCCAAACCCGCGCGCGCGCCGCTCACCTTGCGGGGTCAGCAGAATGGAACGCCCGCGCTTGTCTACCAGCCGCTGCCCCAGCGCCACGGCCAGATCGGCCACCGCGCGGTGCAGCGATGCCGCCGATAGCCCCGTCGCCTCCGCCGCCCCAGCATAGGAACCGCTGCGCGCCAGGGCCAGAAATGCCCGCACTTGCGTCCCCGTCACCCTTGGCGAACCGATCTGCGCAATCGCCGCTTCCGCGCGCGGCGCCAGCAGCCGCGCGGGCTCCGTCGGCGTCATCCCGCCCGAACCGCGCTCGAACAAAGCGCAGCCCAGCTCCGCCTCCAGCCGCGCGATGGCCTGCGTGAGCGCTGGCTGTGTCAGGTTCACCGCCCGCGCCGCGCGCGTCACGCTGCCATGCCGGACTGTCGCGGCAAAGGCGGCATAGTGCCGGATATTGTAGGCCGGTTCAGTCACCACACTCCCTTAGCATTTCCTTATGCCCTGCGCCAAACATTGCATTGGCCCCGCGCGCGGACCGGGCCGAAGGAAGCCCGAACCATTTCAGCGGGAGCCAGCGCATGTCCGGTATCGTCGTCCAGCACATCGAACGCGCCGATCCGGCGGTGATCGACGGCCTCGCCGCCTGCGGTGTCGCCACCGTCCACGAAGCGCAGGGCCGCACCGGCCTCCTCGCCAGCTACATGCGGCCCATCTATCGCGGCGCGCGCATCGCCGGCAGCGCCGTCACGATCAGTTCGCCCCCGGGTGACAACTGGATGGTCCATGTCGCCATCGAACAGCTTCAGGCCGGCGATATCATGCTGCTCGCCCCCACCAGCCCGTGCGAAGATGGCTACTTCGGCGACCTCCTCGCCACCTCGGCCATCGCACGCGGCTGCCGCGGCCTCATCATCGACGCCGGCGTGCGCGATGTGCGTGATCTCACCGAAATGAACTTCCCCGTCTGGTCCAAGGCGATCTATGCGCAGGGCACGGTCAAGAACACGCTCGGCAGCGTCAACGTCCCCGTCGTCTGCGCGAACGCGCTGGTGAACCCCGGCGATGTGATCGTGGCGGATGACGACGGCGTCTGCATTGTCCCCCGCGCCAACGCCGAAGCCGTGCTCAAAGCCGCGCAGGCCCGCGAAGCCAACGAGGGCGAAAAACGCGAAAAGCTCGCCGCCGGCATCCTCGGCCTCGACATGTACAAGATGCGCGAACGCCTTGAAAAGGAAGGCCTCAAGTATGTCTGAAACCGGCATACGCTGCATGTGGATGCGCGGCGGCACGTCCAAGGGCGGCTACTTCCTCAAGGACGACCTGCCGCAAGACACCGCGACCCGCGATGCCTTCCTCCTCGCGATGATGGGCAGCCCCGATCCCGTCCAGATCGACGGCATGGGCGGCGCCGATCCGCTCACCAGCAAAGTCGCGGTCGTCTCGAAATCCACCCGCGAAGGCATCGACGTCGACTACCTCTTCCTGCAGGTCTTCGTCGACAAAGCCATCGTCACCGATGCGCAAAACTGCGGCAATATCCTCGCCGGGATCGGCCCCTTTGCCATCGAACGCGGCCTCGTCGCGGCCACCGGCGATGAAACCCGCGTCGCCATCTACATGGAAAACACCGGGCAAGTCGCCGTCGCCACCGTCTGCACGCCCGGCGGCCCAAATGGTCGTCTGGTCACCTACAACGGCGACGCCAAAATCGACGGCGTCCCCGGCAGCCACGCACCGGTCCCGCTCGAATTCCGCGATACCGCCGGTTCCTCCTGCGGCGCGCTGCTCCCCACTGGCAACGCGGTCGACGTGATCAATGGCGTCCCCGTCACCCTCATCGACAACGGCATGCCCTGCGTCGTGATGAAGGCGGAAGATGTCGGCATAACCGGCTACGAAGATCGCGACTGGCTCGACAACGCCGCAGACCTCAAGGCGAAAATCGAAGCCATCCGCCTCATCGTCGGCCCCATGATGAACCTCGGCGATGTCACCGCCAAGTCCGTCCCCAAGATGATGCTCGTCGCCCCGCCCCGGCACGGCGGCGCGGTCACCGTGCGCAGTTTCATCCCCCACCGCGCCCACGCCACCATCGGCGTCCTCGGCGCGGTCAGCGTGGCGACCGCGTGCCTCATCCCCGGCTCCCCCGCCGCCGAAGTGGCGCAAATCCCCGAAGGCGCGCGCAAGCTCCTCTCGGTCGAGCACCCCACTGGCGAAATGAGCTGCGTCCTCGAAACCGATGAGACCGGCGCCGTCCGCACCGCCGCCCTCCTGCGCACCGCGCGCAAGTTGATGGATGGAATTGTTTACGGCTGATGCCGCGCAAGCATGCTTCGACAAGCTCAGCACGAGCGGGGTTGAAGCAAAACCAGAACAACATCCGCTCGTCCTGAGCCTGTCGAAGGACCACATCGCGACGGAAGGAATACAATGACCAACCGCATCACCAGCTGGCACGCAAGCCCCAGCAAGCCGCGCTACACCCCGCCCCCCGGCGCGGTCGATGCGCATTGCCACGTCTTTGGCCCGATGGCTGAGTTCCCCTTCAGCGCGAAGGCCAAGTACCTCCCCGAAGACGCCGGGCCAGACATGCTGTTCGCCCTGCGCGATCACCTCGGTTTCGAGAGGAACGTGATCGTCCAGGCCAGCTGCCACGGCACGGACAACGCCGCCACGCTCGATGCCATCGCGAAGTCCAATGGCCGCGCAAGAGGCGTCGCCGTCGTCGATCCCGCCATCTCGGAAGCCGAGCTTCACGCCCTCCACGCAGGCGGCATTCGCGGCATCCGCTTCAATTTCCTCAAGCGCCTCGTCGATGATGCTCCGAAGGACAAGTTCCTCGAAGTCGCCCGGCGCCTGCCCGCAGGCTGGCACGTGGTGATCTATTTCGAGGCCGATATCCTCGAGGAACTGCGCCCCTTCATGGACGCGATCCGGGTCCCCCTCGTCATCGACCACATGGGCCGCCCCGATGTGCGCCAGGGCCCGGATGGCGCAGACATGAAGGCCTTCCGCGCCTTTCTGAACAGCCGCGAGGATATCTGGTTCAAGGCCACCTGCCCGGACCGTTTGGACGCCATCAAGGAAGGCGGCGCGGGCGATCCGTGGGATGCCTTCGCGCAGGCGGTCGCCCCGCTCGTGGCAGACTATCCCGACCGCTGCCTCTGGGGCACCGATTGGCCGCATCCCAACATGGACACCGAGATCCCGGACGACGGCCACCTTGTCGACATGATCCCGCGCATCGCGCCCACCGAGGAATTGCAGCGCAAGCTCCTCATCGACAACCCGATGCGGCTCTACTGGGCGGACTGAACGGCAAGGCGATAGCCCACCGCCGGCTCGTTGAGGATCACCTGATCGCCCAGCTTCCTGCGCAGCGCGCTCACCGCGACGCGCAGGTAATCGACATGGTCCTCATGTGCCGGCCCCCACACCGCGCGCAGCAGGTAGCGGTGCGTCAGCACACGCCCGGCATTGCGCGCCAGCTCGGCCAGGACCGCGAATTCCTTGGGTGTCAGATGCACCGCCTCGCCGCCCAGCGTCACTGTCCGCCGGTAGAGATCGATGGCAACCTCGCCAACAACCACCGGGTCCTGATTCTGCGCCAGATCGAGATCGGCCAGATTGTCGATGAAGCCGGTGAGCCGTGCAGTCTCTCCCGCAATCTCGTGCAGCACCTCGCTATCCGCCTCGCCCGCGCGCTGCAGCTTGCGCAGGCCCGCAGCGATCCCGTGCAGGCGCGGCCGGATATCGCTCCCGATCGAACCGAGCAGCGCCGAGCGCAGGTCATCGCGTTCGCGCAGCACCACATTCTCGCGCCCCACGCTTTCCAGCCGCGCCCGCTCCAGCGCCAGCGCCACCTGATCGAGCAGGTTCCCCAGCAGCGATAGCGCCTCCCCTTCCACCGGCGGCATGCCATCGCTGCGCGCAAGGCCCGCTGCGGCCAAAGTATCGTCCGCCGCGCGCACCGGATGGAACTGCCAGTCGGTCAGGCTGCCGCCGGCAATGTGCCGACCGGTCGGCGCGCCGCTACCCAAGGCCTGCTCGGCCACGGCGAGGTCCGCTTCGGTCAGCCGGTCCGCTCCCGCCAGCAGCCGCGCCTCTGGCCGCCCCGCCACCACGCAGACATGGCAATCGAGGATCCGCGCCAGTTCGCCCGCCGTCACCGCGGCAATCGCGGCCTCGTCGGCGCAGGAAAGCAGCCGCCGCGCGAACCCGGCAATCGTGGCGTTGCGGCTCGCGTGGAAGGCCGCAAGCTCGCCCTGCACTCGTAGCGAGGTCACCAGATGGCTAGTCACCAGCCCCACCATCAGCAGCATGGCCACCGTCAACAGATCGCCCGGATCGTGGATCAGCAGGGTATAGGTCGGCGCGGTGAAGAAGAAATTGTAGGCCAGCGTCGCCGCCACCGCCGCCATCAGGGCTTGCCAGCGCCCGGCAAAGGCGGCCGCTGCAAGCACCGGCGGAAGGTAGAGCAGCACGACCGGTGCCCGCCCCCAGTAGGCCACCATCGCAAGCCCGATGCCCGTGACGAGCACGAACATCGCGAGCAGCACACCCAGCCCCAGCCAGGACAGGCGGGGCCCCGGGCGCGGCGCGGCAACGCGTTGGATGGCCAGCGGGCTCATCGCGCCATACTACGCGCGGCTTGCCGCAAAGTCGTGCCCCCCGTCTTGCCGCACGCCAGTAATCCACATGGAAACTTAATGCCCCTCGGGCGCATTTGCAGCGGCATGACACAGCCAGAACCGGCCGTCCAGATGGCCTCATCCGACTCCGACAATCCGCCGCGAGGCACCAGCCGCGCCGCGCTCACCCTCGGTGCGCTCGGCGTGGTGTTCGGCGATATCGGCACCAGCCCGCTCTATGCGCTGCAGGCCACGCTCGATCCGCGCTACCGGCTGACCACATCGATCACCGATCTTTACGGAATCGTCAGCCTGATCTTCTGGCTCTTCGTCTTCGTCGTCACGATCAAATATGTCTTCATCGTCATGCGCTGCGACAACAAGGGCGAAGGCGGCAGCCTTGCGCTCTATGCGCTGATCCACCGCCAGCTGGGCGAAAAGGCGCCCAAGCGCTGGCTGCTCACCGGCGCGCTGTTCGCCACCGCGTTGTTTTTCGCCGATGCGATGCTCACGCCCGCCATCTCGGTCATCTCCGCGGTCGAGGGTCTCGGCGTCGTCAGCTCTGCGTTCAAGCCGTGGATCGTGTGGATCGCGCTCGCCATCCTTACCGGCCTCTTTGCCATCCAGCGGCGCGGTACCGAGAACGTCGGCCGCCTGTTCGGCCCCATCATGCTGATCTACTTCGCGGTGATCGCGGCGATGGGCGGCTACCATATCGCCCAGCACCCTGCCGTGCTCACCGCGCTCAATCCGCTCTACATGGTAAGCTACTTTCAGGCCCACCCGCTGTTCTCGTTCCTCTCGCTGGGCGCCATCGTCTACGCGATCACCGGCACCGAGGCGCTCTATGCGGACATGGGCCATTTCGGCCGCATCCCGATCACCATGGCATGGCTCGTGATCTGCGTGCCGGCGCTCATGATCAACTACATGGGGCAGGCCGCGATGCTCATCCAGCACCCCGAATTCATCGACAATCCGTTCTTCCACATGGTCCCGCCCTCGCTCACCATCCCGTTGCTGGTGATCGCCACGCTCGCCACGATCATCGCCAGCCAGGCGGTCATCTCGGGCGCGTTCTCGGTCACCCAGCAGGCCGTCCAGCTCGGCTTCCTGCCGCGTCTGCGCATCCTCCACACGTCCTCGCACGCGCAGGGCCAGATCTATGTGCCCGCAATCAACTGGGCGCTCGCGTTCATGGTCGCCGTGCTTGTCATCGGCTTCCAGGCCTCCGCCGCGATGCTGCCCGCCTATGGCCTCGCCGTTGTCGGCACCATGCTGATCACCACCTTGATGCAATTTGTCGTCGTCTTCCGCATCTGGCACACCCCGCGCTGGCAGGGCGTGCTGGGCTTCGTCACGTTCGTCGCGGTCGATTCGGTGCTGCTCGCCTCGGGCCTTGCCAAGCTGTTCGAGGGCGCGTGGTTCCCGCTCCTCGTCGGCCTGATCATCTTCACCGTGCTCACCACCTGGTCGACCGGTCGCCGCCTGATGCGCGCCAGCATGCTGGAGGACAGCCTGCCCCTAGCCGTCTTCATCCAGTCGGTCGCCACCACGGTCCACCGCGTGCGCGGCACCGCGGTGTTTCTCTCCGCCTCGCCCGAAGCGCTGCCCGCTGCGCTCCTCCACAACCTCAAGCACAATCAGGTGCTTCACGAACGCGTCGTGCTGCTCACCGTGCAGGTGGAAGACGTGCCGCAGGTCAACTCCGCCCGCCGCGCGGAATTCCATGCCGAAGGCCACGGCTTCTACCGGGCCATCCTCCACTATGGCTTCATGGAAGATCCGGACATCCCGCGCGACCTTGCCGATGCCTGCACCGGCACCGACCTTGCCTTCGAGCCGCTCCACACCAGCTACTTCCTCAGCCGCCAGAAGCTCATCGCCTCCTGCGCTGTCCCCGGCATGGCGCTGTGGCGCGAACGCCTCTTCGCGTGGATGCTCAAGGTTTCCGAAAGCGCGATGGACTTCTTCAAGCTCCCCACCAACCGCGTGGTCGAACTGGGGAGTCAGCTGAGGATCTAGGCCCCCTCAGGCGAGCGGCGGCCTCCGCGAGAGGATGTCGCCGCTCACCGCCTCCCACGCCGCCGCTGCCGCCAGACACGCCGCATCCTCATGCACCGGCGCGGCGATCTGGAGCCCCATTGGCAAGCCCTGAGGCCCGAATCCCGCCGGCACCGCCACCACCGGACAGCCCGAAAGCGTAACGAGGCAGGTCGCCTTCATCCACTCGTGATAGGTCCGCATCTCCTGCCCGGCGATCGCCTTGGGGTAAGCCCATTCCGCCGGAAACGGGAACAGCTGCGAAGTCGGCATGACCCAGTAATCATAGCGCTGGAACAGCTTGTGCACCGCCCGGCTCCACCCGCTGCGCACCGTGCTCCACGCGTTCACGTCGAAGGCCGATAGCGCAAGGCCCCCCTCCACTTCCCACACCGCCGCCTCCTTCAGCAGCGCGCGCTTCGCCGGATCGCGATAGAGCGCCAGCAGATTGCCGCCCTGCTGCCAGTGCCGCAGTTTCACGAAGGCCTGCCACGCCTGCTCCACCGGGAAATCGGGCACGGCATCCTCCACCACCGCGCCCATCGCCTCGAACCGCGCGAGCGCCTTGCGGCAGGTCTCCAGCACCCCCGGCTCACAAGGCACCGCGCCGCCCAGATCGCCCGCCCAGCCGATGCGCTTGCCCTTCATCCCCTCGCCCTGCACGCTGCGGAAGACCTCGCCGCTGCCCTCCAGCATCATCGGCTTGCGCGCATCGTATCCCGCCTGCACCGAAAGCAGCAGCGCCAGATCGGCCACAGACCGCGCCATCGGCCCGGCCACCCCCATCGAGGTCAGCCAGTCATCTGGCCCATCCCCCGGCACGCGCCCAAGGCTTGGCCTCAGGCCGAACACGCTGTTCCACCCCGCCGGATTGCGGAGCGATCCGCCATAATCGCTGCCATCGGCCAGCGGGACCAGATCGAGCGCCAGCGCCACCGCCCCACCCCCGGTGCTCCCGCCTGCGGACCGCGTCAGGTCCCAGGGATTTCGCGTCGTCCCCCACACCGGATTGTAGGTATGGCTGCCAAGCCCGAACTCGGGCGAATTGGTCTTGCCGACAAAGACCACGCCCGCCCGCCGCAGCCGCTCCACCATCAGCCCATCGGCCTTCGCCACCTGATCGCGGAAGATCGGCGAACCCATGGTCCAGGGCAGCCCCGCCACCGCCGAAAGATCCTTCACCGCATGCGGCAGCCCGTGCAGCGCGCCGAGCGGCCCGCCCGCCTTGACCGCCATATCCGCCGCCGCTGCCTGCGCCATCAGCCCGGCGCGCTCCGGCATGCCGATGATCGCGTTCACCGCGGGATTGAGCCGTTCGATCCGGTCCAGAAAAGCCCCGGTCACTTCGGCGGACGACACCTCCCGCCCCGCGATCATCGCCGCCAGCCGGTGCGCGGCAAGCCCGGTGATCGGCCCCGCAGGCACCGGCGCAGCCCGCGCCTCCGCCAGAATGGCAGCAGAAGCGGCGCCAAGCGCCAGTGCGGACCGCCGTGTCAGGCGCGGGGTGTCGATCATCCCCGCATAGAACCGCCTCCCACACCCGATGGCAAGGGGCGCCGCTATTGCATTGCGCGCACCAGCCGGATGGTTACGCTGCGCCAAACCCAAACCGGAGAGCCGCCTGATGCCCCCCCGTTCGATCCTGGCCGCACTGCTCGCGGCGGGCCTTGCGCTCTCCCTTCCCGGCGGCGCCCTTGCGCAAGCCCCGCAGCGCTTCATCTCCGAAACCCCCGCAGCACGGGTCGATTACTGGCAGGTCCGCGCCGCCGATATCGCCCGCCAAGTCGCCGCGCCCGAAAGCCTGAAGTCCATCCGCCTCGTCTTCGTCGGCGATTCCATCACCGATTTCTGGCATCTCGACGCCAACCCCTGGTTCCCCGGCAAGTTCTGCGGGCGCGCGGTGTGGGATGAGACCTTCGGCGGTGCCAACCCTGCCTGGACCGCGCTCAATCTCGGCGTCTCGGGTGATCGGATCGAGCATGTGCTCCACCGCCTCCAGCCCGCGTCCGCCGGCGGCGAAGGCTGGCTCGACCGCGCCGACCTGCAGCCCGACCGGGTGTTCCTGCTGCTTGGGATCAACAATTCGTTCGATGCCGAAAAGCCTGCGGTGGAGAGCATTGTGCGCGGTGTCACCGCAACCGTAGCCCGGATCCGCGAGCGCAAGCCGTCCGCCCAGATCGTGGTGCAATCGCTGCTCCCCACCGACGATCCGGCCAAGAACCGCGAGCTCGTGCAGCCGGTCAATGCGGCGCTGGCGGCCATGGCGGAGAAGGGCGCCAACATGCGCTACCTCGATCTCTACCCCGGCTTCGTGGACGAAACCGGGGCCCAGCGCCGCGAACTGTTCAACGACAGCCTGCACCCCAGCCAGGCCGGCTACCGCGTCTGGCGCGATCGCATCGTGGCCTTCCTGCGCGCGGGCTAGCGCGCGCTCGCCCCCTTTTCACCGCTTGCCCTCGCCCCTGCGCCCCCGCTACCGTCTGGCTGGCAAGCAACAGGAAATTCCATGCCCGGCGGACTAGCAGCCCTTCTCGACGACATCGCCACCATCGCAAAGATCGCCGCCGCCTCGCTCGATGATGTCGGCGCGGCGGCGGGCAAAGCGGCGGTCAAGTCCGCCGGCGTGGTGGTCGATGATACCGCCGTCACCCCGCGCTATGTCACCGGCTTCACCGCAGACCGCGAACTGCCGATCATCTGGCGCATCGCGCGCGGATCGCTGTTCAACAAGCTGGCCGTGATCACCCCGGTCATCCTCGCGCTCTCGGTGCTGCTGCCATGGGCGATCACCCCCATCCTGATGGCGGGCGGCGCGTTCCTGTGCTTCGAAGGCGCGGAAAAGGTGATCCACGCGCTCACCCACAAGGAAGACCTCGCCGCCGAGGCTGAGGAACTCGTCGAGCCCGGCCATGAAGAAACCATGGTCAAGGGCGCGATCCGCACAGATTTCATCCTTTCGGGCGAGATCATGGTCATCGCGCTCAATGAAGTCGCTGCCGAGGGGCTGCCCTTGCGCGCCGCTGCGCTGGTGATCGTGGCCATCGCGATCACCGCCATGGTCTACGGGGTCGTCGGGCTGATCGTGAAGATGGACGATATCGGTCTCAATCTCGCCAAGCGCAGATACGGGGCAACCCGCGCGCTGGGCCGCGCACTGGTGCAGGCCATGCCCAAGGTCCTCACCGCGCTCGCCACCATCGGCACGGCCGCCATGCTATGGGTCGGCGGCCAGATCATCGTCCATTCCGCTGGCGCCCACCCCGCCGAATGGGTCGGCCTGCACGAAGGCGCGGCCGCCTGGCTGGCAGACGTCGCCATCTGCGGCCTCATCGGGCTCGCGCTCGGCAGTGTCATCGTCGGCGCGGTGCACCTTGTGAAGGGCGCAAAGGCGGGCTGAGGTAAAGCGCGGCCCGGCCGAAATGCGAGAAGGAGGCGTGCGCCTTACAGTCGCGAGGTCAAGCGGGTTGCAGCCTTCGCCAGCAGTTGAAACTTTAACACGTCATCATTGCGCTTGGTTTTGCTGACAACTCTCATCGCTCGTCAGAACAAGTCCCATCTCCTGGCTCCAAATCCATCAACGCGATAGACGCGAAATTTCCATCTATAGCTTGCATCCCGATATCCAATGGCAATTGCATATCCATTTATATCGTAAACGACCGCTGCCCCCGCCGAAAAGGACATGGTTCTACGATGTCTTCTTGCCAACCTTGAAGCGCCCTCGGCGCGATCACGGTCAGCGGAAGTGGTGGCTGCAGGAACGGCATTGCCTGCACCGTAAGCAACGTGGCTTACCCCGATATCATCGACAACAAGGCGGCAGCCCGTAAACTTGGAAGTGAGGATATACTGCGCTTCACTTTTCTCGATCGCTTCCCAGGTTGCTTCGGTGATCGCGCCTTTGCCGGGCTCACCAGACCATGGCAGCCAATAGACTGTCGCCTCACTTCGAACACCACCCGCAGGCGCCTCGTTCTTTGTATAAATTCTTGTCTGATTGCCGTTCGTAACAGCAATCATCTGTTGCTTCCCACGGTGAGCACTCTGCTGATTCTGAGCGTTGCCAAGCGCGCCATCCAGATCGAGATCCATGGTGGTTACGCCGCTAAAGCTGCCCAAGTCGTTCCAGAATGCCATAAAACCTCCTGCATGCAGAGCTTCGAATCTGCCACGGGACTAATACCTATCACAATGAATGCAGATTCTCCCAAATAGTTTTGGATTACAAATGGATCGTTAACTCGCATCCCGATCGATATTTGCTGTGTGAGATCAATGGCAGCACTTCAAGCGTCCGCCCGGCTACCGCCTGCCCGGCGCACAAAACCCGTCATGGCCCTCGCCGTCGGGATCTCGGGCCAGAACGCCGCAGCCCTCAAAAACTCAATCCCAGCCCAGCGCCTTCTTCTGCTGGCGCGCGACGCGGGTCGGCGCACTCTCGATCATCACCCGGGTCACAAAGTGCCCCTGCGCCACGCCGCCATGATAGTAGCTCCAGTCGTCAATCGCACCCGGCGGAATTTCGACCTCGTCTCCCTCGGCAAACCCCTCGCTCACCGGCCGATTGCGCAGCCTGCCGAAGATGCGCCCATCGCGCCGCACGATATCGCCGGCCCAGATCGATTCGTTGTATGGGCTGTCCCTGCCATGGAGCAAATTGAACTTCAGCGCGAAGTCATCATCATCCGGATTAAGCGCCTCAAGCGCCGTCCAGAATGACGGCAAGGCCGCCTGCGCCTGCCGCTTGGCGGCAAGCAGGCGCGGATCGTTCCGGTCAAACGCAACCCCCACGGTCGGCGCCCGGAACCGGTACAGGCAATAGACGACAAGCGCGGCAATCGCGCAGCCCAGAATGGCAGACATGACCCGCTCCGCTGCGCGAGCAAACCGCTCCAGTTCCTGTCAGGCGAGGTTGCCCGCGATCTCACCGGATCTGGCAAGCTGGATCGGCTTCATCGATGCAGGCGGGCTGGTCATCAGCGGCCGCCGCACCGCAACGCACTGCGCCTTCGGAATGGCCTTGATGTTGACCTGATCGCTCTGGTTTCCGCCCAGCCCGACAAAGTGGGTGGCCGTCTCGCCGATGTAGAAGTTCACATGGCCGCCGCCCGGCCGCTTGTAGGCCAGCACGTCGCCCAGCGACGGCTTGCGCCCATCTACGCCGGAAAGTTTGCCATCAGTGCCGCGCCGCGCGACCGGATCACCGAACTTGGCCCAGTTGAGCGCCCAGAGCGGATCATCGACCACGGCCTTTCCAGCCTTGAAGGCAACGTAGGCGGCGAAAAGCCCGCACCAGGGCACGCCGTCATCCGAATAGCCGGAAATCTTGACCCCATTCTGATTCAGCGTGTCACGCCATGAAAGAATAGTCTTGCTGCTCCCCGTTCCGATCACTTCTGCAGTGCCGTAAAGCGGAATGGCTTCCTGCAGAACCCTCGGCAGTACGCCGATATTCTTGAGCCAGGAGTATTCATTTGGAAAATTTTGCGGAAACATGACACCCCCTTCCAATACAATTGTTCACTTGATGATCATGGAAGCGATTTCAGGTGTCAATTGCAATATAGTTCCACGCCGGATGATCTACGATAAATCCAAAGTTACTATCATTCCTTAAGAGGATGTTAAGTATACTAGACTTGAGCGAACGCATGAAAGTGCGCTCCGCCACCGGAGTCATCCCCCGAAATTTCAATTCGCACCGCGCCTGTCGCCCAGCGAGAACAGCTGCCACGAATGCTCCGCCGTCCCCGAGAGAAGCGATTTGAGCAGGAAATTTCAGGCCAATTATACAAATGGAAATTCCGCCAATAGATAGATTTTGATTCTGCCTTGCGGGACATATCAAAACAAATAAATCAAAATCACACAATGGCGAGAAGTAAAACGAGCCAATTTGGAGGCAATTGTTATTCACAACCCTTGTGAGCGTGCGCAGACGGCCACTACACTCGCCCGACCGTTGTTTCTTGTCGAGGTTATCAGAATGAAAATCGCCTGCTGCAGTCTGATCGCGCTTGCGCTGAGTGCATCTCCTGCCTCGGCCGATACCTCGTGGTGGGGATGCCACAGCGGCGGGGAAGACTATGCCAATTGCGGGAAAAGCGTCTGCAATGTCGGCCAGAACATGACCTTCCGCATTGAGCGGGGAAGCGATTCCGCAGTGGTCTCCGTTTACGATTATCAGGATCAGGATACCGGCGGATTCGGGCCTTATGCACGGCCTACGGCCAGTCGGGCCCATAGACTATTTCCGAACGGCCATCTTGCGCTCGACAATGCGCTTTATAAATAACAGACGCGTCTGTTATTTATAAAGCGCTGTCCTACAGCCATGCCCTTGCGGCATGATCCCCAAATGCCCCGCGAATCAGCCATTCCTGCCCCGAAGCGGCGTTGCGAAAGCGCTGCACCGGGGTTGAAAGTTTCCGCTCAGGACAGTGTCAACCGTGTCAACTTGTCCCGCACCAAGACTGCCTAGCTGCGCACCAGCCGCCCTGGCCGCGCGCCGGTATCGGCATCGTTCTCGCGGATCATCACGCCGTTGCAGAACGTGGCCCTGTAGCCCTTGACCGGCTGCATCAGCCGCGTGCCACCTGCCGGCAGATCGTGGTGGGCCACGTGGGGGGAAACCGTCAGCCCCGCGTAGTCGATCACGTTGATGTCCGCGCGCTTGCCTGGCTGCAGCAGCCCGCGGTCCTTGAAACCGTAGAGCGCGGCATTGCGCGCGGTCTGCTTGTGGACGAGGAATTCCAGCGGCAGCACCGGGCCGCTCTTGCGGTCGCGGGTCCAGTAGCTGAGCTGGGTCGTCGGCATCGTCGCATCGCAGATCAGCGTGACATGCGCGCCCGCATCGCTGAGCCCGGTCACCGTATCCGGATGGCGCAGCATTTCCTCCAGCACGGCAAGGCTCTTTGGCTGGTTATCGCGCGTCAGCGCCTGAAAGCTGCGGCCCTCGTCCTCCAGCATCACGTCGTAAAGATACTCCAGCGCATCGCGCCCCTCGGCCTTCGCCCTCGCGCCGATCGAGGCGGACTTTTCGGCCTCCAGATTGATCGGCTCGGTCAGCGGATAGAGGCTCGCAGCGCCCCGGCGGAACAGGCCGTAAACGTTCTGCATCGAACCCGGCGCCTCATGCGGCACATCGCGCTCCGAAAGGATCTGCTCCTTGATGGCCGGATCACGCATCGCCTGCACCCGTTCGGCCAGCGGCAAATGCGCGAGCTTCTCGAGGTAAGTCGGCCGCCGCATGAAGGCGTGATAGCTGCTGAGGCCGTGGATGAACCCGATGATCCGCGAGGGCACCTGCGGAAACAGATGCGCGCCGCCTTCGTTGGCTTCACGGCAGCGGTCCAGCATCTGGCGCCACAGATCGGGCGCGTATTCGCGGATTTCCACCAGCGTGAAGGTCAGCGGCCGCCCGCTTTCCTCCGAGATGCGGCGGAACAGCTCCAGCTCCGCCAGCGGCTCGCTGCGTTCCCCGCCAAGCGCTTCCAGCTTGCCGACCGTGCCCGCCGGAATCGCCTCGATCACCCCTTTGCCGAGCTTCTTGAACCGGCGGGCAATGGCGAGCAGTTCTTCCTCCGGCGCGAAAGTCCCCGGCACCGGTTCCCCCCACAGCGCGCGGTGGCCGATGGTGCGCGAAGTGGAAAAGCCCACTGCGCCCGCCGCCACCGCTTCCTCGACGAGATCGGCCATCCGTTCGATTTCGTCCGGCGTCGCATCCTCGTTGGTCCGCCCGCGCTCGCCCATCGCGTAATACCGCACCGCGCCGTGCGCGATCTGCGCGCCCACGTCGATCGCGTAGTGGCGCGAGGCGATGTAATCCATGTATTCGGGGAAACTCTCCCAACGCCCCCACTCGATCCCTTCGTAGAGCGCGGTGCCGGGGATGTCCTCCACCCCCTCCATCAGCTCGATCAGTTCCTTCTCCTGCCCGGGGCGCACCGGTGCGAAGCCCACGCCGCAGTTACCCATCACCACCGTCGTCACGCCGTTGTGCGAGGAGGGCGCGAGCTCATCATCCCAGCTGACCTGGCCATCATAGTGCGTGTGGATGTCCACCCAGCCGGGCGTGACGATATGGCCTTCGGCATCGATTTCGCGCGCCGCCGCGCCGGAGATCCGGGCGCCAATTTCGGTGATCACACCGTCCTTGAACGCAAGGTCGCCAATGAACGGCGCGGCGCCCGAACCATCGACGATCTTGCCGCCGCGGATAATCACGTCGTGCATCAGGCTCTCTCCTCGAACACCATTTGCACCAAGGCTAGGGCAAGGCGCCGCGCGGCGCCCCCCACAAAAGTCTCAGCGCACCACCTCGCCACCCTTCATCACGTGGGCCACTTTCTGCAGCACGGTGATATCGGCAGTGGGATCGCCCGGCACCGCGATCATGTCGGCAAAATGCCCGGCCGAAAGCGCGCCGACGTCCTTGCTCCAGCCCATCAGTTCCGCCGCGCTGGTGGTGGCAGACTGGATCGCCTGCATCGGAGTCATCCCGTAGCGCACCATATAGGCAAACTGGCGCGCGTTCTCGCCGTGCGGATAGACCCCGGCGTCGGTGCCGAACGAGAGCTTCACGCCCGCCTTGACTGCCTTGCGGAAGGCCAGGCGCTGCGCCTCGGTCGTCTCGTCGTTCTTGCGCAGGTAGTTCTCTGGCCAGTGCTCCTTGCGCCCGACATCGGCGATGTAGTCACCGTTGTAGATATCCATGTCGAGCCAGACACCCTTGGCCTTGGCGAGCGCGATGCCTTCATCATCGATCAGGCTGGCGTGTTCGATCGCGCGCACCCCGGCGCGGATCGCGGCCTTGATCCCGGCCGCGCCGTGGGCATGGGCAGTAACCCACGACTTGCGTGTGGCGGCAACTTCGACCGCTGCGCGCATCTCGTCCTCGGTCAGTTCCTGCTGGCCGGCCTCGGTGCCGCTCGCCAGCACCGCGCCGGTGGCGATGAGCTTGATCGAGTCCGCGCCGTGCTGGAACAAGTAGTTGACCTTGGCCCGCGCGTCCGCCGCATCGGTGATTACGCCGGCACGCATATCCTCCGGAATGCGCACCTCGGGCGAGAAGCCGGTCACTTCCCCGCCGCCGCCGGGCACGGTGACATAGGCGCCGACGGCCTGCATGCGCGGCCCGATCACATCGCCGCGATTGATCGCCTCGCGCAGTTCGACATCGGCGAAGGCGCGGAAAGACCCGACATCGTGCACCGTGGTGAAGCCCGCCATCAGCGTGGTGCGGGCATTGCGCGCGCCGATATAGGCGATCTCCATCGGCGAATGGAGCAGCGGTTCCGCCACGTTGGCGGTCTGCCCGGTGTCGGCCAGGTGGACGTGACAATCGATGAGGCCCGGCAGGACGGTGAAGGCAGACCAATCAACCACCTTCGCGCCCTTCGGTGCGGGGCCATCGGGCAGCACCGCAGCCACGCGGCCATCCTCCACCCGCAGCAGACGCGCGCCCAGCACTGCACCGGCTTCCGGATCAACGAGGTGCCCGGCCCGGACATAGAGCGTTTCGGCATGGACAGGTGTGGCGGCAGGGGCAGTGGCGGCAAGGCCGATTGCGGCGGCGAGAAGTACACGGATCATGCACGGTATCCTGCCCCATCCGCACCGACTTGGCGAGTGCTCAGGACGCCGGGTTGTACTTCGCGAGGAAGGCTTCGAGCTTGTCGAGCCAGAGCTGCTGGTTGGCATCGCTCGAGAACCCGTGGCCTTCCCCCTTCATCGTGACAAACTCATAGGATTTGCCAGCCTTGGCCAGGGCATCCGCATAGAGCTTCGATTGCTTGTAGGGCACGCGCTGGTCCGCATCGCCATGCACGATCAGCAGCGGCACCTTGAGCTTGTCGATCGCATAGAGCGGCGAGACGGTGGTGAGGTCGAACGTTTCGTCACCCTGCACCGTCTTGCGCCAATCCTTGCGGTACCGCTTCGAGATCTTGAACGTGATCTGGTACTTGAGCTGCCGCTTGAGGTCGGAAATCCCCGCAAAGCTGGCCGCGCAGCGATAGCGCTCCGGATTGCGCACCGCACCCCACAGCGCAGCGTAGCCACCGTAGGAGCTGCCAACGATGCACACCCGCTTGGGATCGATCGTGCCCTGCTTTGCCAGCCAGTCCATCCCGTCGTCGAGATCGTCCTGCATGGCGCGGCCCCACTGGCCCTCGCCCTTTTCGTAGAACGCCTTGCCATAGCCGCCCGAGCCGCGAAATTCGGGCTGCAGCACCGCATACCCCCGGTTGGCGAGGAACTGCACGTCGACATCGAAGGTGCCATCATCGCGCACATCATAGGGCCCGCCGTGCGGCAGGATGACCAGCGGAAGGTTCTTCGCCTTGCGGCCTTTCGGCAGGGTGAGGTAGGCGGGAACAGCGAGCCCGTCGCGCGTCTTGTAGGACGTGTAGCGCGTCGGGCTGAGTTGCGAGGGCTTCAGCTTCTCGTTGGCCTGCGCGAAGAGCTGCATGATCCCGGCGGCCTGATCGAACACATAATAGCGGCCCGGATCGTTGGACCCGCCGATGTGCACGAGCATGCGGGCGCGATCCCGCGAGTAGCTGACAATGGTCGCCATGCGGTCGCCCACCGCGCCGGTCACGGCCTGGTCGATGGCGTCCTGCACTTTGGCAAGTTCGGCATCGAACCAGTGCGCGCGCGGGCGATCATCGGTGAACCAGGCGGCATAGAGATTGGCACCATCGAACTGCGTATCGAAATCGTCGATATCGACGCCCGGCGCCTCGAACACCATCTCACCGCGCTTGCGCGTCGCGAAGTTGAAGCGCCACAGCGCGTAGCGGCCGGTCGCCTCGTTGAGCATGATCCGGTAGCCATCGTCGCTGCCCTGGTAGATGCGGAACGCATCGAACCCGGCCTCGTCATCATCGTTGCCGGCGCGCACCACGGTGCGGAAGCCCTCGCCGTCCTTGGCGCGGTAGATCATCTTCCAGCTGCTGTCGCCGAAGACGAAGCCCGCGCGCACCACGCCCTTGTCATCGGCGTACCAGTCCCACAGCCCGTCACGCGGGGCCACGACCTGCTTTGCCTTGTTCGTGGCGAGATCGATCGTGGAAGCGCTCGGGTAGTCGTAGATGGTCTGCTGGAAGGCAAGGAGGATCGACTTGCCTTCGGGATCGACCCAGAGCACGTCATCGCCGATCAGGCCTTCGGTCTTGCCGCCGATAAAGCGCTGTTCGCTCGTCGCGACATCGTAGACGACGAGCCGCGTCTGCCAGGCATCGTCGCCTTCCCAGTCGACAGTCTTGCCCACGCTGAACAGCACCCGGCCATTGCCGGCCCAGCGGAACCAGTTGAAATCGAGCGAGGCACCAGGATTGAGGAGCTTCGTCTCACCGGTCTCGGGCGTGAAGAAGCCCAGCAGCTTCTGCCCCTTCATCGTGACATAGGCCGCGATCCGCTTGCCATCCGGCGAAAGGCGCGGGGAGGAAAGGAACGGCAGCGCCGAAAGGATCGCGGTCGGGATCTTCTCCGGTGGGCCAGCCTGAACCTTTGCTACGGCAGGCGCGGCTGCGGATGTGGGAGCAGGTGCGGCAGTGGGGGGATCGGCAGCAAATGCCGAAACGGGCGCCAGTGCCGCCGTTATGGCGAACAGCGCGCGCGCCGCACGCAGCCCCAACCTGCCGTAACCCGATACCTTTTTCATGACGCCCCCGCGTACCTGCATCGAAGCGGGAGGCTAGGCTGAGTGCGCGGGAGGCTCAAGCCCGGACAGGGTCCAAACTGGCGGGACGGCTTGTTTCGTCAGACCTCTGCGGCACCCATACGTGCTTCAAGATCCGCCAGATCGGGCGCGGCGCGCTGCGCCGCCGTGCGGACTTGCGCCAGTTCGCCGGCGAGTTCGCGCTGCAAGGCCGCGCGCCGTTCAAGCCGGGCGGCATTGCTGAACGCGAGCCCAGGCCGCTTGGAATACGTGCTGAACAGCGCCCCGTCCGCCACTTCGGCAATCCGCGCCGGATCGGCCTGCCGGCCAAGCCGGGGAGCCAACGCAGCAAGCGTGGCGGCGGGATCCGCATAGAACCGTTCGGCATCGAGCGTGCAGGCCTGCGGCAGCGCGGCGAGCGTGGCGGCGAAGGCGCGCATCTGCCACAGCCAGAGCGCGGCGAGGCACTCCGCATCGTTCGCCCCTGGCGCCACACCCGCAAACCGCGCCGCGATATCGCGCACCCAGCCGCGATGCTGCGGACTACGCAGGACCGCGAGCGCATAGTCATCAAGGCCGAGGTAGAGCAGGACTGCGGGCGCAGCCGGATCGGCGGCGGCAATGGCTGGCAGCAGCGCATTGACCGGGACGTTCGCCTTGATCAGCGTCGGCTCGACCCCGCCATAACGCCGGGAAAGCATGGCAAGCACCAGCCCCAGCCGCTCCGCATCAGGCGCAAAGGCCAGCTGGCGCAGCGCCATCGGTTCACGCAGCACGAGGCCGGGCGAGATCGCCTCCAGCGCGCGCGCCAGCAGGGTGGAGCCGCAGTGTGCGACATGAAAGATCCACGCGGTGGTGCGCGGTGGTGGCGCTACCTCGGCCAGCCGTGCCGCGCCGACCCGTGCCGCGCCGTCTCGCGCCGGAGAAATCCGCGCATCAAGAAAGATCGAGCGTGCATAGGCCGCCCGGTCCATCGGCACGATCACCGCGTCCGCCCCTTCGAAGGAATGGAGAAAGTGATCGGGCGTGGCGGCAATTTCGGCAGGTGTCAGCGGCATGGTGCGAGCATAGCGGGAATTGTCCGGAGCCGCACGCCCCTCCCGCTTGCGGGAGGGGTCGAGGGTGGGTTAGGCCGCAGGAGCCATGGCCCAGATCGATCCCCCCGCGCCCGGACGCCCCTATGCGGTGCTGACGCCGACCGGCTCGGAGACGCTCGGCGCGATCGAACCGGCGCGAGTAGAGGCCGTCTACAAGGCGCATGGCGCGCTGCTGCTGCGTGGCTTCGGGGCCGATCTTGACGCTTTCCGCCGCTTCGCTCGCAGCCTTTGCGCCACTGCCGTGATCAACGAAACGCCGGGCCGCGCGGTGCTGGATGCGGCGCAGGCCATCCAGGGCGTGGATGGCGGGACGAATGCCTTCGCGCTCCACCCGGAACTCGCGCGGGAGCCGTGGAAACCCGATGCCGCACTGTTCGGCTGCCTCAGCCCGCCGGGCGCCGGGGGTGAGACCACGCTGTGCGACGGCATCGCGCTCGCCGCCGCGCTGCCGGCGCATGTGCGCAGCGGACTGGAAGGCCGACGGCTCGTACACGTGATGGGCGTCTGGCCCGCATTGCTGCGCTTCTGGTTCGGCACCGAAACACCCGGCGATGCAGATCTGGCAAATCCGCCGCAGCCCCTGCCCTATCGCTTCTTCCGCATGCCCGATCGCCGCATCGCGCGCGAGTTTTCAAGGCCTGCGCTGCACCGCCCGATGTTCGCCGAAGGCCCGGCTTTCGGGAATTTCCTGCTCTTCGCGCGGTTCAACAACGGGCGCGGCAACTTCCCGCTGCTTGATGATCTGACCCCGGTGCCGGAAGACTGGCTGCAGGCAATAAAGGCGACCGGCGAGGCGCTGACCGCCGAAGTGCGCTGGCAGGCGGGCGACGTGCTGGTGCTCGACAACACCCGCTTCCTGCATGGACGGCGCGCGATCATCGACGCGGCCGAGCGGACCATCGCGACCTTCTTCGGCTATGTGCGCTTCGCCGTCCCCGATGCCGAGGAAATGGCAAATGCGCTGTGGCGGCAGGGAGATTTCAGGCCTCCGCTGCCGCCGCTTTAGCGATAGCCGGTCAGGCCGCTTCGGCCTTGCGTTCGGCGCGCTCGGCGTTGAGCGCATCGGCCAGCAGGAACGCAAGCTCGATCGACTGCGCCGCATTGAGGCGCGGGTCGCAGTGGGTGTGGTAGCGATCCGCCAGCCCCTCCTGCGTGATCGCAATCGCACCGCCGGTGCATTCGGTGACGTCCTGTCCGGTCATCTCGATGTGGATGCCGCCGGCATGGGTGCCCTCGGCGCGGTGGACGGCGAAGAAGCCCTTCACTTCGCTGAGGATGCGGTCGAACGGACGCGTCTTGTAGCCATTGTCCGCCTTGATCACGTTGCCGTGCATCGGATCGCACGACCACACCACCGGGTGTCCTTCGCGCGCCACGGCGCGGACGAGCGCGGGGAGCCCCGCTTCGACCTTGTCGTGCCCGAACCGGCTGATCAGCGTCATCCGGCCCGGCTCGCGGCCCGGGTTCAGCGTATCGAGCATGCGCAGCAGCGCGTCGGGCGTCAGGCTCGGCCCGCACTTCATGCCGATGGGGTTGCCCACACCGCGCAGGAACTCGACATGCGCCGAGCCTTCGAAGCGCGTGCGATCACCGATCCACAGCATGTGCGCGCTGGTGTCGTACCACTGGCCGGTGAGCGAATCCTGCCGCGTCATCGCCTGCTCGTATTGCAGCAGCAGTGCTTCGTGGCTGGTATAGAACGTGGTGCCCTGCAGCTGCGGCACGGTGCTGGGGTTGACCCCGCAGGCCTCCATGAAATCGAGCGCTTCGCCGATCTTGTCGGCCATTTCGCTGAACTTGGACGCCCACGGGCTCTTGCCGATATGGTCGAGCGTCCACTGGTGGACCTGCCGCAGATTGGCATAGCCGCCGGTGGAGAACGCGCGCAGCAGATTGAGCGTGGCGGCGGCCTGCGAATAGGCGCGCAGCATGCGATCAGGATCGGGGATGCGGCTTTCGGGTGTGAAATCGATGCCGTTGATATTGTCGCCCAGATAGCTCGGCAGCTCGACACCGCCGATGCTCTCGACCGGCGAGGAGCGCGGCTTGGCGAACTGGCCGGCCATGCGGCCCACCTTCACAACCGGCTGCTTGCCGGCGAAAGTCAGCACCACCGCCATCTGCAGCAGCACGCGGAAGGTGTCGCGGATGTTGTTCGGGTGGAACTCGGCAAAGCTCTCGGCGCAGTCCCCGCCCTGGAGCAGAAAACCCTTGCCGGCAGCGACTTGCGCAAGATCAGCCTTCAGCGCGCGCGCCTCGCCCGCGAAGACCAGCGGGGGAAACCGGGTCAGCGTTTCCTCGACCGCGGCGAGCTTCGCCGCATCGGGGTAGGTGGGCAGATGCTTTGCTTCTGCGCCTCGCCAGCTGTTCGCATTCCAGTTGCTTGCCACGGTACTCGCTTTCCTCAAGGACGCGCGCGTTTAGCGGTACCGTAGCGGAAATGCAAAGGTTTGGCGGCGGCGCCCTAGTTCGCTTCCATCAGGTGGCGCTGGAAGTAGACCATCTCGAGCGCGGTGGTCATTGCGCTTTCCTTGAGATTGGCCCCGGCGCCATGCCCGCCTGCCGTCGTCTCATAGTAGAGGTAGGGCAGGCCATACTCCTTCATCCGCGCGGCAAACTTGCGCGCCTGCACCGGGCCGACACGGTCGTCCTTGGTCGTCGTCCAGATCAGCGTCTCGGGGTAGGGCGCGCCGCGCTTGAGGTTCGAATAGGGCGAGGTTTTCAGCCAGAACGCCTTCTCGTCAGGGTTTGCCATGGCGCCATATTCGCCGACCCACGAGGCACCGGCGGAGAGCTTTTCATAGCGCAGCATGTCGAGCAGCGGGATCTGGATGCTGACTGCGCCGAACAGCTCGGGCCGCTGGGTGAGTTCTACGCCCATCAGCAGCCCGCCGTTCGAGCCGCCGTAGATGCCGAGCTTTTGCGGGCTGGTGATCTTGCGGGCCGTGAGGTCTTCGGCAACAGCGGCGAAATCGTCGTAGATCACCTGACGCTTGGTCTTGAGCCCCGCCTCGTGCCACGCCGGGCCAAATTCGCCGCCGCCACGGATGTTTGCCACCACGAAGGCACCGCCGCGCTCAAGCCAGAGCTTGCCGGTTACCCCGCTGTAGTGGGGCGTGTAGGAGACCTGGAAGCCGCCGTAGGCCGTCATCAGCGTGGGCGTCGCGCCCGTCAGCGGCATATCGGCACGGTGGGTGATGAAATAGGGGACCTTCGCCCCGTCCTTCGAAGTCGCCTCGAACTGTTCGGTTACCATCCCATCGGCTGCGAAGCGCGCCGGGGTCTGCTTGATCTGGACCGCAGCGCCGCTGGCAACATCGACCTTCCAGAGCGCTGTGGGCAGAAGGTAGCTCTGCACCGAGACATAGGCGGTGTTGGAAGCGTGGTCGCTGGAAACCATGCTCACCGCCGCGTTGTCGGGCAAGGGCAGCACGCTCTGCTGCCAGCCGCCCGCGCTGCGGGTGAAGCGCATCGCCCGCCCGCGCACGTTGTCATAGACCGCCGCCAGCACATGGTCGCGGGTTACCGAAACTTCGTCCGCATCGACCGACTGGCGCGGGCCCGGTGCGAAGATCAGTTCCGGCGCGGCCTTGCCTTCGGGATCGACTGCGACGAGCGCGCCGGCAGTGATCGGCTGGCCGCCCTTCGGCATCCAGTCTTCGTTGACCTGAAAGATCAGGCGGCCCTGCAGCAGGCCCTTGACCGTGCTCTTGCGCGGCACCGCAATGGGCGTGGTGCCCTGCGCCGTGACGCGGACAAACTCCGCCTCGAAGAAGGTGATCCCGCGCGTGATGACCACTTCGGTATGGCCTGCGCCATCGGTGAAGCTCGCCGGAATGACGAACACATCGTCCGGCTTGCCGCGAAACACCTCGGTCGCCGCTGTCAGTGGTGCGCCGCGCTGGACCCGCTTGACCACGAAGGGATAACCGCTGGCGGTCATCGTGCCCGCACCCCAATCGCGTGCGGCGATCAGGCTGTCCGGCGTTTCCCAGCTGACCCACTGCTTCGATTTGGGCAGCATGAACCCGCCGGAAACGAAGCTGCGGCTGACGAGATCGAACTCGCGCAGGGTATTGGCGTCCTCGCCGCCATCGGAGAGCGCGACGAGGCAGCGCTTTTCGGAACTGAGTTCGCAGTCCGCGCCAGCCCAGACCCAGTTGGCCTTCTCCGCTGCCGACAGCGCATCGAGATCGAGCAGCGTCTGCCACGCGGGCTCCGGCTTCTCGTACTCAGTCGGCGTGGTCATGCGCCACAAGCCGTGGACGTGGGCGGCATCCTGCCAGAGATTGGCGATCTGCCCGCCGATAAGGCGCGGCATGGCGATCCGGTCGGTCGCCTCGGCAATCTTGAGCGCATCGGCATAGAAGCCGGCAAAATGCGGATCGGCCTTGAGCACCGCCAGCGAACGCGCGTTCTCCGCCTCGACCCAGGCCATGGCGCGCGGGGAACTGACCTCTTCGAGCCAGATATAGGGATCACTCGGCTCAGCCACGGTTTGCGCCAGCGCCGGATGTGCCGAGGCTGACAAGGCCAAGGCCGCGAGAAGGGCGAGACGCCGCATGAGAATACTCCCTGAAGATCATGGCATTGAACCTATCGGCGCCTGCCACGCGGTTCAAGGCAGCCTTGGAGCAAGGTCCGCTAGTCCCAATGTTCCAAGTCCGCGCCCGAGACGCTGACCCAAGGGTGCATGCGCGTCTCGAACACCGAGAAGCGCGGCGGCGGGAAAGTCGGGTCGGCAAAGGCGCCGACGGGCACGGCGGTGAGATCGGGCATGGAGGCCGAGACGAAGGTTACCGTCGCCCCGCAGGTCGGGCAGAACCGGAAGGTCGCGGGCTTGCCGCTTTCGCCGATGCGCACCCATTCGTGGAATGCGCCGCTGAGCTCGACCTGATCCAGCGGCCAGCGCGCCTGCACTGCAAATGCGCTGCCGCTGCGCTTCTGGCATTCAAGGCAGTGGCAGACCGAGACGCGCACCGGTTCGCCCGTGCAGGTCGCGGTCAGCCCGCCGCACCGGCACGTGGCGATGCGCCGGGTCATTTGCCCGGCACGACCCTGAGCCGCCACGCCTTGCCCGGCACCAGATAGCGCTTGGCCAGCGTCTGCAGTCGCTCCGGCGCAATCGCGCTGTAGTCCGAGAGGATCGAGCGGATCTGGGTGAACTTGTCCGGATCGAGCGCGCCGCCTTCGAGCTGATACATGTAGAACCCGTTGCCGGTGCTGGCACGGGTGATGAGCTGCTTCATCGGCTCGGTCACGCGTGCGATCTCGTCCGGTGTTGCGGGTGCAGCGGCCAGATCGGCGGCAATCTTGTCGGTCGCACCGAAGAAAGCCGGGAGATCGCCGGGGCGCAGCTGGCTCATCGCCGCGAGGTAGCCGCCCGAGGGCAGATCGAGCGGCCAGTTGGAGGATACCTGCGGCGCATAGCTTGCCCCGATCTTCTCGCGCATCGCATCGAACAGACGGTTGTTGAAGACCTGCGCGAGGAGTTCGAGCTGGCGCGATTCGTGGACGCCCGCGTTGCCGCCGCCGGTGGGCCAGGCCACGAGCGCTGCCGCCGTGTTGGCATCGCCATGGTGGTTGAGCGTCAGCGGATCGCCGACCGGTTCGGGCACCTTGGGCGCAAAACCGGTCGCAGGCAGCGGATCGCGCGCGGGCAGCGCACCAAACGTGCGCTCGAGCGCGGCCACGGTCTCGTCGCGGTTGAAATCGCCGAAGATATCGACCTCGATCGGCCCCTGCTTGAGGAGCGCCGACCAGACACGGCGGAACCCATCGGGGTTCGCCCGCGCGATTTCCGCCGGATTGGGCACGGCATAGCGCGGATCGCCATCCTTGAGCAGCCAGCCCACATCGCGCCCAAGCACCGAGGAGGCTGAGGCATTGGTCGATTCATAAGCCAGCCGCGCGGCGGCCTGCGCGCGGATCACCGGATTGGCCTCCCAGCGCGGCATCGCCAGCTTGGCCGCAAAAAGGTAGAGCTGGTCGGCCAGGTCTGCGGGCCGCGTATCGGCCGAGAACTTGAAGGTCGTATCGTCGATATCGAAATCGAGGCTGAGCTTGCGACCCGTCGCCAGCCGGTCGAGATCCTCGCGCCCGACAGTGCCGAAGCCGCTGTCCATCAGCGCCGTTTCGCCCAGCGAGGCGTAGACCGCATCCTTGGGATCAATCACCGCATAGCCGCCGCCGAAGTGAACGCGCACGATCACCCGGCCCGGTTCGGCCTCGTTCGACCAGAGCAGCGCCTTCACTCCGTTCGAAAGCTCGATCCGCTCGATTCCGAGCAGGCCGGTGCCTTCGGCGTTGGCGAGCTTGCCGGGCTGGCCGATCGGCGGCAGATCCTTGAAGCTCAAGGAACTGGCGGCAAGGCGGCTGCCCGAAGACGGCGCCACCGGCGCCTGCAACGCGGCGCGCAAGTCCGCTTCGGTGCCATCGGTAGCGTTGGGGGTGATCAGCACGGGGCGGATCACGGTTCCCTTGAACAAAGCCCGGGTATGATCGAGCACTGCTGCCGGGGTAAACAGCGGGATCGACGAGCGGAAGATGCTGTAGACCGTATCGGGATTGGCCACCGTCTCGCGAATGTCGACCGCATCGGTGATGTCGTCGGCCAGCTTCGATCCGGCGAGCGTCTCCTGCGTTTCCACCGGCACCTTGAAGGCCACGTCGAACTCGGCCACCTCGCGGGCGATTTCCTCTTCGGTCGGCGGCGTCGCCAGCGCATCGGCGATAACTGCGCGGACATCTTTGACCGCGGCCTTCCAGTCGTCGGTCAGCGGGGTCACCGTCACCAGCGTGGCGTCGGCGGAGCGGCTGATGCGCTGCTGCTCGACCGAGGCAGCGAGGAAGCTGCCCCCAGCGCGCGCCCGGCCTTCGAGCCGGCGATTGATGATCGCGATGCCGAGCCGGTCGATCATCAGGCCCTGATTGTAGACGATCGTATCCTGCACTTTGTGCCACGGCCGCAGCACGGCATAATTGAATACGCGCGGCAGATCGGGCTCAACCATGACTTTGGCATCGCCCACCGGATTTGCGGGATCACCGCCGACGGGCGGCTTGGGCGCGCCGAAATCAGGGAGCGGCGGGCGCTTGCCCTTGGCAAAGCTAGCGCCCTTCCAGGTGCCGAACCACTGCTGGATGCGAGCGATCAGCGCCTCCGGATCAGCATCGCCGGCGACAACGATGACCGCATTGTCAGGCCGGTACCACGCATCGTGGAACGCCTTGACCTTGGCCGGCGTTGCCGCGTTCAACGTTTCCTCGGTCCCGATGGGCGAACGGCTGCCGAGCGGCTGGCCTGCGAAGAAAATGGCGCGCGTGCCATCGAGGATGCGCGTCTGCGGGCCCGAACGCTCGCGCATTTCGGCAAGCACGATCGGCACTTCGGTCTTCACGCCCACATCGGTGAAGATCGGCGCGGTGATCATGCCGGAAAGCAGGCGGAACGTCTCGTCGAGCTTGGCGGGGGAAACGTCGGGAATGTCGAGCTTGTAGACTGTTTGCGTCGGGCTCGTCTCGGCATTGGTATCGCTGCCGAATGTGGCGCCGAGCCGCTGCCAGGCGGGGATCGCCTCACCCGCCTTGAGGTATTTCGAATCGCGGAAGGTCAGGTGCTCGATCAGGTGCGCATAGCCGCGCTGCGGATCGGTTTCATAAAGCGAGCCCGCATCGATCAGCATGCGCACCGAAACCTGGCCCGGCGGCACGCCGTTGCGGCGCACGGCATAGCGCAGGCCATTGGGGAGGACACCGAAGATCCACGCCTTGTCCTGCGGCACATCGCTGCCGCGATAGAGCCAGGGGCCTGAACCGCTTGCCGTCTTGGGGGCCGCTACCGCCGGCTTGGCCGGTGCTTTGGCAAGGACCGGTGAGGGTGATCCGAGCAAGCCGACAAGAACGGCGGAAACGACGGGAGCGAGAGCGCGGGGCGAACGCAGAGCGAACCGGTACAGAAAAGCCATATCCGCTGTATAGGGCGGCAAGAAATGAAGGACCAGTGAATTGGTCCCTCACCCCCTGCAGCGTTCAGATCACTTCTTCGGCTTTGCCGGAGCCGGGGCCGGTGCCGGTGCCGGTGCCGCCGCATCCGCGCCCTGCGACGGCTGGGCCGCCTGCTTCTGCGCTTCGGCACGCATCGCCGCGATTTCGGCTTCGGTCTTGAAATCGACCAGCTCGACCTGGAAGACGAGGTCGGCATTCGCCGGGATCGGCCCGGCAGCCTTTTCGCCATAACCCAGCGCCGCCGGGATGCAGAAACGCCAGACGCTGCCCTTGTTCATCAACTGGAGGCCTTCGGAAAAGCCCTTGATTACGCCGCCAGCGGGGAAGGCCTGGCTGACGTTCTGGTCGAACACGGTGCCATCGGCGGCGAGGTAGCCGATGTAGTTGACGAGCACATAGTCGGACGCACCGGGCTTTGCGCCAGCCGCATCGCGTAGCATGCGGGTGCCGAGGCCCGAGGCCGTCTTGGCGCTGCACACGCGCTGCGCGGCCGGAACCACCGGGTTGAGCGGCACCGGCAGGATTTCGGACGAAGGGGCAGGCGCGGGCGCCGCGGCAGGCTTGGCGGCCTGGGCGTGCGCAGATGCAGACAGGGCAGCGCAGGCCGCGAGTGACAGGGTAAGGGCGATTCGGCGAAGGCCGTAGTGCGTGGTGCTCATGCGCGGGCTCTTAAACTAGCGTTGTGACACCTGCCAGCGCAGAACAATAGCCTCCGCCCCTCCTCTTCGCGCGCCTGCCCTACGCATTTGCGCATAGGTTAGTGCAAAGCGGCCGGTGGCACCTGCCCTGGTATCGTCCCCGTTATGGCTATCAGTGGCGATTACTCCTCACCGGTCACTGTCAACGGTTTCGTCTGCCGCAATTGCAGCGACGTCGACCGCGCCAAGCGCCACATCGATCCGGCCGATCCGGCGGCAGGGCCCTTCGGCGTCAACGGCAGCCACAAGCCCGGCAAAGCATCTGGGCCGGCCAACCACTTCTCCGCCGAAGCTCGCAACGCCGAGCGGCTGCAAGCGCTCTACCGCGAGCGGCGGACTGCGCCGGTTTCCCCCGTGGCCGCCGCTTATGCCGGGGCCGCGCCCGCGCCGGACGGTTCGCTGGTCTCGCGCAGCGCCTGAAGAACCGGCCCATTGGGCCCCCTGACCCCTTGACCCCTCGCCCGCGCGGCCTACATGCTGAGACATGTTTATTGAAACCGAAACCACCCCGAACCCCGCCACGCTGAAGTTTCTTCCGGGCGAGATCGTCATGGCCACCGGCACGCGCGAGTTCACCTCGCCCGAGGCGGCAGCGGCATCTCCGCTGGCAGAGGCGCTCTTCTCGATGGGCGATGTGACAGGCGTGCTCTATGGGCGCGACTTCATCGCGGTGACGATCGCGCCGGGCGCCGAATGGGCGCCGCTCAAGCCGCAAGTGCTTGCCCTGCTGCTCGATCATTTCGTGGCGCAGGCGCCGCTGTTCACCTCGGCCGGCGCGGACTTCGTGGTTCCCGGCGAGGCGGAGGATGACGCGCACTACGGCGATGATCCGGCCGACGCCGAGATCGTCGAGCAGATCAAGGACCTGATCGAAACCCGCGTGCGCCCGGCCGTGGCGAACGATGGCGGCGACATCATCTATCGCGGCTTCCGCGAAGGCGTGGTCTACCTCAAGATGCAGGGCGCCTGCTCGGGCTGCCCCTCGTCCACCGCCACGCTCAAGCACGGGATTGAATCGCTGCTCAAGCACTACGTGCCCGAAGTCAGCGAAGTCCGCGCCGCCTGACCTCGATCCCCCGAAGGCCCGATCCTCCGAAGGTTTACCCCGATGTCCCTGCCGCTTGATGACACCGCGCTTGATCAGGTGTTCCGTACCGCCCGCACCTACAATGGCTATCTCGACAAGCCGGTGAGCGAGGAGCAGCTGCACGCGATCTGGGACCTGATGAAGATGGGGCCGACCTCGGCCAACCAGATGCCTGCGCGCCTCATCTGGTGCGTGAGCGATGAGGCGAAGGAAAAGCTCGCCGCCTGCGCCGGTGGTACGAACCCTGACAAGATCCGCAAGGCACCCGTCAGCGTGATCATCGGCATGGACATCGATTTCCACGAGCAGCTGCCATGGCTGTTCCCCCATGCCGACGCAAAGAGCTGGTTCGAGGGCAACGAAGCGCTGCGCGAGGTTTCCGCCATGCGCAACTCGACGCTGCAAGGCGCCTATTTCATCGTTGCCGCACGCATGGTGGGGCTTGATACCGGGCCGATGTCGGGCTTCAACAATGCGGCGGTGGACGCGGCGTTCTTCGCCGGCACGCGCGTGAAGTCCAACTTCATTTCAACGCTGGGCTACGGCGATCCGGCCACGATCTTCGCGCGCAGCCCCCGGCCTGATTTCGCCACCTTCAACACGCTGGCCTGAGGCAGCACGCACTTGCGCCGGCTGGTGATCGACAGCGCCACCGAAGCCTGTTCGGTGGCCTTGTTCGACGATGGAGACATGGTGGCGGGCACGCACGCCATGCTCGGGCGTGGCCATGCCGAACAGCTTGTGCCGATGATCGCTGCGTTGCCCGGCAAGGGCCGTGCCGACCGCATCGCCGTCAACGCCGGTCCGGGCAGCTTCACCGGTATTCGCGTGGGCCTTGCCGCCGCGCGCGCGCTGGCGCTGGCGTGGGACGTACCGCTCGAAGGCTATGCCTGCCTGGCGCTCGTCGGCGCGATGGCCCGCGCCGCGCATGGCGGCAGCGCCATCGACGTGGTGATGAGCGGTGGGCACGGCGAGTGGTTCTTCCAGCCCTTTGCGGCAGACGGCACCGCGCTGGCCGAACCGGCATCATTGCTGCCGGATGAGGCGACGGAGCGCTCGCAGGCGCTGATCGTGGTCGGCAGCCAGGCCGAGGCGCTGGCAATGCGGCGCGGCGGCACGCCTGCGACCTATCCGCTCTGGCCTGATGCGCGCGCGTTTGCGCTGCTTGGCCGCGATGCCCTGCGCCCCGATCCCACGCCCCGCTATGGCCGCGCACCCGATGCGCGGCTTCCAATAGCGTGATGGCCGCTGGGTGAAGGCAGCTTTGCCATGAACGACGACGCGCCCGACAGCGCCGATGATATCGACCGGATCATGGAAGTGATGACCGGTGCCTTCGCGCCCGAGTACGGGGAGGCATGGAACCGTCGTCAGGTTTCGGACTCGCTCCTGCTTACCGGAACCGGTTACTGCCTGATTGGCGCAGAGGGATCATTCGATCCGGACCTCGCAGAACCCGTGGCAGGGTTTGCCCTTACTCGGTCGATCTTCGACGAGGAAGAACTGCTGCTCTTCGCCGTACTTCCCCAGTATCGCGGCAAAGGTCTGGGGGCGGCACTGCTGACCGAAGTCATCGCACGGGCGCGTTTGCGGGGCATCCGGCGGCTGTTTCTCGAAATGCGGCGGAACAATCCCGCCGGCAAGCTATACACAGGCTTTGGTTTCCGGACTGTCGGCATAAGAGCCGGATACTACCGCACAGCCAGCGGCGTGCGGCTGGATGCGCTCAGTCAGGAACTGTATATTGCGGACAATTAGGCATATTTACCTGTATCAACCTGCACTTGGGAGAATTCTGGCGGAAAAATGACCGCATAGCTCAGCAATGGTTGTAACTCGGTTGCGCAAGCGTATATGCGGTTCGGTCTACTCTGGACTCACTGAGCCTTGACTGGGCAAAAAGAAGATAACAACCGCAAAAGGTACGGGTACAATGAGTGAAATCGAAAACGATATGCGGGAAACGCTGATCACGCTCACATCAGACATCGTTGCAGCACACGTCAGCAACAACAGCGTCGCTGTTAACGACCTGCCAGTGCTGATCAGCAATGTCTATGCCGCGCTGGCTGGCCTCAATCCCGCGCAACCGGCAGCAGAACCGGCTCCTGAACCCGCGGTTTCGATCCGCGCTTCGGTGAAGAACGATCACATTGTCTGCCTTGAAGACGGCAAGAAGCTCAAGATGCTCAAGCGCCATCTTATGACGCGCTACAACATGACCCCGGATCAGTATCGCGCCCGCTGGAACCTGCCGGCAGACTATCCGATGGTCGCTCCGGCTTATGCTGAAAAGCGCCGCGAACTCGCCAAGAAGATCGGCCTCGGCCGCAAGCCTGCGCCAAAGCGTGGCCGCAGCGCCAAGGCTGCCGGCTAAGCTGCCTGAAGCCGACCAAGGCCGGCCCGGAACCGGCGAGGCCCCCATTCGTTTGCGCGTGGCCTCGCCGTGTTCACTTTTCCCCGATCCGGGCCTGATACTGCCCGCAAATCGACCGCGCGCCGGTTGAAGAATTGGCGCAGCAAACTATGCTGCACGCAATCTAACCGGATTGGGCCGCAAGCTTGCACCAGGCAATCGACATCGAAGCGCTTTGCGCGGAACGGGGTCTCAGGATCACCGAACAACGCCGCGTGATCGCGCAGGTGCTGTCTGAGAGCGACGACCATCCCGATGTCGAGAAGCTGCACGAGCGCGCATCGGCGCGCGATCCGCGCATTTCCATCGCCACGGTCTACCGCACTGTCCGTCTTTTCGAGGAGGCGGGGATCCTCGATCGCCACGATTTCGGCGATGGCCGCGCCCGATATGAGGCAACGCCCGAGGCGCACCACGACCATCTGATCGATGTCGAGACCGGAAAGGTCATCGAATTCGTCGATCCCGAGCTTGAGGCGCTGCAGCGCCAGATTGCCGAACGGCTTGGCTACCGCCTCGTCGACCACCGCATGGAGCTATATGGTGTCAAGTCTGATCGCGAGGCGTAAGGCCCGCCGCCAGGTGGGCCCGGAACGCGGCGCAGCCATCACCTGGATGGGCTGGATGCGGATCGTGCTGCGCGGTGTGGCGCTGGTGCTGGCCATGCTGCTCTGCGTGCCGCTGCACTACCTCTACCGCGTCGTGCATTATGGCTCGCCGTTTCCCAAGCTGTTCCTGTTTCTGGCGGCGCGCATCATCGGCGCGCGTGTGCGGGTCCACGGCGTGCCGCTCAAGCGCGATGTGTTCTATATTTCGAACCATCTCTCGTGGGTGGATATCCTTGCGCTTGGCGGGGCCAGCGGCACGGCCTTCGTCGCCAAGGCAGAATTGTCGCAGGCCCCCATCGTCGGCTGGCTCGCGCGGATCAACCGCACCGTGTTCGTGAGCCGCGAGGACCGCATGGGCGTGGCCGATCAGATCAACCGCCTCAAGGAAGCGCTGGCCGACAACTGGTCGATCACCGTGTTCCCTGAAGGCACCTGCACCGATGGCAAATCGCTGCTCCCCTTCAAGACCTCGATGCTGCGCGTACTGGAGCCGCCGCCGCCGGGTGTGATGGTGCAGCCAGTGGTGCTCGATTATGGCCGCGTCGCCGAATGGATTGGCTGGATCGGCACGGAAGACGGTGTTTCCAACGGCAAGCGCATTCTCTCGCGTCGTGGTTCGTTCCGGCTCGAGGTTCACTTCCTCGAACCGTTCGATCCGCAGGGGCTGGCCGGGCGCAAGGCGATCGCCGCCGAAGCGCGCCGCCGCATCGAACCCGCGCTTGAGGCCGCATTGGGTGAACCGCTGCGGCCCTTCGCCTTCGATGTTGCGCCCGTACGCTACGAAGCGGCAAAGAGCGCGGCGTGAAGCTGAAGCTCAAGCCCGGCATGGCGCGCCGTCCGCGCCAGGTGGTACACAAGCTTGCCAACGCGGTGCGCCGCAAGATCATTCTCCAGAAAACCCGCCTTCGCGGCACCCCGGCCAGAGAGGCCAAAGGCCCGCCCGAGGCTTTGCTCGGCCTGCGCCGCCTTGTCGCCAATCCGCGTCGCTTCGGCGGCTTCGTCAGCGGTCCTGCGCTGGCGGCGGCCATCACTGCCGAAATCGATCCGGCGGCCGGCCCCGTGCTCGAACTCGGCCCCGGCACCGGCGTGTTCACGCGCGCCCTCATTGCGCGCGGTGTTCCCGAGAGCAATCTGATCCTGGTCGAGGCAGACCATCTGCTCGCCGCACGGCTGCGCACAGCGTTTCCCCAGGCGCTCGTGCTGGCCCACAAGGCGGCCAGCGTAACGGAAGACATGCTCCAGGGCCGCCGCCCGGCCGCAGTGGTGAGCGGCCTGCCGCTGCTCAACTTTCCCAGCCGCGAGGTGGAGAGCATCGTCACCACCGCGTTCGGCTTCTGCACGCCGGATGCCGCGCTTTACCAGTTCACCTATGGCCCGAAGTGCCCGGTGCGCGAAGAGATCATGGCCCGTCTGGGCCTCTCCGCACACCGCACCGCGCGCGTCTGGCGAAACGTCCCACCGGCATCGGTTTACTGCATTACCCGCAACTGAGCCCGAGTAGTTCGGCGGTCAGCCCTGCTGCCGTTGCAGATCCTGCCCGCGTTGCTGCGCGATGCTGCAGCGTCCCCGATCATAACCACCGACCGCGCGGATGACATCGCCCTGACGCGGCTCGACGCGCTTCCCCGTGGCAATACCGGCCAGCACGCGCGCCACCATCGTATCGAGCCGGGTGACCAGATAGCACGCCACATCCGGTTCGGCATGGCTATCACCAACGCCGCTGTCATCGGTCAGGAAGATGTACCGCCCCTGCGTCAACGCGGCCATCGAGCGCAGGACATATTGGGCACTGTCCTCCACCCCGCTCGCCGCAACGGGAACGATCTGCACACCGCGACTTCGCAGTTGCTGCGCCGCGTCGAGTGTGGCGCCGATCGCGTCCTCGTGCGGCGGCGCATCGGTGACGAGCAGCACGGCCTTGGCCGCATCCGGGCGCCATTGCAGGCGGCCAGCCTCCACCACCGCCCGGTCCATCGCCTCCGGCGTATCGCCGCCGCCATCGGCATCCTGACGGGCCAGCAGCGTGCGGATCGAACCGATGTTCCCGGTCAGCGGTGTCGACTGGACGACATAGTCATCGCCCTCGTCGCGGTAGAGCACCACGCCGATGCGCAAGTCGATCTGGCCGGCATTGCGCTTGAGCCGCGCGACGATCGTATCGAGTTCGGCCTGGAGGTACTCAATCTCGTCGCCCATGCTGCCGGTTGTGTCGATCACCAGCGCAAGGTCCATCGCGCGCGGCGCAGCGGCGAGGCCGGGAAGCGCGATCTCGACCAACCGGCCTGCGGAAAGCGTGACGGGCTTGCGTGCCGCCCCGGCGGTCCCGGTCACGGCCACGGTGGTCTTCTGGGGGATGCGGTCCGCCCGCGGATAGAACGAGGCGGTCCCGTCGGCGGCGGTCACAAGATGGAGCGGTGCGCCGGGGCGGCCGACATCGGTCTGTGCAAACGGCACCGGCCGCCCGCGTGCATCGACCACGCGGATCACCACTCGGCTGCGCGTATCGTAGAACGGCAGCGACTGGCCGCTCGCCTGGAGGAAGCGCCCGGCATAGGCGGCATATTGCCCTGGATTGAGCAGATCATCGACATCGCCTGCCGTCAGCAGGCCCGATTGCGGCTGGACCGGATTGGTCGGCATGGCGGGCGGTTCGATGACCACCGGCGGCGGCGCCACGGGATCGAGCATGGTCGTCTCGGTCTTGCCGCTGACCAGCCCGCCAATGGTCCATTCGGACTTCCTGGTGACCGCGCGGGCCATGGCGGGAGGCGGAGCCTCCTCCGCGACGTCGACGGCAGCGGCGGCTTCTTCGGGCTTGCTGTAGCTTGTCCCGGACGCCTCCGGCGCCTTTTCACTGCAGGCCGCGAGGGCTAGCAGGCTGCCCCCCAGAACGAACGTGGAAACGCTGCGAGCAACAACGCGACGACGCATGGGCAGACCTCCCTGAGAGACCCGTTAAATCTCTACCAATTCAATTTGAATTACAAGCCCAACATTGCATCGTGCCTGACTGTCGCCTTGGCTTCGGCCAGCACCCTCCCGCGCCCCCTTCTATCGCGGGCCATTTTCGCGTACGGGCGCCCCTTATGTCCGCTAAATCCCCCCGCACCTTCCATGTGAAAAGCTTCGGCTGCCAGATGAACGTCTATGACGGCGAACGCATGGCCGAACTGCTGACCGCCGAAGGCATGACGGCGGCAGATGAGCGCGAGGCGGCGGATCTTGTCGTGCTCAACACCTGCCACATCCGCGAAAAGGCGACCGAGAAGGTCTATTCCGATATCGGCCGGATCGTGAAGGATGGGCGCGAGGCTGGCGCCGTGCCGCTGATCGCAGTGGCTGGCTGCGTCGCGCAGGCGGAGGGCGAGGAAATCATGACACGCGCGCCTTCGGTGCGTGTCGTCGTCGGTCCTCAGGCCTATCACCGCCTGCCCGCGATGGTCGCGCAGGCCGCAGCCGGTGGCCGCGCGACCGAGACCGACATGCCCGCCGAGGCGAAGTTCGCCGCACTGCCCAAGCGCCGCAAGGTCGGCGCCAGCGCCTTCCTCACCGTGCAGGAAGGCTGCGACAAGTTCTGCACATACTGCGTGGTGCCCTATACGCGCGGCGCCGAACTCTCGCGCCCTTATGCCGATCTCGTCAGTGAGGCCCGCGCGCTGGTTGAAGGCGGCGCGCGCGAGATCACGCTGCTGGGACAGAATGTGAATGCCTGGACGGGCGAGGACGACAAGGGCCGCCGTGTCGGCCTCGCCGGCCTTGCCGAGGAACTGGGTCGGATCGAGGATCTTGGTCGCATCCGCTACACCACCAGCCATCCGGCGGACATGGACGATGCGCTGATCGAGGCGCATGGCAGCAATCCGAAGCTGATGCCGTTCCTCCACCTGCCCGTGCAATCTGGCAGCGACCGCGTGCTGAAGGCGATGAACCGCAGCCACACCGCAGAGAGCTACTTGCGCATTCTGGAGCGCGTGCGTGCCGCGCGGCCGGACATCGCGCTTTCAGGCGATTTCATCGTCGGTTTCCCGGGCGAGACCGAAGCGGAATTCGCCGAAACGCTGCAGATCATCGCTGAGGCCCGCTATGCGCAGGCGTTCAGTTTCAAGTTCTCCGCCCGCCCCGGCACCCCCGCCGCCACGATGGACGGCCAGATCGCGCCCGAAGTGATGGACGAACGCCTGCAGCGCCTGCAGGCCGCGCTCCAGCGTGACAGCCTTGCGTTCAACACGGCGAGCGTCGGCAAGCGCTGCTCGGTGCTGGTCGAACGCAAGGGCCGCCACGCCGGGCAATGGCTGGGCAAATCGCCCTGGCTGCAATCGGTGCACTTCACCGGGGATGCGGCGCTGGGCGATCTTGTGGACGTCGATCTCGTCGAGGCCGGGCCCAATTCGCTGGCCGGCCAGCTGGTGGCGCGCGCCGCCGCATAAACGGTAGCGCGCGCATCACCGCTTAGCCGTGGTAGTGGTGGTGGCGATGCCAGGCCCGGGCGCGGGCGACACGCGCGCGGTGGAGCCGGCGCTGATCGCGGCGCAGTTCATGGCGGTCGCGGCGCAGCTCGCGGCGTTCTTCACGCACTTCATGGCGATCGCGAACGACTTCGCGGTGGATGGCGTGGGCACGGGCATCAGCAGCCACGGGACCGGCATGGGCCTGGGCCATGGCAGGGGCCACAGCGGGGGTCAGCGCGAGGAACGCGGCTGCCAGCAGAAACTTGCGCATCGGATTCTCCTTCAGACGGGATCGCATCCTTGCGACCACGGATGAAGAATGCCTTTCTCGGGCTGAACCAGCCGGGAACAGCGGCTTAAGGGGAGCGACATTTTGGTCGCAGTTTGTCGCAAGTAGGGCCCCGCCCGCCACAAGGCAGTGCAAATGATGCGATTTCGGCCCGGCGTGTCTTGCGCCTGTCGCATCGGTGCCTAATCTCGCATCAGCAAACCTGAAAGGAGCGCATGGCCCGCAAGTTCTCCCGTTCGCATGAAGAGGCTGCCCGCAGCGACTGGCAGGGTGCCTTACGCAATGATCCACAGCGCGGTGAAGCCGCACGAAGCGAAAGCCAGCGACGCGCCAGGATCGAGATCGCGTTCGAGGAGCAGACGGTGCTCGGTGCGCTGTTTGGCCAGTTTGACCAGAATCTCGTGCAGATCGAGAACCGCATGGGGGTCTATATCTCCGCACGGGGCAACAAGGCAGTGATCGAGGGGCCGGACGATGCGGTCGCCCGGGCACGCGATGTCCTCAAAGGCATGCACCAGCGCCTGCTTTCGGGGCATGAGGTGGATGCGGGCGCGGTCGATTCGCTGATCATGATGTCGAACGAACCGACGCTCGAAGGGATCATCTCCGGCGCCCCCGATGGCGCGCCGCCGATCATGATCCGCACGCGCAAGAAGACCATCGTCCCGCGCTCGGCCACCCAGATCGAATACATGCGCGCGCTGGTTCGCGATGACGTGATCTTCGCACTCGGCCCGGCGGGCACGGGCAAGACCTACCTCGCCGTGGCACAAGCGGTCGCGCAGCTCATCAGCGGCAGCGTGCAGCGTCTGATCCTGTCGCGCCCGGCGGTCGAGGCGGGCGAACGGCTCGGCTTCCTGCCCGGCGACATGAAGGAGAAGGTCGATCCCTATCTCCGCCCGCTTTACGATGCGCTCTACGATTGCATGCCGCCCGAACAGGTCGAGCGGCGGCTGGCCTCGGGCGAGATCGAGATCGCGCCGATCGCCTTCATGCGCGGGCGCACGCTGGCGGATGCTTTCGTCATTCTCGACGAAGCGCAGAACACCACGCCGATGCAGATGAAGATGTTCCTCACCCGCTTCGGCCAGAACAGCCGCATGGTGATCTGCGGCGATCCCAAGCAGACCGACCTGCCCGGCGGCTCGGCGGCGAGCGGGCTGAACGATGCGGTGGGTCGGCTCGACGGCGTGGACGGCATCGGCATGGTCCGCTTCAATGTCGCCGATGTGGTCCGCCATCCCATTGTCGGCCGGATCGTCGAGGCTTACGAAGGCCGCGATTGAGCGCTGTCTGGCGAAGGGGAAACCGGCATGATGAAGAAGCTTGCAGCAACCTTGGCCTTGGCGGCCATGACGATGCAGCCCGTGCTCGCAGCTCCGGAGAAATGCATCACCGGTGCGGAAATGCGCGTTGCGGCGCGGTTCGTCATGCCGATCCTGATCAACGGCGTCTCGACCAAGTGCGCGCCCGTTCTTGGCAACGGTTCCTACCTTGCCACCAAGGGTCCTGACCTCCTGAAGCGCTACGAGGCCTTGCCGGGGGACGAAAGCGCAGTGCCCGCGATCGTGGAAAGGTTCGATACCAAGGGGGAGCTCTCCGGCATGTCGGCCGCAGAGCTTCGCGTGTTCCTCAAGGTTGGCCTGTTCAAGGCGATGGGCAAGGATCTGACCCCTGAGGTTTGCGGCAAGGTGGACAGGGTCCTCACGATCCTTGATCCGCTCCCGGCCGAAAACACGGTCGCACTGTTCGAGTTCGTGTTCCGCGAGGTCGAGGCGTCCGACGCGAAGAAGGCCCAGCGCGCGGGCCGTGCCTTCGAGAGCAAGATCTGTCCGGCTTCGTGATGACCCTAACCCCTTGGCCCCTATGACTGCTCCCACCCTCGAACTCGATATCGACCCCGTTTGGCCGAGTTCCACCGACTGGGAAGACCTTGCCGCGCGCGCAGCGGAAGCCGCCGGTGCCGTCGCACCGGAACTCGCGCACGAACATCTTCTCGTCAGCCTCGTCATGGCCGATGACGAGGAAGTCCATGCGCTCAACAAGCAGTGGCGCGCCAAGGACAAACCGACCAACGTCCTGTCATTCCCCATGCTGTCGCGCGAGGAGGTGCTGGCGGCAGCCGCGGCGCCGGGTGCGCCGGGGATGCTGGGCGATCTGATCCTCGCACATGGGGTCTGCATGCGTGAGGCGGCGGACAAGGGCGTCACGGTGGAGGCCCATGCAGCCCACCTCATCGTCCACGGCCTGCTCCATCTCGCTGGCTACGATCATGAGACCGGCGAGGATGACGCGGCGGAAATGGAGGCTCTGGAGACAAAGGCGCTTGCGCTGATGGGCCTCGCCGACCCATATGCGGCGCATTAGCGACAAAGGAGTGATGGGCCGTGCCTGAGGGCAATGGGTCCGGCGGCGAAGGCCGATCGGGCGAAGGAGACAGTAGCGGCGCGTTGTGGCGCGCGCTCAAGGCATTCTTCCGGGGACCGGATCACGACCAATCGCTGCGTGCGCAGATCGAGGAAGCGATCGAGGAGCACGAAGGCGATTCCGGTGGCAGCAACGGTGCAGACGGCGATCTTCTGCCGCTCGAGCGCCAGATGCTCAAGAACCTGCTCCATTTCAGCGAGAACGATGCCGACGATGTCGCCATCCCGCGCGGCGAGATCGTGGCGATCCCCGCCGCCGCAACCTTCGAGGAGGTCGTGAGCGCCTTTGCCGAGCACGGCCACAGCCGCCTGCCGGTCTATGGCACATCGCTCGATGAAGTGGTCGGCATGCTCCACGTGAAGGACCTGTTCCCGATCGTGGCGGGCATGGCGCTCTCGGGCAAGGCCGCGCCCAAGGACTGGACCGGGCTGATGCGCCAGCCGCTGTTCGTGCCCCAGGCACGCGGCGCGCTCGACGTGCTGGCCGACATGCGCTCCAGCCGCACGCACCTTGCCATCGTGATCGACGAATATTCGGGCACCGACGGGATCATCACCATCGAGGACCTTGTCGAGGAGATCGTCGGCGAGATCGAGGACGAGCACGACGATGCACCGAAGGAACTGCTCTGCCAGATCGACGAACTGACCTGGGACGCAGACGCCCGCACCGAGCTTGACGATGTGGGCGAGCGGATCGATCCCCGGCTTGCGCTGGTGGACGAGGACGTGGATACTCTGGGCGGGCTCGCAGTCGTGCTGGCGGGGGAAGTCCCCCCGATCGGCCGCGTGCTGGAACATGACAGCGGGTGGCGGATCGAGGTGACGGCAGGGGACGAGCGCAGGCTCACCCGGCTGCGGCTCCATGCGCCCTTGCCCGAGACGCCTGAGGAAGACTGACGCTTAGATGATTCGCCGCCTGCCTCCGTTGCGCTCACTCGAAGCGTTCATCCGCGTCGTGCGTGCTGGCTCGGCCAAGACGGCGGCTGCGGAACTCGCACTCAGCCCCTCCGCGCTCTCGCGCCGGCTCGGCGCGCTTGAGGAGTTCATCGGCAAGCCGGTGTTCGAACGCAAGCACCAGCTGCTCAAGCTCACCGAAGAGGGCCAGCAGCTTTATGATGCCGTCGCGCCGCTGATCGACGAAATGGCGGACCGGATCGATCGCCTGATCGATACCGGGCAGGTGCTGCGCCTCCGCCTCGGCGTATTGCCGCTGTTCGGCAGCCAGCGGTTGTTTCCGCGATTGGGTGAACTGCGCAAGCTCCACCCGCAGCTCCACATTGATATCGATAGTTCGGCGGCTGCTGAAACCAAGCTGGGCGACACTATCGACGCCGCGATTATCCTGTCCGAAGGGCCGGACGGCTCGCTCCATTCGGTGCGGCTCGACCACAACCGCGTCTACGCCATCGCCACGCCCGAGATCGTGGCGGAACTGGGCACGCGGCCCGATCTTGCAAAGCTGGGCAAGCAGACCTTCCTCGTCCACAACGACCTGCCGATGAGCTTCGAGGCATGGAAACGCACGCTCCATCTGGAAGCGCTGCAACCTGCCGCGATCGATCATTTCGATTCCGGCCAGCTGATTCTCGAAGCCGCCGCGCAGGGCCTTGGCATCGCGATCATGCACGATGATCACTACAAGCGCAGCCACGATCCACGCGTGGCCCGGCTCTACGATATCGAGGTAGACAGCCCCTATTCCTATTGGTTCGTCTGCCGCCCCCGCGCGCTGCAATCGCGCCCGGTGCGGCTGTTCCACGACTGGATGATCAAGGCGGGCTTGTAGGCCGCCCCGCTTCGACACGCTCCGAATAGCGGTCCACCAGTTGCTCGGCATGCGGGCGCAGCAGCACGGTGAAGCGGACCAGTTCCTCCATCACGTCGACAATCCGCTCGTAGTAGGCGGAAGGCTTCATCCGCCCATCCGCGTCGAATTCCATGTAGGCCTTCGCCACGCTCGACTGGTTGGGGATGACGAACATCCGCATCCAGCGGCCAAGGATGCGCAAGCTGTTGACGCTGTTGAACGATTGCGATCCGGCGCTGACCTGCATGACAGCCAGCGTGCGCCCCTGCGTCGGCCTGAGGCCCTGATAGGCGAGCGGCAGGTGATCGATCTGCGTCTTCATGATCCCGGTGATCTGGCCATGCCGCTCCGGGCTGCACCAGACCTGCCCTTCGGACCATAGCGCATGCTCGCGCAGTTCATGCACCGCCGGATGATCATCGCCCGCAACCTGATCGGGCAGCGGCAAGTCGGAAGGGTCGAAGATCCGCGTCTCGCAACCAAAGAACTGCAGGAGCCGCGCGGCTTCCTCCACCGCATGGCGCGAGAACGAGCGTTCGCGCAGGCTGCCATAGAGCAGCAGGATCCGCGGCGGGTGCGTCAGATCGCCAAGCCCCAGCGCCGGCCGTTCATGGATATGGTCCCGGTTCAGCGCTGGAAGATGGTCGGGATCGGCGAGCGTGCGCAGGCGGGTGTATTCGGTCATGCTGATCCCTGCTGACGTCGCTTACAGCACCACCCGGTACTGCACGAACCCCGATCGCTCGGCGACCTTGTCGTAGAGCACCATCGCGTCGGTATTGGTCTCGTGCGTCAGCCAGTAAAGCCGCGAGGCTCCGGCGGCTTCCGCTTCGCTGCGGACATGGGCGATGAGCTTGCGGCCCACTCCGCCGCCGCGCACGTCGGGCTCGACGTAGAGGTCCTGCAGGTAGCAATAGGGCCCTGCAGTCCATGTCGAGCGGTGGAATATCCAGTGGACCAGGCCGATGGCACGCGCGCCTTGCCAGGCAATCGCGGCGTGCATCGGCTCGGCCGGATCGTGCAGGCGCTCCCAGGTGAGGTCGCTGACCGCGTCGGCGATCTCCACCTTGTAGAAACGCTGGTAGCCCTGCCACAGGCGGTCCCACGCGGCGCGGTCGGCCGGCGCGGGATGCCTGAGCTCCAGGTTCATCGCGAGCCCTCAGGCCGTGACGATGGCCGCCTTCTGGATCGCGCCGGGCTTTGCCGGCGGCTCGCCCTTGGGCAGCGCATCGATATGTTCCATGCCGCTCTCGACTTCGCCCCAAACGGTGTACTGCTTGTCGAGGAAGCGGGCATCATCGAAGCAGATGAAGAACTGGCTGTTGGCCGAGTGCGGATAGCTGGTGCGGGCCATCGAGCAAACGCCGCGCACGTGCGGTGCATCGCTGAATTCAGCCTTGAGATCGGGCTTGCTCGATCCGCCCATGCCGGTGCCCTGCGGGCAGCCGCCCTGCGCCATGAAACCCGGAATCACGCGGTGGAACTTCACGCCATCGTAGAAGCCTTCGCCCACCAGTTCCTTGATGCGTTCGACGTGGCCGGGCGCCAGATCCGGGCGCAGATTGATCACAACATCACCGCCATCGAGCGTAAGAACCAGTTTTTCGTCTGCCATGGTCACCAAATCCCTTCTGTCTGGTCCCGGCATATAATCCCTTGTTCGCCAAAGTATACCATCGAGGTTGCTTTTGCGTCCCCCTTGCGTATCGCCTGCCAGCATGGCGCGCGACGAAGACCTGCACGACTCCGCTCTCGCGGATGGCGGCTCCGTGATGACGGAGGTGGCGGCGGTCACTGAGCCTGCGCGCAATTCCGAAAGCCTCGACGACGAGGACAATACCCTCCGCCCCAGCTTCATCCGCCGCGTGACCGAAGCGCTCGACGCGGACGATCAGGAGACCGTCTACAACCTCGTCGAGCCGCTCCACCCGGCCGACGTGGCCGACCTGTTCGAACTGATCGGGCCGGACTACCGCGTCGATCTCGCCCGCGCGATCAACGATCTGCTCGGCAGCGAGGTGATCTCCGAGCTCAACGACTATGTGCGCGACGATCTCGTCGAAGAGCTCGATCCCGATGAAGTCGCCGAACTCGCCGGAGACATGGAGACCGACGACGCGGTCGCGCTGATCCAGGATCTCGACGAGGAAGACCAGCAGGCCGTCCTCGCCGAGATGGAGCCGGAAGACCGCGCCGCGATCGAGACGGCGCTGTCCTACCCCGAAGACTCCGCCGGCCGCATGATGAGCCGCGATGTGATCGCGGTGCCCGAACACATGACGGTCGGCGATCTCATCGACTACATGCGCGAAGATCAGGACCTTGCCACCGAGTTCTGGGAAGTGTTCATCGTCGATCACAAGCATCATCCGATCGGCACCTGCGCGCTTTCCTGGATCCTGCGCACCCCGCGCTCGATCGCGCTGACCGACGTGATGAAACGCGACCAGACGCTGATCCCGGTGACGATGGATCAGGAAGAGGTCGCGCTGCGCTTCCAGAAGTACGCGCTGATTTCCGCCGCCGTGGTCGATGAAAGCGGGCGGCTCGTCGGCCAGATCACCGTCGACGACGTCGTCCACATCATCCAGGAAGAGGCAAGCGAGGACATCCTGCGCCTTTCCGGTGCGGGCGACGGCGACATCAACGAGCCGATCCACCTCACCGTGCGCACGCGGCTTTCGTGGCTGGTGGTCAATCTCGGCACGGCGATCATCGCCTCTTCGGTGGTCGGCATGTTCCAGGGCGCGATTGCCAAGCTGGCGCTGCTCGCGGTGCTGATGCCGATCGTCTCGGGCATGGGCGGCAATGCGGGAACGCAGACGCTGGCGGTGGTGGTGCGCGCGATTGCCACCAACCAGCTCACCAGTTCCAACACCGTGCGCATGATCCTGCGCGAATTGCGCATCGCGCTCGCCAACGGGCTCTCGCTGGGCGCGCTGATCGGCGTCGGCACCGCGCTGTTGTTCCAGAACCCCTTGCTCGGCAGCGTGATCGGCGCGGCGATGGTGATCAACAATCTCGTCGCGGGCCTTGCCGGGATCATGGTCCCCGTCACGCTCGACCGGCTCAAGGTCGATCCAGCGGTCTCCTCCGCCGTGTTCGTGACGATGGCGACCGATGTGATGGGCTTCTTCTCGTTCCTCGGCCTTGCCGTGCTCAGCGGCCTCGCGAGCTGATCCCAATGCCTCTCCACATGACCAAGGTCGCCTACGGGGCGACATCGTTCGAAGACCTCCACAGCTGGTTCAAGACGCGCGGGGAGACCGCCCGCCTCACCACGCGGTATCTGCCCAAGCGCCATGCCGAGATGATCGGCGGCTCGCTCTACTGGATCCTGAAGCACCAGCTTGTCGCGCGCAGCGAGATTCTCGGCTTCGAGGAAGCGGAAGGCGGGCGGACCCTTATCGTGATCTCCACCAAGCTGATCGACGTCCACCCCAAACCCAAGCGCGCGCATCAGGGCTGGCGCTATCTGGAAGAGGCAGACGCCCCCGCCGATCTGGCGGACGGCGAAAGCGCCGAGATTCTGCCGCCGAGCCTTGCGGGCGAGCTGGCGAAGCTGGGGCTGGCCTGACGTCTGCGTGCCGCCGAGTCGGGTTCGGCGATTTCAGGCCAAGTTGACACGGTTGACACAGTCCAGAGCGAAAACTTTCAGCCCCTGCAACGCAGCCGACAGCAGGATCAAAAACGGCAGATTTGCGCGGAGCGGATGGAACATTTAACGAACATACCACAGGGCAGTCATTGTAGGACAGTGGCTAATAAATAACAGACGCGTCTGTTATTTATTATGGGCGGCGTGTCGGGCGGGATCGGGCGGGCGGGTAATGATAGCGAGCGGAGTGCTGTGGGCGCTCTGGCCCCCCGCCTGCGCGGGGATGACGAGAGTAACCGGGCTTCGCGGTTTGATGACCGGCAATAAGTCTGATAAATCAGGTTTCAGATCCGATGCCCCGCGCATCATCGCCAAAGGACCTGCCTGATGACCGTCGATCGCCGTACCGCCATGACCATCAGTGCTGCGGGCCTCGCCTCGCTGGCGGTGCCCGGTCTTGCCGCGCCCGCCGGTTCGCGGTTCTTGGTGAAGGGCAACGACTTCCTGCTGGACGGCATGCCGCTGCAGATCCTTGCGGGCGAGATGCACTATCCGCGCATTCCCCGCGCGCTGTGGCGGGACCGGCTGCGCAAGATGCGCGCGCTGGGGCTTAATACACTGAGCGCCTACATGTTCTGGAACATCCACGAACAGACGCCGGGCGTGTTCGATTTTGCGGACAATCTCGATGTCGCGGCGTGGGTGCGCATGGCGCAGGAGGAAGGGCTGCATGTGCTGCTGCGGCCCGGACCCTATGTCTGCGCGGAATGGGATGGTGGCGGGCTGCCGGCGTGGCTGCTGCCCGATGCCGGGGCGCCAGTGCGCTCCGCCGATCCGCGCTTCATGAAGCCCACCGCGCGCTGGCTGAAGCGGCTGGGCGAGGAACTGGCGCCGCTCCAGATCGACCGGGGCGGGCCGATCATCATGACGCAGATCGAGAACGAGTACGGCGCGTTCGGCAGCGACCAGCGCTATCTGCGGGCGCTGGTGGACGCCACGCGGGCCGCCGGGTTTGGCGGCCAGCTTTATACCGTGGATGGCGCTTCGGTGATGGAGAAGGGATCGATCCCGGGCATTCCATCAGGGATCAACTTCGGCACGTTCACGGCGGGCGAGGCCGAGAAGGCGTTCAAGGAGCGGGCGGACAAGGGCTTTGGCGGACCGGCGTTTTGCTCGGAGTTCTGGGCGGGCTGGTTCAATCACTGGCACGAGACTCAGGCGACGACGAGCACAGAGAACGTGATCGCCAACCTCAAGTGGATGCTGGACCGCAAGATGTCGGTGAGCTTCTACATGTTCCACGGCGGCACTTCGTTCGGGACCTGGGCGGGCGCCAATCTCGATGTGGAGAAGAATGTCTACGAGCCTGATATCTCGAGCTACGATTACGATGCGCTGCTGGATGAGGCGGGTCGGCCGACGGCGAAGTATGCGGCGGTGCGGGGGTTGCTGGCGGACTACCTGCCCGCAGACAGCTTCCGCGATCTGCCCGCGCCGGAGAAGGCGCTGACCGTGGCGCCGTTTGCGCTGGGCGAGGTGGCACCGCTGACGCCGCTGCTGGGCGCGGCGCAAGTGGCCGATGATCCGCAGACGCTGGAAGGCTGCGGGCGCGCGGCGGGCATGCTGCTTTATCGGCACCGGCTGGCGCAGGCCGCGAAGGGCCAGCTGAGCCTGACCGAAGTGCGCGATCTGGCGCTGGTGACGGTGGACGGCAAGCCCGCCGCGACGCTCGACCGCCGCCGGGGGGACAAGGGCTTCACCATCGACGCGCCCGCGGGGGCGGTGATCGAAGTGCTGGTCGATGCGATGGGCCATGCCAACTACGGCATGGGGCTCGGCAAGGATCAGAAGGGGCTGATCGGCCCGGTTGCCGTGGACGGCGCAGCCCTGAAGGGCTGGGAACACCGCCCGGTGCTGCTGGAGGACGTGGCCAAACTGACCTTCACCGCGCGGCGCGGCGGGGAGACGGGGCCGGCGTTCTATCGCGGCTCGTTTACCACAAGCGAGGCGGGCTTCACCTTCCTCGACCTGCGCGGCTGGGGCAAAGGCTATGTGTGGGTGAACGGCCGCAATTTGGGGCGGTATTGGTCCGCCGGGCCGCAGCGGGGGGTGTTCGTCCCCGCGCCGTGGCTGAAAGTGGGCGCGAACGAGGTGGTGGTGCTGGACCTGTTCGGGCCGACCGAGACGGTGCTTTCCGGGCGGGGGGAGATGATTTGGGATCGGGTGGCGGTGTTAGGGGAGGAATGAGTGCAAATAGACCATTAATTTACCAAGATTCCAACCCGAATAAGATTCATACCCATTGTTGTAAGAAAATAAAAATTTTAATTTACCTTGATCTTATTTGCAACTTTTTTTGCCAGAAGCGCCCTCCAATGCACTTTTGACCACCATTCTAGCGATCGAAACTCCGGGATAGGATAGAGAAGTATCGCTGCAACTAGCGCCTTCTGCGAATATGAACAATCCGAAAGCCTACCGCCAAAGAGCGTCTCGGCGGCTTGCTCCGCGCCAATATTTCCCTCACCAAAATATGCAATGCTCAGATATGAATTTAAAATAACTTCTTTCTGATACCTCTTATCCATTAGCATGGATCTGAATATCTCTCTTACCTTTCTTGCGTATGTCATCTCCCTATCATTTGTTATTGTTCTTACCATCTGCATGTGTATTGTTGATGCGCCACCGCGTTTTTGCCCTGCTACGCGCCAAAGCACGGCTCTGAGCAACGAAACACAATCAACCCCTGAATGTCGATAGAATCTCCTGTCTTCTAGCGAGAGGACGAGCTTCTTCAAATCAGCGTCTAGCTCCGCAAATTCGGCAATTTTTATATACCATCCGAATCCCAACTTTAAAACTCTCAAGCCTTTCCAAACAACATTGTCACAAGCACAGCCGTTAATATCGAGAAAAACATAATTCCGAGGAAAGACTCAAAGGATCCAATAAAAAACACCGTCTTATCAGCTTCGAAAGAATTTATATTAAGAAAGTACCCAATTGAATATCTAATCCCAATTATGAATCTATCATTTAATGCGATTTTACAATCTTGAACAAGCGTAAATATTACTGTGAATAAAACCAAAATTACGCCGCCAACAAAAGGCATTCTTTTTAAAGAATATCCATTTCCTGTTATATATAAGAAAAATCTTGCAAGCAACGACCGCGATCTCTTGTACCGCCAATCTCGGGCTGCACAAGCTTGAGCCGCCATACTTCGAAGCCCAGGGTGCAGAGCGTAAGGGAGGTTATTGGGCTCGACCAAAAATCTTGTGCTATCGTCGAACTTGTGGGTTTTTAACTCTAACCCATCCTCCTTCATATCAACGGATCGAAAATTTGCTCCCTCAACATTTGCACCGTTTGCTGTGCAATTTCTAAAAATAGAATAAGAAAAATTACAATCTGAAATATTTGAGTTATCAAGAATTACTCTTACTAAATAGCAATAGGATAAATCGTATCCGGAAATTCTCCGACTACTCAAATTGACATCTGCAATTATTATTCTCTTAGGCCACTTACTCGATTTAAATTTCTGCCATTTGCTAGCCCCATCCGGCCCAGACAAAATACACTCTTCTAGCTTTTTCGTGCATTCCTCTTGCCACTGATTCTTCATAGCCTGTGAGACACCTTGAAAAACTGAGAGAAATAGACGGGCCCTGATCCATATGGTTCTGGGGCGGGATGTGAGTAACGCTATACTAAATCCCTAAATTCCTGGGATGCAAGGGCAATGGCCCTTGCCTGCCGGAGGCTTCTTCTTCCCGCTACTCCGCCGCCGCCAGCGCAGCCTCTTTCGCCACAACCCGCCGCAGCATGTTGGCGTACGTCGCCGGGTCCTGCGCGCCGGGGATCATGTATTTGCCGTTGATGATCATCGCGGGGACGCCGCTGATGTTCCAGTCCCAGGCTTGCTGTTCGCCGGCTTCGACGATGGCGTCGATTTCGGGGTCGGTGAGGGCGGCGGCGGCTTCGGTGCGGGAGAGGCCGACGGAGGCGGCGATGTCGGTCAGGACGGCGGGGTCGTTCATGCGGCGGCGCTGCTGGAAGTGGGCGTCGAACAGGGCGCGCTTGAGTTTCACCTGCATTTCGGCGCCGTGTTCGCGCAGGGTGTGGACAAGCACGCGGTGGGCGAGGCGCGTGTTCCACATCATCGCGGGGGGCGGATCGCCTGCTCCCGTGTAGGCGAAGGAATAGCCGGCGGCTTCGGCGGCTTGTGACATGCGGCCGCGTGCGTCCGCCGCCTGATCGGGGGTGCGGCCGTATTTGCGCTGGATGTGGGCGGCGCTTTCCTCGCCCTGTTCGGGCATGTCGGGATTGAGCTCGAAGGGGTGGAAGCGGATGGTGGCTTCCACTTCGCCTGCCATGCCCTTCAGCGCGGTTTCGAGCTGGTTGTGGCCGATCACGCACCATGGGCACATGACATCGGACCAGATATCGACGGTGACGCTTGCCGGTTTGCTCATTGCTCGATCCACCATTTGAGGAGGTGATGGGCCACCGCGAAAGGCGGCGGGGCGATGAAGGCGCCGTCTTCGGCGCCGGTCTTGAGGGCTTCCATCGCATAGACCACCTCGTCGCGCGTGAACCAGCGCGCGTCGTCGAGCTCGGTCTTGTCGATGGTGATGGCGGGATCATCGGCATGGGCGTGGCAGCCGATCATCAGCGAGGACGGGAACGGCCATGGCTGGCAGGCGACATATTGCACATCGCGGACGCGCACGCCGGCTTCCTCGAACACTTCGCGGGCGACGGCTTCCTCGATCGATTCACCGGGCTCGACGAAGCCGGCGAGCGCCGAATAGCGCCGGGGCGGGAAGCGGGGCTGGCGGCCGAGGAGGAGCTGGCCTTCCCATTCGACCGACATGATGGTGACGGGATCGACGCGGGGGAAATGCTCCGCCTTGCACTCCATGTTGACGCACTTGCGCTGCCAGCCGCCCTTGCCGAGCTTGGTGGCATAGCCGCAGCGCGCGCAGAAACGGTGGCGGGCGTGCCAATCGACCAGCGCGCGGGCGCCGCCGTAGGTCGCGAGATCGCCGGCCGGGAGCGAGGCCATCGCGCCCCAGAGGCGCGGGTTGGCGGGGCCGGGATTGCCCTTGTTGGCGGGCGCAACCGGCGCGAAGCAGGCGCGCCCCGCGTCGTCGAGGCCGAGGAAGACGAGTTCGTCCTGCTCTCCCGCATCGGCCAGCGTGCCCCAGACGAGCGTGCCATCGTCGCCGATCACCGGATCGAGCCCGTCGAGCCGGAGCAGGCGCGCGCGCCAGTTCATCAGCTCGGCGAGCTTGTCGGCATCGGCGCGGATGTGGTCGGCGCGGTCGAGCACGGCGCCGGTGAAGGAAATCGGGGGATTGGGACGATAGAGCATGCCTGTCACGCCGCCTTCTTCATGACCGAGATATCGGTGAGCACCGACTTGGGGAATTCCTCAGGAATCGGCAGCGCGGACGAGGGCATGAACTGCACGAACAGGCCCGCGCGCAGGCCGACGCGGGTGTTGACGAAGCCCACGGTGCCGGCCGCGCCCGACCAGCCGTAGGTTCCCGCGTCCGCGCCGAGGCCGACCCGGCCGCCTGCGCCAAAGCCAGCGCCTGCGACCCACGTCCCCGAAAGATCGACGCTTGCGGGCAAAAGGTTGCTGGTGCCGAGGCGCACTGCCGCCTCGCTCATGACGCGCGCGCTGCCGATCTGGCCGCCACCCGCCAGCATCATCAGGAAGCGGTCATAATCGCGCGGGCTGCTGACAAGGCCTGCGCCGCCGAACGGAAAGGCGGGCGGATCGAGATAGACCGAAGTCGCGCCCGGATCGATCGGATCGGCCTTGCCGTCGTGGACGAAGTAGTTGCTGGTGAGGCGCGGGGCCATGGCGGCGCTGACCCGGAAGCCGGTGCTCGCCATGCCGCAGGGGCCAAAGATGCGCTCGGCAAGGAATGCGTCGAAATCCTGCCCCGAAACCACCTCGATGATCCGCCCGACCAGATCGAGCCCGACCGAATAGCTCCACCGCGTCCCCGGTTCGTAGACCAGCGGCATATCGGCCAGCTTGTCGGCGAACTGGGCCAGGCTGGGCACCGTCTTCACCCCGCTGAACGGCGGAATGGCGAGCCGCGAGGCCTGTCCCGGCACAAGCCCGGCGGCTTCATAGGCCTCCTTGAGCGGCCCCTTCTGGATGATCGAATAGCCAAGGCCTGCGGTGTGCGTCAGCAAGTGGCGCAGCGTGATCGCCGTCTGCGCCGGCTTCAGATCGGTGATCGAGCCGTCCGGCGTCACCTGCACCTGCATCTTGGCGAACCGGGGCAGGAAATCGCTGATCGGCTGGTCGAGATCGATCTTGCCTTCGTCCACCAGGATCATCGCTGCCATGCCGGTGACCGGCTTGGTCATCGAATAGATGCGGTAAAGGCTATCGAGATCGACCGGCACGGCCGAATCGAACGCCAGCGTGCCGCGTGCGATCTGCATCGGCGCGCCGTTGCCCCAGCCCAGTGCCGCGACCGCGCCGGGCAGGCGGCCCGAAGCCACGTAATCGTATACGAGGTTGGTGACCGCCGGATACATCTCTTCCGGCGAAGGCTGGGCGAGGAGCCGCGACGGCACGAGCGCCGATCCGGCGAGGCCCGCACCGAGCCAGCCCGCAGACCGCAGCAGGGAGCGGCGGGAAAGCAGAAGCGTCTGATCTTGCATGAACTACCTGTTTGCGAGCGCCAGGCGGGCGGCCTTGGCAAAAACCGTGGGCAGCCCTGCGGCTTCGACAGCGTCGACCGGCCAGAACTCTCCCGGCGGCAGACTAGCGCAATCGGCGCAGCCGCAAAGCATCAATTGCAGTTCGAGATCGAAATGCGTGAAACCATGGCGGATCATGCCCGCAGTGCGCCAGTCCCCGGCGATCGGCGGCGTGCCATGGCCGTCGGTGCGGGCCGACCAGCCGTCGTCCGGCAAGGCCCGCATCCCTCCCAACATGCCCTTCCCTTCGCGCTGGACCAAGAGCACGGCGCCGTCCCGCTCGATCCAGAAGGCCGTGCCCGTCCGCGTCGGCTTGGCTTTCTTCGCCGCCTTGACCGGATAGGCCTCCGCCGTGCCAGCCGCGCGCGCGGCGCAAGGCCCGGAAAGCGGACAGAGCAGGCAGCGGGGCGCGCGCACCGTGCAGATCGAGGAGCCGAGGTCCATCATCGCCTGCGCAAAATCGCCCGCGCGGGTGTCCGGCGTGATCGTATCTGTCGCGGCGCGGATCGCGGTGCGCCCGCCGGGTAGCGGCTCGGCAATCGCGAAGAGACGCGAAACCACCCGCTCGACATTGGCATCGACCACCACGGCGCGCTCCCCGAAGGCAATCGCTGCCACGGCGGCGGCGGTATAAGCACCGAGCCCGGGAAGCGCCCTTAGCCCCTCCTCCGTGCGGGGAAAGCCGCCCCGCCGCGCCACTTCGCGCGCGCAGGCCAGCAGATTGCGCGCGCGGGCATAGTAGCCCAGCCCTGCCCACGCAGCCATGACATCGGCATCTTCAGCCGCCGCCAGCGCCTCCACGGTGGGCCAGAGTTCGAGGAACTTCGCGTAGTAGGCCCGCACCGCCGCGACGGTCGTCTGCTGGAGCATGACTTCCGAAAGCCACACCCGGTAGGGATCCGGTACAGGCTCGTTCGGCAGCACCCGCCACGGCAGGCGCCGCGCATTCACATCGTACCATGCGAGCAGGGACGCCGCGACAGCGTCCCCATCACCGATCCCGACGCTCTCGCCACTGGTTTGCATGGCGCGGCTATGGCATGGCGGCGGCGACAATGGAACGCGATCAACCCACTCCTCCCAAAAGCGCCAAGAAGGCGGCGACATCACCGGCAGCGCCGCGCACTTACGAGCGCCCACGCGGCGGCGAGGCGCGCGCGATCGCAGACCTCATGCCCACGATCGGGCGCACTGCCTTCCGCCGCTTCGGCTTTGTGCAGAGCTCGGTCGTCTCGCGCTGGGGGGAGATCGTCGGCCCCGCGCACGCCCGCCACTGCGCGCCCGAATCGATCCGCTTTCCGCCCGGCGAGAAGGCCGACGGCATCCTCCAGCTGGTGGTGACGCCCGCACACGCTCCGCTCGTCCAGCACGTGATCCCCGAGATCATCGACCGGGTGAACCAGTTCTTCGGCTATCGCGCCGTCGCGCGGATCAAGCTGCGGCAAGGTGCCGTTCAGCCGCCCGCCTCCACTGACGGACAGCGTCCGCTCCGCGCCGCGCCGCCGTCGCTCAAGCCGATTCCTGTGGAACTCGGCGACAGCCTGCGCGATATCGGCGACCCGGAACTGCGCACGGTGCTGGAATCGCTGGCGCGCAGCCTGGGCGAGGGGAATGGAACGGATTAGGCGGGAAGCAAGACTGACGATGCGCAAGATGATCAAGACACGGTTGTTCCGGACTCTGGGCCTCCTCCTTGCCGCGCTCTGCGGCGCGGCGCTGCTGACTGCCGCGAGCAAACCTGCGCCGCCTGCGGCCAAGGTCAACTGGAACACCGTCGTCGCCCGCACCCCGCTCGACAGCCATCTGCTCGGCAATCCCGCCGCAGCGGTGAAGCTGGTCGAATACATCAGCTACACCTGCCCGCACTGCGCCCATTTCGAGCAGGAATCCGATGCCCAGCTGCGCATCGGCTTCATCTCCAGCGGCAAGGGCTCGATCGAGGTGCGCAGCTTCGTGCGCGATCCGGTGGACCTCACCGTCGCGCTGCTCACCCACTGCGGCCCCCCTGCCAAGTTCTTTGCGAACCACAGCACCTTCCTGCGTCACCAGATGACATGGATGGCCCCGCTGGCGAGGCTGACCGATGGGCAGAAAGCGCGCTGGTCGAACAACGATTTCGCCGCGCGCACCCGCGCCATTGCCAGCGACCTCGGGTTCTACTCACTGATGGAGGCCCGCGGCTATGGCCGCCCCGAAATCGATCGCTGCCTTGCCGACAAGGCGCTGGCCGAACGCCTCGCCCAGCGCACCAAGGAAGCCGGCGAGAAGGACTTCGTGAACGGCACGCCCAGCTTCCTGCTCGATGGCGTGCCGCTGAGCGGGACCTATTCGTGGGCCGCGCTCAAGCCGCAGATCGAGGCGCGCCTGCGCTGATACCGCGATAATCCCCGGGCCGCTGCCCCGCGGCCCTTCAATCGAGCCGGTCAATCGGCTAGCACAATGCCGTTTGTTGTCTTTCACGAGCGAAGCGAACCCCCATCCCATGCAGACCAAGCTGTTCACTCCCGGCCGCCTTCTCCTCGCGCTGATCGCGCTGCCGCTCGCGCTCGGCCTCGCTGCCTGCGGGAAGAAGGATGATGCAACCGGTGCCGCTCCGGTGGGGGCGCCGCTCAATGCCGTGCCGCCGCCAGCGGGCAAGGCCTGGACCGAGGTGGTCGCGGTGACGCCCGAAGGCGGCTATGTGATGGGCAATCCCAATGCACCGATCAAGGTGATCGAATTTGCCTCGCTCACCTGCCCGCACTGCGCCGAGTTTGAGGAAAAGGGCTTCCCGCACCTGCGCGACGAGTATGTCGCCAGGGGAACGGTCAGCCTCGAGTTCCGCAACTTTGTGCGCGATCCCTATGATACCTCGATGGCGATGCTGACTCGCTGCGGCACGCCGGACAGCTTCTTCGCGCTGACCGAGCAGGTCTACAGCAACCAGAAGGCGATCTTCGACCAGCTCCAGCCGATTGGCGCGCAGCTGCAGGCGGCCAATTTGCCGGCGAACCAGATCTTCAAGGCCATCGGCGAGCGCGGTGGGCTGATCGATTTCTTTGCCGCGCGCGGCATTGCCAAGGATCAGGCCACGCAGTGCCTGGCCAAGGCGGACTCTGCGACCAAGCTGGCGAACGACACGCAGAAGGCCACCGACACGTTCAACGTGACCGGCACGCCGACCTTCATCGTCAACGGCCGCAATGTGGAAGTGGCGACCTGGGATGCGCTCGAACCGATCCTCAAGCAGGCCGGCGCGCGTTGATCGGCAAGGACTGATCGGGGCCATGCGGTACGGGGGCGGATCGCATGGCTGAGAGTGGAAGCGCGACCAGCCGCGTTCCCATGCAGTTCACGCGCCTGAAACTCTCGGGCTTCAAAAGCTTTGTCGAACCCGCCGAACTGCGCATCGAACCCGGCCTGACCGGTGTCGTCGGCCCCAACGGCTGCGGCAAATCCAATCTGCTCGAAGCGATTCGCTGGGTCATGGGCGAAGGCTCGGCCCGCAGCATGCGCGGCGGCGGCATGGAAGACGTGATCTTCGCCGGCACCGCCAGCCGCCCCGCGCGCGATTTTGCCGAAGTCATGCTCAATGCGGAGACGGATCCTGCCGGTCCCTTCGGGGGCGAGCTTGAGGTCGTGCGCCGGATCGAGCGCGGCGCGGGCAGCGCCTACCGCGTCAACGGGCGCGACGTGCGCGCCAAGGATGTCGCGCTCGTCTTCGCCGACGCCGCGACCGGCGCGCACAGCCCGGCGCTCGTCAGCCAGGGGCGGATCGCCGCCGTCATCGCCGCGCGCCCGGCCGAACGCCGCGCGATGCTGGAGGAAGCGGCGGGGATCGCCGGTCTTCACGTGCGCCGCAAGGACGCCGAAACGAAGCTGCGCGCGACCGAGACCAACCTCGCCCGGCTCGACGATCTGATCGTCACGCTGGAAGCGCAAGTTGGAGCACTGCGGCGACAGGCGCGCGCGGCAGAGCGCTACAAGCAGCTTTCCGAACGCATCCGGGTCGCCGAAGCGCGGCTGATCTTTGCGCGCTGGCGTGATGCCGCCGCCGCCGCCGAAGCCGCCCGCGCCGCTGCGGCCCGCGCCGAGGAAGCGGTCACCGCCGCGCAAGGCACCGCCCGCACCGCGCAGGAAACCCAGCACGCCGCCGCCGCCGCCCAAAGCGCCGCGCGCGATGCCCTGTTCGACCGCCGACAGGACGCCGCAGCCCAAGGCCAGCGCATCGCCGCGCTCACTGCGCAGGCCGAAGCCGCCGCCCAGCGCCTCGCCGATATAGACCGCCAGATCCGCCGCATCGAGGGCGAGCGCGGCGAGGCCGACCGCCTGACCCGCGACGCTGCGGAAGCGTTGACGCGCCTCGAAGCCGATCTCACCGCTGCCGAAGCCACGCTCGCCGCGCAGAGCGCCGAGGGCCCCGCGCTCAAGTCCGCTGAAGCTGCGGCAGAGCAGGCCGCGCGCGCCGCCGAACTGGCACTCGCCGCCATGGTCGCCGAGCAGGCCGGGATCGAGGCCGAATGGCGCGTTGCAGAGGCTGCGCTCGCGGCAGCGCGCCAGCGCCTGACCCGGCTCGACGGCGAAGACGCGAGGCTTGCGGCCACCCTTCGCGCGCTGGAAGCTGAGCCCGATCCGGCCGAGGCCATGGCCGCCGCCGAAGCGCGCCGCGCTGAAGCTGCTGCTGCCCTTGCCGAAGTCGGCGCGGCCCGCGAAGGCTTGACCAGCGAACGCGAGCGTTTGAATGCGGCCCGCGAAAGCCTCGCCGCCGCGCGCGAAGCCGCATCATCCGCGCTTGCCGCAGCACGCGCCGATCTTGTCGGGCTCGAACGCGAATCCGCCGCGCTCGCCCGCGACAAGGCCGCGCGCGAGGCTGCTGCAGCGCGCACCGGCAAGGGCCCCAGCGCGCTTGGCGCCGCGCGTGCCGCCCCGGGCTATGAGCGCGCGCTGGCCGCCGTGCTGGGCCGCGATGCCGCTGCTCCGCTGGGCGCGGCACCTGCTGGCGATGGCCGCTTCTGGACCGGCGCCGATGCTCCCGCCCCGCGCGCCGATGCGCTGCTCCATCACGTGACGAAGTGCCCGCCCGAACTCGCTGCCCGCCTCGCGCTCGTGCGCGTCGCCGATGCGGATGGCGGTGAAGCGCTTGCCCCCGGCGAATGGCTGGTGACCCGCGAAGGCCACTTGCGCCGCTGGGACGGCTTCATCGCACGCGGCGAGGGCGGCGCAGAGGCGGCCATCCTCGCTGCCGAGAACCGCCTTGCCGAACTGGAATCCGCGCTTCCCCAACACCGCACAGCCGCCGAAGCCGCTGAAGCCGCCAGCAGCGCCGCGCAAGCCGAACTGGCGCGGGCGCAGGCCGAACTCGCCCGGGTGCAGACCGAGCTCGCCGCCAGCGAACGCGCTCTTGCCGCCGCCGCCGATGCCGAGCGCAGCGCATTGCGGGCGCTCGATCAGGCCGAGGCGGCGCGCGCCCGCATCGCCGCCCGCCGCGCGGAAATCGACCGCGCTGCTGCCGAACTTGCCACCCAGCGCCAGTCTGCCGAAGCCGAACTGGCGGACGCCGAAGCCCGCCGTACAGCCCTGCCCAATCCCGCCACTGGCCGCGCCGCGGTGGAGGCCGAGCGCCAGCGCAATGGCAATGCCCGCGCCGCCTACCAATCGGCGATGGCAGCCGTCGCAGCGCACGGGCAGGCGCTCGCGGTCGGCAAGGAGCGGCTCACCGCCCTGCGCAGCGATATCCGCGGCTGGCAGGCCCGCGCCGGGGACGCGGCCCGGAGGCTCGCCGCCATGGCCGGGCAGGCGGAAGACCTTGCCGAGGAGCGCGCCATCGTCGCCGCCAAGCCGCCCGCCCTCGCGCGCGAGCTGGAGGAAGCCGAGGGATTGCGCGTGCGCTATGCCGCTGCGCTGGCCGAGGCCGAGACCACGCTCGCGCGCAGCGAGACGGAAGCGCGCGCCGCCGAAACGGCGCTCGCCGCCGCCAATGAAGCGCTCGCCACCGCGCGCGAAGCGCGCGCCGCGCTCGCTGCCAAGGCCGAGAATGAGGACCTGCGCCGGCAGGAGATGGCCGGGATCGCGGGTGAACGCTTCCAGTGCCCGCCCCCGCTGCTGCCCGAACGCATCGGGTTTCCCGGCAGCGATGTTTCCGCCGCGCCCGAGGAATCAGCCACCCATGATCGCCTGCTCGCAGACCGCGAGCGGCTCGGGCCGGTCAACCTCGTCGCCGCGACCGAACTGACCGAAGCCGAAGCCCAGCACCTCGCCGTCGTGACCGAACAGGCCGAACTGACCGAGGCGGTCAACCGCCTGCGCGGCTCGATCGGCGCGCTCAACCGCGAGGGACGCGAACGCCTGCGTGCTGCCTTCGAGGCTGTGGACGCGCATTTCCGCCGCCTCTTCGCGCGCCTGTTCGGGGGCGGCGAGGCGCATCTCGCGCTTGTCGACAGTGACGATCCGCTCGAAGCCGGGCTCGAGATCTTCGCCCAGCCGCCGGGCAAGCGCCTGCAATCGCTCACCCTGCTGTCAGGCGGCGAACAGGCGCTCACCGCCGTCGCGCTGATCTTCGGCCTGTTTCTCACCAATCCCGCGCCGATCTGCGTGCTTGACGAAGTCGACGCCCCGCTCGACGATGCCAATATCGAGCGCTTCTGCGACCTGCTCGATGCCATGGCCGCCGAGACCACCACGCGCTACCTCATCGTGACGCACAATGCCGTCACGATGAGCCGCATGCACCGCCTGTTCGGCGTGACGATGGTGGAACGCGGCATTTCGCGGCTGGTGAGTGTCGATCTGGGCGGGGCGGAGAGTTTGCTGGCGAGTGCCCAGTAGCATCGAGCCGGAGTTGCCATTGGCCTCTTCATGGACGACATCGAATATGTGGACATGATCGAACCAAGCGCCCGAAGCGAAATCGAAGCCCGCCTTTCCAGCTTGATCCGGGAAGAAGGCATTCGCTGTCTGATGGCTGTGGAATCCGGCTCCCGCGCATGGGGGTTTCCATCGCCTGACAGCGATTATGATGTCCGCTTCATCTATTTGCGGCCCCCGCAGGACTATGTAACGCTTCGGCCGGTACGCGATGTGGTGGAGCGGCCAATAGTCGACGACTACGATGTCAACGGCTGGGATATTCGCAAGACACTCGGGCTTCTCTTGAAGCACAATGCAGTAGTTGCGGAATGGCTTGATTCTCCGATCCGCTATATTGCAGACGATCCTTACGTTGCTGAACTGGCCGCGCTGGCCGACAAGCATTTCAACCCAGCTGGCTACGCGAGGCATTATGCGAGCCTTGGCAACAACAACGTCGCGCGATGGCCTGCATCCACCGAGACGCTTCAGGTCAAGCGCTACTTCTATGCGCTGCGTCCAGCTTTGAGTATCCGGTCATTGCGCATGTTTCCTGAGCGCCGTCCGCCAATGCGCCTTCAAGATTTGATGGCCCTGACGGATTTGCCGCCCGCGATTGCGGACGAAATAAGCGACTTGGTCGCACTCAAGGCGCAGAGCCGTGAGCGGGCACCGGCACGGAGATCCAAACGGATCGAAGCGCTCATTCTGGCTGAACTGAGCAAATCAGAGGACATTCCAGAAAAGCCAGATTCCCCGAGCTTTCTCGTCGAGGCTGACAACTTGTTCCGCCGGATTGTAGCTGCGGTTCCCCCTGCCCCTTAATCCAGCACGAACCGTGGCCCCGGGCCGGCTGCCCCGGCGCGGTCTTCCTTGTTGTAGAGCTGGCAGCGATCGAGGCTGAGGCATCCGCAGCCGATGCATTCATCGAGTTTGTTGCGGGTGCGGGTGAGCAACTGAATGCGCGCATCGATCTCGCTGCGCAGCGAGCGGCTGATGCGCTGCCAATCGAGCACGGTCGGCGTGCGGCCGTGCGGCAGTGAGGCCATCTCGCGCTCGATCTCCGCGAGGCCGAGGCCGAGCCGCTGCGCAATCAGGATGAAGCTCAGGCGGCGGATGTCCGAGCGCAGGAAGCGGCGCTGATTTCCGCCGGTGCGGATGGAGGCGATGAGGCCGCGATCCTCGTAGTAGCGGATGGCGGAAACGGCGAGCCCCGTGCGCTGCGCGAGAACCCCGATGGGCACCAGATCGTTGCGGCCCTTGGCCGGTTTGGCAAGCATCGCAAATCCCCGGAAAAATATCTTGACCTCAAGTCAGCTTGAGGTTGCATAAAGCTTGGCGCGAAGAAGGTCCACAACGGAGTTTTGCCATGACCACCCCCGTCGCCCGCCTCGAACACGTCAATATCCGCGTCAGCGATCCCGATCGTACCGCCGCTTTCCTCACCCGCCTGTGCGGCTGGCACGAGCGTTGGCGCGGGCCTTCAGCACTGGGCGGATGGACGATCCACCTCGGAGCGGAGACCGATTATATCGCTCTCTATCAAGGGGATGAGCCACTTTCCGGCTCGTTTTCCAAGGGCCAGCCACTCAACCACATCGGCCTTCTGGTTGATGATCCGGATGCAGCCGAACAAGTCGTGATCGCCGAGGGACTCGAACCGTTCAACCATGGCGACTACGAACCGGGCCGCCGGTTCTATGTCTTCGATTGGGACGGGATCGAGTGGGAGATCGTCAGCTACAGCTGACCGGCGGCCCCCACGACGAAGCAGGCCGCGGCCATCAGCGCGCCCGCGAATCGGTTCGAACGGAACCGCGCGAGCGCGCTGTCTCCATGGGCGGTATCCAGCGTCAGCGCCTGCCACGCGAAATGGAGCGCCACCGGCAGCAGCGCCAGCAGCGCCACCGGATCGGGCCGCACCAGCCATACCGCGCCTGCCCAGCAGGCCGCTGCCATGGCATAGAGCCCGATCACCCCGGCGCGGACATACTGCCCGAAAGAGAGCGCCGATGAGCCGATCCCGACCATCGCATCGTCCTCGCGGTCCTGCAGCGCGTAGATCGTGTCATAGGCCATGCACCAGGCCCAGCACCCGGCATAGAGCGCCGCCAGCGGGGCGAACCGCTCGAAGCCCGTCACCTCGATCCACCCCACCGGCGCGCCCCAGGTGAAGACGAGGCCGAGCCACGCCTGCGGCCAGCCGGTGATTCGCTTCATGAAGGGATAGGCGGCGACCAGCCCCAGACTGCCCAGCGCCACAAGCTGCGCCTCCCAGCGCAGTTGCAGCAGGACGACAAGCCCCACGCCGCACAGCGCAAAGAGCCAGATCCACGCCGTCTTCTTCGAAATCGCCCCGCTCGCAATCGGCCGCGCCGCCGTGCGCGCTACGCGCGCATCGAGATCGGCATCGACGATATCGTTGTAGACGCAGCCCGCCCCGCGCATCGCGATGGAACCGAGGAGGAGCCAGAAGATCATGGCCCAGCGGCCCGTACCGCCCGCGAGGAACAGCCCCCAGGCGCAAGGCCAGAACAACAGCCACCAGCCGATCGGCCGATCGAACCGCGCGAGCAGCGCCAGATCGCGCAAGGTGGGCGGGAGCACGGTGAGCACGCCGCGATACTGGGTGTCAGGGACGATTTCCGGTGCGGCGGTCATGTCCGCTGCATAGCCCCCGCGCCCGCAATCGGCTAGAGCCCGAGACATGGTTGCAACCCCCGCATGGCCCCCGAAGTCCGCGCCCCGCCTGTTTGTCCCCGACCCGCTGGCCGAGGGCACATCCGTTCCCATCGAAGGCGGGCAGGCACACTACCTTGCCAAGGTGATGCGGGTGGCCGCGGGCGACGCGGTCGTGCTGTGTGACGATCAGACCGGCGAGTGGCTTGCCCACGTGAGCGGCGTGGGCAAGCGTGATGTGACGCTCACCGTGGTGCGCCGACTGCGCGAGCGCGAGGCCGTGCCCGATTTCTGGCTTTGCGCGGCGCTGATCAAGAAGGATCGGTTCGATCTCGTGCTGGAGAAGGCGACTGAACTGGGCGTCGGCGCGATCCGTCCGGTGCTGACGCGGCGCTGCGTGGCGGACAAGCTCAATCCGGAGCGGGCGCGAACCATCGTTACCGAAGCAGCCGAGCAATGCGCGCGCACGGCGTTGCCCGCGCTGGCGGAGCCGGTGAAGCTGGAAGCGCTGCTGCGGGATTGGCCGGAGGGGCGGCGGTTGTTCTTTGCCGATGAGGAAGGCGGCGTGCCGGCTGCCGCCGCTTTCGCCGGGCATGACGGACCTGCCGCGCTCCTCGTCGGCCCCGAGGGCGGCTTCGACGATGCCGAGCGTGCTGCGATCAGAGCACACCCCGCCGCTGTGGCGATCACGCTTGGCCCGCGAATCCTGCGGGCTGAAACGGCGGCGATTGGCGCTTCGGCGCTCTGGATGGGAACGCGCGGAGATTGGCGGGCACCGGTGATGGAGGAATAGGATTCTCCATCCGAGGAAGTCGGGTGAGGCTGGGTGGGGGTGACCCGCGCTTGCCTGAGAGGCCGGGCCCCCTCCCCGCCGGGGGAGGGGGCAACCGGTCCCGCGCAGTTGGCATGTCTGTTTTCGGCTGGCGCGCGCCCTCGCGGCGCACTAACGAAACGCGGATGAGCACGAGACAAGTTTCGAATCGCAACGATCCCATCATCGAGAGCCGCGACCAGCTCGTCGAACCGATGGCCAAGGGCGAAAAGCCGCGTGATGCCTGGCGGATCGGCACCGAGCACGAGAAGTTCGTCTATCGCACGAAGGATCGCGCCGCGCCGTCCTACAGCGAGCCGGGTGGGATCCGCGATCTGCTGCTCGCGCTGCAGGACTATGGCTGGACGACCATCGAGGAGGACAGCGACACCGGCCCCAACGTAATCGCGATGGGCGGGCCGGACGGCGCAGTGAGCCTGGAGCCTGCGGGCCAGCTCGAACTTTCCGGCGCGCCGCTCGAAAACCTGCACCAGACTTGCGCCGAAACCGGCCGCCACCTCGCGCAGGTCAAGACCATCGGTGACAAGCTCGGCCTCGCCTACCTCGGCATGGGGCTGTGGCCCGACAAGACGCGCGAAGAGCTGCCGATCATGCCCAAGGGCCGGTATGACATCATGCTGCGGCACATGCCGCGCGTGGGCACCATGGGCCTCGACATGATGCTGCGCACTTGCACGATCCAGACCAACCTCGATTATTCGAGCGAGGCGGACATGGTGCAGAAGTTCCGCGTTTCGCTGGCGCTGCAGCCGCTGGCGACTGCGCTGTTCGCCAATTCGCCGTTCCTCGAAGGCAAGCCCAACGGGTTCCTCTCCTATCGCAGCCACATCTGGACCGATACCGATCCGGCGCGGACGGGCATGCTCTCGTTCGTGTTCGACGAGGGCTTCGGTTACGAGCGCTATGTTGATTACATGCTCGATGTGCCGATGTACTTCGTGTTCCGAAATGGGCGCTACATCGATGCGGCGGGCCAGTCGTTCCGTGATTTTCTGGACGGCAAGCTGCCCGCGCTGCCCGGCGAGAAGCCGACGCGTTCGGACTGGATCGACCACCTTTCCACTGCGTTTCCCGAAGTGCGCCTCAAGAGCTTCCTCGAAATGCGCGGCGCCGATGGCGGGCCATGGAGCCGCATCTGCGCGCTTCCGGCGCTGTGGGTCGGCCTGCTCTATGACCAGACCGCGCTCGATGCGGCGTGGGATCTCGTCAAGGACTGGGACATGGACGGGCGCGAAAAGCTGCGCGCCAGCGTGCCCAAGCTGGGTCTTGATGCGCCCCTTCCCGGTGGCGGCAAGCTGCGCGATATCGCGGCGGAAGTGCTCGCCATCGCGCGCGGCGGGCTGGCTGCGCGCGGCAAGCTCAACGACGCGGGCGACAACGAGACCGGCTATCTCCACCCGCTCGACGAGATTGTCAGCACCGGCAAGACCCCGGCGGAGCGTCTGCTGGAGCTCTACCACGGGGCCTGGGGCGGCAAGGTCGATCCGATCTACGAGGCGAAGAGCTTTTAAGGCCAGAACATCAGCGGGAGAGAGACAATGATCATCGTGATGGGCAAGCTGCGCATTGATGCGGACGCCATCGAAGCTGCCCTGCCAGCCGCGCGCAAAGTCGTCGCCGCGACGCAAGCGGAAGAGGGCTGCCTGCAGTACGATTATTCGCGTGACATCACCGATCCCGAGATCTTCCACATCACCGAGCGCTGGACGAGCCGCGAAGCGCTGGGCGCCCATCTCAAGACCCCGCATGTCGCCGAATGGATCGGGATCCTCTCGGGCCTGACGATGAAGGAGCGGCATATCAAGCTCTACGACACCGACGAAGGCGAGGACCTGTAACGCGATGATCGTCGTGATGGGCACGTTCCGGGTGGCGCAAGAGCATATCGGGGCGCTGCTGCCGCTGGCCCGCAAGGTGGCCGCGGCGACGCGCGCCGAGCAGGGCTGCATTCAGTACGGCTATGCGCAGGATATCGATGATCCGGCGCTGTTCCATGTGGCCGAGCGCTGGACGGACCGCGATGCGTTGATGGCGCATGCCAAGTCGGCGCACATGGCCGAATGGGTTGCGGCACGCGCCGGGCTGGGCTTCCATGACCGCGTGATCCGGCTTTACGAGACGGATGAGGGCGTGGCGATCTAGGCAGTAGCCCCTCCCCTTAGGGGGAGAGAGCATCATACTCACTCCGCCGGATGCACCGCCCCGATTGCCGGCGGCTCCACCCGAGGGCGCCCGCGCATCAGCAGCCGCCCGATGCGGTTCAGCCTGCCCGTGACCAGCCCATGTTCAGCCATCCAGGCATGGTAATCGCGGTACTTGGCGTCTTCGGCGAGCAGGTGCGCTTCCTCGGTCTTCGCGCGCCAGAAATAGACCGCGCTGACAAGGCCGAGAATCACCGTGTTGCGGATCGCATCGACCATCGAATGCGTGGTGGTGAGGAACGGCAGCGTTGAAATCCACCAGAACGCGTTCTTCGACAGGTAGGCCGGGTGCCGGGTGAAGGCATAGGGCCCGTTCGTCAGCACGCCGCGGTAGGTGAGGTTGGAAAAGCGCAGGCCGAAGGCGACCGTGGCCCAGGCGTAGATGCCCGTCAGCACCACCATGGCCACCACCCAGATCCATTCCAGCGCGGGCATGCCCTGCAGCCAGAAGGTCCATTCCGCGCCGTTGGTGCGATAATCGAGCACGCCGCCCCCGCCCATCAGGATGAACGGCGGATAGCAGATCAGCGCCGCGACCCAGCCGCCGAGGAACGGATTGGCGCTGCGGATCTGCGCATCGAGCGGCTTCATCGTGAGGAGATAGCCGACCATGGCGATCTGCACGTCGACCAGGAACATCGTCTCGATCAGCGCATTGCCCAGCGCAAGCGGATCGCCGAGCACCGCAGCGTAGTTCATCTGCACGACGTTGCCGAAGCCGCCGGGGATGATCGAAAACATGAAGGCGCAGAAGAAGCCCTTCACCGCCCAGGCGCGCAGATGATGGGCGACCTCCGCCTTTTCGTACGTCTCGCGCCCGATCAGCATCGCGCCGAAATGCCATGAGGCATCGCGCGGATTGACCAGCACGCGGTCGAGCCAGAGCACATAGGGGATCGTGCCGATGAACAGCAGCGGGGCGAGGCCCGAGATCACGTCCATCGCGAACAGATACTGGCCGCGCCAGTACCAGCGGCACAGGCAATAGACGAAGCCCAGCAGCGACCATGTCGCCCACAGGCCCGCCACCTTGGTGATCGAGATATCGACCACATCGCGCAAGGGGCGCGGATTGGCCCAGTCGATACCGGTGGATGCGCGCAGGTGGACTTTGTCCACCATGAGCGACCAGGCGACCATCGGCAGGCCGGAGAAAAGCATCGCCGCCAGAGCCGCACTGGGCCCGGCGAGCGGTTCATGCGGCCCCGGCAGGGCCAGCGCCTCGGCAATGCCCGCCCAGTTGCGGCACAGCACGACCCACAGCGCAAGGCCGACCAGACCGGACAGGCCGACTCCCGCCGAGACATCGCTGGCAGGCCTGGATGCAGGAGCGTTCATGGCCCCGCTGTTAACGAGGACCTATGAGAAAATCGTTTATGCGCCGGCAAGAATTGAGAATGCCGCCGATCAACGGAACGCGGTGATGTGCCCGCTGTCATCAAGGACGTAGAGCACTCCGCCCGCGACAACCGGTGCCAGCGTGACCGGCGCGCCGAGCTTGGCGTAGCGCTTGACCGCCCCATCGGTGACCGACGCGGCAAGCAATTCGCCTTCCGAGTTGGCCATCCACAGCCGGTCGCCCGCAAGCACAGGGCCGGTGAAGAAGATCGGGCCCTTCTTTTTCTTGACGCTGCGATAGGCCTTCAGCTGCGCGATCCAGCGCACCTTGCCGGTCGCCTTGGCGATGCACAGGAGCTTGTCTTCGTCGGTCAGCGTGAAGATCCAGTCGCCCGCCACCGCCGGCGTTGAAATGCCGGCGAGGTTGAGTTCCCACACGCGCTGGCCGGTCACGAGTTCGTAGGCGGCCATGCGCCCGCCCTGGCCGAGCGCATAGACGCGGCCGCTCTCGATGATCGGATCGGCGTCGATGTCGGTCAGCGTCGAAACCGAAGTCGCGATGCTGGTGCGCGCAAGGGCGTCTGACCACAGCTGGCGCCCGTTTTCGTAGCGGTAGGCGACGAGTTCGCCCGAGCTGTAGCCCGCGACGATCGTGCCCTGCCCGGCCGCTGCCGCTGCCACGCCGAACACGCCCGTCTGCGCGACCGAGCCGGACTCGCTCCACAGCTGCGTGCCGTCCGCCACGTTGAGCGCGACGATCTGGTTGTCCTGCGTCATCACATAGACGCCGCCGAACGCGATCGTCGGGCTGCCGCGCAGCGGACCTGCGGGCTTCACGCGCCACAGCACCTTGCCGCTCGCCGCCTCGATCGCCGCCACTTCGCCAAGCCCGGTGGTGATGAAGACCTTGCCATCGTTGTAGGCCGCGCCGCCGCCGAACACCGAGGCGTTTGATGATGGCAGGCGGAATTCCGTCTTCCACTCCTCGTGCCCGCTGGCCGCATCGAAGGCGCGGACCATGCCTTCGGTGTCCATCACATAGAGCTTGCCGCCGCCAATCACCGGCGCTGCCGCGAGGCGCTGCTTGGGGCTCGATCCGGCGATGCGGGTAACCCACAGCTTGCGCGGCTGCTGTGCCAGCGCGAGGTGGCCGTAGGACTTGGACGCCGTGCCGCCCGCCTGCGCCCAATCGGGATTGGGTTCGGCCACCGGCAGCACCACATCGAGCACCGACATGCCCTCATCGACCTTGGTGCCGGCCTCGATCTTCGAAAGGATCGGGATGCGCACACCCACGGTCGGCGTCGACTTGGTCTTGCCCTTGGTGATCCCGCAGCCGCTGAGCGCCAGCGCAAGCACCACCGCCGCGGAAACGGCATAGCGTCGGATCGCCAAAGGTCGGCTGCGACGTGCTGCGGTCATGTCCTCAAATCCCATCACGAAAATCCATTATTGTCCCTGACCGCCATTCGCGGCGGCGGCCGGATTGTCCACGGCGTCCACGCCGAGCTGCCCGGCAAGCTGCCGGGTGCGCCGGCGCAGCGTATCGGGCACGGCCTTGTCCTTGGCGATCGAGGCCAGCAGCGCGCCCGCCGCCTCGGTCTTGTTCTGCTTGAGGTAGGCGAGTGCGACAAGTTCACCGGCGCTGCCGAACCAGGGCTTGCCCGGCACCGCAAGCGGTTTCAGCCGGTCGATCACGGTCTGCGGCGGCAGCTTGTCGAAATTGGTCGCCACCTCGCGCACCGTGGCGAGATCGCGGTAAGGGCCAGGCAGCGAGCCATCGGCAGAAACCGCAGCAAACATCTTTGCAGCGTCATCGGCCTTGCCGGCCTGCTCGGCAATCCCGGCGTCGGTGATCTGCACCGCCGCGCGGTAACCCGGAGTGCCGGTCTTGGCGAGCGGATCCATGCCCTGCTTCGCGGTCTGGTTGCGGCTGGCCTCCAGCGCGTCGAGCGCGGTCACGAAAGCTTCGCTCTGCTTGTCACGCACGCTTGCTGCATGCTCGGTGTACCACAACCAGCCGCCGAGCCCGATGAGGCCGCCGACGACCAGCGCCATGATCGGCCGACCGCGCGTGCGCAGCAAAGTGAACAGCTGATCTTCGCGCAGTGCATCATCGACCTCACGCAGGAAGGTTTCCTGTGCGGCAGCGTCCTTGCTGTTCGCGGGGGAGGGGGCAGATGGAGTGTTCGGAGTGAGAGCCAAGACTGCGCTTTCAGGTCGTTGGGTTAACGAATGCGGCTGTTTAGCAGGGGGGCCTGCCAATTCAACCGCTTTGACATGGGCCGCTCTGACATGGGGATACTGTCCGGCAGCTTTACGGAAATGATGGCAGCCCCAAAGCGGCGGCATAAATGGCCGCGTGCTGGCGTGCCATCACGCCCTCGTCGAACTGCTCGCGCGCGCGCAGCTGATTGGCGGCGCCCACCCGGCGGCGCAGCGTCTCGTCCTGAGCCAGCTGCGCCAGTGCCGCCGCCAGCGCGGCCTCGTCGCCCGGCGCGGTGATGAAGGGTGCGTTTTGCGCCGAAACGATATCCGCCACATCGCCCACCGCCGGGCTTGCCACGGCGAGGCCAGCCGCCATCGCCTCGACCACCGAAAGCGGGAACTGCTCGCTGTCGGAAGAGAGCGCGAAAAGATCGAACAGTGCGGTCGCTTCGGCCGGTTTCGCCACGAAGCCCGGCAGATGAACACGGTGCCCGATCTCGAGCCGCAGCGCTTCGGCCATGATCGCCTCGCGCTCGGGCCCCTCGCCCACGATCACCAGCTGCCATTCCTCCGGCAGCGCACGGAAGGCGCGCACCAGCCGGGGCAGCGCCTTGACCGGGCGCAGGCCGGCAAGCGTCCCCAGCCATTTCTCCCCCGGTCGCTTGACCACGCGGGGCAGGGCATCGGGGCGCACGCGCTTTGCCTTGGCGGGGTCGTAGTCCTTGACCGGTATGCCGTTGCCGATGCGGTGCACCCGCGCGGCGGGCTGGTGCCACACGTCGAGCGCCACGCGCTCCAGCTGGCGCGAAGGCACGATCAGCGCGCTTGCACGGGCCAGCGCCACGCGGCGATACCAGTTGCGCGTGGCTTTCAGCTTCTGCGCCTCGTCGGCGTTGAACCCGTCTTCATGGTGGATCAGCGGGGCGAGGCCCAGCGTCGGCGCAAACATCGCATGCGCCATCGCCGCATCCATCGCGCCCCAGTTGTAGGTAAGGATCAGGTCGAAGCCCTGCATCGCGCGCGCCAGCGTCTGCAACCGGCGCACCCCGAAGCGGCCTTGCAGCGGCGGAAAACCGAACGGGAAATGCACCGGAAGCCCCGCATCGATCTGCGCCCGCGCACCCAGCGCCCCCGGCTGGGCGGAGACGATGCTGTGATCGACCGCCTTGCCGAACCAGTTGATCAGGCTGGTGCTGCGCCGCTCCTTGCCCCCCGCGTCGAAGGTCGAATGCAGGTGGAGAAAGTGGAGCCGCTTGCCGGGCGCCGGTTTGCTCATGCCCTTTCGATCACTCTGCCGATCACCCTGCGCGCGCCAGCAGCCGCGCGATCGCGGCGATGGATTCGTCCTCGTCCAGTGTCGGCGCGTGGCCCACGCCCGCGATGGTGACGAGCTCGGCCGCAGGCGCCCTTGCAGCCATCCGCGCGGCAACATCGGCGGATAGAATATCCGAATGCGCGCCCCGCAGCACCAGCAGCGGGCGCGTCGCCAGCGCATCGTAGAGCGCCCACATCGTCTCGGGCGCGGGGGCTGGCCCTTGCTCCGCTTCGAACGCCTCGGAGATGTTCATGTCGTAATCGAATACGATGCGACCACCGGTGCCGATCACCATGCAGCGCTTGGCAAGGCGCAGCCAGTCGGGCAGTTCCCACGCGGGATAGATGTCGCGATTGGCTTCCTGCAGCGCCCGCGCGGCATGGACCCAGGTCTCGTAGCTGCGCCCCTGCCCGACATATTCGCGGATGCGTGCAAGGCCGGCGGGTTCGATCTCCGGGCCAACGTCGTTGATCACCGCCGCCGCGATGCGCCCCGGATTGGCGGCGCAGAGCAGCATCGTCATCAGCCCGCCCAGCGATGTGCCGATGGCAACGAAGCGCTCGATCCCTTCCGCCGCCAGCAGCGCCTCGACATCGGCGACATAGTGCACCGGAGTGTAAGTCATCGGATCGCGCGCATAATCGCTGTCGCCGCGCCCGCGCATGTCCGGGCAGATCACGCGCCATTCCCCGGCCAGGCGCTCGGCCAGCGCCTCGAAATCGCGGGCGTTGCGGGTCAGGCCCGGCAGGCACAGCACAGGGGGGCGATCCGTGCTGCCCGGATAATCGCGGAAATGCAGCCTGAGGCCGTCGCTGCTTGACCAGCTGCGATCTTCCCAGCGCTTTTCGCCGGCTTTCAGCGCCTCTGCCATTGTCTCTACTGCCTGAGCCCCGCGCATAAACAAAAGGGGCGCGCTTGCACGCTGCCCGCTTCACCCCCACTATCGCGCGATGCAGCCAAGCCCGCAAGACGCGATCTACCGCCCCGCTCCCCGCATTCTGGATCTCGCCGCATGGATCGGCGATCCCGTCGCCCCGGCAGACTTTCCCGAAACCAGGCTGCGCTTCCGCAACCAGCGCGCGGCGGCCGAAGTTGGCCTTGCCGGGCTGACCGACGCGGAATGGATCAGCCACATGGGCCGCTTCACCCCGCTGGAGGGCAACCTCCCCCACCCGCTCGCGCTGCGGTATCACGGCCACCAGTTCCAGGTGTACAATCCCGATCTCGGCGACGGGCGCGGCTTCCTCTATGCGCAGATGCTCGATGGGCAGGGCCGCCTGATGGACCTCGGCACCAAGGGTTCCGGCCAGACGCCGTGGAGCCGACAGGGCGACGGCCGCCTCACCCTGAAGGGCGCGATGCGCGAAATCCTCGCGACCGAGATGCTCGGCGCGCTTGGCGTCAACACCAGCCGCACGTTCTCGGTGATCGAAACCGGCGAAGCGCTGTGGCGCGGCGATGAGCCCTCCCCCACGCGCTCGGCCGTGATGGTGCGGCTTAGCCACGGCCACATCCGCATGGGCACGTTCCAGCGGCTGGCCGCGCTGGGCGAGGCGGACAACATGGCCGCGCTCGTCGGCTATTGCCTCGGCAATTTCCCCGGACCGAGCGGGCCGGAAGGCGCGAGCCCCGCCGCGCGCCTGCTGCATCAGGTTGTCGAACGCATGGCCGATATGGCCGCGAGCTACATCGTCGCCGGCTTTGTTCACGGCGTGCTCAACACCGACAACATGAACGTGACGGGTGAGAGCTTCGACTACGGCCCGTGGCGCTGGCTGCCCCGCTGGGACCCCGCCTTCACCGCCGCCTATTTCGACAGCAGCGGGCTCTATGCCTTCGGGCGGCAGGTGCAGGCGATCCACTGGAACTGCGGGCAGCTCGCGGTCGCGCTGCGCACGCTGGAGGAAGCCCCGCCGCTGATTGCCGCGCTCAATACCTTCGAGGATCACTACCGCGCCGCCATGGCCCGCCGCTGGTGCTGGCGGCTCGGCCTGGTGCCGCGCGGGATCGAGGAGGATACCGCGCTGATTGGCCTGTGCGAACAGGCGATGAGCGAAAGCGGCGAAGGGCCGGATGCTTTCTTCTTCCGCCATCGGGGCGGGCGGGGAGAGGCCGGTGGCGCGCTCGGCGAAGCCCTCGCCGCTTACGAACCCGGCGCCGACACCCATCCCTATTGGGACGATCCCGCCCCGCAATCCATGCTGATCGACGAGGTCGAGGCAATCTGGGCACCGATTGCCGAAAGCGACGACTGGTCCCTGCTCGAGGCCAAGATCGCCGCCTTGCGCCGCATGGGCGAGGCGCATGGCGCGGCGCCAGCTCCCGCCGGGCACAAGGGGCAACCCTGATTTCCCGCGGCGGGGGTTTCTTGTTTGGTTACGACTCCCATGCCATAGGCCGCACACGCAAGCGGCTCCAAGCCGCTCCAGAGGCAAGGCAGAGGAAGGCCCCGCGCACCCGTGTCCACCGGCGAACTCGTCTCTTTCGAACCCGCGACCGGTTCGGAACTGTGGCGTGGCCGGATCGGCGACGTCGATGACGTGATCGCACGCGCGCGCCGTGCCTGGCCGCTCTGGGCCGCGCAGCCGCTTTCCACCCGCATCGAACTGCTGCGCCGCTTCGCCAACGAAGTGCGCAAGGAATCGGACAAGCTCGCCGATCTGATCGCCCGCGAAACCGGCAAGCCGCTGTGGGAAGCGCGCGGCGAAGTTGATGGAGTGGTCGACAAGGTCGAAGTCTCGGTGCGCGCCTATGCCGAGCGCACGTCGCAGCGAAAGCTCGATGGCGCGCTCAACGGTACGTCCGCCGTGCGCCACAAGCCGCACGGCGTGGTCGCGGTGATCAGCCCCTACAACATGCCCGCGCTGCTTCCCGCCGCGCAGATCATCCCCGCGCTGATTGCCGGCAATGTCGTGGTGTTCAAACCATCGGAGAAGGCGCCCGCCACCGGGGATCTGCTCACCCGCTGCTACCACCGCGCCGGCATTTCCGCCGCCGTGGTACAGGTGCTGTTCGGCGGGCCAGAGCAAGGCCAGGCGCTGGCGATGCACGACGGGGTGGACGGCGTGCTGTTCACCGGCTCCGCCCATGCCGGGGTCTCGATCAATCGCAAGCTCGCGTCCAATCCGGGCAAGGTCGTCGCGCTCGAACTGGGCGGCAACAATCCGATCGTCGTGTGGGACACGCCCAAGATCGCCGATGCCGCCGCGATCGTGGTGCAATCGGCCTTCACCAGCGCGGGTCAGCGCTGTTCCTCGGCGCGGCGACTGATCGTCAAATCGACCATGTACGACGCGGTGGTCACCGAAGTCCGCCGCCTCACCGAACGCCTGATCGTGGGCGCACCTTTCGATACGCCCACGCCCTTCATGGGCCCGGTGATCGACAATGCCGCTGCCGATGGCCTCACTGAAAGCTTCGTCTATCTCCTTTCCAACGGCGGCCGCGCGATCAAGCACATGGCCCGCCTGCGCGAGGATATGCCTTTCGTCAGCCCCGCGATCATCGACGTGACCAAGATCGACGAACGGCCCGATGTGGAGCTGTTCGGCCCGCTGCTGCAGGTCATCGGCGTGGATGATTTCGACGAAGCGATTGCCGAGGCGAACAACACGCGCTTCGGCCTCGTCGCTTCGCTGGTCGGCGGATCGCCGCAGGATTACAACCGCTTCTGGGCCAACATCCGCGCCGGCGTGGTCAACTGGAACCGCCCGACCATCGGCGAAAACGCCGCCGCTCCTTTCGGGGGCACCGGCCTTTCCGGCAACAACCGCCCGGGCGGCTACTACATGGCCGATTCGTGCGCCTATCCGGTCTCGTCCGCCGAAATGGAACAGCCTCGCGCGACGATTGGCGTGGGGCTGCGGGATACCTGAGGGCTGCCGGCTGGGCGTGCGCTTGCGGCGATGGGCGAACGGCTGGGATTGGTGGGAAACGGACCTAGAGAACACGGCTGCGAATAAGCGCAGTCTGCGGCAGCGAGGCGATGATGGCCCTAATTTCCATCAGACCCAACTCCGCCCACCGATTTTGGCACGTCGTTTGAAAGTGGACGAATTTGATCTGATCGGCGCCCTTCCTATCAATCGCGATGTTGGCAAAAACCAACGTTACCGTATCCGACGCATCGTAAGTGTAACTGCAGCCGCGAGGCAGAAAATCCTCTTTCCCAGACGGGGGGCGGAATACCGCAAAGCGCGCCCGAAGCGCACTTGTTTGGCTGCTAGCCGATCTAAATCTCTCGGCTTTGACAAGTCGCCCGATAGCGTCGCGCGCTTCCGCTAAAATGATCCCATCTGGTCGGAACTCAAGCGATAAGGAGGACGCACCCTTCGCATTGCTCGGTATAGCAATTGTAACGGACTCATTGGTACCGAGTGGCACCAGCCGAGCGTGTCCGTTTCCCATTGCTTCACGCAGGTTGGACGGTGACGAGCCGTCGCAACCCACGAGTAAAACCGCAATTGCAATGGTCAGCTTCTTCATCTTGGCAAGACTGCACCGGCCGCCAAACGTCCGCAATGGAGTCGCTTCCTGAACGGCACCTATTTTGCGGCGGTGCCAGAAATCCGACCTTCCGGATGTTCAGGTAACGTCCGCAACTGGGCGTAAGCTGCCCATTTATGCCGCCGTGCGCTAGCTCTTCGGATCTGGCAGCGGCAGGGCCGGATCGGCAGGGCCAGCCGGAATAATCGCCAGATTGCGGCTGTTGGCCTGCGAAAGATCGGGATCGACCATCAGCTGGCCCTCGATCGCTGCCGTCATTACCGGATCGTGCGCGGGGCCTTCCTCGCCGCCGCGCGTGCGCGGTGCGTCGGCCGAACAGGCGGCCAGCGCGGCGATGAGGATCGCGGGCAAGGGGTGACGAAGGCGCATCCACGCGTCTCTTGCACCGGCCATGGTTAACTCCGCGTCACCAGTGCCTGTTCAGGCCATGCCATTTTGATGCTTGGTCGTGCGCGCCGGGCCTGCCATGGCGCGCGCCATGACCGCCTCATCCTCCCGCCACAACGGTGCTGTCGCCGCGATTGCGACCTACACTTTCTGGGGCGTCATGCCGATCTACTTCAAGCTGCTGGGCGAAGTGCCCGCACCAGAACTGCTCGCATGGCGGATCGTGTGCAGCATGCCCATCTGCCTCGCGATCATCGCGCTGCAACAGCAAGGTCGCTCGCTCCTCGCCTCGCTGCGCAACCGGACGGTGGTGCTCAGGCTCGCCACCAGCGCGGCGCTCACCGCGACCAATTCGCTGATCTTCTTCATTGCCGTCGTCACCGGCCACGTTCTCGCGACCAGCCTCGGCTACTACATCATGCCGCTGATCAACGTGCTCATCGGCACGGTTTTCCTGCACGAGAAGCTGAGCCGGGTGCAATGGGCCGCAGTGGTGATCGCCGCCACCGGCATCGGCCTCCTCGCCTTCGGTGAGCTGGATATGCTCACCGTCTCCCTGGCGCTGGGGGTGAGCTACGCGCTCTATGGCCTTGTCCGCAAGATCGTCCCCGCCGGCGCAGTCGAAGCAGTGACAATCGAGACAGGCGTGAGCCTGCTCCCCGCGCTCGCTGTCGTCGGCTGGTACGCCTGGACCGGCAGTGGAATCGGCGGCGGATCGAGCATGACCGCGAGTTGGGAGATGGCAGTCCTCCTGATGATCGGCGGCCTGTTCACGGCAATTCCGCTGCTGCTGTTCGGCTATGCCGCGCGGCGGCTGACGCTTTCGGCCATGGGCTTTGCGCAGTTCATCACGCCAAGCATCGGCTTCCTGCTCGGCCATTTCCTCTATGGCGAGCCGCTCGATACCTCACGCGCGGGGTGCTTCATCCTGATCTGGATCGCGCTCGGCCTGTTCACCTGGGACATGATCCATCAGGCGCGGCTCAATTCACACACGAAAGCGCCAGCCTAGCGTCTCTCCAGCGTGGAAGGGCACGACCATCGTCTCGCCCACATCGATCTCGTCCGGCACGGTTACCGGCGCCCGCTCCAGCGTCACCGTGCCTTCGTTCAGTGGCAGGCGGTAGAATCGCGGGCCGTGCTCGCTGGCAAAGCCCTCGAACTTGTCCAGCGCGCCTTCTTCCTCGAACACCTTGATGTAGCTTTCGAGCGCGTAGGGCGCGTTGAATATCCCCGCGCAGCCGCAGGCCGCTTCCTTGAGGTGCTTGGCATGCGGCGCGCTGTCGGTGCCGAGGAAGAACTGCGGGCTGCCCGAGGTTGCCGCCTTGCGCAGCGCCAGCCGGTGATGCTCGCGCTTGGCAACGGGCAGGCAATAGGCATGCGGGCGAATGCCGCCCACCAGCATGGCATTGCGGTTGATGTGGAGGTGCTGCGGGGTAATCGTCGCGGCAAGGTTTGCGCCCGCGCTCTCGACGAACTGCACCGCTTCGCTCGTCGTCACATGCTCGAACACAACGCGAAGGCCGGGCAGCGCCTTCACCAGCGGAATCAGCGTCCGCTCGATGAACACCGCCTCGCGGTCGAAGATGTCGACATGGTGATCGGTCACCTCGCCGTGGATCAGCAGCGGCATGCCGATCTTTTCCATCCGCGCCAGCACACCCATGATGTTGGCCACATCGGTCACGCCCTGCGCCGAACCCGTGGTGGCATGCGCCGGATAGAGCTTGGCCGCCACGAACACGCCCGCCGCGTGCCCGCGCTCGACTTCGTCGGGATCGGTGTGGTCGGTGAGGTACAGCGTCATCAACGGCGTGAAATCCGTGCCCGCCGGCAGCGCGGCCATGATCCGGTCCCGATAAGCCGCAACGCCCGCCACATCGGTCATGGGCGGCGAGAGGTTGGGCATCACGATGGCGCGGGCGAACTGGCGCGCGGTGTGCGGGGCGACGCCCGCCAGCAGCGCGCCATCGCGCAAGTGGACATGCCAGTCATCGGGGCGGCGGATCGTGATCGAGCGAGGTTCAGTCATGCCCTTCCCCTTAAGCCGGGGCATGCCTATCTGTCACCTATGAGCGCACCCAGACTGACAACACGCACCTTGGTGCGCCTTTCCCCGCTGGACGAGAGCGAGGACGTTGCCGCCTTCCTTCAGGGCCTCGTGACCAATGACGTGAAGGGCCCCCTTCCCGTCTGGGCCGGCCTGCTGAGTGCGCAGGGCAAGGCGCTGTTCGACTTCATCGTCTGGGGCGATGGAGCTGACCTCCTGCTCGATTGCGAGGCTGCCGCCGCGCCTGCGCTCGCCAAGCGCCTCGCGCTCTACCGCCTGCGCCGGCGCATCGCGATTGCCGAGGATACCACGCTCGGCGTCTACTGGCAGGCCGCTGGCGAACCGACCGATCCGCGCTTGCCCGAACTCGGCCACCGCTGGATCGCTCCGGTGAGCGCCGACGATACCGCCGCGGACGCAGCCTGGCTTGCCCACCGACTCGCGCTGGGGGTGACCGAGGGTATCGCCGAACTCGGCAGCGAGCAGACGCTCTGGCTCGAAACCAATGCCGCAGACCTCGCTGGCGTCAGCTTCACCAAGGGCTGCTACGTGGGTCAGGAAAACACCGCGCGGATGAACTGGCGGCAGAAGGTGAACCGGCGGCTGGTTGTCGTGCCGCTCGATCAGTCAGATCCCGCCCGCCAGCGCGCTGCCTATCCAGAGCTCGGCCTCGCGGTCGATCATCGGCGCGTGGAGGATATCGTTCCTGAAGCCGCCCCCCGGTGGATGGACCTCAGCCCGCCTGCATGATCTGGCCGTTTTCGGCGGTCGCCTTCTCGAGCATTGTTGCGGCATAGTCGCGCGCGGCGGTGCGCGGCAGTTCGAGCGCCTGGCTCAGCGGCCCGCCCATCTGCGCGTCCCCAAGCGCCATGAGCACAAGCGTCAGCGTGGTGCCGCGCATGGTGTCCGAGCCGAACTCGTTCAGTTCGATCACCAGATCGTGGATCACATCGACGATCGGATCGAGCGCATCCTCATTGCCGGTGAGCAACATCCATGAAGCGAGCGCGCCTGCGCCCTCGCGGTCAAACGCGTCGAACGTGAGTTCGACCACATCGCGCGGGCTTCCGATGCCGGAGCGACTGGCAATCACCGCCTCGCGGATGCCCACGCAGATCGTCTCGGCGAGATGGCGCGCGAGTTCCTTCTGGAGGCCCGAGGCCGAGCCGAAGTGGTGCAGCAAATTGGCATGGGTGCGCCCGATCCGCCCAGCGACGGCTTTCAGCGTTACCGCCTGCGGTCCTGCTTCGATCAACAGGGCCCGTGCAGCTTCGAGGGCGGCAATACGGCTTTCTTCAGGACTGAGACGCTTGCGAACTGACATTGTGCGAGCCGATTTCCCCCTTGCGGCGCGCATTTACCCCCGCGCGCCGGAGGTCCAATGCCTAGAACTCCGGCGCGCCGAGAGCAAGAGTAGTGCAGGAGAAGCACGGGGTCAGGCCGCGCGTCGCATCGACTCCTGATCGTCACCCCCGCCGTCACCGTTGCCAGCTTCGCCGAGGTGGATCTGGTAGACCACGCTCGTCACCACCGAGCCGCGCCCTTCGCTGCGGCGGGGGCGATGTTCGCCGGTGGGCACGAAGCCGAGCTTGCGCAGCACCCGGCCCGATGCCGGATTGTCGAGGAAGTGGCTCGCCTCGATCCGGTCGTGCCCCAGTGCCCGCGCGATACTGAGCACCGCGCGTGCGGCTTCGGTGGCATAGCCATGGCCCCACTGGTCGCGCGCGATCCAGTAGCCGAGCTCGACCGCGCCTTGCTCACCCGGCGCGATCCCGGCACAGCCGATGATCCGCGCGCCATCGGCGCTGGGCATGGTCACCAGAAAATCGGGATGGCGCGGGTCCTGCTGCCGACTCACGAACCAGCGCGCGTCGTCCGCCCGATAGGGCCAGGGCGCGCGGGCGAGATTGCGCACCACCGCCGCATCGTCGATCGCGGCGTGCAATTCGGCCCAGTCTTCGGGCCATGCGGGGCGCAGGAACAGTCTTTCACTGCGAATGAACATGCCTTGTCTCCTCATCCGCCCCTCGATTTCCCTCGGCTGCTAACCAAAGGAAATGACAGGCATATTGCGATAAGCCAGGTCTCGCGCGGTTAATGCGCCAGATTGTGGCTTGGGTGAGGGAGACAAAGAAAAAGGGAGACGGGTTGGCCCCTCTCCCTCGTCAAGCCAGCTCTACCGAGCCGGCGGGGGCCATCCGTAGCGGATGGCCCGATCTGACCATCCGGTTATTCTGCGGCCTCGGCCATCATGTCCACCGAGACGTACTTACGACCAAGCTTGCCCGAGTGGAAACGTACGCGGCCTTCGGCGAGCGCGAAGAGGGTGTGATCCTTGCCAATGCCGACATTGGCGCCCGGGTACACCTTCGTGCCGCGCTGGCGGATAATGATGTTGCCGCCGATCACGTGCTGATCGCCGAACTTCTTGACGCCGAGGCGGCGGCCTGCCGAATCGCGACCGTTGCGCGAAGAGCCGCCTGCTTTCTTATGTGCCATCTGAGCTTACTCCGGAATCTTGCGAGTCGCTGGACTCTGGTGTCGCGATCAGGCGACGCTGAGGATACGCAGCAGGGTCAGCTGCTGGCGGTGGCCGTTCTTCCGGCGATAGTTGTGCCGGCGGCGCTTCTTGAACACGACCACCTTCTCGGACTTCGCCTGCGCGATGATCTCGGCCGAAACGGTCACGCCCTTGGCATCCGCGAGCACGCCTTCGTTCCCCGCGAGAAGGACGTCGGTCAACGTGATCGTTTCACCGGCTTCACCCGCCAGTTTTTCGACCGCGATCTTGTCTCCGGCGGCAACCCGATACTGCTTGCCGCCCGTGCGCACGATTGCGAACATGGTTCCTGCTATCCGTTTCAAGTGTCTGGCCGCCCGATGGACCCGCGAAATGCGCACCATCAACCGGCATGGCCGAATCTCCGCACGATTGCGGAGGCCCGGAAAGAGTGGCGCGGTTAATCGAACGAGGGCCCCATGTCAACGCTGCAGGGAGGCGAATTGCGCGTCGGACACGCTGCAGGCCCTGCTTCCCCGCCCCGGCAAAAGCTTCTATGGCCCCGGTATGGCATTCCTGTCCATCCGTCTTGCCGCGCCGGCCTTCGCCCTTCTCGCGCTCAGCGCCTGCAATGCGGACCGCTCCCGCTTTCCCTCGCTGGCGATTCGCGCGGCGGAGCGCGCCTATGGCACCGGGCAGCCGGTGGAGCCCGCCGCAAGCCTGCCGCTGACCACCCAGCTTCCCGCCGGCACCGACCTCTCCGCCCGCGTCGCCGCGCTGCGCGATGCGGCCCGCGCCGCTCACAGCCGCTTCCTCGAACGGCAGGGCGCCGCCAGCCGCCTGATCGCGGCGGCCAAGGGCGCCGTCCCCGGCACCGAAGCCTGGAGCAGCGCCGCCATCGCCCTCGCCAGCCTCACCTCAGCGCGCGGCGAGGGCATGGTCGCGCTCGCCGATCTCGACCGGCTGCTGATCGCCGCGACCGAAAAGGCGGCCACCGGCCCTGATGCCGATCTGAAGATCGTCAATCCCGCCCACCGCGAAGTCGCAGGCCTCCTCGCCGAGGAAGACCGCGCGGTTGCCGCGCTGGGCGGCGCGCTCGGCGGTTAGCTTCCTACCAGCGCGCCAGATCGCGGTGGTCGTCGGGCCGGGGCTCGATCCAGCGCCAGCCGCGCGCGGTTTTCTCGCGCTTCCAGAACCAGCTCTGGCTCTTGAGGTGGTCCATCGCGAAGTCGGCGGCGGCAAAGGCATCGCGGCGATGGCGCGCGGCGGCGGCAACCAGCACGATCGGATCGCCGGGGTGCATCACTCCGTAGCGGTGGATGACGAGCAGCCCATCGAGCGCCCAGCGCGCGCGGGTGGCGGTAGCGAGCGCTTCCATGCCGGGTAGCGTCATCGCGGCGTAGTGCTTGAGCTCCAGCGCCTCGACCGCATTGGGGCCGCCTTCACGGCGGACCTGACCCAGGAAGCTGACGACGCCGCCCGCCTCAGGGTGCGCGGCGGTAAATGCGGCAAGCTCGTCCGTCGGCGAGAAGCTTTCGCCCAGAAGGCGGACTTCGGCCACCTCAACCCCCGCTGACGGGCGGCAGGAAGGCGAGCTCATCGCCTTCGGCCAAAATCACGCCGCCGCCATCGCCGAGCAGCGCGCCGTTCAAGGCCATGCGCACCCGTTCGCCCAGCAATTCGATCGCAAGCGCGGGATCGAGCGCGGCGAGCACTTGCTCGAGCGGACCGGGGTTCACCGCAAGCTCACCCATGCCGGCGATGTCCTCCAGCCGGCCCAGGAACACCAGTTTCGCAGACATGTCAGCCGCCGGTCATCGACATGTGGCGCGCCAGCGCGGGCGCAGCGCCGGGGCGATCGATCACGAAGCCGTGGCGTTCAGGCTTCTCGCCCATCGCGCGGGCAAAGGCATCATTGAGCGCGGCTTCGGGATGCTCGGAGCGCAGCGCGGCGCGCAAGTCCACTTTGCCTTCGCCGCCGAGGCACATGAAGAGCTGCCCGGTCGCGGTCACGCGCACGCGGTTGCAGCCCTCGCAGAAATTCCCGGTGAGCGGCGTGATGAAGCCCAGCCGCCCGCCCGTCTCGGCAATATCGACATAGCGCGCCGGCCCGCCGGTGCGCGCATCACTTGCCGTCAGCGTCCAGCGCGATTCGAGATCGCAGCGCACCGCATCCAAAGGCAGGTAGTGATCGAAGCGGTCGCCCTCGACCTCGCCAAGCGGCATGACCTCGATCAGCGTGACCGAATGGCCTTCACCGTGCGCCCAGGCGATCAGATCGGGCAGATCGTGCTCGTTGATGCCCTTGAGCGCCACGGCATTGAGCTTGATCCTGAGCCCGGCAGCCTTGGCTGCGGCAATGCCCTCCAGCACCTGCGGCAGACTGTCGCGCCGGGTCAGCTCGGAAAACTTCGTGCGGTCCAGCGTATCGAGCGAGACGTTGATGCGCTTCACGCCTGCCGTTGCCAGATCATCAGCAAATTCGGCGAGCCGCGTACCGTTGGTGGTCAGCGTCAGTTCGTCGAGGCTGCCCCCCTCTTCGTTGGTGCCGATCTTGCGGCCGAGCGCGCGGACCAGCTGCATCATGTCGCGCCGCACCAGCGGCTCGCCGCCGGTCAGGCGGATCTTGCGCACCCCGCGCGCGATGAAGGCCAGCGCCACTTCGTGCAGCTCTTCCAGCGTCAGCACCTCGGCGCGCGGCAGGAAGGTCATGCGTTCGGGCATGCAGTAGGAACAGCGCAAGTCGCAGCGGTCGGTCAGCGAGAGCCGCAGATAGGTGATGCGGCGCGCGAAGCGGTCAACCAGGGGTGCGACGGTGGTGCTCATGTCTCAAGGTATACGAAGTCTCGCGCAAAAGATTCAAGGTGCGCGCCCCCATCAACAAAAATAGTCTGTCCGGTGACAGCGCGCGCCTGCGCGAGGAACAGCACGGCTTCGGCAATCTCGCCCGGGCTGGCGAGTCGTTCGAGCGGCATCAGCGCGGTGAGGCGCAGCCATTGCTCTTCGGTGTAGTCCGGCGTCGGCAGGGTGAGCCCCGGTGCCACGGCATTGACCCGCACGCGCGGCGCAAGGCTGCGCGCCAGGGTGCGCACGGCGGCATGCAGCGCCTGCTTGGATAGCGTGTAGCTCAGCTGATCGGGCACCGGATTGAGTACGCGCTGGTCGAGGATATGGACGACCGCCGCATCGCCCTCAGCCATGTCGGCCAGCGCACGAGTGAGCAGCACCGGCGCGGCGAGGTTCACCGCCAGATGCTCGTCGAGCATCGCGGCGGTCACCGTCATCGCGGTATCCTCGCGAAACAGGGCCGCGCAGTTGACCAGCAGGCTTGGCGCGCGCCCGGCGAGCGCCATGGCTTCGGCTGGGAGGCGCGTTACCGCTGCGGCATCGGCAAGGTCCGCCGCGAGCGGATGAACGGCCCCGCCCAGCCGCGCGAGTTCGTCAGCAAAGCCTTGATCGAACGTCGCGGCGCTATGCGCATGGAGCGCGAGATCCCATCCGGCCTCGGCCAGCCGGCGTGCAATCGCAGCGCCGATGCGCCGCCAGCCGCCGGTGATCACAGCAAGCGGCCGGGGCTGTGCCATCGTCAATCGCGCCGGTGCCGGGTCAGCGTCATGCCAATCTCCTCGCCGCGCTCGCTGATCGCAAGCTTGACGATCTTGACCGTGACGCGCGTGACGCGGCTGTCCTGCAGGAACAGCGTCTCGCAGATGTGGTCCGCCACCGATTCGATCAGCTGGAAATGCACGCCCTGCGGGAGGCCCTCGGTCGCCGCGTGCTTCAGGTCCATGTAGTTCTTGCTCGCTGTCAGCGGGCAATCGGGGGTGTAGTGGTCCTGCGCGGTGAGCGCGGCCGAAATCGAGATGCGCAGCGGCTGCGGCCTGCCGGTCTCCTCGGAATAGATCCCGGTGAGCACATCGCTTTCGATGTTGGCGACTTCAAGGATGAGGCTGTCGTTCACGGGCCGCGCCTCTGGCACCCCGCCGCCGCCTTGTCCAGTGCCGGTGGTCGCGATGCCCGCCCCAGATTTTCTTATGTTTCAGGATTGGACCAGCGCGCGAAGATTGCGGTGGGCAGGATGCGCCCGCGTTCACCTTCCTCGGCGAGCGCCAGTTCGCCGTGCTCGACTGTGCCCGGCAGCCCCGCCAGCGCCTCTGCCAGCAGCCCGCCGATGGCAAGCGAGGACATGCGCACGGCGTAAACGGTGAGGAACAGGAACCGGCTCTGCGCATCCAGCAGCCGCGCGCAATCGGCGATCAGGGTCGGCAGGTTCTCCTCCAACCGCCAGACTTCGCCATCCGGCCCGCGCCCGAACTTGGGCGGATCGAGGATGATCCCGTCATAGCGCTTGCCGCGCCGCACCTCGCGCGCCGCAAACTTCGCCGCATCATCAACGATCCAGCGCACGGGCCTCTCTTCCAGCCCCGCGACCGCCGCGTTGGCCCGCGCCTGCGCCACCGCCTTCTTCGAGGCATCGACATGCGTCACCGGCCCGAAGCGCGAGAGCGCCATGGTGCCGACGCCGGTATAGCCGAACATGTTGAGCGTGGATGCATCCTGCCGGCCATCGAGCTGCTCGCCCATCCAGTCCCACACCGGGGCCATATCGGGAAAGAAGCCGAGGTGGCGAAACGGCGTGCACTGCGCGGTAAAGCCGATTCCGCGCCAATCGAGCGGCCAGCCCTCGCGCGGGACGGGCTTGGCATAGGTCCAGCGCCCTCCGCCGTCCTCGTCCGAACCGGGCACGAATTCGCCGTGCGCATCCCACACCGCCTGCCGGGGCGCCCACATCGCCTGCGGTTCGGGGCGGATGAAGCGGTAGGGGCCGTAGCGTTCGAGCTTGCGCCCGTCGCCGCTGTCGATCAGGCCGAACTGGTCCCAGCCCGGCCCGACCATGAGCTTTGCCTGAAGATCGAGCTTGGCCACTTAGCCGGCTCGCGGTGTGGCGCGCTCGGCAATCCACGTGGCGACGGTGTCGTAGTCGCCCGGCAGGCGCGTATAGGCCTCCTCGCGCTCGAACAGATCGCCCACACGCGCCGGGAGCGCAGGCCGCACGCCGGTCGCGCGCTCTACGGCATCGCCGAACTTGGCAGGATGCGCCGTCGCCAGCGTCACCACCGGCACATCGGCGGGGAGCCCTTGCGCCACGCGCGCGGCGTGGAGGCCGATGGCGGTGTGCGGATCGAGCACCTCGCCGCAGGATTCGTAGGCCCAGCGCATCGCCTTGGCCATGTCCGAAGCATCGGCGCGCGCACTGGTGAACAGCGCGGCGGCATTCTCGCGCTGCGCATTGGTCAGCTGCATGGCCTTGGTCGTCTCGAACTCGCGCATTTGCGCCATGATCGCCGCGCCATCGCGCCCGCCCGCATCATGGAGCAGCCGCTCGAAGTTCGAGGAGACCTGAATGTCCATCGAAGGCGCCGCGGTCGGCGTGACGGTGCCTGCCGAATAATCGCCGGAGGAGAGCGCGCGGTGGAGGATATCGTTGATGTTGGTTGCGACGATCAGTCGTTCGATCGGCAGCCCCATCTGCGCGGCGACATAGCCCGCGAAGACGTCGCCGAAGTTGCCCGTCGGCACCGAGAATGCGACGCGGCGCTGCGGTGCGCCCAATTGGAGCGCGGCGGCGAAGTAGTAGACCACCTGCGCCATCAGCCGCGCCCAGTTGATCGAATTGACCGCCGCGATGCCGAAGCGGCTGGTCATCGCATTGTCGTTGAACATGCGCTTCACCATCGCCTGCGCATCATCGAAGCTGCCGTCGATGGCGATGTTGTGGACGTTGGGCGCAAGCACCGTGGTCATCTGCCGCCGCTGCACATCGGAAACCCGGCCATGCGGGTGGATCATGAAGATATCGACCTTGGCGCGCCCCGCGACGGCATCGATCGCCGCCGAGCCGGTATCGCCCGATGTCGCGCCGACGATGGTCAGGTGATCGTCGCGGCGGCCGAGGAACTCCTCGAACAGCAGGCCGAGCAATTGCAGCGCCACATCCTTGAAGGCGAGCGTGGGGCCGTGAAACAGCTCCAGAAGCCACTGCCGCTCGTCCAGCTGCACCAGCGGGGTGACGGCGGAATGGGCGAAGCGGCCATAGGCCTCGCGCGTCAGCTCCAGCAGCCGCTCGGGCGCGATGCAGTCGCCCACGAAGGGCTGCATGACCTTGGCGGCGAGCTCTGCGTAGGGCAGGCCCGCCATCGCTGCGATCTCGTCATGGGTGAAGGTCGGCCAGCGCTCGGGCACGTAGAGCCCGCCGTCGGAGGCGAGGCCGGCGAGGGTCACGCCCTCGAAATCGAGCGAGGGCGCCTGGCCCCGGGTGCTGACGTACTTCATGGGCCTGCCGGTTAGCGGGCAGGGGCGCGGGGCGCAAGGATTTGGGGGCAGCGGCGGGGGGTGCTTGCGGATTTGGCATTGCGCCCCCCGACCTAAACCCTCGTCATCCCCGCGCAGGCGGGGATCCAGGGCGATGGAGAGCTGCGCCCGCTCTGGATCCCCGCCTGCGCGGGGATGACGAAGGTGGGCGAGGGATGACGAGGGTGTGTTCGTCAGCGCGCCGGTTCAGCCAGCCCGCATCCGCTTGCGCAGAGCGAGCGCATAGATCACCAGCGCCACGCCTGCGAAGAGGAACCACTGCACCGCATAAGCGAGGTGGTTGTTGGGAATGTCCTTGGGATCGGGCTTGGCGTTGGGCTGGAGACCGGAGAGTGGCGGGTCGGCCACCAACCTCGGTCCGGGTGCGATCCAGCCCGTAACACGGCCGCCCTTCCAGACCGGCGTCGAAGGATCGCGCGACCAGCCTAGTACGACTGTTGCTGTCGAACCTTCCGGCGTCTGGCACTGCGCGGAATGCGCGAGGCCAGCTTCCCCCTTGGCATTGCGACCAGAGAGCGTCGTCATGCTGAGCACGATGTCGCAGTCAAGACGGCTGCGATGGTAATAGTTCACTTCGGCCAGCATCGGCGGAATGAGGAACGGCACTTCGGCGGCAGAAGCCTGCGCCGCCTGATACCGCGCCAGCATCGCTTCCTTCTGCCCCAGCCGGTCAAGCTGCCAGAGACCGAGGTGGACCATGTAAGCCACCGCCAGCAGCACGATCAGCGTCGGGACAATCGGAATACGCTTCACGCCACAACTCCCGCCGCCCGCAGCCGTGCCACCAGCAAGGCCGCCTTCATCAGCCGCAGTGCGCCAAAGATCACGCCCGGCACCGCCACCACGATCAGCGCCAGCATCAGCCACAAGGGCGGACGAACAAGATCATCGAGCTTCAACGCCCCAGCAATCAGCAGGAACGTCAGCGGCAGCAGCACGAAATAGAGCCCCCGCCCACGCGGTTCATAATCGGCAAAAACCAGACCGCAGGCCCGGCAGGACGGCGCAAAGGCTGCGGGCGCATCCCACAAGCTCCGCGCCCCGCAGCGCGGGCACAAACCGAAAAGGGCAGCGCGGGTAAGCCCGCTCTGCCCTTTCGTTGCTTGTTCGGTGCTGTCTGTCACCGGGAACCGATCACTCGATCGGTGCGCCCCAGCCGCCCCATACGTAGATCGCGACGAAGAGGAACAGCCACACCACGTCGACGAAGTGCCAGTACCACGCCGCCGCTTCGAAGCCGAAGTGCTGCCGCGGGGTGAAGTGGCCCTTGTAGGCGCGCGCCTGGCACACCGCGAGGAAGATGGTGCCGACGATCACGTGGAAGCCGTGGAAGCCGGTCGCCATATAGAACGCCGAGCCATAGGTGTTCTCGCCGAAGGGGAACGGCGCGTGAATGTACTCGTAGGCCTGGATCGAGCTGAACAGCAGGCCGAGCGCGATGGTCGCCCACAGGCCGGTCTTGAGGCCTTCGCGGTTGCCGTGGATCAGTTCGTGGTGCGCCCAGGTCAGCGTCGTGCCCGAGCAGAGCAGGATCAACGTATTGAGCAGCGGGAGATCGAAGGGGTTCATCACCGCTTCGATGCCCTTGGGCGGCCACTTGCCGCCGACCACTTCCACCAACTGGTTGGGGAACAGCGAAAAGTCGAAGAAGGCCCAGAACCAGCCGACGAAGAACATCACTTCCGAAGCGATGAACAGGATCATGCCATAGCGCTGGTGCAGCTGCACGACCGGGGTGTGATCACCGGCATGCGCTTCCTTGATCACCTTGCCCCACCACGAGAACATGGTGAGCGCAACGCCGAACACGCCGAGCATCAGCGCGATCTTGCCGCCGGGCATGCCGTGCATCGCAAACACGCCGCCGCTCGTCATCGTGAGCGCGGAAAGCGCGCCGACGAAGGGCCAGATGTCCGGCGGCAGAATGTGGTAATCGTGGTTCTTCGTGCCGGCCATGTTCGTCTCTTCAACCCCCGTCATCTTGGGACTTGCCGGATCGCTGCCCAAAGGCACGATTCAGCTTGATTGCAAACGCCTTTATCGAGGCCTTGCGGTGCGGTCCAGAGGCTTTCCTACCTCTTGCCACCCTGTTTTTCAGGGGGTGCGGCCACGCTGTCCGCTGCTTCTATGAAGGTGTACGAAAGCGTGATCTCGGGAACGTCCTTCGCGTTCGGGTCGTTCAGCATCTCGGGATCGACGTAGTAGATCACCGGCATGCGCACTTGCTCACCGGGTTCGAGCCGCTGCTCGTTGAAGCAGAAGCACTGGATCTTGTGGAAATAGGCGCCGGTCTGCTCGGGCGTCACGTTGTAGATCGCGCGGCCGACAATCGGGCGGTTCGATGTATTCTTCGCGATGAAGAAGGCCATCTTGCGCTCGCCGATATGGCCGTCCTGCGTCACCTGCTCCGGCCGGAACTGCCACGGCATGCCCTTGGTCACATTGCCATCGAAGCGGATCGTGATCGGGCGCGCTGTGGTCTTCACCGACGCCGCCTGCGCCGCTGTTGCGCGCTGCGTCGTGCCATTGAAGCCCGTGGCCTGGCAAAACATGCGGTAGAGCGGCACCGAAGCGTAGCCGAGGCCCAGCATGGCGATTGCACCGCCAGCAGCAATCATCCCCACCTTGCGGTTGCGCCGGCCGGCGACATCGAGCGCCAACGCCATCAGGAATGCTCCGCCTGCTCAGTGCCCTCTGCCGGCGCATGCTCCGGCTTGGCGGTGATCTTCACGATGGAGATCGCGAAGAACAGGACTACGAGGAAGCCGAGGATCAGGCCCATGACCTTGTTGCGCTCACGCTGACGCGCGCGCAGCGCATCGGTTTCGGCAGCAGTGAGCGGGCGGTCATTGAAAGGCTGGTTCATGCTTGCAGACCCAGGATCGTCGCGAAACGGTCGGCGACCAGCATCGCGAACAGGATGAACAGGTAGAAGATCGAATAGGCGAACAAGCGCTTCTCCGGCTTCATGCCATCGCCGGGGGTCGAGGTGCGCAGACCCACCTTGAACGAAAGCCACAGGAACAGCCCGCTGAGCAGGAGCGCGGAAAGGCCATAGACCCAACCCGTTCCGCCGATGAACCAAGGTGTCATCGAAAGCGGAAGCAGTACGACTGCATATGCCAGAATTTGCCACCGGGTGGAGCGTTCGCCCGCCACGACCGGCATCATCGGGATGCCGGCCTTGGAGTAGTCGATCTGCACGAACAGGGCGAGTGCCCAGAAGTGCGGCGGCGTCCACATGAAGATGATGAGGAACAGCAGCACCGGCATCCACGTGATGTGTCCGGTCACCGCGATCCACCCGATCAGCGGCGGAAACGCGCCCGCACCGCCGCCGATCACGATGTTCTGCGGCGTGCGCGGCTTGAGCCATACGGTGTAGAGATAGGCGTAGTAAAAGATCGAGAAGGCGAGGATCCCCGCCGCAAGCCAGCTGATGGCGAGCCCCATCGTCATCACCGAGATGCCCGAGAGCGCGAAGCCAAAATCGCGCGCGGAGGTGCGATCCATGCGGCCGCCGGGAATGGGGCGCTTGGCCGTGCGCTTCATCACGGCGTCCAGATCGGCTTCCCACCACTGGTTGAGCGCAGCCGCGCCGCCTGCACCAACCGCAATGCACAGGATGGCGGTGAAGGCGAGCACGGGGTGGATCGTGCCGGGCGCCGCCAGCATGCCGCACACGGCAGTGAAGATGACGAGCCGCATCACGCCCGGCTTGGTCAGCGCGAAGAAGTCGCGCCAGTCGGCGGGCATGATCAGGGCCTGAGGGTTCGCGGTGGTCATGATGGGCGCCTATAGGCCTGCATTCCGCGAAGGGAAAGCGAAACGGCACCGGGCTTTGGTGCCAAAGTTTGTCTCATGCGACGACCAACGCAAAAGGGCCCCGGATCGCTCCGGAGCCCCTCTGTCTGTGCAGACCCCCAGTTGAAACCGGGTATCCGATCAGTGCGCGTGCGCGTCCTCGATGACCGGGAGCGTCTCGAACTGGTGGAACGGCGGCGGGCTGGAGAGCGTCCACTCGAGCGTGGTGGCGCCTTCACCCCAGTAGTTGCCTTCCGCCTTCTTGCCGGCCACCAGCGAGTAGCCGATGTTGACGAAGAAGATCACCATCGAGGCAGCCATGACCATGTAGCCGTTGGTTGCGATCGTGTTCCAGAACTCGAACGCCGGGGCGTAGTCCGGATAGCGACGCGGCATGCCCTGAACGCCGAGGAAGTGCATCGGGAAGAAGATCAGGTTCACGCCGATGAAGAACACCCAGAAGTGCAGGTGGCTGAGGAACTCGCTGTGCATGCGGCCGCTCATCTTCGGGAACCAGTAGTAGAACCCGGCGAAGAGCGAAGTGACCGCGCCCAGCGACAGCACGTAGTGGAAGTGCGCCACGACGTAGTAGGTGTCCTGGAGGTTGTCGTCGATGCCGCCGTTGGCGAGCACCACGCCGGTCACGCCGCCGACGGTGAAGAGGAAGATGAAGCCGATCGCCCAAACGAGCGGCGACTTGAATTCGAGGCTGCCGCCCCACATCGTCGCGATCCACGAGAAAATCTTGATGCCGGTGGGCACCGCGATGACCATGGTGGCGGCGGTGAAGTACATCTTCGTGTTCACGTCGAGGCCGGTGGTATACATGTGGTGGGCCCACACGATGAAGCCAACCGCACCGATCGCGACCATCGCGTAGGCCATGCCGAGGTAGCCGAACACCGGCTTCTTCGAGAAGGTCGAGATGATCTGGCTGATGATGCCGAAGCCCGGCAGGATCATGATGTAGACTTCGGGGTGACCAAAGAACCAGAACAGGTGCTGGTAAAGGATCGGGTCACCGCCGCCGGCCGGGTTGAAGAACGTCGTGCCGAAGTTGCGGTCGGTCAGCAGCATGGTGATCGCCGCGGCGAGAACCGGCAGCGAAAGCAGCAGCAGGAACGCGGTGACGAGCATCGACCACACGAACAGCGGCATCTTGTGCAGGGTCATGCCCGGTGCGCGCATGTTGAAGATGGTGGTGATGAAGTTGATCGCGCCGAGGATCGAGCCAGCACCCGCAAGGTGCAGCGAGAAGATCGCGAAGTCGACCGCAGGGCCGACCGAGCCCGAGGTTGAGAGCGGCGCATAGACCGTCCAGCCCGTGCCCGCGCCCATTCCGGTACCGCCGGGCATGAAGGCCGAGATCATCAGCGAGCAGAAGCCCGAGACGGTCAGCCAGAACGAGATGTTGTTCATCCGCGGGAAGGCCATGTCCGGCGCGCCGATCATGAGCGGCACGAACCAGTTGCCGAAGCCGCCGATCAGCGCGGGCATGACCATGAAGAACACCATGATCAGGCCGTGGGCGGTGATCAGCACGTTCCACAGGTGGAGCGTGGCGTTGAAATCCTGGTCGTTGCCGCCGAGGAAATGCGTCCACCAGCCAAGGTACTGGATGCCCGGGTGCGCGAGTTCGGCGCGCATGATGCCCGAAACGGCGCCACCGATGATGCCCGCGATGATCGCGAAGATCAGGTAGAGCGTCCCGATGTCCTTGTGGTTGGTCGACATGAACCAGCGCGCGAAGAACGCGGGCTTGTGGTCATGATCGTGCGCCTCGTGGTGGGCGTCGAAGCCTTCGTGGGCTGGAATGCTGGCCATGGTGGTCTAACCTTGTCCTCGAAATCTGTTACGCTGCGGGCGTGGTCTTGGCGGGCGCTGCGGCCGCCGTGGTGGTGGCGCCGGCCGCCGGAGCACCGACAGTGCCGCCCTGGGTTTTCACCCACTCTTCGAACTTGGGCCGGGGCAGCGCCTCGACCACGATCGGCATGTAGCCGTGGCGGGCACCGCACAGCTCGGAGCACTGGCCGTAGTAAACGCCCGGCTCCTTGATGAAGAGCACCTTCTCGTTGATGCGGCCCGGCACAGCGTCGAGCTTGAACCACAGCGAGGGTACGGCGAAGGCGTGGATCACGTCCGAACCGGTGGTCTGCAGGCGGATAGGCTCACCAGCGGGGACGACCATGCGGTTGTCGGCCGCGAGCTGCGGCTGCTCGCCGCGCTTCAGCGCTTCGGCATCGGGCAGGATGTTCGAGATCACCTCGAAGCCGCCGTTGTCCGGATAAGTATAGCCCCAGTACCACTGGTAACCGGTGGCCTTGACCGTGAGCGCACCCTTGGGCGCGGGCGCATATTGGTGCGCCAGCAGGCGGATCGAGGGCACCGCGATCACGACGAGGATCAACACCGGAACAACCGTCCAGATGATCTCGATCGTGGTGTTGTGGCTGGTCTTCGATGCGACCGGGTTGGCGGCGCGGCGGAAGCGGACCATGACCAGAAGCAGGAGCAGCAGGACAAAGAGCGTGATCACGACGATCACCGGCATCAGCAGGTAATCGTGCATCGCCAGGGCCTCCTGCCCGATCGGCGAATACTGGTCCTGGAAGGTCCAGGCCTTGGCGACCGGCTGGCCCTTGCCATCGGTCGGCTTCATCGGGGTATAGGAACCCTTGTCCACCGGCGCGGCAGCATCTGCCGAAGCGGCGCTGGCGGCGGGAGCCGGCGTCACCGCGACCGGGTCGGCGGGCGCTGGAGCCACAGCAGCCGCGGGTGCCGGAGCGGCAGCAGCCGCCATGGCCTGGGGCGCGAATGCGAGCGCGGCCGCCAGGCTGACTGTCCGGATCACACCCGTCACGGCGCGGGCAACATGGGAAAGACTCATCGTGTGCAACTCTCGATTTTTTGCTTCTGCGCCGGGCCTTTGCCCCGACACTCCACACCCCAAATCCCTTAATTCAAGGGGGCCTATACGCGCGCTCGCCGCAAGCCTCAAGCGCCTGAACGTATATTTTTGGGGCAATGGGGTTTGCCCTAAAGCTCTAAGGCGCAAGCGAATAACGGGAATCGAGCAGTCCGGCATAGCGCCGCGCCCCTCCCTTCGCTATTGACCCACCCCTGAAGCACCTCCTGCGGGCTCCGACGCCCGCTCATGATGAGACAACCATGCTCGAAGACGAGATCCTCTCCGAATTCCGCGCCAGCGAGGCTCTGCTTGAAGGGCACTTCCTGCTTTCTTCGGGCCGCCACAGCGCGCACTATCTGCAATGCGCCCGCGTGCTGATGGACCCGATGCGAGCCTCTCGCCTTGCCGCCGCGCTCGCCGCGACTCTGCCGCGCGAACTGCGCCAGCAGATCGGCAAGGTTATTTCGCCCGCGATGGGCGGGGTGATCATCGGCCATGAAATGGGCCGTGCGCTGGGCGTCGAGGCGATGTTCGTCGAGCGCCCGACCGGCACGTTTGAACTGCGCCGCGGCTTTTCGCTCAAGGCCGGCGAGAAGGTGCTGATGGTCGAGGACGTCGTGACCACCGGCCTTTCCAGCCGCGAAGCCATCGCCGCGATCGAGGCGGAAGGCGGCATCGTGGTGGCCGGCGCGGCGCTGGTTGATCGCTCGGGCGGCACGGCAGACCTCGGCGTGCCATTCTACCCGCTCGTCAGCCTCAGCTTCCCGACTTACGCGCCCGACGAGCTTCCACCGGAACTCGCCGCGACTCAGGCAATCAAGCCCGGCAGCCGCGCCGCCTGATGAGCCTTCATGCTCCCACGCGCCTGCGCCTCGGCGTGAACATCGACCACGTCGCCACGATCCGCAACGCGCGCGGCGGCGAACATCCCGATCCGGTCCGCGCAGCGCAGATCGTCGCCGAAGTCGGCGGCGATGGCCTTACGGCGCACCTGCGCGAAGACCGCCGCCACATCCGCGACGAGGACCTTGCGCGCATCCAGGCCGCGACGAACCTGCCGCTCAACCTTGAAATGGCCGCGACGGAGGAAATGCTTGCCATCGCGCTGCGCCACAAGCCGCACGCGGCCTGCATCGTGCCCGAACGGCGCGAGGAACGCACCACCGAGGGCGGGCTGGACGCCGCCGGCCAGCACAACCGCCTCGCCCCGATCGTCAGCCGACTCGCGGATGCCGGCATCCGCGTCAGCCTGTTCATCGCTCCCGATCCGCGCCAGATCGAAGCGGCGATGAAGCTCGGCGCGCCCGTCGTCGAACTCCACACCGGCGAATACGCGCACGCTGAGGGTGAGGCCCGCGCGGTGGAACTGCGCCGCATCGCCGACATGGCCGCGCTCGCTGCCAAGAACGGCATCGAGCCCCACGCCGGCCACGGCCTCACTTACGACAACGTCAGCGCCATCGCCGCGATTCCCCAATTGGCCGAGCTTAACATCGGCCACTACCTGATCGGCGAGGCGATCTTTACCGGACTCGAAAACGCGGTACTCAGGATGCGCGAACTGATGGACGCGGCACGGTGAGGAGCGGGCGGTGAGGAGCGGGCAGTGATCATCGGCATGGGCTCCGACCTCTGCAACATAGAGCGCATCCAGGCCTCGCTCGACCGCTTCGGCGCGCGCTTTGAGAGCCGCGTCTTCACCCCGCTCGAACAGGCCAAAGCCGCGCGCCGGCCCTATACCAAGGCGGGCACGCTGGCGAAGCGCTTCGCTGCCAAGGAGGCGTTCTCCAAGGCGGTCGGCACTGGCTTCAAGGCGGGGGTGTTCATGAAGGACATCGGCGTGGTCAACGCTCCCTCCGGTGCGCCGACACTGGCGCTGACGGGCGGTGCCGCCGCGCGCCTTGCCGCGATCACCCCGGCGGGGCATGAGGCGGTGGTTCACCTGACGCTCACCGACGATCACCCATGGGCGCAGGCCTTCGTCGTGATCGAGGCGCGACCCCTTTCTGAAGGTGCTGCTTGAGCGACGTTACCGAAACCGCGCCGGTCCCCGAAACAGAGCAGCCGGAAAACACGGCACCCGAAAGTGGAACTGGCGAACCCGAGGGCACCAACTGGCTCGCCGAGATGCGTGGCCTGCTGCTCATGCTGCTGGCGGTGATCGGCTTCCACAGCTTCGTGGCCAAGCCCTTCTACATCCCGTCGATTTCAATGATGCCGAACCTGCTCGTCGGCGATCAGCTGGTCGTCTCGAAGTATCCCTACGGCTGGTCGTGGGTTTCGGCCTCGATGCACTTCCTGCCGCGCTCGAAGACGCGCATTCTTCCCGCGACCCCGGCCTATGGCGATATCGTCATCGTCGTCCCGCCCGATCGCGATGAGGACTATATCAAGCGCGTCGTCGCGCTGCCGGGCGACCGCATTGCCGTGGTGAACGGCCAGATCATCCTCAACGGCAAGCCCGTGCCGCAGATCGCCGAAGCGCCGCTCGAGCTGCCGGTCGATGCCAACCAGCCCTGCGATCCCGATGATTTCCCCGGACTTCGTTACCGCGCGGCAGACGGCAAACAGGTCTGCGAATTGCCGATCTTCCGCGAAACCCTGCCCAACGGCGCGACCTACCGGATCATCGATCACCGCCAGCAGCCGCTCGACAATTATCCCGAGACAAAAATCCCGGCTGGCTACGCCTTCCTGATGGGCGACAACCGCGATCATTCAGCCGACAGCCGCGCGCCGATCATCGAAAAGGGCCTCGGTGGGCCGGTTCCGCTGGCTGATATCGGCGGGCGTGCCGAATTCATCACCTATTCGCTCAATGGCACCGAGACGTGGAATCCTTTGACATGGTACGGTGCCTTGCGGGGGAACCGTGCTTCGCTCAAACTGCGACCGATGATCCTGCCGCAGAGGGCCCCGACCAAGCGATGAGCGACGTACCGACCACCGTTCCCGAGACCGCCCCGCAGCACAGCGCCGGGCCCACCGATATCCGCGACGATCTCGTACGGCAGGAAATCAAGCGCGCGGCGGTGTGGATCGGCATGGCCGGGATGGCCGCGTTGGCGGTCTATCTGGCGCATCCGCTGCTGGTGATCTTCGGCGGTTTCGTGTTCGCCATGCTGATCGATGGCGGCCAGCGCCTGCTCGGCCGCGTGCTGCCCATCGGACGCTCATGGCGCGTGGCGGTGGTCCTGCTGCTGACGGTTGCGTTCCTTGTCTGGGTGGTCGAATTTGCCGGCAGCCAGATCATGACGCAGGCCGCCGAGATGCCGCCGCTGGTCACCGCGCAGGCCCAGCGCGCGCTCGATTGGGCCTCTATGCATGGCCTCACCATGGGTCGCAGCGATGTCAGCAGTCTGGTCCAGCAACTGCTCGGCGGGGTAGGTCAGGTGACTCAGGCCCTGGGCGGCTTGTTCGGCGGCGTCACCACGCTGCTGATCATCGTCATCCTCGGCATCTATTTCGTGCTCGAGCCCGATCTGTACCAGCGCGGCCTGGCGTGGATGCTCCCGGCCGGAAGCCGCGAGTACTTCCATGGCACAACCCACCGCATGGGCCGCACGCTGCGCATGCTGCTTGCGGGGCGCATGCTCGGCATGGTGATCGAAGGCGTCGCCACCTGGATTGCACTCGCCGTCTACGGCGTGCCGATGGCCGCGCTGCTTGGCCTGCTCACGGGCCTACTCGTGTTCCTGCCCAATATCGGCGCGCCGATTTCGGGCATTCTGATGATCCTCGTCGGCTTCTCGGGCGGCACGGCGATGGGGATCTACTGTATCGTGGTCTATGTCGTGGTGCAGACCGTTGACGGCAATGTGATCGTGCCGATGGTCGCCAAGCGCACCGCCGATCTGGCCCCGGCGCTGGTGCTGGGCGCGCAGCTGATCTTCGGCGTGCTGTTCGGCATCCTCGGCCTTGCGCTCGCCGATCCGCTGGTGGTCATGCTGAAAATCGCGCTCGAACGGCAGGCCGAGCACAACACCCGCCGCGAAGAACGGACAGAATAGGCGCCGATGGCCCGCAAGTTCCTCTATTTCATCGCGCTGCTGATCGTCATGGTCATCGCCGCGCTGCTGGCCCTGCGCATCTGGTCGGTCGAACTGACCCGGTTCGCCTTCGTGCCGCGCGGCAGCTTCGAAGCGCAGGCGCCCTTGCGCGCGGGCACCTACGACGATCCCGCCATGTGGGTATCACGCCCCGGCACCGCTAATGATCCCGCGCAGTATCACCCCGAAGGCACCCCCGCCGCGCCGCAGGGCAAGGCCTTTGTCTTTTTCATCCACCCGACGAGCTACCTCGCCCGCGATCACTGGAACGGCCCGATCGAGGACGAGGACGCGCGCTATCGCACGGCCCTGTTCGTGCGCGGCATGGCGAGTGCGTTCAATGGCGAAGCGGCCGTTTTCGTACCTTACTACCGGCAAGCGGCCTTTGGCAGCTTCCTCGTCAACCGGCCCGAGACACTGAAGGCCCGCGCGGTTGCCTATGGCGATGTGCGCGCCGCCTTCCGCGCGTTTGTCGCCGCCGTGCCCGCCAATGCGCCGATCGTGCTCGCGGGCCACAGCCAGGGCGCGCTGCACCTCATGCACCTGCTGCAGGACGAGGTGAAGGGCACTCCGATCGCCAGCCGGATCGCCGCAGCCTACATGATCGGCTGGCCCGTCTCCCCCGCGCACGATCTGCCGCAGACCGGCATGCCTGCCTGCTCCGCGGCAGACCAGACCGGCTGCGCCCTGAGCTGGATGAGCTTTGCCGACCCGCCCGAAGCAAGCCTCATGCTCGATACCTACCGCGCCGAACCCGGGCTCGACGGCAAGGCCAAGGGGGCCGAGCCCGTGCTTTGCACGAACCCGTTGAATGGCGGCGCCGCGCCGGATGCGCCGGGCACCGCGAATCTCGGCACGATGGTCCCCTCGAACGATCTGACCACCGGCAAACTCACCAAGCTTGGCGTGCCCGCGCGCTGCGATGCAAGATCCGGCCTCCTGCTGATCGGCGAAGGGCCCGATCTTGGCCCCTATGTGCTGCCCGGCAATAACTATCACGTATATGATGTGCCGCTGTTCTGGGCCAATGTTCGCGCGGATGTGGCGCGCCGCACGGCAGCGTGGCTGGCAAAGCAGCCGGCCCCCAGATGATCACCACCAGCGCGGCCGAACTGCGCGGCGCGCTGCCCGAAGGCGGCGCACTGATGGGCCTCGATCCCGGCACCAAGACCATCGGTGTCGCGCTGTGCGACCGCGACTGGCGCTTCGCCACCGCCGGCCAGACGATCCGCCGCCGCAAGTTCGCGGCCGACAAGGCCGAACTGGCAGCGCTGATTGCCGCGCGCAGCGTGAAAGGCCTCGTCATCGGCCTCCCGCTCCACATGGACGGCGGCGAAAGTCCGCGCAGCCAGGCCGCCCGTGCGATGGCGCGCAACCTTGCCGATCTTGGCCTGCCCATCCTGCTGTGGGACGAACGCTGGACCACGCAGGCCGCCGAACGCGCGATGATCGAGCAGGATTTCAGCCGCGCAAAGCGGGCGGAACGCATCGATTCGCACGCCGCCGCGCTCATCCTGCAAGGCGCGCTCGATGCCATGGTGGGGAGCGCGTTCTGATTCCGCGCCACAATTGATGGTTGTCACCGCGCCCCCGCCCCGGCAGGACGTCAGCCATGAGCAAGGATGAGAAGGCCGCCGGCCTGATGAAGACGATCATGCCGGAAGGGTTCGTGTTCGATCCCGAACGCGGCGCGCGCTGGTTCACCCGCGCTGGCCACACCGGCTTCCTCGGCATGGAGTACCACGATCACGGCGAGGACTGGATCGAGCTCGCCCTGCCCTGGCGCGAGGATCTCGTCGGCGTAGAGGAAACCGGCGTGCTCGCCTCGGGGCCGATCATCAGCCTGCTCGACAATGCCACCTCCATGTCGGTCTGGACGCGGCAGGGCACTTTCAACCCGCAAGTCACGCTCGATCTTCGCATCGACTATGTGCGCGCCGCCACGCCGGGCAAGACGGTGATCGCGCGCGCCGAATGCTATCAGGTGCGCCGCTCGATGGCCTTCGTGCGCGGGATCGCCCACGATGGCGACATCACCGATCCGGTCGCGCACACCGCCGGCATCTTCATGCTGGTGAGCAGCGAGGGGTGGTCGAAGCCATGAGCGGTTACAATCTGCCTCCCTACGCCCGGACCATGGGCATGGAAGTCGACCACATCGAGGACGGCGCGCCGGTCATCGCGATGGACTTTGCCGAGCGTGTGCAGGGCCGGCCGGGCTTCCTTCACGGCGGCGCAATCGGCGGACTGCTGGAGATGGCCGCCCACGCTGCCCTCCGCGCAGAGCTCGACCGGCAGGGCAGCGCATCCCGCATCAAGCCGGTCAACATCAGCATCGAATATCTGCGCGGCGGCGTGCAGGAACGCACCTTCGCGCGCGGCGAGGTCATCCGCGCCGGCCGCCGCGTGGCGAACGTCCGGGTCGAGGCCTGGCAGGGCGACCGCAGCAAGCTGGTCGCCAGCAGCTGGATGAATTTCCTGCTCGCTGCGCCCAAGGAAAGCTGACCGTAAATGGCATGATTGCGGCCCGTTGGGATGCGCCCTGCCGCGTTCCTGGCCGAATTGTCTTGCAATTTTTACACAGGCTTCTAAAGAAAACTCGCCTCACGTCGATTGCGACGGAATTTGACGGCTGCTTTGTCAGCGTCCTTTCCTTTTCATGATGCCTGGCTTTTTCAACCGGCAAGCGCCGGTTTTTCCATGCTGCTCTCGTTGAAGTGAGACGGGCATCGACGTTTTGATTTGAGCTGCAGGAACCCGGTTCCCGCATCTCCGACTCCCTCGATTTCCTTTCAAGTGACGACCAGACGCACGACCCCGTCGGCATTCGCGCCGGCGGTCACTCCCGTTTCTTGAAAGGAAGCGACCATGACTATCGGAACCGTAAAATTCTTCAACGAAGACAAGGGCTATGGCTTCATCCAGCCGGATGACGGCGGCAAGGACAGCTTCGTCCACATCTCCGCCGTGCAGGCCGCCGGCCTCGCCACGCTGAGCAAGGACCAGCGCGTCAGCTATGACGTCGAGACCGGCCGCAATGGCAAGGAATCGGCGATCAATCTCGCCAGCGCGAACTGATCGAGGCGAGCCCGCAGCAGCCAGTTCGCTGGTCGCTGCGGGCGCCTACCTTCCGCCTGCCTCTTTTGCGGAGTCGACGTAGATGGCGTTGTCCTATGAATTTCTCGTCGAACGCGCCGATCAGGCGGCAACCGAAGCATCGGGTGCCAAGCTCGACAACGTGCGTGATCGTGCGCTGCGTTCCGAGAAGGCATGGCGCGCCATGGCCGATCAGCTGCGCGAAGTTGCCGAAGGCCGGGAACGTTCGCGCCTGGAACGGCTCGCCGACAGCCCCAGTCCGGCCTGAATGACCGATCTGCCCGATCTTGATCTTCCCCAGCTCTTTGCGGCGCTGGAAGTCTCTGACATTTGTGCGATCAACGGCATCGCCAGCCTTGCCAACATCCTGCGCCAGCGCGGCATGCTCACGATCACCGAAGCCTCGGCGCTGCACCAGAGCATGAGCTTGCCGCTGAGCCTTCCCCGCCACGCAAACAATCCGGCGGTGCAGGAACTCCAACTGCACCTCGACCAGCTCTTCGCGCACATCGTCGCGCCGGACTAGGGTTCGATCACCACCACGATGCCGCCTTCGGGCTCGGCATCCCCGGGCGCAATGCGCATCGCATCCGCCCTCAGCCGCGCCAGCACCGCACCCGGCACCTGCGGACCCGCCACAACCGCATCGGCCTGCCCCAGCAGCCGCGCCTCGCGCAGCGTAAGGTCATCGGGATCAGGCGAACGCAGCCGGATCGTGAACCGGCCAGCCGCGCCATCCGCACCGCCCTCCAGCCAGCCCTGCACCCGCGCCGCGTCACCTTCACGCAGCGGATCGAGCGCGCCGCCATCTTCCAGCGCCGCATCGAGCGCGCGCCTGCGTTCCGGCCCTGTAGGCCAGCGCGAACGCATTGCGCCGCGCGCTGCGTAAAGCGCTTCCGCCAGCGCCCCCAGCCCTTGCGGCAGCAGCCGTTCCAACCGCAGCCGCAGCGCTTTCGCCAGCCCCGCCGAGGCCCCGCCGGTGCCCACCGCGATCAGCACGGGCGCACGGTCGATGATCGAAGGCGTGGTGAAATCGCACAGCGCCGGCTTGTCGACGACATTGACCAGCAGCCCTGCCCCCCGCGCGCGGATCGCATCGGCCTCGCAGGCGCCTGCATCCTCATGCGCGATGAACGCCAGCCGCGCGCCCGTATCAATGCCTTCGGCCAGATCCTCGATCACCTTGCCGCCCGCGCGCAGCACCAACCGCCGCTTCGCCTCCGCCGCCTCGCCATGGCCCAGCACCACCACCGGCTGCCCGGCAAGGCGATGAAACAGCGGGAGGCTTGGGAGCGTCATGCGAAACGCCTATGCTGTGCTGGGTCCTTCGACAAGCTCAGGACGAGCGGACCTAAGGGCAAGACCCAAAGACCCACGCACGGAAAACCCCACGTCCGCTCACCCTGAGCTTGTCGAAGGGTGCTAGCGCACCGCGAGCCTCACAGCAGGAAGGCCGGCACGCGCTCTGCAGACAGGATCGTCGAGGGCTCGATGCGGTCGGCCACCACCGCCCACTTCGCGCCATCCACCATCACCTCGGGCACCATGGGGCGCGAGTTGTAGGTGTTCGCCATTGTCGCGCCATAAGCGCCGGCAGTGCGGAATACCGCCAGATCACCCCGCGCCACTACGTCGATTTCCCGCGCCATCGCAAAGGTGTCGCTCGATTCGCAGATCGGGCCGACGATATTGGCGGTCATCGTCTCGCCCTTCGGCGTCACCGCGCTGAAATCGTGCCACGCGTCATACATCGCCGGGCGCGCGAGATCGTTCATCGCCGCATCGACGACCACCCAGGGATGCAGCGCGCCCTGCTTCACGCGCACCACTTCGGTCAGCAGCACGCCGGTGTTGCCGGTGATCAGCCGCCCCGGCTCGAACATCAGCGTCACGTCCCAGTCCTGCGTGACTCGCGCGACCATCGCGGCGTAGTCCGCCGGTTGCGGAAACACTTCACCCGCCCTGTAAGGCACGCCCACCCCGCCGCCGAGGTCCATGTGCGTCACCGAAAAGCCTTCCGCCCGGATCGCCTGCATCAGCGCCCCGGCCTTGGTGAAGGCTGCCTCCAGCGGATCGAGCCGCGCAAGCTGGCTGCCGATATGAAGCGCGAGGCCGCGCAGATCGAGGCCCGGCAGCACGGACAGCCGCGCATAGATGCCCGCAGCACGATCGTAGGGCACGCCGAACTTGTTCTCGGCCTTGCCGGTCGAGATCTTGGCATGCGTGCCGGCATCGACATCGGGATTGATGCGTAGCGTTGCGGTCGCGGTCAGCCCCATGCTCGCCGCGATCTCGGCAAGCTCTTCGCCCTCTTCCTCGCTCTCGAGGTTGAACTGTCCGCAGCCCGCCTGCAGCGCCCGGCGCATTTCCGCCGCGGTCTTGCCCACGCCCGAGAACACCACGTCTGCGGCAGGAATACCGGCCGCGAGCGCGCGGTCCAACTCGCCCGCCGAGACGACATCAGCGCCGTAGCCTTCCGCCGCCAGCACCTTGAGTACGGCGAGGTTGGGGTTGGACTTCACCGCAAAGGCGAGGTGAACCTTGGGCAGCACCGAGAGCGCATCGCGGAACACCCGCGCATGGCGCGTCAGTGTCGCACGCGAATAGACATAGACCGGCGTACCGACTTCAGCCGCGATCAAGGGCAGCGGCACGTCTTCGGCATGAAGCACGCCGCCGCGAAATTCGAAATGATCCATTGGGGTATTCCTGGAAACTGGGGTCCGGCGCAGGGCCAGAGCAGGGTTCTATTCTTCCGGCGGCAGATCGAAGGGATCGTCCTCGCGGTCCTCCGAGCGGCTGCGCAGCTCGATATTGCGCTGCGGTTTCGCCTGAACCGGCGGGGTCAGCAGCACGTCGGGCCCAGGTTTGTCCTCGCGGCCGAAGGGCGCGGGGGGCAGGGAGTGACCTTTGAGCGGCATAAGCTCGCGCCGCGCGCCGCAGCCCGCCAGTGCGGTGCCCAGGGCAGCCAGCAGGATCAGGGTGCGAAAGTTGCGCATCAGGCCTCGATGTCCTTTGGCAGCCCCAGCGCAACACGCGCCTCGGCCACGCGCTTCCTTACCTCGTCCGGCGCAGTTCCGCCATGGCTGGCGCGCGCGGCCACGCTCGCCTCGACCGAAAGCGCGGCGAACACGCGCTCGTCCACACGGCTGTCGATGGTCTTGAGGTCTGCGAGCGCCAATTGATCGAGCGCCACGCCGCGGCTTTCCGCCAGCTTCACCGCCGCGCCGGTGATGTGGTGCGCCTCGCGGAAGGGGATGTTCGCCTGCCGCACCAGCCAGTCGGCAAGGTCGGTTGCGGTCGCATAGCCGAGCTCCGCCGCACCGCGCATCCGTTCGGTGCGGAACGTGGCTTCGGCCACCATGCCCGTCATCGCCGCGATCGAAAGCGCGAGCAGCGACGCCGCCTCGAACACCGGCGGCTTGTCGTCCTGCATGTCCTTCGAATAGGCGAGCGGGAGGCCCTTCATCGTGATCATCAGCGCCGTCAGGCACCCCACGATCCGCCCCGAATGCCCGCGCACGAGTTCTGCCGCATCGGGGTTCTTCTTCTGCGGCATGATCGAGCTGCCGGTCGAAAGGCTGTCGGGCAGGGTGACGAAACCGAACGGCTGGCTCGCCCAGATCACGAACTCTTCCGCCAGCCGCGAAAGGTGCAGCGAGCACTGCGCCGCCGCCATCAGGAAATCGAGCGCGAAATCGCGGTCGGACACCGAATCCAGGCTGTTCGCCGTCGGCCCGTCAAAGCCCAACGCCGCCGCCGTGGCGTGCCGGTCGATCGGGAAGCCCGTCCCCGCCAGCGCAGCCGCGCCCAGCGGGCACTGGTTCATCCGGATGCGCGCATCGGCAAAGCGCGACCGGTCCCGCCCGATCATCTCGTAATAGGCCATCAGGTGATGCCCCAGAGTGACCGGCTGCGCGGTCTGCAAGTGCGTGAAGCCGGGCATGATGCTCGCGGCATGTTCGCCCGCGCGCGTCACCAGAGCCGCCTGCAACGCCTCCAGCGCCGCACCGGTCTGGTCCACCGCATCGCGTACCCAGAGCCGGAAATCGGTCGCCACCTGATCGTTGCGGCTGCGCGCGGTGTGCAGCCGCCCCGCCGCCGGACCGATCAACTCGGCCAGCCGGCTTTCGGTCGTCATGTGGATGTCTTCGAGATCCCAGTTTTCGGGCACCCCGCTGGCCTCATACTCGGCGGCGACCTGATCGAGACCGCCCGCAATCAGCGCCGCATCTTCCGCGGTCACGATCCCCTGCTGGCCCAGCATGGCCACATGGGCCTTTGACGCGGCGATGTCCTGCCGCCACAAGGCCTTGTCGAAGGGAATCGAGGCGTTGATTTCGCGCATGACGGCCGAAGGGCCCGCCGCGAAGCGCCCGCCCCACATCTGGTTGGAGCCTGAATTGCCGCTCATGTCGCCGCGTCCGTCCGCCTTCTTGGTCCCGCTCGTTATCGCGGGCCTTCTCGCCGGGTGCGATAGGCAAACCCCGGCGGACACGCAACCGCAGAGCAGTGCCTCTGCCAGCACTTCTGAAGCGCCCGCCGCGCCTGCTGAAGGCGCGGAAGCCTTCAACGGCACGCTCGACATATCGAGCCGCGGCGCCGCGCTGCCCGATCTTACCTTCACCGACCCCTCGGGCAAGAAGGTGCGCACGCTCGATCTCAAGGGCAAGCCGCTGCTGATCAACCTCTGGGCGACCTGGTGCGGTCCCTGCGTGCTCGAAATGCCCACGCTCGATGCGCTGGCCGCAGCCAAGGCCGGCAAGCTCACGGTCCTTACCGTCTCGCAGGATCTGGATCAGGCCAAGGCGGTGGATGCCTTCTTCAAGGACCGCAAGCTTACGCATCTCGCGCCCTGGCTCGATCCGGACAACGCCCTCAGCCAGCATTACAATACCGGCGTCCTGCCCACCACCGTGCTCTATGATGCCGCTGGCAAGGAGGTCTGGCGGATGATCGGCTCGCACGATTGGGCCGGCCCGCGCACCGATGCAATACTGGCTGATACGCTGCGCTAGATCAGATTCCGATCCGATTGCATCGGACCGACTGCTCCAGCCATTTGTTTTACCGCGTTTTCCGAGCCAGCAGGTGATTCCACCTGCTTCGAAAACGCTCTAGGCGGTCGCACCGGTCAGCCGGTGCAGGCGATCCTTGATCGCCAGCTTGAGCTTCTTCAGCCGTATCAAGCGCCAGCGATCGGGCGCCTTGCGCGCCTGCTCGCGCCCGATTTCGGTCTCCAGCCGGTGGTGGACCAGCGAGAGCCGATAGTCTTGTGCATGCATTGCCTCTCTCCTCATCCGAATGGTCGGTTCGAGCCGGCCCGGTGCAGTCCTGATGCGTGGGGGGGGATTGGACTGTCCGGGTCGGCTCGATGCGGTCCGACATCGCAGCTGCCTGCGGGGGAGGAGACAGCTGCCAGAGGGGCCCGGTCCGCACGTGATGAGATAACGTTGCGGCGCCCGGGCAGCCAATCGGATTTGCTGCCGGCAGCCTATAAGCAAAGCCTATGGCGCAAAGGACATGCGAAAACCGGACTGGTGGGCGGTGAGGGGCTCGAACCCCCGACCCTCTCGGTGTAAACGAGATGCTCTACCAACTGAGCTAACCGCCCCGGCATGCCGGAACCCGCGCTATTGCTAGGTTTTGGGTGCTTCGTCAATCGGCGCTAAAGCACCCTGCGCCCGGACGGCTGCTGTTCCGGCACCTCGCCGCCCACGGTTTCGACCAGTTCTTCGGGCGAGATGGGTTTGTGGAAGGCCACGCCAGCTTCATGCCCGTGGCTCCACACCACCTGACCGAAAATCTCCTGCGCCCCCCAGCGCAGCAGCACATCACGGCCCTGACGCGGCGGGACGGTGCGCAGGCTCACGCGCGCGCCTGTTTGCGAAAGGTCGCGCAGTTCGCCATCCATGCGGCTCGCCACGGAGATCAGGATCATCCGTTGCCCGGCATCGACTCGCGCATAGCGGCGGCGATTGCCAAACCGGTCGCTCCGGTTCTTGATTGTCGTCATCGCCCTCGCTCCTGCGGCGAGCAGGCGGCGGCGAAGCGCTCGTTCATGCGGCCATCCCCAGCGACTGGCCGAATCCAAGGTCTACGCCCGCACTCACGCTCTGCAGGCACGATGCCACATCAACGCCGCGCTGGCGGATCGCCCAGTTCCGGCACCAGTCAAGCGCATCGCAGGTCTCGACGAACGCCCGCCGCTCGCTGCGATTGACCCAGCGCAGCGCCAGCGACCAGTCACACAGCTTGAGCCAAAGCGCGCGCTCGTTGCGGAAGCTCTGTTCGATCGCGCAGACGGCCTCCAGATAGGCATTGATCGAGATCTGGCCCGCTTCGTATTTGCCGAAGGCTTCCTCCAGCGCGGCCAGCACCCTCTCATAGCGGTCGGCGTGCTGCCGGATCCGTCGCTGAAGCATTTCCATTGCGAACTGCATTGCGATCCTCATTTATCTTCAAGGTGTTAGAGTGACAGTGGTGGTCGTGATGTTGAGCGTGTTGTTCAGTTGGTTGCTGAAGGTGTGCAGCGAACTGATGATGGCCACCGAGATCAGCGCGACGAGCAAACCCATCTCGATTGCGGTGGCGCCGCTCTGGTCTTCTACCAGCAACCGGTGCAGCAACCGCTTGATCATGACCTCGGAACAGGGGCGGACAGCCACTGCTCCTCCAGCGCGCCAAGCGCCTGCCAGTCTGCCGCCCGGCGCGAATCGTCGCGCCGCAGCGTGGCCCACTCCAGCGCGTGAAGGGTCACCGAAATCCGCTCGGCAATGCCGATGTGATCGGCCGGCGCCTTGAAGGTCTTCAGCTTATCGATGGCCTGATACATTCGGCCTCGCAGACCGGGCGTGACATAGCCGAAGCCATTGGCTTCCCGGACCACCCGATAAATCGCCCCATAGCTTTCGCGCACTTCTTCCATAGCGACGCCTCCCCCGCTGATGGAGACATTGTGTAAGGACCGCATCTTAACCGTGCGCTTTAACGACCATCACCAAATGGGCCGATGATCGAGGACAAGATGAAAGGCCCGCTGCCAAACTGCAGATGGCGCTTAACCCTGCTCTTTATTTTTATTTCTCAATGATTTATGCGGATTTTCTGGCGCTGCCATGATTGGCGCGCGCGCACAAAGGCAGCGCTTCTCCGCACCGCCAGCGCCCTGCGCAATCGTGAATCCTGCGAAATGTACGTATTAACACGCGGTCGCAGCCTCCGATCCTGACCGCGCATACGATCCCTTGCTCCCGCGACGGACCGCCCATCGGCGCGGAAGTGCCGCATGATTCTGCAGGAGACACAATTCGTCACAAATCAGACGACGGTAGGCAATCAAATGACACCATCGGAGCAGCAGCCCCATTTGCAACGGAGTCGCTCATGCTGCTTGCCTCGCTTGCTCTTTCAGCCGCCCTGCTCGCTGCCCCGCCTGCTCCCCCGTCCACGCTTGCCACCGCCATTGCTCACGCTGCCCCGGCGCCTTGCAATCCCGATGCGATGAAGAACATTGCCTGCACCGCGCAGCGCCACACCCCATCGCCGCGCGCGGCGGCATCTGTGCCGATCGCCTGCAATCCCGATCCGCTCAAGGGCGCGGCCTGCCATGCCCACGCCGCACAGGCCCGTGCCGAAGCCCGCAGCAACGCCGCGCGCGGTGATGAACTCGCCGCAGTGGATTGACCTGCTCATGCGGGGGGCTTGCCGCCTCCCCTGCCCCCCTCTAGGCTCGGAACACGGCCATGACTGCACCCTCCATTCTGCTGGTTGAAGACGACGTTTCGCTCCGCATGCTGACCGCACGCGCCCTGCGGGAGAACGGCTACGCCGTCCGCACGGCGGCGACCGGTGCCGAAATGTGGGTCATGCTCGAGGCAGAGCCGGCCGAACTCGTGGTCCTCGACATCATGCTGCCCGGGGCCAGCGGGATCGAACTGTTCCGAAAGCTGCGCCGTCAGAGCGATGTGCCGATCATCTTCGCCTCGGCGCGCGGCAGCGAAGAAGACCGCGTGCTCGGGCTCGAACTCGGCGCGGATGACTACATCGCCAAGCCCTATAGTGCGCGCGAGCTCATCGCACGGATCGGCGCGGTCCTGCGGCGCGGCGGCGGCGAAGGCATCGCCAAGGGTGACGAACGCACCAGCGAAGTCCACTTCGAAGGCTGGATCCTCTCGCTCTCGCGCCGCGAGCTGCGCTCGCCCAGCGGCGCGATGGTCGATCTCACCGGCGCCGAATTCGATCTGCTGGCCACCTTCGTCAGCCACCGCCAGCGCGTGCTCGGGCGCGAACGGCTGATCGAACTTTCGCGCACGCGGCTGGGTGACAGTTCGGATCGCAGCATTGACGTGCTGGTCAGCCGCCTGCGCCGCAAGCTTTCCGCCAGTGGCAGCGAACCGCCGATCGTGACGGTGCGCGGGGTTGGCTACATGTTCAAGGCGGAAGTCCGGCGGGGTTGAAACGCCAGAATCGCCTGGGATTTCGCCGCCTTGGCCTGACCGAACGGTTGCTGGCGATCCTGCTGCTGGTCGCCGCGGTCGATTTCCTCGCCAATACATTCCTGTTCGATTCGGCAACGACCACGGCGGTGCAGCGCGACGATGCCGCGCGCATCGGCGAGCATCTGGCCCTGGCCGCCCGCGCGATTTCCCGCGAAGCGCCCGAGCGGCGTCCCGAGGCGGTTCGCGCACTTTCGTCGCGGCGCTTCACGCTCGAATGGTATCCCCGCGCTCCGCGGGTGGCAGCCACATCCCAGGATACGGCCCTGACGGCTCGCATTCTTACGGCTGGACCCGCGCTGGCGGAAAATGGCCAGCACCTCTTCGTGGAGCATGCGCGCGGCAGCCGCGATGTCGCCGGCACGCTCGTCATGGCCGATGGCAGTGCGCTTGGTTTCGAAACGTATGCCGGCGAAGTGCGGCTTCAGCTTTCGCTCTGGCAGATCCTGCCGATGCTGCTGCCCACGCTGGTGCTCGGCGCGCTGGCATGGTTCATGTTCCGCGCGACGATGCGATCGTTGCAACGCCTTGTCAGCGCGCTGCGGCACATCGAAACGCCGAGTCTTGGCGGCCTGCCCGAACAGGGGCCCGATGAAGTGCGCCGCTTGATTCGCGCTTTCAACCAGATGCAACGCCGCATCAAGCGCCAGCAGGCCGAGCGCACCCAGTCCATGCTTGCCATCGGGCACGACTTGCGCACACCGCTGGCGCGGCTCCAACTGCGGCTCGACGGCGCTGGGCTCGATGACGAAACGCGCGCCGAGCTGGAACACGATATCGGCGAGATGCGCCATTTGCTCGAATCGCTGCAGGCCTTTGTCGAAGCTGGCGGAACCCAGATCCCGCCGCAGCGCATCGATATCGCGATCATGGCTGCCACCCTGGTCGATAGCGCCGCCGATCAGGGCCTCGATGCGCATTACGATGGCCCCGAGAGCTGCGAAATCATGGCGCGCGCGGTCTCGATCCGCCGGGCGCTGGCAAACCTTATAGACAACGCGCTGCACTATGCCGGCAATGTCCGCGTCTCACTGGCCAGCGAGCCCTATGCCGTTGTGATCCGCATCGAGGATGATGGCCCCGGCATTCCCGAAGACCGCATGGAAGACGTGTTCCAGCCCTTTTTCCGGCTCGACACCGCCCGCACGCGCGATACGCCGGGCATGGGGCTGGGCCTTGCCATCGTGCAGGCGGCGGTCAAGCTGGAAGGCGGCACCCTGTCGCTGATCAACAAGCGACAACTCGATGGCGAGGGCACGGGGCTGGCGGCGGTGATCAGCCTACCCCTTCCGGCAGCGGCGAATCCCACCTGACTCCCACGCTGTTGCAAAAACATCGCAGCCCGTTTTTTTTGCGCTGCAGCACGAGTAGCAACATTACGACACCATCCAGCAATCAAGCAGCAAAATCGTTACCGTAAGTATTACTCCACCGCACGGGACGTAGCACCAATTGGTGAGATGCTACGCGGAGTGTGGCCGCAGGCAGGAACGGTATCCTTAATCTCGGGCTCAGTCCCAGGGAGGTCGTTCCAGATGAATTTCCGTCTTGCCACCATGGCACTCATGACTGCCGTTTCCGCGCTGGCCGCTACTGCGGCGCACGCCGAGGAAACCGCGCCTCCCCCGGCTGTGACCGTCTCGGGCACCGTTGCACTCGTTTCCGACTACCGCTTCCGCGGCGTCTCGCAGTCGAACGGCGGCGCAGCCGTTCAGGGCGGCATCACCGTCAGCCACGAAAGCGGAGCCTATGCGGGCTTCTGGTCGTCGAACCTCGCCGGTTGGGGCACCTTCGGCGGTCCGAACCTCGAACTCGATCTCATCGCCGGCTACAAGGTCCCCGTCGCCAAGTCCGTTGCGCTCGACGTCGGCCTGACCTGGTACACTTATCCCGGTGGCTCGAGCAAAACCGCCTTCGTCGAACCCTATGTCAAGCTTTCCGGCACGCTCGGGCCGGCCAGCGTCACCACCGGCGTGGCTTATGCCCCCAAGCAGCAAGCGCTGGGCAAGTGGTACAACTCTGGCGCCTCCGCCGTTGCGGGCGTCTATGACAATCCGGGCGCCAAGACGGACAACTTCTACATTTGGACCGACGCCGCTGCCGGCATCCCGTCGACGCCGGTCACCCTCAAGGGCCACATCGGCTACTCGAAGGGCAACTCGGGCCTTGGCCCCAACGGCACCAGCGTCACGCCGACCGGCGAATACGTCGATTGGCTGCTGGGCGCGGACATCGCGCTCGGCAAGCTGACGCTCGGCCTCGCCTATGTCGATACCGACATCAGCGACGCCGAGGCGGCCTACCTGCAGCCCAACTTCTCCTCGACCAAGAACGGCAAGACCATCGCCGGTTCGAAGTTCGTGGCCTCGATTACCGCTGCATTCTGATCGCATTTACGAGGTACGCAGCCTGTCCCCTCGGCCCGATGGCCGGGGGGACCCTTTTGGCTCCCCTCCAGCAATCCGGCCAAGCGGCTTCACCAGCCACGATCACCAACCAGCCAGACGGGCGGGGACTGCAAGCGAACGCGCTGCAGACACGCCTCGCGCGCTATCGCAAGGCGCCCGCTGGCAAACTCACAATGACAGGGAAAAAGGTGCGAACCTCCCGGTGAAGCGGGGGGGACCAGAAGGCTCGCACCCATTTGCGACCGCGAAGAGGAGCTTTGCTCCATCGACCCGATGCATCAGAGGTGGGCTTCGGCCCCCGCGCTCTCAACCTGTCCCGGAGGGCAAATCACGCCACTTTGGCGCGGTTCGCAGCCCCCTCGGGCGACTCGTGCGCATTGCCGCCAGGTCGGGCGTCAGAGGCCCGCTTCGATCGCCATGCGGATGGCGTCCGCGCTCGTGCGAACACCCAGCGCGCGCAGCACCGCCGCGCGGTGGAGCTTGACCGTCCGCTCGCTCAGCCCAAGCTCGTAGGCGATCTGCTTGTTGAGCCGCCCGGCCGCGATGCATTCGAGGATCTCGCGTTGCCGGCGCGAAAGCGAGGCGACCTTCTCGCGCGCTTCCACCGCGCGGGCGCTGGGCACCGCATCGGCTGCCCCGGCGATTTCCACCTGGCTGCCGAGGAACCATTCAAGCTCCCCCGCAGCATCGAAGATCGGCGCGATCATCACCGCGTTGCGGAACGGGGTCCCATCGCGTTTGTAGTTGAGCAACTCGACCATCACCGGCACGCGTGCCGCGATGCCATCGCGCAACTGTGCGGTCAGTTCCGGTTCGGTGCCCGGGCCGCGCAGGAAACGGCAATTGCGCCCGATGATTTCATCGCGCCCATAGCCGGTGAGTTCCATGAAAGCCGCGTTGCAATCCACGATGGGATTGTCCGGCAAACGCGGGTTGCTCACCACCGCGGCCACCAGGCTGTTCTCAATCATTGCGCCAATTGCCATATTCTTTCCCTTCGGCTCCGGAGCGCCGCGCGCAATTGCCCTTAGGTCCATGTTCCCAAAAACCGGCCCCGTCCCGATCCTTAGAGCCAAGATTGCTGCGTGGGTAAACCCATTTGCGACGGTGCTGCAATATGTGCCGCGCGGATTTCTGCCCTCGTTCTGCAGCAAGTGCGTAGCCCATTCCGGCGCGCAACTTCCTCTCGTCCACGGAGCGCACGCATGAATTACGTAAATCACGAGTTCGAAGCGCGCGACGAGGACGGAAAACTGATCGTTCCCGAACCTGTTCAGGAAGCAATCCGCACGCTGCTGCGCTGGGCGGGCGATGATCCGCAGCGCGAAGGCCTTGCCGACACGCCGGCACGCGTCGGCCGTGCATGGCGCGAATACTGCGCTGGCTATGAGGAAGACCCCGGCATCCACCTGCGCCGCACTTTCAGCGAAGTCGCAGGATATGATGAAGTCGTCCTGTTGCGCGACATTCCCTTCCAGTCACACTGTGAACACCACCTCGCGCCGATCACTGGCACGGCTTCGATCGCCTACCTCCCACGGAACCGCGTTGTCGGCATTTCCAAGCTGGCGCGCGTGCTGCACGGCTTCGCTCGCCGGCTGCAGATTCAGGAACGGCTGACCAGCGAAGTCGCCAGCTGCATCTGGGACAATCTCCAGCCGCATGGCGTCGCCGTGGTGATCGAGGCGCAGCATGGCTGCATGACCGGCCGCGGCGTGCGTACGCCGGGTGTCGGCATGGTCACCAGCCGCATGCTCGGCTGCTTCCTTGAGGATGACAGCAGTCGCAAGGAAGTGCTGTCGCTGATGGGCCGCAAGTAGCGGCAATCAGATCCATGCGTAGCGTTGCCATCATCGGGGCCGGGATTGCCGGCCTCTCATGTGCAGATGTTCTGGCAAAGGACGGCTGGCGGGTCACTTTGTTCGACAAGGGCCGCAAGGCTGGCGGCCGGATGTCGTCGAGGCGGGTCGAGACCCCCCACGGCGAGGCGAGCTTCGACTTCGGCGCACAGTACTTCACCGTTCGCCATGATGGCTTCGCGGCCGAAGTTGCTCGCTGGGCCGATGCCGGGCTGGCAGTCCGCTGGCCCCATGCGGGTTCTGACGCGTGGATCGGCGTTCCGGCCATGAATGCCGTGGTGCGCGAGATGGCGGCGCGGCACGAAGTGCGCTTTTCGCACCACGTCAGCGGCCTTGCCCGAGAGGGCATGTCCTGGCGCCTCCTTGGTGAGGGCATGCCGACCGAACAATTCGACGCTGCCGTCCTTGCGCTTCCTGCCGAGCAGGCCGCACCGATTCTGACGCTCCACGATTTCGATCTGGCCCGCACGGCACTGTTCGCGCGTTCGCAGCCGTGCTGGACCGGGATGTTCGCCTTCGACAGCCCCCTGCCCCACGGCGAGGACATCCTGCGCAACCACGGCATCCTCGCCTGGGCCTCGCGCGATAGCGCCAAGCCAGGTCGGCGCGGACCGGAGAGCTGGGTGGTCCAGGCCACGCCGCAATGGTCGACAGCGCATCTCGAGCGCAGCCCTGAGGAAATCGCACCGCTGCTGCTCGCTGCCTTGCAAGAGGCGACCGGAGCGCATGCCCACATGCCGCTCGCCCATTCCGCGCATCGCTGGCGCTACGCCTTGTCAGCCGGCACCGGGCTCGGCTGTTTGTGGAACGAGCAGCAGCGCATCGGCGCCTGCGGGGACTGGCTGCTTGGCCCGCGCGTGGAATGCGCCTGGATCTCCGGCCGAATGCTGGGCGAACGCATCCTTGGCGCAGCGCGCGAAGCCGCCTGAGCCAGCGATTCGGCGGCTTGAAGCGGAGATGGACGAGCCCCGCGAAATGCCCTGCGAGCCACCATCGCTGCCGGCCCATTCGCACGAGCTCTGCATGGCAAAGTTGCCAGCTTCGCATGGGCTCGCAGCACCGTGGGCCAATCGGGCGCCGAAAGGCCTCTGGAGCTGGGCAGGATGGGCACAATCGCGCCCAGCCCGCCGTTCTCGACGGATGATCGCCGCTAGGCCGGGCTCAAACGAGCGTCGCTGATGCCGCGCCCAGCTCAGCGAAATAGCGCGCCATCGCATCGGCGGCCTTGTCGGTCAGCGTGATGAAGGCGCGGCGGCGATCCGTCTCGTCGTCAACGCGCTGGAGCAGACCCGCGTCGGTCATCTGGCCGATCCAGCGCAGCGCTGTTGTCGGCGGCACGCCCGAGGCGATGCAGAGCGAGGTGACCGAGACGCGCACGTGTTCGGCGCGCGCGGCGGTGAGATCGAGCAGCATGTCCCACGCCGGATCGGCGAAGAGATCGCCTTCGAAAAAGCGCGCGCGCAGCTGGCGCTGGCGGATGATCTTGCGGACTAGCCGCGGGTCGGGAAGCGGCGGGCGGGCGGCGCGAACCAGCCGGTCCGTGCCATCGTCAAGTCGCGCCTCGTCAGCGGAGTCATCGAAGCGGAACGCCGAAGCCTGCGCCGCCGCAGCACCTGAACCGGACGAGAGCGCCTCAAGCTTCTGGGCAATCTGGCCGACCTGTTCGGTAAGGCGCAGCAGGGCGAGCCGGTCTTCCTCCGAAAGTTCGCGCACGCGGTTTCCGGCGCGGGCCAGCGTGCGGCCCAAAGCGATCACGCGGTCTGCACGGCTAGGGGTGACGAGGATCTGCGCGTCGCTCTGATCAAGGCAGCCGAACACATCGTCGAGCGAGCCGATGCTGGTCGAGACCACCAGTTGCGATCCGCTCTTCGCCGCACGCAGATCGAGCCGGGCGAGTGCAGCGAGTTCGGCGCCGTCGATCACGGGGCAATCGACCAGCACGAGATCACCCAGCGCTGGGCCGTTTTCCGAGCCGAGCAGATTGCCGAGATCCGCCGTATGCGCGATGCGCAGTCCGGCCGCCACCGCGTCCTCCTCCATCTCGGCCCGCAAATAGCTGCGGTCCGCGAAAATGGAAACGGCCAGAGCCGATGTGCCGCGATCCTGCACGCGGCCCTGAAGCCTGCCCTCCACCCGATTGCGCATTTCCACCACGGGCGGTGCTCCTGCATCGCCATTGCCGTAGTCGAACTGCCTGGCAGCCTGTCCCATCGAAAGCGCACTCCGTAAATGTCCGTATGTGAACAAGGGAGGAACAAAACAGGTTCAAGTCAAGATCAAAAAGCTCCAAACTGGATGCAGGCCACGGGAACACCTCCGGTAAAGCCGCTGGAATCCCCGCAAATCCAACAGTTTGATCCGCGCATCGCGGATGCATTCCGCATCGCGGCAAACTGGGCTGCAACCGCGCGGAACACGCACTTTCACACCGGCCAGATCGGCCAGGGCGCGCATCGGCTTTGATTCGGCGTGGCCGTCGTCAGTCGACGAAAGGATCGCGCACGAGGATCGTGTCCTCGCGTTCCGGGCTGGTCGAGACGAGCGCGACCGGGGTTTCGATCAGTTCCTGCACGCGCTGGATATACTTGATCGCCTGCGCCGGCAGGTCCGCCCACGAACGCGCGCCGGCGGTCGTGCCCTGCCAACCGTCAATTTCCTCGTAGATCGGTTCGACTGCAGCCTGGTCTGCGGCATGGCTCGGGAAATAGTCCAGCACCTTTCCGCGCAGGCGGTAGCCGGTGCAGATCTTCACCTTGTCGAACCCATCAAGCACGTCGAGCTTGGTCAGCGCAATGCCGGTGACGCCCGAGATCGAGCACGACTGGCGCACCAGCACCGCATCGAACCAGCCGCAGCGGCGCTTGCGCCCCGTCACCGTGCCGAATTCGTGGCCGCGTTCACCCAGTTGCTGGCCAACTTCGTCTTCCAGTTCGGTCGGGAACGGGCCCGAACCGACGCGGGTGGTATAGGCCTTGACGATGCCGAGCACGAAACCGGTCGAATTGGGGCCAAGGCCCGAACCCGAAGCCGCCGTGCCCGAAACGGTGTTGGACGAGGTGACGAAGGGATAGGTCCCGTGATCGACATCGAGCAGCACGCCCTGCGCGCCTTCGAACAGGATGCGCGCGCCCGCCTTGCGCACCTTTTTCAGGCGCTTCCACACCGGCTGCGCATATTGCAGCACGAAGGGCGCGATCTCGCGCAGCTCTGCCAGCAGCGCAGCGCGGTCCACCGGCGGCTGGCCGAAACCGGCGCGCAGGGCGTCATGATGGGCGCAAAGCCGGTCAAGCTGCGAATCCAGTGCATCGAGATGCGCAAGATCGCAGACGCGGATCGCGCGGCGGCCGACCTTGTCCTCATAGGCCGGGCCGATGCCGCGTCCGGTGGTGCCGATCTTGCCCGAGCCTGCGGCGGTTTCGCGCAGGCCGTCGAGATCGCGGTGCAGCGGCAGGATCAGCGGGCAATTGTCTGCAATCGCGAAGTTTTCGGCATGGATGGTCACGCCCTGCCCGGTCAGCTTCTCGATCTCCGCCTTGAGTGCCCAGGGATCGAGTACCACGCCGTTGCCGATGATCGAAAGCGTGCCCCGCACAATGCCGGACGGCAGCAGCGAAAGCTTGTAGACCGAACCGTCCACCACCAGCGTATGGCCCGCGTTGTGACCGCCCTGGAAGCGCACCACGGCATCGGCGCGGCTTGCCAGCCAATCGACGATCTTGCCCTTGCCCTCATCGCCCCACTGGGCGCCGATCACGGTCACGTTGGCCACGGCTCACGCTTTCATTCTGTTGCAGTTCAAAGTCGGCTGGCGCCCTAGGGGAGTGTGGCGCTGAGGGCAAGGGAAAGGGGCCGCCACCAGCTTATGGGGGATGGCCATGCAAATTCATTTCGATTATCGCCGAATTATCGAATCAGGAGCCGAGCTTGACCATATCTCTTGCCCTGCCCCGCGCGGTTGATCTGCTATCGGCGCTGGCACAAGGGCACCGGCTCGCCGTGTTCCGCCTGCTGGTGAAGGCCGGACCTGAGGGCCTGCCCGCCGGCGTAATCGCGCGCGAAGTGGGCGTGCGGCCCAACACGCTCTCGACTCACCTCGCGATCCTCGATCATGCCGGATTGGTCCATGCCCGGCGCGAGGGCCGCTCGCTGATCTACTCGGCAGACTATGCCGCGATGCGCACGTTGATGAGCTTCCTCGCGGAGGATTGCTGCGGCGGAAGGCCGGAAATCTGCGCGCCGCTCGCTGAACTCGCGCCCGATTGCGGGGCCTGCGCATGAGCCTCGCGCGGCGGATCGTGGCGGAAGGGCTCGGCACCCTGCTCCTGCTCGCCGTGGTGGTCGGCTCCGGCGTGATGGGCGCACGGCTGGCGGGCGGCAACGACGCCATCGCGCTCCTGGGCAACACGCTCTCGACCGGTGCGGGGCTCGTGGTCCTGATCCACATGTTCGGCCCGATTTCCGGCGCACACTTCAATCCCGCGGTGACCCTGGCGACCGTGCTGCGCCGTGAACTTGGCCCGGTGGACGCGTTCGGTTATATCGCGGCGCAAATCATCGGCGCAGTGCTGGGCGTGTGGCTGGCGCATGCGATGTTTGCACTGCCGATGCTGCAGATCTCTGCCCACTCACGCGGCGGTTGGGCGCAGGGCCTTGCGGAACTGGTCGCCACATTCGGACTGCTCGGCACGATCCTCGCCGTCTCGAAGCACCGCCGCGAGTTCACGGCTGTGGCGGTGGGGCTCTACATCACTTCGGCCTACTGGTTCACCGCCTCCACGTCGTTCGCCAATCCAGCGGTGACGCTGGCGCGCGGGCTCACCGATACGTTTGCGGGCATCGCGCCCGCATCGATCCCCATGTTCATCGCCGGACAGCTGGTCGGCGCGCTTGCCGCCCTTGCCGTGTTCGGCTGGCTTCTGGCAGAGGACCACACATGACTGACAGTTTCCCGATCACCATCTACCACAACCCCAAGTGCGGCACCTCGCGCAATACGCTGGCGATGATCGAGGCGGCGGGCTACGCGCCCACGGTCGTCGAATACGTCAAGGCCGGCTGGACACGGCCGCAGCTTGACCAGATCCTTGCCGACATGGGCGCGGCACCGCGCGAGATCATGCGCACCAAGGGCACCCCCGCGGAGGAACTTGGCCTCACCGATCCCGCGGCGAGCGACGAGGCGATCCTTGCAGCGATGGTGGAGCACCCGATCCTGGTGAACCGGCCCATCGTGGTAACGCCGAAGGGCACCAAGCTGTGCCGCCCTTCGGAACTGGTGCTCGACCTGCTCGACAGGAAGCCCGAGAGCTTCACCAAGGAAGATGGCGAGGTCGTGAAGCTCTAAAGCTTCACCGGCTCGCCGCCGCGCAGTTCGTGCGTGCAGCCGAGCTTGGGGGCGCTGTCCGCCTCGCTCAGTGCTGCGACCGTGCGCCAGCCGATGCTGCGCAGACGGGCGGCGATATCGCGGTCGTGCCCGAGGGGCAAGAACACGCTCTCCGGTGCCGGTTCGGCTTCGGCAACCTGCGCGATCAGGGCATCGGGATAGAGCGAGAAGCCGGTCGCGGCCTCACCCTCTCCGGAGCCTGCGATCCGGTAGGTGCCGCCCCGCCCCAGCGCGCCGCGTACCCCATCGGCATAGAGCGTAAAGCCCAGCCAGGACTGATACTCGAAGCCGTGGCGCTCCGAAGGATCGAGCGTGAGCCGCGCGGTGCCGCCCAGCGTTGCGGCAATCTCGCGCAACGCGGCGATGCGGCTGGCAAGCGCGCCGCCAGCGTCGATGGCCGAAAGCTTGTCAATCGCCGTATCGAAATCGCCGGTGGCGTAGAGCAGCGGGACATAGGCCTCGCCGCCCGCATCGACGAGCCCGCCCGCATCCTTGGTATCAAGCTCGCGCCGCACCGCTTCGATCTGCTGCGGCGCCAGCGGGAAAGCCTTGGCAGCAAGGGTATCGACCAGATCGGGCAGCGTGAAATCGACGCTGACACCCTGTGCGCCGGCGGCCTGCAACGCCTCGATGGCGATGGCGACCACTTCGGTGGCCGCTGCGACATTGTCCGTTCCGATCAGTTCCGCGCCGCACTGCAGCCGCTCGCGCGCAGGATCGAGCGCGTCGCCCTTGATCGTCAGCACCTGCCCCGCATAGCACAGCCGCAGCGGGCGCGCGGCACCGGCGAGGCGGGTTCCGGCAATGCGGCCGATCTGCGGCGTATGGTCGCTGCGCAGGCCCATCATCCGCAGGGACGCCGGATCGACAAAGCGGAACATGCGCCGCTGGTTGATCCCGTCCATCCGCGCGGCCAGGCTGCGCTCGAACTCGATCATCGGCGGCAGCACGCGGTCATAACCGTGGCCGTGCATCACGTCCTGCAAGCTGCGCATGACGCGCGTGGTCGCGGCAGCTTCGCGCGGGAGACGGTCTTCGAGGCCCTCAGGCAGGAGATCGGAATTCGGTTCGGTCATGACAGCCGCGCCCTAGACCATGGCGCGCGAGAATCGAACCCCAATTGCGCAAGTTGGGCGCGGCGGGTGGCAGGTGCCAGCGGCAGGGTGCGGGGAGCGCGAAGTTGACGCAGTTGACACAGTCCATGGGGAAAACTGTCAGCCCCGGCGAGAAGGCTTGCGGCGCTGCGGCGAGGCGCGAAGTATGGCGGGACTGCGGCAGGTTGGCGAGGCATGTGAGGACTATGCCGCATGGTCGTGGTTGTAGGACAGCCGATTATAAATAACCGACGCGTCTGTTATTCATTGGAGAAAATTGGGCTCGACAGCGGGCCGATTGGATCGGGCGAGTCTTTCGCAAGTCATCAACAGCCGCGGACGGATCTCCGGTTTTTTGCGTCGTGCAGAAACCGGGACGTTGGCGGAGACGAAGCGCCCGGGTGGCAGCTTGCCGAAACGAAAAAGCCCCCGCCTTGCGCAGGGGCTTTGCGGCGCGGACTGGATGAACGCTTAACTGAAAGCGGGATCCTTCTTCATCCGCACGATGCAGCTGCCGATGTCCATCGACTTCTGCTCAAAGGCCCCCCGTTGCAATTCAGCATTGGCCTCAGCCACCTTGCCGCTGCGATGCAGAAGAAGAACGTGCGATGCGCACATGTGAAACTCCGCATGCGTCGTCTTGAACTCCTGGAAGATGCGGGAGGTCGCGTGCTTCCTGCCGCCCTCGCCATATATCCATTTGCCGACTTCGCAGACATCATCCCGCTTTATCGTGTTGTAGTCGATCATTTCTTCGCCCTTGATCGCCCGGATGAGGCGATTCTTGACGGCGCTGTGGGTCATCATGGCTCGATCGAGAAATTCAGACACTGGATGGGCTCCTCACTTGACGTATCCGCCGACCAAACTGACCGCAGTTAGCCACCGGGAACTTCGACCGACATCGCTGTCGTCATGAGTTTGAACCTATCCATTCGTCATTAATTCAGGTGATATCGGGATGCAGGATATTCCCTTAGTACGTCTTTCGAGTTCTCTGGGGTCACGGTGATGTCGCAGCATTCCTCCTATTTCGCTGCTCTGGATTGCTTCGCTTCGCTCGCAATGACGAAAAGGTCGCGCGGCGGTGGGCGCAACGACGCATCGCGCGCCAGCCCCATCACCCCAGCACGGAAAAGCTGCTCGCGCGGTTGATCGGCCTCAGCCGCGAGAAGGCGGCGAGGCCCACGTCCCTCCCCGACACCGGCAGGCGGAACTGCAAGGGTGAACGGTCGTGGTCGGCGCCGTTCATCACGCTTTCGATCAGATGGCCCATCAGTCCGCCGACAAGCGGGGCGTTCTTGAACTGGTTGCCGCTGGTGCCGACGGCGGTGAAATAGCCTTCGATGTCGCTCCTGTCGTAGACCGGAATCCAGTCCTCGCTGACGTCGTAGAGCGCGGCGAAGCCCTGGGCGGTGTTGGGAATGCCAAGGTGCGGGAAGCGCAGGGCGGCGCGCCAGACCTGATTGGTCCATTGCTCGGAGAGGCTGGTCTCGTAGTCTTCGCTGTCGAGATATTCGAGGTGGTCGCAGGCAGGTTCGAGCGAGCCGATCAGCAGGTGATCGGATTGCTCCGGGCGCATGTAGATGCCGGCGTCGGCGTCGGTCATGACGAAGCGCAAGGAGGGCCCTTGCGGGCTCTGCGGCATGGGGACGTAGGCAACTTCCTGTCGCAGCGGGCGGGTGCTGATGTGCTCCGGCTGGTGCGCATCGGCGACAAGGCCGTTCACCCAGCGCGACGCCGGCCCCGCGGCGTTGATGACGATGGGCGCATGGATCAGGCCGCTTTTGTCGCAGGTCAGGCCGGTGATCTTTCCGGCGGGTTGGTGGACGGCGAGGACGGTATCGTTGAAGCGGAAATGGCCGCCAGCGCGCTCCACCGCCTGCGCGATCTGGGCGGTCGCCAGCTGGGGATCGCTGATATAGCCGCCGGTCGGGCAGAACATCGCGCCGGTGATGGCCTCGCCAGCGGTTTCACCGAACAGGGGATCATCGATGCGACGCGCGGGGCTGAATTGGCGGAGGTCCGCGCCGGGAAGCCATTCGGGAAGCTCGCTTGAAGCGACATCGGTGAAGGGAACGCCGACCTCGCGCATGATGGCGCGCGTGCCTGCCAGCTGGCGATTGTCTGCCGCTTCGAGGACGAGGCAGCCGCATTCGTTGTAGTGCAGCGCGGAATCGGGGCGGTAGCCCAGGTACTCCTCCCAGTTCTGCCAGGCGAAGTGCGCTTCATAGGCGAGCGCGGTGCCGTCCACGGTCGAATAGTAAGGCCGGATGATCGCGGCAGACCACGATGTGGAGCCGTGCCCCGGTGCGGGGCCGCGATCGACATTCAAGGTGCGGTAGCCGCGCCGCGCCAGATCGAGCGCGATGGCGCATCCGATGACGCCGGCACCGATGATCACGGCGTCGTATGCGCTTCTTTCGGTCATTCGAGGCTGATTCCCTCTCCCAACCCTCTCCCCTGAAGGGGAGAGGGTTTTCAGGATATCAATGGAAGATATCGGTCCAGAGCATCCACTTGCCGTTCACCAGCTTGTAGACGACGACAGCGGTGACGTTGGCGTGGACCGAGTTGGCGCCCTTGGTGTCGTATTCGACGCGGGAGATTTCGCGGATGTAGGTCGGCGAGAGGCGCTCGGTTTCGAGGACGGTGAGCTTGAGGTTGGTGATCGCGGTGGCAGCGCCGGTCCACCATGCGGTGATATCCGCGCCCTTGTAGAGCTTGTTGTCGCCCGGGAGCATGGTGGCGTCGGCAGCGTACATCGCGCCGACGGCGGCGGTGTCGCCCTTGTTGAACGCAGCGGCGAGCGCGTCGTCGGCGGCCTGGATCATGGCATTGTCGTTGGCGAGTGCGGGTGTTGCGGAGAAAACGAGTGCGGCCGCGGCGAGAAGTGTCTTGCGCATGAGAAGTGAGCCCCCTTGGGAATGGTCCCCGAGGGTGAGAGGCTATGGGGCTTTGTCCAGCGCGTCAAACACCGCGCAGGGATGCGCCCCGAAGGGCGGGCGTAGCGCCGGCAGCCTTCGACAGGCTCAGGATGAGCAAGCACTGGAAAAAGGGGACAGTCCCCATTTAATCTACGCGCCGTAAGCGGCATATTAAACAGGAACTGTCGATACTTGGAGCCGATAAAATAGGGACTGTCCCTATTTTTAGAACTTCAGCGCGCGCACCGTGCGGACGCCGGGGACGGTGCGGGCTTCGGCCAGCACCGCCTCGGTGACGGGGCTATCGACCGAGAGCAGCAGCACCGCCTCACCGCCGGCCTCGCGGCGGCCGAGGTGGAAGGTGCCGATGTTGATGCCGGCCTTGCCGAGCAGCGTCCCGATCGAGCCGATGAAGCCCGGCGCATCCGAGTTCACGATATAGAGCATGTCGCCCGCCAGATCGGCTTCGATGCTGATGCCGAAGATTTCGACCAGACGCGGCTGGCCGTTGGCGAACAGCGTGCCCGCAACCGAGCGATCGCCCTGCGCGGTGCCGACGGTGACGCGCACCAGTGTGTGGTAGTAGCCTTCACGGTCGTGCCGCACTTCGCGCACGTCGAGCCCGCGTTCCTTGGCGAGGAAGGGCGCGTTGACCATGTTCACGGTCTGCGAATACTGCTTCATCAGACCCGCCAGAACCGCGCCGGTAATCGGTTTCTGGTTGAGCTGCGCAGCGGCACCTTCCACTTCGATGGCGATCTTGGTGAGGTTGTCGTGCGCGAGCTGGCCGACGAGGCTGCCGAGGCGTTCGGCAAGCGCCATGTAGGGCTTGAGCTTGGGCGCTTCCTCCGCCGAGAGCGAGGGCATGTTGAGCGCATTGGTGACGCCGCCGGTGGTGAGAAACTCGCCCATCTGCTCGGCCACCTGCAACGCGACGTTGACCTGCGCTTCGGTCGTGCTTGCGCCGAGGTGCGGGGTGCAGATGAAGTTGGGCGTGCCGAACAGCGGCGATTCCTTGGCGGGCTCGGTCTCGAACACGTCGAGCGCAGCGCCGGCGATATGGCCGGCATCCATCAGGTCCTTCAGCGCGGCTTCATCGATCAGGCCGCCGCGCGCGCAGTTGATGATGCGTACGCCCTTCCTCGTCTTGCCGAGGTTTTCGCGGCTGAGGATGTTCTTCGTCTCGCTGGTAAGGGGCGTGTGCAGCGTGATGAAATCAGCCTTGGCGAGCAGTGTATCGAGATCGGCCTTTTCGACGCCGATCTCGATCGCGCGTTCGGGGGTGAGGAAGGGATCGTAGGCGACGACCTTCATCTTGAGGCCGAGCGCGCGGCTGGCGACGATCGAGCCGATATTGCCCGCACCGATCAGGCCGAGCGTCTTGCCGGTCACTTCGACGCCCATGAACCCGTTCTTCGGCCACAGACCCTGCTGGGTCTGCGCGTTGGCCTCCGGGATCTGACGGGCGAGCGCGAACATCAGCGCGATGGCGTGTTCGGCGGTGGTGATCGAGTTGCCGAACGGGGTGTTCATCACCACCACGCCCTTGCCAGTGGCATAGGGGATATCGACGTTGTCGACGCCGATGCCGGCGCGGCCGATCACCTTGAGGTTCGTCGCGGCATCGAGGATCGCCTTGGTCACCTTGGTCGAGGAGCGGATGGCGAGGCCATCATAGTCGCCGATACGGGCGATCAGCTCTTCGGGGGTTTCGCCGGTGATGACGTCCACGTCGCAGCCGCTTTCCGCGAAAATGCGGGCGGCGTTGGGGTCCATCTTGTCGGAAATGAGAACGCGGGGCTTGGTCATGGGAAATGTCCTTGGGAATCGGGGTGCAGGCGGCCATGCCCCCGCCTCAGCGGGGGTTGCCGGGAGATCAGGCGGAGGCGGTGGCCTTGACTTCAGCCCAGGCCCAATCGAGCCAGGGACCGAGATCGGCAATATCCGCCGCATCGACGGTGGCGCCGCACCAGATGCGCAGGCCCGGGGGTGCATCGCGGTATCCGGCGACGTCATAGGCCGCACCGGCCTTTTCGAGGAGGCCGGCAAACGCCTTGATCAGCGCCTCGTCCGCGCCTTCGACGGTGAGGCACACCGAGGTCATCGAGCGCGAGGCGGGATCGGCGGCGAGGTGGCCGAGCCAGCTGCGCTCCTGCACCAGCTTGTCGAGCGCGGCGGAATTGGCGGCGCAGCGGGCCTTGAGGCCTTCGAGCCCGCCAACCGACTTGGCCCATTCGAGCGCGAAGATGGCGTCTTCCACCGCAAGCATCGAGGGGGTGTTGATCGTCTCGCCCTTGAACACGCCTTCCGTCAGCTTGCCCTTGGAAACAAGGCGGAACACCTTGGGGAGCGGCCAGGCGGGGGTGTAGGTTTCGAGGCGTTCGACGGCGCGGGGGCCGAGGATCAGGACACCGTGGCCGCCCTCGCCGCCCAGCACCTTCTGCCAGGAGAACGTGGCGACGTCGATCTTGTCCCACGGAATGTCGTAGGCGAAGACCGCGCTGGTTGCGTCGGCGAAGGTCAGGCCCTCGCGGTCGTCCGGGATCCAGTCGCCATTGGGGACGCGCACGCCCGAAGTGGTACCGTTCCAGGTGAAGAGCACGTCGGTCGAGAAATCGACGACGGAAAGATCGGGCAGCTGGCCGTAATCGGCGCGGATCACCGTGGGATCGATCTTGAGCTGCTTGACCGCATCGGTGACCCAGCCCTCACCAAAGCTTTCCCAAGCCATCGCGGTCACGCCGCGGGCGCCCAGCATCGTCCACATCGCCATTTCGAAGGCGCCGGTGTCAGACCCCGGAACAACGCCGATGCGGTGCGTATCGGGCAGCTGCAGCACTTCGCGCATCAGGTCGATGCACAGCTGCAGACGCGTCTTGCCGATCTTCGAGCGATGCGAGCGCCCGAGCACTTCGGTGGCGAGTTTGGCGGGATCGTATCCGGGCGGCTTGGCGCAGGGGCCGGACGAGAAGTGAGGGCGCGCGGGTTTGCGCGCCGGCATTTGTGCAGTCATGTAGTCTCTCCTTGCAGAGAGCACGCGCGGCGTTGGGACCGCGTGGCCCGGCGCCGTGCATAGTGGCAGGGGTGATCCTGTCAACCTGCGTCAGGGGTGGGACTTCCCTTAAGCTTGTTCCTAATCGCAAATTAACCATCGGTGCGGCACATTGCCGGCATGGTTCGCATGGTTGCCCTCACGCTTGCGCTCACCCTGCCGGTGCTGCTCGCCGGCTGCGTTGGCGGACCACCGCCGGCCCCGCGCCCCGTGCGCACGGCGACCACCTGGAACCCGCGCGCTGCGCCGGACAGCCGCATGTGCCTCGCCAATCTCAGCCAGAAGTATGCGAATTTCACCCCGCTACCGGACCAGTACTATGGCGCGGGCTGCTCGGCGGTGGGCGCGGTGCGAATCGCTTCGCTCCGCAGCGACGGCGGCATGCTTCAGATCTCGAACCTCGGCCCGGTGACCTGCCCGCTGGCCAGCACCCTCTCCGGCTGGGCGCGCTTCGGCGTGGACCGCGCAGCGCGGGCGATTCTCGGCAGTCCGCTGGTGCGGATCGAGACGATGGGCAGCTATGCCTGCCGCACCGTTGCCGGCACATCGCGCCTTTCCGCCCACGCCAGCGCCAATGCCGTCGACGTCAGCGGCTTCGTGCTGGCGGACGGACGGCGCATCACCGTCCTGCGCGATTGGGACAGCGAAAACCCGCAGATCCGCGCGTTCATTGCCACGATCCGGACCAGCGCGTGCAAGCGCTTCGGCACGGTGCTGAGCCCCGAGTACAACGCCGCGCACCGCGATCACTTCCACCTCGAGGTCGGCAGCGGCAGGCCATTCTGCCAATAAGGGCGGGCCGACTGCAGGGGCGCTGAATTCCGCCCTGCGCACTTTTAAATATCTCTTCGCTTGCCCTTCTCAACCAAGTTTGTTGAGTTCCGTATCGGGCCAGGTGGGGTTGCGATGATTCGTTACGTTGACGCGTTCGGTTTGCCGGGTGTTTTCATTTGCCTGCCGCAGGAAGCGGCCACGGGGAGCGTAGCCTGATGCGCATGCGAGGCTCGCCGCGCCGTCCGCAGGGATGGGTCGAACTGCCAACCCTGCTGCTTGCCGCCACGATCTACGGCGGTTGGCTGGCCCTCACCTGGTGGCATGCGGCACTGCCCCTCGCCGTGCTGTTCGTGGCCGGCGGCTGGATCAACGCCTGGCACAATTCGCTGCAGCATGAGACCATCCACGGCCACCCGACACGCAGTCCACTCATCAACACGCTGATTGGCTGGCCGCCGATCAACATCTGGCTTCCCTATGAAATCTACTACCGCAGCCACGTGGCGCACCATTCCACGAGGCTGACGACCGATCCGTTCGACGATCCGGAATCGAAATACGTCGCCAGCGAAGGCAGCCTGCTGTGGTGGAGCGAGCGCGTGCAGCAGACGCTCATCGGCCGGCTCGTGCTCGGTCCGCCGATCGTGGTGGCGCGGACGCTGGTGGAAGAACTGGCCCGGCTGCGACATGAACCCGGCGCTTTCCTGCGCGATTGGCTGCCGCATTGCGCGGGCGTGGCCGTGATCCTGTTCTGGCTGAACTGGTGCGGCCTGGGCCTGGGCACTTATCTGCTGTGCTTCGTCTATCCCGGCACCGCGCTTTCGATGCTGCGCAGCCATGCCGAGCACCGCGCCGATCCCGATCCGGCGCGCCGCGCGGCCACTGTCGAGCGCGGGGGGCTGCTCGCGCTGCTCTATCTCAACAACAATCTCCATGCGGCGCACCACGCCCGGCCGGACCTTGCATGGTACCGCCTGCCGCGCTTCCACGCCGCGCGGCGCGGCAAGGTTCCTGCCGGCCCGGTCTATCTCTCCTACGGTGCCTTGCTGCGCCGCTTCGCACTGCGCCCGCACGACGAACTTGTGCATCCTGACTACAAGCCCACCGGGGGATGAGCGGACCGGTCGCCTCGCTGGGCATGTACGATCACCCCGCCCAGCGCGCCGCCAACGATTCGCTCTGGCATTGGATCGCGGCCCGCCTCGCGGCCGAAGGCGTTTGCGACGTGCCCGCCAATCTCGAGCGGACCCGCGCCCCGGATGCGCTCTGGCCGGATCCGGCGCTGCTGTTCGGGCAGGCCTGCGGCTATCCTTTCGCGCGCTTTCACAAGGACCACCTGCGCGTGCTGGCAGTGCCCCGCTATGGCGCCCCTCATTGCGAAGGGACGCGCCACAGCAGCGTGATCGTCGCCCGCGCCGGGGATGCCCGCACGGCGCTGGCGGACTATCGCGGCGCGGTCGCGGCGATCAATGAACCTGCCTCGAACACCGGCGTGAACCTGCTGCGCCACACCGTTGCCGAGCAGTGCGGACCCGGCCCCTTCTTCTCCGGCTTTGTCCGCACCGGCGGCCATGTCGCCAGCATGCGCGCAGTCGCGGCGGGCGAGGCGGAGCTGGCCGCGATTGACGCGGTGACCTTTGCCGCTGCCGAGGCGAGCTATCCCGGTCTGCGCGAAGAGCTGAAGGTCATCGCCGTTTCCCGCAAGGTCCCCGCACTGCCCTTTGTGACCGCGCGGGCAACGCCGGAACCGGTCGCGCAGCTGGTGCAGGCAGCGCTGCTGGCGGCGATGCATGCGCCGGAACTGGCGGAGACCCGCGCGGACCTCCTACTGCTGGGCGCCGAGCCGATCGATGCTGCGGCCTACGACGAGGTGCTGGAACTGGAGCGCATCGCGGATGCCGCCGGCATCGCACGTCCGCAGGGCTGAGCGCGCGCGGCCTTCCCATGACATTTGCCGCCGGTTAGCATGCTGCGATGCCGATGATCCTTTCCGCACTGGCGCTGGCTGCAGCCGCCCCGCCGCCACCACCGCTACCCTCGCCGCACGAACAGGTGATGATCGGCAGCGACAATGTCGATCTGGCCGGCGCGGGCGATCTGCAGTTCTATCCGGACTCCGACCCGGTGCTGGCGGCCATGGGTGTCACCACGTTTGGGCCGGGCGATGCGGAACTTGGAACCGCCCGGATCACGTTCAACCACCAGGGCCGCGCGGTTGCCTGCGTACCCGGCGAAACCGGCAGCACGGCGCGCGGGGTGGCAGCGCTGTGCGAGCAGATCAAGGCAAAGGGGGAGTTCCGGCGCAACTTCGGCTTTGATCTGCCCTATGATACCGGACAGCTGGCGGTTGCGTTCTGGGGCCGAACTTTGCTCACCCCGCTGGATCCGATCGCGATCCTGCCTGCTGGGAAGGGCTACGATGTCACCGTGGTCATGATCGACGGGCGCTGCCAGATCGAGGCCAATCCGTTTTCCGAGTGGGAAGAGGCCGAAATCTGCGCGGCCTGGACCCGCGCCGGGCGGCCCGGCTTCGCGCCGCTTCCGTCGGCCGCCGCGGTGCCGCCCCCCGCCCCGGTTCGCCCGAATGTGCGCAGGGCTGGTGCGGGCAGGGGCGCGCCGCGCAAATCGGCGGGCCGACCGGTGCGCGCCGCTGCCCGGTCCGCACGCCCACCTGCCGCACCGGCGCGCGTCCAGATCGCCTATATCGCGATCCGGCTGGGGCCGAACCGCAGCGAGATCACGGTCGGCCAGCGGCTGATCTGGCGCGATGTCGATATAGTCTATCCCCAAGTGCCCTTCGACGAACGCCCGCCGGTCGGAACCGGCAACGGATCGCTGGAATCAAAGGTTTCCGAGAATGACTATCCCAGCCTTGCGCTGCGGGAGGAAATCGAAGGCAAGGTGAAGATCCTGGTGGGCTTTCGCCGCGATGGCGAACCGGCGAGCTGCCGGCCGATCGGCTCATCAGGCACGGCCTATCTCGACAACATGACCTGCAAGGTTGCGATGCGCCGCCTGCACTTTGCCTTCAGCAAAAGAATCTCGGACTTTTCCGGCCTGCGATATGAGACCAAGGATTTCCGCTGGGTGATCCCGGCGGAGTAGCGGCAGGCGCCGGAGCCGGAAAGCAAGCCTCAGGCCGCGATATTGCCCAGGCCGGTGGCCTCGATCCGCAGGCGCACGGCTTCGGCCGCGTGGCGGGCGCCGAGCTTGCCCATCATCTTCATGCGGTGGATCTCGACCGTGCGCGGGCTGATTTCGAGATCACGCGCGATGGCCTTGTTGCTGCACCCTTCGGCGAGGCGATCGAGCACTTCCCGTTCGCGCATCGAGAGGCGGGAAATGCGCTGGCGGGCTTCGGCTGCGCGGGCGCGCTGCTGGCGCTGGGTATCGGCTTCACGGGCACAGCGGGCCACCGCCTCGTTCAGCGGGGCGATCTGTTCGGGCACGGTGAGATAGTCGAGCGCGCCGGCCTTGATCGCGGCGACCACCGCGTCGATCGTCGGCGCTTCGGCGATCGCGATGATCGGCAGCCACTGCCCGGCGCGCATCATGGCAGCGACGAGGCTGGTTATCCCCTCGCCCACCGGCTCATCCTGCGCGAGGACAAGGCCGCCCGTCGGCGCATGGCTGAGCAGCTCATCCGCGTGGGCATAGATTTCCGCATGATGCCCTGCGGCAAATGCGAGACGAGCGAGCTGGGCCCGGCGGGCTGTGTCGCTATCGAGGACATGGAGTGTGACGCGTTCGATCATGGGTTAACCAAACCATGAACACCGGCCACCACGCCAATGAGGTTAGCTTCGTTCTGAACCCACAAGCGCCGCCAGGGCGCCGCAAATACACCATTCCCTTAGGGAATTATGCTCCGGAATGGAGTCAGTTCGGCAGCAAAGGTGCTAAGTAAGCCCCATCAGGCTTACCCCGGATCGCGAACCGATTTGGATAAGTGTTTACCCGTACATCCGGCTGCGTTAACGAAACCGGATGCGGATCAGGTCACCGGATCTTCAAAGCTGTAGTCTGGCAGCGAATAGAACGCCGAACGCAGCGCCTCGCCCCAGCTTGAGGATATCAGCTTGAAAAACGGGTCTTCCGCCGTGATCCGCTTGTGGTGCAGCGGTTCAAACCGGTCGCGCTCGATCACCATGAGATCGAACGGCAGGCCAACCGAGAGATTGGCCGCCAGCGTCGAATCGAACGAGACCATGAGCAGCTTGACCGCGTCCTCGAAGCTCATCGTCTTGTCGTAGCCGCGCACGAGGATGGGGCGGCCATACTTGGTCTCACCGATCTGGAAGAAGGGCGTATCGAACGAGGCTTCGATGAAATTGCCTTCGGGATAGATCAGGAACAGGCGTGGCTCCATGTCCTTGATCTGACCGGCAACGATCATCGAGGCGGTGAAGCGCGGGCCTTCGCCCTGCATCCCGGTATCATCCTGCCGCCCCTCGATCACATCGCGCAGCAGGCGGCCGACAATCGTCGCGATCTGGAACATCGTCGGCGCATCGAGGATCGATGGGCGGCGCTCGCCCGGTGTCTTGTTGCGTTCTTCCAGCTGGCTGATCACGGCCTGCGTGGTCGCCAGATTGCCTGCGGTCATGATCGAGATGATCCGCTCGCCCGGAACGGACCAGGTGAACATCTTGCGGAACGTGGAAATGTTGTCGACGCCCGAGTTCGTGCGGGTATCGCTCATCAGCACGAGGCCCTTGTCGAGCACCATCCCCACGCAATACGTCATTGGTCCTGCCCCTCGTTGTCTGGCGTCGCCCGGACTCGCGTGCGAGGTCACTGTTCCACACGCTGCTGCGCGACGGCAAGCTTCACGTGCAATGTTTCGTCATAGGCACCGTAGCGGATGCCGGTGACAGGGGCAGCATCGCGATAATCCCGGCCCGTCGCGACACGGACGTAATGCGGATCGGGCGAGATTCCGTTGGATATGTCAAAGCCCACCCAGCCGAGCCCATCGACCATGGCCTCGGCCCAGGCGTGGCCGGCGTCCTGCTCGACGCGGTCCTTCATCATCAGGTAGCCGCTGACATAGCGCGCCGGCACGCCGAGCGCGCGCGCCGCCGCGATGAACACGTGGGCATGATCCTGGCACACCCCGTGCCCGGCGGCGAGCACGGCCTCGGCGTTGCTCGCGGTATCGGTATGGCCCGAGCCGTATTCCACCGATCCACGCACGAGGGCGGAGAGCGAGTGGAGCTTTTCCAGCGTATCCTGCTTGCCCGAAAGGCCCGCAATCAGCGACCGCAGCCGCGGGCCGCCGCTTGTCAGCTCGGTCGGCTGGCGAAAATGCCACAGCGGCAGGTAGCCCGCGTGATGACCGACGATGCCGGCCTTGTCGTTGGTATCGACCACGCCTTCGCAGCGGATCGTCACTTCGGTCACGCCCGGTTCGAACGCGATCAGCGTGACGTGGTTGGCGTTCTCGTCATCATACTCGACTTCCTGCCGCGCGCCTTCGAGCCCGATCTTCCACGCCACGATCGATTGCCCCGCGCTGGTCTTGGGTGTCAGGCGCAGACGTTGCAGCCCCCGCGCCGCCGGGGCGGAGAACGTATAGTGCGTGGTATGATCGACCCAGAGTCGCAAGCGGTCGTTTTCCCTTAATCGATGAAGCGCCTAATCGATGAACCGATAGTCGTACTGGATCTGGTTGGCGAGCCGCGTGTTCCGGCTGATGAACTTCGCGATGTACTCGTGGAGGCCCTGCTCGAAAATCGCGTCGATCGTGATCGTGTGGAGATCGCAGTCCGCTTCCTGCAGGATGGCATGCGCCTCGGTCTCGCAGCCATATTCGCGCGCGAGGTGGGCGAGGTTCGAACGCAGCTTGCCGTAGCAGAACGCCAGGCTGCGCGGGAACCGGCTATCGAGGATGAGGAACTCCGCAATCCCGCGCGCTTCCATGCGGCCGGCATTGAGCCAGCGATAGGCGCGCTCCCCCGCGAGGCTGCGCAGCACGTTTTCCCACTGCACGTTATCAAGGCTGGAGCCGACATAGGAAATCGAGGGCAGCAGCACGTAGTACTTCACATCGAGAATGCGCGCGGTGTTGTCCGCCCGCTCGATGAAGCTGCCGATGCGCGCAAAATTGTAGATCTCGTTGCGCAGCATGGTGCCTTCCATCGCGCCGCGCACCTGCGTCGATTGGCGGCGGAGCGTATCGAGCACCGCACCGAGCCGCGTTTCAGCGACCGGCCGGGCCAGCAGATCGCGCATGCGCAGCCAGCTGTCGTTGACCGATTCCCACACCTCGCGCGTGATCCCGGCGCGGACCATGCGCGCATTGGTGCGCGCCAGTTCGCACATGGCGAGCACGTTGCCGGGGTTATCCTTGTCGCGCAGGATGAAGTTGATCACGTTGGGTCCGGCATAATCGGTGCCGAACTTTGTCTCGTAGAGCGCGCGCAGCCCCAGCGTGACGATGACCGAGCGCCATTCGTCGCTGGCGTCGCGCGCATCGCGGGTGAGCGCCATGCGGAAGCCCGCCTCGATCAGGCGCGCGGTATTCTCTGCCCGCTCGAGATTGCGGAACAGCCAGAAAATGCCGTTGGCGCTTCTTCCCAGCATCAGTCGTCCAGCACCCAGCTGTCCTTGGTGCCCCCACCCTGCGACGAGTTCACCACCAGCGAGCCCTTCTTGAGCGCGACGCGGGTGAGGCCGCCGGGCGTGATGTCGATCCCGCCGGGGGAGACGAGCACGAAGGGCCGCAGATCGACATGGCGCGGGGTGAGCCCGCCGCGGCCAAGGATCGGCACGGTGGAAAGCGACAGCGTGGGCTGCGCGATATAATTGTGCGGCCGCGCGGCAAGCTTGGCGGCGAAGGCGGCGATTTCCTTCTTCGTCGAGGTCGGCCCGATCAGCATGCCATAGCCGCCCGAGCCGTGGACTTCCTTCACCACCAGTTCCGAGAGATGCTCGAGCACATACTTGAGCGCATCCGGCTCCGAACAGCGCCAGGTCGGCACATTGGGCAGGATGGGCTTCTCGCCGGTGTAGAATTCGACGATTTCGGGCATGAACGAGTAGATCGCCTTGTCATCGGCGATGCCCGTGCCCGGCGCATTGGCAATGGTGATCCCGCCCGCGCGGTAGACGTCCATGATGCCCGAAACGCCAAGCTGGCTTTCCGGCTTGAACGACAGCGGATCGAGATAATCGTCGTCCACCCGGCGGTAGAGCACGTCGATCGGTGTGTAGCCCTGCGTGGTGCGCATGGCGATGCGGCCGTTCTCAATGCGCAGGTCGCTGCCCTCGACCAGTTCGGCGCCCATTTGATCGGCGAGGAAGGCGTGTTCGAAATAGGCGGAGTTGTAGATGCCGGGCGTCAGCACCGCGACGACCGGCTGGTGGCCCTTGGCGGCGGGCGGCAGGCAGGCGGCGAGGCTGCGCGCAAGGCGGCGCGGATAGTCCGAAACCTCGCGCACGCGGACCCGCGTGAACAGTTCCGGGAACATCGCCATCATCGTCTCGCGGTTCTCCAGCATGTAGGAGACGCCGGAGGGCGTGCGCGCGTTGTCTTCGAGCACCATGAAATCGTCCTCGCCGGTGCGGACGAGATCGATGCCGACGATGTGGGTGTAGACCCCGCCCGGCGGCGTGAAGCCGACCATCTGCGGCAGGAAGGCCGGGTTCTTCTCCAGCAGGCGCGCGGGCAGGCGGCCCGATCGGACGATTTCCTGCCGGTGGTAAAGATCATGGAGGAACGCATTGAGCGCGCGCACGCGCTGCTCGATCCCGCGCGAAAGCCGCCGCCACTGGTGCGCGGTGATGATGCGCGGCACCATGTCGAACGGGATCAGCCGCTCTTCGGCGTCCTCGCTCCCGTAGACATTGAAGGTGATGCCGGTACGGCGGAAGAACGCCTCCGCCTCGGTTCCCTTGCGGCGCAGCAGATCGGCGGGCTGGTTTTGATACCATTCGCTGTACCCGCGATAGGCCGGACGCACCGAGCCATCGGCGGCAAACATCTCGTCATAAGACGAGGGCGAGGCGTTGGTCATGCGATCATCCCGATGCGCACGAAGCTTGCACAGCGCGGGAGGTTTGCCAAGCGCCATGCTGCACTTGCGAGACAAATTTGTAACTGAACTGCGCGGCAAAGGGTTTCGCCGCTTCGCGCTTGCCTTGGCCGTGCCAAGGTGACACGTTTAACCGCACGGCTAATTTCCGGGAGAGAGCAAGCCATGGGCGAGATCCACCACCGCACCTGCCATATCTGCGAAGCCAATTGCGGCGTGCTGGTGGAGGTGGAAGGGCGCCGCGTCCTCTCCATCAAGGGCGACCCCGACAACCCCCTCTCGCGCGGGCACATCTGCCCCAAGGCGACCGCGCTGGAAGACCTGCAGAACGATCCAGACCGCCTGCGCGCGCCGCAAAAGCGCGTGGGCGAGGAATGGCACGAAATCAGCTGGGAGCAGGCCTTCCGCGAGATCGGCGAGAAGGCCCGCGCCATTCTCGCCCGCGATCCCGCCAGCACCGCGACTTATGTCGGCAATCCCAACGCGCACTCCTATGGCAACGCGCTGAATGCCCATCACCTGACCAAGGCGCTGGGGACGAAAAACCAGTTCTCCGCGAGCACGGTGGACCAGATGCCGCATCAGGTGGCGAACCTGCTGATGTATGGCCATGCCAGCATGTTCGGCATACCGGATATCGACCGCACCGAGACGCTGATCATCATCGGCGGCAATCCGATGGCGTCCAACGGCTCGGTCTGGACCGTGCCCGATTTCCGCAATCGCGTCCGCGCGTTGAAGGCGCGGGGCGGGAAGCTCGTGGTGATCGACCCGCGCCGCACCGAGACCGCCAAGATTGCCGACCGGCACGTGTTCGTGCGCCCCGCGAGCGACGTGTTCCTGCTCGTCGCACTGCTCAAGGCCGTGATGGCGAGCAGGCCCTTCCAGCCGGTGCAAGACTTCGTGACCGGGCTTCCCGAAGTGTCCGCGCTGCTCGCCCGGTTTGATGATGCGGCGTGCCTCGCGGCCTCCTGCGTTGCGGCCGAAGACGTGGCGTGGCTGGCAGAACGGCTGACTTCGGGTCCGGCCGCGCTCTATGGCCGGCTTGGGATTGCCACGCAGCGGCATGGGACGCTCAATGCCTGGCTGATCGCGCTGATCAATATCGCGGCAGGGCAATTGGACCGCGAGGGCGGGACGGTCTTCCCGATCCCCGCGCTCGATACGCTGGCGATGTTCCCGCGCGGCTCGCTCGGCAAGTTCACCTCGCGCGTTTCGGGCCACAAGTCGGTGCTGGGCGAGTTTCCCGCCGCCGCGCTGGCCGAGGAGATCGAGACGCCGGGCGAAGGCCAGATCAAGGCGCTGTTCGTGGTCGCGGGCAATCCAGTGCTTTCGACCCCCAATGGCCCCCGGCTCGACAAGACGCTGGCAGGGCTCGAACTGATGGTCTCGGTCGATATGTACCGTAACGCCACCAGCCGCCGCGCGCACTATATCCTGCCGCCGACGGGGCCCTTGGAGCGCGACCACTACGGCCTGTTCCTGCTGCCGATGGCGGTGCGCAACATCGCTGCCTATTCAAAGCCGACGCTGGAAAAGGAAGACCCCGCCGCGCTGCACGACTGGGAAATCCTGCGCGGGCTGGCAGCCGCCATCAGCGGCAAGCCGGTGCAGGAGCCGACCCCGCGCGAGGCGCTCGACAGCATGTTGAAGAGCGGACCCTACAAGGTCTCGCTCGCCGAAGTGGAAGCCGCGCCATCGGGCCTCGATTTCGGCCCGCCGAAAACGGGCGTGCTCCCCGAACGCCTGCGCAGCGACGATCAGACGGTGCGCTGCGCCGTGCCCGCCTTCATGGACGCGCTCGCGGCGATCGAGGTGGAAGTGCCCGATAGCGGCAAGCTCACCCTGATCGGGCGGCGGCATTTGCGCACCAACAATTCCTGGCTCGCCAACAGCCACCGCCTGACCAAGGGGCCCAACCGCTGCACGCTGATGATCCATCCGCACGATGCCGCGCCGCTGGGCCTTGAAGACGGCGACATGGCGGCTGTCCGCTCATCCTCGGGCGAAGTCATCATCCCCGCCGAAGTGACCGACGACATGATGCCCGGCACTGTCTCGATTCCACACGGCTGGGGGCATGATCTGCCCGGCATGGCGATGCAAGTGGCACGCAGCCGCGCCGGGGTCAGCGCCAATGCACTCACCGAATCCGGCGCGCTCGATCCGCTTTCGGGCAACGCCGCGCTTTCGGGCGTGCAGGTGGAGGTGGCAAGGGCGGCGCTGGAAGCGGCGGAATAGCCGCCTACTTCTCTTCCTTGCCGGTGCATTCGCCGTTGTGCTTGGCGTTCAGTTCCATCTGCATCGACATCGGCTTGCCCTGCGGCCCCATGCCGCCAATCGACATCGTCATCTGGTAGGTCTCGGGCGTGTAGTTGCCGACCATGGCCATGGTCTGCACCCCCTGCTCCGCCTTGCAGGTCATCTTCGCATCGATCTTGCCGCCGCCCATGCTGAAGCTGTCATACTTGCAGCGCTCGTCGGCCTGGCCGAAGAACTTGGCGTCGGGCTTCTCGGCTTCTTCCTTGGTCAGGCAGGTGGCAAAGGTGCGGTCCTTGCCGAGCACCTTGCCCATCATTTCCCTGGCTTCGGGCGGCATGCCTTCCATCTCGATCTTGACGAACTTCATCGTCGATTCCCACCGCCCGGGATTGAACCGCAGCCCCGCGTCGGACACCTTCTTGGCCACGTCCGAAACGCTTTCGTTGGTGGCGGTGACGGTTTTCCCGCTGCCACAGCCGGCCAGCGCCAGTGCGGTGGAAAGAGCCACGAGTGGCAGAAGGGGCAGGCGCATGGGTTCAGGTCCTCTCGCTGATGTGATGACAGGGCTAACACCCGCGCGGCGGTTTTCCAATGATCCGCGTCGCCGGCCTAGAACCCGTAAAGCAGCGTGAGCCGGCTGGTGGTGTCCGTCAATGTGCGCGCGACTCCCGAGCCGGCTTCGTGCTGCAGCGTGTACGAAAGCCGGGCCTTGAGCTTGCTGCTCAGGCGCGAATCCAGCGCGGCGAGCGTATAGTAGGTGCGGCGGACCGCATCGAAATAGGTGCTGACTTCCTGGCTGTAATTCAACGTGGGGGTGAGCCTGACCTTGAGATCGGCAAGCGCGACTGCCGAAAGGGTCTGCTCCTGCGGCCCCTCCACAGGCTGGGTCACGCGCAAGGCGGGGCCTGCCTTGATGCTCAGCTTCCGGCCGTCCCCCTCGAGCAGATTGTAACCGAGCCCGGCCGACAGGCTGTACCGGTCAATGAAGCCCTGAAAGCGATCACGCTCGTACTGGCCGAGGCCGAACACATAGCCATGGTCATCGAACTTGTAATTGGGCTCCAGCGTCAGCCTGATCTGGTTTCGCGTCACCTCGTCAGAGGTCTTCTGGTAATCGATCCGGCCCGATGTGGCGACGCGCCAGCGCCCCTTCTCCGCGATCACGGTGAGGCGCCCGACAAAGCCTGAACCCGGCGCGCTGCCAGTGCTGACGAAGGCTCCCAGTTCGCCTTCGCCGCTCCATTTGACGGGCAGGGCGAAGAGGTCGGGCTGCAAGGGCTCGGGACCCTCAAGCGGAAGCTCGACCTTGACCTCCCTTCTCGCCAGCGGGACGGGCTCGGCCAGCCACACCAGCACGCTGCGGCGCAGGGCCCAGGCCGATATAGCCGCCTGGGCTTCGGGATGCGCGTGCTGCAGATATTGCACCAGCGCGTCGAGCGCGCGCGGATCGTGCGAGGCTTCGACCGCTGCCAGCACGTCCGCCATCGCGGGGGGCAATGGCCCCGCCTCCGGCACCGCATCCTGCGCCATCACCGGCGCCGAGGGCAGCAGGACGGCGAGGACCGCGACCGCGATGATGCGCTGAGAGAGCTGCAGTTCCCTGATCCTTCACATGCCGCAAGGTGGCTTGCGGTGGTCATGCTACCACCGGGCGCAATATAGCAAACGCCGCCCCATGCCTATCCATCGCGGCACAGGCAGCCAGCCATGCCGACGTATTCAGGGCCGCTTCCGGGTGCAGGAAAAGGTATAACGGGCAACGCGTGCCGATTGCATGGACGCGGTTTGTTCCCCATATTCGGCGGATGGCCGAACTCGTGATCCGCAGGGGCTTGGAAGAGCCCGATACCTCTGAAAACTTCGTTCCGCACAAGCCCGTGCGACCCGAGAAATCGGAAGGCGGGCGGCCGTTCCGCGTTGTCTCCGAATACCAGCCGGCGGGCGACCAGCCGACCGCGATTGCCGATCTCGTCGCCTCGGCAAAGGATGGCGAGGTGACGCAGGTGCTGCTCGGCGTGACCGGTAGTGGCAAGACCTTCACGATGGCCAAAGTGATCGAGGAACTGCAGCGCCCCGCGCTGATCCTCGCGCCCAACAAGATCCTCGCCGCGCAGCTTTATGGCGAGATGAAGAGCTTCTTTCCGGAGAACGCGGTCGAGTACTTCGTCTCCTACTACGACTACTACCAGCCCGAAGCCTACGTGCCCCGGTCGGACACGTACATCGAGAAGGAAAGCTCGGTGAACGAGGCGATCGACCGGATGCGCCATTCGGCCACGCGCGCGCTGCTGGAGCGGGACGATGTGATCATCGTCGCCTCGGTCTCGTGCCTCTACGGCATCGGCTCGGTCGAGACCTATTCGGCGATGATCTTCGATCTCAAGGTGGGCGACACGGTCGACAACCACGAGATCATCCGCAAGCTGGTGGCGCTGCAATACAAGCGCAACGATGCCGCCTTCCAGCGCGGCAATTTCCGCGTGCGGGGGGATAATCTGGAGATCTACCCCTCGCACTACGAGGACATGGCGTGGCGCGTGTCGTTCTTCGGGGACGAGATCGAGGCCATCAGCGAGTTCGATCCGCTGACGGGCAAGGCCGGCACGAAGCTTTCCAAGGTCCGCGTCTACGCCAATTCGCACTACGTGACACCGGGGCCGACGATGAAGCAGGCGGCGGACGCGATTCGCTTCGAGCTGACCGAGCGGCTCAAGGAACTGGAAGCGGAAGGCAAGCTGCTGGAGGCGCAGCGGCTGGAGCAGCGCACCAACTTCGACCTCGAAATGATCCACGCGACGGGCAGCTGCGCCGGGATCGAGAACTACTCGCGCTTTCTGACGGGCCGCATGCCGGGCGAGCCGCCGCCGACGCTGTTCGAGTATCTGCCGGACAACGCGCTGCTGTTCGTGGACGAAAGCCACCAGACCGTGCCGCAGATCGGGGCGATGAGCAAAGGCGACCACCGCCGCAAGATCACGCTGGCCGAGTATGGCTTCCGCCTGCCAAGCTGCATCGACAACCGCCCGCTGCGCTTCAACGAATGGGACGCGATGCGCCCGCAGACCGTAGCGGTTTCGGCAACGCCGGGGCACTGGGAGATGGAGCAGGCGGGCGGCGTGTTTGCCGAACAGGTGATCCGCCCGACCGGCCTGATCGACCCGCCGGTGGAGATCCGCCCGGTGGAAGACCAGGTGCAGGACTGCATCAACGAATGCCGCAAGACCGCCGAGGCAGGCTACCGCACGCTCGTCACCACGCTGACCAAGCGCATGGCCGAGGACCTCACCGAGTTCATGCACGAGGCGGGCCTGAGGGTGCGCTACATGCATTCGGACGTGGAGACGCTGGAACGCATCGAACTGATCCGTGACTTGCGCCTCGGCGTCTATGACGTGCTGGTGGGCATCAACCTGCTGCGCGAGGGGCTCGATATTCCCGAATGCGGGCTGGTGACCATTCTGGACGCGGACAAGGAAGGCTTCCTGCGCAGTGAAACCTCACTGATCCAGACCATAGGCCGCGCCGCGCGCAACGTCGATGGCCGCGTGATCCTCTATGCCGACCGCATGACCGGCAGCATGGAACGGGCGATTGCCGAGACCGACCGCCGCCGCGAAAAGCAGCGCGCCTACAACGAGCTCCACGGCATCACCCCCGAATCGATCAAGCGCGACATCCACGACATCGTGGCCGACACCGCGAGCCGCGACGGGGTGCTGGTGGAGATCGAGACCGAAGGCGGGGCCAACAACCTCGTCGGCCACAACTTGCGCGCCTATATCGAGGAACTGGAACGCAAGATGCGCGCGGCAGCGGCGGATCTGGAATTCGAGACAGCGGGGCGGCTGCGCGATGAGATCCGCGCGCTTGAAGCGAGCGAGCTCGGCCTGCCGGACGGCGAGAAGAAAGCGCCGATTGTGGGCCGCAGCAACGAAGGCAAGCCGGGGACAAGGAAGACGCGGTTTGGGAAGAGCCAGAAGAAGTGGGGGAAGTAGGGCTTCGCGCGGCGAACCAGAATACCGGGTAATCGGGGGAGTATCGATTCAAACAGGCTGTTAGTTCTGCCACAGGCATTTGCATGATACAGAACACACAATCCTATGGCTACCTTCCCGCAGTTCCTCGAATGTGTTTTACCCTCAGCGATAATTTTCGCACTGTTGACGTGACTAGTCGCAGCGGCTATTGCTCCACCGTTCACCCGGAAAGGGCGCTGCAACCGGCGGCAGCAAGAACACCAGACAGAAGCCTAACACTTCTAAACTTCTGTCTAGGAGGTGCTCTTGAGCACTTATGAAGCCATAAGCTTGGTTTTGACCGGCTGTCTTGTGAACATTGCGTTCATCACCGTCGTGTTGATGGCCTTCCAAGTGGGGAGGCGCAAATGATCCGCACCTTCGCCGACCCTGAAACCGAACGCATCTGGCTCGGCCAGCGCAGCCGGAAGCTGCCGCCCGACATTCAGCAGACCGCTCGGCGCAAGCTGCGCCAGATCAATCGCACGGCAATCCTGACCGACCTGCGCGTGCCTCCGGGCAACCGCTTCGAGCAGTTGAAAGGTTTTACCCCTCCACGATATAGTCTAAGGATCAACGACCAGTGGCGCATCACCTTCACCTGGTCTGACGGAGGCGCGGACGATGTCCGGATCGAAGATTATCACCGGGGCTGACGAGCGGCTGGACAATGTTCATCCGGGCGACATCCTGCGCGAGGACTTCCTGATCGGCAGCGAAATTCCGCTTGGCGATGTGGCTCAGGAGACAGGCATTGCCGCAGACGTGCTGACTGCGATTATTGCAGCAGCCGAGCCTGTCACGGCAGCCGTCGATCTGCGCCTTGCCCGCTATTTCGGCGTGTCCGAAGGCTTCTTTCTAGGCCTGCAGATTGACTATGACCTTGAAGAAGAGCGCCGCCAGCACGGCGACGAGCTTGACCGGATTGTCCGGCGCGCAGCCTGATTGCATGGCTGAGCGCACACGCGCATCTATCCACCGCGCTGCGCCTTTCGCTATCTTGCGCTGGCCTTGAAATTCGGCTGCTTGGGTCTGACCTCAGTGCTGCGGCGATGATCGCGTCGCAAAAGGATGAAGCCTTGATTTCGCGTGTCATGCCTCCCCTGCTGGTCCTGCTGCTGGCGGCCTGCTCGTCCTCTTCGGCAACGACCACGGCGGGCAAGGATGGTCCGGTAGACGGCGTGCGCGTCGCCATGCCGGCAGATAGCCCCGCGCCCCCTGCCATGCGCGCGCCGGATGCCAAGGGCGCATGGGCTTCCGCGCCGGATGCCGCCCGCTTCGGCTATCCGGGTGAGGCGCCGCTGCTCAGCCTTGAATGCCGCCAGGGCTCGCTTGTCGTCACCCGCAATGTCGCCGCTCCCATCGGGGCCGCCGCGCTCTTCGCGCTGCAGGGGAGCGGTTATATCCTGCGCCTGCCGGTCGATGCGACGGCAGTCGCTGGCCAGCGCGGCTATGTCTGGCAGGGCGCGATCCCGGCCGATGACAAGCGCCTGACGCTGTTCAAGGCGAAGTTCGTCGGAACGCTTCCGGGTGGCGGACATATCGCAGTGCCCGCCAGCGAAGTCCCCGGCGGGCTGATAAAGCGCTGCGCCGCCAGGGAATCCTGAGCGCCTAAAGCTTGCCGAACTTCGCTTCGTAGGCGCCGGTTTCCCCGCTCGAAAGCAGCTTGGCCTGCTCGATCCAGTTGTCCCGCGTCGCGCGGCCCGCAAAGGCTCCCAGCTGCGCGTCGATCCGCGCCACATCCGCCTCGGTCCACGCCGCGATCTCGGCATAGCGCGTGACGCCGAGCGCCCGCAGCGCAGTGCTGATCTTGGGGCCAAGGCCCTTGATCCGGGTCAGGTCGTCGCCTTCATCCGTGGCGGGTGGCGGCGCTTCGGCGAGCACTGGCGGCGGCGCAATCGCGGCGGCGGGCGGCGCATCGATCAGCGCCGAATTGCGCGCGGCGGGCGCGGCACCTTCGGACAGGACATCGCGGTACTCGCGCTTTTCCGGCAGCGATTTGCCGCGCCGCAACAGGAAGGCCAGCGCCAGCACCAGCAGCACGGCAATCGCGCCGACCAGAACCGCGTTTGCCTGAATCCATTCCATCATCGATCACCCCAAGACTTGCCGGACCTGTCCGGCGCTTTCCCATGCGCAGCGGCTGAAGCCAAGACCTCCCGCTTCAGAGCGTCTGCTTGCGGAACAGGATGCGGTCTTCCGGCCCGAAGCCGCGCCGCCAGATCACCGCGCCATAGACGCCGAGGATCGCGGGGATGCCGAAGGCAAGCTCGACCCATTCGGGCATGAGCTTTGCCGCAAAGCCCACCAGCACCGCCGGCGCCGCAGCCCAGATCAACGCCCAGCGCCAATTGCTGATACGCTCACCCAGAAGGCTGCCGAGCAGCAACGATTTGGCGAGCGACGCGCATCCCAGCGCAATTGCCAGCGCGGCGGCGGCTCCGGCCGCCTGGATCAGCGGATCGAGCCCCGCCCGCCGCGCCGCCAGCATGAAGCCCACGGTCAGCGCCGCCTGCAGCGCGATGGTGGCAAGGCTGATCCACAAGTTGCGCAGCCGCGCGATGTAGATCAGCGCCGCCTCGCTCACCACGGCGGTGGCGGCGGCCACTTCGGCGGCGAGCAACAGCGCCAGCGCGGCGGTTCCGGCCACGAAGCCCGGCCCCACCAGCCCCATCACGGCCGCGCCCGGAATGCCCAGCGCCAGCGCCACCCCGGCCTGCGCCGCGATGATCCAAAAGCCGACCTGGCACACCTGCCGCGCCACGGCGGGGAAGTTTCCGCCCTGCAGATTGCGCGTGATCACCGGGCCAAGGATCGGCTCGAAGCTGGTCTTGAGCTTCTGCGGCAGGGTCGCGACCTGCTGCGCCACATAGTAGATGCCCACGACCGCAGGCGGCGCCTGAAACACGCCGAGCAGGAACAGATCGAGCTTGCGCGTGCCCCATTCGATCGCATCCGCGCCGGCCAGCGGCAGGTTGCTCACCGCCAGCCGCAGGAGATCGATCGGGCGCGGCGACCACTGGCGCGGCAGGCCATAGCTCCTGAGCAGGGGCACGAAGGCGGTCAGCGTCGCGGCAAAGATCGAGGCGACATAGGCGAGGATCAGCCCGGATTCGCGGATCGAGAGGAAGGTGAAACCCGCCAGCCACACCGCCCCCGCCACGATGGACAGCGTCCACGGCTCGACCACCGACCGCGCCCGCACCGTCGCGCCGACATCGAAGCGGTAGGCCAGCGCCGCCAGCGCGATATCGCCCAGCGCGATCGGCAGCACGGTGAGCGGTAGCAGGCGCTGGAGCGGGGTGAAATGCCCGCTCGGAAACATCGGGGCCGGGAAGATATAGAGCAGGGCCGCCAGCACGGCCGAGACGAAGCCCGACAGCAGCAGCGCATCGGCAACCACTTCGGCGCCGTCGCGATCGTCGCTCGCCAGCTGCTGCGCAAGGCCGCGCTTCTGGCCGAGCGTGGCCAGCTGTGCCGCCAGCTCCACCGCGATGGTGGCCGAGGCGAAGCGGCCCAAGTCCTCTGCGCCATACAGCCGCCCGGCGATGAACAGGAACGGGATGCGCGCGGCAAGGCGGAGCAGGAAACCGAAGAAATTGGTCCGCCCGCCCTTGGCCAGCGCGGCAATGTCCTGCTGTTCGGCGGAGAGGGGGGCGGCGGCTTCAGCCAAGCGGGGCCTCCGCACGAAGCGGGCGGGCCAGCAGCTGCGCCACCAGCGCGCGGGGCGAGATCGCGCCATCGAGAAGGGCGGCGACTCCGGCAGCAATCGGCATGGCGATGCCGCGTTCATCGGCGACGCGCACGAGCACCGGAGCGGTGAACGCGCCTTCGGCCACGGTGCTGCGCTCCGCGAGAAGAGCCGCCGCGCCGCCGGTGCGGTCGCCTTCCGCGCCGAGCGCCATGCCGAGCGCGAAATTGCGGCTATCGGAGGACGAGCAGGTGAGCACCAGATCGCCAAGGCCCGAGAGGCCCGCCAGCGTTTCGCCTTCCGCGCCCATTGCAAGGCCGAGGCGCTGCATTTCGGCAAAGCCCCGGCTGATCAGCGCCGCGCGGGCGTTGGCGCCAAGGCCCAGCCCTTCGACCACACCGCAGGCAATCGCGAGCACGTTCTTCACCGCGCCGCCGATCGAAGCGCCGATCACGTCCGCCGAATAGTAGGGCCGGAATGAGGGCCGCGCGATGACGGGCGAAAGCCGCGCCCATTGCGCCTCCCCCCCGGCGCAGGCGAGCGTCACCGCGGTTGGCAGTCCTTCAGCCACTTCATGCGCAAAAGTCGGGCCGGAGAGGACGGCCAGCGCCGCACCGGGTGCAGCGGCGGCGGCCACCTCGGTCATCAGGCGGCCCGTGCCCTGCTCGATGCCCTTTGCGCAGAGCACGATGTCGGTTCCCTGAGGCGCAAGCTGGCCCAGCACCGTGCCGAGATGCTGCGCCGGCGTGACCAGCAGCAGCACCGGCAGCACGGCGAGATCGGCGAGAACGCTGGTCGCGCGGATCGTCGGATGGAGCGCAGCCCCCGGCAGAAAGCGCGGATTGCGATGCTGCGCGTTCACCGCCTCGACCACATCGGCCTCGCGCGCCCAGAGCAGCACGTCGCGGCCATCGCTCGCGAGCACTTGCGCGAGCGCCGTGCCCCACGCGCCGCCGCCCACGACGCCGACTTGAGCCGCCCCGCTCACGCCTTCACCCCGGCGCCGCGCACTGGCTCCGCATCGGGATCGAGCGGCCAGCGCGGGCGCGCCAGCACGTCGAGCGAATCGGTGAGGCCGGCGGCAAAGCGCTCCGCCCCGGCCCAGCCGATCATCGCGGCGTTATCGGTACACAGCTTCGGCGGCGGGGCGACGAGGGGCAGCCCGGCCTCCTCCGCAAGCGCCGTAAGTGCGCCGCGCAGGGCCGCATTGGCGGCAACCCCGCCCGCGACAACCAGCGCCGTCACCGGCCCTGCAGCCGCCATCGCGCGGCGCGTGCGATCGATCACGCAATCGATCGCGGCCTGCTGGAACGAGGCGGCGATATCCGCCGTCTGGTGGATGCCGGCATCATGGGCGCGCATCACCGCGCTTTTCAGGCCCGCGAAGGAGAAATGCGGCTCAGCACTACCCAAGAGCGGGCGCGGCAGCGGGACGGCCCTGGCATTGCCTTCGCGGGCCATCCGCTCCACCGCAGGTCCGCCCGGAAAGCCCAGCCCGAGGATCTTCGCGGTCTTGTCGAACGCCTCGCCCAGCGCGTCGTCGATGGTGGTGGCGAGGCGGCGATACTGGCCCAGTCCGCGCACTTCGAGGATCTGGCAATGCCCGCCCGAGGCGAGCAGCAGCAGATAGGGGAACGCAAGGCCTGGCTCCGCCAGCCGCGCAGACAAGGCGTGGCCCTCAAGATGGTTCACCGCCAGCAAGGGCCTATCTGCCGCCATCGCCAGTGCTTTCGCCGTTACCAGCCCGACCATGACCCCGCCAATCAGGCCCGGCCCCGCCGTGGCGGCAATCGCATCCATGTCCGCCAAAGTGAGCCCCGCGTCTTCCAGCACCGCGCCGACCATGGGCGCGAGGGTTTCGGCATGGGCGCGCGCGGCGATTTCTGGCACAACGCCGCCATAGGGGCGGTGTTCCTCATCCTGCGAGGCGATGCGCTGCGCAACAATGCGCGCGGCGAGCGTGGTGCCCGCCCCGTCGATCACGGCGACGGCGGTCTCGTCGCAGGAGGATTCGATGCCGAGGATCAAGGCCATGGGACACTTTCCCTTAGAGACATTCCCCGTTACGGCAAGTGACGCATGAACACGTCCATAACACCCACCGCTGCAAACCCGCTCAAACTGGGTACGCGCCGCTCTCCGCTCGCCATGGCTCAGGCCGAGGAAACCCGCCGTAGGCTCTGCGCGGCGCATGGCTGGGATGAGGATGTGATCGAGCTCGTCACCGTGGTTGCCAGCGGCGATCAGGTGCTTGATCGCCCGCTCGCCGAAATCGGCGGCAAGGCGCTGTGGACCAAGGAGCTCGATGCCTGGCTGGCCGATGGCAACATCGATTTCGCGGTCCATTCGATGAAGGATGTGGAAACCGAGCGCCCTGCCACGCTGATGATCGCCGCCGTGCTCCCGCGTGAGGACGTGCGCGATGTGCTGGTCGGCGCGGAGAGCGTGGCGGCCATTCCCGCCGGCGCACGGGTCGGCACCAGTGCCCCGCGCCGCGCCGCGCAGATGCTCCATTCCCGCCCCGATCTCACCGTGGTCGGCTTCCGCGGCAATGTCGCGACTCGCCTCGCCAAGCTCGAAGCGGGTGAGGCCGACGTGACGCTGCTCGCCGCTGCCGGGCTGAACCGCCTCGGCCAGAGCGCGGTCGGCAGCCCGCTCCCGTCCGACACCTGGCTTCCCGCCCCCGCACAGGGCGCCATCGGCGTCGAGTGCCTCGCCGCCCGCGCCGATCTCGTCGCGCTGCTCGATGCCATCGATCACAAGCCGAGCCACGCCGCCGTGATGGCCGAACGCGCCCTGCTGCGCGGCCTTGGCGGCACCTGCCACAGCCCGATCGCGCTGCTCACCACGGCCGAGGGCACGAACCTGACGCTGCGCGCCGCGCTATTCAGCCCCGATGGGGCGGAACGGATCGAGGCAAGCGCCACCTTCCCGGCGGGCGACAACGATGGCCCCGCCGCGCTCGCCCGCACCCTGCTGGCCAGCGCGCCCGAAGCCATTCGCCGCCACTTCACCGGCAGCTGAGGCCGCCCGGGATGATCCCGGTGATCGTGATCCGCCCCGAACCGGGCAACGCCGCCACCGTGGCTGCCGCGCAGGCGCTCGGCCTTGATGCGCAGGGGTTCCCGCTGTTCGACATGGCCCCCGCGCCTTGGGCCGTCCCCGATCCCGCGCCTTACCGCGCGCTGCTCGTCGGTAGCGCCAATGTGTTCCGACTCGGCGGCGAGAGCCTTGCGCGGCTCAGGGACTTGCCCGTCCACGCTGTCGGCGCGGCGACCGCAGAGGCCGGGCGTGCGGCCGGTTTCACCGTGGCATCGATTGGCGAAGGCGGCCTGCAGCCGATGGCTTCCGCCCTGCCGCCGGGCCGCTATCTGCGCCTCGCCGGCGAAAAGCGCGTGCCGCTCGCCATGCCCGAAGGGGTCGAGGTCGACGATGTGGTGGTCTATGCCGCTGCCGGCCTGCCGATGCCGCCTGCGCTCACTCGCATGCTGGCGAAACCCGCCGTTGTCCTGCTCCACTCCGGAGAAGCCGCTGCTCATTTCGCCGCAGAATCGGACCGGATCGGCGTGGCACGCGGGCAGATCGCGCTGGCCTGCCTTGCCTCACGAATCGGGTCTATGGCGGGGCTCGGCTGGCAACACATTGAAATCGCAGAGACACGTACCGATCAAGCAGTGCTGGCACTCGCCGTGCAAATGTGCGAGAAAGTGTCACCAAGAGGACACTAACAACTGAAAAATGATCCTATGCAGGACATGACCTTTGGTTCGCCCCTAGCTCTGCAACGCAACCGGACTGGTCGCGGGCGGGCGGTGCTGGCTGTCCTCTTCATCCTCGCAGCGCTCGCTGGCGGCGCCTGGTACGGCTGGAAGACCGGCTGGCTGGAAGTGCACGTCTCGGGCCTTGCTGCCTCGCCAATCCCCGCGCCCTCGGCCTCGATGTCGCAGGCCGCCGCACAGACCACCGCCAACCTCGCCGCGACCGACGCCGCGCTCACCGCCGCTGCGGCCAAGGTCTCCGCGCTCGAGCAGCGCCTTGCCGAGCTCAACCAGCAGGCCGTCGCCGCGGCCGGACAGGCCACGCAGGCCGAAGCCCTGCTGGTCGCCTTCGCCGCCCGCCGCGCGATCGAGCGCGGCCAGCCGCTTGGCTACCTTGAAGCCCAGTTGCGCGTGCGCTTTGGCAGCACGCAGCAATCCGTCGTGGACCGCGTGATCGCCGCCGCGCAGAAGCCGATGACGCTCGCCATGCTGAACGAAACCTTCGAGAAGATCAGCCCGCAACTGATCGGCGGCGCGCAGAGCGAAGGCACGTGGGACTGGCTGACGCGCCAGATGGGCGAACTCTTTGTCATCCGCCATGCCGACGGCCCCTCGCCCACCGCCGAAAGCCGCGCGATGCGCGTACGCGAGGCGCTGGCCGGGGGCCGCATCGATGTCGCCATCGCCGAAGTCGAGCGGATGCCGGGCAAGGATGCCGCGACCGAATGGCTCGCCCATGCCCGCGATTTCGCAGCTGCGCAGCACGCACTTGATCAGCTGGAAACCGCCGCGCTCTCCTTCCCGCCGACACCGCCGGTTGTGGCAAAACCGGATGCGGCTGCGCCAGAGCCAGTCGCCAGCCCTTCGCCTTCAGCCAGCGCGCCCGCCGCTTAAGCCGGCTGCAGCAGGCTCGGCAGCGCGCCGCTCATGCCGCGCGCCTCGTCCATGAAGAAGCGCTTGAGCGCCGGAATGCGCTGCACGCCCGCCATGCCCAACCGCCGGATCGCCGAAGGCAAGCGCCCCGGAACGCCGAACAGCCGCGTCAGCACATCGGTCGCCGCCGAAACCATGAAGGTATCCGCCGCGCGCCAGCGTTCGTAGCGCGCCAGCAGCTGCGCATCGCCCGGATCGAGCCCGAGCCGCATGCCGTCGGTCAGCACTTCCACCAGCGCCGCCACATCGCGCAGGCCAAGGTTGAGCCCCTGCCCGGCAATCGGGTGCATCCCGTGCGCGGCATCGCCGACGAGCGCGAGCCGGTCTGACACCATCCGCGCGGTGTGGTGGAAATTGAGCGGCCAGGAAGAGCGCGGCCCCATCAGCCGCACCGTGCCCAGCACATCGCCCATGCGTTCCTGCACCGCGCTCTGGAATGCGCCATCGGGCAGCGCCATCGCGCCGGGCGCGTCCTTCTCGCTCACCGTCCACACCAGCGCCGAGCGGTGGTTGCCTTCCGCATCGTCGAGCAGCGGCAGCAGCGCGAAAGGCCCCGCCGGATAGAAGATTTCCCACGCCACGTTGCCGTGCGGCTTCGAATGCGCCAGCCCCACGATCATCGCGCGGTGGCCATAGCTCCAGCGCGCGGGGGTGAAGCCCGCCTCGTCACGCGTTGGCGAAGCGCGACCTTCGGCGCCCACCATGAGGCGTCCCTTGATCACGCGGCCATCGGCGAGCGTCACCGCCACGCCGTGCGCATCGCGCTCCCGCTCCGCCACCCGCGCATTGGGCAGGAAGGTGATCAGATCCTCCTTCGCCGCCGCATCGTACATAGCCACGCGCAGATCGCGATTGGCGAACATGCGGCCCAGCGAGCCATCCCCCGGGGCGGGCTGAAAATCGATCCGCCCGGGCTTCATCCCGTCCGTCACCGCGATCGAATCGATCGGGCAGCCCAACGGCTCGAGCACTTCGGCAAGGCCGAGATGGCTGTAGAGATTCCAGCTCGCGGTCGAAATCGCCGAGGCGCGACCATCAAAGCCTTCGGCGGTCTGCGCCGAAGGGTCGGAGCTGTCGATCACCACGCTGGGGATGCCCGCCTTGGCAAGGCCGATGGCGAGCGTCATCCCGACGAGCCCGCCGCCGACGATCACGATATCAGAAGTCATCGTCTGGTTTCCGGGTGTCTCGCTCATGGCCGTGCTCCGCAAGTATCGCCGGTGCCCGCATCGAGATCGAGGCAGCGCCCGTCGAACGCGCCGGCCGGAACCGGCAGGCCGATCAGTGCCGCAAGCGTGGGGGCGATGTCCACCGTTTCGACCGGGCTGGGCTGCTCGAAGGAGGTCATCCCCTTGCGCCAGAACAGCATCGGCACGCGCCGATCATAGTCCCACGGCGAGCCATGCGTCGCCACATAGCCCGGCCCGGGCACCGGAATCGGCACCACCCCGCGCTTCAGCATCAGCACGAGATCACCCGAGCGCGGGCGATAGAACGAGGCCTTGGCGCGCGCGATCAGCGGCCAGGTCTCGGGCGAGCCGGTGGGAGCGGAGGCGGCCGTGATCTCGTCGGCGGTGAAGGCAGCGGCAACTTCGGGGTTGGCCAGCAGTTCGGCCTTGAGCGCTTCGAGCGCGCGGGCCTTGTCTGCCGGCGCCAGATCGCGCCGCAGCCAGATGTCGCCCGAAGCACCATCGGAGAGGACGAGGCCGCTCGGATCGAGCCCGGTCTTGGCCGCCACCGCCGCGCTCAGCGCTTCGGGCAGGAGCGATTTGCTCACCCGGTGCGAGGCAGGCAGCGCCTGCTCGCCCAGCCGCTCGGGCATGTCGAACCCGCCGTGATCCGCCGTCAGCACCACGGCGTAGTCGATGCCGCGCTGGTCCAGAGCCACGAAGAAATCGCCCAGCGCCAGATCGAGCTGCTGCATCTGGATGCACATCTCGCTGCCTTCGGTGCCATAGCCGTGGCCGACATAGTCCGTTGCGGAAAGGCTGACCGACAGCACATCGGGCGTCGCGCCCTTGCCCAGCTTGTTCTCGTCCACCAGTTCGGTCGCGAGATCGATCGTCGCGCGGTCGAGCCGCGGCGAGGCGCGGAAGCCGTTCTTGTCACCCGGGGCCAGCGCAAAGCGGCCGGTGCCAACGGCAAACGTGCTGCTCAGCGGCACGGCACGGTCCTTGGCCTTGCACCAGTCGGGCAGCGAAAGCTCCGGCGCGCCCGCGCTCAGCACGTCGCCGAGCGCCTTGTTCTCGTTCACCGCCGCCGGGGTCAGCGCGCGCCCGTCGAGCGAGGTGAAGCCTGCGCCCTTCCACCAGTAGACGCTGTCGATCACATGGCCGCCCATCATCAGCGCGGCGCGGTCCTTGCCGGAAACGGCGACATTACGGCTGGTCGGCCAGAGCGCCTTGACCCGCTCGCCCAGCGTGGGAACGAGGAGGTGACCGACCGAGGCGACATAGTCCCTGGGGTCTGCGGCAGCCTTTGTCTCGTCCTCGGCGCAATAGACCGCCTTCTTGCCGCGCGTGACCGACTGGTCGATCCAGGTGTTGGCGATGATCCCGGTGCGCGCGGGATGCACGCCGGTCAGGATCGTCGAGTGGCCGGGGCAGGTCTCGGTTGCGGCGTGGCTCTGATAGCCCGCCGGAAACACCGCGCCGGTGGCGAGCCGCGCCAGGCCGCCGGTGAAGTGCGAGCGATACTGCGCGAAGAGGTCTGCCGAGAACTGGTCGATGGAGATCGCGACGATGAGCTTGGGCGCATTCGCGGCCGGCAGGACTGCAGGGGCAGCCGCCGGGGCCGGTGCCCGTTTCGCGGCCGGACGTGCCAGCCCGCAGTGCGGCAGGACGATCACGGCGGCGAGCGCAGCCGCGCCCAGAGTGACGGACCGGAACGTGCGAAGCGCCATAGAGTAACCTTTCTCGGTACTTGGCCGAACCGGAGTCGCCTGCTCCGGGCCGGGCCGCTGCGTGATGGCCCCGGCGGCGCATGCGCGCAAGAGGCCTCGCGTGGCTGCTTGCCCGCAAAGGCACCGGGGGCGCTGAAGCCGGGCGGGCAGGTGGCCAAAGCGATTGCGGTGCGATAGACGAGGCATATGGCATTCTTGCGAAACATCGTCCTTCTGCTGGCAGTCTGCTGGCTGGCGCTGGCTGGCACGCCCGCTGCGGCGCAAGGGCCGCACATCCGCGCCTCGCTGCTCGCCGAGCGGCCCGCAATGCCCGGCGAGACGATCACCCTCGCGGTGCTGATGCAGCCGGACAAGGGCTGGCACGGCTATTGGACCAATCCCGGCGATGCCGGCCTGCCGATCACGCTCGAATGGACCCTGCCGCCGGGCGCTGGCACCGGCGTGCCCGAATTCCCCGTGCCGCAGACGCTGCTGCTGCAGGGCTTGATGAACCACGTCTACGAGCATGACTACGCCGTGCTCGTGCCGTTCAACGTACCTAAAGATGCTGCCCCCGGCACCACGCTGCCGATCAGCGCCAAGGCCAATTGGCTCGCCTGCACCGAGGCGATCTGCGTGCCCGAAAGCGCGACGCTGCAGGGCACCGTGACCGTGGGCAGCGGTGCGGCGGATGCGCGCTTCGATGGCTGGCGCGCTATGCTGCCTGCTCCGCTTGACCGGCAGGGCACCTTTGCCGCCTCGCCCACGGGCTGGCGCATCGCCGTACCTTTCCCGGCGGGTGCCGCCATTGACGAACCGCATTTCTTCATCGATGCGCAGGGCGTGGCGAGCTACGCCAAGCCGCAGGCATTCAGCCGCGTGGGCGATACTCTCGTGATCGAACTCGCCAAGGCCGCCTTCCCCTCGCCAGAGCCGCCCGCCACGCTCTCCGGCGTGCTGTCGCTCGGCACCGGCGCGAAGGGCGAATCGCTCGGCGGGATTGCCTTCACCGCCGTACCCGGCGCGGTGCCGACGGGCGGCACGCCGCTCGGCAAGGGGAGCGCGCCCGCGCCGTTCTCCGCTGCCACGCTGGTGCTCGCCATCCTTGGCGCGCTCGTGGGCGGGCTCATCCTCAACGTCATGCCCTGCGTCTTCCCGATCCTCAGCCTCAAGGCGATGGCGCTGGCCCGCGCAGGCAGTCATAACGCGCATGTCGAAGGCCTGGCCTATACGGCGGGCGTGATGCTGGCCTGCATGGGGCTCGGCGCGGCCATGCTGGCGCTGCGCGCAGCGGGCACGCAAGTCGGCTGGGCATTCCAGTTGCAGGACCCGGGCGTCGTCGCGCTGCTGCTCCTCCTCGCGGTTGCGATCACCGCGAACTTCATGGGGCTTTATGAGCTTCCGGGGCTTTCCATCGAAAGCGGCGACGGCACCAGCAAGGGTGGCTGGGTCGGCGCGTTCGGCACCGGACTGTTGGCTGCTTTCGTTGCCACGCCCTGCACCGGCCCGTTCATGGCCGCTGCGGTCGGCGCCGCGCTGGTCCTGCCTGCCTGGGCCGCGATGGCTGTCTTCGCCGCGCTCGGTTTCGGCCTCGCGCTGCCGTTCCTGCTGCTCGGCTTCGTGCCTGCTCTGCGCCGGCTGCTGCCCAAACCCGGCGCATGGATGGAGCGCTTTCGCCGCGCGATGGCTGTGCCGATGGGGCTGACCGTGCTGGCGCTGTGCTGGCTGGCATGGCGGCTGGGCGGACCGGCTTATGCGGCGGGTGCCATCGCGCTCGCCGTGCTGGTCGTGGCGCTGCTGATCATGATCGGCCGCGCACAGCGGCAGGGCCTCGGTACGATGCAGTGGGCCCTGCCCGGCAGCGTCGCGCTGGCCGCGCTCGCCCTCGCCGCCACGCCGCGCCTTGCCACGGCAGGCCCGGGCGGCGCGGTGGAAGCGGGCCTGCTCGATGCCAAGCCCTTCAGCGAGGCCGCGCTGGCTGCGGCGCGGGCTGAGGGCAAGCCGGTGTTCGCCTATTTCACCGCCGACTGGTGCCTATCCTGCAAAGTCAACGAAGCCGCCGCCATCGAGCGCGAGACCACGCGCGATGCCTTCCGCAAAGCCGGCGTCGTCGTGCTGGTGGGCGATTGGACGCGGCGTGATCCCAAGATCACCAGCTTCCTTGCGCAACAGGGCGCAGCAGGCGTGCCGCTTTACCTGTGGTATCCGGCGAAGGCTGCCGAGCCGCAAAAGCTGCCGCAAGTGCTGAGCGCGGACTTCATGGCGGGGCTGCCGGCGAAATAGGGACTGTCCCCTTTTTTCCTTACCAACCACCAGATCCGCTCATGCTGAGCTTGTCGAAGCATCTGACGCGGCGGTTGCGCCAGCACCCTTCGACAGGCTCAGGGTGAGCGGGTTTGGGTTCAAGTGGCCCGGAGTTACAAACTCTGCCCGTCATCCACCGTGATGTGCGAACCCGTCACCTGCCGCGCAGCATCGCTGGCGAAGAATACCATCGGTTCATCGAGCGCGGTGATGTCGGTCAGGCGGCGGCGGGGCCAGGTGTTGATCTGGGCCTTGCCGCCTTCGGTATCGAACCAGTCGCCAGCGATTTCGGTGCTGATGTAGCCGGGCTGGATCGTGTTGACGCTGATCCCCAGCCGCGCCCATTCCTGCGCCAGTTGGCGGCCAAGGTGCTGCACCGCAAGCTTGGTGGCGGCGTAGGAGGCATCGCCCTGCCCGGTCATGTGCGAGGTGATCGAGCCGATCAGGATGACGCGGCCCTTCTCGCTCTGCTTGGAGCCCGCCTTGATCATCCGCCGCGCGCCTTCGCGGGCGGTGAGGTAGACGCCGGTGAAGTTGGTATCGACCACGCTGCGGATGCCTTCGGCGGGCACGTCGATCGCCCGGCCCGGCACGACGATCCCGGCATTGGCGACGACCACATCGGGCACGCCGATGGCTGCTTCCGCCGCATCGAACGCTGCGATGATCGAGCCTTCGTCCGTCACATCGAGCGCCACGGCCAGCGCCTTCCCGCCGCCCGCGTTGATCTCGTCCGCCAGCGCCGCAATGCGCTCCACGCGCCGCGCGCCGATGACAACCGCAGCGCCCTCACTCGCGTAGAGCCGCGCGAAATGCTCGCCGAGGCCCGAAGAAGCGCCGGTGATCAGCGCGATGCGTCCAGCCAGTCTGTTACCCGTCATGTAAACCTGTTGTCCCTCGGAAAGCCGGTGGGCGGAAGCCGCCCAGCCGCGCCGCGCGCGACCTTCCACGGCAGAAGGTCCTTTTCGGTGCGCGTGCGCCCGCTTTCTCCCCCCATTGCCCACGAAAGGCCATCCGCAAAAGTGAGCGTGATGGCGTCTGCCAGTCCGCCATCCTTGTAGCGCTGCAGGGTCACGCCCTGCCCCTTGGCGAGCACCGGCACTTCGCTCAGCGGGAAGATCACCAGCTTGCGGTTCTCGCCCACCACCGCGACATGGTCGTGCTCCGCCGCGATCTCTCGCACCACCGTCAGCTTCACGCCGGGCTTGGTTGTGACGACGCCGCGGCCCTTGCGGGTTTCGGCGAGCAGTTCGTCCATTTCTGCCGCAAAGCCGCGCCCGGTATTGGCGGCCAACAGCAATTGCCCCTTGGCCTTGTGCACCACCAGCGCCGCGATCTGCGCTTCGGGATCGATATCGAGCATCGTGCGCACCGGTTCACCAAACCCGCGCGCGCCGGGGAGCTTGTCCGCCCCCAGTGTGTAGAACCGCCCATTGTCGAGGGCGAACAGCAGCTTGTCGGTCGTCTGGCAATGCAGCGCGAAGGCGGGGCCATCGCCTTCCTTGAACTTGAAGTCCGTATCAAGCGCGAGGTGGCCCTTTGCGGCCCGGATCCAGCCGCGCGCTGAAAGGATCACCGTCACCGGCTCCTTTTCGATCATCGCATCCATGCTGAATTCGCGCGTCGGCGCAGCTTCGAGCAGCGTGGTGCGGCGCGCGCCGAGCGGGGTGGTCTCGGCATACTCCTTGCGCAGCGCCTTGAGGTCGGCCTTGAGGCGCTTCTTCTGGAGCTTGGGATCATCGAGCAGCGCCTGCAGGTCGGCCTGCTCGGCGATCAGGCCGTCGCGCTCCTTGCGCAGTTCCATCTCTTCCAGCTTGCGCAAGCTGCGCAGCCGCATGTTGAGGATTGCCTCGGCCTGCCGATCGGTCAACTCGAACTCGGCCATCATGATCGGCTTGGGCTCGTCCTCGGTGCGGATGATCTCGATCACCCGGTCGAGGTTGAGGTAGGCAATGATGTAGCCGCCGAGCAGTTCGAGCCGATTGGCGATCTTCTCCAGCCGGTGGCGCGAACGGCGCAGCAGGATGTCGATCTGCGCGATCACCCATTCCTGCAGCAGCAGCTTCAGCCCCAGCACGCCGGGCGTGCGCCGCGCATCGAGCACGTTGAGGTTGAGCCCGAAGCGCACTTCGAGATCGGTCAGGCGGAACAGCGATTCCTTGAGCAGATCGGGATCGACATTGCGGCTCTTGGGCACCAGCACGATGCGGATCTGGGCATCGCTTTCGTCACGCACGTCTTCTAGGATGGGCAGCTTCTTGTCGGCGATGAGCGCGGCGATCTGCTCGATCAGCTTGCCCTTCTGCACCTGGTAGGGGATTTCGGAGAGCACGAGCTGCCACTGGCCGCTGCCCAGCTTCTCGATGCCGGTTTCCTCCCAGCTGCCATCCTCCTGCCGCCCGGTGGAGAAGCGCCCGCGCACGCGGATCGCGCCCTTGCCGCTTTCATAGGCCGCGCTGATCGAGGCCTTGCTGTCCACCACCAAGCCGCCGGTCGGGAAGTCCGGGCCGTGGAACACCTCCATCAGCTCGGCATGGGTGGCCGCCGGATTGTCGATCAGCATCAGCGTGGCGTCGACGATCTCGGCCACGTTATGGCTCGGGATATTGGTCGCCATGCCGACGGCAATGCCGCTGGAGCCGTTGGCAAGGAGATTGGGGAACAGGCCGGGGAAGATTTCGGGCTCTTCCTCCTCGCCGTTGTAGGTGGGGTGGAAGGTGACGGTGCCTTCCTCCAGCCCCGCCATCAGCCGCATCGCCGTGCGCGTCAGCCGCGCTTCGGTGTAGCGGTAGGCGGCGGCATTATCCCCGTCGATATTGCCGAAATTGCCCTGCCCCTCGACCAGCGGGTAGCGGAGGGCAAAATCCTGCGCGAGGCGGACCATCGCATCATAGACCGAGGCATCGCCGTGCGGGTGATACTTGCCGATGACATCGCCCACCACGCGCGCGGACTTCTTGAACGCGCCCGTCGGATCGAGCTTCAGCTGCTGCATCGCCCAGAGCAGCCGCCGATGAACCGGCTTCAGCCCATCGCGCAGATCGGGCAGCGAACGCGCGGTGATCGTGGAGAGCGCATAGACGAGGTAGCGCTCCGACAGCGCTGCATCGAAAGGCGCATCGACGATGGCGTCGAAGGGGTCGGGTTCGGCTTCGGTTATCTTGGTCATGGCCGATCATCCATAGCAATCCCCGCGCTGGCATGGGAACAGGCCGGGGGGTGAGTTTACCCCGATGATTTGGGAATACCGGCAGCGCACCGCCGGGACTTACGTCCCCAAGGCAACCTCTGCGCTCAGCTCCGCCACCCTGAGTTCGGCCTCGCGCGTCTGTCCGCCGCGCTCCATGAAGCTGCGCATCTTTTCCCGCGCGGTATCGCTGAACAGCAGGGTCTGGAACAAGCCGGCCTCGATCTTGCAGCCTTCGTCGAGCGGCAGCGCCGCCGCCTCGATCGAACGCTTGGCAAGGCGGGCGGCCTCTGGCGGGAAGCTGGCGATGCGCTGCGCCAGCGCGGCGACGTGCGCATCGATAGCGTCTGCAGGCAGCGCGCGGTTGAGCCAGCCCCACTTCTCGGCAGTTTCGGCATCGAGATCACCCGCGCCAATGATGATTTCGATGGCCCGAGCGCGGCCGACGAGGCGCGGCAGGCGCTGGGTGCCGGTGCCGCCAGGCAGGATGCCGATGGGCACTTCCATCTGGTTGATCACGGTCTTGCCGATCACCCCGAAGCGCATGTCGAAGCTCATCGCGAGTTCCGCCCCGCCGCCGCCAACACGGCCTTCGATCTGCGCGATCGTCACCTTGTCCATGCGCTGAAAGCGATCGCACATCGCGTGATAGGTGTTGACATCGCCGCTCGGCCCAGAGGGCGCGTTGGCCATCGCGATCAGCAGGCTGACATCGAAATGGGCGAGGAAGAAATCGGGATCGGCACTCTTGAGCAAGAAGACCAGCGCGTCGGGGTCCGCCTCGAGTTCCTCGGCCAGCGCCGCCAATTCGGCAAACAGCGCCATGGTGATAACGTTGATCGGCGGTGCATCGACGACGGCGGTGACCATTGCACCGGTCTGCGAAACATGCAGCAGTTTGTAGCTATCATAGGCCATGGCAGGCGCTCCGTTCGGGAAAACGAGCATACCGCCGAATGATGCCCCTGCAACTGCTACCCGGCGTCCCTCAGCGGCCCTGCATATCCCGCGCTTCTTCGGGAACGCGCACTTCCAGCCCGTCGAGCGCATCGGTGAGGACGATCTGGCACGAAAGGCGGCTCGTCCGCGTCACCCCGGCGGCAAGGTCGAGCATGTCTTCCTCGTCATCGCTGGCAGGATCGAGCTTGCCGAACCATTCGGGCGCCACGACGACATGGCAGGTCGAGCAGGCCATCTGCCCCTCGCACGTGCCTTCCAGCGGCATCCCGACATTCTGGCCCGCTTCGAGCAGCCGCGTCCCAGCTGCCGCCTCGGCGCTGATCCGCTGGTCCTGCGCGGTGATGAAGGTGACCTTGACCATGGCTTATGTCGCTCCCTGCAACCCGGCGCGCACAGCGCGCCACGCGCTCACTGACTGTTCGCCGCCGCGTTGATCGCAGCCGCCGCCCGCTCAAGATCCTCTGCCCTGGTATAGCGTCCGAAGCCGATCCGGATCGCGGTTTTTGCTTCCCTGTCCGAAAGTCCGAGCGCGCGCAAGACATGGCTGGGCCGACCGGAGCCACTGGCGCAGGCGGAACCGGCGGAAAATGCGAGGCTGCGGCAATCGGACATCAGTCGCGCCACATCGAGCCCATCGCGGCGGATATTGAGATTGCCATGCCAGCGCTGGCTTGCGCTGCCGTTGAGTGTCCAGCCCGCAAATTGCGCGCGGGCCTGCTCCCACAGGCTTTCCACGTGCTTTCCATCGCTTTCCCGCAGACTTGAACACAGGGCGGCCGCCGCACCGAACCCAGCGCAGAGCGCGGGCGAAAGCGTGCCGGAGCGCAGGCCCTGCTCCTGCCCGCCGCCATGGATCAGCGGTGTCAGCACCAGCCCGTCACGCACCCACAGCGCGCCAATGCCCTTGGGGCCGTGGAGCTTGTGCGCAGAGATCGCGATCATGTCGGCGGTCGCGGGCGGTGCGAGCTTGCCGGCAGCCTGCACCGCATCGCACAGAAACAGCGCGCCCGCCGCATGCGCCGCCTCGGCCAAGGCCTCCACCGGCTGGATCGTGCCGATCTCGTTGTTGACCTGCATCGCTGCGACGAGGCCTGTGCCGGGCGGAATCGGCACCTGCGGATCGACGAGGCCGGCGCTGTCCACCGGCAGCAGGGCGCAATCCAGATCGGCAAAGCGCGCGGTATCGAGCACCGCTGCATGCTCGATGGTCGAAACCGCCATGCGCCGCGCCCCGCAGCCAAGGATGGCGAGATTGAGCGCCTCGGTCGCGCCGGAGGTGAAGATCACCCGGCCACCGGGCGGCAGGAGCGCCGCCACCTGCTCGCGCGCCACTTCCACGGCCGCCGCCGCTGTCCGGCCCGGGCGGTGCGGGCTGTGCGGATTGGCGAAACCGTCTTCCCCCAGCCACCGCAGCATGGCCTCGCGCGCTTCGGGAGCGAGCGGGGTGGTGGCTTGATAGTCGAGGTAGATCACGCGTTCACCTCGGCCCAGGCCTGCGCAAAGGCATCCAGTTCGGCGGGCGTGGTGTTCCAGCCAAGGCTGACCCGGATCGTGCGGCGCGCCACATCGGGATCGATGCCAAAGCCCTGCAGCACGCGGCTGGGCTTCAGCGTGCCCGACGAACAGGCGCTGCCTGCGGAAATCGCAAAGCCCAGCGAATCCATGCGGATGAGCATCGCCGTGGCAGCCATGCGCGGCGCAGCGACGGCGAAGATATGGCTGCATTGCACGCCGGGCGTGAGCACTTCACCATGTCGGAACAGCGCGTTCTTGAAGTCGAAGCGCTGCTCGGCGGTAGTCTGCCAGCTTTCGTGCCCCCCCGCCTCGAGCGCGGCGGCAAAACCAAGCGCGCCGGGCAGGTTCTCTGTCCCCTGTCGATAGCCGCGCTCCTGCCCGCCGCTGGGCTGCAGCATCGCCCAATCGCGCACCAGCAGCGCGCCCACGCCAATCGGCCCGCCCAGCTTGTGCGCGGAAACCACGATCATGTCGGCATCCGGCAGCGCCGCCTTGCCCGCCGATTGCGAACAGTCCGCCAGCAGCAGACCGCCCGCCGCGCGGACCTGCTCGGCAAGGATGTTCCGCACAAGCGGCATCAGCACGGTGCCCGTTTCCGAATTGATCGATTGCACGGCAACCACCGCGCGGCCCGATGCGGCAAGCATGGCCGCAAGCGCATCGGCATCCGGTTCGCCTTCGCGGATAGGCAGCACCTGCGCATCGGGCGCCGCGCGGAAAACCGCATCGTGCTCCACTGCCGAGACAATCCGCCGGTCCGCCTGCGCCCGGCCCAGACCGATCGCCAGCGCCTCGCTCGCGCCGCTGGTGAACACCACCTCGCCCGGCCAACCCAGCGCCGCCTTTACCCGCGCCCGCGCGTCCTCCAGCGCTGCCCGCGCCGCACGGCCGGCCTTGTGCGGGCTCGAAGGGTTGGCCCAGAGCGCAAAGCCCTCCATCATCGCCTCGCGCGCTGCGGGCAGCAGCGGCGTGGTGGCGGCATGATCGAGGTAGATGGAAGGCATCGGGCGCAGGGATCCGTCGTATGGCGGGAATGATTGCTTTTGAGGCAACCGTTTCTATATAGCGGCTTCTCGCTTTTCCCAGCCCCGGCGTGCCGCGCGGCCCCTTGGCCCCACGACAGGGCTCGGTAAATCAGGACAGTCCATGCCCGCAGTCATCTTTCCCGGTCCCGATGGTCGCCTCGAAGGCCGCTTCCAGCCCGCCTCACGCCCGCGCGCGCCTGTCGCCATGATCCTGCACCCGCACCCGCAGGCGGGCGGCACGATGAACGATCGCATCACGCAGGCGATGTACAAGACCTTCGTGGCGCGCGGCTTTGCTGTGCTGCGCTTCAACTTTCGCGGCGTTGGCCGCAGCCAGGGCAGCTTCGACAACGGCATCGGCGAACTGTCTGACGCTGCCGCCGCGCTCGACTGGGTGCAGTCGATCCACCCCGAAGCGAGCACGACGTGGATTGCGGGCTATTCGTTCGGCGCGCTGATCGGCATGCAGCTTCTTATGCGCCGCCCGGAAATCCGCGGCTTCATCTCGGTCGCCCCGCCGGCCAACATGTATGATTTCAGCTTCCTCGCCCCTTGCCCCGCCTCCGGCATCATCGTGCAGGGCGCGGCCGATACGGTGGTGACGCCGAACGCGGTGCAGAAGCTGGTCGACAAGCTGCGCACCCAGAAGCACATCACCATCCACCACGACGAGATCCCGCGCGCCAACCACTTCTTCGAGAACGAACTCGACGACATGATGCGCGCGGTGGACAATTACCTCGACATGCGCCTCTCGCCGGATTGCCCGATCCGCTGAGCCGGGAAAGCCCCCTCCCCGTTACGGGAGAGGGGGTGTTCAGATCAGAACTGCACGCGCTTGGTATAGCCGCCATCGACGACGATGTTCGCACCCGTCATCGCCATGCAGGCAGGCGAGGCGACGAACACGATCGCCCGGGCCAGTTCCTCGCCCGTTGCCATCCGGCCGATCGGAATCTTGGCCAGAGTGCTCTCATAGAAGGGCGTCATGTTGTTCTTGATATAAGTCCAAGGGCCGTCCTCGGTCATGATCGGACCGGGGGTGATGCAATTGACGCGCACGCCCTGCGGCGCGAGCGCCTGCGACAGGTCTGACGAATAGACCATCACCGCCGCTTTCAGCGCATTGTAGGGCTGCACGCCCATGAATTCCTCGACCGCGCCGGTCGAGCTCATGCAGATGATCGAGCCGGCATCTGACTTCAGCAGATAAGGCTTCGCCGCCGCGACACCGCGACGCATCGGCAGGATATCGGCCTGCATCACTGCATCCCAGCCGGCATCGCTGTCCTCGCCCAGATTGGCGGAGGTGAAGCTGATGAAGATGTCGCAGCCGCCCAGTGCTTCGGCCGCCTTGTCGACGAAGGCCGGAACCGCCTCGGCATCGGTGACATTGAGCGCCTCGGCATAGACGGTGACCCCGCTCGGGGCGAGTTCGCCAACGATCTTGTCAACCTTGGCCTGCGTGCGGCCGCAAACCGCGACATGGCAACCCTCCGCCGCGAGCGCGAGCGCCACCTGGCGCCCGATCCCGCCATTGGCGCCAACCAGAATGGCCTTCCTGTCCTTGAGCCCCAGATCCATTGCGCGTTCCTTCTTTGCGTGTTGCGATGCGCGACCATGGGCAGGGCGCGTGGCCGCGGCCACTCGCGTTTTGGGCAGGGGGTGCCCCAACATTCCCATGCGCTGTTGCGTGTTTACCGATCTTAGGCCCGGTTACGAGTCGCGATCATGTCTGCGGCTTTTTCGGCAATCATGATCGTCGGCGCGTTGGTGTTTCCCGAAACCAGACATGGCATCACGCTGGCATCAACAACCCGCAGCCCATCCACGCCGTTTACCCGCAGCGCGCCATCGACCACTGCCCGATCATCGATGCCCATGCGGCAGGTGCCCACCGGGTGATAAATGGTTTCCGCCCAGCCCCGCATTTTTTCAAGCAAGGCGGCGCGGTCGGTCACCTGTGGTCCGGGCCAGGCTTCGCCATCGTTGAACGCAGCAAACGCAGGCTGGCCGCCAATGCGCCGGGCCATTTCAACCCCGCTGAGCAGCGTTTCGACATCTTCGGGCGCGCTGAGATAATTCGGGTCGATCGCCGGGTGTGCAAGCGGATCGGGCGATTCCAGGCGGATTGTGCCGCGGCTTTCGGGGCGCAGCTGGCAAACGTGGAGCTGATACCCATGGCGACTGCCAAGCCCGCCGCGGCCATGCGGATTGCCAAGCACCGGCATGAAATGCATCTGGATATCGGGCGCGGCAAGACCTTCGCGGGTTGAAAGGAACGCGCCCATGGGCGTGGGCATATGCGCGCCGTTGCCAGAGCGCAGAAACACCCATTTGCCCAGCGCCGCCAGTTTGTTGATCATCTTGCTGTTGCGGTTCAGCGTGATCGGCTGGCTGCAATGCCATTGCACGATCACATCGAGGTGATCCTGAAGATTGCCCCCGACATCCGGGCTATCGGCCACCACCGGCACGCCAAAGGCTTGCAGATGCGCCGCCGGCCCGATGCCAGACAGCATCAGCAATTGGGGGCTGTTGACCGCGCCGCCGCAAAGAATAACTTCGCGGCCAGTGACGCTGAACGCGGCATTGTTCTGCCGATAGGCCACCCCGGTCGCCCGCTTGCCTTCAAACAGCACACGTTCCACCTGCACCCCTGTCAGGATGGCAAGATTGGGGCGTTTGCGCACCGCCTCGGTCAGATAGGCCTTGGCTGCAGAGAAGCGTTCGCCATCCTTGATCGTGGCATCATACTGGCCCACCCCTTCGAATTGCGGGCCATTGAAATCATCGGTGCGGGCATATCCGGCTTGTGTCGCAGCTTGTACGAAGGCTTCGTTGAGCACGCTTTGCAGCGCGCCCTTGCGGCTGGTGTGCAAGGGGCCTCCGCTGCCGTGAAAATCGTCCGCACCGCGTTCGCTGTCTTCGGCCTTGCGGAAATAGGGCAGAACATCCTCCCAGCCCCAGCCGGTCAGGCCGAGCTGCGCCCAGCGATTGTAATCGCTGGCATGGCCGCGAATATAAACCATGCCATTGATCGAGGACGATCCGCCCAGCGCGCGCCCGCGCGGCCAGTAAAGCTTGCGATTGCCAAGGTGGGTCTGCGGCTCGGTCCAGAAACTCCAGTCAAACGCGCTGTTCTTGTCCGGCGGGATGATTTCGGCGATGCCGCCCGGCATCTGGATAAACATGTTCTTGTCGTTACCACCAGCCTCGAGCAGCGCCACGCGCGTGCCTGGATCGGCCGACAGCCGATTGGCCAGCGCGCACCCTGCAGACCCGCCGCCCACGATCACAAAATCAAATTGCCCGTCCATGTTGCAACCTTCTCCCCGGAACCCACGCTGCCCGTATGCTGGCGCTGCCATGGGTGCGAGCCGATCATGCGGAATGGAAATCACGGTAACAAGTGCATTGCCCCCTCAAATCCAATCCACACCCATCGCAGTACCATTTTCCTCCAACGCGCTGATTTGGCACAAGGTTGCCCAAGGCCTTGGCCCTTGCTCATTATCACTGTCGGTCGGGTCTGGAACAACGCACGGCGGGGCGGGCCACCTTCAAGGCGCCAAATTCGGGGATGCACGGGCTGTGGCCCTTGCCCGCCAGAGGCTCGCTTTTTCCTCGGAACTTGCTCGGGGCCGAGAGCCCCCTCTCCCAACCCTCTCCCCTGTCATTCGACAAGCTCAGGATGAGCGGGGGAGAGGGCTTTTCGGGCTCAGATCAGAACTTCACCGTCGCTTCGATGCCGAACTGCTGGCGCGGCGCGACCACGCCGAAGTAGAACAGGCCGGCGTCGAGCACGTTGGCAAGGCGGCCACCCTTGTTGAGCAGATCGCGGGCATAGGCGGAGACGCGCAGGTTCTTGATCGCGCTGCCTTCGTGGAGGAGCGCGATCGAGGCATCGAGCGTGCCGTAGGCCGGGATCACGTCGCGCCGGGCGCCGGTGGTATCGGCGAGCGGCGAGGCGGTGAGGTCGTCGATGAAGGCGTAGTCGAGCGTGAAGGTCACGCGGTCGGCCGAGCTCACCTGCATCCCGTAATCGACGCCGGCGTTGAACGAGACCTTGGGCGCGCGGCGGAAATTGCGCTGGCTCGATACGTCGATGAACGTGCCGGGATTGGCAAGGTTGGGGATGAGGAACGTCTTGTACCTGCCGTTGAGGTAGCCGCCCGAGGCACGCAGGGTGAGGTCGGGCGTGGGGCGGGCCTGCATTTCAAGCTCGAGGCCCCAGATCCGCGCCGAGGCCGCGTTCTCGACGATGGTTTCAGTGCCGGCGCCCGCCGCGCGGATGATGTCTTCCTGCTTGTTGTTGTAGTTCACCCAGAACGCGGTGGGATTGAGCCGCAGCTTGCCGCCGAAGAACTCACTCTTCGCACCGGCTTCGTAGCTATCGACCTTCTCGGGATTGTAGGGCCCGATCGAGGTGGCCGAAGTGGCACGGCCGTTGAAGCCGCCCGAACGGAACCCGCGCGACCAGCTGGCATAGAGCATCGTGTCGGGGTTCGGCTTCCAATCGAGGATCACGCGGCCGGTGGGATCGCTGAAGGTCTTCTTCGCCTTGGCCGAAAATGCGCCGGGCACGGTGAAGTCGATGTTGAAGTCCTTGGTTTCCCACGTGTAGCGCCCGCCGACGGTGAGGCGGACATTGCTACCCAGCTTGATGATCGATTCGGCGAAGACTGCGAAGGAATCAAGCCTTTGCCCCGCGGTGAAGTTCTGCACCGGGCCATTGAGGATATAGGCCTGCGCGGCGCGCGCGCCGTTGTAGGGGTAGGGTTTGATGAAATAGTTGGTGTGCAGGTAGTAGGCACCGGCGACGATATCGATCCGGTCGGTCAGGTTGCCGCTGATGCGCACTTCCTGGCTGAACTGCTTGTAGGACTGATCGCGCGCGGCAACGAACAACGGCAGCGCCACGCCGGGTGCAACCGGGATCGGCGGCGCGCCGGTGTTTTCCTCGAGCAGCGAGTCGTTGGTATTGCGGTAGCCGGTGATCGCGGTGAGCTTGAACCCGCCGAGCTTGGTGTTGATTTCAAGGCTGCCGTTCACCCCGTCGATAAAGCTGCGGAACGGCAGCGAGGTGTTGGCCAGCGTGTAGTTCTCCTTGGCCTGCTTCAGGTAGCCCTGCGAGGCGCAGCCGAGATCGCCGAGGCCGATGGCGAGCGTGAAATCGCAGATATTGCCGCCCGCACCGAAGGGGAGGCCGCTGGCCTGCGTGAGGTTGACCGTGGACGGGTAGCCGGAGCGGTCCTTCTGGTAATCAACCGAGAGCAGCGCGGTGGTATCCGGCCCCAGATCCAGCAGCATCGAGCCGCCGATGTTCCAGAAATCACGGCCCTTCTCGCGCTCGCCGGTGTAGCGGTTGCGGGTGAAGCTGTCGCTCTTGCGCAAGAGGCCGAACAGCTTGATCGAGGCGACATCGCCGATCTTGGGCAGGTTCACCACGGCATCGAGATCATACGTGCCATAGCTGCCGTAGCGGCCATGGAGGGTCGCGCCGAGTTCGCCGGTGGGCTTGGTCCGGCGCATGGAGATCGTGCCGCCGATGGTGTTGCGGCCGTAGAGCGTGCCCTGCGGCCCGCGCAGCACTTCGACCGATTCCAGATCGAAGAAATCGACATTGGCGCCGGTGTTGGTGCCGAGGAACACGCCGTCGATCGAGATGCCGATGGCCGGATCGAAGGTCTTTTCAAGGTCCGCAAAGCTCACGCCGCGGATCGAGGCGGCGAGCGCGTTGCCCGCGAAAGATACGCGCGCAAGCTGCACGTTGGGCAGGAACTTCTGGATGTTCTGCACATCGAGCAGCACCGAGTTCTGGATGATGTTCGCATTGAGCGCACTGACGGAGAGCGGCGTGTCCTGCAGCTTTTCATTGCGGAAGCGCGCGGTGACCACGATGTTGTCGATCCCGCTGGTGTCGGTCTGGCCTTCGCCGGCGCCTTGCGCATCGGCTGGCTGGGCCTGTGCCATGGCGGCGGCGGGCACCAGCGCACCACCGATCATCAAGAGCTTGAAAAAGCGCGCCCTATTGGCGCGGGCCAATTGCTTCATGCTGCCTCTCCCCATTTTTGTTTTGTTTCGGCGAACGGCAACAAGGCCAAACGCCGATGGAGAGAGGCTGAACTGGATCGCACCTTTGGGCCACTGCGGATTTGGTTAGGGGAAACCGCGCAGTGCGGCGGCGTCCTCAAAGAACGAAATGATCCCCCGAAGCGCGGACGGTGACCTCGGAAATCGAGACGCCCCACGGCTGGTTGATCGCGTGGATGATCGCATCGGCGATGTGATCGGGCGCGAGGCTGGCGTAGTCGATCGAATCGGGGCTGAGGCGCTCTGCGGGGAAAGTTCCGGCGCCCATCTGGCCGACCATCTCCATGAAATCGGGCATGTTGTGCGCCACGATCCCAACCCCTGCGGCGGGGTTGATCACGGTGCCGGAAAGGCCCGTGGTGGGCACGCCGGTGGGCTTGATCGTGGTGACCTTGATCTTGCCCCTGCTTTCGACACGCAGCGACTCCGAAAGGAAGTTCACCGCAGACTTGGACGCGCCATAGACCGCCGCGCCGATCACCGGGAAGTTGCCGTAGATCGAGGAGAGATTGACGATATGCCCGCGCCCGGCGGCGATCATCGGATCGTAAGCGGCGACCATGCCGTTGAGCACGCCCTTGATGTTGATATCGATGCAGCGCTCCCACGCGGGATAGGCCGCCTCGTGATCGGAAAAGAACGCGAGCGGCATGATGCCGGCGTTGTTGATCATCACGTCGATCCCGCCGTGGGCTTCGGCAGCGCGGGCGATGAGCGCCTTGACCGCACCGAGATCGCGCACGTCGGTTTCGACCGCGATGGCCGCACCGCCAGCGCTGATAGCCGCGTCCGCAGTAGCCTCGGCAGCGGCAAGATCGATATCACCGCAAGCGACCCTGGCACCGAGCGCGGCAGCTTTGAGCGCAACAAGACGGCCAAATCCGCCCCCCGCGCCGGTGATGACGATGGATTTGCCGGCGATGTGGTTGGTCATGCTCTCTCCGAAAGTCTGGGTGCCTTGAGGCACCGGGTCAAGCGGAGAGGTTTACGGCGGCGGCAGCGGGAATCCACCCCCGTTCCTTCAGGCGCCGCATTTCGTCACCGGCATCAGGGCTGCGCAGCCGCTGCCGTGAGCGTCTGGCCGCCGGTTGTCGGCAGTGACCAGATCACGACATTGGTGATCATCACGGCGGCCAGGATCGCCATGAGCGCCGGGCGCTGGCGTTCGCCCTTGCGCCAGAGGAACACCGCGCCCGCGAGGAGTGCGAGCGCGGTAAGCATGGCGAGGGATAGTGCCGCGTCAGTCATCGAGGTTCGAAAACGCTGGCTGTCAGGACTTGAACAGGCCCGAGGCCAGGCCGCCAAGATTGCCGAGCGGGTTTTCGCCTTCCTTCCCGCCGAGCAGGCCGCCGATCATGTTGGCCGCATCGGGGTGCTGGGCGAGCATGGTCGCGAAGCTGGCGAGCGAGCCCTCGCCGCCGATGTGGCCAACGATCTGCTGCAGTACGCCGGCATCGATCCCGGTGTTGGCCGCAGCGGTTTCGACCGTATCGGTCGGCGCGGCGTGGCCAGCGGCGAGCCCGGCAATCGCAGATTCCACCATCGAGGGGTCGATACCGACCTTGGCGGCAAGGTTCTTCACATCGACATTGCTGCTGATCTGGCCGAGGATCTGATCGAAAATGCTCATGCGCCGAACTCCCTGAAGGATGAGGCGCGCAATCTAGCCGATGATGACCCGGAAGCCATCACCAATATGGCCCGCCGCAATCAGGCGAAAGCGCCGCGCGCGCCCGTGGGCGCCGTGCGCGGCTGATCGCGCCGGCGGAGGATCTGCTGCACCGGCACATCGAACCAGCGCATCGCGAACCAGGCGAGCGCGAGGGCGCAGGCCGCCTCCGTCAGGGCGAACAGCGCAAATTGGCCGGGCGAAAGCGGGTAGCGGCGGACCACTTCGAGCCCGAGCCGCAGCACAGCTGCCTGCGTGATGTAGAGCGGATAGGACAAGGCCCCGATCACCGCAAAGGCGCGTTCAAGCCTGGGGCCAGGCCGGTTGGCGATGCCCAGCCACACCAGCAGCGGAAACAGCACGACGACACAGGCAAGCGAACTCCCCGCGCCCCAGCCGAACGGCGCCAGCAGCACGGCAAGCAGGACAAGCATCAGGCCTCCCCCCGCCAGCACGCCGCTGCCAGGGGCGGCAGGCAGGCGGCGCAGGAGGACACCGGCGAAGAACGGAAAGATCACGCGGGGCACGCCGAGGAATACGGTTGCCTGTTCGTGCCCGCCGCTGATCCCAGCAGTGGCATAGGCGAGCCACGCCAGTGCCGTGCCGCCTGCCAGCAGGATCGCGATCAACACCGCGTTGCTGAGCCAGCGCGCGATGCACGCAAAGAACACGTTGGCGAGCGCTTCGAACGTGAGCGACCACGCCGCCGGATTGAAAGGATAAGCCGTGGGCCACTGCGGAAACACGAAGGACGGCAGCAGGAGGAAGGCAAAGAGCGCCGCAGTCGCAACATCGGCCGGGCTGACCGAACCCTTCACCGCTGCCGCGAGCGCCGCCAGCACCGTGCCCAGCAGGATGCCAAGGAACGCCAGCGGATAGAGCCGGACGAAGCGAAGCTGTGCAAACGCGCGCAGCGAAAGCGTGCCGCCAGCCAGCCGCGCCTCATAGGAATGGGCAACGACGAAGCCGCTCAATACATAGAAGAAATCGACCGCAAGCCCGGCGAAGGGCAGCGCGGCCAGTGTGCGCTGCTGGACGATGTGGAACACAAGCACGACGAGGGCCGCAACACCGCGCATGCCATCGAGAGTGTGGAACCGCATCGTGCATTCTCCTGCGGGACAAGCGGCCATCGGCACCCGCCGCGGCACGACGCGCAGGAGCGCGCGCCGTTCCGCAGCCTTCAGGTTCAGATCACGATGGGATCCGGATGGATGTTGCTGAGCGTGATCGCCTGTGTGTGGCCGAGGGCATCGTTGAGCAGGAACGTGGTGCCATCGAAGGGCCCGCCCTTGATCTCGTAATAGCTGCCCTTGGTCGGGTTCGCAGTGAGGAACCGGGCCATCGCGTTGATGTCTTCCTGACCGTCGATGAAGTAGGAACCGGTGCCCTTGCGCGACATGCCGAGCGTGCCGAAGATATCATCGAAGCCGGTGATGCGCACATTGTCGCCGTCCGCGAAGGTGAGGTCGGTGACCATGACCCACTGCCAGACCTCGGTGACACCGTGGCCGCCGCTGAAGCTCATGGGCGCAAAGCCTTCGCCCGAGCGGAACACGAACTGGTCCGCGCCGGCGCCACCGGTAAGCGAATCCTGGCCCCCGCCGCCCTTCAGAACGTCGTTACCATCGCCGCCATAGAGCCAGTCCTTGCCGCCACCGCCGTAAAGCATGTCGTCACCGCCGCCACCAAACATCACATCGCGGCCACCCCCGCCGGTGATCGTGTCGGCATTTGCCGTGCCCGTGATGACTTCATTGCTTTTTGTTCCGTTGATCGTCGCCATCTCAATCTCCAATACTGCTATGACCGCGCGCTTGACGCTCTGATCCGGAATTAACGCCCGACAATTGCAAATATTAATTCCGTATTAAGGTTAGCACGTTTGACAAATACTTATCTATACGTGGTAACCGAGTCGGTATTGGCCTTGATCAAGGCAGACAGCCGGCGCAGCGAACGCCGCTGCCCTCGTGCATAGCGGCGCCTGGTGGCTTCGCCGCTTGGAAACAGGTTCAGTTCCGAAGCAGTTGGCGGCGCTCACGCTATGTCGCCGCACGAAAACGGCGGAGAAAGCCAGTGCCGTGCGGCCGCGTGGTGCCTGCTGGCGAATCGGCGCTGGCTAGAACATGCCGCGCAAGCCAGGCGCGGGCCGGTTCATCGAACCAGACGAGCACGGCCCAAGCCGCCAACAGCAGCAAGGGCGCGAGCAGCAGTGCTTTCCAGTTCCCGCCTGCACCGCCCCCGGCATACTTCAGCGCACCGGCAGCAAGCGCGAGCAGCGGCACATGCGTGCCGTAGACCGGATAGGAAAGCCGCCCGAGCAGCGCGCCGCCGGGCAGCACGTGTTCCTGTCCGGCCGCAACGGCGACCATCAGCACGGCCGGCATGCACACAAGCACGACGAGCAGCTGCCAGCCCAGCACCGGCAATGGCAGCGTGAGGAAATAAACCAGCGCTGCCAAGACCATGATCGCGCTGGGACGGCCCATGCGCGGGAGATCGTGCCGCACGCGGTGCAACAGCAGACCGCTGCCGAAACCGAATCCCACCCGCGCCGCGCCGCCAGCCAGCGACACGGCCTCCCAGCCGATATCGAGCGTGCCGAAGCGCAAGCCCAGCACGACGAGTAGCCCCGCACTCACCGCAACGAGGCCGCAGAGCACCTTCGTGCTGCGCCCGGCAAGGAAAGCAGCCCACACGAAATTGATCGCGATCTCGAAGAACAGCGACCACAACGGGCCGTTGGCGGGGAACAACTCCCAGCCCGTCGCGCGGCCATGCCACAGCTTGGGCAGGAACAGCAGGTTCAGCAGGTTCGCGCCGAGAACTTCGGCCAGCGGATCGGAACGTGCAGGCGCGGCAAAGGCACGCGCGACGAGATAGGCCCCGCCGGCAAGCGCCCCGAGCACGGCCACCGGCGCCATGCGGACAAGGCGGCGCGCGGCGAAAGCGTTGAACGACATGCCGGCGGCAAGCCGCGCCTCATACGCCTCGGCCATCACGAAACCGCTGAGCATGAAGAAGAAATCGACCGCGAGGAAGCCGTTGGGCAGGATCAGCGGGCCGCCGCCCCGCGTGCCGATGTGGAAGGCCAGCACCGCCAGCGCGGCAACGCCGCGCAGTTCATCAAGCAGCCGATAGCGTTCGTGACCAGCCATGGGCCGAGATCTCCTTCGTTCGCGCTGAAAGGCGGGAGAAAGGGCCGGCAAGTCCACGCCCGGTTGCTCCATTTCCGAACCAATCCCCGCCGCGCGATGGAGCGCGACGCGGCTTTGACAGCGGGCGGCTGGTGGGACACTGTTCGCCGCATGACACAGCAAGCCTCTGACGCCCCCGCCCTTTCGCCCGCTCTCTCCCCTGCCCTATCGCGCCGCGAGGCGATCGCGGGCCTCGCCGCAGGGGCCGCCGCGCTGGCGCTGCCTGCGCAGGCTCTTTCCGCGCAGGTGCAACCGGCAGGAGCGACCTCGCCGGCTGCGGCACTGCTGGATGATGCCGCATGGCGAATGCTGGCGCTGAAGCCGGAGAGCGCAACGTCGCTGGGGCTCGATACCGGGGCCCATGCTGCCTTGCGGGGCGCGTTGGAAGACCGCTCGGTTGCGGGGCAAGCGGCTGTCGCGGCGCTCGTGCGCGCCGATCTCGCCAAGGTCGAGGCGATTGCCGATGCGGGCCTCGATCCCGTCACCCGTACCAGCCTTGCGGTGGTGAAAAGCGCCTATCGCACCGCGCTCGATGGGTTTGCGCTGCCCTATGGCGACGTCACCGTCGGCGGATGGCGCAACACGCCCTACGTCGTGATCCAGAACGTGGGCGCCTACATCGATGTGCCGCGTTTCCTCGATTCGGACCATCCGGTGAACACGGCGGCGGATGCCGAAGCCTATCTGGCGCGACTGGCGCAGTTCCCGGCGGTACTGGCGGGGGAGACGGCGCGGCTGAGGGCGACGGCGGCGCAAGGCGTGATCGCGCCTTCGTTCCTGCTCGACAAGGCAATCAAGCAGATGGGCGCAAGCCTTTCGGCGATGAGCGCGGGCGGCGGGCTCGTCGAATCGATCGAGCGGCGCACGCGCGAGAAGGGCATTGCCGGAGACTACGCCGCCCGCGCCCGCGAAATCGTGACCAAGCAAGTCGCGCCGACGCTGGAGCGGCAGCTGGCCGAGCTCATCGCTCAGCGGAAGCTGGCCGTGCCGGCTGCCGGCATGCACACGCGCCCCGGCGGCGATGCGTTCTACGCCTGGGCCCTGCGCGCCAGCACGACGACGCGCATGACGCCCGACGAGATCCACAAGCTCGGCATGGAATCGCTCGCCGAATTGCAGGGGCGGATGGACCCCATCCTCAGGAAGCTGGGCTACACCAGCGGCACGGTGGGCGAGCGCATGACCGCGCTGGGCAAGGACCCGCGCTTCCAGTTTCCGGACAACGACGAGGGCCGCGCGCAGATCATCGCGTTCATCCAGAAGCGGCTGACCTATATCCGCGCGCAGATGCCGCGTGCGTTTTCAAAGCTGGTGCGCGGCAATCTTGAAGTCCGGCGCCTGCCCCCGGCGGAGGAGCCGGGCGCACCCGGTGCCTATGGCGGTCCCGGCTCGATTGACGGCACGATCCCCGGCAAGATGTGGATCAATCTCGGCACCACGCGGCTCCACAGCACCTACAGCCTGCCGACACTGGTCCACCATGAGGCGATTCCCGGCCATGTGTGGCAGGGCGAATATTCGAACCAATTGCCGACGATTCGCGCGATGCTGGCCTTCAATGCCTATTCGGAAGGCTGGGCGCTTTACTCGGAGACGCTGGGCGACGAGCTTGGCGCATATGACGACGATCCGGTGGGCAAGCTGGGCTACCTGCAATCCATCGCCTTCCGCGCCTGCCGTCTGGTGGTCGATACCGGCCTCCACGCCCGCGAATGGACCCGCGAGCAGGCGATCGACTGGTTTGCGAACACAAACGGTTCGGGCCGCGATGAAGTGACCAGCGAGGTCGAGCGCTATTGCAGCTGGCCGGGGCAGGCCTGCGGCTACTTCATCGGGCGCAGCGAAATCCTGCGCCAGCGCGCGCGGGCGCAAGCCGCGCTCGGCAAGGCCTATGACCTGCGCGATTACGACAATGCGGTGGTCGAAGGCGGGAACGTGCCGCTCGATGTGCTGGCGGCCAATATCGACCGGTATATTGCGGGGATGCAGGCTGGCTGACGGGCGCGGCGCGCCTTGCCGTCAATCGCGGTCGGGCGCGCCGAGCGGAAAGAAGGGACGGTAGGGGCGCGCATCCTCGACGCAGCGCGCCACCGGGGACAGCGCGAGCAGATAGGCGCGGTAGGCGGCAAGGCGCGGGTATGACGCTGGGATCGGCAGGACCCAATCGGCATAGAACAACGACGGCGCCGCGGCGCATTCGATCAGGCTGATGTCCTCGCCCGGGGTGTAGTTCTCCAGCCAGCGTTCGAGCCAGACGTAGGTCCGCTCCAGATTGGCGCGCGCCTTGGCGATGCGCGCCGGATCCATCCCGCCGCCGGGCAAGTGTTCATCGACGACCGCCTGCATCGGGCCCATGACGTAGTTGTCGAAAACCCGGTCGATCATCCGCACATGGGCCGCCCGGACAGGATCGGCCGGAAGCAAGTGCGCCGCGCCGGGATAATGAAGCCAAAGATGCTCGATGATCGAAGTTGCCTCGAACACTTCGGCATCGCCATCGATCAGCAGCGGGAACTTGCCGAGCGGGCTCGCGGCGGCAACGCGCGCGCCGTTTTCCGGCTCATCCGGGCCGAGCATGCGGAAGGCGAACGGCGTTTCGCTGGCGTAGAGCGCGATCAGCGCTTTCCACGTGTAGGACGAAAAGGGGTGGCCATAGAGTTCGAGCATCAGACGGCTCCGGCGCGCGCGGCTTCGATCGCGGCGATATCGATCTTGCCCATGGTCATCATCGCATCGAACAGGCGTTTGCGGACGGCGGGATCGGGATCGGCCATGCCGCGCGTGAGGGCGCGCGGGGTGATCTGCCACGAGAGGCCCCACTTGTCCTTGCACCAGCCACAGCGGCCCTCGCTGCCGCCGCCCGAGACGATGGCGTCCCACAGGCGGTCGGTCTCTTCCTGCGAATCGGTCGGCACCTGAATCGAGAACGCTTCGCTGTGCTTGAAATAGGGGCCGCCGTTGAGCCCGATGCAGCGGAAGCCGAGCACGGTGAATTCGACCGTGAGGACATCGCCCTGCTTGCCATCGGGATAATCGCCCGGCGCGCGGTGAATGCCGGTGACGCGGCTGTCCGGAAAGGTCTCTGCATAGAAAGCCGCGGCTTCTTCCGCCGCGCCTTCGTACCAGAGGCAGAGGACGGCGTCGGTCATCCCTTGGCCGCCTTGATCAGGTCGCGGTCGATGGCCTTGGCCGACTGGTAGCCGGCGCGGGTGCGGATGCGTTCGGCATAGGCGGCAAAGCTGGGCAGCGGGGGGATCGAGCCGAAGTTGAGGCCCCAGTCGATCTGGCTACCGACATAGACGTCGGCCATCGTGAAGCGCGCGCCGCAGACCCAGTCGCGGCTGGAAAGCAGCCCGTCCATCACTTCTATGGTGAGCTGATAGGTGCCGAACCCGGCCATCCCCGTTTTGCCTTCGGGCACCTCCCAGCCCATCGCGCGGCTCACCACCGCCTGTTCGAGCGGGCCGGCGGCGAAGAACAGCCAGCGGTAGTAATCGGCCTTTTCGGCATCGTGGGGGAACAGGTCCGCCTCCGGATGGACGTCGGCCAGATAAGCGCAGATGCCTGCGCATTCGGTGATCACCCGGTCGCCCTCCGGCGCGTGATGGATCAGCACCGGCACCTTGTTCATCGGGTTGGCGGCGGCGAGTTCGGGTGGGCGGTTGGCCCAGTCGACCAGTACCTGTTCGTAATTCGCGCCCGCCTCGTGCAGCGCCCAGCGGGCGATCTGGCCGCGCGACATGGGGACGGTGAAGAAGGTGTAGTCTACCATCAATCAGGCTCCTTTGGGGCCGACAACGCCGAACATGGCGCCTTGGGGATCGACCGCGACGCCGCTGAATTCCCCGCCGGGGACTTCATGGGGGCCCCACATCATGGTGCCGCCGCTGGCGGTGATCGCCGCGCACGCCTTATCGATATCGGGGACACCGAAATACATCGTCCAGAGCGGGGGCTGGTCCGGGTTCTGGCGACGCATGATCGCGCCCAGCGCCACGTCGCCGTGGTCCATGAATTCATAGTTGCCCATTTCGCCCATGGGCATCGTGCGGGTGAAGCTCAAGCCGAAGTGGCGGGTGTAGAAGGCCTTGGCGGCTTCGGGATCGGGGCTCGGAAGTTCGTTCCAGCGCACGTGCTGCGGTTTCTCCGCTGCGAACACATCGCTGCCCGCATCCGGGCGGTCTTCAGGCGGATTGGGCTTCATCAGGTAGAACGGCGTGCCGAGCGGGTCGGTCACCATCGCGAAGCTGCCCTCGGCAATATCCATGCGCGGCGAAAGCTGGCGGCCCCCGTCGGCCAGGATCGCGGCAATCGCGGCGTCGATATCGGCTGCATGGAAATAGGGGATCCACGCCGGGTGTGCGCCTTCCGCCTGCATTTCGGGCGTAAGCTGGAGCACCCCGCCCTGCCCACCGCCATCGCTGCGGTTGATCATGCGATATTCGACCGGCGAGCCCGCTTCAGGCGAATGGATCGTCCAGCCGACGACCGCGCCATAGAACGCGGCGGCGGCCTCTGCATCGCTGGTCATCAGTTCGTACCAGATAAAGGGCACGTTTGGATTGGTCATGTCCGCTCTCCCATCCACAGCAGCTGTTCGAAGCCGCCCATGATCATGCGCCGCCCATTGAACATCGTCATGTCACCCGCCTCGGCCATGCGCGGATCGGCGAACGCGGCCTTGTGCCCGGCTTCGGCGATTTCGCGGCTGGGCCAGACGATCAGAGAGAACACGATCCCCTCGCCCGGCTCGGCGGCGACGGCGCGGTAGAAATCGGTGACCTCGCCGCGGGGCACATCCGCGCTCCAGCTTTCGACGATCTGGCTCGCACCGTGATCGAGGAAGATGCGGCCAACCTTTTCGGCCATCGCAGCATAATCGGCGCGGCGCGCCTCGGGCACGGGGATCACGAAACCGTCAATCCAGGTCATGCGCAGTCTCCCGTCCGCCGATGCCCGCCGTTTGCCTCTTTACGCGATCTCCACCCCGGTGCCCGGCGCCTGCGATCAGGCGGGAACGAGATCGGGCAGGATGCGCTGCATGAGTGCCGCTTCCTTCTGCGCGACAGCCTGCCACGAAGGGCGCGCCAGCGCGCGGGCATGCCATGCGGCGGTCTTCGGATAGGTCGCCGCATTGGGGCCATGGCCGACATAGCGCAGCGTGCACAGCATCGAGGCGACGGTGATGTCGCCGATGGTGAAGGCCTCACCCAGCAGCCAGCCTTCGTCCGGAGCCACGCTCTCGATGTAATCGAAAATGCGCGGCAGTTCGGCCTCGCCCTCAAGGGCAAGCGCCTCGTTGACAGGCAGGCCGAGGAAGCGCGGGCCGACCACGCGGTTGAACAGGATCTTGAGGCCCGAGGCGGCGAAGATCGTATCGCCGAACTCGTCGAACCACACGGCCAGGCCCAGCGCCTGCGGATCGGTGGGGATCAATGCAGGCGAGGGGTACTTCGCCTCGAGATAATGAACAATTGCCGACGAATCGGCGAGTGTGAAGCCATCGTCATCGATCGCCGGGATCTTGGCGAACGGGCTGACGGCGAGGAACTCCGGATCGGTATTGCCCGGGCCGCCGCGCGCAGGGGTGTAGTCCACGCCCTTCTCGCCCAGAACCACCGCCACCTTGCGCACGAAGGGCGAGAGAAGAGCCCCATACAATTTCATAGCATCCGCCTCCCGCGGTCGAGTCAGCACGCAAAGCTTATTGCAGCCTTTCGCAGCGCCGTATAGGCGATGAGGCGATGACCGACATTCCGAACCTGCAGGCCGATACCCGCGCCACCACCGTCCTTGCCGCCCCCGACATCACGCTGAGCGTGCGGGAGACCTTCGGCATTCCCATCGACATGACAGTCCCGGCCTTCTCGGTGGCCGACGAGCGGGTGCCGGATCTCGATCCGAACTACGTGTTCGATCCGGATACCACGCTGGCGATCCTGGCGGGCTTTGCCCACAACCGCCGCGTGATGGTGCAGGGCTATCACGGCACCGGCAAATCGACGCACATCGAGCAGGTGGCAGCCCGCCTCAAGTGGCCGTGCATCCGCATCAACCTTGATGCGCATATCAGCCGCATCGACCTCGTCGGGCGCGACGCGATCGTGCTGCGCGATGGTCTTCAGGTCACCGAGTTCCGCGAGGGCCTGCTGCCCTGGGCCCTGCAGACGCCGACCGCACTGGTTTTCGACGAATACGATGCCGGCCGCCCGGACGTGATGTTCGTGATCCAGCGCGTGCTCGAAACCGAAGGCAAGCTCACGCTGCTCGACCAGAACCGCGTGATCCGCCCGAACCCCAACTTCCGCCTCTTCGCCACCGCGAACACGGTGGGTCTGGGTGACACGAGCGGGCTTTATCACGGCACGCAGGCGATCAATCAGGGTCAGATGGACCGCTGGAACATCGTCGTCGCGCTGAACTATCTGCCTGCCGCGACTGAGATCGACGTGGTGACCAAGAAGGTCCCCGGGCTCGACGCCAAGACGGCGGCGGACATGGTCCGCGTCGCCGACCTTACCCGCAAGGGTTTCATGGCCGGCGACATCTCGACCGTGATGAGCCCGCGCACGGTGATCAGCTGGGCGCAGAACACCGGCATCTTCGGCGATACCGGCTTTGCCTTCCGCCTGTCGTTCCTCAACAAGTGCGACGAGACCGAGCGGGTGCTGGTGGCCGAATACTACCAGCGCGTGTTCGGCAAGGACTTGCCTGAGAGCGTCGTCGGCAAGGTCTGAGAAACAAACGAGGGGCGCCCCGCAAGGCGCCCCTCTTTCCTGTCAGGCAGTCGGCACCACGAGATACTTCTCGCCCGTCCGCCGCGCGTTGTATTCGGCGACCGCAGCCGGCTCCAGCATGCCTTCGAGGCTGACTTCGGCCTTGTAGTGGCTAGCGAAGGTGGTGGTCAGATCGCGCGCAACGCGGGCGCGCATGCGGCCCACCGTATCCATCCCGGCCTTGGCCATGAACGGCGTCAGCAGCCAGCCGGCAAGATCCCAGGTGAGGCCGAAGGCGCGGTTGAGGATCGTCGGCCCGAGATCGAGCGCGCCGTAGATGTAGACCTTCTTGGCCACCGAGGAGCCATAGCGGCTGAACGCAGCGCCCCGGCTGGCCGAGGATTCCATCGCCGCAAGGATCTGCCCCGCCAGCGTGCCGCCGCCGATCGGATCGAAACCGAGCATCGCGCCCGTCTCATGGATCGCATCGGTGAGCGCGGCCTGGAAGCCGGGCTCGGTCATGTTGAGCACGTGCGTGGCGCCAAGGCCCTTGAGGAGCGCGACCTGCTCTTCGCTGCGCACGATATTGACCAGCGGCACGTTGTCTTCCTGACAGATGCGCACCAGCATCTGGCCAAGGTTGGAAGCGGCGGCGGCGTGGACGAGGCCGGTGAAGCCTTCCATCCGCATCGTCTCGACAAAGCCCAAGGCCGTCATCGGATTGACGAAGCTGGAAGCGGCCTGCGCGGCGCTCACGCTGTCGTCCACCGGCAGGCACATGCCCGCCTCGGCATAGGCGTAGCTGGCATAGGCGGTGCCCGGCACGCAGGCGACGCGCTTGCCCATCAGCGCCTGCGCGGCAGGGCTGTCACCGGCAGCGACGACAACCCCCGCCGCCTCGTTGCCCGCTGGCATATCGAGCCCGTGGCGCGCCGTCATGGCGCGGGTGGCATTGTCGGGCATCTTCGCGACGACCTTGCCGGGGCTGTAGGTGGCGTTGGCGGTATCGGCCGAAGCGAACAGCAGGCCGAGGTCCGAAGGGTTGATCGGCGTCGCTTCCACTTGCACGAGGACCTGGCTGCCGGCGGGGGCCTCCCACGTCTTCGGTACGATCTGGACGGTCAGCGTGCCGTCCGCATCGAGTCGGGTGGTGAGCTGTTTGCCGGAAAATGCCATGGTTCTCTCCTGATTGCGGCCGCGCCGGGTCTGTCCCGCGCGGGTTTCAATCCGCAACTTAACGGCTCAATCAGCCGGGTAAAGCGCGCGCATGAAATAGAGCCCATCGGGCGGCGCATTGTGGCCGAGGCGGCGGCGATCGCACGCCTCCAGCGCGTCGCGCAGATCGGCAGCGGTCCAGCGCCCCTCACCCACCAAGGCAAGGCAGCCGACCATCGAACGCACCTGATGATGGAGGAAGCTGCGCGCCTCCGCCGCGACGACAACGTGATCCGCCTCACGCCGGACGGAGAGGTGGCGCAGCGTCTTCACCGGGCTCGCCGACTGGCACTGCGCCGAACGGAAGGTGGTGAAATCGTGCCGACCGACCAGCACTTGCGCGGCGTGGTGCATGGCGTCCGCGTCCAGCCGCTGCGCGATGCGCCACGCCCGCGAAGCTTCCAGCACCAGCGGCGCGCGGCGATTGGCGATCACGTACTCGTAGGACCGCCCAATGCACGAGAACCGCGCATGCCAGTCCTCCGGCACTTCCACGCAATCGAGCACCGCCACCGCCTGCTCCGCCAGCCGCAGCCGCGCATTGAGCGCCTCACCCATGCGGAACGGCGGCAAGGGCTTCTCGCTATCGAAATGCGCGCGCATCGCCCGCGCATGCACGCCCGCATCGGTGCGCCCCGCGGAATGAAGCGTGACCGGATGGCCGACGACACTTTCCGCCGCTTCCTCGACCGCCTGCTGGACCGAGGGGCCATGCGCCTGCCGCTGGAAGCCCATGTAGGGCCTGCCATCGTATTCGAGCGTGAGTGCGTAGCGGGTCATGGCGTGCTGCCGGCGATGGTGACGGCATCCTTCGACAAGCTCAGGATGAGCGAGTTTTGGGTGGGCGGCGAGCAAAAGACCCGCTCGTGCTGAGCTTGTCGAAGCACCATGCGCGACGACAGCCCCATCACCCTAGCACCGTCCCCGCCGGAATCGCCCGCCCCCGCAGCAGCGCCGCCGTTTCCATCGCCGGCTTGCCTGCCCGCTGGATCAGCGTGGGGCGGAGCCCGCCTTTCCCGCAGGCGATGGTGAGCGCCGCATCTAGAACGGTGCCGGGCACACCGCTTCCTTCCGCCACCTGAGCCGCCAGCACGCGGTAGCGTTCGCCGTCCAGTTCAAAGAACGCCCCCGGCGCAGGGGTGAAGGCGCGCACCTGCCGCTCAACATCCACCGCGCTCCGAGTGAAATCGAGCCGGCTCTCGGCCTTCTCGATCTTGTGCGCGTAGGTCACGCCCTCTTCCGGCTGGACCACCGGCGGATGCGCGGGGAGATCTGCCAGCACCTGAACCATCAGCGCCGCGCCCTTTTCCGCGAGCTCCTTGGTGAGTTCGCCCGACGTCTTGCCATCCACCGGCGTTTCCACCGTCGCCAGCATCGGCCCGGTATCGAGCCCGCGCTCCATCTGCATGATCGTCACACCGGTCGTCTCGTCCCCGGCGAGAATCGCGCGCTGCACCGGCGCTGCCCCGCGCCAGCGCGGCAGCAGTGAGCCGTGGACATTGAGACAGCCAAGGCGCGGTGCATCGAGAATCGGCTGCGGCAGGATCAGCCCATAGGCGGCGACCACCGCGACATCGGCCTCCAGCGCGGCAAATGCGGCCTGCTCGTCCGCACCCTTGAGCGAAACAGGGGTGCGCACGGGAATGCCAAGCGATTCGGCGGCCTGATGCACGGCCGAGGGCTGCAGGTGCTTGCCCCGCCCTGCGGCACGCGGCGGCTGGCTATAGGCGGCCACCACTGCGTGCCCCGCCGCGACCAGCGCACGCAAGGTCGGCACCGCGAAATCCGGGGTTCCCATGACGACGATGCGCATAACGCTCAAAAGGGCCTTTCGTTTACGTGCGCTCGCCCTATCTCTCACCCCATGGCATCGCAAGAGATCGAGGCGCTGGCGAGCGCGCTGGCGCGGCTCCCCGGGCTTGGCCCGCGCTCGGCGCGGCGCGCGGTGCTGTGGCTGATCAAACGGCGCGAGACGAGCCTTGTCCAGCTGGCCGAGGCGCTGGAAGGCGTGCGCGCACGGCTGGTGGAATGCAGCACGTGTGGCAATGTCGATACGAATAACCCTTGCAGCATCTGCACTGATCCGCGCCGCGATGCCCGCGCGCTCTGCGTTGTGGAAGAAGTCGCCGACCTCTGGGCGCTCGACCGCGCGCGCCTGTTCACCGGGCGCTACCACGTCCTCGGCGGCCGACTCTCCGCGCTGGATGGCGTCGGGCCGGAGGATCTTTCGATCGGCCAGCTCCTTGTGCGGCTGGAGGCAGGCGGGATCGATGAAGTGGTGCTCGCGATGAACGCCACGCTGGAGGGTCAGGCCACTGCCCACTATATCGCCGAACGGATCGACACCCTGCCCTTGCGCGTCACGCAACTGGCGCACGGCCTGCCGGTGGGCGGCGAACTGGACTATCTCGACGAAGGCACCCTTGCGCAGGCGCTGCGGGCGCGAAGGCCGGTCGGGTAGCACCTTGCGAGTCGGGCGCGCGTTGCTTATCTGACCGCCATGGCTATCCGCGAAATCCTCGAAGTCCCCGATCCGCGCCTCAAGCAGATCTCCGCGCCCGTCACCGTGTTCGACGAGGAGCTCAAGACGCTCGTCGCCGACATGTTCGAGACGATGTACCATGCGCCTGGCATCGGGCTGGCCGCCGTCCAGGTCGGCGTGCCACTGCGTGTGCTGGTGATCGATCTGCAGCCCGACGATCCGGATGCCGAGCCGGTGCCGTGCGCCCACGACGGGCATCACCACCATCATCAGCCGACGAAGCGCGAGCCGCGGGTCTTCATCAACCCGGAGATCCTCGATCCTTCCGAAGAACGCCGCGTCTACAACGAAGGCTGCCTCTCGGTGCCCGAAATGTACGCCGAAGTGGAACGCCCCGCGCGCATCCGCGCGCGCTGGCAGGACCTCGACGGCACGGTCCACGAGGAAGAGATGGACGACCTCCTCGCCACCTGCCTTCAGCACGAGATGGACCACCTCGAAGGCGTGCTGTTCATCGATCACCTTTCGCGCCTCAAGCGGCAGATGGTGCTGCGCAAGCTCGAAAAGATGCGCCGCGCGGCGTGATCGGCACGCGGCTTGCGCTGCCGGTAGAGTCAGGATAAGTTCACGCTTCGTTCCGGTTCGGGAGTCGGCGTGGATACCACCCTTGTCTTTGTTTTTCTGATCGTTGCGCTGCTCGCTGGGCTGGCGGTCGGCTGGTTCCTCGGCGCGCGCCCGATTGCGGAGCTGCAGGTGCGGCTCTCCGCGCGCGAGGGTGAGGCGCGGGAGCTCGACGAGAAGTTCCGCCGCGCGATCACCGAACTCGCTGCCGCCAGCGTCAAGGCCGGGCAGCACGATGCACTGGCCGCCGAAGTGAGCACCGTGCGTGAGGAGCGCGATTCGCTCGCCGCCGGTTTCGCCGCCGCGCAGGAACGCGCTGCCGAGGCAGATCGGATGCGCCCCGAACTCGCCGCGCTGCGCGCCGACCGCGAGGCCCTGCGCGCCGAACTGGAGCGGATGAAGGCCGATGCAGAAAACTTCGCCGAACAGAAGCGCCTGCTGATCGAAGCGCAGGAGACCTTGCGCAAGGAATTCGAGAACGCCGGGCACAAAGTGCTCGAACGCGCGCAGGAAGCCTTCCTTGCCCGCGCCAATGCGCGCTTTGCCGAAAGCGAGAAGACCAGCGAAGCGCGGCTGCAAGCCGTGCTGGAACCGGTCGGCGCGCGGCTGCAGAAATACGAGCAGCAAGTGCAGGAGCTTGAGGCCAAGCGCGTCGATGCCTTCGGGCAGCTGACGGGGCTGATCGAAGGGATGCGGCAGGGGCAGGAAGCGGTCCGCACCGCTGCGTTGCAGCTGGGCAACAGCTTGCGCAACGGCCCCAAGACGCGCGGGCGCTGGGGCGAACTGCAGCTGCGCAACGTGCTCGAACAGTGCGGGCTGGCCGAACACACCGATTTTGTCACCGAGCATTCGGTCGATACCGAGGACGGGCGGCTACGCCCCGATGCCATCGTGAAGGTGCCGGGCAACAAGATCCTCGTGATCGACGCCAAGGTCTCGCTCAACGCCTATCAGGACGCCTTCGAGGCGGCGGACGACGATGCGCGCGGCGTGGCGCTGGCGGCGCATGTCCAGTCGATGCGCAATCACATCCAGACACTTGGTGCCAAGAGCTATCAAAGCCAGTTTGATGAGGCGCCGGACTATGTGCTGATGTTCGTTCCGGGCGAACACTTCATCGCCGCTGCGCTCGAACGCGATCCGGCTCTGTGGGACTTTGCCTTCGAACGCCGCGTGCTGCTCGCCTCCCCCACCAATCTCGTCGCCATCGCGCGCACGATCGCGCAAGTCTGGCGGCAGGACGGCCTCGCACGCGAGGCGCGTGAGATCGGCAAAATGGGCGGCGAACTTTATGACCGGCTCGCGGTGGCGGCGGAACACCTCAAGCGCGTAGGCTCAGGGCTAGACAGCGCAGTCGGGCACTACAACAAGTTCGTTGGCAGCTTCGAACGCAACGTGCTCTCCGCCGGGCGCCGCCTCCGCGACAAGCATATCGAGATCGGCAAGCGCGAGATCGAGGACGTGCCCCTGATCGAGACAGCACCGCGCCACGCCGAAAGCGGCGAGGCCGCAAAGTTGGCGCTGGTGGAACCTGAGGACAGTTCAGCCGTACTAGGCGAAGAGGCGGCGGAGTAGCGTTCGCCGCGTGCTTCTGGACGGGGCCAGCGCCTTCGTGCGACCCCTTTCGCGAAGGCGCAGGTCAGCAGGGATCATCCATGAAGGCAAGACACGTAGCGCCGGGCCTGATCGCGCTAGCCCTCCTTGCCAGCTGCGGCGGGAAATCCGCGCCGACCGCAGCCCCCTCTGCCTCATCTACGGCGAGTGCTCCGGCCAGCCCGGCTCCAGCGCCTTCTACAGCAGCGCCGGTTGCAGCAGCCTCACCTGCCGCACCGTTGATCAAAGCCGCCAGCTACCCGCCGCGCGACGATTGCGCCGGCCTGCCGGGCTGGACGGACTTTCGCGCGAAGCTGGAACAGGCGGTAGTGCGGCGCGATGCGGCGGCGCTGGCCGCGCTCGCTGATCCCGCTGTGAAACTCGATTTCGGCGGGGGCTACGGCATCACTGAGTTGAAGAAGCGGCTGACCGACAAGGAATACCGGCTGTGGGACGAGATCGCGGCGGTTCTGCCGCTGGGTTGCAGTTCATCGCCGGTGGAGGGACAGGGCAAGAGCGCCAGCATGCCTTGGATTTTCGAGAGGTCGCCGCAGGACGTCGATCCTTATGCGGCCATGCTGGTCCTTGGCCCCAGTGTCCCGGCTTATGCCAAGCCAAGCTCGGCGTCGGCGGTGGTCGGCACGCTCGATTGGGCGCTGGTAGCGGTCCAGACCTATCCGGAACCAGGCAAACCCCTCGCCAAAGTCACGCTTCCCGATGGCAAGAGCACCGCCTTTGTCGAAACCGCCAAACTGAGAAGCATCATCGACTACCGCGTACAAGCTACGCGCGGGAAAAACGGCTGGCGCATCGACGCAATCATCGGCGGCGATTGAACGGTGGCCGGCTTACCCCCTCCCTTTCGTCATCCCCGCGAATGCGGGGAAGGGGCGTGGGCGATGCGGATGCTCTGGATTTCCGCCTGTGCGGGAATGACGCAGATGGGTTTAGGGCACTTAATCGCCCAGCGCCGCCAGCACCTCATAGGCCAGCACCGCCGCTGCCACCGCCGCGTTGAGGCTGTCGGCGCGGCCCTTCATGGGCATCGTCACGCGCAAATCACAAGCCATTTCGTACTCTTCGGGCAGGCCGCGCGATTCGTTGCCTACCATCACAAAGCACGGCGCCGCATAGGCCGCGCCGCGATAAGGCACCGCCTCCCGCAACGATGCAGCGACAAGCTGGCCTTCGCCCGCACGCAGCCAGCGCTGAAAATCGTCCCACCGCGCCTGCGCCAGCGGCACGGTGAACACCGCGCCCATGCTGGCGCGCACCGCTTCGACCGAGAAAGGATCGGCGCAGTCGTCGAGCAGGATCACGCCGCCTGCCCCCACCGCATCAGCCGTGCGCAGCATCGTGCCGAGATTGCCGGGATCGCGCATGGCCTGCGCGACGAGCCACAGGGGCGCGCGCGTGCGGTCCAGCGCATCCAGCCGGGTATCCCATTCGGCAAACACGCCCGCCACAGCCTGCGGGTTGTCCTTGCCCGTCACCTTGGCGAGCAAATCTTCGGGCATTTCAATCACATCGCCGCCCGCGCGCGCCACCGCCGTCTCCAGCGCATCGAGCAAGGGATGCCCCTCGCGCCCCTCGGCCATCATGAGCAATTCGGGCAGGCGGCCGCTTTCGCGCGCATCGGTCAGCAGGCGCAGCCCTTCGGCGAGGAAGCGGCCCTCGCGCTTGCGGTGCTTCTTTTCGCGCAGGGCGCGGACGGCCTTGATGGTCGGGTTGGAAAACCCGGTGATCTGACGGCGGGTCACAAGCCGCTCAATCTTCGCCGAAGCCGTCCTTGACGAGCCCGGCGACCTTCATCAGCACGCCCTGCGCGTCAGGTCCGGTGACGACGATCTCGACCGAATCACCCTTCGCCGCACCCAGCATCATCAGGCCGAGGATCGAGCCGCCTTGGGCCTCCGTCCCGTCCTTGATCACAAGGACTTCCACCCCATCGGGCAGGCGCGCCACGGCATTGACGAACTTGGCGCTCGCCCGCGCGTGCAGCCCGCGCTGGTTCACGATGAGGACCGTTTCGCGCGCCGTTGCGACATCAGATGAGGTGGCAGCGGCGTCGTCGGTCATGCTCAGGCGTCCTGCCCCAGAAATTCGGATGCAATCGTGATGTAATTGCGCCCGGCATCGCGCGCGGCGGCGGTCGCCTCGCGCACGCCCATCGCGTTGCGGGCCTTGGCGAGGCGGATCAGCATGGGCAGGTTGATGCCCGCGATCACTTCGACCTTGCCCGCTTCCATCAGCGAGATCGCGAGGTTGGACGGTGTGCCGCCGAAAAGGTCGGTGAGGATGATAACGCCCGAGCCGGAATCGACACGGCGGATTGCCTCGGCGATTTCCTTGCGGCGGCGCTCCATATCGTCGTTGGGCCCGATGCAGACAGCAACGATATCCGGCTGGCGGCCAACGACGTGCTCCATCGCATGGATGAATTCATCGGCAAGGGCGCCGTGGGTGACGAGGATGAGACCGATCATGCTTGGCGGTTCATATGAAGGGGTGGCTCCGAAGGGCGACGCGGCGATGTGCCGCGTTCAGGCTGGGCAATTTCGGTCGAGGCTGGTGCCGCATCCGGCTGAATGCCCGATCGGTCCCGCCAACTTCCAGTGCATGCCCATTCCCCCGGTTCCCTGCCTGTCTCCCCGGATGGACGGCAGATGTCTCTTGTTTTCACGTCTGCGCGCCTTCGACCATGTCGGCCGCGCGCGACCCCAGGTTGCGATGCAGCAATGTGGGAGAAAATCCCGCCTCGCGCAAGGCTGAAGCGATCTGTTCGGCCATGAACACCGAACGGTGGCGCCCGCCAGTGCAGCCGAAGGCGATGTTCACATAGGCTTTCCCCTGCGCCTGGAAGCGCGGGAGCAGCAGCAGCAGGAGATCGCGAATCCGCGCGAACGCCTCGCTAAATGCCGGATCTCGGCGGATATATTCGCCGACCGGCGCATCCTTCCCGGACATGGGCCGCAAGACATCGTCCCAATGCGGATTGGCGAGGAAACGCATGTCGAACACGAGATCCGCCAGCGGCGGCGTGCCGCGCGAAAAGCCGAAGCTGCTGATGGTGAGCGTGGTGCGCTGCGGCGTGTGGCTGCCGAACTGTTCGCGAATCGCCTGCTGCAGATCGTTGGTCGAAAAATCGGTGGTGGAGATCACCACATCCGCCCAGCGGCGCAGCGGCTCGAGCAGTTCGCGCTCCGCGGCGATGCCGGTGGCGGCGGGCTTGTCCTCGCTCATCGGATGGCGGCGGCGGGTTTCGTTGTAGCGGCGTTCAAGCTCGGACCCGCCGCAATCCAGAAACAGCGTGGTGAGCGCGAGATCGCCGCGCGATGTGAGCCGCTTGACCCGCTCGATCGTCTTGGCGGGATCGAAGCCGCGGGTGCGCGTATCGAAACCGATCGCGAGCGGTGAACCCGCATCCAGCTGCGCCGAGCCCGGCTCGGTCTCCAGCAAACGGTCGAGCAGGCGGATCGGGAAGTTGTCGATGGCTTCCCAGCCCATGTCTTCCAGCGTGCGCAGCGCGGTGGTCTTGCCGGCGCCGAGTACGCCGGTGACGAGCAGGATGCGCTGCCGCGCTTGTTCCGGTTCCGACTCAGCCGACATGGCAGGTGGTGTGCGCCAGCCGAGGCGCGAAGGAAAGACCGCTTGGGTGCAACGGACGTGGGTAAGCGCGCGGCTCTGTTCCGCTTTGCGACATCCGGCTCAATCGACGAGGCCGAATGTGCGCAAGGCCAGTTCGGCGCGCAGATGGAGGACAGGGCTGTCTGGCCAGAGCTGAACCTGGGGGATCAACGCGCCGTGGCGGGTGACGACTTCGGCATCCTCGATGAAGCGCGGGCCCTCGCGGTCGAGCGCAATCACCAGCGCGACCGGCACGCCGCGCGCGGTGGGCATGGTAACGAGGCCAAGGCCGCGCACCTCGATCAGGCCGGCTGTTTCGGGCACCGGGCTGGCCAGCAGCCGCGCGCCATCGCGTTCGAGCGTGACGCCATCATCCCCCACCAGCACCGCCCCGCGATCAATCAGCGCGAGCGCGAGGCTCGATTTGCCCGCACCCGGCGGTCCCTCGATCAGCACTGCGCGGCCTTCGATGGCGACGCAGGTGGCCAGATGCTTGATCGCCTGCTTCACTCCTCATCCTCCCCGGCCATCGGCAATTCAAGCACCAGCTGCGCGCCGTGCTCGCCGCCGGGGCGGTCGGTGATGGTGAGCGAGCCTTCGTGCGCCTCGGCAATCGTGCGCGCGATGGCGAGACCAAGGCCGCTGTGCGCGCCGAACGCCTCGCTGGCGGGGCGCACCGAATGGAAGCGCTCGAACACCTTCTCGCGCTCGGCCGGGGGAACGCCGGGACCATCGTCGCAGACGGCGAGGAAGACGCGGCCCTCGCTGCCCCAGACGACCACTTCAACGGCGCCGCCGGGCGGGGAGAAAGAGACCGCATTGTCGAGCAGGTTCTCGAGCACACGTTCGAGCTGCAGGGCATCGCCGCGCACCATGGCGTTGCCGCCACCGCGCACCATGCGGATCGGGCAGGCCTCACGGTCGGGCCGCGCACCGCGCGCGCCGACAACATCTCCGGCTAGCCCCGCCAGATCGAGCGGGGCGAATGTGGCCCGGCTCAATTGCGCATCGATGCGGCTGGCATCGGCGATTTCGGTGATGAGGCGGTCGATCCGCTGGACATCGTGCGCGGCAATTGCGGCCAATTGCTGGCGCAGCGCCGGGTCGTCCACTTTCTCCATGGTTTCGAGCGCACTCGAAAGCGAGGCCAGGGGGTTCTTGAGCTCGTGCGCGACATCGGCGGCGAAGCTTTCGACCGCATCGATGCGCTGGCGCAGCGCGGTGGTCATATCGGAGAAGGCGCGGGCGAGCAGGCCGATCTCGTCGCCGCGTTCGGGCAGGCGCGGCACCACCACGGCGCGATCACGCCCGAGCCGTACGCGCACCGCCGCGCGAACCAGCGCCCGCAGTGGCTGGACGATCGTGCGCGCAAGAAACAGCGAGAGCTGGATCGAGAGCAGGAAAGCGACGCCGATGATGATCCCCAGCGACTGGCGCGCATCGCGGACCGACTGGGTGACATCGGTCGCGTTGCGCAGCGCAAGCAGCATCTCGCCATCCGTCCCGACCGGGGTCGCGGCGGTGATCACCGGGGTGCGATCGGGGGCGTATCGCAAGTAGACCTCGGTCGCCCGTGCGGTGCGGGCGCGCGCGATCTCCGGCCAGTTGGCCGCGCCCGTCTCGGGCGGTTCGCGGTAGCGCTCGATCACAGGGGCGCCGACGATGAAATCCACGCCGCGATCGAGCAGCCGCGCGGCGGTGGTGTACCAGGCCTCCTTGTCCGGATCGGCGAAGGCGAAGGGCGGCGGGGCGAGGCGGAAGCTGTCCGCGATCAGGCCGCCTTTCGCGTCATACAGCGTGAGGCGCAGTTTCTGCGCAACGCCGATTTCGGCAAGCACTTCGCGGGCCTTGGCCGGGCGCGCTTCGGTGAGCGCGGTGGCGGCAATCTCCGCTTCGGCGCGGGCCAGCTTGAAGCGTTCGGCGAGCAGCTGCTTGCGGTAGCTGTCGAGGTAGAAGAACGAGCCGGCCAGCAGCGCCAGCGCAATGCCGTTGACCGCGAGAATGCGCACCGTGAGCGAGACACCGCGCACGCGCCAGGTGCGGCGACGCTGACCCGCACGGGCGGACTCGGGCGCCAGATCAGGAATCGGTGAAACTGTATCCGGCGCCATAGAGCGTCTCGATGGCGGCAAATTCGGCGTCTGCCGCGCGGAACTTGCGCCGCAGCCGTTTGATGTGGCTATCGATGGTGCGGTCGTCGACGAAGACGTCGTCGTGGTAGGCCGCGTCCATCAGCTGGTTGCGCGTCTTGACCACGCCGGGGCGCAGCGCGAGCGCCTCGAGGATCAGGAATTCGGTGACGGTGAGCGAAACCGCCGCGTCATCCCAGGTCACCGTATGGCGTGCCGGATCCATCACGAGGCGGCCGCGGCGGATCGGCTCGGGCAGCGGCTGCGCCTCCTCGCCCGGCTCGGCCGGCCCCGCCGCATCGCTGCGGGCGATTTCGGAGCGGCGCAGGATTGCACGGATGCGGGCGATCAGCAGGCGCTGGCTGAACGGCTTGGCGATGTAGTCGTCCGCCCCCATCGCAAGACCGAGCGCCTCATCGCCTTCCGCATCCTTGCTGGTGAGGAAGATGACCGGAAGCTGGCTCTTCTCGCGCAGGCGACTGAGCAGTTCGAGCCCGTCCATGCGCGGCATCTTGATATCGCAGATGGCCAGGTCCGGCGGATTTTCGATCAGTGCCTTCAGCGCGGCGGCACCATCATAATAAAGGCGGGTGGCAAAGCCTTCGGCCTGCAGCGCGATCGAGACGGTGGTGAGAATGTTCCGGTCATCGTCCACCAGCGCGATCACGCGGGGATCATCGCCGCTGCGCGCGGGCGCGCGGAGCGCGGAGGGAGCCGGAGATTGCGATGCGTCGGACAGGGCGGCTTCCGGTCTGGCTGGCGGCGAGGCAGGGCCCAATCGATTACCGGTTCACCTCGCGGCTGGCAACCGGTGCGGGAACCGGTCGGGTTTGCGGTGCAGTTGTACGCGGTGCAACTTGCTGCGCAAAAAACTTGGTTGCCGCGAGGACATTTGACGCAGCATGGCCGGGTGGCTATGCGCCAAAACGGACTCAGCGCATTCGTATGCAAAACAGCAGCGGATTCGCCGGCGGACGAAAGCATCTGGGTGTGATTGCAACGCGGGGCCCTGCCTCGCCCGGAGCCCCAACCGGCCCGGGCAACTGGCAGACCTGCCATGGGAGACCGATCTGTGTCTGATACCGCATTGAACGTGAGCCTGGCCGAACAGGGCCTTCCCGAGCCGGCACAGATCTTTGCCAACCTCGGCACCGCGCCGCTGGTCGAGCATGCGATCCGCAATGGCGAAGGCGTGCTTTCGGCGGACGGCCCGTTCGTCGTGGCTACCGGCAAGCACACCGGTCGCAGCGCGAAGGACAAGTTCTTCGTCCGCGATGCCGAGACCGAAGACACCGTGTGGTGGGGCAAGACCAACGTCAGCATGACGCCCGAGCAGTTCGCCGTGCTCAAGGCGGATTTCCTTGGCCATTTCGGCGGGCTCGACAAGGCCTATGTCGCAGACTTGTTCGGCGGGTCGCAGCCCGAATATCGCGTTTCGGTGCGCGTGATCACCCAGTTCGCCTGGCATTCGCAGTTCATCCGCACCCTGCTGGTGCGCCCGACGGCGGAAGAACTGGCGAGCTTCGCCCCCGAGTACACGATCATCGATATCCCGAGCTTCCGCGCCGATCCCGCGCGCCACGGCTGCCGGAGCGAGACGGTGGTTGCGGTGAACCTCTCCGAGAAGCTCATCCTCATCGGCGGCACCGCCTATGCGGGCGAGATGAAGAAGTCGGTCTTCGGCATTCTCAACTATCTGCTGCCGGTGCAGGGTGTCATGCCGATGCACTGCTCGGCGAATATCGGTGCCGACGGGACAACGGCTGTGTTCTTCGGGCTTTCGGGCACCGGCAAGACCACCCTTTCGGCGGACGCGAGCCGCACCCTCATCGGTGATGACGAGCATGGCTGGTCGGACACGGCGGTCTTCAACTTCGAAGGCGGCTGCTATGCCAAGATGATCCGTCTCTCGGCAGAGGCCGAGCCGGAAATCTTCGCGACGACCAAGCGTTTCGGCACGATCCTTGAGAACGTCGTGATCGATCCGGAAACCCGGAAGATCGACCTCGACGATGCCTCGCTCGCCGAGAACAGCCGCGGTTCCTACCCGATCGACTTCATCCCGAACGCGAGCGAGAAGAACCTCGGCCCCGTGCCCGCCAACATCATCTTCCTCACCGCCGATGCCTACGGCGTGCTCCCCCCGATCGCGCGGCTGACGCCCGATCAGGCGATGTACCACTTCCTTTCGGGCTACACCGCGCGCGTTGCGGGCACCGAAATCGGCGTGACCGAACCGGAAGCGACGTTCAGCACCTGCTTCGGCGCACCGTTCATGCCGCGCCATCCCTCGATCTACGGCAACCTGCTCAAGGAGCGCATCGCCAAGGGCGGCGTGAAGTGCTGGCTGGTCAACACCGGCTGGTCGGGCGGCCTTGCCACGATGCCGGGGATCAAGCGCATGCCGATCAAGGCGACCCGCGCGCTGCTCAACGCCGCGCTCGACGGCAGCCTCAACAGCGCCGACTTCCGCATCGATCCCAACTTCGGCTTCGAAGTGCCGGTGGCTGTACCGGGCGTGGACACTGCGCTGCTCGATCCGCGCGGCGCCTGGGCCGACGGCGAAGCCTATGACCGCACCGCGGCAGAGCTGGTGCGCAAGTTCATCGACAACTTCGCGCAGTTCGCCGACCACGTCGACGAAAGCGTACGCAACGCGGCACCGATTGCGGCATAAGCAAGAAGACGACAATCCTATCTGGCGTGAGGCCTCGCCCTGTGCGAGGCCTCTTTTTTTTGTGCCGGTGTCGGCCAGTCGTTGCTGTCGCAATGACGACGGCGGGGGTAAGGGCGCGCTTCTCGTTCCAAAAGGTGTTCTCCCATGTCCGCGCATTCGATCCGACTTTTTGCCGATGATGCGGCGGTGCGCCATGTGGGCGAAGGGCTGCTCGCGCGCACTTTGCCCAAGCCGGAGTGGACGCACGAGGCACATTTGGCCGCGTGCCTCTGGCTGATCCGCGAGCGGCCGGACTTTGCACCCGAGCAGGACCTGCCCGGAACCATCCGCGCCTACAACGTGGCGGTCGGCGGCGAGAACACCGATGGCGCGGGCTATCACGAGACACTGACCCAGCTCTACATCAAGGGCGTGCGCGCCTTTGCGGATACGCTGACGGAGGGGACATCGCTGGTCGGCGCGGTGAACGCGCTGCTCGAAAGCGAGATCGGCGACCGCGAGTGGCCGCTGTGCTTCTATTCGAAGGAGCGCCTGTTCAGCGTGGAAGCGCGGCGCGGATGGGTGGAGCCGGATCTGGCGGCGGTTTCGGAATAAAGGGTTCGCGCAGAGATCGCAGAGGCGCGGAGATGTAGCGCTTTGCGGCAAGGCCGCTCTCCTCTTTTGCACTGCGATGATAACAAAGGCCTGCGGCCGGGCACACCCTCTTTGCGCCTCTGCGATCCCTGCGATCTCTGCGCGAAAAATCCGTCTACCCTCACCCCGTCCGGCGCGGGACGAAGGGATAAGTCCGCCGCTCGATCACTTCCTGCACCGCGCGGTGGGCTTCCTGGATCGCGGCATCGGTGTGCGGGCTCGCCGCCGCATCGCTGTTGGCGATGCTGACGAGGCCGAAGGGCTGGCGCCCCACCACGCAAGGGCGGTTCGGGCTCTCACTGTAAACCCAATCCACCGGATCGTAGATCGAGTTGTAGGTATAGGAGTAACCGTGGCCCCAGCGGTTCACGGTGATCCCGGCAATATCACGCGCGGCATCGAAGCCCGCAGCCCCCAGCATGCGCTGCAATTGCCGCCGCGTCTCGCGCTCGAAAGTCTCGAAGCTCATCGCCAGCAGTTCGGCGCGGCCGACGCGGTGCTGGTCACGCCGGGGAAGGCCGGGCTTGTTCATATATTTGACGAGGTGGAGCACCACCGGCTCGTCAGGCGATTGCGGGTGCTTCAAGTCGCCAAGGCTGACCGCTTCGGTGAGGCCGACTTCCTGATGAAACATCGTCGGGCAATGGAAATTCGCCGCGCCCAGCTTCGCGAAGGGCCGCCAGTTGGTGACCGCGACGCTGGTGTAGACCATCGGGCCCTTCACCCCATACGCGAGCGCATCCTTCTGCGCGGCGGGCAGTTCGGGCATCATGTAGGGGATCGCCATGTTCCAGCAGGCCATGATCACGGCCTTGCCCCGCACTTCGACGAGCTTTCCCTGCTTGGCATAATGCACCGCCACATCGCCCGCCGAAGCGGGATCGCCGCGATGCGCGACATTGAGGACGACGCTGGAGAGGCGAATTCGGGTGGGCGTACCGGGCCGGTCGAGCGCACCGTAGTCGATCACGGCCGTGCCCATGTCCTCCTGCGTGCGGGCCGCCGTCGCCTCTGGCACCAGCTTGGAAACCAGCAGCCGCGCCAGCGTCGCGTTGCCATCGGGGAAGTGGATCGACTTCTCGCCCTCGCGCTGGCGGCCGTGCTGGCCGCCGGGGAGATCGGCGAAGAGGTCCGCCGGCACTTCGCCCAGCGCCATGCCGGAAAAGCCGGGGTAGCCTTGCACCCATGCAAACAGCGCGGGCACGGCATCGCCGCCGACGCAGAAGCTCGCCATGCCGATGTTCTGGAACAGCCAGTAGACCTGCGGATCGACGCCGACTTTCTCGGTGAGGAACTCCTTGTAGGAATGGCGGGCGAGCCAGTCCTTCTTGGCGGCCTGATCGAGGCCCGGCAGATAATCGGGCTGCGGCTTGGCGAAGAGGCGGGCGAGATCGCCGCGCGCCTTGGGGCCAAGGGGCGCCTTCTCCAGCTTCTCGGGCTCGATCGCACCGCCACGCCAGCCGCCGCCCATGGCGAGGACCACGTCCCTACCGCCGAAGGTCTCGGCATCGAAGACCATGCCGTGGCCCATGCCGAGCGACTTGTAGAGCCCCGCGTTGGCCGTGTTGTCCCGCTCGTATCGCGCGATATCGACGCCAATGTCATCGAGCAGCACGCGCGACCACTTGTCGTACCGGCTCGGGCTTTCGATGTTGAGCGTGCCGCCGTTGCAGACGAGCAGGCGGCCACCCACAGTGAATTCGTTGCGCTTGGCGTGCCCGCCGAAATCGTCGTGGTTGTCGAGCACCAGCACTTTCGCGCCGGGGCCGACACGCTTCTGGAAGAAGTGCGCAGCCGACAAACCAGAGAGGCCGCCGCCAACCACGATCAGGTCATAGACCTCGCCGCTGTTCTCGGCGTCGGCCAGCTTGAGCGTGCCATCGCGCAGCATATGCGCCGCCTCGAACGTCCCGGCGTGCGAGCCGCGCATGCCCTGCCGCGCGGGGGGATAGGGATTGGGATCGATCTCCGGCGTCATGACGGCCTTGGCGCGGGGCGCGGCGGCGAACGATGTGCCGGGAATGCCGGCGGCCAGCGTCCCAGCGGCGACTCCGTTCACGAAATCGCGCCGGCTGATGGCGCGGTCCATTCCCAGCTGCCGATCTTCGCTCTTCATGTCGTTTGCCCCCTGCATGGCCCCAGCTGCGCAGCTTTGCGCTGCAAGGGGAGCTTGTCCAGCCTTCCTCCCGATTTCAGGGGAACCTCAGGCGTTGAAAGCAGGCAGGGCGCGCAGCAGGTTATAGGCCTCGACCACCGCCTGAAGGCGGCCCTCATAGGCCCGGTCGCCGCCATTGCGATCGGGGTGGAAGCGGCGGACGAGCTGCGAATAGCGCGCCCGCAGTGCCTTGCGATCCGCATCGAAGCCGAGGCCCATGGTTTCGTAGGCCTTGCGCTCCTCCGGCCCGATGCCGCGCCGCGCCGCTTCCTGCCGGTGCAACGCATCCTCGCGGCGCGCCTTGGCGCGCTGGGCGATAGCATCGAGCGGATCGGCAAAATCGTTCCAGCGCGGGGCCTGATCGATCCCGGCGGTCGGGCGGAAGGCACGCGTCTCGGTCGCCCAACCGGCCAGCGGAGACTGCGCCGCCATGATTTCCTCCGGCGTCATGCCCTTGAAGAAATCGTAGCCCGCGTTGAACTGGCGCACGTGTTCCAGGCACATCCAGCGATAGTCGCCCGGACCATCGGCTCCTGCCGCACGAGCGCCGGGCGCGCGGAACTCGCCCGGTTCGCTGCAACCCGGGGCAGCACATTGCCGTCCGGTGCCCTGCACCCGGCCATGGAAGCGATCATGTCTCATTCGGCTTTTCACATGGAGATGGATCGGCCAAGATGGAAGCCATGACCGGACCCCTTGCCCAAGAAATCACCCAGCTTCTCACCGAAGCCCTCGCCCCCGAACTCATCGCCGTGATCAACGACAGCGCCAGCCATAGCGGCCACATGGGCGATGATGGATCGGGCGAATCGCACTTCACCGTGGAGATCACCAGCGCGCAGTTCAACGGCGTTTCGCGCGTGATGCGCCAGCGCATGGTCAACGCCGCGCTGGGGGATATTCCGGGGCAGCGCGTCCATGCGCTTGCGATCAAGGCCCGCGCACCCGGTGAGTGATGAGGCGGTGCGTAATGCCCCGCGGCGCGTCCGCAGGGCCGCGCGGATCCTGCTGATGGACGAGCACGATCGCTTGCTGCTGATCCGCTTTGCCCCGCCCACGCGCCGCGCATTCTGGTGCGGGGTGGGCGGCGAGTGCGACCCGGGCGAGGATTTCCACGCTGCGGCGGTGCGCGAACTGTTTGAGGAGACCGGGCTCAGCGTGGAAAGCTGCGGCACCGAGATCGCACAGCGCACCGATGATTTCATCACGCTGGAGGGCGAGCCCGTGACCTCAGACGAGCGCTTCTTCCGTGTGCGCACCACCAGCTTCACGCCCGATCCTGCCGGGCACACCGCACTTGAACGCGAACTGATCAAGGAATTCCGCTGGTTTGCCGCCGCCGAACTGGCACAATGGCACGAACCGGTGTTTCCGGTGAACATCCTTGAGCTGCTTCAGGCGGAGGTATCGCCATGAGTGAAACGTCAGGTGGGCCTGTGATGCAAACCCTGACCCCGGTGACGCACGATCTGGGCGCTTTTCAGGTGCGCCGCGTGCTGCCCGCGCGTGAGCGCACGATGGTCGGCCCGTTCATCTTCGTCGACCAGTTCGGTCCCGCCGTGCTGCCCACGGGCACGGCGATGGATGTGCGGCCGCACCCGCATATCAACCTTGCCACCGTCACCTGGCTGTTCGGGGGCAAGTATGCGGGCGCGATCGACCACCGCGACAGCCTCGGCACGTTCGCCACGATCCGCCCCGGTCAGGTCAACCTGATGACGGCGGGGCGCGGCATCGTTCATTCCGAGCGCAGCCCTGCATCGGAGCGAGAAGGCAGCCCGGCGCTCTATGGCATGCAGACCTGGCTGGCGCTGCCCGACGGGCGCGAGGATATCGACCCTGCCTTCGAGCAGCAGGCGGACCTGCCGCTGATCGAGGACGGCTGCACCACCGCGCGGGTGATCATGGGCACGCTCTGGGGCAAGACCGCGCCGACCACGCAGCACAGCCAGACGATCTATGCCGAGATCCTGTTCGCACCCGGCGGCGCGATCCCCATCGACGCTGCGGCGGACGAGCGCGCGGTCATGCTGGTGGGCGGCGAAGCCAGCGTCGATGGCGTGCCGCTCGCGCTCTACAGCCTCGCGGTGCTGGCGCCGGGCACGGCGCTGAAGCTATCCTCCGAAGGCGGCGGGCGCGTGATGCTGCTTGGCGGAGAGGCTTTTACCACGCAGCGCCATGTCTGGTGGAATTTCGTGAGCTCAAGCCGCGAGCGGATCACGCAGGCCAAGCACGATTGGGATGAAGGGCGCTTTCCCAAGGTGCCGGGGGACGAGGACGAGTTCATCCCCCTGCCCAAGGTGCCCAACACGCGCGCCAATCTTTAGATCAGAATACAAGAGGGAGAGACGTACATGGCATTTGCCGGAGAGGTGGCATGGATCACCGGGGCATCATCGGGGATCGGCGCGGCAATGGCGCGCGCGCTGGCGGCGGAAGGCGCGCATGTGATCCTGTCGGGCCGGAACGAGGAGGCACTGGCGGAAGTCGCGGCGGACTGCGCCATCGGCAATGCCACCGCCCTCGTTCTGCCATTCGAAGCGACCGACCATCCGGCCGGCCTTGCGGCAGCGGAGCAGGCCTGGGCCTGGGCGGCAGAGCGCAGCGGCGGGATCGACATCCTCTTCAACAACGCAGGGATCTCGCAGCGCAGCCTCGCCATTGATACCGACTACACTGTCTATGAACGGATCATCGCGGTCGATCTTCTCGCCCCCATCGCGCTGACGCAGGCGGTGCTGGGCCGCATGGTGGCGCGCGGCAAGGGCCGCATCGCAATGGTTTCGAGCGTGGCGGGCAAAGTCGGCGTGCCGATGCGCACAGCCTACAGCGCAGCCAAGTTCGGCCTGATCGGCTATGCCAATGCGCTGCGCACCGAAGTGACCGGCGAGGGGCTGCAGGTCCATGTCATCGCGCCGGGCTCGGTCCGCACCAATGTCTCGCGCAATGCGCTCAATGCCGATGGCAGCCGCCGGGGCGTGAGCGACAAGGCGATCGACAAGGGCCTCGATCCGGCTGATGCAGCCGCGGCGATCCTTGCCGCCATGGCCGCCGGGGAGCGCGAGATCATCGTCGCGCGCGGGTTCGAACAGGAGATCGGCGAAGCCTGCCGCACGCCTGAAGCCATCTTCGACAAGATGGCCGCGATGGTGGCAGATGGCTATGCGAAGAAGATGGAGCAGGCCAGTGTCGAGTGAACTGACGCGCGTGAAGCTCGCCAACGGAATCGAGCTCGATGTGGTGGATGTCGGCCCGCGCGATGCGCCCGCGCTGATGTTCCTCCACGGCTTTCCCGAATCGCATCGCACCTGGCGGCACCAGATCGCGCACCTTTCGGGCCGTTTCCGTTGCATCGCGCCAGACCAGCGCGGCTATCGCGGCTCGTCGAAGCCCGAGGGCGCGGAGAACTACACGCCCGACAAGCTGATCGGCGATATCTTCCTCCTCGCCGATGCGCTGGGTGTGGGGCAGTTTACCGTTCTGGGCCACGATTGGGGCGGCGCGATTGCCTGGGGTGTAGCGCTGATGGGACAGGGCACGCGGGTGACGCGCGCGGTGGTCGCCAATGCCCCGCATCCGGCTATCTTCCAGAAGCTGCTCTGGCTCGATCCCGTCCAGCGCGGCGCGAGCCAGTATATGCGCGCCTTCCGCGATACCGCCCACGATCCGCTGGTGCGCGAACACGGCCTCGGTGCGCTGCTCATGCAAGCGCTCGATTGGGGCGACCGCGCGCCGGTGATGGAAGAGGAAGAGCGCGCGGCGCTGCTGAAGGACTGGTCGAACCCGGACAGTGCGATCGCCATGCTCAACTGGTACCGCGCAAGCCCGATGGATGTGCCGACGATGGACGCGCCTTTCGCGCTGCCCGAAGGCTATGCCCCGCCGCCGCTGCCGCCGCTCGGCATCCCGACGCTGGTGATCTGGGCGATGGACGACATGGCCCTGCCGCCCTCGAACCTTGAGGGGCTGGACGCGATGATCCCGAATCTGACCGTGGTGCAAGTGCCCGATTGCGGCCACTTCGTGCCGTGGGAAGCGCCCGGGAAGGTCAACGCCGCGTTGGATGCGTTTCTGGGGTAATTGACCAACGCCAATCACCCCGGTTCCGTTCGTGTCGATCGAACGGTGTTGCCTACAGCTCCAGCCGGTAGAAATGCGTGTCCACCGCCATGCGCGGGAAGCCTTCGGGCAATGCAGCGGCATCGATCGGCACAAAGCCGTTCTTCTCGTAGAACCGGCGCGCGGCATGAAGGCGCTCGATCGTGCCGAGGGTGATCCCAACTATCCCGGCGGCGCGGGCATGATCGACGAGTATGGCCAGCAACCCCGCCGCCACCCCCAGATCGCGCCCACGCGCCTCGGCGGCGACAAACATCTTGCGCAGCGCGCCTTCGCCACTGCCCCCTTTACCACCGCCGAAGCCGATCAGGCCGATAGTGCCGACAATGCGGCCCTCCATTTCGGCGACCCAGAAGCCTCCGGAGCCGGACTGATAGACCTCAGCCACCGCGCGCAGATCGGGCTGGTCCTCGGCGGTGACGGGCACCGCAAACTCGCCCTGCTGGATGGCAAGGATATGCGCGATGACGGCGTCCTCGTCGGACTTGGCGTAGGGGCGGTATTGGATCCCGGGCATGGTCAAAGCGTCTTGTACCCGTCCGTCTCCGCCGCGAGCGTCTCCATCCACCTGGCCAGCGAATCGCGCTTGGCGGGCATCAGCGCCTTGCCTGCGGGCGACAGCACGCGCGCGGGCACATCGCGCAGGTTTTCCTTGAGCATCGGCAGCACCGCCGGGCCATCGGGCTGGCCGCCGTTGGGGTCCGCCAGCGCCATGATCCGCGCCGCGCCGATCGCGCCGAGCCAATCGAGCGCATCGGCATCGTGGAGATAGAGCGATTCGGGCACGGTCGGCGTGCGGTAGTACATGTGTTCACGGATCGCGGCCTGCACGCGTGGCAGCTTCGCCATCGGGAAGCCTGTGGGCGCGAGGATGCTGCCGACGATATCGGCGGCGACGTCCGAATGATCGAGATCAGACTTCTCGTAGGGTTTGAACGCCGCGATATCGTGGAGATAGGCGGCGGCGAAGAGCACGTCGTCGTCCAGCGCAACCTTGTCCGTGGCTGCCATGGCCTTGGCGAGCGCATAGTCGCGGTCCGAATGCGAGGTGCCCCAGGCCGGGTGCTTGCAGTGCTCGATGTTGAACGCGCGCACCTGCTCGCGCCAGCCCACGGGCGGGGAATCGGCAAAGGCGGCGGCCGGAACGGCGGCAAGCGCGAGGGCGGCGAGGAGCAGTTTCATCGGGCGCATGGGGGGCTTTCTCCGCGAAGTTGGCAAGAGGCTAGCACGCGCGGCGGCAGGCGCAATTGGTCCCTGCGGCCAATCACGCTGCCCCGTGCCACGCCACCCACGCACCGTGGGCATGCGCCTCGCCCAGCAGCACCGGCTCGGCGCCGCCGGGCCAGAACCGCACGGTCAGCTCATGCCGGAACGTCTCGCGATTGGTTTCCAGCATGATCCACGCGATACGCTGGCCTGCCTCACCCGCGCCGGTGATCGCCGCCGTGATCCGCGCGCGGGTTTCGGGTGGCAGATATTGCCAGACGATCGAATGGTAGAACACGCGGGTGGTGCCTTCCGCCAGTGGCGCGGAAAGGCGCTGGTCCACCCAGTCCCCTGCATCCATCTGCGTGAGAGTCGGCGGCTGCTCCCCCGCCAGCCGGATTGCCGCGTCGATGCGGGCCATGCGCTCGGTCACCTCGGCCCAGACATAGCTCTTGAGGCGCAGCGCCTCAGCGGGATCGGCGAGGTTCACCGGCGCGCGGTCGCAGCCCTGAATGGACGTTATCTCAACCGGCGCGGGCACAGGCGCAGGCCCACGCCATTCGGGCATGATCCGCATCGGCGAATCCGCCGGGCCGACTTCGGTGCCGCCGAGTTCGTAGTGATAGCGGTCCATCATTGTGTTGACGCCCGCGCTGGCCCCCAGCTCGTTCAGCTCGAAGCGGGGGCCCATGCGCGGTGAAAGCCACAGCAGCGCTGCCATGATCGAGGCAGACCGCCCAGCCTCGTTGGTCTGCGGCGGCCCATCGAGCCATGGCAGCAGCGCCGCGTCGTGCTGGCGGGCAAGGTCCACAATCAGCGCATCCACTGCGTTCTGATCGGTCACTTCCCCGCGATAGACCGCGGCAAGCCGCAGATCCGCGCCGGAGAGGACCAGATGATGGAAGCCCCCCGCCAGCCGCAGCGGCAGCGCATCTTCGAGCGGAATGCCCGGCCAGCTTGCCAGCCGCCGTCCCGTTTCGGTCTCGCCCGAAAGCAGCGCCAGCTGCGCCCGCACCACTCGCGCAGTGCAGGGCGCGCCGTTGTTTGCCGCGTGATCCGCCTGCCAGGCAATCGCTGCCGCGACGTCGTGCGTATCCATGACCCGTTCCATACGGTTGCCCTTTCCGGCCCTTTGCCATAGGGGCGAGCGCGTCATGACCGCGCCGACCCCTATCGTTTTCGCCCTGCCCAAGGGCCGCATCCTCGACGAGGCGCTGCCGCTGCTGGCGGACGCCGGTGTCGTGCCCGAGGCGGACTTCTTCGACAAGGCCTCGCGCAAGCTGAGCTTCGCCACCAGCCGGGCGGACATGACGATCATCCGCGTGCGCGCGTTCGATGTGGCGACCTTCGTGGCCCACGGTGCGGCGCAGGCCGGCATCGTCGGTTCGGACGTGATCGACGAATTCGACTATGCCGATCTCTACGCGCCGGTCGATCTCGATATCGGGCATTGCCGCCTCTCGGTGGCCGAGCCGGCTGATGCTGTCGCCAGCGGGGCGACCGCGCGCGAGAGCCATGCCCGCGTCGCGACCAAGTATCCCAGCCTCACCCGCCGCCACTTCGAAAAGCTCGGCGTTGCCGCCGAAGTCGTGAAGCTCAACGGCGCGATGGAACTGGCGCCTTCGCTGGGCCTCGCCAGCCGGATCGTCGATCTCGTTTCTTCGGGCCGCACGCTCAAGGACAACGGGCTGGTCGAGACGAGCCGGATCATTCCCGTCTCGGCGCGCCTCATCATCAACCGCGCCGCGCTCAAGACCGATCCAGCGCGCATGGGCGCGCTGATCGATACTTTCCGCGAACTCGTAGCGCGCCGGAAGGCCGCCTGATGCAGCGCCTCCACACGCGTGACGCGGGCTTTGCCGAAGCTTTCGCCGCTGTCGTCGGCGACCGGCGCGAGAGCGATACCGATGTCGCGCGCGATGTCTCCGCCATTCTTGCCGACGTCCGCGCACGCGGTGACGAAGCACTGGCGGACTACACCGCGCGCTTCGATGGCCACAATCTGGGCGAGGATTGGCGAATCCCGGCGGAGACCTGCCGCGAGGCTTTCGACGCACTCGATCCGCCCTTGCGCGCCGCGCTTGAACTCGCAGCGGAGCGCATCCGCGCTTACCATGAGGCGCAGCTTCCCGAGCCCCGCGACTATGTCGATGCTGCCGGCGTCCGCCTCGGCGCGAAGTGGGGTCCGGTCGATGGTGCGGGGCTCTATGTTCCCGGCGGACGCGCGGCCTACCCGTCCTCGCTGCTGATGAACGCCATTCCCGCCAAAGTAGCGGGCGTTGGCCGGCTCGTGGTCACCACGCCGACCCCCAAGGGTCAGATCAATCCGCTCGTCCTCGCCGCCGCGCACCTTGCCGGCGTCGATGAAGTCTGGCGCGTCGGCGGTGCGCAGGCGATTGCCGCGCTGGCCTATGGCACGGATCGCATCGCGCCCGTCGATGTGATCACCGGTCCGGGCAATGCCTGGGTGGCCGAAGCCAAGCGCCAGCTCTACGGCGTGGTCGGCATCGACATGGTGGCGGGCCCCTCGGAAATTCTCGTCATTGCCGATGGCGCGAACGATCCGCAGTGGATCGCCGCCGACCTGCTCAGCCAGGCCGAGCATGATCCCGCCGCGCAGGCGATCCTGATCACCGACGACGCCGCGTTTGCCGATGCCGTCGCCGCGGCGGTCGAGGCCGAGATCGCGCTGCTGCCGACCGCCGCCGTCGCCCGCGCCAGCTGGGATGCGCACGGGGTGATCATCGTCGTCGATTCGCTTAAGGAAGCCCCTGCCCTCGCCAACGCGCTGGCGGCGGAGCACGTGGAAATCGCGACAGATGATCCCGAAGCGCTGTTTGCGGGCATCCGCCATGCGGGTTCCGTTTTCCTCGGCCGCTACACGCCCGAGGCCATCGGCGATTACGTGGCGGGACCCAACCATGTGCTGCCCACCGGGCGGCGCGCGCGGTTTGCTTCGGGCCTGTCCGTGCTCGATTTCATGAAGCGCACCAGCTTCCTTTCCGTGAGCGAAGGCTCGCTTGGTGCGGTAGGCCCGGCAGCAGTGGCGCTGGCCGAGGCGGAAGGGCTTGCCGCGCATGCCCGCTCGATCGAATTAAGGCTTGGAATATGACCCGCTCGAAGGCCCCCAATCGATCTGCCGCGCGGCTTGCCGCCGTGCAGGCGCTCTACCAGCTCGAGATGGAGAAACCCCAGCTGCACCTGCTGCTGGACGAGTTCCACATGCACCGCCTCGGCGCGGAGATCGAGGACGACCAGTACCTCGAAGCCGATGTCGCCTTCTTCGACGATGTGGTGCGCGGCGTCGCAGCGCGGCGTGACGAGATCGACGACGTGCTGACGCGCCGGCTGGCGGACGGCTGGTCGATCTCCCGGCTCGACCGCACAATGCTCCAGATCCTGCGCGCAGGTGCCTACGAGCTGATGGCCCGCGCGGATATCAACGTGGGCACCGTGATCGGCGAATACCTCGATGTCGCCCACGCCTTCTTCGACGCGCGCGAGACCAAGTTCGTCAACGGGCTGCTCGATGCGGTGGCGAAGGACGTGCGGAAGTAAACGCCCCCTCGGCAGAGCTCCCCTATCTCGTCATTCCCGCGAAGGCGGGAATCCAGAGCCCCACACCCAGCGCCAGCCGCACTGGATTCCCGCCTTCGCGGGAATGACGAAGAATTGGGTGGGGCTCAGCTTTCAACCAACCATGAGCCGCGTCGCCCGCGAGCGTAACGAAGCAATCAAGGGCAGCTTTACTCGGCCCTAGATTGCTTCGCTACTCTCGCGGGTGACGATAGTCGGAGACCTAGAGCCGCTCGGCGTGCCAGCGGATGTGATCGTCCATGAAGCTGGAAATGAAGTTGTAGCTGTGGTCGTAGCCGTCCTGCAGACGCAGCGTGAGGTCCACACCCGCCGCCTTGCAGGCCGCCTCGAACAGTTCGGGGCGCAGTTGTTCAGCGAGGAAGCCGTCCGCCGCGCCCTGATCGATCAGGACGGCGCCCGCCGGGCGCTTGCCGTCTTCCACCAGCGCGGTCGCATCGTGCGCGCGCCACGCGGCGCGGTCCTGCCCCAGATAGCCGCCGAGCGCCTTGTGGCCCCACGGCACTTGCCCGGGCGCGACGATCGGCGCGAAGGCGGATAGCGACTTGAACTTGTCCGGGAAGGTCAGGCCGATGGTCAGCGCACCGTGGCCGCCCATCGAATGGCCGGTGATGCCCATGCGCGCAGGATCAATCGGGAAATGTTCCTCGATCAGCGCAGGCAGTTCATGCGCGATGTAGTCCCACATGCGGTAGTGCGCCGCGAAGGGTTCCACGGTGGCATTGACGTAGAAGCCCGCGCCAAGGCCGAAATCGTAGGCGCCTTCGGTATCATCCGCCACACCCTCGCCGCGCGGGCTGGTATCCGGCGCCACGAAGATCAGCCCTGCTTCCGCGCAGGCACGGCGGTACTCGCCCTTGTCCGTCACGTTGGCGTGGGTGCAGGTAAGCCCCGAAAGGTAGAACAGCACCGGGAGCTTGGCTCCCGCTTCCACCTGCGCCTTTGCCGCTTGGGGGGGCAGGAAGACCGAAAAGGTCATTCCCGTCCCCGTCGCGGTGGATTGGTGCCGATAGACGCCGAGCGTGCCGCCATGGGCTTTGCTGGTCGAAACGGTCTCGAACGTGGAATCAGGCACCATGGATATCCTGCCTCAGCTGCCGATCACGTGCAGCGCGCACAGCTTGTTGCCGTCCGGATCGCGCAGATACGCAAGGTAGAACGGCGAGCCTTCGCGCGGCCCCGGCGGATCTTCGCAGGCGGTGCCGCCATTGGCGCAGCCGGCCGCATGCCAGGCATCGGCCTGTTCGGGCGTCATCGCGAAGCCGACCGTGCCGCCGTTGGCGCAAGTGGCGGGCTCACCGTTGATCGGCGGTGTGAGCAGGAACATGCTGCCGTTGTGCGCGTAGATGAGCCGCCCCTTGGGATCGACCATCCCGGGATTGCCGCCGAACGCCGCAAACGTGGCGTCATAGAACTTCTTCGAGCGCTCGATATCGTTGCTGCCGAGCATGACGTGCGAAAACATGGCCTCTCCTTTTGTAGTCAGCCTTGTGACCGCCCCGGTTCGGGGTCGGTGCGGAAGGGGGTGTGCCCGCGCGGAGGGGATGTGGTCAAGGGGCGAGCGGAGGGCTGCGCGAGATTTCAATCGGCCCGGTCACGCCGCGAAATGCCGCGCACGAAAATGCCGACGGCATGGGCCACCTGCCGCTCGATCTCGGCATCGTCTGGCGGCGGGATCAGGCCGCTGGAGACGCGCAGATGGAGATCGCCGCGCACCATGGCGAGGAACTGCTCGGCTGCGAGGCGCGGATCAGGGCAATCGATCAGCCCTTCCTCATGAAACCGCGCAAATGCTGGCGTCAGCACGGAATAGGCTGCCTCGGGTCCATAAGCGAAGAAGGTTCGCGCCACTTCGGGAAAACGTTGCCCTTCTCCGTGCACCGTGCGGTGAATGACAAGCGCATCGGGCTGACACAGCCGGGTAAGGAAAATCTTGCCGAAGGCGTAGAGCAGCGAAGCCGGATCGCGCGATGTATCGGCCAGTTCCTCGAGCGGCCCGATCACTGCCTCGCACTTGCGCTGCATCACCGCCTGGAACAATTCCTCCTTCGAGGTGAAATATTTGTAGAGCGTGGCCTTCGATCCCCCCAGCCGAGCGGCGATCGTGGACATCGAGGTGATGCCATAGCCCTCAAGGGCAAACGCCTCCGCCGCTACGGCGAGGATGTTTTCTCTCCGTTCGTCAGGGCTTTGTCGCCCCAGCCTCCCCTTGGCCAATGTCTCGCTAGTGACCATTCCGTACACTTATTCACTTGACTCGGCGGAAGCAAGCCTTCATCTCGTTAGTGACCGAACCGTACTGTCATTATGGTGTCATCGATGCACTTGGGTATTCCGCCAAAGCACGTCCGCAAGGCGCTGCGCACCGTTCTCTTGCTCGGCAGTTGCGGCGCGCTGGCCGGGTGCGCCACCGTGCCTGATCTCGGCCCGCGTCCCGCCCTGCGCGATCCGTCCACGCTGGGCGCGGTCGCCGTTCCGGCGGATGCAGCCACGGGCCAGTGGCCCGGCGATGGCTGGTGGAAGGACTATGGCGATCCGCAGCTTGCCGCGCTGATCGAGGAAGCGCTGGCAGGTTCGCCGACGCTGGCGGCCGCCGATGCGCGTGCCCGCAAGGCGGCGGCCTATGCGCAAAGCGCTGGCGCCGCGCTGCTTCCCTCGCTCAGCGCCGATGGCCAGGTGACCGAAGTCAAGCAGAGCTACAACAATGGCTTCCCCGCGCAATTCGTGCCCAAGGGGCTGAACGATACCGGACGCGTCAGCCTCGATCTCAACTACGAGCTCGATTTCTTCGGCAAGAACCGCGCAGCCCTGCGCGCCGCAACATCGGAGCGTGAAGCCGCCGGGCTCGAGGCACGCGCGGCCCGCCTGGCACTAGCCACCTCGGTCGCCGCTTCTTACGCCGATCTCGCCCGACTCGCCGCCGAGCGCGAGGTGCAGCTGGCTGCGGTGCAGCAGCGCGAGGAAGTGGCCGCGCTGGTCGCTCGCCGGGTGACGAGCGGGCTCGACACGCGCGGCGAGCAGCGTCAGGCCGATGCCGCAGTGCCACTGGCGCGGGGCGATCTCGCCGCGACGGACGAGGCCATCGCGCTCACCCGCAATCGCATCGCCGCCCTGCTCGGGGCCGGGCCGGAGCGCGGCGCGGCGATTGCCCTGCCCTCGCCCCGCAGGCTGACCACCCCCGGCCTGCCCGCCAACCTCGCGCTCGATCTTGTCGGCCGCCGCGCCGATATCGCTGCCGCGCGCCGCCGCGCCGAAGCTGCCGGGGCGCGCATCACCGTCGCGCGCGCTGGCTTCTATCCCAACGTCAATCTCATGGGCTTCATCGGCCTGCAATCGCTGGGCCTCGGCAATCTGACCGCCCAGGGATCGGACATCGCGCAAGCCGGCGCTGCAATCAGCCTGCCGATCTTCTCGGGCGGGCGGATTCAGGGCAACTACCGCGCCGTGCGGGCCGATTTTGACGAAGCCGTGGCGCAGTATGACCAGACCCTCGTGCGCGCGCTCAATGAAGTAGCCGATGTGGCTGCCTCGCAGCGCGCGCTCGGGGTGCGGCAGGCTGAGGCTCATGCCGCGCTCACCGCTTCGGAGGAAGCCTACAGCATCGCGCGGCGGCGCTATGAAGGCGGCCTTTCGCCCTATCTCTCGGTGCTGACGGCGCAGGACGCGCTGCTGCGCAACCGCCAGCTTGTCGCCGCGCTCGATGCGCGTGCGCTGACCCTCAATGTAGAGCTGATCCGCGCCCTTGGCGGCGGATACGGCCCGAAAGCCTGAAGAAAGATCACCCGATGGCCGACCGCGATCCCCAGATCATGCTCGAAGAGACCGAAACCATGGCGCCTCCCCCTCCCGACGCCCCCACCAGCGATCCGGCTGGCAAGCGCAAGCGCGGCTTTGCCATTCTGGGCAGCGTCGTTCTCGCGGCCATGATTGTCTATGGCGGATACGAATGGCTGTTCGCGGGCCGATATGTCGAGACCGACAACGCCTACGTCGCGGCCGAGATCGCGCCCGTCACGGCGCTGGCACCAGGGACGGTGATCCGCGTCGCCGCGGTCGATACGATGCAGGTGAAGAAGGGCGACGTGCTGATCGAGCTCGATCCGGCCGATGCACGCATTGCCGTGGCCGAAGCGGAAGCCGCCGTGGCGCAGGCGCTGCGGCGCGTGAACCAGACGGTCGAGACCGGGACAGCGCTGGCCGCGCAGGTTCAGGCAACCGATGCGGATATCCGCCGCAAGCAGGCGCTTGTCGGTGTCGCCTCCGCGAACCTTGCCCGCGCCCGGATCGATCTCGCGCGGCGCGAGGCGCTGGTTTCGGGCGGTGCGGTTTCGGGCGAGGAACTTTCGAGCGCACGCAATGCCTTCGCGGCGGCGCAGGGCCAGCTGACCGTTGCCGAAGCGGACCTTGCGCAGGCGCGTGCCTCGCGCGGATCGGCGCAGGGGCAATCGAACGCAAATGCCGCGCTGGTCGGCGGTACGGCGCCGGCCGGAAACCCCGACGTGCTGGCCGCCAAGGCGCGGCTCGAGCGCGCGAAGCTCGATCTTGCGCGCACCGTGATCCGGGCGCCGGTCGATGGCATCGTCACCCAGCGCGCCGTGCAGGTGGGCCAGCGCGTCGCCGGCGGCACTGTCCTGATGACGGTGGTTCCGCTGGGCGAGGCGCATGTCGATGCCAACTTCAAGGAAGGCCAGCTGCGCGGTGTCGCGCCGGGCCAGCCGGTCGAACTCACCTCGGACCTCTATGGCTCGGGCGTGGTCTATCACGGGCGGGTCGCGGGCTTCTCGGGCAGCACGGGATCGGCGCAGGCGCTGATCCCGGCGCAGAACGCCACCGGCAACTGGATCAAGGTGGTGCAGCGCCTGCCCGTGCGCGTGACGCTCGATCCGAAGGAACTGCAGGCGCATCCGCTGCGGGTCGGTCTTTCGATGACCGCGACGATCGACACCGGAGCGAAGTGAGATGAGCGGCGGCGCTGCGCTGGACGCGAGGCCGGAGGGACTGAAAGGCTGGCAACTCGTGCTGGCCGGGCTCAGCCTCGCACTGGCCAACTTCGTGGTGGTGCTCGACATCACCATCGCCAACGTTTCGGTGCCGCATATCGCCGGCAGCCTTGCCGTCTCGCCCTCGCAGGGCACCTGGGTGATCACGTCCTATTCGGTGGCAGAGGCGATCTGCGTACCGCTCTCGGGATGGCTCGCGGCGCGCTTCGGCGCGGTGCGCGTGTTCCTGACCGCGATCATTGGCTTTGCGCTGTTCTCGCTGCTCTGCGGGATTTCGCGCAGCCTTGAAGCGCTGATCGTGTTCCGCATCCTCCAGGGCCTCAGCGGCGGGCCGATCATGCCGATGTCGCAGACGCTGATGGTGCGCATCTTCCCGCCCGAAAAGGTGGGCATGGCGCTGGGCCTGTGGAGCATGACGGTGGTCGTCGCGCCCATCCTCGGCCCGATTTTCGGCGGCACGATCTCGGACAGCTGGAGCTGGCACTGGATCTTCTTCATCAACTTGCCGGTGGTGGCATTCTGCGCGGTCTTCGCGGTGCGCTATGTCCTGCGCTTCGAGACGCCGACGGTGCAGCGGCCGATCGACTATATCGGGCTGGTGCTGCTGGTGATCTGGGTCGGCGCGCTGCAGATCATGCTGGACGAGGGCCGCAATGCCGACTGGTTCGCCAGCCCGTTCATCTGCACGCTCGCGGTCATCGCGGTGATCGGCTTCGCAGCGTTCCTGATCTGGGAGTTGACCGAAGCCAATCCGGTGGTCGATCTCTCGGTGTTCCGCCAGCGCGGCTACAGCGCGGCGGTTGCCGCCCAGAGCATTGCCTACGCCGGGTTCTTTTCCGCCATCGTGGTCATCCCGCTCTTCCTCCAGACCAACCTTGGCTACACCGCGACGTATGCCGGCTATGCCACGGCGTTCGTCGGCGTGCTCGCGGTGTTGATGTCGCCCGTGGCCGCCGGCATGATGGCCCGGTACGACGTGCGCATGCTGGTCTCGTTCGGCGTCTGCTGGCTTGGCGCAATCTCGCTGCTGCGCACCGGCTGGGTAAGCCAGATGGACTTCTTCACCATCGCGCTGCCGCAGTTCCTGCAGGGGCTGGGCATGCCGTTCTTCTTCATCGGCACGACGTCGCTGGCGCTGGGATCGGTGCGCCCGGATCAGACCGCCTCGGCGGCAGGCCTGCAGAACTTCATGCGCACCTTGGCAGGGGCCTTTGCCACTTCGCTTGCGACGACGATGTGGGAGCGCGAGGCCAAAATGGCGCATGAGGACCTTGCCGGCCTAGTTCATCCACTGCCGCAGGGAACGGGATTCACCGCCGAGCAGGGGCGAATGGTTCTCGAGCGAATCGTCCAGACCGAAAGCGTAACCCTGGCGACAAACGCGGTATTCTGGGGGTGCACCGCCTTGTTCGCACTCGCAGCGATATTGGTCTGGCTGGCACCGCGTCCGCGCAGCGATGTCGATCTCAGCGCCGCACATTGATGGTTAATCTATTGTTATATTGCTATTTTATTTCGCACAGCCGTGTACCGGGCATGTGCGACCTGCATCCTCATATCAATCAGACAAAATCGCATGGTAACAGCGACAAAGCAGATTTTGTGCCAGATTGAATGTATTTTTATTTTATAAATTAATTACTTACTGCAAATGCGAGCCGATGACGCAATCGCTCTTTGCGAACGCAAATTACCTATGATAGTTACTTTCCCTGAGGGTCCATACGTGGATCGGGGTCCAATAAGAAAATCGCAGTTTACCTTCGCCGCTTGCGAGGCGCCGCTTTTGTGTGGAGTAGAAAGATGGCTAACCCCCCCGCTGGCTTTATAGCCCGGGCGATGTGTGCACTTGCAGCCGCATCGCTGATTGCAGCACCTGTGATGGTTTACGCTGATGCAGGCGCACCAGCAAAGCACAAGAAGTCCTTCAAGAAGAAGAGCCTTGCTCGCAAGGGCAAGCACAAGCGGAAGCGTTCGGCAAAGTATATGCCGAAGACGACGACCGTGACGACGACGACGACGACGACGACGCCGGCACCCCCGCCGCCGCCTCCCCCGCCGCCGCCTCCCCCGCCGCCGCCTCCGCCGCCTCCGCCGCCGCCTCCGCCACCTCCGCCTCCGCCGCCTCCCCCGGCTGGCTATCACCCCAATCTCGGCTTCATCTTCGGTGGTGCCGTGCTGGGTGGCGGTATCGGTGCGCTGATCGGCACGAACACGAACGACAGCCCCGGCGGCTGATCGCCTCTGTTCAAGGTGAATACCGGGACGGCCCGGCCTCGAAAGGGGCCGGGCCGTTTCGCTTTGGGGCCGATCGATGGGGCCTCGTCGCAGCGCCCCGATCTTTCGCGCCGGATTTCTGCGCTTCAGTGCAGTTTTTAACGCTCGTTTGACGCTGGACCCGCGCCTCATTTGACGCACGCTCCCTAGCACAGGCTCATCGGCGCCGACGGGGACTAGACTCCGCGACCCACGGGGGAGCGCGGCGCCGAAACCGACAGGAGAGCAAAAAATGACCCACAAGACATTCTTCACGGCCGCCTTCGCACTTGCCTCGGTGCTCGCACAGCTCTGATCCCCGCACCACATCGCCACAACGGTCAGCAAAGGGCCGGGAGCACCACGCTCCCGGCCCTTTCGCTTGTGCCTCTCTCGACCGGCGCGGCGGAATCTTCCCCGGGCAAACCGCGCTGGCCCGAGAACATTTTCACCGCTGCTGCACTTTTGACGGTCGACTCACGCTCGCTTTGCGCTGGCCCTGACGCTGCCCCCCTAGAACCACTTCATCGGCAGCACGAACCGCCGAAACTTCACGGGAGAGCCACCATGAACACCAAGACCTTCCTCGCCGCCACGATCGCCGCCACCTTCACCTTCGGCGCGATGGCCACCCCCGCCTTCGCCAGCGCAGCTCCGGCTGCGGACGAGACAACCGTGCAGGTCGCGGTCGTCACCACTGCAGACCTCAACCTTGCGAGCGAAGAGGGGCAGTCAACGCTGAAGGCCCGCATCGCTGGCGCCGTTAACCGCGTCTGCGGCACGTCCACCGGCACGATTACCCCTCAGGAGCGCCTCGCGATCAACGCCTGCCGCGCCAAGGCCCGCACCGCAGCGCTTGCCGCCGCGAAGTCGCGCGGGGACCAGATGCTCGCGCAGCGCTGATCGCGCGCACGCCGCACCGGTCAGCACGGGCCGGGAGCATTGCGCTCCCGGCCCGCTTGCATGTTTCGGGTCCGGAGTGCGCCGGCGCCGTGCGAGGCTGGTGGACATTTCCGCCTAAGCATGGATACTTAGCCTTGGAGGGCGGGAATGAAACGGCACAAGGCGGTCTGCACGCAGTCGATGCGGAGGCATCTCTGACAGCCGCGACCACACCCGATTCGCGCATCAAGGTTGCCATCATCGGCGGCGGCTGCGCATCGATGGCAACGGCCTGGGAACTGACCGGGCCGGAGCATGGTGGCCGCTATCATGTCACGGTCTATCAGGAAGGCTGGCGGCTTGGCGGCAAGGGCGCCTCGGGCCGGGGCGAGAACGGGCGGATCGAGGAGCATGGCCTCCACATCTGGCTCGGCTTCTATGACAACGCCTTCCGCATGATGCGCGCCTGCCACGCGGAGCTGGAAGCAAAGGGCCTCGGCCATCTCTATGGCGATTTCCGCGATGCCTGGACGGCGGAGAACGACGTCGCGCTCTGTTCCGCCAGCGAGGCGGGCGGGTTCCAGCGCTGGCAGGTACACATGCCGCCGCGCGCTGGCTATCCCGGCGATCCGCTGGCGCCAGACGCGGTGTTCAGCCTGCAATACTACATGGCCGGCGCTTTCGATCTGCTGCGTGCGCTGGTGCTCGATACCACGGTCGATGGGCAGGGCCTCATCACGCGCTTCGATGCGCCGCACGCAGCGGGTCCGGCTAACCCGGCGGAGCTGGCCGCGCGGATCGCCGAACTGGCGCGCATGGGGCTGTTCGCCTCTGCCGCCCTGATGGCCGAAGTGCTCGGGGTGTTGGCTACGCTGGTGCGTTCAGTCAGCCCGGCGACGGCGGGCCTGCTCATGAGCGCGGTGGACGCACTGGCCGTGCCGCTGCGCCAGTGGATCGAGGATCGCTTCCTCGCCGATCATCGCCTGCGCTTCCTGTGGGAGATCGCCGATCTCACGCTCGCGACGCTGACCGGGTTTCTGCGCTACGGGATCATGTTCGATCCGCGCGGGCTCGATGCGATCGACGATTACGAGTGCCGCGAATGGATGCGGCTCAACGGCGCCTCGCTGCGCTCGCTGCAATCACCGTTCCTGCGGGGTCTCTACGATCTCTCGATGGGCTATGAGGACGGTGATCCCGCAAAGCCGCGCCTCTCCGCAGGGCAGGGCCTGCGCGGCACCTTGCGCACCTTCTTCGGCTATCGCGGCGCATTCATGTGGCGGATGCGCGCCGGGATGGGCGATGTGGTCTTCGCCCCGCTCTATACCGCGCTGAAGGAGCGCGGCGTGGATTTCCGCTTCTTCCACCGCCTTGCCGATATCGAGCTCGACACGGCAGGCACCCATGCCGCCCGGCTGCGGTTCGATGTGCAGGCGCAGATCGCAGGCGGCGGAGAGTACCAGCCGCTCATCGATGTGCAGGGCCGCCCGTGCTGGCCTTCCGTGCCGGACTACAAGCAGCTCGAACGCGGCGATGCGCTGCTCGCAGAAGGCCGCAAGTTCGAATCGCACTGGGACCGCCGCCGCGAGGGCGAAGCGGTGCTCGAAGTAGGCCGCGATTTCGACATGGTCGTGCTGGGCGTCGGTGTGGGTGCCGTCCCGCACTGTGCCAACGGCATCGTCTCACGCGATCCGCGCTGGCAGGCGATGTGCCGCGATGTAAAAACGGTGGCCAGCCAGGCCTTCCAGGTGTGGCTGAACAAGGATCTCGAATCTCTGGGCTGGCCCGGAAACAACGCGGTCAACCCGGCTTACATCACCGGCGCCTTCGCCAAGCCTTTCGATACCTGGTGCGATATGGCGCATGTCGTGCCCGAAGAAAGCTGGAAGCGACCGCCAGCAACCTCGGTCTATTTCTGCGCCGTGCTGCGTGATCCGGCGCAGCCTCCCGCCGAGGGCGACATGACCTATCAGCCGGCCCGCGATGCCGAAGTGCGCGCCAATGCCGAAAGCTTTCTCGAAGGCCCCGTTCGCGCGATCTGGCCGGGCGCCTATGACGCCGCCGGCCAGTTCCGCTGGGACGTGCTCAAGGCCGACGAAAGCGGCGGGCCGGAGCCGGAAGGCCGCGCCCGGTTCGCCACGCAGTACTGGCGCGCCAACGTCAACCCCTCGGACCGCTATGTGATCCACACCCCCGGCAGCTGGCGCAGCCGCATCTCGCCGCTCGACCGGACTTACGACAATCTCACCATCGCCGGAGACTGGACCGACAGCGGCTTCCACTCCGGCTGCGTCGAAGGGGCGGTCATGTCGGGATTGCTGGCTGCCCATGCCATTTCCGGTGCGCCGGACCTCAAGGACATCATCGCCTATGACCACCCCTGAGCAGCACGATCCGGTGGCCGCAGTCTCTGGCCCGGATCAGCGGGTGACCCGACCCGTGGCCGCCCGCTCCGCGCCCCATCGCAAGCCGATCACCAGCGCAGCGGCACAAGCGCCCACGGCTTCGCCCGCGCCCGATCCCGCGCCGGAGGGCGGCGCCCGCGATCCCGATGCGCTCGTGGTCAACGAAGCCATCGCGGACACGGTGCGCACGGCCTACGATGTGCTGAGCGACACGATCGGGCAGGGCCGCAAGGCCGCCGAGCAGTTCCGCGCCGGCGCCTACAACGTGCGCGATGTACCCGATGATGTGCGCCACATGGCCGCCAATCTGCTGGGCCTCGCCAAACAGCTCAGCAGCGCGACGTTCGATATCTGCGAAGCCCTGCTGCGCCAGATGGACACCCTGATGACCCCGCCGCCGCCGGGTTCGACCCCCGTGCCACCGTTTCAGGAGGTCAAGCCCCAGCACCCGGCCCCGCATCCCACGCGGCATCCAGGATCGCACCCGATCTCCGGCACGGCGGCGGCCGCGATCCAGCTCAACGTGCGGTTTGACGGCAAGCGCACCGCCAAAGCGCACACCGCCACGCTGGCGCGTCCGGATTCGCCCACCGGGGCGGACCAGATCAGCTGCGGCGGCCTCGTCCCTCACGGCATCATCGCGCCGCCGATTGCCCGGGTCGCTTTCGAGACGAACGCGGGCGGGCTCGGCCTCACCGTGATGGTCTTTGTTCCGCCAGATCAGCCCGCTGGCGTCTATTCCGGCGCGGTCCATTGCACCACGCAGCCGCTTCCGCTTGGCCAGCTGGTGGTCGAGATCGCGTGATGGCGGCCCACGGCGCCCTACTCCAGCGCTACGGCGCCACCACGCGGGCGGAAGTCATGCGCTATCTCGCGGCGGGAGCGCCGTCCCCGTTCCTTGACGACATGCTGGCGGACTATCCCTCACGCGGCGGCAAGATGCTGCGGCCGGCAATCTGCCTCGCCAATGCTTCCGTGTTTGGCGGCGAGGCCCCCGCAGCAGCCGTGCGCGCGGCGGCGGCGATCGAGATGCTGCACAATGCGCTGCTGATCCACGACGACGTGCAGGACGGCAGCGAACTGCGCCGTGGGAAGCCCACGCTCCATGCGCTCCACGGCGTGCCTCTGGCCATCAACGCTGGCGACGCGCTGCTGTTTGCCGCCTTCGGCCCGCTGATCGACGCAGTGAGCCCGCTGGGCAGCCACGTGATCCGGCAAGTGATGGACGTGACTGCGACGATGGCGCGCCAGACCGCCGAGGGCCAGGCGCTTGAACTCGGCTGGCGTGACCGCAACGTGACCGGCCTGACCGAAGCCGACTACATGCGCATGGCGCTCAAGAAAACCGCGTGGATGGGGATGATCTGGCCGGCGCAACTCGGCCTCATCATCGGCTCGCGCGGGCGGCTCGATCCGGAAATGGTCGTGCGGTTCGGCTATTTCCTCGGCCTTGCCTTCCAGATCGAGGATGATTTGCGCAACCTCTCGGAAGACCCCGGCTACGGCAAGGAGCAGAACGGTGACCTTGCCGAAGCCAAGCGCACACTGATGCTGATCCACGTGCGCGCCGCCTGCGATGAGGCGGAACGCGCCCGGCTCGATGCCTTCCTCGGTCTCAGCCGCGAGGAGCGCAGCGCGCAGGATGTGCTGTGGCTGGCCCGCCTGATGCACGCGCGCGGCTCGATCGAGCATGCCCGCAAGGTGGCCGCTGCGATGGCAGGCGCGGCGGAGCACGAGTTTGCTGCGGTCTATGGCGCGCTGCCACCTTCGGAGGAACGCGCGTTCCTCGGCAGTCTCGTCCGCTGGGTGTTTGACCGGGCATGAGCCGCGCGCTGCTCTATGGAGCCTCTGGCTATACCGGCAGAGCCATCGCGGCGGCGCTGGCGGGCGAGCTTGAACTGGTGCTGGCGGGCCGCAATCCGCAGGCGGTGCGCGCGGTGGCGGAGCCGCTGGGCCTGCCATGGCGGGCCTTTCCGCTCGATGCGCCAGAGGCCCTGCACGCGGCGCTCGCCGATGTGGACGCGGTGCTGCATGCCGCCGGGCCGTTCGCGGCCACCGCCATGCCGATGCTCGATGCCTGTCTGGCAAGCGGCACGCACTACCTCGATCTCGGCGGTGAATGGCGGGTGATCGAGGCGCTGTTCGCCCGCGATGCCGAAGCGCGGGAAGCAGGCATCGCGGTGCTCCCCGGTGCGGCGCTCACCCCGGCGGTGACAGACTGCCTGCTGCTCGCGGCGGTGGAGCGCTGGCCCGATACCCGCGCGCTGAAGCTCGGCATCTCCGCAGCCGAAGTCGTCTCGCGCGGGAGCGTCGCGACGATGGCAGGGCTTGCCGATCCGGGCACGGTGATCCGGCGCGGCGGCGCGCTGGCGATGGTGCCGGCGGGAAGCCTTGCCGCCATGTTCGATTTCGGCGCAGGGCCGTGCGAAACGGTGGCGACCGACTGGGCCAGTGTGATCACCGCCGGCGCGCTGACCGGGGTGCCCGACATCGCGATCTATTCCGCGATGCACTGGTCGATGCGCGCGGGCTATCGCGCTTCGGGCATCGGCATGGGGCTGACGGGTGCCGCGCCGTGGCGCATGGCGGGCTCGGCCATGGCGCGCGTCTGGCCCCAGGAGCCCGATGAGGCCCGGCGCGAGGCGGCGCGTTTTACCATGATTGTCGAAGCGCACGACCCCTGGCGGCGGGTGCGGCGTCTCTCCATGGAAACGCTCGATGGCTACGGCGCGAGTGTGCGGATCGCCTGCGAGGCGCTGCGCCGCGTGCTGCAAGGCGGCGCTCCCGCCGGCGTTTCCAGCCTGGCTGCCGCGTTCGGATCACGGTTTGCGGTGGAGGCGGGCGCCGCGCGTTTCCTCACGGAAGACAGGAGCACGGCGGCATGAACACACGCATCCCCTACGTCCAGTCCGCCGCCAGCCAGCAGGTGCCCCCGCCCTATCACTTCCCCGGTGTGACGGTGAATGCCTTCTACCTCAACGTATCGATGGCCAAGGTTCAGGAATACTGCGACCGCTATCTCAATATCGGTGATGAAAAGACGCGCGGCTACGTCTATCGGCCGGTGCCGTTCTGGCCATACGCGACCGTGCTGTTTCTTGACTACCCGACGATGATCAGCTCGGCCCCAGCGAGCGCGCATCTGGGCGAAGTGGCCTACTCCGATCGCGGCGCGATCAGCCAGACCGAAGTCTTCGTGGCAATCCCCGTCATGCGCTATGGCGTGGGCGCGGCGAAGCTCATCACCGATACCGCGGTCGAATGGGCCCTGCCCTTCATTGTCGTCGGCAATCCGATGTCGAGCGTGTGCGGGCGCGAGATGCTCGGCCTCGGCAAGCTGCTCGCCGATATCGAGATCGGCGAGGGCCGCTATCCGGACAGCTTTCGCGGCAAGATCAGCCTTCCCGGCTGGCCCGACAGCGAAACCGGCACAATGCAGGCGCAGCAAGAGTTCATGAGGGTCGAGACGAAGCCGTTCCTGCCGACCCCGACCGGGACCCAGCCGCCGCGCCGCACCTTGGCAAGCCTCCTCGAAAGCCCGGAGGCGTCGAAGCTGCTGGGCGGCGTGGCCACCGCCGCCAACTTCATCGACACCTTCTCGCTGGGGCTGATCCCCACGGCAATGCGCACGGTGGGCCTGAAGCAGTATCGCGATGCCGCCAATCCGCACCGCGCGGTCTATCAGGCGCTGGTCACGTGCCGGGCGCAATACCTCAACGTGCGCGACGTGCGCTTCTACAACGAGAAGGACATCGACCTCACCTTCAACGACCTCGCGAGCTTCCACCAGATCCTCGAGGTGTTCCTCGACGTGGGCAAGGAACCCACTGGCAAGCCGTTCTCGGTGAATACTGTGGCCGGCTGCCGGTTCATGGCAGACATCAACTTCGACACGATGCGGATCATCCGCGAGTTTCCCATCGACCGGGATGGCCTGCCGCCCACGACCGGCTCAAGCGATCTTGTCGCGCGCTGGTATCGCCCGCTGCGCGGCTTCTTCGGTCCCCGCCGAGGAGTGGGCCTGCCATGACCGCATTCATCGAATCCTTCTCGACCGACCAGCTGCTGCCACCGTGGCAATCGCTCGGCGCGCGGACGTGGTTGTTCGTGATCGCGGTCGACCGCGGACTGATCGCGCAGCACCTGGACACGCGCTTCAATGCCGCCGCGCCGGACCGGGCGCCCTTCCACTACACCCCGCTGCCGGGCAAGACTTATGGCCTGCTCTGCGTGACGCGGCATGAAAGCCTCTCGAGCACCTGGGAGCACCGGACCGGCTGCGATACGGTGAGCCATACCGAGCTCGTCTGGACCTTCCCCGCGCTGCGCTACAGCGTCGGGGCGGACAATCTGCTTCACGATCCGCACCGGGTGTGGATCCAGCCGTTTGCGTTCACCGACAACAGCTATGTGATGTTTTCTGCGCGCGAGATCTGGGGCACGGAAATGGGCATGGCGGCGCTGCGCATGGCGGAAGGTGCCGCCCCGGCGGACCTTGCGATCGACATGGCGATCGAAGGCATGGCGAAGTTCGATCCCCACGCGCAAAGCCAGAGCATCGGCTGCATGCGCATGGGTCTGAGGCCAACGGCGGCAATGGCAAGCCTCGGCCAGTTGCTCGATGAGGAAAGCGATCTCAACACCTTCGTCGACATCCTGCTCGCCGACGGGATCTTCACCGGCAGCATCGACAGCGGCATCGGGACCGACTCGGCGGGGATGGAAGTGAACACGCTGCGCCAGTTCCGCGATGTGTTCGACATGGACTGCGCCGCCTACCGCGCCATCGTTTCCTCGACAGTGCAGCACAGCAATATCCGCGACCTCGCATTCTTTTCCGGCGCGAACACGGTGGTCGAATTCCTCTGCTCGGACAGCATGGAGGAAACGCTCCACGCCACATTCGGCGGGGGCGTTCACAGCCCGCAAACGCAGCTCGCCGTGCCGCCCCCCTCGCTCAACGCGAAAGGGACCCCGCCGACGAATTGGGACATGGCGTATCTGCCGATCGAGGTGGCGCTGGGAATTTCCTACACCGCCGATGCCCAATTCCACATCCGGACGACCTTGCACACCTACGGGCAGACCGCCTGAATGGCTTTTACTCGCCGGGCGCAGGCCCTGCTTCAACCACGCGGCGAACCGCGGACTTGAAATCGAACGGCACCCAGGCCGCGCAATCCGGCCACTGGCCGGTATCCTGCCAATAGCGGCACAGGCCGAGCCTGTGGCACACGCGGACGAAGCGCGGGTGCGAAAGCAGGCAGCTCCACGGGCCGAGCGCCACGCCAGGGTAAAACAGGCTTGGGCTCGGCCCGGCCGGGTCGAACACGTGGCTGTAGTCGGCCTGCTCGACCATTTCGAAGGCCTCATCCGGAAGGCCGATGAAACCGAGGCCGGTGGGCAGGCTCAGCGTGATCGTGCCGGTCGCTTCGAGCAGGCCCCGATAGCGCGCCGCGCGCGACAGCTTCACGTTCATGTCCTTTGAGAACACGGCTTCGACATAGGCCCGCACGGCAGCAAGATCGCGCCCCTGCCAGCCTTCGAAACCATCGATCGCGCTGATATGGCGATAGTAGACATCGGGATAGCCGAGTGACCCCGCCCAGTTGAGCAGCGCCATCAGGATACCGGCATTCTGCGGCCAGCGCAGGTGCAGCTCCTCCAGCATGCTTACCGAGGTATCGTAATCGCCGACATAGGCGCGCATCTGCGCCACATGGAGCCGCGCTGCGGGCATCAGCGGATTGAGCTCGCAGGCCTGCTCGGCATAGGCGAGCGCATCGCGGAAGCGGCCGACGCCCCAGCAGAAATCGCTCATGTCAGTCAGCGTGGCAGGATCGCGCGGGGCGACTTCCAGCGCCTGGCGCAGCAGCTTCTCGCGCGCCGAATGGTGCCCCCACGGCTCGAGCATGGCGAGCGCACGGTAGGCCCCGCCGCGGCGCGGATCGAGCCGGAGCGCCGTCTTCGCGGCCACGACCACGGCCTCCCGCGCCTCGGCAAAAGGCTGCGTGCTGCGCCCCGAACGCAGCACGAGCGCGCGGGCGAGCGCGAGCATTTCCCACGCCGGGGCATGGCCTGGCGCATCTGCCGTAACCGCTTCGAGCAGCGGCACGGCCTCGCGTGCGGTATTGTCGAACTGCGCATCGCCATCGGCAAGCAGGCCCCGCGCGCGCAGAAAGCGTTCGTAAGTCGCCGGCTCCAGCGCCGGTGTCGGCGTGCGCGGCAGCAGCGTGAGCTGAAGCGCGGTGGCCACCTGCTCGGCGATCGAATCCTCCAGCGCGAGGACATCCTCGAGATCGCCGTCGAACCGCTCGCTCCACACCGCACGGTGGCTGGCGCACTCGACGAGTTCGGCCGTGATGCGCAGGCGCGTGCCGCTGCGCCGCACCGAACCATCGAGCAGGTGCGAGGCGCCAAGCGCAGCGGAGACCTGGGCGACGCCCTTGTCAGCCCCGCGGAACTGGAAGCTGGATGCGCGCGCGACCACCGCGATCCCGGTGCCGCGCGCGACGGTGCGCTGGATCTCTTCCGAAACACCATCGCAAAAATCGGCGAGATCGGGATCGGAGGACAGATTGTCGAAGGCGAGCACGGCGAGCACCAGCGCACCGCCCGGCGAAGGCGGTGCCGATGCGGCCGCCTTAGGTGACACCGCTTCCGCTGCCACCACGAGCGGCTCGACGCTCGCTTCGCTGCGCAGCGCGGCATCGACCAGCGGACCGGGAGCGACACCGATCTCGGCAGCGAGCAGATCTCGGAAAGCCTGATAGCGGATGTGCGCCGCTGCCCGCGCGCCGGTTGCAATCTCGGCCCGGATGAGCGCGGCCACGGCCGGTTCGCTCAGCGAATCGCGGCGTAGCCATGCGGCAGCCAGTGCCTTGACAGCGGCCCAATCACCCGCACTTTCGCGCGCAGCCAGATGCCGGGCAAGCCCATCGGCCATGCGCGCATCGATTTCGGCGCGGGCCATATCGAGCCACTCGCCATAGGCTCCGCCGAGTTCGAGGTCCTGCAGCAGCGGCGCGGTGCCGGCTCCGTCGATCAGGCGCGCCGCCGCTTCCCAGTCCTCACCCCCCAGCGCATGGCGCAAGACGAGGGCGTCGCAGGTGAAGGCGCCCGGGACGAGCGCGACCGTCTCTCGCGTCGCGATGACGTGATCGGCATCGCTGCCGCCACCGGAAGCAAGCACGCCGCGCAGTTCGAGCAGGCACTGGCGCAGGCTGGCGCGCGCCTGCGCATCGCTGCGATCACCCCAGAACAGGCCAGCGAGCCGCTCGCGCCCCATCGACTGCTGCGGGGCAAGCACCAAGGTGGCGAGCAAGGCGCGGGTGCGGCGGCCCTGAATCGGAATGGCCGCGCGATCGGGCCCTGAAAGGCGGAACGGGCCGATCAGCTGAACGTCGAAACGGGCATTGGCGGCCGTTTCGCGCCCAAGTTCTGTCGTTACCGCACCCATGCGAATCTTGTGCCCGCCCCTGTCACTTAGGTAACATTAGCGCGGATTGTGCCGTTTTGGCGACAAGTTATTGTTCGCCACTTATGTCAAACCATTGCCTGATAGGGAAATTGGCGCAAGTCGGGTGCGCCGCTATCGCCACGCCCCGCTTGCATCGGAAGCCATGCCCACGGCCCGGTATACCGCGTCGATCAGCGCCTGTCCGCGTGCATTGACGAGAATGCCTGCACCCATCCGATTCATGGTGTAGCCCATGCTCAGCCCCTGCGCCGGATCGGCAAAGCCAACGCTGCCTCCCATGCCGACATGGCCGAACGCGCTTTCGCCGAGGATCAGGCTGTCAGCGCCGGATTCCCGGTTGTCGGTGCTCATCATGAAACCCATGGCAAAGCGCATCGGCTGGCACAGCACCGCGTCGCTGTGCGTCGCGGCGCTGACGCGGCCCATGCGGCGCACCCGGTCCGGCGAAAGCAGAGTGCCCCCACCGTTCGCCAGCGGTGCGTACATGCCGGCAAGCCCGCGCGCATTGGTGATGCCGTTGGCGCTGCCGATTTCCGCCGCATGAACCTCGCGCGAGTTGAAGTCCGCCCCGCCAAGGTTGGTGAGGAACAGGTTGGGCAAGCTCCCCGGCTGCGTGGTCGCGGCGCGGAAGAAGGCCGAGGTGAAGTTCACTTCCGCCGGATCGGGCGCGATCATCGGCGCGACGCGCGGCTCCTCGCTTTCCGGCAGACCGATATGGAAATCGAGCCCAAGCGGCCCGGCAATTTTCTCGCGGAAATACTGCCCCATCGGCATGCCGGCAACGAGGCGCACGATCTGCCCCACTGTCCATGCGTAGGTTACACCGTGATAGCCCTGCCGTGTGCCCGGCTCCCAGTGCGCGGGTTCGGCGGCGACGCGCGCGGTCATGTAGTCCCAGTCGGCAAGCCCGCCCGTGCGGATGGGGTCGCGCAAATGGGGGACCGGTGAAGTGTGCGCCAGCATCATGCCGACGGTGGTTGCTTCCTTGCCGCCGCTGGCGAATTCCGGCCAGATTTCGCCGACCAGCGTCTCGTACGAAACCTTGCCCTGATCGACGAGCATGTGGAGGCACAGCGCCGTCGCCGCCTTGGTGCAGGAATAGACTATCGAGACCGTGTCGCGGCCCCACGCCTCACCCGTCTCCGGTTTCGCGAGCCCTCCCCACAAGTCGACCACCATACGCCCGCCCAGCGTGATCGCAACGCTCGCACCCTGCTCCTTGCGCTCCTCGAAATTGCGGCGAAACTCGGCCAGCACCCCGGTGAACTGCGCATCGCAGCTGCCGGAAATCATGCGGCCATCGGCCAGTTCGATCGCAATCGCGCTCATGTCAGGCTGAAATCCTCTGGCTTGAAGGTCTTGGTCATCTTCCAGTAGTCGACCAGCCGATAGGGCAGAAGCGCAAAGACGCGGCCCGCATCGTTGCGATACCAGTTGGTGAGGCCCTTGTGGGTCCAGACCATGCGAGCATGCCGCTCATCGACATCGGCGACATAGGCATCGTGCGCCGCCGGCTTCACGTCGATGGCTTTTGCCCCCGTCTCCAGCACCTCGCGCAGCGCGGTCAGGATCAGGCGCATCTGGCATTCGGTGATGAAGATGACGTTTCCGCCATGTGCGAGCCCGGTGTTGGGGCCCATCAGCATGAAGAAATTCGGGAAGCCCGGAACCATCGTACCGATATACGCGGTGGCATCATCCGGACCCCAGAGTGCATGAAGATCGCGCCCACCCTCGCCGGTGATCGTCATGGGCGCGAGCATCTTGCTGGCCTGAAAACCGGTCGCGTAGATGATCACATCGGCCTCGATCAGGGTGCCATCGGCCATGATCACACCTTCGGGCACGATCTTCGCAATCCCGCCCGTGACCAGATCGACATTGGGCCGCAGCAGCATGTCGTACCAGTTGTTGTCGACGAGGATGCGCTTGCCATAGGGCGGGTAACTCGGCGTGCACTTGGCAATCAGGTCCTCGCGGCCCGCCAGCTTGCCGCGCAGATAGCGCTCCATGAACTGGCGGTGCCGCGCATTGACCTGGTTGATCGATTTGCCGCCGTCGTCCCACGCCGGGTCGACCTGCAGCGAGGCATGGAGGCCATCGGCAAAGGCCCAGAACAGCTGAAAGCGGTACCACCGCGCGAAGAAGGGCACGTGAGCGAGCACCCACTTCATCCCTTCGGACACTTCGGCGAAGTAGTTCGGATTGGGCACCACCCAATGCGGCGAACGCTGCAGGATGGTGAGCTTGGCCACATCGGGCGCGATCGTCGGGCCGACCTGCTGGCCTGAAGCGCCGGTACCGATCATCACCACGCGCTTGCCTTTGAGGTCCAGCCCCTCTTCCCACTGCGCGGTGTGGAGCGCAGTGCCGGCAAAAGTCTCGCGCCCCTCGATCTCAGGCAGCTTGGGCCGGTTGAGCACGCCGACCGCCGAGATCACTGCGCGCGCCTTGATGTGGGTGACCGCGCCGGACGCATCCCGCGTCGCCACGTCCCAGGTGCCGGAGGCGCTGTCGTAGGTCGCCGCGCTTACTTCGGTCTCGAAGCGGATGTGCTCGCGAATGCCGTACTTGTCGGTCGCGCGCTCGAAATAGGTCCACAGCTCGTCGCGCTTGGCGAAGAAGTGCGACCATTCGTGGTTCAGTTCGAACGAGTAGGAATAGAAGTGGTTGGGGGTATCGACCCCGCAGCCCGGATAGAAATTCTCGTACCAGCTGCCGCCGACCGCCGCGTTCTTCTCGATCAGCGTGTAGGGAATGCCCGCCTGCCCCAGCCGGATCGCGGCGCACACGCCAGACATGCCAGCGCCGATGATCACCACCGGGAAACTTTCGAGCGCGGCGGGCGCAGGGCGTTTGCGCCAGATCAGCCCGCGCGGATCGGGCTGGGCGGCTTCCAGATCCTCGCGCATCATCGCGGTATAGTCCGCGCTCACGTGCTCGCCGACGGCGGTGGACAGCATGTCCTGCAGGAAATCGCCTTCGGGCAGCGGCGGCAGCGGATCGCCGGTGCGCGCGTAATCGAGCAGCGTCGCCTCGAGCCGCTCGCGGATCTCCGCACGCAAGTCATCGGGCATCGCCTCGTGGTAATTCATCGGCCCGGTGATGTGCGGCCGTGCGCGATCAAGCAGACCGTGATCGCCCGTCAGTTGCACCAGCACAAGCATCAGCGTGGCAGCGTCGGCTTCTGCCAGCGCGGCGCGCAGAGCAGCGGGATCGGCAGCGAGCGCGGCCAGATCGACCGGGTCTCCGGCCGGGGCCAGGCTTTCCAATTTCAGCGTGGTCAAGCCACTCTCCCTGATTATCACTTGCCATCTACCTAGCGGAACAGGTATCTACGCACCAGTAGATAAAAAAGGTACGCAGTTTCAATACTGCGGGGGATGAGGGGATAGAAGATGGTTCGCAGCCAGTTTTCCGCACATGTCGATTCGAATCTGCGCCGCACCGCGCTGGCCGTGCTGCTCGCAGGCGGCGCGCTGATCGCCGCGCCCGCCGTGGCGCAGGAAGCCGCCCAGACTGCCGCTCAGCCGACCGAGGGCCTTGCGGATATCGTGGTGACGGCCACGCGCAGTTCGGAATCGCTGTCGAAAGTCGCCGCTTCGGTTTCCGCCGTCTCGGCCGCCGATCTCGGCGTTGGCGGGGTCAAGGACGTCCAGTCGCTCGCCACCGCGATCCCCAACCTTTCGGTGGGCGATCAGTTCGGCGTGAACCGCATCTTCATTCGCGGCATCGGCCTCACCTCGATCGATCTCGGCGCAGACGGCGGCGTCGCCTTCCTGCAGGACGGCGCGCAGATCGCCCGCCCCGCTGCGCAGCTTTCGGGCTTCTATGATCTCGAACGCGTCGAAGTGCTGCGCGGGCCGCAGGGCACGCTCTATGGCCGCGGCGCCACGGCGGGCGCGATCAACCTCATCACCAAGAAGCCGACCGACCAGCTCGATGGCTACCTGCGCGGCAGCTATGGCAACTACAACGCCGTCGCCATCGAAGGCGCGGTCGGCGGTCCCATCTCGGGCGACAAGCTGATGGTGCGCATCGCCGGCAAGTACGACCGCCGCGACGGCTATGGCATCAACGAGTTTACCGGCAAGGACATCGACAACCGCGATGCATATGCCTTGCGCGGAACGATCCTCGCGAGGCCTGCGGACGACGTGGAAATCACGCTCTCGGGCGAATACTTCCACGAGGACGACAGCAACTACGCATTCCACTACTTCGGCCCCACGGTGGCGCCGGAGAACCTGCTCGGCTCGATCCTCGGCGGCAAATCGCTGTTCACGGTCGCGGCAGCGGCAGGCCGCCCCGCCAGTATCCGCAACATCTGGTCCGATCAGGAACCGCTCAACCAGCGTGACGGCCACAGCTTCACCGGCACCATCGCGTGGACTCCAGGCGACTGGGACGTGAAGTCGATCACTTCGTACCACAAGTTCAAGCGCTTCAACCGCGACGACCTCGACGCGTCCGACGCCAACATGTTCGGACAGAACAACTACATCGAGAACAGCAAGACCTTCAGCCAGGAACTGGTCGGCCATTACAAGACCGAGAAGCTCGATGTGCTGCTGGGCGCGATGTACTTCCACGAGAACCTCTACGGCGAAGTGCGCGTGCCGCTGACCAACCTTGCCGTGCTGCTCAAGATCGCCGGCCAGGTGCCGCCGTTCGTCCCCGACAACGCCTTCGACAGCCTGAATTACCTGCAGAACGGCACCGTCACCATCGATGCGCTGGGCTTCTATGCGCAGGGCTCCTACGCGCTGACCGACAAGCTCAAGCTCACCGCCGGCGGCCGCTTCAGCCACGAAAAGCGCAAAGGCGTCGGCACGTTCGATTTCCTTGGCAGCGTGAACACCGACAAGGCCAAGAGCTGGAACGCCTTCACCCCCACGGTCACGCTCAACTATCAGGCCAATGATGCCACGCTGGTCTACGCCTCGGTCACGCGCGGCTTCAAATCGGGCGTGATCAACGTCGGCTCGCGCAACGACGTGATCAACCCCGAATACGTCTGGAGCTATGAAGTCGGCCTCAAGACCGCGACGGCAGATCGCAAGCTGCAGGCCAATCTTGCCGCGTTCTACATGAACTACACCGACCTGCAGGTCGGCTTCGTCGATGCGAGCAGCGTCGTCACCACGGTCAACGCCGCATCAGCCCGCAACTATGGCATCGAGGCCGAACTGCGCGCCAAGCCGCTGCCGGGCCTGACGCTCGAACTCTTCGGCACCTACCTCAATGCCAAGTACCGCAAGTTCACCACCGGCGATTACCGGCAGGCCTTCAAGCAGATCAGCGTGGCGGGCAACCGCCTCTCCAACGCGCCGGAATTCTCGTTCCGCGCCGGTGCGGACTACGATATCCCCATCGGCTCGGCGGGCAAGCTCAACGCGCGCGCCGAAGTAAACTGGCAGGACCGCGTCTTCTTCACCGAGTTCAACAATGCCGATGCGACGCAGGCGCCCTATGCGCTGATCAACGCGGGGCTGCGCTTCACCTCGGCGAACGACAAGTGGTCGGTCGACATCTGGGGCCGCAACCTCGCCAACAAGCTGGTCATCACCAACAACATCATCACCGCCCCGCTGTTCAGCAGCGTCCGCGTCGGCTCGGTCGCCCCGCCGCGTACCTATGGCGTGACGTTCGGGGTGAATTTCTGAGGGCTGGCTACAACGCGAAGGGGAGGAGCGTGCTCCTCCCCTTCGTCTAAAGCCGCTCTTTCTTCAGCCGCATCCCTGCCTTTTCGCGGTCCCATGTATCGGGCGTGATCCCCTCGGCGCGCAATTCGGCCTTCATCACCTTGGCCGTCGGCGTCTTGGGCAGTTCGGGCATGATCCGGACATAGCGCGGCACCATGAAGTAGGGCATCCGCGCCGCCAGGAATTCCGAGAGCTTCACCGGGTCGATGCTCGCGCCCGGCACCGGGGCGATCACGGCCATCACCTCGTCTTCCGAATACTCGCTCGGCACGCCGATCACCGCCGCCTCGCGCACATCGGGGTGCGCGGTTACGTCGCTCTCCACTTCGAATGAGGAAATGTTTTCGCCCCTCCGCCGGATCGCGTCCTTCACGCGGTCGACGAAGTAGAAATAGCCCTCCGCATCGCAGCGGAACGCGTCGCCTGTGTGGAACCAGCCGTTGCGCCAGGCTTTCGCGGTGGCTTCGGAGTTCTTGTGATAGCCGTGGTTCATCGCCCAGGGCCGGTCGGTGCGCACGATCATCTCGCCCACCGTGCCCACCGGCACTTCGCAATCGTTGGCATCGACCAGCCGCACATCGACCCCCGGGCGGATCTTTCCGCACGTGCCCAGCTTCACCGGATTGGGCTCGGAGACGATGGGCGAGGAAATCTCGGTCATGTTGAAGATCGTGTAGACGTCGATCCCGAAGCGCTCGTGGAACGGCCCCGCCGCCTCGGTCAGCGGCACCATGAAGGCCTTGCGCACGCCGTGGCCCGTATCCTCCGGCCCCGGCGGGCGCTTGATCAGGAAAGTCGCCATCACGCCCAGGAGGAAGATCGTGGTGCAGCCGGTGCGCTTCACGAAATCCCAGAATGTGTCGGTGGAGAAGTTCTCCATCAACGCAATCGAGCCGCCGCGCGCCAGCATCACGAAAGGAATGCCGAGGCCGCCGATATGGAACACCGGCATGTTGACGAGGAAGCGATCCTCGCGGCCCACGAAGTGCCAGCTCTCCGGCCCGGCATTGGTGTAGAGGTGCAGGTAGGAAGAGAGCACGCCCTTGGACGGCCCTGTGGTGCCCGAGGTGTAGATGATCGACTGCGTATCCCACGGCTCGATCGGGCGATCCAGCGGCGCGAGGTCCGCTTCCTCGCCCGTCACATCGGCAAAGGCATGGACAGCAAAGCGCGCCGGGGCGCTCCCCTCGCCCAGTTGCACAATGGTCGTCACCGCGGCGGTATCCGCGCCCTCCAGCCGGTCCAGCAGTCCGCCATGCGCCACCAGCACCGTGGCATCCGAATTAGCCAGCACATGCTCGAGGATCGCGCCGCGATAGGCGGTGTTGAACGGCACGAACACGCCGCCGAGGTAATTGATCGCATAAAACGTGATCAGCGCCTCGCGCCCGTTGGGCAGCCAGACGGCAACATGATCCCCGCGCTTTACGCCGAGCTTGGCAAGACCCGCCGCCTTGCGCACCACCAGTTCGCGCAGCTCGGCATAAGTCCACTGTCCGCCATCCTCGAACACGGCATAGACCGCATCGGGCTGCGAGGCCGCGAAATCTTCGATAAGGTAGCGCAGCACGCAGCGACGACGATCCAGCACACGCGGATCGGTGTGGCCCTTCACCTCAGGCATGCTTGCCCCCTGCCGGCTGCACCATCTTCTGCACCATGGTGATCGCGTCCATCACCACTTCGGTGGCCGACCAGCGCCCGCCCTCGTGATACCAAAGCGCGATCCAGCTCAAGAGGCCCGAGACCCAGATCGCGGTGCGCGAAGGCGCCGCCACATCGAACTCGCCAGACTTGCGCCCCTTCTCCAGCAGCGCGGCCAGCTTGGTATCGAAGGTATGGCGCAGATCGCGGATGCGCCGCGCGTCTTCGGGCAGCAGGCTCTTTTCCTCGCGCAGGTAGACCGTCACATAGCGCTGGTTCTCGATGATGATCCGCGCCACCCGCTCGACCACGATTTTCAGCTGCTCGCTCGCCGTGCCTTCCACAGAAAGCGCCTCTTCCAGCGCGGTCAGCGAAAGCTGGATGCCCGTCTGGCAGATCTCGTAGAGCAGCTCGCCCTTGTTCTTGTAGTACGAATAGATGAAGGGCTTCGTCACGTTGAGCTGCTCGGCCACCGAATCCAGCGTCGTCGCTTCATAGCCGTTGAGGAAAAAGAAGTGGCTGGCTTCCTCGAGGATGCGCCGCCGCTTGTAGGCGGTGATTTCGTCCTTGAGCTGGGAGGCGGCACGCTTCTTCTTCGGCTTGTCCATCAGCTCCGCCATGTCCGTCATGTCGGCGAGTTTGTGCATCAGCCCATCGCGGTCCGCAAGATTTCCATCACGTCCGCCGCCGTCCTGATCGTACGCGGGTTGGTGCGGCCCCAGATGTCCTCCAGCGTGTATTCGGAGATCAGCTGGAGCTGATCCTCGCGCACGCCCACTTCCTTGAGGCTGCGCGGCATTCCCAGCCCGCGGATCAGCTTGTCGAGCAGTTCGGGCGCGGGCCGCGAAGCATCGCCGAGGCAGGCGCTGATGCGCTTCTGCCGCTCGCCGTTCACCGGCGCATTGAACGCCTGGACATAGGGTGACATCACGCAGCTGGTGTGGCCATGGGGCACATCGCAGGTGCCGCCCAGCACATGGCCGATGGCATGGCTTGCCCCCATCGGCACGCCGCCGATAATCGGGATCATCGATTGCCACGCGCCGATCTGGCACTTGAGACGCGCGTCGAGGTCGGCGGGGTCCGCCTTCACCGCCGGGAGCCCCGCCGCGAGCAGCCGCAGCGCGCTATCGGCAATGCCGTCGCAGAAATCGTTGGAGAGGAACGAGGCCAGCGTCTCGGTCGCATGGTCGACCGCGCGCACGCCGGTGGAGAGCCACAGCCATTCGGGCGTGTGCACCGTGATCGCGGGATCGAGCACGACGCAAACGGGCACCATTTCGCGCTGGGTATAGGCCTGCTTGAGCTTGATCGCCTCGTCCGTCGCGCCCGAAAGCGGGTTGAACTCGCCGCCCGAAAGCGTCGTCGGCACGCAGATCGCGCGCACGTCCGGCCCGTCGAATTCGGGGATCACCATTGCGCCGGTATCATCCACCCGCACACGGTAATCGTCGAAGCCTTCGATCGTGGTGATGTTGTGCTTGAGGCAGATCAGCAGGATCTTGCCCGCATCGGTGACGGAACCGCCGCCCACGGTGACGACCAGATCGGCCCCCGCAGCCCGCGCGGCATTGGCCGCTGCAAGCACATCGCTGCGCGGTGCATGGGGCTGGATGCCGTCGTGCGTCGCGGCGTGGCGTTCGCCCAGCGCGGCCTCGATGCGGCGGATCTCGTCGGTCTTGCGATTGAGGTAGCTGCTGGCGAGAATGAAAACGCGCTTGGCACCGCGCGCCGCTGCTTCCTGCGCAACCGCTTCGGCTGCCGGGACGCCCAGTGTGACGCGCTCGGTCGCCGTGAGCATGACCTGTGAGGCTGTAACCATCGCCGCTCTCCCACTATTGCTTTGTTTATACTGCTTGGTAGCAATTGTGGAATACGGGTCAACTGGTGATCAGGTCCAGCCGATCACGAAATTGCAGGCGGGGGCGCCCTGCGCGCAGCAGTGATCGTGCCGCACCAGCACGCGGGGGCTCACCAGTTCCCGAAACAGCCGGGTGAAGACGCCCCGGTGCCACGGGCATCCCGGCATGGCGATCGGATTGTCCGCGATGGAGATGACCACCGCGCCGCGCTCCATCCGGGCCGAAAACGCCCCCGAACCGGCAAAGGTCCAGGCATGCGCGCGGATCGCCCGCAGCAGCATGTGGGCAGACCACGCAGGTGGCAGGCGCTTCAGCAGCCACTGTGCGCCCTTGGGAATGCGGTTTTCGAGCAGGTACTCGGCGGTCCGCTCTCCCGCTTCCCACGAAAGCTCGTCCCAATCGCCCGCACGCCGCGATTGCACCACCCGGTGTAGCGCAGCTGCCTCGCGCTCGTCGGTCATCCGTTCGGGATCGGCGGCGAGATACTTGGCCAGCCCCGCCGCACGCAATGTCGCCGCGCGCTCCTCCAGCCCGATCCGGTCGGCCAGCACATCGGCGAGCTGAATGATCGCGTTGGGGCCGACCTTTCCGGCCAGCGCCGTCATATATGCGCCCCGCTCCGCCCCGGCGCGTCACCTCGGGTAGGCGGCAGATCGCCCCTCGCGGGCAGCGCATTTAACGCATCGGCTTCCTCGTCGGTCAGTTGCTCTGTCCCGCCGCCGCAGGCCTTGATCACGCCGGCAGCCTCATGAACCACCGCCTCGCGCTTCGCCGCCTTCCGGCTGGTCTCTGCCACCGCCTGCCAATCGCCGGTTTCGGCGCGGTGGTTGGTGCGGGTGCGGGTGCGGTCGAACTTGAAATCGACGCCCTTCTTCGATTGCGGCCCCCAGTAGTTCACCCGGCCCAGATCATAGAACGTGCGCTGGAAGCCCGCCTTGAGGAACGCCTTGAGGCAGCCGAGCAGGTACTTGCGCCGGTATCCCGTCCCTTGCCACGGATAGGAAAACAGCGCCTTGCGCATATAGAGCCGGCGATAGTTGTTCATCACCCGGTCGAGCAGTTCGGCCCGGTCCATCGCGGCGGGTCTGATGATCGGGGTGACGAAGTTGTACTTGTCGAAATCGTGGATCTCGACCTTGTCGCCCAGTTCCTCGAACAGGTTGGAAAACGGCCAGGGCGTATACATCGACCAGTTGGCGAGGTCCGGCTTCCAGTCCATCGCCATGCGGTAGGTCTCTTCCAGCGTCTCCGCCGTCTCGTTCTCCAGCCCCACGATGAACTGCGCCTCGACCAGAATGTCCGCCTCGCGCAGCAGGCGGATCGCCTTCTTGTTCTGCTCGACCGTGGTTTCCTTGTTGAACAGATCGAGCTTCAACTGCGCAGCCGCCTCGGTGCCCAGGGAGACGTGGACCAAGCCCGCCTTGCGGTATAGCGCGAGGTATTCCTCATCACGCAGGATATCGGTGACACGGGTGTTGATGCCCCACTGGATCTTCTCCGGCAGGCCCCGCGCGATCAGCTCCTCGCAGAAGGCGATGAACTTCTTGCGGTTGATCGTGGGTTCCTCGTCGGCAAGGATGAAGAAGCCGACGTCGTGGTCGTTCACCAGCGTCTCGATCTCGTCGACCACCGCCTTGGGATCGCGGATGCGGTAATCGCGCCAGAACTTCCACTGCGAGCAGAACGAGCAGGTGAACGGGCAGCCCCGCGCCATGTTGGGGATCGCCACCCGCTTGCCGAGCGGGATGTAGATGTATTTGCCCCACTCCAGAATGCCCCAGTCGGGCTTGATCTTTTCGAGGTCCTTGACCGTCGGCGCGGCCTTGGTGGCGATGATGTCTGCCCCATCGAGGAAGGCCAGCCCCTCGATTTCATGACGCGCCAATGGCCAGCGCCCGTCGTCGATGGCGCGCACGAGTTCGAGCAGGATTTCCTCCCCTTCCCCGCGCACGATCACATCGATCCACGGCGCCTCGGTCAGCACCTGCTTGAACATGAAAGTCGCATGCACACCGCCCAGCATCGTGATGATCGCGGGCGAGACCTTCTTGGCGATCTTCAGCGTTTCCTCGGCCTTGTAGATCGAGGGCGTGATCGCGGTGGTGCCGACCACATCGGGCTTCAGTTCGCGGATGCGCGCTTCGAGGGCCGCGTCATCGACATGGTCGGTCATCGCATCGATGAAATGAACGTCGTCGTAGCCCGCCCCGCGCAGCGCCCCCGCGAGATAAGCCGCCCAGGCGGGAGGCCAGTTGCCCGCAATCTCCGCGCCGCCGGAATGGTAGTTCGGATGAACGAGAAGAATGCGCATGATCTGTCACTCCAACTGGACAGATCGAAACTCCACACTTCTGGACACCGGATCATTGATCCAGCGCAACTGCGCTCAGCCGGCCTCCACCATCGCGATCCGCTGCATCACCAGCGGCAGCTGATCATTGCCGAAGTACATGAAGGCGCCATCGACGAAGATCGTCGGCGAACCATAGGCCCCGCGCGCAATCGCCTCGTCAGTGTTCGCGCGCAGCCGCGCCTTCACCGCATCGCTCCCCGCTGCGGCCCGCAGCGCCGCGCCATCGAGCCCGCAGGCATTGGCAATATCCACCAGCACTTCCGGATCATCGATATTGCGCGCGTCGCCGAAATAGGCCTCGAACGCCGCCTCGCTGAAGCGCAGCAAAACCTCAGGCTGCTCCGCCAAAGCGCAGCAGAACCGCATGGCGTGGACCGACTTCACCGGATGGAACTCCGAGGGGAAATTCATCCTAAGCCCCGCCAGCTTCGCCCATTCCTTCAGCCACACGAAGCTCAGCCGGAACTTCGGATTGTCCGGGTTGGCGCGGCTTTCATACACGCTCTGGTTCACCGCGTTGAACACCCCGCCGACCAGAAACGGCCGCCAGGTGACGGCCACATCGCGCCCCGCAATGGCTGCGCGGAAATTGTGGAACGCCAATCGTGTCCACGGCGAGGACAGGTCATAGAAAAACTCGACTCGCACGCTCATGGCTTTTCCTCATCCTTGATCCCGAACAGCACCCGCCGCGTCTCGGCATCGTCCTGCGGCCGCTTGTTGATCCGCTCGCGCCCCACTGCCATCCCGCGCCGCAGGCCCGGGCGCTCCTTCAGCCGATCATACCACGATTTCAGTGCCGCAAATTCCTCCAGCGGAATCCCTTGCGCCTTCCACGTCTGAATCCACGGGAAGCAGGCCATGTCGGCAATCGAATAGGCCTCGCCCGCCACATGCTCCTGCCGCGCCAGTTGCCGGTCGAGCACCCCGTAAAGCCGCAGCGCCTCGGCGCGATACCGCTCGGTGGCATAGGCAATCCGCTCGGGCGCATAGAGCCGGAAATGCCCGTGCTGCCCCAGCATCGGCCCCAGCCCGCCGACCTGCCAGAACAGCCACTCCATCACCGCCTTGCGCCCGCGCGGATCGGTGGGGAGGAACTGCCCGGTCTTCTCCGCCAGATAAACGAGGATTGCCCCGGTCTCGAACACCGGCACCGGTTCGCCCCCATCTGCCGGTTCATGGTCGATGATTGCAGGAATCCGGTTGTTGGGGCTCACCGCCAGAAACTCGGGCGCGAACTGCTCGCCCTTGCCGAGGTTGATCCACTTCACCTCATACGGAAGGCCGCATTCCTCGAGCATGATGGAGATCTTCCACCCGTTCGGCGTGGGCGCGCTCAGCAATTCGATCATCACCGCTCCTGCATCTGGCCAGCGGCGCAAGGCATCCCACGGCGGCGGCGCGCATGCAACGGCGCGCGCGCCTGCCAAAACCTACAGGTTTGCAAAGGTCGCCACGATCCACTTCTGGATCAGCTTGATGGCCGGCAGCCCGCGCAAGTCGCGGTGGACGATTAGCCAGGGCTGCCGCGTCGGCAGGGCAGCCGGCAGCGGAATTTCGACCAGCGTCCCCGTCCGTGCCGCAAATGGTGCGGGCAGAAAGGCAATTCCGGCCCCGCACAGCGCCGCCGTCAGCAACGCGCGCGTGCTCCCCGTGCGCATCACGACGCTCTCGTCCAGACCGCGACGGGCGATCCACTCCAGTTCCGGAAGGCGCCCGTAGCTGTCATCATAGACGAGCAGCCGTTCGGCCCCGAGGTCGATCGTGTCCGCCGCCCGCCCCGCCAGATAGGCCGGGGCCGCAAAGAACCCCAGCCGGATCTCGGCCAGCCGCCGCGCATAGAGGCTCGCGCCTTCGGGGCGGACCATGCGGATCGCAAGATCGGCGTCACGCCCCGCAAGGCTGACAACATCGGCCTGCGATTGCAGGTGCACCGGAAAATCCGCCCCGCTCGCCCACAGCCGGTCGAGCGCCGGGGCCAGCACGTCGGAGATCACGAACTCGGTCGCCGATATCCGCACCGGCACCTGCGCACCGCCCTTGCGCAAGCTGTCCGCCACCCGGCGCACACGCAGCAGTTGCTCTGCCAGCGGCTCGGCCGCCTCGGCAATCGCGAGCCCGCCGGGAGTCAGCCACACACCATCTGCGCGGCGGTCCACCAACGAGAGGCCGAGCGCAGCCTCCAGCGTCTCGATCCGGCGCGAAACGGTGGAAATGGCCACCCCGCGCGCCTTGGCCGCCGCGCTCAGCGTGCCTGCCTCGCGGATGGCGATAAGATCGGCAAGGTCTTGCGGATTGACGGTGATGCCCCGAATCCTCGCGTAAACAGAAAAGCGGTTTGCGATATCGCAAAATTACAGCCCTCTCGCAATGCCGTAACCCACCGGGCAATCGTGGGAGATCAACACAATGAATGACAGACAGGCGGGTCTGCGCGGCATGCGCACCATCGGGTTCTGGCTGGCCGTCGCCATCGCCGCACTCCAAGGCCTCAATGCAGTTCGCACCTTCGCCAATCCGCTCGGCTTTGCCACCTACATGGGCCTGCCGCTGGCGGGAACGGAAGCGGCGGCATGGGTCCAGGTCTATGGCCTGCGCGCCGGCTTCATCGCGGTTATCACCACGATCCTGCTGATCCGGCAGGATTTCGCCGCGCTGCGTTGGACGGCGCTCGCCGCGCTGGTGATGCCGCTCGGCGATGCCTGGCTCACCGCGCACGCTGGCGCGCCGACCGCGATCGTCGCCCGCCATCTCGGAATCGCGGCGTTCCTTATCGCGGCGTGGTTCTTCCTCTCGCACGCGGCGCGCCATCAAGCTGCCGAACGGAGCGCCTGATGCCCGGTCTGCTGGCCCGGCTCGGCGCGCGCCTCGATACGTGGAACGGCGCGGCGCGCATGGCCCGGTTCCGCACGGGCTGGCCTGCAACGGCCACCCCGGCGGTGCGCTTCCATTCTACCCCGCTAGTGCAATATCGCTATCTGGAAGCTGGCTCGGGGCAGACCATCGTCTTCACCGTCGATCCCCCGATGACCATCGAGGTCTATGCCCCGCTGCTGGCCATGTTCTCCGAACGCTTCCGCGTCGTGGTGGTCGAATTGCCCGCCATGGGCTTCACTGCGGCCGCGAGCGGGTACGGCTTCGGCTTCACCGAAACCAATGACGACCTCGCCGGCTTCATCCGCGCGGTCTGCGGGTCCGGCTGCGTCTTTGCCTTCTCCTGCGCCGCCAGCCTCGCCGCGCTCGATATCGCCCGCCGCATGCCGGAACTCGCCTCGCACTTGTGCCTGATCCAGGGCGGCGGCACGGAGGCCTTCGCGATCTGGAAGGCCGGGCGCGATCCCAAGGGCATTCTCGCCCGCCCGATCATCGGCCAGCTCGCAATGCGCCGCCTCGCCCCGCGCCGCATGCCGCAGTGGTATGTGCTCTCGGTCGGCCGCAAGGAACGCATCGCGGACTTCTGCGCATGCGCTGAGCGGTCTTTCAGCCATGGCGCACTGTGGTCGCTTGCCAGCGCCTACCAGATCTACCTCGCCCCTCGCCCCGAACTGCCGCGCCCGCCCCAGCCCATGCTCTCGATCTGGGGCGCCGCCGATGGCTCGCATCCGGCCGGCAACGCCCACTCGCTCGCGCGGCTCTATGACGGGGTCGAGCAGGTCACCTTCGATGCACTCGGCCATACACCGGAGCTCGAAGACCCGGCGCTCGTGTTCGCAGCGATCACCGCATTCCTGGACCGGACATGACAAGCATCGCCCCCGGCATACCCGACGGCTTCGCGCGGCACTTCCGCCAAAGCCCGGTCACCGACCCATGGGAGCCGCTCTACATGCGGCGCGCCGATGATCTCTTCGTGCTCGCGCTGAGGATCGACACGCCCCACTGCAACGCGCGCGGCTTGCTGCACGGCGGCGTGATTTCGGCTCTTGCCGACAACGCGATGGGCCTCGCCTGCGTGCTCCTGCTGGAGAATGCCTCGGCGCTGACGATCAATCTCTCGGTCGATTTAATGAGCACGGGTAAGGTCGGCCAATGGCTCGAAGTGCGCGCCGCCCCCACCCGCCTCGGCAAGACACTCGCCTTCGCCGATGCCCGCGTGTTCGCGGACGATGCCCTCATCGCCAAGGCCAGCGCCACGTTTCGCATCCTGACGAGGTAGCCCCGGAGGCTTTCCAGCCCGTCCGGCATACTAAAGGGGCTTGATGCGCGCCAGCGATCCCGCCATACGGCGCCTCCGGCATCGCCGCCGAATCTGGCTGTCAGCCGGTCCGTGCGCGGGTGTAGCTCAATGGTAGAGCAGCAGCTTCCCAAGCTGAATACGAGGGTTCGATTCCCTTCACCCGCTCCACTTTCCTGTACCGCGGCGGTCACCGGCTTCGTTGAAATCTGCAGAGCTTGGTGGCGTTTTAGCCCCGGCCGGTCGCTTAGGGTCAAACCTTGAAAGATCGGCGACAGCGGCGCTCTGCTGGCAGGTGCGCGACCGCGCTCAGCTTTGGAGGCATCACTTCATCGCAGCAGTGCGCATGTTTCCGCGATGGAATCTGCCCCAGAAGACTGCCGACCGCCTTCGATCGGCCTCGATGGCCTGTTTCAAGCGGCTCGCCATTTCGGCTGACATAGCGCGGCGAAAGGGGTGCTCTGGCAAGAATCCTCCCAAACTCAGATCCGCCTCATTTAATATGACCATTAGGTCATTTTTCTTTCGCAACGCGAGCCCTGGAAATCTCCAATCATCGCAAACAAGGGGCTTGACGCCGGTTTAACGGCAATTCAACATGACTATCGGGTCATTAAATGGCCACAAGGCCGACTGGGAGGCAAATCCGAACACGGACTGCCCCGGTTCGGTGCCTGCCCCGGGTTGGCGCAGGGTGCCAGATGGTGATGACGCGGCGATTGGAGGCGGGAATGGTTCAAGCACGAAGCACACTGTTGGTCTCGTCAGCTCTGGCGACTTTGGTCATGGCTGCCCCCGCTGCGGCGCAGCAGACGCAGGACAACGAAATCATCGTGACGGCAAACCAGCGTGCGCAAAGCGTGCAGGACGTGCCCATCGCCATCAACGTCCTTACCGAGGAACAGCTTCGCGCCGCCGGTGCCACCGATATCGGCACCGCGCTGCAGGATGTGGCCGGCGTCGAATTCCGCACCGAGCAGACCGGCACCGGTGCCATCGCCATTCGCGGCATTGCCGAACTCAACACGAGCAATATCAACGGCACCACTGGCACGGCTGTCGGCCTCTATATCGATGACGCACCCTTCTCGGTCGGCGGGTTCTTCCCGCAGGCGGCGGTATTCGATGCCGCGCGGCTCGAAGTGCTGCGCGGGCCGCAAGGCACGATCTTCGGCGAAGGCTCGCTCGCGGGCACGATCCGTGTGGTCACGAACAAGCCCGATGCCGGGAAAGTGGCCGGCGCGATCGAGGGCAATGTCGGCGCGGTCATGCGCGGCGGCACCAATGGCAGCGTGAACGGCATGGTCAACCTGCCCATCGTGAAGGACAAGGTCGCGCTGCGCGTCGTCGGCTTCTGGCAGCAGGACGCGGGCTGGATCGACCGCACCGCCGCCACCGTCACCGCACGGTTCCTGCCGCAGCCCAATCCCATTCTCGGCCCCGCTGCGCCCGATGTGAAGACGATCTGGACGAAATCCACCACCACCCCCGATGCCAATGGTGCCGATTCGTGGGGAGGCCGCGCCGCGCTGGCGATCACGCCGAACGATAGCTTCAAAGCCACGGCCTCGGTGCTCCTCAGCCGCGCCGACCGCGGCTATCCCAATCGCGGCGGACGCGACGGCACCGGCTATTTCTCGTCCGGCAAAGTCGGGATGACCGACGATTTCGAGATGTACAGCCTCGTGCTCGAACAGAAGGCTGATTTCGGCACGTTCCTGTCCTCGAGCAATTATTTCAAGCGCCGGATCGACCAGACCACCGACCAGTTCGGCATCATTGCGCTCGCCAATCAGATCGGCGTGCCGCTGAGCGGTGGCCAGTTCGTGTTCCAGGGATCGCGCACCGACAACACACTACGGGTCAAGGAATTCAATCAGGAGCTGCGCTTTGTCTCGGCGTTCAAGGGGCCGTTCCAGCTCACTGCCGGCGGCTTCTACCGCAACCGCGATGTGGGCTTCCGCATCCGCGGCCCGCAGGAGCCGCTGACCCCGGCGGGGATCGCCAATATCCTGTGCGGCGGGCTGTGCGGCTATACGCTCCCCGGCTCGGGTGATCTCGATGCCCAGACCACCAGCAACTCGCGCCAGATCGCGGCCTTTGCCGAGGGCACGTTCGATGTAACGCCCAAGTTCCAATTGCTTGCCGGCGCGCGCTATTTCAACGACAAGCGCAAGTCCGCGACACTCGCGACCAGCCTGTTCAGCGGCCTGCCCTTCCCGCAGACATTCGGCTCGAAGGGCGAGGACAACGTGTTCAACCCGCGCGTGTCCCTGCGCTGGCAGCCCAACAGCGACGTTTCTGCGTACATCGCGTTCAGCCGGGGCTTCCGCTCCGGCGGGCAGAACGATCTCTTCGTGCTCGTGGCCGGCGCCACACCGGCGGACCAGATTTTCAAGTCCGAACGGCTCAGCGCCTACGAGGCGGGTGTGAAGACCCAGTTCGGCACGGGCGGCCGGTTCAATGCGGCAGTGTTCTACAACGACTGGTCGAACCTGCAGGTGGTGACCAAGGAAGGCACCGGCGGCGTGGGCGAAGTGATCGGCAACGCCGGCTCCGCGCGCAGCTACGGCGTCGATCTCGATGCCAGCTACGAAGTGAGCAAAGGCCTTGTGCTCGCAGCCAACACCACGATCATTTCCAGCAAGCTCAAGGATGTCATCGCATCGGGTGCGCTGATCAAGGAAGCGCGCATTCCCGGCACAGCAAATTTCACCGCGAGCGGATCGATCAACTACAGCTTCCCGGTGACGGACAAGGTCGAAGGCTTTGCGCGCGCCTCTGTCACCCACCGCGGCAATGCGCTTTCGGGCCTGCTGCGCATCGGGACCCCGGTGGAGCAGATCCCCGCCTATACCACGCTCGATCTGCGCGCGGGCGCCACGATCGGGTCTGCCCGTTTCGAGGTCTATGCGGAAAACGTGACCAACACTTTCGTGCCGCTGTCGATCTTCTATGCGCCCAACGCCAGCAATCCCGGCGGCGGCGATCCGCTCACTGGCAATGTGCTCTACTATCAGGGCTCGCCGCGCGTGATCGGCGCGCGGGTGAGCTTCCGGTACTGATCGGCCTGATGCGCGGTGTCGACGCCTCGGCCCTGCCGCGCTATCGGGAAGGCCGTCTAACCAGAGGACCGGGCCTTGTCGGATATCGGCGCGATCAAGTTTACCACCTATCTCGAAGCGCTGGCGCTCGAGATCCGCAAAGTCCGCAGTGGCGAGAAGACCAGCCTCAAGCTGCTGGCCGCCGGGGCACGTCTGCTGGACAATGTCGGCTACCGCGATCTCAACGTCGAGGAGATTTCGGCCGAGGCCGGGCTCGCCAAGGGCACGTTCTACATCTACTTCAAGACGAAGGACGAGTTCCTGATCGAGCTGGCGCGCCGCTTCGTCGCGTTCGAGCCGCAGACCCTGCCCTCGTTCTCCCCGCGCGAGACGGCGTTTCGCAATACGCTGGCGCTAGTCACCTGGTATGAACGCGGCTTCCTGCGCAATGTCGGCATCCTGCGCTGCATCATCCAGATGGGCGAGACCGACGATGCGATGCGCGAGCTGTGGCAGCGCCGCAACCGCATCATTGCCGAACATGCCTGGGATGGCACATTGGCGCGGTTCAACAATCCCGCGCTCGATCCGGCGCTGCTGATGCTGGCCGTGCGCACCGTCGGCGGGATGATGGACCAGAGCCTGTTCAACCGCACCCGGGTCCAGACCGACACCGGTGAGGCAGGAGAAGGTGACGCGGATCCCGAATTCCTGTGCCGCTTCCATGCGCTCCTCATCTACCGCGCGGTCTATGCGCACAATCCGCCCGATCCCGAAGTCGCCGATCTGGTGGCCGCGATCGCGGGACCCACCGCTCTGGCATGACCGCCGTCACCCTCTTCGGCACGGGTATCATGGGCGCCCCGATGGCGCGCAATCTGGCGCGGACCGGACACCGGGTGACGGTGTGGAACCGCAGCTTCGCAAAGGCGGCAGCGCTGGCGCAGGATGGCCTCGTCGCGATTGCCGATGTGGCAGAGGCGGCGCGCGGCGCAGAGATCGCCATTCTCATGCTCACCGATGGACCAGCCTGCGATGCCTTGCTGTTCGATGCTGGTGTGGCCGAGGCGCTCGCGCCGGGCTCGGCGGTCGTGGTGATGAGTTCAATCCCGGTCGCGACTTCGCGCACGCAGGCCGCGCGCCTTGCCGAGCGCGGCATTGCCTGCGTCGATGCGCCGGTCTCGGGCGGCGAGAAAGGGGCGATCGAGGCCACGCTTTCGATCATGGCAGGCGGCAGCGCCGAAGCGGTAGCGAGGGTGCAGCCGGTTCTGGAGGCTCTCGGCCGGGTCACCCATGTCGGCCCCGCCGGTAGCGGACAATTGGCCAAGCTTGCCAACCAGCTCATCGTCGGCGTGACGATCGGGGCGGTATCGGAGGCCATGCTGCTGGTCGAGGCGGGCGGCGGCGATGCGGCGGCGGTCCACCAGGCGCTGATGGGCGGCTTTGCTGATTCCACGATCTGGCGCCAGCACGGCGCGCGCATTCTGGAGCGCCGCTTTGCCCCCGGCGGCAAGGCGACCGTGCAGCTCAAGGACATGCGCACGATCACCGCTGCTGCTGCCGGCGTGGGGCTCGACCTGCCTTTCGCCGGCCTTGCCGAGGCGCTTTACGCGGCCATGTGCCAAGGGCCGAACGCCGAACTCGATCACAGCGCGCTCTTTCTGGAACTGGCCGCGCGGGGCGCCGGAAAACCGCCCGCGTAAAAACCGGTTGCATTATATGACCCACGGGTCATAAACTTTCTCTCGGAACGGGAGAGAGTCGCGCGTGACACTTCAGGTCATCACAGATAGGCTGCGCTTCCCCGAAGGCCCAATCGCGCTTTCGGACGGCAGTGTGGTCGTCGTGGAGATCGAGGGCGGCGCCCTTACCCGCGTCCATCCCAGCGGTGACCTTGAGGTCATTTCGCAGCTTGATGGTGGCCCCAACGGCGCAGCGCTCGGCCCCGATGGGTGGGTCGTCGTCGCCAATTCCGGCGGCTGGCTCTATACCAGTGAAGCCAATGGCTGGCGGCGGCCGACCGGGCAATCCGATGTCCCCGGCTGGATCGAACGCGTCTCACTCGTCACTGGAGAGAGTCAGCGCCTCTACGATGCCTCCGGCGGCATGCGCCTGCAGAGCCCCAACGATCTGGTGTTCGATGCGCTGGGCAATTTATACGTCACCGATCACGGCAAGCGTGACGGACGCACACTGGGGCTTGGTGCGATCCACTACGGCGCGCCGGATGGCAGCTTCCTGCGTCCGGTCGTCAGCGGCCTGCTCACCCCCAACGGCGTGGGCCTATCGGCCGACGGGAAGACGCTGTTCGTGGCCGAAACGGTCACGCGCCGGATCCTGTCTTATCCCGTTGTCGCACCTGGCGAAGTCAGCCTGCTGCCCTGGCCTGCCCCGGCTGGCGGGCACCTCGTGGCCGGCCTGCCCGATCGCAACTTCCTCGACAGCATGGCGCTCGATGCCGAGGGCCACATCTGCGTCGCCAGCTTCAACGCTTGCGGCATCTGGCGCATCTCGCCCGATGGCGCTGCGCGCACCTTCACTCCGCTCGACGATTACTACGCCACCAACATCGCCTTCGGCGGCCCGGACCGGCGCACGGCTTTCGTCACGCTCTCCTCAACCGGGCGGCTGGTGTCGTTCGAATGGCCCTGCCCCGGTCAGCCTCTTGCCTTTGAAGGACCTGCATCGTGAGTTTCGTCCCCGATCTGCTCGCTGGCCGCAGCGCCTTCATCGCTGGCGGAACCAGCGGCATCAATCTCGCCATCGCCCAGGCCTATGCCGCGCACGGGGCCAAGGTGGCAGTGTTGAGCCGCAAGGCTGAAAAGGTGGAGGCCGCAACCGCCGCGATCGGTCACGGCGCGATCGGCTTTGCCGCCGATGTGCGCGATGCCGATGCGGTGGGCGCGGCGATGAAAGCCGCTGCCGAGGCAAACGGCCCGTTCGATGTGATCGTCTCGGGTGCGGCGGGCAATTTCGTCGCCCCTGCGGCCGCGCTCTCCCCCAATGGCTTCAAGACCGTGGTGGACATCGACCTGATTGGCACCTTCCATGTGTTTCGGGCCGGATATGATCTGGCGAGGAAGCCCGGTGCCTCTTTCATTGCGATCTCCGCGCCGCAAGGCTCGGCCCCCTATTTCGCGCAGGCCCATGTCTGCGCGGCCAAGGCCGGGATCGACATGCTGGTCAAATGCCTTGCCTTCGAATGGGGGCCGGAAGGCGTGCGGGTGAACAGCCTCGTTCCCGGCCCGATCGACGGCACCGAAGGCATGGCCAAGCTCGCCCCCAACGAAGCGATGCGCAAGATCGCGACCGAGGCGACTGCGCTGCGCCGCTTCGGCAGCACCGGCGATGTCGCGATGCTGGCGCTCTACCTCGCGTCAGGCGCCGCATCCTATGTGACCGGCGCGATCATGCCGGCCGATGGCGGCCAGATGCTGGCGGGCAACGGCGCGTTCAGCCCGGCCCGAATTTTCCAACAGTAGAACAATCCGGAGAGAACCTGATGCGCAAGACCAACAAGGTCATCATCACCAGCGCGACCACGGGCGCAATGCACATGCCGGTCATGTCGCCCTATCTGCCGATCACGCCCGAACAGATCATCGCGGATTCGGTCGGCGCAGCGGAAGCGGGCGCTGCCATCGTCCACCTCCATGCGCGCGATGCCGAAACCGGCTGCCCCGTCACCGATCCGGCGGTCTATGCCCAGTACCTGCCCAGCATCAAGCAGCAGTCCGACGTCATTATCAATATCACCACCGGCCAGCCGGCGATCCGCCGCAAGCCCGATGGCGGGTTCGATGTGAAGACCGCCTGGGCCGATGTGCTGGATGAGAGGCTCGCCGCGCCCAAGCAGTTCGAGCCCGAGATCACCAGCTTCAACATGGGGCCGATGAATGCGGCCAACTGGATGCTCGGCATGAAGTATGATCTCGACAAGCTGAGCGACTGGGAAAGGCTCTTCGTGCTGAGCACCAAGGACCTCACCATGCAGAACACCTTCGCCTCGATGGAGCGCATCGCGAAGGAACTCGGCCAGGAACGCGGCGTCGTTTTCGAGTATGAATGCTTCGATATCGGCCACCTTTATAGCCTGAAAATGCTGGAAACGATGGGCTGGGTGAAGCCGCCCTATTTCATCCAGTCGGTGTTCGGCTTCCTTGGCGGCATCGGCACCGGCATGCGCCATGTCCACCACTTCAAGGACACCGCGGACGAGCTGTTCGGTGAGAACTACATCTGGTCATGCCTCGCGGCGGGCAAGGCGCAGATCCCCACGATCACGCAAGGCGCGCTGCTGGGCAGCAGCGTGCGCGTCGGGCTCGAGGACTCGCTCTGGTACGGCAAGGGCCAGCTCGCGAAATCGTCGGGCGAACAGGTCGGCCGCATCCGCCGCATTCTCGAAGAGCTCGGCCTCGAGATCGCCACGCCAGACGAAGCGCGGGCGATGCTGGGCACCAAGGGCGCCAACAACGTCAAGTTCTAGTCTCCATTTTTTGAAGGAATCCGCCATGGCCGCCGCTGCCGCCGGACACAACCAGACCGCTTCCGCCCAGCTCTTCGAACGTGCGCGCCATGTCATGCCCTCGGGCTACACGCGGCACCTCGTCGTGCAGAAGCCCAACCCGACATACGCCGCATCCGGCGATGGCTGCTGGATCACCGATGTCGAAGGCAACCGCCGGCTCGATTGGGTCAACAACTTCTCCTCGTTGATCCACGGCCACAACAAGCGCGAGATCGTCGATGTGCTTGCGGCGCAGGCGGGGCGGCTGATGTCCGCCGTGCTCCCCACCGAATGGGAAGTCTCGCTGGCGGAAATCCTGTGTGAGCGCATTCCCTCGGTCGAACGGGTGCGCTTCATGAACAGCGGAACCGAGGCCAACCAGATCGCGATCAAGGCCGCCCGCGCCTATACCGGCAAGCCCAGGATCGCCAAGATGGAAGGCGGCTATCACGGCCAATTCGACCTGCTGGAAGCCAGCTTCCAGTCGAACCCCGGCAACTGGGGCCCGGCCGAGCGGCCCAATGCCACGGCCTATCAGGCCGGCCACCCGCAGGGCCTGCTCGATCTCGTCACGGTCCTGCCGCTCAACGATATCGAGGCGACGCGCGCCATCCTGCGCGCCGAGGCGGACCAGCTCGCCGCGGTGATCCTCGATCCGCAGCGCTTGCAGCTGGGCATGGTTGCGCCGCACCGCCCCTATCTTGAAATGCTGCGTGAGGAGACGGAGAAGCTCGGTATCGTGCTGATCTTCGATGAGGTCTGGTCTTTGCGTGCCGGCTACAACGGCTTTCAGGGCGAGATCGGGATCACGCCCGATCTCACCACCATGGGCAAGATCATCGGCGGCGGCATTCCTGTCGGCGGCTGCGGCGGCCGCCAAAAGTTCATGAGTGTGTTCGAGGTCGATGAGGGCGATCCGAAGATCAAGCACAGCGGCACCTTCACCGCCAATCCGATGGCGATGGCCTGCGGCACCACCTCGCTGCGCCTGCTGACGCCCGAAGTCTTCGCCCGAATGGCCGCGCAGGGCGAAAGGCTGCGCGAAGGCCTGCGCGCGATCTCGGGATCAAGGCGCAAGTGCTGGGCGAAGGCTCGCTTTCGGGCATGACCCCTACCGAACTTCCGCTGAACAACTACCGCGAGCTGGCCTATGCCTTCGCCACCGAAATCGCCCCCAAGCTGCCGGTGATCCAGACGGAGCTGCTGGCAGAAGATCTCCTCACCATGCGCGGCGGTTTTGTCGGCTCGACCCCGATGACCGATGACGATATCGATTTCACCATCGCCGGCGCCCGCCGCGCCTGGACGAGGATCATGGCGCAATGAACCTTTCCGCAGCGATCCGCCGCCATCCGGTCCGCTGGTTCTATGGCATCGCTGTCGGCATCGCCGCGCTGCTGTGGGCCTACGCCATGATCCACACCGTGCTCTGGCCAAACTTCGGCGGACCGGGCGTGAGCCTGGGGGATTACTTCTACATCGAGCGCGCCAAGGTCGCCGCTGCCCACCCCTACTGGGCGGCCCATTCGGATGGCGTGCCGCTCAGCCTCATGGGCTACTGGCAAGTGCCGCAGGTCTCGATGTTCCTGTTCTTCCCGGGCGCGCCGACCACGGCGGCCCTGCTTGTGGCCGGGATCGGCTGGGGCCGGCAGGGTCTTGGCGCGTTGCTCTCGCTCTACAAGCCGATCCTGGGGGACCAGACCTGGCGCGAAGGCGTGCGGCTCTATGCCGCCTTGCTGCTGATCGTCGCGGGGGCCGCCGGGCTCTCGTCCGCCGCCGCGTTCTTCCTGGTCGGCGATGCGGCGCGCGGCGTTCTGGTCAAGGCGTTCGGCATGCAGTCGCTCGGCTCGTTCTGCGCAGCCTGGGGCATCGCCTTGTTCATGAATCAGGGCGCTCTGCTGGAGGAACTGGGCTGGCGCGGTTTTGCCTGGCCCGCGCTCGCCCGCCGTCTGGCAAGCCCGCTGTCCGCAGCGCTCCTGCTCGGCGTGATGTGGGCGCTGTGGCACTTCCCGCGCGAAGTGCCCTTGCTGCTGACCGGGCAGAACACGATCCCGAACCTCCTGCTCGGCCAGTTCAATTTCATCATCACCTGCACCGCGATGACGATCGTGGCGGTCTATTTCGTCAACCTGTCCGGCGGCAGCGTCTGGCCTGCGATCATCGTCCACGGCAGTCTCAACATGCTCTACGGCGCGTTCAAGCTGCGCCCCGATGGTGATGGCGGCGGCGGCAATGTCTATAGCCACTCTATCTGGCTATGGCTCGGCGCGGCGGCCATCGTGCTGCTGATTTCGGGCAAGGACCTCGGCTGGTCGACCCGGCTCAGGCTCCACGGCGGCGATGGCCGCACCGATCCCTCACGCATCTGGTCCGAACGGGAGAACCAAGCCCATGGCCTATGATCGTTCGCGCGCACTGTTCGACCGTGCCAGCGCCGTCCAGCCCGGTGGCAACACCCGCCACATGATCGTGTTCGGCCCGCCGATGCTCTACGCCAGCCACGGCGAGGGCTGCCGCGTCACCGATGTCGATGGCAACGTCTATATCGATTGGGTCAACAACTTCTCGACCCTGATCCACGGCTATGGCCACCGCCCGACGATCGAGGCGGTGAAAGCGCAGGCCGAGCGCATGCTGTGCTGCATCCTCCCCGCCGAGCCCGAAGTGGAGCTGGCCGAGCGCATCTGCGCGCGCTGGCCCGGTGCCGATCAGGTGCGCTTCATGAATTCGGGGACCGAAGCGGTCATGGTTGCCATCAAGGGCGCGCGGGCGCTGACGGGCCGCTCCAAGGTCGCCAAGTCCGAAGGCGGCTATCACGGCCAGTACGATCTGGTCGAAGCGAGCTTCCTGCCCACTGCCGAGACCTGGGGCCCGGCGGACCGCCCCGCAGCCCCGCCCTTCGGGCGCGGCACGCCGCAGAGCCTGCTCGATGAAGCGGTGATCTTCCCGTTCAACGATACCGCCGCCACGCTGGCAATCCTTGAGGATCAGGCCGATCATCTCGCTGCCGTGGTGATCGATCCGATCCCCGCCCGGCTCGGCTTCTCCCGCGCAGACCCCGCCTATCTCGCCGCGATCCGCGAATTCTGCACGCGGCGCGGCGTGGTGCTGATCTTCGACGAGGTGTTCTGCGGCCGCGCGGGCTACCACGGCGCGCAAGGCCGCCTCGGCGTCACGCCGGACATGACCGCGCTCGGCAAGATCATCGGCGGCGGCCTGCCCATCGGCGCAGTGGCCGGCACGCGCGCGGCGATGGCCGTGTTCGACAATCTGGCGGGGCCGCTCAAGATCAGCCATTCGGGCACCTTCACCGGCAATCCGATGACGATGGCCGCCGGCTGCGCCGCCCTCGATGCGCTGACGCCGGAGGCCTTCGCGCAGCTCGAACGGCAGGGCGATGCCTTGCGCGCGGGGCTTGCCGCGCATTTCGAGGCGCTCGGCCTTGCCATGCGCGCCAATGGCCTTGCCTCGATGACCAGCCTGCAGTTCTTCCGCGAACCGGCACGCAACTACCGCGAGTTTCATGTGCGCTCCGGCAGCGATTCCCTCACGCGGATGAAGCAACTGCACGGCCTGATGCTGGAGGCGGGCGTGCTGATGGCCACGCGCGGCCTGATGGTCGGCTCGACCGCGATGACCGATGCCGATATCGCCGAGACGGTGGACCGCGCGGGGCAAGCGCTGGCCCGCTTTGCCGAGGCGGAAAGGATCGCGGCTTGAGGCGCTTTACCACCAGCGTATCCCTGATGTGGCGCGATCTGCCGATCGCGGAACGCTTTGCATCGGCCAAAGCGGCGGGTTTCTGCGGCGCGGAAATTCAGGTGCCGGGCGAAGCCGCCGCAGCCGATTGGGCCGCAGCGGCAGAAGCATCGGGCCTGCCCGTCACGCTGATGAACCTTGATATGGGCGATTATCTGGGCGGCGGCCCCGGCCTTTCGGGCGTACCGGGGCGCGAAGCCGCCTTTGCCGCGGCGCTTGATATCGGGCTCGATGCCGCCGCGCTGCTGAAGCCCGCCTTCCTTCACATCGGCCCCTCACGCGTGCCCGATGGCCTGAGCCGCGAAGCCTGTCTCGATGTCTACCGCGCCAGTGTCGCGCTCGCGCTGGAGCAAGCTTGCAAGCGCGGGATCACGGCGCAGTTCGTGGTCGAAGCGGTCAACCGTGCCGAAGCCCCCACTGCACTCATCGGTACAACCGTCGAAGCCGCCGCCATCGCCGCCGGCTATGGCGGGGCGCTGAAGTTGCTGTTCGATCTCTATCACGCGGCGGCAGGCGGCGAGGATCCGCTCGCCAGCTACCGGGCGCATCGGGAGGCTATTGCCCACATCCAGTTCTCCGACCTGCCCGGCCGCCAGCCGCCCGGCAAGGGCACGCTCGATTTCGCCGCGTTGTTCGCCGGGATCGAGGCCGCTGGCTACGCGGGAGCCTGGGGCGCGGAATACATGTCGTTTGCCGGCACCGGCGCAACGCTCGGCTGGATGGAGGCGCTGGCGTGACGCCAACAGCAACAGGCTTGGCAGAGTCCTTCGCCGCGCTCCCTCCGGCGCTCCACACGCCGATCCTGCGCATCGAGGATCGCCACGGCACTTGCCGCTTCGCCGCCGCCCGCGCACCCGCGACCGCCGATGGCGCGTTCCACGTCGCCTCCATCACCAAGACGATGACCGCCACGGTGATCCTCCAGCTGATCGAGGAAGGCGCCTTCTCGCTCGACACCCCGTTCGACGATCTCGGCGTGATCGACCGCGCGTTGACCTGCGGGCGGCTCGATGGCGGGATCACGATCCGCCACTTGCTCTCGCACACCGCCGGCATCCGCGACACGATGGAGGATGATGCCGAAACGCTGGGCGGCCCGGCACCGGGCAGCGTGATCGGCCGCCTGATGCTCGATCCCGGCAAGCATTGGCAGCCCTTCGACCCGGCCCGCCCCGAAGATGGCAATGCCGGGGTCATCAACCACTTCTTTGCCAGCGGAACGGCAGATGCGCGCCTCTCCCCGCCGGGCGCGCGCTTCCATTACTCCGATACCGGCTACATGCTGCTCGGCCTCCTCATCGAGCGCGCGGGGGGCGAGCCGCTGCACGCAGCCTATCGCCGCCGCCTGTTCGATCCGGCTGGCATCGACGATATCTGGCTGGCCTACCGCGAGCCTGCGCGGCTGCCCGAAATCGATCAATACTTCGGCGACATGCCACTTCTCGCCAGCGGCGTTTCGCTCAGCTTCGACTGGGCTGGCGGCGGCCTTGTCGCCACCGCTGCGGCCCTCGCCACGTTCCTGCGCGCGCTGCTCGCCGGGTCGCTGTTCCGCAAAGCTGAGACACTGGCGGGAATGCAGGACTGGACCGCGCCCGCAGGCATGGCCGCGCCGCGCACCGGTGTCGGGCTCGGCCTGTTCCGGGTCGAGCGCGATGGCATGACCCTCATCGGCCATTCCGGTGCCCCCGCCGCGCGCATGTTCACCGATCCCGAAAGCGGCCTCTTCCTCACCGGCACAGCCAATCAGGCCATCGGTGCGGCGGACTGGCACTGGCCGCTGCTCGCCCTCGCCCGAAAGGAATTTGCATGACCACTGCCGCCGAAACCTTCGTCGAAACCGTGCTTGAAAAGGTCAGGGCCGGCACCGGCAGTTCGGTCAGCGCATGGCTCGCCCCCGGCGCGCGGCTGTTCACCCCGCGCCATCACAAGCCCGTCACCGATCCCAATCACTTCGCGATCATTCTCCAGTCGATCCCCAAGGTCCTCGAAAACTTCCGCTACGACCGCACCTGGGCAGCGGGCGACGAGGCAATCATGGAGTTCAAGGGCAATATCGGCGCGGTCGAAGTCCACGGGCTCGATATCTTCACCATCGACGACAGCGGCCAGATCAGCGAGCTAACCGTGTTCGTGCGCCCGACCAAGGCCCACGCCGCCCTCGCCGAGCGCGAGGATGCGATGGTGATCGAAACGCTTCAGAAATTGCAACGCGGCGAAGCCATCGGCTGATGCGGCGGCTCGACGATCCGTTCTGCACAATGGCCGCCCCGCGCGCTTCGGGGCATCTCGACGTTGGCGATGGCCACCAGATCCATTGGGCCGAAATGGGCAGCGCGGCTGCGGCCAGTCCACCCCTCGCGGCGAACTCGCTGCCAACAGCCTGCAGCACAGCATCGCCGATATGGAGGCATTGCGCCGCCATCTCGGCATCGAGCGCTGGTTGGTCAGCGGCGGTTCCTGGGGCTCCACCCTCGCGCTCGCCTATGCGCAGGCGCATCCCGAACGCTGCCTTGGCCTGTTCCTTGTCGGCGCATGGCTCTGCCGCAAGCGTGACACGCGCTGGTGGTTCCACGGCGTCCGCGCGCTGTTTCCCGAACTGTGGGAGGCGTTTGCCGGTGCGGTCCCGCCCGAGGAGCGCGGCGATCTGCGCGCTGCCTATTGCAAGCGCATCCTTGGCGATGATCCCGAGATTGCGGCAGAATTCGCCACCCGGCTGTTCCTCTACGAAGAAGGCTTCATGCACTTCGATGCGCCGCTGACCCCGCCCGACCCCGCACGCGGGCGCGACTATGGCCGCATTTTCGCGCACTTTGCCGCGCACGATTTCTTCGTCGATGATGACCAGCTGCTGCGCGATGCGCACCGGCTGGCGGGCATTCCAGTCCATATCATCACCGGCCGCTACGATTGCTGCACCACGCCGGAGAACGCCTTCGATCTGGCGCAGGCGGTGCCGCATGCGGTGCTGGAGATCGTGCCCGGCGCAGGCCACTATCCCACCGAACCGACCTTCGCCCGCGCCGTCGCGCGCGCGGCTCAGGGCTTTGCCGCCAGAGTCGGCGGCTGGTGAGCGGCAAGGTCCCCTTCGGCCAGCTTACGGCCTATGCCCTGCCGGGGCTGCCGCTTTCGCTGCTGATCTCGCCCTTCCCGGCGCTGCTCATGGCGTTTTACGCCAAGCATACTGCCGCGACGACCGCTGGCATTGCCACGATCATTCTCTTTGCGCGCATTCTCAACGGCGTGATCGATCCGCCGATCGGCTATCTCTCCGATCGCACCCGTGGCCGGTTCGGCCCGCGCAAGCCCTGGCTGATCGGCGGCGCGCTCATCTCGGTTCCCGCGTTCTACGTGGCCTACATGCCGCCCGCCGATGCCGGCAACGCATGGTTCGCGCTCGCCATTGTCAGCTTCTACATCGCGCATTCAGTGATCGCGACGCCCTACAACAGCTGGACCGGCGAGATCAGCACCGATTACGCCGAACGCTCGCGCATTGCCGGGGCGCAGACGCTGACCCTGCTGATTGGCGGGGTGTTCTTCCTTGCCCTCCCTGAAATCCTCTCGGCGCCGGGGATCGGCCTGCTCAAGACTTCGGCGCTGAACCGCGAGGCCATGGCCGTGTTCGGCCTGATCGGCATGATCACCATGCCCATCGCGATTGGCCTTGCCGTGTGGAAAGTGCCCGTCGGCACCGTCACGCAGGGCGAAAGCTACGGCATACTGGAGATGCGCACGGTCTTTACGCTCAACGGCCCGTTCCGCCGCTTCATCGCCGCCGACTTGCTGAGCGCGATCGGCTGGGCCGTGAGCTATGCGCTGATCACCATCGTGCTCGACAACTACTTCGGCTTTGGCGAGGGGATCGTGCTGTTCCTGCTCAGCGCCACCGCTGCGCAACTTCTCGCGATCCCGGTCTGCACCCGGCTCGCCGCGCGCTTCGGCAAGCATCAGGTCTATGCCTGGGGCCAGATCCTCAACGGCGCATTGCTGCCGGTCTACCTGCTGTTTCCGCCGGGCGGGCAGGCCAATTTCCTGCTGATGCTGGCCTTCGGCAGCTTCGTCAGCGCGCTCGGCACGCCCAACATGCTGTTTCCCAGCGCGCTGCTGGCCGATCTGGCAGATTACGACAGCCTCAAATCCCGCCAGTCGCGCCCGGGCATCTATTTCTCGATGCGCACGCTGCTCAATCCTGCAGGCGGCGCGATCGGCGGGGCGCTGGGGTTCTACATGCTCTCGATTGTCGGCTTCGATCCCTCGGCCAAGCTCAACAGTGCCAGCGCAACCTTCGGCATGCTGATGACTTCCACCTTCGTGCCGCTGGTATGCTTCATCCTTTCCGGCGCACTGATGCGCGGCTACGAGATCACCGCCCGCCGCCACGCCGCGATCCGCCGCGCACTCGATCGGCGCGATCAGGCCATGATCGGCGGCGAACCGAGCCTGATCGGCGCGACCGTGCTTGACCGCTGATCAGAGCGCCCCGAACAGGCCCGCCACCACTGCATCTGCAATGATCATGTGCCCGGCAAGCCCCGGATGCACGCGATCCGGGGCAAGCGCCATCGGATGCAGCGAAGCCAGAGCCCGGTCAAACGCGGCCTGCACATCGATGAAGCCGAGGCCTTGCTCCGCCGCGACCTCAGCCGCGATTGCTGCATAGGCATCCATTCTCGCCCGCATCGGCTCGGTGCGATCAGGCTCGATGAAGAAGGGCCCTGCCACGCTCACCCCGATGCCCGCTGCGCGGGTCTCGGTCACCAGCCGCGTCAGCGTTGCGCGGTATTCCTCCGGCCCGATCTGCCAATCGCCCCAGTTCGTGCGGCTGAACGCGCGCCACACATCGTTGATGCCGATCATGATCACCACGTGATCGGGCGCGATCGCCAGAACATCGCTCAGCCAGCGCGCCGCAAGGCCGCGCACCGTATCGCCCGAAACGCCCATGTTGACGATGCGTTGGCGGTGCGCCGGGCGCCGGGCGGTGAGCAGCGCGGCGACCAGCGCGACATAACCTGTGCCGAGCGGCGTGCCCATGACCCCCTCGCCCACCGGGCGGAGCCGGTCGCAGTCCGTGATGGAATCGCCGATGAACAGCACTTTGCGCGGCAGGAGTGGATCGAGTGTCACGCGTCAAACTCCTGCCAGGCTGTCCTGTCAGCTGGTCCCGGCGCGACATGGAGACGCGGCACTTCCCCCAGTTCCATCACCAGCGAGCCGAAGCTGAAGCCATCCCGCTTGCCCTCGATTTCCCCCACGCGGCAAATCGGCCCCTCGCGGCAGGCGAGCACCGCCTTGGCCGCCGCGACATCCAGCCGCTGGGTTGGATCGATGCGCTCATAAAGCGTCGCGAGGCGCGCCTCGGTGGTGAAACCGAAGCGGGCGGTGCGCTGCGCTTCGTCCATCCCGGCAATCATCGCCTCGAACCAGCCTTGGTGCGGATTGGCGACGGGGTGATTGCTGTGCGCCACAACGAGATCACCGGCATCGCGGCGCCATTCGCTGACGCCATTTGCCGAACATTCGAGGCTGACGGCGCGGCCGTGGCCATCGGGGACGATATAGTTCTGGCCCGAAGCGTGGTGAACATGCCGCAGGAACCCGTGCCCGGCTGCCGGAGAACCGCTGGCCAGGTAGCTGCGCACGACGAGGTCTTCGGCAAGGCCGGTGCGTGCCGGATCGAGTTGCAGCAGCGAATTGCAGGTGATGGCAAGGCCGCGCCTGGTCATGCCGCACAAACTGATCTTGCCAGCCACCGTGAAGACCATGGCACGGTCGCCATCAGGCTGCATGAAGCGCAGCAGAGTCTGTCCGCCATCCCACCATGTCGGTACGTCCATGGTCTGCGCAATGAGCAGCGGCGCATCTGGTCCGGCATCTGAACCGAGCGATGAGCAGCCCTTGGGCGCGGTCTCGCGGTCTCGCGCATATTCCATGCGCACCCACGGCTCCTCATCGGAGAGCATCCGCGCGAACACGCGGGCGTAGGGGATGCCGGAGCCTTCGGCGATGCCGCGGAGTTCCTCCAGCAGGTCGGGCGCAAGGCGCTCTGCGGCATCGAGGAAGCCCTGATCCATCAGTCCGTCGAGATAGGCGCCCGCCGGTGCGCCGAGATCGGCAGCAATCGCTTCCTCCCACAGCTCGTGGTGGCGCGCGATCTCTTGGCGCAGCGCCTCGCCGTGCTGGTGCCCGCGCTGTCGCGGCGTGCCGTAGAGATCCAGAACATGCAGCTTGCCCAGGAACGTCATGCGCTGGTTCCCGGCATACCCAGCCCCAGCATTTCACGGGCCACCCATGGTGTTGCCACACGCGCGCCCAGATCGCGCACGATCCGCGCCGCCTTGGCGCAAAGCTCGGCGTTGCTGCGGGCCAGCGCACCCTTTTCAAGGTAGATGTTATCTTCAAAGCCCACGCGCACATGCCCGCCCATCAGCGTCGCGGCGGCCACCATGGGAAAACTGCTGCGCGAAACCCCGAAGGCAGACCAGATCGCGCCCGGCGGCAGCATGGCAAGGCCCAGCTGGATCGCCTCGATGCTCGCCGGCCAGCCATAGTTGATGCCAAGCACGAACGAGAACATCGGCTTCGGCCCGAAGCGCCCGTCCGCCAGCAGTTCGCGCGCCAGCACCAGATCGCCCGGATTGAAGATTTCGATCTCAGGCTTCGCCCCCGCGTCCAGAATGGCATCCGCCATGACCCGCACATTGCGCGGCGTGTTCATGACCACCTGATCCCCCGAATTCATCGTATTGAGATCGAGCGTGGCGATTTCGGGGCGCAGCGCCGGGATGTGGCCCACCCGTTCGAGCGGCGGCAGCAGGGTCGTTCCCGGCGCGGCGATGCGCGGATCATCGGCATCCGGCACAAAGCGCCCACCGGGCCCCGTGGTGAGGTTGAGGATGAGTTGCGATCCGGCGTTCCGGATGCGCTCGACCACCTCGGTGTAATGCGCCAGTTCCATCGAGGGCCGGCCATCATCATGCCGCACATGAATATGCACGATCGCCGCCCCCGCAGCTTCCGCTTCCAGCGCCGAAATCGCGATCTGCTCGGGCGTGATCGGCAAATAGGGGGTCATTTCAGGCCGGGTGATGTTCCCGGTAAGAGCGCAGGTCAGGATCACATCGCGCATCGGCAGGCTCCAGCTTGGCAAGCGGCGGCGGGTTCATTCCCGCAGTCAGAGATGGCGGCCGCCGTCGACGTAGATTGTCGCCCCCGTGGTGGCCGTCAGCAGGCGCGCCGCGGCCAGCACCGCATTGGCCACTTCGGTCACGTTCGCCAGCCGGCCGAGCGGAGTGGCGGCAATCGTGCGCGCGATGAATTCGGGGCCGCGTCCCTGCGCAAACGGCGTGTCGAGCGCCGAGGGGGCCACGCTCACCGTCCGGACGGCCGGCGCCAATGCCTTGGCGAGCGAGATCATCGCCGTATCCATGGCAGCCTTGGCGGCGCCATAGGCGATGTTGCTGCCAAGGCCTGTCCGCGCGGCGACTGAAGAGACATTGACGAAGACCGGATCGGTCCCGGCGCGCAGCAGCGGCGCAAGGTCTCGTGCCAACCGCAGCGGCCCGATGGCGTTCGCAAGGAACACTTCTTCGATCAACGCATCATCAAGGCGCGGCAGGTCCGCCAGCGCGACCGAGCGGGTCACGCCCGCCGCCGTCACCAGAATATCGACCGCGCCGAACTCCTCCGCCATCCGCTTCGTGAAGGCGCGGATCGAAGCGGGATCGGCCAGATCGAGCCGGGCGTGAACAGCATGGCCGCGCCCCGGCGCGGTCCAGTCCGCCGCGCCCTGGCGCGAGGCTGCGACAACCTGCGCGCCCAGATCGCAGGCCTGCGCCGCCACCGCCGCGCCCACGCCCCCGCGTCCGCCCACGACCACCACCCGCGCACCGGCAAAACCGCGCAGCAATTCGGCGAGCGATGCGCTCATATCTGGCGCGGCCCACCATCAGCCGCGCGCGCAAGGCCATGGTGGAACTGGCTTCCGAACGGCTGGTAGCTCGCGCCTTCCAGCCACTCCAGATCAAGCTCCATCCCGATCCCCGGCACCTCGGGGATAACGAGGTAACCGTCCTCGATCCGGTTGACGGCCTTGACCACTTGCCGCCAGGGATCGCGATCCTCGCGGACATAGCCCTGCACATCCCAGTTCACCGTCGCCGCCGCCATCTGGATATGGGCCGCCGTCGCCACCGGCGAAGTGAAGTTGTGCGGCACGATGCGCTGCTGGCGCGATTCGGCGATCGCGGCAATCTTGCGCATCTGGGTAAAGCCGCCAGCTAGGCCGATATCCGGCCGCAGGATCGCGATATCGGGGCAATCCGAGTAATCCCGGAACTCCCAGATATTGGTCACCCGCTCAGCCAGCGCGACCGTTCCGCCCATGCTGCGCGCGGCCTGCACATTGGCCGCAAGGCTGAACGGCATGACCGGATCTTCGAGGAAGTAGGGCCGCATGGACCGCACCCCATCGGCAAACACACCCGCAAGGTCCGGTGGCAGATTGCGGTGCAACTCTACCGCGATGTCGATATCCCAGCCCACCGCCGCGCGGGTTTCCTGCACGGTGGTGATCACATCCTGCAGCATCCGCGCGGTCGTCTGCCGTGCCCAATCACCCACGAAGGGCTTGAGCTTGATGGCGGTGAAGCCCTCGTCGCGCGCGGCCACGGCCCCCGCGATCAGCGCATCGACCGAGGCCGCTTCAACCAGCAGGATTGCGCGCACCTTGTCGCGCACAAGCCCGCCGAGCAGCTGCCACACCGGCACGCCCAGCGCCTTGCCCTTGATATCCCAGAGCGCCTGATCAAGGGCGGAAACTGCCGCAATCTGGCACGCATCGCGAATGCAGTGGTGCTTGATCGCCAGCTGAAACAGCCACTCCGGCCGGAAGGCATCCGCACCGATATAGATGCTTCCGAGGTCCTCGATCACCGCCGCAGTCGCCAGCGGATGGGGAAAATACGTCGCCTCCCCGATCCCGGTCGTGCCGCACTCGGTAGTGACCGTGACGAACAACCAGTGCCCCGCGACATGAGAGCGGATTTCAGCAATCGGGGCGGTGTGAGTCCAAGATTTTGACATGACTTAAGGGTCATATAATGGGAATATGGCATTTGCAACCGGCGACCAGCGCCACGTTGAAACATGCTGCTGAACCTCACACCTATGCACATGGTACTTACGTGACCATAAAGTCACATGTACTGCGCGGCTCTGGTCCTTTGGCGCATCTGCCACCAGCCCTCATCACTGGCAGGCGTGGTCCCCTGCCACCCATCATGGCACCGTCTTCACCGCCATTTCCCTCCGATCAGGATTGACCGTCGGCGGCCGGACCACCACAGTCCCGCCATGATCAAACATCTCTCGCGCCGCACCGTCTTCGCCGCCGCCAGCGCCGCCGCGCTCGGCCTCGCCATCATCTCGCCGCGCGCGCCGTTGGCTGCCGCGTCTGAACCCGCGAGTGCAGACTGCGCGCCGGACAACGGCGGGCTCAGCCTGCCGCCGGGCTTCTGCGCCACGGTCTTTGCCGATCACCTCGGCCATGCCCGCCACCTCACCGTCGGTGCGGACGGCACGGTCTACGTCAACACCTGGGACTATCCCGACTACTTCCCCGGCGCACCCGCACCTGCCGGCGGCTTCATCGTCGCGCTGAAGGACCGCGATGGTGATGGCGCCGCCGACGTGACCGAGCGCTTCGGCTCGAATGCCCGCAAGGGCGGACAAGGCGGCACCGGCATCGCGCTGTGGAACGGGGCGCTCTATGCCGAAGAAGGCGGCACCATCGTCCGCTATGCGCTCACCCCCGGCGTGGCAGTGCCCGGCGGCGCGGGCGAAACGGTCGTCTCCGGCCTCGTCATGAAGGGGGATCACCCGATGCACCCCTTCGCGATCGACAAGGGCGGCCTCATCCTCGTCAATTCCGGCTCAGCCTCCAACACGTGCGAAAGCCCCAATCGCCAGCCAGGTGCCAAGGGCGCAGACCCCTGCATCGAACAGCAGACGCGCGGCGGCATCTGGGCCTACCGCGCCGACAAGACCGGACAGGTCTTCTCCCCCGCCGACCGCTGGGCCACCGGCATCCGCAACACCGGCGGCATCGCGTTCGACAGCGCGGGCCGCGTCTTCGCCACCCAGCACGGTCGCGATCAGCTCTCGCAGAACTGGCCCGCGCTCTATTCCGGCGAACAAGGCGCGGAATTGCCGAGCGAGATCCTGTTCTCCCCGTTCAAGGGCGCGGATTTCGGCTGGCCGACCTGCTACTACGATGGCCAGCGCCATGTGCTCGCCCCCGAATATGGCGGCGATGGGGGCAAAATGCAGGGCCGCTGCGCCGGCAAAACGCCCATCGTGGCTGCCTATCCCGCGCACTGGGCGCCCAATGATGTCGCGATCTACAGCGCACGCCGCTTCCCCGCCGCCTATGCCGAAGGCGCGTTCATCGCTTTCCACGGCTCATGGAACCGCGCGCCCGCGCCGCAGGACGGCTATCTCGTCGCGTTCCAGCCGCTGAAGGACGGCAAGGCCTCGGGGACATGGATCCGCTTTGCCGATGGCTTTGCCGGAGAATACCGCGAACCCGGCCGCGCCGCCCACCGCCCGGCGGGCCTCGCCGTGGGGCCGGACGGCGCGCTCTATATCGCCGATGACGTGCGCGGCACGATCTGGCGCGTGACGTACCACGGCGCGGCGGACGCTCCGCTCACCGCCGCCCCGCGCGCGCCGGTGAAAAGCGCGCTCACCACCGGCGATCCGTTCAGCGGCAAGCCCCCGCTCGCCCCGCCCGGCTCGAACGCGGAAGAAGTCGCGCTCGGCCAGCGAATCTATTTCGGCGAGGCCAAGGGCGGCACCTGCGCGGGTTGTCACGGCTCTGACGGGCGCGGCAGCTCCGCCGGCGGCTCGCTTGTCGGCCCCGCCTATCAATGGAGCGACGGCTCGCTCGAAGGCCTTGCCGCCACGATCCGCACCGGTGTCGCCAAGCCGAAGAAGGCCAGCGGCGGCATGCCCGCGATGGGCGGCGCGCCCTTGGATGAGGCCGATGCGCGGGCGGTGGCGGCCTACGTGTGGACCATGGGCCACCGCCCCGGCTGAGGCATCAGGCGGCGAGCCCCGCCGCCCTGATTCCGGCCAGCGCGGCGAGTTCGTCGTTGTCGCTGGTATCGCCCGTCACGCCGACCGCGCCGATCACCGCGCCGTCTGCATCCTTCACCAGCACGCCGCCAGCGGCGGGCACGATCCCCGCCGGATTGAGCCCCGCCGCCGCGTTGATGAAGGTTGGCCGCTCGATCGCCATCTCGCCGATCGTGCGCGAGGAAACCCCCAGCGCCAGCGCGCCGGATGCCTTGGCGGTCGCGATCTGCGGGCGCAGGTTGGACGAGCCATCTTCGCGCGCGAAGGCGATCATGTGGCCGCCGGCATCGAGCACGGCCACGCTGATCGGCTTCAGCCCAAGCACGCGCGCTTCCTTGAGCGCGCCGGTGATCACGGCCTGAGCCTGTTCGAGCGAAATACGAGTCATGCGTGTTACTCCTGGGGAAGATGACTGAGATTTGCGGGTTTCGGGCCGCCAGTGGCCCAATCGAGCAGTTCGATGGTGTGGACGACGGGCAGACCGGAGTGGCGCGCGATCTGCACCGCGCAGCCCACATTGCCGGTGGCGATCACATCGGCCTCCAGCACGCTCAGCCGCTCAGCTTTACGCGTACCGAGCTGGCCGGCGAGTTCGCTCTGGAGAATGTTGTAGGTGCCCGCTGAACCGCAGCACAGATGTGCCTCCGCCGGCAGCCGCACGGCATAGCCTGCCTCCGCCAGCAGCCGCTTCGGTGCCTCAGTCACCTTCTGGCCGTGCTGCAAGGAGCAGGGGGGATGATAGGCCACAGCAAGCCCCCGCGCCGTCACCGGTGGCAGCCCCACTTTGGCGAGATATTCGCTCACATCCATCGCCAGCGCGCTCACCCGCGCGGCCTTTTCGGCATAGGCGGGATCGCCGCGCAGCATATGGCCATAATCCTTGATCGTGGTGCCGCAGCCTGATGTGGTGACGATGACCGCATCGAGGCCCTTCCCCTCGATCTCGGCCATCCACGCATCGACATTGCGCCGCGCCGCATCCAGCGCATCATGCTCGCGCCCCATATGGTGGACGAGCGCGCCGCAGCAGCCCTCGCCGTTTGCAAACACCACCTCGTGCCCCGCCCGCTCCAGCAGGCGCACCGTCGCCGCGCGCACCTCAGGGCTCAGCACCGGCTCCGCGCAGCCCTGCAGCAGCGCGACGCGGCCCTTGGGCCTCGCCATCCGTTCAGGCTGCACCAGCACCGGCGCAGGCACCCGCCTGGGAGCCAGCGCGACCATCGCCGCCAAGGGTCGCAGCGCCTTGATCCGCTCCATCAGCGGTACGAATGGCCGGCCCAGCGGCGCAAGCTCCAGCGCCAGCCGCATCCGCCCGGAATAGGGCAGCACCCATGCCAGCAACCGCCGCGTGGCCCGCTCATGCCAGGGCCGCCGATAATGCTCGTGGATATAGACCCGCGCGTGATCGACGAGGTGCATGTAGTTCACGCCCGAAGGACACGTCGTCATGCAGGCAAGGCAGGAAAGGCAGCGGTCGACATGCTTGACCGTTTCCGGACCCGGCACGCGCTGGTTCTCCAGCATGTCCTTGATCAGATAGATTCGCCCGCGCGGGCTGTCGTTCTCGTCACCCAGCAGCACATAGGTCGGGCAGGTCGCGGTGCAGAACCCGCAATGCACGCACTTGCGGATCACGCTTTCCGAGGTCGCCATCGCCGGATCGGCGAGCGCACCTGCGTCAAACTGCGTCTGCATGCGCATCCTCCGCAAACCGGCCAGTGGCAAACACGTCCTTGGGGTCGAACGCCCGCCGCACCCGCGCTTCCAGCGCCAGCACGCCCTTTGCGCGCGGATGAAACGCGGGCACACGCGCCCGCATCGCCTCGGGCGCCAGGACCAGCCGCGCCTCTCCGCCCAGCAGTGTCGCACTCTCGCGCACAGCCTCGTCCTCGTGGTCACTGCCGATCCAGAGCCGCCCTCCGCCCCAGTCCATGGCCCACTCGGCCCCCGGAGGCAGCGCAGCGATCAGGTCTGGCGCATGGCGCGGCGGCAGATGCACATCCCAGCGCACCGCCCCGTGCAAGGCCTCACCCGTCATCGCCTGCCGCCAGAGCGGCGCGGCCTCGTCCTCGTCCTCGGCCATGGCCTCAAGCGCGCAATGGCCCGCAAGCAGCTCCGGCAGCACCGCACAACGCGCCGCCACCGAGGGCGCAAAGCCCGCCACGCGCAGCAGCACCGTCCCATCCGGCAATGCGGCAGCGGCAGACACATCCGCCCGGCTCCCCAGCGCGCAGGCCATCGCCGCATGCGCCGCCGCCGGAGCCAAGCCGCGCGCCGCCAACGTCACCACATGGCGCGGACGTGGCAGCACTTTGAGCGTCAGTTCGGCCATCGCCGCGATCCGTCCCCACGATCCCGCCATCAGCTTGGGCAGGTCATAGCCCGTCACGTTCTTGACGACCTTGGCGCCTGCGACAAACACCTCGCCGCACCCCGAAACCGCTGTCAGCCCCAGCAAATGATCGCGCGCGCTCCCCGCCGTCACCCGGCGCGAACCCGCCACGCCCGCCGCCACGGTGCCACCGATCGTCGCGCCTGGATCGCCCCAAGGCTCGAAGGCCAGCATCTGTCCTTCGCTCGCCACCAGCGCCTGCACATCGCAGAGCAGCATCCCCGCCCGCACCGTCAGCACCAGTTCCGCAGGATCGTAGTCGACCACGCCCGTCAGCCCCGCCAGCGAGACAATCTCCGCCTCACGCGGCGCACCAAACGCCGCCTTGGTGCCCCCGCCACGCAGTTCCAGCTTGCGCCCCTCCGCCGCCGCATCGGCGACGATTTCGGCAAGATCCGCCGCATCCCTCGGCTCCAGCATCAGAAGCGCCCCATCATCAGAATCTGGGCAGCTCGGGATGCGGCAGCGCGCCGAGATGGACATGCATCCGCCCCAGCTCCGCGCAGCGGTGCAGCACCGGAAACACCTTGCCCGGATTGAGCAACAGCTCTGGATCGAACGCGCATTTCACGCGCTGCTGCTGCTTGAGGTCCGCCTCGCTGAACATCTCGGGCATCAGATCGCGCTTCTCGATCCCCACCCCATGTTCGCCCGTCAGCACCCCGCCGACCGACACGCACAGCCGCAGAATATCCGCGCCGAACGCTTCCGCCTTGTCGAGCTCCCCCGGCACATTTGCGTCGTAGAGGATCAGCGGATGCAGGTTGCCGTCGCCCGCATGAAACACGTTGGCAACGCGCAGGCCGTACTCCTCGGAAAGCTCCTCCATCCGCCGCAGCACATCGGGCAGGCGGCGGCGGGGGATCGTCCCGTCCATGCAGAGGTAATCCGGCGAAATCCGCCCCACCGCCGGAAACGCCGCCTTGCGCCCCGCCCAGAACGCCATGCGCTCGGCCTCATCCTGCGATACCCGCGTCGTCACCGCGCCATTGGCATCGGCAATCCGCGCAATCTCGCCGATCAGGAAATCGCATTCCGCCGCCGGCCCATCGACCTCGACGATCAGCAGCGCCCCCACATCGAGCGGATAGCCCACCTGCACGAAGGCTTCCGCGGCATGGATTGCGGGCCGGTCCATCATTTCCATGCCTGCCGGGATGATCCCCTCGGCGATCACTTGCGCCACGCACGCGCCTGCCTGCTCAGCATCGGGAAAGCCCACCAGCACCGCCCGCGCCGTCTCGGGCTTGGGCAGGATGCGCACCGTCACTTCGGTGACGACGCCCAGCAACCCTTCAGACCCCACCACCACGCCGAGCAAGTCCAGCCCGCCCGGATCGAGGTGCCGCCCGCCCAGCCGCACGATTTCGCCGTCCATCATCACAATCTCGACGCCGAGCACGTTGTTCGTGGTCAGGCCGTATTTCAGGCAATGCACCCCGCCCGAATTCTCCGCGACATTGCCGCCGATGGTGCAGGCAATCTGGCTCGAAGGATCGGGCGCGTAGTAGAAGCCCCGCCCCTCCACCGCTTGCGTGATCGCAAGGTTGGTAACGCCGGGCTGCACCACTGCCACGCGGTCCTCGTAGTCGATCTCCAGCACCCGCTTGAACTTGCCCAGCCCCAGCAGCACCGCATCCGCCAGCGGCAGCGCCCCGCCCGAAAGAGACGTCCCCGCCCCGCGCGGCACCACCTTCACGCCTTCCGCGTGGCACCACTTGAGCACGGCAGATACCTGCGCCGTCGTTTCGGGCAGCACGACCATAAGCGGCGGCTGGCGATAGGCCGTCAGCCCATCCGATTCCCACGGACGCAGCGCCTCGGGCGCATCGATCACGCCTTCTCCCGGCACGATCGCCCGCAGCGCCCGCGCGATCCGCTCGCGCTTGGCGAGCGTCTCGGCATCTGGCACCGGCATGGCAATCGTCATCGGGCGGTTCTCCGGATCAGGCGGCCGCCTTCACCTTCTGGCGGAACGCGTGCAGCAGCGGTTCGGTATAGCCGCTCGGCTGCGATACGCCATCGAACACCAGCGCCCGCGCCGCCTGAAACGCGAGGCTGCCATCCGGATCACCCGCCATTGGCTGGTACAGCGGATCGCCCGCGTTCTGCGCATCGACCTTCGCCGCCATGCGCAGCAGCGCCGCATCGACCTGTTCCGCCGTCACCACCCCGTGCAGCAACCAGTTGGCGATATGCTGGCTCGAAATCCGCAAGGTGGCGCGGTCTTCCATCAGGCCGACGTCGTTGATGTCCGGCACCTTGGAGCAGCCGATCCCCTGATCGACCCAGCGCACAACATAGCCCAGAATCCCTTGCGCATTGTTGTCGATCTCGGCCTGAATGTCCGCCTCGGACCAGTTCTGGCCTGCCGCGACCGGAATGGTCAGCAGTGCGTCGAGGCTGGCGATCCCTTCCGCGCGCCGCTCCACCTGCCGGGCGAATACATCGACCTGATGGTAATGCGTGGCGTGCAGCACGGCCGCCGTCGGCGAAGGGACCCATGCGGTGTTCGCGCCGGTCTTGGGATGACCGATCTTCTGCACCAGCATGTCAGCCATGCGGTCGGGCATTGCCCACATGCCCTTGCCGATCTGCGCCTTGCCCGAAAGCCCGCAGGCGAGGCCGATCTGCACGTTGCGATCCTCGTAGGATATGATCCACGGGCTCGTCTTCATGTCGCCCTTGCGCAGCATTGCGCCGGCTTGCATCGAGGTGTGCATCTCGTCACCGGTGCGATCAAGGAAGCCGGTGTTGATGAACATGATGCGGTCCTTCACCGCATGGATGCACGCGGCAAGGTTCGCGCTCGTGCGGCGCTCCTCGTCCATCACGCCAATCTTCAGCGTATGGCGCGCAAGGCCCAGCACATCCTCCACCGCATCGAACAGATCGTTGGCGAAGGCGGCTTCTTCCGGCCCGTGCATCTTGGGCTTCACGATATAGACCGAACCCGTGCGGCTGTTGGTCCGCGCGCCATTGATATCGTGCATCGCGATCAGGCTGGTGACGATGCCATCGAGAATGCCCTCCGGCGCCTCGCCACCGCCCGGCAGCAGCACCGCCGGATTGGTCATCAGGTGGCCTACATTGCGCACCAGCAGCAGCGAACGGCCATGCAGCGTCAACGCCGAGCCATCGGGCGCGGTATAGACGCGGTCCGGATTGAGCCGGCGCGTCATCATCGCGCCGCCCTTCTCGAAGGTGTCCTCGAGATCGCCCCGCATCAGCCCCAGCCAGTTGGCATAGGCCGCAACCTTGTCCTCGGCATCGACCGCCGCGACCGAATCCTCGCAGTCACAGATCGTCGAGATCGCCGCTTCCAGCACAACGTCGGCGATGCCTGCCGGATCGTCCTTGCCGATGGGATGCGCCGGATCGATCACCACTTCGATGTGCAGGCCATTGTGGCGCAAGAGCAGGTTCGCGCCCGCATGGCCTACCAGCTGTGCCGGATCCTTCAGCGCAAGATCGCCGCCGGTCCAGTCCGCCCACGAACCCGTCGCCAGCGGCACCGCCTCATCCAGAAACGCCTTGGCCCAGCCGATAACCTGCTCGCCGCGCACCGGGTCATAGCCCTTGCCAGCGGCTGCACCCGGAATCGCATCGGTGCCATAGAGCGCATCATAAAGGCTGCCCCAGCGCGCATTCGCCGCATTCAGCAGGAACCGCGCATTGAGGATCGGCACGACCAGCTGCGGCCCCGCCGTCACGGCAAGCTCGGCATCGACATTCTGCGGCGCCACGGAAAACGGCGCGGGCTCGGGCACCAGATAGCCGATCTCGGTCAGGAACGCCTTGTACGCGGCCATATCCTGCGGCTGCCCGGCGCGTGCCTTGTGCCAGGCGTCGATCTTCGCCTGCAAGCCCTCGCGCTTGGCCAGCAGCGCGGCATTGCGCGGCGCGAACTTCCCGAAGATGTCCGCCGTCCCGGCCCAGAAGGCATCTGCCGCCAGCCCCGTCCCCGGCAGTGCGCGCGTTTCGATGAAGTCCGCAAGAACTCCCGCGACCTGCAGCCCCGAACGCTCGACATATCCGCTCATCGCACCGACTCCCAAAATCCGATGCCCCTCCCCTAGGCCCCGCTGCCGTCTTCCGGTAGAAGGAAATAATTCAATGCAGCTTCTCCTACAGGGAAACAATGTTCGATCCCGATTACGATCTCTTCCTCGCCATCGTCGAAGCCGGATCGATCTCCGCCGCAGCGCGGGCGCAGGGTGCTTCCACCGCCGCGCTGTCCAAGCGCCTTGCGCGGCTGGAAGAGCGCCTCTCTGCCCGCCTCGTCCACCGCACTACGCGCCGCCTCGCGCTCACCCCCGCCGGGCAGGATCTCCACGATGCGCTGCTCCCGCTGCGCTCGACCCTCAAGGCCGCCGAGGAACGCGTCAGCGGCCGCCACACCCATGTGCGCGGGCCGCTGCGCCTTACGGCCCCCACCTCGTTCGGCCGCATGCATGTCGTGCCCCACGTGCCCACCTTCCTCGCCGCCCATCCGGACGTCCGCCTCCAGCTCGATCTCTCGGACGAGTTCGCCGACCTCCTCGATGGCTCCTGCGATCTGGCGATCCGCATCGGCGCCAAGATCGGCACCGGTCTTGTCGGACACCGCCTCGGCACCAGCCATCGCGTGCTCTGCGCAGCGCCCGCCTATCTCGCCCAGTTCGGCACGCCCGAAACTCTTGGCGACCTCAAGCACCATCGCCTACTCGCCACCACCAGCCAGCTCCCCTGGCAACTCGATGGCCCCGAAGGCACAGTCACCCATCAAGGCCAGAGCCACGTGCGGACCAATTCCAGCGAAGTCGTGCGTGAACTCGCGCTCGGCGCCTGCGGCATCGCGCTGCGCTCCTTGTGGGATGTGCATGAAGCGCTCGGCTCAGGCGCGCTCGCCCGCGTTCTGCCGCACTATCAAGGTTCGCAGGATGTCGGCATCTATGCCGTCCATGCCCCCACGCCGGCGCTCCCTGCGCGGATCGAAGCCTTCATCGCCCACCTCGGCGCACATTTGCAGGCGGGCAGCGGCCTCGTCTAGGCCGTAACCCGGATGCAGGCGATGCCCCGCGCCGCCAATCGTCCGCAGATCGCATGGGCATCCGGCCCCGAAGCGCGCAAGCGGTAGACCTGCATCTGCCGCACCACCGCCGGGATGATTACCGGCTCCAACGCTTGCAGTTCCGGCTCGCTCGCCGAAAGCTCCTGCCACAGCGCATCCGCCCGGGCGACATTGGTTGCCGCCGCCAGCTGGATCGTCTGCACAGTGCCCTGCATGGGCAACTCCGTGGACATGGCGGATGGCGGCGGGTGCGGCGCATAGGCCTGCCGCACCGGCGCCGCCTGCGCGGGAGCAGGCAGCCCCAGCGCCGCGCTTTTCGCCGCCTCGGCATAGTCCAGCGGCTGGCGCAGGATCACCACCGAAGTCGAAGCCGGGTTGGTCAGCGCATAAAGCTGCCGCGCGAAATCCCACGGCAGACGAATGCACCCGTGCGAGGCCGGCGCTCCCGTCACCCGTCCGGCGTGAAGCGCCACACCGCTCCACGTCAGCCGCTGCATATAAGGCATCGGCGCGTTGCCATAAGTGCGCGAGCGGTGCTTCACGTGCTTCTGCAGGATCGTGAAGGTGCCCGCCGGCGTGCCATAGCCGCGCCGCCCGGTCGAAACCGCCGTCGATCCCCACTCCTCGCCGTCCCGGAACACCCAGAGCCGCTGAGAGGGGATGCTCACCACGATCAGCACGCCCTTGCGCGCAGCAGAAACGGGGGTGGGCGGGGGCGGCCCCTCCGGCTCACCATCAAGCGCCGGATCGGGCGCACATTGCGCCGCAGCCGAAGCGAACTGTACCGGCGCAGGGGTTGGCGCCACCCGCTCGGCAAAGGCCGCACGGGCGAGCACGCCGCATCCCAGCAGCGCGAGCAGCATTCCCACCAAAACGGAGACTCGTCCCGAAGCCCAACCCATGCAGTATGGTTAACGGATCGTTACCTAACGTGACACTGCTTTTTGGTCAGTGATGGGCCGCGCCATGCGTCCCTCAGCGGGACGCCGCGAGCCGCTCTGCACCCGCCTGCCAGCCGCCGCCCAGCGCGCGAAAGGCAGTGACGCCTGCGCGCGCTGCTTCGGCCCGCGCAGCAATCGCCTCATCCTCGGCATCGAGCCGCTGCCGTTCGATCGCCAGCGCCTCGATCCGGCTTACCACACCGGCCTGAAAAGCCGTCTCGATCCGCTGGCGGCTATCCGCCAGCCGCGCCGCGACCATGGCCGCCGCGTCCGCCTGCTCGCTGCGCTTGGTCAGTGCTAGCAGCGCATTCTCGCCCTCCGCCGCCGCCTGCAGCGCGGTCTGCCGCCAGGTCGCGACAGCTTCCTTCAGCCGCGCTTCCGCTGCCGATTGCTGCGCCCGCAGCCGCCCGCCGGTGAACAGCGGAACGTTGAACCCGCCGCCTGCCCCGGTCTGCACCGCGCCGCCGGTGAACAGGTTGCCCATCCCGTTGGCAAGAAACCCGGCAAAGCCCGAAATGGTGAAGCGGGGATAGCGCGCCGCGATCGCCTCGGCCACACGCGCATCGCTCGCCGCTACCAGCCGCTCCGCCGCCACCACATCGGGCCGCCGCGCCAACAGCGAGGCCGGGCCATCGGGCACCGCAGGCGCGCGCATGGCTGGAATAGCGCCCCTACCCATCTCCGCTGCCGCCTGCCCCGGCGCGCGGCCCATCAGCACATCGAGCCGGTTGCGCTCGACTTCCAGCGCCGTCTCCAGCGCGGGCACGGCGGACGTAGCCCCGGCGAGTTCAGCGCCGCTGCGGTCGGTCTCGGTCAGCGCCGCCACGCCGCGTTCGGCCCGCTGCCGCAGCAGGGCGTCAGCATCGCGCGCAGCCGCCACCCGCGATCGAGCCACCGTGAGCCGCGCCTCGATCGCGCGTACGTCGATATAGGTGTTCACCACTGAGGCCGCGATTGTCAGCCGCGCGCCGGCCAGCCCTGCATCCGCCGCGCTCGCCTCGGCCCGCGCCGCCCGCGCACCAGCCGAAAGGCGCCCGAACAAGTCGAGCTCCCACGATGCCGCGCCGTTAAGGCCATATTGCTCTACCGTCCGCTGAAAGCCGGGAAAGCGCGAGAAGGCGCGGCCCTGCACATCCTCGATCGATTGCCGCTTGATCCCTGCCGAACCATCAAGTGAGGCCTGCGGCATCAGCGCGCCCTTGGCTGCCTTCACCCCTGCCGCCGCCTGCTCCAGCCGCGCCGCAGCCGCTGCGATATCGAGATTGCCGGAAAGCGCCGTGTCCACCATGCGGTCCAGCACCGGATCGCCGAAGCTCTTCCACCAGCCCTCCGCCAACGGCGCGGCATCGACCGCAGCCGGCGCATTGCGGAAAGCTTCGGGCAGCACGGGCGGAGCGGGCCGGGCGTGCGGCGCGGCCTGCGCAGCAGGCGCTGCCCCGCCGAGCAGGAGAACAGCCGCGGCTCCGGCAAGAAAGGTCCGCATCGGAAGAGTCCTTGACCTATGAATGATGAAAGAATATATCCTTTTTCATGAAAATCAACCCAGCCATTTCAGAAAAGCGAAAGGCAGGGCGGCCCAGCGTGGACCGGCGGGACGAGATTCTCGACGCCGCCGAACGCCTCTATGATGCGCTGGGATTTGAAAAGGTCACGGTGACCGACGTTGCCCGCGCGCTCGGCATGTCGCCCGCCAATCTCTATCGCAGCTTCGCCAATCGCCAGGCCATCGACGAGGCGGTGACGAGCCGCGCGTTGAGCGGCGTGGAAGACGCCGCATGGCGGGTTGCGCGCGGCGCCTCCGCCGATCCGATCCGCACCTTTGAGCTGCTTTGCATGGATATCGCCCTGAAAATGCGCGATCTTCTCTTCAAAAGCGGGCGCTCCAGCGATCTGTGCCTCGCCGCCACGCGTGGCAATTGGCCCCCGGTGCAGCAGTTCATGGATACGCTGCACGGCCTTATCCGCCATGTCATCGCCGAAGGCCAGCGACAGGGCGTCATGCGCGCCGATCTCCCGCTCGAGGAAACCTCGGCCGCCACCTTCACCGCGATGGCCAAGGTCTGGCACCCGGTCATGCTCGATACCTTCGGTGTCGCCCACCTTGAAAGCGAGACGGCGGGGATCACGCGTCTGGTGCTTGAGGCGCTCAGAACGAAAAACTGAAAACAGAAATAATTTTTCATCTTTTCTGAAACGTCAGCCGCGATTATACGGGAGTCGAAAGTCCCCCCAGGGGCTCGGAGGCTGACATGCAACGCCGCGCCATTTCCCGTTTCCCGCTCATCGCCGCGCTCGCCGGCACCGCACTCCTAGGCGGCTGCTCCGGCACCGCGTCAGAACAGCCCGCCGAGCCGCTCGTCGCCGCCGCGCTGGTGCAGGGCGAAGGTGGCGGCGAAAGTGGGGGCGATGCCTATACCGGCACCGTCCACGCCCGCACCGAAAGCACGCTGGCCTTCCGCGTCCCCGGCAAGATCGTCGCCCGCCTCGTCGATGCCGGCGCGCGGGTCCGCGCCGGGCAACCGCTTTTCCGGCTCGATGCGCGCGATCTCGGCCTCGCCGCGTCCGCTGCGGCGGACAAAGTGCGCGCTGCCGAAGCCGATGCTACGCGCACCGCAGCGGACGAAGCGCGCCTGCGCCCGCTCGTCGCCACCGGCGCCATCTCCCCCTCCACATACGACGGTGCCCGCGCTGCGCGCGATGCCGCTGCTGCCACGCTCTCCGCCGCCCGCGCCGCCGCCGCCAATGCCGCCAACGAACGCGGCTATGCTGTGCTCGTCGCCGATGCAGACGGTGTCGTCACCGAAGTCCTCGCCGAAGCCGGTCAGATCGTCGCCGCCGGCACGCCCGTCCTGCGCCTTGCCCGCAGCGGCGCGCGTGAAGCGCTCGTTGCCGTCCCCGAAACCGCGCTCGCCGCGCTCCCCAGATCAGCGCAGGCCACGGTCTATGGCCGCGCCGCGCCCGTCACCGCCACCTTGCGCGAAGTCGCCGGGGCCGCCGATCCGCTGACCCGCACGTTCGCTGCGCGCTACGTCCTTGCCGGTGCATCGGCAGACGCTCCGCTCGGCGCCACCGTCACCGTGCGCCTTTTCGGCACCAGCGCCGGCAGCAGCCGCGTCCCGCTCGGCGCACTGGTTGATCTCGGCAAGGGGCCGGGCGTCTGGGTGATCCAAACCGATCGCAGTGTCCGCTTCCAACCCGCACGGCCGCTGCGCCTGACCGAGGAGGAAGCGTTCCTCCCCGCCTCGGCCCTGCCGCCCGGTACGCGCGTCGTCGCGCTCGGCGGCCAGTTGCTCCACGCTGGCCAGAAAGTCCGCCCGGCTGAAGGCGCGGCCCGGTGAAGGGCCCCAACCTCTCCGCGATCGCGGTCAAGGAACCCTCGGTCACGCTGTTCCTCCTCCTCGCCGCGATGGCTGCGGGCATCTTCGCCTTCTTCCAGCTTGGCCGCGCAGAGGATCCCAGCTTTACCTTGAAGGTGCTGACGGTATCTGCCGCATGGCCCGGCGCCACTGCGCAGGAAATGCAGGATCAGGTTGCCGACCGGCTGGAAAAGCGCCTCCAGGAACTGCCCTACTACGACCGGATCGAAACCCAGACCCGGCCCGGCTTCCTCACCATCACCATCCTGTTCGGCGACAAGGCCTCGCCGAAGGACGCGCCGGAGCTGTTCTACCAGGCGCGCAAGAAGATGAGCGACGAGGCGATCAATCTGCCGCGCGGCGTGATCGGCCCGATCGTCAACGACGAATACTCCGACGTCTATTTCTCGCTCATCGCGGTGCAGGCAAAAGGCCTGCCCCACCGTGCGCTGGTGCAGCGCGCCGAAGCCATCCGCAGCGAACTCCAGCGCGTCGAGGGCGTCAAGAAGGTCGCGCTGTTCGGCGAACAGCGCCCGCGCATCTATGTCGAGCTTTCCAACCGCAAGCTCGCCACGCTGGGGCTGGGCGCCGATGCCGTGCTCGGCGCGCTTGCCAACCAGAACCTGATCCAGCCCGCCGCCCAGTTCGAGACGTCCTCGCGCCTCGTGCCTGTGCGCGTCACGGGCGGCTTCGACGATCTCGACGCCGTGCGAGCCACCCCGATCAGCGCAGGCGGACGCGTGGTGCGCGTCGGTGATATCGCCGAGGTCAGGCGCGGATACGAAGACCCGCCCAGCTTTCAGGTCCGCCATGAGGGCGGCGAGGCGGTCATGCTCGGCGTCGTCATGCATCCGAACTACAACGGCCTCACCCTTGGCCGTGCGCTCAATGCCAAGCTTGACGAGATCCGCACCCGGCTCCCGCTCGGCATTACGGCTGCCGAAGTCGCCGATCAGGCCGCCAACATCGCCGAGGCCTACGGTGAGTTCATGCTCAAGTTCGCAGTCGCGCTCAGCGTCGTCATGGTCGTCAGCCTGATCGCGCTCGGCTGGCGCGTAGGCATCGTCGTCGCGCTCTCCGTTCCCCTCACGCTCGCCGCCGTGTTCGTGATCATGTGGATCACCGGGCGCCAGTTCGACCGCATCACCCTGGGCGCGCTGATCCTCAGCCTCGGCCTGCTCGTCGACGATGCGATCATCGCGATCGAGATGATGGTGGTAAAGCTCGAGGAAGGCATGAGCCGGATCGAGGCCGCCACCTTCGCCTGGGGCGCGACCGCCGGGCCGATGCTGGCGGGCACCATCGTCACCATCGTCGGCTTCCTCCCCGTCGGCTTCGCGCGCTCCACTGCGGGCGAATATGCCGGTAACATCTTCTGGATCGTCGGCTTCGCGCTGCTCGTCTCGTGGATCGTCGCGGTCTATTTCACCCCCTATCTCGGTGTGAAGTTGCTGCCCGATATCAAGCCCGTGGCGGGCGGCCACGATGCGATCTACGCCACGCCGCGCTATGAACAGCTGCGCGGATGGATCACCCGCAGCGTGGCGCAGCGCGGCCGCCTCACACTCGGCGTGCTCCTCGGCATGGTGCTCGCCGCCGTGCTGCTCGTCGTCGCGATCCCCAAGCAGTTCTTCCCGATCTCGGACCGGCCAGAGCTGCTGATCGAGGTCTACAACCCCCACGGCTCCAGCCTTGTCGCAACACGCAGCGTGGTCGAAAAGATCGAGCATGATCTGCTCACCCGGCCCGAGATGAAGGCCGAAATCCGCTACGTCGACAGCTACCTCGGCGGCGGCGCCCCGCGTTTCTTCCTCTCGCTCAATCCCGAGCCCGCCGATCCCTCCTTCGCCAAGCTCATCGTGCTGACCCACAGCCCCGCCGCGCGCGACCGGCTGCGCCTGCTCGTCCAGAAGCTCGCCGCCGAGGGCCACTACCCCGGCGCCCGCGTCCGCGCGCTCAGCCTGCTGTTCGGCCCGCCGGTGCCCTATCCCGTCGCCTTCCGCGTCACCGGGCCGGAGCCGGACCAGTTGCGCCGCATTTCAGCCCAGGTCGCCGAAGTGGTCCGCGCCAATCCCAACACGGTCGCGGTCAACACCGACTGGGGCGACCGCACCCCCGCCGTCACGCTCCAGTTCGACAACGACCGCCTGCGCCTGCTCGGGCTCGATCCCGCCAGCGTCGCCCGGCAGGTCTCCGCGCTGATTTCGGGCACAACCGTTGCACAGGCCCGCTACGGCGACCGCACCACCGATGTCGTCGTCCGCACGCCGGGGGCTGAACGCCACGCGCTCGGTGACCTCGGCAACCTCGTGATCGGCACCGCGAACGGCACCGGCGTGACCCTTGCGCAAGTCGCGAAGATCGTGCCTTCCAGCGAAGACCCGCTGCTGGTGCGCCGAAACCGCGTGCCGACGATGACCGTGCGCGCCGATATCACCAAGGGCATCCAGCCAGCTGACGTGACTGCCGCGATCCTGCCCAAACTGCAGCCCGTGATCGACAAGCTGCCCGCAGGCTATGCGATCATCGCCGCCGGCTCGGTCGAGGAAGCCGGCAAGGCCAACGCCGCGCTTGCGCCGCTTTTCCCCATCATGATCGGGATCATGCTGCTCGTGCTCATGCTGCAAACGCGCTCGTTCCGCATGACCGGCCTCGTCTTCGCGACCGCGCCGCTGGGGCTGCTCGGCGCGATCCCCTCGCTGCTCATCACCGGTTTCCCGTTCGGGTTCAACGCGATCCTCGGCCTGATCGGGCTTGCCGGCATTCTCATGCGCAACACGCTGATCCTCGTCGACCAGATCGACAGCGAACGCGCCCGCGGCCTCGGCCTTGAAGCTGCGGTGATCGAGGCGACCGTGCGGCGCGCACGCCCGGTGCTGCTCACCGCGCTTGCGGCGGTGCTCGCTTTTCTGCCGCTCACGCTGTCCAGCTTCTGGGGCCCGCTTGCGGTCGTGCTGATCGGGGGCACGCTCGTCGGTACCGCGCTGACGCTGTTCTTCCTCCCCGCGCTCTACGCACTGTGGATGGTGCGGCGCGCGGCGTAGAAGGTTTCTCGCAGAGGACGCAGAGGGAAAGAAGATCGCAGGGAGACTGTACCTTGCGGCGCGGCCGCTTTCGATCTGATCGGGAGGGCATCAATTTCCGGCTCCGCCGGAAGCGACCTCTCTGCGATCTCTGCTTCCTTCCCGATCTCTGCGAGAAACCCCTTCTTCAAACCCTCACCAGGTCCCGGTGTTCTCCATGCTCGCCCACGGTTCTGCGGGTTCAAGGTGCCCGTCCTGCAGCAGTTCGATCGAGATGCCGTCCGGGCTCTTCACGAAAGCCATGTGGCCATCGCGCGGGGGGCGGTGAATGATGTGGCCCGCCGCCTGAATCTTCGCGCAGGTCTCGTAAATGTTGCTCACCCGGTAGGCGAGGTGGCCGAAGTTGCGTCCGCCGGTATAGACTTCGCCCGCGCTGCCATCCTCAGGCGGCCAGTTATAGGTCAGTTCCACTTCCGCGATGCCCTCTTCGCCGGGCGCCGCGAGGAATATCAGCGTGAAGCGGCCCTTGTCGCTCGAAAAGCGGCGCACTTCCTTCACCCCAAACAGCTCGAAGAAGGCGATCGTCGCCTCGGGATCGGTCACGCGGATCATCGCGTGGAGAAACTTGGTCACGGGGAGCAGCTCCTTTGGTTATTCAAACTCAGTTCATCGACAGAATTGCACATCTCACCGCAGGGCGAAGAGCCCGACAGGGAGACCATGCCGTGACGACAACCGATAGTGAGCCTGCCGCCGATTCCCAATCGTTTCTTGCCCGCCTGACCCCATCGGGTCTGCAGCGCCCGTTGCTTGCGGCCGCCGGCGTGCTCGCGCTCGGCATGGTGGCGGGCGGCTATCTCCTCGGCGATGGCCTCAGGCGCAGCCGCGAGGCGGACCGCGCTGTCACCGTGCGCGGCCTTGCCGAACGCGAAGTGACCGCCGACCTCGCCACCTGGACCATCGCCTATTCCGCCACGGCAGAGGACATGGGCAGCGCGCAGGCCAGCGTCGATCATGACAGCCAGGAAATCCGCGCCTTCTTCGCCGGCCTCGGCTTCCCCGCAGAAACGCTCCAGCCCACCGGCGTCAATGTCAGCACGAGCACCGATAACGGCGTGACGCGCTTCACCGTGCGCCAGCGCATGGCGCTGCGCACCACCGACATCAAGCGCGCGCAGGATGCCGTGCGCCGCCAGTTCGATCTCGTGCGGCGCGGCGTGATGCTCGAGGAAGGCTCAGGCATGGCCTATACTTTCACCGGGCTCGACAAGATCAAGCCCGCGATGGTCGCCGCCGCCACCAAGGACGCGCGCCGCTCCGCCGAACAGTTTGCGCAGGATAGCGGCACCGGCGTCGGCGGGATCAAGAACGCGACGCAGGGCTACTTCGAAGTGACCGCGCGGGACGGCGATGGCGGCGGCGGCTGGGGTGTTTCGGACACGCCGTTCAAGAAGGTCCGCGTCGTGACAACGATCGACTTCTACTTGCGGTAAAGGCCTCTGCGCTGCGTCAGCGGCAAGAAAGGGCGCACCGCATGGCGGCGCGCCCTTTCCTCCTGCAACCGGATGCGATCAGAACGATGCGGTGAGCGAAACCACGCCGACCGGCTTGGTCGTGCGGTAGAACGAATTCGTGCATACATCGACCGCCGTCAGGCTTTCGCCGCCGCCGGCGCCGCTGCACAGGCCGCTCTGGGCGAAGTCGCTGCGGTGCATATTGGTGCCGACCACTGAGGCATCAAGCGCAAGGTTCTTATACTTCGCGGTAATCCCCACGTTGTAATCGAAGAACGGCTTAGGAAGGTCGAAGCCGCCGCCGGTGTGCGCGAGGTGCGAATGGATGCTCAGCGGAGTGCCCGGGATCGCCCCGCCCAGTTCGCCGTAAACGTAGAGATTGCTGCGATGGGTCGAGGTGAAGTTGTAGTTGAACACCTTCTGCGCCGGCGCAAAGTTCGCGCCGACCTTGGCCGTCACCGGGCCCAGCGTCTTGGCCACCGAACCGTAGACTTCCCAGTAGTTGCCGATCGTCGCGCCCGGATAGATGTAGCCATAAAGGCCGCCGTCGATGGTGAAGCCGGTGTTGCCGATACCGTGGGTGTAGCCGCCGTAGATGTCGATCTCGGTGCCGCCGATGTTGATCGGGCTGTTGCCGGCCGAAGCGCTCGAGCCCCAGGTCGAGATGTAGAAACCGGATTTGTGCGCGATTGTGAAGGTGCCCTGCACGACGGGCTTGTTGTCCGACTGCGCGACGCCGCGGAACCGGTACTGGCTGGCGATCGTCGCCGCGCCCGTTACCGTGATGTCGCTGGGCGGGGCAGTTTCGTCGGCAAGCGCGGGTGCAGCAGCGGCGAAGCTAAGGGCAGCAAAGGTTGCGGCCACGAAGGCCTTGCTGGACGTACGCATGGGGAATCCTTTGTTTTTGGGTTCGCGTCGTCCCACCTGCACAGCCCGTGGCGACTCGATTTTTGCGGTCAGCCTTCGTTCTGTAACTTTTTGTTGCCGGATTATGTTGCGTCGCACAAGAGCGCGCCAACGGCTGGTCGCGGCTTTCCCACGCTCTGTTGCAATTCCGCACCATCCATGCCGCGCGCCTTGTAATGGACGCTGTCAGGCCCATATTACTTTGGTAAGGCCCCTCTTTGATGCTGAAACTGCTGCGTTCCTTTCTTGAATCCCGGTCCGAGCCTGAGGTGATTCCCTCGGTTCCGGAAGGTCAGCGAGTCTATGCCATTGGCGACATCCATGGCCGATACGACCTGCTGTGCCGCATGATTGCGCGGATCGAGGCGGACGAAGCGGGCCGTTCCCCTGCAGAAACCACCGTCATCCTGCTGGGCGATCTCGTCGATCGCGGCCCGGACAGCGCGAGCGTCATTGCCACCGCGCGCGAATGGGCAAAGCGCCGCCGCGTGCGGATGCTGGCCGGCAACCACGAGGAAATGTTCCTCGGCAGTTTCGAGCGCGACGATACGCTGCGCCATTTCCTCCGCCATGGCGGGCGCGAAACCTTGCTGAGCTATCCGATCGAGCCTGATGTCTACAGCCGCGCCACGCTCGAGGAGCTGCGCGCGATCATGCAAGAAGCAGTCCCGGCCGACGACATCGAATTCATGAAGTCGATGGAAGACAGCATCCAGATCGGCGACTACGTCTTCGTCCACGCCGGGGTGCGCCCTGGTGTCCCGCTCGAGGATCAGAAGATCTCGGACCTGCGCTGGATTCGCGGTGAGTTCATCGAAGGCCCCGAAACCCGCGATTTCGCGGTCGTCCACGGCCACACCATTCTCGAAAGCCCGCACGTCTCGCCGCTGCGCATCAGCCTCGATACGGGCGCCTATGCCTCGGGCCTGCTCACTGCGATCGGCCTCGAAGGCACATCGCGCTGGCTGATTTCAGTGCAGGGCGAACCGGCGGCTGAGGCAGCCTAGTCGTCAAACAACACCGTGCGCATCGCGCCGTCCTCGCGGTAGACCGGCCCATCGCGGCCGACTTCATACATCCGGTTCCACAGCGCAGTCGGCCCCAGTCCCACCATCGTGTCGCGCATCGCGGCGTAGCAAGGGTGCTGGAAGTGCGCGACGAGCGAGGCGTGATCTTCCCACAGCTCGTGGATGGTTACCCGGTGCGGAATGCAGGGATCGGCGGCGAAGCAGTACTCAAGGCAGCCCGGCTCCTCGGTGCGCGATGTCCACTGGATCGGCGCCGCCAGCCGCACCGCCTCGTCCCGCACGCCTTGATCGGCAAATTCGATCCACGCGTGAATGATGACCTGCGGCATGGCTGGCACTCCCTTGGCCCCGCTCATGCCGGGCTTGATTGACCAAGCCAGTCAAGCACACCCCGTCGCGGGGCGCCCCTATTGATAAACGCAGGTGTCGTAATCCGCGCGCACCGTGTTTACCCGCGCTGCGATCACGTTGCCGTGCCTGCGGGTAGAACCCGTCGCACCCGTTACCGCGCGCACCTTGGGCTGCGGGAACGCCGCGGCGATCCGCGCCGCCTCGACCCGGCTCAATCGTGCCGCCGATTTCTTGTAGTAGCGCTGCGCCCCCGCCTCGACACCATAGGTGCCGATGCCCGTCTCGGCGACGTTGAGGTAGACTTCCATGATGCGCTGCTTGCCCCAGATCGTCTCGATCAGCACGGTGAACCAGGCTTCCAGCCCCTTGCGCAGATAGCCGCCGCCTTGCCACAGGAACACGTTCTTGGCGGTCTGCTGGCTGATCGTGGAGCCCCCGCGGATGCGTCCGCCTTCCTGATTGCGCTCCCACGCCTTGAGGATCGCATCCTGATCGAACCCGTGATGCTGGCAGAACTTGCCGTCCTCCCCGGCGATTGCCGCATCCACCATGTTGCGATCGATCTTCGAAAGCGGCACCCATTCCTGGGTGATGCCGTTGGGATCGAAGATCATCGTCAGTGTCACCGGCACCGGCACGAAGCGGTAGACCACCACCATGAACACGCTCAGGAACAGGAACGCCGCCACCAGCCGTGCCAGCAACCATCCCGCCTGATGCAACAGGCCGGGCCGGCGCGCCTGCATCACTTGCGGGTTCTTGAGCTTGAGCAGTTCATCATCCATGCGCCGATGATATTACCCGGCGGCGCGCGGCTGGCAATCGGGAGCTTGAAACCTTCGCGCCTTCCCAGTGAGCCGCGTGGTTGCCGCGATCCACCGCAAACAGGAACGGCCGGGATCACCCCCGGCCGCCCTTCTATTCTCAAGGAACCGCCCGGTTCAGGCCGTCAGCAGATGCCGCTCGCCGGCAATGCGCTGCATCGCCTTCTGCAGCTTCTCGAAGGCGCGCACCTCGATCTGGCGCACGCGCTCGCGGCTGACGTTGTAGACCTGGCTCAGTTCTTCGAGCGTCTTGGGCTCGTCGATAAGGCGCCGGTCGGTCAGGATATGCCGCTCGCGGTCCGAAAGGCCGTCCATCGCCTCGACCAGCAGGGCGTGGCGCAGATGCGCTTCCTCGGCGTCGGCCACGGTCTCATCCTGCAGCGGGCTGTCATCGACCAGCCAGTCCTGCCACGAACCTTCGCCGTCCTCACGCACCGAGACGTTGAGGCTGGCATCGCCGCCCATCATCATGCGCCGGTTCATGTTGACGACTTCGGTTTCGGACACGCCGAGGTCGGTCGCGATCTTGCGCACGTCTTCCGGATGCAGGTCCGAATCCTCGAACGCCTCGAGGTTCTTCTTCATCCGCCGCAGGTTGAAGAACAGCTTCTTCTGCGCTGCGGTGGTGCCCATCTTCACAAGGCTCCACGACCGCAGGATGTACTCCTGGATCGAGGCCTTGATCCACCACATCGCATAGGTCGCCAGACGGAAGCCGCGATCGGGCTCGAACTTCTTGACGCCCTGCATGAGGCCGATGTTGCCTTCGGAGATCAGCTCGCTCACGGGCAGGCCATAGCCGCGATAGCCCATGGCGATCTTCGCCACGAGCCGCAGATGGCTCGTCACCAGCTGCGCAGCGGCCTGCGGATCGGCATGCTCCTGATAGCGCTTGGCGAGCATGTATTCCTGCTCGGGCGCCAGCACCGGGAACTTGCGGATCTCGGCCAGATAGCGGTTCAGCCCCGCCTCACCGCCACCAAGGGCAGGGACCAGCGCTGTCGATTTCTTCTCAGACACCTGAACACATCCTTTCGCCGCGCCCGATTGCAGGGGGCGCGAACCTCACAGGCCTGTGTCGCGAGACGTTCGCGGCTTGTTCCGGTATATCGGACAGCCCCGAGTCTTGCCACACAGCAAAACTATTCGCCCACGTAGCGCCATTCGATACAGCGCGTTTTTGGGGCATTGCACCTTTGATCCATAGGCTGCCGTCAGCCATCATGACCTCCCAGCTCGATAATGAGCGTCCTGAGATCGACGGGCGTCGGGCTGGCAAAGCGCACCGACTCGCCGCTCGCCGGATGGATGAAGCCAAGTTCGGCCGCGTGGAGCGCCTGACGGCCGAAGCCGAGCCGGGCAAGCAGGGGCCGATGCTGGGATGACGTGCGTCCATAGACTGGATCGCCCACTAGCGCATGACCGATTGATGCAAGGTGAACGCGCACCTGGTGGGTTCGCCCGGTCTCGAGCCGGCACTCGATCAGCGCGGCGCCCTGCAGAAGCTCGATCGTGCGGTAATGCGTGACGGCATGCTTGCCGCGCCCGTCAGCGACCAGCGCCATCTTCTTGCGATCGCGCTCGCTGCGCCCGATCGCGCCGCGCACCGTGCCCTCCGCAGGCACGGGCACGCCTGTCGTCACGGCCTGGTAGACGCGGTGGATCGAATGGTCGGCAAACTGCCGCGCCAACCCTTCATGCGCCGCATCGGTCTTGGCGACAACCAGCAACCCCGAGGTATCCTTGTCGATCCGGTGTACGATCCCCGGCCGCGCCACCCCGCCGATGCCCGAAAGCTGGCCCCGGCAATGGTGCAGCAGCGCGTTGACCAGCGTCCCGTCGAGGTTCCCCGCCGCCGGATGCACCACCAGCCCCGCGGGCTTGTCGATCACGATGAGATGCGCGTCCTCATGGACCACGCTGAGCGGAATATCCTGCGCCGCCGCTTCTGCCGGTACGGCCTCCGGCACGCGGATGGTGAAGGGCGTGCCTTGCGCCGGCTTGAGCGAAGCTTGCCCCGCCGGCTTTCCGGCGAGCGCCACGCGCCCATCATCGAGCAGCGCCTTGATCCGCTCGCGCGAGAGGCCGGAGACATCGGCAAGCGCCCGGTCGAGCCGCAGCCCGCCGGTCGGGATGATCCCCTCGATGATGGTCTCGCATGCCCCCATGGTCGGTTGGATATGGGAACGGCTTGGCGGGGCGGCAAGGGTGGGGCAGTCTTGACAAACCTTGCCAAAAAACGGCAAACTGCTGGCATGGCGACCATGAACATTTCCCTGCCCGATCCCATGAAGCAATGGGTCGAAGCGAAAGCCGGTTCGGGGCGGTACAGCAATGTCAGCGACTATATCCGCGATCTGATCCGGCGCGAGCAGGAGCGATCGGATCGGATCGCCGAGATGCAGCAGCACGTCGATGAAGCGCGGGCAAGCGGCACCAGCAACGAAACCATGGCAGACATTCGCGCCAGGGCCCTGCGCGTCGCCGGCACTGAACTCTAGGGTGGCCGGATTCCGGCTGTCTCGGGCCGCCGCAGATGATCTCGTCCAGATTTATCTGGAGGGACTGGCCTTGTTTGGCGCGGCGCAAGCAGATCGCTATCACGATGGTCTTGGTGCGGCCTTTGCATTTCTGGCGGACTATCCGCTCGCGGCCCGGCTGCGCGATGAAATTGCACCGCCGGTCCGGGTGCATCGCTACCAGTCCCATCTGATCATCTACGAAATCGCCGAGGATGATGCGGTGCTCATCCTGCGCCTGCGGCATGGCCGCGAGGATTGGCTGCAGGCCGCCGATGGCGCATGATCCGCACGCCGATGGTACCGCCATGTACTTGACCCTCACCCCACAAGCCCACGCCGCCATCCTCGCCGCCGCCGCACAGGCCGCACCGCGCGAAGCCTGCGGCCTCCTCCTCGGCTTCGGAAATCACATCGAAACCGCGCAAGCCGCCGCCAACGTCCATCCCGAACCCGCCCGCCATTTCGAGATCGATCCCGCCGCGCTTATCGCCGCGCACAAGGCGGCGCGCGCTGGAGGACCTGAGCTCGTCGGCTATTTCCACTCGCACCCGAACGGGCTTGCCCGCCCTTCCGCCACCGATGCCGCCAGTGCCTCGGGCGATGGCCGGATCTGGGCCATCGCCGCTGCCGGCGCGGTCAGTTTGTGGCGCGATGCGCCATCCGGGTTCGAAGCGCTTTCCTACGCGATCAAGGAGAGTTAAGGCAGGTTGGTGACGTCACGCCCGACCCTTCCTTGTGTGCTTCGCGACCGCTGCGGCGGGGCCCCATCCCGGCCAGCGCAAGTTTCCCTCAGGACTGTGTCAACTGTGTCAACTTATTCAGCGAAAAGGCCCGAATTCTGAACATGAACCCCGATTCGCTCGATCTCGCCAGCCTGCTCTGCTCGCGCCTGTGCCACGACATGCTCTCCCCCGTCGGCGCGCTCACCAATGGTCTTGAACTCCTCGCCGAGGAGAAGGACCCCGAGATGCGCCAGAAATGCTTCGAACTGCTTGAGCAGAGCGCACGCATTTCCGCCGACAAGCTGCGCTTCTTCCGCCTCGCCTTCGGCGCCGCTGGCGGCTTCGGCGAGATGGTCCCGCTTGCCGAGCCGCGCGCGCTGATCGATGCGCTGGTCGGCAACAACGGGCGCATCCAGGCCAACTGGGCGCTGGCCGGAGACAGCCTGCCCAAGCCGGCGGTCAAGACGCTGCTCAACCTCGCGCTCATCGGAATCGAGGCGCTGGTGCGCGGCGGCACGCTCGATATCGCGGCCGAACTCAGAACGGATGGCGCAAAGCCCTGCAGCGAGATCGTGATCCGCGCGACCGGTGCCCGCGTCGTGTTCGATCGCAACATCGGCCTCGCGCTCGAAGGCGCGCTCCCAGGCGAGGAACTCTCCAGCCGCACCGCGCCCGCCGCCATGCTGCGCCAGCTGGTCGATGGCATCGGCGGCACGATCCAGTATCACGCCACGCCCGAGGCTCTCGTCATGGGGGCCATGCTGCCCGTGTCTGCCTGAAGTGTCGGGGCCTGATCTGCCATGAACCGCTGGCTGGTCCACCGCGAGGTTCCCTCGCCCAACTGGAACGAGCGCAAATCGCGCGTCTCCATGGTGGTCCTGCACTACACCGGCATGCGCACCGCCGCCGAAGCGCTCGAAAGGCTGTGCGATCCGGCGGCCGAAGTTTCGGCGCACTACATGATCGACGAAGATGGCACCGTCATCCGCCTCGTCGATGAAGCCAAGCGCGCCTGGCATGCGGGCCGGTCCTACTGGCGCGGCGAAACCGACGTGAACTCGGCCAGCATCGGGATCGAGCTCGTCAATCCCGGCCACGAATTCGGCTACCGCCCGTTCCCCGAAGCGCAGATGGAAGCGCTGATCCCGCTGCTCGCCGATATCGTGAAGCGCCACGATATTCCCCGCGCCAATGTCGTCGGCCATTCGGACGTGGCTCCCGCGCGCAAGCAGGATCCGGGCGAACTGTTCCCCTGGGACCTCCTCGCGCGGTACCGCATCACGCTGCCCAAGCCGCAGCTCACCATGCGCCTGATCTACGACAACCCAAGCGCCTTCTACCTCGCGCTAGAGCGTTTCGGGTATGACATCACCGATCCCGAAGCCGCCGTCCGCGCCTTCCAGCGCCGCTGGCGCCCCGCGCGCATCGATGGCGAAATCGACGGACAGATCGGCGCACTGCTGTTCGAGCTTTTGTTGGAACGCGACACCGGGCGTGCTAGGTGACCCCTCGCCAGGGGGCCGGGCAGCCGCGTCGTTTTGCTCATTCATGGGCAAGGCGCCGAGGAAAGTCCGGGCTCCACGAAACAAGGGTGGCGGGTAACGCCCGCCGAGGGAAACTTCAGGGAAAGTGCCACAGAGAGCAGACCGCTAACCCAGCGTGTTGAAAGACATGGGGGGCAGCAAGGGTGAAAGGGTGCGGTAAGAGCGCACCGCGCGACTGGTAACAGAAGCGGCAAGGCAAACCCCACCTGGAGCAAGACCGAATAGGGACTGCGCGCTCCTTTACGGAGCAGGCCTGTTTCGGGCCAGCAGTCCGGGTTGGTCGCTTGAGCGCGCCCGGCAACGGGCCGCCTAGAGGAATGGCTGCCGACGCGGATACGGTCCACAAGTGGGATACCGTCCGCGCCACAGAACCCGGCTTACAGGCCCCCTGGCAATTCGGGCCCCAGTTCAGGTACTGCAATCAAAGCGTTTTCCTCCCCGTCATGAAGGCGCTAGGAAGCGGCGCATGTCCGGCGCGCACCACCACCACCATGGTCACGATCATAGCCATGCGAGCACGCATGGTCACGGGCACAGCCATGCGCACTCGCATGGCCACGGACACAGCCACGCCCCCGCCAGCTTTGGCCGCGCCTTTGCCATCGGTATCGTGCTCAACAGCGGGTTCGTCCTGATCGAGGCGGGCTACGGTATTGCCGCAGGCTCGATGGCGCTCGTCGCCGATGCGGGGCACAACCTCTCGGATGTGTTGAGCCTTGCCGTCGCCTGGGCCGCCAGCGTGCTCGCCGCGCGCCCGCCTTCGTCGCGCTTCACGTATGGCTACAAGTCGAGCTCGATCCTCGCTGCCCTGTTCAACGCCGCGCTGCTGATGCTGGCGCTCGGCGCGATCCTCGTCGAGACGATCCACCGCCTGATCGCGCCGGAACCCGTCGCAGCCGGCCCGGTCATGGTCGTCGCGGGGATCGGCATCGCGATCAACACGCTCACCGCGCTGCTCTTCCTGCGCGGGCGCGAGCACGACATCAACATCCGCGGTGCCTATCTCCACATGGCGGCTGACGCAGCGGTTTCCGCCGGCGTGGTCGTGGCTGGCGCGCTGATCGCGCTCACCGGCGCGTGGTGGATCGATCCCGTCACCAGCCTGGCGATCATCGGCGTGATCGCGTGGGGCACCTGGGGCCTTGCCAAGGATTCGCTCAAGATGGGCCTCCATGGCGTTCCGGCCTCCGTCGATGGGCACGCCGTCGAACACCACCTTGCCGCTATGCCGGGCGTCAGTGCGGTCCACGATCTCCACATCTGGCCGATGAGCACCACCGAAACCGCGATGACCGCGCATCTCGTGATGCCCGGCGGCCACCCCGGGGATGCCTTCCTGGGCGACCTATCCCAAACGCTCGCCCAGCGCTTCGCGATCTGCCACGCCACGGTGCAGATCGAGACCACCGATCTTGCCGAACTTGCCCACCATGGCTGCGGAAACGGACGCTAACCGGACGCACCAGCCATTTGGCCCTTAGGGGTGCCTGCGCGCGACCATCGATGACCCCTATAGCGCTGCCAAGAGCGCTCCTGAGGGGAATCGAAATGCTTCGTACGGAATTGAAGATTGCCAGCATTTCGATGGCCGCCGCCGCCGCTATTGCCGCCACTGCCCTGGCATCCGGCCTCGCCGCGATTATCGTCTCCGGCACCGCTCCTGCCGCAGGCTACACGGTGGCCAGCGGCAAGATCGTGCTGACCGACGCTGGCTCGCTGCCCAACTGATCGCAGGGACTCACAAAAAGGGCGGCGGCTGAACACGGCCGCCGCCCTTTTTGCGGCCTGACTTCCTGGCAGATGGACAGCGCGCGTTTCCTGACCACAATGGCCGAAGTCAGTTCAAGGAGTCGCATCCCATGCAGATCGATCGCCGCACCGCCCTTACCGCTGCCATGACCGCTGCCGCAGCCGGAGCCATCCCCGCCGCCGCACAGACCGCCGCCGCGCCTCCCGCTCCCTCGGGCCCGGTCTTTGCGCCTGCCCCGGCGCCGCTGCCGTTCGATCCGGCGACGATCACCGGCCTTTCCGCCAAACTCCTCACCAGCCACCACGACAACAACTACGTCGGCGCGGTGAAGCGCATCGGCGCGATCAAGGGCGAACTGGCCAAGCTCGACATGGCAACCGCCCCCGGCTTCATGCTCAACGGGTTGAAGCGCGAGGAACTCCTCGCATGGAACTCGATGATCCTCCACGAAGTCTATTTCTCGTGCCTGGGAAGCGGCGGCAAGCCGGGGGCCAAGCTCGGCGCGGCAATCGAGCGCGATTTCGGCAGCTTCAGCCGCTGGGCCGCGGAATTCTCCGCGATGGGCAAGGCGCTCGGCGGCGGCTCGGGCTGGGTCCTGCTGCAATGGTCCCCGCACGATGGCCGCCTCACCAACCAGTGGGCGAACGACCACACCCAGACCCTCGCCGGCGGCACCCCGATCCTTGCCATGGACATGTACGAACACGCCTATGCCATGGACTACGGCGCGAAGGCCGCTGCCTATGTCGACGCTTTCATGGCCGCCGCGACATGGGGCGCGGCAGACGCACGGTTTGCCAAATTGGCCGGGTGACAGGCGTGCTGCACGAGAATGGTGCGGCGCAGTTTGGGCAGCGAAGCCCGGTGCATACCGGGCCGACTTGCGCAAGCTTGTCTCGGCACCTCGACAGGGTAATCTGCAGCTGTAACTCGTGGTCTCTATGGGAGCGGACATGCCGGTAATCGCCTACCAGTCGTTCAACGCCAATTCGAGCACGACACACGGCCTCGCCTCGATGTGGCAGCAGCCGTTGACCCGCGCTGCGGCGCGGCGTGTGGCCGGCGCCGGGCATCAAGCGCTCGTCCTGCCTTCACTGGATAGCGAGTTCACCCTGCCCGTTGAGGGCCCGGCGCATCTGCGCCCGATCCAGGCGCAGGCCGGCGCACCGACCCAGGTCGCTTTCGGCACTCAGATCGCACTGATCTATCAGAACATCTTCCGCGCCATCGGCACGATGCCGGACCTGCTCGTGTGCGGCGAACTCGATGTTAGCAATGCCGACTTCGCAGGCCTCCGCCAGAGTTCGGGTCTGCTCGCGAATGTCACCGGCAATGCCAAGGCATGCCAGTGCTTCACAGCATTCGCTCAGGCTGGCGTCGCGGGGCAAATCAAGTTGCTGGCCGAGGGGCTGGGCTTCGTGATCTACTCAATCAACGGCCTTTCCGTGCTGTTCGTCCATGTGCCGAACGCCATCGCAACCAACGCGGCGAAAGTGCGGGACTTCTACGCCCAGCTCAACAACCACCTCGTTACGATCGGAAGCGGCCCGATTGATCTGGTGATCGGCGATACCAACCAGAGTTCCAGCAATTTCACCCAGAATGCCCTGCCCCAGGGCTTTGCCAACGCGCACACCAGCACCGTGGTCTCCCCTTTTGATAACTGGAACGTCAAGCAGGGGGGAACCAACAGCGCGGGCTCGAAGATGTTCGATGTCGCGGTCTACAACACCACGACGATCAATCTGGAGGCCGGACCGGTCTATCTTTCCCAGTCCTCCGGCGCGGTGACCGTGACGGATCACTGCGGGCTAGCGGTCAAGGTCAGTCGCAAAGTGGGGTAAACCCCAAGGAAACGGGCCCGGAAGTGCGCTTCCGGGCCCGCTTTGTTTCAGTGCTGAAGCGGTGCCTTGCTCAGGCCGCTTCTTCCTTGCCCTTGAGCACCTGGACTGGCTCCTTGCGGCCATCGACGACATCCTTGTCGACCACCACTTCGGTCACGCCTTCCAGCGTCGGCAGATCAAACATCGTATCGAGCAGCAGCCCTTCAACGATCGAGCGCAGGCCGCGCGCGCCGGTCTTGCGTTCGATGGCGCGCTTGGCAATCGCTTCGAGCGCGTCGTCGGTGAAGGTCAACTGCACGTCTTCGAGGTCGAACAGCTTCTGGTACTGCTTGATCAGCGCGTTCTTGGGCTCGCGCAGGATCTTGACCAGCGCCTCGATATCGAGGTCATTCAGCGTGGCAATCACCGGCAGACGACCGACGAATTCGGGGATCAGGCCGAACTTGAGGAGGTCTTCAGGCTCCGCCTTCTGGAGCAGTTCGCCCACCTTGCGCTTGTCCGGATCCGCTACATGCGCGCCGAAGCCGATCGAGCGCTTCTGCAGGCGGTCGGAGATGATCTTCTCGAGGCCGGCAAACGCACCGCCGCAGATGAACAGGATGTTGGTCGTGTCCACCTGCAGGAATTCCTGCTGCGGATGCTTGCGCCCGCCCTGCGGCGGCACCGAAGCCGTGGTGCCTTCCATCAGCTTGAGCAGCGCCTGCTGCACGCCTTCGCCCGAAACGTCGCGCGTGATCGAGGGGTTCTCGGCCTTGCGGCTGATCTTGTCGATCTCGTCGATGTAGACGATGCCGTGCTGCGCCTTTTCGACATTGTAGTCGCTCGCCTGCAGCAGTTTGAGGATGATGTTCTCGACATCCTCGCCCACGTAGCCGGCTTCGGTCAGCGTCGTCGCATCGGCCATCGTGAAGGGCACGTCGAAGGTCTTGGCCAGCGTCTGCGCCAGCAGCGTCTTGCCCGAGCCGGTCGGCCCGACGAGCAGGATGTTCGACTTCGACAGCTCGACATCGCCGCCCTTGCCGCTGTGCTTGAGGCGCTTGTAGTGGTTGTGCACCGCGACCGAGAGCACGCGCTTCGCGCGGTCCTGACCGATCACATAGTCGTTCAGTGTCACGAAGATATCGCGCGGGGTCGGTACGCCGCCATCCTTCTTTCCGGCGAGACCAGCCTTGGTCTCCTCGCGGATGATGTCATTGCACAGCTCCACGCATTCATCGCAGATGAACACGGTGGGGCCGGCGATGAGCTTGCGCACTTCGTGCTGCGACTTGCCGCAGAAACTGCAGTACAGCGTGCTCTTGGTATCCGATCCGGAAAGCTTGGTCATTCTTACATCCCAGACGCCCCTCCACGAGGGGCGGGCCCGGTTATCCTACTACCCGGAGGGCATTAATCAACCGGACACGAAAATAGCGAACAAATCCTGATCCAGCACCCTGCCATTTTAGGGCAAAATGCTGGGATCAGGCCGAAATCATGCCGAGGGCGCGCCGCCTGAACCTTCTTCGCCGCCCATCTGGTCACCTTCTGGACGCGATTCGTACACCTTGTCGACGATTCCGAACTTCAGCGCTTCGTCGGCTTCGAGGAACGTGTCACGGTCCATCGCCTTCTCGATTTCTGCGAGCGTGCGGCCGGTGAACTTGACGTAGAGGTCGTTCATCCGCGCACGCATGCGCAGAATCTCGCGCGCCTGGATCTCGATGTCGGAGGCCATGCCGCGCGCGCCGCCCGAAGGCTGATGGACCATGATCCGCGCATTGGGGAGCGCGATGCGCATGCCCGGCTCACCCGCAGCGAGCAGGAAGCTGCCCATCGAGGCAGCCTGTCCGATGCACACGGTCGAAACGCGCGGGCGGATGTACTGCATGGTATCGTAGATCGCGAGACCCGCCGTCACCACGCCGCCGGGCGAGTTGATGTACATGGCGATGTCCTTCGACGGGTTCTCGGATTCGAGGAACAGCAGCTGCGCCACGATCAGCGAAGCCATGTTGTCCTCGATCTCGCCCGTCACGAACACGATGCGTTCGCGCAGCAGGCGCGAGAAGATGTCGAAGCTGCGTTCACCCCGGCTGGTCTGCTCGACCACAACCGGAACCAGCGCCCCGGTGATGGGGTCGTGGCTGTATTTACCCTGGTTTCCGTAAGCCGATGCGCCGTGGCCGCCATAAAGATCGAGCATAGTGTCCTCTTGGATGTGCAGGGCCTATGTCGCGTGCCACGACAGGATGTTCAAGGGCGTTAACCGCGCATCCGCACTGTCAGCCATGAAAAGTGGTGCAATATCGGCGAAATCCGCCTTGTTTGCCCATCGATGCGCTTGCGCGGCGCCAAGCTTGGCCGCAGCTTCCTGACAAATTCATCAGGGGGTGATCCATGTTCCGCCGTTCCGCCAAATCCGTTTCCGCCGTTCTGCTTGCCGCGACAGCGCTCGCCGGCAGCACTTCCCACGCGCAGGAAAGCGTCGCCACCTATCTCGCGCGCATCAAGGCGCTCGACAAGGCGGGGCCTAAGATCAACGCCGTGATCGCGCTCAATCCCGATGCTGCCAAGGCCGAAACGGCCGCCAAGGCGCTGACCGGGCCGCTCGCTGGCAAGGTCATCCTCGTGAAGGACAACGTCGAGACCGCCGATCCCATGCCGACCACGGCGGGCAGCCTGCTGCTCAAGGACAACCGCGCCGATCGCGATGCTCCCTTCATGATCGGGTTGCGTGCGGCAGGCGTCGTCGTGCTCGGCAAGACCAACCTCTCCGAATGGGCCAACATGCGCTCGGGCCAGTCCTCCAGCGGGTGGAGCGCGGTCGGCGGGCAGACGCGCAATCCCCATGCGCTGGACCGTTCGCCCTGCGGCTCCTCCTCGGGCAGCGGTGCGGCGATTGCCGCCGGCATGGCGTGGGCCGCGATCGGCAGCGAAACCGATGGCTCCATCACCTGCCCCGCCTCGCTCAACGGTATCGTCGGCTTCAAGCCCACCGTCGGCATGATCAGCCGCACCCATGTCGTGCCGATCAGCCACAGCCAGGATACCGTCGGCCCGATGACGACGAGCGTGCGCGATGCCGCGCTGATGCTCACCGCGATGGTCGGCAGCGACCCTGCCGATCCCGCGACCGCCGAAGCGGACGCGCACAAGACCGATTTTTCCGCCGGTCTCTCCGCCGCCAGCCTCAAGGGCGTGCGGCTCGGCGTGCTGCGGCGGGCCGTGGGGAACAACCCCAAGGTGATCGCCCTGTTCGACAAGGCGCTTGCCGATCTCAAGGCCGCAGGCGCCACGCTGGTCGATATCGACTACACCCCGCCTGAAGAGATGGGCCGCGATGAATACACCGTGCTGCTCTACGAGCTGCGCACCGATCTTGCCGCCTATCTCCAGTCGGTCCCCGCCTCCTCGTTCAAGGATACGCCGCCCGCGCGCACGCTGGCGGACGCCATCGCCTTCAACAAGGCGCACCCCGAAGAACTGAAGTGGTTCGGCCAGAACGAGTTCGAAGAAGCCGAGGCGATGACCGACACGGCCGTCTACAGGAAGGCGCGGGAGAACTCCTTGCGCCTTGCCGGAGTGGAGGGCATCGACAAGCTGCTGGCGGATAACGCCGTGTCGTTCCTCATCGCCCCCACCGCGCCGCCGGCCTGGGCGATCGATCTGGTGACGGGCGACCACTCCATCGACGTCGGCATGGGCAGCCTCGCCGCGATTGCCGGTTATCCGCACCTCACCGTGCCGATGGGCGCGGTCGAGGGGTTGCCGATGGGCCTCTCGTTCATGGGCGCCAAATGGGACGACAAGCGCGTGCTCGAAGCTGGCGCGGCCTATGAACGCGCGCGGACGGTTCCGGTGCCCAAGCCCTCGCTGAAGCGCTGGGGGGAATAAAGCGCTCCTGATTCCCGTTCCTACTCCAACCCCCTCATGCTGAGCGTGTCGAAGCATTCTGCGCCGCGGCTGCGCCAGCCCCCTTCGACAAGCTCAGGGTGAGCGGGGTCGGGGACCCTGGGCGTTGCTCCATCGCAGCGCGTCGAGCGCCTCCAGTTCGCGCTGCAGATTGATCTGCTGCGCTTCGGCCCGGCGCAGCGCGGCTTGTTCGGCGCGGGTCTCGTGGCGGCGCGCCGACCAGCGCGCCAACCGCCGCCCCGAGTCGCGCAGCAGGAAGGCGATCACGTCGATCAAGCCCTGCCGCCGCGCCGGAACCAGCGCCCGTGCGCGCGGCAGCGGCATTTCGGCCAGCGCCGGGGCCGTTTCTGGCTCCGGCGCGACCTCGGCTTCGATGGGCTCTGCAAGTCCCTCGCCTTGCGGCTCAGGCCGAACAGGCAGGGTTGGTGCCGGTACGGCGAGCAGCTTGACCGACGGACTGTAGGTCCCTCGCACCGCATTCGCGGCGGGGATGGCGGGAAGCTGCTCAGGGCGGGCAGCCTCGGGAGGCTTCGGGCGCGCCTTGCCCTTTTGCGCGGGCCGCTTGGCACGCCGCGTCTGGACGGCGACGTCGCCCCGTGCGGGTTCCACCAGCGATTGTGCTTCCCGGGCCGAAGCGAGCCGCGCGGCGGCCTTGCGCGCTTTCTTGCCCTTGGCATTGCGCCGTTTCTGCGGACGCTCCTCGATCAGGCCGCTTTCATCCTGAATGACTAGCGGCACAGCCATCGAGCCGCGCCCGATATAAGCCGTATCGTGCCGCTTGGCGGCAGGGCTGGGTACTTTTGACAAGGCCGCAGGGGGCACAGCCACCGGAGGCCGCAAAGCTAAGCGATTTCGAACGGTATGCATCGGGTGTCCCTCCCAGGAACCGAGCCTGCCCGAATCTCTCATTTGTTGATTCGCATGGTCAATCCGCGCGAATACGGATGCTTTGCGCATACCAGAAGGGGCGCCCCGTTGCCGGAGCGCCCCTTTAGCTATTTCAATGCCTTGCGGCGAAAATCAGGCGTCGGCGGCCTTCTTCTTGGGCGCGGCCTTCTTCTTCGGAGCAGGCGCTTCCTCGGCCGGGGCGGCTTCGGCAACCGGGGCTTCCTCAGCCACCTTCTTCTTCGCCGGAGCCTTCTTGGCGGGCTTGGCTTCGGCTTCGGCCGGAGCCGCTTCCTCGGCGGGAGCCTCTTCCTTCGCCTTCTTGGCGGCCTTCTTCGGTGCTGCCTTGGCAGGCTTTACTTCGGCAGGCTTGCCGGTCTCGTCGGCTTCGATCACCGCCTGCAGTTCCTCGCGGCTCACGCTGCGCTCGGTGACTTCGGCCTTGTCGAACAGGAAGTCGACAACCTTGTCCTCATAGAGCGGCGCGCGCAGCTGGGCAGCGGCGAGCGCATCCGAACGGATGTAGTCGATGAAGCGCTGGCGGTCCTGCTCGCGGTACTGCTGCGCGGCCTGGCGCATCAGCATTTCCATTTCGTTCGCATTGACCTGCACGCCGTTGGCCTGGCCGATCTCCGAAAGCAGCAGGCCCAGACGCACGCGGCGCTCGGCGATCTTGCGGTAATCGTCCTTCTCGCCTTCGATCTCGGCCAGTGCGGCGGCGGGATCTTCTTCCTTGGCCGCTTCGGTGGTCAGCTGCTGCCAGATCTGCGCGAACTCGGCTTCCACCATCGAGGGCGGAACCGCGAAATCGTGGCCGGCGGCGAGCTGATCGAGCAGCGAGCGCTTCATCGCGGTGCGCGTGAGGCCGCCGTTTTCCTGCTCGATCTGGCCCTTGATCAGGCCGCGCAGCTGCTCGATGCTCTCGAGGCCGAGCGACTTGGCGAAATCGTCGTCCGCGGTGAATTCAGCGGCCTGCTTGACCGCCTTCACGGTGCACGCGAACTGGGCGTCCTTGCCGGCAAGGTTTTCGGCCGGATAATCAGCCGGGAAAGTTACCGTGATGGTGCGCTCATCGCCCGCCTTCACGCCGACCAACTGCTCTTCAAAGCCGGGGATGAAGCGGCCCGAGCCAAGCTCGAGCGGCTGATCGGTGGCAGTGCCGCCATCGAAGGCAACGCCATCGACCGACCCTGCAAAGTCGATGATCAGCTGATCGCCATCGGCGGCCACGGTGCCCTCGGGCGCGTCGTCGTAGCGCTTCTGCCCCTGCGCGATGCGGCCAACGGCCTCATCCACTTCGGCATCGCTCACTTCGACGATCAGGCGTTCCAGCTTGATGCCGTCGATGGCGGGCGCGGTGATCTCGGGCAGCACTTCAAGCGCAACGGTGAGCTCGGCGTCCTTGCCTTCCTCATAGCCCTCGGCCAGCGAGACATCGGGCTGGGTCGCGGGGCGCAGGCCCTTTTCGGCGACGAGCTTGTCCATCGCCTCGCGGATCGAGGTTTCCAGCGCCTGCTGGTGCAGCGCGGGCCCATGCATCTTGCGCACGAGATTGGCGGGCACCTTGCCGGGGCGGAAGCCGGGCATGCGGACCTGCGGCGTGATCTTCTTGACCTCACCCTCTACAAGCGCGGCGATATCATTCGCGGCGATGGTCAGGGCATAGGCGCGCTTGAGGCCCTCGTTGCTGGTTTCGACGATCTGCATCTGTGATCCAACTTTCTCGTACGACGTCGTGGTGCCCATGCGGGCTTCATCAACAATTCTGGCCGCACCATGGGAATGGTACGGCCAAGCTCCCGGTCGGGCCGGGCGGGTCTGGTGCGGGCGAAGGGACTCGAACCCCCACATCTTGCGATACTGGAACCTAAATCCAGCGCGTCTACCAGTTCCGCCACGCCCGCGTCCGGCGAAATGCGAGCGCCGCCCCTATCGCAGCGCCGGGCAAAGGGCAAGCCTTGCCAAAAGGTGTTACCGGGAAGCGGTTGCCCCTATCCTGCAATCCGCCCGAGCAGCGCCAGCCAGGTGTTCGCGGGAGGGGTGGCCACCGGCTCCGCAGACGGCGCCATCCCGGCACATTCAAGGCAGTATACCTGCGCCCCGGCCCCGCCCAGCAGCCGCGAAAGATCGCCCAGAAGCTGCTGCGCGAGCGCGCCCTGCCGCTGGGCCGTGAGCGCGGCAAAATCGCTGGCGCCGCCTGGCGTCCCAAGCACATGCGCGCTGTCCGCCTCGCTATCGGCAAGTTGATCGAGCAGCGCGCCGAACGGATCGGCTGCCGTGCCGAGGTAGACGGGATGCCAGGTCGTGGCCCCCGCCGCCTTGGCCGCCCAGGCCAGCGCCGCATCGATCCCGCCGAACTCGTCGACAAGGCCAAGCTGCCGCGCGGTGCCGCCGTCCCACACGCGCCCCTGCGCGATTCTGTCGATCTCTGCCGGGGTCTTGTGCCGCGCATCGGCAACGAGCCTGACGAAGCGCGCATAGCCCGAATCGATCTGCTGCTGGATCACCGCCTCAGCTGTGGGCGAAAAGCCGCCGAACACATCGGGCTGGCCCGAAAGCGCCGTGGTCCGCACGCCATCGGTGCCGATCCCGGCCTTGCCCAGCGCTTCCTCGAAGCTGGGGATGATCGCGAAGATACCGATCGAGCCGGTGATCGTCGCCGGCTCGGCAAAAACGCGGTCTGCCGGTGTCGAAACCCAGTAGCCGCCGCTCGCCGCCAGGCCTGCCATCGAAACCGCGACAGGGATCTTCTTCGCCTTCATCCGCGCGATCGCGGCGCGGATACGCTCTGCCGCAGTCACCGATCCGCCGGGCGAATCGACCCTGACGACAAGCGCCGCGTAGTCCCCGCTGGCCGCTGCCTTATCAACAAGCACGGCGATCCGGTCACCGCCAGCGCTACCCGGCCCTGCGTCGCCGTCGACGATATCGCCCGCAATCGTCACCACAGCGATGGCCTTGCCGTCAGTCGAGGGCGTCTGGTCGGCGAGATAGGTGGCGAGCGCGGTGCCCTTGAACGCGCCTTCACCGCCAGCCGTATCCTTGCCGACGATCTCGGCCACGCGGTTGCCGAACGCCACCTTGTCACCGATCCGGTCAACCAGACCGGCGGCCACCGCCGCCTTGGCCGCATCGCCGCCCGATGCCGAGATCCACTTCACCGGATCACTTGTCACCAGCTGGATATCGGCCTTGGGCCGCGCTTTCTTCACATCGGCCTGCCAGGCCTCCCACAGCGCGGAATAGACCGCGCCGAGTGCTTCCTTCGCCTCGGGCGAGGCGTTTTCGCGGGTGAAGGGCTCCACCGCGCTCTTGTAGGTGCCGACCTTGAAGACATGTGCCTTGATCTTGAGGCGGTCGAGCAGCGCCTTGAAATAGAGATTGGTGCCGCCCGGCCCCGCCACCAGCGCGCCGCCCAGCGGATCGACCCAGGCCTCGCTCGCATGCGCCGCGATCTGCACGCTGTCGTCGGTATAGAGTCCCGCTCGGACCAGCACCGGCTTCTTCGCCGCGCGCACCTTGTCCATCGCCGCACCGATGCGCGTCATCGCCACCTGGCTGCCGCCGGCAAAGCTTTCAAGATCGAGCACGACGGCCTTGATCCGCTCGTCACCCGCCGCCGCCTCGATCGCGCGCACCACATCGCGCTCCTGCACCGCCTTGGAGGGCCCGCCGCCCGAAAGCAGCTGCATCGGCTTCAACCGCGCACGTTCCTCCACCACCGGCCCTTCCAGCGCGAGGTAAAGCGCGCCGGATTGCACCGCGCCGGGCGTCGGCCGCAGCGTCAGCAGCGCATAGAGCGCGCCAAAGAACAACAGGAGCAGGAGCAGCACGAGGCCGTCCTTGATGGCGACGAGGATCTTCCAGACCGAGCGGGCGAATTTCATGGGGGATATCTAGGTCTCACGAGGGGCGGATGCCAGCCGAAACACTTGAGCGACCCCAAGAGGCGCACTAGGGGCATGGTTTCGATGACAGAATCGAACCCTGCAGCCAGCGCTCGGGCGCTTGGCCGATATCCCGAAGGCGGCCTGGCCTTCCCGCACCGCGATCTCACCGGCATTGCCCACCTCGCGCGGCACGAGATTCTCTACCTGCTGGACGAAGCCGAACAGTGGCTTGCGCTCAACCGCCAGCGCCATAAGCGCGCCGAAGTGCTCTCCGGCCTCACCATCATCAACGCCTTCTTCGAAAACTCGACGCGCACGCTGCTTTCGTTCGAGATCGCCGGCAAGCGCCTCGGTGCGGATGTGGTCAACATGCATGCCGCCACCAGCAGCGTGAAAAAGGGCGAGACGCTGATCGACACGGCGATGACCCTCAACGCCATGCGCGCGGACGCCATCGTGATCCGCCACGCCAGTTCGGGCGCGGTGCAGCTCATTGCCGACAAGGTCGATTGCCCGGTGCTCAATGCGGGCGACGGCAGCCATGAACACCCGACCCAGGCGCTGCTCGATGCCCTGACCATCCGTCATGCGCTGGCCCTCGCGCCAGGCAGCGATCTCAACGGCCTCAAGGTCACGATCTGCGGCGATATCCTGCACAGCCGCGTCGCGCGTTCGAACATCCTCTCGCTGACGGCGCTCGGTGCTGACGTCACCGTCTGCGCCCCGCCCGCGCTGATGCCAGCCGAAATCGCGGCGATGGGCGTGCGCCCCACTCACGATTTCGACGCCGCGCTAGAAGAGGCTGACATCGTGATGATGCTGCGCCTCCAGCAGGAGCGCATGTCGGGCCAGTTCATCCCCTCCCCGCGCGAGTACCGCCACCTCTACGGCCTCACGCTTGACCGCTTTGCCAAGCTGCCGCCGAATGTCCTCGTCATGCATCCCGGCCCGATGAACCGGGGGATCGAGATCGACAGCCAGGTCGCCGACCATCCGACCCGCAGCCTCATTACGCGTCAGGTCGAGAGCGGCGTCGCGATCCGCATGGCCTGCCTCGATGTGCTCACCCGCCGCGCGCGGGGCGTTCCCGGCTGGGCCTCCGCAGAAGGAGCCGCGGCATGACCCCCCGTCCGCTTACCATCACCGGCGGCCGGCTGGTCCTCCCCGCCGGCGCGGCGCAGACGGGCGCGCTGCGCGTTGCCGATGGCCGCATCGTGGCACTCGGCGATATCAGACCCGAACCCGGTGACGATGTGCTCGATGCCAAGGGCGCGCTGATCACCCCCGGCCTTGTCGATCTCGGCGTCTTCGCCATCGACAAGCCCGCCTTCCACTTCGGCGGGATCACCCGCGCCGCGCTGATGCCCGATCAGGGACCGCCGCTCGATCACCCGGCCCGCGTCCGCTTCGCCGCGCAATCGGGCAAGCCCGACATGTGGGTCCACCCGCTTGCCGCTGCGACGCGCGGGCTGGAAGGCGCGGAACTCGCTGAACTTGCACTGATGCGCGATGCCGGCGCAAAAGCCGTTGCCACCGGGCGCCGCTGGATCGCCGATTCGGGCGTGATGCACCGCCTGATGAGCTACTGCGCGATGCTCGGTCTTGTGCTCGTCACCCATGCCGAAGACGCCGGGATCACCGGGCACGCCGTCGCCACGGCGGGCGAAATGGCGACCCGGCTCGGCCTCCCATCTGCCCCTGCACAAGCCGAGTCGCTGGCGGTCGCGCGCGATCTCGCGCTCGCCGAACTCACCGGCTGCCGCCTGCATCTGCGGCAGGTCACGACCGCCGCCGCGCTCGATCTTATCCGCGCCGCCAAGGCACGCGGGGTGCGCGTGACGGCTGGCGTCACCCCGGCGCACTTCATGCTCTCCGATCTGGAACTGGCGCATTTCCGCACGTTCTGCCGCCTTTCGCCGCCCTTGCGCAGCGATGCGGACCGGCAGGCGGTGATCGCTGCCGTTGCTGATGGCACGATCGACGTCATCGCCTCGGGCCACGATCCGCGCGGCGCGGAAGACAAGCGCCTGCCTTTCGCCGATGCCGAACCCGGCATGGCGGGCGCCGAAACGCTGCTGCCGCTCACGCTGACGCTGGTGCGCGATGGCAGGATCGATCTGGCACGCGCTTTCGCGCTCCTCGCGGGCAATCCCGCCGCGCTGCTCGGCGTTCCAGCCGGGCGGCTGGAGGTCGGCCTTGAGGCTGATCTGGCACTGGTAGAGCCCGAACGGCCGTGGATCGTCGATCGCAGCAAGATGGCGGCCACTGCGGGCAACACCCCCTTCGATCGCCGCCCGGTCGAGGGCCGCGTCACCGCCCTGTTCAAGGGCGGCAGCCGCATCGCCTAAAGCGAACCGGGCCTGAAACGCAACCGGCCCGCCCCCGGTTGGGGAGCGGGCCGGCAACAACGCAAAGGCGTGACGTTTAGCGCTGCGCCATGCGCGTCGGCGTCGGGCGGCCCTGCGGCGAAACCATCGCCGGGTCGGCCATCACGAGGCAGACGCCGCCCTTGGCCTTGACCGACTGGCACATCTGCCGCGCCGAAGCGAAGCCGGTGAAGCCCACCGCCTGCACCCGCCAGAATTGGCGGCCGTTGACGGCAACCTGTGTGATCTGGCTGTGATAGCCGGCCAGGCTGCGGTTGCGCGCGGTGAAGTGACGCCAGGCGCGCTGGGCGCCATCGGAGGAGGCGAACGAACCGAGCTGGACGACATGGCTGCCCTTTGCGCTGGCCGAAGCCTGCGCGCTGCGAGCACCATGCACCGGCTGGACCACCGGGTGCGAAACCACTTGCTGCGGCGCCGGGGCAGCAGCAGCGGCCGAAGGCGGCAGGTCGATTGCAGCGATCTTCGCCTTCGTCGGCGCGCTCGAGGCATCGGCCAGCGTCGGCTGGGGTGCCGCAGCATCGGTCTTGGGCGCAGGCATTTCCGTCGCCGCTGCCTTGGCGAGTTCCGCCGCATCACCGCTTGCCGCTTGCTGGGTTGCCGACATCGCCACAGCTTCCTCGGCCAGCTTCTGCGCCTCGGGGAAGTTTGCCAGTGCGAGTGCAGTCGGCTGGCCGCCATCGGCATTGACCGGCGCGCCGAGCAGGCTCGCCACGCGGCGGCGGGTGTCTTCGGGGCGCGCCATGAAGGCCCAGGTCTGCAGGCGCTCGGAGAGCTTGTCCGCCGGGACATCCTGCTGCGCCATCAGCTTGGCTTCGCTCCAGCTGCCATCAAGCGCATAGGCATAGGCAAGGTTCTGGCGCACCTTGGGGGTGTTCTCGCCGCCGCGCAGCGCGTCGGTCAGCGCGGCAATGCCGGTCTGGGTCTGCCCGGCCATGGCCATGGCAAGGCCGTAGTCCGATGCCGGAATGCTGTCGCGATAGGTGTTGAGCGTATCGACCGCCTCGGTGCCGCGCCCGAGCGCGATATCGGCCAGCGCGAGGCTCAGCGCAGCCTTGCCGCCGTCCTCGCCAAGCTGCATCGCCTCGTCGAACGCCTGACGCGCCGCCTCGAAGCGGCCCGCGCGCAGATAAGCAGAGCCCAGCAGCGTCCGATAGGCCGCATTGCGCGGGCTGGCGAGCACGGCCTGTTCGGCCAGCCCGATCGCCTTTTCCGTGCTGCCCTTGCCAAGCGCGGTCTGCGCATTGGAGGCGAACTTGGCGTGATTCGGTCCGCCTGCGGCGCAACCGGAGAGAAGACCGGCCGCCAACGCGGTGGTCACGCAGATCCGGGCCATCCTGTAGGCGGATTTCCGGTCAGTCTTGCTGTCGTGTGCGGTGGTCATGGCGTGAAGTCCCGGTTGAAATGCTTGCGTCAGGAACGAAGGGCACGGCGAGCAAGGTCGTCGAGACCGGGCTTCGCTTCGAGGAAACGGTCGAGAGCCTCGACCACGATTTGCTGGGCGCTGCGGTTATCCAGCGTGCATGCAAGGCGCAGACGCAAGTGGCGCGCCGCATCGAGCCGCAGCGTAAAGGCCGCCTTGCGCCCTTCCTTGAGCGCAGTGCCGCGTTCTCGGCGGTGTGCGGAGGCCGCCGGAGCCGGCACCTTCAGCATGTCGGCCAGCGTTTCGATCTGCCGCAGCACTTCGGGCTGCGAAGGCTCGGGAACCGCATCAGCGGCAATCGCGACAACTTCGCCGGCCGGCGCAGCCGGGGCGAAGTCCTCGCCATGATCGTTCCAGCCCAGATCATCGGCAGCAGCGGCCGGGCCGAAGCCCATCCACTGGCGGTCTTCCGCAGTCAGGGGGAGGAGTTGCGGACGCATCGCAGGACGGGCCGCGCCCTTGCGGGCAAGCAGGCTCGGGCTCAGCGAGGCGAAGGGCTTGGGTTCGCTCATGCTTCGGCGTCCTTCGCTCAGGAGCCGATCACGCGGCGACCGAAGCCACCTGCGCCGCGCGGTGCGCCGGACATGGAGTGCGCGGCATGGCCGGGCTGCGGCACCGCGAACACGGTGCGGCGGAAATTCTTCTCGAGCCGCTCGGAAACATAGGTCCACAGCGCCTCGACTTCGGCGGCCGATTTGCTGCGCGGATCGACTTCCATCACGGTGCGGCCATCGATCATCGAAGCGGCAAAATCGGTGCGGTGATGCAGAGTGATCGGCGCGACGGTGCCATGCTGCGAAAGCGCGACAGCGGCTTCGGATGTGATCCGCGCCTTGGGCGTCGCGGCATTGACCACGAAGATCAGCGGCTTGCCCGCGCGCTCGCACAGATCGACGGTGGCACCCACGGCGCGCAGGTCGTGCGGGCTCGGCCGCGTCGGCACGACGATGAGTTCGGCGACCGAGATCACCGACTGGATCGCCATGGTGATCGCGGGCGGGGTATCGATCACCGCCAGCTTGAAGCCCTGCTGGCGTAGAATGGCCAGATCGCCGGCAAGGCGCGCCACGGTGGTCTGCGCGAAAGCCGGGTATTCGGCCTCGCGCTCGTTCCACCAGTCAGACAGCGAACCCTGCGGGTCGATGTCGATCAGGACGACGGGACCAGCGCCCGCGCGCTGCGCCTGCACGGCAAGGTGACCGGACAAGGTCGTCTTGCCGGACCCTCCCTTCTGCGATGCCAAAGCCAATACGCGCAATGTACCCCCCTATGGGCAAGACGAACAAACGGAACGGTCTCTTGCCCGGGGATCGCAGAAGACCCTCAAATTTTGGTTAACATCGCGGCATCCGATGCACGTGATTTTGCGCAAGGCACCCCCTGATCCGGCGCCAAGATGCTGTCTTTTCTGTATTAACCATCTACGCTAATTACCTTAGATGCAGTAGGGTGTGATGAGCGTGCGCGGTTGTTCTTGCGCACTGCAATGCAGCGCGGCATCGTTAACCCTGCTTTTCAGGCAACGAGTTCCTAGGGAGAATCGACCGGACATGCGCGGATTTGCTCTCCTTGTGGCGGCGGGACTCGGCTTTTCGGGCATGATGCAGCCCGCTTCGGCTGCGCCCGCCGCGCAAGGCATGCCGCAAACGGCGCCGACGCCTCCCGATGCGGCCAGCGCCGCGGCGGTGCGGGCCGGAGTGGATGCGTGGTCAGCCGGAAATTACGAAGCGGCGGTAAAAGCCTGGCAGATCCCTGCTGCCATGGGCGATGCCGATGCGCTGTTCAACCTCGGCCAGGCCTACAAGCTCGGTCGCGGGGTACCCAAGGATCTCGTCAGGGCTGAGGCCTATTATGGCAAAGCCGCCCGCCTCGGCCACATCGCGGCGGCAGACAACTACGGCATCCTGCTGTTCCAGACGAACCGTCACGAGGCCGCGATGCCCTGGCTGGAGTCCGCCGCAGATCGAGGCGAACCGCGCGCGATGTATGTGCTCGGCATCGCCGCCTACAATGGCGACTATGCGCCCAAGGACTGGGTGCGCGCCTATGCCCTGATGACGCGGGCGGCTGCTGCCGGTCTCGCGCAGGCGACCGGCAGCCTTGCCACGATGAACCAGACGATCCCGCTGGCGCAGCGCCAGATGGGCGTCAGCCTCGCCAGCGAGCTGGAACAGAAGGCCGCCGATGCGCGCGGGCGCGAACTCGCCGCAGCAGACCTAGGCGGGCAAGGCGCTCCGGTGCGGACGGCACCTGCGCCAAAGGCCCCGCCGGGCACCATCGAGAAGGTCGATCTTCCGCCCTCTTCCCATGCCGAACCCGCCGCGGCCTATCTGCCGCCGCCGATGGAACCCGCCGCCACGCCAAAGCCAAAGCCGGTGCCGGTGAAGCCCGCTGCGCCGAAGCCCGCGCCGAAGCCCGCGTCGCCCAAACCGGCGCCGGCTGCTGTGGCATCTGCCTCCGGCAACGGGGCCTATCGCATCCAGCTCGGCGCGTTCGGCGTGAAGGCCAATGCCGATGCGCTGTGGGCGCGCGTGCGAGGGCGGCCCGAGATCGCCGGCCATGCCCGGCAGGATCTGCCCGGCACGGCGACACGCCTGCTGGCCACCGGTTATTCGCAGGACGGCGCGGCGCGCGCCTGCGCCGCGCTCAAGACCGGAGGTTTCGCCTGCCTCGTGGTGGCGCCCTGACGGCAAATGCCCGAACGGATCGGCGCGCTTGATTTCGTGCGCGGGGTTGCCGTGCTCGGCATCCTCGCGATCAACGTGACCGGGTTCTGGGGCCCGCTGCTTGCCACCTTCAGCCCCGCGATGCCCCACCTCGAAAGTGGCGGCGCAGTATGGTTCACCGCCGCCTACGTCCTGTTCGAAGGCAAGATGCGCGGTTTGTTCACGCTGCTGTTCGGGGCGAGCATGATGCTGTTTGCCGATGCGGCGGAGCGGCGCGGTGCCAATCCCGATCTCATGCAGGTGCGCCGCCTGATCCTGCTGATGCTGTTCGGCTATGCGCATTATGCGCTGCTGTGGTGGGGGGATATTCTCCTGCCCTATGCGGTTTGCGGCATGCTCGCCTTTGCCTTGCGCCGCCTCGCCCCTGAACCGCTGGCGGCAAGCGCGCTGCTCCTCTTCCTCGCGAGCCATGGGCTTGAAATGATCGGCGATATCGCCGCAATCGCCACCGAAGGCCGCGTGCTGGCGGGCCACGGCTCCCCCGCCGAAGCCGCCGAACAGGCCGCGATGATGGGCCGCATCGCCGCCTCGATCGCCGCCGACAGCCAGGTGCTCCACGCCCCTTTCCTCGAAGCGGTGCGAATTCGCCTCACCACGGCACCGTTCCTCCCGCTCGCAAACCTTGGCGCGACCTTCTTCGAGACCTTTCCGCTCATGCTGCTCGGCATGGCGCTGCTGCGCATGGGGCTGTTCACCGGCGAATGGACGCAAGCCACGCTGCGCCGGATGGCGGTGATCGGCATCGGCGGCGGCGGCACGATGAGCGCCGCGCTGATCGGCTGGGCTGCCCTGCACGGGTTCCCGCCCGGCGCGATGTTCGCCATCATGGGCTCGCTCGCCGCGATCCCGCACCTTGCGATGACGCTGGGCTATCTCGCTGCGCTGCTGCTGCTATGGCCCCGCGTGAATCAGAACGCTGCCGGCACGCGCCTCGCCGCCGCAGGCCGCTGCGCCTTCACCAACTACCTCGGCACCACTTTCGTGATGAGCGCGCTTTTCGCCGGCTGGGGCTTTGGCCTGGGCGGCGTGCTGCCTCGCGCCGCGCTGCCGCTCGTCGTGCTGGCAGGCTGGGTATTGATGCTCGCATGGCCGCGCTGGTGGCTCGCCCGCTTCGGGCAAGGCCCGCTCGAGGCGCTGTGGCGCAGGCTTACCTGGCTGGGGGTTCCTCGGTCACCGCTTCCACCTGCGGCCGATGCGGCGTGAGGATCAGCACGCCGTCTTCCACCCGCCAGCCCTTGAGGCGGGTCAGGAAGTTCATCCCCAGCACGTTTGGCCCGCCCTCCGCTGGCATGACGATGGCATCGAGATCGCGCGCCACCACTGATCCGAAACGCAGTTCATCGATCCGTGCGGGGGACGCGGTGACGCTGCCGTTCGCGGTTTCCACCGACGCTTGCGGGCGCATCACGTCGGGCTCGACCCCCGCAGCCGCCGCCACATCGCCCGAAAGCGCCGTCACCGTAGCGCCGGTATCGACCATCAGCCGCAGCGGCACTCCGTTGAGCTGCGCCTTGATCCAATAGTGCCCATCGGCGGCGAGCGGAATGCGCGTCTCCCCGCCAGAGACGGTCTGAGCCGGCCCGCCGATGCTGTGGAGCGCTGCATCGAAGCTGGGGTCCATCCGCACGAAGCGCATGACCGCGAGGGCGAACACCGCCAGCATCAGCAGGTTGCCCGCAAAGCGCACCGCCCCGCCGATCCTCCCCCCGCGCGAGGCCAGCGCACCGCCCACGGCCACCAGCGCAAGCGCCGCACAGGTCGCGGCAAACAGCGGCGAAAGCTGCCCCAGCCAAGGGGCGCCCTGCTCCAACCAGGCATAAATCTGCGTCATGCGGAACCCATTACCCACGCGAACCTTTCATCATGCTGAAACCCGTCCTAACCACCAATGCGCTGCGGCCATCACGGCCTCGCCCCGGGCACCCCATGCACCTTTCCATCACGACCCGCCTGACCTGGCACTGCGCAGAGCCGACCGACAGTCTTCTCCAGATCGAAGCCGCCGCTACGGCCGACCAGCGGCTCCTCGCGAGCACGCTCGATAGCACACACGCGGGCCATTTTTCGCGTGTGCCCGCGCAGGACGGGATTGGCGAACGGATCTGGCTGCATCAGGAGGGCGATTGCACGGTGACCTATGCGGCTCAGGTCGAGGTGCTGGGCCGCCCGGTGCCGATGGAAACGCTCGCCGCGCTGCCACCGCACCGCCTGCCGGGCGAGACGGTGCCCTATCTGATGGACTCGCGCTATTGCCCGGCCAACCGCTTCTCACCATTCGTTGACGAGGAATTTGCCGCATTCGAGGGCGGGGCGAAAGTGGCGGCGATGCGCGACTGGATCGCGGCGCACTATCGCTATGTGCCCGGCGTGAGCAATGCCTCGACCACTGCGATCGACAGCTTTGTCGAGCGGCGCGGGGTGTGCCGGGATTATGCGCATACGCTGATCTGCTTCGCCCGTGCCGCCGCAATCCCGGCGCGCTTTGCCAGCGGATACGGGGCCTGGGTCAAGCCTCAGGATTTCCACGCGGTGGCGGAAGTGTGGCTGGCGAATGCGGAAGGCGCAGGGGGCTGGCATATGGTTGACCCGACCGGCATGGCCGACGCCGCCTCGTTCGCGCGGATCGCAGTGGGGCGCGATGCGGCGGACACCAGCTTCCTCACCAGCTTCGGCCAGGCCGATCTGCGCCAGCTGGCGATTGAAGTGCGTGCGGTCACGGCGGGTTAACCACACTCCTTAAGGGCGGCAGCCCGCGCCGTCCCTAGGCGGGACGCGGCTGGAATGGCGCTCGCCAACCCCTTCGTTTACGCTATTTGGGGACGCGAAAGGAGCGTTGTCCCAGATGCCTGCGTCGTCATCCGCCAAGAGCCTGATCGATCTGCTGCGCTCCCGCTGGGTCAGCGCGCCGCTCGGCTTCATCGCGATGTCGCTCGCCTCGCTGCTCGCATTCCATGTCGGCAAGGACGTGGCGCAGGTCCTGTTCGGCGGATCGCAGGCCGAAGCCCATGTCGCCGCCGCCCCGGCAACCGCGCCGCTGGCCAAGCCCGCCACGCTCGCCCCCGCACCGGCTCCCGCAAACAGCGCCTTCGTCGTCAAGTCGATCCTCAAGATCGATGAACCGATCAAGTTCGGCCAGTACTTCTGGGACGAACGCGCCGCCGCCACCGGACCTGTCGTCGTCACCGTCGATCTTGAGGCGCGCACGATCTCGGTCTTCCGCGACGGGCACGAGATCGGCGCCGCCGCCATCCTCAAGGGCTATGGCAGCAAGCCCACCCCCACCGGCGTATTCCCGATCAGCGAGAAGGACGCCGATCACGTCTCCAACATCTACGATGCGCCGATGCCGTGGATGCTGCGCCTCACCAGCGACGGGATCACCATCCACGGCAGCAAGGTCGAACGCGGCTATGCCACCAACGGCTGCATTGGCGTGCCCGATGGCTTCGCCAAGCGCTTGTTTGGCATTGCGACCCTCGGCGACAAGGTGATCATTACCGATGGCAAGCGCCTCGGCGTTGGCCAACCGATCATCGAGAACCAGGCCGCTGCGCCGACTGGCCCCTCCGTCGCCGCGAGCCGCGATTCTTGATCTGAATCGTTTTTCTCCTGTCCCAGCAGGCCCATGAGGGCCATGGACGGGTTAAGGAGAAAGCGCATGCGACCCCACGATGAACGCCACCTTGTCAGCCGGATCGGCTGGCTGCGCGCAGCGGTCCTCGGCGCCAACGACGGCATCGTCTCCACCGCCAGCCTGATCCTCGGCGTCGCCGCCTCGGGCGCGGAACGGCAGGCGCTGCTGGTCGCAGGCGCAGCCGGCCTTGTCGCGGGCGCGATGTCGATGGCGGCGGGGGAATATGTCTCGGTCTCCAGCCAATCCGATACCGAAGCCGCTGATCTCGCGCGCGAACGCGCCGAACTCGCCGCCGATCCGGCGAGCGAACAGAGCGAACTTGCCGCGATCTACGAGGCGCGCGGCGTCGATCCGGTGACCGCGAAGGAAGTCGCCCGTCAGATGATGGCCAAGGACGCACTTGGCGCCCACGCGCGCGACGAACTGCACCTCAATGAAACGACCGCCGCGCAGCCCGTGCTCGCCGCGATGGCCTCTGCCGCCATGTTCACCGGCGGCGCGTTCCTGCCGCTGCTGCTGGCCGCATTCCTGCCGCTGGGGCTCATGGTGACCGGCACGGCCGCCGGTTCGATCCTGTTCCTTGCCCTGCTCGGCGCATTCGGCGCGCGCGCGGGCGGCGCGGCAATGGGCAAACCGGTGCTGCGCGTCGTCGTCTGGGGCGCGCTCGCCATGGCGATCACGGCGGGGATCGGCCGATTGGTGGGCACGGCTGTCTAGGTGGCAGGAACACTCGACCTTACCGGCTTCGCGCTCGCGGTCCTGCTCATCGAGCTGACCCCGGGCCCCAATATGGCCTGGCTCGCCGGTCTCGCCGCCACCGAAGGCAGGCGCAGCGGCCTCTCCGCCGTCGCTGGCGTCGCGCTGGGCCTCCTTGCCAACGGCGTGCTCGCCGCGCTGGGCCTTGCGACGCTGCTCAAGGCCATGCCCGCGCTGCTCCACGTCCTGCGCGTCGCAGGCGCGGCCATGATGGTCTGGCTCGCGATCGAGGCATGGCGCGGCGCGGAAAAAGCCCCGCCGCCCACCGCCACGCGCCGCGCCTTCGCCACCGGCGCGCTGCTCAATCTGCTGAACCCGAAGGCCTACCTGTTCTTCGTGGTCGTCGCGCCGGAGTTCCTCGGCGGCCGCACGCTCGGCCTCACCGAAGCGCTGACCCTCGCGCTTGTCAGCACCGGCATCGCCACCGCGATCCACCTCGCCATCGTGCTGGCGGGCAGCCGCGCGCAGACCTGGCTGGCAGACCCCGCGCGCACCAAATGGGTAAGGCGGGGCTTTGCCGTCGTGATGCTGGGCGTCGCAGCCTCGTTTCTGGCGATCAAATCAGGCTAGGCCACAACACCTTGTAACCGTCGCCCCGTGCTCGACGTGTGGCTGGGCTCTTCTTCCAGCGCCGCGCCCGAAAAAGAAGCCAACGCCGGTGTCAAGCACGGGCCGACGATACCAACCGGGCGTGCAGTACTTACCGCGGCGCCATCCGGATGCCGCCATCCAGCCGGATCGCCTGCGCGTTGAAGTAGGAGTTGCGCACCAGCTCCATCGCAAGGCTGGCAAACTCTTCCGGTAGGCCGAGCCGCTTGGGGAACGGCACCGAGGCATTGAGGCCCGCGCGCACCTTCTCCGGCACGCGGCCCAGCAGCGGCGTATCGAAGATGCCCGGCAGGATCGCGTTGACGCGGATGCCAAGGTCCATCAGATCGCGCGCCATCGGCAGCACGAGGCCGACCACGCCCGCCTTGAGCGAACCATAGGCCACCTGCCCGATCTGCGCATCCTGCGCCGCGACCGAACCCGTCAGGATGATCGTGCCGCGCTCGCCATCGCCTTCCAGCGGTTCGGCATGGGCCATGCCCAGCGCCGAAAGACTCGCCACGCGGTAGCTGGCGATCAGCACGCCGTTCGCGGCAAAGGCATAGTCCTCGGTCGAAAGGCGGGTGAACTCGCCCGTTTCCTTGTTGCGGCCCACGGTCTTGCCCTTGCGGTGCACCACCGCGCAGTGGACGGTGATCCGCTCCTGCCCATGCGCCGCGCGCGCCTTGGCGAACCCTTCGACCACCGACTCTTCGCTCGTGATATCGACATGGCAGAACAGCCCGCCAATCGCCTTGGCCACTTCCTCGCCCGCCTCGGCGTTCACATCAAAAATGGCAACCTTCGCGCCCGCCGCCGCCAGCGCATAGGCAGTCGCCCGCCCCAGACCCGAAGCCGCGCCGGTCACGACGGCAGCCATACCCTGTTCGATCTTCATGGCATCGTTCTCCTTTAACCGCGCGATTAAGCAGGTGCGGGAGACGGTGCAAGTGCCACAAGTGCTAAAAGCCCTCTCCCCCGCTCATCCTGAGCTTGTCGAAGGAGAGGGGAGAGGGGGATGGTGGGCCAATGGCAGTTCGGCAGTGTTCCCCAAACCAACGGGCCAGCATGGCAGGCTAGGCATGGAGGAGCCGCAGCCCGTCCCATTGTCCATATCCGTCCCACGTATCACGCCGAAATTCCAACCTTGGATCAGATAAGCGCGCTTCCTCTAAGGTGTATTCCATTCTGCCGAAATTGCAGGGTGCACAAGTTATCGCCATGTTGTCGAGATCGCTCGATCCGCCTCGACTATTCGGCAAAACATGATCGAACTGCATCCACATACATTGGAGTGCAGCATGTTGTGATATGTTGGTCGCACCCCATGAAACCGCTTCGGGATAGATTCTGCAAAGTAACTTCCGAGTTTCCATCGGGACGACGGGAATCCCGCAAAAGCGGCAATGAAAACCATCGCGGGCTATAAGTTCCGCGTAGGTTTCTTTCGTTGGCATCCTAGGAACCGGTCTATCAGCTTTGACCAACACTGGTGCGGCGTTAGCCACCGTGACAAATCCAAACCTCTGCCGCCCACCGGCTCCCCAAACCATTTCAGTGTATTCGCGCACCTTGGGATCATCTGCCAGAACTAAGAGGCGGATCGCTTCTCCTCGGTCACCGATCAAGTGAGCATGAGTTGCAGAAGCCAATCGACGCGCAGCTTGGTAAATAGCGGGGTGCGGGTCGGCGAGGCAATGGCGCAAAGTCACTAGATCAACATATGCAAACCTGCTTTCGACGCAAAGTGCAGCGATGAGAAATCGCATCAAAGCAGATCGGTATCGCACCCACCCCTAAAGCACATCAAACTCATCCCCCAGCGCCGCCCTCAGCTTATCCAGCGCCTGCGCTTTCAGCTGGTGCACGCGCGGCACGCTGACGGAGAGCACCTCCGCGATTTCCGCGAGGTTCAGTTCCTCCACGAAGTAGAGCTGGATCACCCTTTGCAGCCGCTCCGGCAGTCCTGAAATGGCTGCGACAACCGAGGCGCGCGATTGCTCGTCCGCAATGATCTCGAAGCTGTCCGGCCGGTCGTCGGCAAAGGCCATGTCGCTGTCCGAATAGGTGTCGTCGATGGGCTCGAAGCGCATCGGCTCGCTCGCGGCGCGCAGTTCGCCGAGCGCGGCGGTGGTCATGCCCATCGCCTCGGCCAGTTCGTCCTCGCTCGGCGCGCGGCCCAGCGTTGTCGACAGCGCCTGCGCCGCGCCAGCCAGCAGCCGCCGCCGGTCGCTCGCCGCGCGGGAAAGCGGCGTGGAGCGCCGCACCAGATCGACCATCGCGCCGCGCACGCGCAGCTTGGCATAGGCGGCAAAGCCGTCTTCGGTCGGGCCGTTGTGTTTCTGCGCGCATTCGGTGAGGGCGACGAGCCCCGCCTGCACCAGATCCTCGATCTCGATGCCCGCGCGGCCCGAGCCGTGGACGTGCCAGGCAAGGCGGCGCACCATCGGCAGGAAGCGGCGGATGCGGTCCGCCGTGCCGCCCTGATAGGCGCGCGCGGCGGCGAAGCTGCGGTGGTCATGGTTCATGCGGCAAGATCCTGTGGGGGAATTGCGGATGGATCGGGTTCAGCCGCGCCGACCACTTCGATCACTTCGATCGGCTGGCTCGGCGGCAGTTCGGAAATGGACAGCACCGCGCATTGCGGCGCGCGGGCGCGCAGCAGCGCAGCGAGCGCGCGGCGGGCACGCGGCTGGACAATGAGCGCCATGGGCGGCGCGGCAGGCCCGCGTTCTGCGCTGATCATGGCAATCCGTTCGCCAATGGAGCGCGCCAGATCGGGCTCGATCACCGGCTGCCCGGTGACGGGATCGTGCATCCCGCCCACGATCATCTGTTCGAGCGCGCCATCGAGCGTCAGCACCGCCAGCCGCTCGCCCGGCCCGCAAATGCGCGCCACCAGCAGTCCGCCAAGATCGGCGCGGACAAGGTCCACCAGCCGCTCGTGATCGGTCGTCTGCAGCACCGCTTCGGCGAGCGCGGAAAGGATCGGCAGCGGATGCGCGATGCTTACCCCGTCTTCCAGCAGCGCATGCAGCAGCCGGGTCATCGCCCCCAGCGTGATCGGCGCGGGATGCACCGTCTCCACCAGCCCCGGCGAACGCTCGCGCACGCCTTCGAGGATCGCGCGCACTTCATCCGGCCCGAGCAGCGCCTGCGGGCGTTCGCCCAAAAGCTGGTTGAGATGCGTCGCGACGACCGTGGAGGCATCGACGGTGAGGAACCCCTCGGCAATCGCGTGATCGCGCTGACCGGGTTCGATCCAGATCGCCGGGCAGCCGAAGCTGGGATCTGTGGTCGCCTCACCGCGCAAGCTGTGATCGGGATTGGCCTCGCCCGCATCGATGGCGAGCACCTTCTCCGCCTTGATGCTCGCCCCGCCCAGCGCCACGCCGCCCAGCACGATGCGATAGGCATCGGGCATGAGATCGAGGCTGTCGCGCACGCGGAATTGCGGCACCACGAAGCCGAAGCTCTGCGAAAGCTGCTTCCTCACCCCCGTAATGCGCGCCACCAGCGGCGCACCGCGCTTCTCGTCGACCAGATGGACGAGGCCGTAGCCCAGTTCGATGGTCACCAGCGTGTGGTCGGATACCTCCTCCAGCGTGATCTTCGCGGGGTCCACCTGCTCCACCACTACCGGCGGCGGCACGGCGAGACGCGCCTCGCGCTTCTTAAGGCTCCACCAGATATATCCGGCCATCCCGGCAGCGGGCAGGAACACCATCTGCGGCATCGCCGGGATCATCCCGATGGCGCCCATGATCACCGCAACCGGCAGCCAGGTGCTGGGCGAAGCAAACTGCCCGCCAATCTGGCCCGCCAGGTCGCGCGTGTCTGAAACGCGGGTCACGATCACGGCGGCGGCGATGGAGAGCAGCAGTGAGGGCACTTGCGCCACCAGCGCATCGCCCACTGCGAGGGTGATATAGCGCTGCGCCGATTCCTGCGCCGTCAGCCCGTGGCTCAGCATGCCAAGGCAGAAGCCCGCGATGATGTTGACGCCGAGGATCAGCAGCGCGGCGACGGCATCGCCCTTCACGAACTTGCTGGCACCGTCCATCGAGCCATAGAAATCGGCCTCGGTCGCCACTTCGCGCCGCCGCGCCTTGGCTTCGTCCGCCGTCAGCAGGCCAGCCGCAAGGTCCGCGTCGATGGCCATCTGCTTGCCGGGCAAGGCATCGAGGGTGAAGCGCGCGGAGACTTCCGAAACGCGGCCCGCACCCTTGGTGACGACCATCAGGTTGATGATCATCAGAATCATGAACACGAACAGCCCGACCGCGAAATTACCGCCGATCAGGAATTCGCCGAAGCTTTCGATCACATGCCCCGCCGCCGCGCCGCCTTCGTGGCCGTTGACCAGCACGATGCGCGTGGAGGCGACATTGAGCGCAAGGCGCAGCAGCGTCGCGAAGAGCAGCACCGAAGGGAACGAGGAGAAATCGAGCGGCTTCAGCGCATTCATCGCCGCCATCAGGATCGCGACCGAAAGCGCGATATTGAGCACGAAGAACCCGTCGAGCAGGAACGAGGGGATCGGCATGATCATCAGCGCGATCAGGATCAGGATGCCGCCGGGAAGCGCGAGCGCGCCGGGCTGGCCGAAGCGTTTCATCATGGCCGGTCAGACCCCCAGCGCTCGAAGCTGGCCATAGGCCGCGCGGACATGGGCGGGCGCCGCGCCCGGCTGCGCAAGCGCGAAAGCCTCGCGCAGGGTATCGGCCATCGAGCGCGTGTGAGGGCCAGCTGCCGCATCGAACGCCTGCTGGATCGGCCCGCCGCGCGGTGCTTCGGATGCGGCGGCATAGGCGGGCAGCGGGCTGTCCGGCGCGTTCATCGCAGCTGTCATCCGCCCGCGCAGCAGGTCCATGACCTCTCCCACCGATCGCGCGCCGGCAGGCCCGAAGAAGATGCCGCGGTTGGCCGCCGCCGCCTTGGGCAGCAGCGCTGCGGCGCTTTGCGCCGGGTTGCTGCCCAGCGCGCCGAGGAACCGCCCGGCTCCCTCCGCGCCGAGAAAGTGCGCCAGATAGAGCTCGCTCGCATCGGGATCGCGGCCGAGCATGCCGGAGAGGAAATCGCGGTTGTCATTGGCAAGCTGCCCCGCCATCAGCGCGGAAAGTTCGGGGTCGGAGCGCAGCGCAAGGAGCTGCGCGCGCGAGGACGCAGCCCCCGTGCCGGAAATGCCAAGCTCGGCGCCGTGCTTGTCCAGCATCGAAAGCCAGGTCTGTCCGGTGAACTGATAGAGCCCCGCCGCGCTCGAAGTCGCCGCGCGTGCCTGCGGATCGAGCCCGGATTCGAGCCGAGCCTGCGCCATGAGATAGGAAAAGTCGGTGCCGGTCGCCGCCGCCGCACGCGCAATCGCGCCCCTCACGTCTGGCGTGGGGCGCGGCACCGGTGTTGCAGCGATCGGGGCAGCAATCGGGGCAGCAATCGTCGAAGGCTCGCTCACTTGGGTCCCTTTCCAGGCCACCGTCACACGGCAGCCGGAAGGTCTTTAGCAAGCAGCGTGCCAAATCAGCGCGCGCGGATGATCCGGGCATGGGGCGCCTGCGCACGGTAGAGCGCCGGCTGGCCCGTCAGCGCATCCAGACGCGCCGAAACATTGGCCGCAATCAGGTTGCGCACGCGGCGATTGGCCTCGTTCACGCGGCGCGCCGCTTCCAGCAGGCCCCGGCATTCCTCGTCGATCGCCTCAGGCGCGGTCGTATCGAGACGGCCGCACAGGGCATTCTTGTCCACCGCGCAGCCCATGATCGCGTCGACGTCGAGCCCGGCAAGCGCCTGCCGCTCGTCTTCCAGAACGGCCAGCATCTGCCGCAAGGTATCGCGCAGATCGATCGGACGACGGATCGGCTGCACCGTATCGACAACTGCACTCACTTGGGGCTCCTCAGCAGCATCCCGGCCGCGATCATCGCATCGGCGATCTTGGTCGGGAGCACGGGGTATGTACCAGTCTCGATGGCATGGCGGATCGTCGAGACCCGCTCCCGGTCGACCGGGGCGGCGCCTGCTTTCACCGCATCGCTGGTTTCCACCTGCGGCGCGGCAGCTGCGGCAGCCGGTGCCCTGGGGCTTTCAGCTGTGGCTTCGGTCTGGACGGGCTTGCCGCCGGTCCCAACACTAGTGACCTGCCCAGTATTTGGCACCGCGCTGACCGGGCGCGCTGCACCGATTTCAAAGGATGACATGGTCCGCTCCTCGCGTTTCCTGCAAACCAGAACGGCCGTTGCGGGGAGACTTTAAGCAGGGGCGGAAAAATTTTGCAGGATGCGGCAGCAAGCGGCAGCGCTTCGCCGCCTCGGTCCTCAATCTACCGGCAGCTCAACCAGCCCGGGCCGCACCACCCGGGCGCGCAGCGGATCGGCCTTGGCTGCTGTGCGCACGCGGATCCACGCGCCCACCGCACCGGCTTCGAGCGCTTCGCCCGGCTGCGAGACGGTGAAGCCATCGCCCTGCACGCTCACCGTCACGCCCTCGCCGCGCATCACGGCCATGGCGGCAGGCGCCGCCGTCGGCACCGCCCGCGCCGCGCTCACCGGCACGAAGACGCGCCAGCCACCCGCATCGGGACAGCGCACCAGCACGCTCGTCTCGGCCAAGCCATACCAGGACAGCGCCAGCGGAGCGCTGCACGCTGCCAGCCGCAGCCGCCGATCGACGGGCTGCGTCGCGCCGCCCGGCACACCGATCTGCTGCCCGGTAAAGGCTGCAACTGCGGTGTCGATCGCGGCAAGGTCGGTGAGCGGTGCCGCGAATGCCGGGAGCGGGGCCAGCATCAGCGCGGCAAGGAGAGCAGGTCGAAGAGCGGCCATGGCAGAGGGCTTTCGCAAGAGGGAGCAATGCCCCCATCGGTGCAATCATCATGCCACCTCACTCCGCATCATAGGCCAGCGCAACGCTTGCGCCGTCCTCGCCGCCCGGTTCGATCACGATCCGCGCCCCCGCGCCGCGCGCACCCGCCCTGGCCATCAGCGCCTCGGCCCGCGCCAGCGCCGCCCGCTCATGACCCGGCACATGGCGCACGAGGATCGAGACCCTTAGCCGCGGATCACGCGCCTGCTGCGCCAGCCATTCGGCGAGGCCGGGCGATCCCGGCCCATCGCGCCACACGCCGACCGGCTCTCCGCGCGCAGACGGCGCAAGCGGGCGCAGTTGGGGCACCGGCTTCGGACCGTTCGGCAGCAGCGGCCCATCGGGCGAATTGGCGAGCGCGGCGGCCGTCATCATGAACAGGATCAGCGCCAGATCGGCGAGGATCGTCTGCCACGGCATCGCGATCGGCGCGCCATAAAGCCCGTGCGGCGGTGCAGTCATGGCACCTCGCGCAAGTAGGCGCGCCTGGCCGCGCTGCCACCCGCCTGCACCGGCGGACAAGCCGGGGCGAACTTCGCGATCAGCCAGTCGGCGATCTCGCGCCGCGCCGCTTCCTCGGCTTCCACACGCCGCTCCACCGCGCGCGAGAGCGGCGCGAGCACCAGATTGCCGAGCAAGAGGCCGTAAAGCGTGGTGAGCACCGCCATCGAAATCGCGCCCATGAAGGCCCCGCGCGCGAGGCCCTCGGCCGGCAGCTGGCTGAGCGAAACGAGCGTTCCGGCGAGGCCGAACACCGGGGACAGCTCCGCCCCCAGGGCCAGCGTGCGCACGGCGCGCAGCGCACATGCCGCGCGGGTTTCACGCGCGGCATCATCGCTGCTGACAAAGGCGGCAAGGCTGCGGGTCTGGATGAGCGCGGTCAGCGCCGCGTCGATCGCGCTATCGCCGCCTGGCCTCAGGCTCGTCCGCAGCAGGCCCTCCCGCTCGGCCTGCGCGACCATCGGCGCGAGCGCACCGCGCATCAGATCGCCGCGAAAGCGCGGTCGCAGCAGCACGCCCAGCGCCGCCAGCGCGGCCTGGCAATCCGCCACGCCGCTGCGCAGGGCGGTCGCCCCCAGCGTTCCGCCGATGACAATGCCCGCCGCCACGGGGTCGAGCATATGCGCCAAGTCCATCGCTGCCTGCCTCGCTCCTTCGTCATCCCAGAACGGCAGCCCGCGTCCGGACTTCAGAGCGATCGGAAGCATTTTGCCGCCACCCGGCAAGCGCTTGCCGGTCGGGCGCCGGTTGCCCCCGCCAACCGGCAGCATCTGCGCGTTTGGCACGCCCCTTGCTGATCCCATGGCAGGAAAAACCGTCTTCAAGGCCACAGACCATGAGCGACACTCTCTTCGGCATCCACGGCGCGGCGCTGACCTTGCGCTCGCAGCGCATGGGGCTCCTCGCCTCCAACCTCGCGAACGCGGGCACGCCCGGCTACAAGGCCAGGGACATCGATTTCGCCGCCGCATTGAAGGCGCGCAGCGGCGGCGCGAGCGAAGCGCAGGCGATGTCCGCCGCGACGCGCTACCGCATGCCGGTCATGCCCAGCCTTGATGGCAACACGGTCGAAATGGCGACCGAGCAGACCGCCTTTGCCGAAAACGCGGTGGGCTACTCCGCCACGCTCTCGTTCATCCGCGGCCGGGTCGAAACGCTGACCCGCGCGATCAAGGGCGAATGAGCATGGCAGGAACCGGTCAGCCCCTCTCGCTGTTCGACGTCACCGCCCGCGCCATGTCGGCGCAGCTGGTGCGGATGAACGCCTCAGCCTCCAACCTCGCCAATGCCGGCAATGTCGCCGCCAGCCAGGACGCGGCCTATCGGCCCTTGCGTCCGGTGTTCGCGGAGGAACTGGACCGCTCGAGCGGGCTCGCCACGGTGCGCGTCGCCGGCGTCTACCGCAGCGATGCCGCCCCGGTGCGCATGCACGATCCCGATCACCCGCTCGCCGATGCCAACGGCGATGTCTGGGAAGCCCCGGTCGATGAGAACGCCGAGCTGGTCGAGATGATGGAAAGCGCCCGCCAGTACCAGAACGTGGTCGAGGCGATGCAGACCGCCAAGCAGCTGATGCTCGAAACGATGAGGATGAAGTGATGATCCCGATCAATCCCTACACCGCTGCGACTGCCGCCTCCACCGCGTCCTCCGCCGCCAAGGCCGCCGTCAGCACCGCAAAAAGCGGTTTCGGCGCGCTGGGCGCCAACGATTTCATCAAGCTGCTCACCGCGCAGCTGCAGAACCAGGACCCCACCGCGCCGGTCGACAACAGCCAGATGCTCGCCCAGCTCGCCCAGTTCTCCAGCCTCTCCGCCGCGAACAGCAGCTCCGACACGCTGAAATCGATCGAAGCCAAGCTCGACAAGCTCACCGGCCTGAAGATCTGAGAAAGGACCCCCACCAATGTCATTCTACACTTCGCTCAACGGCCTCAAGAACGCCCAGACCGATCTCGGCGTGATCAGCAACAACATCGCCAATGCCGAAACCAACGGGTTCAAGAAGAGCACGGTCGCCTTTGCCGATATCGTTGCGGGCAGCGCCTTCACCAATCCCAAGCTCATCATGGGCATCGGCGCCACGGTCGAGGCGATCAACCAGAACTTCAAGCAGGGCCCGGTCGAGCAGACCGGCAACGCGCTCGATCTCGTCGTCAATGGTGATGGCTTCTTCACCACGAAGTCGGCTCTCTCGGGCGATACGCTCTACACCCGCAACGGCGGCTTCGAGATCGACCAGAACGGCTATCTCGTGCGCGGCGGCAGCAACCGGCTGCAGGTCTTCCCCACGGACGCCACCGGCGCCGTCACCAGCAATACCCCGCAATCGGTGCAGGTGCCCGCTGTCAACGCCGCCGGCGCGCAATATGCCGGCATCGCGGTCAGCAAGAACGGCGCGATCACGGCCTCCTACGCGGATGGCACCAACACCCCCATCGGCATGGTCGCGCTCGCCACGTTTATCTCTCCCGGCGGGTTGCGTCAGGAAGGCTCGGCCAACTGGAGCGCCACCGGCCTCTCGGGCGCCGCCACGTATGGCCAGCCGGACTCGGGCTTTTATGGCGGCATCCTCTCGGGCGCGCTCGAACGCTCGAACGTCGATCTCTCGGAAGAAATGGTCGGCCTGATCACCGCGCAGCGCAATTTCCAAGCCAATGCCAAGGCGATCGATACGGCCTCGCAGATCTCGCAGACCATCATCAACATGCACACCTGAGGCTGAACGTCGATGGACCGCCTGATCTACACCGCCTACTCCGGCCTCACCGGCTCGATGGTCACGCAAGCGGTGATCGCCAGCAACATGGCGAACGCGCAGACCATCGGCTTTCGCGCCGAGCTGCTGAACGCCGATCCGATGACGCTGAAAGGCCCCAGCATCGAGGCCCGCGCGATGACGCGGGGCGAAGTGCGCGGCGCCAGCATGAAGCAGGGCGCGGTGATCGAGACGGGCAATCCGCTCGACGTCGCGCTCACTGGCCGCTCCATGCTCGCCGTGCAGGGCGCGGACGGCGAGGAAGCCTATACCCGGCGCGGCGATCTTGCGGTCGACGCGAGCGGTGTGCTCACCAACGGCGATGGCCGTCCGGTGATCGGCGACGCAGGGCCGGTCACCGTACCCCCCGGTGCGCGCATATCCATCGCCCCCGATGGCCGCGTGCTCGCCGCCGCGCCGGAGAACCCGGACCAGCCGCCGCAGGAAGTCGGCCGCCTCAAGCTCGTCAGCACCGCTGGCTCGCGCATCGAAAAGGGGCTCGACGGCCTCTTCCGTGTCCCCGGTGGCGGTGCACTCCCGGCGGACGAGGAAGCGAAGCTCCAGCCCGGCAGCCTCGAGCAATCCAATGTCGAGCCCACCCGCGTGCTCGTCGAAATGGTCGAGGCGCAGCGCCTGTTCGACATGCGCACCAAGCTCATTTCCACCGCGAAGGAGCTTGATGAGGGCGGCACCGGCCTGATGCGCCTCACCTGATAGCCCCCGCGAAACCAAGGACCAGATCCCATGCCAAGCTCCGCCCTTCACGTCGCCCGCACCGGTCTCGAAGCCCAGGACACGCGGATGCGCGTGATCGCCAACAACCTCGCCAACGTCGGCACCACCGGCTTCAAGCGTGACCGCGCCAACTTCGCGACCATGGCCTATCAGGATGCGCGCACCGCCGGGCAGCAGTCCTCGGGCGAGACCGCCTATGCCACCGGGCTCAATCTCGGCACTGGCGTCGGCATCCAGTCGACCACGCGGATTTCCACGCAGGGACCGGTGCAGCCCACCGGCAATGCGCTCGATCTCGCGCTCGATGGCGATGGCTTTTTCCAGGTCAGCCTGCCGGGCGGCCAGCTCGCTTATACCCGCGCGGGCAATTTCAGCCGCTCCGCCGAAGGCCAGCTCGTCACCGGGCAAGGCTATGTCGTGCAGCCGCCGGTCACGATCCCCGAAGGCGCCACCTCGATCACCATCGCGCCCGATGGCACTGTCTCGGCCACGCTCCCCGGCACGGCGGAGCCTTCGCAGCTCGGCCAGATCACCATCGCCAGCTTCGCCAATCCGGCGGGCCTTGCGGCGGGCGGCGACAACTTTCTCACCGAAACCGCCGCCAGCGGCGCCGCGCAGATCGGCATCGCCGGCGAAGTCGGCCGCGGGCGCATCCGACAGGGCTTCCTCGAAAGTTCGAACGTCAATGTCGTCGAGGAACTGGTCGACATGATCGAGACCCAGCGCGCCTACGAGGTCAATTCCAAGATGATCTCGGCGGTCGACGAAATGCTCAAGAACGCCAACCAGACTCTCTGACGGAAGCCCCTACCATGATGGACTCTCCCTTCGAAGCCGCCTTCCGCGCGTCTGCAGACGGCAAACCGCTCGGCCTGCGCCTGCTCGCCTGCCTGCTCGTGCCGCCCGCCGTGGTGCTCGCCGCGATCGTGCCGTCCGGCAAGGCGCATGGACGCCCGACGCGCCCGGCCGAAGGCTTCGCGCCCGTACTCCCTGTCGCGCAGGCACCGCGCCCCGCGGACGGTGCAATCTTCAACGTCTCGGCGGGCTATACCGGCCTCGCCGAAGGGCGCCGCGCCCATGCTGTGGGCGATCCGCTGACGATCATCCTCACCGAACAGCTCAACTCCTCGAAGAGCGCCGCATCCAAGACGCAGAAAAACGGTGCCTTCAACGTGGTCCCGCCCAGCGCCGGCCCGCTGTCTTTCCTCGATCCCAACGCCCTTAAAGCTTCGGGCGGATCGTCGTTCAACGGTCAGGGGAATGCCACGCAGACGAGCACGCTCGGCGGCGAGGTTTCCGTCACCATCGCCGAAGTCCGCCCCAATGGCACGGCACTCGTTGTAGGGGAAAAGCGCTTGCTGCTGAGCCAGGGCCAGGAATGGGTGCAAGTCTCGGGCATCGTCCGCCTCGGCGATATCGATGCGGACAACCGCGTGCGTTCCACGCAAGTTGCCGATGCGCGCGTCACCTACACCGGCAACGGCTCGGTCGGCCGCGCCAGCCGCGAGGGCTGGCTGTCGAAGTTCTTCAGCGTGATCAACCCGTTCTGATGATGGCCTGCGCCCCCCTCCTTCGCGGCCTCGTGGCCCTCCTCGCCGCGCTGATGCTTGCCCCCGTCCCCGCGCATGCAGACCGCGTGCGCGATCTCGGCGCGTTCCAGGGCGTGCGCACCAACCAGCTCACCGGCTACGGCGTCGTCGTCGGCCTGCCCGGCACGGGTGACGACAACCTCGAATACATCACGCAGGCGATGCGCGGCGTTTCGGGACGGCTCGGCGTGCAGCTGCCGCAGGGCGTCTCGCCCGGGCTCAAGAACGCTGCCGCGGTGCTGATCACCGCCGATCTCCCCGCCTTCGCCAAGCCCGGCCAGCGCATCGACGTGACGGTCTCGACCATCGGCAAGGCCAAGTCGCTGCGCGGCGGTGCGCTCATCCTCGCCCCGCTCTACGGCGCGGACGGGCAGATCTATGCGATGGCGCAGGGCAACCTTGCCGTCGGCGGGCTCGGCGTCACCGCCAAGGATGGCAGCCAGCTCACCGTCAACGTCCCCACCGTGGGCCGCATCGCCGAAGGCGCCAGCGTCGAGCGCGCGGTCGCCACCGGCTTCGACAGCGGCGACGTGCTGCGCTGGAACCTGTTCAACGCCGATTTCCTCACCGCCAGCCGCGTGCGCGATGCAGTCAACGCGCGCTTCCCCGGTGCCGCCACGGTGGAAGACGGCATCACTCTTGCTATCCGCCTCCCCGCCGCGACCGATACGCGCGCAACGATGATGGCCGCCATCGAGATGATCGATGTCCAGCCCGCCGAAAGCGCCGCCAAGGTCATCGTCAACAGCCGCACCGGCACCGTGGTGATCAATTCAGCCGTCCGCCTTTCCCCCGCCGCGATCAGCCACGGCAAGCTCGTCGTGAAGATCGACGAGAAGCCGCAGGTTTCGCAGCCCGGCCCCCTCAGCCGCGGCCAGACCGTGGTCACCCCCGCAAGCCAGATCAACGCCGAGGAAGGCCAGGCCCACGTCGCGCTGTTCAAGCCCGGCGCCTCGCTCTCCAGCCTTGTCGATGCGCTCAACAAGCTCGGCGTCACCCCGTCCGATCTCGTCGCCATTCTCGAGGCGCTCAAGCAGGCGGGCGCACTGCGGGCTGAGATGGAGGTTATATGAGCCCGATTGCCCCCACCCCCGCCCCCGCTGCCCCATCCGCCCCCGCTTCCGCGTCTGCGTCCGACCGCGCTGCACTCAAGAAGGCAGCGCAAGGCTTCGAGGCGATCTTCGTGCGCCAGATGCTCGCCGCCGCACGCGCGACCAGCCTTGCCGGTGACGATCCGATTTTCGGGGGTCAGGCGCAGAAAACCTTCACCCAGATGCGCGACGAGCGCTTTGCCGACATCGCGGCTCAGGCCGGCACCTTCGGCCTCGCCAAGCAGCTCGAAGCCCAATTCGCGCGGCTGCTGCCGCCAGCGCCCCCCGCGGCGAAGGAGTAACGCGCGATGGCTTCCGATCTCCTTTCCATCGGCCTTTCCGGCGCCAAGGCGGCGCGCACCGCTCTCGATGTCACCGCGCAGAACATCGCCAACGCGGCGACGGAGGGCTATGTCCGCCGCTCGATCGGCCTCACCGAAGTCGCCTCCACCGGCTACAACCAGAACGTGCGTGACGTCTCGCTTTCGGGCGTGCGGGTGGAAAAGATCGTGCGCAACGCCGATGCCTTCCGCCAGAGCGAAGTGCGCCGCACCGGCTCCGACACCGCCCGTGCCAATGCGGAAGTGAACGGCCTCGGCAATATCGAATCCGCGCTCGAACAGTCCGGCGTCTACCCCGCGATCACCGGCTTTGATGCCGCACTGCAGAAGCTGCAGGAAGACCCGGTCGATACCTCGCTGCGCGCCTCGGTGATCGAAGCCGCGCGAACGATGGTTGCCACCTTCCAGATCGCCTCCAAGGAGCTGGACGCTGTCGGCAAGGGCCTCCAGTTTCAGGCCGCAGACGGCGTCACGCAAGTGAACCGCATCGCGGGCGAACTCGCGCGGACCAACTTGCGCCTTGCCCGCGCGGCAGACGCGAGCTCCGACCAGACCGCGCTCCTCGATCAGCGCGACAAGCTTCTGGCCGATCTCAGCCAGTTCGGCGACGTGAACACGACCCTCGCGCCGGATGGCAGCGTCACGGTCACGCTCGGCAACACGGCCACCAATGATCCGCTCGTCAGCGGCGGTGCCACCCGCACCCTTGCCATGACCACGGCTTCGGGAGGTACGGTCGCCTACACGCTCGATGGCGCTGCGCTGACGCTCGCGGGGGGCTCGCTCGCCGGCCAGCAGCTCGCGCTCGGCAAGCTGGCGCAGCTTCACACCGATCTCGATGATCTTGCCGATACCATCGTGACCAAGGTCAATGCTGCGAATGGCGGCGGTACTGATCGCAACGGTGCTGCGGGCGCCGATCTCCTCACCGGAGGCAGCGCCGCGACCATCGCGCTTGCGACCAGCGATCCCGCAAAGATTGCCACCGCCCCCGCCGGCGCGCCGAAGAACAGCCGCGATCCCGGCAATCTCGATGCCATGCGCACATCGCTGGCGGCTGCCGATCCGGCGGGCCGGATGGACGCGATCCTCTTCGATGTCTCGGCCACCGTCTCTGGCCGCACGGTCACGCGCGATGCGCTCGCCACGATTTCGGACGCAGCCAAGACCGCGCTCTCCGCCCAGACCGGCGTCGATCTCGATACCGAAGGCATCAATCTCGTCCGCTACCAGCAGGCGTTCCAGGCCTCGGGCCGGGTCATGCAGGTAGCCACTTCGATCTTCGATTCGCTGCTCCAGATCCGGTAGGCACCTCATGAGCATCTTCGCCACCAGCACCTCGGCCTTCTATGAACGTTCGACGCAGAGCCTTTCGGCGCTGCGCGGACAGGCGGAAGATCTGCAGAACCAGATCAGCTCGAACAGCAAGATCACCCGCTCGTCGGACGATCCGCTGGCGGCCTCGCAGCTGCGCGCGCTCGCCCGCGCCGAAGCGATCGGCTCGATCGATGCCGCCGCCACCAACCGCGCCACGACCGATCTCAATCTTGCCGATACCGCGCTGAACCAGTTCGCGACCTACGTCTCGCGCGTGCAGGAACTGTCTACGCAGGCCGCCTCCACGCTCCTGCCTGCTGCGCAGCGCGCCAGCATCGCCTCGGAACTTGCGCAAATCCACAAGAGCCTCGTCGGCCTCGCCAACTCGCGTGACAGCGCGGGCCGTGCCCTGTTCGGCGGTGATAGCGCGGGCGATGCCTACCAGATCAACGCCGCCACCGGCGCCGCGCAGTATATCGGCAGCGGCAGCGCCGGGCAGCTTTCGCTCGGCGATGGCCAGACCGTCAGCCGCAGCCTCACCGGCCCCGAATTCCTCTCGTTCAAGGACCCGGCGGGCAACCCGACCGATCTCATGACGGTCATCAAGTCGCTGTCCGATGCGCTTGCCGGGGGCGCGGCCAGCACCGCCGCCACCGCGCAGACCGCGCTGGGTTCGCTCGCCAATGGCCTTGATGCCATCACCACCGCGCAGACCGTGGTCGGCTCGCGGCTCAGCTGGATCGATCTCTCGACCGAACGCCAGCAGGCGATGAGCGAGGCCCGCGCCACGCAGCAAAAGGATATCGGCGCGCCCGAACTGGGCTCTGCGCTTGCCCACTTGCAGCAGCTTTCCACCGTGCTCGAAGCGAGCCAGGCCAGCTTCTCCAAGCTCGCCAATCTCTCGCTGTTCGATTTCCTGCGCTGACCCACCGGGATAAACCTCACCATGTATGCTGCCATCGGTATCGTCATTCTCCTCGTCATGGTGTTCGGGGGCTTCGCCATCACCGGCGGCGCGCTCGGCCCGGTCATGGAGGCTATCCCGCACGAAATGCTGATCATCGGCGGCGCGGCGCTCGGTGCCGTGGTAGCCGGCAATTCGCTCCATGAACTGAAAGCCATCGGCGGCGGGCTCGGCAAAGTGTTCAAGGGGCCGAGGCACACCAAGCAGGATCACGTCGATGCCATCGTGCTGTGCACGCGGCTCATGAAGATCCTGCGCAGCGACGGCCCCGTCGCGCTCGAAAGCCACGTCACCGATCCCGCAAACTCGCCGATCTTCGCCGAGTTTCCCAGGATCCTGGCCAACAAGCCGCTCGTCGGCCTGATCTGCGATACGCTCACGCTCATCGTCGTGTCCTCGGGCACGCTGGAGGTCCACGCCGTCGAGGATGTGATGGACCACGCAATGAAAACCCATTTCCACGAAATGAGCGAGCCGCAGCACGCCCTGCAAAACCTGGCGGACGCGCTCCCCGCATTGGGTATCGTCGCGGCGGTGCTCGGCGTGGTGAAAACCATGGGCTCGATCGACAAGCCGCCTTCGGTCCTCGGCGCGATGATCGGCTCGGCGCTCGTCGGCACGTTCATGGGCGTGCTGCTCGCCTATGGCATCGTCGCGCCGCTGGCGGGCCGCCTCAAGCAGGTGCTCGATCAGGATGAGATGATCTTCCAGGCGGTCAAGCAGGTGATCATCGCCAGCTTGCACGGCTGGCCGCAGCCCCTCGTCGTCGAAAGCGCGCGCTCGGGCCTCGGCCATTCGTTCCGCCCCGGCCTTTCCGAACTGCTCGACGCGCTGCGCGGAAGATAGCCCGTGGCACGATCTCCCAAGGGCAAGAACGAGCCGGTTCGCCCGATCATCGTCAAGAAAGTCACCGTCGTCGCAGGCGGCCACCACGGCGGCGCGTGGAAGGTCGCCTATGCGGACTTCGTGACCGCGATGATGGCGTTCTTCCTGCTCATGTGGCTGCTCGGCGCGACGACCGAGAAGCAGCGCAAGGGCATCGCGGATTACTTCACGCCCACGCTGGTGACGATGAAGAAGGGCAGCGCGGGTTCCTATGGCCTGCTCGGTGGTTCCTCGCTCACCGAAGCCGACAGCTACCAGTACCGCGCCGGCCAGACCGGCACCAAGACGCTGACGATCCCGCGCGATGCCACCGGCGGCCCCAAGGATGGCGGCACCAAGGCCAAACGGACTGCAAGCCTTCAGCAGCGGCTCCAGCAGAAGCTCGCGGCGAACGCGAACTTGCGCAAGCTCGCCAAGCAGGTCCACGTCAGCCAGACGCCCGAGGGCATCCGCCTCGATCTGATGGACGATGCCAATTTCTCGATGTTCCGCCTCGGCACCACGATCCTCACCCCCGAAGCCGCCGAACTCGTCCGCGCGATCGGCCAGGCGCTCGGCCCCGACGCGGGCGGCCTCACCGTGCGCGGCCACACCGATGCACTGCAATGGCGCCCCGGAGACCCCGCCAACAACTGGTCCCTCAGCGCCGGCCGCGCCGAAGCCACCCGCCTTGCCCTGATGAAAAGCGGCGTCACCGAAGGCCGCTTCCGCCGCATCGAAGGCGTCGCCGATCAGGAGCCGCTGATCGCGGACAACCCCACCGACCCGAGGAACCGGCGGATGAGTATCCTGCTGATGAACTGAAATTCCTCCCCGATCTCGCTCGGGGAGGGGGACCGCCGCGAAGCGGTGGTGGAGGGTTCGGCGCGGCTAAGGCGGGGATGGCAGTAATGCGCCAGATTACAGCAAAAGCAGTCTTTCCGGAGACGACAACATTGCGGACATTCGGTTTGAACCGTATTCAAATTTGATGGTCAAGGTTTCTACCAGCATCCGACTTTCGGTTTTGATAGCGACACTAATGGCCCTTGCGAGTTGCCCAGGACGCGATGAAGATTGTCCCACAGGGGCCACTGAGGAGACGAACGTTACGCAGGGTCCGGTTGGAAGAATTGATTTCTCACTTGATCACCCCCGAAAAATCAAAATAGCCTGGTTTCCCTCTGCCAAAAGAGACCGTCTTCGAAAACTAGCGCAGGAATTCGAGCCACTGGGTAACATAACTGTATCGGCCAACACTCGAGATGGACTCTTTATAGGCATCGATGATGGCGAATGGGGCGGAAAACTGGTGTATGTCCCAAAAGAAACAGAACTTCCTAATCAACAGATAATTTCAAAAAATGTGAAATTTGCGTTTGAGAAAGGCGACCGCCTCTTTGTTCTTACCGGTCTATCTCATATGGCTATGAGCGAGGGGGCGTTGTGGAGTGTGACTCCCAGTAACGTACCCACCATACAAAAATTGATCGAATTTCCCTCTGAGGTGAAAACAATCATCGCCACACCTCAGCGGAGCCTCGTCTTTATCACTGAACATGGCAAATACCGGTTACCGTGGCGCGGTCAAATCGCACCTTGCCAATGACGAACGCTGTCCGCTTCCCACCCAATTGTTGCCATCCAATCCAATCGCCTGGCTCCCCAAAAGCCGCCATCACATCTCCACCCCCAAACCCCTTGCACCCCGGCCCCCACCCCGCCTAGCCTGCATCGGGGCTCAGCAGGGGGAACACGGCAATGCGGACAGGATTTGCGAGGGCAGCCATCGCCGCCCTACTGGCGGTGGCATCGCCCGCCGCCGCATCCACGCTCATCACCGGCGCGGCCGTCTTTGACGGCACCGGCGCGCCAGCCCGCAAGGTCTCCGTCCGCATCGATGGCGACCGCATCCTCGCCATCGGCGCGCTGAAGCCGCGCAAGGGCGAAACCGTGATCAAGGCACAGGGCCTCGCGCTCGCGCCCGGCTTCATCGATGCGCACAGCCACCACGATAGCGGTGACTACAAGGATCGCAGCATGCCCACGCTGCTGGCCCAAGGCGTCACCACCATCGTCGTCGGGCAGGACGGCGGCAGCCACGGCCCCTTTGCCGAGCTCGCCGCCAAATACGCGAGGCGCCCAGCCGCAATGAATGTCGCCGCCTACACCGGCCACGGCTGGCTGCGGGATCAGACCATGGGCGCGGACTACAAGCGCGCCTCCACCCCCGCCGAACTCGCCAAGATGCAAGCGCTCCTCGCCGCCGACATAAAGGCCGGCTCGCTCGGGCTTTCGAGCGGCCTTGAATACGATCCCGGCATCTATTCCGATCACGCCGAACTCGTCGATCTCGCCCGCACTGCGGCGGCAGGCGGCGGGCGCTATATCAGCCACATGCGCAGCGAGGATGTCGCCTTCGACGCCGCGCTCGATGAACTGCTCGATATCGGCGAAAAGGCGAAGCTCCCGGTGCAGATCTCGCACCTCAAGCTCGGCATCGCCGACCGCTGGGGCCAGGCGAAAGCCGTGCTGGCCAAGCTCGACGCCGCCCGCGCGCGCGGCATCGATGTGACGGCGGACGTCTACCCCTACGAGTACTGGCATTCGACGCTGACCGTCATGTTCCCCAAGCGCGATTTCACCGATCTCGCCGCTGCCCGCTTCGCGCTCACCCACCTCTCCACGCCGGAAGGCATGCTGCTCGATTACTACGCGGCAGAGCCCGCGTTCGAGGGCCAGACCATCGGCCAGATCGCCGCAGCGCGCAAAGAGGAACCCGCCGTCACCTACCTCTGGCTCATCAACCGCGCGCTCGATTGGGAAAAGGCGCACCCTGATGCAGGTGGCGGCGAATCGGTGATCGGCACCGCCATGGCCCCGGCAGACGTGGCCGCATTCCTCGCGTGGAAGCACAGCGTGGTGTGCTCGGACGGCATGATCGGCTCGCGCCACCCGCGCGGCGCGGGCGCAATGGCCAAGATCCTGCGCCAGTATGTCCGCGAGCAGCATGTCCTGACGCTACCCGAAGCCATCCACAAGATGACCGGGCAAACCGCCGAGCAATTGGGCATCGCCGGGCGCGGCGTGATCCGGGCTGGCTACAAGGCCGATCTCGTGCTGTTCGATCCCGCCACCATCACCGATCATGCCAAGGTGGGCGATTCCGCCGCGCTCGCCACCGGCGTTTCACGCGTCATCGTGAACGGCAAGCTTGTCTACGCCGATGGCAAACCCACCGGCACCTGGCCCGGCCAGTTCCTCAAGCGGGGTCAACCCTGATGCACCGCCGCGCTTTTCTTGCGTCCGGCCTCGCTGCCGGAGCCGCCGGCGCCGTGCTTGCCGCCACCCGCGCCGCTGCCGCGCCGATCCTCTCCGCCACCAACTTCGGCCTCACCCTTGCGCAGGCGCAGCGGCGCAATGGGTGGATCGAAGTCGATGCAGCGGCTTTCACGGCCAATATCGCCACCTTGCGCAAGATCGTCGGCTCCTCGCGCATCTGCGCGGTGATGAAGGCGGACGCCTATGGCAACGGCATCGCGCTCCTCATCCCCTCGGTCATCAAGGCCGGGATCACCGATGTCGCGATCACCTCCAACGACGAAGCCCGCGTCGCGCGCCAGTTGGGCTATCGCGGGAGGCTCTACCGCATCCGCCTCGCCGCGCCGGAGGAAATGGAAGACGCCATGGGCACCGGCCTTGTCGAACTGATCGGCAATGCCGAGGCCGCCGCCCGGCTCGAAGCGCTCTGGCGCCAGCGCCGCCCGCGCTTCCCGCTCCCCGTCCACCTCGCGCTCAATGCGGGCGGTATGTCGCGCAACGGGGTCGAGCTTTCCACCGATTACGGCAAGGCCGATGCCCGCGCCATGCTCGCCCTCAAAGGCCTGCGCATCGCGGGCGCGATGACGCATTTTCCCAGCGAGGAAGCGCCCGATATTCTCGGCCAGCTGGCGCGCTACAAGGAAGACCTCGCGTGGCTGCAGGGCGAAGGCCTCAAGACGGAAGGGTTCACGCGCCACACCGCCAATACCTTCGCCACCCTGACACAGCCCAATACCCGGCTAGACATGGTCCGCGTCGGCGGCGCGCTCTATGGCGATCCCGGCTCGGTCAAGACCACCGCCTTCATCCCTGTGCCGACGATCAAGTCGCGCGTCGCGGCGGTGAACCACTACCCGGCCGGGCAGACCGTCGCCTATGATCGCACATTCCGGCTGGAGCGCGAAAGCTGGCTGGCGAACGTCCCTATCGGCTATTCGGACGGCGTGCGCCGGGGCTTCAGCCACGCCAACCGGCCTGAATTCCCGCCCGAAAGCAAGAACCGCACCGAAGTCCTCATCCGCGGCCGCCGCGCCCCCGTCGTCGGCCGCGTTACCATGAATACGCTGATGGTCGACGTGACCGATCACCGCGACGTGCAGTTCGACGATGAAGTGGTGCTGTTCGGCCCGCAAGGCGCCGACCGCATCACCCAGGCCGAGTTCGAAGCGAACAGCAGCGCCTACGCGCCGGAAATGCTCGCCGTCCTCGGCACCGCGCTCCCCCGCGTACTGAAACGCTGAGAACCTCCCCGGAACGGGCAGGGGGACCGCCGAAGGTGGTGGAAGGGTAGAAAACCAAAAGCCCGGCGATCCCACATGAAAGGATCGCCGGGCATGGTGCGCACCCGGTGGAGATCGGGCGAGCGGGGAGTTCAGAACTTAACGCAGCAGCGACAGCACGTTCTGCTGGCTCTGGTTGGCCTGCGCGATCATCGCGGTAGAAGCCTGGCTCAGGATCTGGGCCTTGGCCATCGCGGTCGTTTCGGCCGAGTAGTCGGTGTCCTGAATGCGCGAACGGGCGTCCGACAGGTTGGTGATGTTGTCGTTCAGGTTGTTGACGGCCGATTCCAGGCGGTTCTGGCCGGCACCGAGCGTCGCACGGGTCGAATTGACGTTGGCAAGCGCGGCATCGACGTTGTCGATCGTGGTCGAGGCCTTGGACGCATCGGTCACATCCAGCGCTTGCGTCGTCGAGGCCGCGCTGTAGGCCGTCAGCGTGCCGCCGAACAGCTTGGTACCATCGAAGGCCTTGCTGACGATATCGACCGTGTCACCCGTGTTGGCACCGGTCTGGATCGAGAACTTGACATCGTCCGCTGCAACCGGCGCAGCGCCGACTGTCTTGAACACCGCGTTGCCGTTGAACTTGGTGTTGTTCAGCACGTCCGAGATCTGGGCGTTGAGGTTGCCGACTTCCGACTGCATCGCGTCGCGGTCCGACTGCTGGTAGGTGCCCGACTTCGACTGCACGGCCAGTTCGCGGACGCGCTGCAGCATATTGGTCACTTCGTTAAGCCCGCCTTCTGCGGTCTGCGCCAGGCTGATGCCGTCGTTGGCGTTGCGAACGCCCTGGCTCATGCCCTTGATCTGCGAGGTCATCGTGGTCGCAATCGCGAGGCCGGCTGCGTCGTCCTTTGCGCCGTTGATGCGCTTGCCGGTCGAAAGGCGTTCCATTGCCTGACCGGCCATCTTGGATGCGCTGTTCGAAGCGTTGGCCGCCTTGATGGCGCTGATGTTGGTGTTGATAACCGCCATGTCTTGTCTCCAGTGAGAGGGGTCGTTCCCCGTATGACGCCGGTCGGGGATCGACGCGGCAGCCACGGCAAAGACCGGCAAAACGCTGCCGGGTTTAAGGGGGGATCGGCAGCGATCTGCCGGATCCAAGTAGTAGCCCTTAGGGCGTGCGCGGAGCTTAAAGTTTCGCAGCGCTTGACGTTTTCGCGCGAAAAACAGCCCATCACGATGGTTAAGACGCCAGCACGAACAGGGTTTGGAAACATGAACATTCAGCAGGCAGCGCGCAGCAATGGAGGAAGCGCCGCCACCACGCCCGCCCCGCACGCAGCCTTGCTCGCTCGGGCCCGCTCGGTTCTGGGCAGCTTCACCACTGCCGGAACCTTCACCCTGCGCGGCGCGGAAGAGCCGCCCGCACCGGGCCTGTTCGATCGCACCGTGCTGCTCTCGCGCGCGGCCGGCAATGCCATCACGCGCGGCCACGGCGGCCGCCACGATCTTGCCTATGCAGACAGCGCCGATCCTGCTGTGCTGGCCGCGCTGATCGCCTGCGCCGCCCCCACCGGCAGCCCTGTTGCCGCCGATCCCGAAATGCTCTCTGTCCTCGCGCTGGCCGAACGCCTTGCCCAGGCCGAGATCCCGGTGCTCATCAACGGTCCCACCGGCACGGGCAAGGAAGTGCTCAGCCGCTTCATCCACATGCGCTCGCCGCGTGCCGCTGCGCCGTTCATCGCGATCAACTGCGCCGCCATGCCCGAAACGATGCTGGAGGCCATGCTGTTCGGCCACCAGAAGGGTGCCTTCACCGGCGCCAATGCCGCAGCGGAAGGCTTCTTCCGCGCCGCGCACGGCGGCACGCTGCTGCTCGACGAGATCGCCGAAATGCCCCTCGCGCTCCAGGCCAAGCTGCTGCGTGTGCTGCAGGAAGGCGAAGTCGTGCCCATCGGGGCCACCAAGCCAGTCAAGGTCGACGTCCGCGTGATCGCCTGCGCCAACCGCGATCTGCCAAGCGAAGTCGAGGAAGGCCGCTTCCGCGCCGACCTCTTCTACCGCCTCAACGTCTTCCCCCTCGAACTCTCGGCCCTGCGCGATCGCCCGGCTGACATCGCCCCGCTCGCCTTCGCGATGGTGCTGCGCCATGTACCCGCCCCGGGACCTCAGGCCCGCCCGGTGCCGTGGATCGGTGAGGCCGCGCTTGCGATGCTCGAAGCCCACGCCTGGCCGGGCAATGTGCGCGAGCTTGAAAACGTCATGCGCCGCGCGCTGCTGCTTGCGGGCGACGCCGCAGAAATCGGCTTGCAACATATCGTGTTCGATCGCCCGGTGCGTGCTGCGGGCGAAACCGTCAGCGCCGATCCAGCACCCGGCACAACCACTATCCCGGGCGGCAAGCTCTCCAACATCGTCCAACTCTCTGAAACCCGCGCCATCCTCGCCGCGCTCGACAGCTGCGGCGGCAGTCGCGTCGCCGCCGCGCGCAAGCTCGGCATTTCGGAACGCACCTTGCGCTACCGCCTCGCCGAATTCCGCGAGAACGGCATCGCCGTGGCCGGTAGCCGGCGATGAGCGGCATTGGGGGCATCAATGGAGCTGGGGGGCTCCAGCAGATCATGGCGCTGCGCCAGCAGATCATCGATCGCTCGCAGCTCCTGCAGCAAGTCCGCACGCCCGCAGCCGGCGCGCCCGAGGCCGCGCCCGAAGCACCCGCAACTGGCTTCACCTCAGCGCTCAAATCCGCGCTCGACAACGTCAACGCGGTGCAGGGCAAGGCCGAAGCGATGAGCGAAGGCTACGACAAGGGCGAGGTCACCGACATCGCAAAGGTCATGCTCGCCCGCCAGGAAGCCGGCGTCGCCTTCGAGGCCACGCTGCAAGTGCGCAACAAGCTGCTCACCGCTTACCAGGACATCATGAGGATGGGGGTCTGATAAATGGCCGATCCAGCTAATCCAGCGCCCACATCCGTTCAGGGCCTCTCGCTCTTCGCCCCGCTCACCGATCCGGCGGGCGGCGGCATGCTCGCGCGCACCGGCGCGTTCCTTGGCCAGCCACCTGTACGTCGCGCGCTGCCATGGTTCGCAGGGGTTTCTGCCGCGGGCCTCACCGCGCTGCTCTACATGACCATGGCGCCCGCCCCCCAGCGCATTCTCTACAGCGATCTCAATGACAGCGAACGTGCCCAGGTCGTCGCCGCGCTAGACAAAGCCTCGATCGCCTACACCATCGACAACGCCACTGGCGCGGTCACCGTGGGCGAGAACGACCTCTACAAGGCGCGCATGGTCGCCGCTTCCGATGGCGCGCTCGCCACGCCCGAAACCGGCGCGCAGATGCTCGACAAGCTGCCGATGGGCGCCAGCCGCACGCTCGAGGGCGAACGCCTTCTTGCCGCGCGCGAACGCGAGCTTGAACTCACGGTGATGCAGATCGACGGGGTGGAGGCGGTGCGCGTCCATCTCGCCGAACCGGAGAAGTCGGTCTTCGTCCGTGATAACGCCGCCCCCACCGCCTCGGTCATGGTCAAGCTCGCGCGTGGCCGCCAGTTGGCCGACAGCCAAGTCAGCGCCATCGTCAACCTCGTCGCGGGCTCGGTGCCTTCCCTGTCCGTCGATGCGGTCAAGGTGATCGACCAGCATGGCCGCCTGCTCTCCTCGGCCAAGCCCGGCGAGACCGACCGGCTCGATCTGCAGTCGCGCTTGGAGGAAAAGCTGCGCAGCCAGGTCTCGCAGCTGCTCACGCCGATGCTCGGCGAAGGCAATTTCTCCAGCGAGATCCAGGTCGATCTCGATATGGACCAGCTCACCTCCGCGCGCGAAAGCTATGACAAGCAGGGCGTTGTCCGCTCCGAAACGCAGTCCGCCTCGCAGACCCCTGGCGCGGGCACGGCGTCAGGCGTTCCCGGTGTCCTTTCCAACACTCCGCCGCCGCCGACCACCGCCCAGCCCGGCGCTCCCGGTGCCCCGCCCACTCCGGCCGCGAGCCCCACGCCTGCTGCAACACCCTCGGCCACCGGCGAAAGCTCCTCCGCGCGCACCTACGAACTCGGCCGCGAAGTCGCCGTCACCAACCAGACGCCCGGCAGGATCAAGCGCCTCTCGGTCGCCGTCGCGCTTTCGGGCGCGATCATGGCCAAGGCCAAGCCTGCCGAGATCGACCAGATCAAGCAGCTCGTTGCCGCCGCCGTCGGCGCGGATACCGCGCGCGGCGATCAGGTTGCGGTCGTGGTGCGCAATTTCAGCCCCGTCGCCATCGCCCCGCCCGCCTTCTGGGAGACACCGTGGTTCGCAATGATCGTGCGCAATGCCGTGGCGCTCGTCGCCGTATTGCTCACCCTGCTCCTCGGCGTGCGCCCACTGATCAAGGCGCTGAAGCGCGATCCCGCGCCTGTCGTCATCAAGGATAACGCAGACACCGACGGCACCAGCGATGGCGAAGACAGCGAAGCCCTCGAAGAGGGCGGCAACACCGATGCCCCCGCCCGCCGCCGCAAGAGGATCCAGCGGATCGAGCCGATCGTCGATCCCGAAACCGGCGAGATCGATCCTGATGCGCTCAGCCGTCAGGTCGGCGTCGCCCAGCGCATCGTGGTCCAGCAACCCGACAGCGCGCTCAACGCGCTGCGCCAGTTGCTCAACGAACCTGCACCCGAGGGAATGGAATGACCACCGAGGCCCAGGCCCAGGCCGGCGGCGAAATCAGCGGCCCCACCCGCGCCGCCGTCATGATGATGCTGCTCGACGACGATCATGCCGCCGCTCTGCTTGCCCAGCTCGAACCCGCCGAACTGCGCCTGCTCGGCGCCAAGATGTGCGAGATCGGCGAGATCGACGCCGACGCGATCACGCAGGCCCTGCAGAGCTTTGTCGACAATGCCGCGCAGGTCACCATCGGGGCCAACGACCGTGTCGGTCAGGTGCGCCAGCTGATGACCCACGCGGTGGGCGACATCAAAGCCGACAACCTCATGCAGCGCATCGCCCCCGATGCCCCCCGCCCCGGCTCCAGCCTCGAACTCGCGCGCTGGCTCACTCCGCACGCGCTGGTGCCACTGGTGCAGGGCGAACATCCGCAGGCGCTCGCGGTGCTCCTCGTCCAGCTCGATCCGGAAGTCGCGGCGGGCGTGCTCCATGCCCTGCCCGATGCGCTCCAGCCGCAAGTGGTCCAGCGCATCGCCACGCTCGGCCCCGTCGCGCCCGAAGCAATCGCCATGCTCGAAGACCTCCTCGCGCAGCGCATCACCGAATGCCACGGCAGCGCCGCGCTCACCATGGGCGGCCCGCGCGAGGCGGCGGACATCATCAACGCCTCGGTCCGCGCAGTCGAGAAACGCGTCATGCCCGAGATCGCGCGGGCGGACAAACAGCTCGCAAAGGCCATCGAGAACGAGATGTTCAAGTTCGAGCACCTCTTCGTGCTCGACGAGAAATCGATGGGCTCGCTCCTGCGCGAAGTCGATTCCGATACGCTCATCGCCGCGCTCAAGGGCATCGCCGCTGATCAACGCGAATGCTTCTTCCGCGCCATGTCGAGCCGCGCCGCCGAAGGCGTACGCGATGAGATCGATGCGCGCGGCCGCATGAAGATGGCCGAAGTGGTCGAGGCGCAGAAGGCCGTGGTCACCGCCGCCCGCCGCCTCGCCGCCGAAGGCACGATCGTATTTGGCGCGGGCGACGACGACTATGTCTGAGGCCGGCCCGGGCACGGTGGTCCGCGCGCTATCGCTCGCCGAACTCGGAGGCGGGAGCACCGGCTTCCTCCGCCGCAATAAATGGGGACAGTCCCCTATTTTTTCCGAGCCATCCGAACCGCCCCCGCCCGAGCCCGAGGAGGACCCTGAAACACGCGCTTTTGCCGCAGGCTATGCACAAGGCGCCGCCGATGCCGAAGCCGCCTTCACCGAAGCGCTCTCCCGGCAGGACGCTGCCCGCGCCAAGCTTGAGCTCGCCTTCGGCCGCCTCGATGCAGATCTCACGCGCGAGCTCGAAGCGCGCCTGCGCGACACGGTCCTCGCGCTCTGCGCCCCGCTGCTGGGTGAATATGCCGCCAACGAGGAAGCCCTCGCCGCCCGCGTCACGGTCGCCGCCGGCATGCTCGCGCGCGCGGCAGACGAGCGCGTGATCCGCCTCCACCCCGAAGACCTCGCGCTGCTGGCGGCCCGCCTCCCTGAAGACTGGCACTTCGAGCCTGATCCCGGCCTCGAACGCGGCGCGCTGCGGATCGAAGGCACTGCCGGCGGCGTCGAGGACGGCCCCGGCACATGGCAGCGCGCCCTAAGCGATGCGCTTTCCTCATGCTAGATGCTGCCCTCCCCGTCCTCGCGCGCTGCGAGGAAGCCCAGCCCGAGTTCGCCCCGCGCCGCTACGGTCTCGTCACTGCTTGCGATGGGGGCCTGCTCGAAGTCAGCGGCCTCTCACTCCCCATCGGCGCGCAATGCCGCATCGCGCATGGTCCTGATCGAGAAAATGGGGGCTCGCTCCTCGCCGAAACCATCGGCTTTCGCGCCGGGCGCATGCTGATGATGCTGCTCGGTGATACGGTCCTCCTGCGGCCCGGCGCGCGCGTCCGCCCCGAAGGCAAGCCCGGCATGCTCCCGGTGGGCGAAGCCTTCCTCGGCCGGGCAGTGGATGGCGAAGGTCTGCCTATCGACGGCGGCCCTCCCATCGCCGCCCGCGCCGACTGGCCTGCGGGCGGGATCCGCGCCGGCGCGCTCGATCGCGCGCCCGTGCGCGAACCCTTCGATGTCGGCGTGCGCGCCTTGAACGCGCTCACCACCTTCGGCGTCGGCCAGCGCATCGGCGTCATGGCCGGCTCGGGTGTCGGCAAGTCCGTCCTTCTCGACATGATCGCCCACGGCACCGAGGCCGAGATCGTAATCGTCGGCCTCATCGGCGAACGCGCGCGCGAAGTCTCCGATTTCGTCGAAAAGCACATGTCCGGCCCGCGCCGCGCGCGCAGCGTCGTGGTCGCGGTCCCCGCCGATCACGCGCCAAACTTGCGCATTCGCGGCGCCATGCTCGCCACCTCGATGGCCGAATACTTCCGCGCCGCCGGGCATCAGGTTCTGCTCATCATGGACAGCCTCACCCGCGTCGCCCACGCGGGCCGCGAGATCGCGCTGCTGCTCGGCGAACCCGGCGCCGCGCGTGGTTATCCGCCTTCCGCGCTCGCCACGATCACCAAGCTTGTCGAACGCGCGGGCAATTCGGCGGCGAGCGGCGGTTCGATCACCGGGCTCTACACCGTGCTCGCAGACGGCGACAACCAGGACGACCCCGTGGTCGATACCGCCCGCGCGATCCTCGATGGCCACGTCGTCCTCTCGCGCGATCTCGCCCAGCGCGGCCAGTATCCCGCGATCGATATCGCCGCCTCCCTCAGCCGCGTGATGAACGATATCGTCGATCCGCTGCACCAGGTCGATGCCCGCGCCTTCCGCGCGCTCATCGCCAACTACGAGGCGAACCGCGATCTCGTGCTCATGGGCGCCTACCGCGCCGGTGCCGATCCGCAACTCGACCGCGCCATCGCCAAGCACGGTGCGCTCACACAGTTCCTCAGCCAGCCCCAGCGCGAAGTCGTGCCGATGGAGCGCAGCATCGCTGAACTCGCCGCGCTGATGGCCGCATGAGCGCCGACCGGATCAAGCTCAAACGCCTGCGCCGCCTTGAACGCCTGCGCGGCATTGCCCGCCAGACTGCCCTCGGCGAAGCCGCCCGCGCCGAAAGCGCCCTCGCACAGGTCGCCAGTCTCGAAGCGCGCACCACCGCGCTGATCAAGGCCTATCGCCTGCGCAGCGATGCGCGCGATGGCGGCGAACTGCAGCAGACACAGCGATTCGTCGCCGGCCTCACCCGCATCGCCGAAGCCACTGCTGCCGATCTCGTCCGCGCGCGCGAGGCCGCCGATGCCCGCGCCGCCGAAGCCGCCGAAGCCGAGCGCCGCCGCGCCGCGGTGGACGACCGGATCGAGGCCGCGCAGCAGCGCATGGCCCGCAAGGCTGCGGAAAATGCGCATCCGTCAGCACCTTCAGGTCCGCTTGGCACGCCTCTTGAATAGCAGCCGTTAACCAAGCCTCTCGCCAAGGACCGCCGCCCCGCCATGACCGCGCCCGCCTCCGCCCTGCCTTCCAGCGTCGCAGCAGCAGTCCCCACCCAGGGAGCCGCTCCGGCCGCAGCAGCCTCCGGCGCGCGGGGCGCCGAAATGCCCGGCTTTGCGGCGCATCTTGCGCGCGAAGTGCCCGCTGCCGCCGATACGCTGCCCACCGCTTCGCTGACCCTCACCGCTCCTGTGCAGGCCCCCGCTTTGCCAACCGAGGCCGCCATCACGCCGGATACCCCGGCAGAACCCGGCAAGACCTTGCCGCCCGCCCGGCAAAAGCTTGCCGCATCGCCACTCGCGTTCACGCTTGTCGCAGCGCAGGTCCTCAGCGCAGCCAAACCCGCCGCCAGCGAAACGCAAGAGCCTGCGGACAAGACCGCCAGCGACCAGCCCGAGACAGCAACCACCACGCTCGTCCTCGCGCTGACCGGCGCGGCGCTCCCCCAATTCGCTCCCGCTGCCGCGCCAGGATCGACCAAACCCACTGAAGCCGGCGTTCCCGCACAGGGCCTCACTCCGGCCGCCCCGCGTGCAGCCGATGCTGCAGCAGCCCCGGCTCCCGCCGCGCAAGCCGCCCACCCAGCGGCCTTCGCCGTCGCCAGCCTCGTGTTCGAAAGCGAGGCCGCAGCCGTCCCCGCGCAGCAGCAGCCCGCGCCCCCTGATCAGGCCGCGCCCGAAAGCGCGACGCACAACACCGCCCGCGCGCAGCTCTCTACGCTCGCCGCATTGACTGGCGCCCCCACGCCTGATCGCCCGGCAGCGCGCAAGTTCCGCACCGAGGCTGAGCTCGCGCTCCCTGCCGCAGAGATCGCGGATCTCCCGGCGCCCGAAACTGCCGCTGCGCTCGCGCTGGCCCAGCCCACGCTCGCCCCCGCCGCCACACTCGCGGCGCCAGCCGCCGCCGGAGCGCAGCCGATCAGCTTCGACCAGCTTGTCGATTCCATCGCCCGCGCACGCGATGGTCTGGAGCCCGCTGGCCCCGTCGCTGTCGCCATGCACCACGCCGAATTCGGCCGCATCTCGCTGCGCATCGAGGGCGATGCCACCGGCCTCTCGGTCGCGCTGGCGAGCCCCGACCCCGCTTTCGCCCCCGCCGTCGCCGCTGCGCATGCCGCTGCCACGGCGGAACCCGCGCGCGTGGCCTCCGCCTCCGAAACGTCCGGCCAGACCCTGACTCAGGGGCAAGCGCAGGGGCAGGGCCAGCCCGGCACCGGCCAGCAGCGCCAGAGCGCCTACACCTCCGCCTCCCAGCGCCCCGCCGCCAACCCGGCCCGCTCGCCCGCATCCGCTGACGAACGCCGCGGCGGCATCTTCGCCTGACCCCATTCAAGAGACCCGTAAGGACCACCGATGAGCGAGAAGAAGGACAAGGACGCCAAGCCCAAGAAGAAGGGCGGCGGCATGATGCTCAAGATCGGCGCTGCCGGCGCGCTGCTCGCCGTGGGCGGCGGCGGCGCCTATGGCCTTGTCGCTGCCGGGATCATCGGCGGCGGCGGACACGAAAAGGAGCATGAGGACAAGAAGCCCAAGCTCGTCAAGAAGGGCGAGGAAGACCCCTATGCCCCGACCGCCAAGGAAGGCGAGCACGGCGGCGAAGGCGGCGGCGGCCACGAGGTCGATGGCGAGGGCGGCAGCGAATACCGCACCGCCTATTTCAGCTTCTCGGACGACTTCACCTCGAATCTCAAGGATTCCGACATGCTGGTGCAGGTCAGCATCGCCTGCTCTACCCACCGCGACTACCGCGTGATCCTCTGGCTGCAGAAGCACGAGCTCGCCATCCGCTCGGCCCTGCTCACCTCGATAGCCGATACGCCGGGCGAGGACGTCCAGTCCGCCGAGGGCAAGACCCGCCTGCAGAAGCGCCTCGTCGCCACGATCAACAAGGTGCTCACCGATACCGAAGGCTTCGGCGGGGTGGATGCCGTCTACTTCAAGACCTTCATCGTCCAGTAACGCCGGCCCGCTGCCATGAAACCGGAACGCCCTCTCGTCGCCCAGCGGCCGCTTGCCCGGCACAGCGAGGCGCTGCTCCGCCCGGCCCCCGCCGCGGCCGAGCTGCTGCCCGTGCTGGCACGCGCGGGCGATAGCCTTGCGCGCAAGCTGCGCCTCGCGCTCGCGCCGCTTCATGGCGGCGAGGCGGCCATGGTCGAATGCAGCCCGCCGGCAGAAATGGCGGCAGGCGCGTTCGCACCGCCCGGACTGGCCGCGATCAGCCTCCTTGCCGCAGGCTCGGCAGGCCACCCCCTGCTTTCGGCGATTGAGGGCGACACGGTCCTGCGCCTGCTCGACCGCGCGTTCGGCGGACCCGGCGAGGCGCCTTCACCGCTCCCGCGCGAACTCCCGCTGTCTGCCGAACTGATGGTCCAGCGCATCGAAACGCTGATCGCCGCCCCGCTGGCCACTGCGCTCGGGCTGGAAGGCGGCATCCGGCCACTGCGCCGCGCCGCCACCATGGCCGAGCTCGCCGCGCTGGCCGAGGACAGCCCGCTCGCCGTCCTCACTTTCACCATCCGCGAAGGCGCGCGCCCAGCGTGGTCGCTGCGACTTGGCTTTCCCATGGCCTCCCTCGCTGATCTCACCGGCGCTGCGCGCCCGGCCCTCGGCCCCGCGCGGGCTAGCGCCCCTGCCGATCCGCGCGATCCCCCCTTTGCGGCCATGCCGCTTACCGTGCGCGCGGTGCTCGTCGATGTGCCGCTCCCGCTCGCAACGCTCTCCGCGCTCGAAATCGGGCAGGTCCTCGCCGTCCCCGTCGCCCGCAGCGTGCCCTTGCGCATCGGCGAGGCGCTCGTCGGCCACGGCAGCGTCGGCGCGGTGGACGACCGCGTCGCCCTTCAACTCACCCAGCTCGCCTGATCCGGCGGCTCATTCCAGGATGCCCTCATGACCTTCCAGACCCGCGGCTTCGAATTCCTCAAGGATGTCGACGTGCGCCTCACCGTCGAACTTGGCCGCACCGAGATGAAGCTCAAGGACGTGCTCTCGCTCACCGAGGAAAGCGTCGTCATGCTCGACCGCCTCACCGACGAGCTGCTCGATGTCATGGTCAACGGCAAACTCATCGCACGCGGCGAAGTGGTGGCGCAGGGCGAACGCTTCGGTCTCCGGATCGTCGAGCTGATCGGGCAGGAAGCGCAAGTCTGATGCTCTGGTACCTCCTCAAACTCGCGGTCGTCCTGCCGCTGATCGCGGGCCTTGCCTGGGCCAGCCTCAAGTTCGCCCGCCGCATGGAAAAGCGCTTCAGCCCGACCGGCGGGCAGCGCAGCGTCAAGATCATCGAGACGCAGTGGCTCGGCCCCGGCCAGCGCATTGCCGTGCTCGAATTCCGGGGGCGCGAGATCCTCGTCTCGGCCTCGAAGCAGGGCCTCGTCCGGCTGGCCGAAGTGCCCGCGCGTGCAGCCGTCGAGGATTGATCCGGTGAAGCTCGCCCACTTCCTGATCCCCGCCGCGCTGGTCGCGCTGGCCATGGCTCTCCCGGCCCACGCCGCCGATCTTGCCGCCGCCGCGCCCGCTGCCGCCCCCACTGGCACCGCCATCCCCGGCGCGCTCGATCGCGCGTTTGGCCAGATCGCGGGCGCGCAGTCGAACGGCTCGCTATCGCTCTCGCTCCAGCTGCTCCTCATCATGGGGCTGCTCACGATCCTGCCCAGCCTCGTGCTGATGATGACGAGCTTCACCCGCATCCTCGTCGTCCTCGCGATCCTGCGGCAGGCATTGGGCCTCCAGCAGTCGCCGCCCAATCAGGTGCTGATCGGCCTTTCCCTGTTCCTCTCGCTGTTCATCATGGCCCCCACGCTCGACAAGGTGAACGCGAACGCGATTGCGCCCTATTCCGCCGGCACGATCAACGCCGAGCAGGCCATTGCCTCGGCTGGCACCGAATTCCACGCCTTCATGATCCGCCAGACGCGCGAGCACGATCTCCAGATGTTCGCCGCCATGGCCAAGGCCCCCAAGTTCGCGAAGACCGCCGACGTCCCCTTCTCGATCCTCCTCCCCGCCTTCGTCACCAGCGAACTCAAGACCGCGTTCCAGATCGGCTTCATGCTGTTCCTGCCGTTCCTGGTGATCGATCTCGTGGTCTCGTCGGTGCTGATGAGCCTCGGCATGATGATGATGTCCCCCACCATCGTTTCCCTGCCGTTCAAGCTCCTGCTGTTCGTCCTCGTCGATGGCTGGGCGCTCCTCATGGGCAGCCTCGCCGCGAGTTTCGGCTGATGAACGACACCGCCGCCCTCCTTGCCCTCGCCGACCGGATGCTCTGGGTCACCGCACTCGTCGCGGCCCCGGTGCTGCTCGCCAGCCTCGCCGTCGGCCTCGTCGTCGGCGTGGTCCAGGCCGCCACCTCGATCAACGAACAGACGCTCACCTTCGTCCCCAAGCTCGGCGCGATCGCGCTTGTGCTGGTGCTACTCGGCAGTGCGATGATGGGCCTCATCGGCGATTTCCTCGTCGAGATCTTTGCCCAGATTGCGCAGACCGGGAAGTGAGGGCCGGGAAGTGATCGCCCTCCACTTCGGCTTCGGCGCGCTGGAGGCCGAATTCTGGCGCCTGCTCTTCGTGATGACACGAATCGGCGCCGCGCTCCTCGCCGCCCCGCTGTTCGGCGCGAACTCCGTCCCTATGCAGCTGCGCGTCAGCCTTGCCGGTGCCGTCGCGGTGCTGGTCTGCGCCTGGACCCCGGTCGCAGCGCCGCCCGCGCTGTTCACGCTCTCGGGCCTCCTCATCACCGCGCAGGAAATCCTCATCGGCCTCTCGCTCGGCTTTGTCTTGCAGTGGAGCTTCGCCGCCCCGCTCATTGCCGCCGAAGTCATCGGCGGCTCGATGGGCCTCAGCATCGCCTCCACTGCCGATCCCGTCAGCGGCGCGCATTCGCCGGTGCTCGGCCAGTATTTCTCGGTGCTGCTCACCGTGCTGTTTCTCGGCCTCGGCGCGCATCTCACATGGTTTGCGCTGATCGTCGAAAGCTACAGCGCCTTTCCTCCCGGCTCTGCGTGGTTCACGCCTGATCGCATGATGCTGGTCGCCAGCTTCGGCGGGCAGATGCTCACCGCCGCCATCGCCATCGCGCTGCCCGTGACGCTGCTTCTGCTCCTGGTGCAAGTCATGACCGGGGTGATCAGCCGCTCGGCTCCCAGCCTCAATCTCTTCTCGCTGGGCCTGCCCGCCGGTGTCCTTGCCGGTATCGCCGCGCTAATCCTCACCGCCCCGCTGCTGACAGACCGGCTGAGCGACCTCTCGCTCGCCGCCGTCACCCAGGCCGCGCAGATCGTAAGCGCCAAGCATGGCTGAAGAGACACGTCATGGCTGAAGAGACACGTCATGGCTGAAGAGACTCCGGGCGAAAAGACCTTCGCCCCCACCGAAAAGCGCCGCACCGACGCCGCCAAAAACGGCGACGTCCTGCGCCCGCGCGAACTCGGCACCGCGATCAGCGTCCTGGGCGGCGCGGCCTGGCTGCAGTTCGCCGGGCCGTGGGTGCTCACCAGCCTCCAGCGCACTGCGCGCACCGGCCTCATGTGGGACCGCGCCAGCCTCGAGCGGTTCGACGCCGCCCCGCTGATCCACGCCGCGCTGCTCACCGCGCTGCCCCCGGTGCTCACCCTCGGCGGCCTGCTCATGGCCGCCGCGCTTGTCTCGCAGCTCGGCCTTGGCGAGGGCCGCTGGGTCGGCGGCAACCTCGCGCCCAAAGCCTCGCGCCTCAATCCCCTGAGCGGCCTCAAGCGCATGTTCGGCCCGCAAGGCTGGATCGAACTTGCCAAGGGCCTCGCCAAGCTCGTGCTCCTCGGCTCGATCGCTTACGTCTGGATCAAGGGCCGCATCCCCGCCATCGTCGGCCTCGGCGGCGGCGAGCTGCGCGGCCAGCTCACCTATAGCTGGGACGCGCTTCTCGCCCTGCTCTACGCGCTCGGCAGCGGCCTCGTGATCATCGCGCTCATCGATTATCCCGTCCAGTGGCTGCGCCGCATGATGCGCCTCCGGATGTCGCTGCAAGACCTCAAGGACGAGAGCAAGGAAAGCGAAGGCTCACCCGAACGCAAGGCCGCGATCCGTCAGCGCCAGCGCCAGATCGCCATGGGCGGCCTCGCATCGGCGATGAAGGAAGCCCAGTTTGTCATCACCAACCCCACGCATTTCAGCGTCGCCCTTGCCTACGATCCGGAAAAGGCCCCCGCCCCCGTCGTCCTCGCCAAGGGTCGCGGCGAAAAGGCACTCGCGATGCGCGAAATGGCCGCCGAAATGGCCGTCCCCACGCTGTCCTCCCCCGCGCTCGCGCGCTCGGTCTACTTCACCACGCGCGAGAACCAGATGATCCGCGAGGAACTCTACGCCGCCATCGCTGCCGTGCTCGCGTTCGTGCTGGCGCTGAAGCGCGGCGACGCCCCGCCGCAGCCCCAGGTCGATGTCCCGCTCGAACTCCGTTTCGACGCCGAAGGCCGCCCCGAGGCGGCTTAACCGCGCGCCCGTATCGCCGTTCTGGAAAGCATGCCCACCACCTCCGCCACCTCCTCGACCTCGGCCACCGCCAACCTGGTGTCCACGCTCGGCGCGGGCAGCGGAATCAACATGTCCCAGCTCGCCGAGCAGCTGGCCAACGCGCAATATGCCGCGCGGCTCGATCAGATCACCACGAAGTCGGACAGGATCTCCACCCAGATCTCGTCGGCCTCCACGCTCAAGAACATGATCTCCAGCCTCGCCTCCTCGCTGGGCGACCGCGTGCGCACCGGCGATCTCGCCGCCACGCCGCAGATCGCGAACAGCGCCATCGCGCAGGTCAGCAAGGGCGCTGCCACCGGGCGCGGCACCACGACGCTCGAAGTGACCTCGCTCGCCAAGGCGCAGACCCTCGTCACGCCGCCCTTCGCCGCCGAGACCACCCCGGTCGGCGCGGGTACGCTCACCTTGCGCTTTGGCACCGTCAGCGGCGGCAGCTTCACCGCAGATAGCGCGCGCGCGGGCGTCGGTATCACGATCCCCACCGGCGCCACGCTTGCCGGCGTTGCCAGCGCCATCAACGCCCAGGGCACAGGCGTAACCGCCTATGTCGCCACTGGCACAAGCGGCGCGCAGCTCGTGCTCAAGGGGCAGGACGGCGCGGCCAACGGCTTCGTCCTCGAGGCCGCCGAAAGCCCCACCGAACCCGGCCTCGCCGCGCTCGCCTGGAACCCTTCGGGCGATGCCACGCGCCTCAAGGCCCCCGCGACCGACGCCGCCTTCCTCCTCGATGGCGTCGCGCGCACCTCGAAGTCCAACACGATCGCCGATGCCGCCCCCGGCCTCTCGCTCAAGCTCACCGGCACCAACCCGGGCGCCCCCACCGCGATCAGCTACAGCGATCCGGGCGGTGCGATCACCACCGCGATGCAGGATCTCACCGCCGCGCTCAATGAGATGGTATCAGAGCTCAACCGGAATACCGACCCCACCACCGGCGCGCTCAGCAACGATCCCGGCGCGCGCGCGCTGCGCCGCCAGCTCACCACCCTGGCCAGCGCGCAGGTCATGCCCGCCAATGCCACTGGCGCCCCCACCACGCTCGCCGACCTTGGCCTCAAGACCAACCGCGACGGCACTTTCGCACTCGATACAACGCGCCTCGACGCCACGCTGAAGCGCGATCCCATCGGCACATCTGCAATGTTCACCACCGGGCTCTACGGCGTCTACGCCACCTTCGACAAACTCGCCCGCACCGTCAGTTCCAGCACCGACGCGTCCACGCTCGGCGGCTCGATCGCGCGGCTCACCAAGCTGCAGACCACGCTCGGCACACAAAGGAGCACGATGGAAACCAAGCAGGAAGACCTGCGCCAGCGCCTCGTCTCGCGCTTCGCCAAGCTCGATACGAACATCAGCGGCTCGAGATCGACGCTCTCGTTCCTGCAGGGCCAGATCGCTGCCTGGAATGGGACGAACAACTGATGCAGCTGCGCCGCGATCCCGGAGAAACCTACCGCCGCGTCGATTTCGATGCGCGCGTCAAGGGTGCCAGCTCGCTCCAGCTTGTCGCGCTCTGCCTCGAACAGGCCGCCGGCTCGCTCGGCCGCGCGATCTACGCGCAGGACCATGGCGACAATTCTGCCAAAAGCGCCGCGCTCACCCGCGCCGTTGCAGCTATCACCGCGCTTGAACTCGGGGTCGATACGACGAACCCCGTCAGCCAGCCGCTGCTCCAGCTCTATCAGGCCGCGCGCCGCACCATTCTCGATAATGCGCTGCGTTTTGATGGCCGGCAGCTGGAAACGATCCGCACCGATCTCCTTGATATCCGCGAGGCGATGCTCGGCACCGCGAACTAAGTCTCAGTTCGCGGTTTTCAGCGCCATTTCGTCAAACAGCTTCTGCGCCATCAGCACCGCCGCCGGCGCATTGATCGCCGTTCCGTCTGCGCCCACTTCCAGTGCCAGCGCGGGATTGGCGGTGAACACCGGGCCGCCGACCATCACGCCGATCATCTGGTTGCGCGATTCCCGTCGGATCAGCCGGATCGTTTCCTCCAGCGCGGGGAGCGAGCGTTCCGAACCGACGGTCAGCCCCGCCACGGCATACCACTGGGCGCTCGCCGCCTTGGCGATTTCGGCGGCGCTACGGTCGAACGCGGATTCCACGTCCCAGCCCGCGCCTTCCAGAAACCGCCGGACCATGCTCGCGCCGAACGAGTGCTGGTCCCCCGGTGTCATCGCCATCAGCACGGTGCGGCGGGTGTCGAGCCCCGGCAGCAGGTGCGATCCGTTGAACATCGCGAGCAGCTTCTGCAGCCGCGCCACGCCCAGCGTCACGTCGATAAAATCGCATTCGTCCTGGTCCCACAGCTGGCCCAGATGGCGCGCTGCCGGCTCCAGCAATTCGAGGAACAGCGTGTCCAGCAAAAGGCCGCGGTCGCGCAGCACCAGGATATAGGAAACCGCCGCCTCCAGATCGCTCCCCAGCACGATATGCGCGAGGCCCGAGATATCCGAACTGCTGGGCGCCAGCACCTCGACCACCAGCTCAACCGGCGGTGCATCGGGCAGAACTTCGGTGTGGAGCCGCAGCAACTGCGGGATGATCCGCTCCGCCACAACCTCGGCCAGCCGCGATTGCCGGATGGCCACGTCATCGCGGCGATAGACTTCGGGCGAGACGAAATGCGCCTCGAGCCTTTCAATTCCCCGCCGATCAATCGCCGGCATTGCAACCCTAGCCGCCCGTCCCATGGCGAAAATTCCCCCAACGCTCACAACCGCTTACGAGTCGTTAAGAGCTAAGACACCACATCCGCCCCACCCTGTCGAGGGCTGTTTCAGGCTATCCCCCGCCCTTAAGTGTCAGAGATTCTGTGCTTCGCCGCGTCGGGCGGGGCAGCGGGCCGCCTTAGGCACCGGAGTCTGCAGGATACCGGGCCTTTCGAAGGATGGAGGAGCCGTCAGGCCCCTCCATCCGACCCTTGCGCAGTCGGGGGAGTCTGCGCATCGAAAGGTTTTCCCGGCTAGATCAGAAGTTGATCGATGCCTGCACGCCGAAAGTGCGCGGCGGGTTGAAGTTGGCGTAGTCCCCCAGCACGCCCGAATAGTTCAGTGAACCATCGTTGTTCACGGTCGGAGCGCTGTTCGCGTTCGAACGGCGATAGATGTGGTCCTCGTTGAAGAGGTTGCGCGCCCAGGCGCTGATCGTCGCCTTGGTGCCGTTCGTGGTCAGCGGAATATCCGCCAGCGCCAGCCGCGCGTTGACGATGAACGCCGATTCCGTCTGAACGTTCTCGTTCTGGAAGCTGTAGGTCGGATCGGAATAGTTGGCATCCATGTGCAGCATCACCGCCATGCCGCCAGACCCGATTGGCAGTTCATAATCGAACGAGCCCGATGCGGCGTTCTTGGGCGTGTAGACCGTGAACACCTGATAGGGGATCCCGAACAAGGGCCCCGCCAGCGGGTTCGGCGTCGCCGGCACCTTCACGTCGGTATAGGCATAGCTCGCACCCAGCGTCAGGCCCGCCATCGGCTTTACGGTCAGTTCGGCCTCGAAGCCCCGGATCGGCGAATTGCCCGGCGCGTTGGCGGTTTCCTCGGTGTGCTTGTTGAAGAATGGGTTGGGCGTCACGCCGTCGCTGAGGAAGCGGTTGGTGTCGACGAAATCGAAGTCGATCTGGGTGCCCTTGCGGTCCATGATGTACCCGGCAAGGTTCAGGCGCACGTGGTGATCGAAGAAATCGGTCTTCGCGCCGATTTCGTAGGACTTCACCGCTTCGGGCGCGAACTGGCGGAACGAGCCCGAGCGCGAGTTGGCACCGCCCGCGCGGAAGCCGGTCGAGTACTTGGCGTAGAGGTTGATCCCCTCCGCCGCGTCCCATGCCAGCGTCACCATCGGATCGAACCGGCTGTTCTTGTAATCAAGATTGCCGCCTAGGAACGGTGCGTTGTTGATCACCGTCAGCGCGCCCTTGCGGGTTTCGTGGGTATAGCGCCCGCCAGCCGTCAGATGCAGCACATCCAGTCCGGCCGGCGTCCATGTCGCCTGCCCGAACGCGCCATAGCTCTTGCCCACGGCCTCGCTGTCACGCTGGATGAACCAGTAGGCGCGGTCCCAGCCCTGATTGCCCGAGGTGATCGGCGCGGTGGGATTGGCGGGCACCTGATTGACGAAGGTGTAGCCGGTGCCATCCGCATTCCACTGCATCGGGTTCGGCGTCGCCGCGCGTTCGTTCACATGCTCGTTGAAGTAGTACCCGCCGAGCACGAAATCGATCTGCGGAATGCTGCCGACCAGCTGCAACTCCTGGCTGAACTGGTGCTGGAACAGCTCGGACAGGCTGTAGCGGCCAAACTGGCCGTTCGGCGCGAACGTGCTGCGATGCGCACCGGCCGAACCGTCCCACTGGTGCGTTTCCACCCCGCGCCATGCGGTGATGGAGCGCAGCTCGATGTCGGGGGTGAGCTTGTACTTGATGTTCGCGCTGAAGCCGTGCGTCTCGTCGATGCTCGGCTGCTGGATCACGCCAAGGTCGGCGACCGACACGCGGTGGTTCCCGCTCACCTGCACCAGCGGTGCCTTGGGGGCGATGCAGGGGGCGCTGCCCGGGCACACCAGCTTGCTGCCGACGAAGCTGCCGACAGCGTATCCGTTCGGGTTGAAGTTGATCAGCTGGCTGTAGAACGGCGTGTTCTCGTCCTTCGCCTGATCATAGGTAAGGTCGACCGTAAGGCCGTCGATCGGGGTCCACCGGCCGGCAATGCGGCCGCCAACGCGGTTGTGGTAGTTCCAGCCGTACTGGCCGCTGGCCGGATTCTTCGTGGTCGCGTCCTGATGATCGATCAGGCCGTCCACCTTCACCGCGAAGTTGGCAAACGCCGGCAGGTTGATGTGGAACGCGCCGTTGTACGAACCATAGTTGCCCACACCGGCCTCAACGCGCCCGCCGAATTCGCCCGTAGGCGCCTTGGTCACGATGCTCAGCGCGCCGCCTTCGGTGTTGCGGCCAAACAGCGTTCCTTGCGGCCCGCGCAGCACTTCGATCCGCGCAACATCGAACAGCGCGGCATTCAGCCCCTGCGAGCGGCCAAGATAGACGCCGTCGATATAGACGCCGACGCCCGGCTCACGCGCCACCTGGTTCTGGTCGAACGGCACGATACCGCGGATGCCCACCGTCAGCGCCGACTGGCGGGCTTCGAACGTGGCGACGCGCAGCGAAGGCACGCCGCCATCGGCAAGGTCCATCAAGCTCTGGACATGGCGCTTTTCGACAATGTCGGCGCCGATCACCGAAATCGAGATGGGCGTCTTCTGGAGGTTCGTCTCGCGCTTGGTCGCGGTGACAACGATCTCGGTCAGGCCCGAGCTGGTGCTGCCTTCAGCTGCGGGTTGGTCGGCTGGCGCGGGTGCCGCAACCGGCGCGGTTTCAGCCGCATGGGCAGAGCTCGCCAGCGCCAGACCGGAAGCAGCCAGCATGAGCGTCCATGGCTTGCAGATCATCATTCGTAAGGTCCTCCCTGGAAACGGGCGGGGCAGCGATGAGCGCTGCCCCATGCACCGTCAGACCGGGGCGGACTTGACTTTTGTTAGTTACAGAACCGCGACATAATGAGTTTTTTATATTAACTTTTGTACATGATCGTCCCATCATGCCGATCCGGGGCGACCGTCGATCAATGCGCCTTGCGAGCTTCCACCCGATGGCCTCAAGCTGGTTTCGATCCGCGATCGCCCCTTGGCCTTCGCCAGAAACAGCGCAAGTTCGGCCTGCTGGACGGTGTTGTCCGCCGATAGCGCGATCCCGGCGATACCGACGCTGGTCGAAACGACGTAGGTGCCGCCCAGGGTCGCGCGTCCCGCCTCGGCAAAGGTTTCCACGATCGGCGCGCAAGCTGCCGCCGCAGCCTCGGGCAGGAGTCCCGGCATGATCACCCCGAAGCGCTCGCCCGATACGCGCGAGATGATGTCGTCGCTGCGCGTCATCGCGCGCAGCAGCCCGGCGAAGGCTACCAGCAGATCATCCCCCGCATGCTGCCCAAAGCGCATGTTCAGCCGCATGAAGTGATCGATGTCAAACAGCGCAAGCGTGGCCTGGTGCGGCTTGGAAACCACATGGTCGAGCATCGCGACAAAGGCGATGCGGTTGGTCAGGCGGGTCAGCGGATCGGTGAACTCGGCAGCAAACAGCCGCTCTTCCAGCGATTTGCGCTTGGCGATGCAGCGCATCACCACCAGTGCGCCATCGATTCGGCCGCTCTGATCAGGCATCGGCCGCACCTGAAACTCGAACCACTGCCCCTTGTGCTCCTCGCGGGCCGCGCGGATTTCAAGCCACGCGTCGCTGCCCTGCCCGGCTATCGCAAAGCGGTGTTCCTCCTCGATCAGATCCCGGTAATCGGGGTGAACAAGGTCCCGCACATGCGGCCCGATCAGCATCGCCGGCAGCGCGAGGTCCAGTTGTTCGAGCGCCGGCGAAGCGGCGAGCACAAAGCCCCGGCAGTCGGTCTTGAGGATGATATCAGTCGAACGGTCGGCCAGCAGGCCATAGGCCGCCAAACGTTCTCTCGTCGTGAATTCCGCCCGCATGCACCCTTGCCCCATCAGGACCGCACACCCGACCGCGCAGCCAAGATCCCCCTGACCCGCCCGAGCGAAACGATCGCCTCATTCCATGATCCGCCCCCTCGTGAGCGGGCGGCCAAAGTTAGGCGAGTTAGCTAACAGGACTAATTTTTGGCCGTTAATTCAATTAGATAACGGCGAATCATCACGATGAAAAGTGGTTAATTCGGGGTAAAGCGATTCTTTTGGGCAATGCCGCGTCTAGAGCTCGATCGACACTTTCACCCGCGCCGGATCGACGCCAAACGCCTCGGCGACCACCTGGCGCGCCTGGTTCAGCGCCTGCGCCAGCGCATTGCCGTCGCGCCCGCTCAGGAGCTCGTCCTCGTTCACCCCGAGCAGCTTGGCGAGCGCGGCGATTCGTTCGGGAGTCGGCCGCGTCTTGCCCTGCTCCCACGCCCAGACCGTCGGCTTGCTGACATTCACGAGCGCGGCCAGCGCTTCGAGCGTCAGCCCCTGCTCCTTGCGCAACCGCGCGATTCGGACCGGCAAGGTATCAGCCGACTCGCTGGGGGCGGCCTTGCTGATGACCCTTGAGAAGAGTTCCAGTGTGCCCAGTGCGCTCGCGGGCAGCGGTGTTTCGAACCGGCACCCATAAAAGCTCTCGCTCATCCAGACGACATGCGCTGCGGTATTGCCAACCTCGGGCAAGGCCAGCTCGATCCGTTCGTCCTGGGCCAGCGTAACGGCGCTTTCGATCAGCAGTCCGGTGGTCGAGATGTTGTGGATCAGCACCCGCGCAGTCTCGCCGGAGGCGGTGGAACCTTCCGATTCCAGCCGCAATTGCCGCCGCGGAGCGCGCGGGCGCTGCGGATCGAACGGAAGGTCTTCGAAATGGGCAGGTATCAGCATGATCGGGGGCACTCTCCTCGTGCCCAGATCGCTGCCAAAGCCGTTAAGATCGCGTTACCGGCGCAGCGCCATGCGCTGCTCCGGGCAAATATTCCGGCATGAGCCCTGCGTCAGGCTCACGCTTTGCAGTCCCGGTCGGCCCGGAAAAAAGCCCGGAACCGCACGCAGCGGTTCCGGGCCATAGGCAGACGTTCCGGGGGGCAACGCCTCAGGGGAAACAGGCAAGGCGTTTCAGCCGATCCCGCAAGCTTTCAGCACCTCGCCGCCAAGATCGCTGAGGCCCACCTCGCGCGCGGCGGCGCCCAGTTCGATCGCGGCGGAGGGCGCTTCGGCAACCATTGCGGTCGCGCGGTCCTGCACGAGAGTATGCTGCCCCGCGTCGCGCATCAGTTTCAGGCCGCGCGCGCCGTCGGCGCCCATGCCTGTCAGCACCGCGCCTACCGCCGGCACGGCACCGCGCGCAATCGAGCCGAACAGCAGGTTCGCCGAAGGCCGCACGCCGTCCACCGGATCGCGCTCCATCAGGCGGATGCGCGCGGGGCTCCCGGGCTCCACCACCACGTGGCGGTCGGGATCGGCGGCAATGTGGATCGTGCCCTGCGCCAGGTTCGCGCCGTCCTTGGCCGCGCGCACGTTGCACTTGAGATCGGTGTCGAGCCGCTTGATGAAGGTCTCGACCACCATCGGCTCGGCCTGCAGGCACACCACCGTCGGCGGGCAATTGGCGGGAAACTGCGAAAGGATCGTCGTCAGCGCATCGATCCCGCCCATCGAGGCGCTGAATGCCGCAATATGGCCGTTCCACGCGAAGGGCACATCAGCCGTCGCCTTCTGCTCCGCGCGTGCCTTGCGGTCGTGGACGTTGCTGTTCGCGGCGGCGAGCACGATCTTGCCGAGCTTGCCCACGGTCTTGCTGAACTGTTCCGGCGTCGCCTTCAGCGGCTTGGGAAAGCATTCCACCGCGCCCAGTTCATAGGCCTTGAGCGAGGTTTCAGTCCCCGCCTGCGTGAGGCTGGAAAGCATCACCACCGGCAGCGGATTGGTTTCCATGATCTCGGCCAGAAACTCGATCCCGCTCATCCCCGGCATCTCCACGTCGAGCGTGATGACATTGGGTTTGAGTTCGGCGATCTGATCGCGCGCGGCGCCGGCATTGGCCGCTACACCCACGACGCGGACATTCTTCGCCTCGTCGAGGATATCGGAAAAGAGCGCGCGCATCGCGGCGGAATCATCGACCACGAGGACCCGGGCTTCGTGCATGGGGAGGCTGACCTTCCTGTTGGCGCCGCCGATGGGCGCTGCTTGAGCGGGTTGATACCCCCCGGTCTCCCTGCAATTTCTCCTCGCGCTGTTAGGTATCTCACCTTAAGTCCCGGGCAAGGCGACCTTTGCCGCTTCCCCGCTAAGCCAACGGTGAAAGCGTGCCCCCGGATGCGGGGCCAGCGAGGGAAGCCGCCTCTATGCCAACGATCACCCTGCCCCCCCGGTGCGACCGCGCCGCAGCCGAGGCCCTGCTGCCTGAGATGGTGGCCGGGCTCGGCTCGGGCGCGCTCCATATCAATGCGCGCGATTGCACCCAGATCGGGCAGGCCATGCTCCAGCTCCTCGTCAGCGCGCGCCGCACCGGCGATGGCGCGGTGATCGAGCCTTCCGCCCACTTGCGCGAAACCGCCCGCCAGCTTGGCCTCGAAGCCGAACTCTTTGATGGAGTGGCGGCATGACTTCCGAGGAAATCCAGGCCATCTTCTTCGCCGAGTGCGAAGAATCGCTGGCAGCAGCCGAATCCGGCCTCGCCGCCTGCAAGGCCGGCACGCAGGACAGCGATACCGTCAACGCCGTGTTCCGCGCGGTCCACTCGATCAAGGGCGGCGCGGGTGCTTTCGGCTATGTCGCGCTCCAGGCGTTCACCCACACCTTCGAAACGCTGCTTTCCGATGTGCGCGAAGGCGCAGTCCCCATCACCGAGCCGCTGGTCGACCTTCTCCTGCGCGCGCTCGATACGCTGAGCGATCACGTCGGCGCCGCGCGCGGCCTTGCCGACGTGCCCGATGATGTCGGCCTCCTCGCTGAACTGACCGCCGCGCAGGCGGCCAATGCGGGCGCGGCCCCGTCCCCCGCGCCCGCGCCCGCGCCCGCGCCCACTGCGCCCGAACCCATCACCGCCTCCCCCGCTACCACCTCCGCAGACGAAGACACCGGCAGCGATCCCTTCGATCTCGATGCCATGCTCGATGACATCACCGGCGCGATGGAGGCCCCCAAGCCCGCGTCGGAGCCTGCCCCCGCTCCTGCGTGGCTGCTCAAGGTCCGGCCCCACGCCGGTGCCATGCGCAATGGCGGCGAACCGCTGCTGCTCCTGCGCGAACTCGCCGCGCTCGGTGCGCGCTGCATCGAATGCGATTGCGGCGCCGTGCCTCCGCTGGATACGCTCGATCCCGGTACCGGCTATCTCGGCTGGGCGTTCGCGCTCGATGCCGATGTGAGCGAAGCCTCCGCGCGCGAGATCTTCGAATTCGTCGGCGATGATTGCGGGCTTGCCATCGGCAGCGATGCGCCGATGCCCGCCGTGCGCCCCGCCCCGCCTCCCGCCCCGGTGGCCGCCCCGGCCGCGCCTGCCCCCGCCGCCGCGCAGCCCGGCGCCGCACCCACCCCGGCCGTCGCTCCCCCTGCCCCGCCCGCACCCCCCGCACTTGGCCAGTCGATCCGCATCGAACTCGGCAAGCTCGACAAGCTGATCGATGCGGTCGGCGAACTCGTCATCGCCCAAGCGATGATGGCGCAGCGCCTTGCTGGCGATGGCCTCGCGGTGAAGGAAGAGCTCACCATCCTCGAAGGCCTGACGCGCGACATCCAGGAATCGGCGATGTCGATCCGCGCCCAGCCGATCGGCTCCGTGTTCAGCCGCGTGCCACGCATCCTGCGCGAGCTCACCACTTCCACCGGCAAGCACGTCCGCCTCGAAGTCTCGGGCGAAAGCACCGAGCTCGACAAGACCGTGATCGAACGCCTGGGCGAGCCGCTCACCCACCTCATCCGCAACGCGGTCGATCACGGCATCGAAAGCGCCGAAGCACGCATCGCCGCCGGCAAGCCCGCCGAAGGCACGCTTACCCTTTCCGCCGAGCACCGCTCGGGCCGCATCCTCATCCGCATTGGCGATGATGGCGCGGGCATCAATCGCGAGCGCGTCTTTGCCAAGGCCGTCGAAAAGGGCCTCATCGCCCCCGATGCCCAGCTCTCGAAGGAAGAGATCGACCACCTCATCTTCGCCCCCGGCTTCTCCACCGCTGCCACGATCACCAATGTCTCGGGCCGGGGCGTCGGCATGGACGTGGTGCGCCAGAACGTGAAGGAACTCGGCGGCCGCATCACCATCGACAGCGAGCCTGGCAGCGGCACCACCTTCACGCTCACCCTGCCGCTCACCCTCGCCATCTCGGACGGCATGGTCGTCAACGTAGGCGATCAGACGCTCGTCGTGCCGCTCGCCAACGTCGTCGAAAGCCTGCGCCCCACCCGGGAAGAAGTGCAGGGCCTCGGCGCGCACCGCGCGATGATCAACGTGCGCGGCAAGTTCATTCCCGTGCTGCCCCTCCACGCCGCTGTCGGCGCGCAGGGCGCGATCGAGCAGGCGCATGAAGGCGTGCTGATCGTGGTCGAAACCGAAGGTGCGGGGCGCGCCGCGCTCCTCGTCGATGCGATCTACGATCAGCGCCAGGTCGTGATCAAAAGCCTCGATACGCACTACCGCTCGGTTGAAGGCGTCTCGGGCGCCACCATCCTCGGCGATGGTATGGTCGCGCTCATCGTCGATGTCGACAGCTTGGTCGCGCGCAGCCTTTCCGGCCAGAGCCTGAGCGCGTTGCCCAGCCCCCTGATCGCGGAAGCCGCATGAGCGCCACGCTCGCCCTTCCCGAAACGCTGCCCGGCATCAGCCCCGGCGTTTACAGCGCGGCCGATTTCGCCGCGGTGAGCGAGATCGCGCACCGTGAGGCCGGGATCGTGCTCGCCGAGGGCAAGGCCATGCTGGTCTATTCGCGCCTCGCTCCGCTGGTGCGCGATTCGGGCTGCGCCACGTTCGGCTCCTACATCCTGCGCATCCGCGAGGACGCCGCCGAGCGTAACCGCGCGATCATGGCGCTCACCACCAACCACACCTTCTTCTACCGCGAGGCGCACCACTTCGAGCATTTCGCGAGCGCAGTCCGCCCCGGCCTGATCGAAAACCTCGCACGCGGCGGCAAGGCACGGCTGTGGTCGGCCGGCAGCTCGAGCGGCGAGGAAACCTGGTCGCTGCTGATGACCCTGCTCGGCCCCGATCGCACCGCCGGTGAACGCATCGCGCGCGCCGACGTGCGCCTGCTCGCCAGCGACATCGCCGCCCACGCGCTGCGCAAGGCCGAAGCCGCACGCTACCGCATCGAGGAATTGAAAGCCGTGCCCGATCCGCTCGTCCGCGCCTGGGTCGTGCCCGCGGGCGAGGAAACCGAAATCGCCCCCACCGTCCGCTCGCTGGCGCGCTTCCGCACGCTCAATCTGCTTGGCCAGTGGCCGATGCAGGGCAAGTTCGATGTGATCTTCTGCCGCAACGTGATGATCTACTTCGATAATCCCACCAAGGAGCGCCTCGTCGCGCGCTTTGCCGAGGCGCTCGTGCCCGGCGGCTGGCTCTATGTCGGCCACAGCGAACGCGTGACCGGCCCCGCCCTCCAGATGCTCGCCACTGCGGGCCCCACCATCTATCGTCGGAGCGAGGCATGAGCCGAGTGAGCAAGCCTATCCGCGTCGTGATCGTCGAAGATTCGCCGACGATGCGCGCCATTCTTCAGGCCCGGTTCGAACGCGAGGACGACATCATTGTCGTCGGCGCTGCGGCCAATGCGGCGGAAGGCCGCCAGATGATCCGCGAACTCGATCCCGACGTGGTCACGCTCGATGTCGAGATGCCCGGCATGAACGGGCTCGATTTCCTCGAGAAGATCATGGCGCTGCGCCCCACGCCCGTCATCGTCGTCTCCGGCTCGACCCACGAGGGCGCCGAAACCACCGCCCGCGCGCTCGCGATCGGTGCCGTTGGATGTTATGCCAAGGGCGGAGGCTCCAGCGGCTACGCATTCGATGACGAAGGCAAGCTCGCCGATCTCATCCGCGATGCCTCCAAGGTGCGCTTCGTCACCCGGCCTGCACCACCTCCCCCCACGCCGCCGCGCACTTCCACCGCGCCCCGCAGCCCGGCGCTCGTCGAACGCCCGCGCCTCATCGCCATCGGCTCCTCCACCGGCGGGGTCGAGGCGCTGCAGGTCCTCCTCGGCGGCTTTCCCGCCGATTGCCCGCCCACCGTGATCGTCCAGCACATTTCCGCACGCTTCGCCCCCGCCGTCGCGCGCACGCTCGATCAGTCCTGCCCGCCGAAGATCGTGATGGCCGAGCCGGACCTGCCGCTGCTCGATGGGCACGTCTACATCGCGCCGGGCGATGACCGCCACTTCTCCGTCGGCGGCCGCAGCGGCCATCTCTACCAGCGCCTGCGCCGGGGCGAACCGGTGTCCGGCCACCTGCCCAGCGTCGACGTGCTGTTCCATTCGGTCGCCGAAGTGGTCGGCGCGGGTGCGGTCGGCATCCTCCTCACCGGCATGGGCACCGATGGCGCAGAGGGTCTGCTCGCGCTCGCCCGGTCCGGCGCGCGCACCATCGCGCAGGACGAGGCGACCAGCACCGTGTTCGGCATGCCGCGCGCCGCCATCGCGCTCGGCGCCGCCGGGGTTGTCGCGCCGATCGGCACAATCGCCCGCCACGCCTTCAGCAAGGCGGCCTGATCCGATGTTCGAACGCCGCATCCTCGAATCCCTTGATCGCCCGATCGAGCGTGTGACCGTGATGCAGGGTCAGGCGCTGGTCAGCTGCGATTTGCAGATCGAATTCTCGACCGTGCTCGGCAGCTGCGTCGCCTCGTGCCTCTATGATCCCGAGGCGCGCGTCGGCGGCATGAACCACTTTCTGCTGGCCGAGCCGCCCGCCGGGCTTGCCGGCACCACCGCCGTCGATGAACACTACGGCGTCTATCTCATGGAATTGCTGGTCAACCAGATGCTGGGCATCGGCGCGCGCAAATCGCGCCTGCGCGCCCACCTCTATGGCGGGGCCAACGTCAACCGCAACATGATGCGCATCGGCACCGCCAATGCCGAGTTTGCGCAAGCCTTCCTCCAGCGTGAAGGCATCATCGTGATGCGCGAGGACCTGGGCGGCACCAACGCCCGCCGCGTCGATTTCCGTCCGGCTTCCGGCCAGATCCGCTGCCGTACGGTCGAGGATCGCCTCGCCCCGCCGGTCAATCCCACCACTCGTCCGGAACGCGCGTCCGGCGATGTCGAACTCTTCTGATTGCAACAAGCGAGCCCCAGCATGACCCAAACCACCCGAATCCTGACTGTAGACGACAGCCCGAGCATGCGGGCGCTGCTGAACCATGCGCTCTCGACGCAAGGGTTCGAGGTGGCGCAGGCCGAAGATGGCCTCGCCGCGCTCGATTGGCTTGCGCTCAACGAGGTCGATGTCGTCATCACCGATATCAACATGCCGCGCCTCGATGGCTTCGGCCTGATCGAGCGTTTGCGTGAGGGTACCCGCCACCGCGACCGCCCGATCCTCGTGCTCACCACCGAAAGCTCCGACGAGAAGAAGGCCCGCGCCCGCGAAGCCGGAGCGACCGGCTGGATCGTCAAGCCTTTCGATGCCGCAAAGCTCGTCGCTGCCGTACGCCGCGTCGCGCACTGATCCCCTTCGCTCCCAAGGAACCCCCACGATGATCCGCGAACTCATCACTTTCGAGGTCGAGGGCCAGGTTTTCGGGCTCGACATCATGTCGATCCGCGAAATCCGCGCCTGGACACCGACGACGCGCCTGCCGCGTGTGCCGCACTATGTCGCGGGGGTCGTCAACTTGCGCGGCACCGTGCTCCCGGTGGTCGATCTCGCCGCCCGCCTCGGCTGGCGCGCGACCGAGCCGACTCCGCGCCACGCGATCATCGTCACGCAGCTTGGCGCGCAGGTCGGCGGCTGGATCGTCGATTCGGTCAGCGATATCGTCACCGTGCCCGATCAGACCTTGCAGGCCCCGCCTCCAGGTGTCGGCAACGATAGCGTGGTCCCCTTCCTCGAAGGGCTTGCCGCGATCGAGGACAAGATGGTGATGGTGCTCAACCTCTTCGCGCTCAGCGACGGGGCGCAGCTCGCCGCTGCCGCCTGATCCCGCATTTGTCCTCCATCAAGGGAAACGCCGCAATGGCCTCCACGGCCCCCGCCAATACGGCCTCGCATCGCCAGATCGCACTGGTGCTCGAGGAGCTGTCGCAGGAAGTCGAGGCGCTCGGCGCCTCGCTCTGCGGCGATATGGACGTGGCCATGCGGCACATGGACAGCCTGCAGGCCATCGATCTCATCGCGCAGAAGCAGCGCAGCCTGGCCAAGTTGCTCCACGCCGATTGCCTCGAAACCGAAGTCGAACGCATCGGCCTCGATATCCTGCGCGAACGCATGCGCCTGCTGCGCTGAGTACAAAAAATAGGGACAGTCCCCATTTTTCGCAGTCCCTATTTTTCGATGTCCCGGGGCGAGACGGCCGAACGCCGCAACACAATTGGGTTTGCCATTCCCGCGCGCTTCCGCACAATGCAAGCGGTCGCGAAGGAAATGCAGCAAACATGGCGGTCATCGCAGTCTACAGCGTGAAGGGCGGCGTCGGGAAAACCACTCTGGCGGTCGACATGGCCTGGCGCGCCGCCATCCGCTCCCATCATGCCACGCTGCTCTGGGACCTGGATCCGCAAGGCGGCGCGGGCTGGCTCCTCGGCCTGCCTGACCGCGCCGAAAGCAACGCCGCCGCAGTGTTCCGCAAGGACAACAAACCCGCCGATCTCATCGTCCCCAGCCGCTATCCCGGCCTTGCCGTGCTGCAGGCGGATGAAAGCATGCGCAGTCTCCCCGCCACGCTCGCGCGCATCGGCAAGCGCAAGCGCATGGCCCGCACCGCAGCTCTGCTCGCCACCGATTACACCCGGATCATCGTCGATTGTCCGCCGGTGCTGAACGAGATCAGCGATCAAGTGTTCGCCGCCGCCGATCTCCTGATCGTGCCGCTGCCGCCCTCACCACTCTCGGCGCGCGCGCTGCCGATGATCCAGGCCGAAATTCTCGAGCGCCACCCGCGCCATCCGCCGATCCTGCCGGTGCTCTCGATGTACGATGCCCGGCGCAAGCTGCACCGCGAGGTCCACACGGGCTTTGCCGCCGGCTGGCCGGTGATCCCCATGGCCAGCCAGATCGAGCAGACCGCCGCCCGCCGCGCACCCATCGGCACCTTTGCCGCATCGAGCGATATCAACGCCCGCCTTCAGCGCCTGTGGGACGGGATCGAAGCCAAGCTTGCGATGCAGCAAGCGCTCAGTTCATGAAGGCATCCAGCTTCTCGCCCGCCTCGATCCAGCGCGCCTCCGCCGCCGCAAGCTGATCCGCCACCTCGCGCCGCTGGCGCCCCAGTTCGGCCATGCCCAGCCCGGCCAGATCCGCCGCCGGCTTGCCGCTCCCTGCCAGCGCCGCATCGATCGCCGCCAGCCGCGCTTCCGCCTTGCCGACCGCGCTTTCGGCCTCGCTCACCGCCTTTTGCAGCGCCTTCATGTCCTCGCGGCTTTTGGCACCACCCTTGCCGGAACCCTTGCCGCCCTTGCCCGCATCGCCCTTCGGCTGGTTCCGCCCCAGCACGAAGTCGATGTAGTCCTCGATGCTCCCCGGATAGTCCTTGGCCGTCCCGCCATCGACCAGCACCAACCGGTCCGCGGTCAGTTCCACCATGTGCCGGTCGTGGCTGATCAGGATCACCGCGCCGGCATAGTCATTCAGCGCCTGTACCAGCGCCTCGCGCGCATCGACATCGAGGTGGTTGGTCGGCTCGTCGAGGATGAGCAGATGCGGCGCATCGCGCGTCACCAGCGCCAGCGCCAGCCGCGCCCGCTCGCCGCCCGATAATGTCGCGGTCTTCGATTCGGCGCGAGGGCCGGAAAAGCCGAAGCGCCCCAGTTGCGCCCGCACTGCCGCCGGGGTCTTGCCCGGCATCGCCCGCGTCATCAGCTCCAGCGGCGTCGAATCCGAAGGCAGTTCCTCCACCTGATACTGCGTGAAATAGCCGATCTTGAGCTTGCCCGAAGCGGTCATCCCGCCCTCGCTCGTTGCCAGCTGGCCCGCCAGCAGCCGCGCCAGCGTGGTCTTGCCGTTGCCGTTGCGACCCAGCATCGCGATGCGATCATCGGGATCGATGCGCAGGTTCAGCCGCCGCAGGATCGGCTTCTCCGCGCTATATCCGGTCGCCGCCAGATCGAGCGTGATCAGCGGCGGGCGCAGTTCGTCCGGATCGGGGAACCCGAAGCTCAGCGTCGGGTCTTCCATCATCGCGGTCACCGGCTGCATCTTCGCCAGCATCTTGGCGCGCGACTGTGCCTGCTTGGCGGTCGATGCGCGCGCCGAATTGCGCGCCACGTAGTCCGCCAGCTTCTTGCGCTGCGCATCCTGCGCCATCTTGGCCGCCGCCAACTGCGCCGCCCGCTCGGCCCGCTGCCGCTCGAACGCATCATACCCGCCCGCATAGAGCGCGATCTTGCCGCCCTGCAGATGGAGGATCGTATCGACCACATTGTTGAGCAGATCGCGTTCGTGGCTGATCACCACCATCGTGCCGGGATAGCTCTGCAAAAAGCTTTCCAGCCACAGCGTCGCTTCGAGATCGAGGTGGTTCGAAGGCTCGTCGAGCAGCAGCAGGTCGGGCGCGGAAAACAGCAGCGAGGCGAGCGCCACGCGCATCTTCCACCCGCCCGAAAAGCTGTCGAGCGGCATCGCCTGCATCGCCTCGTCAAAGCCCAGCCCGATCAGGATGCGCGCCGCCCGCGCATCCGCCGTATAGGCATCGATCGCGATCAGCCGATCATAGACGGCCCCCAGCCGATCCGGGTCCTCGCAGGTCTCCGCTTCCGCCATCAGCGCCGCGCGCTCGGTATCGGCGGCCAGCACCGTCTCGAACGGGGTCGCTGAACCGGCGGGCGCAGACTGTGCGATATAGCCCAGCCGCGTGCGCTTGGGCATCTCGATCCCGCCGTCGTCGGGCTCAAGCTCGCCGATGATTGCCTTCATCAGCGTCGATTTACCCGCGCCGTTGCGGCCGATCAGCCCCACCTTGGAACCCGGCTGGATCGTCGCACTGGCGCGGTCAAGAATGGTGCGCCCGCCCAGTCGCACGGTGAGGCCCTGAATTGTCAGCATGGCGCGCCCCCTAGCAGGGGTAAGCGCGGCGGGAAAGAAGAAGGACGTTTCGCGCAGAGAGCGCAGAGGGCCGCAGAGACGCAGAGGGGTTGGCCTTGCGGCGCAGCCGCCCTTACCTCGGAACGTCGCGTCTGGCGCAAAGCTCTCCTTTAGAGAGCAGCTTCGCCGCGGCCGCGACATCTCTGCGCCTCTGCGGCCCTCTGCGCTCTCTGCGCGAACCCCCTTCTCTTCTCACCGCATCCCCGCACGAAACCCCGTTTACCTTCGCGACTATCCTCCGAAAATTCCACCCCCACGCGTCCGCCCGCACTGGACTTCGCCATGCCCCGGCGTACATGCAAGCGAACCATGTGGCAGATTTATCAATTCCCGCTGTGCCCGTTCAGCCGCAAGGTGCGCCTGCTCCTCGCTGAAAAGGGCGTGGCCTACGAACTCATCCGCGAAAACCCGTGGGAGCACCGCGACGAGTTCGGCAAGCTCAACCCGGCAGGCCGCACGCCCGTGCTGCACAACCCCGAAAAGCAGATCACCCTGATCGACAGCCGCGCGATCTGCGAATACTTCGAGGAAACGGTCGACAAGGCCCCGATGATCAACGGCACCGCCGCCGGCCGCGCCGAAATCCGCCGCCTCGTCGCGATGTTCGATGAAAACTTCTTCGCCGCCGTCACCCAGCCCCTGCTGGAAGAACGCATGAAGAAGCGCCTCGTCTATCGCCAGTCGCCCGATAGCCGCGTGCTGCGCGATGCGATGCGCCTCGCCAACGATCACCTCTACTACATCGACTACCTGATCGATAACCGCCCCTGGCTCGCGGGAAGCACGATGAGCCTCGCCGATCTCACCGCCGCGGCGCAGATCTCGGTGGCAGACTACCTCGGCGGGATCGATTGGTCGCTGCACGAACAGGCCGCCAGCTGGTACTCCGTGTTCAAGAGCCGCCCCAGCTTCCGCCCCCTCCTCACTGAACGCATGGACGTGATCCAGCCGCCCTCCCACTACGCGGATGTGAACGCGTAAGTCGGGCCAAAATCGATCGACAAGACGCCTGACATCGCCCGAGCCGCGTGGTAATCACACGCCAATGCTCGCGCAGTTGCTTTCGCCGCCCTACCTGCCGTTCGCGCTCGCCTTTGTCGTGATGATCGGTATCGGCCTTATCGAAGCTTTCGGGCTAGGCCTCGGGCATCTCGATCTCGGCGCCGATATCGATGGCGATGCGCATGTCGGCCTGCTCGATTGGCTCGGGCTGAGCGAGGATATGCCGGTGCTGATCTGGCTCACCTCGCTGCTCGCCTGCTTCACGCTGGTCGGCCTTGCAATCCAGCAGACGGCAGGCTCGCTTGCCGGATCGCCCCTGCCGTGGTGGATGGCCTGCGCCGGGGCCGTCGTGGCCGCAATCCCGCTCAACACCGTGGCCGCCAATGGCCTCGCGCGCGTAATGCCCGGGTTCGAGAGCACCGTGGTCTCGGCCGACGATCTCGTCCGTCTGCGCGGCACCGTTCTCGAAGGCACCGCGCGCCGCGATGCCCCCGCACGTACCAAGGTGGTGGACGCGCACGGTCAGGCCCATTTCATCCTTGTTGAACCGCACGACGCATCCGAAGCCATCGCGGCGGGCGAAACCGTGCTGGTCGTCCGCCGCGAAGGCCCAGTCTATTTCGTGCTGCCCGAGCGCAATACCCTTCTGCGTTCGATCTGATACACCACACCGCTCAAGCAAACCGGAGCTGACCGTGCCTGATTCCCTGATCAATATCCTGATTTACGCCGGCATAATCCTGCTCGCGTTCGTGGTGATCGGGATCATCCTCACCCGGCTCTACCGCCGCGCAACCAAGGACGTCGCATTGATCCGCACCGGCTTCGGCGGCGAAAAGGTCGTGCTCAACGGCGGCATCATGGTCATTCCCGTGCTGCACGAACTGATGCAGGTGCGCCTGACGACGGTGAAGCTCGAAGTCTCGCGCCTCAACAAGGATGCGCTGATCACGCTGGACAAGCTGCGCGTCGATGTGGTCGGCCTGTTTCACATCAAGGTGAAGCCCGATGCGCAGTCGATCGCCGCCGCTGCGCAGACGCTGGGCGATTCGGTCAACAGCCCCGATGCGGTGAAGTCGCTGCTCGATGGCAAGCTGGTTTCAGCGCTGCGCTCGGTCGCCGCAACGATGACAATGGAGCACCTCCACGCCAACCGCGCCGATTTTATCCAGAAGGTCCAGGAAGCGCTGATGACCGATCTGGATATGAACGGTTTCCAGCTGGAATCCGTCAGCATCACCCATTTCGACCAGACCGCGTTCGAACATTTCAACGAAAACAACGCCTTCGACGCCGAAGGCCTGACGGTGCTGACCCGCACCATCGAAGAGCGCAAGAAGATCCGCAACGATATCGTCGCCACCAACCGCGTGGAGATCGAGCAGCGCAACCTCGAGGCGAACAACCAGTCGCTCGAAATCGCGCAGGCCGCCGAGCAAGCCCGCCTTAGCCAGGAGCAGACGCTCGCCGCGCTCAGGGCCGAGCAGGCGACCGCCATCGCCACGGCAGAGGCAGAGCAGACCCGGCTTGCCGAGATTGCCCGCATCACCGCGCAGCAGGCGCAGACCGTCGCCCAGACCGAGGCGGACAAGATCATCCAGACCGCCACCATCGCGCGCGACGGGGCGATCCAGACTGCGACCATCGAACGCGACCGCACGATCGAGATCGCCCGCATCACCACCGCAGTGCAGACCGCGCAGAAGTCGGAAGAAGAATCCACCGCCACCGCGGCGGCCAACGAAGCGCGCGCGCTCGCGGTGCGCGCGGAGGAAAGCGTCGCCACCGCCAAGGCGACCGAAATCGCCAACCGCAACAAGAACGTGGCCGTGATCGCCGCCACGCAGCGCGCGCAGGAAGAAGCCGTCGGCATCACGGTTTCCGCCACGGCCGAAAAGGAAGCCGCCGAAGCCCGCGCCGCCGCGCTGCGCACCGAAGCCGCCGCTGCGGCCGAGGCCGAGAAGCTGCGCGCCGATGGCCGTGAGGCCGCGTTCCGGGTCGATGCCGCCGGTCAGGCCGCGCTGAACGAGGCGACCAATCTCCTTGGCGAAGCGCAGACCAACCTGCTGCTGCGCAGGGCAATCCTCGAAGCGCTGCCTGCCATCATCGCGGCGGCAGGCAAGCCGATCGAGAATATCGACAAGATCAGCATCGTCGATGCGCGCGGCCTCCACGGCAATGCGGCGACTGCCGAGGGCGGCAGCGAACCCGGCAATCTCGCGGACGCGGCCGTAGCCGCCGCGCTGCGCTACCGCGTGGGCGGCCCGCTGATCGATCAGCTCCTCGGCGAACTCGGCATGAACGGTGCGTCGATGGGCGGCATGCTTGCCGGCGGCGCCGCACCCGAACCGGCCCCTTCAGCCCCACCGAAGCCCGACTGAGTCCGCACCCGGAGCCAAAGTTTCGCAGGATTTAGCCGCCGTAAAGCGCAACGCATGGCTCCCGTCGCAAAGAGCCACAGCGCAATCTCGTTCCCCTCGCGAAAGGTCTGGCCCTCCGTGAAATTCCCCTCGATCTGCCTTGCGCTCGCAGCCATGGCCGCTCAGCCCGCACCAGTCTGCGCCGAAGCCGCTGCCCAGCCAGGATCAATGCCCGGATCGATGAGCGTGGCCACCTTCCTCGCCAAGGTCGAAGCGCTGAAAGCCAAGGGTTTGATGGCGGCGTTCTCGTCGGATGTCGGCCTGCTCAAGGGCGAAGTCACCGGCTCTGCCCAGGCTTTCCGCCGCCAGCTCAAGGCAGAGGCCGCCACCGGCAAGCCCAGCGCCTGCCCGCCAGAACGCGCCGCTCTCAACAGCGACGAGCTCATCGCGCATATGCAAAGCTACCCCGTTGCAGCGCGGCCCCGCATTCCGGTTTCGGCAGCAGTCGGCGATCTCTTCCGCAAGCGCTTCCCCTGCCCGGCGCGTTGACCGTTCCCCTTCTCAGGGCGCAAACCCGTAAGGCGTGAACCGCTCCGCTATTTCCGCATCGACTGCCTTCGCTGCCGCAAGGTCCGCCTCGGCCAGCTTCAGCTTCTCGGCATCCCCGTTCGCGGCGGCGCGCCGCGCCCAGCCGCGCATGTAGAGCGAGGCCGCCTGCTTCGGTGCCTTGGTCAGCGCGTCGTCATAGTCGGCAAGTGCTCCGGCAAGGTCGCCCTGCCGCACTTTCACCATGGCTCGGCTATCGATGAAGGCGGCGATCGGGCCGTTGCGCTTGATCGCGCTGTTGCAGTCCGCCAGCGCCTTGGCGAGTTCAATGTTGGCGAGTGCCCGGCTGTAGCAGCGCGTATTGAGCAGATTGCCCAGTTCGTTGTCGCTCTTGTGCAAGGCGATGATCGGGTCGATCAGCGCCAGCACACGGTCTGCCCGGTGGAGCCGGTCGAACAGCGCCACCGCCGCCAGCCGCTCGAGCGAGCCTTCGTGATAGCCGGCCAGCGCCGCTTCCGCATCGGCCAGCGCGCCTTTCTCGTCGCCCTCACGCAGACGCAGGAAGCCGCGCTGGATAACCAGATCGGCGTCATTCGGTGCCAGCGCGATCGCCTTGTCGAAATCGGCCCGCGCCCCGGCATCATCGCCAGAACGCCACCGCGCATTGGCCCGGCTCTGCCAGTACGCCGCCTTGCCGGGTTCGAGCTTGATCGCCTGGTCGTAATCCGCGCTCGCGGCCTTCCAGTCCCCGCGCGAGGCGCGTGCGCTGGCGCGCTGGGCAAAGCCTGCCGCATCCTTGGGCGCCTCGGTGTTGTCCATACCCCAGCCGCCCTCCGCCCGCGTCGAACGCGCACCGATCTCGCCATCGGTCGTCATCGAGAAGATCGGCCCGCCGTTGTATGTCAGAAAAACGTGCCGCCCCGCCGGTGAGACGAACAGGCGGTGCGAGAGGAAAAAGTCCACCCCCACCAGCACATCGTAATTCGGGCTGTCCCCCTTGTTCTCGATCACGCGGATCGGCGTATTGCGGATTTCCTCGCCGCCGATCCCGAAGGTCTTCAAGGTCACGATCCAGGTGCGGCGAAAGCTCTTGCCGAAGCCTGATGTGGATTCCGATTGCACCACGCCGGGCGCGCTGAAATCGATGCCGATCCGCTCGGCAGCGGAGCGGTTGAGGTAGCTCGCCGTGGCACCGGTATCGAGCAGAAGCGTGACCGGTTTGCCGTTGATTTCGCCTTTCACGCGGATGTGGCGATCAAGCTCGCTATCGGATTTGAACATGTCCGCCATGGCGACGGGCTTGCCCTCGGCCCAATAGGCCAGGTTCACGTCGCGGCAGTCCTTGGTCTGGATCAGGTTCACGTGGCCATTGGCAAGATCGTACTCGGTGTCGAAGGCTGAAAGAATGTTCTGCCCGATCAGGGCATTGCCCGCATCGCTGCCGCCGACAAGGAATTGCAGGTTCTTGAGCTCCTGCCCCACGATCTTGAACGCTTTGACCGTGGTCACTTCGGCGGTCGCATCGCCGCCGATGCCGCTGATGTAGAAACCGGGCGGCATGCTCGCCGTCTTGAGCCCCAGCTCGGTCGCCCGCGCCTTTGACATGATGCTGTAGAACGCCCCGCTGTCGAGCCAGAAGTTCGTCGTCCTGCCGTTGACCTCGACCGGGACCGTCGCGCGCGGCCCCTCCATCGTCACCGGAAGCCGCGCCACCATGCCAACCGTGCACTTGGCGAAAACCGGCTGCGCCAGACCGCACAGGCCTGCGATTGCTAGGCCCCAAAACATACGCCCGATCCGCTGCACCGCTACCCCCGGACAAGATTGCCGAACCATCAGGTCGCCCCGGCGCAGGCTGCCACACTTGGCCGCCAAGGATAAGCCCATTCCGCTGCATGATGGCAGCTTCGCGGGATGCGGGGGGTTGCGCAGCGCTTTCCTACATCGCGCATATCTGCGACTCTTCGCAGTCAGTTCCCCTTCAGCGAGACCATCCCCCAATGCCTGCAACCGCAGACACACGTCCGCCGCCTTTTAATCGGCCCAGTCGATCAAAAGCGTGAGACTGATCGAATGCAGTTATTCCTCAGGACAGTGTCAACTGTGTCAACCGTAAGGAATCCCGACAGGCCCTGCCCGCCCGCTGCGGCAATCGATCAGGCTGCCTTGGACCGCACCCCGAATCGGCCATGCTTGCGGAAGCGCACCATCCAGCGATCGAGGAACAGCCCCAGCGGCCGCGCCTGCACGCCCAGCTCGGCCAGGCCCGGCAGCGTCCCGCTCGCCACGTTGCCCTGGCGCAGCAGGGTCCACTGGTCACGGCTCATCGGGGCGCCGGGCAGCCAGCCGGTCAGCGCGGCAAACGCCGCCGAGATGCCGTCGGGCAGTTCAAGGAACCGCGGCGAACGGCCAGCCGCCTTGGCGATGCGGCGATTGAGATCGCCGATGGTGATCACGTCGGGCCCGCCCAGCTCGAAGGTCTTGCCCGCAAACTGCGCTGGCGCAGCGACCACGTTGGCAATGGCATCGGCCACATCGTCGACAAACACCGGCTGGAAGCACGAATCGGCGGCGAACACCGGCATGACCGGCGCGCTGGCGATCAGCCCCGCGAAAAGATTGATGAAGGCGTCATCCTCGCCGAACACGACCGAGGGCCGCAGCACGACTGCTTCGGGAAACGCCGCGAGCACCGCCACTTCACCCGCCGCCTTGCTGCTGGCATACCCCACCGAAGATGCCGCATCGGCCCCGATCGCGGAGACATGGACGAAGGCCTTGGCCCCCTTGGCCCGCGCGATTTGCGCGATCCGGCCCGCGCCGCTCCCCTGCACCGCGTCGAGCTTACCCTTGAACACGCCGACAAGGTTCACCACCGCGTCGCAGCCGGTCAGCGCGACTTCGAGCGTATGCGGCTTGGTCACGTCGACCGCCACGAGCTGGATCTTGCCCAGCCCGCCCAGCGTCTTCAGCCGGTATCCGCGCTCGGGATGCCGGCTGCACACGCGCAGCCGCGCACCGCGCGCCAGCAGCGCCTGCGCGACATGCGTGCCGATGAAGCCGCTGCCGCCCACGAGCGCGATCAGCTGCCCTTCGAGATCGTGCGCGATGTCCTTGCTCATGCGTCGGGTTCCATTTCCAGTCCGCGCGCCCCTTGCCACACCCGCGCCCTCCGGTTCAATGGTTTACGTGCAAATGCAAACCCCCGGTTGACTCGCGCCAGACCCTGCCTTATCGGCGCCCTCCTACCCGGCGAACGACGCACTTGTCGCTCGCTACCGTGCCCAGATGGCGGAATTGGTAGACGCACCAGCTTCAGGTGCTGGCGCTCGCAAGGGCGTGGAGGTTCGAGTCCTCTTCTGGGCACCAAAACTCCTGCGGGAGTGGCATCAAAATCCTTGAAAAAACCGCAGAAATCTGCCATTTTCTGGAGGATTTTGATGCCGCGTGTTTCACGCTGTTTCAGGCCGTGCCCCCACAATCCGGGGCATGGAACGGGGCATATGCCCCGACATGCCCCTTTCTTGCGAAAGGTCATGCCCCCAAATGCCCCTGATAGCCCCGCAAATCCGGGCCTTTGCGCCTGCTGCTACCCCCTACAAGAAGACCGACGAGCGCGGCCTCTACCTGGAGGTCTTCCCCAACGGCTCTAAACTCTGGCGGCTCAAGTATTATGTCGCCGCGAAGGAAAAGCGCATTGCGCTGGGGGCATGGCCCGAAGTCACCCTGCAGAAGGCCCGTCACGCGCGGGATGAGCTGCGCCTTCGGATCGCCAACGGCGAAGACCCGTCTCTAACCCGCAAGCGAGACAAGGCCACAGCCAAAATCAGCGCCGCCAACACCTTCGAATCGGTCGCTCGGGAGTACATCGAGGAAAAGATGGTTGGCGAAGGTCGGGCTGAAGGCACACTGCTCAAGGCGCGCTGGTTCCTCGACCTGCTCAAGCCTGCGATCGGCAGTATGCCGATTTCGGATGTCGATCCGCAGATGATGCTCGCACCGCTCAAGAAGCTGGAGGCACGCGGTAACCGCGAGGCGGCCAAGAAGTGCCGCTCGTTCGCAAGCCGGGTCTTCCGCTACGGAGCCGCCACCGGGCGCTGTACCATCGATCCCACTGCGATCCTCAAGGGCGCGCTGTTGACGCCCCAGGCGCGGCACTATGCCGCCATCCTCGAACCGGACAAGCTCGGCGAGCTGCTGCGGGCCATCGACAGCTTCCAATGCTACCCGATCACCAAGCTTGCCCTGAAGATCGCCCCGCACATCTTCGTGCGCCCCGGCGAAATGCGCCACGGCGACTGGGACGAGATCGATCTTGAAAAGGCGATCTGGACCATCCCGGCAGGAAAGATGAAGGCGCGGCGCACCCATGCTGTGCCGCTGTCACGGCAGGTGATCGAACTCTTCAAGGATCTCAAGGACGTGTCCGGCGGCAAGGGCTACATGTTCCCGGCCTTCCACACCCGTCTGCGCCCAATGAGCGAAAACACCATCAACGCTGCGTTCCGCCGCATGGGCTTCTCCAAGGACGAGATGACCGCCCACGGTTTTCGCTCGACTGCTTCTTCGTTTCTCAACGAATGTGGCAAATGGCATCCTGACGCCATCGAACGCGCGCTGGCTCACGGCGACAGCAATGCCATTCGCGGCATCTACAATCGCGGCAACTATTGGGACGAGCGCGTGCGCATGGCGCAATGGTGGAGCGACTACCTGGACCACCTCCGTGGCGGGGCCGCAACCGCCCCCGAGAATTGGCAGGACTAGCCGGGCGCGCCCGCGCCCGGCTTCTCGAAGCTGTCAATCGTCGGTGGGCTTCCCGTTAGCACGGGCGAGGATGGAGAAGCCATCGGCGATCATGACCACGCCGTAGCGGGTTGAGCCCTCGGCCTCATAGCTGGTCTGGCGCACGCGCCCAGTGATCCGCACCAGGTCGCCGGTCGCTGCCTTGGCTAGCCGATCGCGCAGTTTGCCGAACAGGGTGACGCGGTTCCAGTGGGGATCGGACTTCCATTCGTCGCCGTCGCGGCGGTTGTAGTTCGCGGCGACCGAGATGTGGGTGACGTCCCTGGCGGCGTCGATCTTGCCGATGCGCCCGATGATGTGAAATTCTGCGATGTTCTGCATAGTCCTTCTCCTGATCGTGCCAGGCTAGCTGTCCTGACGGACTTGGAGGGGCCGCGCGCCGCCCGCGCGCAAGCCAAAAGACGGAGGCTCCATTCATGGAAACCGTAGGCACGGCACGCGCCGGTTTTTGGCTTGCGCGCACAAGGGTGGCGAAAAGCGGCCAAGGGCCCGTCGATCAAGGGCAGGGGTTGGTGCGATCAGGTTAGGGCAGCACCCAAACGCAGGGAGGCAACAGCAACGGTTACGCCATGGCATGACTCGCCAAGTCCGGCAGCAATTTGCAAGTGGCTTAGCGCTCAGTGCGACCCGATCGTATGGAACATGCTCAGCCACCCGGACCAAATCGGTCATGCTGTTGTCCGAAAAACAGCTACGTTTTTCGGACAACAGGCTCAATTGCAGATCACCTGCGGTGCCGATCTGCGCCGAGAAGATCAGAGTCAGTTAATCGCTTGGCCGGGTGCACCGTCCCCGAGCCCGGATCGCTGGTCGATCTGCGGGTCCCGAGCTCAGCCCAGCTATCAAGCTCAGTGATGGCATAGACGATCCGCCCACCAAGCTTGCGATAGACCGGGCCTGTCCCGAAGCAGCGGTGCTTCTCGAGAGTCCGGGCCGACAGCCCAAGATAGGTGGCGGCATCGGGTGTCCGCATAAATCTTGGCTGCACGCCCGAAGGCAGGTTTTCAGATTCAATCATCTTCATTTCCTTTCGTCGCGGGGGACACTTCCACCCGCGACGAAAGTCATGGCACTCCCAAGCTATAGCGGCCCGCCCGTGGGCGGGCCGCGAATTTCGACTGACCAATCAGAACAGCTCCAACTGATTGCGCATCGGATCCCAGAAACCGATATCCAACGGCTTCTGGCCCCGGCGAGGCTGCATCGGCAGCCCCGCCTGAAACTGCAACCGCTCGCCAAGGCTGACCGGCTGCACGCCGGGCATGGACATCTGGTTCGGATCGGGTTCGGCAACGCGAACCGGCTGCTTGCGCCTGGCCATAGCTCCGCCTCCCTCAATATTCGCTGGCAAGCATGATGGTGAGCACCCGCCGGGTTACGGCAGGATTGGCCGGGTCTTCGCTGCCGAACTGCAACGCACGGTCATAGGCGTCGAGCTTCCAGAACACTTTTTCAGAGGGCTTGCCCTGCGCCGGGTAGCTTGTAGTCCAGCGACCATCTGCATCCCGATAGATCGTCCCGAAATCGCGCTCGCCATAGGGATCGTTGTCGGGCGTGAAGACGTCGTAAGTCTCGACCAGCTCGCGCACCCGCGATTGGTCCGCCTCGGGCAAGCCGCGAAAGCCCTCGGTGGCCACGGCAACACAGGCCAAGCCCATCGCCTGCCGCGCCCGGTCATTGAGCCGGGCAATCCGTTCGCTGCGGGAAAGGGAGACCGGACTCATTGCACCGCCCTCCCGCCGCATTCGCACAAGTGGACCAGTTCGCCGAAATCCTCGCGCTCGCCCAGTTCCTCGGCCAGACGCCGCACGGTCCCGAACGGCAAGCCGTTATCGTTGGCCAGCATCCGCAACCAGTCCTCGCGGCACTCGGCCCCGCAAGCCCGGTAGTTCAAGATCACGTCACCCATTTTCTGCCCTCCTTTCGGCAAAGCCGCATTCGACATGCGACATGCGGCCTGCCTTCCGGCGAGGATGGGAGGGGGAGGGAAAACCGGAATCGATGCCCTGGCGCGGGCCAGCGGGCACAGCCCGCCACACGGGGGTGTCTATTCCGGTTTGGGGAACGAGAGGGCAAAGCCCTTGGCGTTCCTGCTCGGATCGCCCTGCGATCCAGCAGGCAACGGCACCCTTGCACGGCGCGACGCCGACGGATGGCGTGCGAGGACGCGAAACGAAGGGGTAGGTTGTCGGGCGACAGCCCGGCACTGTAGCCCAAGTTCACGCGCGCCTTGCGCCCATCCGGCAAGGAGAGAGGCAAGAGTGCCAGCGGGTCAGGACAGAAGACGCCGCACCCTCAGGAGCGCGCAGTGCGGGACAGAGTGCGACCACTAGCCCTTCCCGCTCAACTTCCACTGCTCCCGATTGTGACCCGGATGGGCCGAGACTACAGGCTCGGTCGGCAAGGCCGATAAAGCGGGTCGCCCGAAGGGCAGCACTAGCCCTCAGTCATCATGCAGTCTAGATTTTGGCAAGATGACAATTCCAAATGACGTTCTGAGCGGAATGCTCGCGCAAATGGCGCGATCACACTTGTCGGCGATTCGTGTCCGCCTCGATGACTTCGATGACATGCTCTGCACGGCAATCCTGATCGAGGCCGCGCGTGTCATTGACTATGAGAACGTTCTGATGGGCTCCAGCGAGGACGAAAGCCACCATCTGCCTTATCCAGCCTTCGACATCATGAGCCGGGGCTGGAATCTGCTTCTTTACTATGCGTTGCCGAGGCTTCCGAAGACTGTGGGTATTCCAATTCAGGAAAGCACGGCCACTACCCGCTCGCACGCACGGTCGCTGCTTCACGCCTTCGGCAAGTGCGCGATCCTCCAGAAGGCAGCCGACATGTCGCTCCACGGTTTCTTGACCGGCAGCGAATCCGAGGGTGGTCTCAGCCTAAAATTCACGGTCGGCGATGACAGCGACCACTTCCTTGACCAGCTCGAAGCCGAAGCGCTTGAGCGTGCCATGAACGGCGACGCAGATTCAATGCCCATCAGCAGTTTGACCGCCGCTGAAGTGAATGACCTCACCGCGTCGCTGGTTTTTCCGTTCGAGACGGGTCGCGGCACGATGGTTGGCTACGATGCCGATCCCCGACTCGATGCACACTTCATCAATCTGATAGGCCAGCGAGCTTTGGAGTGGCGCGCCGAGGCTGGAATCCACCCAGACGTGCAGGCAAATGATTTGAACGGTGCTGATGTGGCTGCGGTCGTGATGATGCTTGCCAGTTTCTATCTCAAGCACATCTGGTTCGTCGGCGTCGGGAACAAGCGCCTGTCGGGTATCAATTATTGTATGAGCCTGACCATCTGGAAGAGGCCGGACGAACTCGTCGAGTCGATTTCCACGTTCACCGGAATAGATGTGGTGCGGGTCGAAAACGCTTTCCGTGCGATTGTGGTCACTCGTCGCGATGCGGAATATTTCGGAGCTGAACCGACACCCTTCATGCCGATGCTGTTGGAAATTTCCAATGGCTACTGGCTTGCTCCTGTCAGCAGCATTTTCCGCAATCCATTTACTGCAATCAGGATGCTCAATGAGTTCCGTAATCCTGCGACGGCCCAATCGATGAGAAAACCGCGAGAGCAATGGATGATTTCAGAGCTTTATGCACTGTTTGAGGGCAGCAGGTATCAGGTGGTTGAGCTTCCCACCCGCCTCAAGAGGGACGGCAAGCTCGTCACCGACATAGATGCTGCCGTGCTCGACATGACAACGGGCGAACTGGGTCTGTTTCAGCTCAAGTGGCAGGACTTCGGCTCAAACCAGCTCCGGACCATAAGGAGCAAGGCCAAAAACTTTGTCGAACGGGTCAGCTTGTGGGCGGACCAGGTGGAAGCGTGGATTGATCAGTTTGGCGAGGGTGAGCTGTGCCGAGCACTCCAGCTGAAACTCCCGAAGGGAGCTGTCCCCACCAGCGTGAAGATGTTCGCAATAGGAAGGTCCGGAGCGCGGTTTGCAAGCTATGGGTTCGCACTTAAAAACGAACATATCGCCGCCTGCAATTGGAAACAGTTCGTCCGGCTGCGCTATGAGGTCGGGCCGTCAGAGCGGGTTCTGTCAGAGATTTACCGGAGGGTCTTTGCAGAACGGTCTCGCGTCGAACCGCGCAGACCTTTGCCCCATTCGTTTGAAATTGACGGTAAGACAATCTGCTTCGAGGACATGTGGAGCGCCGCCGACTGACCGCATTGGCGACGGATCATGGAATGGGAATACCCTCCGCCCGCGCCTTCTCGATCGTCTCCAGCAGAACGGCACACTGCTTTTCGGTCGGGATTTTTGAGGGCATCTGAACGGCGATGTTGAGAATGCCCTGCTCCTTAGGAGTCAGCAGCCGCCTTGTTGCAAGCAATTCCTGGATCTTCTGCCACTCGGATGCGGGGATGCTGATGACCTTGCGCTGCGCGTCGATGCCGTTGTCGATCTTCTGGATCTTCTTTGCCGATTTTGCCTCGGTCGCGGCCTCATCGGCCGACACCAGTTCATCCCAGAACTCGTCTGACAACGCCGCCTCAATCGCGGGAATTTCAGCCTGAATCCGGGTCCAGCAGGCATCCTTCTTACACCACTCGGAGATGTTCGAGATTCCCTGGGTCGGCTTGGTGATGTCGTCGTTCACTGCCTTGGCGATCACCGTCAGCGCCTGCTCCAGAGTGTTGTTTATACCCTGCGCGTTCCAAACACGCTGGAAGTCCAGGCTCGTTTTGTGGCGTTTCGTGATCTCGCTGAGAACCGCGAGGCTGTAGGCAACGATGTTGGCGCGATAGCCTCCGTTATACCAAGCCTGTGAGGAAACGAGCTTCTCCGCTGCCCGGAAGATTATTCCTCGCGCGATCGCACGACGAAAATAAAATTCGTTGAAGCCGTCTGAGCCCTTCTCCCATTCCTTCCCGATACGATGGGCGTATTTGGCAAAGTTTTTTTGCGCACCGAGATTTACCCATTTCGGATGTTCATCCCAAGTGTTCTCGAACTTGGCCAAATCCGTTTTAGTAAACATCTGGGGTTTGGGATTTTCAGCCTTGAAGCGTTTCTGCTCGCCGACGGTCAGCTTCGACTGAGCATCCGCATACTGCCCGCGTGCCCGTTCATAGAACCACTTGGTTTCACGCTGCGCGCCCTGCTGAGCGGGAGCCCAAAGGCGGCGGGAAAATTCTTCCATCCGGACATGGAACGGGTGATTTGAGAAGAAATCCGCAGCGTTTACGCGGTTTTGGGTGTTCGCATACTCGGATATGCGGGGGACGACATTCTCGCTTTCGTCGCTGTCGATGACCGATAATTTCATCTGAACGAAGATGTTCGCCAAATTGGCCTTATCCTTGCGGCGCGTATGGAAAAGGGAAGCGGTCGTTTGCCCACCGTTCACAATCTGCAAATCGAGAATCCGGGTAATTTTCAGGCCAGAACCTGTTTCCTCCACCTCCACGCTTTGCGCCGTTGCGGTGATGCCGTTGTTGTAGGCAAAGAACATTCCGGGTTCGGTCAGGATGGTCGTGCGAATCCCCTGGTTCACCTTGCCCCGCGCTTGGAGGAATGTCCGGACATTCTGTTCCAGAAGCCTCGCGCCGAACTTCTCGTAAAGGCCGGAGATGATCTCGGCGGGCATCACGATGAGATAGGACTGATAGGTGTCAGACCCCAAGTGGGCAGGAAGGCAGGGTATGCCGGAGCCGAACATGGATATGAAGTCGAGGTCCAGCGGCTCCTTGTGACTGCGGGAGCTGCGCTGGCGCTGCAAGCGTGAGATGTCCCAGATATGATAAGTAGTTGGGATTCCTTGAATTTCGCCATCAGACAGGCTTTGAATCCGGTCGCTGATGGCGCGTTCGGACACCAAAATGAAGTTGACTTGGCGGATGCTGCCTTTGCGGTCGGCGATCTGGCGGGACAGACCGTATTCTGGAGACGTGATCTCCAAGTCTTTTGACAAATTCTTCGCCACGCTAGCCTCGAAAAAGCTCGCGAGGCGCTTGAAAGCAGCATCCACGTCGGTGCGGGTCAGGGTAGCCAATTCGCTCCGGCTGTCAAAGTCAGCCACGAAGAGGTCTAAGGCACCCTCGTCATTGAACCAGTAGCCGTCAACGCGCATTCCCCGCTGCGCGCGGTAATGGCAGAACTCGAACCCTTCCACGAAGCCGGTTTCGACAAGCTCGGTCGCCACAGCCTCCATGAAGGCGGCAAGCTGGAAGCTGCTGCTTGCCTCCGCGCCCGCCAGCGTCTCCTGACGGAAATCATGAAAGAACTCTGCGGCTGACGTTTCCAATCAAGCCCTCCCCAATATCTCGCTGCTGCTGCATTCAAATGGTCGGATGGTCTCCAGTTCGATGTCGTAGGACAGGCGGGCAATTCCGTTCGGGATGCCTGACCTCACGAGGCGCGGGAAACCTTCGGCGACACGGTAGGTCTTGAGGTCGCTGACCATGAAGCGCGGGCTGTCGTAATCATGTAGCGGGGCGTAGCCGTAGGCTGACAACTTTCGGGCAAATTCTTCCAGCGCCTGCGCGTCGGCCAGTTCGCCTTCGATCTGCGTCACTATGTTGTTCAGCGAAATTGACTGGTCCGACTCCGGCAATTCGGTGAGTCGGAAGACTGCCAGAAAAAGGCTGGAAGTCAGACTTTCGAGCTGGTCTTCCGACGATATGCGAACGGAATTTCGCTCGCGACCGGACAGAGACTTCACTTCAATGGCCTCGTCACCGAAGATGAAATCCTGCTGCACACGATCTGCACCAGTCCAGGCAGCGACAGCCAATGGCGGTTTGGTTCTAACGGCGTAAAGCGACCGCATCATCTGGAGTTCGGCGAACAAGCCCCGCACCTGCTCAGGGGACATGATGGATCTGCGCCCGGAGAGGAAAGCCTTCCATCGCTTCAGGTGCGCAAGGGTGACGGCCAGCGCCGTGGCGGAATCATCAACCGCCCTGAGGCTTTCAACCAACGTCTCGCAAAGCCCCTGGAACAGGTCGGTGTCTACATGGCGGGCGAGTGTCAGGACGAGGCGCTGCCGCTCGGGCGCGTCACCCAGCCGCATGTCAACGCCAATTCCGTTCAGAGTCACGCTGTCCGAGCGAAACTGGTCAGTGTGATCGCCGGTCAACTCAACGATAAGCAGGCACTGCGAAGCGGTGTCTCGCCCCCAATAAATTGGCACACCGCGCAAATCGGGAACACGGACGACTGTGAAGTCGACGAACGGGGTCGGAACACTCTCCCACGGGGACGGTCTACTCGACATCGTAGTCCTCATCGTCATCCGGATCGTCGTCCAGCGAACCATACATCTGCTCAATCCAAACCCTGTTGGCGACAACCTCAATGGCGGTTCCATACTGACCGTCCGGATAGCTCAGCCCCCAGGCAGGGACGCGCAAACCTTTGAACTCCTCGTTGTTTGTGGGCTCCAAAACATGGACCATGAGCAATGGCTTGTCGCGAACCAAGCGGTAATGGAAGTCCGAAGGCTTCTTGGACTTGCTCTTGGCATCATCGGCGGCCAGCTGCTCTGCGGCTTTCTGCTGGTCTGAACTCAGTCCGAGCTTTTCATCGCCGCGACTGGCAACACGATAGCCGGATATTTGCCACTTGTCCGCCGTGGCGTCGGCGGCGGTACGCTCCTGCGGGCCCAAGATGTGCTTGTCAGCATCGCCGGGACCAACCGAAATCAGCAGCACGTCGCCTTTGGGGAACTTATCGGAAATCGCGCTGAGATAGTCGATGGCGAGCGCCTTCTGCCGCACCGCGTCCTTGTGCGATTTGAACGCCGCAAGGAACTCCCCGATCTTGTCGCAATCCACATCCGGCAGGAACCAGCCCTTCTCGGTTTTGCGCAGCTCGCGGCCTCCGAACCGATCAGCCCAATATCGCGCAATAAGATCGCGGTTGGCATCGCTGACCTTAGAATCCAACGGGAGAAGAAAGCTCTCGATCAGCTTTCCGGTGTAGTTCTGTTTGAGCGTGACCTTCTCCCCGCTTCGCATCTTGTTTGCGGCGGTAATCAGCAGGCTGTCGGGGTGGGACTGCACATAGAGGCCGAAATCCTTCGGGCTCAGGCCCACGTTGCGCATACGCCTTATCTGGTGACGCAACTCGTCCGCAGCGAGGGCGATGTGCTTATACCAGTTGATTGAATCTTTCGAGAGATAGACGCGGCAAATGTCCTCGAAGTTAGGGCGATAGCCGAACCACCGCCCCATCTGCATGAGCGTGTCATACATGCGGGTGTTGCGATACATGTAGCTGACGGTCAGACCCTCAATGGTCAGTCCTCGGGACAAACTCAATCCACCGATCGCCACGGCGGTCAGTCCGACGCCCTCGCGCTCATATTTCTCGTAGTCCAGCGGGTCATCGGTCGTCTTGCTGTTGACTACATAGGTTCTGAGATGGTCGAAAACACCCCACAGGGCTTTCTTCACTTCTTTCCATTCAAAACCGCAATCTGAGAACTCCTCGTCAAAAGCGGCGCGCAGCTGCGCCATGTATTGATTCTGTGCCGAAATTTCCTCGGCCATCATGTAGTTCGCCTTCACGGCGTCCTTGATCCTGTCGAGCCGGAGGTTGATAAATCCTTTGGCCTCCTTCTGGACCGACACGAACCGGGAAATGTTGATGAGCATGGAGCAGTGCTTTCGCTCCTGCTTACGAAGGTTGCGAATGGCGCGCGCGACGATGAACTGATCGAGCGCCCGATAGAGGCTCGGCGGCAGCTCAGCGACCGGCGACCCATTCTTGTGGGTGAGCGGGAGATAATCCTCACAGTCGGTGATCGGTCTCAGAATCCGGGCGCTGCTCATCTCATCGAGGAAAACTTTGTCGGGGCCGAAATAGGTGGTTGGCGCATCAAGCGAATAAATGAAGTCCTTGGGAAATAGCTCCTCGTAGGCGTCCTTGTCGAACGCGTCGGGGTCGATGAAGATGTTGGCGAACGGGGTTGCCGTATATCCGACGTAGCAGGATTTGGTGAACAGGCGCAGAATCTTCCTGATCCAGCTATTAGTCGCCGTCGGGTTGATGTCGGGCTTGTTCGTGTTGATGGAGGCGTTGTCAGCCTCGTCATCGATGACAAGCATGGGAACATCGCGGATACGGTCGGCGCCCTTGGCATTCAGATCGCGAAGCCAAGTGTGCAGAACCTCAAGAGTCTTCACGTTCTTTTTGATGACGATGATGACCGGCTTTTTGAAATCGTTCAGCTCAGCACCGCTCTTGTCAGCGGTCTGCTTGTTGAAATCCGCATGGATGTTGGTCAGCGTGACCGGATTCGGATAATCCTTGTTGAGGCCGACACCGATCGGTACCCGGTTCACTGGGTTACTTGACCTTCCGACAAATCCTTCGTCCACCCTGCGCTGTGTCTGTTTCCGCAGGTTGTTGTGAATGCCCGCGATGACGATGATGAACTTGTATCCAGCGTCTGCGGCCTTCGCGACGACGCCCAGGTAATTCGCTGTCTTTCCGGACTGAACGTGACCGATGACAAGGCCGCGCCTGTTCCAGGCTCCCTCATCCGTGGGATCCTGCAGCAATCCTAGAATCTTTGCCCCGTCGTCATTCAGAAGCGTGTTAACGACGGTTGGCTTCCAACCCTCTGACCGGAGGAAATCGCCATAGGCTTCGGCGTAGGTCGTTTGAATCTCGCGTTTGAGAATCCATTCTTGGTCGTGGGTGGCCTCCGGATCGACCAGCGAGACACCTGCACTCATTCTCGAAGGAATAACGGTTTCGGCCACGGCAACGACGTGTTCAAGATCGCCGTCAAATCCAAGAATCGGGGCCAGCATAGCGGCTTTGGCTTCGATCTCGACGCGAGTTGGCGGTTCGTCGCTGTCGCCGAATGCCGTAATGAGGGTTGCGATGAAGCCTTTGTCTTTTTCGTTCTGAGTTCGGCTCATGCAAAAACCTCTTTCACATACTTTTCGGCAACATCCATCTGCCCCTCAAATAAACGGGTAGATTTTATGATTTGCAAGAACGCTTCGGGGTCTCCCGCGCTATTCCCGTAGAGAGCCGCATGAAGGCTTCTCAATCTATCTAGGGCCTCGTCCGCGCTATCGGGCGACTGGCCAACCTCGCGCGGGCTAGTGGAGTAGTCCGAATAGATCATTTCGACGGGCAGCGAGGCTGCGACTGAATCGAGAATAATGTTGAGGCTGCGAACCTCGTCGCGCGTGAGCTTGGCACGAAGGGATTCGACCAGCGGGTGCTGACCGTTGACAGCATACCTGATTCCGCCGTGATCCGCGAATCGCTCCCAAAGCGGAGCGGCTGTCTCTTCAAACAGGCGTTGCCCGCGACCACGGTGCACGGTGGTGCTTCGCCCGCTTATCTGCGCGATGATCTGGCGCAGCCGTTCGCGAACTGGATGCGGCGGTCGGGCGCGCGACTTCTTGATGTCGATGGTCCAGGACTCATCAAGGCTGTTGGGAAAATCAATCTGCACTCGGGCGAGTTTCGTCGCCTCGCCTTTTGGAATGAGGCGAAACCAGTCGCCCCAAGCCATCAGGCGGCCATTGCGGTAGATGTAGGCACCCTGATTGGAAATGAAGTCGCTGCGGCTGTGATAGAAGTCATATTCACTTGCGGTCAGGCGGCTGTGATGGGGCAGGATGAAGGGCTGCATCTGCACCGCGATGTCGCCGACATACACCACCTCTTCCGGTAGAATCTGCGTCGCCATGTTTTTCCGGCAGAACGGGTCGAACGGTTTGACGGCGTGGCCGTTCATGGTGATGGCGATCTTCTTCCTGCCTTTGACCTCACCTGCAAGGAAGCGGTGGAATACCAGCGAAAGATGCCTTTCAACGATGCCGAGCTTTTCGTTGACGATCTCATCGCGGCGGGGGCCGGTCTCGTCTTCAAAAAGCCGGTCAAGGTCAGTCCATATAACTGCCGTGCCGTGCCGCCCGAGACGATCATTGTAATCAATCACCGCAAGGTCATCGTCATCCAGAATGGAGAGCATCCAATCGTCCAGAGCGTCGATGCGATCTAGGCTCCACACCGCTCCGCTGACGCTGCCATCCTTGGCGCTGGTCACGGTCAGCGTCCTGCATTGCGAGAATGAAGCGGTTTTCAGGCCAAGGCCAAACCTGCCCAAATCCTTGGGACCGCGTTCCTCCTTAGGGTTGGCCGCACCGTGCCGCATGGCCTCAACGATTTCATCGCTGCTCATTCCCCAGCCGTTGTCGATGATGGCCAGCGAAGGCTTCGCGCCGGTCAGGTTGCAAACGATGTCGATTGCCGTGGCATTCGCGGAAATGCTGTTGTCGACAATATCGGCGATGGCTGTCTCGAGAGAATAGCCAAGATCGCGCATAGATGCCGACAGGCACGCGGCGCTCGGCGGCAAGTGGTGGTCGCGGGCCATTATGCCTCCCCCAGCTTGCGCCTAGTCTCGGCCATCACATGCTCTGGACGTTTGTTCAGGTCACATTCCCAGACCACGATTGGCTTCCATCCCAGCTCTTTCAGCGCTTCGATATTCCGTTCGTCACGCATGACCGTCGCCGCGAATTTCTCCTGCCAGAATTCGATGCGGGAGGACGGTGTGGTCGCGTTCCTGCAACCCTCGTGGCGATGCCAGTAGCAGCCATGAACGAGAATGACGGCTCGGTACTTTTTCATCACGATATCGGGCGTGCCCGGAAGTGAACGGTCATGCAGCCGAAAGCGAAATCCGGCGCGGTGGAGCATGGAACGCAGTGTCCGCTCGGGGCCGGTATCCCGGCTGCGAATGCGCGACATGTTCCAGCTGCGCCGCTCCGCAGTAAGTGAATCTGCCATCATGCCGCCTCCGGCACGGCGTCCAGCACGTCGGCGATGATTTCCGCAATCTGCGCCGCAAGATACGGCGGGACCGCATTGCCGACCTGATGATACTGAGCAGTTCGCGGCCCCTGAAAGCTGTAATTGTCAGGGAATGTCTGGAGCCGAGCAGCTTCGCGCACGGTGAGACTGCGGCACTGGGAAGGATCATAGTGGATGAAGTAGTGCCCGTCCTTTGAGATGTGCGACGTGATCGTGGTCGCTACCTGGTCGGGAAGCTGAACGCGGAAGCGGTCGGAGAACATCTTGCCAGTCCGACCGAGTTCGACATTCTGATGCGCGGGCAGAAGCGACTTGGGAAAATCGCAGAGCTTGGGGCTTCTACCAGTCACATCTGCGTAAACCGATGCGTAAAAATAGCGACGGAGATCTGATGGCATGTGACCGCGCGCTTCGTGCGCAGTTAGCACGTCGAGATTCGTGTCACGCAGGTAGCTCAGCGCGGGATGACCTGCCAATGCGTCGGCATCGTATCGTGCGGACGAGCTCGACCTTGGACCGTGGCCGCCCTGAGTCTTAAGCAGTTCGATGCCCTTCACAATGTCGCGGGTATATTGCGATCCGTTGAGCTGTCTGGCGATGTCAGACGAAGCTAGCTGTGCTATCTCATCGCGCCAGCGTTCAAGGCTGTCTCCGCCCTTCGACAGACTACTGCGAACGGCCGGCAGGCCGCCAATGGTTTGCCGAAGTGTTGGCGGAGCATGAGGGCGAAGGCGACCGGGGCGGACGTTTAAATCATTGCGGATTCCGACTATAAACATGCGGTGCCGTGCCTGCGGCACGCCGTAGTCTTCGGCACGCACCAGAAACAGGCGTGGATCGGCTTCTTCTCCAGGCCGCTCATCCTCGGAAAGTGAATACAATTTGTAACCAAGACCGTTGGCCTCGTTGCCCACGGCCATTTTGGGGCTGGTCAGGTCGCTCACGATACGATTGATGACGGGCTGTCCGCCGATTTTCGCTGACAGCAGCCCTTTCACGTTCTCCATCACGAACACGGGCGGCTGATGGTCGATGATGATTTTTAGGTATTCTAGATACAGGAAATGGCGTTCGTCCTGTTCGAATCCGGGTTGGCCCATCATACGCGAGCGCCCTACGAGCGAATATGCTTGGCACGGCGGCCCGCCCACCAGCGCCCATCGCCGACAGTCGGCAATCCGCTGGTTGATGAGGCGCTTTACGAGTGCGTGATTTTCCGGCCCAAGCGAGATTTTCAGAGCGCTTGCTGATGCTTTTTTGAACTCGGCCGTGTGCCGTCGATATAGGTCATTGCGATCTATTTCACCCCGAAGGTAACGGTAATAGTCATCGGGGCGCGCATCGGTGGCGAAGTGGCGCAGAAAGTGTCGCAGCAGAAGCGTCTGATGAGAAAATTCATCTCGCTCGATTGCCACGACACTTTCAAACCTTGGCTCGCCACGTTCGCCGAGCGCTGTAGCGAATCCCTCGCCAAGTCCGCCGGGACCAGCGAACAAATCCACTACGGGGTATGAAGTCTGCTCTTTCGCCATGATCAATCAACGCCGCAACCGCTGGCGTCGAATGCTTCTAGGAAATTGGGTTCGATCACTGTGTTCTCAATGCATTGGCGTATCAAGGTATAAATTACTTATCCGTTTGCGTTTCCCGCTGGGCCTAATCTTGGGGAAAAGCCTATTGGGTCTACGCGCCATCGGTGAACATTGCTTTCGTCATGTTGCTCCGGTCGGGGTGTCCAACTGTAGATAGCTCACTTGGCAATTCAACCAATTCCTCCGTGTCCACGATGGGCGATTTTACACATCCTCAGCACTTGGATGCACGCGATTGAGGTAACCACACGGCACGTGCCCGCCTATCCGCATTCTCGAAATGAGCTTTGCTGAATCGTATGCAAATGCCGGTCTAGCCAGCGCTTGCGCCAAATGCCTTGTGAGCAGCAGGTAGGGCAGTGGCAGAGATGCCTATCGCCACCTGCTTTTCACCCGCCCGCTCGGTGATAGCCCGGACAAGCCGTTCCCGGTCGTCGGTGACAACCACAGCCTCACCTTTGGCCCGAGACAGCGCGACGTAGAGCATTTTCTGGTCGACCAGATTGGTCGAGCGGCTGTCGGCGTGGATCAGGACGCGTTCGGCGGTCTGGCCCTGGGCAGCGTGTGCGGTCTGGACATAGGCGTGGCGCAAATGGGTATCGCGGGGATCGGAGAGGTCGAGCCGTTGTTCGCGCCCATTGGCCAGCATCAAGGTGGCCTGACTGGTGGCAGGATCGATGCCGGTCACAGTCCCGCCAAGCCCGTTGATCCTCCCCGCATCGCGATCGTTGCGAGTGAACTGTAACCGGTCGCCCGTGCGAAGTTCCATGGGTTTGGCCTCGAACACCTCGGCCTTGGCCGCACCCCATTGCCGGGGGTGCCAGTCAATCGACCGGCCATCACGGCTCGCCAGGGCAATACGGCCCCGCTCCGGATCGATGCCGACAATGGACAGAGCCTCGCCCCGGCGCACCGTCTTCGCGGTATAATCGCGGCTGAACTGGACGACATCGCCGATGGCATAGCTGGCCGCTTCGCGTGCCTCGGCTCGGGTCATGCCCTTGGCCTCCAGAGCGGCAAATTGCAGCTTCTGTGCGGAGAGTTCACCGCGCGATGCCAGCTGATCGCGGATCATCCCGGTGAGGGTGTCCCGCCCGTCACGCGAAGGCTCGATTACCAGCGTCTTCGCCCGCTCGGAGGATGACAAGGACAGGTAGTGCCGCGCCATGACCTCAAAGCGGTCATAAGCACTGGCAGCCTCCAGCACTTTCCCGCCGCCGCGATCCAGCGCGGCAAGCGCCTTTGCGGCATGCCCCTCGATCGATGCCATGACGGCTTCGCGGGTGTCGGCATTGGTCTGGCGGACGACCTCGGCCAGTCTGGTGGTGGTCATGCCTGCCGCCTGCAACTGGGCGAAGGCAGCACCTGCACCGACCGATCCGAGCTGTTTCACGTCCCCGACCAGAACAAGCCGGGCTCCGGCCTTGTCGGCGCTGATCATCAACTTCGCCATATCGTTGGCTGACAGCATCGACGCCTCATCGACAATCCAGACAGCGCCCTTGCCAGACATGCGCCCCTCGGGGGTCAAAAGGTGCCGGGAAACGGTATCGCCGCGCAGGCCAATCGCATCCCCAAGGACTGTTGCCGCCGAAGCGGTTGGCGCAAGCGCTGTCACCGACAGGCCTGCGCGCTCGGCTTCGCGGGCATAGGTGGCGAGCACCGTCGTTGTCTTGGCAGTCCCGGCATAGCCCTGAACGGCAGCAACTCGGTCCCTCGAAATCAGCAGGTCGGTAGTCGCGCGCTTCTGATCTGCGGTCCAGGCATAACCGGTCCCGTCGATGTGCAGCGCCGGACCTTCGAACTGGACGTTGAATTGCTCGCCGATGAAACGGTCGAGCATCGGGCGCTCGAAATAGAGCCAGTCGATGATGAATGAGCGGTAGGTCTTGCCGTCCTCGCCCGGCCGCTCAAGGCGACTGACGAACGCCTCGATCATGGGACCGATGATCTCCTGCTGGAACGATTCCGACGCGACTATGGCGCGGGCAAAGGCCTGGGAAATTCTCATGACAAACTCCGTCGATTGGTGGGGGATGGGAAGTTGCTCAGCACGACCTGATCGATGGCGGCACGGACCCGCTCGGCGAGGTTGCTGGCATGGTCGGGGTCGAGCCAAAGGCGGGCACTGCCGACAGTGAGATAGCCGCCGCAGCACTCGCCTTCCGGCCCGGTGATCGGCCAGAACAGCAGCTCGATATCGACCGAATGACCGGTGATCCGCTCGATCACCGGATGCAGTTCGGCATCCGCGTGGGGGATGGAAACGGGATCGCCGCTCATGACAGCCGCCGTGGCCTGCGAGGCGGTTCATAGCGGGGTTCGCCCTCGCCCTGCGCATAGGCCTGCGATGGCAGTTCAGCCATCCATGCGCGGACATCGGCCTCGCGCCAGCGGATATGGCCGTTGCCTATTGAGCAGGGCGGCGGGAACCTGCCTTGGCGGGTCATGCGGTAAATGGAAGTGCGGCTCAGTCGGACGAGCGCGATCAGGTCGTGCGTCGTCAGCAAGCCGGACAGGTGCTGCTGTTCCATGGGTTCGTCCTCTTCGTGGTCGAGAGGACGTGGCTGACAAACCGCCGGGCTCAGGTCATTTCAGGACTGTGCCAGACCTGTTTCAGGAATTTTCAGGGCAAGTCTTCGAGCGGCAAAGCGTGCAGGGCCGTTTCAAATTCAGGGTAATTGCCCGAGTGCATCTTGTTGATGATGCTTTCGCTTGCCGCCGGACCTTTCAGCACCGCCTGAATGGTCGGCATGGCCCTTGTGAAGGGCTGGCCCCGGACCTCGGGATGCCGCATCGCCTCGATGATCGCCAGTCCGCTGATCAGGGCACCGCTGCCCTGGCCGCGTTCTTGCGCCTGCTCCCTGATCCAGGCGACACGGCGCTGATAGCGGTCTTCGTCGGGCTCATCGATCAGGGACTTTGCCGTGAGCTGGGAGCGGGCAATGGTGCCGCCAAGGTCGATCCAGATTTCGCCTTGCGGGATCGGACGGGCGCGCACCGAGAACCAGTCATTGTGGTTCCCGCTGACCAGCAGGATGCGCCCATGATCGGCAGCGAAGCACGCCAAATCCTTGCCAGCAAGCAGCTTCACCGCGCACCCGCTGGTGAGACTGCGTAGGCTTTCAGCGACCCGTTACCGATCTGCCTGCGAAACTCCTCCAGCGACTGGATATTGCGTTTCTGGACGGCATTGCCGGCAAGGGCTGCGAGTTCCGCACGGCTCTTTTCATGCCGGTTCATCACGCGGTCGCGCATATATTCGATCCAGGGCTGACCAGCGAACAGCGCAGTCCCCGTCGCCAGGATAACGACCAGGGCAAAGGTCATGGAACTGATTGGGAGGGCGACGCAAATAAGGGCGGCGGCGATGGCGGATAGCGCAAGCGAAGCCCGCACGGGATCGCGTGGTGACGGGCGCAAATTGTCAGGTGCATCGAGGATGGCCCGAACCGTTTCATGGCCAAACAGTTCATCAACAGTCTCGCCCGCAGGGCGCTTGCAGTAGACTGCCAACGCCTCTCCAATCGGCTTTGCCGCAACTGGCAATGGCACTGTGCTTTCGCCCGACATTCGGCAGATATCAGAAATTTGCGGGATCGAAGCAAGCGCATGTTCTGCTTCCATTCCACTTGCCGGGGGATTCCTGCTTGGCGATCGCGCGGCGTGATCTGGTTCTGGCGGGATTTGGCAAGTTCAGCACTTGCCGAAGTCATGCATTCCGGTGATGCATCGGCTACCGCGCGGTGCCGCTACGCACGCCTTGGCACATGCAGAAACTCTACGCCAATATATGACATATCATGCTCAATTGACATTTTTGACATGATATGGCATGCGATACTCATGTCACGCGCTTCCAGAGCTGCCAGCGGACTGCCGCCTCAGAGCCAGCGCGCGATTGCGCAGTTGGGCAAGGACATTTCGATTGCCCGCCGCCGCCGCAAGCTGCCGCAACGGCTGATGGCCGAACGCATGCTGGTCTCGGTGCAGACGCTCCAACGCCTTGAGGCGGGGGATGCGACCGTAGGGTTGGCCGTACTGGCCAGTGCCCTTCACGTCTTTGGCATGACCCAGCGCCTGGCCGAGCTTGTTGCTCCCGATACCGACCGGGCGGGCATCAGCGAAGACCTCGCCCGGCTGCCCAAGACGACGCACGCTGTCAGCAGCGACGAACTGGATTTCTGACGGCCATGGCAACCGTTCGCACCTATGTGTTCGTCCATCTCGCTGGCGGCCCTGTTCCGGCAGGGCTGCTGACGATGACCGATGAGCCGCGCAACCAGTTCGCGACCTTTGCATATGGCCGCCGCTACCTCACCCGTCCGGATCGCGTCCCCGTCGATCCGGTGGCGCTGCCGCTTCACGATCCGGGTACCGAACGCACATTCCGGACCGAAGAAGGCTTTGCCGTCTTTGGCGGGATCCGCGACGCGGCTCCCGATGGCTGGGGCCAGTACCTGATGTACAAGGCGATGGGTGATCGCCTGCCAAGCGACATCGACCTGATACTTGCCTCGGGCGACTACCGGGTGGGAGCACTGGCATTCGGACCGACGCCCGAACGCCCGGAACGCATCACGCCGTGGGGCGATGGTAACGCGCCGGGTGAGCATTTTACCCTGGAAGAGCTGGCCGAAGCTGCCGAGCGCGCACAGCATGTCGATCAGCTCGACGAAAACCTGCGTCGGTTGCTGACCGCCGGTTCATCACTCGGCGGGGCACGCCCGAAAGCAGCGACCGAACTCGACGGCCAGCCATGGATTGCCAAGTTCCAAATGCGAGGGGACAGCTTCCCCGAATGCCGGGTCGAACTGGCCACCATGCGCCTTGCCGCGACTTGCGGTCTCGACGTTCCAGCACTCGACTTTAGGCAATTGCTGGAACGCGACATCTACCTGATCGAGCGGTTCGATCGCGTATCGCACGGCAACTGGCTGGAGCGGCGGCCTTTCGCCTCGGGCCTAACCATGCTCGGCGCGCATGAGAGCGAGGTGAGCCGCTACAGCTATGCGGACCTTGCCGCCGTGCTTCGCCAGCATGGCACCGAGGTGCGCCGCGATCTCCACGAACTGTTCCGGCGCATGGTGTTCAACATCCTCGTCACCAATGACGACGACCACTTGCGCAATCACGGCTTCCTGTTCGACGGCAAGGGCTGGCGACTGTCACCGCTCTATGATGTCGTGCCCAAACCACAGGTCGGCCTTGAACGACGCCTGGTGCTGGGCGTCGGCCCGCAAGGCAGGGATGCCACGATTGCCAATGCTCTCGCTGGCGCTGCCGGTTTCGACCTCGCGCCCGACCAGGCTCAAGCCATAATCGACGACATGCGCATGCGGGTGGCTGGAGGCTGGGAGACACAGTTCAAACAGGCCGGGGTGAGTGAAGCCGACCGAGGGCGCTTCGCAACCTGCTTTCGCTTGGCGGCCAACGCCGATTGAACTGGCGAGACTTGCTCATCGGTGAGCGCCGATTTCTCAAAAATGCACGAAAATATATGCCATTTCACGTCAACCCGTATGATTTCATAAAATTGGTTGACTCTGCTGTCCATATCGCCCCATATGAACTCACGAAATCGAAGGAGATTCGACGTGAATGAACGAGGTGCGATCATAATCCCATACACTGCCATAAAAACCTTCAGCGCTGAGACACGCGCTGAACTGAGCGAGTTCATCCTAGCAGCAATGGGCATTACCGCTGGCGAAGGCCTTGCCGACGATGAGGAGGGGCTTGCCAAGCTCAGCGTCGCCGATGCGAAGCACTTCCTAAATAACTGCAGCGAAAAATCCGTCGCCATCCTGCATGAGATTGTCAGTCGGGATGGTCGGTTCTTGATGACCGATATCACAAGCCTGCTGGACACCACGCCGGATCAGCTTCGCGGCGCTTGGGCTGGCCTCACAAAGCGAGTGCGGACAATCACGAAGAACCCGGAGGCTGTCCTCCTGAACTGGTACAAGTCCGGCGACAACGATTGGCGCGTCGTCATGGCCAGCCAGACTGTCAATTCGATGCGCACCGCGTTGAGCGAAAGGAAGTAGCGCCATGGCAAATGACCGCACCACCGTCATGCACCGTCGCCACACGATTATCGCGCGCAAGTCCGGAAATGCTTGGGAGGGCCGGGCGTTCAGGGGGAAGGCTCCAGCCACGCAGGTTCGCACAGCGGCCACAAGCGATGATGTAGTGACCCAGGTATGCGCCGATCTCGATCAAGAAGCTGCGCGGGAAAGGGCTTCACGCGGCGTTGACGGCTATGTCCGCCGCGTGTTTGGTGATCTTGCGTGCTACCGTTTTTTCGATGAGGGCACCTTCGCCCTGTCGCGCATTGACGCGGACTACGACATCCTGATCCTCGATGCCGCAAATCCCACGCGCATGGCCCGCTACCTGCGGGTTAATCGTGCGTTGCTGCGCATCGTGGCGAAGTTTGTGATCATGCCGGATAGCTCTCCGCCGCGGCGCGCCCGCATGCTGGCAGCAGGACGCGCTCGCGCCCAGTTTCGATCAGGCACGGTCCGCCGCTTAGAGCACTTCCCGCCCAATCTGGGTCAGCGCGACGGAGCCGATTTTGGCCGAGTGCAAGGATCGAGGAGGGCGCCATGCTGCCGGATGGAGACCGACGAGAGACGCCGCAGTCAGCCGGCTCTCTGGCCTCCCGGCAGCAAGCAATGTGCGAGCGGTAGATTACGCCGATTATGGCAAAGTAACCGCCATTCAAGCGCTTCCGTGGCACCAAGTTCAACAGTCGGGGTCGGCGGCCGTGTGCGCGAGCGGGCTTAATCCGCCCCCAGCCGCGCGATCCGGTGGAGCCGGGTCACGTCCGCGCCGAATGCGGCAACGATCGCTGTGAGCCCGGCTTCGGCATCGACATCCTCTCCGCACACGAACAGATCCACCGCGGCCACGGCGGTTTCAGGCCAAGTGTGGATGGAGATATGCGATTCGGCGAGCAGCGCCACGCCCGTTACGCCCATGCCCTCGCCAAAGCCGTAGACGTTGACGCTCAGCAGCCGCGCGCCCGCCGCTTCTGCCGCATGCCGCAGCGCCCCCTCGACCTGCGCGACATCGTCGAGTCCGCTCCCGCCTTGGAGATCGGCGATGAGGTGGATGCTGGTGCCGGGAAGGTGCGCCATTCAGACAAGGCTTTCGAAACGGTGGCCAAGGTGGGCAAGCGCCGCCTCCGCCGCCACGACGCCGCGATAATGCGCTTCCTCGAACAGCGACAGGCCCGACAGATCGGAATGCGCGAAGAGCACCGGGGGCCTTGCCGCAATGGCCGCCAGCCGCGCCGGATCGCTGAGGAAACCGGGCGCCGGGCTCACCATCGCATGGCCCCAGCGCCACACGTCGATCCGCTCGATCGCGCCGGCGAGATCGGGGTTCATCGTCAGGAGATCATCCTCCACGATGCGTTGCCACTCCGCCAGCGGCCGCGTCGCCATCAGCTTGCGCGCGGCCACGGGTTCCTCGCGCGAGAGGGCCATGTACCAGGTGAGCACCGTCGGCCCCTCACCCGCGCTCGCGCTTTGGTGCGTGGCCACGACATAGCCGAGGCTGTCGCTTCCGGTGGAGACGTTGTCCCACGCCAGCGCCGAGCCACGCCCGCGCGGCTGGCGATTGACTGTCACGTTGGCGACGACCCACGGCGCATAGCGCAGCGCCCCCTTGATCGTCTCCGCCGGCGCGACGCGCGCCGCCACGAAGTGCGGCATGGCCATGATCACGGTGCGCGCACGCCACTGCCGGCTCGCTCCCGCGCCGTGATCGAAGGCCGACAACAGCGCGCCCGCATCCCCCTCGCGCGCCACGCCGAACACGGTGTGGCCAGAACGGACTTGCGGCGCGACCGCCTTGCCCATCAGCGTGACGAGGCGGCCATTGCCTTCAGGCCAGGTCAGCTCGCGGTCGCCGTCGCCGTGCGCCGCCCAGCCGCGACGGCCAGCGAAGTAATGCACCCCGGCCCAGGCCGAGATATGCTCCGGTTCAGTGCCGTAGTCGTCGCGGCAGCAATAGCGCAGGTAGGCCCGCAGCACCGGCGAGGTAAAACCGCGCCCATCGAGCCAGCGCGCGAAGGACTGGCCATCGAGCGCGGTAAAGCGGGGATCGGCGCTCGATCCGGCGCGCGGGATGGCAAAGGCAGGCTTGCCGTCGGCACCCACCGCGCCGCGAAACACCGTCATCTCGCGAAAGAATCGGTCGCGCTGCGCGATGTCTGCGGCGCCCAGACCGCTGGCGGGAAAGAGCCCTTCCTGCCAGCTGCCACGCCACAGCAGGCGTTCCTCAAGATCGGCGCAGAGCTGGTAGGGATCATAGACCGGGATGCCGCCCTCCTCGCCCGTGATCATGCCGAAGCCCTGCAACATGTGGCGCAGCGCCCGCGCTTCGCGGTTTGGCACGGGCAGATAGTGCGCGCCGAGCGGATAGGCGCTCACCGCATTGCGGCCCGAGCGCGCATTGCCGCCCACCGTGTCCTCAAGCTCGAGCAGCACGAAATCCTCGAAGCCTGCGTCCTTCAGCCGCCAGGCCGCTGCGAGCCCCGCCGCGCCGCCGCCAGCAATCACGATCGCCGCTTCCTCGGCCCTGCCCTGCGGCGCCGGGAACCCGCCGTCGCGCACGCGGTGGCCGCGCTGCCAATCCGCTCCGCCGAGCGTGCCGGGAAAAGTTTGCGCCGCGCAGCCCGGCAGCGCCAGCGCGCCTGCACCAGCGGCGGCAGCGCCTTTCAGCACCTCGCGCCGGGTCGGCTCAGCCATCGTAGCGGCCCCACTCCTCGGCAAAACTGCGCACCAGCGCCTGGTTGTCGAGCCGGTTCACCGGCGTCGGCCGCCGCGCCATGTCGGGCGGAAAATCGAACATCGCCCGCTCGCTTGCCTGGCTAAGGAAGCGCAGCCCCGCCGGCAGCCGCACCGCATCGCCCGGCGGCTGATGCGCGGCCATGGTAAAGCCCCATTCGCCGAAGCTGGGCACATAGGCATGATAGCCGCGCGCCTTCAGCCCCGCCGCCTCCAGCGTGCTCGCCACCGTCCAGTACGAGCGCGGCGCAACCAGCGGCGAAGTGCTCTGCACCGTCAGCACGCCAGCCGGCCCCAGCAGCCGCGCCACCTCGCGGTAGAAGCTCTCGGTATAGAGCTTTCCGAGCGAGAACTCGGTCGGATCGGGGAAATCGATCAGAATCGCATCATAGCGCCCCCGCGCCTGCCGCACCCAGCGGAAGGCATCGCCGTTCACCACCGTCATCCGCCGCGAACCGAGCGAGCCGCCATTGAGCCGGGCGAGCGAGGGCTCGTCGCGGAACAGGTGGGTCATCTCCGGATCGAGATCGACCAGCGTGACATGCGCGACGCGGGGGTCTTTCAGCACCTCGCGCGCGGCCAGCCCATCACCCCCACCCAGGATCAGCACCTCGCGCGGGTTCGCCACCCGGCCCAGCACCGGCCACACCAGCGCTTCATGATAGCGATACTCGTCGCGGGTCGAGAACTGGAGGTTGCCGTTGAGATAGAGCCGCAGATCCTCGCCGCGCCGGGTGATGACAATGCGCTGGTAGGGCGTGGAGCGCGCATAGATCACCGGCTCGCCATAGAAGGCAACTTCGGACCAGCGCTGGATATGATCCGCCCCGGCCAGCCCCGCGACGAGCGAGAGCAGCACCGCCAGCGCCGCCGCCAGATCGGCGCCAATCCTCTGCCGCCCGCGCAGCACCAGCAGCAGCGCGATGGCCACCGCCACATTGGCGAGGCCAAAGGCGAACCCGGTGCGGATCATGCCCAGCCGCGGCACCAGCACGAGCGGGAACAACAGCGAAGCGATCAGCGCACCGATGTAATCATAGGTCAGCACATTGGAGACGAGATCGCGGAAGGCGAAGCGGTAGCGCAGGATGCGGATCAGCAGCGGGATCTCGAGCCCCACCAGCACGCCGATGGCCACCACCAGCCCATAGAGCGCAATGCGGAAATCTTCGACCAACGGGAACAGCAGAAACAGCCCGGCCGCCGACCAGCCGCCCAGCGCCGCGATCAGGATCTCCACCCGCACGAACACGCCGATCTCGTTCGAACGGACGTGGCGCGAAAGGTAGCTGCCCACCCCCATCGCGAAGAGATAAGTGCCGATGACAGTCGAGAACTGGGTGACGCTGTCACCGAGGAGATAGCTGGCAAGAGTTCCGGCCAGAAGTTCGTAGACCAGCCCGCAGGTGGCGACGACCAGCACCGAGACCAGCAGAATCACCGCCAGCGATGCGGGCGCGCCGTCCTCGCCGCCGCTGACCGGGACGCCCTGCACGCCTTCGGGTTCAACCATGCACGGCAGCGGCGATGATATTGGAAATGCCGATCGCAACCGCGCCCGCCAGCAGCGCCACCGCCACGTTCTTCCGCTCGATGATCTCGCGCCACAGTTCGCCCGGAGTCAGGCGGTCGACCAGCACGAAGCTGAGGATGAAGATGACAATGCCAAGGCCCGCATAGAGCACGGTGGCAAGGAAGACATCGAGGGTGATCATGGGCGGAACTCCTGCGCAGGCGGTGGGATCGTTCGGTCGGCAAAGGCAATCAGTGGCGGGCCTCACTTGTGGGTTGGTCCGCGATAGGACGTGGATGAGGAACACTCCTCGTCGGAAAACGGCGTCCAGGCAAACCAGGTCGAGACGGCCGAGGTCATCACCAGCAGCATGCACCACGCGGCAAACAGGATCAGGCGCTTGGTCATGTCAGCCCTCGTGCCTCCACCAGACGATGATGATCGGGACACTGAACAGCAGCGCAGCCATCAGCCAGAACATGCCCCACGAGAAGCCGCCGGTGCAGGAGCGAAACCACAGCGCCACCGTATCGGTATTGCCCCAGGGGTTCGCGGGGTCGATCGAACCCGGCTGGGGGTCGCTGGGCCAGCCATGGGCCCCCACGTCGACGAAGACGTCATAGGTACCCTGCGGCACGCTGGAAAACAGCGTCTCGGTGTGGTGGCTGCCCTCGCTCCACGGGCCATCGCTGTCCGTGCCGGTGTAGAACTCGACGATCCCGTAGGCATCGATCGATTGCTGCGTCTTGCGGTTGACGAGGCTGTAGTCGAGATCGACCCAGCGGTTGTGGAAACTGTCGCTGTCCACCGCGATCGTGACGAACTGCCAGGCGCGCCGCACCTCGATTGTGCCGATGGGCTGCGTGCTGGTCGGTGCCCCCACCTCCACGGTGGCCCGGCCATCAGCGCAAACCTGGGGGCCGCTCAGAAAGGTTTGCACCGCCATGATCATCAGCAGCGCAGCGAGCGCCATGAGCAGCATGGCCGGCAAGTCGCCCTCGTCCATGGTCGGGGCCTTGATGAAGCCTTGCTTCAGGCCCTGCCCGCGCAGGCGCGGCGGTCGCGACCGGTTCTTCTGCTTGACCACGAACGTGTCGCTGATCCACTCCGCGCTGACCGGGATGAGCTGGGTCCAGGTCACTTCATCGGCGCTCGTCTCGCGCGAGAGCGCTTCCCGGCCGCGCATGAACGTGGCGCCCTGTACCTTGTCCCCCCGCCCGGTGCGCCAGTAGAATTCGCCGAGCACTGTCGTGGTCTCGATCTGGGCATCTTCATCCAGCGCAAAGGACTGGCCGCGCCATGTCACCGAAAGGCCGTCATCCTCCGGCCGGTCGAGCAGCATAGTGCCGAACTGCCACTCGCCCTCCGCCTCCACCAGCCAGCGATAGCCGGCATAGGGATTGAACAGCAGGAACTCCTGCCAGACGTCGCTGCCGCTACGCCGCCGCATCGCCCCGAGAACTTCCCACTCCACATCGAACAGTGTCCCGCGCGTGCCGAGCGCTATCGCGAAGTCCTTCGCCACGCGGCGATAGGCCTTGATCAGCCGCACATCATCGTGCGCGACATCGAGCACCGAGCCGCAATAGCGGCACGCCAGTGTGACGGTATAGCCCGCCGCGCGGATCTCGATCGATCCGCCGCAAGAGGGACAGGTGACCGCGCGCGGCTGCGTCACGCGAGCGCCCCCGGCTTGGTCCAGCCTTCGATCTGCCGCAGGCTTCCGGGCTTGAGGCCAGCGAGATCGCTCCACTCACCGAGCCACGCGGTGGTGCCATCGGCATCGCGCTGGACGGACAGGGCATCTCCGGCGGCGTTGCGGAAATCGACGTTGGTCATCGTCCAGCCGGGAAGCGTCGGAAAGGGCAGGTCACCCTCGCTGCCGAGGCACGACGCGTCCTTGATGTCGGTCGCCGTCAGCCATTTGCCGCCGGCCTTGACCGTGCAGTCCCGCGCGATGGGATTGCCTTCGGCAAAGTTGCGGATCGCCGGCACATCCAACACCGCAGGATACTCCGTGGTGAGCATGTACATGCCCATCGCCTCGCCCAGCCAGAACGCCCGCCCGTCCGCCGCGCGCAAAAACCATTCGTTCCACGATCCATCGGACCAGCCCCAGCGCACCCGCCCGACCACGGTGGCCGCAATCCCGTCGCGGCCCACGGTGGTGCCGATCTGGATAGGCGAAACGTCGGCCGGCAGCGCCGCAACCGTTCCCACGGCCTCAACGTTGCCCGCCGCGCGTCGCACCAGGGTCTGGCAATAGGCGCAGGTCGAATAGGGCAAGCCCGGATCGCGCACAGGCAGCGCCGCCCCGCACGAAGGACACGTCAAGCTCTCCATGGCCCCGATCCGCGCGCGATCAGCGAATGCGGCCGAGCAATTCGGCTTTCTTGGCGTCGAACTCTTCCTGACTGAGCGCGCCGATCGTCACCAGCTTGTGCAGCTTCTCGATCATCGCCACCGGATCCTCGGCGGGCGTGGCAGCCGGGGCCGCTCCCAATCCCTGAGCCATCGCGCCACCCAGGGCAGTCGCTGCGGCCATGCCCGCGCCAATGCCCGCCATGCCGCCATCGTTGCCCGCCGCCTGTTCGATCGCCTCGGCCGCCTGAAAGCGGGTGTAGGTGCCAAGATCGCCCAGCACGCGCATCGAGCTGGCTTTGTCGAGGTGCGCCTGCACCTCATCCGGCAGCGAAATGCTTTCGACGTAGAATGACAGGCAGGTGAGGCCCCACTGCGCAAAGGCCTTGTCGACCTCAGCCTTGATGCGGTCAGACAGTGCCTGCTGGTTCGCCGCCAGATCGAGAAACGCGATCCCGCTGCTGCCAAGCGCTGCCGCCAGCGAGGTCTGGATCGCGGCGCGCAGCTGCGGCTCGAGCGAGGCGGCCGTCACGCCCGGCATGGTGCCCAGCACGCGCGAAGCGAACGGTGCCACTTCGTTCAAGCGATACGAGCACGAACCGAACGCTCTCAGCCGCAGCGCCCCGAATTCGGCATCGCGCACGGTGACCGGCTGCGCGGTGCCCCACTTCAGCCCCGGCTGCTCCTTGAGCGAGAAGAACACGACATCGGACTTGAAGGGCGATTTGAAGCCCTTGTCCCAGTTCATCAGGTTGGTCAGCAGCGGCAGGTTCGCGGTCTCGATCGTGTGCACCCCCGGCCCGAAATAGTCCGCCAGCGTCCCCTCGTTGAGGAACGCCGCGATCTGCCCCTCGCGCACCGTCAGTTGCGCGCCGTGCTGGATCTCGTGATCGGCAAAAGGCACCCGCCACGCGATGTCGCCCGGCTGTTCCAGCCATTCGATGACATCGACGAACTGCTTCCTCAGAAAATCGAACATAGCTGCCAGCCTCCCCGCGAAGGAATGCACACTACTACAATCAGCGCCGGCAACAACGACTTGGGGCCGATATGGCCGGAAAGCTTCAGGGCCCCGAGGGGATCAGGGTCAGGCTGGTCTGGCGTCCATCGATGAAGCGTACGGTCTTGCCATCGAAGAAGGCGTTCTCCTCCGCCCGGAAATCGACGCGCTGGCCGCCCCATTCGGGCACGGCGGCATAGGACGTCAACTCGATTGACCACGCCGTGTTCGCGTGGATCGCCGCATTGCCGCGCGGATCGGCGTTCTGGTTGTCCCAGAAGCCGATCGAGGGCCCGGCCCCGTGGCCGTGGAGGCCGATGGGATGCGAATAGATCGAGGGATCGAGCCCGGCCGCCTTGGCCTCCGCGCGCGCACGGGCCAGTGCCTCGTTGCCGCTGCGACCGGCCACGAACTGGCGGGTGAGGAAATCCTGCACGCGGTTGGTGTTCGCCAGCCCCTGCCTGAGGCCCGCCGGCGCCTCCGTCTCGCCCGGCTTCAGCACATAGGCGAGGTGCTGGGTATCGGTGTTGAGCCTGAGGTAGGTGATCCCGAAATCGGTCCACAGCAGATCACCGGGCCGGATCACTTCGGCGCCTTCGAGCATGCCCTTCACGCCTTGCCGCTGGATGCCGATCGAGGGGTGGAACCAGGCATCGAGGCCCAGTTGCAGGAGCCTGTCGCGGTACCACCACTGCACCTCCTCGGCCGTCGTGACGCCGGGCGTGATGACCTTGCGCGAAAACGCTTCGCCGATAACGGCATGGGCGATGCGCTCGATCGTTGGGTAGAGCGTCATCTCCGTGGGGGTGCGCGTCTCCAGCCAGCGGATAGCGAGTCCTTCGCCGCTGACGATGCGGCTGCGCATCTCCGCTGGCAGCGCCCTGGTGAACTTGTCGTACTGGCTCACCGTCATGCCGTCGGCAAATTGGTGCAAGTCGGAAATGTTGACCGCGATCTTCGCCGGATTGCGCGCAGCGATGATCTCAGCCACCGCCTGCCACTGGTCGGGCTGCTTTGCCGGGTCCCACGCCGCCGTGAACAGTCCGCCAAGGCCATAACGGCTGACGGTGAGCCGCTCGACCGGCTTGCCGTCGCCCGGATCGTGGAAGATCAGGATCGTGCGCCGCCGCGCATGCATGTTCTCGGCATCGAGCATCGAGGCAACGACCGGCTCCTCGAAGTATTCGCGCGCCACCAGCAGCCACAGGTCGATGCCTTCCGCGCGCATGATCGCGGGAATCACCGTATCGAGCCGCTCGGTGAGGATGCGGTTCTCGGCCTCCGCCCGCTCGCGTGCCGAGAGAATGGGCGGCACGGCGGGCGCCTGCTGCTCGGTCTCGCTCATGCCGATGGGCGCAGGCGCGGCGGCTGCCGGGCACGCGATGAGGAGCGCCGCAGCGGCAAGGACCAGCTTCAACACCGCGTTCAGCCCGCCCGCTCCAGCGCCGCGCGGATCGTTTCGGCAATCCGGCCCATATGGTCGGGCTCGATGATCAGCGGCGGAGAGAGCGCGATGATATCGCCCGTCACGCGGATCAGCAGGCCGGAACGGAAGCAATCGGTGAACACATCATAGGCCCGCGCACCCGGCGCGCCATCGCGCGAAGCGAGCTCGATCGCGCCGACGAGGCCGATGGTGCGCACGTCGATCACATGCGGCGCATCGCGCAAGGCATGCAGCGTATCGGCCCAGAGCGGCGCAAGCTCCGCGCCGCGCGTCAGCAGGCCTTCGCGGGCATAGATATCGAGCGTGGCGAGGCCCGCCGCGCAGGCAACGGGGTGGCCGGAATAGGTATAGCCGTGGAACAGTTCGATGAGGTTTTCCGGCCCCTGCATCATCGCATCGTGCACCGCGCGGCTGGCAAAGACGGCGCCCATCGGCAGGGTGCCGTTGGTGATGCCCTTGGCGGTGGTGATGAGGTCGGGCGTCACCCCGAAGTAATCCGCACCGAAGGGCGTACCGAGGCGGCCGAAGCCAGTGATCACTTCATCGAAGATGAGGAGGATGCCGTGCCGCGTCGCGATTTCGCGCAGGCGTTCGAGGTAGCCCTTGGGCGGCGGCAGCACGCCGGTGGAGCCCGCAACCGGCTCGACGATCACCGCCGCGATGGTCTCGGCGCCGTGAAGCTGGACCAGCCGTTCGAGATCGTCTGCCAGTTCCGCGCCGTGTTCCGGCATGTCGCGGGTGAAGCGGTTGCGCGCCGGATCGTGGGTGTGGCGCATGTGATCGGTGCCGGGCAGACTGGTGAAAACGCGCCGGTTGTTGAGGATGCCGCCCACCGAAACGCCGCCGAAGCCGACGCCGTGATAGCCCCGCTCGCGCCCGATGAAGCGGGTGCGCGTGCCCTGGCCGATGGCGCGCTGGTAGGCGAGCGCGATCTTGAGCGCGGTATCGACCGATTCCGAACCCGAACCGGTGAAGAACACCCGGTCGAGCCCGGCGGGCGCGATCTCGGCAAGGCGGGTCGCGAAATCGAAGCCGATGGGATGGCCCATCTGGAAGGCCGGCGCGAAATCCATCGTGCGGATCTGGTGCGAGACCGCGTCGGCAATTTCCTCGCGCCCGTGTCCGGCATTGACGCACCACAGGCCCGCGGTGCCGTCCAGAATCTCGCGGTCGTCGGCCGAGCGATAAAACATGCCGCGCGCTTCGGCGAGGAGGCGGGGCTGCGATTTGAACTGGCGGTTGGCGGTGAAGGGCATCCACCAGGCGGCAAGATCGGGCGTATTCATCGGGCGAGGCTTTCCGGACGCGGTAAAACGGACCGGTATAGCGTGGCACGTTCCGGCGCGGCGGGGAAGCCTCAGACCAGCTTGAAGATCGAGAGCCTGACCGAGGGCACCTTACCCTCCCCCGGTGCGACGGTGCCGGCGAAGATCAACTGGTTGAGCCAGCCATACTTGCCCATCGGCGCCTCGAAGCGCGGCGTGGTCATCGCATAGCGCCCGCCGTCCGGCCCCGGCACGGTCTGTATCAGCCCGCGGTTGGTGACCTTGATCTGGACCTTGTCGTCGGTCTCCATGAAGTAATCGGCGAGAAGCTCGAGATAGCCATCGGCGCGCAGAACCTGCCAGTCCGCTCCTCCCGGCACGATCCGGCCCCGGATCTCCGGCCCTTCGAAGCTGCCGCCGATGATCGGAATGCGGAAGCGTTCGCCATAAGGCGTGGTGCCGTGGGAGACGCGCTCCTCCAGCAGGGCAATGGCAGTGTAGACAAGGACCGAGCGCGGGCCGACCGGTTCGGCAGCGGAGGCCGGAGCGCCTGCCGCCAGCGCCGCTCCTCCCGCCGCCAGCCCGCCCAGCAACCCGCGCCGGTTCATCAGGCCACCTCGCGCAGAGCCGGCAAAGCGCAGACCGCATCGAGGCCAAGCACATGGGCAACACGCCCCAGCCCCATCCACACCGCGACGCAGAAGGCGAGATCGACGATCTCGTCATCGCTGAGCGCCGCCTTGTAGCGCGCCCAGAAATCCTCATCGGCGGCGAGGCCCTGCGGATCGAGGCCGACTTTCTCGGCATATTCGATGGCCAGCTTCTCGCGGTCCGACAGGACGGACGAGGTGCGCCATTCGTGGACGGCGGCATAGAACGCCTCGTCCGGCGCGGGTCCATTCGTGCGCTCGATATCGGGCCGATCGCGCAGCACGCGGAAGTTCTGGCAAAGCTGGCACCCGTTGATCAGCGCGGTGCGCATCCGCGCGCCTTCGAACAGGCGCGTGGGCAGCTTCGACATGCGGTAGGTGACATCGGAAAACCCGAAAGCGGCGTTCACGATCTCAGGCGCATAGTGCTCCGAGAGGTGGCCGAGCGGGTTCATGTGATGGGCTTCGGGCAGAGCAACACGCATGGCATTCTCCCTATCTTGTCACGGCCCATGAAACGCGCCGGGGGGCGCCTTGCCCACTCCTCAATTGAAGAGGCCGCACACGCGCCAAGTTGACACAGTTGACACTGTCCTGAGGAATAATTGCTCTCGATTAGTGCGGGCGTTTTGATCGATTATGACGATCAATGAGTGGCGGGGTGGGGCGACAAGGTGCTGCAAATCGGGCGATTCCGGCTTGGGGGGACGAACAGGTCGCATCATGCCGCACTGCGGTGGCTGTAGGACAGAGGTTTATAAATAACAGACGCGTCTGTTATTTATTCGAGGAGGCGGCACAATCCGGCGCGGTCCGGAGCGAAGGCCACCAGCCCAGGCGCGGGGCGAATTGTCCCACCGAAGGGTGCTTTTGTGGCGGCGACCTCCCTCCCCGCCACCCGCACCGTATTCGCCCGTATTCGTCACGCGATGGCTGCGCGGTATGCCGGGCGGTGAAGCTGGCGGTCGGATCGCTGGTGATTGCAGTATCGAGATTTATGACCCTCCATTTTTCCTGCACGCAGTGCGGCAGGTGCTGCCATGACCTGCGGCTGTCCTTGAGTGCCGAGGAGGCTGCGGTGTGGACGGGGAATGGGCACACCGTCCAGATTCTGAGCGAAGCGTTGCCGGTTCTGCCATCGGCGAGTGGCGGAGCCGGTGAGGACGATTTCAACCTCGGCCGATCGTTTGCGGCGCGCAGCGGGGGCATGCCGATCCGGATTGCGGCCACGCTGGTCGCCTATCATGTGGGGGCCTGCCCTCACCTGCTTCCTGACATGCGCTGCGGGAACTATGCGGCGCGGCCACGGATTTGCCGGATTTACCCGCTCGACCGGCTACCCGGGATCCGCTTTGACGCGCGCGCCAAGGTCTGTCCGCCCGAGGCCTGGCTGGAGAGCCATCCGCTGCTGATGAGCGGAGAACGGATCGCCGAAGACGAGGCGGCTCTGGTACTGGCGGCGCACCGCGAGACGGCGCGGCGCGAGGTGCCCCTGATGGAGGCCTTGTGCCGCAAGCTGGGCATCAGCGCCGCAGCCTTCGCCAACGAGGGGCTGGCGGTCCACACGCCGGAGCCAGCTACCTTGCACAGTGCGCTGCGGGAACTGGCCGCCGGGTTTGCGCCGCCGGAGGGGCTGGCCAACTGGACGATCCTGACCAACCGGGCGCCGACGCTTGCGATGCTGACCGAGGCGGGTTGCGACGCAGGGATAGTGACGCGAGGGGCGGGGTATCTCGGTTCGTTCGCCGACGAACCGGTGTGATAGTCGTCAGGGCGATGCCGGGCAGCGCGCGCCATGTCTGGCGCTCTGGATTCCCGCCTTCGCGGGAATGACAAAGGGTGGGGAGGTGCTGGGATCAGCCCCGCGTCTTCAGCCGAAGGCTGTCCCAGCTGATGTCGCCGGTCCAGCCGCCGTCTACGGGGAGGCTCACGCCGTTGATGAAGGAGGCGGCGTCGGAGGCGAGGAAGGTGATCGCTTCTGCAATGTCTTCGGGCTGGGCGAAGCGGGCCATCGGCACGCGGTTCACGATATCGGTATCGTCATAGGCGCCCGAACCCATGTCCTTCACGTCCATCTCGGTCTTGATCCAGCCGGGGCAGACCGCGTTGACGCGCACGCCGCGGCCGCCCCATTCGCCCGCGAGGGTGCGGGTGAGGCCGACGAGGCCGTGCTTCGAGGTGTTGTAGGCCGAGCGGTGGATCACCCCGCCGAGACCGGCGACCGAGGCGACGTTGACGATGGAGCCCTTGCCCGCGCCAAGCATCTGCTTGCCGAAGGCGCGGCAGAGGAGGAAGGGCCCTTGCAGGTTCACCGCCATCATGCGCTGCCATTGATCGAGCGTGGTGTCCTCGGCGGGCTGGATCAGGCTGATCCCGGCGTTGTTGACGAGGACCTGTGCGCCGCCGAAGTCTGCCGCGATGCGCCCGGCCATGTCTTCGACGAAGGCTTCGCTGGAAACGTCACCGCTGATGCCGACTGCATCGGGGCCGATCGCGGCGGCCTGTTCGCTCACATCCTGCATATCGGTTAGGACGACGCGGTAGCCAGCTGCGGCAAGACGGCGGGCGGTGACGAGGCCGAGGCCCTGCGCGGCGCCAGTGACGATGGCCGTGACGATAGCAGTGTTCATTTGGGGTCCTTTGCAGGGGTGCCGAAGAAGGCGGGATATTCTGCCCGCCAGAAATCGCAATGGTACTCGGCCCAGGCGTCGACGGGGCGGATGCCGGCGGGTTCGAAGCGCATGACCTTGTCGGCGGACCATTCCCTGCCGAGCGGCTTGCCGCGGATGAACGCGGCCCATGTGGTGACGATGACGTCTGCCAGAGCCTGCGAGGCAGGGGCGAGATCGGGCGCGCTCATTGCGGCGGTGTTGGAGAAATTGGGGAACAGCGCGTTGAGCTCTGCCGAATGGACCGCGCCGAGATTGAAGCCGGGTTCGGGGCTGATCGGGATCGAAACCCCGCGCACGGGGGCGCCACGATCGGCATATTCCCACTGGTAGACCGGGGTGTGTGCGGCGAGCAAGCGGCCGCTTTCGATTTCGAGGCAGTGCGTGATTCCGAGGCCGGGCATGAAGTCCGTCATCAACGAACCGAGCGTTTCGGCGGGGTGTTCGCCGGGTTTGAGGGGGTAGCGGGCGAGGACCTTGTCGGCCTTCTCGCCATAGAGGGCGCGGACGGCGGCAGGGTAGGTTTCGGGGGTGACCTTCGCGCCGCCCTGCACATCATAGCCGACGTAGAGGCGCATTTCATCGCGGGTGAAGCCGTTGAGGACCGGGACGCGGAGGAATTGGCCGGATTGCAGCGCAGCCATGGTGGCGCTCGGCTGCGTCGGGCCTCCTGCAAAGGGCGCGAAGGCCACGAGTTCGCCGCTAGCAGCTTTGGCTCCCGCGGCGATGAGGGCTTGCGGATCGATGGCCTTGAGGCAGGCGAGATCGGAACAGCCCGCTTCCCGGGCGACTTTGGCGGCGAAGGCCTCCGCCTGCGGGAGGGTGCGCAGGGGGGTGCTGCAGGAAGCGCTCTGGATGATCGCGCGGTGGAACAGGCCCTTGGTTTGCTCGGGAGCCTGCAGGTGCATGCAAACCGAGGCGGCACCGGCAGATTCGCCCGCTAGCGTGATGTTCTCCGGATCACCGCCAAAGGCCGCCACGTTGGCCTTGACCCAGCGCATGGCGAGGCGCTGGTCTTCGAGACCGAGGACGTGGCCTGCGCCGGTGGTGCCAGCCGGCGGGGCCATGAAGCCGAACACGCCGAGGCGGTAGTTCACGCTGACGACGACGGCGTCCACGCCCTTGGCAAGCCGGTCCAGCCGGTAGAGCGAGGCTGCGCCGCCGACGAAGGCACCGCCGTGGAGCCAGACGAGGACGGGGCGCTTTGCAGCGGTTTTGGCGGTGGGGCGGCTGATGTTGAGCGTGAGGCAGTTCTCCTCGTCGCTGCGTTCGGTGAGGCCGTAGCGCGCGGCCTGCGGGCAGGCGCCGCCGAAGTGCATCGCGGGGAGGACGCCGGTCCATGACGCGGCAGGTTGCGGCAGGCTCCAGCGCGCGTCGCCAGCGACGGGGGCGGCATAGGGGATGCCGCGAAATTCGAGCGCGCCATTGCGGACAAAGCCTTCAACCTTGCCGGAGGCGGTGGTGACGATCTCACCCTGCGGCGCGGATTGGGCGGCAAGCGGGGCGGCGAGGAGGAACGCGGCCAAGGCGACGAAGGCGCGGCAGATGGTCCGGATCATGTGCAGCATTCCCCCTCAGCGCGATTTCGAGGTCGTTGGTACGCACGGGGGCCGCAGTTGCAAGCCTTGGCGTTTGCACGTGGCGGAGCGCTGTCATTTTTGAGGGCCGCGAATTTGAGGCAGGTCAAAGCCCGCGGCGGGCGTGGTGGGTCATCATCCACATCGGATGAAGATGGGCTGATGGGAGACCCCGCAATGGAAGCGCTGGAACGGATCGACGCGACGAGCCCGGAGACTCTCCAGAACCCCTACCCCTATTACGACCGCCTGCGGCGCGAGGCGCCGGTGTTTCGCGATCCCAAGACGGGGATCGTTTCGGTCTCGACCTATGATCTCGTGCTGGAGGTCAACAAGAAGCCCAAGGTCTTCTCGAGCGACTTTTCGACGCTGCTGAGTTCGGGCGGTTCGGGCGCGTTCGATGCGGAGGAAACGGCGATCCTGAACCAAGGGATGCCGCGCCGGAACACGATGTTGACCGCCGATCCGCCGCAGCATTCGCGCTACAAGCGCATCGCGATGCATGCGCTGCCGCTGAGCCGGGTCAACGCGATGGCGCCTTATGTGGCCGAAGTGACCAATGCGCTGATCGACGGGTTCGTGGCGGACGGCGAAGTGGAGTTCAAATCGCGGTTTGCCGAAATGCTGCCGGGGATCGTGATCGCCGATGTGCTGGGTGTGCCGCGCGGCGACATCCCGATGTTCCAGAACTGGGTACGCGCGGCGATCCTGCGCCTCAACGGCAATGCGAAGCCCGAGCAGCGCGCGGACCTCGCGCGCAGCGAGATCGCGATGCAGGGCTATTTCCGGAGCATCATGGCCGAGCGGCGGGCAAAGCCGGGTGACGATGTGATTTCGGACCTGCTGGCGGCGCGGCTGCCGGAAGATGACGGGACGGAACGCCCGCTCGACGATCCCGAGATCTACTCGATCGTGCAGCAGATCTTCACCGCCGGGCAGGAAGCGACCGCCCACGCGCTCGCCTATGCGCTGGCGCAGCTCCTTGCCAATCCGGAGCAGTTGCGCGCGATCATGGCAGACGAAAGCCTCGTGCCCAACTGGGTCGAGGAGACCGCGCGGCACCTCTCGCCCTCCCACAACATGTGGCGGGTGGTGAAGGAAGACACGGTGCTGGGCGGGGTGGCGCTCAAGGCGGGTGAGGCGATGCTGCTGCGCTATGGCTCTGCCAACCGCGATGGCGCGGTGTTCGAGAACCCCGACAAGTTCGACGTCAGCCGCGAGAATGCGGGCAAGCATGTCGGCTTCGGCGCGGGGGTGCATACCTGCCTTGGCATGCATCTGGCGCGAGTGGAGATGGTGACCGCGCTGCCGATCATCCTGCGGCGGCTGAAGAACCTGCGCTTCGCCAATCCGGAAAATCCGTTCCAGTTCGCCGCCAGCAATATCCTGCGCGGGATGCAATCGCTGCCGCTGCGCTTTGATCCCGCCTGAGCAGACACAGGGAGAAGATCCATGGTCGAGACACTTACCGGCACCAATCGGTCCAAAGGCATTACCTATGACGCACTGCTGGACATGGATACGCACCGCGTGCCGCCGCGTCTGCGCGAGGACTGCCCGCTGCCGCCGGGGCCTACGATCGTCGATCCGAGCATCTATTACTCGCGCGATTTCTTCGATCTGGAGGTCGAGCGGCTGTGGAAGCGCGTGTGGCAGATGGCCTGCCACGAGGACGATATCCCGAACGTGGGCGACAGCCATGTCTATGACATTGCCCATCTCTCCTTCATCGTGGTGCGCACCGGGCCGGATGAGGTCAAGGCGTTTCCCAACGCCTGCCTCCACCGCGGGCGCGCGCTGCTGACCGAGGACAGCAAGGGGCTGCACGGGTTCCGCTGCCCGTTCCATGGCTGGAACTGGGGCATCGACGGGGCGCTGAAGGAAGTGCCCTGCCAGTGGGATTTCCCCTCCGTCAGCGCGAAGACGCACAGCCTGCCGCCGGTGCGCGTGGGGCGCTGGGGCGGCTGGGTGTTCATCAATCCGGATGACAACGCCGAGCCGTTCGAGGACTTCCTCGGCGATATCGACCGGCACTTCCAGCCGATCCCGTTCGAGCGGCGCTACAAGGCGGTGCACGTGGCGAAGAAGCTGCGCTGCAACTGGAAGGTGGCGCAGGAGGCCTTCATGGAGGCCTATCACGTGGTGGCGACGCACCCGACGCTGCTTGATGTGATGGGGGACGCCAATTCGAAGTATGACGTGTTCGGCAACATATCGCGCGCGATTTCGCCAAATGGGCTGCTCAGTCCGCATGTGAACCCGGCCTACGTGGCCGAGCCGCTGGAAGGCGCCAAGACGTATGCCAAGGTGCGCCACGCGCTTTCGGGCAATGTCTATGAGCGGCTGGGCGAGGACCGCGTGAAAGTGACCGCGCGCGATGGGCAGACGGGGATCTTCGATCACCAGGCGCACCATATCGAGGGCGCGCTCGATCATGCCGATGTGCAGCTGTGCGACTGGGTTGGCGGGCGGCTACCCGAAGGATGGGAGCTGGAGGAAGATCACACCTCGACCGGCCCGGTGCAGGACCGCCGCAAGGCCATGGCGAACGAGGCGCGCGAGCGCTGGCGGAAGGTGCTGGGCGACGAGGTTGACGGCATGTCAGACGCTGAATTCGTCGACACGATCTACTATAACCTCTTCCCCAACATCAGCCCGTGGGGGTGCCTCAACCCGATCTTCTACCGGTTCCGCCCGCTGGGCGACAATCCGGAGGAGTGCATCCACGAGACGATGTTCATGATGCCGGTGCGCAAGGGCGAGCAGCGCCCTGCCCCGGCCAAGGTCCACTGGCTCGATTTCGACGACGATTACTGCGACGCCGCGGAGCTGGGCATGCTGGCCAAGGTGTTCAACCAGGACGTGGTCAACTTGCCGCACGTGCAGAAGGGCATGAAGTCGATCAAATCGAAGGAGATCGTGTTTGCCAACTATGGCGAGACGAAGATCCGGCATTTCCATATGCTGCTCAACGCGCAATTGTCGCGTTAGGCCGCACCAAGCAAAAATGACAATTGCAGGCAGGGCTGCCGGGGATCACTGTTGGCCGGAAAAGCCCTGCACCGGGAACCGAGGATACAACCATGTCACGTGAACAGCTGATCGAAATGACCCGTTCGCTTATCGCCCATGGCGATGCCGGGACGATGGAACTCGCGGACGAGGTCGTGCGCATTCCCGCCTCGACCTATACCGACGAGGCGCTGTTCGAGCGCGAGAAGAAGCAGATCTTCCGCCGCCTGCCGCTGATGGTTGCACCTTCGTGCGAAATCCCGCAGCCGGGCGATTACAAGGCGATGGACATTGCCGGCGTGCCGCTGCTGCTCACCCGCCAGCGCGATGGCTCGGTCGGCGCGTTCCTCAACATGTGTACGCACCGCGGCAACCCGGTCGCTTCGGGCAGCGGCAATGCCAATCGCTTCACCTGCGGCTATCACGGCTGGACCTTCAAGAACGACGGCGACCTGATCGGCGTGGCCAGCCCGCAGGATTTCGGCGCGGTGGACAAGGCCGCGCTCTGCCTCACGCGCTTCCCGGTCTATGAAAGCGCCGGGCTGATCTGGGCGACGCTGGACCCCAGTTCCAAGCTTTCGATCGCGGATTACCTGTGCGGCTATGACAGCCTGCTGGAGGCCTTCGGGTTCAAGGATTGGTATCTCTTCAGCCAGCGCACGCTTTCGGGGCCGAACTGGAAGACGGCCTATGACGGCTACCTCGATTTCTACCACCTGCCGGTGCTCCACGCGAACACGTTCGGTTCGGATTTCTACAACCGCGCCAACTACTTCGAGTTCGGGCCGCACCAGCGCCTGTCCACGCCTTCGAAGTTTGCGATCAAGGTTTCCTCGGGCGATGACCGCCAGATCGACCTCAGCCAGCTGAACGACGACGAGATTTCCGACGACGTGCTGGTGCAGGGCGTGTGGACGATTTTCCCGCACATTTCGATCGCCAGCTTCTACGGCGGCGGCCTGCGCGGGGCGATGATCAGCCAGCTTTTCCCCGGCGACAAGGTGGGCGAAAGCTATACCACCCAGTTCTACGTGATGGAGAAGAAGCCGAGCGACGAAGTGGCGATCAAGGCCGCGCACGAGCAGTTCGATTTCCTCGAGATCGTGGTGCGCGACGAGGACTATAAGACCGGCAAGCGCCAGCACGTGGCGCTGCAGAGCGGGCTGATGAAGGACGTGCTGTTTGGCCGCAACGAGCGCGGGGGCCAAGTCTTCCACACCTGGGCGGCCAAGCTGCTCGAAGCCACCGACGACGAGCTGGTCGAGATGTTCGCCCGTGAGGCACAGCGCGAAGCAGCGGAGTGATGCTGATGGCTGCGGCGTGATTGCGCCGCAGCCGATGCAGGCATAGGCTGCCCCTCCTCGGCGAACGAGGGGGACATCATGCGCATCTATCGAATGCTGGGGCTGGCGTTGCTGGCAGGCGGAGCGGCCACGGCGGCGACCACGCTGCACCGCGCGCCTTCATCCGATGCGGCGGCGCTGGCCATGCTCGATCCCTCGCGGCTGGCGGCGGCGGCCTGTGCGGAGAAGGCGCGCGCCAACACGCCGATTCTGTTGCGGCGCTTGGCTCAGGCTGCTGCGCTGATGGGGCCTGTGGTGCCGGGCAAGTTCCCGCTTTATGGCGGCGTGCCGCGTTCGGCGCTGGAGCCGGGCGGGCTGACCGCAGAGGCGCGGCCGTGGTTCGATCAGGGCATCGAGATGGCCTACAACTTCAACCATGCGGCAGCCGTCGCCTCGTTCCGCAAGGCGCAGGCACTCGCGCCCGGATGCGCGCTGTGCTTCTGGGGCGAGGCGCTGGTGCAAGGTCCGAACATCAACGCGCCGATGGAAGCCAAGGCGCTGGCGCCGACGCTGAACGCGCTGGCGAAAGCGCAGGCCCTGGCGGGCAGTGCTCCGCCGCTCGACCGGGCGCTGATCGCTGCGCTGGCGGCCCGCTATTCCGCCGATCCCAAGGCGGACCGCGCGGCGATGGATGCGGCGTATGCCGATGCCATGCTGGGTCTGGCGGCGGCGCATCCGGCCAATGACGAGTTGGCCGTGCTCGCCGCCGAGGCCGCGATGGACACGAGCCCGTGGAACTACTGGCAACCGGGCCGCAGCGAGCCGCGTGCGCGGATCGACAAGGCGGTGGCGCTGGTCGAGGACGTGCTGGCGCGGCATCCCGGGCACCAGCAGGCAGCGCACCTCTATATCCACCTGATGGAAAACTACGTCAGCCCGGAGCGCGCGGAAAAGGCGGCGGATGCGCTGGCGCTGAGCGCGCTGCCCGAGGCAGGGCATCTCGTCCACATGCCGGGGCACATCTATTACCGCATCGGGCGCTACAAGGATTCGATCCGGGCCAATGTGGCCGCGGCGAAATCGGACGAGGCCTATCTGGCGAAGGTGCCGGACGACGGGATGTATCGCTACGGATACTATCCGCACAACGTCCACTTCATCGTGACATCTGCGCAGCAGGCCGGCGATCTGGGGCTGGCGGTGGCGCAGGCGCGCAAGCTGATGCGGATCATCCCCGAGGACAAGGCGGTGGAGCTGGGCTGGATTCAGGCCGTGGTCGCCGCGCCTTCGTTTGCCTTTGCGCAAGGGGGAACACCGGCGCAGATCCTAGCGTTACCCAAGCCGACAGCGCGCCTGCCCTATGTGCTGGCGATGTGGCACTATGCGCGCGGGGTGGCCTTTGCGCGGCTCAACCGGCCCGCCGCATTGGATGCCGAGTTGAAGGCGATGGACCAGCTGACCGCCGATCCAGGGATCAAGGTGCTGGAGGGCACGGGCGTGCCGGGGACGGACCTCATCCATCTCGCGCAGCACGTGATGCGCGGACGGATGGCCTTTGCGCGGGGCGATTTTGCGGCGGCGGCGGAGCAGTACCGCAAGGCGCAGGCGATCGAGGGGACGATCCCTTATCAGGAGCCGCCCTATTGGTACTACCCGGTGGGCCAATCGCTGGGCGCGGCGCTGCTGGCAGGCGGCAAGGCGGCGGAAGCGCGCGATGCGTTTCATCAGGCGCTGCTGGTGGCGCCGGGTAATGGCTGGGCGCTGTGGGGCCTTGCGCAGAGCGAGGCCGCGCTGGGGCACAAGCTGGAAGCGCGCGCGGCGGAGGCGGCGCTGGACCGCGCATGGCTGGGGGATCGGCGGTTGTTGACGCTGGATCGGCTGTAGGCCGCCACTCTAACGCGATCCATCCCAACAAAAGCTTCGTCACCCCCGCGTAGGCGGGGGTCCAGAGCGTGAAGACGCATGCGTTTCGGTTGGCCGCTCTGGATTCCCGCCTTCGCGGGAATGACGAAGATTCTTGGTCCTAACCGTCCTTGTAGTAGTAGCTGTAGCCGTTGATCGCGGGGGCGCCACCGAGGTGGGCGTAGAGGACGCGGCTGCCTTCGGGGAAGAAGCCTTTGCGGGTGAGATCGATCATGCCCTGCATCGATTTGCCCTCGTAGACCGGATCGGTGATCATCGCTTCGGTGCGGGCGGCGAGGCGGATGGCCTCGTTGGTTTCGTCTGACGGCACACCGTAGGCGGGGTAGGCGTAGTCCGGGTTGATGACGATCTCGTCCTCGCGGATCGTGCGGCCGAGGCCAACCAATTCGGCGGTGTTGTCGACGATGGAGCGGACCTGATCGCGGGTCTGTTCCAGCGTGCCGGAAGCATCGATGCCGATGACAGTGTGGGCGCGGTCTTGCGCGGCGAAGCCCACGATCATGCCGCCCTGTGTCGAGCCAGTGACGACGCAGACGACGATGTAATCGAACTGGAAGCCGAGCTCTTCCTCCTGCTGCGCCACTTCTTCCGCGAAACCGACATAGCCGAGCGCGCCGTATTTGTGGACCGAGGCGCCGGCGGGGATCGGATAGGGCTTGCCGCCGGCCGCCTTGACGCTTTCGATCGCGTCTTCCCAGCTCTGGCGGATGCCGATGTCGAAGCCGTCTTCCACAAGGCGGCTGTCTGCGCCCATCAGGCGGGTGAGCAGGATATTGCCGACGCGGTCGTAGACGGCGTCGTAATGCGGGACCCACTTTTCCTGCACGACGACGCACTTCATGCCGAGCTTGGCGGCGGTGGCAGCGACCATGCGGGTGTGGTTGGATTGGACGCCGCCAATGGAAACGAGCGTATCCGCGCCCGAGGCGATGGCATCGGGGACGATGTATTCGAGCTTGCGCAGCTTGTTGCCGCCGAAGGCGAGGCCCGAATTGCAATCATCGCGCTTGGCCCAGATCTCGACCTTGCCGCCAAGCGCCTCGCTGAGGCGGGGGAGATGCTCGATAGGAGTGGGGCCATAGGTGAGCGGGTAGCGTTCGAACGGGGTGAGGAGGGACATGCGGGCTCCGGCTTCGGGTATGATTCGCTGCGGAAGCTAATGCAAATTGCGTGGAAGGTGTTTGCAAACTTGGGGGCCTAACTGACTCTGATCGGCGCTTAATGCCTTTTAGTTTCATTGATCATCCGGTAGATCGATATTCTATGAAAGAACCTTCCATCGAGCTAGACCGGATCGACCGCAACCTGCTGCGTCTGCTGCAGGCGGACGGGCGGCGGTCCAACCAGGAACTGGCCGAGGCCGCGAACGTGAGCCCGGCGACCTGCCACCGCCGCGTGGCGCGGCTGGTGGAGCTGGGCGCGATCACCGGGTTTCGCGGCGCGGTCGATCCGGGTGTGGTCGGGCTCGGCACGCTGGTGATGGTGGGCGTGGTGCTGGACCGGTCCACGCCCGAAAGCTTCGCCGCCTTCGAGGGCGCGGTCCTGGGCATGAAGGAAGTGCTCGATTGCAATCTGGTGGCGGGGGACTTCGACTATCTGCTCAAGATCCGCGTGCGCGACATTGCCGACTTCAATGTGCTCCACGGCCAGCGGCTGCTGACCCTTCCGGGGGTGCGGCAAACGCGGACGTTCTTCGTGATGAAGGAAGTGAAGGAGAATGCGCCGCTGGGGTTTTGAAGGGGGCGCCTGGCTGCTCTGGATTCCCGCCTGCGCGGGAATGACGAAGGTGTGGGAGAACCTTGGGTGTTCGTCATTCCTGCGCAGGCGGGAATCCAGAGCGGCTCCACGCGGCATTTGACACGCCCGCGCCGCCGCTTATCCCTACGCGGGATCAAGCAAAGGGGAATGGCGTGGGCGCAGTGGGGATCGCAGAGGCAGGACAGGCAGGCGGCGTGGAGCTGAGCCGGACGCTGCTGCCGCGCCACGTTTCGATGATCGCGATTGGCGGGATCATCGGCGCGGGGCTGTTTGTCGGTTCTTCGACGACGATTTCGCTGACCGGGCCGGCGGCGGTGATTTCCTATCTGATTGCGGGGCTGCTGATCCTGCTTGTCATGCGAATGATCGCCGAAATGGCGATCGTGCTGGAAGGCGTTTCAAGCTTTCCGGACTTTGCGCGCGCAGGGCTCGGGCATCTGGCCGGATTCCTTTCGGGCTGGCTCTACTGGTATTTCTGGGTCGTGGTGGTGGCGGTGGAGGCGATTGCCGGAGCCAAGATCATCGGCGGCTGGCTGCCGGGCGTGCCGGAGTGGGCTATCGGCGGGGCGCTGACCGCGCTGATGACGGGGGTGAACCTCATGTCCACTCGCAGCTACGGCGAGTTCGAGTTCTGGTTTTCCTCGATCAAGGTGGCTGCGATCCTCGTGTTCAGCCTGATCTGCGGGCTGTGGGTGTTTGGCATCACGGCGCCGCAGGGTTTCTCCATCGGCAACCTGACCGCGCATGGCGGGTTTGCGCCGCATGGCTGGGGGCCGGTGCTGGCGGGCGTCGCCTCGACCATCTTCTCGCTTTGCGGCGCGGAGATCGCGACGATTGCGGCGGCGGAATCGCCCGATCCGGCCAAAGTGATCGCGCGGATGACCGTCTCGGTCGCGCTCAGGATCGTGATTTTCTACGTGCTCGCCATCGGCCTCATCGTGGCGGTGGTGCCGTGGACGCAGATCGTGCCGGGGCATTCGCCGTTCGCCACGACGCTGGCCGCGATGCATATTCCGGGCGGCGAGACGATCATGAGCGCGGTGGTGCTGGTGGCGGTGCTTTCGTGCCTCAACAGCGGGCTCTATGTGACGAGCCGCGCGCTGTTCGGCCTCGCGCGCTTTGGCGACGCGCCGGACTGGCTGGTGCATGTGAACGGACGCGGGGTGCCGGCGCGGGCGATCATCGCAGCCAGCCTGTTTGCTTATGGCGCGCTGGCAGCGCAGTGGCTTTCGCCGGGGACGGTGTTCAGCTTCCTCGTCAATTCCTCGGGCGTGACGATGATCCTGCTCTACATGCTGGTCGGCATCGCGCAGCTGCGCGAGCGCAACCGGGCGGAGCGCGAGGCCCCGGAGAAGCTGACGCTGAAGATGTGGTTCCACCCCTATGGCACGCTGGTGGCGCTGGCGGCGATGCTGGCGGTGCTGGTGTTCATGGCGCTGCAGCCGGACCTTGCCTCGCAGCTGTGGATGAGCCTGCTGGTGGCGGGGCTGTTTGCCGCAGCGTTCTGGCTGCTGCGGACGGGAAAGCGCGCCTGACATGCCGCAGGTTGTGACGGCAGAGGAAGCCGCGGCGCTGGTCAAGTCCGGCATGTGGCTAGACTATGGCTTCGGCGCGACCCAGACCGAGGCGTTCGACAAGGCGCTGGCTGGGCGGGTGCACGAGCTATCGGGCGTGAAAGTGCGCAGCTGCCTGACGACGCGGCCGCGCGCGTTTCAGGAGGCCGATCCCAAAGGCGCGCACATGCTTTCGGCGAGCTGGCACTTCAGCGGATACGACCGGCGCCAGTTCGATGCAGGGCGCTGCACCTACATCCCGCTCAATCTGGGCGAGTGGCCCGATCTCTATCGGCGGTTCGTGGAGCGCGTGGATATCGCGGTGTTCCAGGTCTGCCCGAAGGATGCGGACGGGAACTACAACTTCTCGATTTCGGCGTCCTACCTGCGATCGCTGGTCGAGAAGGCGGACGTGGTGATCGTCGAGGTCAATCCGGCGCTGCCCTATTGCTTCGGCCCGGACAACGCGGTGCACGAGAGCGAAGTGGACTTCGTGATCGATGTGCCTGCCCTCCCCGCTCCCGAACTGCCAAGCGCCATTTCGAGCGAGGTGGACCTTGCCATCGCGCAGCTGGTGGCGGCGGAAATCCGCGACGGTGACTGCCTGCAGCTGGGCATCGGCGGCCTCCCCAATGCCGTGGGCCGCGCGATTGCCGGTGCCGGGGTCAAGGACCTTGGCGTCCACACCGAGATGATGGTCGAGGGCCTCGTCGAACTGGTGAAGAGCGGTGCGGCAACCGGCGCGCGCAAGCAGATCGATCCCGGCAAGGCGGTCTATGCCTTCGCCATCGGCACAGCGGATATCTACGCGGCGCTCGATCGCAATCCGGCGTTCGAGGCGCGGCAGGTGGACTATACCAACCTGCCGAAATTCGTGGCGCGCAACGACAACGTGTTCTCGGTCAACAGCACCGGGCAGATGGACCTGCAGGGGCAGGCGGCATCCGAAGCCGACGGCTACCGGCATTTCAGCGGCACGGGCGGCCAGCTGGGCTTCGTGCGGGCGGCCTATGAATCCGAAGGCGGGCGCGGCTTCCTGTGCATGCCATCGACCTACGAGAAGCACGGGGTGCGCAAGAGCCGTGTTGTGGCGGGGCTGGCGCCGGGGACGACCGTGACGGTGCCGCGCACCGACGTTATGCATGTGGCGACCGAATACGGGATGGTCTGCCTCAAGGGCCTGCCGGTGGCGGAGCGCGCCAAGGCGATGATATCCATCGCGCACCCCGATTTCCGCGAGGAGCTGGAGCGCGAAGCCTATGCAAACGGACTGATCCCGAAGCATTATTTCTGAGTGTGAGGCTACGCGTGAAAGCGGTGTTCAAATGGACCGGCCTGTTGGTGCTCGGCCTTGTGCTGGGGATCGCGCTTGCCGTCTGGCAGATCAGGAACAGCGGCCTCGGCAACGATGTGCGCGTGGGGCCGTGGATCACCGGCCGCGACATCGGCACCGCCCATGCGGACATGAAGACGCGCGCGGTTGTCGCGCTGCGCGGCTTGCTGGCGCTGCCGGCGCAGGAGGCCCGCTATTTCACCGCAGCAACGGATAGCGCCGGTGCGCCGCTTTCAGGCAAATGCCGCTATGCCTTGACCGGCGGCATGATAGAGGCGCGCTGGTGGAGCGTGACCCTGTATGATCCGGGCGGCTGGCTGATCCCCAATCGGTGGAACCGGCATTCTATCGGCAGCGGGCGCATTCCGGTGGGTAGGGCGGGTGGCTGGACAGTGCTGATCGGCCCGGAGCAGCAGCCCGGTCTGTGGATACCGACCGGCACGGACGGCGCGTTCGAACTCACGCTTCGCACCTATCGTCCGCATGGGACACTGGCGCACGATCCCGCGCGAATCAGCCTGCCGACAATCACAAGAGGGGAGTGTCGCCCATGATCCGCCGCCTCGCCTCCCTCGCCGTGTTCGTCGCGGCAGCCCTCGGCAGCTACTACGGGACGCTGGCGACGGCGCCATACGGCCTGATGTGGCTTGCCGAAGCGAAGCTGGCGAAATCCGGGCCCGTCAACCACTTCACCCACACGCCGCCGGTACGCGCCGAGCGGCAGTTCGTCGTGCGCCCCAGCCCGGACCTGCTCTATTCCGTATGTCCCTACGACCTGACTGCGGGGCCGCTGGAAGTGACCGCAGTGCCGGTACCCGGGCGTTACAGCTCGATCAGCGTGTTCGATGCGCGAACCGATGTCGCCTTCGTTCGCAACGACGAGCAGATGGGCGGTGAACCGATGCGGGTGGTGTTGGCGCTGGAAGGGCAGCAGACGCCGGCAGGGATCGACACCGTGCGGGTACGCTATGCGACGGGGATCGTGCTGCAGCGCGTCCTGTTGGCCGATCCATCCGAGGCGGCCGCGATCGATCCGATCCGCAGCAGGGCGCGGTGCCGGACGCTGACCGGGTAGAACCGCGCGCTGGTGCTGGCCCCGACCCAGGCTGGCGGCCTTGGCGGTGATCGCGGCGCGGCGGAGATCCTCGATGATGCCGGGCTGCGGCCGGACATCGAGCGCACCATCTTACCCACGGTGGACACCGACCTTGTTGGCATCACTGATATCGGAATCCGAGGGCCGGGATTTACATAAAGGAGCCCGTAAACGCGGCACTTTCCCATCGCGAAGCCATTCTCGCGCACCCAGGGGGCGGCGTCATGGTTCCCGCACAGCGGGCATGGCGCCTGCATCGCAGCTTACATTCGTGGCCAACAGCTCTGATGAGGCAGGTTACACGGGAGATCTGATCCGGAGCGCGGCCGAAATATTAACTAACTGTAGTTTGAAACATAACGTTATGATAGGCCCCGCTCTGGCAGATCGAAGCCGGAACGCGCGGCGCAAGGGAGTGAGACGGGGTCTTGCGGAAATGCATCGAGCGGCGGCAGGCAGGGTGCGAGTTTGACAAGGCCCTCCGAACACGGAAAACGTCGCGCGCCGCTGTTTGCCGAACTGGCACGCTGCGGCGTGGATGGTGGCGCTGGTCAGCGCGCGGCCTTGGGAACGCGGTTCGTGAAAGTGCTTGTTGTCGAAGATGACACTGCCTTGGGCGAGGCCTTGCAAGCCGCTTTCGCCGGCGCGAACTTCAATGCCGAAATCTGCGCATCGGGGCGCAGTGCCGCCGAATTGCTGGCGCTCTATCCCTTCGACGCGGCGGTCATCGATCGCGGGTTGCCGGACATGGACGGCCTTGATCTCGTCAGCAGCCTGCGCCGCAGCGGGAACCGCATTCCCGTCATCATCCTTACGGCCCAATCAGACGTCGGCTCGCGGATCGACGGGCTGGATGCGGGTGCCGATGACTATCTTGGCAAGCCCTTCCTCTTCGCCGAACTGAAGTCCCGCCTCAACGCCGTGGTGCGGCGGGCAGAGCACCGCATTTCGAACACGCTGGATTGCGGGAACCTGTCCTACGACGTGACCAGCCATGTCGTGAGCATCGATGCCGCGCCCATCAGCCTTTCGCCACGCGAGCGCAGCCTGCTCGAGATCTTTCTGCGCTCGCGCGGGCGGCCCATCGATACGGCCCGCATGGAGGATCTGCTCTGCGCAGCGTCACAGGCGCTTTCGGCCAACGCGCTGGAGGTGAGCATTCATCGGCTGCGGCGCAAGCTGGCGGCAGCAGGCAGCACGGCCGAGATCGTGTGGCTGCGCGGACAGGGCTATTGCATGAAGGCCGACAGCGTAAAGGCCGGGCGGGCGTGATACGCAGCCTGTGGCTGCGGCTGGTCCTTGCGCAAGTTGCCATCGCGTTCGTTCTGGCGCTTGGCTTGCCCTTCATTGTCAATCGCACGATCCGTGAGATCGGCGATGACCTGACCCAGCGCCTGCTGAGCGGCGAGGCGGCGGAATACCTCGCCGCGCAAAGGGCGGGTACTGCGCAGCGGGCGACCAGCCCGAAGGCGGGCGCGATCGCGCTCTACATGGCGCAAGGCTCCCGCCTGCGCAGGCTATCCGGGCCGGATATTCCTGACCTCTCCGCGCTCACGCCGGCACGGCTATCGCGGGAGGGGTTCTACCACGGCCCGCATTCCGATTTCCTGACGCGGCCGATCGGGCCCGGCCAGACACTTGTTGTCGCGGAAGACCGGCAACATCCGGCGGTGCTGCACGACGATATCGTCGCGTACTTCCTCGACCGCTTCATCGTGATCGTGCCGATTGCGCTGATCTGCTCGACCCTGGCAAGCCTGTGGGCGCTGGCGCGGGCAATCAGGCCGATCAAGCAAGCGGCGAGGGATGCGCGGGCGCTCGATCCGATCCGCCCCGGGACGGCGCGCCTGCGCGAGGATATCGTCCCGACCGAGATCGAGCCGCTGGTCCACACCGCCAACGAACTGCTGGACCGCGCCGTATCCGGCTACGAGCGCGAACGCGTGTTTGCGGCGACGGTAGTCCACGAACTGCGCACCGCGCTTTCGACGATCAGCCTGCGGACCGAACTGTTGCCAGGCGGAGAACCGCGCGACAAGGTGGTCGAGGCCGTGGCGCACGCCAACGAGGTGGTGACCCAGATGCTGGGGCTCCACGGGCGCGAGGAAGAGCTGATCCGGGGGAAGCCGCGCGCGGTATCGGCCGCAGCGCAGGATGTGATCGATGATCTTGGCGGGCTGATCCGGTCCTCCGGCCATGGCCCCGTCAGCCTGCGCAGCGTGGGCAGTGGACCGGCCCGCTACGCACCGGACGCGCTGGTCCGGATCACGGTTGCCAACATTGTCGAGAATGCCTTGCGGCACACGCCGGCAGGTGCCGGGATCACGATCCTGTGCGATGATGCGGCGGCGACGGTGGTTGTGGCCGATAGCGGCCCCGGCATCCGGATGCGCAGCGGATCGGACGGGCGCAAGATCTATTCACGCGCCGACGGATCGCCATCGCGCGGTTCAGGTCTCGGCATCGCGATTGTCACGCGGCTGATCGAAACGGCGGGCGGCTCGATCGCATTCGGGACGAGCGAAGGAGGCGGAGCGGCGGTTACCCTGTGCTATCCGGCGGCGCAGGAGCGAGGCTAGCGGACCTCTTGTCCCTGCACATCATCGGACTGGCCATTGGCCTGATAGAGCGCAACCGTATCGACCAGCCGCGATGCCCATGCCGCCGTGCGCTGCAGGCGGGCCTGCTGGAGCGCCGCCTGCGCCTGCAAGAGCGCGAAGGTGCCGACCTCGCCAAGCTGCTGCTGGCGCTGCGTGAAGACATAGGACTGTTCGGCGGCGGCAAGCGCCCGCACCGATGCGTCTTCGGTCCGCGCATCGGCCTGCAGGCCGTTGATCGCATCCGACACATCGACAAAGGCCTGCAGCACCACCGAGCGGTATTGCGCCTTGCTTTCATCGAGCAGGGCCTCGGCAGCCTGCTGCTGGCGGCGTAGCGCACCGGCATGGAACACCGGCGCCGTCACCCCTCCGACCAGCGACCAGAAGGCGTTCCCATCCTGGAACATATTGGAAAAGGTCTGCGCGGCGCCGCCGGCGCTCGCTGTCAGCAGGAACGAGGGAAACCTTGCGGCGACCGCGGCGCGGGCGTCTGCGGCGGCGCCTTCCACGGCGGCAGCGGCGGCCTGCACATCGGGCCGGGCCTGCACGACAGCGGCTGGCAGCGCGACGGGGACATGCGCGGGCAGAACGAAGCAGGTGCTGGAGGGCAGCGCGGGCAGATCATCGCCCGGGGCGCGGCCGAGCAGCGCGGCGACCAGCGCGCGCTGGTGCGCTTCGCTGCGCTGCAAGGCCGGGAGCGTGGCTTCGGCGGTGGCGAGCGCGGCTTCCTGCGCGGCGACGTCCGCATCACCGGCTTCCCCCAGCGCGCGGCGCTTGCGCGTCATCTCCAGCATCTGCCGGGCCGAACCGATCGAGACCTCGGTCGCCGCGATCTGATCGGCAAGGGCCGCGCGGCTGACGGCGGCGACCACGAGATTGGCGGCAAGGCTCTGGCGGGCGGCAAGGAGGTGCGCGGCGGCGACCTTGGCCGCAGCCCGCGCCGATTGCCGCCGCGCACGCAGACCGCCGAACAGATCGAGCGGGTAGCTCACCGTCACTTGCGCGGTGTGCAGCGAGTAAAGCGTCTGCGAAGCATCTGCGAGGGGCGATTGCAGCGAGGCGGGGCTTTGCGCGCGCTGCGCGGAATAGGACACGTCCACCCCCGGGGCGAGCGCCGCGCCGGCCACCCCCGCCTGTGCCCGCGCCGCGCGCAAGGCGGCATCGGCGGCCGCGATATCGTTGCTGCCCGCGAGGCCTTGATCCACCAGCTGGTCCAGATCGGAGCAGCCGAATGCCTGCCACCAAGCGCGCGGGGTCGTCTCGCCCACGGCGAAGGTCTGAACCGCAACCGCATTGCCGACCGTGGCCGACGTGGGCGCGCCGGCACCGGCCACCGCGGGCAGGCGGGCGCGGGGATCAGCATCACCGATCCCCGTGCAGCCAGCCACCAGCGCGCAGACGGCCACGGGTAGGGCAAATCGCAGGCGGGCATTCATGCCGGCTCCCCTTCTTCGGAGTGGTGGCCGATTTCGCGCCCGTGCGGCCCGCGATCCTCAGGCGGCAGGTGGAGCGAGAAGCGCTCGACAAGGGCGGGCAGGACCAGCAGGATCAGCAGCGGTGCAAGCGCCATGCCGCCGACGACCACCAGCGCCAGCGGCTTCTGCACCTGGCTGCCGATCCCGTTCGACAGGGCTGCCGGCAGCAGCCCGATGGCCGCGACAAGGCAGGTCATCAGGACAGGCCGCATGGCGTTTGCCGTGGCGCGGCGGACCGCGACGTGCCGTGTCGCGCCATCATCGACGACCTGGTTGAAGGTCGTGACGATGAGGATCCCGTCCATCACCGCGATCCCGAACAGCGCGACGAAGCCGATCGCCGCGGAGATGCTGAACGCGGTTCCCGTGAGCGCCAGCGCGAGGACGCCGCCGACGATCGCCATGGGGATGGCGGAGAAGGCGAGCAGCGTATCGCGGATCGAGCCGAAGTTGGCGTAGAGCAGGATCAGGATGAGGATCAGGCTGATCGGCACCACGATTTCGAGCCGGGCGATCGCGTTCTGCAGATTGTCGAGCTCGCCCGCCCATTCGAGGTGGTAGCCCGGCGGGATCGTGACATGCGCCTTGATCCGCGCCTTCGCCTCCGCAACCACGCTGCCGAGATCGCGTCCGCGCACGCTGAACTTGATCGGGATGTAGCGTTCCTGATGCTCGCGGTAGATGAACGAGGCGCCGGTGGTGAGGTGGATGTTCGCTACTTCGGACAGGGGAACCTGGATCAGGCCTTTCCCATCAGGCGATGGTGCGCCCACGGTGATCTGGCGAATGGCTTCGAGCGAATTGCGCTGATCGGCACGCAGGCGGACGACGATCGGGAAATGCCGGTCGGTTCCCGGCTCGTAGAGCTGGGCGGTGCTGCTTCCGCCGATGGCGGCGGCCACGGTCTGGTTGATGTCGTCGGGCGTCAGGCCATAGCGCGAGGCGCGGGCAAGATCGACGTCGATCCGCACCGTAGGCTGGCCGAGCGACTCGAACACGCCGAGATCGGCGATGCCCTGGACCTTCGCCATTTCGGCCTTGATCGCCCCCGCCGTCTTTTCGAGCGTGGCGAGATCGGGGCCATAGAGCTTGATCGAATTTGCGCCCTTCACGCCGGAGGCGGCCTCTTCCACGTTGTCTTCGATGACCTGCGAGAACGAGAAATCGACCCCCGGAAAGCGGCTGTGGAGATGGCCCGACATGTCTTCGACCAGCTTTTCCTTGGTCATGCCTGCCGGCCATTCGCTACTCGGCTTGAGCGGCACGAAGTACTCGGCGTTGAAGAAGCCGGTGGCGTCGGTGCCGTCGTCGGGCCGGCCATGGGCCGAGAGAACCGATTCGATTTCAGGATAGCGCGCAAGATCGCGCCGGATGGCGTTGACGACCGGCTGCCCCGCCTCAAGGCTGATCGAGGCAGGCAAGCTGGCGCGGATGTAGAGGTTGCCTTCCTCCAGATGCGGCAGGAACTCGACGCCGAGTGCCCTGACGCCGAACCCGGCCAGCACCAGCGCGATGGCCGCACCGCCGAAGGTGAGCACGCGGTTGGCCTGGGCAAAGGCCGCCGCCGGTTCGTAGATTCGCCGCAGCCACGCAACCAGCTTCGTCTCGACCTCGGACAGGCGGTCCGGCAGCAGGATGGCGGCGAGGACAGGGGTGACCGTGAACGTGGCAATCACGCCGCCGGTGATGGCGTAGGCATACGTCTTCGCCATCGGCCCGAAGATGTGCCCTTCGACGCCGGTAAGGGTGAACAGCGGGATGAAGCTGGCGATGATGATCGCGGCGGCAAAGAAGATCCCCCGGCTCACTTCGGACCCGGCGTGGAGGATGGCGCTGAGCCGGCTTGCAGGGCTGAAGTGGCCGTGGCCGGCTTCCGCCGCGACAGATCGCTCCACCATGTGGCGGAAGATGTTCTCCACCATGATCACGCTGGCATCGACCACGAGCCCGAAATCGAGCGCGCCGACCGAGAGCAGATTGGCGCTTTCGCCTTGCGCGACGAGGATCAGGACCGCGATGGCGAGCGCGAAGGGAATGGTCGCCGCAACGATGAGCGCGCTTCGAAGGTTCCCCAGAAAGATCCACTGCAGCGCGAAGATGAGCACGATCCCCGCCATCAGGTTTTCAAGCACGGTGTGCGTGGTGAGGCGGATGAGGTCCGAGCGGTCGTAGACCCGTTCGAGATGCACGCCGGGCGGAAGGACGCCCGAGGCATTGATCTCGGCCACTTCCTTCTGCACCGCCTCGATCGTCGGCATGGACTTGGCGCCGCGCTGCATCAGGACGATGCCTTCCACGATATCATCGAGCCCGTTGTACCCGGCGATGCCCAGCCGGGGCTGATTGCCGATGGAAACCCGCGCCACATCCTTGAGCAGGACCGGCGCGGAGCCCGCCGTGCCGACCAGCACGTTCTCGATCGCCGAAGGGGACTGGATCAGCCCGACGCCGCGAACGATCGCGGCCTGCGACCCGAAATTGATCGTCTGCCCGCCGACGTTGCTGTCGCTCTTGGCAAGAGCGGACATCACTTGCGCCAGCGTCACGCCGTGAGCGACCAGCCGGTCGTTATCGACCGTGACATCGTAGGTGCGCAGCTTGCCGCCCCAGCCGGTGACGTCGGCAACGCCGGGAATCCGCTTGAACCGGCGCTGGAGGATCCAGTCCTGCAGGGTCTTGAGGTCCATCGGCGAATAGCCATCGGGTGCGACGATGCGGTAGCGGTAGATCTCGCCGATCGGGCTCGTAGGCGACAAGGTCGGCTGGGCACCGCCGGCCAGCGGCGGCAGCTGGGCCAGCCGGTTGATCACCTGCTGCTGCGCTTCCTGATAGGTCAGATCATAGCTGAACTGCACTTTCACATCGGACAGGCCGAACAGCGAAATCGCCCGCACGGTGGTGAGGTGCGGAATGCCCGCCATCGCCACTTCGATGGGAACGGTGACGTTGCGCTCCATCTCCTCGGCCGAGAGACCCTGCGTCTGGGTGACGATCTCGACCATCGGCGGGACCGGGTCCGGATAGGCCTCGATGTTGAGCGCGGCGAAGGCAAAGCCGCCCGCGACCAGTACGGCCACGAACACCGCAACGATCAGCAGCCGCTGCCGCAGCGCGAAACGGAGCAGCCGGTTCATTGCCCCAGCCCCGCCTCGTTCACGAAGATCGCGCCGGCCGTGACGATGGTCTCGCCCGGGCGAAGACCACGCAGGACTTCGACGCGGCCGCCAAGCTCCTCACCGGTCTGCACCTCGCGGCTCGCAAGGCGCCTGTCCGGCCTGCGCACCCAGACGCGCGCGGTGTCTCCTTCATGGATCACCGCCGCCGCAGGGACCATGATGCGCGTACCGGGGCTGAGATGATGGATCGAAAAGCTCGCGAACATCTGCGGTTTGAGCGCGCCATCGGGATTGGCGATGGTGGCGCGCACGGGCAGGCGGTGGGTGGTGGGATCGAGCCCGGCACCGACCATGTCGATCACGGCCGTGAACCGGCGCCCCGGCCAGGCCGGCGTGACCACATCGACCTTGTCGCCAACGTGCACGCCCGAAGCATCGCTTTCCGCGATCTGCGCCTGCAGCCAGACGCGCGAGGCATCGGTGATCGTGAAGAGGGGCTTTTCGCCGCCAACGCCGACATATTGGCCGGGGGAAACATCGCGCAGGGCAATCGTGCCGCCGATGGGCGCGTGGAAGGTGGTCACCTCGTGCAGCCCGCTGATCTCTCGGGCGGTCTCGAGCCGCCGAATCTCGCCAGCCGATTTGCCGAGGATCGCCAGCTTGTCACGCGCGGCGCCCACCGCCGCTTCGGCGCTGCGCGCCTGCGCTTCGCTGGCTGCCAGTTCGGTCTGAGCCTGCTGGTAATCCTTCCGCGCGCCGCCCGCCGTCTCGGCCAAGGCCTTGGCGCGTTCGGCATTGCGGCGCGCATTGAGCAGGGCGACCTGACTGGAGCGCATGTTTGCCTCGGCCGAAAGCAGGCTATTGCGCGCATCGACGAAATCGCTCGTCCGGATTGTCAGCAGCGGCTGGCCGGCGGTGACGACCTGGCCGGCATCGACCAGCACCTGCATGACCTGCCCCGAATAGGGCAGCAGCACCGGGGTGCTGAGATCGCCGTCCGCCTCGATCGAACCGGAAGCGGTGGTGACCTGTTCGGCCTGACCCGCGCCCACCTGCTCGAACGAAAGGGTCGCCAGCTGCGCATCCGTGGGGCGGAACGTTCCGGGCGGATCGGCGGGCAGCTCGTGCGGCACCGGCCGCAGGAGCCACGCCCCAAGCCAGCCGGCGAGCGCCAGTGCAGCCAGCGCTGCCAGCGCGAAAGCCAGCATGCGCGCCTGTTGGCGGACTGTAAGCCTCGGCACAGGCGGATGGACGTTTTGGGGATCTGTATCAGCCATGTTTGCGTACCCGATTGCGGGCCGCGCCTATAAGCGACGGCGCTTACATGCGCCTTACAGGTCCCACTTTGGCTGCAATCGGCCGGGAAACTGACCACTGCTGGTCCAATCCGGCCGAGGGAGGCTAACGGAAGGAAACACCTCGACAATGATGGAGCTGGTGCAATCCCGGACGGAGACCGCAAGGCCGCGCCTCATTCACCGGGCGCGGCAAATACTGGAAGCATCCAGAAAGATATGGTGAGCCCTGCTGGGTTCGAACCAGCGACCTACTGATTAAAAGATCGGGAATCGGCGGAAAACCTAGGTAAATCAGGGGCAATATTGGTTCGCGGAGGCTAGAAATCACGACATTTAGGTCAACCTGAGCCGCTCAGAGAGGGCGCGTTTCCGGTGCTCAGGCCGGTACTTTTCGGAGACCTAGATGGCTGTCATCAATCTGACCGAAGCCCGCATTCGCGAGCTTCCTCTTGGATCGGGCATTCACCGCGACGAACAGGTGAAAGGCCTGATGGTGGTCTGCCACCAGTCCACTCGAACCTTCGCTGTGCAGGGCGACGTCCGCCGCAACGGCCGCCACATCCGCACGGTGCGGGTCAAGATCGACCGCTGCGACCGTATCGGACTGCGCGAGGCCCGGAACCGAGCCAAGGCTCTGATGAGCCAGATACAGTCGGGCATCGATCCAACGGCCGGGCCTGCCGAAAGCGGGATCACACTTCAGCAGGCGCTCGAAGCCCACCTGTCGGAACGGACCTACAGCCCTCGGACGGTGGACGGCTACAACTACCATCTCGACAACTATCTCACGAAGTTCCGCAAGCGGGCCGTGACCGACATCACCCGGCAGGAGGTGCGAGAACTGTTCGACACGCTCAAGCGCAAGAACGGCGCGACGACTGCCGGGAGCGTGATGCGCACGCTCCGGGCAGCGATAAACACGGCCATGAGGCTCGACGAGACAATCGAAGGCAATCCGGTTGCCGCGCTGCGCGTCCCGGTTCCGAAGCGCCGAGAGGTCGATGTACTCGACCTGAAATCATGGTGGGTGGATGTCGAAAAGCTATCTCCCATCCGCCGCGACCTGCACATTGCCATGATGCTGACCGGCGCGCGCCGATCGTCATTGCTCCAGGTGCGGCGGGATGACGTTGACATCGAACGCGAAATTTTGACGTTTCGTCACATGAAGGTCGGCGGGCAGATGATGTTCCCGATGGGCAAGACGCTGACTGCCCGACTCAAGGACCGTCTCGCCGCAGACGTGCCGCTCGACAGCGAATGGCTGTGGCCGTCAGTGACGAGTGCATCCGGGCATATCGAGGAGCCCAAGGAAGCCGGGCTTCCCAGCCCACATGAATATCGCCATCATGCCTGGACGTTGTTCATCGCGAGCGGCGTTCCCTATGCCGAAAGCGCGCTGCTATTGGGGCAGAAGCTTCCGGGCGCATCGGGTGGGTATGTCCACGCCGAACATCTGGTGGAGCACTTGCGCCAATTTTCACAAGCTCTCGAAGATAAGGTGCTCGCCGCACAACGATAGGCAGATAAGGTGTCCACCCGGAGGAAGGTTAGATGGACGGCGCAACATGGGTTTCGATTGGCAGCATCGCGACATCAAGTGGCGTCGCAATCGCTGCCGTTTGGCTAGCTGCGAAGTTTGCCTATCGCCAAGCACATATCGGTCGGGTCTGGGAGCGCAAGGCTGAGGCCTACAGCGAGATCCTTGAGGCTCTACACGAGATTGAGGAATGGTTTCGGGCTGAGATGGATGACGAATGTTCAAGACGCGAAGTTGCGTCTGATGTTCAGGCATCCCGAAATGCCGAGTATCAAGATGCCCGGAAACGACTGCGGCGGCGGATTGCACGTGAGGTCTGGCTGCTACCCAATGAAACCCAGCAACGGATTTCGGCCATGAATGCCCAGATGTCGCAACGTCAGGATTCGTGGTTTGAACACCTGGACAATGGGTCCTGCGAGGTTCGTAGCGCCGCCAAGGACATCGCAAAACTGGCGCAAACCGAACTGGGCGGTCCGAAATCCTGACGGTTGCTAAAAATGCCAGCTTTCGTTGATAGCTGATTCATCATGCCGGGGTTAGCAAGCCCCAGCCGCGCGATTCGGGACACCCCTGCGAAAGGGTAGCGCGGGCGGTTCTGACCGATACGCTCCTAAGCCTAGCTGATGTACTGATGATTATTTGAAGATCGGTCTTTCACAAAAATCCGTCGCCTCCGGGCGGCTACGAAGGACTGTATCTCATGCAAAACGACCTTGAACAGGTCGTCGAGCGTGCCGTTCGGCGCGCACTCGACGCCTCCATACAATCGCCCTGGAAGGACAGCGAGCAGGCGGCGGAATACCTGTCATGCTCGGCGGGAACGCTCAAGACATGGCGCTCGCGGGGTGAGGGCCCAGCCTATCACGTCATCCAGGACAAGCTGATCCGGTATCACGTCAGCGATCTCGACGCTTTCGTGCGCGGAGAGGTGGCGCGATGAACGGCAAACCCGAAGCGTTCGCCCCTGGGCAGCTCGATGCCTTCCGAGGCCGTGGGTTCGCCCTGATCCCGCTCCACAAGCCCGATGACAGGCGCGATGGCAAGCCTGTGGGCAAGGCACCCTTGAAAACGAACTGGCGAATTGCCGCGCCATTGTCCTTGGATGAAGCCAAGTACCATATGGAAGTCGGCGGCGGCAATGTCGGCGTCCGTCTGGCGCGCAGCCAGCTCGTCGTCGATGTCGATCCCCGGAACTTCGCGAAAGGCGAGGACTCGCTGGCAAGGTTGCAAAATAGCCTTGGCGTCGATTTCGACAACTTCCCGGTGGTCGAAACCGGCGGCGGCGGTCGGCACTTCTACATGCTGAAGCCGGTCGAAGCCGAAGTCGTAGGGCAGCTTAGCGAGTTCCCCGGCGTCGAGTTCAAGACCGAAGGCAGACAGGTCGTCGCGCCGGGTTCGATCCATCCTGATACTAGGCGGGCATACCGATGGGATGCCCTTTCCGTGCCGCTTTCGGAAATCAGCGAAGCGCCGGGGGCATTGCTGTCGGCGATCGCCAAGTCGGTTGCGTCCGAAGGGCAGGCGGTAGCTGGCGTTCGCAGCCCCGAAATGCTGGGCCAGCTTTTGGCTTTGCTCGATGTGGGTGAATTTGCCGACCACGATGACTGGCTCAAGATCATGATGGCCAGCCACCACGCAACTGCGGGCGCCGGACGGCAGGAGTTCCCCCTCTACGCCCCCTTCAACGGGCCACCCCCTCTTTGATCTGGAGAGGGTCCCATGCTTGAGCAGCTCCTAACCACCGAGCAGGCGGCTGCCTGTCTGGGCACCACGAGGCGGACGCTTGAAGCGTGGCGCTTGACCGGGGGCAGTGGTGGCCGTGCCGGTCCTGTGTTCGTCAAGGTCGGCAGGCTTGTCCGCTATCGCCCCTCCGATCTGGAGGCCTTCGTAGCGGCTGGTGTCCGATCTAACACGGGAGGAGGCATACCTGAGACGACCCACTAAAGGCCACCTAGTGGCCACAGCCTCCCCAACCCCAATCCCCTTGAAAGGTTGGCCTCCACGTAAGGCTTTCATTTCAGGGGGATAGATGGTGAGCCCTGCTGGGTTCGAACCAGCGACCTACTGATTAAAAGTCAGTTGCTCTACCGACTGAGCTAAGGGCCCCCTGCAGACGGGTGAGCCTCACCTAGGGGTGGGGCGGGGCCGGGTCAAGCGGGCGTGGAGGTGGCGGATGGTGCAGGTTCCTGCCGGATCGCGCCAGTCCGGAGTGACGGTCGCGGCGGGGCCGAGGACGAATGGGCGTGTCCGGAAGCGGGGGTGGGGGACGGTGAGCGTCCTGCTGTGCCAGAGGCCGCCGCTCCACAGCACGATGTCGAGATCGAGTGTGCGGGCGCCCCAGCGCTGGCCGCGGCGGACGCGGCCGAAGCGGGTTTCGAGGGACTGGAGCAGGGCGAGCAGCGCGGGCGGATCGAGCGGTGTGGCGATCCGTGCGGCGGCGTTGGCATAGCGGCGGCGCGAGGGGCCGATGGGGGCGCTGGCGATGATCGGCGAGATGGCCTCAACGACAAGGCCCGCCCCAGCCATGGCGGCGAGCGCGGCGCGCAGGACCTGCGGAGGAGGACCGTGACGCGGATGGCGCTGGTTGGAGCCAAGCGCGATCAGGTAGTGGTAGGGCATGGTGTCTCGACTTCGCTCGACACGAACGGGGGGAGGAGCCGGTTTCCCCGCTCAGATATCTTCGGCAAGGCGGGTGTAGAGCTGCGGGCGGCGATCGCGGAAGAATCCCATGCCGGCGCGGTGGCGGGCAGCTTCGGCGAGATCGAGCGTGGCGACGAGGACACCGGTTTCTTCCGCGCCATATTCAGCGAGGAAATCTCCCCATTGGTCGGCGATGAAGCTGTGGCCGTAGAAGCGCTGAGGCGGGGTGCCGCCCACGCTTTCGCTGCCGATGCGATTGGCGGCGATCACCGGCATGCAGTTCGATACTGCGTGGCCGATCATCGCGCGGCGCCAGACGCGGCTGGTATCGAGGCCGGGATCGTAGGGCTCGCTGCCGATGGCGGTGGGATAGAACAGGACTTCCGCGCCCATCAGCGCCATCGCCCGCGCGCATTCCGGGTACCACTGGTCCCAGCAGACGCCGATGCCAATGCGGGTGCCGAAGACATCCCAGACCTTGAAGCCGGTGTTGCCGGGGCGGAAATAGTATTTTTCCTCATAGCCCGGGCCATCCGGAATGTGGCTCTTGCGGTAGGTGCCCATGATCTCGCCATCGGGGCCGATCATCGCGAGGGTGTTGTAGTAGTGATGGCCCTCGCGCTCGAAAAAGCTGGTCGGGATGGCGATCTTCAGGCTGCGCGCGAGCGTCTGCATGGCCTTGACGGAGGGGTCCTCGGCCAAGGGATGCGCGAGAGCGAAGAGGGCTTCGTCCTCCACCGTGCAGAAATAGGGGCCGGCGAAGAGTTCGGGCGGGAGGACGACTTGCGCGCCCTGCTGCGCGGCCTGTTCGACCAGCGCGCTGACAGCGGCGATGTTGGTCTGCGCATCGGGTGCGCCAAGCGCGAGCTGGAGGGCGGCGACGGTGAGCTGGGTCATGGGCGGGAAGTGGTGGTTTCAGCGGGGATTGTCAAAGGGAGACCGGACGGACGTGCTGTACCTAACCCTCGTCATTCCCGCGAAGGCGGGAATCCAGAAGGGCGAACGCTGCGTCAGCCGCTCTGGTTTCCCGCCTTCGCGGGAATGACGAGGGTGGGAGGATGCCCCCCACCTAGGGTCAGGAAGGCCGGCCGGTTCAGGGCCGCTTTGCGAAGAGCAGCGTCATGCGGTCGCTTTCGCCGATGGCTTCGTACTTCGCGCGGTCCTTGTCCTTGAGGGAGAGAACGGGGGGCAGCGTCCAGACGCCGTCGGGCCAGTTGGCGGTGTCCTTCGGGTTGGCGTTGACTTCGCTCTTGCCGACAAGGCGGAAACCGTGGGCTTCGATGAGCGCGATGACATCGGCCTCGCGCATGTAGCCCATGGTGCCCTGAGTGTAGGACGCGGGGGCATCGGCCTTGGCGCGGTGCTCCTCGATGCCGAGGAGGCCATCATCCTTGAGCAGCGCACGGATCGCGGCGAGATCGTTGAAGAGGTAGCCATCGGGCCACATGTTGTGAACTTCGCGCATGATCATCACGCGGTCGACCGTGCCCTTGCGCTCGGGCGGGACGGCATCGAGCGTGTAGGCGGGGATGCGCGCTTCGGGAACGCCGGTCCAGCTGGCGGCCTTCGGCGGGAACTGGGCAGGGAAGGCAGCGAGGCGGGTCCTGGTATCGCCCGAGGCAGCGGCGAGCCCGGCGGTGATGCCGATGTACTGGCCCTTTTCGCCCAGATAGGGGACGAGGATGCGCGTGTACCAGCCGCTGGAGGGCATGTAGTCAGCCACGGTCATGCCCGGCTTGATACGGAAGAACGCCAAGGTTTCCGCCGGGTGGCGGAAGGCATCGCGGACGCGGTCCTTGTCGCGCCGGGGATCGGCGAGGGCCGTGGCCATGGCGGGATCGGCGGCGGTGGCGGCCGGGCCCTCTGGCGCGGCATGGAGCACTGCGGGAACGGACGCAGCGGCAGCGAGCAGGAGGGTGGAAAAAAGGGCAGCTTTGCGCATGAAGTAACTCCGGGGGCGATTCGAGCGAAGGATAGCCTAAGCGGGCAGGAGGCGATGACAACCGGGTCATTCGTTCCTATCTGGCGCTCATAGCTGACTGGGCATGACATCGGGGGCATTTCCCCCGGAAGCAAGGAACAAGTGAATGGCGCAGGCAATCATGGCGGGCGGGTGCTTCTGGTGCACCGAAGCGGTGTTCCGCGACGTCGTAGGCGTGATCGAGGTAGAGAGCGGCTATATCGGCGGGACGGGCGCGAACCCCACCTACAAGCAGGTGTGCAGCGGGACAACCGGACACGCCGAGGCGATCCGGGTGACCTATGATCCCGAACTGCTTTCGCTGGACGACCTGCTCGATATCCACTTTGCGACGCATGACCCAACGACGCTGAACCGGCAGGGCAACGATGTCGGCACACAGTACCGCTCGGCGCTGTTTCCGGTCGATGACGAGCAGCGCGCGGCTATGGAAGCGGCAATTGCGCGGGCGGCTGCGGCCAATCCGAAGCCGGTGGTCACGACGATCGAGGGCCCGGCCACGTGGTATCCGGCGGAGGACTACCATCAGGAGTATTGGCAGGGCGAAGGCCAGCGCAATCCCTATTGCCTCGCGGTGATCCCGCCCAAGCTGCAGAAGCTGCGCAAGAGCTTTGCGGCGAAGGTGAAGGGGTAAGCGCGGGGCACGCGAAAGGTGTCTTGCATTAATAGGGACAGTCCCCTTTTTTCAAGCTCACGTTTCTCCTATCAAGTATTTAAATTATTTAATAAAAAAGGGGGACTGTCCCTATTTTTCCCACATCGCGGCGAAGAAGCCGTCGATGCCACCGGATTCGGCGAGCATGCCGGGATCGCTGCGGAACCAGCCTTCGGGCGTGGGCGTAAGGCCGGCAGGAAGCTGATCGGCGGTGATGGGGACAGGGCCGAGCGCCTTGACCCATTGTGCCTGCGCCTCCCCTTCCCCCGGCTCCAGCGAGCAGACCGCATAGACGAGGCGGCCATCGGCGCGAATCGCGCCCGAAGCCCGTTCGAGGAGGCCGCGCTGGAGTTCTTCGAGGGCGGTCTGGTCGATCAGACGGTGGAGCACGTCCGGGTGGCGGCGGCAGGTGCCGGTGGCGCTGCACGGCGCGTCGATCAGCACGGCGTCATAGAGTTCGGACGGGCGCCACTGCATGGCGTCTGCGGTGACGACTTCGACTTCGAGGCCGACGCGCGCGACGTTTTCGCTCAGGCGCTCAAGACGGCGAGCAGATTTGTCGAGAGCGGTGACGCGCCAGCCGGCGGCGGCGAGCTGCATCGTCTTGCCACCGGGCGCGGCGCAGAGATCGAGGACGCGGCGCCCCTCACCCGGCCCCAGCAGGCGCGCAGGCACCGAGGCGGCGAGATCCTGCACCCACCACGCGCCTTCGGCGAAGCCTTCAAGGCTTTCGATCGGGCCGCCACGCGCAAGGCGCACATGGCCGGGCGCGAGCGACGTGCCGCCGAGGCGTGTCGCCCATTCATCGGTGCGCGCCGGATCGCGCAAGCTGAGATCAAGCGGCGGGGGGACGGCGAGTCCGGCGGCGATGGCATCGACGCGGGTGGGCCAGGCACTGGTCCACCGTTCGAGCGTGGCGGCGGGAAGCGTGGGTCTGTCCGGCAAGCCCTCTGCGCGCAGCACGGCGGAGAATACACCGTGGGCGAGGCGGCGCGGGCCGCCGACAAGCAGCGGCAGCCCGGTGGCGATCACCGCATGCGGCGGCAGGCCGAGGCGCAGCGCCTGCGCGAGCATGAGGCGCAGGACGCTGCGCGCTTTGGCATCTTCGGGGAGAATCTGCCGGGTGGCGCCATCGATCAGCCGATCGAGATCGGGCAGCCAGCGCAGCGCTTCAGCCGCGATGGCCAGCGCGAGGGCGCGGTCATCGCCGCGCTCGATGGCGCGCAGCACCGGCGGGGCAGCCTGATCGAGCGGATCGCCCCGGCGCAGCACGGCATCGAGGAGGCGCAGCGCAGCGCGGCGGGCGGGAACACCGGGAATATCGGCTTCGGCAGCTTGGGGAGAACGGGCCATTGGCCAGCCTATCGCGCGTGGTGCCCATCTTGGCAATTGCGCTTGCGCGCGGACTTGGGCAGGCAGACCTGATGGACAAGCCGATCCCCCGCGCGACAACCCGCCCCGCAGGCTTTACCCGGCCCGCGCACTGGACCAACGAACCCGCCCCCGTGCCCGCCCCGGCCGAGCAGCGCGACGATCCCGACGGGCTTGATCCCACGCGGTTCGGCGATTGGGAGAAGAACGGGATCGCGATCGATTTCTGAGGGTTTGCTGCGGAGGCCCCTCATCACTTCGGCAGCGCGGCCAGCGGCGGCAGCGGGTGCCAGCCCCAGACATTGAGCGCGAAGCCGCTGACGCCCGAGCGCACGAGCGACCAGCGCAAGGGCCGCGCGATGGGGATATAGGCATTGGCGGCGGTCATTTCGGCCTCGGCCTGCCCCAGCAGGCGCGCGCGCTCGCGCAGGTCCGCGGTCTGGCGGGCATCGGCGAGCAGCGCATCGCCGGCCGCGTTGCAGGCGGGCTTGTGGACCGAGCAGGCGAGTTGGTTCAGGAACCACGAGGCGCGGCCATAGCGCGCGGTCGTATCGACCAGGCGCAGGTCGGCGGGCTTGTCTTCCGCAACCTGCACCGCGACCACGCCGATGGCCTTGAAATCGGCTGCGATCAGATCGATCACCCGCCGCGTGCCCGGTCCATTGGGCGCGGCGATCCGCACCAGCGGGGCGGAATTGCCGCTGGCCATGAAGCGCGTGACACGCTCGGCCGCCAGCGCCCGGCGCGCATCGAGTGCGACGCCGACCCAGCGCTCGCCCACCGTGCCGGCATCGCCTTCGACCCCGGCGGAGACAACGCGGGTGGTGGGCTGCCAGCCGGCGATGTTGAACGCGGCGATGATCGCATCGCGATCGATGGCGAGCGCCAGCGCTTCGCGGTTGGGCGCTTCGGCAAGGAAGCCGGCCTCACTTTCGACAAGCAGGCCGAACATGCCGATCACCGGATCGAGCTGGATATTCCCGCGCGCGAGGCCGGTCTGTTCGGTGAGCGGGAGCGAATCGATGCGCCCGCCAAGAACAAGATCGGCGGCGCCATCGTTGAAGCGGTCCACCGCCTTTTTCGCAGGCAGCAGTTCGACGACAAGATTGCGCGCGCGGCTGGAAAAGCCTTCCTCCGGCACGAGGCCGCGCTTTTCCGGGGGGATGAGAGACAGTTCGAGCCCGCTGCCGCGCCGGGCAAGGCCCATCGGACCGGAACCGCGGCGGGCATAGGGCAGGCCGAGTTCAGGCTGGGCCAGCAGCGTGAGCAGATCGGGGACGGGCGCGACGAGATCGATCTCGATCACCCGGTCCGCCATGACGCGGACCTGCTCGATCGCGGCAAGATCGAGCCCGAGCGCGGTGCCCTTCAACAGTGCGAGCGACTTGCGCAGCGCGGCGGCGGCGGTTTCTGCGGTGATGCGCGCGCCGCCCGGCCAGGTGCCGTCGCGCAGGCGGAAGATGTAGCTCTGCCCATCATCGGTGATGATCCAGCGGTCCGCGATGGCGGGGACGACATGGCCTTCGGCGTCGAAAGCGACGAGGCCCTCCACCGTTGCGCCGCGTATCGTGCGTGCTGCGGGTGACAGGCGCAGGCTGCTGGTATCGAGCGCGGTGCGATCACCGATGAGGGCGATGGGAAGCGGCCCCTCGCTGCGCCGTCCGCAGGCCGAGACGCCCAGCACCAGAGTACCGAGCCCGGCGAGGGCCAGGGCGGCAGCCATGGAAAGGCGGGAGGCACGCACCATCAGGAGCCGTGCTAGCACGCAAGGCCGCGCCGGTCAGCGCCGGAAGGGCCGCATGACCGCGAGAATCATCAGAAATTTTTGCGTTTGCTCAGATCTTGCGCAGCCGGGTCGGGTCAACCATCGCGAGCACCGGCTTGACGAAGCGCGGCGTCTCGTCGGACCTGGTGACGATCGGTTCGCGCGCAAGCTTGGGATCGATGTCCTCGACGAAGGCGATGCCGAAGCGGTTTTCCTGAATCCAGGCGACGACGCCTTCGACCCAGCCGATGTTGCGCAGATTGATTTCAAGCTTGGCGCCGCGGGTGACCTTCACATGGCCTTCGGCCATCATCCCCCCGCCCGAAAGGTTGCGAACCTTGACGCGGTGCTCGTCGCCTGCCCCGGCCAGACGCACGTCTGCCATGAGAAACAGGCTGTCACGCCCTACTTGCCGATGATCGAGTTCAGTCACGCCCGGTTTCCGTCTCATCTGCCAAAGAAGGCCCCAACGATCAGCGCGATGAGCCGCACTGCACGCCACGAGGAAAGTCGCAAAACTTTCTCGCGGATTGCTAAGCGAGGCTGGCTAACGGAATCTTAAATCGGCGCGGCGTTAACGTGTTTTTGCTTAGGCTGTGCCGGAGCGGGACACTCTCCGGACAAAGCGTTTAACGCCGCCGATCCTACATATCGCGCGAGATTTTCTCGCGCCGTTCATGCGCTTCCTGCGCTTCGACGGTCATCGTGGCGATTGGACGGGCGATCAAACGGCCCAGCCCGATGGGTTCGCCCGTGACTTCGCAATAACCATATTCACCTTCATCGATCCGGCGCATCGCGGAATCGATCTTGGCGATCAGCTTGCGCTGGCGATCGCGCGTGCGCAGTTCGATGCCCCATTCGGTCTCGCTCGAGGCGCGGTCGTTGAGGTCGGGCTCGCGGATCGGGCCATCCTGCAGCGCGGTGAGCGTGCCGGCCGATGCCGAGAGAATCGATTTCTTCCATTCGAGCAGCAGCCGGCGGAAATAGTCCTGCTGCGCCTCACCCATGTAGGGCTCATCATCGGAAGGAATGTAATCGCCGGGCATGGCCCGACGTGCTTTGGCCAGAACGTCGATCTCGTCACTCAAAACCCCAGCCATCCGGCCCTCCAAGCTCATGCTCTTGCGACCCCCGGCCGCCGCGACGCCCGCGGAAGGACACCTGTGGCTCCCGGTTTGGCGGGCCTATAAGCAAGTGGCGGAATCCGCACAAGGTTTTCCTAAGGGGCAATGCCAAGTTGTACCCAACCCGGACATATGCCGCCTTTTCTTCGACGTTAACCAATTGTTGACCAAGATTGTTGACTTTGTCCCTGCCCGGCCAAGCGTCATCACGGTTCGGGGGGACAGGGGAAACGTTTATGGCACAGACTTGGATCAAGCTGGTTTCCGAAACCGAAGCTTCCGCCGCCGCCGCCCTGGCTGGCAGCGACAGCGATGCCACCGATACACTCGTCGCGACTTGCCTTGCTGCTGCGGCGGCAGGCGACATGGATGCGCTGTTCGACCTTGGCGTCGCCTATTCGACCGGCAGCCACGGCGCGCCGTGCGACCTGATCGAGGCGCACAAGTGGTTCAACCTTGCCGCAGTAGGCGGGCACGAGGAAGCTGCAACCTGCCGCGCCGAGGTTTCCGACGACATGACCGCGCGCGAGATCGCCGAAGCCCAGCGCCGCGCCCGCGAATGGCTGCGCATGATGCGGACCGACAGCCGCGCGGCCTAAGTATCGTCTGGAAGCGAGCTCGGTTTGGATTGTGAACCCGGTGTCGCCACAGTCCTCTTGTAGCGCGCAATGATATCATCGGCGGTAAGCGTAACGCAGGTATCGGCTGGAGCTGCGAAGGCTTGCTGCAAGATAGCCTTCAAACGTTCGAACTGACTTTCCTTACGTTCTCCAGTGAAGGCGCGAGCCAGCGCCTATTTACCCCTCCACCACCCTTCGGGCGGTCCCCCTCCCCATTTGCACTTCGTGAAAATGGAGAGGAACTGCCGCCCTACCCCTTCTTGAACGGCGTCCTCTCGCCCAGCCACATCTGTTCCTGCGCCACGCCGCGACGTTCGCGTTCGAGGAAATCGGCGATGGCGCTGCGGAAATTGGGGTCCGTGATGTAGTGCGCCGACCAGGTCGGCACCGGTTTGTAGCCCCGCGCCAGCTTGTGCTGGCCTTGCGCGCCCGCCTCAACCCGCTTGAGGCCCAGTGCGATCGCGGCGTCGATTGCCTGATAGTAGCACAGCTCGAAATGCAGGAAGGGCTTGTCGACCACAGCCCCCCAGTAGCGCCCGTAGAGCGCTTCCGACCCGATGAAGTTGAGCGCGCCGGCCACCGGCTGATCGCCGATGAAGGCCATGACCAGCAAGATGCGGTTCGCCATGCGCTCGCCCATCAGGGTGAAGGCCTCACGCGTGAGGTAGGGGTGGCCCCATTTGCGCGCGCCGGTATCCTGATAGAACACCCAGAACGCGTCCCAGTGTTCAGGCAGGATCGCATCGCCGGTGATCTGGCGGATCTCCACCCCGTCCTGCGCCTTGGCGCGCTCCTTGCGCAGGTTCTTGCGCTTTTCCGAGGATAGCTGGCCCAGGAAATCGTCGAAGCTGGCGTAGCCCTGGTTGTCCCAATGAAACTGCGTATCGGTGCGCAAAAGCCAGCCCGCTTCCTCGAACAACGGCAGCTGCGCCGGCTCGATGAAGGTGGCGTGGGCGGAGGAAAGCTGGTTCTGCGCGCAGATCTGCTCGGCAACGCGCAGCAGGGGCAGCCCAAGCGCCGGATGATCGCCCGTCAGCAGGCGCGGTCCGGTGGCGGGGGTGAAGGGCACGCTGATCTGGAGCTTGGGGTAATATTGCCCGCCCGCACGGTGCCAGGCATCCGCCCAGTTGTGATCGAAGACATATTCGCCCTGGCTATGGCCCTTGAGATACGCGGGCAGCGCGGCGGCGGCGATGCCGGCGGCATCCTCGATCACCAGCGGCAGCGGCGACCAGCCGCTGCGCCCACCGACACTGCCCGATTCCTCGAGCAGCGTGAGGAAGGCGTGACTGGTGAAGGGGTTGCCTTCACCGGCCAGCGCGTCCCACTCGGCGGCGGGAATCTCGCCGACAGCGTGGTGGACGCGCGCGGTCACGCTCACGGGCGGGCGGCCTTTGCCAGCCCTGCTCCTTCCGCAATCGGACCATCGCCGTGCTTGAGAGCGCGCTCCATCAGGTCGGGCGTGTTGACCGTCCACGTGAGCACGGGGAAGCCCCGGCGGCGCTGTGCACCGGCAAAGCGGCTGGGCATGTCGGTAATGTCGTAGGCGAGGAAATCGGGCTGCGCGCGCCAGAGCGTGATGTGGCGGCGGGTGCGCGCGAAAAGCGTGCGATTGCCTTCCTCCATCATCACGATACCGCGCACGATGTGGCTGGAATGCCGCGCGAACCAGCGCGAAACGCGGTGATCGAAGCTCATCACCGCAACAGGACCGCGATAGCCTTCGAGCATGCGGCGCACCGCGAGGCAGATCGCGGGAATGCGGGTGGAAGGCCGCGTCTTGACCTCGATCAGCAAGGGCACGCGGCCCGCGACGAGATCGAGCAGTTCGCGCAGGGACGGGATCATATCTGCATCATTGCCGATGATGCGGATCTGGCCCAGCTTGGCCGCGCTGCGTTCGATCACGAGGCCGGTCTCGGCGGTCAGCCGGTCCAGCTCCCAATCGTGGAAGACCATGGCCTGCCCATCGCTGCTGCGCTGCACATCGCATTCGATGCCGAGCCCGGCCTCGATCGCAGCGGCGAAGGCCGAAAGCGCATTCTCGGGAAGCCCGGGGCCGTGGAGCCCCCGGTGCGCATAGGTCACGCCCTTGAGCCATGCCACCTTCTCCGCCTGCGGGGGCGGCGCCAGCAGGCGATCAAGCAGGATGGAGAGCAAATACAGCATCGATTTCCACTGCGCAGCCAAGGGGGAGCGAAGGCACGCCGACGGCGCTGCGGCTATGCTTGCCGGTTTCGCCGAAAACCGCGACCATGAGTTCCGAAGCCCCGTTGGCGACCTTGGGCTGATCGGTGAAATCGGGCGTGCAAGCCACGAACGCACCGAGCTTAACGACGCGGGCGATCCGGTCCAGCGAGCCGAGCGCGGCCTGGGCCTGAGCGAGCAGCATCAGCCCGCAGCCCTGCGCGGCGGCAAAGCCCTGCTCGACCGAGAGATCCGCGCCCAGCTTGCCCTTGATCAGCGCACCATCGACGAACGAGACCTGCCCCGAGACATAGAGAAAGCCGCCGGCCTCCACCGTGGGGACATAGGCGGCCACCGGTGCTGCCGGAGCAGGCAGGGTGAGGCCGAGTTCGGCAAGCCGTGTGGCGGGGGTCTCAGTCATCGTCGTTCACTCCGTGGATACGATCCATAAGCCAGGGTAGCGCGTGCTCCCACTGGTCGATACGGGCATGGGCGTGGCCCTTGACATGCGCACAATCAATGTGGCGCGCGATCATCGGTTCGCCGCACAAATGCAGGCGGCCGACATGGGGGGCAATCTCCATGACCGAGCCGTGGTGCTGCGGCAGATCATCGATGAACACCGCGCGGCTGGGCTGGTATTCATCGAGAATGGCCTTGAGCGCGGGCCCCTTCGGCCCCTGATTGGTGAAGACGCGGGCGTTGATGCCGACATCCATGAGCTGCCGGGCGCGGGCATCGCGGCGATCGTCGTTGAGGTTGGTGAGGATCACCACATCGGCATGCCGGGCAAGCGCGTTGATACCCTCGACCGCGCCCGAGATCGCCTGCTGGCGGTGCATCTCGGTATCGAAGAACAGGCCGAGCAGGCGCCAGATTTCCGGCCCGGGGACGGGATCACCCGTTCCGGCGTAGCGCATGGCCTTGCCGAAATCGCTGTCCTCCATCACGAAATCGATACCGTGCTGCTCGCCCAGCCAATCCCGATAGGGCGCGACCATGTGCAGCAGCACTTCATCGCAATCGCTGATCACCAGCGGCCTGGTCATGCTGAAGCCTTCATCACAATCTCTCCCGGGTGGCGGCGAGCGTGGCCGGGGGGAGGCCCAGCGCATCTGCCGCTGCAATCAGATCCGCCTCATGCCCGCAGAGGAATTCGAGCACCGCGCTCTGCACCGCCGGATCGCCGAGACCGGTCCGCAGCTCGTCAGGCGTCAGACCGGTGAGGGACAGAAAACGCTCCGCACGGCCAGCATCACCGAGCACCCAGCCAAGTGCCTGCAGCGCCGTGGCGGCAGGATCGGGCAGGGAGGCGGATGCGCGGGCGATTGTCAGGGCCTTCCGGGGTGACTAGGCAGGGGTCTGGGGTGGTATGAGGATAATGGGGCTCAGTGGCAAAAAGAATACTGGTTGTCGAGGACAACGACCTCAACCGTAAGCTGTTCTGCGATGTGCTGAAGGCAGGCGGCTTTGCGGTGGAGCCGCTGGCAGACGGGCGCGATGTGCTTGTTCGCGCACGCGAATTCGTGCCGAACCTGATCATCATGGACATCCAGCTGCCCAACATTTCGGGCCTTGAGTTGATCGAGGCCCTCAAGGGCGATCCTGGCCTGAGGCCCATCCCGGTGCTGGCGGTAACCGCCTACGCCGGCAAGGGCGACGAGGAACGCATCCGCGAGGCGGGGGCGGAAGGCTATCTCGCCAAGCCGGTATCGATCGGGCCGTTCATGATGGCGGTAAAGGCGCTGGTGTGAGCGGGCAGACACGCCGGCCCGGATCGAGATCCGGACCGGCAGCGCACAGGATCAGGCGACGGGCTCGCCGATGATCAGCTCGGGCACGGAGAGCGTGCGCGAGACGGGCGTGGGGAGTCCTTCCTTCTTGATCATGGCTTCGAGCTCGGCACGGCGCGCGGCCATCTGCTCGCCCAGCGCGACAAGATCGACGTCCGCTGCGGTGGCCTGCGCGAACATGCCCTCGCGCGACATTTCCTCTTCCTTGACGTGGTGCTTGATCTCGTCGGCGAGCACGGTGACCTTGGCCGCATAGAACGGCTCGGCGGGCTTGCCGGCCATGAGCTGGCTGATCAGAAGCTTGGCGCCATCGTGTTCGACGTAGGCTTCGTCGAGCGTGTCATCGTCGATCTTGCCGCGCAGTGCGGGATAGAAGATCTCTTCCTCGATCGTGGCGTGGATGATGAGCTCGGCGCAGATCTGCATGGCGAGCGTCTTCTGCTTCGGCTGGGTCTTGGCGGCTTCGAATGCTTCGAACAGATCCTCGACCGCGCGGTGCTCGGCCTTGAGCATGGCAACGGCGTCTTTGGCTTTGGGGGGCATGGGCGGGTCCTTCGCTCTTGGCTGGTGCGGCAAAGGGCTGCGCCGCACCATACGAGGCCAAATGCGCCGTGCCGGGAATTGTTGCAGGAACCGGCCCTGCGGCGCGGAGCTCGCTGCAACGGGCCTGCCCCATGGTGAAGAGGCAGGCCGCGAAAGGCCCGCCATGCCGCGGGTCCGACAAATCCGGGGGTGCCGCAGGGCCGCGGCGCTTGACAAGCAGGGCGGCTGGCCGCTTTTCAGCCTTATTCTTGGGGCAAGGGCGCCTCATAACCGGAGAATACGCAAATGGATCGCGCCGCCACAGCCGCCCGCATCGCCGAGGTGATCGAACCGTTCAACAAGAACGGGCTCGCCATCGACGAAACCACCTCGTTTGCCGGGGATCTCGAGTGGGACAGCCTCACCGTGATGGACTTCGTGGCCGCGATCGAGGACGAATTCGACATCATCATCAGCATGAACCAGCAGGCCGAGATCGAAACCTATGGCCAGCTGATCGATGCCGTGACCACGATGCAGGGCTGAAGCCATGAACGACATGACCCCTCCTGAGATGCCGACCACCGACCTCTTCTCGAAGTTCGATCCGCTGATCGAGACGCGCCGTTCGCTGCTGGCGACGGGCGTGACCGATCCGTTCAGCCTCGTGATGGAGAAGGTGCTTTCGCCCACGACGGCGATCTGCAGCGGGCGTGAGACGATCCTGCTCGGCACCTACAACTACATGGGCATGACCTTCGACCCCGACGTGATCGCGGCGGGCAAGCAGGCGCTCGACGATTTCGGCGCGGGCACCACCGGCAGCCGCGTGCTCAACGGCACGTATGCAGGCCACCGCGCGGTGGAAGAGGCGCTCAAGGAATTCTACGGCATGGACCATGCCATGGTGTTCTCGACCGGATACCAGGCCAACCTCGGCATCATCAGCACGATCGCAGGCAAGGGCGATTACATCGTGCTCGACATCGACAGCCACGCCTCGATCTGGGATGGCTGCAAGATGGGCGACGCCGAAGTCGTGCCGTTCAAGCACAACGATATCGAGGCGATGGAAAAGCGCCTGAAGCGCATTCCCGCCGGCGCGGGCAAGCTGGTCGTGCTCGAAGGCGTCTATTCGATGCTGGGCGATATCGCGCCGCTCAAGGAAATGATCCGCATCGCCAAGGAAAACGGCGCGATGGTGCTGGTGGATGAAGCGCATTCGATGGGCTTCATCGGCCCTAACGGGCGCGGCGTGGCCGAGGATCAGGGCGTGCTCGAGGATGTCGATTTCGTGATCGGCACGTTCTCCAAGTCGGTCGGCACGGTGGGCGGCTTCTGCGTTTCGAACCACCCGAAGTTCGAGATCATGCGGCTGGTCTGCCGCCCCTACGTCTTCACCGCGAGCCTGCCGCCGAGCGTGGTGGCCACCGCCGCCACTTCGATCCGCAAGCTGATGCACGCCGGAAACAAGCGCGCGCACCTGTGGGAAAATTCGCGCACGCTGCATGGGGCGCTGACGCAGCTGGGCTTCAAGCTGGGCACGGCAGAACCGCAGAGCGCGATCATCGCGGTGATCATGCCCGATCTGGAGCGCGGCGCGATGATGTGGGAAGCGCTGCTGCGCGAGGGGCTCTACGTGAACCTTGCCCGCCCGCCCGCGACGCCGGCGGGAATGACCCTGCTGCGCTGCTCGCTTTGCGCCGAACATACCGCCGAGCAGGTGGGGATCATCACCGGCATGTTCGAACGTGCGGGCAAGGCCGTGGGGATCATCTGATGCGGCGGGGGATGGCGGCCGCGCTGGCGATCTGGGCCGCGCCCGCGCTGGCCCAGACGGCGGCGGCGCCGAGCTTCCCCCCGCCCTCCCCGCCCGTTACCGCGCCGGGCGACGGAATGCTGGACAAGCCTTGCCCCGATCAGACCGGCCTGTGGTTCGGCCATCCTTATGTGAAGGCCAACGACTGGGCCTGGGAATGCAAGTACGCCGAGGCGGAAAAGCAGGTGGCCGCGCCGCCGCGTGTGGTGTTCATCGGCGATTCGATCACCGAAGGGTGGGTGGCGCTTGCGCCGAAGCTGTTTGCCGGGGGCGCGGTGGGGCGCGGAATCAGCGGCCAGACGAGCCCGCAGATCCTCGTGCGGTTCTATCAGGATGTGGTGCGGCTGCGCCCGCGCGTGGTGCACATCATGATCGGCACCAACGATCTGGCGGGCAATACCGGGCCCAACAGCCCGGAGATGTACAAGAACCACGTGATGGCAATGGTCGACATCGCGCGCGCCAACGGGATCGGCGTGGTGCTGGGAAGCATCCTGCCCGCCGCGAAGTTCCCGTGGAAACCGGCGCTGGCCCCGGCCAGGCAAGTCGTCGCGCTCAATGGCTGGCTGCGTGAGCTCGCGCGGGTGCGGGGCGCAGTCTATGCCGACTATTACGGCACGCTGGTCAATGCCGAAGGCGGCATGAACCCCGACGTTGCGCCCGATGGCATCCACCCCAATGCCAAGGGCTATGCAATCATGGAGCCGATCACCCGCGCCGCAATTGCCGAAGCGGAAAAGACCGCCGCACCGCAGCGCTAAAGATTGCCAGACTGGGCCGCCCGTGCCAGCCTTGATGCTGGCAAGGGGGGCAAGTCGTTGAACAAGGCCGTATTCCATTCGATCATCAGTGCGGTTCTGCTGGGATTGGCTGAACCGGCGCTCGCGCAAGCTGGCCACGACATGGGCAGTCATGACGTGGCTGGGCACGACATGGAGGCGCCCTCCACCGGCAAGCCGCTGAGCGAGGCGCAGACCGCCGAAGGCGCGGCCAAGGCCGCTGAGCCGGGGCATGGCGATCATGGGGGCGATCATGGGGGCGATCACGCGGACCATGCCTCGCACGACGACAACACTGTGCCCAAGGTGCCGACGCTGCTCACCGGCTATGGCAACGGCGGCTTTACGATCAGCACCACGGCCCCGGCGGCGCAGGCGTTCTTTTCCAACGGGTTGGAACTGGGCGCAGCCTTTGCGCACAAGGCCGCGATCGCAGCGATGGGCGAGGCGGTGCGGCTCGATCCGGCCTGCGCGATGTGTCTGTGGGGCGAAGCGCTCGTTTCAGGCCCCACGATCAACTATGGCAGCGACGGCAAGGAGCGCGCGCCGCTGCTCGTGATGGTGCGCAAGGCCAAGGCGCTGGCGGCGAAAAATGGCACCGCGCGCGAGCGCGACCTGATCGACGCACTGATCCTGCGCTACCTGCCGGACAAGAAAGTCCACGCACGCGATGTGGCCTATGCGGCAGCGATGCGACACGTGGCGGCGCGCTACCCGGCGGACAACGAAATCGCGGTGCTGACGGCGGACGCGCTGATGGTGTCCTCGTTCGTGGAGGACGCCGAGGATTTCGACCACGGCGCAATCGATGCGGCCATCACGCTGCTGGAGCAGGTGCTGAAACGCGCGCCAGAGCATACGCCTGCGATCCATTTCTTTATTCACGCCACCGAAGTTTCGGGCGAGCCGGCCAAGGCCGAACGCTATGCCGACAAGCTGGCGGACCTTGCCCCGAATGCCAGCCATCTGGTCCATATGCCGAGCCACACGTTCTTCTGGGTGGGCCGCTATCAGGATGCCGCCGATACCAACTGGCGCGCGGTGGAGATCGGCAAGGCCAATGCCAAGCGGCTGGGCCTGCCCGAGCCCAAGGGCGTGTGGGACCTGCCCTATCACGCGCACAACGTGATCTTCGGGCTTGGCGGGGCGATGATGGCAGGTGACGCGCGCACCGCGCTCAATCTGGCACGGCCACTGGTCGAACGGTCCGCCGAGCGCGAGAAGGCGGAGCCATTTTCGCAGATGCTGGCGGCGGCGGGATACTTTGCGCTTGCCCGCTTCGATGATCCGGCGGCGGTACTGGCGCTGGCCGAACCGAAGCTGCCCTACCTCAAGGCGGCGCGGCACTATGCACGAGGCGAGGCGATGGTGTGGCTGCGCGATCTGGCCGGTGCCAAGGCGGAGTTGGCGGCGATCCCGGCGCAAGTGGCAGAGGGCAAAGTCGAACGCGATCACCGCGCGCCCGAGCAGATGCTGGGCATCACACGCGGCGTGCTGGAAGGCCGCATCGCCATGGCAGAAGGGCGCTACAAGGACGCGGTCACGGCGTTCACGGCGGCGGCGGACATCGAGGAAACCAAGGATTTCATGCAATTCTCCGACCCGCCGGCATTCTGGTATCCGGTGCGGCGCGATGTTGCGGCGGCGCTGCTGGCTTCGGGCGATGCGGCAGGCGCGCGCGGAGCAGCGGAGGAATCGCTGCGGCTGCGGCCACGCGATCCGGTGGCGGAAGACCTGCTGGCGCGCGCCGAGGGGATGGCAGTGCGGGTGCATTGAGGGCTTTCACCCCTCCACCACCCGCTGCGCGGGCGGTCCCCCTCCCCATTTGCCCCTTCGACAAGCTCAAGGGAAAATAGGGAGGAACAAGAAGGTCCTCCCTGTTTTTGCGAAGCACAAACGGGGAGGTGGCAACCCGAAGGGCTGACGGAGGGGTTCTTCAGCCTTCCACCAGCATCAGCGCATCGAGCGCGACCACGCCCTGGCCCTTGGGATGCAGGATCACCGGGTTGAGATCGACTTCACGGATGCGTGGTTCAGCGCGCAGCACGCGACCGAGCGTGACAATCAGCTGCGTGAGCGCGGGAACATCGAGCGCAGGCGCCCCGCGATAGCCGGCCAGGATCGCAGCGCTCTTGAGCTTCATCAGTTCGGCCTCGACCGCCTCCGCCGTCATGTCTGCCGCGAGCAGGCGCACATCGCCGAGAATTTCGGCGGTGACACCGCCAAAGCCGGCGAGGAGGACCGGGCCCCATTCGGGATCGTTCTTCGCGCCGACGATCATCTCAACCCCGCGCGCGCCCATGCCCTCGATCAGCACGCCATCGAGCGTGATCGCGGCGGAATAGGCGGCGACGCTGGCGTGCATCTTGTCCCACGCGGTGCGCACCGCGGCGGCATCGGCCAAGTTCAGGATCACACCGCCCGCATCGCTCTTGTGGCTGAGCGCGGCGGCCTGCGCCTTCATCGCGACGGGATAGCCGAGTGCTTCGGCGGCGGCGACGGCCTCGTCGGCGCTGGCGGCGAACCTACCTGCAGGGAAAGGAATGCCGAGCGGGCCGAGCAGCGCCTTGGCCTGATATTCGGGGATCACGCCGGTGTGATCGGCAAGGCCGGGCACGGCGAGCGGCGCCTGCGTAGAGGTGGCGGTATCGCGCGCAGAAAACTGCGTGAGGCGGGTGATCGCCCGCAGCGCACGTTCGGTGGTGGGGAACCACGGAACGCCGGCTTCGCGCAGCGCGGCAATGCGCTCGGGCGGGACGGCAGCGCCTTCATCGAGCCCGGCGAAGATCAGCGGCTTGGTGAGGGGTTTCGCAGTGGCGGCGGCGAGGATGGGTGGGAACTTGATCGCGCAAGTCACCGCTTCGGCCTGGATGATCCCGGCAAGCACGGTGCCGACGCGCGGATCCTCCAGCAAGGCATCGAGGCAGCGGGTGTAGATCGCCGGTTCGGAAAGGCCCTGTGCGGTGATATCGAGCGGATTGCTGACCGGCACGAACGGCGGCAGCGCAGCACGCAAGGCGGGCGAATCCGCATCATGCAGCGGCGCAAGCGGGAGGCCGAGCGATTCCGCCAGATCGAGCGTGAGCGCCTTGAACGCGCCCGATTCGCCGAGCACCGCCGTGTGCCCCGCAGGCAACACCGGGCAGCGCAGCGCGATTTCGGCGATGTCGCCCAGTTCTTCCAGCGTTTCGGCCATGATTACCCCAGCGCGGGTCACCTTGGCGCGCATCAGGGCATAGTCGCCCGCCATGGCGCCGGTGTGCGTCGCGGCGGATTCGCGCGCGGCGCTGGAGGTGCCGGGGTGGAGCAGGACGATCGGCTTGCCCGCCGCCGCCGCGCGCGCGGCCGCCGCGAGGAAGCGCTCCGGCTTCCTGAACTGCTCGACGATCATCGCGATTACTTGCGTATCGTCCTGATCGATGAGCCATTCGACATAGTCCTCGACACCGCTCGCCGCCTCGTTGCCGGTCGAGACCGAGTAGGAAACGCCGCAATCGCGCGCGAGGAGCATGGTGCCGAGCACGGCGGCCATCGCACCCGATTGCGAGACGACGCCGATCGCGCGCTTGCCCGCCGGTGGCCGCGCGTCGGTCTCGACGAAGGTGAGCGGGATGCGGTCGACGTAGTTGACGAGGCCAAGGCAGTTGGGGCCTTCGATGACCATGCCGGCCTCGTGGGCAATGCGCGCGATCTCGCGCTGCTCGGCAAGGCCTTCCGGCCCGCCCTCGGCAAAGCCCGCCGCGAAGATGACCACACCGCCAACCTTGCGCGCGGCCAGCGCCTTTACCGCATCGAGCACGCCCACGCGGGGAATCGCAAGGACGGCAGCATCGACGCCCTCGGGCAGCGCCTCGATCCCGGGCAGGCAGGTGCGGCCGCCCAGCGTCTCGCGCTTGGGGTTGATCGGATAGACCGCCCCGGAAAAGCCATTGGCATCGAGATTGGAGAGCAACGTGGTGCCGAGCGCGCCCGGCTTGTCCGAAGCGCCGACCACCGCGACCGAGCGCGGACGCAGCAGCCGCTCGAGCGCCGGAAGGACAGGGGCAGTGTTGGCGGTATCGGGCACGGCGCTCTCCGGATTAGGTTATACCGTATAACAATAGCCGCTGCAGGCGCACAGGGCAAGGCTGCCCGGATGGACAGCTACTGGAGAGACTGGCCAAAGCCTGGCAGGCCAGAGGTTGACGGGCGGGAGGACGGCGTGGCAATGCGAATGCGCGACGCGGGTATAGCTTAGTGGTAAAGCACCAGCCTTCCAAGCTGGCTATGCGGGTTCGATTCCCGCTACCCGCTCCAGCCCTCCCGCAGATTCAGCCCAGCAGTTCCTCGATCTGGCCGAGGCGTTCCTTGCCGAAGAACATCTCGCCATCCACGAAGAAAGTGGGGATGCCGAAGGCGCCGCGATCGACGGCGGCCTGCGTATTGGCAGCGAGGCGGTCCTTCACGGCAGCGGACTGGGCGCCCTCTGCCAGCGCGGCGGCGGGGAGGCTGGCGGTGGCGATGACGGCATCGACGGCGGCGGTGTCCGCAGGATTCAGCCCGTCTTCCCAGATCGCGCGCAAGAAGCTGTCCGCAAAGGCTTCACCGCAGCCGAGATCGATGGCGGCAAGGAGCAGGCGCAGGAGTTCGACCGAGCGGAACGGGAACGCCGGGTTCATGCGGAACTTCGTGAGGCCGTGGCGGGCGATGAAGCGCTGCATTTCGAGCTGGGCATAGGCGTTCTTGCCCTTGATTTCGGCATCGCGCATGAACGGCGGAGCGTTGCCGGTGAGTTTGTGCATGCCGCCCAGCAGTGCGGGCGTCAGCGTGATCGTTGCGCCCTTGCGCGCGGCAAGAGCCTTGAGCGGCCCCCACACAAGGTAGCCGTTGGGGCTGACGAAATCGAAGATGAACTCGATAGTCCGGGTCATATCAGAAGCGCTCCTGCAAAGGTCATAGATCAAGCTCGTGCGTCCATGCCGAGCGGGGTTGCTGGTGCAGCCAGACGAAGGCCTGCGCGCGATCGTCCACCCGCGAGCGCGGGAACACGCCGTTGGCGGCTGGTTCGCTCACCCTGCCCCCTCTGCATTGCTGGCGCTCCTCGTACCGCGCAGAACGTGCAGTTAGCAATCGCCCGAGCGCAGGGGCGCTGCTAGGCTCACCGCATGAGCAGTTCTCCCTTTCGCGCCGCCGTTGTGCAGGCAGCATCCGACCCCGCCGGCAGCGCGGCTTCCGCAGCCAAGGCCGCCCGCCTGATTGCCGAGGCCGGCGCCGCCGGCGCAAAGCTCGCCGTGTTTCCCGAAGCCTTCATCGGCGGCTATCCCAAGGGCGCACGGTTTGGCGCGCCGATCGGGCTGCGGCTGCCGGAGGGGCGCGAGGCCTATGCGCGGTACTACGCGGCGGCGGTGGCGCTGGACGGCCCGGAAATCGCGGCGGTGCGCGAGGCTGCTGGCACTGCGGGGATGGTCGTGGTGATCGGGGTGATCGAGCGTGTGGGCTCGACGCTCTATTGCACCGCGCTGATCATCGACGGGACGGCGGGAACCATGGCGCACCACCGCAAGCTTATGCCGACTGCGGCCGAGCGGTTGGTCTGGGGCTTCGGTGATGGCTCCACCCTGCCGGTGGTGGAAACCGCGCTCGGCACCGTAGGCGCGGTGATCTGCTGGGAAAACTACATGCCGATGCTGCGCATGGCGATGTATGGCCAGGGCGTGACGCTCTACTGCGCGCCGACGGCGGACGACCGCGACGGCTGGGCCTCCTCGATGCGGCACATCGCGCTGGAAGGGCGCTGCCACGTGCTCTCCGCCTGCCAGTTCCTGCGGCGGCGCGATCTGCCCGAGGGACAGGAATGCGTGCTGGGCGAGGACGCAGACACCGTGCTGATGCGCGGCGGGAGCCTGATCGTGGGGCCGCTGGGCGAAATGCTGGCGGGGCCGGACTACAGCGGCGAGACGGTGCTCTATGCCGAGATCGATCCCGCCGAGATCGCCCGCGCGCGCTATGATTTCGATGCGGTGGGGCATTATTCGCGGCCCGATGTGTTCCGCCTCACGGTGGACCGCCGCGCCAAGCCGGCGGTGGCGTGGATCGAGGACGACGCCTGATGCACCTCAGGATGGACGGGCTCAGCGGAGCCGAGCGCTACAAGCTGCTGGCCGGGACCGTGGTGCCGCGGCCGATCGCCTGGGTATCGACGCTTTCGGCGGCAGGCGTGGGCAATGTCGCCCCCTACAGCTTCTTCAACATGATCTCGGCCGCGCCGCCGCTGGTGGTGCTGGGCGCGATGCGGGGGAGCGGCGGCGTTCTCAAGGATACAGCGACCAACATTCTGGAAACGAAGGAGTTCGTCGTCAATCTGGTGAGCGAGCCGATGCTCGAGGCGATGAACGTGACTTGCGTGGATGCGCCGCCCGAGATCGACGAGGCGATGCTGGCCGGGCTCGAGATGCTGCCGAGCGAACTCGTCGCGCCGCCGCGCATCGCGGGCGCGCCGGTGAGCCTCGAGTGCCGGCTCTATCAGGCGATCGACGCGCCGCCGGGCAGCACGATCATTCTGGGCGAAGTTCTGGCGATGACCATCGACGACCGGTTCGTCGATGCCGCTAGCCTGCGGCCCGATCCGGTGGCGATGCAGCTGATGGGCCGGGTTCACGGTGTGGGCGGCTATACCCGCATCCAGACCGACCGGACGCTGGAGAGACCCGTCTATCGTCCCGGAACAAATTGATTCACTCGATTGAATCATTCTGTCGCCTAAGCTAGACGGGCACAAAGGCTCCAGCGAGAGTCGTGCGGGAGAGAACCGTTGGACGTGACCAAGCCTCAAGGAAACGAGCGGACCCCGGCAAAGCACAAGCCGATCCTGTCGCTGATGCGCGTGATCGAGATGAATCTCGGCTTCCTTGGCCTGCAATTCAGCTTCGGCCTGCAGCAGGGCAACATGGTGCCGATCTATTCGTGGCTCGGCGCGGATGAATCGAATCTCCCCATCCTGCAACTGGCCGGGCCGATGACCGGTCTCCTCATCCAGCCGCTGGTCGGCGCACTCTCCGACCGCACCAGTTCACGGTTTGGCCGCCGCACGCCCTATTTCCTGATCGGCGCGGTGATGTGCAGCCTGGGCCTGCTGTTCATGCCGTTTTCCGCGAGCATCCTGATGGCGGCGAGCCTGCTGTGGCTGCTCGATGCCGGCAACAACATCACGATGGAGCCCTACCGCGCCTATGTGAGCGACCGGCTGGACGAGAGCCAGCACGAGATCGGCTACCTCAGCCAGAGCGCGTTCACGGGGCTGGCGCAGTGCCTTGCGTTCCTTTCGCCTTCGATCCTCGTCTACTGGGTGGGGATCGACCGCAATGCGGTGGATGCGCACAATATCCCGACGATCACGCATATTTCGTTCATGGTCGGCGCGGTGCTTTCGATCACCACGATCCTGTGGTCGATCTGGCGCGTGCCCGAATTGCCGCTGAGCGAGGACGAAAAGGCGCGCATTGCCGCCGCGCCCAAGTCTGCGGGCGCAACGCTGGGCGAGATCGGCCGCGCGATCGTGGAGATGCCCCAGGCGATGCGCAGCATGGCGTGGATGAGCCTGTTCCAGTGGTACGGCTTCTCGATCTACTGGTCCTACAGCGCGCTTTCGATCGGACGATCGATCTATGGCACGGCAGACAAATCGAGCGAGGCGTTCCGCGCTGCGGTGCTGACAACGCAGCAGTTGGGTGCGTTCTACAACCTTGTCGGCTTTGCCGCAGCGCTGGCGATGGTGCCGATCTCGCGCGCGCTGGGGGCATCGCGGGTGCATATGGCATGTCTTGCTGCGGGCGGGCTCGGCATGGTGGCGATGGCGCATGTTGCGGGCGCGCCGAGTGCGCCGGGGCCGGTGTTCTCCGCGCTGGCGATGCCCGATCTTGGCAGCCACACGCCGCTGCTGCTGATCGCGGTAACGCTGGGCATGTGCTGGGCGAGCATCATGGGCAACCCCTACATCATCCTTGCCGGCTCGATCCCGCCGGAGCGGACGGGGGTCTACATGGGCATTTTCAACATGATGATCGTGATCCCGATGCTGCTCAATGGCCTGACCTTCGGCTGGATCTACAACCACGTGCTCGGCGCAGACCCGCGCAATGCGCTGAGCTTTGCCGGCGCGCTGCTGGTGATGGCGGCGATCACCATGCTGCGCGTACGCGATCCGCGCCGGACGGCGGAGCTGGTGCATGCCTGACATGGGCGTTCCTGACATCATCGCGCTGGAAAGCCCGGGCTGCTCCGCCGTGTGGGAGCTGCCCCCCGGCGAGGCACCGCTGTGGCGATACTGGGGGCCGCGCCTGCCCGAAGGCGCACAGCCTTCCGCAAGCCTGCGCAGCGAGCGGCCCGAGCCGAGCTTCTCGCTCCATTTCGATCAGCCGCTGACAGTGTTTCCCGGCTTCGGCATGGGCTGGTTCGGGCAGAGCGCGCTGCTGGCCGACCGGGGCGGGCGCGACTGGTCGTTTCAGGCGGGCGAATGCAAGGTCGAGCGGCTGGATGCACAGACCGTGCGCTTCGTGCTGCATGATGCGGTTACAAGGATCGCGGTGACGACGAGCTACACGCTCGATCCCGCGACCGACGTGATGACCGTGCGCACCGCGCTTTCCAACGGAGGCGATGCGCCGCTGCATGTGCATTGGCTGGCCGCCGCCGCGCTGCCGCTTCCCGAGGATGCAACAGAGGTCCATTCGCTGGCCGGGCGGCACAATTCGGAATTCGTGCCGGTGCGCGACCCCCTCACCCGCAGCATATGGCGGCGCGAAAACCGGCGCGGGCTGACATCGCACGATTGCTTCCCCGGCGCGGTGGTGACCTGCGGCGATGGCAGTGCCTATGGCGCGCAGATCGCTTGGTCGGGCAATCACGCGCAGACGATCGAGTGGATCGACGACGGGCGTTGGCAGTGGCAGCTGGGCGAATGGCTGGCGCCGGGCGAGGCGATCATCGCACCGGGCGGCGTGCTGCAGAGCCCGGAAGTGCTCGCGACAGCTTCAGCCGAAGGCCCCAACGGGGTGGCGCATGCGTTCCACCGCGGCATCCGGGCAAGGATGACCTGGCCGGGCGGTGCAGAGGGCGCGGCCAAGCGGCCCGTGCACATCAACACCTGGGAAGGGTTCTACTTCAAGCACGACGAAGCCGCCCTGATGGACTTGGCGCGGGCGGCGGCGAGCATCGGGATCGAGCGTTTCGTGCTGGATGACGGCTGGTTCGGCAAGCGCGACGACGATACCTCATCGCTCGGCGACTGGACGGTGGACAAGCGCAAATACCCGCGTGGGCTGGGACCGCTGGCGAAGACGGTCACGGACCTCGGCATGGAATTCGGCCTGTGGGTCGAGCCGGAGATGGTCAATCGCAACAGCGATCTCTATCGCCGCCATCCCGACTGGGCGCTGCACGTGGACGGGCGCCCGCTGCTTGAGGCGCGCAACCAGCTGGTGCTCGATCTCGCGCGGCCCGAGGTGAGCGCCTATCTGTTCGATGCGATTGCGGCGCTGCTGCGCGAGCTGCCGATCAGCTACCTCAAGTGGGATCACAACCGCGATCTGGTCCATGCCGGGAGCCTGCCGCACTACCGCGCGCAAGTGCTGGCGACCTATGCCCTGATGGACCGGCTGCGCGCGGCATTTCCGGCGGTGGAAATCGAAGCCTGCGCTGGCGGCGGCGGGCGGATCGACGCGGAGATCATCAAGCGCACACACCGCTTCTGGACAAGCGACTGCATCGACGCGGTTTCGCGCGCGGGCATGCAGCGCGGGTTCCTTCAGTTCATGCCGCCCGAAGTGATGGGCAGCCACGTGGGCGCAAGCCCGGCGCATTCGACCGGGCGCTCGCAATCGATGGCGTTTCGCTGCGGGGTGGCGCTGCCGGGCCATTTCGGCGTGGAGCTGGACGCCCGCAAGCTGGGCGAGACCGAGCGCCGCGAGCTCATGGCCGGGATCGCGCGCTACAAAGCCCTGCGCGAACGCCTGCATGCGGGCCGCGTGTGGATGGGCGAAGTGGGCGACGGGGTGGTGTGGCAGGCACATGGCTCGGCCGAGGATATGGTCGTGCTGGTGACGCGGACGCAGCCCACGACGATGCGCCACCAGCCGAACCTCAGGCTGCCGATGGCGCTGCCGGGGCGCACGTATACGATTGCGTCCGAGAACGGCGAGCTCGCGCGGATGGACGGTGGCTGGCTCGCGCGCGTAGGCATGGCCGTCCCGCCGCTACCCGGCGAGGCTGTGCTGGTGCTTGAGGTGCGTTCATGAGTTTCGATCCTGCCGAACATCCCCATCGGCGTTACGATCCACTGAGCGATACCTGGCTGCTGGTTTCCCCGCACCGCGCCAAGCGGCCGTGGCAGGGGGCGGAGGAAGTGCCGGACAGGGCGCGCCCGCCTGTGCATGATCCCGGCTGCTATCTCTGCGCCGGGAACACACGCGTGAACGGCGAGCGCAACCCGGATTACACCGGGCCTTACGTGTTCCAGAACGATTTTGCCGCGCTGCTGCCCGATACGCCGGCGCCGGATGCCGGAAACGGATTGTTCCGCGCGGAACAGGCAACGGGCGAAGCGCGGGTGATCTGCTTCTCGCCCGATCATGGCCGCACCCTGCCCGAGCTTTCCATCGCGGAACGGCGCGCGGTGATCGACACTTGGTGTGCCGAGGCGGCAGATCTGGGCCAGCGCTACAGCGTGGTTTCGATCTTCGAGAACAAGGGCGCGATGATGGGGTGCTCCAACCCGCATCCGCACGGGCAAGTCTGGGCGACGAGCCATGTGCCGCAGCTGATCGCGACCGAGGACCGCACGCAGGCAGCTTGGCTCGCAAACACGGGCCGCCCGATGCTGGCGGAACTGGTGGAAGCCGAGGCGGCTGGCCCGCGCGTGGTCTGCGCCAGCGAGCACTGGCTGGCGATCGTGCCGTTCTGGGCGGTCTGGCCGTTCGAGACGCTGTTGCTGCCGCGCGGCGATGTGGCGCGCCTGCCCGATCTTTCGCACGACCAGCGCGCCGATCTCGCCGCGATCCTTGGCGACCTCACCACGCGGTACGACAATCTGTTCCAGTGCTCCTTCCCCTATTCGATGGGCTGGCATGGCGCGCCCTTCGGGCATGAGCCGAGCGCACCCCACCCCAGCGCACACTGGCGGCTGCATGCGCATTTCTATCCGCCGCTGCTGCGCTCTGCTTCGGTGCGCAAGTTCATGGCGGGTTTCGAGATCCTGGCTGAGACGCAGCGCGATCTGACGGCCGAGCAGGCAGCAGAACGGCTGCGCGCCTGTGGCGGCCCGCATTTCCGGAGCGCCGCATGACCCTGGCAGAACAGTTCGCGCAAGCCTTTGGCGCGGCTCCTGCAGTGGTCGCGCGGGCGCCGGGGCGGGTCAACCTGATCGGCGAGCACACCGACTACAACGACGGCTTCGTGCTGCCTTGCGCGATCAGCGTGGAAACGCAGATCGCAGCCGCGCCGCGCAGTGATGGCCGGATTCGCGTTGTCGCCTGCGATTTCGGCGGGGCCGTGGCGGAATGGGCGCTCAATGCGCCCCATGCCGCCGATCCCGCCAATCCCTGGGCCGATTACGTGCGCGGCATGACCTCCGCGATGATCGAGCGCGGCCATGCCCTGACCGGCGCGGACATCGCCATGACCGGGACCGTGCCCAAGGGCGCCGGACTGTCCTCCTCAGCCTCGCTGATGGTCGGCATCGGCACGGTGCTGGCGGCGCTGGCTGGGCTTGCCATCGCCCCTGCCGACATCGCCCGCATGGCGCAGGCGGGCGAGTGCGATCACGTGGGCATGCGCTGCGGGATCATGGACCAGCTGGCCTCGGCCGCAGGTGTCGCCCGCCACGCGCTGATGATCGATTGCCGTTCGCTGGATGTGACGCCGGTGGCGATGCCGGGGGACGTGCAGATCCTGATCGTCCATTCGGGCGTGGCGCGCGGGCTGGTCGAAGGTGCCTACAACGAGCGGCGCAGGCAGTGCGAGGTGGCGGCGGCAGCGATCGGCGTGCCCGCGCTGCGGGATGCGGACATGGCGATGCTGAACCGTGCCGGGCTCGATCCGCTGACCCTGGCGCGGGCACGGCATGTGGTGAGCGAGAACGCGCGGGTGCTGGCGGCGGCGCAAGCGCTGGCAACTGGCGACCTCAGAGCGACTGGCGAACTGATGGCGGCATCGCACGCCTCGATGCGCGACGATTTCCAGATCACTGTGCCGCCGGTCGATGCGCTGGCGGCAGAACTGCAGGCGCTGATCGGCCCCGATGGCGGCGCGCGCATGACCGGCGGCGGCTTTGGCGGCGCGGTCGTCGCGCTGTGCCGGGCGGACCGCGCCGACGCGGTGCTGGACGCCCTCACCTATCGCAGGCCCGACGGTAGCGCGCCACTGGTGCTGCGCGAAGCGGCCTGCGACGGGGCCGGGCTTATCATGAGGTAAGCGCGCTGCTCGTCCCTTTTTCGATGGCCGTGGCCAATTCCAATCGATTGCTTCAGGATACTTGTTCGATGTCCGTACTCACTTCCCCGACAACGCTCTGGACCCGCGAGCACCTGCGCGCGCTCAGCATCGAGCCTTGCCACCAGATCCCGCTCGTGGACGGCAAGCGCCTGAAGCACCCGCTGCCGGGCTTTGACCTGTGGGATCTCTGGCCGCTGCAGCTGGCGGACGGCACCACGGCGGTGGTGGAAGGCTGGACGCTGTGGTTCGTGCTCTCCGCCCCGGCGGGCGAGGACCCCGAGGCGCGGCATGACTTTGTGCGCATCCGGCTGATGGCGGCACGCGGGGGCGAATGGCGCGATCACGGCGATGCCCTGCCCGACGACCTCAATCCCGGCAGCCGCGAATGGGCGGGCTCTGCGCTGTATGATCCTGAAACCGGCGCGGTGACGCTCTACTGGACCGCATCGGGCCTGCGCGGGGAAGAGCCGCGCACGTTCATCCAGCGCATGTTCGAGACGACCGGCGCCCTGACCGGGGATGCCAGCGCCTTTGCCGTGGAGGACTGGAGCGAACCGCGCGAGATCGCGGGCGGGCCGATCCCGCACTATGTGCTGGTGACGGCGGCGGAAGGCGTGCCGGGCATGATCAAGGGCTTCCGCGATCCGGCGCATTTCCGCGATCCGGCGGATGGCGCGGACTATCTGCTGTTCACCGGATCGCTCAAAGGTTCGGCAAGCCCGTGGAACGGCTGCATCGGCCTGCTGCGGCGTGAGGGTGACAGCTGGGCGGTCCTGCCGCCGCTACTAAGCGCGGACGGGCTCAACAACGAGCAGGAACGGCCGCATATCGTCTTCCACGCTGGGCGCTACTACTTGTTCTGGTCCACGCAGCGGAAGGTCTTTGCGCCGGGCGAGCCCAATGGCCCCAACGGGCTTTACGGCATGGTGGCCGAGCACATGGAAGGGCCGTGGCTGCCGCTCAATGGGAGCGGGCTGGTCGCAGGAAATCCGCCGGAGGCACCAGTGCAGACTTACAGCTGGTGGGTGACGCAGGAACTCACCGTGCATGGCTTCGTCGATTATCCGAACTCGCTGAAGGGCAACGACCATGGCGATGCGGCTTGGCGCAGGGCGCATTTCGCCGGGGTGCCGGCGCCGGTATTTCGCCTTGTCCTTGACGGCGCGCGCGCGGAGATCGCGGCATGAGCGCGGCGCGCTATGGCCTGATCGAGGCGGGCGGCACCAAGTTCGTGCTGGGTGTGGCGGACGCGGAGCGCACAATTCTTGCGCGAGAACGCATACCGACGACCACGCCAGAGGAGACGCTCGGCGCGGCGGTGGAGTGGTTCGCGGCGCAGGGCGCGGACTATGCCGCGTTTGGCATCGCCTCGTTCGGGCCGCTCGATCTTGATCCCGCCTCGCCCAGCTATGGCTGCGTGCGCCCCACACCCAAGCCGCATTGGAGCGGAGCGAGCCTGATCGCGCCGTTCAAGGAGCGCTTCGGCGTGCCGGTGGCGATCGATACCGACGTCAACGGCGCTGCGCTTTCCGAAGCGCTTTGGGGCGCGGGCGAAGGCCACAGTTCGGTGCTGTACCTCACCATCGGCACCGGCATCGGCGGCGGCTTCTGCAGCGACGGGCACCTGCTGCGCGGGCTTTCGCACCCGGAAATGGGCCATATCCGCATGCCGCGCCATCCCGAGGATCTGGACTTTGCGGGCACCTGCCCGTTCCACGGCGATTGCCTCGAAGGCCTCGCCTGCGGGCCTGCGGTGATCGCGCGCTGGGGCAAGTCGCTTTCCGAGCTTCCGGAGGATCATCCCGGCAAGCGCATCATCGCCTGGTACATCGGCCGCGCGCTCGCGACATTCCAGACGGTGATGGAACCGGCGCGCATCGTGCTGGGCGGCGGGGTGACCGCGACGGACGGTCTGCTCGACCTGATCCGCGCCGAAGCACTGGCGGCGAACGGCGGCTATACCGTGGGAAAGATCGACGAACTGATCGTGGCGCCGGGGCTGGGCGACAACGCGGGCCTGCTGGGCGCGCTGGCGCTGGCTCTGGCGCTCAGGTAGATTCCCGGATCAGCAGGCGCGGCTGGAGGATGACCGAGTGGATCTCCTCCCCGGCGATGCGCTGGATCACGCTGCTGACGAGGTTTTCCGCGCCCTGTTCCAGATCCTGCGCGATCGTGGTGAGCGGGGGCATGGTGTGCTCGCCCAGCGGCAAACCGTCGTAGCCGATAACCTTCACGTCGCCGGGCACCGCAAGGCCCTGTTCGGCCAGCACGCGCATGGCGGTGACGGCGATGACGTCTGACGCCGCGACAACGCCGTCCGGCCGATTGGTCTTGATGCGGAAATACTTGCCGATCTCACTCTGCGCCGCATCGGCAACAAGGTGCGTGGGCACCACGCTGAACCGCGCACCGGAACGCTCCACGACCGAGCGGCACCCTTCGAGCCGCTGGCCGATCTCGATCGCGCGGGCATCGCCGAAGAACACGATATTGCGGCAGCCGCGCTCCAGCAGATGCTGCGCGGCGAGCGCGCCGCCGCGGAAGTTGTCCGAACCGACCGAGCAATGCGCCTGCCCTGCAATGTGCGAGCCCCACGCGACGAGCGGGCGGTAGAGTTCGGCGACGCGGTCGAGCACGGCGGACTGGTCTGACTGGCCGATCACGATGATCCCGTCCGACTGGCCTGAGCGGGCGAGCTTGAGCAGCCAGTCCTCGTCCGTCGGCACGACGCGCGAGAGGAGGAGGCTGTAGCCCCGGCCTGTCAGCTTGTCCGCCAGCAGGCCGAGCATGGTGATGAAGAACGGATCGGAGATGTTCTGCCGCACTTCATGACCGAGAGGGATGACCACGCCGATCGTGTTCGTCTTGCGCATGCGCAAATTGCGCGCGGTGGCATTGGGGGTGAAACCGTGCTGGCGCGCAAGGGCGACGATCATGTCGCGCGTGGCAGGGGTGACGAGGCTCGAACCCGAAAGCGCGCGCGAGACAGTGCCACTGGTGACACCGGCGATCTCGGCGAGTTCCTTGAGGGTTTTCGGGGCATTCATGGTTTCGAGGTGTCCTCAGGCAGAGGTGGGAACCACATCGAAGGCGATGTTGAGCCGTTCACCCGCCGCGAACGGATGGGTGCCATGCCACAGGATCGACGGGAAGACCACAAGCTGCCCCACGCGTGGTGGTATTACGGCATATGGGGGAAGGGCAATTCCCAGCTCCGACGGCGGTGCGCCGAGCTGCAAAGCACCCGCCGGAGCCGGGCCGGGATCATCCGGCAGTGCGACATAGAGCACGGCTGAAAGCCAGCCGACGGGATGGCTATGCGTGACGTTGAAGCCCCCTGCCCCGAGCCGCACGGACCAGCTGCCGGAAATCTGCAGGCCGCCGCGCGGCTTACCGAGGAGCGGATGGCGCGGATCGGGCGGTGGCAAAGTGCTTACGAAATCGCGCAGCGCTTCCATCAGCCGCGCGCGGACGGTGCCCAGCAGCGGTTCGTGGCGGAGGAGGATCGAGCGATCGGTCTGCGTGCCGTGGCGCACCGATTGTTCGGCATAGGGCAGCGAGGCCGTGTGCAGGCGGCGCAGCAGTGCGGCGAGTTCGGCAAGCTCGGTGGTGGAAAGGCCGGGATCGAGGATGCCGTGGAGCACCGGATCGCCGTCCAGCCACGCGGCGCGTGGATCGCCAAGCATGCGCCAAGCCGTCGAGAGATAGGGCCAGACCTGCCCGGCCAGACGCGTGGCGGTGAGCGGCAGGGCGAGGTCGCGCGCTGCTGCGGCATTGCCTGCGCGCAAGGCCGTGCGGATGCGGCACAGGACAAGGAATTCGTCATCCGCGCCGGTCAACGCGGCAAGGCGTGTTTGCGCTTCGGCGAGGTTGCCGCTTTCGCTGGCGAGGAAGGCACGGGCGACGGCCAGCGGGCGGGTTTCGCCGAGCTGCGCAGCGGCGGCATCGAGGATGCGGCGCGCGGCGGGCCAATCGCGCTGCTGCGCGCGCAAGGTGAACCAGCCGAGCCAGAGGCCCTGATGGCGCGGCTGGCTCCGCACCGCCTCGGCAAAGCCTGCGTCGTACGTCTCCGCATCGCCATGGCTGAAACGCAAGCTGGCGAGCACGCGCTGGCCATCGAGCCAATCGGGCCTTGCCGCCAGCGCGCGGACGAGCACGGCTTCCGCCTCGGCCAGCTGGCCTTCGGACGCCAGCGCGAGGGCGTGGTTGCGCAAGGCATCCGGGTTTTCGGGCCAGAGCCGCACGGCTTCGGCGAAGAGCGTGGCGGCCGGGTGGCCGAGTTCGTAGGCCGATTGCGCGCGCAGGAATGCGGTCAACGGATCGGTCGGAGCAAGGCGCGCGGCTTCGGCGATCGCGCGATCGGCTCCGGCCATATCCTGCACGGCGCGCGCGGCGCGGGCGCGTTCGCGCCAGACCTCGGCCTCGAGCAGCTCCGACACCTCCTCAGGCCGCAGCTGCGGTGCCGGTGAGGCCGGCGATATAGGCCTCATGGCTGGGCAGCTTGGCCGCCTCGGCCGCCATCGCTGCGCGCAGCTTGGCAAGGTAATCGCGCGCATCGATGCCGCGGTGCTCGATGAGGGGATCGAGACCTTCGGGATAGTGGTGCTGGCCGATATGGACCGCGAGCCATGAAGGCGGCGCAAAGAGGTCCATCTCGCGCGCGATCAGGCGGCCGTGGCGGCGGAAGTGATCCATTTTCAGCGCGAGCGTATCGGGCACGTCCATCGCGGAAACATAGCGCCAGAGTTCGTGATCCTGCCGCTGCGTCAGCTTGTAATGCAAGATCAGGAAATCGCGGATGCGGTCGGTTTCGGCGTGGGCGATGCGGTTGAATTCGGCGATCGTGGCGGGATCGAAATCGCGGTCCGGGAACAGGCCGATGAGCTTGGAGATATTGGCCTGAATGAGGTGAATGGAGGTCGATTCGAGCGGTTCGAGGAAGCCGCTGGAAAGCCCGACCGCGATGACGTTGCGGTTCCAGTGCTGCTTGCGGCGGCCGGTGCGGAAACGGACGAAGCGCGGATCGCCCAGCGCCTCACCATCCAGGCGCGAGGCGAGCAGCTGCGCGGCCTTGTCGTCCTCCAGAAACTGGCTGGAATAGACGTAGCCGTTGCCGATGCGGTGTTGCAGCGGAATGCGCCATTGCCAGCCGGCCTCGCGCGCAGTGGAGCGGGTGTAGGGCGTGGGCGGCCCGGCGCTGGCGCAAGGCATGGCGACCGCGCGGTCGCAAGGAAGCCAGTGGCTCCAGTCCTCGAACCCCGTTTGCAGCGCGCCTTCGATGAGCAGCGCGCGCAGGCCCGAGCAATCGATGAAGAGATCGGCCTCGAGCCTCTGCCCGCCTTCCAGAGTGACGCTTTCAACGAAGCCGGTTTCGCCGTTCAGCGTAACGTCGTCGATCTTGCCTTCGACGCGAGTGACGCCCCGCGCTTCGGCATGGCGGCGCAGGAAGGCCGCGTAGAGCGAGGCGTCGAAATGGTAGGCATAGTCGAAGGTGGAAAGCAGCGAGCGCTGATCGGGCACCGGGCGCGCCATGCGGCCGGCGCGCGCGATCTGCCAGGCCATCGAAAGGTCCTCGAGCGGGAAGGCACCGGGTTCCTTGCGCGTCTTCAGCCAGTACTGGTGCAGCGGCACCATATCGAAATTGCGCCCGTGCGGGCCGAAGGGGTGGAAATAGCGGGTGCCGACGGTGCCCCAATCGACGAACTCGATGCCGAGCTTGAAGGTGCCGCGCGTCTCGCGGATGAAATCGGCTTCACCGATGCCCAGCGTTTCGTTGAACAGGCGGATCGGCGGGATCGTCGCCTCGCCCACGCCGACGATGCCGATTGCGTCGGATTCGACGAGCGTGACCTTGCAATCGCGCTTGAGCATCGTGGCCAGCATCGCGGCCGACATCCAGCCGGCCGAGCCGCCACCGACGACGAGCACCGAACGGATCCGCCGATCGCCTTCGTTCACGGACTTTCTCCCACTCAACTTCTGCCGAGACTGCATTTATTCAAATCATCATTCGTTACCCCCGCGCAGGCGGGGGTCCAGGGCGCCAGATTTTGACCCGTCGCTTGCCCGGCTCTGGATTCCCGCCTGCGCGGGAATGACGAAAGCTGGGAACGCGCTGCGCCTTCATGGATGCAGGCATACGCAAAAAGGGGCGGGTGCGGAACCATCTGGCCGCGCCCACCCCCTTTCAGGTTGTTTGCCCCTTGCGGAGCCGCCCGGCTATCAGAAGCTGAAGCGGACCGAGGCGTTGACGTTGCGGCCCAGCACCGGCGCAATGCCGCCGACGAAGGTGCCGTTGCCCGGCTGATAGTCCGTTCCGGCCGGCCCGAGCGGGGTCAGCTTGTTGAACAGGTTGTAGGCATTGAGCCCCAGTTCGAGGTTCTTGACCGGGCGAACCTTGAGGTTCGCGCCGAACACGCTGCCGCCCGGCCACTGGTTGCCTGCACCATCGAGCGTGCTGGTCACGCCGGTGATGTTGGCACCCAGCGCGATCATGTCGCTGAAGTCATAGTTCGCCGCGAAGGTGTACGACAGATCGGGAATGTTGTTCGAGCGCGAGAACACCGAACCCGGCGCCGAAGGCTGCTTCTTCGACTTGTTGTACGTCATGTTGGCAAGGAGGCTGAAGCCGCCTGCGCTGAGCGTGCCGTAGAACTCCGCGCCGGTCGTCTTGTACTTGTCCGAGATGATGCAGGTGAACTGCGTCGGATTCCCGGTCACGATCGGGCAGATCGTCTGGCTGAGCTCGAAGGTCGTGATGTTGAAGTGGCTGTGATAGCCCGTCAGTTCGACCGTGTAGCGCGCGCCGCCGATGTTGCCGCGGTTCTTGAGGCCGATTTCGTACTGATAGACGTTGTTCGAAACCGCCGTGTTGCCCTTGGCGTTGAGCGTGCCGTCAGCGTTGAAGTAGCCGCTGAAGGTCAGGCGATCCGCGTTGGCGCGAACACCCTTCGAAGCGCGGACGAACAGGTTGAGGTTGTCCGCCGGCTTGAAGCTGGCGCCCACCGACCACGAGGTGGTTGCCTTGGTGTAGTTGATCGTCTCCCGCGCGCCATCGGGCAGGTAGTAGGGCAGGCTGACCGACTGCGAAGCGCCCGTGACCGGGTTCACCGCGTTGGTTGTGATGAAATGCGTCACCGCATCGCCCACTGCCGGGTTGGCATTGATGCCCGAACCGGTGCCCTTGTTGATATCGTGGCGGACCGATGCGTCGAGCTCGAACTTGCCCACATCGAAGATGAAGTCGGCATAGGGCGCGTTGTCGGTGAAGGTGTAATCGTAGGTGCGGGCGCAGCAGCCGCCCCAGTTGTTGTTGTAACCGGTAAAGCCATTGGCGCTGAGCAGGTTGCCGGCCGCATCGAGCAAGTCGATCGGCGAGGCCGCCGGGGTCAACGAGCCGTTGAACTGGTTCGGATGCCAATCCATCGCGACCTTCTGGTTCATGTAGAACCAGCCGGCGGTGAGGTTGGCCTTGATCCCGCCGAGATCGCCCTGCCAGTTGAGCTTGGCATCGTTGACGAAGCTGCCGACGTCGCGGATCCGCGTGTAGACCGATACGTTGTTGTTATAGAACGCTTCGGCGACGTCCTTGCCCTTGTTCGGGCCGGCCGAATAGACCGCGCGGGCGACCACGCCGCCGTTCTTGGTCGAACCGATCAGGCCCGAGAGCGGCGAGACGCTGAGGAAGTTCGACGAGAAACCGCCGCTCATGTTGGTGTAGCGTGCGTTGTTGTCGACGGTGATGCCGTTGTCGAACTTGTAGTGCAGCTGCGCCTGGAGCGACTGGGCATTGGTGGTGATGCCGTTCAGCGGGGTGCTCGCCAGACCGCGGCTGTCGAAATCGACATAGTTCACGACCGGGTTGAACGCCGAGAAGTTGGACGCGCGGCGCGGATCGAAGCCCGGGCAGGCCGAAAGGCCGGAGACCTTGCCGCCGCTGAGGTTGCCGCAAGCGATGCCGCCCTGCGTGTTGGGCTCCTGCGTGTCCTGCGCCTTGAAATAGAGGCGGAAGAAGCCGCGATTATCGTCGAACTCGCGGGTCACGTTGCCCTTGATCAGGTACGACTTGCTGAGCTGGTAGCCCGGGTGCCACGGACCGTCGCCGGCGCCGTAGTAGCCGCCGATGTTGAAATAGGTCTTGTCGTCGATGCCGCCCGAGTAGCGGAAGCTGGCGCGGGTGTAATCGTAGGTGAGATTGCGCTCGACCTGGACATAGCCGCCTTCGCTGCGATCGGTCTTGCTGATGTAGTTGATCACCGCGCCGGGGGCCTGGCTGGCGAGCGTGGCAGCGGTGCCGCCGCGGATCGCATCGACGCGGGCATCGATCGGGCTCGACTTGGTCCAGTAGTCGTTGTTGCCGAACTGGATATCGCCGAACAGCACGGTGGGCAGGCCATCTTCCTGCAGCTGCACGAAAGTGGCACCGCCGGTGGCAACGGGCAGGCCGCGAACGGCGAAGTTGCCGTTACCGCCCGGGCCCGAAACGTTGGGCTGGAGACCCGGCAGCAGGCGGAGCAGATCGCCTTCCGACATCGGGCGGAAGTTGGCGATGATCGCCGAATCGACCGAGGAGATCGAGACCGAGCTGTCGAGCTTGCTCTTGGTGCCGGTCGATGCGGTGACGACGATTTCGCTGAGGGTATCGCCTGCGGCGGTATCGGCCGTGGCGGCATCGGCAGGTGCGGCGGCTTGCGCGAGAACCGGCGTCGAAAGACCGGCCATGGCCAGCGCGATGACCGATGCACACGATTGAATTGCGGTGAGCTTCACAGATATCCCTCCCGATTGCGAGCACTTTTGTGCGTACGACAGCAGCGAATCGAAGCCTCGAAGCGCCTGCATGCCGGCTCTCTGGCAAAAGGGCGGGCCGAGCGCAAGCAAGAATTCAAGCGATTGAATCGGGTATGGCTCGAGAGTGGAGAAACTGTGGCTTCTGTGCATCGCGCTGCGGTTCGTGGCTTCGCGCTGGCATGGAGGCGTCTTGCAGGCACTGCTGGACCAATGCCCCTCTTGACGTTTACGTAAAGTGGAAGGATGGAGGGATCAAGAGAACGCCTTCGTCCGCGATGGCGAGTCTCACCGCGTCAGGGCCGCAAAAAGGCCATGAACTCAAACGGAGAGCCCCATGCATCTTGATTTCAGCCCCGAGGATCTGGCCTTCCAGCAGGAAGTCCGCGCCTTCATTGCCGAAAACTATCCGGTCGAACTGCGCGGGAAGCAGGACGAAGGCGACGAGCTTTCGAAGGAAGATTTCCTCTCCTGGCACAAGGTGCTGGCGAAGAAGGGCTGGGTCGCCCCGGCATGGCCTGTCGAATACGGCGGCACCGGCTGGAGCGCGACGCAGCGCTACATCTGGTCGGAAGAAACCGCGCGTGCGGACTGCATCCGCCTGATGCCCTTCGGCCTCTCGATGGTCGGCCCGGTGATCTACACTTTCGGTACGCCTGAACAGAAGGCCAAGTACCTCCCCCGCATCCTTTCGGGCGAGGATTGGTGGTGCCAGGGCTATTCGGAGCCGGGTTCGGGTTCCGATCTTGCCTCGTTGCGCACCAAGGCAGTGCGGGACGGCGATCACTACATTGTGAACGGCCAGAAGACCTGGACGACCATGGCGCAGCATGCCGACTGGGGCTTCTTCCTCGTCCGCACCGATCCCGATGCCAAGCAGCAGGAAGGCATCAGCTTCCTCCTCATCGACATGAAGACGCCTGGCATCACCGTGCGCCCGATCATCACGCTGGGCGGCGAGCACGAAGTCAACGAAGTGTGGCTCGAAGACGTGCGCGTGCCGGTCGAGAACCGCGTCTATGAAGAGAACAAGGGCTGGACTTGCGCCAAGTTCCTGCTGGCGCACGAGCGCACCGGGATCGCCGGCGTGGCCGCTTCGAAGCGCGGCGTCGAGAAGGTCAAGTCCATCGCGCGCGCCGAGATGGACGGCGACAAGCCGCTGATCGCCAACGCTTTCTTCAAGCGCAAGATCGCCGAGCTGGAAATGGACCTCACCGCGCTCGAATTCACCGAGTTGCGCAGCCTTGCGGGTGAAAGCGCCGGCAAGGGCCCGGGGCCGGAATCGAGCCTGCTCAAGATCAAGGGTTCGGAAATCCAGCAGCGCCTGACCGAACTGACGCTGGAAGCGGTGGGTCATTATGGCGCGCCCTACTTCCGCGGCTTTGGAGAGGGTGACAACGAGCACCCGATCGGGCCGGACTACGCGCACCGCGCTGCGCCGACCTATTTCAACACCCGCAAGACGACGATCTACGGCGGTTCAAACGAGATCCAGCGCAATATCATCGCAAAGATGGTGCTGGGGCTCTGAGTGAAAATGGAGGCCGCCGCGCGGAAGGTACGACGCGGCGGCCCTGACTGGGAATTGAGGACAATGGATTTCAGCTACACCGAAACGCAGGACATGCTGCGTGACACGCTCGCGCGCTTTCTGGCCGACACTTATGATTTCGAGACGCGCAAGAAGATGCTGCTGCGCCCCGAAGGCCGCGATCCGGGCGTGTGGAAGGCGCTGGCGACCGAGCTCGGCATTCTGGGCGCGCCCTTTGCCGAAGAGCACGGCGGCCTTGGTGGCGGCGCGCTCGAAAACATGATCATGATGGAAGAGCTGGGCAAGGTCATCGCGATCGAACCCTACCTGCAGACCGTGGTGATCGGCGGCGGTGCGCTGAAGCGCGCGCCTGCGGCCATGGCCGATGCGGTGATCCCCGAGATCATCGCGGGCAATGCCGTGATCGCCTTCGCTTATGCCGAACCGCAGGGCCGCTATGATCTGGCGAACATCCGCACCACCGCGAAGGCGGACGGCGCGGGCTATGTGCTTTCGGGCCACAAGGCGGTGGTCTATGCCGCGCCGTGGGCGACGCACCTCCTCGTCACCGCGCGCACCGGCGGGAGCCAGCGTGAGCGTGAGGGCGTCGAGCTGTTCCTGATCGACGCCACCCTCCCCGGCATCGTGCGGCGGGACTACCCGACCGTCGACGGCTTCCAGGCGAGCGAGATCTACTTCGAGAACGTCGCCATCCCCGGCGATGCGCATATTCCCGGCGGCATCAGCCTGATCGAACTGCTGGCCGACGAGGCCACGGTCGCGATCTGCGGCGAGGCCTGCGGGGTGAGCCGCAAACTGCACGAGGGCACGCTCGATTACATCAAGCAGCGCAAGCAGTTCGGCCAGCCGATCGGCAAGTTCCAGGTGCTGCAGCACCGCATGGCGGACATGTTCGTCGAAGTGGAACAGATCGCATCGATGGCGCTGATGGGCACGCTGAAGCTCGATCTGGCGGCAGACGAGCGCAAGGCGGCGGTGAGCCTCGCCAAGGCGAAGGTCGCGCGCTCGATCAACTTCGTGGGCCAGAACGCGATCCAGACGCACGGCGGCATCGGCATCACCGTCGAGCTCGCCATCGGCCACTACTTCAAGCGCGCCACGATGATCGAGAACCAGTTCGGCTCGGCGGACTTCCACCTTGGCCGGTTCGAGGATCTGACGCTGGCGGCTTGATTTAGCCGCTGGCCAAAAGCCCCTCCCCCGCTCGGGGAGGGGTTGGGGAGGGGGTTCCGCTGCTTCCGGCAGACGCCGAGTACCCCCACCCGGCCTCCCCCGAGCGGGGGAGGAGCCTGCCGCTTACCGTGCTAGCGTAGCGCTTACACCATCCCGGCCAGCCGTTCGCGGATGATCGCGTTCGCCTGCGCCATGATCCGGTCGACCAGTTCCTTGCACGTCGGGATATCGTGGATGAGCCCCGCGACCATGCCGCAGCTCCACGCGCCCGCTTCCATATCGCCTTCCATCATGATGCGCGGGTAGACGCCCGCGACTTCCTCGATGATGTCCTCGAACTTGATGTCAGCGCCGAGGCGGCGTTCCTTTTCGAGCAGGCGTTCGACCGCCGCGTTGGTCAGCACACGTTCGGTGTTGCGCAGCGGGCGCATGACGAGGCGGGTGTCGAGCTCGGACGCGGCGAGCAGCGCCTGCTTCACCTTTTCATGCACCGGCGCTTCCTTGGTCGCGATGAAGCGCGTGCCCATGTTGATGCCTTCCGCGCCCAGCGCCAGCGCGGCGACGAGGCTGCGGCCATCGGCCATGCCGCCCGAAGCGACAAAGGGAATGGTGAGTTCCTCGGCCGCGCGGGGGAGCAGGATGAAGTTCGGGATATCGTCCTCGCCCGGGTGGCCGCCGCATTCGAAGCCATCGACCGAGATCGCATCGCAGCCCACGTTCTGCGCCTTCACGCTGTGGCGCACCGAAGTGCATTTGTGGATCACCTTGATCCCGGCTTCCTTGAAATAGGGGAGGAACGGCGCGGGGTTGTTGCCCGCCGTCTCGACGATCTTCACCCCGCCTTCGATGATCGCGCGGATATAGCCCGGATAATCGGGCGCGTTGACCGTGGGCAGGAAGGTCAGGTTCACGCCGAAGGGCTTGTCGGTCATGTCCTTGCAGCGCGCGATTTCATTGGCGAGATCGGCGGCGGACTTCTGCGTGAGGCCGGTGATGATGCCGAGCCCGCCCGCGTTGGACACGGCAGCGGCCATTTCAGCAAAGCCGACATAGTGCATGCCGCCCTGGATGATCGGGTGCTCGATTCCGAACAGTTCGGTGATGCGGGTCTTCATGGCTGGCTCTCTCCCGATGGATGATCTTACGGCTGGGCCGTCGTTAACATGTTACCCAGTTTCAGGCCCACTGCCATGTCTGGGAGGGGCAGGCGCGAAAGGTCGAGCCCGACAGTCTGGCCCGCCTGCTGGGCCAGGAAGCTGATCGGGAAGTGATTGACGCTGCGCTGCACTTCTACCCCCGAATACCCGGCGGTTGTCAGCACCTTGGTTATGGTTTCGGGATTGTAGAGTTCGGGATGCTGCAGGCAGAACGGCGGGAATGTGCGGCCCATCACCGTGCGCAGCAGCGACTTCTCGTTGTGCGTGACGATGAAAATGCGCCCCCCCGGCTTCAGCTTGGTGCGGATCTGGCGCAGGATCGCGAGCGGCTCGGTAATGTGATCGAGCACGTGGATCATCACGGCCAGGCTGATCGTGCCATCCGGCACGTCGCTGAAATCGTCCATCGCCGCACTGATCGTGTGCGAGAGGGTTCCGGCCGAGCGGGACAGGACATCATGCACCGCGCGGTTCGGCTCGAACAGCCAGGCATGGCCAAACTTGCCCGAAGCCGCCGCCGGCGTGACGATATGCCCGACATCCGGCCCGATCTCCATGTAACCGCCCGGAACGACGCTGTCTGCCACTGCCGACCAGTAGCCGCGCTGGGTTGCGGCGATCGCGGCGGAAGGCACAATGTCCATGTTGGGCGCGAGATTGGCGTAGAGCTCGCTCAGTTGCGCGCCGGTGAAATAGCGCGGACAATAGAGCAGGCCGCAGTTCTGGCACCGGGCATAGGTGAAGAACATGCGCTCCTTGCGCAGCCCCTCCCAGAAGGGCACGAGGCCTTCGAGGCCCACGTCTTCCCCGGCCGGCTTGCTCTGCATTTCGGGAATGGCCTGCGTGCTTGCGCAGCATGGGCAGGACCGCTCAAGAAAGGCTGCCATCGGTCATCAAGTCCCCGTATCAGAAGGTGTATCAGCACGAAATGTCACGGCCTGGTGCCAGAAATAGCTGCCCGCCAGCGTCATCAGCGAGAAGCTGAACTGCGCTGGGATCGGATGCAGGCCGAAGCCTTGCACCAGAAGCGGCAATGCAATCAGATTGGCCCCGAAAACCGCGTACGAATATGAGGCAAAGTAAGCAAATTCGCGAAGGATATTGTTGCGGGTGCGAAAGACGCCGATCTTGTAGGTGCTGAAGGCAAAGACCACGCAGACGACCTGCGAGAGCAGCAGCGCGACCATGTAGTTGTGCGCAAACCAGGGCGAAAACCACAGGAGCGCCGGAAAGAACGAGAGCCCGAACGCGGTGTTCGCCGCGCCAGCGAGCAGATAGCGCACCGGGCGCTCGCCCCGGCGCAATCGCGTGCGAACGCGTTCGATGAGGCGCACGGCTTACTCTTCCAGCAGCGGAATGCGCATGTTCTCGCGCAGGACCTCACGCGGGAGGAACGGCGAGAGGTCTTCGAGCGGCGGCGAGGTCATCCGCCCATCGGGATGGACCTTGGCCCCCAGCTTGGGCGCGAAGGCGGCATTCTCGTCGATCATGATTTCGCAGATCGTCGCGCCGGGTGCCTCGATCGCTTCACGCAGCGCGCCGAGGTTTTCATGCCCGTCGACCCGCCAGTAGCCATAGCCGAAGGCGGCTGCGAGTTTGGAGAAATCAGGGAAAGTCACGTTGCTCTTGGGCCCGCCGCCCACTTCAACGCCGTTGAAGTAGTTGCGGTGGGTCTGGAAGATCGAGACATAGCCGTTGTTGTTGAGCAGGATGATCTTCACCGGCATGCCGTAGCCGATGATGGTCTGCAGTTCCTGCAGGTTCATCATGATGCTGCCATCACCCGCCACGCAGATCACCCGGCGCGGATCGCCCTGCCCCGCGCTGGCAAGGCCAACGCAGGCTCCGATCGCGGCGGGCAGATCATAGCCCATCGTTGCGCAGCCGGAATTGGTCCACAGCCGCAGACCTTCCTTGATCTGCGCGGTCTGGAACCCGACCACGCAGGCGCTGCCATTGCCGCACACGACGACATCTTCGCCGTCCAGCACCTGGAACAGCGCATCGAGCGCGACATAGGGATTGCACACGGCGTTCTGGTTGTACTCGGGGAGCACCACCGGGAAATTGCGCCGCCGCTCAACCGCCCAAGCGAGCCATTCGCGCTGCTCGTCCGTGGCCCCCTCCGGCGCGGCGGCAAGCAGCGCCGGGATGAAGTCCTTGAGATTGGCGACGACCGGCATGTCCGGCTTCACATTGGGCTTCTGCAGTTCGAGCGGATCGATATCGACCCAGACCTTGTAGGCCTCGCGCGCAAAGCTGCCCCAGTTGTAGCTGACCTGCCGGATGTTGAGCCTGCTGCCGAGCACGAGCAGGAAATCGGCGCTCTGGTTGACCATGTTGCCGCCGCGATCGCCCACCGTGCCAGGGCGGCCGCAATAGAGCGGATGATCATCCCAGATCACATCGTGCGCATTCCAGCCGGTGACGACCGGGACGCCCAGCTTTTCGACCAGCTCGATGAATTGGGCGTGCGCGCCGCTGAGCCGCACGCCGCCGCCAGCGAAGACGACAGGGCGCTTGGCGGTCTTGAGCCTGGCGATGACGGCCTCTGCCGCCGCCGCAAGGTCGGTCTTCGTCCAGGGCTCGTCGAGCTCAGCCGGATCGAAGCCGGGATCCAGCGTATCGGGATCGATCCGCGCTGCCTGCACATCGAGCGGAATGTCGAGCCAGGTCGGCCCCGGACGGCCCGAGCGCGCGAGGTAGATCGCCTTTTCGAGGTGGTAGCGGATCGTCTGCGGATCGGTGACCATCTCGGCATACTTGGTGATCGTCTGCACGATCGGCGCGATATCGAGTTCCTGATCGCCATACTGGCGCAGCGGCAGGCCGGTGTGGCGCACCGTGGTCTCATTCTTGACCTGCCCGGAGATGACGAGGACGCCGACCGAATCCACGAAGGCACCGTAGATGCCGGTGATGGCATTGGTGCCGCCGGGCCCCGAGGTGACATTGACCACTGGCAGGCGCCCGGTCAGCCGCCCATAGGCTTCCGCCGCAATCGCGAGTGCCTGCTCATGATGGCAGAACGTGGTGCGCAGCCCCTCGTGCGTGCCGATCGAGTGGTTGAGGTGCATCGCCCCGCCGCCGGTGAGCATGAACACATCGCCGATGCCATGCGCCACCAGTTGCTGCGCCACCCAGTCTGAAAGCTTGACCTTGCTCATCGCATCCATCCATTCGAGGCCGCAGTGCGGCGAATAGCTTCATCCAGATCGACCGTGGAGACCACGCCGAGTTCGCTCCGGATCTTGTGGGTTGCCGGCACATAGCGCCCCGGGTTCCAGCCGGCATCCGGCTTGCCGAGGATCTCGAACTTGCCGCTGCCCAGCAGGGTCGCCGCGCGTTCGGCAAGTTCGCCGATCGAAACCGCCTGCTCCGAGCCGAGATTGTAGGTCGCGCCGGCCGGAGCCCGCAGCAGCACGGCCCACATCCACGCGGTCAGATCAGCGAGATATAGATAGGAGCGCACCGCGCGCCCGTCGCTGTTCACGGTTACCGTGCGCCCGGCCATGGCATCGTGGATGAAATTGCCCGCAGCGAAGTGGATATCGAGCGCCAGCATTGGCCCCAGCAGCGCGAAGATGCGGGTGGTGACGATGTCGAGCCCGAACTGGCGGCGATAGATCGCGCAAAGCATTTCCGCCGCGCGCTTGCCCTCGCCGTAGCTGGAGCGGTGGGTCATGAGATCGGGCGCGCCGCGATAGTCCTCGTCCACATGCGTGACGTCCCACGGCTGCGCGCCGTAGACCGCGCCCGAGGACATGAACAGCACGCGCCCTGCCCCGGCTGCGCGCGCGAAATCGAGCGTATTGCGCGTGCCTGCCACGATCGTATCGAACATGCGCAGCGGATCGTTCTCGTTGAGATCGGCGCTGGCATCGGTCGCGCCGTGGATCACGTGGGTATAGTGCTGTCCGTCCGGCTGCAGGGTCAGGACATCGCCCGCCACCAGCCGCAGCGCGGGCCACGCCGCCAGCGTCGGAGCTTTTGCTGCGAAGGCGGCCGGATCGCGGGTAAGCACCGCCACGTCGAGGCCAAGGCCATGCGCCTGATCGGCAAGCCGCAGCACCTCCAGCATCCAGCGCCCGATCAGCCCCGTGCCGCCGGTGATGAACAGGCGCGCACCCTTGAGCGCGGACCAGTCTGCCGCGAGGCGTTCGACCACGCCCGCAAGGTCTTCCGCAAGGATGGGATGCATGCTCATGCCAGCGCCTCCCGGGGCGGGCCGAACGAGAGCTGTGGCCGATGCTGGCGGTAGGCCAGCGTCGCCTCGCGGATCGTTTCCAGCGAGAGCAGCATGAGCACCAGCAGCAGGCCGATAGGATGGGTGAACTGACCAACCGCGATGCCGAACTGCGCCGAGACGGCCTTGCCGCTGAGCCATGCCGTGGCGTGGACCACCGGCAAGGTGGATATCTGCCAATCCACGTTGAGCGCATTGAGATAGATGATCGTGATCGAGGCGATCCGCGCAAAGCCGCGCCAGGGCTCCATGAACACGAGGAACATCAGGAACATTTCGGTGTAGCCGCCGGGGGAGCGGTTGGTCAGCGAAATGAGCAGCGCGATGCAGGCAAGCCGCGTGAGCGGCACCGCGCGCGGCTGCAGCCATGCAAGGAACAGGGCCACGACCCCGGTCAACTGCGCGACCGCCATCGCCGTCTTCAGCACGAAGCGGAACTGTTCGTAGGTGTCCGAACGGAAATAGCGCAGGATCGGGAACGCGCCCCGGTCGATCACGCCGAACAGGCCGTTGAAGCTGGTCGAATAGTAGATCTCGCCGACGACATCGCCGCCGGTGAACGTGATCCAGTTGAGGGTGTTGTCGAGCAGCTCGGCGATGCTGCCGCCGCCCACAAAGGCCCAGGTCGCAAGGTAGATGAGCACCGTGGCGACCGCGGCGAGTTCCAGCTGCCGCCATTCGCGGCGGATGCCCCAGCCAATGGTGGCCACCAGCATATAGGGCTTGAAGTTGATCATCAGACCCGCCGCAATCGCCCGCACCGGGCGCGAGGCGGCGAAGAAGCCGAAGGCGATGACCATGGCGATATAGCACATGATCAGCAGCTGCCCCCGCTCCAGCGCGTAGAGCGAGCGATAGCCGAAGGCGAGCGCGAGGGTGCGCATGACCGCCGTGCGCGGATCGTTGCGGCGCAGGGCCAGGTACGACACCGCAATCGCCGCGACATAGGAGACAAGGATCGTGGTGATGGAAAGCCAATCGCAATCCCGCGCCGCGAACGACGAGGTCACATAGCACGACGAGATCGTGAACATGCGCAGGACGAAGAACGACAGCGGCGGATAGATCGAGCGCCAGACCGAATAGGCGCCCCAATGGTTGGCCCAATAGGCAGTGTTGAACCAATCCATGAAGGTATCCTGCGGATCCCAGATGAAGGGCTGCGGCAGATAGCCGGTTTCAAGGAACGCGTGGACCAGCGAGACGAACGAGGCGAGGACAAGCAGCAGCAGCACGAGTTCGGGCAGCGTGGCGCGCAAGGCCAGCCGCAGATTCTCGCGCCGGTTCCGGCTGGGGTCCGCTCCCGTGCCGTCAGGCATCTTCGGCCACGACGAACGGCTGGCGCACCGGCCGGGTGCGGCTGGCCGGGAAGTTCAGCCGCTCCTGCTCGATCACCAGCGGCACGCGCCGCGTCCGTTCGGCGATGATGCGAACCTGCTCGCCCAGCAATCCGGTAAACAGGAATCCGAAGCCGAACAGGCCGAACTGGCTGGCAAGAATGACCCACGGCCATGCCGCGGCGCCCGTGAAGGCTGCCGCCACTGCAGCCGCCGCGAGCACGAGCCCCAGCGCCATGAAGCCGAACGACCACACGATGGGCCGGCGCAGCAGCGCCTTCGATGAGCCGGCAAGACCCGAGACGGCAAAATCGAGCAGGGCGAAGACATCGTTCTTGGTCTGGCCGCCGCGCCGCTCCGGCCGGTCATAGGGGACAAGACCGATCGAGAAGCCGCTTTCGACGAGCATGCCCCGGAAGAACGGTTCCGGCTCGTGCCAGCGCGCCAGGGTATCAACCACGCGCCGGTCATAGAGGCCGAACCCGGTGGCACCGGGGATCACGGCATAGTCCGCGTTGCGCGCGAGGAAGCCGTAGCCGGCCTTGCGCGCGGTGGTGAGCAAGGCGCCCGCCTTTTCCTCACTACGGCGGACACCGAGCACAATCATGCGGCCATCGCGCCACTGGCGGATGAATTCGCCCAGCAACTGCGGCGGGTCCTGGAAATCGGCACACATGCCGATCACGGCCGCGCCTTCGGCCTGATAGATCGCGTGGGTGGGCGAACGCATCTGACCGAAATTGCGAGTGTTGAAGATCGCCCGCACCCTGGTGTCGGCAGCGCAGATCGCGCGGATCAGCTCGCGAGTCCGGTCGGTCGAGCCATTGTCGATGAAGAGGATTTCCCACGAGCGCGCGTGCTGCGTGAGTTCGGCACTGACCTCGTCATAGATGCCCTGAACATTCTCCTCCTCGTTGAGGCAGGGAATCACGACAGAGATTTCGATATCGCTCATTGTCCGGGCGCCTGTATCATTCTGCCTGCGGACCGGCCTCATGGCCGGCGCGGCGTGGTCCGGCTCCCGGATCGAACAGGCCGGTCGCCGGCGCATAGACTTCGACGAACACCACCAGCGCGGCCAGCAACGCGAGGAGGGCGACCGCAGTCGTGTTGAAATAGCGGTCCGCATCGACATGCGGCGCATCGATCACCGAAAGCTGGGCCCGGTCCTGCGAGACGATTTCCTGCACCGCAATCTCTTCCGCCGCGCGCGAATAAACGTCCGAGACACCCTGCGCGAAGACGTAGTTGCGATAGAGCCGTGCATAGGCGAGCGTGACCGCCGTGATCGCGCCGACGTTGGGGCTGGGCTGCCCTTCGCTCGCCGTCGCGGCGCGGGCAATCTGCGACTGAAGCGAGGCGACTTGCCCGGCGACAACCTTGAGGCGGGGATTTTCCGGCCCGGAAATGGCGCGCAGCGTGGCCAGTTCGACCTGCTTGGCCTGCAACTGGCCTTCAAGGCCGGCCCGCACGGTCAACTGCTCGCCAAGCTGGGCGCCGGGATCGGCGATGCGGTTGGCCTTGCGGAAGGCTTCGAGCTGAGCCTGCGCCTGAATCAGGCGTTCCTGCGAGCTGCCGAGCCGGTCTTCGACGATGCGGCGCTTGCGGGAGACCTGGACTCGCACGTAGCTGCCCATCCGCTCGCTCATCGCATCGACATAGGTCTTGGTCACGGCCAGCGCCCAATCCTGATCGTAGGCCCGCGTCTCGAATTCGATGATGCCGCCCAGCAGCGAGTGGACATCGACCCGCTTGCCCAGCGCCACCAGCGCGGTCCGCTCGTCGGCATAGGGCCGGCCCGGACCCACAAGATTGAGGCGCGCGATCACCTCACGGCCGACGGCGTCGCTCTTCGCCAGTTGCAGCGTCACCTCGGTCGCGCTGCGATCACCGAACAGCGAGGCGAGATTCTGCAACTGCGATCCGGCACCGGACATGCTGAACAGCGAAGCCGCGTTATTGTCGCCCGGCACGACCTTGGCGCGCGCCATGTACGGGCGCGGAAACAGGCACAGCACCGCCAGAACGGCGCCCAGCACGAGGTAGATGATCAGCCGCACACGACGTTCGCGCAGCCGGCCGATCCGTTGCAGCGTGGTCACTTGGTCACCGCCACGATCGACGCGGTGGCGAGTGCGCCCTGGAAGCCGAAGTTGAGCAGATCCTTGAAGCGCGCCCAGAAAGCGCCGCGCTGCGAATCGATCGGCACGAACACGAGATCGCCGGGGAGCGCGGTGGCGGAGAGCGTGCTGCGTCCGCTCAACAAGGTGCCGTTGGCGCGCACGACGAACACGTGCTTGCGATCGGCGAGCCGGTTGAACCCGCCGGCGAGCTTCAGATAGTCACCCACCTTGGCACCGGGCTTGAACCGGAAATCGGCCGAGCTGTTGACCATGCCGTAGACACCGACCGCGAGCGAGCGCGTGGGAATCACCAGATTGTCGTTATTCTCGACGAGGAAGCCTGCAGGCAGGCTCTGATCGCCGGGCGCAACCGGCAGCACGAGGCGGCCTTCGATCCGGCGTCCGTTGAGCTGGCTCACCAGTGCATCGACGGCCGAGAGCCGGGCGGTCAGGTCCTTGTCCTGATTTTCATAGCGAACCAGCGGTTCCGCCGTGAGCGTGACCTTCAGCTCATCGACCGCCTTGCCGAAATTGTAGGTCTGCTGGCGGCGCAGGCTATCGCGCACGAACACCGCGCCGAAGGGATAGGCCTGCGCGGTCAGCCCGCCCGCCTTGGCAATGACTTCTTCCAGCGTGGTGCCAGGCTGCACGAAATAGCGCCCGGGGTTCTGCACTTCGCCGCCGATCGTGACGAGCGAGGGCAGGCGCTGCGACGGCTGCGCAATGCCGACGGCCGATAGCACGCGCAGCACGAGGCCGCGCCGCGCAGGCGTGGTCGCGGCAATCTCCGGCGTCAATTCCTGCCAGCCCTGATCGCTCATCGGATCAAGCACATGCAGGCGGCGAATATCGGCCACGGTGTTGACCCCGCCGGCATAGACCAGCACGTCCTTCAACGTGTCCCCGGCCCGGGCTTCGTAAATCGCTTCGTTGTTCACGCTGCCGATCGTGGCCACTTGCGCACCGGCGGGCGCGATGAAGATCACATCGCCATTCTGCAGCACGACATCGGCGGATTTGTCGCCCTTCAGCAGGAAATCATAAAGATCGAAATCGGATATAAGTTTCCCGCCGCGCCGCACCTGAATTGACCGGAAGCTGCCGCCCGCTGCCGGTCCGCCAGCCGCAAGCACGGCGTTGACCACGGTCGAAAGGCTGCTGACGGTGTAGGAGCCGGGGACAGCGGCAAAGCCGGTGACATAGACGGTAATGCCGTTGAGCCGGGTCACCCCGACCGACGCAGAAAATTCCTTGTACTGCCGCGAAACGGCGCGGCCGATCACCGTCTGGAGATCACGATAGGCAACACCGGCCACCTGAATCGCGCCGACTTCGGGAACGAAGATCCGCCCCTCGGTATCCACCTTCAACCGCAAGTTGGTGGCCTGCACGTTGCCGGTCAGGCCAAGGCGGATCTCGTCGCCCGGATTGATGCGGTAATCCGCCGGCACGGAAACAACCGGCGGGGCTGTGAAATCACGCGAATCCGGCGTGAGCAGATCGGCGCCGAAGCGGCGGACCGGCTTGCCCACGATCTCGGACACGAAAGCTTCGAATTCGCCCGGCGGACCCGGCTGCTGGCGGCGCGTACGCGCAGGCTGATCGGCAGCGGAGCGAGGCTCGGCATTGGCCTGGCCCTCGGCCGGGACGACGAGCTGCGTCGGGCGATATTCGGGAATGGAGGAGGACTGCACGCTCGGCGAAGGCTGCATGCCCCGGTTGGTGGCGTTCTGGGATGCAGCAGACTGCGAACCGCCGGCGGAAACCTGCCCGCTGTACGTCGAAGAGACTTGACCGGGATCGACGACCTGGGCCTGGCCGGGCACGGCCGCAAGACCGCAGCACAGCGCGAGCAGCGCCGCCATGGCGCAGGTTCCAAGCTTGGTGATTTTCAACGGCTGACCCATCAATACCTGTGCACCACTGCGCCTGATCCCGCACATGTCGGGCCATCACAGCATGGGCCGAAATGGCCCGGCACAAAACCCCTTAGCACGCGGCAATAAGCCTGCCGACTTGGAATATCCCCAAGAGAAGCGGCCGCCCTCATCGCATTCGGGGACCAAGGCGAACCACCCCCGGACGGCCCCCGCACGGCCCTTGCCGCCGGGGGCCCGATCGGATCAGCGCGCGACCGCGAGCTGGACGCGCGAGGCCTAGCGTTCTTCCATCATGCGGATACGGGCAAGGTCTTCGCCAGCGATTTGGCTGTAGTACTCGTGCTTGTTGCGCAGCCAGGTCAGCTCGAACTCGACCGCAGTCGCAATGCCGTGCGTGATCGAATCGCTCACCGCAGCGGCACCGTCGAACACGACCTTGCGCGTCTCGAACCGGTCGAGCCGCACACTCTGGAAGCGCGCGAGGTTCGGCACGGCTTCCGCCGCCACCGATCCGCCCACCACGAGCCCGAGATCGTTTTCGGCGCAGACGTTGGCGACATCGAGCACCGCCTTGGTCACCGAAGGATCATTGATCGCGCCGCGCGGCATCCCGCGTGAAAGCGTGAAATCGACCCGGCCGAACACGATGCCATCAATGCCGCCCTGCTTGGCGACCGGGACCATCGCGGCCAGGTTTTCGAGTGTCGTCTGCGTTTCGAGGTTGAACAGGAATTCGGTTTCCTGCTCGTTCTTGCCATAGACCTTGTTCTTGGCATCGACGAACTTGGACAGTGCGTAGGGCGTCTCCACCATCGGCGCGATGATGTAGTTTGCACCATAGTTTCGCGATTGCAGCAGATCGGAAACAGCCTCGCAGCCGCCGATCTTGATCGCCACCTTCAAATCCGCCCGATGCGCGATCTCCAGCAGCCGAAGAAGTTCATCCGCGCGCGTGCCTTCAGCCTCAAACTCCGCCTTAACAGCGACGAAGCCGCTGTAGTCACGGCCGCGCTTCAGCAAGTCCAGCATATGGCGTTCAGCAAGGTTCACGCAATATCTCCATTTTGGATGTAATGTCTGGAAAACTAGTGTTACACAAAAAATGCGTTAATCTGATAGGTCAGGTCTCGTCACTTCACAAGCCGCAAGATACTCTCTCCGGCACACTCTATAGACATTGCGCCATAAAACTTAACATCAGATTAATCATTAACCCCAGCTTAAGCGTGGGTTGTTACGTAGTGTTAACGGCCGGATCCACCGCCCGTTCCCAAGGCCGAGAGTGATGGTGTGCAAACCCCTGCTGGTGTTCGATCTCGATGGCACGCTGGTCGACAGCAATGCTGCCTGCGTCGCCATTCTGCGCGCAATGCTGCAAGCGCGAAGCAGCGCGCACATGATCGATGAACGCAGCGCAAGACGCTACATGAGCCGCGGCGGGCGGGAGATGGTCCGGGCTCTGCTGGGGGACGCGTGTATCGATCCCGACGAGGACCTGCGCGAATTCCGCGCGCGCTATGCCGATCACACAACCTCGCGCGAAACGCTGTTTCCGGGAGTGGAAAGCGGGTTGCAACAGCTGGCGGAGGCGGGCTTCGCGATGGCCATCTGCTCGAACAAGCCGCAGACGCTGTGCGAGAAGGTTCTCCACGATACCGGCCTGGCGGTGCATTTCGGCACGGTCGTCGGCGGCAGAGCCGATCTGCGCCCCAAGCCGGAAACCGATTTGCTCGATTGTGTGCTTTCCGCGCACCAGTTGGCGCGGGGCGAAGGCGTGTTCATCGGCGACAGTGAGATCGACCACGCGGTGGCCTCTGCCGCCGGCATGCCGTTCCATTTTCTCACCTGGGGCTATGCCGAGGCCGGATGGTCACCGCCCGAAGGCACGGTCCACCACAGCTTCGAAACGCTGGTCAGCGCGCTCAGCGAATAGCAGGTGCAGGCAAGGCATCGGCCATGCCATCGGACGTCCATGACCAGCGCGGCGCGACTTCCGCTGCAGGTTCCATCGCGGGCCATGCCAGATCCGGCGCCATGGCGGCGGAAACCTGCATCGCCGCCCGCATGGGATCGATGGCCACCCCGCCCTTGCGCACCTCGTAGTGCAGGTGCGGTCCGGTCGAACGTCCCGTCGAGCCGACCTCGCCGATCATGTCGCCCGTGCCGACCGGTTCGCCCGCAGCCACCAGCACGCGTTCGAGATGACCGTAGCGCGAGCGCAATCCTGCTCCGTGATCAATCACAACAAGATTGCCATAGCCCCCTGCCCAGCCCGCGAACACCACCCGCCCGGCCCGGACTGCGCGCACGGCGGCACCCGCATGGGCCGGGATATCGACTCCGGCATGAAACCGGGTGCCGCCCTCCACCGGATCACCACGCCAGCCGAACCGCGATGACAGGGGCAGAGCGCCGGGCGAGAGCGAGATCGAGCGATAGGCGCTGGGCGGCGGCGAAGGTAGCGGCGATGGCACCTCTGGCGCATCCGGTGCGGTGGGCCGAAGCAGACCTTGCGGGCGCGCTTCCTCGCCCGTGGGCAGCATGGCCACCGCGCTGCCATCGGCCGCGCGGACCACTGGCGCTGCGGCCATCCCGAGCAGCAAAAGGGGCAGAAAGGCGGCACGAGGCGACATGCTTCAGCATCTGGACCAGCCGCGCGATCACTGCAAGCGGGCCGCGCTGGCCCGTGCTTGGCATGATCACGGTTTATGCTAAGCGCAAGGACAGACGGCGACCCTGCAGGGTGGGCGAGGAAACAGGGACAGGCGATGCCAGATGATCGAGGCCGAAGCTGGCCCCGCCCCCGCTCGGTAACACTAGCGATTGCGGGCATTGTCGGTCTGGCGCTGGTTTTGCGGATCCACGGTGCCAGTTTCGGCTTGCCGGCGCTGAACGATCCCGATGAACTGATCTTCGAGCTCGGCGCGCTGAAGATGCTGCGCAGCCTGTCTCTCAATCCAGGCTGGTTTGGCCATCCCGGCACGACCACCATGGAAGTGCTCGCGCTGGTAAATCTTACCGTGCTCGGCCTTGGCCGGGCGATGGGCTGGTTTGCCGATATCAAGGCCTTTGCGGGCGCGGTCTATGCCAATCCGGCCTGGATCATCCTGCCAGGGCGGCTCGCCATGGTTGCCTTCGGCGCCGGTACGGTCTGGCAGACCTTCCGGCTGGGCGAGGAACTGGGCGATACCCGCGAACAAGCCGGGCTGGCGCGCCATGCCGGACTCGCCGCCGCCGCACTGGTCGCCATCGAACCGGCCAGCGTCGCTTGGTCACAGGTGATCCGCACGGACATCATGGCGACCTTCTTCATGCTGCTCAGCCTGCGCGCGGCAATGCGCGCGATGCGCGAGGGTCGGCTCGGGGACCATGTGGTTTCCGGCCTGTGGCTGGGGGTGGCGATTGCGACCAAATGGCCCACCGGCATTGCCGGAGTAGCACTGATCGGGGCGGCGGCAGTGCGGCTATCCACCGAAAGGACGCGGACCCGGGAAATCGCGGCGCACCTCGCGGCCGGTGCGGTCGCTACGGTGATCGGGCTCCTTGCCGTCTCGCCCTACATAGCGCTCGATTTCGCCACCGTGGTCCACAACCTGCACGGCGAGGCTCAGAGCCACCATCTCGGCGCGACCGGGGGCAGCCCGCTTTACAACCTCGGCTGGTATGCCGGCGGACCAGTCCTTTCGGGCCTCGGCGTGATCGGCTGCGGTCTGGCGCTATGGGGCGGATGGTGGCTGCTGCGCCACCGCGCCGGTGCGATCGTGCTGCCCGTGCTGGGAGCCTTTGCCGCCACGATCTGCAGCCAGACGCTGGTCTGGGAACGCTGGGTGCTGCCGCTCATCCCGCTGCTGGCGATTGCGATGGGGCTGGGCTGGGCCCAGCTGATGGCGCGAATCGAGAAGACGCCAGCCTTGCGACTTGCCGGATTCGCCCTGCTGGCGGCGGCGCTGATCCAGCCTGCAATGGCCATGACGACCCGCAAGATCGAGCGCCAGACCGATGCGCGGCAGCTCGCCACCAATTGGGCCAAAGCGCACATCCCGCCCGGCAGCACCGTGCTGGTGGAGCACTTCGCGTTCGATATCCTGCCCCAGCCATGGCACCTGATCTTTCCGTTCGGCACGGTGGGCTGTGTGGACGTGCGCGCCTATCTGGGCGGCAAGGTGCAGTATGACACCGTGGACGCCGGACGCGGCGGCCGTTCCAACATCGACTACGGCACCGTTGCGCCCGACAAGCGCGGAACCTGCCGCGCCGACTACGCCATTATCACGCAATACGACCGCTATGCGGCGGAGCGCGGCACCTTCCCGGAGGAATATGCCGCCTATCGCGCCTTGCTGGCCCGGGGACGGATCATGGCAACCTTCGCCACCGTCCCGGGCCGCGTCGGCGGCTGGACCACACATGTCGTGGCGCTGGACCAGCCGAAGGCGGACCAGGCACCACGCAATCAGCTGAGCGCGGCGCAGCGCCCCCGGTAGTCCTGCAATTGCGCCTGCGTGACCGCGCGCGCATCCTCACCCGCGCCGACGGCCTTGTGCCAATCGACGATCATGCCCAGCGCGTCGTGCAGCGTCAGCGCCGTGCGCCAGCCGAGATCGGCGCGCGCCTTCGAGCAATCGAGCCGCAGCAGGCGCGCTTCGTGGACCGCCTCACCGCCGGAAACATCCTGCCAACCCGCCCCCGGTGCAGCGCCCGACCATGCCGAAATCAGCCGGTCGGCAATCCACGAGACGGGGCGGGCGTCGCTTTCGGCGGGGCCGAAGTTCCAGCCGCTGTCGATCCCGGCATCCCCCTGCGCCAGCCGCTGGGCGACGAGGAGATAGCCGCTCAGCGCCTCAAGCACATGCTGCCAGGGCCGCACCGACTGGGGGGCGCGGATCTGCGGCGCGTGGCCGCCGAGCAGCGCGCGGACGATATCGGGCACGAGCCGGTCTTCCGCCCAGTCTCCCCCGCCGATCACGTTGCCGGCGCGGACCGTGGCCAGCCGCGGCCCCGGCGCCTTGCTGAAATAGCTGCGGCGATAGGCCGCCGCGACCAGTTCTGCCGCGCCCTTGCTGCTCGAGTAAGGATCGTATCCGCCCATCGGATCGTCCTCGCGGTAGGGCCAGACCCATTCGCGGTTCTCGTAGCACTTGTCGCTGGTGACGCAGACGATGGCCTCCAGCCCGGCAATGCGGCGGCAGGCATCGAGCACATGGACCGTGCCCTGCACATTGGTCGCATAGGTTTCCACCGGCTCGACATAGGACTTGCGGACCAGCGGCTGCGCGGCGAGATGCAGCACGACCGATGGCATTGCGGCCTGCATCGCGGCCTCGACCGCCGCGAGATCGCGGATATCACCTTCGATGTGCGTGACCAGTTCACCGATACGGGCCTGGTTGAACAGGCTGACCGGTTCGGCGGGCAGCGCAAAGCCGGTGACTTTCGCGCCCATCGCATGGAGCCAGAGCGCCAACCAGCTGCCCTTGAACCCGGTGTGCCCGGTGAGGAAAACGCGCCGTCCGCGCCAGAAGGCCTCGTTCAGCAGATTTGGGCTCACCAGATTTTCCACGGCGCGCCTTCCTCCCACAGCTTTTCGAGGTAGAGCTTGTCGCGCAGGGTATCCATTGGTTGCCAGAAGCCTTCATGGCGCCAGGCGGCAAGATCGCCCGAAGCGGCCAGCTGCTCCAGCGGTTCGCGCTCCCAGATCGTTGCCGGTCCCTCGATAAGATCGATCACGGAAGGGTCGGCGATGAAGAAGCCGCCGTTGATCATGTTGCCATCGCCGGCGGGCTTTTCCTGAAAGCTGCGCACCAAGTCGCCCTCGATCTCGAGCGCGCCGAAGCGGCCCGGCGGCGTGACGGCCGTGATGGTGGCGCGCTTGCCGTGCGCCTTGTGGAAATCGAGCAGCGCGGTGATGTCGACCGTGGCGACGCCATCGCCATACGTGAAGCAGAAGGGCTCGTCTTCCTTCAGATAGGACCGCACCGCCTTGAGGCGGCCGCCCGTCATCGTGTCAGCCCCGGTTTCGACCAGCGTGATCCGCCACGGCTCGCTCCAGTTCTGGTGTACTTCCATGCTGTTCTTCGTGAGATCCAGCGTCACGTCCGCCATATGCAGGAAGTAGTTTGCGAAGTACTCCTTGATGATATAGCCCTTGTAACCCAGGCAGATCACGAAATCATTCACGCCGTGCGCGGAATAGATCTTCATGATGTGCCAAAGGATCGGCATACCGCCAACTTCAACCATCGGTTTCGGGCGAACCGATGTTTCCTCACCGAGCCGCGTACCAAGGCCGCCGGCCAAAATCACCGCGATGGTCAAGCCACACTCCTGCATATTGCCGCGCCATGCGGACAAAAAGAGCGCATCCCGGCAAGGCGGGTGCGCTGACGTTACTCGACGCTAATCAGACGACGCGCCGAGTTCAATGTGGAAGCTGATCCGACATGAACAGAACCTGTCAGAGCCGCTGGCAGTGGCCGCAAAAGAACGTCGAGCGCCCCCCCTGCACCACGCGGCTGACCGGCTTGCCGCAGTGACATGGCTCGCCTTCCCGCCCGTAGACGCGCCAGTCCTTGGCGAAATAGCCAAGTTCGCCATCGGGGCGCACATAATCGCGCAAGGTGGAGCCGCCGGCGCGAATCGCTTCCTCCAGCACCGCGCGGATTTCCGGCACGAGGCGGGTAAGCGCGGCACGGCTGACCTTGCCCGCCTCGCGCTCCGGGTGGATCTTCGCGCGGTGGAGCGCTTCGCAGACGTAGATATTGCCGAGCCCCGCGACGATCTGCTGATCGAGCAGAAGCAGCTTCACAGCGGCAAAGCGATTCTCGAAGGCCTTGGCGAGGTGGCCGGGGGTGAGGCCAGGGCCGAGCGGTTCGGGGCCCATTGCGGCAAACTGCGGCCATTGTTCCAGCGCGGCGGTATCGACCAGATCGACCGAGCCGAAGCGGCGCGCATCGTTGAGTGCGAGGGTGCGCCGTCTTCCAGTTAAATCTGGCCCGGTCTCCATCACCAGATGATCGTGCTTGCCGATCTCCTCGGGATCGATTCGCCAGCGCCCGCTCATGCCGAGGTGGAAGACCATGGTCTGCCCGCGATCCACATGGATCAGCCCGTACTTGGCGCGCCGCGAGAGGCCCGTGATGCGGGCACCTGTCAGCGCCTGCACGAGATCTGGCGGAAACGGGCGCCGCAAGTCGGCACGGCGGGTCTCGATACGCGCGATAACCTGTCCATCGAGGACATGGGCAAGGCCGCGGACGGTGGTTTCGACTTCGGGTAATTCGGGCATCGTGCTTTGCACCTAACAGGCTTTGCGGTCGCGGCAATTCCCACGTAAAGGCGCGGGGTATGACTGACGCAACTGCTGCCGAGCCCGAAACCGTCTCCTTCGGCTATGAGGAGGTGACCCCGCAAGAGAAGACCGAGCGCGTTGGCGCGGTGTTTTCCTCCGTCGCGAAGAACTACGACCGGATGAACGACGCCATGTCGGCGGGGATGCACCGGCTGTGGAAGGATCGCTTCGTGCGCCGGGTGAAGCCGCGCGAGGGCGAGACGATCCTCGACATGGCGGGCGGCACCGGCGACATCGCCTTCCGCATGGCGCGGCATGGCGCGGCCATCACGGTTTCGGACATCAACCAGGACATGCTCGATGTCGGCATGGAGCGCGCGGAAAAGCAGGGCATTCAGGGCCTCACATGGTCGCGCCAGAACGCCGAGGAACTGACCTTCAGCGACCGCGCGTTCAACGCCTATACGATCGCCTTCGGCATCCGCAACGTGACCCGGATCGACAAGGCACTCGCCGAAGCGCACCGCGTGCTCAAGCCGGGCGGCCGGTTCTTCGTGCTCGAATTCTCGACCACCGAATGGCCGGGCTTTGCCGAAGTCTACGACCTTTATTCGCACAAGGTGGTGCCGCAGCTGGGCCAGATGATCGCCGGCGACGCGGATTCCTACCGCTACCTGATCGAATCGATCCGCCGTTTTCCCAAGATGCGCGAGTTTGAAGGCATGATCCGCGCAGCCGGCTTCCGCCACACCAAGGTCGAGGCGATCCTGGGCGGGGTCGTCGCGATCCATTCGGGCTGGAAGATCTAGGTCCAGCGCTTTGACCCGGCACATCACGCATATTCGCCGCCTGCTGGGCTGGGGCATCACGCTTGCCCGGCATGGCGCGCTGATCGGCATCGAGAACGACGCGAACACGCCGGCGCCGGTGCGGCGGCTGGTGAAGCTGGCGCGCTGGGCCTCGCTGACGGGCAAGAACCGTGACCGCGACTATGCCGGGGCCTTTCGCGCGATCGGCCCCGCCGCGATCAAGCTGGGCCAGACACTGGCCACGCGGCCCGATCTGGTGGGGCCGGGGCCGGCAGAAAACCTCCTCAAGCTGCAGGACAAGCTGCCTCCCGTCGATTTCGCGCTGATCCGCCGCGAGATCGAGACGAGCTTCGAACGCCCGCTCGAATCGCTGTTTGCCGAATTCGAGGAAGAACCGGTCGGCGCGGCTTCGGTGGCGCAAGTCCACCGCGCGGTGACGACCGATGGCCGCAAGGTCGCGGTCAAGGTGCTTCGCCCGGGCGTGCGCGAAAAGTTCGCCGCCGATATCGCGACCTACGAATGGGCCGCGGCGCATCTCGAAGCGCTGGGCGGCGAGGCCTCGCGGCTGCGTCCGCGCATGGTGATCGCCAACTTCAAGCGCTGGACCCTGCGCGAACTCGACCTCAGGCGCGAGGCGGCCTCGGCCTCCGAACTCGCCGAGCAGATGCATGCCTTCCCCGGCTACCGTGTGCCATCGATCGACTGGGATCGCACCAATGGCCGGGTGATGACGCTCGACTGGATCGACGGCATCAAGATCAGCGACAACGATGCGATCGAAGCTGCCGGGCACAACCGCAAGGAACTGGCCGGCCGGCTGGTGATCGCATTCCTGCGGCAGGCGATCAGCGGCGGGTTCTTCCACGCGGACATGCACCAGGGCAACCTCTTCATCGAAGCCGACGGCACGATCACCGCGATCGACTTCGGCATCATGGGCCGCATCGACCGGCGCGCGCGGCAGTGGCTCGCGGAAATCCTCTATGGTCTGACAACGGGCAACTATACCCGCGTCGCCGAGATCCACTTCGAGGCGCAATACGTGCCGAGCTACCATTCGGTGGCCGAGTTCGCGACGGCGCTGCGCGCGGTGGGCGAGCCGATGCGCGGCAAGCCGGTGAGCGAGCTTTCTGTGGGGCAGATGCTCGACGGGCTGTTCGCGATTACCCGCGATTTCGATATGCAGACCCAGCCGCACCTGCTGCTGCTGCAAAAGACCATGGTTATGGTCGAAGGCATCGCCACCCAGCTCGACCCCTCGATCAACATGTGGGACGTCGCCGCGCCTTTCGTGCGCGACTGGATCCGTGACGAATTGGGGCCAGAGGCTGCGATTGCCGACCGCATTCGCGAGAACGTGAAGACCTTGTTCGGCCTGCCCGATCTCGTGCGCCGGGTGGAGGAGCGCTTCCCGCCCAAGGGCGGCGCGCCCGAAGATCCGCCGCTGCAGCCGATCGCACTGATCAGCGATGGCGGGGGGCTCAAGTGGCTGGGCTATGTCATGGCGGCGGTTGTCGGCGCGGCGGCAAGCGCGGGGGTGATCCTGCTCGGCCCGTGGAGCTGAGGTGGGCAAGCCGCCCCCTTTGCCCGGCCTGCGCCTGCCCAAGCGACACTTCAATGCGCTCGATCTCTCGCGCCTCCTCGCGGCCTGCGCGGTGCTGTTCTGGCACTACCAGCATTTCTTCGTGCCGCCGGTCGACTACCAGTTCCATGTGAACAGGGCGAAGGTCTCGCCGCTTTACAACGAGCTGTGGTGGTTGTTCGACTACGGACACGTCGCGGTGCAGTATTTCTGGGCCGTCTCGGGCTTTGTTTTCGCGCATGTCTATCTGGCTGACGCGGGCGCGCGCGGGCGTTTCTGGCTGGCACGGGTGGCGCGGCTGTGGCCGCTCCACCTGCTGACGCTCGGTCTCGTGGCGGTGATGCAGGCCGCCTACAACGGGGTGAATGGCACCGAGTTCATCTACCACCATCAGGATGCAAAGCATTTCGTGCTCAGCCTAGGGCTGGCGCATTACTGGGGCTGGCAGGCGGACCAATCGTTCAACGGACCGTCGTGGTCGCTATCGACCGAGATCCTCGCCTACGCCGCGTTCTGGCTGCTGCTGCCGGGGCTGCGCCGGTCGCCCACCGTGCTGGCGCTGACGGCGGCGGCGATGGCGCTTACGCTGTTTTTCCTCAAGGCCCCCGATGGCCCGGTGCTCACATGCATTGGCTATTTCTTCGGCGGAGCGGCGGTTTATGGCGCGGCGCTCAAGGGCGGGCTGCGCACAGGCGTGCTCGCCGCGCTGGCGGCGCTGCTGGCCCTCGCGGCGCTGTGGCTGGGGCTGGAGCGGAACTGGGGCGATGCGGCGACTTTGGCGGGCACGTTTGCCGCGCTGCTTGCCGTGCTGGCGATCGACACCGCCGACCGCGGTGACCGGCTGGCGGTGGCAAGGCACCTCGGCGACGCGTCCTACGGGGTCTATCTGTGGCACTTCCCGATCCAGCTGGCACTGGTGCTCCTGATCGATTGGGCGCTGGGATCGCGTGGCATCGCGCGGCAGCCGGTCTTCCTGCTGTTCTTCGTGGGCACGAGCGTGCTGGCGGGCTTTGCCTCGCACCGCTGGGTTGAACGGCCAGCGCAGCGCCTGGTGCTGAAGCTGGCGGGCAAGCGGCGCGCGGCCAGCGCGGTCACCGCCTAGCCGGCGATCTCGGCAATCTTGTGGTGCGGCAACAGGCGCCACGCCGCGAGCGCCAGGACGACATGGCCTGCCTCGACCGCCATCGGCATGGCCCAGCCGGGATAGGCGCCGACCACGGCCAGATTGACCGCGCGTCCGAAGAGCGTCGTACCGAACAGCATCGCGGGGACAAGCAGCAGATCGGCATTGCGCCGCCACGCACCCCACATCATGCACACCGCGCCCACGGCAAAGAACGAGGTCATGTCGCCGCGAATGGTCGAGAGGCCGGCAATGCCGATGGGCGCGAGGCCGAAGACCGGGCCTGAGGCCGTCGATTGCGGGGTGAGCAGGAACGAACCGGCCATCGAGAGGTCGAACATCCCGACGAGGAAGATCAGGGCGGTCAGGATCAGGCGCATCGGCAGGTTTTCCTTATGTTTGTTTCAGCGTGGGCCAGCCCGGACGCGGACGCAAGGGCGGTGCAAGCAAAACCATTGCGCGGCGCGGCGCGCCATTGCACAAGCGCGGCCATGCAGGGCAAGCGCATCCTCCTCATCATCGGCGGCGGCATTGCGGCCTACAAGGCCAGCGAACTCGTGCGCCTGATCCGCCGTGAGGGCGGCGCCGTCACTTGCGTGCTGACCAAGGGTGGGAGCCAGTTCGTCACCCCGATGACGCTCGCGGCGCTGAGCGAGAACGCCGTTCACACGACGCTTTGGGACCTCGATGCCGAAGCGAAGATGGGCCACATCCAGCTTTCGCGGCAGGCTGATCTCGTGGTCGTCTGCCCGGCGACGGCGGACCTCATGGCCAAGATGGCGGCGGGGATCGCGGATGATCTCGCGACGACCTTGCTGCTCGCGACCGACAAGCCGGTCCTCGCCGTGCCCGCGATGAACGTGCGGATGTGGGAACATCCCGCGACCCGGCGCAACGTGGCGACGCTGCGCGCGGACGGGATCGAAGTGATGCCCCCCGACGAAGGGCCGATGGCCTGCGGTGAATTCGGCCCCGGACGCCTGCCCGAACCACCCGCGATCCTAGCTGCGATTTCCGCAAAGCTCGGCGGAAGCCCGACCGGGCCGCTGGCGGGCAAGCATGTGCTGGTGACGGCGGGGCCGACGCACGAGCCGATCGATCCAGTGCGCTACATCGCCAACCGTTCAAGCGGAAAGCAGGGCTTCGCGATTGCCGCCGCCGCCGCGCGCGCCGGAGCGCGGGTGACGCTGGTGGCAGGCCCGGTGAGCCTGCCCACGCCGCCGGGGGTGACGCGCGTGGATGTCGAGTGCGCGCGCGAAATGGCGGCTGCGGTGGCCGAGGCGCTGCCCGCCGATGCTGCGATCATGGTCGCGGCCGTGGCGGACTGGCGGGTTGCGACCGAGGCCGATCAGAAGCTCAAGAAGGACGGTTCGGGCGTGATCCCGCCGCTGAACCTCACCGAAAACCCCGACATTCTCGCGCGGCTGGGCGCTTCGCCCGATCGCCCTCGCCTGCTGGTGGGCTTTGCTGCCGAGACGGAGAACGTGGTGCCGCACGCGCAGGCCAAGCTCATCAGGAAAGGCGCGGACTGGATCGTCGCGAACGATGTTTCGGGCGATGTGATGGGCGGGCACCTCAACGCGGTGCACATCGTGCGCGCGGGTGGGGTGGAGAGCCTGCCCGAGATGCCCAAGGACGCGGTGGCCGCCGCGCTGGTTGAAAGGATTGCCGATGAGCTTGCCTGACCCTGTTCCCGTGATGGTCAAGCGCCTGCCCGGCAACGATGATCTGCCGCTGCCCGCCTATGCCACAGCCGGGGCGGCGGGCATGGATGTCGTTTCTGCAGAAGATGTCGATATCGCCCCCGGCGCGCGCCACGCGGTGGCGACGGGGCTCGCGATGGCCATCCCCGAGGGCTTCGAAATTCAGGTGCGGCCGCGTTCGGGGCTGGCGCTGAAGCACGGCGTCACCGTGCCCAACACGCCGGGCACGATCGACAGCGACTATCGCGGCGAGCTCAAGGTGATCATGATCAACCTCGGCGCGGAAACGTTTTCGATCCGCCGGGGGGACCGCGTGGCGCAACTGGTGCTGGCGCCGGTCACGCAGGCAAGCTGGCTCGAAGTCGATACGCTGGACGAGACCGCGCGCGGCGCGGGCGGGTTCGGCTCGACCGGGGGCCTTGCGGCACTCCCCGGCTGAGCCGAACCGCACCTCGTTCAGGTCTTCTTCTTCTTTTCCGGTGCGATCGAGATCTTCACCGTCTCGCCGTTGTGGCCGGGAAAGCCGGTGAACATCGCTTCGACCAGATTGGGCACCAGATAGGGCAGGCGGTTCGAGGTGGAAGCCGCCTCGGCCTTGCCTTCGAACAGACGCTTGCCATCGGCGCGGCGGTCGATCTTCATGTCGATGCCGCTGGTGTACAACGTCACCACATCGACGTTGTTGAACCCGCCGGCACCGCCGAAGAAGAACGGATCATACATGCCGTAACCCCAAGGCCCGCCGAAACCGCGGCGGCCCCAACCGCCGCCCCAACCACCCCAGCCTGGGCCCCAGCCCGGACCGTACCAGCCGCCCCAATAGGGATCGCCGATACCGCTGGTGCGCAGCTTGTCACGCCCCTTGTCGACGCCGTAGTCGAACTGGACAACGAGATCGGCGGCCTGCGGGCTGGTGGCGGGCACATAGCCCACCTTCTGCAGCTGCGCGGCGACGAGGCTGGCGTATTGCGAAAATTCGAGGCCGCCGGCATTGCGCGGATCCTGCGGAACGATCGCGAAGCTCTGGCCTGCGGGCGCGGGCAGTTCGGCCTGGAAGCGCGAGACATTGGCATTGAATGGCGTGGCGCACGCGCCAAGCGAAAGCAGCAGGGGCGCTGCCAGCATGGCGAAGCGATTGCGCATGGGATTAAGGTTCATTTCCAGCGACTCCTTGGTGCGGGACCGGCTCCCCTGTCAGCCAGCACCGGCGCATTGGTAGCATGGGAATTGGATGCGCGTCAGGTGCTGAATGCTGGTTGAACAACGAAGCAAAAGCCCCGTGTTTCCGGGCCATTTCGGACCTTGCGCGGCAATGTGATGCAATTTGTTACACCCCCGCATCACCCCATCAACACAGCAAGCTTGTTTAACCCCTGAGCAGGCCAAGCGCGGCATAAGCGCGCGCCAGAGTGGGCTCGGCGAGCGTGCGAGCGCGCCGGGCCCCATCAGCCAGAATCGCATCTAGCGCGGCGGTATCGGTGCGCAGCTCGCGGTAGCGCGCGGTGATCGGGGCGAGCTTTTCGACCAGCAGCTCTCCCAGCGCGGGTTTGAACGCGCCGAAGCCCTGCCCGGCGAACTGCGCCAGCACTTCGGCCTGGCTGATCCCCGCCATCGCGGCGTAGATGCCGACAAGGTTGGCCGCTTCGGGGCGCTCTTTGAGGCCGCCAGCCTCACCCGGCAGCGGCTCCGGATCGGTCTTGGCCTTGCGCACCTTCTGCATGATCGCGTCGGCATCGTCCGTCAGGTTGATGCGGCTCATGTCCGAAGGATCGGACTTCGACATCTTGGCGCTGCCATCGCGCAGGCTCATGATCCGCGCGGCCTCGGGCGGGATGATCGGCTCGGGCAGGGTGAAGACGGGCGCGTCTTCACTTGCGAAGTCGTTGTTGAACTTCTGCGCGATGTCGCGCGCGAGCTCGAGGTGCTGCTTCTGGTCCTCTCCCACCGGCACGTGGGTCGCCTGATAGAGCAGCACGTCCGCCGCCTGCAGCACCGGATAGGTGAACAGGGCAACAGAAGCGCCTTCGCGGTTCTTGCCCGCCTTGTCCTTCCACTGCGTCATCCGGTTCAGCCAGCCCATCCGCGCGGTGCCGGTCAGCAGCCATTGCAGCTCGGCATGCGCGGGAACCTGCGTCTGGTTGAACACGACTGAGCGCGCGGGATCGATCCCGCAGGCCACCAGCGCGGCGACCATTTCGCGCGTGCCCGCAGTCAACGCAGCGGGATCATGCGGCATCGAGATCGCGTGGAGATCGGCGAGGAAATAGAGGCACTCGCCGCCCTTTGCGGTCCATTCGTCCTGCATCGCCACCCAGTTCCGGATCGCGCCCAGATAGTTGCCGAGGTGAAGATTGCCGGTGGGCTGGATGCCCGAGACGATACGCATGAGGGTAGCTCGCTGTTAGTTGGCCTTGCCCCTGCGCCGCAGGAGCAGTGTGAGATCATCCCGCGAGAACGCGCCCAGCAGGATGGCGCTGAGCCCATAGACGAGGCCGCCCGCCGAGACCAGCACGGCGAGCGTCAGAAAGCGGACGAACCAGGTGCCGTGGACATAAGGCATCAACTGGCCTTGCCCCGCCCAGAGCACCACGCCCATGGCGAGCGCGGCAAGCGCAAGGCGCGGCGCGCGGCGCTTGAGGCGCGCATCGGTGGTGAACTGCCCGCGTGCGACCAGCGTGCGATAGAGCATCGCGACGTTGACGGTGGAGGCAATCGCAGTGGCCAGCGGCGGGCCGACATGCTGCAGCGGCACGATCAGCGCCAGATTGAGCGCGAGGTTCACCCCCATCGAGATCGTGGCGTAGCGCACCGGGGTGACGGTATCCTGCCGCGCATAGTAGCCGGGAGTCAGCACTTTCACGAGGATGTAGCTGGGCAGGCCGATCGAGAAGGCGGCGAGCGCCTGCGCGGTGAAGTGCGCGTCCTGCGGCGTGAAGCGGCCATAGCCGAACAGCGCGGCGGCAATCGGTTCACCGCAAAGCACCAGCGCGACCGTGGCGGGGAGCGTGAGCAGCAGCGCGAGCTCAAGCCCGCGGTTCTGGGTTTCCATCGCGGCCGCTTCATCCCCGCCGCCGAGCTGGCGCGAGATCGTGGGGAGCAGCACGGTGCCAAGGCCGATGCCGATCAGGCCCAGCGGAAGCTGGTTCAGCCGGTCCGCCATGTAGATATAGGTCACCGAGCCATGCGCGAGGAGCGAGGCGGCGAGCGCGGTGGAAATGACGAGGTTGATCTGCACCGCGCCTGCGCCGGCGGCAGCGGGCCAGATCAGCGCCATCAGCCGCTTCACATCGGCATCGAGCCGGGGCACGCGCAGCCGCAGGCTCACTCCGGCACGGCGACAGGCCCAGATGAGCCACAGGAGCTGGAAGGCGCCCGACACCGAAACGCCGATGGCCTGATTGCGCGCGGTGATCATCGGATCGGCCGAATGGAACAGCAGCAGTGCCGCAATCAGCGTCAGGTTAAGCAGGATCGGCGCGGCGGCGTTGACCCAGAACTTGTTCAGCGAATTGAGAATGCCCCCGCACAGCGAGACGAGGCTGATCAGCATCAGGTAGGGGATCGTCATCCGCGACAGCGCGACCGCGAACGCAAACTGATCGGCGCTGACCCCGTTGAACTGGCCCGAGAGCACCAGCGTGACGGGCCAGGCAAAGATTTCGAGCAGCGCCGTCATCACCACGAGGACCGGCAGCAGCACGGCCAGCGCGCGCTCGGCGAAATCGAGTCCGTCGGGCAGGCCCTGCCCTTCCGGATCACCCACCTTGCGGTTGAACATCGGGATGAACGCGGAGGCAAACGCCCCTTCCGCAAAGAGGGCGCGGAACATGTTGGGCAGGCGGAAGGCGACGAGGAACGCATCGGACGCGAAGCCTGCGCCCACATAGCGGGCAAACAGGCTGTCGCGCACCAGGCCGAGCACGCGGCTGGCGAGCGTGAGCCCGCCGATCGTGCCGGTCGCCTTCAGCAGGTTCATGGCCAAAGGCTCATGGGATTTGCTTCATGGCTGGAATGGCCATGAAAGCGCCCGGATCAGGCCTGCCCGGCTGTGCCAGCGGCCAGTTCCTCGGCCTGACGGGCCTGAAGCTGCTGCAGGTAGAGGCCGTTGAAGTCGATCGGTTCGAGCAGCAGCGGCGGGTAGCCTGCATCGCGCACGGCATCGGCGATGATGCGGCGGGCGAAGGGGAACACAAGGCGCGGACCCTCGGCGAAGAGGAACGGATGGGCCTGCTCGTCGGTCACGTTGCGCATGCCGATCAGCGCGCCATAGAGCAGCTCGACCGCGTACTGGGTGCCCTGCGACGTCTTCGAAGTGGCGGTGATCTTCATCTCGATCTCGTGCACATCGGGGCCAAGCGGGCGGGCGCCGATGTTGAAATCGATCGAGACTTCCGGGGCTTCGGCCCACTGATAGCTGTCCGGCGCGTTCGGGTTCTCGACCGAGAGATCCTTGATGTACTGCGAGATCAGGCCGATCGCGGGGCTGGTATCCTCGCCGTTGGGAACGGGGCCAGACGTGTCGAGATCGAGCGGGGTGATGATATCGCCTTCTTCGGCCATGATCGTGCTTTCATGCGAATGAGTTGGAACGGTTAAGTGCAGTTTGGCGGGCGACTAGCACCTGCCGCTGGACGGGGCAATCGCGCTTGCGCGGCGGGGTCGGGAACGTCGGTTGCGACGGAGTGCACCTAGAGGCAGGCGAAAAACTGCCTCAGGAGGCCAATCCGGGTGCCGTCCACGCGTTGTTCATTTGTATTTCGTAACCACATAGGGCACGATGAAGTGTTGGCGGCGACCGGGACCCGCAGGCCCGGCCACCGCCCTGATCAAGCAGGATATGGCCTTGTGATTGTTGAAATTGTGATTCTCGCGATGATCGCAGCATTCCTGGGCCTGCGACTCTATGCCGTTCTTGGCCGCCGACCCGAGCAGAACGATGAGCCGCTGCGCCGCCGCGTGGAGCAGCCCGATCCGGCCAGCGCACCGCGTACCCTGGCGCCGCGCCTGCCGGAAAAGACCACCGGCGCGCCCCGCACTCTGCCGCTGCCGCAGGACAGCCAGCTCGATTCCCGCGCCGAAACAGGCATCCGCGCGATTGTCGCGGCGGACCGCCGCTTCGATGTCGGCCAGTTTCTGGCAGGCGCGCGCGGTGCCTATGGCATGGTGCTCGAAGCCTTCTGGCGCGGCGACAAGGAAGAGCTTTCGCAGCTGTGTGACAGCGACGTGTTTGACGGTTTTGCCTCTGCGATCGACGCGCGCAGCGCTGCCGGTGAATCGGTGACCGCCAAGCTGATCCGAATCGAGGAAGCCCGCATCATCGACGCCAGCTACGCTGCGCCGCGTGCGCGCATCTCGGTCAGCTTCGTCGCTGATGTGGCCTCGGTCACCCGCGATGCGAACGGCGCAGTCGTGGCAGGTTCGCTCGACGATGCGATCGAGACCCGCGACGTCTGGACTTTCTCGCGCGATATCACCTCGCGCGATCCGGACTGGATTGTCGACGAGACCGACGAAGGCTGAGCCAACGTGGCGGTATGGCGGGCACGGCGGGCCGGCAAGCTAGCCTGGCTTGCTGTTCTCGCGCCCGCTTTCCTTTCCGGCTGCATTCCGCTGATCCCGCAAGGCGCGCCGGTGCCCCCGGTGCCGCCCACCGCGCCGAATGCCGCGCTGGTCGGCACGCGCCCGGGGCCAACGCCGGCCGGGTTGGGCTTCAGTGATTCCAACGCGCGTGCCGCGCTTGCCGCTTTTGTCACGAGTTGCCCGCGGCTCACGCGCCGCACCGACGCGAGCGGGCTGACCCGCCCGGAGGACTGGACCCCCGCTTGCGCTGCTGCGGCGGGCTGGCCACCGGAGGATGCGCGGGGTTTCTTCAGCCGCTATTTCGAGACGGCAACCGTCGCACGCGGCGAAGCGCTCGTCACGGGCTATTACGAGCCGGAGATCGCCGGCGTGCGCGTGCGCCAGCCGGGCTTCGACGTGCCGGTCTATGCCCTTCCCCCCGATCTGGTCCGCGCAAGGCCGGGTGATGCGCCGCCCCAGCCCGATGGCAGCCAGCCTTTGGGCCGCTATGACGAAACGGGGCGCTTCGTCCCCTACTTCGACCGCACCGCTATCGAAAACGGCGCGCTGGCCGGCCGGGGGCTGGAGATCGGCTGGGTGGCGGACCGCGCCGAACTGTTCTTCCTTCAGGTGCAAGGTTCGGGCCGCCTGCGCGCGCCCGACGGAACGGTCGTGCGGCTCGGCTTCGCGGGGCAGAACGGCTATCCCTACACCGGCATCGGCAGCGTGATGCGCGCGCAGGGGCTGATCGGCAGCGGACCCAATGCCAAATCGGGCCAATATCCCGGTTCGATGCAGGGCATCCTGCGCTACATCCACGAGCATCCGGTGGAGGGCAGCGCGCTGATGCGGCAGAACCAGAGCTATGTGTTCTTCCGCGAACGGACGGGGCCAGACACGGTGGGCGCGCTCGGCGTGCCGATTGCCCCGCGCACGACACTGGCGGCAGACCCGGCATTCGTGCCGCTCGGCGCGCCGGTGTGGCTGCAGGGTGATGGCGGGATCAGCGGCCAGAATATCAGTGGACTCTGGGTGGCGCAGGATACCGGCGGTGCGATCAAGGGCCCCAACCGCTTTGACAGCTTCTGGGGCGCCGGTGCCGAGGCGCGCACCATCGCAGGCGGGATGCGCGCGCAAGGGCAGGCGCTGATCCTGCTGCCCAAGGGCACGCTGGCCCGGCTGAACGGACAATGAGGGCGCCACCGCGCGGGCTGAGCCCGGATGAAGCCGCCTTGTGGCGGAGGGTCGCCGCGACGGTGACCCCGCTGCATCCCAGGCGGCCCGCAACCGCGCCCGTAGTTGTCGCGCCGAGTGAGCCCCTTCCCCCACCCCCCAAGCGCGTAAAAGGCCGCATCCCGGCGCCGAAGCCCGAGCCGGTGCCGGTGGCAAACCCGGTGCGCGCACTGACTGCGGGCGGGCTCGATTCAAGCTGGGACCGCAAACTGGGGCGAGGGCCGATCCAACCCGATGTGACGATCGACCTCCACGGCCTCACCCTCGCCATGGCGCACGACCGGCTCAACGGCGGGATCGCGCAGGCGCTGGCGATGGGCGCACGGGTGATCCTGCTGATCGCGGGCAAGCACCGCCCGGTGCCGGAGAACGATTTGAGAGGCGAGAAGCGCGGCGCGATCCGGGCCAAGCTGCTCGATTGGCTGGCGGCAAGCCCCCACGCCGGTCGCATCGCCTCGGTCCGCCCCGCCCAGCCGCGCCATGGCGGGGACGGTGCGGTCTATATCGTGCTCAGGAAAGCGCGCTGAGCGATCAGAAGTAGGCGTGCGGATTCAGCGGCTTGTCGGCGATGGGCTGCAGAATGTCCCAATGCTCGACGATCTTGCCGTGCTCCAGCCGGTAGATGTCGGCCACCGTGCCGCCGTTGCCCTGCGCCCCGGCGCGGCCGTGGAGGTGAATCACGGCCATGTCCCCATCCACCACGATCCGCTTGATCTCGAAGCGCGAACCTTCCTGCCGGAACATCGGCTCAAGCGCGGCAATCGCTGCGTCGCGGCCATCGAGGATATTGGCATTGTGCTGGATATAGTCCGGCGCGACATAGCGCTCGAACGCGCCGCGCACATCGCGCTTGCCGTAGAACATCGCGGCGAAAGCCGTGATCACCGCACGGTTGCGTTCGGTGAGCGTGAGAGCGGGCCTCGCAGCGGCGAGCGATGGGGCGAGCAGGGCGGCGATGGCAAGGAGCGCCGCTATCTTGCGCCCCGTCATCTTGTGAAGGCCCTTCATGCGAGCGCTGACTCGGCGATGCGCCGATAGATACGCACGAGGACTTTGAGGTCCTCCACCGCCACGGCTTCGTCGGTCTTGTGCATCGTCGCGTTGGTGAGGCCGAATTCGATCACCGGGCACAGCGCGCGCAGGAAGCGGGCGTCGGATGTGCCGCCGGTGGTGGAAAGCTCGGGGTTGAGGCCGGTTTCCGCCTCCACCGCCGCCGCGACGAGTGCGGACTGCACGCCGGGGAGCGTGATGAAGGCCTCGCCGTGCAAGGTGGCGCGCACCTCCGTTCGGTGCCTTGCGGCGATTTCGGTCACGCGGTCGACCAAAGCTTGCCCGGTATGGTGATCGTTGTAGCGGATCGAGAGCCGCGCGCGGGCTTCTGCCGGGATCACGTTGGTGGCGCGGTTGCCGACCTCAAGATCGGTAATCTCGAGGTTCGAGGGCTGAAACCACGCGCTGCCTTCATCGAGCACCAGCGCATCGAGTTCCGCCAGCAGCGCGACAAGGCGCGGGATCGGATTATCCGCAAGGTGCGGATAGGCGACGTGGCCCTGCGCGCCCTTGGCAGTGAGCCACACGTTGACCGAGCCGCGCCGGCCGATCTTGACCATATCACCCAGCCGATGGACCGATGTCGGCTCGCCCACCAGGCAGAAATCGGGGATCGCGCCGATCTCGCGCATATGCGCGATGAGCGGGACGGTGCCGTATTTGGCGGGGCCTTCCTCATCGCCGGTGATGATGAAGCTCACCGTGCCGGCCTCGGCGGGGATCTGCTCCACGGCGCAGACCATCGCCGCGATCGCACCCTTCATGTCGACCGCTCCGCGGCCGTAGAGCATCGTGCCGCCGGGCACTTCGCGCAGGTCCGCCGAAAAGGGCGCGCTGCTCCAGCCCTCACCCGGGGGCACGACATCGAGGTGGCCGGCGAAGGCGAAATGGCGCGAGCCTGCCGGGCCTTGGCGGATCGCAAAGAGGTTCTCGACCGGGCCTTCGGGTGGCCCACCCGCGAGGAAGCGGTGCGCCGCAAAGCCCAGTGGGACGAGCATGGCTTCAAGACAATCGAACACCGCGCCGGTGGCGGGGGTAATGCTGGGTGCCTCGATCAGCTGCGATGCGCGCGCTACAACATCATTGGAAAGTACCATGCCCCGCCGTTAAACCAGCCGCGTTCAGGAAGAAAGCGCCCGCGATGCCCAAACTCGATCTTGAAGCCATCCCGCAGACCAACAAGACCGGCTACCCTGCGCCGTTCAACGCAGAAGTCGCGGGGCGCTGGTATCGCCGGCTAGGCCCGGCTGGCGGATTGACGCACATGGGGGTGAGCCATGTCGTACTGAAACCGGGCGCTTGGTCCTCCCACCGCCATTGGCACGATGACGAGGACGAATTCATCGTGATCCTGTCCGGCGAGGCCGAACTCGTCGACGATACCGGAGTTCACCTATTGCGCGCGGGGGACTGTGCCAGCTTTCCAGCCGGAGAGGCCAACGGCCACCACTTGCGGAATGTCTCGGATCAGCCTTGCGTGCTCATCGCGGTCGGTGCCGGCAATCGCGATGGCGGTGGCGGCTATTCCGACATCGACATGATGTTCAGCGGTGACAGCTACTTCCACAAGGACGGAACGCCCTATGGTGCGGCGCGAACGCCCTGAATGATCTCCGACGTAATTGCACAGCGTACTCCTACCATGAGAAGCAGGATCGCATCTGAGTGGCGGAGGCTTGCAGTTATGCGATCACAGGCGTTTCACAAATTGTGGCTGGAGGTGGCTGCAGTGATCGTGGGGTCTTTCGGGCCGGTGTTCTTTCTCGGCACGATGGCAGCGACGGCAGAGCCCGCACGGTTCACGCTCGACCTCCTGAGCTGGCCGCTGGACGGCGGATCAAGTTATGCCGCGCCCGATACGCGGTTCCTTTCCGCGCTGACCGGCGGCTTCCTGCTCGGCTGGGGCGTGACGATCTGGTGCCTCGCGCTATGGGTCCACGATTCCGCGCCCGAAGGCGTGCGGCGCACCGTGCTGACGGGGCTGCTGGCGTGGTTCTGCCTTGATAGCGCAGGCTCGATCGCATCGGGCAATGCGGCGAATGCGATGATCAACGTGATCGTGCTGCTGACGGCGGTCGGGCCGCTGTGGCGACCGGCGCAGGACTAGATTTTCGCCGCCGCATCGAAGCGCGGGATCGACCATGGCTCCTCGGCAGCCGCGGCACGCCAGGCTTCGAGCCACTCGTGCTCCCACACCGCGTCCATGTAGGCCGCAGCAAAGCCCGGCACGGGCACGCCGTACTGGCGTAGCCGCACCACGACGGGCGCGAAAAAGATGTCCGCCGCGCCGAAGGTGCCGAAGAGGAACGGGCCGCCCTGCCCGAAGCGGGCGCGGGCCTGCGCCCAGAGCGTCAGGATACGGTCGGCATCGGCGCGCACCGCATCGCCGAGCGGCTTGGCGATCGGCGCCATGCGCAGGTTCATCGGCAGTTCGCTGCGCAGCGCGGTGAAGCCCGAATGCATTTCGGCGACCATCGCGCGCGCCACGGCGCGGGCATCGTCTGCCTTGGGCCAGAACCGGTCGCGCCCCACTTTGTCCGCCAGGTATTCGAGGATCGCGAGGCTGTCCCACACCACGATCTCACCGTCCCACAGCACCGGCACCTTGCCCTGCGAAGGCGCAAGGTCTGGTATGGCGCGCTTCGCTTCATCCCAGTTGTCGCCGTAAAGCGGGACAACCTGTGTCTCGAACGCGAGGCCGGACTGGCGGGCTGCGAGCCAGCCGCGCAGCGACCAGCTGGAATACGAACGGTTGCCGATGATGAGCTTCATAGGGGGTGAGACCTAACTTCTCCGCGCGGCGCTGTCGAGGCAGGGGGATGAGGCAGAAAGCCGAGACATGCCGGATGGTTAGTTTTTTCGTGCAGGCCTCGGCGGGGTCGCGCGGATAGCCAGCGCAACCCGGCGCAAAGAGCGCGCACGCGAAGATGCGGCATGGCATCGAAGGCAGACGCGGCGGTTGCGCCTTTTGTGGCGGCAGACGGATCAACTGCAGCGGGATCCGTGCGGCGTCCGCTACCGGTTGAACAGTTCCTGCGCCTGCGCAAGCAGCTGCCGTCGATGTACGTCATCCTCACGATGAACGCGGCCGCACTGGCCTATACCCATATCGGGAATGCGCCGCGTGTGCTGACGATCGCCCTGCCCATCGTGCTCATCGCGGCGTGTCTCGTGCGGGTGGTCAACTGGATGCGCCCGATCGATGAAAACGCGGTCAGCGAGGCCTACGCGCGGCACATGCTGCGGCGTACCGAGATCCTGGCGACGGCCCTTTCGCTGATGTTTGTCCTGTGGGCGCTCGCGCTCGATCAGTATGGCCGCGGCGACGAACACGGCCACGTCACGGTGTTCGTCGCGATCACCGTGATGGGCTGCATCTTCTGCCTGAGCTACCTGCCGCGGGCCGCGCATCTGGTGTGCTTCATCGTGCTCGGCATGTTCCTGACCTACTGCCTCGCGCGCGGAACCGTGACGATGGCCGCGATGGCGCTCAACATCCTGCTGGTGGTCGTGGTCGTGCTGCAGGTGCTGCGCGGTTCGTTCGGATCGTTCACCGCGCTGGAGGATTCGCGGGCGGCGCTTCAGCACGAACGGGCCCAGGCACAGCACCTTGCCGAAGAGAACGCGCGGCTCGCGCATTCCGACCCGCTGACCGGGCTGCCCAACCGGCGCTATTTCTTCGCCCGCCTCGATGCCCTGCTGGCGCGCGGCGACAGGGCGGCGCCCTTCACGATCGGCGTGATCGATCTCGACCGGTTCAAGCCGATCAACGACGTTCACGGCCACGCGCAGGGCGACCGGCTGCTGCAGGTGATCGGCGAGCGGTTGCGCGAGGCGAGCGGGCCCGACGCGGTGATCGCGCGCCTTGGCGGTGACGAGTTCGGCCTGATCGTCGAGGATTCGATGCAATCGGCCGAGGCCATCGGCGTCTGGCTGTGCCAGCGCGTGCAGGAACCGGTGCCGCTCGGCGATATCGTGGTTTCAGTCGGCTGTTCGGGCGGGCTCGCCACCTGGCCGGAGGCGGGCACTTCGGCGCACGACCTGTTCGACCGCGCGGACTTCGCGCTCTACCATGCCAAGCGGGCGCGGCGCGGCGGCATCGTGCGCTTTTCGTCCGAGCTGGAGCGAATCATCCGCTCCGAACAGGCGCTGGAGGCCGCGCTCCAGAGCGCGGACCTCACCCGCGAGCTGGCGATGGTCTATCAGCCGATCGTCTGCACGCGCTCGATGGACATGGTCGGTGCCGAAGCGCTGGCGCGCTGGGAATCCCCGGCCATCGGCGCGGTGCCGGCCGAACAGTTGTTCGCTGCGGCCGAGCGGCTCGGCATGGCGCGCACCGTCACCCTTGCCGCGTTCGAGCGGGTGCTGGACGATTTCACGCGGCTGCCGCCCGATCAGCGGCTGTCCTTCAATCTCGCCCCGACCGACGTTGCCGATCCCGGCACGGTCGCCGCGCTGATCGAGCGGATTGCGAGACGCCGGATCAATGCGGAGCGGCTGGTGTTCGAGATCACCGAGACGTCCCTGATCGGCGATTTCGCCGCCGCGCGCGCCGCGCTCGAGCAATTGCGCGCCTGCGGGGCCAAGATCGCGCTCGATGATTTCGGAACCGGCTATTCCAGCCTCAGCACGCTGCACATGCTGCCGATCGACATCATCAAGATCGACCGCAGCTTCGCGGCGCGGCTCGATGATGGCGAGGGACGGCGGCTGATCCGGGCGATCTTCAACCTCACCCGCTCGCTGCGACTGGAATGCGTGTTCGAGGGAATCGAGACCGAAATGCAGCTGATGGAAGCGACGCTCGCCGGCTTCCACTACGCGCAGGGCTATTTCATCGAGCGCCCGGTTTCGCTGGACACATTGCTGGAGCGCAAGGCCACGCGCGCGGCCTGATCGCGCTCAGATCGCCGCGTCTTCGAGGATCGCGGCGCGCAGCTCGGGGATGCCCATCTTGAGCTCCGACGAAGTGACGTGGATCTGCGGGAACGCTGCCGTCCGCTTGCGCGCGGCAGCCTCGGTCGCGGCGACCGTCGCTGCAAGCTCGCTGGCCTTGATCTTGTCAGCCTTGGTGAGAACGACGCGGTAGCCCACGGCGGCCTCGTCGAGCATCTGCATCATGTCCTGATCGACCGCCTTGATGCCGTGGCGCGCATCGATGAGCAGCAGAGTGCGCTTGAGCACGACGCGGCCGCGCAGGAAATCGCGCACGAGCCGCCGCCATTGCTCGGTCACACTGGGCGGCGCCTTGGCAAAGCCATAGCCGGGCATGTCGACCAGCCGCATCTGGATCGGCTCGCCAAGATCGAAGAAATTGAGTTCCTGCGTTCGGCCCGGGGTGACCGAGGTGCGCGCCATCGAATTGCGCCCGGTGAGCGCATTGAGCAGCGAGGACTTGCCGACGTTCGAGCGGCCCGAAAACGCGATCTCCGGCACCGTGGGATCGGGCAGGAACTGGAGCGCGGGCGCAGACTTGAGGAAGGTCACCGGGCCTGCGAACAGGCGCCGGGCACGCTCCTCAAGTGCGGCGCGCGCCGCGGCTTCCTCTTCGGTCGGTGCGGTCATCGCGGCGTCACTCACCGGGTCTTGGGCTTGCGCGGAGTGGTCTTCTGCTCACGCAGGGCCACGCGGTCGATATCGAGCTGGTCCTTGCTCGCCTGCGCCTTCAGCTGCGGGTGCTTGCTGTAGAGGTACTTCTGCTGCGCGATGGTGAGCAGGTTCGAGGTGATCCAGTAGATCAGCAGGCCCGCCGCGAAGGGCGCCATCACGAACATCATCATCCACGGCATAAGCGCCATGACCTGCTGCTGCGCCGGGTCCATCGCCGCTGGCTGCAGCTTGAACTGCGCCCACATCGTGATGCCGAGCAGGATCGCCAGAACGCCGATCGCGAGGAAGGCGGGCGGGGTGAACGGCAGCAGGCCGAACAGGTTGAGCACATGCAGCGGATCGGGGGCCGAGAGGTCCTTGATCCAGAGGTAGAAGGGCTGGTGGCGCATCTCGATGGTCAGCACGAGCACCTTGTAGAGCGCGAAGAATACCGGGATCTGCAGGAAGATCGGCAGGCAGCCGGCAAGCGGGTTCACGCCTTCCGCCTTGTACAGCGCCATGATTTCCTGCTGCTGCTTCTGCTTGTCGTCCTTGAAGCGTTCCTGGATGACCTTCAGCTTGGGCTGGATCGCGCGCATCGCCGCCATCGAGGAGAACTGGCGCTGCGCCACCGGGAACATCATGCCGCGCACGATCAGCGTGAGCAGGATGATCGCGAGGCCGAAGTTGTGCACCGCGCGGAACAGCGAATCGAGCAGCCAGAAGATCGGCTTCTCGAACCAGCGGAACCAGCCCCAGTCGATCGAGAGCGAAAGGTTGGTCGCCCCCTGCTTCTCGTAGGCCTCGAGCACATTGTTTTCCTTGGCCCCGGCGAAGAGGCGCACGGTCTGCGTCGCGGTCTGCCCCGGCGCGACGGTCGCGACGGGATAGATCAGGTCCGCGCGGAAGATATCGGGCGCGACACTGCGGAAATCACCCTTGGGCTGAACCGCCCCGTTCGCCGTGTCCGGGACCAGCGCCGAGAGCCAGTAGATATCGGTGAAGCCGATCCAGTTGGCAGAGCCCGCCGGGCTGACCGTGCCGGCAGTCTTCACATCCGAATAGTTGTTGTCGAACGTGACCGCGCCATCGAACGCCGCGATCGGGCCCGAGTGGACGTTCCACGTATCGAGGCTTGCGGTGCGGTCGGTGCGGTTGACCAGCGCGAACGGCTTGACCGCAACCGGCGCGCCGCCCGCATTGCTGACCGACTGGGTCAGCGTGATCATGTAGTTCGCATCGATCGCATAGCGGATCGCGAACGTCTGGCCGGTGGGGTTGGTCCACTTGAGCGTGACGGGCGTCGCCGGCGTCAGCTTCGCGCCTTCGGCCTGCCACATCGTGTCCGGCCCTGGGGCGGCAATGCCGTTCTGGCCGATCCAGCCGACCTGCGCATAGTGCTGCGCGGGCGTGCCGGCGGGCGAGAACAGGCGCACCGGGGGGCTGTTCTTGTCGAGCGTTTCGCGGTGGCGGGCGAGCGTGAGATCATCGACGAGGCCGCCGAGGAGATTGATCGAACCCTTGAGGCCGGGCGCATCGACCGGAATGCGGTGGCCGGCGGCGAGGGTCTGGGCAAGGTCCTGCTTTTCGAGCGCGACATCGGCCGGGGCCTGCAGGCCGCCTTCGCGGGTCGGCTTGAGCGTGGGCGCGGGGGCAGGTGCGTTGCCGGCGGAGGCGCCGGGTGCGGCGGCAGCACCGGCGACAGGCTTGGCAGGCGCAGGGTAATAGTACCGCATGCCAAGGTCCCAGCCGACCAGCATGAGGGCCATGAGCACCATCGCCAGAATTACGTTGCGCTGATTTTCCACTCTGCCTCGCGTCGAAAAGTCATGTCTGCAGGATACGCTGTCACGGCACCGGCACTAGGGGACGGGGTCGTAGCCGTGGCCACCCCAAGGATGGCAGCGCAATAGCCGCTTCACCGTCAGCCAACCACCCTTAATCGCACCGTGTTTGCGCAGCGCCTCGATCGCATAGTGCGAACACGAGGGGCTGTAGCGGCACGAGGGCGGCAGGATCACCGAGGGACCGAGTTGCCAGAGGCGCACCAGGACGATCAGCAGGCGGCGGATCACTTGCCGCGTCCCTTGGGTTTGCCCTTGGTAGAAGGTCTGCGCGGCGGATCGCCCTTGCCCGCAGCCACGCGGGAAAGCGCGGCTTCGAGTTCCTGGCGAAGCAGCGCGAAATTGCGTTCGATCCCGTTTTCGCGGCCGATCAGCACATGGTCTGCCCCGGCAATGCCCTGAGCTGGAAGGATTTCCCGTGCGAGCGCACGCAGGCGGCGCTTCATGCGGTTGCGGGCGACGGCATTGCCAATGCGCTTGGTGACGGTGACCCCGAAGCGGCGCAAGCCATCGGGGCGCGCCAGCGGGTTCACCAAAAGCACGAAACCGGGCCTTGCGACCCGGATTCCGTTGTTCGCGGCGAGGAAATCGGCGCGCTTCGCAATGATTTCCAGCCGATGCCCCGTCGCCGCAGCGTGCGGGGCGGCTGGCGCTTCGGGGATCAGGCCGAAAGCTTCTTGCGACCGCGAGCGCGGCGGGCACGGAGAATCTTGCGACCGCCGACAGTGGCCGTGCGGGCGCGGAAGCCGTGACGGCGGGCACGCACGAGGTTGCTGGGCTGGAAAGTGCGCTTCATCGGTTTGCTCTTTTCGTTCGAATCGGTTTGACCGTGGCCAGCGCAAAACGCGGCCCGGAATCAGGTGCGGGCCACTACGCTGCGATGCTCTTGCAGTCAAGCACCGCTAGGATTGCGGCGCCTTCCTGCCCCATGCCCCAGGCCGAATGGCCCAGGCAGAAAAAAGGCCCGGTCGTTGCCAACCGGGCCTGAAAGTTTTGGGAGAGGATGCCTGAAAGGCCATTTTCATATGCAACTATCCCCCCGTTCTCGCAAGTGCGAAATGGGCCATAATGGTTGCACTTTTTGCAATCGAAACAGCATAATCGCCGGGGAGCCGCCAATTTCCATCGCCATTACAGCAGTATGACTCCCGGATATGGCGACAATGCAAAAATCGGATAGCGCTTTCGTTGCGTCGCAACATGCCCCAAGGGGAATGTCACGCGGTTCAGTGTGCCAGGAGCAGCGGGACCATCGACTTGTCGAGCAACTCGCGCGAGACTCCGCCGAGCAGGAGTTCGCGCAGCCGGCTCTTGCCGAACAGGCCCATCACGATCAGTCCCGCGCCCAGTTCATGCGCCTTGTCGGCAATCACGGTGCCGATCGCGCCGTGCTTTGCCACTTCATGGACTTCGGCATGGATATCGTGCCGCGAAAGATAGCAGGCCGCATCGCGCGCGGGGAAGCTGTCTTCCTTTTCGCGCACCATCAGGATGTGAACCGCGCTGGCGAGAGCCAGCAGCGGCAGCGCTGCGTGCATGGCAGCAGCGGCTTCATGCCCGCCATCCCAGGCGAGCAGCACCGGCTTGTCGAACACGACCAGCGGCACCCCGCGCGGCAGAGCCAGCACCGGGCAGCGCGAGCCCAGCGCCACTTCCTCGAGCGCGGGATCATCGAGGCTGGCGACGATGCAATCGGTGAAGCGCGCAGCCGCAGCCACGCTTTCGACCCGGCCCTGATCGGTGAGCACCACATCGAAGGGCACGTCTTCGTTGGCGAGCCGCTTGTCGAGGTCCGTGGCAAGCTGCTCGTCTGCTGCTCGCACCTCGTTGATCACTTCGGCCGAGAGCGCCGCCCCGCCGAAGGGTTCCCACAGCGCCATCTGCGCGAAGGGAGTCGCGATCTGGAAAGAGACGTGGCCGCGCATCGCCCGCGCCAGCGCAAGCGCGGTTTCGACCCTGTCGTTCAGCGTTTCGGCGTTGTCCGCCGGGCAGAGAATCGAGCGCATGGGGTTTCTCCTTGGGTTTGGCTATGCGGCCACTGATAGACCCGATCCGGACCGGTGCCCAATGATCCAGGTCAATTCCTTGCCCTTGCGCGCGCCGCCGCGACCGCTATGCCGCCAGCAACACGCAACTGGGAGCGGGCATGGTGACGGAGCGGGCGTTTGCGGCAGTGATCTTCGATTTCGGCGGGGTGATCACCTCGTCGCCGTTCGAGGCGTTCAATCGGCTGGAAGCGGATCGCGGATTGCCGCAGGACTTCGTGCGCCGGGTCAACGCGGCCAACCCCGACGACAACGCATGGGCAAAGTTTGAACGAGCTGAGATCGGTGCGGCGCAGTTCGATGCGCTGTTTGCAGCGGAAGCGCGCGTGCAGGGGCATGATCTGGCCGGTAGCGAAGTGCTCGCCGTGCTGGCAGGCGCGGTCCGGCCAGCGATGGTCGTTGCGCTCGACCAGCTCAAGGCCGCCGGTTACCGCATCGCCTGCATCACCAACAATGTGCCCGCCGGACACGGCGGCGCGGGCCTGGCGAGGAGCGAAGACCGCAGCGATGCGCTCGAGCTTATCTTCGCGCGCTTCGAGCATGTGATCGAAAGCAGCAAGGCCGGCGTGCGCAAGCCCGATCCGCGCATCTACCAGATGATGTGCGAGAAACTGGGGCTCGAACCGGCGGCCTGCATCTACCTCGACGACCTTGGCGTGAACTGCAAACCGGCGGCAAAGCTGGGGATGCACGCGATCAAGGTGACAAGCGGCGAACAGGCGCTGGCCGATCTTTCAGCACTGCTCGCGCTCCCGCTGGGGTGACAAGCTGCCGCTGGGCGCTAGATAGGCGCTGCATAGCAGAGGAGCCGGATTCGCGTGGCCAAGAAGCTTTATCCCGATGCCGCCAGCGCCCTTGATGGCCTGCTGCGCGATGGCTTGCTGATCGCCTGCGGAGGTTTCGGCCTCTGCGGAATTCCCGAGCGGCTGCTGACGGCGGTGCGCGAAAGCGGGGTCAAGGACCTGACCTTCGCCAGCAACAACGCCGGGATCGACAACGAAGGCATCGGCATGCTGCTGCGCACACGGCAGGTGAAGAAGATGATCGCCAGCTATGTGGGCGAGAACAAGGAATTCGAGCGCCAGTATCTTTCGGGCGAGCTCGAGGTGGAATTCAGCCCGCAGGGCACTCTGGCTGAGCGCATGCGCGCAGGCGGCGCAGGCATTCCCGGCTTCTACACCAAGACGGGCGTCGGCACGCTGGTGGCCGAGGGCAAGGAAAGCAAGGTGTTCGGCGGCCAGGAATACATCCTAGAACGCGGGATCTTTGCCGATCTGGCACTGGTGAAGGCGTGGAAGGCCGACGAGACGGGCAATGTCGTGTTCCGCAAGACGGCGCGCAACTTCAACGTGCCGGCCGCCACCTGCGGCAAGGTCTGCGTGGTCGAGGTGGAAGAGATCGTCCCCACCGGCAGCCTTGATCCCGATGCGATCCACCTGCCGGGCGTCTATGTCCAGCGGATCATCGTGGGTTCGCCCTATGACAAGAAGATCGAGTTCCGCACGGTTCGCAACACGGATGTCGGCTGATGACCAAGCATGATGGATTGACCGCTGGCTGGACCCGCGACCAGATGGCCGCCCGCGCCGCGCGCGAGCTGCAGGACGGCTTCTACGTGAACCTCGGCATCGGCATACCGACGCTGGTGGCGAACCATATCCCCGAGGGGATGACGGTGACGCTCCAGAGCGAAAACGGCATGCTGGGCATCGGCCCCTTCCCGCTCGCGGGCGAGGAAGACGCCGACCTGATCAATGCCGGCAAGCAGACGATCAGCGAGCTGCCGCAGTCCGCCTATTTCGACAGCGCGCAGAGCTTTGCGATGATCCGCGGCGGGCATATCGACCTCACCGTGCTGGGCGCAATGGAAGTGGCGGAGAACGGCGACATCGCCAACTGGATGGTGCCCGGCAAGATGATCAAGGGCATGGGCGGCGCGATGGACCTCGTCGCGGGGGTCAAGAAGATCATCGTGGTGATGGAGCACTGCGCCAAGGACGGCAGCCCCAAGTTCATTCCGGCATGCACCTTGCCGCTGACGGGCAAGGGCGTGGTCGATATGATCGTCACCGACCTTGCCGTCTTCGCGCGCCCGGATCATGCCTCGCCGTTCCGGCTGATCGAGCTGGCGCCGGGCGTCAGCGCGGAGGATGTGAGAGCGAAGACGACGGCGCACTACGTGGAGTAACCCCATGCCCTATACGCTCATCACCGCAAACCGGAACTATTCAAGCTGGTCACTGCGCCCCTGGGTGCTGATGAAGATGCTGGGCATTCCCTTCGAGGAACGCTTCGAGCCTTTCACCAAACCTTCGAACTATGACGAGTTCCTCGCGTTCTCGCCCACGGGCCAAGTGCCGGTGCTGCTTGATGGCGGGACAACCGTGTGGGATTCGCTCGGCATCGCGCTCTATCTGGCGGACCGGCACGAGGGCGTGTGGCCGGTGGATGCGGCGGCACGGGCCTTCGCGCAGAGTGCCGTGACCGAAATGCATGGCGGCTTTTCGGCCTTGCGCAATGATTGCCCGATGAATGTCGGCGTGCGGGTGCAGCCGCGCCCGATGCGCGAGGCGCTGGTGCGCGATGTGGCAAGGGTGCGCGAGATCTTCGAGCAGGGCCTTGCGCGCTTCGGCGGGCCGTGGCTGGCGGGCGAGGCTTTCACGGTGCTCGATGCCTTCTATGCGCCGGTCGCTTACCGTGTGCGCACCTATGGCCTCGACGTTGGGAAGGGTCAGGCCTGGATCGACCACGTGATCGCGCATCCCGTCATGCAGGAATGGGAAACGGCGGCGCTGGCCGAAACCTGGCGCGAAGTGAGCCACGAGGAAGAGCTGCTCTCCTGCGGGGCGATTACTGCCGACTACCGGACGGTCTAGCTAGCCCCTCAATCGGCATGCTGAAGCTGGTTCCCTTCTCGCAGGCGCATTTCGAAACGCTCGGTAGCTGGTTCTTCAGCGAAGCCGATCTGGTCCAGTGGGGCGGCCCATTTGTCACCTTCCCGCTTGATGCTGGCCAACTCGGGGCGATGCTGGCGGAGGCAGCTGCATCACCACCGACGCGCGTGTGCTGGATGGTTGAGAGCGATGGGACGGCGATAGGGCACGCGCAGCTTGGGCTCGACTGGCGCAACGGGGTTGCATTGCTTTCCCGCGTCGCAATTGCACCGCAGGCGCGCGGTCTTCGTCTTGCCTTGCCGATGCTGCGGCTGGTGGTGGATAAGGCTTTCGCCAAGGCCGAAATCGCCCGTGTGGAGCTCAAAGTCTATACTTGGAACCAGCCCGCCATCAGGGTCTACGAGCGGCTGGGTTTTCGTATGGAAGGTATCCGCCGGTCTTCTGCGCGCGTGGGCAAAGAGCGGTGGGATACCGCGATCATGGGACTTTTGCGCGGCGAATGGCTAGACGGTGCGGCTCAGGAACCCTGATCCTCAGCTTTCTCGCGCGCGTTCAGCTCTGCCCAGAGGCCTTCGGTGCCCGCTTCGACCGCCTTGTTCACGTATTGCGAGGCTGCGAGCCAGCCCTTGAACGGGCGCAGCGTGGCGACGCAGCCGAGGACGAGGATCGGCATCGAAGTGAACACATGGACCCACCACGGCGGATCGAACTTCACCTGCACATAGACGACGACGAAGACCAGCGGAAACGCGGTGATGCACAGGGCGAAAAAGGCGGGGCCATCGTCCGTCTGTGCGTAACTGAAATCGAGGCCGCAGTGGTCGCAGGTCTTGGCGAGCTTGAGCCAGCCGGCAAACATGTGCCCCTCGCCGCAGCGCGGGCATTTGCCCTGCCAGCCGCAGCGCAGGATCCAGGCGAGCTTCGGATTGGAAATCAGGGCCATGGGGCTGCCGATAGACCCCGGTGCCCCTGCCAGCAACCGCTTAGTGGTCTGCCGCCGCCATCTGGGGTGCGCCGCCCATGGCGGGTTTGCCGGCCTTCACGAAAAACAGCACCGGGATCGAGGCCCAGCACAGCAGGCCCATCATGTAGAAATCGTTGAGGTAGCCGATCATCGCCGCCTGCTTGTTGACCATGCCATCGACCACCCGCATCCCGGCCTCGGATACGCCGCCATAAGCAGTGATGCGGTCGAGATCGAACGGCACGCTCATCCGGGTGATCTGGGCGCCCATCTCCGCGTGGTTCACCTGCATGTTGCGCGCGAGCATGAAGGTGCACACCGCAATGCCGATCGAGGCGCCGATCGACCGCATCAGGTTGTTGAGCCCGGCGGCATCGGTGCGCAGTTCTGGCGGCAACGTGGCGAAGGCGATCAGGTTGATCGGCATGATCGTGAAGCTGATGCCCACGCCCTGGATCAGGCCGGTCAGGAAGATCGGGGTCATCGGCATATCGGGCGACCAGCCCGCCATGAGCCACAGCGACCAGCCGGAAAGCCCCATCCCGATGGTGAGCGCGATGCGCGGATCCATTTTCGTGATCCAGCGGCCGAGCAGCGTGATCGTGGCCAGCAGGCCCAGCCCGCGCGGGGCAAGCAGCCAGCCGGCATCGACTGCCGGGTAGCCATAGATGCCCTGCAGCAGCCCAGGCAACAGCGCGAGCACCGCCATCATCACGCACCCGATCAGGAACATGAAGATGAGGCTGGCAACGAAATTGGCATCTGCAAACATGCGGCCCGGAAACAGCGGCTTTTCGGCAGTGACGAGGTGGACGACCGCCATCCACGCGCTGCAGGCCCAGATCACGGCATAGGTCACCACTTCGGCGCTACCGAACCAGTCCTGCGAGGGGCCGCGATCGAGCATGAGCTGGAACGAGGCAAGCGCGAGCGCCACCAGCAGCCAGCCGGTGAGGTCGATCGGACGGCGGATCGCATCCTGGCGCGGCAGCAGCCACCACAGCACGAGGCCGGACGCGATCCCGATGGGCACGTTGATGAAGAACACCCAGCGCCACGAGTAGCTTTCGGTGATGTATCCGCCGAGCAGCGGCCCCGCGATGGGGCCCAGCATGACACCCTGCGTGAACAGGGCCATCATCTTCGGCCGCTCTTCGGTCGTGCTGGAATTGAGCATCACGGTCTGCGCGAAGGGCGAAAGGAACGCGCCGCCGATCCCCTGCACCACGCGGAACGCCACCATTTGCCCAAGGTTCTGCGCAAGGCCGCACATGATCGAGGCGGCGGTGAAAGCCACGACCGAAAACGTGAAGACGAGGCGGATGCCGAACCGGTCGACCAGCCAGCCGCCGAGCGGCAGCACGACTGCAGAGGCGAGCACGTAGCTCGTCAGCACCCAACTGATCGTTTCCTGCGTGGCCGAAAGCGAGGCTTCCATGTGCGGAAGCGCGACGTTGGCAATCGTGGTGTCGAGCACCTGCATGACCATCGCCGCCATCACCGCAGTGAACAGCAGCGGGCGATGCTTTACCAGCCAGGCGGGCTGCTGGGCATCACTTGCCGCCGACATGGACCGTCACGTTCGCACTCAGGCCGGCGATCAGCGGGCGATCTCCGCTGGACGAATCGATCGCGATGCGCACCGGCACGCGCTGGGTGACCTTGACCCAGTTGCCGGTGGCGTTCTGGGCGGGAAGCACCGAGAATTCGGAGCCGGTGCCCGCGCCGATGCTATCGACATGGCCCTTGAGCTTGAGACCCGGATAGGCATCGAGCTTCACGTCAGCGGGCTGGCCAGGGCGCATGCGGGCGAGATCGGTTTCCTTGAAATTTGCCTCCACGCGGGCCCCGCCTTCACGCACGATCGAAAGCATCGGCACGCCGGTGAAGACCATCTGGCCGATCTGCAGGCGGTTCACCTGCGTGACACGGCCCGAGACCGGCGCGCGCACCACAGTACGGGTGAGATCGAGCGCGGCCTTGGCACGGGTGGCCTGCGCCGCCGCGACCTGCGGGTTCTGCCCGGGCACTTGCGCGCCGGTGGCAAGCTGCGCGCGCGCCTTCTCCACTTCGGCGGCAACCGAGGCCAGTCGATCCCGCGCGGAGGCGACGGCGTGCTGCGCCTCGTCCATCCGGGCGCGGGTGTTGAAGCCGCGATCAAGCAGCGCCTTCTCGCGCGCATACTGCGCTTCCGCGAGGGCGAGATCATCGCGCGCGCCGGCAATATTGGCGGCATTGGCGCCGACATCGGCGACAAGCGCGGTAATGTTGGCCTGCGCGCTGGCGATCTGCGCATCGGCCTGGCGCATCGCGACTTCGTAGCTGGTGGGATCGATGCGGAAGAGGACATCGCCCGCCTTGACCTGCTTGTTCTCGCGCACGTTCACGGCAACGACGAGACCGTTCACCTCACCCGCGATCGAGACGATGTCCTGCTTCACGTAGGCGTTGTCGGTCGAAACCTCGCCAGGACTGCCGAACCACCAGGTAAGTGCGCCGCCCACGACAAGGGCGGGGACGATCAGCATGGCGGCAAGACGCAGCCGCTTGCTGCGGGTGGCCTTGCGCCGCTCGCTCGCCGCAGCCGCCGCTGCTTCGGCAGGCTTGAAGGGATCTGCTTCAGCCATGGGCGAGCGCTCCTTCGGCCAGAGAACTTTCGGGTGCCTTTTCGGGCGGGATATCCTCAAGGAGATTGGCCCGCACCCGTTCAAGAAGGGCAAGGAGCAGCTCGCGCTCGGCAGGCGAGAAGCCTTGCTGCGCTTCCTCGAACACATCGGTCGCGCACACGAACAGTTCGTCGAGCAGCGGGGTGGCGGCTTCGGTGAGGAACAGGCGCCAGGCGCGGCGATCGTTGGGATCGGCGCGGCGTTCGACCATGCCGGATTTTTCCAGCCGGTCGATCATGCGGCCGGCAGTGATCGCTTCCACTTCGAGCCACTGCGCGAGCGCGCCCTGGTTGATGCCGGGAGTGCGACGCAGCGCGGCGAGCATGCGCCACTGCGGACCGGTAACGCCGAAGCGGCGGCTGACCACGTCGAAACGCTTGCGCAGCAGGCGGCTCACGTCCGAGGTCAGGAAAGCGATGTTGTTCTGCATATCCACGCACATAATAACTATGCTTATAATAGTCAAACTTGTCTAAAAGGGCAGGCCAAAGTCCCGGACCGCACCTTTGTTCCCTTCGACAAGCCAATTTCTCCCCGCTAAAACCGGCGGGTAAAGGGGATGGGTGAATGGGCGAAGGCGTGCTGGAAAGCGGTCCAGACGGCAGACGAGTCGGTCTGTCCTCGCGCGTGGTGAAGCGCGCGCTGCTGGGCTTTTACCGGATGCAGGGCTGGAAGGCGGTGGGCACGCCGCCGCCGGGTGGGCGCTATGTGATCATCGCCGCGCCGCACACGTCTAACTGGGACTTCGTGTACTTTCTCGGCCTCGTCAACGAACTGGGGCTCGATGCGCACTTCATGGCCAAGGACAGCCTGTTTCGCTGGCCGATGGGCGGCTTCATGCGCGACATGGGCGGGATTTCGATCAACCGCTCGGCGCGGCACAACGTGGTCGATGCGATGATCGCCGAATTCGCGCGGCGCGACCGCTTTGCGCTGACGATTGCGCCCGAAGGCACGCGCAGCGCGGTCAACCAGTGGCGCACAGGCTTCTACCATATCGCGCTGGGCGCGGGCGTGCCGCTGGTGATCGGGATGATGGATTATGGCCGCAAGGTTGGCGGGCTTGGCCCGGCGATCATGCCGACGGGGGACTACAAGGCCGACATGCAACAGGTCGCCGAGATCTACCAGAGCGTGACCCCGCGCCATCCGGAGCGCGGGATCAAGGACTTTGCGGGAATGTTCGATGCTTGAAGGACTGATCGTCAATGCACTGGCGCTCGCCGTGCTGATGGCGGTGCTGGCGCGCACGGCCGCGAAGATCGGCGATGTCAGCTTCATCGATGCGGTGTGGGGCGCGGCGATGGCGGCGCTCGCGGTTTCGGCCTGGGCGCAGGCGGCTGAGAAGGGTCCGCGCGCCAGCCTGATCGCGGCAATGGCGCTGATCTGGGGCGCGCGGCTCGGCTGGCATCTCTACACCCGCTGGCGCGCGCATGGCGAGGACGTGCGCTACGCCAGGATGCTGGGCAAGGCGCGCAAGGCTGGCAAGTATGGCAGAGCGGCGGCGCAAGTCTTCGCGGTGCAGGCCGTGCTGCTTTATGTGACCTGCCTCCCCGCACAGCTCGGCGTGCTCGCCGCTGGCAGCGAAGGCATCGGGCCGCTGGCCATGGCGGGCGGCGCGCTCTGGCTGATCGGCTTTGCGTTCGAGACGATCGGCGACGCGCAGCTCACCCGGTTCCGCGCCGATCCCGCCAGCAAGGGCAAAGTGCTTGATACCGGGCTGTGGCGCTATACCCGCCATCCCAACTATTTCGGCGACACTTGCGTGTGGTGGGGGATCTGGCTGGCAGCGAGCGAGGCCGGGCTGCCGGTGGCGCTGGCTTCGCTGGCGGGGCCGGTATTCCTGACCTTCACGCTCACCCGCTGGTCGGGCAAGCCGCTGCTCGAAAAAGGCCTCGTCCAGCGCCGACCGGATTATGCCGACTATGTGCGCCGCACATCCGGGTTCATTCCATGGCCGCCGAAGCATTAACCCGCCCGCAGCCGCTCGCTCCCGACCTGCTTGAACGTGTGCTGGGCTGGGCAGCGCTGGCCCTGCTTGCTGCCGCGCTGGCCGCCATCATGCGCGGCCATGCGAGCTGGGGCGCGGTGCCGCCCGCGATCTGGCTGCACCTCGGCACGGTCATCGTGGCTTTGACGCTGACCCCGGTAATTCTGTGGCAGAGGCGCGGCACGCGGCTGCACCGGCGGCTGGGATATGTCTGGGCGAGCGCGATGTTCGTCTCGGCGCTGGACAGCTTCTGGATCCTTGAAACCAACCACGGCCATTTCAGCGTGATCCACCTGCTTTCCGCCTTCGTGGCGGTGCAAACCCCGCGCCTCGTCCTCACCGCCCGGGCGCACAACCATGCCGCACATCGGCGCACCGTGCGCGGGCTGGTGATCGGCGGCCTCCTGACCGCCGGCGCGCTGACGTTCCCGTTCCACCGCCTGCTGGGGCGCTGGCTGCTGGGCTGAGCATCAGTCGCCGGTAACGCGTTCCTCCATCGGAACATCGATGCGGGAAGCGGCGCGGAAATACGCTTCAAGCGCATCAATATCGGTCGGTCCGGTCACGGCATCCTGCCCTGCCTTGAACACGGTGAAGCCATCTCCGCCAAGCGCGAGGAAGCCGTTCATCGCCACCCGGTAGCGCGCAGCGGGATTGAGCGGCTTGCCGTCAAGTGTGATCGCGGTGATGCGGCTGCCTACCGGAGCACCCCTGTCGACCCGGTAGGCAAAGCCGGTCGAAGGCGCGAGCGCCTGTTCGGGGCCGACATCATCGAAGCCCTGCTCGAGCACTGCCTTGATCTGCGCCCCGGTGAGCGTTTCGATGGTCAATGCGTTGCCGAAGGGCTGGACGAGGTAGATATCCCCGAAGGTGACCGTGCCATCTGCGGCGGGAACAATCGCGGCGCGGATGCCGAAGGGGTTCATCAGCGCGATCTGCGCACCTGCGGACCGGCTGGCGGCGAGCTGCGCATCGGCGATCAGGTTGCCGAGCGGGCCGCCCGTGGCCCCTTCGCCCTTCGCCGCCGGCCCGGAAAGCTTGCCGACCGGGCGCGTCGCATAGGCCTTCGAGGCATCGACATAGCGCTGCACATAGGCCGCGATATCCGCGCGCGGCGTATAGTGCGGTGCCAGCGGCGAGAGAGCGACCGGACCCTTGGCCGAGGTAAAGGGCTGCGACTGCACGATCAGGTTGCGCGCGCTGCGGCTGATCACGCGATGCGCGGCGGGATCGATGGCGAGTGTGATCTCGGTCAGTTCCTTGCCATAGAGCCCCGCGCTGGTGAGCAGCACTGGACGGGCCGGATCGCTGGTGGGGAGTTCGCAGATATAGTCTGCATGGGTGTGGCCTGAGACGATCACATCGACCGCGCCGGACAGGCGGCGCAGGATGGGCAGGATCTCGCCGTCGAAGCCTGCGCAGCCATTGGGATCGGGGGCGGCCGCCTGCTTGCCGCCCTGATGGATCAGCACGATGATGGCGTCCGCCCCCTGCGCCTTGAGCTTGGGCACTTCGGCATTGATCGTGTCTGCCTCGTCGGCAAATGTCACGTCCGCAATGCCCGCCGGATTGACGAGCATGGGCGTGCCCCGCAACGTCAGGCCGATCACGCCGACCTTCACCGCACTGGCACCGCTACCGAAGGTGCGAATCGCGCTGGCGGGAAACAGCGGCGTGCCGCCGGCCGTAAGCGTGCTCGCGGCGAGATAGCGGAAGCGCGCGCCGGCAAACTTTTCGAGCTGGCACGGCTCGCGCGCGGTGAGCTTTTCGCAGCCGCCCGCCTGCATCCGCAGCAGCTCCCGCGTCCCCCGGTCGAATTCGTGGTTGCCGACGGCGGCATAGTCGAGACCGAGGCGGCTGAGCGCTTCGATCGAAGGTTCATCGAGGAACAGCGAGGATGCGAGCGGGGACGCACTGATGAGATCGCCCGCCGCCACGGTCATGGAGTGGGCGTGGCGTGCGCGCAGCGAATCAAGCGCGGCGGCAAGCCATGCGGCGCCGCCGGCGGGGACTTGCGCGGTGCCTCCCTGCCCGTCCGGCATGCCCACGCTCTGACGCGGGGGTTCGAGATTGCCGTGGAAGTCGTTGAAGGCGAGCACGGCAACCTCGACCGGCGCCGACGAAACTGGGGCCGAAGCGAGGCTGCCTGCCGCGTGCGGCGCGGCGCAGGCGGAGAGCAGCGCCGTGAGGGCAAGGGCCCCGGCGATGGCGCTGCGATGGTGTGAGTTGCCAATCTTCGTCATGCCGTACGCTTCCTTGCCCATATCAACGCCATTCCTGCCTCGATCAATTACCTGAAGCGGAATTGAAACCGGCGCAGGTAATCCCTAAAATGGCGCATAGCCCTCTCAGGCGACAGGATCATAACATGCCGCGCGCGCAGCCCGATATTGAAGCCGGCCAGGAGCGACTGGTCGCACTCGCCTGTGCGCTCATCGAAGAGCGCGGTGGGCAAGCGCTGACAATGCAGGAAGTTGCAGCGCGCGCGGGCATCTCGCCAGCGCAGGTGCTGCGCTATTTCGATAGCCGGGAGGCCTTGCTGGAGGCCGTGGCGGAATACTGGTTCCGCCCCAAGGTCGCGATCATGGAAGACGTGGTCGCCAGCGAACTGCCGGCCCGCCGCAAGATGTACGAATTCTTCGCGCGCCGCTTCGTGATGATGCGCGATGCCTACCGCGCCGATCCCGTGGCTCACGAGATGTATGTCGAGCTCGGCAACGAATACTTCGAGCAGGTGCGCAGCTACGTCGACCTTGCCGACCACTATCTCAGCATGATCATCGCCGAGGCGATGGGCGAAGGGTTCTTCCCCGGGCTCGAGATCGACATGACGCTGAGCCTGATCAACCAGATGGTCTCGCCCTATTGCAACATCGGCGTGATGGGCATGCTGATGGACCGGCTGAGCGAGGAAAAGCTTGCGCGCATCATCGATGCTGTGTTCGACGGGCTTTCGGCACAGGACCGCGGCGCGATGGGTGTAAGTGGGCTCCGAGCAGCCTAAGCCACACACCATTCTCCGCGCCGGCCTTGCCAATGTTCGGCAAGGCCCTCGCGCTCGAGCACCTCGCCCAGACTGCGCCCTCCGCGCAGAACCACCCGCAGCGCGCGGCCGTAGCGGTCGGTCTCACGCCCTTCGACCGCAAGCGTGAAGGGGCCGGCATTGAGCAGGTCCGTCAGCCGCGTCGTTGCGGTTTCGGCCAGCCGCGCTTCGTAGGCGCAGGACGGATGGCCGAGTTCGGGCGCGTTGATATCGGCGATGCGGATCTTGAGGCCGCGATACCAGAACGTATCGCCGTCCACGACGCAGGTGACGCGCGCCGGTCCGTCGCAGCGGGCAAAGGCAGCAGTCTCGCGATCGTCAGAGGCCGCACCGGACGCGCTCGACAGCGGGAGGGTGAGGGAGAAACCTGCGATCGCGGCGAGCGCGGACAGGGAGCGGGCGGAAGGAAGCTTGAGCATGCCGCCGGACTGACGGATTTTCATGCTTTGTTCCATTCCAAAAAATACCGATAGGACAGTATCTTAGGGCGTCCACTTAACTGATTTCAGTCCGATTCGGACTGCTTTGGCCTTTCTTAACCACGGCGGCCGCAAGCTTGCCGGAGCACCATCAACCGGACCGCCCGACCCGTGTACAAACTGCTCTTCCGCAGCCGCTGGTATGCCCTTGCCTGGGCGGTCTTCATGGCGGCCAGCGCTGTCATGTTCACGACCACGGGTGCGGGTGCATGGATCACTTCGGGCAAGCTCGAAGCGCGCGCGGCCCGGGAAGCCCGAGAGAGCGAGTTCCGTGCCTGGGCGGAAGATGACAAGCGCCGGATGGACGACGAGACGGGGTTCGATCCCTCAAGCCCCGAGCACGTTCGCGACGGCAAGCCGCCACTTCAGGACGCGGGCACCACAAATGGCCAGAGGGCGCCTTTCACCCAGGGCGAAGCCGAGGAGGAACTCGAAGACGAGCCGGACAGCCAGTAGCTCAGCGGGTCGGGACGGGTACCTCGCCGCTGTAGTCATAAAATCCCCGGCCTGATTTGCGGCCGAGCCAGCCGGCCTCGACATACTTCTGCAGCAGCGGCGCGGGGCGGTACTTCGGATCGCCGGTCGAAGCGAGGTAGATCTTCATGATCTCGAGCAGGGTATCGAGCCCGATGAAATCTGCGAGTTCAAGCGGGCCCATCGGGTGGTTGAGCCCGAGCTTCACGCCCTTGTCGATATCCTGAATCGAGCCGGTGCCACTGCCCAGCACGAAGGCCGCTTCGTTGATGAAGGGCACGAAGATGCGGTTCACGATAAAGCCCGGCTCATCCTGCGAGAGCACGATTTCCTTGCCGATATCGGCGACGAAGCCGCGCACCGCTTCGATGGTGCTCACCGAAGTGGCAAGGCCGGGGATGACTTCGACCAGCTTCATCAGCGGCACGGGATTGAAGAAGTGGATGCCGATGAAGCGCGCCGGATCGGGCGAGGAAACCGCCATGCGGGTAATCGGGATCGACGAGGTGTTGGACGCCATGATCGCGCTCGGCGCGAGGTGCTTGCCCGCCGCCTCGAAGATCTTGTGCTTGATGTCCTCACGCTCGGTCGCGGCCTCGATCACGAGATCGGCCTCGCCAAGGCGGAGGTAATCGCCAACCGGGGTGATGCGCGAAACGGTGGCGATGGCATCCTCTGCGGGAATCTTGCCGCGCTCGGCAAGCTTCATCAGCCCCTTTTCAATCTTCGTGCGCGCGGCTTCGGCCAGGCTCAGCGAGACATCGGAAAGCAGCACCGTCTTGCCCGAGGCGGCCGCGACCTGGGCAATGCCCGAACCCATCTGACCGGCACCGATGACTGCGATTGTCTGCATGACTTGAACCCCGCGTGATTGCACTTTGGCGCGCTGCCTAGTGAGGTTTGGCGCGCGTGGGAAGCCGCAGATTTGGGAGTATGATCAGCGCGAGCCGCCGGGGACCCAGAGCGGATCGTTCCCGGCATTGAGCGCACGGGCGAGTACGAAGAAATAGTCCGAAAGCCGGTTGAGATAGGCGAGTGCAGAGGGGTTCACAGGCTCCGACGCGGCCAGCGCGGTGGCGGCGCGCTCGGCACGGCGGGTGATCGCGCGGGCGAGGTGGACGCGGGCCGCGCCCTCGCTGCCGCCGGGTAGGATGAAGCTCGTCAGCGGCGGGAGCTGCGCATTGAGCGCGTCAATCTCGGCTTCTAGCCGTTCGGGCTGGGCCGCCACGACACGCAGCACCATTTCGGAGGGCGTGAAATCGGCACCGCCCACATCGCCGAGCGGCGTGGCCAGATCGGCGCCGAGATCGAACAGGTCGTTCTGGATGCGGTGGAGCGGAGCGGCACGGTCTGCCTCCAGCGCGAGGGCGGCGAAACCGACCATGCTGTTGAGCTCATCGACCTCGCCGATCGCTTCAAGCCGGAGATCGTGCTTGGGACGGCGCGAACCATCGACGAGGCCGGTCGTGCCTTCATCGCCGGTGCGCGTGTAGATCTTGTTGAGTTTGACCACGAGAGAAGCTGAGCCGGCTCAGCGACCGCCGTGGGTGAACAGCAGCAGCACCGCGACCACAGCCACGGCGAGGCCCTGGTACTTGATGCGGTTGAACATCATCTTGTTCTGCAGCAGCTGCATTTCGGTTGCCCGCGTGCCGTCACCTTCCAGATCAGCCTTGGTGGTGCTGAGAAAAGCGCCAATGCCGCGAAGGAGCGACCAGACCGTCAGTGCCATCAGCACAAGGATCACGGGAACAAGGAGCATCGTCATGGCGCAAGGTCTAGGCCGTCATGAAGCGAAACGCCAGTGTCAAAGCGGGTATGCCGCAGCGCATCGGCAAGCGCGCGGCCATCCTCGCCCGCGCGGCGGCGATCCCCGAGCGAAGGCGCATCGCGGCGCTTGGCAAGCTTGCGGCCATCAGGCCCGGCAAGCAGCCCGTGATGATGCCAGCGCGGTTCTGGCAGGCCGAGCAGGACTTGCAGCAGGCGGTGGATATGCGTTGCGGCAAAGAGATCGGCCCCGCGGGTGACGACGGTCACGCCGTCCTCGGCATCATCGAGCGTGGCGGCAAGGTGGTAGCTGGCGGGCGCATCGCGGCGCCAGATCACCACATCGCCGAGCATGGCCGGGCGCGCGCTCTGCGGGCCGCGACGTTCATCGAACCAGGTGAGCGGACCGGCCAGTTCCGCCGCCTGCTCGACATCAAGGCGCCAGACCGGATCGGGAGGGGAAAGCGGCGGATTGCGCAGGCAGGTGCCGGGGTAGATCGGCCCGTCCGGCCCTTGCAGCGTGGCGGCGGCGGCCACTTCGGCGCGGGTGCAGCGGCAGGGATAGAGCAGGCCCATCGCGCGCAGGTTGTTGGCCGCCTCGCGGTAGCGGTCGATCCGCGTGGATTGGGCCGGCACTTCCTCGAACGCAAGGCCAAGCCAGGCGAGGTCGGCGCGAAATTCCTCCGCAAGGTCCGGGCGGCTGCGCGCGCCGTCGATATCCTCGATGCGCAGGAGGAAGCGGCCGCCGCCCTGCGCTGCGCGATCATGTGCGACGATCGCGGCATAGGCGTGCCCCAGATGAAGCGGGCCGTTGGGGCTGGGGGCAAATCGCGTGACGGTCGGCAGGTCCATGAAGACCGTCCATAACCGTGTGGCCGGAAAACAAAAACGGCTGCCTCAAAGTGCAAGGCAGCCGCTTTTATCTGGAAGACCCGCATGGTTCGCCCCGCGGGAGGGGGCAAGTGCTTCGTGCCAGCTCAGACGAGCGTGGCGCCGAAGAACATGCTGCTGATGCCAGCAGCCAGAACCAGCGAAAGGATCGCCGAAGTGTAGTTACGCATAATGTCCTCCTGTTTTGGGCACTTTCAGGGGACTCTCCCGTTCGAGCCGCGCCGGCAGGGTGGTGGATTGCACGGAAGCGTTCGGAACGAGGGCGCAAATAGGCCTTCCCCCGCCTGCTGCAAGTGCGAACAAGGCAACCATGGTTGCATTTCTTGCAATCAATTGCGATACGCTACTGATATACTGAAAAATCAGGATTTTCTCGGCATATGCCCTTTGGTGAAGCACGAATGTTTCAAGGGAAGAACATTTTATAAACCAGATGCACACCGCGCAATCGTGCGATCTGCCTTTTTTCGCGCCTCGCTGGACAGCGGATACCGAGATCATTATCCGCCTGCCATGAGCATTCAGCCTTCAGAATCGATCCTCATCGTCGACTTCGGCAGCCAGGTCACCCAGCTGATCGCACGCCGCGTGCGCGAAGCGGGAGTCTACTCCGAAATTGCCCCCTTCACTCAGGCCGAGGCCGCCTTCCATCGGATGAAGCCGAAAGGCATTATCCTGTCGGGCTCACCCGCCAGCGTTCCGGCGGAAGGCAGCCCGCGCGCACCGCAGGTGCTGTTCGACAGCGGATTGCCGATTCTCGGCATCTGCTACGGCCAGCAGGTGATGAGCCAGCAGCTCGGCGGCGAAGTCCTGCCCGGCGACTCGGGCGAATTCGGCCGCGCCTTCCTTACCGTGACCGAACCCTGCGCCCTGTTCGACGGCCTCTGGCAACCGGGCGAGCGGCATCAGGTGTGGATGAGCCACGGCGACAAGGTGACGCAGTTCGCCCCCGGCTTCCGCATCGTGGCAGTCTCGGACGGCGCCCCCTTCGCAGTGATCGCGAACGAGGAGAAGAAGTACTACGGCACCCAGTTCCACCCCGAGGTGGTCCACACGCCCGATGGCGGCAAGCTCATCGCCAATTTCGTGCGCCACGTCTGCGGCTGCACCGGCGAATGGACGATGGCTGAGTTCCGCAAGACCAAGATCGCCGAAATCCGCGAACAAGTGGGGGAAGCCCGCGTGATCTGCGGCCTTTCGGGCGGCGTCGATTCGGCGGTGGCGGCGGTCCTCATCCACGAAGCGATCGGCGACCAGCTCACTTGCGTGTTCGTCGATCATGGCCTGATGCGCATGGGCGAGGCCGAGCAGGTCGTCAGCCTGTTTCGCGGGCACTACAACATTCCGCTCGTCCACAAGGACGTCTCGGCGCTGTTCCTCGGCGGCCTCGCCGGGGTGACCGACCCCGAGGCCAAGCGCAAGTTCATCGGCAAGACCTTCATCGACGTGTTCGAGGCCGAGGCCAAGCAGGTCGGCGGCGCGGATTTCCTTGCCCAGGGAACTCTCTATCCGGATGTGATCGAGAGCGTCTCGTTCACCGGCGGGCCATCCGTCACGATCAAGAGCCACCACAACGTGGGCGGCCTGCCCGACCGCATGAACATGAAGCTCGTCGAACCGCTGCGCGAGCTGTTCAAGGACGAAGTCCGCGCACTTGGCCGCGAACTCGGCCTGCCGGATGTGTTCGTCGGCCGCCACCCCTTCCCCGGCCCCGGCCTTGCCATCCGCATCCCCGGCGAAGTGACGCGCGAGAAGTGCGACATCTTGCGCAAGGCCGACGCGATCTACCTCGAAGAGATCCGCAACGCGGGGCTCTACGATGCGATCTGGCAGGCCTTCGCGGTGCTGCTGCCGGTGCGCACCGTGGGCGTGATGGGCGATTTCCGCACCTATGACGCGGTCTGCGCGCTGCGCGCCGTCACCTCGACCGACGGCATGACCGCCGACATCTACCCCTTCGACGCCGGGTTCCTCAGCCGCGTGGCGACGCGCATCGTCAACGAGGTCAAGGGCATCAACCGCGTGGTCTACGACTACACCTCGAAGCCGCCCGGCACGATTGAGTGGGAATAGCCCCCCCGGCTAGCCGGTGATCCGCAGGCGCATGAACAGCATGAAGCTCGTCGGGCTGGAGCCGTAGGCGGGCTGGATCACTTCGGGCAGCGCGTACTTGCTGACCAGCCCGCCGAGATCGAACGCCACTTTGCCGATCGGCAGCGAGTGATAGCCGCCGAGGCTGAACTTGCTGACGTTGAACACCTGGCCCGCCAGCGGATTGCCTTCCGCCTCATCGCCGAACAGCTCGTCCTTGTCGACGTTCTCGGCCCGGCCGAACAGCGTCCAGCGGCCCAGTTGCAGGGCGCTGTCGAGCAGGAAGGCATCGGCGGGGTGGGCGTGATCGCCGCCGAGATGGGTGTTGCGGCCCCACGCCAGCGTGGACTGCCAGTTGCGCCCGGGCGCGAGCGCGCGGTTCCAGGTGATCGAGGCCGTGGTGCGGCGCACGTTCTCGCCCGGGTGCAGGCCTTCGGGGCTCTTGAGGAAGCCATGGCTGACTTGCATCGAAAGGTCTGCCGTGGGGTTCCACGTGGCGCGCACGGACCAGCTGTCGAAGCGCGGCCGCTCGAAATCCCAGCGGTTGGCATCAGGTTCCCGCCCGGTAAACACCGAGCCTTCAAGCTTCACCCCGCGATAGACGAGGCCCGCAGTCGCGACGCCGAACGTCACGTGCGTGCTATCAAGCCAGTGGTGCGAGATCGGCGCTTCGGGGTTCGCCATGCCGGGGAAGCGGTGCATGAAGGTGGCGGGGCCGAGCGCGGGTTCACCGGGCAATCCGAAGTAGACGAAACCGGACAACTGGTCGGTGATCGGGTGGCTGTAGGTGGCCGAGAGCTCCATGAACGCATCATGCGGATGCTGCCGGTCGATCAGTTTGGTCACACCGTCCGCGCTTTCGCCGCTCGCCAGCAGCAGCGGATAGCCGCGCTTTCCCATCAGCGGATCGAGACTGACCATTCCTTTAAGCGATAGCGTGCCGCCGCCAAGTGGGCGCTGCGCCATGCCCATGAGCATCGAAGTCGAGAAGGTCTTGGTATCGCCGCGCGGCCCGCCCTGGTTGTCGTAGATAAGCGTGGCGAAGCCGTGGACCATGGTGGACCAATCGCCAGCCCTGCCCATGATCGCCCACATTGGCGCGCTATCGGGCTGCCAAGCCGTGCCGGAGGCATCGCGCATCATGCTGTAGGAACCGAGTGCGCCCACCATGCCTTTCATGTCCATGCTCTTCATGTCCATGCCGTGCATGCTGTGGTCCATGGCAGCGTGATCGACCGGGGGCGCAGCGGGTGCTTCGGCTTCAGCCGGGGGCATCGGATGCGAGTCGTGGTCCATGCCGGGCATGGGGTGAGCTTGGTGGTCCATGCCGGGCATGGGGTGAGCTTGGTGGTCCATGCCGGGCATGGACTGGGCCGCAGCGGCGAGCGGCAGGGCCAGCGCCGTCGCGGCAAAAAGGGTCCTGATCATCGGGGTTCCTGAAAAGGGCTGCACGCTTGTGGTTCTTCGAACCCCGGCCCATATAGCCTCCGTACCATAGTACGGAGTCAACCCATACCGGTGATGACAATTGCAAGGCTCGCCAGCGAGGGCGGCGTCGGCGTGGAAACGGTGCGCTACTACCAGCGCCGCGGCCTGATGCCCGAGCCTGAACGGCCCTCCGGCACAAGCGCGAACGGGCGGGTGCGCCGCTATGGTTCGGACGATGTGCGCCGCCTGCGCTTCATCAAGGCGGCGCAGGGTGCAGGCTTCACGCTGGAGGAAATCGGCCAGCTGCTATCGCTCGATGCGACGGACGATCGCGCGCGGGCGCGCGAACTGGCGCGGGCCCGCGTCAACGCGCTCGACGCCCGGATCCGGGAACTGCAAGCCGCACGCGACGCGTTGAGCCGGCTGGCGCAGGTTTGCGAGCAAGGCTCGACGCGGCTCTGCCCGATCCTGACCGCGTTCGAACCCTGAACGCCGGACGATGCGGCGCCGAGACGCGGATCAGGCCGCGAGCTTCTGCGCCGGCCTCGCCTGCCAGCGGCGTGGGCTGCGGACGGGATTGACATGGCGATCTGCTGCGGTCGTGGCGATTTCGTCGATACCCATGAAGCGCAGCTGGGTATCGATGCAATGCACCTGATAGTCCGTCATCGCCTCGTTGTGCCAGGACCCGGTCCGGGCGGCGAGCACGATCGCCTTCTTGCCAGACAGCAAGCCGCGCGGCCCTTGCGCGGTGTAGCGGAACGTGCGGTCAGCCCGGATGACGTGGCTGAACCAGGCCTGCAATTCAGGATTGAGCCCCATGGCATAGATCGGCGCGCCATTGCTCTTGCTGCCATTGGCGCGGCGATACCATTGGGCCAGCGCGGGGGGCACCGGATGGTGGCCGATCGGCGCACCGATCACCACCAGATCGGCAGCTACCAACTCCTGCACCAATTGGTCTGACAGGTCGCCAGCGGCACCATGCGGCGCAAGCCCGGTGAGATCGCGCTCCTTCACCACAAGATCGGGCACGGCCCCGGCGACACGACCGAGCATGCCGGTGATGTGTTCATGGATCCACGCCTTGTTCGGTGCGGCGGCCGGATAGAGAGCAAGAACGTTCATCGGGAATCGTTTTCCGGCAGGCGTGAGAGGCGAAAAGGTATTGAAACGGAAAGGTTTCAGCCAGCATCCGCAGCAGATGCGGGTTGATTTGCCCAGCCGGAAAGATGCCGGTTTGATGACAAGTGCCGATCGGATGGTGCCAGAATGGCCACAAAAACGCCCGGCCGGCTGCGCACCGACCGGGCTCATGCCAGATCCCGACAAAACGGCGCTTGATCAGCGCCGGGACTGGGCCATTTTCCAGATCGGATTGTCGGGCCGTGGAAGGTCGCGGTACATCACCGAAGCGCTGTTCCAGAGCACCAGATCGCCGGGCTGCCAAGTGTGGCGATAGATGAATGCCGGCTGCGTGGCCCACTTGCGCAAGTCACCGAGGAAGGCCTCGCTTTGCGTGAACTCCACGTCAGCGAGCTGGATCGCGGTATCGTCGATGAGCAGGCCGTGGCGGCCACCGGGCAAGCGGTGGACGAGTGGAAGTTCCGCGCTTTGCCGGGCCATCCACTGCATCAGGGCTTCGTGGCGCGGCGCGCGCTCGTGATAGAGCCGGTCGTGCCAGAAACCATGCAGCACGCGCAGCGATGCCAGTTCGCGCTGCTCGGTCGGTGCAAGGCCATCCCAGGCGGCGGCCGTGCAGGCAAATTCGGTCGGCGTGGCAATGCTGCCCTCGCCGGGGATCGCCATGATCGAAACCCCGCCGGGCGCGCGCGCCATCACGTGGTCGTTTTCCCACACGCGGCTGTTCTGGAGATACTCGGCGAGCGCGGAAACCTGGCGATCGCCCACGATGAGGCAATCCTCCGGCACTGGCAGGCGCGTGGGCGCCAGCGGGCCGTGGAGCGTGGCTTCCAGCCGTTCGGCAAAGGAACGCAGCGGCCGCTCCGGACAGAACGCCTGCCGGACGACGATGACCTCCCTGTCCTCCAGTCGCGTGAGCAACCAGTCCCGGTCTCCGATCAAAAGATCGGCCAGACAGCGGCGATCGAGGGTCACGACAGCTTCACCAAGACCTGCACTTGAATGCAGACCTGCATCATCACTGACCATAGTAAGTAGACCTCCCATGGGAAGAGATGGGATTTATTTACCATAGTTCCAAGGGCAATTATTTAATTATTATTTTGATCTGGATCAATGTTAACTTGAACGGAATTTGCAATTATAGTTGTGGGCTGTATGAAAAAGGCGGCCTCGAAGCCCCTTTCCAGCCGTTCACATCGTCGTCAGGCATGGTCGAACCGGTCGCGCATCGCCCGATCGATCAGCTGACGCACCACCGGATTGGGAAAGCGCCGGCGGGTCGTAACAGCGAGGAACGTCTCGGCAATGCCGGGCAACCCCTCGGCCTCCACCAGCGTGCCGGCACCCAGCTCATCGCGCACGACAATGGCGGGGAGGACGCCCAGCGCATGCCCTTCGCGTACCATCAATCGCATCATCGCCATGTCATCCACTTCGGCAGCGATCTGCGGCCTCAGATCAAGTCGGTCGACCAGCGCATCGAAACCGCCGCGCACGCCGCTGCCCGCGATCGGCAGAATCACCGGGTGCATACGCAGCAGGTCCGCCACCGCGCGCGTCTCGCCCAGCAGCGCGGGCGTGCCGATCAGGCTGACCGGCTGTTCCGACAACCTGTGGGCGATGAAGGGGGTCAGGGCATCGCTCGCGGGCGTCTGGTTGGTGAGCACCACGTCGAGGGCGAGGGATTCCAGCGCACCGAGCAATTCGCCCTGGCTGCCCGATCGCAGCACAACCTCGATATCGGTCCGCGCGAGCAGGGGTTCCACGAAGCTGATCTGAAAATTGCGCGAGAGCGTGGCCAGTGCGCCGATCCGCACCGCCTGCCGCGCATTGCCGGTCTCCTTGAGCGTGCCGAGCAGTTCCTCGCCGGTGGCGAAGATCGACTCGGCATGATCGAGCGTGATCCGGCCCGCCTCCGTCAGATGGAGCGCACGCCCGCGCCGCTCGAACAGCGCATGGCCAAGCCGATCTTCCAGTTTGCGGATCTGCACCGATAGCGCCGACTGCGAGACGTTGAGGCGCTCGGCGGTACGCGAGAGGTTGCCATCCTGCGCGACGGCCCAGAAATAGCGAAGATGGTTGTAGTTGAGATCAGCCATATCGTTCACTTAAAGCGAACGGTATCAGCTAAACAATGAATTTTTTGCTGAGCTGCGGTTTCGCTAGGAGCGGGGCAACTTCGAAAGCCCCTCCTGCGGAGCGCCGATCATGCCCCTTTCCCTTCTGGTCCTTGCCCCACCCGCCCTGCTGCTGATCGCTGCCACGCTCGGCTTCGCGCAGCCCGGTCGCATCGCGCGCGGCCCGCTGGCCCTGATCGAGCTGCTTGCGCTGCTTGCGGTGGCGATGGCCGGGGGCGCGATGGCGGCACTGGCAATCGGCGGTGCCACCACCCTCACCCTTGCCGCTGCCGGCCCTGCCCTGCCGCTGCTGGCCTTCCGGCTTGATCTCATCAGCGCCACAATGCTGCTCCTCGTCAGCTTCGTCGGCTGGATCGTGGTGCGCTATGCCCGCGTCTACCTCGATGGCGAGACGCGCCACGGCGTGTTCATGGCCTGGCTGGCAACGACGCTGGTGATGGTCATGCTGCTGGTAACGGCGGGCTCGCTCGTCCAGTTGCTGGCGGCATGGATCGCGACCAGCCTCGCGCTGCACAAGCTGCTGCTGTTCTATCCCGAACGGGTCGCCGCGCAGCGCGCCGCGCGCAAGAAGTTCGTGACCGCCCGCGCGGGTGACGCCGCGCTGCTGGGCGCCGAAGTGCTGCTCTTCAGCGCCTATGGCACGACCGACCTGCCCGCGATCCTTGCCGCCGCGCACGCCGGGATGGGCGGCTACGCAGCGATGGCCGCCGCCGGGCTCCTCGCCCTCGCCGCACTGCTCAAATCGGCCCAGTTCCCGCTGCACGGCTGGCTGACCGAAGTGATGGAAGCGCCCACCCCGGTTTCCGCGCTGCTCCATGCCGGCGTGATCAACGCGGGCGGGTTCCTGCTCATCCGCTTTGCCGATGTCATGCTGCTTGCCCCTGGCGTGCTCGCAGTCCTCGTCATGATCGGCGGGTTTACCGCGCTGTTCGGCGGGCTGGTCATGCTCACCCAGCCGGCGATCAAGACCTCGCTCGCCTGGTCGACTGTCGGCCAGATGGGCTTCATGATCATGCAGTGCGGCCTCGCACTGTTCCCGCTCGCGCTGCTGCACATCGTGCTCCACTCGCTTTACAAGGCGCATGCCTTCCTCGCCTCGGGCGGTGCAGTCGAACAGATCGCGGCGGTCCGGCGGCCCGGGCCGGTGGCGATCCCCCGTCCCGCTGCGGTTGGCCGTGCGTTCCTTGCGGCGCTGGCGATCTACGCGCTGCTGACCTTCGCCTTCGATGCCATCCCGGGCTTCCACCACAAGTCGCCGCAGGCGGTTGCCTTGGGCGCGATCCTCATCTTCGGCGTCGCCTACCTCTTCGCCCAGGGTCTGGCTGACAGCGCTCCGCGCGCACTGACCCGCAAGATGGCGGTTTACGCGGTCGCCGCCTCGATCGGCTACTTCGCGCTCCACGGCCTCGCGCTCTGGCTCACCGCCGGGACCCTGCCCGCCACACCGGCGCCGGGTCCGCTCGAATGGACCCTGATGGTGCTCGCGGTGCTGAGCTTCGGCGTCGTCGCAGTGGCACAGTCGATGTTCCCGCTCTGGGCCTACCACCCGGCGGCTGCAGGCCTGCGCGTCCACCTCTCCAACGGCATCTACGCCAACGCCCTGTTCGACCGGATGCTTGGCGGCTGGACCCTCAAGCGGCCCGCCTGACCCCTCCACACGTCTCCCGAAGGATCACTCCCATGCTCATGATCCCCACCGATAACAGCCAGACCATCGCGCAGCTCAAGGTCGCCGCCGATGGCGCGGCCCGTGCGATCCCGCCGGTCTGGCCGCTGGCCTCCAGCGTCGCGGTCAATCCGTACCTCGGCCAGACGGGGCTGACGCTTGCCGAAACCGCCGCACTCATGGCGCGGGTTTCGGGCACCCCCGTCACCATGCCGCGCCAATGGTACCGCGACCGGATCGCTACCGGCACGATCGCCGAGGCCGATCTGGCCGCTGCGCTCGCCGCTTCACCCCATGCCGGCAAGCCAAGCTCGCTTGCCGCGCTGCTGGCTGCGATCGCGCATGACCCGGCACCGATCAAGGCCGTGCCGACGGTCGCCGATCTGGCAGCAAAGGCCTCGGGCATCGACTGGCCCGGCGTGATTGCCGAGCGCTTCGGCGCCTGGGCGGGTGGCTACTTCGATCAGGGACAGGCGCTGTGGGCCGCCCCGCGCGGCAAGGGCGCCTATGCCGCGTGGCAGGCTGTCGCCTCGCACGACCTGACGCCTGAGATTGCCGGGCTTACCGGCTTCGGCAGCTTTGTGGCCGATGCGCCCGAGCGCGCGGCAGAAGCGCTGGCGAGCGCCGTTTCCGGGCTCGAGCTGCCGCCTGCAGCGCTCGAAACCTACTTCCACAGCCTGCTCGTCACGCTCGGCGGCTGGGCCCATGTCGCGCGCTACGAACTGTGGCAGGCCGAACTTGCCGGCAAGAGCGACGAGACGATCACCGACTTCCTCACCATCCGCCTGCTGTGGGAGCAGGCCTTGCTGAACCGCTATGGCGCCGAGATCGGCCGAGGCTGGCAGGCGACGCTTGCCACGCACGAGGAGCCGGTCGCGCCGAATGCCGACCAGATCATCGACGCGATCCTGCAGGAAGCCGCCGAACGCGCCGGACAGTCCGCCCTTGCGGAGACGCTCAGCCAGAAGCTCGTCCGCAACGAACGTCAGCCGCCGGTGCTGCAGGCCGCCTTCTGCATCGACGTGCGCTCCGAAGTGTTCCGCCGCGCTCTGGAATCCGTCGACCGGCGGGTCCAGACCTTGGGCTTTGCCGGGTTCTTCGGCCTCACTGCCTCGCACCGGCGCTATGCCTCGGACGTTGCCGAACACCGCCTGCCCGTGCTGCTCAATGCCGGGCTTACCAGCCGCACCGGCAGCGCCAAGGGCGATGGGGACGCGACTCAGGCCCGCCATTCCGCGCGCGCAGAGCGGGCCTGGGGCCGCTTCAAGCTGGCAGCGGTTTCCTCTTTCGCCTTTGTCGAGGCGGCAGGGCCGATCTACATCGGCAAGCTGCTGAAGGATGCGCTAGGCCTCAAGGCCAACCCGGTGCCGCGCGATCCCAAGCCCTTTGCCGATCCCGCGCCCGATGCCGCGACGCGGGTGGGCATGGCAGCCTCGATCCTCGGCGCGATGTCGCTCACCACCGAGTTCGCGCCGCTGGTCCTGCTGGCTGGCCACGGTGCCAACGTCGTCAACAACCCGCATGCGAGCGGGCTCCACTGCGGTGCTTGCGGCGGCTATTCGGGCGAAGTGAACGCTCGGCTGCTGGCCGGGCTGCTCAACGATCCCGAGGTGCGCGCAGGCCTGATCGACAGAGGTATCGTGATCCCGCGGTCCACGCTGTTCGTCGCGGCGCTGCACGATACGACGACCGACGCGGTGACACTCTACACCGAGGATCAGCCCATCGATGCGCACCGCGAAGCCATCGCGCAGGCCGAGGAATGGCTGGCGGCGGCCGCTGTGCTCACCCGCAGCGAACGCGCGCTGCGCCTGCCGCGCGCCACCGGCGATGCCAGCGTGATCAAGCGCAGCCGCGACTGGTCGGAAACGCGGGCCGAATGGGCGCTCGCTGGCTGCAAGGCCTTCATCGCCGCACCGCGCGCACGCACAGCGGGCCGCAGCCTCGAAGGCCGCGCGTTCCTGCATGACTACGTCTGGCGGCGGGACGAAGGCTTCGGCGTGCTGGAACTGATCATGACCGCGCCGGTCGTCGTCGCGAGCTGGATCAGCCTGCAGTACTATGGCTCGAGCGTGGCGCCGCAGTTGTTCGGGGGCGGCAACAAGCTGCTCCACAACGTGGTCGGCGGGATCGGCGTGATCGAGGGCAACGGCGGGCCGCTGCGCGCCGGTCTGCCATGGCAATCGGTGCATGATGGGCACAAGCTGATGCACGAACCGCTGCGCCTCTCGGTCTGCATCGAGGCCCCGCGCGAGGCGATGACCGCAGTGCTCGAAAAGCACGCCGGGGTGCGCGCGCTGTTCGACAACAAGTGGCTGCACCTCTTCGCGATCGACGACGAGGGGCGGCTAGCCTGGCGCTATGCGGGCGATCTCCGCTGGGAGCCCACGCTGGAGGCATTCCCTGCTCCGGCAGCCACGGAAATGGCGATCTGAGCCATGGCTGACACGCCGCCGCCCCGGGGCGCAGAGTGCAACGGGGCGCGGGCCGTACTGGCGACGATGCACGGCAAGGAACGGGCGATTGCCCCCCTTGCCGCGCGTTTCCTGGGTCTGGACCTGCAAGTGGCCGAAGGTCTGGACACCGATGCTTTCGGCACTTTCAGCCGCGAGATTGGCCGCGTTGGCACCCCGCGCAAGGCTGCGCAGGCAAAGATCGCCGCGGCCTTCGCGCTGGCGCCTGATGCGCGCATCGGGCTGGCCAGCGAGGGCAGCTTCGGTCCGCATCCCAGCGTGCCGTTCTGCGCGCTCAACCGCGAACTTGTCCTGTTGATCGACCGGGAAACCGGGCTGGAACTGGTCGGCCACCATACGGCAATGGACACCAATTTCGCGCATGCGGTGGTGACGAACCCTTCGGCAGGCATCGACTTTGCTGCAAAAGCGGGCTTTCCCGCGCACGGCGTGATCGTGATGGGGGTGCTGGACGGCCAGCCCGCGCCGCACCTCGCTCTGTTCAAGGGGATCGATACCGAGGCAGAGCTGATTGCGGTGATTGACCGGACCATCGCCCTGACCGGCGCCGCGCATATCGAAACCGACATGCGTGCCCACCGCAATCCACGCCGCATGCGCGCAATCGAGCGGGCCATGATCGACCTTGTCCGCCGCGCGCGCAGCCGCTGCCCCGCCTGCACGCGGCCCGGCTTTGCGAAGACCGGGCGCATTCACGGTCTGCCTTGCGCGTGGTGCGCGAGCCCCACGCATCTCACCCGCGCCGAAGTCTGGACCTGCGAGGGCTGCGGCCACCGCGAAGAACGAGCAGTGGCCACAGCGAGCGCAGATCCGATGCACTGCGAGGAATGCAATCCCTAAGGTCAGGCCTTAGGGTCAGGCCCTAGGCGGCGAGCTTGTCGAACCCGGTCGGCGTCACATCCTCGCCGAAGCGATAGGCCGAGGCGGTGATGCCCCCGCGCAGGCCGTTCTCCGAATAGATGCACACACCCGGGTCTGCGCCCGCGGCACCGACCGCGACCATCAGCGGGATCAGGTGATCCTCGCGCGGGTGAGCCACGCGGGCGGCGGGGGCCTGATCCCAGCGGAGCAGCGCGGCAGCGCGCGCGGCGGGGTCCGGATCAAGCAGGCTGTAGCGCAACCAGCCGTCGAACTGGCGCGAGGGCTCGGCCGCGCGCGCATCGAACATGCGCAAGTTATGGTAGGAGAGGCCCGAGCCCATGATCACCACGCCTTCATCGCGCAGCGGGGCAAGCGCACGGCCGAGCGCCAGATGGGCGGCGGGATCATAGCCGATCTTCATCGAGAGGCTGACGACGGGCAGGTCCGCCTCAGGGCGGATCGGCTGCATCATCGAGAACGTGCCATGATCGAACCCTCGCGCGGGATTATCGCCGACCGGGATCCCTGCCGCTGCTGCCAGTTCGCGCACCCGCGCCGCCAGCGCCGGATCGCCCGGTGCAGGGTAGCTGATATGGTACGTGTGCTCAGGGAAGCCGTAGTAATCATAGACCATGCCCGGCTGCGCGGCGCTGGATACGGTAAACTCGGGCTCCTCCCAGTGGCCGGACACCGCGAGCACCGCGCGGGGCGGTTCGGGCAGCTGCGCGGGCAGCGCCTTCAGCGAGGCCTCCAGCCAGGCAAAGCCGTCGCGAAACGGACCATCGAGCCATGGCCAGGGGCCGCCGCCATGCGAAAGGAAGAACACGGGCTGTTTCATGTTGCCAATCTAAGGCTACGGCGACCATCGCAACAGCCACAAGATTCCGGCGCTGGCGTTCGATTTGCTCGAACAATCAAAGCCTCGCCAGAACCGCCGCCGCGCTTTCCGCAATCCGCGCCTTCTCCGCATCGGCGAACTTGTCGTAAGTCCGCACCATCTGCACCATGCGCGGATTGCCGCCGATCTTGCCGCGGTGGCGGGCGATGAAATCCCAATAGAGCGGATTGAACGGGCAGGCATTGGCCCCCGTCCGCTGCTTCACGTCATAGCGGCAGGTGCCGCAGTGGTTCGACATGCGGTTGATATAGGCCCCGCTCGCCGCATAGGGCTTGGAGGCGAGCATTCCGCCGTCCGCAAACTGGCTCATGCCCACGGTGTTGGGCAGCTCCACCCATTCATAGGCATCGGCGTAGACGCTGAGATACCATTCGTGGAGCGCGTGCGGATCGATCCCGGCCAGCAGCGCGAAGGTGCCCGTGACCATCAGGCGTTGGATGTGGTGCGCGTAGGCGTGCTGGCGGGTCTGGGTGACAGCAGCGCGCACGCAGGCCATGTCCGTCTCGGCGGTCCAGTAGAATTCGGGCAGCGGGCGCGTGTGGCCAAGGAAGTTGCGCCGTTCGTAGCCCGGCATCGTCAGCCAGTAGATCCCGCGCACATATTCGCGCCAGCCGATGATCTGGCGGATGAAGCCCTCCGCCGCATTCAGCGGCACGCGGCCCGCGCGCCATTCCTCTTCCACCGCGCGGCAGACGGCAAGCGGATCGAGCAGGCCGCAATTGAGATATTGCGCGATCACCGCGTGATAAAGGAACGGCTCGCCCTCCAGCATCGCATCCTGATAATCACCGAAGCGCGGCAAGGCGCGCTGCACAAAGGCGGCGAAGGCGGCTTCGGCATCCGCGCGGGTGACGGCGAACTGGAAGGGTTCGAGATCGCCGAAGTGATTGCCGAAGCGGCTTGCGACCAGCGCCATGACCTCCTGCGTGATGCTGTCCGGTGCAAACACTGGCGGGCGCGGCATGAAGAGATCGGGCGCGGCGGCCTTGCGGTTTTCGGCGTCGTAGTTCCACTCGCCCCCTGCGGGCTTGTCACCCTCCATCAGCAGGCCGGTGCGGCGGCGCATCTCGCGATAGAAGTACTCCATGCGCAGCGCCTTGCGGCCCCCGGCCCAATCGCGGAACACCGGCAGCGGGCAAACGAAGCGCATATCGGGGCAGACTTCGACAGGGATGCCGAACGCTGCCTCCCAGCCCGCGAACATCTGCGCGACGCGCCATTCGCCCGCCTCGGTGACGAGGATGCTGGAAGGCCGGTGCATTGCGACCGCGCAAGCCACTTCGCCGGTGAAGCTGCCGCTGTTGCCCGGATCATCGAGCTTCACGTAGTCAACCGTCCAGCCAGCCCCGCGCAGTTCCTCGGCAAAGTGGCGCATGGCGCTGAACAGGAAAGCGATCTTCTTCTTGTGGTGGCGCACGTAGGTCGCCTCCTCGCTGACTTCGACCATCAGCACACGGTCCCGCGCCTTGTCCGCCGCCATGAGCGAGGACATTGCGGGACTGAGCTGATCGCCCAGTACGAGGACGAGGCGGTTCACAGATCCAGCGCCAGTTGCGCGGTGGGCGCATGCTTGCGCGATTTCTGGCCCGTCATCGGCATCCCTGCCTTGCGGCTGCCGTGTTTCTCCGCGATCCGACTCGCGGTGGTGCGGTGCCCCGCGCCCGTGCGCACCGCATGCAGTGCCTGGCGCGCGGCGGCGGCGGCCTTGGCATGATCGACGATGGGCGGTGGATAGGCGAGGCTGGCCGCGCCTTCCCACAGCCAAGGCTCATGGATCAGCGGCGTGGGCACATCGGCCACCTCGGGCACCCATCGGCGCACGAACGCGCCCTCAGCGTCCTGATCGTGGCCCTGCTTGACCGGGTTGTAGACGCGCATCGTATTGATCCCCGTGGTGCCCGATTGCATCTGCACCTGGCTCCAGTGGATGCCCGGCTCATAATCGACAAACTGCCGCGCCAGATGCAGCCCGGTGGCGCGCCACGGCAGCCAGAGCTGGTAGCTCGCGAAGGAGACCAGCATCGCACGCATGCGGAAATTGAGCCAGCCGTGGGCCGCCAGCGCGCGCATGCAGGCATCGACGAAGGGAAAGCCCGTGCGCCCCGCTACCCAAGCCGCCAGACGATCGGCATCAGGCACATCGGGGCGCAGGCCGTTGTAGGCGGGATGGAGGTTCTCGAACTCGATGCGCGGCTCGTCCTCCAGCTTCTGCATGAAATGGCAGTGCCAGTGCTGCCGCCCGGTGAACGAGATCATCGAGGCGCGCCAGCTGCGCGCGGCTGCGCTTTCATCGCCGCGCAGGCCTTTAAGGCGCGTCTGGCTCGCCTGCGCCACTTCGCGCAAGCTGAGCGTGCCCCAGGTGAGATGCGGCGAAAGGCGCGAACTGGCATCGAACGCGGTGACCGGGCTCGACATCTGCCAGCGATAATCGCGCCCGCGCCGCTCCAGAAAGCTGGCCAGCGTGGCAAGGCCTGCCACGCGCCCGCCCGTCAGGCGCTGCGGGCAGGGATCGGGCGCAAGGCCCAGGTCGCGCGCACCCGGAATGCGCGCGGGCCAATCGCTGCCCAGCGGTTCGAGCGCGGCGGGCGGGGCGGCTACCGGTTCGGCCATGCGGAGATCCCACGCGCGCGCCCAGCCGTGGCGGGTCTTGAGGCGGCGGATCACGCCGGTCTGCGGCAGTTCCTGCCACGGTATATTGGCCGCGCGCGCCCATGCCGCCACCGCCTTGTCGCGCGTATAAGTCCAGCCGCCTCCGGTCTCCTCATGGCTCCACAGCGCGGCGATGCCATGGCGTTCGTGAATGCGGCTTAGGACCGCGACGACATCCCCGCGCACCACGCACAGTGGTTGGCCGAGCGCGCCGAGCGCAGCCTGCAGTTCGGCGAGGCATTCGGCGGCGAAGGCCCATTGCCGGGCCGAAGCATCGTCCTGCGCCCACAAGTCCAGCTCGGCGATATAGAGCGGCAGCACCGGCCCCTGCTCCGCTGCGAGCACCAGCGGGCGATGATCGGCAAGTCGCAAGTCGCGCTTGAACCACACGACCTGCAGCGGCCGCTTCACAGCATCCCCTCGGCGCGCAGATGCCCTTCGATCTCGGCATCGAAGGCGAAGAAGCCGCGCCGCGCATGGGGCCAGAGGCCGGAATCCCAGCGGCGTCGCACCGGGCGGAGCGCGATACCTTCGGCGGCAAGCGCGGGTTCCAGCGCCGCGAGGGCATCGGCGACGGGCCCGACCGGGGCATAGGGTGTCAGCACTTGCCGCGCGCCGGCGGCCCGTGCTGCGGCGATCAGGTTTTCGGCATCGAGCGTATCCGCCAGCGTCGAACCGCAGCGGCAATGCGCTGCGGCGCGCGCTGCCGCGTCCGCCACAGCGGCCCCGGCATAGCGCCGCGCCGCATCGCCCCAGAGCAGCGCAGGATCGCAAACGGCCAGCACGCCCAGCACTGGCGCATCGGCGGGCAGCAGCGCCTCCGCGCTGAGGTCCTCATGGTGCACCAGCAGCAGACTGGGCGCGGCGGGATCGAAAGCGGCGAGCGGTGCCAGTGTGCCTGCGGGCCCGACCGGCTGCTCGGTGAGCGCTTCGGCTTCCTGCGCAAGGCCGCACGGCGCAAAGCGGCCCTCGGTGTAGCGCGCGATATTGTCGGCGCGGGCGAGGTAGGTCTTGCCGGCGGTCTGCAGCCCCGCCACCCAGCGCCATGAGAGCGTGTTGCTGGCGGCATCGGCATCGATCAGGTGCCGCAGGAAGAAGTCCGCGCCCAGCGTCCACGGCAGCCGCAGCGTGAAAATCCAGATCGAGGCGAACCACATCCGGGCGTGGTTGTGGAGATAGCCGGTTTCGGCAAGCTCGCGCACCCAGGCATCGAAGCAATCGATCCCGGTGCGTCCTTCCTCCGCCGCCTCCAGATCGGCGCTGCCCGCCATGGCCGCGCGCGCCGCATCGCGTTCGGCGAGGAACCGCTGCCAGACCGAAGGCCGCAGTTCGAGCCAGCCCTTCCAGTACGTGCGCCAGCAGACTTCCTGTATGAATTTCCCGGCTGCGTTAAAGCTGTGGCGCCCCAGCACTTCGGCGACAACATCCTGCTCGGTCACCAGCCGGTAGCGCACTGCCGGCGAAAGCCGCGATACCGCAGCGGGCCGCCCCGGCCCCGGATCGGAATTGCGACCAGCGGCGTAGGACGCGCCCGCGCGGGGCACGAACTGGCGCAAGTGATCGAGGGCAGCGCGTCGGGTCGGGGCGGGGAACATGACCCAGATCCTTGGCCCTGCATGCCGCTCCGGCCCAGATGGTCATGCGGGCAAGCCGCAGCAGCGGCAGGAATTGCGAAAATGGCCAAAGCGTAATGTTCTGCTCACACCTCGGACGGGCGTGCCCCCCTAGAACGGCTTTCGACGATGGGTGCCTGTCACGGGAATCGTGACGTGACGGTCCCCTGTTCCGATTGCCGGTCCGGCATCCATCGTCACCCAGCCGGCTGCCGCAAACCCAGCCCGCGCGAGAGCCATGACTCCAGCGCGCGCCTTGTCGTCTCCGGCGACTGCAATGGGGAATTGTCACGTGTCTCGTCCGATCTTCTTCGATCCCACCGGCCGCCGCCGCCGCCTGACCCGCCGCGGTGCGTTCATCGGGCTTGTCGTGCTGCTCTTGGCTGCAATGATCTTCGCGACGACCGTGGTCGCGGTTCCGCCCCCTGCCGCGCCGCTCAGGCTTGGCTTCGAGCGGCAGGCGCCGTTCCCGCTCAAGACGCAGGTCAGCCGCATCTCGCATCGGATCTCGCAGCAGCTGGGCCAGTTGTTCGGCCGCCGCACCACACCGGCCGCGCATGGCGGCGGCCAGTCGCTCAGCGTGGGTTTCTACACATCATGGACCGATGGCAGCGCGCAGACCTTGCGGCGCCATATCGGCCAGCTCGATTGGGTCGCGCCGACGCTGTTCTCGCTGGGACAGAACGGCAATCTGGTCGTTACCGACGATGCGCCGATGCGCCGCGTGCTGACCTCGGCGCTGCGCCGCCCGCTGGTAGTCCCCGTGCTGCAGAACGCCGCCAACGCGAAGTGGGACGGCGCAGGCGCGACCGCCATGATGGAAAGCCCCGCCCGCCGCGCAGCGCTCGTCAGCCAGATCGATGCCGCGCTCGACAAGTCCGGCGATGGCGGCGTGATGATCGACTTCGAAAACCTGCCGAAGCCCGGCATCGCCGCGCTGCGCGGCTTCGTTGCCGATCTTCATGCGCGGCTCGCCCCCAAGCACCGCGTTGTGGCGGTGACGATGCCGATCGACGACGCCGACTGGTCGGCCAAGCGCCTCGCCGAGGTGGCCGACAAGGTCGTGCTGATGGCCTATGACGAACATTGGCAGGGCGGCGAGCCGGGACCGATTGCCTCGAACGGCTGGTTTGCCGGCCATCTGGCAGACCAGCTCAAGGGCCTGGCCGCCAACAAGGTCATCGTCGCGCTCGGCAACTATGGTTACGACTGGTATCGCGGTCATGCCGATGTGCAGACGGTGGAAGAGGCCTGGCTTTCCGCACATGACAGCGGGACCACGCCGACATGGGACAAGGCCAGCGGGAACACCGGCTTCGGCTACCTCGATGACGAGGACAGCAATGCGGCGACGCCATCCGAGCGCCACCAGGTGTGGATGCTCGATGCCGCCTCAAGCTGGAATCAGATGCAGATGCTCTCGCGCCTCGGCGTCGGCTCGGTCGCGCTGTGGCGATTGGGGTCGGAGGATCCGGGCTTCTGGGATGTGCTCAAGGCGTGGCGCAATCCGCACGGCCTTGCTCCGGACCTCGGCCGGATCAAGGAGGCGAACAACGTCGATGTCGAAGGCAACGGCGAAATCCTGCGCATCGACGCGACGCCGGAGGAAGGCACCCGCCAGATCCACTATACCGCCGCCCAGCCGGGCCGGCCCAGCCTGATCGATGACGAGCAGTACGGCAACCTGCCGACGCCCTATGTCGTGCGCCGCACGGGCGATCGTCCTAAGCTGGTCGCGCTCACCTTCGACGATGGCCCGGATCCGAAATACACGCCCGAGGTGCTTTCGGTGCTCGAACGCTACCACGTGCCGGCGACCTTCTTCATTATCGGCGAAAACGGCGTGGCCGGGCGCAGCCTGCTCCAGCGCATGGTCGCCGATGGGGACGAGATCGGCAACCACAGCTACACCCATCCCAACATGGCGGAAGATTCGGCGACCGGCGTGAGGCTGGAGCTCAATGCCACCCAGCGCCTGATCGAGGCCTATACCGGCCGCTCCACCCGTCTGTTCCGTGCGCCCTATTTCGGCGACGCCGAACCCACCACGTCGGACGAACTCTGGCCGGCGCTGATCGCGCAGCAGGAAGGCTACACCGTCGTCGGGCTCCATGCCGATCCGGGCGACTGGATGAAGCGCAGTGCCGACGACATCGTGAACCGCACGGTCGACGCGGTCGAACATGCGACGCCGGACCGCAGCGCCAATGTCATCCTGCTGCACGACGGCGGCGGCGACCGCGAGCAGACCGTGCTGGCATTGCCGCGCATCATCGAACGGCTCGAGGCAGACGGCTACCGGCTAGTGCCCGCCTCCACGCTGGCAGGCCTCAAGCGCGATGACGTGATGCCGCAGGTGAAGGGCTGGGATCTTGCCGCAGTGCGCGTCGACGTGGCGATCTTCTCCGTGCTCGCGGTGCTGCTGGCCGCGCTCAACTGGAGCTTCTTCTTCGCGATCGCGCTCGGCGTGATCCGCGCGCTGGGGCTCACCGGGCTCGCGCTCGTGCCGGACCGGCGCAAGGTACCCGCGCTCGACAATGGCTACCAGCCGCTGGTGAGCGTGATCATCCCGGCCTTCAACGAAGAACGGGTGATCGAAGCTTCGGTGCGGCGCATCCTGGCGAGCGACTATCCGCACATGGAAGTGATCGTGGCCGATGATGGCTCGAAGGATCGCACCAGCCCGATCGTCGAGGCAGCCTTCGGCAGCAATCCCCGCGTGCGCCTGATGACCATGGTCAACGGCGGCAAGGCGTCCGCACTCAACCGCGCGCTGGCCGTGGCCAAGGGTGAGATCGTCGTCGCGCTCGACGCCGATACGCAGTTCGAGCCGCAGACCATCGCACGGCTGGTGCGCTGGTTCGAAAACGAGCGCGTCGGCGCGGTGGCGGGCAATGCCAAGGTGGGCAACCGGGTCAATCTCGTCACCCGCTGGCAGGCGGTCGAATACACCACCGCGCAAAACATCGAACGCCGCGCGCTGACCCGCTTCGGGGCGATCATGGTCGTGCCGGGGGCAGTTGGCGCGTGGCGGCGCAGTGCGCTCAGCGATGTCGGCGGCTATCCCGAAGACACGCTGGCCGAGGATCAGGATCTCACCATCGCGATCCAGCGCAAGGGCTGGAAGGTGTGCTACGACGAAGATGCGGTCGCCTGGACCGAAGCCCCCGAAACGCTCGGGAGCCTTTCGAAGCAGCGCTTCCGCTGGGCCTTCGGCACACTGCAGTGCCTGTGGAAGCATCGCTCGGTGCTGTGGCAGCGCCAGCCCGCCGGCCTCGCCTTCGTCGGCATGCCGCAGGCGTGGCTGTTCCAGATCCTCTTCGCGCTGATCTCGCCGCTGATCGATCTCGCGCTGGGTGTCTCGATCTTTGGCACGGCTGTTAGGGTCATGCAGCATGGCTGGGCGCAGACGCAGACCGACGTGCTGCGCATGGCGCTTTACTGGGCCGTGTTCACCGTGATCGACCTCCTGTGCGGCTGGGTCGCCTTCCGGCTCGACGTGCGCGAGCGGCGCTTCCCGCCGATCCTGCTGCTCAGCCAGCGCTTCGTCTATCGCCAGCTGATGTACGGCGTGGTGATCCGCGCGGTGGGTGCCGCGCTGCAGGGGCTGGGGATCGGCTGGGGCAAGCTGGAGCGGACCGGCCGGGTATCAGCCGGGCCATCATCAGGTGGGCAGGCCTCAGGCGGGCCAACCTCAGGCGGGAAGCCGCAAGGTGGCGACAAGGCCCTTCCCGCCTGAAGCACCGCTGGACGCCGGATCGCCGAGCGCGAAAATGCCGCCATGGAGCCGCGCCACTGCGGCGACCATGGCAAGGCCCAGCCCCCCACCTGGCCGCGTCCGCGCGTTGTCGAGCCGGACAAACCGCTCGACCACGCGGGCCCGGTCGGCCGGGGAAATGCCGGGGCCGTTGTCTTCCACGGCAATCTCTGCCCAGCTGGTGCCGTCCGCATCCAGCACGGCGCGGGTGGTGACGACAATCGCCTTGCCGCCATACTTGAGCGCATTGTCGATGAGGTTGGCCAGTGCGCGCGAGACGAGTTCGCGGTCCGCTGGTGCGGTTACGGGGTCAAGCCGCGCTTCGAGCGACACGCCCGATTGTTCGGCCAGAGGGTCGTAGAGCTCGACCAGATCCTCCGCCACTGCGGCAAGGTCGAGCGGGCGCCGCCGGTCTTCGACCGCGCCGCCTTCGATCAGGCTGATCTCCAGCGCCGTCTCCAGCATGGCACGCAAGGCATCCGCATCGGCGCGCGCGGCCTGCAGCGCCTCCAGCGCGCGCGGCTCCTCCACCCGCGCCAAAGCAAGATCGATGGCCGCCGAAAGCCGCGTGACGGGCGAGCGCAAATCATGCGCCAGCGCGCCGGACACGGCACTGAGCTGCCCGACAAGTTGGCCGATCCGCTCGGCCATGAGGTTCATCTGCTGGCGAAGGTGATCGAAGCCGTCCCCTGTTCCTTCGATGGGCACGCGCGCGCCGAAATTGCCGGAAGCGAGCTCGGCCGCAGTTTCGGCGATCAGATGGGTGCGGCGGCTGATGACAAACCCCGCGACCACCGCGCTGAGCAGCGCCATGAGGACGGCAACCGCGATGGTCAGTTCGGCAGTGGAAGCAAAGGCGACATCGATGCGCCGCTCGGTCAGGCTGACCACCCCGACGATCAGCCGCTCGCCATCGGGCAGCAGGCCGACGAGCGCCAGCCCCTCGCTCGGCGGTTGATCCGGCCCGCGCCGCACGACAACAGACTGCGGCCGCGCCGCTGCCTGCATTTCGGGCACCCGCACGAGATTGCTGAGGACCGGCGGGCCCTTGCCGATCAGCGCAATGAACACGGCGGGATCGGCAGCGCTGCCACGGCGGGCGGTAATGAACTCCGCCAGCTCCTCCCGTCCGCCGTCGTAATAGGCTGCAAGGAGGTCGTCGCGCACGTCGGTGACCTGGCGTTCGCGATCGAGCCGCACCACATCAAGCATCTGCCCGCGCAGGAACAGGATCACCAGCGCGCTGGAGAGGATCTGCAGCACGAAAATTGCGGTCACCAGCCGCAACATCGTTGGCGAAAGGCCGCGGCGGGCGGTCCGGCGGAATGGACGCAGCGCCATCGCCCCGCTCAATCGGCGGCGAGCCGGTAACCCGCCCCGCGCACGGTGTGGAACAGCATCTGCTCCTCGCCATCATCGATCTTGCGGCGCAGGCGGCTGATGTGGACATCGATCACGTTCGTGCCGGGATCGAAGTGGTAGTCCCACACCGCCTCGAGCAGCATCGTGCGGGTCACGACTTCGCCCGCGTGCATCAGCATGTATTCGAGCAAGCGGAACTCGCGCGGCTGCAGCGCGATCTTGCGGGTGCCGCGGCGCACTTGCCGGGTCAGCCGATCAAGCTCGAGATCGGCGCAGCGGAGCATGGTCTCCTGCGCTTGCCTGACCCCGCCCGCCGCGCGGCGCAGCAGCGCCTGGATGCGGGCGAGCAGTTCGCCGAACGAAAACGGCTTGCCGAGATAGTCATCTGCCCCAGCGGTCAGGCCGGCAATCCGGTCATCGGTGCTCGCCAGCGCGGAAAGCATGATCACCGGCGTCGCCAATTCGGCCGCGCGCATGGCCTTGAGCAGCGCCAGCCCGTCCATCCCCGGCAGCATGCGGTCGAGCACGACGAGATCGAACTGGCTGTCCGTCGCCAGAAACAGCCCGTCGCGGCCATTATCGGCGCGATCGAGGGTAAAACCTTCCTCGGCAAGCCCGGACATGATGTAGTCCGCGATCTGGGGATCATCCTCGACGAGCAGAATGCGTCCTGCCACTGGGCCATTTCCATGTTGCAACAAAAACGAAGACTTGGCCGCGCACAATGGACACCCCGGCATCGCGTCGCAAGTGCTTTCCCGCGCGCGCCGAAGCCCTCCTCCCCGCTCACCACAGGCCTGACCTGAACGCGGGCTTTACCGCTACGAATTGTTGCTGAAATTTTCCGCTAAGGCATGACGAAGAATCGCGTTAAGACGCGCGCAAATCGCACGAGGCAACCTGCCGGAAAGGGAGTGTGCGCGGCGATTTTGCACTGATCAATGCCGGCCCGCGATCACGCGGCACACCGGACGGAGTACCACACGGGCGCAGTCTGCCGTTTTGGCGATGCACCCCATGCCGGATGACGAGATACCGATGGACAGCTCAACCCCGATCGCCCGCACCGTTAAGCACGCGGCCAAGAATGTGGCAAACCTCCTCGCCACGGCCGCACCGGCTGCCCTCATGGCAGGCGTGAGCCCCGCATTTGCCGACACCACCGTCAGCACTGCGACGACCACCCCGCTGGTAACCTCGACCGCCGGCGCGGTGACCGTCGCCAGCGGCGGCACGATCAAGCTCGACTCCGGCACGGCCGTGACGGTCGATGCATCGAAGGACGTAACGGTCCAGTCCGGCGGCACGCTCGACATGGGTGCGGGCAACGGCGCTGCGGGCGTCGTGGTCCAGAGTGGCACCACTTCGAACGTCTCGAACGCCGGCACGATCCAGGTGCTGGAAACCTTCACCCCGCCCGATACCGATAGCAACGGCATCCCCGAGGGGCCGATCGCGCAGGCGACTGGTCGCTACGGCATCCGCGTCGCCCCCGGCGGCACGGCCACCGGCACGATCTCGAACACCGGCACGATCACCATCGATGGCCTCAACTCGGCCGGTATCGCGGTGGATTCGGCCCTGACCGGCTCGGTCACCAACACCGGCACGATCAAGATCAAGGGCGACAATTCGGTCGGCATCCGCACCGGCGCGGTTTCCGGCAACGTTGCGGCGGGCGGCACGATCGGCGTGGTCGGCAGCGGCACGCAGGCGCTGGTGGTGGACGGCGATGTCGGCGGCCTCGTCAAGATCAACGGCTCGCTCTCGCAGTCGGCAAGCTATACGGCAGATAGCGGGGCAACGCAGACCCTGCCGCGCAGCGCACTTTCCACCGGCAAGGCTGCGGTCGAAATCAACGGCAATGTGGCTGGCGGCGTGATCGTGACGACCGCCTCGGGCAGCGGCACCACGGCGGAGACCACCGGCTCGATCCAGTCCGTGGGCAACGCCCCGGCGCTCCAGATCGGCGGCACCCGCGATATCACCATCGGCGGCGGCACCACCACCAATGGTACCTATTCGCTCGGCATCGACGGCAGCGTGGCGGCGACGTCCACGTTCAGCTCGACCAACGCCTCGGCGGTCGTGATCGGCGGCAAGGGCGGCAACGTCACGCTGACCAAGGGCATTGCCGTCAACGGCAGCGTGACCGCGACCACGGTTGACGCAGGCGCGGTCGGCATCCTGATCAACTCGGGATCGACAGTCGGCACGCTCTACAACAACGGCACGATCAGCGCCGTGATCAGCCAGCCGGGCATCGGCTCTTCCGCGGCGATCAAGGACCTTTCGGGCACGCTCACCACGATCAACAACAACAAGACCATCTCGGTCACCGGTTCGAGCGAGGACCAGCTGGCCGCGATCGACGTCTCGGCCAACACCTCGGGCGTGACGATCAAGCAGTACCTCAACAGCACCGATGCGACCTCGCAGACCGCAGACAAGGCGGCCACCGGCTACGATCCCGATACCGCCAAGGTCTACACTTCGATCAAGGGCAACATCTACACCGGTAGCGGCAACGATACGCTCGACATCGGTTCGGGCACGGTCACCGGCAACAGCTTCCTGGGCGCTGGCAACGACACGGTGAAGCTGGCGGACGATGCCAAGTACACCGGCAACATCGATTTCGGCACCGGCACGGGCTCGCTGGCGATGGCCGGTAACTCGCGCTTTACCGGCACGCTGATCCTGAACGATCAGGTCGGCACGCTGACCCTTGCCGACAAGGCAATCTATCGCGGCACGGTGACCGGCGGTTCCCAGCTGGCCGTCGCCGTAAACGGCGGCACGTTCGGCGCCAATTCGGCGACCACGACCACGATCAAGTCGCTCGATGTCGGCGCGACCGGCACGCTGGGCGTCTATGTCGACGGCGCGACGGGTACGGCCTCAAAGCTCGTGGCGAACACGGCGAACTTTGCCAGCGGCGCGAAGATCTCGGCCCGGGTCACCTCGCTCGCCAAGGCGGAAGGCACCTACACCGTGCTCAGCGCCGGTACTCTGACGGGCGGCGCCAACGTCGCCAGCTCGGCACTCAACCTGCCGGTGCTGTTCAAGGGCACCGTGGCGGCGGCAGGCAACGACGTGACGCTGACGATCGCGCGCAAGTCTGCCAGCGAGATCGGGCTCAATGTCCCGCAGTCGCAGGCCTACAACGCGATCCTCGCCAACGCCGCGAAGGACACGCTGCTGCAATCGAGCCTGCTGCAGGCAGCCGATACGGCCACATTGCAGACCCAGTTCAACCAGATGCTGCCTGATTATGCGGGCGGTTCGCTCGATCTGCTCACGCGCGGCACGCGCCTCGCGGCGCGCCGGATCGATGACGATTCGAGCTGGTTCACCATCAGCAATGCTGGTGCCTGGGTCGAACCGATCTACTTCAAGGGCAAGAAGACGGCCGGCACCACGCAGGGTTACAGCAACAGCGGCGGCGGTCTCTCGCTCGGCTTCGAGAAGTCGCTGGGCTTCGGCCACGTCGGCGGCTCGTTCACCTACTTCTCGGGCAATTCGACCACCGATGCCACGCAGAAGGTCAAGGTCAGCGACATCGAGCTGGCGGCGTTCTGGCGCCTCGCCTCGGGGCCGCTCTATGCCTATGCGCGCATCGGCTATGGCCGTCCGTCCTTCACTTCGACGCGCACCTTTGCCGGAACGGTCGATAGCCAGGCCTTCAGCTATGGTGCGGGCGGCAAGTGGAAGGGCACGATGATTTCCGGCGCGGGCGGCATTTCCTATGCCGTTCCGATCGGCGATCACTTCAAGATCAAGCCGCGCGCGACGATCGAATACTTCCGCCTCAAGGAAAACGGCTACACCGAAACCGGCAGCGCTCCGCTGGCGCTGACGGTGGCGGGCCGCACCAGCCAGGTGGTGAACGGCACGACCACGCTGGTCGCCAGCTGGAGCACGGCGCCGGGCGACTACGAAAACCGTCCCTTCACTGTCGAGGTCGAAGGCGGTCGCCGCAGCCGTATCTCGGGCGAGGTGGGCAACACCATTGCCACCTTCAATCGCGGCGCGACCAGCGGCGGCGATACCTTCACGCTCACCGGCCAGCAGATGCCTTCGGCCTGGACCGGCGAAGTCAGCCTGATCCAGGGCGGGCTCGACTACACGTGGAAGATCAGCGGCGGCTACGAAAAGCTGGAAGGCGGCGGCACCGGCTATTCGGCCCGCGCGTCGCTCGCCATCGCGCTGTGATCGGTTGATCCGGAAAAAGGGAGGGGGCAGTCGCTGGGCTGCCCCCTTTTTTGTTGCGGGATCAGGCCCGCACGAGCGCGCTCTGCGCCTGGAACCAGGGCACCATCCGCGCGATGGCTTCTTCCACCAGCGGGGTTGAAACCGCAAAGCTGAACCGCACGAAGCGATGTCCATCGACCGGATCGAAGTCGATCCCCGGCGCGGTCGCAACGCCGGTTTCCTCCAGCAGGCGGATGCAGAAGGCCATCGAATCCTGCGTCAGATGCCCGACATCGGCATAGACGTAGAACGCACCGTCCGGCGGAGCGATCCGCGCGAGGCCCATTGCCGGCAGCGCGGCCAGCAGCAGATCGCGATTGCGCGCATAAGTGCGCACATGGCCATCGAGTTCCGCGCCGCAATCGAGCGCCGCAAGGCCCGCGTGCTGGCTGAGCGAGGGCGGGGTGAGGAACAGGTTGCCCATCCGCGCGCGCGCCTGATCGACCAGATCCGGCGGCACGACCAGCCAGCCCAGCCGCCAGCCCGGCATGCTGAAATACTTGGAGAAGCTGTTCACCACGATCGCCTCGCGGTCGAACGGCAGCATCGAGCTGGCCGGCGCGCCATAGCTGATGCCCTGATAGATCTCGTCAGAGACAATGCGGATCCCGCGCGCACGGCAGACCTCGGCAATCGCCGCCATTTCCTCGGGCGCGATCACGGTGCCGGTCGGGTTGGCAGGGCTGGCGATGATCACGCCATCGGGCGCGGGATCGAGCGCTTCGAGCGCGGCGGCGGTGATCTGATAGCCGACTTCGGGCCCGCACCGCAGCTCGACCGGTTCGATATGCAGCGCGCGCAGCGTGTTGCGATAAGCGACATAGCCCGGCCGCGCGATGGCGACGCGCGCGCCGGGGCCGAAGCGGAGCGAAAGCGCGATGACCAGCGCGGGCGATGCGCCGCAGGTGAGCACGATCTGTGATGGCGAGACCGCAACCCCGGTGGTCTCCTCCACGTGCCGCGCGAGCCGGGCCAGTAGCTCGGTGCTTTCCCAGTAGCCCTTGTCTTCCTCGTCCAGCACGGCGCGCGCACGATCGAGCGCGGCGGCCGGCGCGCCGGTTGAGGGCTGGCCATATTCCATGCGAATGATCGAGCGGCCCTCGGCCCAGAGGCGCTGGGCGATGGCGGAAATCGTGATGGCGTGAAACGGATCGAGCAGAGCGGTCATGACACTTGGCCTAGCACCGGCACGCAGCAGCGCAAAGGCGGCACTGTTGACAAGGACCGGCGCGCGGGCGAGCCTTCGCGGCAGATCCGGGCGGGAGAGCCGCACCGGGCACCGTGGGAGAGCCAGATCATGTCGACACCAGCCGGGGCGGCACCGCCGCATCAGATGCCTTTGGGCCAAGCCGCGATCATCACGCTGGGCGTGATCGTCGTGATCGCCGGTTTCGTTGCGCTGGGCGCGTGGCTGCATGTCACGCCGCTCTATGCGGGGTTCCTGCTGCTGTGGGCCTGGTCGGCGCTCCACGAACTGTCATTGAAGGCACTGCCCGGCGCGCTGATTGGCGCGCTTACCGGGGCGAGCCTAAGCTTCCTGCTGCAGACAGGCGCCGCGATGGGCAGCCCGCAGCTGATCATACTGGCGCTGCTGCTGATGATCGTCGCGGTGTTTCTGGTCGTGGCAGGCCGCGCTGCGCTCTTCTGCAACCAGAGCACGATGCTGTTTATCACCGTGCTCAACGCGCCTGTGATTCAGGCTGGCGAGAACTTCCGCCAGGTCATCGTGGCGATTGCGCTGGGCGCCGTGTGGTTCGGTTTCGTGGCCTGGGTGATCAGCCGGTTCGTGCCCTCACCAGCGGCCGCGCCTGCCGTAACCTAGCAGCTGGCAACGGTCTGGGTGGGCGACGGATTGTAGATCTTCGTCAGATCGCGGTCATCACGCACATAGAGCGCGGCTTCCTTGCGGATCAGCTTCGAGGGAAGCACGCTGCCGAGGAAGAACGGTTTGTAATCATAGGCGATTTCGACGAACATGATCGCGGTGCCGGAATCGGCGGTCATCTTCGTGGTCGTGTAGCCCATGCCTGCGAACGAAGTGCCCGTGGCGCCGGTACCCTGCGTTCCATAGCGCGAGGCCCATGTATTCTTGCCCCAGCAGCGCTGCCAGGCAATCCACTGGCCGCCTGAACTGTTGACCTGAAGGCTGGAGACGATAACCCGGCCGCGCGTCGGGATCTGCAGGTCTTCGGCCTGAAGCGCTGCGGCACGAAACACCTGATTCATGTCGTATTCGCGGAACTGCGGCGCGCCATTGACCTGTGTCTGCTTGGCGCGGCTGGCGTTGTCCGCCACGGTAATCGCCAGCTGGTTCAAGCGCACGTGGATCAGCGCGAGGTTGACCACCTCGACCCCCGATAGCGACAGGCCCATGAGGAACGGCATGGCGAGGCCGAGTTCGACCGCGCTCACCGCACTGGTGCTGCGGGCGAGGCGCCCGATGAAGCGGCGCATGCGCGGAGCCAGGCCGCGGTCTTCAGGTGCATTCGGCGTGATCACGGACATATCGATGTCCCCGTGCGGGTGGACTGGGTCGCGAAGGGCTGGTTCTTGAGGATCGTTGTCTGCGGAATGGTCTGGTATTCGGGCAGGCCGAACATCTTCGCGAACCCGAACCACTGCTTGTAGGAAACGGTCACCGTGTAGACGACCACATCGTTTGCGCCGCCAAGGCCGGTCTTGCCCATATCGGCATCCCACACACCATTGCCGTTCATGTCGACAAAGCATTCGGTAGAATCGTACGTGCCGTTCTTGTTGGTATCGGTAAAATCCTCCGGCGTGCCGACCGCGGAAAACTCGGCGTAGTTTTTCCGCGTGAACGTGACGCTCGCCGTGGGCATGACAAATTTGATGCTGTTCGAAACCAGCGTGTCGAGCGTCGTCGAGTTGGTCTGACCGCTCTGCAGCGACGATTTGCGCGCCGCCGCATTGATCGAACCTGTAAGCACCGTGCGGACATAGTAGCCCTGCGCGACCTGCAAGGTGCCGAACACGACCAGAAACAGGATCGGCGCTGTCAGGCCGAATTCGACCGCGCTGACACCGCGCTGGTCCCGCAGCAACGCGCGCTCGCGCAGCCGGCGGAAGCGGTGGTGCATGGCGCGCCAAGCCATCACTTGTTGATCCGCAGGTCGGCCACCTGGCCGGCGATGAACTTGAAGGTGTTGTTGAGCGCGACCGTATCGCTGGCGTAATAGGCACGGCCAGCCGTCGCGCAGCTGGTCATCTGCGTGGTGAGCGAGGTGCCGAAGCCGATCAGCCAGACGGTATAGCCAAGGTTCTTGGCCTTGGTGCAGGCCGCCAGGAAGCGGTTGTTGTGATAGTTCTTCAGCGTGGTGCTCGAGGTTCCTGAAGGCGCCACGCGGTTGTCGTAGATTTCCTCGCCATAAGCGCTGTAACTGTCGATCGTCGGCGCCATTTCACCGTCGGTCATGAAGATGATATGGCGGCTGACCGAGGGGAACTTGACGGGATCGGCGTTGACATTGGACTGGAAGAGTCCGGTCGGGCTGGCCAAACGCGCGCCCCAGATCATGCCGATATCATGATAGGTGCTACCCGACGCCACCAGCGTGTTGACATAGGTTTCGAGCCAGGTCGGCACGACGGTCGGAGCCGAGGTGTCGACATCGGTGAAGAGCATCGCACGCGGCGGGCACTGCGAATTTTCGCGGCCGTAGCCACTGGGAATAGTGGCAGAGGTAACGGAAGCCACGTTGGTGGAGCCACGATACCACAGCAGATCGTTTTCGTAGATCTTCCAGCGGGTATCATCATCCGTCGGCACGGAATCGATGTCGAGGTCGGTCGCCCCGCTCGGCACCGGATTCATCGCGAGGTTCTGAACCGTCTTGCGCTCTTCGATGCAGCCGTCCCACTTGGCGTTGGTGGTGGTAAGCCCGGTCACGCCGGTTGTGCCGTTGAGGGCTGCCAGCGAGGGCATGTCGTAGGTGCCTTCAGTGGGCACTGTCGCGGTCGCCGAAATGTTCGTGACCACGGGCACATTGGCCATGCCCTTGAAGGCGGTCATGTCAATGGTTGCGGCCTGGAAGGTCCAGTTGGTGAACTGATAGCGCGTGGCATAGGTCGTCGTCGTCACCGACTTGTTGCGCACGCAGGTACCTGTCGTGGCATTCTTGCCGCTGTTCTTGGTCCACGACTTGTACGAATAGGTCGTCCGGACAGTGTCTGCAGGGGCCGGACCGCCGGTGTCCACGGGGTTGCCGCCCGCGCTGGGATAGGCGTTTACGCCGTAGTTATCGCAATCCGACTTGGTGATGGATGAACCATATGTCTCGGTCGTTGCCACAGGCGAGCCTGCCGTGGGGACAAACACCTTGGTTTTGAAGTTCGCGAGCGCCGTCTGGAACGGCTGGGTGTCGGCGAAATAGCTCGTCGGCATCTGCCCGGCGGCAACGATGCCGCCCATGTTCACCGTTGCCGTATAGGGCACGAACCCGAAGCGGATGCGCGTATTGGTCTTGTCGACCACCGCAGCGGCAACGGTCTTGTAGAAATCGCGGATCGCCTGACGCAAGCCAATGATCTTGGACGTGCTGCTGCTGTTGCAGTTGGACCCGTCCGGATTGCAAGCCATCGAACCGGTGGTATCGAGCACGAACATCACGTCAGCGCTCGCCATCTGCAGTTCGGCGCTGCACGCTACGGTCAGCGTGATCGACTTGAAGCCGAAGATGCCCATGATCACCGTGGGCATGACTGTCGATGCAGTCCCGCTCACCGCGCCGGTGCCGGACGAGTCCGTGGTGAAGGTTACGCTCTGGGAATTCGTGGCGGACGGGTTGAAGTTGAAGTTGAACATCTTGTTCGCCTTCGCCGTCTCCGTGGTCCCGTAAGTGCCTGTGGTCGCCATGGCCTTGCGGCCTGCCAGCACGCCCGCATCGCAGGCATTCTGCAGGCTGGTCTTGGTCATGTAGGCGCGCGCCATATCGGTGCCGCTGCCTGCGAGGCTGACAAGGAGAATGATCGTGGCGAGGACAATGCCCAGCGTGTTGCCTGCCGTATCGCGCAGCAGGCTCCCGATCAGTGATCGCATCGAGGCACGGAACCGGCCTCCCGTTGCTTTCGACCGACGCGGCATGTGGCGACATTCCTCCTACAGACTGGCCGAGCCCGGAGCCCGGGGGTCTTTCGCGATAGGACGCAACCCCGCCGCAAATGGCGGATCGCGGGCACGAGAATGACCCAAGCTCCGTCCATGCAGGCAGATCGCCTTCCAAATCGTAAATTTGCCGAAAAATTTGCCACGGGAAGACTACGCAGGAAGCGCTGATGCCGCAGGATCGATGGTAAATGCGGTGGTAGCTCTCGCCTCGCGACGAGGCCGCCCGCGCGTTCGATGGGGCCGGGCCGGTATCAGAGACGCTTCACCAGACACTTGGAATGCACATGGCAATTCGCATCCTCGGCCCGGGTCGCAGGCCTCACCCCCGAAGTATTGATTGCTGGCTATCGGCCACTGTTTGCCAGTCCGATTGCTGATCGCGGACTTACCATGCGACCAAATTGACCTACGACTCCCAGCCAAATTGGATGTATTGTGCCGATCATGGGGGGAGGTGCGTTGTTGTGCTTGGCGTTGCTGTTCACGCACGGGGGTACAAGCGCCTTGGCGCAGCCTTTTCGGGTGCATTGATCGCCATCCCGGGCGGCGCCCCGGCGCAGCCCGTCGGTGCCGACAGCGAGTTAGGCCTCACAGCATCCTCCGATGAACAGCCCCACACGCCGATCCTCGTTACGGGGCTGCGCTCCACCCTGCTCGAAGCGCTGGAGCGCCGCCGCCGGTCGCCGGAGTTGATCGAGACACTGGCACTGGAAGACATTGCGAGGACATCCGGCGCGAACATCGCCGAGACGCTGGACCGCCTGCCCGGCGTGCGACTGGGCCGCGATATCACCGGCGAAGGCGTGCAGCTTTCGATCCGGGGGCTGGGATCGGAGTTCGCGCGGGTCCTGCTCAATGGCGCGCCGCTGCAGGTGGCCTCCGATGGCGGCACCAATGGCGGATCGCGCGGACGCGGGGTCGATCTCGATATCCTGCCGTCGGAATTCTTTGCCCGGGGCGATGTGCTGCTGGCAGCTTCGGCGGGGATGCCCGAAGGCGGGATCAACGGCACGCTGGACTTGCGGACCCTGCGGCCTTCCGACCGACCGGGCCTGACCATCACGCTGAGCGGGCAGGCGCAATACAGCGCCGCGAACCGGAAAACTTCGCCGCGCGGCACGGCAATCGCCAGCTGGGCGGGCAAGCGGATCGGCGTGCTGGCGGGCATTTCCGTGCTGGAAGCAAGCCAGCGGCTCGACGGGTTCGAGACGATCGGCTGGACCGATGCCAATGTGCCGGCCTGCGGGCCAGACTGCCGGCGCCCCGGCGATAGCGGCAACGGCTTCAGCTATGCCTCGGTCGTGCCAGCCAATGCAGGCCACGGCCTCAACCCCGGCGATCAAGTCGACCTCGTCGCGACGTCCGGCCTGTCGCTCCCACAGATCAGCGCGGCCCTGCTCCCGCGTCTCGCGCGCCAGCTTGCGCTGAGCGGCATGCGGCGGCGAACGGCGGCCATGGCTTCCATCGAATGGCAACCGGCGGACCGCGTCCATCTCGTGCTCGATGGGCTCTATGCCCACGCGGCGCGGCGGTATGAGCGGCTGGGCATGCAGTGGTATGTCCGCAATTCCGGGCCGGGCAAGACACCGCAATCGACCGGTGGCATGGTGCCCATCGGGCTCACGGTCGATGCCAACAATGTGGTCACCTCGGGGCTTTTCGCCAATTCCGCCTTTCTCGCCGAGGAGACGCTGACCGATCAGGACACCCGCTTCCACGCGCTGGGCGGGGCGCTTTCATGGCAGGCGGCGAAGCATTTGCGGATCGAGGCGCAAGCCCGCCGCAACCGCAGCACCTTCAAGCGCGAGCAGCCAACCTTCCTGTTCCAGACGCCGATGCAATCGGGGATCGACGTGCGCTTCGACAACCGGAGCAATCCGCGCCAGCCGGTGATCACCACCAACCGCGATCTCGGCGATCCGGGGCTCGGCTGGCAGTGGTCGCGGCTCAACATCCAGAACATCGCGCGCGAGACACTGACTGACAGCGCGCGGCTCGACATGGTGCTGGGAGGCGAAGGGCTGAACCTGAAGATCGGAGGGGCCTACGATCTGGCGCGGCGCAGGATCCGCTCCTTCGACAACAGCGCGGCCTATCAGCTTGCGGTCTGCGGCGTGAACTGTGCGGGGAAGGACGGCAGCGTGCCCAATGCCGCGCTCGAAGGCTTTCTGCGGCGCGCACCGATCAGCGATTTCGCCCGCCTCGCCAAAGGCCCGGTGGGATACACCAGTTTCATTGCGCCCGATTTCGCCGCGCTGAAGCAGGCGACCGGCTATCAGGCCTTCAGCGCTGCCGCACCGCTCGCGACGACACAGGTCGGCGGCAATCCGCCGGGCGATATCGCCGAGCGCGTCCTTGCCGCCTTTGGCGAGGCCAATGGCCGGTTCACGGTGCTGGGGCGCGAGGTGGCGTTGAATCTCGGGCTGCGCGGCGTCGATACGCGGCAGACCGTGACGGGCGTGGCGCTGCTCGATGGCAAGGTGGTCGAGATCCCGGCGCAGCGGCGCTACGGGAACTGGCTCCCCTCCGCTAATATCCGCGCCGCGCTGACCCGGCGCCTGACACTGCGGTTTGCCTTTGCGCGCACGCTGACCCGGCCCGATCCCGCGCTGCTGCTGCCGAGCACGGTCTTCACCGATTCCTCCGCCCAGATTGCGGCGGCAGGCAATCCCGGCCTCCGGCCTTATACCTCGAGCAACTTCGATCTGGGGCTGGAATGGGCGACCGGCGGTATCGGCTCGGTCCGCCTCGCCGCGTTCTCGCGCAGCATCGACGGGTTTACGGTGGTGCAATCGGAGCAGGTTGCTTTCGCCTCGCTCGGCATCCCATTCGCTGCGCTTTCGTCGACCCAGCAGAATGTGCTGAGTGACCGCTCGTTCCAGACGGGTGTGCCGGTGGCGCAATTGCCGGTCTCGCTCACGCGCCCGGTCAATCTGGAAAGCCTGCTGATCCGGGGGCTCGATTTCGCCTGGACCCATCCGCTGGACCGGCTGCTGGCAGGCGCGGGCCTGACAGTCACGGCAAGCTGGCTCGACCAGCGCTCGGCCACCGGGCTTGTCGCGCCGGGTGTGCCGCGCTTGTCGGCTTCGGGAGAGCTGTTCTACGAACGCGGCCCGGTTTCGGCGAGCGCGCGCTACGATTGGACCGGGCGGTTCATCGCCGCGAACGGCCCGCTCAACGGGCTCGACCTTGCGCAATACGCCGATCCGCGCGGCCAACTCGACCTTTCGCTGATCTACCGCGTGCCGAAAAGCGCCGGGCGTTTCCAGTTCACCGCCAGCGCGCTCAACCTCACCAATGCACCGCTGCGCACCACGCTGGGCTACGCCAACGCGGCATTCGCGGTCTATTATCCGGGGCCGCGATACATGCTCGGTTTCGGCGCGCGCTATTGAGCGTTCAGAACTTGAAGGCGGTTTCGAGGCCGACCATGCCGATGGTCCGCGATGGTCCCGTATCGCGCAGGAAGGCACCCGGCGCGAACAGCGAGAGCGATGCGCTGCAGGACAGCATGGGGCTGACCTGCCAGCTCGCAACAACCTCGACCTGATTGCCGATATGCCGCGCCTTGCTGCCGCTGGAGGCCCGGATCAGCTGGCCCGGTATGTCATAGACGCCGTCACCCGTCGTCTCGCGCCAGAAGGCCGCGCCGGAGAGTTCGAGGCTGATCGTGCGGCCCAGGTTCACGTCTATGCTGGGGTGCAGGTTGATGATGTTGCGCGGCCCGATCGGGGTAAGCTCCCCGAAGTAACGACCCTTGGGATACAGGGCGTTGAAGGTGCCGAGCGTGCCATCCTGCGGATCGCGATCCCCGCTTGCCACATTCGCGCGCAGGCGCAGGCGCGGCTGGAAGCGCAGGTGCGGAAAGCTGAGCGCCGTCTCGGTCGCCTGCGACCAGGCCCGGATGCGCTTGCCGGCAAAGCTGCCGCGCTGGATCATCGTTTCCCAGTTCCACGAAAGCCGCCCGCGCTTGCCGAAAAGGCGCAGGCCGAAGGTATCGCGCGCCTCGGCGCCCGTCGCCCCGCCGAAACGCGCGGCGTGGTTGCGATAGCCCAGCCAGTAGAGATCGGCGCTGGCCCCGCCCCCAAGCGCCGCCGTCGCATAAACGCCGTCGAGCCGCCGCGTATCGGACGTGCGATCATCAAAGTCGCCCAGACCCACCTGCACCGGCCGAACGTGGAAGGCATCGAGCCGGAAGCGGCCCCGGCTGGCGATCACGCGCACGCCATCGAAGGCTTGCGGGATATTGGGCCCATAGCGCAGGCCCACCAGCCGTTCCGAGCCGAGCCCGATCAGGCCGCGCCCCCCGCGCACCGTGATCGATCCCTCCCCCGGCAGCGCAAGGCGCAGATCGGCAAAGCCCTGCAACAGATCGACGCCCGTCTCGTCCGCGGGCCCCTTGCGTCCGGAAAGGCCCCGGACATACCCGGCCATCGGCTGGACAAACGCCCGCACCGGCCCGGCCTGGAGATCGACATAGGGCATGGCGCGCAGCCAGAGGTAGCCCGTGTCCGGATCACCCCCCCACAGCGGATTGTCGAAGCCTTCGTAGCGTGCGCGCAGTTCCAGACCGAAGGTGGCATGGGCCGTGCCCGCATCGTCAAGCTTCAGGTATTTAAGCCCCTCGATGCCGGGCGTGCCCGCATTGGCTGACCAGTCCTCATCATAGCGCAGGTTGGTGCGTTGGGGCGGCTCGGCGTGGGCGGGCGTGGCTGCCAGCAGCGCCACCGATCCGATGGCCGCACGCAGGACCAGCCGCAGCCTCACCGCTTGAGGTCTGCCATCAACGGGTGACGCGCGAACACCAGCGTGCCAACCAGTACCAGCGCCGCCGTCAACGCGAGAGTGGCGGCAAGGCCGGCGTGAAGGACCAGCAGCGCGCCCACCACGGCACCAGCGAAGATCGCCACGACCGCACCGAGGCGCGCGGGCAGGTTTGGCGACGGCCCTGCCGCCAGCCGCGAATCCGAAGCGATGCCGGTGATGGTGAGCGTGAGCACCGTCGTCGTGAGATCGGGCACCTTCAGCTGGCGCACCACGGCGTTGCGAAAGCCCATTGCGGCGGACACGAGCGCAAGGATCGTTGCCAGTTTCCACAGCGGCTCGCCGCGGGCGATGTCGAACCGGGTGGCGACCAGCGCGGCGAGGAGGAGCAGCACGGTTTCGATGCCGGCGGCGACCACCAGCCAATCGCGCAGCAAGTGCGAACCGCGAGTGCGCCAGATGCGCCCCGCCACCATCGCGCCGCCAATGAACGCGGCCAGCGCCACGATGAACGGCAGCGGCGAGAAGCCCGGCGCGCCGGCCACCGCGAAAGCGAGGAACACCACATTGCCGGTCATGTTCGCGGTGAACACCTTGCCGAGGCACAGGATGCTCGCTGCATCGAGCATACCGGTCGTTGCAGAGAGCAGGAGCAGCAATCGCAGCAGCGGGGCAGGCGTCTTGAGTGAGACGGTGGGCTGGCTGGCCATGGTGCTAGAGCCGCCCCTCACGCCGGGCATGTTCGGCCACCAGTGCGGCGAGGATGAAGCCGCCGATCAGGCCAAGATGCTCGAAGAAGGCATTGGTGGCAGCGAAGCGCGCCGGGCCGGCCATGGCCCAGAAGGCATTGGCCTTGAGCGCGGCCAGCAGCGTGAACACGCCGAGCATACCCGCCCCCAGCCAGACCAGCCGCCCGGTAAGGATCAGCAGCGGCCCCACGATCTCGACCGCAATGGTCAGTCCGGCCCAGAGCGCAGGCGGGCTCATCCCGAAATGCGCCTGCTCGGCAACCGCGCCCGGCCAGTCGGTCAGTTTGGCAAGAGCGCCCACCGCGTAGGCACCCACCAGCAGCAGCCGGGCGACAAACCACACCGGCGGCCAATCGAGCAGCGCGTGGACCGCGCGCGGTTCGGGATCCATCATCTCAGACCGCCCAGCACCCGCAGCCGAGTGCGCCCCAAAAGCCCTGCACATCGGCTGCCGGCGCTGCGGCACCCAGTGCGCGGGCATGATCGTGGCCATGGACCTGGCAGGCCGAAGCGCAGCCGCAGGCCGCTGCCAGCTTGGCCGCCGTTTCCGGTTCGCGGTGATAGCCGCCAACTGTCCGCACCGGCGACCAGTCCGGCATCGGCGGGGGCAGCTTGGGGGCGAGGCCGGTGAAGTCTCCTTCACCATGCACGACCTTGCCACCCAGCAGCGTCAGCACCGAACGGATGTGCGCGATTTCGTGCTCGGGCACGGCGAAGTAATCGGCCGAGAGCAGGACGAGATCGCCGAGCTGCCCGGCCTTGATCTGCCCCTTCTTGCCCGTTTCGCTGGAAAACCAGGTGTTCTCGTGCGTCCACATCGCCAGCGCCTTTTCGCGGCTGACGCGGTTGGCGCCGGGATAGAGCGAAAGTCCGCCCACCGTCCGCCCGGTGACGAGCCACGAGAGCGAGACCCAGGGGTTGTAGCTCGCCACCCGCGTCGCATCTGTGCCCGCGCCGACGGGAATACCTGCCGCGAGCATACGCGCGATTGGCGGCGTGCGTTCGGCGGCGCGGCGGCCATAGCGTTCGACGAAGTATTCGCCCTGATAGGCCATGCGGTGCTGCACCGCGATCCCGCCGCCGAGCGCCGCGATGCGGTCGATGTTGCGGTCGCTGATCGTTTCTGCGTGATCGAAGAACCAGTTGATCCCGGCGAGCGGAATGTCGCGGTTTACCTTTTCGTAGACATCGAGCGCGCGGCCGATGGTTTCATCGTAGGTTGCGTGGAGCCGCCAGGGCCAGCGGTGCTCTGCCAAGAGGCGGATGACCGGTTCGAGATCGCCTTCCATATGGGGCGGCATATCGGGCCGCTCGACGCGGAAATCCTCGAAATCGGCGGCGGAATAGACCAGCATCTCGCCCGCGCCGTTGTGGCGATAGGTATCGTCGCCCTGCCCTGGGCTGACCTGTTTCACCCAGCCGGCAAAGTCCGCCAGCTCCTCCTTCGGCTTCTGCGTGAAGAGGTTGTAGCTGATCCGCACGGTCATCTGCCCGTCCGCATGGAGCCTCTCGATCACACGGTAGTCGTCGGGGTAGTTCTGGAAGCCGCCGCCCGCATCGATCACGCTGGTGACACCGAGCGAATTGACCTCCCGCATGAAATGGCGGGTGGAATTGATCTGGTAGTCCTCGGGCAGCTTCGGCCCTTTGGCGAGTGTCGAATAGAGGATCGTCGCGTTGGGCTGGGCGAGCAGCAGCCCGGTGGGATTGCCCGCAGCGTCGCGCACGATCTCGCCGCCCGGCGGGTTCGGCGTATCCTTGCCATAGCCCACAACGCGCAGCGCCGCCGCGTTGAGCAGCGCGCGGTCATAAAGGTGGAGGATGAACACCGGCGTATCGGGGGCGACCGTGTTGAGCTCCGCGAGGGTGGGCAGGCGCTTCTCCGCGAACTGGTGCTCGGTAAAGCCGCCGACGACGCGCACCCATTGCGGGGCGGGCGTGCGATCGACCTGCGCCTTCAGCATGGCCATCGCGTCCGCCAGCGTCGGCACGCCGTCCCAGCGCAGCTCCATGTTGAAGTTCAGCCCGCCGCGGATGATGTGCATGTGGCTGTCGATGAGGCCGGGGATCAGACGCCTGCCGCCAGCATCGATCAGGGTCGCCTCGGGCGCGGCGGCGCGGACTTCCGCCTCGCTACCCACGGCAAGGATACGCCCGTCGCGGATCGCCACGGCCTCGGCGCGCGGATTGGCGCGATCGAGCGTGGTGATGAGCGCGTTGTGGATGATGAGATCGTCGGTCATCGATGCGTTCCTTGGGGACGCGGCTCGCAGGCGGCCGGGCAGAAGCGAGAGCACAGCCGTGCCGGCAAGGCCGGAGAGCGTGCCGCGCCGGGTCGCGCTCATGGCTGGTGCGGCTCGGCGGAGGAAGAAGGCGCCGCGGCGGGTGGCAATCCCGTCACCCGCGCGGCGCAGTTGGTCCTCCAGAAAGAAGCGACCTCCTGCCCATGCCATACCCGTATCGCCAGCGGCACAGCCTGTTCGCCCAGCAACATGCCGAGCAATCCGAGCAGCGCGATCGCGGGAGGGGCGGGCGATCGCGTACCGAGCAGGCTGTAGATCGCGCCGACGAGCAGCCCGATGCCAAGAGCGACAAGGTAGGGTTTCATGGGCAGGAGGTCTCCCGGGCAGGCCTGCGGGCGGGTTCAGTGCCCTGCCGGGTGGGGCGCCTCATGCGGGAATGTACCGCGTTGGGGGGCCTTGTGGATCATGGTGTAGGCGTAATCGACGCCCATGCCGTAGGCACCGAAGTGCTCGCGCACGATGTCCATCACGCCGTCGTAGGTATCCCGGTGCGCCCAATCGCGCTGAAGTTCGAGCAGCGCGTTGATCGTGGTGAGCGGGTGTGCGCCCGCCTGCTCCATGCGCCGGATCGCGGCATCATGGGCTTCGAGCGAAGTGCCGCCCGAGGCATCGGTCACGAAGTAGATCTCGAAGCCTTCCTCGATCGCCGAGAGCGTGGGGTAGAGCAGGCAGGCCTCGGTCCACAGCGCGGCGATGACCAGCTTCTTGCGCCCGCTCGCCTTCACCTGCGCGACGAGCTCGTCCGAATCCCACGAGTTCATCGAAGTCCGCTCGATCGGCTTCTGGCGCACGACATCAAGCAATTCGGGCCAGATATAGCCGGAGAAGGCTTCGGTCTCGACCGCAGTCAGGATGATCGGCACGTTGAACAACTTCGCCGCCTTGGCGAGCGCGACGGTGTTGTTCTTGAGCAGCTGGCGGTCGATGCTGGTGACGCCGAAGGCCATCTGCGGCTGGTGGTCGACGAAGATGAACAGCGTGTCGTCGGCATTGATCAGTTTCTGGGATCGGAAGGACATGGGATGCTCCTTTCGGGAGAGGGTTGGTCCGGTTCAGTGCGCCTGAAGATGCGCTTCGAGGAACCAGAGCTGCTTGTCGGTCTCGCGCGAGATCTGGGTGAACAGGTCTGCGGTATCAGCATCGCCGGCGAGGCTGGCCTGATCGATGGCATCGCGCGCCGCCTTGCCGAAGGCGCCGAGGCTGGCAGAAAGCGCCTTGAGGTGCGCCTCGCCGCCACTCGCCTCGATCGGATAGCCATAAAGCGTGGAATTGGCGGCGGTCGTCGCGATGCGGCCATCCGCCACGTGGCCGAGCGTGGTGATCCGTTCCGCCAGCATGTCCACGAAGTCCTCGATCTCGCCGTGCAGGCGATCGAACAGTTCGTGGAGCTGGAGGAAGTGCGGGCCCTTCACGTTCCAGTGCGCCTGCTTGGCCTGCGCTTCGAGATCGAGCGCATCGGACAGGCGGGCCTGCAGCAGCCCGCAGGCCTGCTTGCGGACATGCTCCGAAAGATCGAGGCGGCTGATGTAGCTCATGTCCGCCTCACGCCTTGAAGAACGCAAGGAGATCGGCATTGATCACGTCGGGATGCGTGGACGCCATGCCATGCGGCAGCCCCGGATAGGTCTTGAGCGTGCCCTTCTTCACAAGCTTGATCGCAAGCTGTGCGGAATCGGCGATCGGCACAATTTGGTCGTCCTCGCCGTGCATGATCAGCACCGGCACCTGGATCGCCTTGAGATCCTCGGTGAAATCGGTTTCCGAGAAGGCCTTGATGCAATCGTAGTGCGCCTTGGCACCGCCCATCATGCCCTGCCGCCACCAGTTGTCGATCAGCCCTCCGCTGACCTTCGCGCCCGGCCGGTTGAAGCCGTAGAACGGCCCTGTCGGCACATCGCGGAAGAACTGCGCGCGATTGGCGACAAGCGCCGCGCGGAAGCCGTCGAACACCTCCATCGGCAGGCCGCCGGGGTTGGCAGCGGTCTTGAGCATGATCGGCGGGACAGCGCCGATCAGTACCGCCTTGGCAACGCGCCCGGCCCTCGCCCGCGCGACATAATGCGCCACTTCACCGCCACCGGTCGAATGGCCGACATGGATCGCATTTCTGAGATCGAGATGATCGGTCAGCGCCGCGACATCGGCGGCATAGGTGTCCATCTCGTTGCCGGTGTCGGTCTGCGTCGAACGGCCATGTCCGCGGCGGTCATGCGCGATCACGCGGTAGCCGTGGAGCAGAAAGAACATCATCTGGTTGTCCCAGTCGTCCGCGCTCAGCGGCCAGCCGTGGTGGAACACGATGGGCTGCGCATCGCGGGGGCCCCAGTCCTTGTAGAAGATGGACGTGCCGTCCTTCGTGGTCACGGTACCCATGGTGCGGTCTCCTGAAGTGGGGGGTGTGGTGGTAGCGGCGGCCAGCGCAGGGCCGGGAAGGGTCGCAAGGATCGCTCCAGCCGACGTGGCCGCGATGAAATCCCGGCGGCGGAGCGCGGGGCCTGCGGCTGGTGCCTCGTGATCGGTCATGGCGCGTTCTCCCCTGCTCAAATGCCCGAGCAGAGTGCGCTTGCCTCGCGCTGCCGGGAACACCCGGTCGGGGGCATGTGCCGCCCACTTTCGAGTGGGTTTCAAGCCCTTGCATGGCATGATATTTCAGCTTGCCGAATGCGAGCGAACGGCATTCGCATTTGGCCCAGTCCTTTCCGGAGCCCGACATGCCTGCCGCGCCTGCCATGCCGATCCGCATCCTGATCGCCGACGATCACCCCATCCTGCGCGAGGGTGTGGGCTCGGTGATTGCGCTGCAGGATGACATGGTGATCGCCGGCGAAGCGGAGACCGGCACGGACGCGGTGCGGCTGTTCCGCGAACTGAAGCCCGATATCGTGCTGATGGACCTGCGCATGCCCGAGATGGGCGGAGTCGAGGCGATCGGGGCGATCCGCGCCGAAGCACCCGATGCGCGGATCATCGTGCTCACCACCTATTCGGGCGATGCCAAGGCGCTGGAAGCGATGCGCGCAGGCGCATCGGGCTTCCTCCTCAAGAGCAGCCTGCGCCGCGAACTGCTCAGCGCCATCCGCACGGTTCACAAGGGCCAGCGCCATCTCCACCCCGATGTGGCGCACGAGATCGCGCTCCACGCCATCCAGGATGCGCTGAGCGCACGCGAGGTCGAGATCCTGCAGATGATCGCGGGCGGCCAATCGAACAAGCAGGTCGCCTGGCGGCTTGGCGTGGCCGAGGAAACGGTCAAGTCGAACATCAAGAGCATCTTTTCCAAGCTCAATGTCAGCGATCGCACCCATGCGGTGACCACCGCCGCGCGCCGGGGCATCATTGAGCTTTAGCAGATGCCTGCCGCGCCGGGGGGCGATGGCCTGCAGGTTGGTGGTTCAGTGCCTCGCCGCCCTGATCCTCCTGATCGGCGCGCGTGCATCGGCGAATGACCGGGATGCCTTGCGGGGTTTCCGGATCACGCATTGGTCGCTGGAAGAAGGTGCCCCCAGCCGGATCAATTCGATCACCCAGTCTGTCGATGGCATGCTCTGGATCGGCGGCGTGGACGGCCTGTTCCGGTTTGACGGCGTCACGTTCGAGCAAGTCGAGGATGGTCGGCGGCTGGTGGTCTCGCAGGTCCTGGCCGCGCGCAATGGCGATGTCTGGATCGGGCTGGCGCGCGGACAGGGATTGCTCGTCTGGCGGCAGGGCCAGCTCCGACCTTCAGGCATGCCCAATCCCTCGCGCGAGGTGAACGATATCGTGGAAGGCCCCGACGGGGCGATCTGGGTCGCTCGCGGCGGGCGCACCGTTCGCTCGCTGGCGCGGTTTTCCGGCGGCCGCTGGGAGGAGTTCGACAGCGCCTCGGGCTTGCCCGAACAGCCGATCTGGAACCTGCTCTTCGCGCGCGACGGCACGCTCTGGGTCGTGCTGGAACGCACCATCTACCGCCGCCTTCCCGGCAGGCGGACGTTCGAGCCGACCGGCTTGATCGTGCCCCCGCGCGCCAGCCTGGCGCAGGATGCAAAAGGCGGCATCTGGCTTTCCGACCGGACGGGCACGCAGCAGATCGCGCAAGGCGGGTCGGAACCGATCAGAACCGGACGGCAGCACAGCAATGCCGACCCTGCGGGGGGGACGCGCACCCTGTTCGATCGGCGCGGCGATCTGTGGGAAGCGACATGGAGCAGCGGCGTCGTGCGCGTCGTGGCACCGCTCAGTCCGGTTGGTCGCACCGAAGTGAGCCGGCTCGACATGACGACCGGCCTGCTCTCAAACCAGACCCGCGCGATCTTTCAGGACCGGGAAGGCAATATCTGGATCGGCACCGAACTGGGGCTGAACATGCTGCGGCGGGTGCCGATCACGGTTGCGCCGGGCATTCCGGTCAATTCGGCCAACACGTACCGGCTCACTGTGGACCAGGCCGGAGTGGTCTTTGCCGCTGAAGGCAGCGGAATCTACCGGATCGCGCCGGGAGCGGATCCCGTCCGGATCCTTGCCACCCAGGACGCGGTCGAGGCGCTTTGTCCCGCGCGGGCTGGCGGTATCTGGGCCGTGCTCGCAGACAAGATCGTTCGGCTGGATGCCAAGGAAGACAGCGGCGCGCGCAGGGCCAAGCGTGCGACGTTCACCGCCCAGGCCTGCGCCGAAGATGCCGCTGGCCGGTTGTGGTTGCCGGCGCTCGATCACGGTCTCTTCGTGCTCGAAGCAGGGCGCTGGCACGCCTGGCCGGGGCTTGGTCCCAACACCGGCGTTCCCAGCAATGCCGCGCTGCTGCCGGATGGACGCGCGATGATCCAGTTCCGCGCCGGAGCGCCGCGCGGCCCCACGCCGTTCCTCGCGCTCGACAATCGCGCGGTGGCGAGCGGCGGCATCGAGGGTCTGCTGCGGGCGCAGGGGACCCTGCTCGTCAGCGGCTCGGCGGGCCTGTCCGCGCCGTTCCTGCCCGGCCGGCCCTTGCTGGACAAGCAGCGCTATCCCTGGGCGGCCTCGCTCAACGGGCTTGCGCAAGGGCGTGGCGGCGAAAGCTGGGGCATCGGCGATATGGGCATCGTGCGGCTACGCACTGCCGACCTGGCCGGCGCGCTTGCGCGGCCAGGCGCACCGGTGGCCGCGCGCGTGTTCGATTTCCGCGATGGGCTCAACAGCTTCGTCCAGAAAGGGGGCGGCGATCAGGTCGTGATCGGCGGCGACGGGCGGGTATGGTTCGCCACCCGGCGCAACATCCTCTTCATCGATCCCGCCGCGATCACGGTAAATCCCCTGCCGCCGACAGTGCTGGTGCGCGACATCATGGCCAAGGGGCTACGCTTCGCTGCGACCGGCGGAATGGTGCTTCCGGCCGGCACGACGCGGATCGAGATCGGCTATACCGCGACCAGCCTTGCAGTGCCCCAGCGGGTCCGGTTCCGCTACCGGCTGCTGGGCGCGGATGCGGAATGGACCAGCGTGCGCAACCTGCGCGAAGCCGTGTTCGCCGATCTCCGCCCCGGCGACTACACCTTCGAAGTGATCGCGGCCAACGAGGACGGAGTGTGGAGCCCCACCCCCTTGCGCCTCTCCTTCACCATCGCCCGCGCCTGGCACCAGACCTGGTGGTTCACGGTCCTTGCCGCCCTCGCCATCTGCGGCGGGCTCTACGCCCTCTTCAGCTTGCGCCTCAGCCAGGTGAGCGGCCAGATCCGGGACCGCATGCTGGAGCGCAACCGCGAGCGCGAGCGCATCGCGCGCGAACTCCACGATACGATGATCCAGGGCGTGCAGGGCCTGATCCTGCGCTTTCAGGCCGTGGCAGACCGCTTCGCGCACGATGCCGATGCGCAGGCGATTCTCGTGCCCGCGCTCGATCGTGCCGAGGAAATGCTGGTGGAGGGCCGCGACCGCGTGACCGGGCTGCGCCGGATGGACGAGCGCAACATCCTGACCGAGCTCGCCCGGATTGCCGCGCAGGAAATCTACCCGGCCGGGCTGATCGGGCCGCTGCAGGTTCAGGGCAAGCCGCGCCGTCTGCTGCCCGAACTGGTCGATGAAGTGCTCGCCGTCCTCGGCGAAGCGCTCAACAACGCAGCCTGCCATTCCGAAGCCACGCGCGTCGATATCGGCGTGGTCTTCAGCCGGCTCCATTTCAGCGCCTTCGTGCGCGACAATGGCAAGGGGATCCGCCGCGACTTCGTTTCGCCGCGCGGGCGACCCGGTCACTTCGGCCTCCTCGGCATGTATGAACGCGCCCGGGCCATGAAGGCCAGACTGCGCATAGAGAGCGCCGAAGGGTTCGGAACCGAAATCCGCCTGATCGTGCCGGCCCGCTTCGCCTATCTGCCCGGCCATACTTTCTAGGGCCAGTATCTAGGCGCTCGTCTCCCCGGCTGGGCGGGTGAAGCGTGACCCCGGAACATCGAGGGGGTGCATATGCATAGTGGTTGCGAAAATGGCGCGAGAACAGGGCCAAGTCGGATATGCCGACCGGCTGGGCGATCTCGGCTATCGTCAGCCACCTGAAGCGATAATCGCCCAATATCTGCTCGGCCTTCTGCAGCCGCAGCTTGAGCAGTTGCTTCCCGAAGCCTTCGCCATTTTCGGCGAAGAGCTGGTGAAGAAAGCGGCTTGAAATGCGGTTGTCAGGCCAGCATCCCGTATCAGTCGGCAACGCTCCATACGACCGACCGCGAGGGCGGCCAGCATGAATGGACCATCCGCAGCAAACTGCAGTTGCAGGCGAGTGACAAGCTGAAGGTCACGCTTGGCGGCGACTACCTAAAGATCGACCAGTCGGCGACGCCGAACTCGGTGCTGGCGGTGACCCCGACCAGCGAGACGACGACGACTTATTACTACTCGTGGGGGCCTGCCGCGGAGCATGGCGACGAGGCGATGGCGCAGCTCATGATCGATATTGCGACGATGGCCTTCAACGAAGACAATGGCATGATCGAGGCGCAACAGCGCATCATCAACACCGACCCATCGCGCCGGCCCCTTCCCACGAATGCAGGCAAGGCGATCACCCTTTTCCCCCGGTTGATGCGCGCTCAAGACAAGGACACAGTGGAGCGCGCAGCTGAAACGAGCAAGGTCGCGTCCATGGAGATCGCCGAATGAAAATCGCCTTCGGTCTGGCGGCCATGCTTTCGATAACGATGGGAAGTGCCGCTCATGCCAGCGATCCGCCGCCCCCGCGTGCGCCCGATGCGATCTACGCCAAGACCTGCGGCTATTGCCATGGGCATAATGTTGGGCCGGTCATCCGAGGACGCAGCCTGCCCGCCGAGGCGATCGAAATGATCGTCCGCCACGGGCAGGGCGCAATGCCTGCTTTCAAACCCACCGAGATCAGCCCGGCAGAACTCTCTGCACTCGCCAAATGGATTTCGGCGTCGAAGGCCGACAGCAAGGAGCACGGCCAATGAACGGCATTTCCCGGCGCGAAATCCTGCGCGCAGGCGCGGTCGGTTCGGCGCTCCTCGCGGGGCAGGCGATCGCCTCGCCGCTTGGCGGTCCTCGGATGATGCCGGCTTCGATGGACCGCGATGTGTTCGCTGCCGCGCTCAAGGATTTGCGCGCCATTGTGGGCGCGGACTGGGTCTTTGCCGATGAAGCCAGCACAGCCAGCTACAAGAAGAGCTTCATCCCCGACCCGCTCGGTCACCATATCCCCTCAGGCGCGGTCGCTCCGGCTTCGGTCGAGGAAGTTCAGGCCATCCTCAAGGTGGCCAACCGCTACAAGCTGCCACTCTGGCCCGTCTCGACCGGCAAGAATATGGGCTATGGCATGGCGACGCCTGCCAGTTCGGGGCAGATGATCCTCGATCTCAAGCGGATGAACAAGATCATCCACGTAGATGGCGAACTTGGCACTGCGCTGGTTGAACCGGGCGTGACCTATCAGGACATGCACGATTACCTCGTGGCACATAACCTGCCCTACTGGCTCGATGTGCCCACCGTCGGTCCGATCGTCTCGATGCTTGGCAACACGCTTGAGCGCGGTGTCGGCTACACGCCCTACGGTGATCACTTCTTCTTCCAATGCGGCATGGAAGTCGTGCTGGCCGATGGCTCGATCCTCAAGACCGGCATGGGCTCGGTCAAGGACTCGACCACCTGGCAAGCCTTCAAATGGGGCTACGGGCCTTATCTCGACGGGCTGTTCACCCAGTCCAACTTCGGCGTCGTCACCAAGCTTGGCATGTGGCTGATGCCCAAACCGCCCGCCTACAAAGCCTTCATGGTGCGGCATCCCAATCCGGAAGACATTGCCGCGATCACCGACACGATCCGTCCGTTCCGGATGAGCAACCTCATTCCCAACGGCGTGCTGATCATGGGGGCAGCCTACCAGCTCGCGATGTTCCATCGCCGCGACGAGTTCTGGAAGGAACCCGGATCGATCCCCGACGAGGTGGTCAAGCGCGAGGCTGCCAAGCGCGGGCTCGGCATGTGGAACACCTATTTCGCGCTCTACGGCACCGACAAGATCATCGGCGCGATCGAGCCGATCGTGCGCCGTGCGTTCGAGGCTTCGGGCGGCGAGGTGATGACCGCGGCGGAGATGACCGGCAACCCGTGGTTCGAACACCACCAGACCCTGATGCGCGGCGGCATGACGCTCGAGGAAATCGGCATCGTGCGCTGGCGTGGCAACGGTGGCGGCATGGTTGCCTTCGCCCCCGTTGCCCCGGCCAAGGGCGAGGAACCCAAGGGCCAGACTGCGCTCGCCAAGGAGATCATGGCCAAATACAACTTCGACTATGCCCCGGCCTATGCCGTGGGCGGACGCGAGCTGCACCACATCATTTTCCTGATGTTCGACAAATCGGACCCCGAGCAGGAGAATCGGGCGGACGCCTGCATGACCGAGATGATCACCCGCTTCGGCGAAAAGGGCTGGTGTGCCTACCGCTCGGCGGTTTCGACGATGGACCTTGTCGCTGCCCAGTATGGCGCGACCAACCGCGAGGTGAACGCGCGGCTCAAGCAGGCGCTCGATCCCAACCACATTATTGCGCCGGGGAAACAGGGGATTGCCTGACAAACAGCTGCGCGGGTTCCGCGCCCTTCGATCCACATTCGCGCAAGCGCTCAGGGAGTTTCCCGATGCACCCGCGCGCCGAGCCAGGACACGGTTCCCGGTGTCTACAAGATCCCGTCCTGTCCCCTCGTCGAGCGCAGGCTCTGGGCGTTCCTCTGGATGGGTGATCCTGAACTGGCCAACGAAGCGCTGATCCCCTACGAGGCGGACATGGGTTTCGGCCTCGATGGCTATATCTACAAACCCTTCAGCACGTTGGATGTTGAAGGGCGATAACAGCTGCTCAACGACAATCTGCTCGATCTCACCCACCTCGGCTTCCTCCATGCCAGCAGCATCGGCAGTGAGGAGAACCCCAGTGCCCCCGAGGAACGGCAAGTCAGCGAGCCGCAAGGTCGCCATCCGCCGCTGGCTGCGCGGTACGGCCTGCCCGCCGCTCATGGCGAAGAATACAGGCTACGCTGGCCCGATTGATCGGCTGGCCGGGATGACCTTCTTTGCTCCCGGCTTCCATGCCGGCCTCGATGATACCTACGTTGTGGCCGGTCATCCCGAGTGCGGCGGCGAATGCTTGCAAAGCGTGAAAGTCTTCCACGCGGTCACCCCGGCCACGCGCCATGAGACCAACTGTTTCCTTGCGCTCGGCGGCACGAGCGAAGCACAAGTTGAGGCCCTGAAAATCGCGCTGCCGCCCGTGTTCGATGAAGACTCTTTCGCGACCGTGGAGATCGAGAAGATCCTCACCCGCTGCGAGACGCTGCTCTCCGAACTCATGCTCAAGTGCGACGGGACGGCCGTCGAGAGCCGCCGGCTGCTGCAGCGCATGATGGACGCCGAGCGGGCCTTGGCCTGAGCCGAACGGTCACGCAGCAAGTCGACCGAGTGGCACAAGCCGCCGACCACCTTCGAGACATTATCTGCCAGCCCCGCCTTCTTCCCGCGCCAGTCGCTCCACAATGCGGTTGTACAAGGTTACGCCGCGATCATGCGCTGTGGGCATGACGGCGTATCCGGGGCTGTCTGCAATTACGCGGCTTTGCGCTTCGATCATGACCTTGTCCTCGCCAAAGGCCATCGCGGCGAGCTGCATCATGCCATCGCGCATGGCCTCGTCGCCGTGGTCGCCGTGCGGGCCCCAATTGAAGAAGTACCGCGCGGTGCCCTCGGTCAGCGGAGTGACCGCCTGGCTGGTGAAGTTGCGCCCGGCTATCGCGGTGTCGAAATCGGGCGGTCCGAACTCCAGCGCCGCTGCGGTCCTTGCCATGAAGCTGGCAGACTCCATGAGCAGAACGCCCGGAAGCAGGAAGTCGTAGGTCATGTAATTATCGAAGCGTTCGGCGGAGTTTGGATCGCGGATGTTGGGCACATTCTGCGACCAGCGTGAAAACCGCACGCCGCGTTCGAGCGGGGTGATCTCCGGCAGCCGTTCGGCAAAGGTCGGCCCCGCCTGGAAACTGGCAGCGTGGACATAAGTCAGGTGGCTGAAATCGAGCAGGTTGTCGCAGATCAGCCGTGCCTGTGCGGCATAGTCGAGATGGCCGTGCCCGAGGATGAAGCGGCCATCGTCATAGCCGACGGCGGGCGGAATGAGCGCTTCATCCGCCTGCGCCGGATCGCCCATCCACACCCAGACCCAGCTGTGCCGGACTGCAACGGGATAGGCGCGGACCTTTGCTTGCGGCGGCACCTTGTCCTGCCCCGGAATTTCGAGCACGCCGCCATCGGGCCCGAACAGCAGGCCATGGTACATGCAGCGCAGGTTCACGCCTTCGCACCGGCCCAGTGAGAGGGGTGCCATGCGGTGCACGCAGCGATCCTCCAGCGCATGGATCGCGCCGTCGTCTCCGCGCCAGAGCACGATGCGCTCGCTCAGGACCTGCATCGCCATCGGCTGGCCCCGGGCCAGCTCGCTATCCCAAGCAGCGACATACCAGCAATTGCGCACATAGGTCATTCAGCACCTCGCCCGTTTCTCCTTAACGGTGTTCATTGAACGCTGTTCACTTGTCAAGCCACAGGTGCTTGTCCAGATTGCGGGGATGAAGATTGATCGCGACCAGATCACCGCCGCCGCGCTCGCCCTCATGCAGGAGCAGGGGCTTGAGGGGCTCGGCATGCGCGCCTTGGCGGAGCGGCTGGGGGTGCGGGCCTCGGCGCTCTATTGGCACGTGCCGAGCAAGGACGGCCTCTATGCCTTGATGACCGGACATTTCTACGGGACGGCCTACGCTGCGGCCAGCACCGCGTCCGGTCCGCAGGAATGGCTTGAACGTCTCGGAAGCACATTCCGGGAAGGCCTGCTGGCTTGCCGCGATTCAGCGCGGCTATGCGCCATCGCGCCGCCAGCGGTGAGCGACACGCCCGAGGCCAAAGAGCGAATGACCGGAAATCTGACCAGTTGGGGGATGACGCAGGAGCAGGCGCTGAACGCAGTTGCCTCCGTTTTCGCGCTCACGCTCGGGTGGGTGGTCTACGAGCAATCGGAGACCATGCACGATCACCTGGTCGGCATGCTGGATTTCGACACCGCTTTTGCAGCCGGGTTGCGGGCGATCGTCGGCGGACTGGCGGCAACAGACCCTGTTGCTGCAGCCTGACTGGAAAGCTCTGCATGGGCCAGCCCTTCGGCAAGCTGGGACAGAGCCAGATGGAATGCGGCATCGCTATCGAGGTTGCCGATCATCATGGGGCGCACCGAGGCGTTGCTCTCGAACAGCGACCAGCCGAGCGTGAACGCCTGCATGCTGGAACACGCAATTCTGGCCAGGTCGCGGCTCATCCCGCCTGCTTCAAGGTGGTCCAGAATGACATTGGCCACTTCCTGCTCGACGGTCTGCGATGGCTGAACGAAGGCAACGAGCCGCGCTGAATCGCGATTGATGCGATGACTTTCGCGCAAGGCGGTCCCGAACGCGATCAACCAATCTCGCCCGGTCGTCTCAAGCCCGGTCTCGACAATGACTTCGCGCAGGAACTGTTCGGCCAGCATGCCGTAGAGCTGTGCGCGGTCGCGCACGTGCCAGTAAAGCGCCGGTGTCTGCACGCCCAGCGCGTCGGCGATCTTGCGCAGGCTCAGCTTGTCGAAACCTTCCTTCTGAAGGATCTCGCGCGCCGCACTCACAATTGACTGTTGATCGAGCGCCATCGCTGCCTTTGCTCCCACGCTTGGCGTGCTGCTATTGACTTTGAGCGGGCCTTACGCAATCACCTTAATGGTATTAAGGAGAGGGCAACAATGGGCGATTGCGCCGCTTCTGCGCGTGTTGAAACGCGCCCGAATGCTGCCGGGCCGGCGCGGTGAGCACTGCAGATCGCCCCAAGATCGGCGCAGGCTCATTGCCGCTCCTGCTGGTGATGGTATTCCTGAACATCGCCGGTTTCAGCCTGCTCCTGCCGCTCCTTCCCTTCTACGCGCACGCCTTCGGCGCAGGCCCGTTTGCTGTTGCCTGCCTCTTTGCCGCCTATTCGCTTGGCAACATCGCCGGGGAGATCTTCTGGGGCCGGCGATCGGATGTGAGAGGGCGCAGGCCTGTGCTGGTCCTGACCACAGCTTGCGCTGCAGTGACCTACATCGCCTTCACCTTCTCGCAGAACCTTGAAACCGCATTGGTCCTGCGCGTCATCGGCGGCTTCTTCGGCGGTACATTGGGCGTTGTGCAGGGCGTGATCGCAGACATCACGCCGCCGCGCGATCGCGCAAAGGTCATGGGGTACTTCGGGGCGGCCTTCAATTTCGGCTTTGCCGTAGGGCCAGCGATCGGCGGCCTCTTGGCTTCCCCGGAGCAAGGCCTTGCCGGTTTCCATCTGCCGATTTTTGCGGCGGCCATGCTTGCTGCAGGTGCCTCGCTCTGGGCCTGGTGTTTCCTTGCAGAGACCCGGCAGCCGGGTCCGGCCAGAACGCCCCCCAGCTATGGCGAGGCTGTCAGCTTCGTGCGCGCGAGTCCGCTGCTCTGGCGGCTGCTTCTCATTTCCTGGTGCGGCATCGCCATATTCGCCTCGGTCGAAGCGGTGTTCGGCTTGTGGACCGAGCGCGCCTTTGGCTGGACCACGCACGAAGTGGGTCTCACGTTCCTCGCGGTCGGCGGGATCGGTCTGCTCGTCCAGACGCTGGGGATCGGCCCACTGGTCAAGCGGTTCGGTGAGGCAAGAGTCATCGTGGGAGGGCTGATCCTGCTTTGCGCGGCCGTGGGCCTCCAGCCCATTTTCCACGCACCGGTCGCCACTGTCTGCCTCATGGCGCTCATGATGGCAGGCCACAGCCTTGCCTTTCCCAACGCGGGCGCGCTGATTTCGCGCAATACGCCGCCAGAACGCCAGGGCAGCGTCATGGGCCTGAACATGGCATCGAACGCGAGTTCGAGGATTCTGGCGCCGCCGCTGTTCGGCCTTGTGTTCAGCCAGGCCTCCGATGCGCCCTTCCTGCTTGGCGCGACAATCATTGCACTCGTGGTCCCGGTGGCTCTGGCCGTCGTGAAGCTCACGGCCCCGAGGCTCGCACAGGCATGACCCGTCTCGACACCACCCCTGTCGATCGCGACATCGGCCTGCGGATCGGCCTTGCCAGCCGCGCACTGGCCAAACACCGCGCCGGCAGACTGCGCATGAGGCACCTGACGCCCAAGGGCGCAACGGCACTCGTGCTGGTGGACGCCAATCCCGGCATCACGCAGGCAGACCTTGCGCGCTATTTCAGCAATGGGCGCACGACCATGCACGGCATCATTCAGGAACTGCTGAGTGAGGGTCTGCTGGAAGGTAGGGCCACGGACACCCGAGGCCAGGCCGTTGCGCTCCATGTAAAGCCGAAGGGCAAAGCGGCTGTAGCGTTCGAACTGGACTCTATCGATGCGCAGTTCGAATTCTGCTGCGAGGTGATTGGCCAGGCCGCCACATTGCAGTTGATGGACCACCTGCTGAAACTGTGTGCCGCTGCCGAGGCTTTCCAGCCCACGCCTCTGCTCTCGATGACGGGTGATGAACCATGAAACGCACCGCAATTGACGCGCAGGGTCTGCAACAGGCGCTCCGGGACTTCACCGCCTTGCTGGGCAAGGACCGCGTGTTTGCCTCCGATGAGGACAAGGACGCCTATTCGGATCACTTTGCCGGTGCTGATCAGGTGGCGGCGCACCGCCCCTCTGCCGCCATCGCGCCGGATACCGTGGAGGAAGTGCGCGAAATCGTGCGCATTGCCAATCGCCATGGCACGCCGCTCTGGCCGATCAGCCGGGGCAAGAACTTCGGCTATGGCGGCTCCGCGCCGGTCCTTGCGGGCTCGGTCGTGCTCGATCTTTCGCGCATGAAGAAGATCGAGATCGATGAGCGCAACGGCACCGTGGTGGTCGAGCCGGGGGTCAGCTTCTTCGACCTTTACGACTTCATTCAAGCCAAAGGGCTGCCGCTGATCCTTTCGGTGCCGGGCAACAGCTGGGGTTCGGTAGCCGGCAATGCGCTGGACCGGGGGGTGGGCTATACACCCTATGGCGATCACGCCTCGCGCATCTGCGGGCTCGAAGTGGTGCTGCCCGATGGCGATCTGGTGCGCACCGGCATGGGCGCCATCGGGTCGGGGCCGACATGGAATCTCTACAAGCCGGGCTATGGGCCAAGCTGGGACAAGATGTTCTGCCAATCCAACTTCGGCATCGTGACCAAGCTGGGCCTGTGGCTGATGGCCGAGCCGGAATCGGTGCTGGGCCTCAACATCGATGTCGACAAGCCCGAGGATCTGGGCTGGCTGATCGACACGTTGGCCCCGCTGCGCCGCAATGGGATCCTGCAGCAGTCGCCCTCGATCGGCAACTGGCTGCGCGCGGCAGCCACGCTCACCACGCGCGAGCAATGGGCCAAGCCCGGCGAGAAACTCGGCCCCAGCGCGATTGCGGCGATCCGCCAGAAGTTCGGCATCGGCTGGTGGGCGGTCGCGCTGCGGTTCTACGGCCCGCTTGAAATCACCGAGGCGACGCTACGCGTGGTGGAGAAGGCGTTCGAGGGCAAGCCGGTCCAGAAGCTCGGCCACACCCGGTGGCTGAAAGGTGATCCGCCGGAAGGCTCACCGGTCACCGGCGTGCCGATCACTTATCCGCTTGCCAACGCCAACTGGTTCGGCGGGCGGGGCGGGCACCTCGGCTTTTCACCGGTGCTGCCGGTAGACGGTGACGCGGCGCTCAAGCTGTTCAAGCGCAACTACGAGCTGCACGATCAGTATGGCCTCGATTACCATCCCAGCTTCGCGATCGGCGAGCGGAGCATGAACAACGTCAACCAGTTGCTGTTCGACCGCGACAATCCCGCCTTTGTCGCCAATGCTGACAAGCTCCTGCGGCAACTGGTGAAAGAAGCCGCCGCGCAAGGCTATGCCGAGTACCGTGCGCATATCTCCTACATGGACCTGATCGCGGACACGTTCGATTTCAACGGCCACGCGCTGCGGCGGCTGAACCAGAGGGTCAAGGACGCGCTCGACCCGCGCGGCGTGATCGCGCCGGGCAAGAGCGGCATCTGGCCTGCGGGCCGGCGGGAGCAGAAGGCATGAGCCGCGCCCTTTGGTGGATTGCCCCGCTGGTGCTTGTCGGAATGACAAGTGCGCTCAGCACCGCGCAAGCCGGACAGAGCAGCCCTGCCGCCAATGGCGAGCAGAAGGCCAACGCCGGTGCCAACGCGCAGCAGGACCGCTCTTCCCGCAGCCCCAATGAAGCGCTGTTCGTGGAGAAATGCGCCATGTGCCATCGCCGCATGGGCATGGGCACCGTCCTGCTCGCCCGCCGGATGAACCCCGCGCTCGCGCAACTGGAAGCGCGCACCGACCTGACCGTGGACTATATCAAAACGGTCGCGCGGCAGGGCATGGGCAATATGCCCCCGGTGCGGCGCGGCGAGCTCTCGGACGCGCAGCTGGACCGGATCGCGGCCTATCTCGCGAAAGCAAAGCCGTGAAAGGGCCGGTGATCAGCCGCCGCAAGGCCATGGCCGGTCTGGCCGGGGCCGGAGGTGCGCTTGGCGTTTCCCTTGGGCATGCAGTGGCACAGGACAATCTGCCGGGCGGCTTGGCCGTGCCGTTGCTGCTGATCGATGCGCGCCAGACCGACCCGATGACGCTGGCGATGGTGGAGCAGATCTACGGCACAAGGCGTTTCGAGATTCTGGAACAGGAACCGGTCCGGGCGTGGCGCGACGGGCTTGGATCGGCTGTGTGCAAGGCAGGATCGGCGCACGTTATCGGCCGGTGGGATGCCGTCTATGTGCTCTCAATGCTGGGACGGGAGGCAGCGCTGCGCACGAGCATCCGGCAGCTGGGGCAAGGCACGTTCTGCCTGACCCTGACCGCGCTGGCCTGAGGCGGCGCAATCAGAAATAGGGGCGGGTACTGCAGCACCCGCCCCCATTGCCTCAGAACTTCTTCTTGACCGTCACCGCCCATTCGCGTGGACGACCGGGCATGCCCGAAATCGATCCGGCGCCCGCGCCGGTCAGGTCGAACTTCGACAGGAAGTAGTACTTGTCGAAGAGGTTCGTCACTTCGAACGAAACGTCCAGATTCCGGCTGGCATTGCGCCAGGTCAGCCGCGCATTGGCCAGCGTGAAGGCCGCTGCGGTGGCGTAGAGATCCGAAGGCGAACCCTTGGGCGCGATCGTCGCGGTGCCGGCAATCGCGCCTTGATAGGCGGCGTCGAAGCGCGGCGTGATCGACCCGGCATTGCCAAGGTCAGCCTCGTACTGGATGCCAGCGCTCCACTGCGCCTTGGACACGCCGCGCGGCGGCGAGACCAACTGGCTGACCAGCGCGGGTTCGCTGGAGCAGCCGCTGGTCGCCCCTGCAGGATTGACGACAGCCGGCACGACGCACTTCCACTTCCAATCCAGCACCGAGGCCGAGGCATCGATCTGCAGGCCCTTGACCGGCTGGATGAACAGTTCGGCTTCCAGGCCCTTAACATCGGCGTCACCGGCGTTCTGCGGCACAGCGCAAGGGCCGGGGCCACCGAACTGCGGGCAGGACAGCAGCGTCAGTTGCGCGCCCTTGAACTTGTTATAGTAGGCCGAGACGTTGAACCGCACGCGGCGGTCGAACAAGTCCGTCTTCAGGCCGAGTTCGAAGGCCGTCAGCTTTTCCGGACCGAACGGCACGGCCTGCGCCGCGTTGAACGGACGCGGCGCGATACCGCCGCCCTTGAAGCCGGTCGAGACCGTCGCGTAGGCCAGAACCGCAGGCGAGAAGCGGTAGTCCGCGCTGACCCGGTAGTCGAACCGGTTGCCGTTGAACCGGCCGGTACTGCCAGTCAGTGCTTTGCCGTTTGGACCATTGTAACCAGCCCCGTTTGCAGCGCCGACCGGATCGAGGAAGCCGTTGATCGTCTTGCCGTCGAGATTGAAACGGTTGAAGGTGTAAGCCTTCGATTCATTGGTATAGCGACCACCCAAGGTGATCGTCAGGGCCGGGGCCGGGTGGATGATCGCGGTGGCGAACACGGCCTTGGACTTTGACCGCACCGGATCGTTGCCGATGAACTGCAGTGGGAAGAGCGGCAGCGGACCGGACGGCAGCGCGATGGCCACGTACCGGATGTCCTGCAGCGTGTAGTAGGTGGTCTTCTCATCCGAGATGAAACCGCCGACAGTCAAGTCTGCCAGATCGCCAAGCTTGGCATTAAGGCGCAGTTCCTGGCTGACGAACCAGCTGTCGAGCTGGCTGATGCCAAAGCCGACATTGGCGGGCGAAAGGTCGCCATCGGGGCTGAAGCCGGTATCGAACTTGCGATAAGCGGTGATCGACTGGAGCTTCAGATCGTCGTTCAGCTTGAAGTCCGCGTTTGCGGCAAGGCCCCAGCCTTTGTACTCCATGCGGCCTGAGCCTTGGGTCGCCGCCATCGGCAGGCCGTTCAGCGGCGGGATCGCCCCGGCGACGAAGGATGCGGCGGTGTTGCCAGTCGTCGCATAGTTGCAGAACCGGCCGCAGATGAAGCGTGAATCGAACGGCAGACCGTTCGGCGTCGCAACGTTCGGATTGGTGTTGTTGGCATAGAGCAGCACTTCGGCGGAGTTGCGGCGGCTGTCGCGGATATAGTCGCCACTGACCGTGAGATCGACGGCATCCGAAGGGTTGTAGCGCACGATACCGCGCAGCGCCTTGTAGCCGACGTCACCATCCTTGCCCACGACGCAGTTGGCACCGCCCGCACGCGTCGGCACACCGCTGGCCGGGAACGCGCAGCCATAATCGATGTTCTTCACGTAGCCTTCCTGGTCCGCGAACGTGCCCGAAATGCGCGCGAAAAGGTTCTTGGCGATGGTGAAGTCCACGCTGCCGCGCAGATTGATGCGGTTGCGGATGCCGTAAGTGGCCGAAAGATATCCGCCTGAATCCCCGGTCGGCTTGCGCGAGATGAACTTGATCGCACCGCCTTCGGAGTTGCGCCCCGTCAGCGTACCCTGCGGGCCGCGCAGGATTTCGATGCGTTCCACATCAAGCAGGTCGAAGTTGGCACCCACGAGCCGCGGGTAATAGACATCATCGATATAGAGACCGACGCCGGGTTCCAGCGCCGGGTTGAAATCGATCTGGCCAAGCCCGCGGATCGAAGCCGTTATCGAGGGGCCGAAAGCGGCTGTCGTTGGGCGCAGCACCACGCTGGGAGCCTGATTGGCAACTTCGGTCAGGCTGGTCTGGCTGCGCGATTCCAGCAGCTTGCTGTCAACCGCGGTAATCGCCAACGGCGTATCCTGCAGACGCTGTTCGCGGAACTGGGCGGTGACCACGATCTCGTCCGTGGCGGCGGCCTGCTGGGCTTCCTGCGCCTGCGCTGCTGCGCCGGTGGAGATGGCCAGTACCGAAGCGCTGAGGCCCAGCCGGAGGGCGCTCAGTCGGACAATCGGGGGGTTGCGATCTTTCATATTCCCTCTCCTGTATTGCCGAATCGAAACGCGTCCGGCTGATCTGTGTGGTCTTGAAAAACGCCGCTAACCGGTGAAGCGAGGCTCTGGCAGGCCAGTGAAACCAAGCCCGTCGATCACGAAGGTTTCTCCGTCGAGCGGATCGTTGGCGCGCCCCATGAAGGACGGATCGAGGCTGGGGACGAACAATCGGTCCAGCGCCGCACCGCCAAACATGACGCTGCCCGGCAGGCGGACCGGCATGTCGATGATCCGATCAACGGAGCCATCTGGCAGAAAACGAACCAGCTTACCGCCTTCGCAGATCGCGCTCCACACGCCGCCAAGAGCATCGACGGTTGCGCCGTCGGGGATGCCGCCAAGCTCGGCCGTGCTGGCAAAGAGGCGGCGGTTCAGAACGGCTGCCGTCTCGATGTCGTAGTCGTAGGCGTAGATTTCGTTCCGGATCGAATCCGCGTGATAAAACGTCGCATTGTCCGGCGACCAGCACGGCCCGTTCGACAAAGTCATGCCCTCGTCGATCACGCGCAGCTGCGCGGCTCCGGGTTCCAGCACGTAGAGCTTGCCCCGCGCATCCTTCATGCTCCGGTCGCTCGATCCGACGATGAAACGGCCTCGCCGATCGACCTTGCCGTCCGCCAGCTGCACCTGATCATCAAGGTCCGGGCTCGACGCGATCAGCGTGCAGTCGCCGGTATCCAGATCAAGCGCATGGACGCCATTGGCCAGCGCAACGATCGCCCCGCCGCTTTCGCGCAGCGCCATCGATCCGATCACGCCGGGAACTTCCCAGGCTCTGGTTGCACCGGTCGCGGGATCGAGATTGTGAACCTTGCGCCCGAGGATATCGATCCAGAACAGCAGCCCCAAGCCGACGTCCCACACCGGGCCTTCGCCCACAAGGCAGCGGGGAACATCCAGCTTAGTTATCTGCACTGCACTCTCCCATGCCCGATCTGAGATCGGTTGTTATGAGAGATAATCATTTAACACCATTAAGGAGTCAAGCGCCGTTCTCGATTTTCTGCGCATCAGGCGGCAGTCTATCTCCCTTGAAACACTGCGGCCCTGCGCTCCGCAAAGGATCGGATCCCCTCGGCCGCATGGGCGCTGTTCATGACGCGGTCCTTGATGCCGGGGATGGCGCCTACTGCGGCTTGCTGGCCCGGTTCGACAACCTCCTGAACCAGACCGATGCGATAGGCCTCTGCCGCGCTGGGCTTCCATCTGGCAAAAGCGCGCGTCACTCGCCGCGACGACGATAACGCCCGAGAGCATCAGTTCGATGCCGATCGTGTAGCAGATGCCCTGGACCGCCGTGACGATGGGCTTGGTGCATTGGTTGGCAAGGTCGAAGGGATCGATGTTGCCTTCGGGATCGGGCTTGACCGTGGCCGTGGGTCCGAAGAATTTGGGCATGTCGAGGCCAGCAGTGAAGGAGCCGCCCTCGGCGCAGAGCACGCCGACCCACAGCGCATCATCGTTTTCGAGCAACGTGAGCGCATCGGAAAGCTTGGCCATCATCTTCGGACTGAGGGCGTTTTTCTTCGCCACATTTTCGATGACGATCTTCAGAACGTAATCGTGCCGTTCGGTGTAGACGCGGCCTGCAGACACATCAGACATTGCTGTGCTCGCGGGGTATTCGACAGGATCGCGTGCTGCGCGCGTTTCAGCGCCGACTTTGGCCTCAATTCTGGATGATTTCTGGAATGCAGATGTTCACGCGCCAGACGGGAGCGCGCCCAGCAGCTCTTCGATCTGGCCAAGGCGCTCCTTGCCGAAGAACATCTCATCGCCGACAAAGAACGTCGGAATGCCGAACACGCCGCGTTGGGCTGCGGCTTCGGTGTTGGCCACCAGTTCGGCCTTGACCTCGGGGCTGGCCGAGAGTTCGAACAAGCGCGCACCATCCAGCCCGCTGCGGTTCAATATGGCCAGAACGACTTCGGGGTCGTCCATCTTCTCGCCGTGCTCCCACATCCCGGCGAGCACGGCGCATACATAGGTCTCCGCCACGCCGAGGTGCTGCGCGGCCACCATGCCGCGCATGAGCGCCAGGGTGTTCATCGGAAAATGCGGGTTCATGCGAAATGCAGTCAAACCATGCCGGGCGGCGAAGCGCTCCATTTCCAGCCGGTCGTACTCCAGCTTTCCCTTGATGCCGGCGAAGGCGTTGAAGGGCGCCTGATTGCCGGTTGCCTTGAAGATGCCACCGAGCAGGCATGGGATCAGCTTGATCTCCACGCCGTGCCACTGCGCGATGGCTGGCAGGACTTTCAGCACGAGGTAGGCATTGGGGCTGCCGAAGTCGAAGATGAACTCGATGGCCAGTTTGCTCACTGGTGTTCTCCCTGACCCGTTCAGACTTACCATTGCTCACGCCACGGGCGCAGATCGAGCTCGTGCGTCCAGGCCGACCGCTGTTGGCGGTGCAGCATGACGTAGTTCCGGGCGATTTCGTCGGGCTTGAGGATAAGGTCTTCCTCCAACAGCGGCGTCACGTCATCAAACCGCGAGCGGGTGAAGACCCCGTCGATCGCCCCGTCGCAGATCACATGCGCAACATGAATGCCCAGCGGCCCAAGCTCGCGTGCCATGGACTGGGCCACCGCGCGCAGGCCGTTCTTGGCGGCGGCAAAGGCGGCCAGCCGCTCGCGCCCGCGGATGCTGGCGGTTGCCCCGGTGAAGATGACGGTGCCCCGCTGCCGGGGGACCATGACGTTGGCCGCTTCCCGCCCGGCGAGAAAACCCGCCAGACAGGCCATTTCCCAGACCTTGGTGAACACCCGCGTCGTCGTCTCACGAATGCCGAACTGGACGTTTGCGCCGATGTTGAAAACGACCACGGCAATCGGCCCGATGTCCCGTTCGATGGCTGCAAACAGGTCAATGGTTTCCGCCTCGGACCGCGCATCGACGCCAAAGGCATGTGCCTCGCCCCCCACGCCCCGGATCGTTTCGGCAAGCGCTTCGAGCTGGTCCAGATTGCGGGCCCGCCGGGTCATGCAAACCGCCATGCCTTCGCGTGCGAAAGCCCTAGCGATTGCCCCGCCAACTCCGTCGCCTGCGCCAATTACCAGACACACGTCCTTGCGCGTTGGCTTAAGTTGCTTGGCCTGTTCCAACTGCCTCTCCTGCATCGGGGCATTCCGCTGAAGCCAAGTTCCGGCTTGGCTGCCGCTCGCTTGACCATCTGTATGATATTTATCATGCAGATGGTCAAGCGAGTTGCTGTCCTCCGGTCCCAGGTGGCGTTACTTGCGCTAAAGTAGCGCTCAATCGGGCAGGAATTGCTGGCATTCTCTGCCGCCGCGCTGTACCGCGCGGTGGATATTCAGCATGATGAAAATCATGGTGAGAGGGAAAGCCGATGCAGATGGAGGCCACAATTGGGGCATTCTAGGGCCGAGAAGGCACAGAGCCGCAAGCGCATTCTGGCCGCTGCCGCCACGCGTATCCGCGAAGCCGGGCTTGAAGGCATCAGCGTCGGCGAGCTCATGAAGTCGGTCAATCTCACGCATGGCGGGTTTTACGGGCACTTTGAATCGCGCGCGCATCTGATCGCGGCGGCGCTGGAGCAGGCACTGGCCGATAGCGACAAGGCGGTTGCAGCCCATCTTGGCGAAAAGGGTGATCTTACGGTCAAGTCCATCGTTAACAGCTATCTCAGCCCCGCACACCGCGATCATCCCAGCAGCGGCTGCGCGATTCCGACGCTTGCCAGCGAAGTGAGCCGCGCCGATCCGGAAGTGCGCGCCATCATGGCGCAGCAGCTGGCCAAGGGCTTCGGAATCATCGGCGAAGCCTTGGGTGAGACCAAAGGTGAGGCAAACCCGGACACGGAGCAGTTTGCAGCCTCCGCATGGTCGATGATGATCGGCGCGATGATGATCTCGCGCATCATGGCAGGTGATCCGCTGGCCGACCGTGTGCTGGCGCATGCGCGCAAGTCCATTCTGGAGCTTGCGCAGCTGCACGGCGCGCGCAAGGCCTGATGGCTGGATAACCGGCTTGCTTTTGCATGATGGTCATCATACTCATTTGCCGGTCTGGCATCGAGGAGATGAGTCGTGGCGGCAGTGGCCTTCCATTTCGATTATCGCAGCCCCTACTCCTATCTGGCGCTGACGCAGATCCGTGACCTTGAACTGACCCTCCATCCCTTCGATGTGATCGATGTGATGAAACGGGTGGGCAACACGCCGACCACAATCACCTGCATGGTCAAAGGCCAATACGCGAACGCCGACCTTGGCCGCTGGGCCAGCCGCTACGGCGTGCCGCTCAGCCGCAATCCCCAGATGCGCGAGATTGACGGACGGCGGCTGCTGCGCGCGACGCTCGCCATTCCCGATGGCCCCGAACGTCGCAAGGCTGTTGAAGCGCTGTTCAAGGCGATGTGGGGAGAGCCGGCGTCGCTGGGTTCGCCCGCCGAGATCGCGGCCTTGCTCTCCTCGGCTGGCGTTGCGGGAAGCGCGGAACTGGCCGACCGGATGGATGGCGACGATCTGGAAGCCATGCTCGATGCGGCAAACGCCGCCGCCGCTGAAAAGGGCGTGTTCGGGTCGCCCAGCTTTTTCGCCGGGGATGCTATGTTCTTCGGCAACGACCGGCTCGATTTCCTGCGCGAAGCTCTGGCAGAAGCCGGGGCGGTGGCGGCATGAAGCCCCTCGCAGTCGTCACCGGGGTCGGCCCCGGCACCGGCAGTTCGCTGGTCCGGCGGTTTATCGCCGGCGGGTATCAGGTTGCCATGATCGCCCGCAACACGGCGCGGCTTGATGCGCTGGTCGCGGAACTGCCCGATGCCTTCGCGGTTCCGTGCGACGTAACGGATACAGCTGCATTGCACGCGGCGCTCGATGGAATCCGTGCGCGGGCGGGAGCGCCCGAAGTCGTCGTCCATAATGCGGTTGGCGGGGCCTTTGCCGATTTTCAGGAAGTGGCGCCGGAAACGCTGCAGGCCAATTTCGATGTCAACGTGATGGCGCTGCTGCATCTTGCCCGGTGGGCCGCGCCGCTGATGATCGAACAGGGCAAGGGCGCGATCATCGTCACCGGCAACACCTCTGCACAGCGCGGACGTCCCAAATTTGCCGGCTTTGCTCCGACCAAGGCCGCGCAGCGCATTCTGGCCGAATCCATCGCGCGCGATCTGGGCCCCAAGGGTGTCCATGTCGCCTATCTGATCATCGATGCCGTGATCGACGTTCCCTGGGCCCGGAAACTTTATTCCAGCGCCGAGGACGACTTCTTCATCAAGCCCTCCGCGATTGCCGACGAGGTCTTCCATCTGGCGCATCAGGATCGGTCGGCCTGGTCGTTCCTTGCCGAAGTGAGGCCATACCGAGAGAACTGGTAGGAGGAAGCGGGCCATGCCTGCAACCGTGACGCGCAGATCGGCCTGCGTCCTGTGTTATGTGCACTGCGGCAACGAGGTCGAGATCGAAGGCGGCCTGATGAAGCGCGTATGCGGGGACAAGGACAATCCCAAGTAGCTTGGCTGCATCTGCCAGAAAGCCGGACGGTTACCGTTCTACGCCAATCATCGCGCGCTGCGGCTCAGGAGTCCCCTGCGCCGGAATGCCACTGGCGGGTTCGACGAGATCACCTGGTACGTCGGGATTGCCGAAATCGCAGCCAAGCTGAACACCGCAGAGGATGTCCACGGCGCGGAGTTGACCATCGTGCTCGGCTGCAATGGCCAGCACAGCTGGCTTGCGCCGATGTGAGGCCATTCGCGGCCCGGTTCGGTCGATCTCGCCACCGGGCAGGCGCGCATCGCGGGCCTTTCCCCGCCCAATGATCTGCCCAGGACGATCCTGACCGATCATCCCGAGCGCATGCGCGCGATGTTCGTGGATTCCGGCAATCCGGCCAATACCGTGACGGATACCACAGCGGTCGAAACTGCGCTTTCCAGCCTTGACCTGCTTGTGGTCGTCGAAGTCGCCATGCCCGAGCCGGAAATCTACGTGCGGCTGCTCCGCGCGATGGGGTTCATGCCGGCGGACGACACGCTGGAGCACTTGCGCGATCTGGCCCGTGCAGATCGCCCCGCGTTCTCAGCTGCCTTCTCCGATCTGCTGAAGGACGCACCGCATGACCGGTAAATCGCGCCCGCCATCCTCTACGAGACGCTGGGCCAGACCTTGCCAGCAGGCGCTGCGGCAACTGCTGTGTGGTGGCCGACCGCGCATCACTGCGCGCGGGTAGACCGCGATGCCGTGATCAGAACCTGGTTCGCAGGCGACCGCCCGGCGCTCGGCGAGGCGCTGTTCGAGGCGATGATCATCCGGCGTTCTGGCGTGATCTTCATCGACGAAAAGGACGAGGACCTGTGGCGGCTGGTCAGCCATCCCGATGGCAAGGTCCATCTGGCAATCCCCGAGATGTTTGACTGGATGGCGCGGCTCGATATCGCCGCTGTGGAGTCGGACCCAGCCTATCCGATCATGTCGATCGCCGGGCGGCGCCGCCATTACAATGCCAATCAGGCCATCCGCGATCCGTGCCGGAATCCAATTGTCGATCTACACCATTGATTTAACATCTCATTATTGAGCACCAGAGGTGCTCGTCCATCAATTGGTCCATCACAGCTAAATTCGAAATGGGTTCAATTCCCAAAGCCGGAATCGAGATCGGTTCCTCCTGGCCCAATCATCTGGCGCATGGGCAGACTCTGGGACAAAACTGCTGGTGGCCACCGCCAATGAAAATGACCGGTTTCGCCGAATCGGTCATTTTTGACACCGCAAATGCGGTTCCGGTCAAGAATACAACTGGGCCGGCTACGGATTGGCGGTCATTGAATTGCCCATTTGCGGAAAGCGGACCATTCGTGGCCTCTCATGGGATGGCCCGCTCCCGTACAAACTTTGGCCATTCTCGTGGTCAGGCTGCTGTATCAAGGTCAGCCCTGCATTCCCCTCCGGCCAACGGCCAATGTCTGCCATACCTGCAGGCGGCACCAGCACGCTTCGCAGAGGATGGTGCACCACCACCCGCAGGGTTCGATCAGCGTGCCTTCAGCTTGGCCAGCGCTGCCTTGTAGGCTTCGAAATGCGTGCCTTCGTCGGCGGCGATCTGCCTGAACATGGCGGCCACTTTGGTGTCACCATCAGCTTCGGCTTGCTTGGCGAAAGTGATGTACATCGTCACGTTCTCATAGTGCTCACCCACCATCGCGTCTTCCAGGTTAGCGCTGTTGGCTCCGCCAAGCTGCAATGCCTGCGCTTCGCGGTCGAAATGCTCGTTGGCTTCGATGTTGGCGGAATCGCGGAACAGTTTGGCGAGTTCGGGTTTGCCAGCAGCTTCGGCCTGCTCGGCATAGCGAAGATACTTGAGATTGGCGTAGGCCTCGCCGTGCATGGCCGCCTCGAGGTTGGTGCGGGTCTGCGCGGATAGCGTGCTGGTTTCAGGCTCCGCTGCCATGGCGGGGGTGGCAAGGAGCGCGAGCGCGGTGGCGGTTGCGGCAAGCAGGGTGCGGTTCATGCTGAGTATCTCCGGGTGTAGCCGATATCGGCGACAACCGGGGAATGCGCCGAACTTCTGACCGGGCACTGACGGTGAGATCGATTGGGCATGGTGCACCGCCTATCCCGTTTTTCGCAGTGCCTGTCAGCTTTTCGTCAGTCCTCCGGTCCAGATCGAAACCGCCGGGGCGATCGCTCCGCCGGACGACAAAGGACTTCCCCATGAAGCGCTCTACCCCTCTCAAGCTCGCCCTCGCCGCCTTGGCACTCACGGTCGCAACAACTGCCAGCGCCGCACCCGTTTGCACGACGCAGCCGAAGGCCAAGTGGCTCACCGAAGCCCAGATGAAGGCCAAGATCGCCAAGATGGGCTACCGCGACATCAAGGTCTTTCAGGTTTCGGGCAGCTGCTACGAAATCTATGCGCACACCAAGGACGGCAAGCGCGCTGAAGTCTATTTCAACCCGGTGACCGGCGCGGTCGTCCAGAACAACGTTGATTGATCATGGCTGCGGCTCCCCCCCGCGCGGCCATGCCCGCCCCTGACCTGGTTCCCCGCCAGGTCAGGGTGTGGGACCTGCTTGTCCGCCTGTTCCACTGGACGGTCGCGGGGGGCGTCATCGCCAACCTGACCTTCCTGCGCGAGGCGAAGAGCTCCCACATAACCGTAGGCTACATTGTTCTGGCGGCATTGGCCGTGCGGCTCGTCTGGGGCCTTGTCGGGCGCGGGCACGCCCGGTTCGCCAGCTTCGTGCCGGGGCCGGGCCGGTTTTTCGGCTATGTCGGCGCCATGCTCGGTCGGCGTGAGCCGCGCTATCTGGGCCATAATCCTGCGGGCGCGGCGATGATCGTGCTCCTGCTCGTATTACTCATGATGGTCGGCATAAGTGGTTGGATGATGGGCCTCGATGCCTTTTGGGGCGTGAGCTGGGTCGAGGAACTGCATGAGACTGCGGCGAACGTGCTGATCGGCGCAGTAATCTTGCACGTGATCGGCGCGATTGCCGAAAGCGTGCGCCATCACGAGAACCTGCCACTGGCGATGATAACCGGCTACAAGCGGGCAGCAACCGGAACGGACATCGACAATGCGCCTGCTCCTAGTCGAGGATAATGCACGGCTGGCGAGCCTGATCCGCGAGGGTCTCGATCGTCAGGGCTTTGCGGTCGACTGGTGCGAAACCGTGGCCGGGGCCGAGCATGCCCTCACGATCAACGACTATGACCTGATGCTCCTCGATCTTGGCCTGCCCGATGGCGAGGGGCTTGATCTGGTGCGCGGGCTCCGACGGCGGCAAAACACGATGCCGATCCTGGTCCTGACCGCGCGTGGCGGGCTTGATGATCGGGTGCTCGGCCTTGATGCCGGCGCGGACGATTATCTGGTGAAGCCCTTTCAGATTCCCGAGCTGGCCGCGCGCTGCCGGGCGCTGTTGCGGCGGCCAGGCGCGTCGCTGGGCACTGAGCTTTGCGCAGGCAATGTCACACTGCATTCGGCCGAGCGTAGCGTGAAGGTGGCAGGCGAGCCCGTGGTTGCGACTCCGCGCGAGGTGGATCTGCTTGAATGTCTGCTACGGCGGGCAGGGCATGTCGTGGCCAAAATGGCACTCGAGGGCGCACTCTATTCCATGGATGCAGAAGTGACGCCGAACGCGTTGGAGGCTTGCGTCTCGCGCCTGCGCAAGCGGCTGGCGACGGCCGGCGCGGACGTGCAGATCAGGACTGTACACGGCGTGGGCTATGCGCTGTTCGCGCCGATGCCTGCGCATGGATAAGGCGGGCAACAGCAAGAGGGACCCTGCCGGCCCCACGCTCTTCCGGCAAATCGCAACGCGGCTGGCGGCCTTCACGCTCCTGTTCGCGCTTCTCGACGTCGGCATAGTTGTATTCACTTACAGCAGCCAGCCGGAATCGCTGGCGCAGGAACTCCTGACGCTGGAAGCTAACAAAGCAGAACGATCGACGGCACTAGCACCCGATCTGCTGGCCGGGCCACCTGGGGCGGAGCACTGGACGGCCCGCAATATCGAACCGGCTGCTGGCGGATCCGTGCCTCTGCCATCGCGGGTCGAAGCGCCCGGCGGCATTCTGATGGACTGGACCCGCCGCGAACGCATTCCTGGCGGCTACCGAATCTCGGGTGTCCGTTCGGTGCAGCAGGGTGGGCAGCAGCGGTGGCTTTTCATGCAGTTCGAAGGCGATGGCATCCGGCCCTACGTGCCCGTGATCGCCAACGAGATTATCCAGCATGTCGCTCTGCCACTGATCCCGCTTTCGCTTCTCCTGCTGCTGTTCAACGTCTTCGCGGTCCGCCGCGTGCTGGGCCCCCTCCAGCGCGCCGAGGCCGAAGTAGATGCGCTCGATCCCGATAACGTCCTCTTGCGCCTTTCGGTGGCACCCGAGCCGCGGGAGGTCAATACGCTGGTGCGGGCGGTCAACCGTGCGCTGACACGGCTTGACCAAACGATGGCGATCCTGCGCGGCTTTACCGCCAATGCCGCGCATGAGCTGCGGACGCCGCTTTCGATCATGCAGCTTTCGCTCGATAAACTGCCGCCCGGCCCTTTGCGGGATGACCTTCAGGCAGACACCCAGCATATGGCGCGGCTGGTCGGGCAGATGCTCGATCTCGCGCAGGCCGATGCGCTAGCGGTTGAGCCTAAAGTGCTGGTCGATCTGGCCGAGATCGGGCGGGAGATCGTCGGGGCCATGGCGCCCAAGGCGTTCGCTGCACAGCGCGACCTGCGCTTCGAAGCGATCGGCGACACCCGCGCGCTGGGCCATGCCGAGGCGATCTACCGCATCTATCGCAACCTGATCGACAATGCGCTGGCGCATGCCCCCGGTGACACGCCGATCGAGGTCACCGCCGGCCCGGGGCCGCAAGTCAGCGTTCGGGACTATGGGCCAGGCATTGCCGAAGAGGACCTGCCACACATCTTCGAGCGCTTCTGGCGCAAGGATCGGCGCAAGAGCGATGGCGCAGGGCTGGGACTCGGCATTGTCCAGCGGCTCGCAGAAGCGCACGGCGGCGCGATCACGGTCTGCAATGCACCTGGCGGCGGGGCTCTGTTCCGGGTGACGTTTGCACCGTCCGGACTGGGCTGATGAGCGTGCAGACGGTTGTAGGCGTCAGGTTTCTGTCAGGTCTTTGGCCGACAAAAGGTCCAGTCGAGGCCAACCAGCATGGCCATGTCTCAGTCTGCGCTGCATCAGATGCAGCACGGGCCGGAACAAACCGCCGCGACAGGGATTTGCGAACGTGACCAGATTGCATCTTCACCCGGAACGGCATCTCGTCTCGCGCATCGGCTGGCTGCGCGCAGCTGTGCTCGGGGCGAACGACGGCATCGTCTCGACCGCCAGTCTGATCATCGGCGTGGCCGCGGCTGCCGCAAAGCCCGCCGATATCCTGATTGCCGGTGCCGCAGGGCTGGTCGCGGGTGCGATGTCAATGGCGGCAGGGGAGTATGTCTCGGTCAGCTCGCAGGCCGATACGGAACAGGCAGATCTGGCGCGCGAACGTACGGAATTGGCGGGCAATGTCGACGCCGAGATCGCGGAGTTGGCGGGGATCTACATCAAGCGCGGCGTGGACGCTGTCACGGCTGACACGGTAGCGCGGCAGCTTATGGCAAAGGATGCGCTGGCCGCCCACGCGCACGATGAACTCGGCATTTCCGACTTTACCACGGCGCGCCCGATTCAGGCAGCGCTGACATCGGCTGCAACCTTCACCGCAGGCGCGGCCTTGCCGCTGGCCATCGTGATCCTTACACCGGCCAGCCTGCTGGTGCTGATCGAGGCTGTCGCCTCGCTGCTGTTTCTCGCATTGCTCGGCGCGATCGGTGCGCGAGCAGGTGGGGCGCCCGTTTTGACCGCCACGTTGCGGGTCACCTTCTGGGGCGCGCTGGCGATGGCGCTGACCGCCGGGATCGGCAATCTTGTTGGCACTGCGGTGTGACCCCCGGTATGGTACCAGGATGAACGGCCTGCGCACCAGCTTGCTCAGCCGGGAGGTTATGCCATTCGCGCTGATGCTTGTGGCACTGATCGGCGCGGCGCTGGCAGTCGACGCAGGACTGCATCTTGCGGGTGTGGTCTGGATCGGCCGCTATCTCGGCATTCCCGGTGTTCTGCTGATCCTCGCCTCGTCAGCCTATTCGCTGCGCAAGCGCAAGTTCATTTCCTCGGGCAAACCAGTCACGCTGCTGCGCCTGCATGAGCGACTGGCCTGGGCCGGATTGCTTCTGGTCCTCGTCCATGCCGGCATCCATTTCAACGCGGTGCTGGCGTGGCTGACCGTTGCTGCCATGCTGATCAACGTCGCAAGCGGCCTCACCGGCAAATACCTGATGGGACCCTCGCGCAAGCGGCTGGCGGCGAACCGCGCGCGGCTGCTTGAGGCGGGGCTATCGGATGGGGCGCTGGAAGAGGAGACCTACTGGGACAGCCTGACCTATGATCTCGTCAAGTCGTGGCGCGTGGTCCATCTGCCGATCACGCTGGCCTTCTGCGTGCTGGCACTGGCGCACATCGTTTCGACGTTTCTGTTCTGGGGGTGGCATTGATGCGCCGCCCGGGTCTCTGGCTGCTGATCGCCGCCCTCGCCGGGGTCATTGCGCTGGCGTTTGTCTGGCCGCAAGCAATGGTCGCGCCCGGCCCGGTAATCCCCGCGCATAGTGCCATCGCCGGAAACTGCTTTGCCTGCCACGCGCCGCTGCGCGGTGTCTCGGCGGGGCGTTGCATAGCCTGTCACAAGCTGTCCGACATCGGCATTCGCACCACCAAGGGCGTGCCGGTGAAATCCAGCGGCAGCCGGATCGCGTTCCATCAGGCGCTGAGCGAGGCCAACTGTATGGCTTGTCACAGCGATCACTCCGGGCCGCTGCTGCTGAAGGCGGCGCATCGCAGCTTCGCGCACTCCCTTCTGCGCCCCGATGTGCGCGGGCAGTGTGCCGCATGCCACCGCGCCCCGGCCACACCGTTCCATGCACAGGCCGGCAGCAATTGCGCCGCCTGCCATTCATCCAAAGCATGGAAGCCCGCGACGTTCGATCACACGCGCTACTTTGCTCTGACCGGACCGCACAAGGCGGCCTGCACAACTTGCCACATCGGCGGAAACACCAGCCGCTACACCTGCTTCGGTTGCCATGAGCACCAGCCTGACCAGATTCGCGCCAGCCACGCAGAGGAAGGCATCCAGAACATCAGCAATTGCGTGGCCTGCCATCGCAGCGATGCGGGCGAAGGCGGGGAAGGGCGCGAAGGTGGGGGTGAAGGTGGCAGGGGCGACTGACACGGGCCTGACCTCTTCCGAAGCAGCCGCCCGGCTTGCGTCCGATGGCCCCAACGAGCTCGCCCGCGCGGGGCAGCGTTCAGTCCTGCGCATTGCGCTGGGCGTGGTGCGCGAACCGATGCTGGCGTTGCTGCTGTTGGGCGGAGGTGCCTATCTGCTGCTCGGCAGCCTGAGCGAAGCGCTGATCCTGCTGGCGTTCGCGACGTTTTCCATTGCCGTCACGGTCATTCAGGAAGCGCGGACCGAGCATGTGCTGGAAGCCTTGCGCGATCTGTCGGCACCGCGGGCGCTTGTCATCCGCAGCGGTGCGCGGCTGCGCATTGCCGGGCGCGAGGTGGTGCGCGGCGATCTGATCGTGCTGGAGCAGGGGGACAGGATCGCTGCTGACGCGCGGCTGGTGGAAGCGCATGACCTGCAGGCCGATGAATCGCTGCTGACGGGCGAATCCGTGCCTGTTGGTAAAGTCGCGGGGGGAGAGAAGACTGAGGAGGGCGCGCCGCGTCCGGGGGGCGATGGGCTACCGTTCCTCTATTCGGGCTCGCTCGTCACGCGCGGCAGCGGGATCGCGCGCGTTCTGGCGACGGGGCCGCGCAGCGAGATCGGACGTATCGGCCAGTCGCTCGCGGATCTGGAAACCGAAGCGCCGCGCCTGCGCCGCGAGACCACGCGGATCGTGGGCTGGTGCGCCTTGGGCGGCGGCGCAGTGGCGCTCACGGTTGTGCTGCTATTCGGCCTGCTGCGCGGCGGGTGGATCGAGGCAGTGCTGGCCGGGATCGCCATCGGCATGTCGATGCTGCCGGAGGAATTTCCGGTTGTGCTCACCATATTCCTCGCGATGGGTGCGTGGCGGATCGGCAAGGTCGGCGTACTCACCCGCCGCGCCGCCGCGATCGAGACGTTGGGGTCGGCCACCGTGCTGTGCACCGACAAGACGGGCACGCTCACCGAAAACCGCATGTCGGTAGCCGCTCTGTGGCTGCCCTCAGGGCAGACTTTTGCGCTGAAGGCGGGCGCCGTGATGCCGGAGGGGTTTGGTGCATTGGTCGAAACTGCTGCGCTTGCCAGTGCCGAGACCCCCAGCGATCCGATGGAAATTGCGCTTCACGGCGCGCGCGACAAGGAAGAACCGCTCGCAGCAGCGCATGGCGATCTCGTGCAGGCCTATGGCTTGCGCCCGGACTTACTGGCGATGTCGAACGTGTGGGACGATGGCGAGGACTTGCGGCTCTCCGCCAAGGGCGCGCCGGAAGCGATTGCCGGGCTGTGCCGGCTCTCCCAGGTCGACCATGCGGCGATGAAAGCGGCGGTCGAGGCTATGGCGGAACGGGGCATCCGGGTGCTGGCGGTTGCCACGGCTGCGCCGAAAGACCGCAACTGGGCCGAGAGCCAGCAGGGCTATCACTACATGCTGACCGGACTTGTCGGGCTCGCCGATCCCTTGCGCGCCAGCGTCCCAGCCGCTGTCGCCGAATGCCGCAGCGCGGGTATCCGGGTGGTGATGATCACCGGCGATCATGCCGCCACCGCGCGCGCCATCGCGACCGAGGCGGGGATCGCGGCGGGCGATGTGCTGACCGGCGACGACCTTGCCGCGCTCGATGACGCCGCACTGGCGCAGCGCCTGAAAACGGTGACCGTGTTCGCCCGGATTATGCCCGAACAGAAGCTGCGCATCGTGCAGGCCTTCAAGGCGGCGGGCGAGATCGTGGCGATGACTGGCGACGGGGTGAACGACGCCCCCTCGCTCAAGGCCGCGCATATCGGCGTGGCGATGGGCAAGCGCGGCACCGATGTGGCGCGCGAGGCGGCGGCGATCGTTCTGATGGAGGACGATTTCGGTGCGATCGTGCAGGCGGTGCGGCTCGGGCGGCGGATCTACGACAATCTCCGCAAGGCAATGGCCTTCATCTTCGCGGTGCACGTTCCGATTGCCGGGCTTGCGCTGATCCCCTTGCTCTTCGGCCTGCCCCTGCTGTTCGGCCCGATCCACATCGCGCTGCTTGAAATGGTGATCGACCCGGTCTGCGCGCTCGTGTTCGAGGCGGAGGAGGACGAGGCCGATATCATGACTCGACCGCCGCGCGCGCCGGACGAACCGCTGTTCTCCTGGCGGATGATCGCCTGGAGCGTGTTTCAGGGCGGCACCGCGCTCGCCATGCTGGCCGCCGTGCTGTTTTTGGAGACCGCTAGCGGCATGTCCGAGACCGAATTGCGCGCCCTTATGTTCTTCGCGCTGATCGCTGCGGTGCTGGCACTGACCTTCGTCAACCGCTCGTTCAGCGCATCGCTGGGGCAGGCGCTGCTGCGGCCCAACCCGGCCTTGCGCATGGTCCTCATGGCCGTCACCGCGATCACCGGGGCCATCCTGTTCATCCCTTCAGCACAGACCCTGCTGAAGTTCGGCGCGATCGCATGGGACGACATGGCGCTGGCTGGCGCTCTCGGCGCACTGCTGCTGGCCGTTCTTGAAGCAGGCAAGTTGGCTCTGGGCCGGTTCCTGGAGCGTCGGGGGCAGAATGCACCGCTCTTCCGCGAGAGCGTTGCATGACCGCACCGCCAAACCCGCAAAGCGCCATGGAGCACGCCTTTCTCCTCATGCTGGTCGTGGCTGTCACGCTTGCCTTTGCCTGGCTGGCAGGTCCCTTCGCCGGTGCGATCCTGTGGGGGGTAATTGCTGCCATTCTCTTCGCCCCGCTCAACGCTGCGCTGCTACACCGCGCGCCGGGGCGGGCCAATCTGGCGGCTGCCAGCACGCTTCTGGCCGTCATCGCGGTCGCGGTCATTCCTGCCATGCTGCTGGGTGCGGCGCTGCTGAGCCAAGCGGCTGCGATGGTTGGCAATCTGCAATCGGGGGAGATCGATTTCGCCAGGAGTTTTGCATCTGCGGAACAGCATCTGCCGCAAGCCGCGCGTAACTGGCTCGAGGACATCGGCTTTGGCGATTTCGCCATGGTGCGCCAGCGAATTAGCCAGGCCATCGCGAGCAGCCTCCAGCCGCTGGCTGGCCGGGCGCTCGATATCGGGCAATGGGCTCTCGCCTTCTTCCTGTCGCTCGGGGTAATGCTGTATCTCACCTTCTTCCTGCTGCGTGACGGCACGCAGATCATCAGCCGGATCGAAAGCTGCCTGCCGCTGCCGCCCGATCAGCGCAGCCTGTTGACCGCGCGGTTCGTCGAAGTCGTCCGCGCCACGATCAAGGGCAGCCTGATCGTCGCGGTGCTGCAGGGGCTGACCGGTGGCCTTGCTTTCTGGATGCTGGGGATCGGCGGCGCGCTGCTGTGGGGCGTCGCCATGGGCGTGTTCTCGTTGTTTCCCGCGATCGGGACCGGGTTCATTTGGGTCCCTGTCGCAGCATGGCTGCTGCTCACGGGCGACCTGTGGCGCGGCGGGGCTTTGGTCCTCGTCGGTTTTTTCATTGTCAGCAGCGTCGACAATTTGGTCCGCCCGATCCTTGTCGGGCGCGATGCGCGGATGCCGGACTATGTCGTCCTAGTTGCAACCCTCGGCGGGTTCGAACTGATGGGCTTCAACGGCTTTGTCATCGGCCCGGTGATCGCAGCGCTGTTCATGGCGGTCTGGGACATCTTCCGCGACGCTCGGCCAGCTGCGTAGATTCCGACAGTATCGCTGGCAGAAGCGCAGCTTCATACCTCAAGTTCACAGCGGTGAGCCTTACCCCCCTGCCCCATTGCTTCGGCAGCGTGCGCGCGCTGGCTTGGCAGCCCAAGGCGATACCGTTGCACGCTCATTCCAGTGGGAAGACCTCATGCGCAGCCGTTCGCTCGAAGCCGCCGTCATGCGCGGGCCGGCATGAGGCTGGGGCTCCGGCTTCTGGCTGTGCCCGGCGTGTTGGCACTGTGCGGCTGTGTGGTCGGGCCGAACTACCATCCCCCTGCACCGGACGCGCTGGCGGTTCCGCGCACGTATTCGGTGGCATCGGATCCCTCTGCGCAAAGCGCCACAGCTCGCTGGTGGAGCCAGTTCGGTGATCCGGACCTGACCCGGCTGGAAGAGGCGGGCCTCGCCGCCAACCTCGATATCGCGCAGGCCCTCTCGCGGCTGCGCCAGGTGCGCGAGGCTCTGACGCAGGCGCGCAGTGCTGCGATGCCGACGATTTCCGCATCGGGCGGTTATACCCGCACAGAGGCAATTGCAGCGCCCGCTGGCGCCAGCCTTTCGGGAGACAGTCTGACAATCGCCGCCGACGCAGCCTATCAGGTCGATCTGTTTGGCGGCCGGTCGCGCGCGATCGAAGCCGCGCGCGCCGAAACCGATGCCAGCCGGTTCGACTACGGCGCGGTGGCGCTGACCGTCCAGTCGACCATCGCCAGTACCTATCTGCAAGTCCGGCTGCTGCAGGCCAATCTCGCCAATGCGCAGGAAGCCCGGACCAACCAGACCGACAATCTGCAGATCGCCGATTGGCGTCGGCAGGCGGGGCTGATCAGCCAGTTCGATGTCGATCTGGCGCGGACCCAGCTGGCCCAGACGACGGCAACAATTCCGCAAATTGAAAGCACCCTCAGCCAGACGATCGCCGCGCTGGGCGTGCTGCTCGGCCGGGGCCCCGGGGCTTTGCGCGCCGAACTGGCGCAATCGCAGCCGATCCCCGTCGGCCCCGCCGCCCTTGCCGTGGGAATCCCTGCCGATGTCGTGCGCCAGCGGCCCGATGTTCGGTTCGCCGAACGGTCCCTGGCCGCAGCCACGGCGCGCATCGGCGTGGCAGAGGCTGCGCTCTATCCCGCGCTTTCGCTCGGCGGCAGCATCGGCACCGGTTCTGCCGCGCTGTCCAGCCCATTCGATCTCATCACCGGCCAGGCCTTTGCCCGGATCGCCCAGACCATCTTCGATGGCGGACGGCTGCGCAGTCAGGTGCGCTCGCAGCGCGCGGCAACCGATGGCGCCCTTGCCCGCTACAAGCAGTCGGTGCTGGTCGCTCTCGAGGACGTCGAAAATGCCGTCGTCGCGCTGCAGGCAGCGAACCGGCGCCAGATCCAGTTCGACCTCGCCGAAACTTCCGCAGCCTCATCGGCAGCGCTGGCGCGGCAGCAATATCGCAGCGGGCTAATCGATTATGCCGCGCTGCTGATCACCGAGAACCTGCTGATCACCTCGCGCAACGGGGTAGCGCAAGCGCGCCACGACCGGGCGGCGGCGCTGGTGCAACTCTACGCGGCGCTCGGCGGTGGCTGGACCGACAGGGACGCCATACCGGACAGGACTGACAATGGCTGAACCCACCAAACCCGATGCGGCCTTGCCTGAGGCCCCAATCGCGAACGACGCGCAAACAACCGATGCCTTTCTCGGGGTCAAGCCGGTGCCCTGGTGGCGGCGCTGGGCCAAGTGGCTTGTCCTGGGGCTGATCGCGGTCGTCGTGATCGGGCTGCTGGTGCGCACCTTCACAGCTGTGCCGGCCAACCAGTACGTCAGCCAGCCGGTGCGTCGCGGGGCGCTGCAGGTTACCGTATCCGCCACCGGGCGGTTGGCGCCGGTGAACCAGATTCTGGTCGGTTCGGAGCTGTCCGGTCTGGTCACCCGGGTCATGGTCGATGTCAACGATCCGGTTGTTGCCGGCCAGCAGCTCGCGCTGATCGATCCCTCGCGGTTTGCCGATACGGTGAACCAGAGCGCCGCGCAGTTGCGCGCCAGCCAAAGCGCCATCGCGCTGGCGGAGGCCACCTTCGCGCAGGTCCGCGCGCAGTTGTCGCGGCTGGAGATGGTGTTCCGCCTGTCGGGCGGCAAAGTGCCATCGGATACCGATCTGGCCGCCGCGCGCGCCGAATATGGCCGCGCCACGGCCACGCTGGGATCCGCGGTCGCCAACGTCGCTGCGGCGCGCGCCGTGGTATCTTCGGCCACCACCAACCTGACCAAGACCGTGATCCGTTCGCCGGTAAAGGGCGTGGTACTGACCCGGCAGATCGAACCGGGGCAGACCGTCGCTGCATCCTTCAACACGCCCACGCTGTTCGTGATCGCGCAGGATCTGGCCCTGATGAAACTGCCGGTTGCCGTCGATGAAGCCGATGTCGGTGAGGTTGCTGAGGGCCAGCAGGCGACGTTCACCGTTGATGCCTTCCCGGGCGAACGCTTTCCGGCCACCGTCTCGCGCGTCGATCTCGGCTCGAACCTGACCGCCACCTCGGCCTCGGCAGCGGCAGCAACTACCAATTCGCAGGTCGTCTCGTACAATGCGAACCTCACGGTGGGCAACGCCACGCTGCGGCTGCGCCCCGGCATGACCGCAACGGCCACGATCATCACCAAGGCGCGGCAGGGCGCCCTGCTCGTCCCGAATGCTGCGCTCCGCTATACCCCGTCCGCCGCCAGCGCGGCCGGCAGCAGCGGCATCACCAGCACGCTGACCATGCGCGGGATCCGCGGCGGCCATGCCGACAAGACCTCGCAAAAGGGCCGCGGTGCGCGGCAGACCGTCTATGTGCTCGACAAGGGCGTGCCCAAAGCCATCGACATCCAGACCGGCGCGAGCGATGGCACCTCGACCGAAGTGATCAGCGGTGCTTTGCGGCCCGGCATGCAAGTCATCACCGGGCAACTAGCCAGTGGCGCCGGCTGATGGCGCCCCTGATCCAGCTCAGCCACGTGACGAAGACCTTCGGCACGGGCGACGCCCAGTTTCAGGCCTTGAAGGGCGTGGACCTCGAGATCGCATCGGGCGATTTTGTCGCCATCATGGGCCCCTCGGGTTCTGGCAAATCTACGATGATGAACATTCTCGGGTGCCTCGATGTGGCCAGCAGTGGCCAGTACCTGTTCAAGGGCCATGATGTCGGCACGCTGGACCGCGACCAGCGCGCGCTGCTGAGGCGGCGCTATCTCGGCTTTGTGTTTCAGGGCTACAATCTGTTGGCGCGCACGTCGGCGCTGGAAAATGTCGAATTGCCGCTGATCTATCGGGGTGACGGGCGCGAAGTGCGGCAGACGCTTTCGCTGGCCGCGCTGACCAAAGTCGGGCTGGCCGATTGGGCCGGGCACACCCCGGCAGAGCTCTCTGGCGGGCAGCAGCAGCGCGTGGCGATCGCCCGCGCGCTTGTCACCAATCCCGAACTTCTGCTGGCCGACGAGCCGACCGGCAATCTCGACAGCGAACGCTCGATCGAAATCATGCAACTGCTCGCGGACCTCAACCAGACCAGCGGCATAACCGTGGTGATGGTGACCCACGAGCCCGACATGGCCCGGTTTGCGCAGCGCATCATCCATTTCAAGGACGGACTGGTCGACCATGTGGACAGCAATCAGCCGGTACCAGCCTGATGCTGTTCACCACGTTCATTCTCGCCTTCCGCTCGATCCGCCGACACCTGATGCGGTCGTTCCTGACCACGCTGGGCATCATCATCGGCGTGGCCGCCGTGATCACCATGGTTACCCTGGGCGAGGCAACCACGCTGGCCGTGCAGCAGCAGATCGCCAGCCTGGGCAACAACATCCTTCTCGTACGCCCGGGACAGGGGTTCGGACGGGGCGGCGGCGGGCCGCAACCCGCCGATTTCGACACGCGGGACGTTGCCGCGATCCGCGATCAGATCGCCGGAATCACCGCCGTTGCACCGCAGGCGAGCAGTGCCGTCACCGCCGTCTACGAAGGATCTAATTGGACCACCTCGGTCAACGGCACCACCGCGGACTTCTTCCAGATCCAGCCCTGGCCCCTTGTCGCCGGACGCAGTTTCGAACCCGACGAGGAACTGGCTGGCAAGGCCGTCTGCATTCTGGGCAACACCGTGCGCAAAAACCTCTTCACAAAAGGTGGGGCGCCAGATGCACCGCTCGGCCAGAGGATCCGCCTGAACGGAATATCCTGTCTGGTCATCGGCCTGCTCTCCACCCGCGGGCAGGCGGGCTTTGGCGGGGACCAAGACGATACCGTGATCATGCCGATCAAGACCGTCCAGCGCCGGCTGACCGGAAATCTCGACATCCGGGTGATGCTGGTCGGCGTGGATCAGGCTTACGACAGCCCCACGGTGCAAACCGCGATCACCGGCCTGCTGCGTCAGCGGCGACAGATCACCGGTGACAAGCAGGATGATTTCAACATCTTCGATACCGCGCAGATCAGCGCGACGCTGACCGCCACGACCACCTTGCTGACCGGCATCGTCACCTCCGTCGCGGCGATCAGCCTGGTGGTTGGCGGCATCGGCATCATGAACATCATGCTGGTGTCGGTGACTGAACGCACCCGCGAAATCGGCATCAGGCTGGCCATCGGCGCGGTGGCGAACGAGGTCCTGACCCAGTTTCTGGTCGAGGCGATCGTATTGTCCTGCCTGGGCGGTGTGATCGGCATCGCCCTCGCCCAGGTGATGGTGCTGATCATTGCCCCGCTGATGCAGGTGCCGTGGCTGTTCGTGCCGCGCATCAACGTCATCGCGTTCCTGATCGCGGCGGCGATCGGCATGGTCTTCGGTTATTTTCCGGCGCGCCGTGCCGCTGGGCTCAATCCGATCGACGCCCTTCGCTACGAATGACGGGGCAACGGCTACACACCTGTTCGTTTTCAGGCTGTCGGCGGCAAATCCCCGATCACCGCAATTGAGGCGTATGCTGCAAACACCCAGATCGCGCCGATCATGGCCACGAAGAACGCCCAGATGGCAGCATGAAGCAGCTTTGTGGCTCGAAGCTGGGAGCCCGGAGTCATCCCATCACGTCGTGATAACGGCTGCGATTGGTCGGCGCGGTGACCATGGCAATTCGGGACCATAGCCAAAGCGCATCACGATATCGGGGCGCCTGCCGGGCAGGCCAACCAGCGCTGCCAGTTCGGGGCGCAGGCTGGCTACTTCGACCGGCTGGTTGATGAACGCCTGTTTCAGCCCGAGCGCTGTCGCCTGCAGCGCAAAGCGCTGGCACGCCTGCCCGACGGCCACCCATTGCGCGGGACTTGGTCCTGCGCCAACGAAAACAGCGATCCCCGCCGATGAGCGGATCTGGCGGGCATAGGCGTCATTTTCCGATTTCGCGGTAGAGAACCAGTCGAACGCATAGGGCCCCAGCCAGTCGGGCAGCGCAGGATTGCCGCTCGCCACACTGTAGAGCCCGTCGCCGGTTCGTAGCGCCTGGCGCGGGTTGAACCTCAGCCAGGATTTCAGCTCGCGCACGAAGGCGGCGTCGGCCATTTGCGCGCTGTTGCCTGCCACCACCAGGTCACAAATCCGTTCGATCCGGGGGCGGTCGGTGAGCAGCACCAGATCGACGCCGGGCACGGTTGCCGCCTTGGCCAGCATGGCGAGATCGGTTGCCCCAACCGTTCGGCCATCGTAGTCGGCGCGGGTCGATTGGCGTTTGGGAATGGCGCTGAACAGCGGGGAACTGGCCACTGGGCCGCTCTCCCAATCGAAGCTTACCACGCCGCCATCAGAGGCGTCGAACCGCACCGCACCGGGCCGGCCCCGCGCGGCGGAGGCCAGCGACAGATTCTCGGCGGCGGCACCAAGGCTGACGAATATGTGGTGATCGTCAGGATCGACGACAGGCGTGCGGCGCGAAAGATCAGGAAGGATGTCGATCTGGTTCCCACCCAAGCGAAACCGCCATGGTTGGGTGTTATGGCCATTGGGGGCGAGCGTGGCGTAGCGGATCAGATCGAGTTGGCGCGCAGGGTCGGGCAAGGCCGCGCGAAGCGGTGCAATGCTGGCCCCATAATCAGACGACGACCCCAGACCTGAGAAGGCAAGCCAGGTTGCGCTGCTGCCGAGCGCAGCGGTCATGCCCACTCCGATCAGCCACTGTCGTCGGTTCATACGCTGTTCCTGCGTTGGGGGGATTCCTTCGGGATATGCGTTGGCATAGGCCTTGGCATCAACGCGCCGGAGCCTCGGAAAACACCCAGGTTGCCCAAGACTGCGATTCAGTCGCCAAGATATCTCCAGATTCCATCACGGTCGATGGAAGCCGCCCGGACCGATGTCCATTTTTGGCAAGAGAGGCCGCTGCAACCCAGCGATGCGAAGGGCCCAATTTGGTCGACTGCTGCCGCACGCTGACGACGCATGGTGGGACAAGCGAGACGTCAGCAGCGGCAGGTTATTCGCCAATTCCGGACGGGCTTGGCATTTATTAAACTGCTGCGGCCTTAGACCTTAGATAAGGACGTCGTGTCGAGACTGCGCAGCGCCAGATCGGTATCGCTCTGGGTTGGCGTCCATCCAGTAGCGATAAGCCCATCACGCCCGAACAATTCTTCGACCGGATCGTCCGAAGTGGCAGCCGCACCGAGCTTGGCGGCGAGAGGGTCTGACACAAGACCATTGCAGCCGCGCAGATGCCGGATCCATGCGCCGATAGCAGTCAGGATCGCGGGGCACTGACGGCCCCATGAGGCGTTGTCGGTGAGCGTGGCTAGCCAGCGTTGCGGGATCTTCTGGCTGCCATCCATGGCAATCTGCGCCAGTCGGTGTTCGAGAGCGGGATTGGTAAATCGCGCCAGCAGGTCTTCGGCGTAGGCGGCAAGGTCCTGCCCTGGCTCGGCGGCAATCGTCGGGGCCGCTTCGGTCAGCAGCAAGCTGCGCACCAGTTCCAGCAGCACCGCATCGGCCACGGCCTGATGGACAAAGCTGTGCCTATGCGCGAGGCCGCAATAAGCCAGCAGCGAGTGCGCACCATTGAGCATGCGCAGCTTGGCCATCTCGTATGGCGCGATGTTCGCCACGAAGCGGGCGCCGACTGCCTCCCAATCGGGGCGCGGTCCGGCGAAGCGGTCCTCGATCACCCATTGACTGAAGGGTTCGGTGAACACGGCCGCATCGTCGCGCAAGCCGCCAAGCAGACCGGCAACAGCATCGCGGTCTGCGGGCGTGGTCGCGGGCACGATGCGGTCGACCATGGTGCATGGGCAGGTGCAGGCGGTGCCAAACCAGTCCAGCAGCGCAGGATCATGCCGCGCGAGATACTGGCGCATCAGCCGATCGAGTTGATGGCCGTTGTCTGAAAGATTGTCGCAGGAAAGCAGTGTGAGACCGGGCAGACCGGCATCATGCCGCTGCCGCAAGCCCTTCGCGAGAAAGTCGAACACACTGCCAGCACCGGCTTCTTCGTCGAGATCGCCCGCCGGGCTGCGGCAATAGCCCTTTTCGGTAATGGTCAGGCTGACAATCCGCGTGGCCGGTGCGGCGATTGCCGCGACCACAGCCTCAGGATCGTCCTTGGCAACCAGCACACCGCGCACCGCACCGACGATGCGACCACTGGCGCCTTCCGCACTGCGCTCGATCACGCTGTAGAGACCCGCTTGCGGGTTCATTTGCTGCGCGACGTCGGCAGAGCGCAGCGAAACGCCGAGGATCATCCAGTTCCGCTCACCCTGCCGCATTGCTGCGTCAGTATACCAGGCCTGATGTGCGCGGTGGAACGCGCCGATGCCGAAGTGGACGATACCCACAGCCTGCGCGTCGCGGTCAAAATCCGGACGCGCGACGTTCTGTGGCAGGCGCGAAAGTACCTCAGGCGACAGGCGCGCAGCTTCGTTCACAGCCGGTAGGCCTGCCTGGCGAGATTGTAGGTGAGATCGCCTGCGAGCTCCGCCGCTTCCCAATCGGCGAGGCGATGTTCTGCAACGAGCTCAGCAAGGAAGCCGCAGTCGATCCGCCGGGCGACATCGTGCCGGGCCGGGATCGAGAGGAACGCGCGCGTATCGTCGTTGAAGCCGACGGTGTTGTAGAACCCGGCGGTCTCGGTGGTCATCCGGCGGAAGCGGCGCATGCCCTCCGGGCTATCGTGGAACCACCAGGCCGGGCCGAGCTTGAGGCAGGGATAGTGCCCCGCCAGCGGCGCCAGTTCGCGCGCATAGGCGCTTTCATCGAGCGTGAAGAGAATGATCGAGAGCGCAGGATTGTTGCCGAAGCAATCGAGCAGGGGTTTCAGTGCATGGACGTAGTCCGTACGCGTCGGCATGTCCGCGCCCATGTCTCGGCCGAGCGCGTGGAACAGGCCATCATTATGGTTGCGCAGCGCTCCGGGGTGGATCTGCATAACGAGCCCGTCATCGATGCTCATCGCTGCCATTTCGGTGAGCATCTGGGCGCGGAACAGTTCCGCGTCATATTCGGTGAAGGCGCCAGAGAGAACGGTCTGATACAAGCGCTCGGCCTCGCCGCGCGACAGGTTGGCCGTAAGCGCGGTAGGGTGGCCGTGATCGGTGCTGGTCGCACCCATCGATGCGAAGAGGGCGCGCCGCTTGCGATGGGCCGCAAGATAGCCGCCCCATGTGGTGCAGTCCTCGCCGGTCAGTTCGGAGAGGCGATCAATGTTGGTGCGGAAGCCCTCGTACTCGGGATCGACCACGGGATCAGGGCGATAGGCGGTAATGACCCGGCCCTGCCAACCACTCGCGCGGATCGCGGCGTGGTGCTCGAGGCTATCGAGCGGGCTTTCGGTCGTCGCAAGCACTTCGATATTGTAGCGTTCGAACAGCGCGCGGGCGCATTGCATCGCTCGCCAGCTGCTCTGTGATGCTGTCGAAATAGAGGTCAGCCGTCTCCGCGCTAAGCTGGACCTCGAGCCCGAAGGTATCGGCAAACACGAAATCGAGCCACATCCGGGAAGGCGTACCGCGAAACAGATGGTAGCGTTCAGCCAGCAGCCGCCACGCCGCGCGGGGATCGACGTCCGGATTGCCAACCCCGAGATCCTTCAGCGCCACGCCCTGTGAATAGAGCATGCGGAAAACGTAGTGATCCGGCACGAGCAGAAACTCGGTCGCATTGCCGAAGCTTTCGTTGCGCGCGAACCATGCGGGATCGGTGTGGCCATGCGGGCTGATGATCGGCAGATCGCGGACCGACTCGTAAAGCTCGCGGGCCAGCGCGCGGACCGCCGGATCCGCCGGGAACAGTCGGTCGGGATGAAGATCGAGACTGCGGATCACGCGGTTGCCCTTGAATAGCGGTCGCGCTTGGCCTGCGCGGCACGGCGCGCTTCCTCGATCTGGCGTTCTTCGGTGGCGAACAGGAGGCTGTCGATCACCTGGCTGAGATGACCGCGCATAGCCTGCCGCGCGGCTACCGGATCGCGCGAGCGCAGGGCCTGGAGGATTGCGCTATGTTCATCGACGACCGGCTTTATATTGGCGGTGCGCGCCTTCTCGTGGAGCAGGGCAGCTTCAGGCGATGAGGCGCGCAAATCCCAAAGGCGCTCGATGGCATCGTGGATCGCGCCGTTGCGCGTGGCCTTGGCAATGGCGAGATGAAACGCGCGGTCCGCCTTCTCGCTGCCGCGCGGGTCATTGTTTTCCTGCGCGATGGCATCGACCAGCCGCTCGATCTCGGCCAGTTCCTCGTCCGTCACCTGCGTGGCGGCGAGCGCGGCGGCTTCGCCCTCGAACAGGAGCCGCGCTTCGGTCAGTTCGAATGCACTGACATTGAAGCCGGGAAGGTCCTCGCTGCCAGGCAGGCGGCGGACATAGGCGCCCGAGCCAACGCGCACTTCGAGGAGGCCCTGCACTTCAAGCGCGATGATCGCTTCGCGCACGGTGGGGCGGCTCACCCCGTACTTCACCGCCAGCTCGCGCTCTGCGGGGAGGCGAGCGCCGACGGGATAGGCCCCGCTCGCCAGCTCTTCGGTCAGGTTGCGGGCCAGGTCCTGATAGAGGCGATCAGTGCCTTTCTCGATCTCGCTCATGTCGGCTCCTTTTGGTATTACCAATTTTCTTGACAGGTATGGCAACTTTGGTCAAGTCGCATTGTACACGCTCCACTACCCAATGCACGGGGATTCGCATGAAGATTCAGTCCGCCCGCGTCATCGTGACCTGTCCGGGTCGCAACTTCGTCACGCTCAAGATCGAAACCGACCAAGGTGTTTACGGGATCGGCGATGCCACGCTGAACGGGCGCGAAAAGGCGGTGGTTGCCTATCTGGAAGATCACGTGGTTCCCTGCCTGATCGGCATGGACCCGCGCCGGATCGAGGATATCTGGCAGTATCTCTATCGCGGCGCCTACTGGCGGCGTGGCCCTGTCACCATGCGCGCGATCGCGGCGGTGGACATGGCGCTGTGGGATATCAAGGCCAAGATGGCAGGCATGCCGCTCTATGATCTGCTTGGCGGGCGCAGCCGCGATGGCGTGATGGTCTATGGCCACCGGTGAGCGTGAAGGTCAGGTTGCTGCCGAGCTCAGCGCGCAGCTTGGCGCGAAAGCCATAGTTTTCCTGATCATTGAGCTTGCGCCCGCTGGTAAGGTTGCGGACGTTGCCCGGAAAGTCGTGGTAAAAGCCCGTGACGCGCAGGCCGACGCCGTCCGAAAGGGGGACCGAAATCGCCGCTTCGGTGCGGACGTCACCGTCGGTCGCAGCGGTCACATTGAAGCTGCCTTCGAAATCGCGGCCGGGATCCTTGGTGACGATGTTGACGACGCCCGCCGAGGAATTCTTGCCGAAAAGCGTGCCCTGCGGGCCCTTGAGCACTTCGATGCGCTGAAGGTCGGCGAGATTGTCGAACGCCTGTGCCTGCTGCACCACCGGCATGTCGTCGATGATCACCGCCACGCTCGGTTCTACCCCGATCGAGAAGGCGAACGTGCCGATGCCGCGCAGGATGATCGAGTTGTTGGGCGAAGTGGTCGTCTGCGTGATGGTCAGCGCCGGTGCCGCGCGCGTCAGGTCGGAGAAGTCCGAAAGGCGTGCATTGGCAATCGCCTCGCTCGAAAGTGCGGTGACGGCGCCAGGAACCGACTGGAGGTTCTGTTCGCGCTTCTGCGCGGTGACGACGATTTCCTCGATACCGGCGGAGGGCGCTGCCGCTTCTGCCGTATCAGGCTGCGCTGAAGCCTCCTGCGCATGGACGGGCTGCGAAAGCGCGAGGCCCGACAGGCCGGCCAGCAGGATAAACTTGTGCGTCATGACACCCCCCCAGAATCAGATTTACCTTTTGGTCTGACCAATTATTTATTTTGGTCATTTATGCTAATCTCTGTCGTAATGCCAATTTGCGCGGGAGGTTTTGGATGCAAAAGCAGGTGCTTGTCAGGCCGCGCCCATTGCTCATGCCGCGCGGACAGGCCCCGACCAACCTGTCAGGCCAATTTTATGGGCAATGCGCGGAATGTGTTTGCCTCGGTCAGCGCCGAGCGTGGCTTGGCCTTAAGCTAAGAAAGCCTGCTCTGCGGCGTGCCGCCCTGCCACAAATCCGAAAGCCATGACCTAGGGCGCTCGCCATCACATCGCCCGCCGCATGTCAGCCCTGCGTGCAATCCGTGTCAGCACTTCGTTGATCGCATCGACCTGACGTTCGGGCGCCCATGCTTCAGGATCGAAGATCGCCTGCGTGACGATCCCGACCAGCGCCGCAAGCAATGCACTGGCAACGCCGGGGCGTTCCGCCATAGTCAGATGAGCGCAAGTCCGATCCGCGGCGAGGATCGTATCGATCTGGGCGACGAAGTCGCGCATGCGCGCCCTCTGCTCGGCAGCGAACTCCGAGTTGGCGATGGCAAGGCCCCAGAAGGAGAACCACACCCGCCAGTCGCGCTCGACCTTCGGATCGGTCGGCAGCAGAGCCTGAAGCAGCGCCTTAATGTCGCCACCGGATTCGGGCTGCGAGGCATCCGTGCGCGCCTGCGAGCTCAGCGCCGCATGGCGATAAGTGAGCAGCATCAGCGCGTGCTTGTCGGGGAAGTAGTGCGTCACCGCCTTGGTGCTGAACCCGGCTGCTGCCGCAACAGCGCGCACCGTTGCTGCCTCTGCACCGCCCGCCGCGACCAGATCGGCCGCGATCTCGGCAAGCGCGGTGCGGCGCGCGGCGTGATCGATTACTGCGGGCATGGAGCCGCCAGAAGGCTCGGCAACTCGCTGGTGTCTGCGGCAATCACGCGGTCGAGCCAGCCGTGGAAGTGCTGCAAGCCGCCCTCGTTTCGCCCGAACCGCACCTCGCCCAGCATCCCGGTCGCCATCACCTGCTGCTGGAAGGCCGAGGTAGGCAGATCCTCATCGCCCACGACGTGCGCAAGGAAGGCGCACATCCGGCTCATCGCTGCCCGGCTTTCTTCATCGGGTTGTGTTTCGGCAAGGAACGTTTGGGTGGTCGTGGATGTGGCAACTTCAGCGCCGGGTGCAACGATCGAGACCAGGACACAGCGAATGCCGCCGGTGTAAAATGTATTGATCGACGTGCCCGGAAACAGGATCCACTCGCCCATCAATAGCGGAGCGAGCGGCTCACCCGAGGTCGGCAGACGACCAAGGGCGTAGAGATCATCCGGAACCAGCGCACCTGGGCGGCCCTGCGGCGCTATCACCCGCTGGTGCGGTCCCTGAGCAAAATAGAACGCACGGTTGCTTCGCTCCGGCCCGAAGGTGTCGCGATGCAGGACAGGGACGTGGTAGAACTCAAGGTGCGCGTCGAAGGCAAGCTTCCAGTTTGGCCCGGGGAGCGTGCGGTTTTCGATCATGGTCCAATCGGCGAGGTTGAAGCCTGCGATCAGGTCATCGATCCCGCCCAGCATGTCTGCCGGGTTCTGCGTGCTGGCGGGGTCGAGAATCGCCCAGATCAGACCAGCGCGCTCCGTGACCGGGAAGCGCTTCATCGCCAGCATCGCCTTGTCGACCGTCCCGAAATCGGCCGCGCTGGCCACGCCAAGCAGCGTGCCATCCTGGCCGAAGGTCCAGCCATGATAGGGGCATGTAAAGCGCACTGCCGAGCCACAACCGGTGGCCACCGCCGCGCCGCGATGGGTGCAGGCGTTCAGCAGCGCATGGGCCTTGCCCTGCCGGTCGCGAACCAGCAGAACCGGAATGCCAGCGACGGCCACCGTCTTGTAGGCGCCGGGGCCCGGCAATTCGCACGAGGCGGCGAGGACCAGCGGAACGCGCTGGAATACACGCCGCTTCTCGGTCTCGAAGCGCTCGGCAGACGTATAGTGGTCGGCACTGAGGACCATGACATCGCGCGCTAGTGGGAATGTCCCTTCGGCCGTATGCCGCAGCAAAACGGCGGCGTTCTGCTCGAGGGTTTTGCGGGCGCTGGAACTTATCACCCTCTCGGCTGGCACTGGCTCCCTTTCGACATCGGTCGTCTGCATCGCGCTGCCCTCACCCAAGTCCTTTCGATGGGCGCAGTCTAGCAATCTGCGCTTCTTTATGCAACGTGTGTTGCATATCAACCAGGATGATTCGGACAGAGAGGCGCATATGGATTCCGCTACGATCGCGACCCTGAAGGCCATGATGGAATGGGAAGGGCAGCGCAAAGGGCCGCCCGCAGGCTTTCCGTCGCTGCCCGATGTGCCTGCGGCGCGCTATACCAGCGCCGAATACTACAGGCTCGAACAGGAGCACGTCTTCGGCAAGTCGTGGCTCTTCGCCGCGCACCTTGACGAAGTGCCCGAGCCCGGCAGCTTCATGCGCTGGAACAACGCGGGCGACCCGATCATCATCGTCCATGGCACGGACGGCGTGGTGCGTGCGTTTTACAACACCTGTCGCCACCGCGGTGCGCCTGTGGTGACTGAGGACCGCGGCTGCGCAAAGCGGCTCGTCTGCCCCTATCACGCCTGGACCTACAAGACCGACGGCTCCCTGATCGGCGTGCCCGAGCGGCAGAATTTCGTCGATCTCGACCTGACCACGCGCGGCCTGATCCCGGTGCGCTGCGAGATGTTCGGACAGCTGATTTTCGTCAACTTCGATGATGAAGCGCCGACCTTGCGCGAGTGGCTCGGCCCGATCGCTGAGGAATGGGAGGAGTTCGGCTTCGACAAGCTGCGTCTGGCCGCACGCCATACCTTCGATCTCGCGTGCAACTGGAAGGTCGCGATGGAGGCCAACATGGAAGTCTACCATGTGCCCTTCATCCAGCCCGAAACGGTCGCGCCGCTGGTAGATGCCAAGCGCAACGTCAATCACCTTTATCCCAACGGGCATGGACGGATGCTCGCCCCGCCCCCGCGCGACATGCAGGGCGAAACCGTGCGGGCCATCGAGAATGCGCCCAACTGGATCACGATCGACACCGTCGGCGAGTTGGGGCGCACCCACACCCAAAGCTACACGATCTTCCCCAACTGGGTCTCGCCGCAGTCGAACTTCTTCGTTCCGCCGCTGATCTTCTGGCCCACCTCGCGCACGACTACGCGGCTTGAGCTGATCACGATGGCCCCTGACTGGGGCGATGGCGAAGCGCCTGATCTGTGGACCGTGCCCGATGAGACATCCCCGAACGGACGCGCCATGGCCAAGCTCATCCAGGAGGACACCCAGTTCGGCGAGGCCATCCAACGCTCGATGGAAAGCCGCGGCTTCAAGAGCGTCCCACTGAGCTATCAGGAAGCGCGCATCTACTGGTTTCACCAGCACTGTGACCGGATGATCGGTCCGGATGTCGTCCCACCGCACCTGCGGGTCGAGCAGGCGATCGGCAGCGACTGGGTCTCACCCAACGATCCGCGTGTCAGGATGCTGGATGCCGAGAAACAAGAGGCTGCGGAATAGAGTGCGCATTGAGCCGCGATAACGGTGCAATATCGCCTTCGGTTTCCTCAGCAGCTTCCGTCCGAATTGGACTCTTGCTAACGACCTTGCTCGAAAGCCACTGACAGGCGCAAGCCTATCCGCATGCAGGCCCTATGTCTTCTGCACTTGCCTGGCATCACCTCACCAGCGGACTCCTCTCTTGGAGCACTCGCCAATACCGGATGCCATTGGGCGTCACGAGCAGGTAAAGTCCAGCGCGGCAGCCATTTGCCGGACGTTATCGGACGTCTTCAAACGGTGAAATGGAGGCCCGAGCCGGAATCGAACCGGCGTGCACGGATTTGCAGTCCGCTACGTAACCACTCCGCCATCGGGCCCCGATGCGCATCAGCGTGGAACGGCGCGGTTAGCCGAGCGATGCCGTGCCCGCAACGGGATTCTTTGAGGCCGGCCGTCCTTCGCCTCAAGGATCGACGAAATCGCCCGCGCGCTTTTCCATCCCGGCCTTCACAGCCTCGATCTGGTTGCGCGAATACATGAGCTCGTGCTGCGCCACGCTTTCCGCCATGAGGATCTCGTCCTCGTTCAGATATGCGGTGCGACCGGTCAGCAGCTTGGCTCCGCGCACGGCGGTGGGGCTCTTGCTCGCGATCTCGCGCGCGAGTGCCATCGCGCGGCCCAGTGGATCGGGATCGGCATGGGTGGCAAAGCCGAAGGCGGCCGCTTCGGTCCCGTTGAACTCGCGGTGGGTATAGGTCAGTTCGCGCAGCACATCGTCGCGCACATTGCCGCGCCACAGCACATAGCCGGCCATGTCGGGCACGAGGCCCCACTTCACTTCCATCACCGCCAGACGCGCATCGGGGGCCACGATCCGGATATCCGCACCGCTCGCCACCTGCAGGCCCCCGCCGAAGCAGACGCCGTGGACCGCCGCGATCACCGGCATCGGCAGGCCCCGCCAGACCATGGCGGCATATTGCGCGCGGTTGGCGTTGCCATGGGTGCGGTCGGTCAGGTTTCCGCCACTCCCCCAGCGATCGGGGTTGCCCATGCTCGAAAGATCGAGCCCCGCGCAGAACGAGCGCCCCGCGCCCGAGAGGACCACGCTGCGCACGCCCTTGGCGCTGTGCAGATGGCTCCCGGCCGCAATGATCGCGTCGAACATGGCATCGTCGAGCGCATTCATCTTGTCCGCCCGGTCGAGCAGGACATGGGCGACGTGATCTTCGATGGTGACGCTGACGCGATCATGGAAATTCATGGCTTGGACGTGCTCCCGGTATTGTTTCAGGCGGCGCTGGCGTTGACGCCCATGCTGGAAAGGTAGCGGCGGATGTTGCGCGCGGCCTGGCGCAGGCGCTGCTCGTTCTCCACCATGGCGATGCGCACATAGCCTTCGCCGTCCTCGCCATAGCCGACGCCGGGCGCAACCGCGACTTCGGCGTGGGTGAGCAGCTGCTTCGAAAACTCAAGGCTGCCCATCTCGCGCAGCGCTGGCGGCAGCGGCGCCCAGGCGAACATCGAGGCGCGCGGGGAAGGGATTTCCCACCCGGCGCGGCCGAAGGCTTCGACCATCACGTCGCGGCGCTTTTGATAGAGCAGGCGGTTGGTCTCGACGATATCCTGCGGCCCGTTGAGCGCGGCGCAGGCCGCAGCCTGAATCGGGGTGAAGGCGCCGTAATCGAGGTAGGATTTCACGCGGGTCAGCGCGGCGATCAGTTGCTTGTTGCCCACCGCGAAGCCGACACGCCAACCGGCCATCGAAAACGTCTTCGACATCGAAGTGAACTCGACCGCGACATCCTTCGCGCCCGGCACTTCAAGGATCGAGCGCGTCGGGTTGCCGTCGAAATAGAGCTCGGAATAGGCAAGGTCGGACAGGACCCAGACCTTGTTCTCCTTCGCCCAGGCGACAAGGCGCTCATAGAAGGCAAGATCCACCGTCTCGGCCGTGGGGTTCGACGGGTAGTTGACGATCACCACCGAGGGGCGCGGCACGCTGTAGCGCATCGCGCGATCGAGCGCTTCCCAGTAGCGCTCATCGGGCGTGGTCGGCACCGAGCGGATCGTCGCGCCGGCGATGATGAAGCCAAAGGTGTGGATCGGGTAGCTCGGATTGGGTGCGAGCACGACGTCGCCCGGCGCGGTGATCGCGGTGGCAAGGCTGGCGAGCCCTTCCTTCGAGCCCATGGTCATCACGACCTCGTTCTCGGGATCGAGCTCCACATTGAAGCGGCGGGCGTAGTAGTTGGCCTGCGCCTTGCGCACGCCGGGGATGCCCTTCGACGCGGAATAACCGTGCGCATCGGGCTTCATCGCCACTTCGCACAGCTTCTCGATGACATGCGGCGGCGGCGGGAGATCGGGGTTGCCCATGCCGAGATCGATGATGTCCTGCCCGCGGGCGCGAGCGGCGGCCCTCATCGCGTTCACTTCGGCGATGACGTAGGGCGGCAGGCGCTTCATGCGGTAGAATTCTTCGGTCACGACGGGTTTACTCACTCCTTTGACGCAGCAAAAGCGCCGCGCCATCAGGCCCCTTACGACAATCGTCGGCCTGTGGAAACCGGAAGGGATCACAAGCGCCCCAATCGGCGCTATAAGGCTGCCTCAGCGCAACAGGGATTGGGACCACACATGGCCGACGCCGCCACGCCGCCGGAAAACCCGCTCGATACGGCAGTGATCGAGGATCTCATGCGCCAGCAGGGCGAGGCGGTGCAGGCGCTGTTCGCGCCGTTCCTGCCCACGGCTTCGACTCCCCTGCCCAATCTGGCGTCCGATCCGGCGGCAATGCAGCACTGGGCGATGTCGGCCGCGAAGCTGCAGAAGATGTGGCTCGATTTCGGGGCCGAGCAGGCGGGTCAGATCGAGCCTGCGATGGCGCGCATGGCTGACCCGGGACGCTGGACCTCGCTGTTCAGTGACTGGTACGCCGCGCTGCCGCTCTCGCAGGCCGAAACCCAGGCCAAGCTGTGGGAAGACGGGCTGGAGCTGTGGACCAATGTGCTGGGCCGCTATGGCATCGGGCCAGCCGCCGGCAAGGAAGAGCCGGCAGCGCTGCCGCGCAAGGACCGCCGCTTTGCCGATCCGCGCTGGGCGGATCAGCCGTGGTTCGCGCTGCTCCACCAGACCTATCTGCTGCTCGCCGAAAAGCTCACCGCCATGGCTTCGGACGTCAAGGGACTGCCGCCCGAACGCCAGCACCAGGTGCAATTCTTCACCAAGCTGGTGATCGATGCGCTGAGCCCGGCCAATTTCCCGATGACGAACCCCATCGTGATCGAGCGCACGCTGGAAACGCACGGCGAGAACCTGGTCAAGGGCGTCGAGCACATGCTGGCCGATGTGCGCAAGGGCCAGCTCACCCACACCGATCCGCAGGCTTTCGAGCTCGGCCGCAACATCGCGGTCACGCCGGGCAAGGTCGTCTACGAGACGCCGCTCTTCCAGCTGATCCAGTACAGCCCGGCGACCGAAACCGTGCTCGCGGTGCCGCTGCTGATCTTCCCGCCGTGGATCAACCGCTTCTACATCCTCGATCTCAACCCCAAGAAGAGCTTCATCCGCTGGGCAGTGGAGCAGGGGCTAACGGTGTTCGTCGTCTCGTGGAAATCGGCCGATGCCGCGATGGCGGACATCGTGTGGGACGACTACGTGATGGCGCAGATCGAGGCGATCGACGTTGTGCGCGAACGGCTTGGCGTGCCGCAGGTCCACGCCATCGGTTATTGTGTCGCGGGCACCACGCTGGCGGCAACGCTCGCGCTGATGGCGCGGCGGGGCGAGGCGGACAAGGTGCGTTCCGCCACATTCTTCACCGCGCAGGTCGATTTCGAGAAGGCGGGCGATCTCAAGTCGTTCATCGACGACAAGCAGATCAAGCTGCTGGAGAGCCTTTCGACCGATGGCTACCTCGACGGGCGCTACATGGCTGCCACGTTCAATCTGCTGCGCGGCACCGACCTCATCTGGAACTACGTCGTCAGCAATTACCTGCTGGGCGAGGACTATCCGGCGTTCGACCTGCTGCACTGGAACGGGGACACGACCAACCTGCCGGCCAAGTGGCACAAGGCCTATCTCGAGGACCTCTACCGCGACAACCGGCTGGTCATGCCCGATTCGCTGGCGATCGACGGCACGCCGATCGATCTCAGGCTGATCGCCACGCCTTGCTACATCCAGGCTGGGCGCGAAGATCACATCGCGCCGCCGGAAAGCGTGTGGAAGCTGACCCGCCTGCTGTCAGGGCCGTGGCGCTTCCTGCTGGCGGGCTCGGGCCATATCGCCGGGGTGGTCAATCCGCCCGATGCCGGCAAATACCAGTATTGGCGCAACGACGGCGCACCGACGACGCTCGCTGAGTTTGTCGGCGGAGCGCGCGAGACCAAGGGCAGCTGGTGGCCCGACTGGATCGAATGGATCCGCGAGTCGGATGCGGCCACCGTACCCGCCAAGGGCAAGCGCGTGCCGGGTGGGCGCGGCGACCCGGTGATCGAGGATGCGCCCGGCCGCTATGTGAAGACCCGCTGAGGATTGCTGGAAGCGGGCAAAGCTCCTGCCATTCTGGGCGCTTCTGGCAATGGTGCAGTGCACAAAAGTACTTGACCTGACCCTGCCGACTCCCTATTTTGTGCACTGCAACACGGTCCGCTGCTGATCCAACTTCTTGGATTTTGCTGATGGGGCGTGTGCGGCGCAGGAGCAGTCAGGTCATGGAAGACGACGTCAAGGACATCGCAAGCGCAGCAATTGCCGCGCCGAGTGCCGAGGCCGAAATCGCCCCGGCCCAGCCGCTCGTACAGCCGGAAGTGCTTGCAGCGGAGGCCGCCCCGGTGGTCGCTGCCAAGCAGGCTCCCAAACCCAAGGGCAAGCCCGGTCGTCCCCGCAAGGTCGCCGTGTCTGCCCCCGCAAAGGCTGTCGAAGCGCCGGTGGCGCCGGCTGTTAAGCCGGTCCGGACGGTCAAGGCCAAGGCTGCAAAGCCCGAACCGAAGCCTGCCGCGAAAATCAGCACGACCCCCAAAACCACTGACAAGAACGTCAAGATCAACAAGAAAGAAGCCGTCTCCATGAAGAGCGCGGCGACCAAGCAGAAGGACTTTACCATCATGAACGCCATCCCCACCGAAATGACCGCGACCATCCAGACCGCGATGAAGGAAGCCGCCGACAAGGCAAAGGCCGCGCTCGAAAAGAGCCAGGCCGCGCTGGGCGACATGGGCACCTTCACCAAGGGCAACGTCGAAGCGGTCGTTGAATCGACCAAGATCCTCGCTTCGGGTCTGCAGGAAATGGGCAAGAGCTACGCCGCCGAGACCAAGACCGTGGTCGAGACGATGCAGGCCGAAATGAAGGAACTCGCCGCCGTGAAGTCGCCGGCCGAATTCTTCGAGAAGCAGAACGCGATGCTCCGCAAGCAGTTCGATGCCGCGATGGCCGCGACCTCGAAGAACAGCGAAGCGATGCTCAAGCTCGCCAGCGAGGCTTTCCAGCCGATCTCGAACCGCGTCAGCCTCGCGGTCGAGAAGATCAAGCACGCCGCCTGATCGGTGCGCTACGCCTGCGCTTCGGCGCAGGCGGGCTATGACCACGAAGCGGGCCGGACGGGATTTCCCTCCGGCCCGTTTTCGTTTGCTGGCGGAAAATGTGGCCCAGATGCTGGACTTTAAGGCCAAGTGTTCACCCGCCTCTTGTACGCGGGGGCCTGCGATGCGATATTCCCCTTACGCTATGAGCATGACATCCCATCCCGGCGCCCCCGAAGGCTCTGCCGCATATGCGGTGTGCATGCCCTTGCGCGCGGCCGATGACGAACCCAAGGGCCCCGGTGGCTCCGACAACGGCGGCGGTGATGATCAGGTCGGCATAGCCACCAAGACACGCACGCGGCCCAAGAAGCCCAGCATGTTCAAGGTACTGATGCTGAACGACGATTACACGCCGATGGAATTCGTCGTGATGTGCCTCAAGCGCTTCTTCAACATGGACCTCGAACAGGCGACGCGGGTCATGCTTCATGTTCACCAGAAGGGCGTCGGCGTCTGCGGGATCTTCCCTTACGAGATCGCTGAAACCAAGGTGAACCAGGTGATGGATTTTGCCCGGCAGAACCAGCACCCGCTGCAGTGCACGCTCGAGAAGGCGTGATTCGCGCCTGATTGACCGCCACGGTCGACAGGTCGCTTGGCGCTCCCAGCATTTTCGCCTTCCGCCGGCCTCTGAACCCGGCTAACCGGAACCGTTCACCCGGTCCAGCGAGCTGCCCCGCCCTTGCCTTTGCTTACCGCCACTGACCGATACATCGCCCGGCTCGTCTTCGTGCCGATGTGCGCGGTTTTCGTGATCGCGGCGTCGCTGCTCGTGCTCGACAAGATGCTCAAGCTGTTCGACTTCGTGGCAACGGAAGGCGGGCCGGTCAGCGTCGTGTTCAAGATGCTGGCCAACCTTCTGCCCGAATATGCGAGCCTTGCGATTCCGCTCGGCCTGATGCTCGGCATCCTGCTGGCGTTCCGCCGCCTTGCTACCTCGTCGGAGCTCGACGTGATGCGCGCGGTCGGGCTTTCCTACACGCGGCTGCTGCGGGTGCCCTATCTTTTCACCATAGTGCTTGCGGCGCTCAATCTGCTGATCGTGGGCTATCTCCAGCCGCTTTCGCGCTACTACTACGAACAGCTCCAGTTCGATCTGCGCTCAGGCGCGCTTGGCGCCTCGATCAAGGTGGGCGAGTTCAACACACTGCAGGACCGCACCGCGCTGCGCGTCGATTCGAGCCGCGACGAGGGGCGCGACCTGCGCGGAATCTTCGCGCGGATTGCCGCCAAGGACGGGCAGGTTCTCGTGATCTCCGCGCGCGAGGGCCAGTTCTTCGCCAACAAGGAAAATCCGGACACGGTGATCCTGCGCCTGTCCGAAGGCCAGATCGTGCAGGACGGGCCGGGCATCACCTCTCCGCGCGTGCTCACGTTCGCGACGCATGATCTGCCGATCGATCTGCCCAAGATCGAGCAGTTCCGCAGCCGCGGAGAGCGCGACCGCGAGTATTTCCTGCCCGAACTGCTGCGCATCGGCTGGAGCAAGGATTCGAGCCAGGCCGCGCGCTACCAGAGCATCGCGAGCCTCAACTACCGCCTTGTCGAGGTGGCGATGATGTTCCTGCTGCCGCTGCTGGCGGTCTCGCTGGCGGTGCCGCCCAAGCGGTCTAGCTCGGCACTGGGCGTATTCGTCTCGATCGTGATGGTGGTCGCCTACCACAAGGTGAATGAATACGGGCAGGACGTGGCAAGCCTCGGTCGGATCGATCCGACGCTGGCGCTGTGGGGGCCGTTCGTGCTCTTCGCGGCGCTCATCGTCTCGATGTACTGGCGCCTTGCCTATGTCCCCGGCGGCCAGCCGATCGGTGGGCTCGAAACCGGCTTTGCCAAGATCTCGCGCTCGGTGGTAAAGCTGTTCGCCACGCGCAAACCGGACCGGGCGGTTGCATCGGGAGCAGTCGATGCATCTTGAATTCTTCCCTTCGCGCACGATCACGCTCTACATCGGCCGCCTGTTCGCGGTGCGCATCATCGCCGTGCTGCTGATGCTCGTGCTGGTGCTGCAGATGCTCGACCTGCTGAGCGAAAGCGGCCGGATCCTGGCTGCGCCCGGCAACGGACAGGGCGAACTGCTGACGTATGTCGGCTTGCGCGTCCCGCAACTGATCAGCCGGTTCCTGCCTTATTCGGTGCTGCTCGCCACGATCATCACGCTGATGACGCTCAACCAGAACAGCGAGGTCATCGCGCTCAAGGCAGCCGGCCTGTCCGCCCATCAGGTGCTCGCGCCGCTGTTCCTCGTTGCGGCGCTGACATCCCTGGTTACCCTGGGCTTCAACGAGCGGGTGGTCGTGCGCTCCTCCGCCACGCTCAAGGCCTGGCAAGCGGTCGATTACGGCCCGATCCCGCGTGACAGTGCGGTCAAATCCAACTTGTGGCTGCAGGATGGGGTCAACCTGCTGTTCGCGCGCTCGGTCACCGGCATCGGCAAGCAGACCCGCATGACCGACGTGAGCTGGTATCGCCGCGATCCGGCCGGAATGGTGACCGAGATCGTGCGCTCGCCCGAAGCGACTTATGCCGGGCCCGGCTGGCATTTGAGCCGTCCCACCGGCTTTGACGTGCAGAGCGCGCGCCGCATCACGTATCCTTCGGGTCAAGTCTTCGCGAAAAGCGTCGACCCGGCGCAGGTGGTCATCCGCAAGGCCGATGCCGATGGCGAATCGATCGATCAGCTCTCGCAATCGATCGACGCGATCCGCAGTGCCGGCTATCGCACCAGCGAGCTCGAGGGCAAATGGTGGCACAAGCTTTCTGGCCCGCTTTCAGCCCTGCTGATGCCGCTGCTTGGCGCGGTGGCTGCGTTCGGGCTCGCGCGCTCTGGCATGCTGTTCGTGCGCGCGGTGATCGGCATGGCCTTGGGCTTCGCCTACTTCGTGGTCGATAACGCCGCGCTCGCGATGGGCAATTTCGGGGGCTATCCGCCGCTCCTTGCCGCCTGGGCGCCGTTCTTCCTGTTCCTGCTGATCGGCGAAACGGTGCTGATCAGGACAGAAGAGTAGCCGCCACCGCATCGCCCGCGCGCAGCGGCAAGCGCAGTGCCTGCACCCCTTGCGCATCGACAGGCGGCAACCGCCCGGCGCGAATGTTGACCTGGATCGAAGGCAGCAGCAGGCGCGGCGGCGCCAGCGTCGCATCGCGTGCCTGCCGCAGCGTGACAAACGCCGCCTCGTCGATACCGTCATGCGCCTGCACGTTGGCCCGCCGCTGCTCGCCAACCGTGGTTTCCCACGCAAACCCGGTGCGCTCAGGCCCCTTGTAATCGTGGCAGAGGAACATCCGGGTCTCGTCCGGCAGCGCCAGCAGGCGGCGGATCGAGGCATAAAGCGCATGGGCATCACCGCCCGGAAAATCGCACCGCGCGGTGCCGTAGTCGGGCATGAACAGCGTATCGCCGACGAAGACCGCGTCATCGATGCGAAAGCTGATGCAGGCGGCGGTATGCCCCGGCGTGTGCATCACGGTGAAGGCCAGATTGCCGAGCGGGACCGTTTCGCCATCATGGAGGAGCCGGTCGAAATCGCGGCCTTCGGGCAGCAGATCATCCGCACCGAACATCGGCGCGAAGGTGGCCTGCACTTCGGTAATATGCGCGCCGATGCCGATCCAGGCGCCGGTCCGCGCGGCAATCAGCTTCGCCCCGCTCAGGTGATCGGCGTGGGCGTGGGTTTCGAGCACCATCTCGATCCGCCAGCCCCGCGCCGAGGCAGCTGCCAGCACGGCCTCGACCGAAGCGGAGCCGATCCGCGCGGAGGCCTGGTCGAAATCGAGCACCGGATCGATCACCGCCGCTGTGCCCGTGGCGGGATCGGCGACGAGATAGGTCACGGTGAAGGTCGGCTCGTCGAAGAAGGCGAGAATCGCAGGCGCAGCGTCCATGGCAAGGTCCTTTCGAGACCTCTTTATATTAGCTCTTGCTAAATTAGCAGGTTCTTATATATAGGCTCCATGACGATCCACCCTCCCCTCGATACAGCGACGTTCGAAGCCAACGCCACGATGGTCTCTGGCATTCTGCGCGAACTCGCCAATCCGCACCGACTGATGGTGCTCTGCTCGCTGGCCGAGGCGGGTGAGATGAAGGTGGGCGATATTGCCGAGCGCATCGGGCTCTCGCAGTCCGCGCTTTCGCAGCACCTCGCGCGTCTCCGCGAAGTGGGTCTCGTGGGCTTCACCCGCGAAGCGCAGGTGCTGCGCTACCGGATTGCCGATGCCCGGGTCGAGGCGCTGCTCGCCACGCTCTACCAACTCTATTGCGCTGAGGACTGACACAATGACCTTGCCCCGGATCACCCCCACCGAAACCCGCCGGTTGATAGCTGGCGGCGCGCGCCTGATCGATATCCGCTCGCCGGACGAATTTGCCCGCGCGCGCATTCCCGGCTCCGAGAACCGCCCCATCGACGCCATCGGCCGCGTCGGAGATGCGCCGGCCGTGGTCTATCACTGCCGCAGCGGCATGCGCACCGCCGCCAACGCCGAGCTGCTCGCGGCGGCCAGCGATTGCCCGGCCTACCTGCTCGAAGGCGGACTCGACGCCTGGCGCACGGCGGGGCTGCCGGTGGCGGAAAACCGCAAGGCCCCGCTCGAGATCATGCGGCAGGTGCAGATCACCGCAGGCGCGCTGGTCGTGCTCGGCGTGGTGCTGGGCTTCCTGTTCAGCCCGCTCTTCCTCGGCCTCTCCGCCTTTGTCGGCGCGGGCCTGATGTTTGCCGGCACGACAGGCTGGTGCGGCATGGCCAAGCTCCTCGCGGCAATGCCGTGGAACCGGCGCGCGGCGGCCTGATGCCATGCCACTGGCGATGATCCTTGCCGCATTGGGTTCGGGCGCAGCGATCGGCCTGATCCTCGCCGGGCTCGGTGCGGGTGGATCGATCCTGATGACGCCGCTGCTGGTCTATGCGGTGGGCGTTTCTTCCGCGCACGCCGCGGTGGGCACGAGTGCTGTCGCCGTTACGCTCAACGCACTGGTCGGACTGGCCGGACATGCCCGCGCGGGCACGGTCAAATGGCGCTGCGCCGGGGTGTTTGCGGCAGCGGGCGTCATCGGGGCGAGCCTTGGCGCGGAGCTGGGCAAGGCGCTGGATGGCAAGCGGCTGCTCATGCTGTTCGGCCTGCTGATGATCGGTGTTGGCCTTGCCATGCTCCGCCCGCGCCGCAGCGAGGAACGCGCAGACGTGCGGCTCACCATGACGAGCGCAAGCCAACTCCTGCCGCGCCTGCTCCCCATCGGGCTCGGCACGGGACTGCTGGCGGGCTTCTTCGGGATCGGCGGCGGCTTCCTGATCGTACCGGGGCTGATTGCAGCGACCGCGATGCCGATGCGCTTTGCCTCGGGCACTTCGCTGGTCATCGTCGCGGCGCTGGGCGCGACGACCGCCACGTCCTACGCGCTCTCAGGCTATGTCGACTGGCCGCTGGTGGGCGTTCTGGCCATTGGCGGTGCCGCCGGTGCTGCGCTCGGCATCAAGGGCACCGCAGCGCTCGCTAGCCATCGCGGCATGGTCGAAAAGGGCTTTGCCGCGCTGGTGATCGCGGTCGGCGCCTATGTCGCGCTAAGCTAGCGCGCCGTCATCGTGCTGCGCACCAGCCGGCCGAGCAGCGGGAACAGCCCGGAGTAGCTCGAACGGGTATAGGTCGACGCCAGACCCAGTTCGGCCGTCAGGCGGCGATGCGCCTCCCCCAAGGCGTGATAGGGCACGCTCGGCAGCAGGTGGTGCAGCGCGTGATAGCGCAGGCCGACCGGGGCCCACAGCGCGGTGGCCCAGCCCGGCGGCGGCACGTTGACCGAATCGAGGTACTGCCCCGTCACCGTCATCGTCTCGCCCTCGTTCTCCCAAAGGTGTGCGACCAGCGTGCGCGCCTGATTGAGCACCGCGCCGAGCGCGATCACCACAATGCCGATCAGCAGCGGCCGCCAGCCATGCGTGGCCGACCAGCCGAGCAGGAACCACGCCCAGGCCGAAGCGCCGAGTTCCTGCCAGAACACCATCCGCGCAAAGTCACCCTCGGGCGGGCGGCGGCGGAAGGCCGGGTTGATCGCGAGCGCCGAGGCGCGCGCCCAGACCAGCCGGCGCAGCGGCGGAATGACCACACCCAACGGCACCAGCACCGCCGAACGCACCAGCAGCGCCACCGGCAGCAGAATGGCGGTGAGCAGGAACACCGGAAGCGACCACGGCTTCATCAGCGCGAGCGGCAGGTATTCCGGATCCTCCGCCGTGCCATAACGGGTGCGGGCATGGTGCAGCGGGTGGACGCCTTCATACATGAACGAAGGCGTGAGCATCGGGATGCCGACGATGACGTTCCACGCGAAGCGAAAGCCCGGCAGGGCATTGCGGTGGATATGCGAAAGCTCGTGGATGAACAGCAGCGCACGGTAGAACGCCAGCGCCGAAAGCACCCCGCAAACGGCGGCCACCCACAGGTTTCCGGCAAGGATCGCGCCCGCCAGCGCCGCATAACCCGTCAGCGCCGAGGCCAGCATATCGGGCCAGAACACCGCCGGTTTCGCTTCGCCCAGATCGCGCGTCAGCTCGACCGCCGCGCGCAGCATCGCCTTGTCGTCCGGCGTGCGGGCGAGGATCGCGGCCTCTCGGGGCGCGGCACCGGCGGACTGGGGCTCCAGCATCGGCGGCGTATCGAGAGACGGAGAGGCAAGCATGCGATGATTCCTGATTGACCCGATGCGTTCATCCGGGGCCCTGCCAGCGCTGCGTCCGGCTTGACAATCCGGCCCGGGCCAACGCAGGCAAGCCCTTCGTATTTTTCGATACCTACAAACAAAGGCAATATCGTGGCCGGGATCCCAGACACCAAAGGCGAAGTAAGCATCACCCCGGTTTCCGGCAAGGCCGACCGCACTGCCTTTGTGGACGTGGCCTACCGCATCAACGCGAGCGATCCCGCCTGGGTCCCGCCGCTGCGCATGGAAGCGGTGGAGCTTGTCACGCCGGGCAAGAACCCGTTCTTCGAACATGCCGATGTCCAGCTGTTCCTCGCCCGCCGCGGAGGACGCGTCGTCGGGCGCATCTCGGCGCATATCGATCACCTCGCTGTGGCGATGGACCCGGTGCAGGGCATGGGCCCGGGCACCGGCAACTGGGGCCTGCTCGAGGCGGAAGACGAGAGCGTGGCCGGCGCGCTGATCACTCGCGCCGAGGACTGGCTGCGCGAGAAGGGCATGAACCGCGTGCTCGCCCCGATCTCGATGTCGATCTGGGAGGAGCCGGGCCAGCTTGTGCGCGGGTTCGAGCAATCGCCCACGGTGATGATGGGCCACCAGAGCAGGCGCTACCCGCCCTATATCGAGGCCCTGGGCTACTCCCCGGCCAAGTCGCTGCTCACCTACGAGCTCGATATCACGAAAGAATTCCCCCCGCTGATCCAGCGCATCGTCGCCTCGGGCGAGAAGAACCCGCGCATCCGCATCCGCGGGGTGGACAAGAGCAAGTTCGATGCCGAAGCCAAGCTCATCCTCGACATCCTCAACGATGCATGGTCGGACAACTGGGGCTTCGTTCCCTTCACCGACACCGAGATCGCCTACGCCGGCAAGAAGTTCAAACCGATCGTGCGCGAGGACCTGATCATGGTCGCCGAGTACGACGGCGAGCCGGTGGCCTTCATGATGACGCTGCCCGATCTCAACGAAGTGCTCAAGCCCATGGGCGGTTCGCTGTTTCCGTTCAATTGGGCCAAGCTGCTGCTGTGGCTGCGCAATCCGCGCGTGCGCACCATGCGCGTGCCCTTGATGGGCGTGCGCAAGAAGCTGCAGGCCTCGCGCCTCGCCAGCCAGCTCGCCTTCATGATGATCGAGTATATCCGCCGCAATTCGGTGACGCGTTATGGTTCGACGCGCGGCGAGATCGGCTGGATCCTCGATGACAATCAGGGAATGGTCGCCATCGCCGACGCCATCGACAGCAAGGTCAACAAGGAATACGTGATCTACGGCAAGGAACTGGCGGGATAAGGCGGCGCACAGGCGCGCCAGAACAATTGGCAATCCTCTGTTCCGGCCTTGATCCCGCCACATGCGGAGTCCAGACTACAGCCCGCAATGGCCGACATGCCCGATCCCGAACTTGAAGCTGGCACTGCTGTGCACGGCCTGCCCGACGAATGGGTGGGTGATACGCGCGCGCGGCTGCAATCGGCGATCGTGCTGCTCCTGATGGTTGGCCTGTTCCTTGCGCTGCCCTTCGTGCTGTCGATCGGTGCGGTGGTGTTTCTGCCGCCGGTTACCGCGCTTGTCATCACCATCATCCTTGCTCCTCTGGCCGATCGGCTGAGCCGGATCGGCCTGCCGGGGATGCTCGCTTCGCTTCTGGCGATCCTGACCATGGCCGGCGTGATCGTCGCCGCGCTCGGCCTGATCCTTCAGCCGGCCTTCGCGATGGTCGATCAGGTGCCGGACATGCTCGCGGTCGTCAGCCGGCGCTTTGCCGAACTGCGCGGCAACCTTGCCTGGATCAACGATTTCAACCGCCAGCTTGCCCGGCTCATGGGCCACAGCCCGCGCGAAGTCGTGCTCGCCAGCCCTTCGGTGATCGAACAGGTCGCCTTTGCCACCCCCAGCGTCGTGCTGGAAATCCTCGTCACGCTGCTGATGACCTTCTTCATGATCGAGACGCGCCTGCGCGTGCAACGCCGCCTCGCGCAGAGCAGCCACAGCGCCAATGCTTCGGTGCGCATCGCCCGGGTGATGCGCGATGTGCAGGACCGGGTGGCGGGCTACCTGCTCACTGTCGCGCTGATCAACCTCGGTGTCGGCGTGATCGTCGCGGGCGGAGCCTGGGCCTTCGGCCTCAGCGCGCCGATCATGTGGGGCGGCCTTGCCTTCGTGTTCAATTTCCTCCCCTACCTCGGCCCGCTCGCCATGATGGCGCTGCTGGCGCTGGTCGGGCTCGGCACGGCCAGCTCGGTCGCGGTCGGCGTGGTCCCTGTGCTGGCCTTCCTCGCCCTCCACGCGGTCGAGGCAAACTTCGTGACACCGGCGATCCTCGGCGCCCGCCTCACGGTCAGTCCGGTCTCGATCCTCGTCGCGATCAGCTATTTCTCATGGATCTGGGGCGTGCCCGGCGCGCTGCTTTCGGTGCCGATCCTCATGATCATCGAGGCGCTGCTCGACAATCTCGGCCGCCCAAACGTGATCGGTTTCCTGCTGGGCGAGCCGCTGTTCCGGCCTGCTGCAGGGATCAGTCGCTAGCGACCTGCTCATCATCGAGGCCGGGCATCGCGTCGACCACGGTGGTAACCGCAACGTCGAGCGTCACGTTGCCCAGCGTCCGCATGAGATCGGGCAGCACTTCCACCGCCACCAGCAGCGCGAGCGGCCCCACCGGCACGCCCATGGCGAGCGCGATCGGTCCGCACGAGGTGACAAGGCTGATCGCGCCGGGCAGGCTCACCGCGCCGAAGCTCATCACCGAGGCAACCGCGAAGCCCGCCACCATGTGCCAGGTATCGACCGGAATGCCGAGCCAGTGCGCGAGGTAGATCGCAACGGCGAAGTTCATTGCGGGGCCGGTGCCGCGAAACAGCGCCACGGCCAGCGGCAGGGTAAACTCGGCAGCGCGGTCGCGCACGCCGAGCTGGCGGCAGGCGCCCAGCATCGCCGGGAGCGAGGCGAGCGAGGACTGCGTCGATAGCGCCAGTGCCTGCGCCGGGATGACCGCGCGGGCGAAGGCCCCCAGCGACTGGCGTCCGAACAGCACCGCAATCGGATAGGCGCTGAGGAACATCACCGTGCCGGTCAGCGTCACGATCAGCACATAGTGCGCCAGCGCCCCGATCGCCGCCGCGCCGGTGTGCGCTGCCACCGCGAAGCTCAGCGCGAAGACGCCGACCGGCGCGGTCCACAGGATCCAGCCGACCACGACCAATGTCGCCCCGCCCACGCCCTCGAAGAACGTCAACAGGCTGTCGCGCTGGCGCAGGCCGAGCCGCGCGGCGGCCACGGCGAAGGCCGCAGTGAACAGCAGCAGCGGCAGGATCGCGTCGTTGGCGGCAGAGGCAAACACATTGGCCGGCACGAACGAGGCGACGAAATCGCCCGCCCCCGGCAGCGGCCCGGCGTTCTGGGTCGTGGCGGCGGACATGCTGGATCGCAGCGCTGCGGCCGCGCCCGGTGGGCTGGGGATCAGCAGGAGGAGCGTCGGCACCACAAAAGCGGCCATCGCGGAGCCACCTGCGAGGATGAGGTAGAACCAGCCCAATGCGCGCCGCGCCATGGCTCCGGCCCGCGCCGCCGCCACGGTCTGCACCACACCCATGAACAGCAGCGAGACGACGAGGGGAATGATCGTCGCCCTCAAAGCGCGCAACCACATGTCGCCCATCGGCTCCGCCACCGCCAGCAGCGGTGCAAGCGCACCGGGGGCACGCATCGCCATGGCAAGGCCAAGGCCAAGGCCGCCGATCAGCCCGACGAACGTCCACAGCGTGGGAACCTTGGTGATTTCGGGCAAGGGACTTGGCGAGCGGGGCGCTTCGCTGGCGGATGAAGGATCGTTAATCGCTTGGTTCATGGGTCGGTGACATTAAGCGTGTAGGGGCATATGGCAATCCGCGCCGCGCAAGCGCTTCTGACAAGGAATAGTTTCAGGCAATGGCACGAAAATTTTTCGGCACCGACGGCATCCGGGGTCGGACCAACGCCGGGGTCATGACGGCTGCAACCGCGATGAAAGTGGGCCAGGCCGCTGGTACCTACTTCCTGCGTGGCGATCACCGCCACCGCGTGGTGATCGGCAAGGATACCCGCCTTTCGGGCTACATGCTGGAAAACGCGATGACCGCGGGCTTCACCAGCGTCGGCATGGATGTCGTGCTGCTGGGGCCGATGCCCACGCCCGCCGTCGCGCTGCTCACGCGCGAAATGCGCGCCGATGTCGGGGTGATGATCTCGGCCAGCCACAATCCGTTCGAGGACAACGGCATCAAGCTGTTCGGCCCCGATGGCTACAAGCTTTCTGACGAAGACGAGCTCGCGATCGAGGCGATGATCGAACAGGACCTGCCGCTCGCCGATGCGAACGACGTGGGCCGCGCCCGCCGCATCGAGGATGCGCGCGGCCGCTATATTCACGCGGTCAAGGCTTCGCTCCCGCATAACGTCCGCCTCGATGGCCTGCGCATCGTCGTCGATTGCGCGAATGGCGCGGCCTATCATGTGGCGCCTTCGGCGCTGTGGGAACTCGGCGCCGAAGTCATCGCCATCGGCGTGGAGCCCAACGGCAAGAACATCAACGCGGGCGTCGGCTCGACCCATCTCGATGCGCTGAAAGCGCGCGTGCGCGAAGTGCGCGCCGATATCGGCATTGCGCTCGATGGCGATGCGGACCGGCTGATCGTGGTCGACGAGAAGGGCCAGACGGTCGACGGCGACCAGATCATGGCGCTGATCGGCGGGCGGTTGCACGAGGCTGGCGCGCTGCGCGGCGGCGGCGTGGTAGCCACCGTCATGTCGAACCTCGGCCTCGAACGCTACCTCAATGGCCTCGGCCTTGAATTGGTGCGCGCCTCCGTGGGCGACCGTTACGTGCTCGAGAAGATGCGCGAAGGCGGCTACAACGTTGGCGGCGAGCAATCCGGCCACATGATCCTGACCGACCATGGCACGACCGGCGACGGCACCGTCGCCGCGCTGCAGGTCCTCGCCGCGCTGGTCGCCTCGGGCAAGCCGGCAAGCGAGACGCTGCACTTGTTCGATCCCGTGCCGCAGCTCCTCAAGAACGTGCGCTTTGCCGGCGGCAAGCCGCTCGAGGCCGCCAGCGTCAAGGCGGTGATTGCCGAGGCCGAAGCCCAGCTCGCCGGCAAGGGCCGCCTCGTCATCCGCCCCTCGGGCACCGAACCCGTGATCCGCGTCATGGCGGAAGGCGATGATGCGCGCGAAGTGGCGCAAGTCGTCGATGCGATCTGCGATGCGGTGCGCAAGGCCGCCTGAGGAGAGTCCCTATGCTGGAAATGCGCCCCGATTGCGAACGCTGCGGCACCGATCTCCCCGCCGATGCGCCGGGCGCGTTCATCTGCTCGTTCGAGTGCACATTCTGCGCCGAATGCGCCGAAGCGCTTGATGACCGCTGCCCCAATTGCGGCGGCGAACTGATGGACCGCCCCAGCCGCGCCAAAGCGCTTCATGCCAAGTACCCGCCGTCTGCCGAGCGGAGGTTCAAGGGATGAAGCCACCCCGCGTGCTTTCCATTGCTGGTTCGGATTCGGGCGGGGGAGCGGGCATTCAGGCCGATATCAAGACGATCACCATGCTCGGCGGCTACGCGATGACCGCCGTGACCACGCTGACCGCGCAGGACACGACCGGGGTCCACATGGTCGAGGCCGCGAGCCCCGCGATGGTCGCCGCGCAGATCGATGCCTGCACCGGCGATCTCGGCGTCGACGCGGTCAAGATCGGTATGCTCGGCTCGCCCGAGATCGCCGCCGTGGTGGCCGAGAGGCTGGAGCGGCTCGCCGTGCCCATCGTGTTCGATCCGGTCATGATCGCCACCAGCGGCGCGGCGCTCGCCGATGCCGCCACGATCGCTGCATTCGAACGGCTCATGGCGCTCGCTACGCTGACCACACCCAACGTGCCGGAACTCGCCGCGCTGGGCGGCGCGGCAGCACTGCGCGCGCGGGGCATCGCGTGGCTCGGCAAGGGCGGCGATGCGGAAGGGCCAGATGTGACAGACCGGCTTGCCGTGCCGGGTGAGGACGATGTCGTGTGGACCGCACCGCGCATCCACACGCGCCACACCCATGGCACCGGCTGCACGCTATCGAGCGCCATTGCCACGCATCTCGCGCGCGGACTCTCGCTGGCCGAAGCGGTCGCTGAGGCCCGCCAGTTCGTCCGCGCTGCGCTGCTCGCTGCGCCCGGCTTCGGTGCAGGCAGCGGCCCGCTCGGACACTACGCCGTCCTGCAAGCCTGAGGCCAGTCCGCCGCGTCCAGCACCAGATAGACGCTGTCGCACCATTCCTCGCCCACCAGCCAGGTCCGCGCCTGCCGGTCCGTCTCGCGAAAGCCCAGCCGCGCCAGCAGCCGCAGCGAGGCACCATTGCGCGGATCGACGTCGGCCTGAATGCGCGGCAGGCCATGCACCGCAAAGGCCCGCGCGATCACGGCCGTCAGCGCCTCACGCATCAGTCCGCGGCCCCAATGGTCCGGATCGAGAATGTAGCCGATATCGGGAAAGCGATAGAGCCCGGCCTTGCCGATCATGCGGCCTTGATGCTCGATCGCGAAGTCCTCGCCCTCACCCGGCGGGATTGTCATCATGCCATCGAGGAATTCGGCGGTCTGGGCGAGGGTATCGTGCGGCGGCGTCGACCAATAGGCCATGGCGCGCGGCTGGCGCATGATCGCGTGCAACGCATCAAGATCACCGGAGCAAGCGGGCCGCAGGACCAGCCGCTCGGTGCGCAGTTCGGCCATGGGTCTTCAGTCCAGATCGAGACCGTAAAACGCGGTGATGTGGCCCCAGGCTTCCTCTGCCGTCTCCACGATGTGAAACAAGTCGATGTCCGCAGCGCTGATCACGCCCTCCTCGGCCAGCGCCGCAAAGTTCACCACCCGGTTCCAGAAATCCCCGCCGAACAGCAGGATCGGGATCGGCTGCATCTTGCCGGTCTGGACCAATGTCAGCAGTTCGAACAGTTCATCGAACGTGCCGAAGCCGCCCGGAAACGCCGCCACCGCCCGCGCGCGCAGCAGGAAATGCATCTTGCGCAGCGCGAAGTAGTGGAACTGGAACGAGAGGTGCGGCGTCACATAAGCGTTGGGCGTGTGTTCGTGCCGCAGCGTGATGTTGAGCCCGATCGATTCCGCGCCGACATCCGCTGCGCCGCGATTGGCCGCCTCCATGATCGAAGGCCCGCCGCCCGAGCAGATCACGAAATGGCGCTTGCCGTCCTCTACCACCGCACTGCGGCTGGCAATCTGCGCCAGCTTGCGAGCCTCCTCATAGTAGCGCGCCTTGGCGATCAGCCGCTCGGCGACCTTCTGCTGCTCCGGCGTCGCCGCCGCCGCGCGCACCGCGTCCGCTTCCTCGGGCGAAGGAATCCGCGCCGAGCCGTACATCACGAGGGTGGAGCCGATCCCCGCCTCGTCGAGCAGCATTTCGGGCTTCAGCAGCTCAAGCTGGAACCGTACCGGGCGCAATTCCTCGCGCAGCAGGAAATCGGTGTCGCGGAAGGCGAGCCGATAGGCCGGATCCCGCTGCTGCGGGGTGACATTATCGTGCGATTCGACAAAGCCGACTTCCTGCTCGGCCTTGTAGAATTTGCGGTGCGTGAGTTCGTGGGCTTCTTCATCGGTCATGACCGAGAGGTGTCGCAAGCGCGGCGCCAAATCGCAATGGGCGATGGTTCCGGTCTAGCAGATTGCTGATGTGAAATCGGTCTGTCCCGACAACCATAACCGGCAAGTCCGGCTTTTGCGCCGTGCGCACAACCGGTAGCCGGGCGTCGAATGTGGCGGAAAATGGATGCCCCGCGAGGATTCGAACCTCGATAAACGGAATCAGAATCCGTTGTCTTACCATTAGACGACGGGGCAATGAGGGCGGGCCTTTAGGCGGGGCGTGCGTTCAAGTCAAGGTGACGCGCGCCCTTCCCGCACCGTACTTGCCCGAAAGCCGCAGGAACGCTAGAGTGCGTGTCAAGTACCTGCCGGGCATTCCCTTGGCGGGAGAACATAAGCGATTGGTAGACATGGCGGAATTCGATCCGCCGGCGCAACGGCGCAAGACGCGGCCAGGCAAGCGGCGGGGGCGCAAATCAGCGTCCCGCGGCAAGCCAAGGGGAGCCCGTCCTGCGGCAGCAGCGTCGGCCAGCAACCCTGCCGGTCCAGTCTCTGGGCCCGAAGCGCGGCCCGCAGCCAACCTCGCCATGAGTGCGCCGGCCCCAACGGTCTCAACCCCGCCCCCAGCTTTGCCCTCGGCCCCGCCGCCACCCGTAGAGGCGCCGCGCGCGCCCTGGCAGAAGACACCGCCGTTCCATCGCCAGGCCTATGCCGCGATCGATCTCGGCACCAACAATTGCCGCCTGCTCATCGCGCGGCCTTCCGGCGATCACTTCATGGTGATCGATGCGTTCAGCCGGGTGGTGCGACTGGGCGAAGGGCTCGCGCAATCAGGCCGGCTTTCGGATGCGGCCATGGACCGTGCGCTTGGCGCGCTCCACATCTGTGCCGACAAGCTGCGCAAACGCGGCGTGCACCTCGCGCGCTCGGTCGCCACCGAAGCCTGCCGCCGCGCCACCAACGGCGAGGAATTCATCGAACGCGTCCACCGCGAAACCGGCATCTGCCTCAACATCATCACCGCCGAGGAGGAAGCGCGGCTCGCCGTGCTCGGCTGCCATATCCTGCTGGAACCTGGCTGCGGCCCGGCGATGATCTTCGATATCGGCGGCGGGTCGACCGAGATGGTCCTGGTCGATACCAGCGATACGGTGCCGCGCATCCTCGATTGGCAATCGGTGCCGTGGGGCGTCGTCTCGCTTACCGAAAGCATCGGCCCGATCGAACTGACCGCCGAAGCCCGCGCCGCCGCCTATCACGAGATGCGCACCCGCATCACCGATGGCTTCGCCCGGTTCTCCGAACGGGTTGCCCCGGCGCGCGAATCGGCGGCGGCGGATGGCGGCCTGCGCCTGCTCGGTACGAGCGGCACCGTCACCACGCTCGCCAGCCTGCACCTGGGCCTGCCGCAATATGATCGCAGCGCGGTGGACGGCTTGATCGTGCCCACCACCTCGATGCGCGAGATCAGCCAGCGCCTTGCGCATATCTCCCCCGCCGAGCGCATCGCCGTGCCCTGCATCGGGCGCGAGCGAGCGGACCTCGTCGTAGCGGGCTGCGCGATCCTCGAATCGATCTTCGACATCTGGCCTGCCGAACGGCTCGGCATCGCCGACCGCGGCATTCGCGAAGGCATTCTGCGCAGCCTGATGGCGGCGGGCGGGCTCGGCGACCGGCGCGCGGAAACAGCGCAAGGCAAAAGCGTTAACGGAGGCACTGCCGCATGAGCCGAAGCGGCCGCGACCCCGGCACGCGGGTCAAGAGCGCCAAGGGCCGCACGGCCTCTTCCAACCGCTGGCTATCCCGCCAGCTCAACGATCCCTACGTCAAGCAGGCCAAGGCGGAAGGTTGGCGCAGCCGCGCCGCGTTCAAGCTGATCGAGCTCGATACGCGCTTCGGCCTGCTCAAGGACGCGCGCCGCGTGATCGATCTCGGCATCGCGCCGGGGGGCTGGGCGCAAGTCGTGCGCAAGCAGGTACCGCAAGCCGAAGTGGTCGGCATCGATCTCCTGGCGGTAGAGCCGATCGAGGGCGTGACCATCTTCCAGATGGACTTCATGACTGACGAGGCCCCTGCGGCGCTCACCGGCGCACTGGGCGGCGCGCCCGATCTCGTCATTTCCGACATGGCCGCCAACACGGTGGGCCACAAGGCGACCGACCATCTGCGCACCATGGGCCTCGTCGAAACCGCCGTCGATTTCGCGGTCAAGACGCTCGCCCCCGGCGGCGCCTTCGTCGCCAAAGTCTTTGCAGGCGGGACCGACGGCGAACTGCTCACGATCCTCAAGCGCAACTTCAAGACGGTAAAGCACGCCAAGCCGCCCGCCAGCCGCAAGGATTCGTCCGAGTGGTACGTGATCGCCCAAGGCTTCAAGGGGCGCGAGGATGCCTGAACTTTCCACAGGCTGGGTTTTGCGCGAATCGGCCTCCCGGTCCTAACGGAGCCGATCTTATCTGACCGGAGACCCTACCCCATGGCCGATTCCGCCGACGACCGCCTGCGCCTCCTGATCGAGCGTATCGAACGCCTCGAGGAAGAAAAGAAGGGCATCGGCGACGATATCAAGGACGTCTACTCCGAGGCGAAATCGACCGGCTACGATCCCAAGATCATGCGCCAGATCGTGCGTCTGCGTAAGCTGAAGCCCGATGATCGCCGCGAAATGGAAGCGATTCTCGATACCTACAAGAACGCGCTGGGTATCGAATAGGATCACTGGACGCGGGGTGACAACGCGCTAGGCTGCGGTGCAACGTTCAGTCGGAGTTTGCCTGATGCGCCTTTCCCGCCCCGCCCTTCTTGCCGGTTTTGCCGCACTGGCCGTCATTGCGGCGCCCGCTGCGGCAGCCGAAGCGCCCGCAAAGCCGCAGCCCAAGGTGGTCTATCTGCACGCCGGGCGGCTGCTCGATCAGCCCGGCAAGCCCCCGCGCGGGGCTTCCACCGTGGTGATCACCGATGGCGTGGTCACCAACGTCAGCGATGGCACGCTGCCAGCGCCCACCGGTGCCACGACCGTCGAACTCGGCGATGCCTTCGTGCTGCCGGGGCTCACCGACATGCACGTCCACTTGTTCAGCGACGGCGATCCGATGCGCGAGCGGCTGGAGCAGTCCACGCGCGACCGCGAGGATTCGGCCTATCTCGCCGCGCAGCATGCCCTGCAGACGCTGGAAGCCGGCTTCACCACGGTGCGTGATCTGGGCGGTCCGCCGCGCGGTATCCGCGCGCTGCGCGATGCGATCAATGCCGGCGAAGTGGCTGGCCCCACCATCGTCAACGCTGGCACGATGATTTCGGTTTCGGGCGGACATGGCGACGGCGGCGGGCTCAACGAGGAGAGCTACGGCGCCTTCACGCCGCATGACTACAACAACCTCTGCAACGGCGCGGACGATTGCCGCCGCGCGGTGCGCGAGCAGATCCGGCTCGGCGCGCAAGTCATCAAGTTCGCCGCGACCGGCGGCGTGCTCTCGAATGTGGCGGGCGGTCTTGGCCAGCAGATGACCGACGAGGAAATGAAGGCCGTCATCGACACGGCGCACGGCTTTGGCCGGAAGGTGGCGGCGCACAGCCATGCCGCAGCCGGGACGATGGCCGCAGTCAACGCCGGCGTCGATACGATCGATCATGGCACCTTCCTTGATGAGCCGACGATCAAGGCCATGCTCGCACACGGCACCTGGCTCGTGCCGACCATGCTCGCCCCGGTTGCGGCCCTTGCGCAGGCGCGTGCCGGTCTGCTGCCACCCGCAACGATCCCCAAGGCCGAAAATGCCGCCGCCGCGGAACGCAAATCGCATGAACTGGCGATCCGGATGGGCGTGAAGATCGCGTTCGGGACGGACACTGGCGTCTCGCGCCATGGGGACAACGCGCAGGAATTCGCTCTGATGGTCAAGGCGGGCATGACGCCGATGGCCGCCATCGCGGCTGCCACGGTGAACGCTGCCGAAGCGCTGGGCCGCAGCGATAGTGTGGGCCGGATCGCGCCGGGCATGCCGGCCGATATTATCGCGGTCCACGGCGATCCGCTCAGCGACGTTACCCGCCTCGGACACGTCGATTTCGTGATGAAACGCGGCGCGGTGGTGAAGCAGGTACCCTGACCGATGGCGGAAGGGCTGATGATCCGCGCGGCAGGCCCGGAAGACGCCGAGGCCTGCGCCGCGATCTACCGTCCCTACGTCACCGACAGCTGGGTGAGCTTCGAGCTGGACCCACCCGACGCGGAGGAAATGGCCCGCCGCATCGCGGACTACGGCGCCAGCCACGCCTGGCTTGTCGCGACACGCGGCAGCGAGGTCGCCGGCTATGCCTATGCCAGCCCGCACCGGACCCGCGCGGCCTATGCCTCATCCTGCGACGTGGCGATCTACGTCAGCCCGGCCTTCCCGCGCACCGGCATCGGCCGCGCGCTTTATGGTGAGTTGCTCGCGCGGCTCAAGGCCAAGGGCTTCCACGCGGCCTTTGCCGGAATCGCACAACCCAACCCCGCCAGCGTTGCGCTGCACGAAGCCTGCGGGTTTACCCCCGTGGGCGTGTACCGCGAAGTCGGCTGGAAAATGGGCGCTTGGCGCGATGTCGGCCGGTGGCAGCGAGTGCTCTAACCCCCAAAAAGCGCGAGGCTGACCGATATGCCGTTGGCCGCCGCGTGGATCAGCATCGCGCCGAAAATGCCGATCCGCATGCGCGTGTAGCTCAGCGTCATCCCCGCCCAGAGCTGGGGCAGCACCATCGGCAGCAGCGTCCACGAAAAACGCGGATAGTTGCTGAGGTGCGAGAGAGCGAAAACCACGATCGACAGCCACACCAGCACCGGAAAGGCCCGCTCGAACCCCGGCACCACGCCGCGCCGGCGCAGCCACCACCAGCCCGCCGGCATGGCCAGCCCAATGCCGAGCACGGCAAAGCTCGCCGGCACTTCGTAGATGTGGAAATTCACCATCGCGAGAAAGCCAGCAGCCGCGAAACCGCAGCCGACCAGCCAAACTGCGCGCACCCGCCCGGTCAGCCAGCCACGAAAGGCTAGCTCCTCGGCGACCGGCGCCAGCAGCACCACGAAGGGCACCAGCATCGCCTTGGACACCTGATCGAACGCCTCGGGCGAAGGCAGGCCCATCGCGGACTGCCACAGGCCCAGCAGCGGCAGCAGCACCAGCAGCAGCACAGCCAGATGCAGCGCCAGCATAGCCAGCAAAGCCTGCCCTGCATGGCGCGCACGAAGCCCGGAGGGCGTCAGCATGTGCGGACGGGCGAGCCATGCGGCGAAATCGTGATACAGCGCGGTCATCGCAGCAAGCATGCCGCAACGCGGGTTAAGACCGGGTATGCAGGGCCAATTGCCCAGCGCCGCTGTCTCGGCTAGGGGAGCGGCCAAAGCAATTTGCAGAAAGCCCTGAGCAGAAGACCATGGCAGGCCATTCCAAATTCAAGAACATCATGCACCGCAAGGGCGCGCAGGACAAAAAGCGCTCGGCGCAGTTCTCCAAGCTCTCCCGCGAAATCACCGTCGCGGCCAAGATGGGCATGCCCGATCCGGACATGAACCCGCGCCTGCGCGCCGCCGTCAACGCGGCCAAGGCGCAGTCGATGCCCAAGGACAACATCGCCCGCGCGATCGACAAAGCCACCAAGGGCGAAGGCGATAACTATGAAGAAGTGCGCTACGAAGGCTATGGCCCGGGCGGCGTGGCGATCATCGTCGAGGCGCTGACCGACAACCGCAACCGCACCGCCACCAACGTGCGCACCGCTTTCGCCAAGAACGGCGGCAACCTCGGCGCTTCGGGCGCGGTGAGCCACGGGTTCGAGCGGCTCGGCCTGATCGAATATCCCGGCAAGGCAGGCGATGAGGAGAAAGTCCTCGAAGCCGCGATCGAAGCGGGTGCGGACGACGTCGAATCCGATATGGGCGACGGCGACGAGAACCCCGGCAGCCACCAGATCTGGGTGTCGATCGACCAGCTCCACCCCGTCGCGCGCGAACTGGAAAAGGTGCTGGGCGAGGCTGAAGGCGTGAAGCTGGCGTGGAAGCCCAGCCTGAAAACCACCGTCGATGCCGAAACCGCCGCGACCCTGCTCAAGCTGATCGACGTGCTGGATGACGATGATGACGTCCAGACCGTCTGGGGCAACTACGAGATCCCGGATGACGTGATGGAAAAGCTGGGCTGATGCGGGCACTCGCGGCAGCCATGAGTGTTGCCGCACTGCTCTGCACGGCGGGTTCGGCGGCCAAGCCGGCCCACAGCAGTCGCGCACCCATGCCCAGCCTCTGCTCGGGCGGTGAACGCGTAGTCTATTCCTGCCGCTTCGGCGAGAAGCTCGGCAGCGTCTGCCTCGGCCAGAGCAGCCTGCACTATCGCTTCGGCCCCGCCGGCCATGCCGAGATCGACGTCGCCAGCGCGCCGGATTGGAGCAACATCCACACTGGCGGCAACCGCAGCCGGGCCGGACTCAACCAGGACCATATCCGCTTCACTAACGGGCTGACACATTACATCGTGCATCAGGACGAGACAGGCTCGCTAAACGAGAACCCGGGCCGCACCTCCTCCGGCATCGAAGTCCTGCGCGGCGAGGCGGGCGATCAATCGCTCGCCAGCCTTGATTGCAAGGCGCGGGCCCGGTTCGACTGGCAGTCCTTCGACGCGATCGCTGCTGCCGCGCCGAAGGGCTGGGACAATACGGAAACGCCCGGCTTCCCATCCAATGCGGTCTACTGAGCCATGATGCCGCTTGTCATCAAGGCACTCCTTTCCGGCCTGCTCATCGCGCTCATTTCGGAAATCGGGCGCAAGCTGCCCACGGTGGGCGCACTCGTCGCCTCGCTGCCGCTCGTCTCGGTGCTCGGCATGATCCTGCTCTGGCGCGCGCGGCCCGATGCGGAGAACATGGCGATCCACGCCGAGGCGACCTTCTGGTACGTGCTGCCCAGCCTGCCGATGTTCCTCGTGATCCCTGCGCTGCTGCGCCAAGGCGTGTCGTTCTGGATCGCGCTCGCGGCGGGCTGTGTGCTGACCGTGGCGCTCTACCTCGGCATGATGCACATCGGCCCGCGTTTTGGGCTGAAACTCTGACATGATCATCCTCGGCATCGATCCCGGCCTCACCTGCACCGGCTGGGGCGTGGTCGCCAAGGCTGGCAGCCGCCTGAGCCACGTCGCCAACGGCCAGATCCGCACCAACGCCAAGACCTCGATGGCCGAGCGGCTGGTGGAACTCGACGACGGCCTCGCCGCCGTGATCGCCGCGCACCGCCCGGATACCGGCGCGGTGGAGGAAGTCTTCGTCAACAAGAACCCGCAGTCCACGCTCAAGCTGGGGCAGGCGCGCGGTGTTGCCATGCTGGCGGTGGCGCGGGCGGGCCTGTCCGTCGCCGAATACCCCACCAAGGTCATCAAGAAGGCACTGGTCGGCACGGGCGGCGCGGAAAAGGCGCAAGTGCAGGCCATGCTCAAGGTGCTGCTCCCCGGCGTCACGCTCGCGGGCGAAGACGCGGCGGATGCGCTGGCGGTGGCGATCACCCATGCCAACATGATCGGCAGCCACCGGTAACCGGGCTTGCCTTGGCGGGCTTGCCCCATACTGGGTTCGCTGCCATAGAACAAACCATGATCGCAAAGCTTACCGGCCTGCTCGATGATTTCGGCCCCGACTGGGCGATCATCGACGTGAACGGCGTCGGCTACCTCGTCCATTGCTCGGCCAAGACGCTGGAGCGGCTCTGCATTCGCGGCGACAAGGTCGTGATCCACACCGAGCTTCAGGTTTCCGAGAACGACCAGCGCCTGATCGGCTTCACCAGCGCGGGCGAGCGCGGCTGGTTCCGCCTGCTCACCGCCGTGCAGGGCGTGGGCAGCAAGGTGGCGCTGGCGATCCTCTCGGCGCTCTCTGTAGAAGACTTGCAGCGCGCCTGCGCCAGCGGCGATGCCGCGATGGTCGCCCGCGCGCAGGGCGTAGGGCCGAAGCTTGCCGGCCGCATCGTCAACGAACTCAAGGACAAGGCTGGCGGCATCGGCCCGATTTCCGCAGGTGCCGGCACCCCGCCGATCGAAGGCCTCGCCGCAGCGCCCGCCGGTTCCGCCAGCGCCGATGCGATATCCGCCCTCCAGAACCTCGGCTTCAAGCCCGCCACCGCGAGCATGGCCGTCGCCGCAGCCGTCAAGGAACTGGGCGATGACGCGCAGCTCAACGATCTCGTGCGCGTGGCGCTGAAACGGGCGACGGGGTGATGACCGACAACCCCATCCTCACCCCCCGCCGCCAGGCCGATGATGCGGACGCTGCGCTGCGGCCCAAGACGCTCGCCGAATTCGTAGGGCAGGAGGGTGCGCGCGAGAACCTTCAGGTGTTCATCGAAAGCGCGCGCCAGCGCGGTGAGGCAATGGATCATGTGCTGTTCTATGGTCCGCCGGGCCTAGGCAAGACAACGCTGGCCGCGATCATCGCGCGCGAGATGGGGGTGAACTTTCGCGCGACTTCCGGCCCGGTTATCGCCAAGGCGGGCGATCTGGCGGCGCTGCTCACCAATCTGGAAGCAGGCGACGTCCTGTTCATCGACGAGATCCACCGCCTCAACCCCGTGGTCGAGGAAGTGCTCTATCCGGCGATGGAGGACCGCGCGCTCGATCTCATCATCGGCGAAGGGCCTTCCGCGCGCTCGGTGCGGATCGATCTGCCCGCCTTCACGCTGATCGGCGCGACCACGCGCGCGGGCCTCCTCGCCACCCCCTTGCGAGACCGGTTCGGCATTCCCGTGCGCCTCCAGTTCTACACCGTGGCCGAGCTTGAACGCGTCGTCACGCGCGGCGCGGGCCTCCTCGGCATCGGCATCGATCAGGGCGGCGCTGGGGAAATCGCCCGCCGATCACGCGGCACCCCGCGCGTGGCCGGAAGGCTGCTGCGGCGGGTGCGCGATTTCGCGCAAGTCGCTGGCGCAGACGTGATTTCCCGCGAAGTGGCGGACAGCGCGCTGACCCGGCTTGAGGTCGATTCGCTCGGGCTCGACCTGCAGGACCGGCGCTACCTCAGCATGATTGCCGATATCTACAAGGGCGGCCCGGTTGGCGTGGAAACGCTGGCAGCCGGCCTTTCCGAGCCGCGCGATACGATCGAGGATGTGATCGAACCCTATCTCATCCAGCTCGGCCTCGTCGCGCGCACCGCACGCGGGCGCTGCCTCAACGATCGCGGCTGGCGACATCTGGGACTCGCGCCGCCCTCGGCAGATCTTCCCGGCCTCTTCGCTGACGACGGAGACTAATGGTAAACGCTGATAGCGTAACTGCCGGGGTCAATTCGGTTCCAGTTTGGTACAGACTTGTCCTGGCGGCCCGAAATGACCCAATTCGGGGCCCCGGAAGAGGGCGAAACCCGGTTAACAGCATTGCCGCCGCCGGTCTGATCTGCGTTGATCGATCTGTCAGGAGAGGGTTTGTCCACCATTGGGTGGATAGGGCTTGCTCCACGGGAACAGAGAGCAACGATCATGTCGGTTCGGATGGCATTGGCAAAACTGGCGGCCTGCGCAGCAGGCGGTGCAGTGCTGGGAGGCGGTGCGGTGCACGTTTCGGAGGCACCTTCGGCGGCCGAAATCCATCACGTGAAGCCGATCAAGGTCAAGCAGGTGAAGCGGCATTATGCCGTGGTCAAGCAGCGGCCGGTCCACCGCCTGCGCCGCGTGGTCAAGACTACCGTCACCAAGTCCTGTGCGATGCCGCAGCAGCAGATGGCCTATGCCCCCGTGCCCTATATGGCACCGATGCCGCCGCAGGCGGCGGGTGGCGGCGGCGGCGCGGTGCCGGTGGTGATCGGTGGCGGCGGGATCGGCGGCTTCGGCGGCGGGTTCTTCGGCGGGTTTTTCGGCGGCAGCAGCGGCGGCGGCAGCGTGGTGGTCTCCTCGACCAGCACCGGCTCCACCTCGACTTCGGGCGGCTCCACCTCCGGCGGCTCGACCTCGACCTCGGGTGGCTCGACTTCGACGTCCGGCGGTTCGACTTCGAGCGGCAACATCTCGACCTCGACGTCCAGCGGTAACGTCTCGACCAGTTCGGGCGCGGTGACGAGCAGCACCTCGACATCGTCGGGCAACGTCAGCACGTCTTCAGGCAATGTCTCGACCAGCTCGGGCAATGTCAGCACGTCTTCGGGCAACGTCTCCACCAGCTCGTCAACTTCGACCAGCTCGGGCAACGTGACGAGCAGCTCCTCGACTTCGTCGTCAACGTCGTCCTCGACGTCCTCCTCCACCTCGTCGTCTTCGTCGACGTCGGGCTCGTCTTCAACCTCGAGCAGCACCAGCAGCTCGTCTTCTTCGAACGGCGGAAGCACCTCGACGACCTCGTCGAACGGCGGCACGCCGGTTCCCGAACCTTCGATGGTCCTGCTGTTCGGCGCTGCCGCTGCAGGGCTCGTCGGGCGGCGCCGCCACGGCCTCAAGGCGAAGGACCGGGCGGCAGCCTGAACAACCAACTTCCGCGGACCGTCACGTACGAAGCAGACGCGGACAAAAGGAACGGGCGGCTCCGGGGGGAGCCGCCCTTTCTGATTCCGGCAACTGCTGGCGGCGCTCAGGCCGCCAGGTTGCGCAGCACGTACTGCAGGATGCCGCCGTTGAGGTAGTACTCCAGCTCGTTGGCGGTATCGATGCGGCACAGCGCCTTGAACGTGAAGGCCGAGCCATCGGCGCGGGTCACCTCGACCTCAACGTCCTGACGCGGCTTGAGGCCGGCCACGCCGCGGATGGTGAAGGTGTCATCACCCGTCAGCCCCAGCGTCTCGCGCGATTCGCCATCGAGGAACTGCAGCGGCAGCACGCCCATGCCGACAAGGTTCGAGCGGTGGATGCGCTCGAAGCTTTCGACGATCACCGCCCGCACGCCGAGCAGATTGGTGCCCTTGGCCGCCCAGTCACGGCTGGAGCCGGTGCCGTATTCCTTGCCCGCGATGACGACCAGCGGCGTGCCATCGGCCTTGTGCTGCATGGCCACATCGTAGATCGCGCCGACCTCGCTGCCGTAGCGGCTCATGCCGCCTTCGATGCCGGGCACCATCTCGTTCTTGATGCGGATGTTGGCGAAGGTGCCGCGCATCATCACTTCGTGATGGCCGCGGCGCGCGCCGTAGGAGTTGAAGTCCGCCTTGGCGACCTGGTGCTCCATCAGCCACTTGCCAGCCGGGCTGTCGGCCTTGATCGAGCCGGCCGGCGAGATGTGGTCAGTGGTGATCGAATCGCCGAGGATCGCCAGCGGCTTGGCCTCGATGATGTCACTCACCGGCGCCGGGGTCATGCTCATGCCCTCGAAGTAGGGCGGGTTAGCGACGTAGGTGCTGCCTGCGCGCCAGCTGTAGGTTTCCGAGCCCGTGACGTTGATCGCCTGCCAGTGCACATCGCCCTTGTAGACGTCGGCATAGCGCGCCTGGAACATCGCGCGGTCCATGCACCCGGCCATCGTCGCATAGACTTCGGCGTTCGAGGGCCAGATGTCCTTGAGGTAGACGTCCACGCCGTCCTTGCTCTGGCCGATCGGGGTCGCGATGAAGTCCTCGATCACCGTGCCCTTGAGCGCGTAGGCGACGACCAGCGGCGGACTGGCGAGGAAGTTCGCGCGCACGTCGGGCGAGACGCGGCCCTCGAAGTTGCGATTGCCCGAGATGACGGCGGCGGCAACGAGGCCGTTGTCGTTGATCGCCTTGCTGATCGGTTCGGCCAGCGGGCCAGAGTTGCCGATGCAGGTGGTGCAGCCATAGCCAACGAGGTTGAAACCGACCGCGTCGAGGTGCTCCTGCAGCCCGGCGCGGACGAGGTAGTCCGTCACGACCTGCGAGCCCGGAGCCAGCGAGGTCTTGACCCAGGGCTTGGGCTTCAGGCCCAGCTCGTTGGCCTTCTTGGCGACGAGGCCCGCAGCAACCAGCACGCCCGGGTTCGAGGTGTTGGTGCAGCTGGTGATCGCCGCGATCGTCACGTCGCCATCGCCGATATCGAAGTCCTTGCCTTCAACCGGCACGCGCTGCTGCGCCTTCTTGTAGACATTGGCCATGTCGGCGTTGAACACATCGTCCACGTCGGGCAGCGAGACGCGGTCCTGCGGGCGCTTCGGGCCGGCGAGGCTGGGCACGACGGTCGCAAGGTCAAGCTCAAGCGTCGAGGTGAAGACGGGCTCGACCGAAGGATCGATCCAGAAGCCCTGCGCCTTGGCATAGGCCTCGGTCAGCGCGATCTGATCTTCCTCGCGGCCCGTCAGACGCATGTAGTCCAGCGTCTTCTCGTCGATGCCGAAGAAGCCGCACGTCGCGCCGTATTCCGGCGCCATGTTGGCCAGCGTGGCGCGGTCCGCCAGCGTGAGCGAGGCAAGACCGGGGCCGTAATATTCGACAAAACGGCCCACCACGCCGTGCTTGCGCAGCATGTTGGTGCAGGTCAGCACGAGGTCGGTCGCGGTCACGCCTTCCTTGAGCTCGCCGGTGAACTTGAAGCCGACGACTTCGGGGATCAGCATCGAAACCGGCTGGCCGAGCATCGCTGCTTCGGCCTCGATCCCGCCGACGCCCCAGCCCAGCACGCCAAGGCCGTTGATCATCGTGGTGTGGCTATCGGTGCCAACGCAGGTATCGGGATAGGCGACAGTCGCGCCATCCGGCCCTTCGCTCGTCCACACCGCCTGCGCGATGTGCTCGAGATTGACCTGATGGCAGATGCCCGTGCCCGGGGGCACCGCCTTGAAGTTGGCCAGCGACTTCGAGCCCCACTTCAGGAAGTCATAGCGCTCGCCGTTGCGATAGTACTCGATCTCGACGTTCTGCTCGAAGGCCTTGGGGTGGCCAAACTCGTCGACCATGACCGAGTGGTCGATCACGAGGTGGACCGGCACCTGCGGGTTGATCTTGCTGGTATCGCCGCCCAGCTTGGCGATGGCATCGCGCATCGCGGCAAGATCGACGACGCAGGGCACGCCGGTGAAATCCTGCAGCAGCACGCGCGCCGGGCGGTACTGGATTTCGCGGCTGCTGGAGGGATCCTTCTGCCAGTCGACCAGCGCCTTGATGTCATCGGTCGAAACGGTGAAGCCGCCATCCTCGAAGCGCAGCAGGTTTTCGAGCAGGACCTTCATCGAGAAGGGCAGGCGCGAGACATCGCCATAAGCCGCCGCGGCCTTGCCGAGCGCGTAGTAGGCGTAGTCCTTCCCACCGACGTTAAGCGTGCTGCGCGCGCCGAGCGTGTCCTGTCCGACCTGGGTCATGGCGATGCGTAATCCCTTAAAGTTGATACCGTTTGCCGCGCCGGAGCCGCCCCCGAGGGCACGCTGCCCGATGCGCCGAGACAGCCCGCGCGTCAAGGCTTGGAGGCTGCGTGAAATGCATAGTTTGCATGCTGATCATGCGCGCGAACGCGGCCCTGCGTTGCCGGCCGTCTTGCCCGGTCAAGCGCGCTCGGCGGCGGCTTCCAGTGCGGGCTTGCGCCGCAGCGCGATAAGGCAGCCCGCCACGATCAGCACCACGCCGGCAAGGGTGCGCACAGTCACCGGTTCGGAAAACACGATCCAGCCCGTCAGCGCCGCCCAGATGAACGCGGTGTATTCCAGCGGCACCAGCACCTGCGCTTCGGCGCGGGCATAGGCCCAGCCCAGCAGCATCAGCGATCCCGTCGAGAGTACGGCAGAGGCTGAAAGCACCAGCCACATCTGCGCCGGCGGCATCGGCGCAAACCACCATGCGCCAAGGCCCAGCAGGCAGAAGATGAAGAACGTCTGGAAGAACGAAATCTCCTCCGGCCCCGCAAGCTGGGACTGCCGCCGTTGCAGCACGAGGTTCACCGCATAGAGCACCGCCGAAAGCAGGATCGCGATCAGCCCGTGCACGCTCTCGGTGTTGTATTGCCCGCCAAACTTGCCCGCCGCGATCAGGCCCACGCCGCTCAGCGCCAGCACCGATCCCGCCACCGCGCGCCGCGAAAGCTCCTCGCCCAGCGTTGCAGCCGCCAGATAGAGCGCGAGCAGCGGGGCGACGAAGGACAGCGCCATGGCCTCGGCCACCGGGGTCCGCGCAAGACCATAGAAGAACAGCACCGCCATCACCCCCGAAACGCCCGAGCGCATCAGATGGAGCCGCATGGCCTCGCGCCCCGGCAGCCGGCGGCGGCCGTCCTTGTTGCCGCGCGCCAGCCAGACCGGCAGCATGATCAGCGAACCAACCAGATTGCGCCAGAACAGCGCGGCATAGGCCCCCACCGCCAGTGCGGCGATCTTCATGAACCCGTCCATCACGCCGAAGCAGGCAAGGCCGGTCAGGGCGGAAAGGATCGGGAGCAAGGGGGCGGAGCGCTTCATCGCCCGCCCATAGCGACCCCGCTGGCGGAGTGCAAAGGCGAGGCCCATCGCCCGACCCCGCCCCATGCTGCAATTCAGCAAACAGTCAGCCGCCTTGCTTGATTGGAACACCAGCTTGGGGCAGGAATTAGTGTGTAGCCGGGCGCCCAAACAGGGAAAGACATCAACGAATGCATATAATCCATCGGTCCAGTCTCAGCGGCATGCTCTGCACGGCAGCGATCGGCTGGGCCGTGCTTGGCACCCCCGCCGCCGCCCGGCAGGGCCCGGTCGATCTGACCGCAGCGGCCCAGCCCGCCAAGCCCGCGCCGAGCGTCAATGCGCCCAAGCCCGCGCCGAGTCCCACAGCACCGGCACCATCAGCCCAGGGGGCCCCGGCTCCTGCCGACGCTGCCACGGCAGCCCCCGTGCCGGTGTTCCAGCCGGTGCCGCCGCCGCTCGCGCACTGGACACTCGCCGATGCGCAGGCGCTGCTCGCCGCGATCAAGGGAATCCGCACCGAGGGCCTGACCCCTGCCGACTACGAGCCGGCGAATCTGGCCGCCGCCATCGCCAAGGGTGAAGGCGACGATCTCGATGCACTCGCCAGCCGCCTCTTCGTCTGGCTCGCCGAAGACCTGCGCGATGGCCGCACGCCGATGCCCGCGCGCGTGCAGTGGTTCGCGATCGATCCCGATCAGGACCTGCACCCCAATTCGCAGCTCCTTGCGCAGGCGACCGAGACGCACGACATTCCGGGCGTACTCGCCTCGCTCAATCCCACGCACCCCGATTATGCCCTGCTGCGCGACATGCTGGCCAAGGCCAAGGAGCCGCGCCAGATCGGCATGATCAAGGCCAACATGGACCGCTGGCGCTGGCTGGCGCGCGACATGGGGCTGCAATACCTCATCATCAACGTGCCGGAGCAGGAGCTCCGGCTCACGGTGAACAACAAGATCATCCGCACCTACCGCGCCATCGTCGGCAAGCCGGGCAAGACCGCCACGCCGCAGCTCGCCGAGCAGGTCAAGAACGTGGTGTTCAACCCGACCTGGACCGTGCCGCAGTCGATCGTGGTGGGCGAAGGCCTCGGCCAGAAGCTGATCGCCAGCCCCGCACTTGCCAAGCGGCAGGGCTATGTCGCGACCAAGAACGCGGACGGCACGATCACCGTGGTGCAGCAGCCGGGTGACAACAATTCGCTCGGCCGCGTGAAGCTCGACATGCCCAACGAGCACGCGATCTACATCCACGATACGCCCAACCGGAACCTCTTCGCGCTCCCCACGCGCGCGCTCAGCCACGGTTGCATCCGCGCCGAACGCGCCACCGAACTGGCCATGACGATGGCAATCCTCGGTGCGGACCTGCCGCCAGAAACCGCGGTGCAGTACAACCTCTCGGGCAAGTACACCAAGGTGCCGATGACCAAGCCCTGGGCGGTCTACATCACCTACTTCACCGTCGCGCGCGACGTGACCGGCCTGATGCGCAGCTTCCCGGACATCTACAACCGCGACGCCCCCGTCATCGCCAGCTTCACCAAGCCGCGCGAACTCCACACCGACCAGCGCAAGAGCAACGAGGCGATCATCAAGCTGGATAATCCGCTGTAGTTCGCTTCGATTCTCCCCAAACTTCGTCATCCCCGCGCAGGCGGGGATCCAGAGCGGGCAAGCGCTGCCCTGCGCCGCCCTGGATTCCCGCCTTCGCGGGAATGACGAAGCTATGGGCAAGGACTCAATAAATCCCCAGCCGGTCCGCATACAAAAGCCGCCCGCCGGAAAGGTGCCACAGCGCCTCGTTAAAGTCCGCCTCGCTCATCGCGAAGCAGCCGTCGCTGCGGCCCAGCTTGCCCCATTTCTCCAGCATGTCGGGATTGGCATACCACGCCGGATGCATCACGATCGCACGCTCCAGCGTATTGCTGTTTTCGGGATCGATCCCGCCGAGCCGGATCGAAGTGCCGTATTTGCCCTTGTACCACTCATAGGTGATGAACGCCCCGCGCGAGGTGGCGAGGCTGCCCACGTCGTTGGAGAAGGTCTTGAGGAACCCGTCGTGCTCCGGGTCCGAGCCCTTGCCATGCGCGACGAGGAACGAGCGCACTTCGCCCTTTTCCAGATCGGCGAAATGAAGCCGCGGCATGGCCGATGGCAGTGCAAAATCCGCCACGCCTACGATATCGGTGCGCCACAGCACCGATCTGGCGCGCTCCATCTGCTCCTTCGCCACAGCAAGGATGCGGCGGTTCTGTTCGGGCACGCTGTAGGGTTGGGCAAAGACGCGCAAAGGAGCGGCCGCAGCAACAGCCGTTGCTGCCGCGCCCAAGATGAGCCCGCGCCTGTTCACCAGTCCCGTCATATTGCTCTGTATACGGCGAACTACGCCGATTCTCCAGCGCCTGCGCCCAACCGTTCCAGCGCCGCGCCGTCCACCCGCATCACCGTCCACTCGTCCATCAGCCGCGCGCCGAGCTTCCTGTAGAAACCGATCGCGGGCTCGTTCCAATCGAGCACCGACCATTCGAGCCGCGCGCAATCCCGCTCCACTGCCAGCGCGGCGAGCTGCGAGAGGAGCGCTTTGCCGAGCCCGCTGCCACGCGCCTCGGGCCGCACGAACAAGTCCTCGAGATAGATCCCGGGACGCCCCTCGAAGGTCGAGAAGTTGTGAAAGAACAAGGCGAAGCCCTGCGCCGCGCCATCAACCTCGCCGATGATCACCTCGGCATAAGGGCGTGCGCCGAAGAGCTTGGCGCCCAGCACCGCCTCATCAAAGCGCACGGCGTCTGCCAGCTTCTCGTAATCGGCAAGCGCGCGGATGAGGTCGGCGATCAGCGGCAGATCGGCGGGCGTGGCAGGGCGGATGGTAACTGTCATGCGCGTGCTCTTAGCCCGCAATCAGCAGCCGGTCACCCTTCAAGGTCACACTGCCCAGCCGCCGCAGCACCGATTGACCGAGCAGGCTGACCGGCAGATCGGGCACCACGACCGCCTCGATCCCGGTCAGGTCGTGCCCACCGATGGTCAGCCGCTCGATCTCCACCGGCGCCGCCATGCCGGTGCCGGAGGCCGTCTGCAGCATCGGGCGATATTCGGAAGGATCGGGCCGCAGCCCCAGCCGGTCGGCATCGTCCTCGGTCAGCGCCACCACGTCGGCGCCGGTATCGACAAGAAAGCGCACCGACTCGCCGCCGACATCGACATTGAGGTGAAATTGCCCCTGCCCGTCGCGCGCGATCTCGACCATTTCGGCAGGTCCGCCGCGCTTTGGCGCGGGCGCATCCTTGCTCCAGGGTGAGACATGCGCGGGCTTGGCATGCAGCTCGTCCGCCGCAGGCTCGACCTTGAGCCGCGGCGCAAGCACCGCGCTGCTCATCAGCACAAGGACGGCGAGGACGATGAAGCGGTTCATGGCGGGCCGCCTTGTGCCCGCAAAGGGGTTAGCAAATCGCGAAGGTCGCGGCCTACCCTACCGGAACTTCCGCCTTCCCCGCATCGGTCGTGGCGGCTTCCATCTCGGCGGCCTTCTTCTCCACCAGCGCGACGATATGCTCCAGCATCTCCTCGCTCTGCACGGTGTGATCGGTCACGCCCGAAAGGTAGACCATGTGCTTGCCGTTGCCGCCGCCCGTCAGGCCGACATCGGTCTCGCGCGCTTCGCCCGGTCCATTGACCACGCAGCCCAGCACCGAGAGCGAGATCGGCGTCTTGATGTGGCTGAGGCGGCTTTCCAGCGCCTCCACCGTGCGGATCACGTCAAAGCCCTGACGCGCGCAGCTGGGGCAGGAGACGACGCGCACGCCGCGCGTGCGCAGGCCGAGCGACTTCAGAATCTCGAAGCCGACGCGCACTTCCTCTTCGGGCTCGGCCGAAAGCGAGACGCGCAGCGTATCGCCGATACCCGCCCAGAGCAGGCTGCCAAGGCCGATCGAGGACTTGACCGTGCCGCCGATCAGCCCGCCCGCTTCGGTAATGCCCAGATGCAGTGGGCAATCGACCGCTTCGGCGAGGCCCATGTAAGCCGCGACCGCGAGGAACACGTCGGAGGCCTTCACCGCCACCTTGTATTCGTGGAAATCGTGGTCCTGCAGCAGCTTGATATGATCGAGCGCGGATTCCACCAGCGCCTCGGGGCACGGCTCGCCATACTTTTCGAGCAGGTCCTTTTCGAGGCTGCCCGCGTTCACCCCGATGCGGATCGCACAGCCATTGGCCTTGGCTGCACGCACCACTTCGGCCACGCGGTCACTCGATCCGATATTGCCGGGGTTGATGCGCAGGCAGGCCGCGCCCGCATCGGCGGCTTCCAGCGCGCGCTTGTAGTGGAAATGGATGTCCGCCACGATCGGAATGCGCGCCGCGCGCACGATCTTGCCGAGCGCCGCGGTGCTTTCCACGTCGGGGCACGAAACGCGGATGATGTCCGCCCCCGCATCCTCGCAGCGGCGGATCTGGTTGATCGTGGCGACGGGATCGCTGGTCAGCGTGTTGGTCATGGTCTGCACCGTGATCGGCGCATCGCCGCCAACGGGAACGGATCCGACCATGATCTGGCGGCTCTTGCGGCGCGCGATATCGCGCCAGGGGCGTACGGAGGACATGGCCTGCCTTATACCTGCTCGGTCCCGGCATGGCCATGGGTTTCGCCGCCATGGCCTTCGCGTACGAGACGGCGCGCATAAAGAAATTCGGGATCGCAGTGGCTCCCGACCCAGAACTCGATATCGGCGATCTTGGCAAAGCCGTAGCGATGGTAGAACCGCTGTGCCTCCGGATTCTCGCTGTAGACGGAGAGCTGGATCTCGTCCGCGCCGACGTCCTCTGCCTGGGCCAGCGCCCAATCCATCAGCTTTGCGCCGAATCCACCGCCGATGCGTGCGGGATCGGTGTAAAGCTGCTTCAGTTCCAGCGGCGCGCGCGCGTCGCTGTGCCCGGCGGGCATCGTGCTCTGCAGCACCAGCTTGCAGAAGGCGACGAGCGCGCCATCCTCCTCGATCACCGCGATGCGCATGCCGGGATCGGCGATTTCCTTGGCCACCTTCTCCTCACTATGCGCCTGCCCGAGGAAGGTGGCGAAGTCCTCCGGCTTGTAGAGGTGCTGGAACTTGGCGCTGACAGCGCGGCGGCCAAGATCGGCAAGCGCGGCGGTATCGGCGGGAGAGGCGTGGCGCAGAAGCGGCAGGGACGTGGCAGGCATGCCGCGCCCTTACCGCCACGCGCGGCCCTAAATCAATTGGCCAGCGCGACCTTGGCCGGCCTGCTATAGGGCACGAACTGATCGAGCGACACGAATCCGCGCCAGAACAAGCCGTTGCGATCGCGCAGCTGAACCACGTCGATATTGCAGAGCTGCGAGCTCACCAGCCGGGTGACGAGGATATCGTCCGAATTGAGCGACGATGCGCCCGACTTCGGCCGCTGGACATAGAGCGTGCTGCCGCTGCCATAGACGATCGCGGTCTTGTCGATCACGCGCGAGGACTGGACGTTGGGCAGGTTGATGCAGTTGACCGGCTTGCCGGCAACGCGGCCATCAAGCAGCTTGGCCAGCTGTTCCTCACCGGTCAGGCGGGGGCGGGCGTCGGCAGCCGCACCAGCCAGCAGCAGTGCGCCGGCGGCGGCAACGAACCCGAGCTTTGTGGCGTTCCGGATCATGACGTGCCCTTTCTCATTCCAATTGGCAGGCAGGCTACGCCGCGCTGCCTTAACCAGCGCTGACTGTAGTTTCCCTGAGGGCACCCTAAACCAAGTCGCAGGCCCTACGCCTACTACGTAGTTCTCCTGGTGTCGCATTTCGAGACTGCTGACCCCGCCACAGCGGGTCAGGCTGTGCCGCCTACGGTCAGCCCTTCGACCAGCAGGGTCGGCTGGCCTACGCCCGCCGGTACGCTCTGCCCGCCCTTGCCGCAAACGCCCACGCCCTCGTCCAGCGCCATGTCATTGCCGATCCCGGTCACCCGCGTCAGCACGCTCGGCCCGTCGCCGATCAGGGTCGCGCCCTTGATCGGTGCGCCCAGCTTGCCGTTCTCGATGCGGTAGGCCTCGGTGCAGGAAAACACGAACTTGCCGCTGGTGATGTCAACCTGCCCGCCGCCGAACGACTTGGCGAAGATGCCGTTCTTCACGCGGCTGAGCAGCTCGGCCGGATCGTCGCTGCCGCCCCGCATGAAGGTGTTGGTCATGCGCGGCATCGGCGCGTGGGCATAGGATTCGCGCCGCCCGTTGCCGGTGGGCGCAAGGCCCATCAGTCGTGCGCTCATCCGGTCGTGGATATAGCCCTTGAGAATGCCGTCCTCGATCAGCACGGTCTCCTCGGTCGGCGTGCCTTCGTCATCGATGGTGAGCGAGCCGCGCCGTCCGGGGATCGACCCGTCGTCGACCACGGTCACGCCCGGTGCCGCCACGCGCTCGCCGATCCGGCCCGAAAAGGCGCTGGTGCCCTTGCGATTGAAATCGCCCTCAAGGCCGTGGCCGATGGCTTCATGCAGCAGGATGCCGGGCCAGCCGGGCCCGAGCAGCACGGTCATCTCGCCCGCCGGGGCATCGACCGATTCGAGATTGACGAGCGCCTGCGCCAGCGCGGAATCGATCGCGCGGTTCCACGTTTCCGCCTCGAACAGATCGTCATAGAGCCGCCGCCCGCCGATGCCGAAGCTGCCCGTCTCGCGCCGCCCGTTCTGTTCGGCCACGATGGACACATTCAGCCGTACCAGCGGCCGCACATCCTGTGCGACAAAGCCGTCCGCCCGCACGATCTCGACCACCGACCAGCTCGCGGCAAGGCTCGCCGAAACCTGCGCCACGCGTGGATCGCGCGCCCGCGCTGCGGCATCGATCGTCTCGAGCAGCTTGACCTTGGCCGCGAAGGGGATCGCATCGAGCGGCGAGGCATCGGTGTAGAGATGCCGGTTGTTCTGGCGCGGCGGGGCGGCGGCCGCGCCCTTTGCCGGATCGAGCAGCTTCAGCGTCTCGCCGGCGCGCGCGATGGCGGCGGCGGAAATCTCGTTGGCATGGGCAAAGCCGGTCATCTCGCCCGAAACGCCGCGCAGGCCGAACCCGGCATCGCGCGAATAGTCCGCCGTCTTCAGCCGCCCGTCGTCGAAGCCGAAGCTCTCGCTGGCAATGAACTGGAGATAGAGCTCGCCATCCTCGCAGGCGCCCAGCGCCGTGGCGGTCAGCGCCCGCGCCTCCTCAGGGGTCAGCAGTCCGGGGCGATAGAGCAGCGAGCGGGGATCGGGCGTATGGGTCATGCGCAGGGATATAGGCAGCCCTGCCGCATCACGCCACCGTGATTACGCGCCCGCCTGATCCGCCGGTCCGCCCTTCAGCACAAAGCGACGATCGCAATAGCCGCATTCCGCGTAGCCTCGCTCGTCGATCTCGATCCACACGCGGGGATGCCCCAGCGCCGCGCCGCCGCGGATGCCGTCAGCGCCGTCGCAGCGGACGCGCGAGCTTGTGGTGAGAACCGTCTCGGGTGCCTTGATCGTAGTCATGGCCGCGCGGTTAGCAAACCGGCATGCCGCCGACAAGCAGGTGCTTGCACCCGTCCTGCCTTGCCCCCTTTACGCCAAGCGCATCAAGGGGCAGGGAGAACCCCATGGAAACGACCCCCGCCATCCGCATCCGCGATCTCGTCAAGCGCTACGCCCCGGCTGGCAGCAAATCGGGAGAGGGCAAGCTCGCGCTCGGCGGCGTCAGCTTCGATGTGCCGCAGGGCCAGATCTTCGGCCTGCTTGGCCCCAACGGCGCGGGCAAGTCCACGCTGATCAACACGTTGGCCGGGCTTGTGATGAAATCGTCCGGCTCGGTCGAGATCTGGGGCTTCGACATCGACCGCGAGCCGCGCAACGCCAAGGCCTCGATCGGGATCGTGCCGCAGGAAATCGTGTTCGATCCGTTCTTCACGCCGCTCGAAGTGCTCGACATCCAGGCCGGGCTCTATGGTGTGCCGCCCGCTGCGCGCCGTTCGCTCGAACTCCTGCAGTCGGTCCATCTGGCCGACAAGGCTCATGCCTATGCTCGCTCGCTTTCGGGGGGCATGAAGCGCCGCCTGCTCATCGCCAAGGCCATGGTCCATACCCCGCCGATCCTCGTGCTCGACGAGCCGACCGCAGGCGTCGATGTGGAACTGCGGCGGCTGCTGTGGGAACTGGTGGTCGATCTTAACAAGCAGGGCGTTACCATCGTCCTGACGACGCACTACCTCGAAGAGGCGGAGCAGCTGTGCGACCGCATCGCGATCATCAACCACGGACGGCTGATTACCGACCAGCCGACGCGTGAACTGGTGGGCATGATGCGCGAGAAAATCGTGGTGCTTACACTGGATCGCCCGATCGTTGCCGCACCGCAGCACGAGGCCTTTGTTAAGAGCACGATTTCCGGCGAACGCGAGCTTCGCGTGACCTACAACAAGGACCGCATCAACGCGGGTGATGTGCTCACGCTGGTCCAGTCGCTCGGCTACGGAATCGTCGATGTCTCGACCGACGAAGCGGACCTCGAGGATGTCTTCGTCAAACTGACGAGCGCCCCTGCGGGCGCGGCCGGGTAAGCTCCGCCGCGCCTTGCGAGTATTTTGCTATATTTTTGGTTTTAAATCTCGTTTTGCTCAGAAAAGAGCTTCCAATAGCCTTTGCCTGACCGGCGGATCGTGCGTTTGCAGTCACGGCACCGACCGACGTGGCGGGTGCCGTTCCACCTTACGGACGCCGGATCGGAGCGATGCCTGTTGAACAGGCAGAAAGGCAGGCGCCATAGCATGGCATGTGATCCTGGAGAGGAGAAGCGATCACGCAAATCCTACCAGTTCGCAGATGCGGAAACAAACACCCAAAACGTGCAAACACAAATTTTTTACCTCGTGCCCCGCACCGCATGAGACTTTCCAAACGCCGCAGGGACAGGCAAAGAGCATGCGTGTTTGATCATCTTCCTGATGTGCCCCGGGTCTGGTCATGAGTGCCTCGGAACCCGCCAGCCCTGATGTCCTGATCATCGGCTCCGGCGCCGCCGGCCTCACAGCCGCTTTGGTGCTTGCAGAGCGTTGCCGTGTACTCGTGCTCGCCAAGGGCGCGCTGGACGGCGGCTCGACCGCGTGGGCGCAGGGCGGCATTGCCGCCGTGCTCGACGAGGGGGATACCTTCGACGATCATATCCGCGATACCATGGTCGCTGGCGCCGGCCTCAACCGCCGCGACACCGTGGAATTCGTGGTGGAGAACGCACCCGCGGCGATCCGCCGGCTCGCCGATCTCGGCGTCCCGTTCAATGCCGAATCCGGCGCCTTGCACCTCACGCGCGAAGGCGGGCACTCGCACCGCCGCATCGTCCATGTCGACGACGCCACCGGCTGGGCCGTGCAGCAGGCGCTGATCGCGGCTGCCACGGCGCACCCCAACATCACCCTGCGGCCCGACATGGTCGCGATCGATCTGGTGACCGACCGCCACCGCGCCGACCGCACGGACGGCGAAAGCAGCGGCCACCGCGTCTGGGGCGTCTACGCGCTCGATACCGGGACTGGCCGCGTCGAATGCTTCGCCGCACGCGCCACGATCCTGGCGACCGGCGGCGCGGGCCGCACCTATCTCTTCAGCACCGCCCCGCGCGGCGCGACCGGAGACGGCATCGCCATGGCCTGGCGCGCAGGCTGCCGCGTCTCCAACATGGAGTTCATGCAGTTCCACCCCACTTGCCTCTACAACCTCGAGGTCAAGAACTTCCTGATCACCGAGGCGGTGCGCGGCGAAGGCGGGCACCTGAAGTTGCCGCCGGGCGTGCCGGGCGGCGGCGAACGCTTCATGCCGCGCTTCGACCCGCGCGAAGAACTCGCCCCGCGCGATATCGTCGCTCGCGCGATCGACCACGAGATCAAGCGGCTCGGGCTCGATTACGTCCACCTCGATATCAGCCACAAGGACCCGGAATTCGTCCGCGGTCACTTCCCCAATATCTACGAGCGGCTGCTCGGCCTCGGCATCGACATGACGAAGGAGCCGATCCCGGTCGTCCCCGCGCAGCACTACACCTGCGGCGGCGTCCTCATCGATCTGGCCGGCCGCACCGATCTCGACGGGCTCTATGCCGTCGGCGAGTGCTCGGAAAGCGGGCTCCACGGCGCCAACCGCCTTGCCTCCAACAGCCTGCTCGAATGCTTCGTGTTCGGCGATGCCGCCGCGAATGACATCCTCGCCCGCTGGGAAAGCTTCCCCGCGCCGCCGGATCTGCGCCCGTGGGACGAAAGCCGCGTCTCGGATTCCGACGAGGAAGTCGTCATCAAGCAGAACTGGACCGAACTGCGCCGCTTCATGTGGAACTACGTCGGCATCGTGCGCACCAACAAGCGCCTCGAGCGCGCGGCGCACCGCATCAAGCTCCTGAAGGGCGAGGTCAACGATTACTACGGCAACTTCCGCGTGACCTCCGACCTCATCGAACTGCGCAATCTGCTCCAGACCGCCGAACTCATCGTGAAGAGCGCCCGCGCCCGCCGCGAAAGCCGCGGCCTGCACTTCAACGAGGATTACCCCCAGACCCAGCCTGCCGCACGCGATACGGTGCTGGTGCCTGGCTGAAGGCGGGCGGAAGACCTCAGCGCGCCCACCCCGCCTGCGTCCTTTCCGCGCCCTGCCCAACCTTTGTCATTCCCGCGAACCTCACCACCTTCGTCATTCCCGCGAACCTCACCACCTTCGTCATTCCCGCGAAGGCGGGAATCCAGAGCGGTCAGGCGCAGCCCGTGCCCCTACAAATGCCGCCCGATGAAGATCAGCACCATCGCGCCCAGCACGGAGGCGATGCACCCGGCGCGGCTCACCTTGCCGCCGTCGTTGCTGCCCCAGCCTGCCGCGAGGCCCGCCACCAGCGAGCCGGCGATGCCCAGCAGGATCGTGCGGCCAAGGCCCATCGGCACCGTGCCGGGATAGAGATAGCGCGCGGCGAGACCGACGAACAAGCCGCTGAGAATGATCGAGATAAGCTTGAACACGCGCCCGCTCCGCTTTTGCAACCAGTGCGACGCATATCGCGCACCGTGCCCTACGCGCCAGTGGATAATCGGGTGGCAAACGTGGTGAAGGGTCTGGACAGCGATATTGTCCACAAGATCGGTGGAAGGTGCTGAAATATTTTTGGGCAGCTCAGATTGGGACTTGAAATGGCTGTTTCCACGCGCGTCGCTGCACTGCAGCATGACTGTCATGACGATGAAACGAATCGTACGTGCGACGAGCCGAATCCGTAATGCGGTGTTTACCCTCTTGTGTCTGATTCCGGTTGAGGCACTATGGGTAGTGGTCGGATCCCGGGGGAACCTCTAAACCTAGTTTCAGTGGCGCAGCGGGCAGTTAGCTCGCGGCAACGGTGGCTGCATCGCCGCCGACCCTGGTCTTGACCTTGCAGCGGGCGCCCGCGCGAAGCCTTGGGAGAATGAAACATTCTCCTTTTGTTCCGCAAGGCGTATGATGGATTTCGAGGGCCCGATTCGGTTTGATCCGGGGGCCGCTCAAAGATGAACAGGGGTTGCGGCGTGGATTTCAGGACTGGTGACGGCGTCGTTGAGCAGGACGGTACGGGTCGTGAAGATTTCGGCCAGAGCGAGCTGGGCCTCACCAGCGGCCCTGCCCCGGCAGATGGAAAGGCAATTGGCATGAGTGCGGATGATAAGGGCAGCGAAGCGCTGGTGGCGGCCATGGCCGCAGGCGCTGCAGGCGCGCTCGCCGCAGCGGCGAAGCCGGCGCCTGATTCCAAGACCATCAACGCGCGCCGCTTCACGATCGCAACCGATCACGCGCGTGACGCCCTGCTGACGGATTTCGGCAAGGATACGCTCGACGACCGCTATCTGCTGCCCGGCGAACGCTATCAGGATCTCTTCGCGCGCGTGGCCGACGCCTACGCTGACGATCAGGATCACGCGCAGCGGCTCTACGACTACATCTCCAAGCTGTGGTTCATGCCGGCCACCCCCGTGCTTTCAAACGGCGGCACCGGGCGCGGCCTGCCCATCTCGTGCTACCTCAACTCGGTGTCTGATAGCCTCGAAGGCATCGTCGGCACGTGGAACGAGAACGTCTGGCTCGCCAGCCGCGGCGGCGGCATCGGCACCTATTGGGGCCAGGTGCGCGGCATCGGCGAATCTGTCGGCCTCAACGGCAAGACCAGCGGGATCATCCCCTTCGTCCGCGTGATGGACAGCCTCACCCTCGCGATCAGCCAGGGCTCGCTGCGCCGTGGTTCGGCGGCCTGCTACCTGGACGTGTCGCACCCTGAAATCGAGGAGTTCCTCGAAATCCGCAAGCCGTCGGGCGATTTCAACCGCAAGGCGCTCAATCTGCACCACGGCGTGCTGCTGACGGACGAGTTCATGGAAGCGGTGCGCGATGGCACCGAATTCCACCTGCGCAGCCCCAAGGACGGCTCGGTGCGCGGCACCGTCGATGCGCGTTCGCTGTTTCAGAAGCTCGTCGAAACCCGCCTCGCCACGGGTGAGCCCTATATCGTGTTCAACGACACGGTGAACCGCATGATGCCCAAGCATCACCGCGATCTCGGCCTCAAGGTTTCGACCTCGAACCTGTGCTCGGAAATCACCCTCCCCACCGGGCGCGACCATCTCGGCAACGATCGCACCGCCGTCTGCTGCCTCTCCTCGCTCAACCTCGAAACCTGGGACGAGTGGAACAAGGACGACCGCTTCATCGAGGACGTGCTGCGCTTCCTCGACAACGTGCTGCAGGACTATATCGACCGCGCGCCGGACGAGATGGCCCGCGCCAAGTACTCCGCCATGCGCGAACGCTCGGTCGGCATGGGCGTGATGGGCTTCCACTCATTCCTGCAGCTCAAGGGCATCGGTTTCGAAAGCGCCATGGCCAAGGCGTGGAACCTCAAGATGTTCAAGCACATCGCGTCGCGCGCGGATGAGGCATCGCTGCTCCTCGCGCAGGAACGCGGCGCGTGCCCCGATGCGGCGGACATGGGCGTGATGCAGCGTTTCTCCTGCAAGATGGCGATTGCCCCCACCGCGTCGATCTCGATCATCTGCGGCGGCACGTCTGCCTGCATCGAGCCGATCCCGGCGAACATCTACACCCACAAGACGCTCTCGGGCAGCTTCGTGGTGAAGAACCCCTATCTCGAAAAGCTGCTCCAGTCGAAGTCGAAGGATTCCACCAACGTGTGGAACTCGATCCTCGAGCGCGGCGGTTCGGTCCAGCACCTCGATTTCCTCTCGCCGGAGGAAAAGGCGGTCTACAAGACCAGCTTCGAGATCGACCAGCGCTGGCTGCTCGAATTCGCGGCGGATCGCACGCCCTATATCGATCAGGCGCAGTCGCTGAACCTCTACATCCCGGCTGATGTCGACAAGTGGGACCTCATGATGCTGCACTTCCAGGCTTGGGAGAAGGGCATCAAGTCGCTCTACTACCTCCGCTCGAAGTCGGTGCAGCGCGCGGGCTTTGCCGGCGGGGTAGAGGCGGACAACACCGCCGTCGCCCCCGTGATCGAGCTGGCGAGCCCGACCGACTACGAGGAATGCCTCGCCTGCCAGTGAGGCCACACCTAGAGCCCCGCGCCCCTTCCAGCCGCTAAAGGCACGCCATGCCGGATCGTCCGCTCTCTTGCAAAGCCCGCTGCGCCCCCCAGGCGCGGCGCGCTTCGCGGCGTACAATTCGCGACACGATGCCCGCTTGCGCGATCGGCTCACGCCCTTCTAGTATTGCGAGTGAATTGCAATATCAGAAGGGACCTATTGATGCGCAAGTTTCACCGCTGGATCTCGGTGTTTTTCGGCGTCTTTCTGCTGTGGATCGCCGTAACCGGCACGCTCAGCCAGATCGTGCCGCTCTTCGCGGGTGGCGAGGGCGGGAAGCCCAAGGCGGCGCAAGCGGAGGGCAAGCCAGCCTTCACCTGCCCGCCGGACTACACGTGCCGGCCCAAGCCCAAGCCGGGCGATCCGCGCGCGGTGATCGGCTTCTTGCATCACCTGCATTCGGGCGAAACCTTCGGGCCCGTCGGGGTGGCGATCAGCCTGCTCTCGGGCTTCGCGATGATCTTCTTCAGCTTCTCGGGGCTCTGGCTCTACATCCAGATGTGGCGCAATCGGGCGGAGCGCAAGCTGACCCCGCGCTGGTTCTGGAAATAGCGCAGCACCCGGCCGCACCCTCGAACGGGGTTGCGGCCGGATCTGCTGCCTTAGTTTTCCTCTTCCATCGAGTAGGCCACGTCGCCATTGGCGGAGAGGCGCACCGTGTCGCCCTCCACTTCGGCAACCAGCCCGAGCGAGAGATAGTGGTGGTGGCCCTGATGGGTCTCACCTTCGATCCCGGCGCTGCTGTCTTTCTTGGTCAGCTTGATGCGGTCGCCGTCGACATGATCGACCGTGCCGACATGCACGCCGTCTGCGCCGATGATTTCCATGTGCTCGCGGATTTGTGCGGCGATGGCATTGGACATGATGGTTCTCCGGGGCTGAGGTCGGGCCGCGCAGCCGGAAGGCCGCGCGTCCTCAACCGCACAACGCGCCGCCGGCCCACTCGTTCCACGCGCCGCACCGCGATCTTGCGCGATTCCGCGCGTTTACCCTTTGGCGCGGCTTATCCCGCCGCACCCCGCTTCCTATATCAATCCCTTGCCCAACAGGATCCGTCCCATGTCACTTCTTGAAGCCCGCAGCTCCTACAAGCCCTTCGAATATCCGTGGGCCTACGAGTTCTGGAAGCGCCAGCAGCAGATCCACTGGATGCCGGAAGAAGTGCCGCTCGGCGAGGATTGCCGCGATTGGGCGCAGAAGATCTCGGACCACGAGCGCAACCTGCTCACCCAGATCTTCCGCTTCTTCACCCAGGCCGATGTCGAGGTGCAGGATTGCTACCACGACAAGTACGGCCGCGTGTTCAAGCCGACCGAGGTCAAGATGATGCTCGCCGCCTTCTCCAACATGGAGACGGTGCACATCGCCGCCTACTCGCACCTGCTCGACACCATCGGCATGCCCGAGAGCGAGTACGCGATGTTCCTCGAATACGAGGAAATGCGCGCCAAGCACGATTACCTGCAGCAGTTCGGCGTCGACAGCGATGAAGACATCGCCCGCACCCTCGCGATGTTCGGCGGCTTCACCGAAGGCCTCCAGCTCTTCGCCAGCTTCGCCATGCTGATGAACTTCCCGCGCTTCAACAAGATGAAGGGCATGGGCCAGATCGTCTCGTGGTCGGTGCGCGATGAATCGCTCCACTGCGAAGGCATCACCAAGCTGTTCCACGCCTTCGTGCAGGAACGCGGCTGCCTCACCAAGGCGGTGAAGGAAGACATCATCGATTGCTGCCAGAAGACCGTCCGCCTGGAGGACGCCTTCATCGACCTCGCCTTCGAGCAGGGCCCGGTTCCGGGCATGAGCCCCAAGGAAATCAAGAAGTACATCCGCTACATCGCCGATTGGCGCCTCGGCCAGCTGGGCTTCCAGCCGATCTACATGATCGAGGAACACCCCCTCCCCTGGCTCACCCCGCTGCTCAACGGCGTCGAACACGCCAACTTCTTCGAAACCCGCGCCACCGAGTACTCCAAGGCCGCCACCCGCGGTGATTGGAACACCGTGTGGTCGAGCTTCGACAGCCGCCGCAAGGCGAAGTCCGCCGAACCGGCGAACGAGCTGGTGGTCGAAGACGAAGCCGACATGTTCAAGGCGGCTGGGATCGCAGCGGAGTGATTAGTCGGTTTCTTGCATCGCGAGGGTTCGAAGAAAACCCCTTCGCAAGCACGAACGCGGACAAGGAGCCGCGACTTTCACAGTATTTTGTGCCGCCACCATACTTTACATCCGTGAAGGGCGACCCGCGCAATCCAAAGAGTAACGTGATTTTCGCACCTCGTGGCGGTGGTAAAACAGCTCAAAAAGTTATGCTAGAAGAGTATGCGGAAACTCAAAACACCTCGCGCTTTCTTTGCATAACATACGATAGTTTTCGCCATATATCACGTAGCAAAATTACATCGCTGAACACCGATTGGCATTTAAGCCAAGTTATCCAGCGTTTATTATCTGCTACACTCGCACTTATACAAACAAGTCCTCTTCATGACTTAGGTAAATCAGACAAAATTCTTCTTAATTTTTGCTTTAAGAAGTATCTTGGAAGCCTAAATGAGGCAGAAGCAATCGAAATATTAAAGTCAATAAAGAGCGACGTTGAGAAAGTTCGAGAGTTTATACAAGCTCAGGCTGGGAATATTACAAAGATCGTCTCAGCGATTCCGACAATATGGGGACTGCCGCCGCTTGATCTAGAGTTATCGACAAAAGAACTTAAGGATGAGCCTCCGCTCTATATCATCGAACGCCTCATCACCATCATCCAATCATACGGATACGATTCAGTATACGTTCTCGTTGACCGTGTTGATGAAATCTCTGAGTTCGCTAACGATGCAATCTCCTGTGGTAAATTCATTGCCCCGCTCCTGACAGAGCTCAACCTTTTGGAGCTCGAGGGACTTTCGTTCAAGTTTTTTCTCTGGGATCAGATTGAAGATCATGTTGTTGAAGCTGGTCTGCGAACAGACCGTGTACTCGTACATAGATTAAACTGGTCTGCTGACAACCTATCTGAAATGCTTTCGAGGCGGATAGCAGCATATTCAAATTCACAGGTAAGTTCATTGAATGATCTTATTTCTGAAGATTCCGATATAGACTTGCACAAGCTAATTTGTTGCCTGGGCAATGGCTCTCCGCGTGATGTTATTCGGCTAGTTGGAAGAATTATAGACGAGCACACCAAGATTTCGGACACTCACGAGCCGCTAACTTGGTCTAGTATTGAAAGTGGAATAAAGAATTACTCGAGAGAACGATCAATTGAACTTTATGGCGCAGAGAAAATCAATGATCTTTCGAAAATTGGAGTTGTTTCATTCACAATAGGCGAGATAGCTAACGATATTTTTCGTGTCAGCCATCAGGCGGGTCGAAATAAGATTCAGAATCTGATGAATGTAGGTGCTGTTATCAAATCAGGTGATATCGAGAACCCGGGAAATCGCCCCTTACATCAATATTCTATCGTTGATCCGCGACTAGCTTATGCCGTGTCTTCCTATAAGCTTTCTGATTTCTTGTCTTTCAATGCATATATATGTCCAAGATGCGAGACTATTTTGGTCAGGGATGGAGAAACGGCAAACTGCCATGAGTGTGCATTTGAGTTTCCTTTGGACGTCAGCTCATCACTGATGGAGTATTGCTCCAATGCAGCTTTGCCCTTGACAAAACAAACCAAATAGGTTAAACGCCTCCCCGGATCGGGGGCAGGCGAGGCCAGCCTTCCCCCCGCTCTTCTGGCCCGAGGCTCACGCCAAGGGCCGACGCGGTCGGTGCGGGCTGCGGGTTCAAGGCGGGGCGTCGTCCCAAGGCCTCGGCCCGGCAGATGCCGTGCCCAGTGGATCACTGCCCACGCTTCGCCCGGCCCCAAAGCCCGGTGAAGTCGGTTGCCGGCTGGTATGCGAGCCGCCCCTGGCATCCGGGTCTGGTCCCTTTCAGGTCGAGCCGGATCGGCAACTGCCCCTTCCCGCCGTTCGCAAACGAAGCAGCCCTGCGACGTCCTCCCCGCAGCGCCCTCAAACGGCGCCGCACCGGCCGCGCGATCCAACCCTATTGCCTGCAGGCCGCACCGGCGTGCCGCCAAATCCAACATGTTCAGGGGACAATGCCCCGCCTCCAGCCACACCCAGACCCGCTCATGCTGAGCCTGTCGAAGCATCAATCACTACGGCGGCGCAATCACCCTTCGACAAGCTCAGGGTGAGCGGGGTTTGATGGGGGGCAACAAGAAGGAAAAGCGAAAACCTAGTGCGCCGTTTCAGCGCCTTCTTCCTTGAGCCGATCCGCCAGCACCGCGATTTCCGCCGGTTCCAGCAGCCAGGTCCGCGTCGCCCGCCCCTCGCGGTGGACCGGCACCGTCAGCAGCAGGCGTGCATTCTCGCGCGCGTGCGGCTTGTAGAGCGTGAAGTGCATCGCACATTCGCGGATCGTGCCGATGATCGGCACACGGCCTTCCAGATCGATCATCGTGGCCGCCTGATCCAAGGGGATTTCGGCCAGAGTCGCGCCAGCCATCAGACGTCCAGGTTCGCCACGTTGAGCGCGTTTTCCTGGATGAAGTCGCGGCGCGGCTCGACCACGTCGCCCATCAGGCGGGTGAAGATCTCGTCGGTCACGTCGGCGTCTTCCATCTTCACCTGCAGCAGCGAGCGCTGCGTGGGATCGAGCGTGGTCTCCCACAGCTGATCGGCGTTCATTTCGCCCAGGCCCTTGTAGCGCGAGATGGCAAGGCCCTTGCGCCCCGCCGCCAGCACTTGCGCAAGGAGTTCCGAAGGCCGGGTGATCCCGGCGCTTTCCTTGGTCGCCGGGCGCACGGGCGCGGGCGCTTCGGCCTCGCCCTCCTGCCCTTCCAGCACGGCCTCTGGCTCGGGCTCGGCAGCGGCGGCGCTGGTGCGCACCAGCCGCGCGGGCATGGCATAGACTTCGGCCTGCTCCCCGGCGAGGCGGGCGAGCTTGCGCGCCTCGGCACTCGAAAGGAAGCCGGGTTCGATCGTGTGGTTGTCGGTCACCCCGCGCCACACGCGCTGGATGCGATAGCCGCCATCGGGGGCCACTTCGGCAACCCAGCGCGCATCGTGCTCGCCCCGGTCCATCCAGCGCACGCTGGCAGCCAGCGCCGCGTCACGCTCGGCTGCGGTCATCTCGGGCTCAAGCGCGCCCGCCAGCGCCAGCGCCTCGATGATCGTCGGATCATAGCGCTTGGGCGCGAAGGCCATCAGGTTGCGGAAGCGCAGCGCGTGCTCGACCAGCCCCGCCAGATCCGCCCCGCTGCGCGCGCCGCCAGCGGTTTCCAGCATACGGCCGGCAAGGCCTGCCTCGACAAGGTAGCGATCGAGCGCCGGGCCGTCCTTGAGGTAGACCTCGCTGCGCCCCTTCGCCACCTTGTAGAGCGGCGGCTGGGCGATGAAGAGGTGCCCTTCGCGGATGATCTCGGGCATCTGGCGGTGGAAAAACGTGAGCAGCAGCGTGCGGATATGCGCGCCGTCGACGTCGGCGTCGGTCATGATCACGATCTTGTGATAGCGCAGCTTGCCCAGATTGAACTCGTCGCGGATGCCGGTGCCCATCGCCTGGATCAGCGTGCCGACTTCCTTCGAGCCGATGATCCGGTCGAACCGCGCGCGCTCCACGTTGAGGATCTTGCCCTTCAGCGGCAGGATCGCCTGGAAGTGCCGATCACGCCCCTGCTTGGCCGAGCCGCCTGCCGAATCGCCCTCGACGAGGAACAGTTCGCACTTGGCGGGATCGCGCTCCTGGCAATCCGCCAGCTTGCCGGGCAGGCTGGCGATATCCATCGCGCCCTTGCGCCGGGTCAGCTCGCGCGCCTTCTTGGCGGCTTCGCGCGCAGCGGCGGCGTCGATCACCTTCTGGATCACGGCGCGGGCGTGGGCGGGGTTTTCCTCCAGCCATTCGCTCATCTTGTCGGCCATCAAGCTTTCGAGCGGCTGGCGCACTTCGGAGCTGACCAGCTTGTCCTTGGTCTGCGAGGAGAATTTGGGGTCCGGCAGCTTGACCGAAACGATCGCGGTCAGCCCCTCGCGCATGTCATCGCCGGTGAGGCTGACCTTTTCCTTCTTCAGCATGCCCGAACGATCGGCATAGCCGTTGAGCGTGCGCGTCAACGCCGCGCGGAAGGCGGCAAGGTGCGTGCCGCCATCGCGCTGGGGGATGTTGTTGGTGAAGGCGAGGACGTTTTCGTAGTAGCTGTCGTTCCATTCGAGCGCGACATCGATCCCCACGCCGTCGCGGCTCGCGGAAATGGCGATCGGCTCGGGCATCAGAGGCTGCTTGTTGCGATCAAGGTACTGCACGAACGCGCCGATCCCGCCGACGTAGTAGAGATCGTGCTCGGCCACTTCCTCGTGCCGCTTGTCGCGCAGCAGAATGCGCACGCCGGAATTGAGGAAGGCCAGCTCGCGGTAGCGGTGCTGCAACTTGTCGAAATCGAACTCGAGCACGTTCTTGAAGGTGTCGTGGCTGGCCGAGAACGTGACCCGCGTGCCCTTCTTCACCCCGCCCTTGCCATCGTCCGGAGCCGGGCCGGTGACCTTGAGCGGGGCGACCGCGTCGCCGTGTTCGAAGCGCATCCAGTGCTCCTGCCCGTCGCGCCAGATCGTCAGTTCAAGCCATTCCGAGAGCGCATTGACGACCGAGACGCCGACGCCGTGGAGCCCGCCCGAAACCTTGTAGGCATTGTCGTCGCTGGTGTTCTCGAACTTCCCGCCCGCGTGGAGCTGGGTCATGATCACTTCGGCGGCGGAAACGCCTTCCTCGGCATGGATGCCGGTGGGGATGCCGCGGCCATTGTCTTCCACCGAGACCGAACCATCGGGGTTCAATTCGATCAGCACGAGATCGCAATGCCCGGCCAGCGCCTCGTCGATCGCGTTGTCCGAAACCTCGAACACCATGTGGTGCAGGCCCGAGCCATCATCGGTATCACCGATGTACATGCCGGGGCGCTTGCGCACCGCATCGAGCCCGCGCAGGACCTTGATGGAATCGGCGCCATATTCGTTGGCGTTGGGGATGTTTTCGTTCGTACTGGCCATCATTCGGACATAGGCATTAAAGGCCGATTTCCCAAGCGAATCCGCCCTGTTTTGCACAAGGGAGAGCCCTGTTTCACCCGCTGAAGCGAGGGGGACTGGCGGCGGGGCGCCAATCGTGCTGAAACACGCCGCAACCCCCTCACGACAAAGGACTTGTCACCCCATGCGCAAGCTGCTGACCGGCGCCATTTCGGCCGCACTGCTCTCCTCTCCGGCACTGGCCGCGCCAACCGCGAAGGCCGATCCCTACGGCGGAGAGGAAGCGTTCCGCAGCCTCTACAAGGAACTCGTCGAAACCAACACGACACTCTCTTCCGGCAGCTGCACACTGGCAGCCGAACGCATGGCGGCGCGCCTCAAGACGGCGGGCTTCACCGATGATCAGCTGACGCTCTTCGCCACGCCCGAAAAGCCCAAGGAAGGCGGCCTCGTCGCCGTCATGCCCGGCACGTCGAAGACCGAGAAGCCGATCCTGCTGCTCGCCCACCTCGACGTCGTGGAAGCCAAGCGCGAGGACTGGGTGCGCGATCCCTTCACCTTGATCGAAGAGAACGGCTACCTCTACGCGCGCGGCACGAGCGACGACAAGGCGATGGCGGCAGGCTGGGTCGATACGCTGATCCGCTTCAAGCAGGAGGGCTTCAAGCCCAAGCGCACGCTCAAGCTCGCGCTCACCTGCGGTGAGGAGACGACCTATGCCTTCAACGGCGCCGAATGGCTGGCCAAGAACAAGCGCGATCTGATCGATGCCGCCTACGCGCTCAACGAAGGCGGCGGCGGGCGCACCAATGGCAAGGGCCTCTCCGAAGGCGGCAAGCTTGTGGTGGAATCGATCCAGGTCGGCGAGAAGGGCGTGCAGAACTACCGGCTCGAAACGCGCAACCCGGGCGGCCACAGCTCGATCCCGGTGCGCGAGAATGCGATCTACGAACTCGCTGCCGCGCTGGTGAAGCTGCAGGCCTACGATTTCAAGCTCGAGCTTTCGGACACGACTCGTGCCTTCTTCGCCAAGGCCGGCGCAGCCCGGTCCGATGATCTCGGCAAGGCGATGCAGGCGATTGCCGCCAACCCGGCGGATAGCGCGGCGGAAGCGGTCCTCAACACCGACCGCACGTTCCATTCGATGCTGCGCACCACTTGCGTTGCCACGCTGATCGATGGCGGCCATGCCAACAACGCCTTGCCGCAGCGCGCCGGGGCCAACGTCAACTGCCGCATCTTCCCCGGCCACTCGGTGGAGGAAGTGCAGCAGGAACTGCAGGCCGTCGTCGCCGATACCGGCGTGACGATCACCCCGGTCCCGCCGCTGCGCCCCCTCGCCAAGACCCCGCCGATGGATCCCGCGATCATCGGCCCGATGGAAAAGCTCGCCGCCAAGTACTTTCCCGGCGTCCCCGTGGTGCCGACGATGTCGACCGGCGCGACCGATGGCATCTTCCTCGCCGCGGTGGGCATCCCGACCTATGGCGTGCCGGGCAGCTGGGGCAATCCGGACGGCAACGGCGTCCACGGCCTCAACGAACGGATCGAGATCAAGTCGCTCATGACCGGCCGCGCCTATCTCTATGAACTGGTCAAGGCCTACACCAAGTAACAGCGCGGATTTGAAGGTCGGTTGATATCTCAAAAGACTTCCGTCGGCCCGTGCTTGACACGGGCCTGGGCTTTCCTTGGCAGCAAAGGTTAGCCAAGCCCCGTGTCAAGCACGGGGCGACGGGGAGTTTACCGTGTAAGTGCCATGCAGATCACGCCCCTGTAATTGCTCGCTTTAGCGGGAATTGCCCCCATCCTGTCCACAGGCTTATGCACCTGTGGACAGGAAAGCGCGCGTCCTCTTGACGCACGCGAGAGGGCTGTGGTCTTTTCTGCCCATGCGTCACGAAGCGGTCATCCGCATCCCTCACATCGCACCCCGAAGGCGCCTTGCTTCGCCTCCGGGTGAGGCTTCGGGCGCCAGGGAGCGAAAGGGCCGGTTGGGAGCATGCTTCACAGGGCGCTGATCGAGCGGGCGGCAGAAGCCAGGCCCCACGGCGGTGATACCGCGCTATTGGGCCATGATCGCCATCTTTCAAACTGCCCGGCGCTCGTGCTCAATGCGGATTACACCCCGCTCAGCTACTATCCCCTGAGCCTCTGGCCGTGGCAGACGGCGATCAAGGCGGTGTTCCTCGAACGGGTCGATATCGTCGCGACCTACGACCGCGAAGTCCACAGCGCCTCGCTCGACATGAAGATCCCTTCGGTCATCGCGCTCCGGCAATACGTGCGGCCGAGCGAATTTCCCGCCTTCACGCGCTTCAACCTGTTCCTGCGCGACAAGTTTCAGTGCCAGTACTGCGGCTGCCCGGATCAGCTGACTTTCGACCATGTGGTGCCGCGCCGCCTTGGCGGGCGCACGACCTGGGAAAACGTCGTCGCCGCCTGCGCGCCGTGCAACATGCGCAAGGGCGGCCGCACCCCGGCACAGGCAGCGATGCGCCTGATCACCGAACCGATCCGGCCGACCTCATGGCACCTGCAGGAGCGCGGCCGCCTGTTCCCGCCCGGCCACCTCCACGATAGCTGGCGCGACTGGCTCTACTGGGACGTCGAACTGGAAGGCTGATCAGCCGCGCGTCAGCGCCGCCTCGCACTCCGTCATCAATTCGGCCATGATCGCGGCGACTGGCTCTTCCTTCGTCACCATGCCGACGGACTGCCCGGCCATGACCGAACCGCGTTCGACATCGCCGTCGATCACCGCGCGGCGCAGCGCGCCAGCCCAGAAATGCTCGATTTCCAGCTGCGCCTGGCCCATGTCGACCACGCCTTCATCGAGCCGCCGCGCGACTTCGATCTGCTTGGCGTTGAATTCCTCGCTGCCCTTGTTGCGCAGCGCGCGCACCGGGATGACGGGGAGGCGCGGATCGATCTGCACGCTGGCCACCGCATCGCGCGCATTGGCGCGAAAGAACGCCGCCTTGAACGCCGGATGCGCGATGGATTCGCTGGCGCAGGCAAAACGGGTGCCGAGTTGCACCCCGCTCGCGCCCATTTCGAGGTAGCTGGCGATCATCTCGCCGCGGCCGATTCCGCCGGCCACGAACACCACATGTTCGGCGGCGAGCGCAGGCAGGAATTCCTGCGCCAGCACCGAGGTCGAGACCGGGCCGATATGCCCGCCGGCTTCGGAACCCTCGATCACCAAGGCATCAGCGCCCGAACGGAACAGCTTCTTCGCCAGCGCCAAAGTCGGTGCAAACACAATGACCCTGGCGCCGAACGCCTTGATCGCCTCAACCGAACCCTTGGGCGGAATGCCGCCCGCCAGCACGACATGGCCGACCTTGTGCCGCGCGCAGACCTCGATCAGATCGAACAGACGCGGATGCATCGTGATGAGGTTCACGCCGAAGGGCTTGGCGGTGAGCGCCGCTGTCGCCGTGATCTCGGCATCGAGCAGTTCGGGGGTCATCGCCCCGCAGGCAATCACGCCGAAACCGCCGGCATTGCTGATCGCGGCCACGAGATTGCGCTCGGAAACCCAGCTCATCGCGCCGCACAGCACGGCATGCTCGGTACCAAGAAACTCTGCACCGCGCGCCATGAGGGCGTGGGTCTTGGGAAATGCGGTCATTCGAAACGTCTCGTCTAGCGCAGCCTGCAAACGAGCGCCTTTAGGGCTGCTTCGTGGCGGCAACAAGGCGGGAAGTTGGCAGCCTGATCGGCGGCCCCGATTTCAGTGCGCAAGGTTTGTCGTTTGCCCGATGGCCGTACAGCAAGCAGAAAGGCGGCATCAGGTATCTTCGAGAAAGCCGAGAGCCGGTCCACCAAGGCCCGGTCCCGGGTCGCACCCCGCCTTCCGGCTTCGCAACGGCGTCGGGAGGCGGGACTTTTCAGGCCGCGTCGAGCTCGTAAGCGGTGTGCAGCACGCGCACGGCGAGTTCCACTTCGTCCGCGTCGATCAGCACCGAAACCTTGATTTCGCTGGTCGAGATCGCCTGGATATTGATGCCCCGGTCCGCGAGCGCCTTGAACATGGTCGAGGCGACGCCCGCGTGGCTGCGCATGCCGACGCCGACCACCGAGACCTTTGCGACCTTGCTGTCCGCGATCATGCGGTAGTAGCCGATCGCTTCCTTGCGCTCTTCGATCAGCGCCTGCGTGCGGGCGAGGTCCGCTTGCGGACAGGTGAAGGTCACGTCGGTCTCGCCCTTGTCCTTGGCGATGTTCTGGATGATCATGTCGACGTTGATGTTCGCCTCGGCGAGTGGGCCGAAGATCGCGGCCACCGCACCCGGACGGTCGGGCACGCGGGTCAGCGTCACCTTGGCCTCGTTCTTGTCGGCGGCAATGCCGGTGATCAGCTGGCGTTCCATGTCGGTTCCCTCCGTAATCTTGGCCAATTCTTCGTCGCTGACGATCATCGTGCCGGGGATGCTGTCGGCTGGCGGCGCGCTTTCATCGATGAACGAGGAGAGCACCTGCACGCGCACGCCTTCCTTCATCGCGAGGCTGACCGAGCGCGTCTGCAGCACCTTGGAGCCAACCGAGGCGAGCTCGAGCATTTCCTCGTAAGTCACGTATTTCAGCTTGCGCGCCTTTGCCACGATGCGCGGATCGGTGGTGTAGACGCCGTCGACATCGGTGTAGATATCGCAGCGGTCCGCGTGAACCGCCGCCGCCACCGCCACCGCCGAGGTATCCGAGCCGCCCCGGCCCAGCGTGGTCACTCGGGCCTGGGGATCGAGGCCCTGAAAGCCCGGGATAACCGCGATCTCGCCCGCCGCCATGGAAGCGAGCAGCGCGCCCGATTCGATATCCTCGATCCGCGCGGCAGCATGGGCATCGTCGGTGCGCACCGGCAGCTGCCAGCCGAGCCACGAGCGCGCCTTGCAGCCCAGCGCCTGCAGATGGAGCGCGAGGAGGCCGGCCGTGACCTGCTCCCCCGCCGCCACCACCACGTCGTATTCGGCGCGGTCATAGAGGGCATTGGCCTCGCGGCAGAACGTCACCAGCCGGTCGGTCTCGCCCGCCATGGCCGAGACGACGACAGCAACTTCGTGCCCCGCTTCCTGCTGGCGCTTGACGATGCCGGCCACGCGGCGGATGCGCTCGGTGCCGGCCATCGAAGTGCCGCCGAATTTCATCACGATCCGGGCCACGCTCTATCCCCCGCAGCAACAAAAAAGGTTTCCCCCGCGGCCCCTCGACCGCGCGGACGCGGCGCTTTAGAGTCGCCGCATGAGCAATGCAACCTCCCAAGCAATAACAGGCGCAGCGACCATCAGGCCCGAGGAAGCCGCCCATTTCGGCAAGCTGGCCGCCGAATGGTGGGATCCCAAGGGCAGCTCGGCCATGCTGCACAAGCTCAACCCGGTGCGGCTCGCTTTCTTGCGCGAAGCCATCGACTCGCACTTTGCCGCCGATCCGAAGTCGCTCCGCCCGCTCGCCGGCCGCCGCGCGCTCGATGTCGGCTGCGGCGCAGGGCTGCTCGCCGAACCGCTCGCGCGGATGGGCGCCGCGGTGACGGCGGTTGACGCGGCGGAGGAGAATATCGCGGCAGCACGGGCGCATGCCGAAGGCAGCGGCCTCGCCATCGATTACCGCCACGGCGAACTCGCCGCGCTCGGTCTCGGCACCTTCGATCTCGTCACCTCGATGGAAGTGATCGAACACGTAGCCGACAAGGCCGCCTTCATCTCCGGCCTCGTGGCGACGGTTGCCGAAGACGGCCTGCTGGTCCTGTCCACCCCCAACCGCACCGCCGCCTCGCGCCTGTTGCTGGTCGGTGCGGCGGAAACGGTCGGCATGGTGCCCAAGGGCACGCACCACTGGGAGGATTTCATCACCCCGCTGGAGCTCAGCGATCTGCTCGCCGAAGCGGGGTTTGCGATGGGCAACCCCAGGGGCATATCGTGGAGCCCGCTGAAAGGCCTCCACCTTTCGGACGACCTTTCGCTCAACTACATTGTCACCGCACGCAGAATCGAAGGAGTGCAAGCCTGATGGCGACCGGAAAAGTCTTCGAACGCCACAAGCAGGCCTGGACCACCGACGAGGTGCAGAAGCTGCACATGCTCGCCAAGAAGGGCATGGCGCTGAAAGGCCTCGCCAAGGCGCTGACCCGCACTGAGGAATCGATCAAGATTCGCGCCAAGGCCGACGGACTGGAAATCGCGAAGCTGCGCTGAAGTTTATCCCTCGTCATCCCCGCGAAGGCGGGGATCCAGAGCGGCGCAGCGCTATGGTTCGCTGGATTCCCGCCTGCGCGGGAATGACGAAGCGGGGGCTGGCCGCGCTCAGTCTACCGAAGCTGGCAGGAACCGCTCCACCAGTTCACGCGCCAGCCGCGCCGGGCGCAAGGTGGCGGCATCGAGGCAGCACCAGCTTGATTTCACTTCGGCGAGCACATCCTCGCCGCGCTTGATGATCGTTTCGTAAAACGCCCGCGCACCCTGCACACGTTCGAGGATCACGTGCGCGATCACCGGATCGTTGAGGAAGGTCGGCCGCCGGTACGTGATGTTGTGATTGGTCGCGACCCACACATGGTCGGCAATCGCCTGCGCCGGAGCAAACGCCCGCCAGTGGCCGACGACGGCATCCTGAACCCATTTGAGGTAGGACGCGTTGTTGACGTGCCCCATGAAATCGATGTCCGAAGGATCGACGGTGATCGCAAAGGCGAAGGGCGCGGCAGTATTCACATTGATGTAGATAACACGGCGGCGCCCTGCTGAACAGGGCAACCCGCGTGTCTTTTCATGTCAATTCAGCCCAGAATGGAGCTCCATTCCGCTTCCTTGAACCCCACCAGCAGCCCGCCCGGATGCTCCACGATCGGCCGCTTGATCACCGAGGTATTGGCCGCCAGCACGGCCGGCGCACCATCGCCCGCCAGCGCGGCCTGATCTTCGGCTGACAGCTTGCGGAACGTCGTCCCCGCACGGTTCACCACTTTGTCGCGCCCCGCCGTAGCGATCCAGCCAGCGATCTTCGCAGAGTCCGCGCCCTGCTTCTTGTAGTCGTGAAAGGTGTAGGCGATCCCTTTTGCGTCCAGCCAGGTGCGCGCCTTTTTCACCGTGTCGCAATTGGGGATGCCGTAGAGCGTGATCGTCATGCCTTGGTCCTCGAAAAGCGGTGCACCCGGTTCGGCGTGCCCGCAAACAGCGTGTAGTCCTCGTAGTAGGCCTCGCGGCCCTTGGCCTGCATTTCGGCGTGTTCGGCCGCCCGCCGCCATGCCAGCGCCGCCGCTTCGTCCACCCATTCGCTGATCGCGACGACCTCGCCATCCTCGGCGGTGTAGCTTTTGAAGGAGATGTACCCGGGCTGCGCTGCGGCGAGCACCTCCATGGCATCGGCATCAGCGGAATAGGCAGCGGCATCAATGTCGGCGCGCTTGCGGTTGCGGAAGACGACGAGGAACATGGCGGGACCTGCTTTTGGCCCTTCGACAAGCTCAGGGCGAGCGGGGTTGATATGCGACGCCCATATCCGCTCGTGCTGAGCTTGTCGAAGCACGTTTGGCGCAAGGCAGGCGTGACTTTTGCAACAATTTGCGCGAAGGCGCTGCGCCATGAGCTTCAACACTTTCGGCCACGCATTCCGCTTCACCACCTGGGGGGAAAGCCACGGACCTGCGCTGGGCGCAGTCGTCGATGGTTGCCCGCCGGGCCTCGCCATCAGCGAAGCGCAGATCCAGCCCTTCCTCGATGCGCGCCGCCCCGGCCAATCGCGCTTCACCACGCAGCGGCAGGAGCCGGATCAGGTCCGCATCCTTTCGGGCGTGTTCGAAGGCAAGACCACTGGCACCCCGATCAGCCTGATGATCGAGAACCTCGACCAGCGCTCGAAGGACTATGGTGACGTCGCCAAGGCCTATCGCCCGGGCCATGCCGACTATGCCTACGACGCCAAATACGGCTTTCGTGACTATCGCGGCGGCGGACGCTCCAGCGCGCGCGAAACCGCCGCGCGCGTGGCAGCGGGTGCAGTGGCGCGCCTCGTCATTCCGGAAGTGACAGTGCTCGGCTGGGTCAGCGCCATCGGCGGCGATGCCATCGATCCTGCCAACTTCGATGCGGCAGAGATCACGCGCAACCCCTTCTTCTGCCCTGATGCCAAGGCCGCCGCACGCTGGGAAGCCCTGGTGGACAATGCCCGCAAGGCCGGTTCCTCGCTCGGCGCCGTCGTCGAATGCACCGCCACCGGCGTCCCCGCAGGCTGGGGCGCACCGCTCTATGCCAAGCTTGATGCCGAGCTGGCTCACGCGATGATGGGCATCAATGCAGTCAAGGGTGTCGAGATCGGCGATGGCTTTGCCGCCGCGGCCAACACCGGTGAAGGCAATGCCGATCCGATGCGGCCCCCAAAAACCGGATCGGGAGAAGAAGCGCCCGAATTCCTTGCCAATCACGCCGGCGGCATTGCGGGCGGCATCTCCACCGGTCAGCCGGTCCACGTGCGTGTCGCCTTCAAGCCGACGTCGTCGATCCTCACGCCCGTGCCCACGATCACGCGGGAAGGCGAGGCGACCGAGCTCTTCACCAAGGGCCGCCACGACCCCTGCGTCGGCATTCGCGGCGTTCCGGTGGTCGAGGCGATGATGGCGTTGGTGCTGGCCGATCAGAAGCTGATGCACCGGGCGCAGTGCGGGGGCTGACCGGCCAACGCCTTGCCTAATGCCACGACCCCGCTAGTCTCGCACGCCAAAGCAAACGGCAAATAAGCACACGGGGAGCCGAAAACTTGGGCACGCGCCTGACCCTCTACATCCTAATCGCCCTCTTCGCCGGTATCGGCGTGGGCTATGCGCTCAACGTTTCCTATCCGGCGGGCGACAAGCACCTCGCGGAGATCGCCGATCTCCTCAAGCTGCTGCCCGAGGTGTTCCTCCACCTCATCAAGATGATCATCGCGCCGCTGATCCTCGCGACGCTGGTGACGGGCATCGCCAGCATGGGCGATAGCGCCGCGCTGGGCCGCATCGGCGGGCGGGCGCTCGCCTGGTTCATCACCGCTAGCCTCATTTCGATCGGGCTCGGCCTTCTGCTCGTCAATCTGTTCCAGCCGGGCGCCGGGCTCAACATCACGTCCTCGACGCCGGTCTCCGATCTCGCCACGGCAGATCTGACCTTGCGCCACTTCCTGCTGTCGGTGTTCCCGACCAGCGCGCTCGACGCGATGGCCAACAACAACGTGCTGCAGATCCTCGTCTTCTCGATCTTCGCCGGACTTGGGCTTTCAGCGATGGGCGAGGAAGGCGCGCCGCTGGTGCGCGGCTGCGAGGCGCTGGCGACGCTGATGCTCACGATCACCGGCTATGTCATGCGCGCCGCACCGCTGGGCGTGTTCGGCGCGATGGCCTCGGTTATCGCCACACGCGGGCTCGGCATCATCGTGACCTACGGCGCTTTCGTCGCCGAGTTCTACTTCGGGCTGCTGATCCTGTGGACCCTGCTGCTGGGCATGGGCGGGATCTTCCTTGGCAAACGCGTGCTGCTGCTTGCGCGCTATATCCGCGAACCGATTCTGCTCGCCTTCTCCACCGCCAGCTCGGAAAGCGCGCTGCCGAAGCTGTTCGAGCAGCTCGACCGCTTCGGTGTGCCGCGCCGCATTTCGGGGTTCATGTTGCCGCTGGGCTACAGTTTCAATCTCGATGGCTCGATGATGTACACCAGCTTCGCCACGCTGTTCATCGCGCAGGCCTACAACATCCCGCTCTCCGCCGGGCAGCAGGTGGCCATGCTGCTCACGCTGATGGTCACCTCCAAGGGCATCGCCAGCGTCCCGCGCGCGAGCCTTGTCGTGATCGCGGCGACACTCACCCAGTTCGGCCTTCCGGTGGAAGGCGTCGCGCTGCTGCTCGGCGTCGATACCTTCCTCGACATGGGCCGCACGGCCACCAACGTCGTCGGCAATGCCGTGGCGACCTCGGTGATCACCAAGTGGGAAGGCATGCTGCAAGTGCCGATGGATCCCGATGCGCCCGAGCCGGTGCCCCCGCACGACACGCCGGAACACGGCCGCCGGGGGCTGCACCTCGATCCGGAGGCGTGAAGCCTACTTCTTCGTGTCTTTCGCCAGCTTCACCGGCTGGAACATCCCCAGCCCGCAAGAGCCCAGCGGACCGGTCGGGCCACCGCCGTTGCGGAAGACGGTGATGATATCGACGTTGCACAGCTGCGAGAGCGAGGTCGAGTAGGAGAACGCCCGCTCGAAGCCCAGATTGCTGCACCGGTAGGGCAGGCTGCTGCGATACCAGGTGTCACCGCCGGTGCGGAAATCGATGGTCCAGTCGTCGCGCACCCGGCTTTCCCGGATCGCGGTAATCGGGATGCAGCTCACCGCCTTGCCGGTTGGCGTCGCGGCAGGGACGTCGGCGGCATGGCCATTGGCTGCCCACTTCGCCCCGGCGCCGGGCGCGCAGGCACTGAGCGACAGGGCAGCTGTCGTGGTCAGGGTAAGCAAGGCGGCGATCCTCAAAGCACTCACGGCTTTTTCTCCTTGGCTTTCTTGCGCGCTCCGCCCCCCCGAGTCGCTGGCGTAGTCGCGGGTTTCACCCCCTTCTCGAGAATCTTCTCCTTGAAACCGCAAAGGTCAACCACTTCGCAGCGCCAGCATTCGGGGCTGCGCGCCTTGCAGACATAGCGCCCGTGCAGGATCAGCCAATGATGCGCCCCCACGCGGAACGGCTGCGGCACTTTCTTCTCGAGCTGCTTCTCCACCGCCAGCGGCGTCTTGCCCTTGGCCAGACCGGTGCGATTGCCCACGCGAAAGATGTGCGTATCGACCGCGAAGGTCTCCGCCCCGAAGGCGCAGTTGAGCACGACATTGGCGGTCTTGCGCCCCACGCCCGGCAGCAGCGTCAGCGCGTCGCGGTCGTTAGGCACTTCGCCACCATGCTCGCGCACGAGGATTTCGGCCATGGCGATCACGTTCTTCGCCTTGCTGTTGAACAGGCCGATGGTCTTGATGTGCGCCTTCAGGCCCTCTTCGCCCAGCTCCAGCATCTGCGCCGGGGTCTTCACCCTGGCAAACAGCGCGCGCGTCGCCTTGTTGACGCCGACATCGGTCGCCTGCGCCGAAAGCGTCACCGCGACGAGCAGCTGGTAGACATTGCCGTATTCGAGCTCGGTTTCGGGCGCGGGATTGGTTTCGGCCAGCCGCCGGAAGAACTCGAAGACATGGTCCTTCTTCAAAGCCCCAGCACCTCCTGCATCGCATAGCGCCCCGGCTCCTTGCCAAGCAGCCACTGCGCCGCACGCACCGCGCCGCGTGCGAAGATCGCGCGGTTCTCGGCGAGGTGCGAGAGCGCGATGCGTTCGTTGTCGGCAAGGAAATGCACGGTGTGATCACCCGCCACCGTGCCGCCGCGCAGCGCCGCGAAGCCGATGGTGCCTTCCTTGCGCGCGCCGGTCACCCCGTCACGCCCGGACACCGCTTCCTCGTGCAGCCGAATGCCCCGGCCCGCCGCCGCCGCCTCACCCAGCAGGAGCGCCGTGCCCGAAGGCGCATCGACTTTCATCCGGTGGTGCGTCTCGACAATCTCGATGTCCCAGTCCTCGCCCAGCCGCATCGCCGCCTCGCGCACCAGATGCGCCAGCAGCGTGACGCCGAGCGAGGTATTGCCGGTCTGCAGCACGGGCACGGAAACCGCCGCTGCATCGACCAGCCAGTGGTGCCGCTCGGCAAGCCCGGTCGTGCCGACCACGATCGGGATCCCGGCATGGATCGCCGCATCGAGGTTGAACTCCAGCGCCGCCGGGGCCGAAAAATCGACCAGCACGTCGGAGGCATGTGCCAGCGCGACGGGATCACCGCCCTGATCGATGCCGCCCGAAACTTCGTGCCCTGCGGCAACGATCGCCTCGGACAGTGCTTTCCCCATGCGACCTGCGCTGCCGATAATGCCCACTCTAGCCATTGCTCACCTCGTGTCTGGCGTGCTTCATGGCCGCGATGCAGACCATTCGCAACATCGTCATCCTGACAGGCGCGGGCGTCTCCGCCGAAAGCGGAATCGATACGTTCCGCTCAGCCGGAGGCCTTTGGGAACAGCACCGCGTCGAGGACGTCGCCACCCCCGAAGGCTTCGCGCGCGATCCCGATCTCGTGCTGCGCTTCTACGACATGCGCCGCGAAGCCATCCAGACCAAGCAGCCCAACCCCGCTCACCACGCCTTGGGCCGGCTGGAGCGCGAATGGCCGAAGAAAGTGCCCGGCGGCAGCGTCACTCTCGTCACCCAGAACGTCGATGATCTGCACGAGCGCGGCGGCTCGCTCTCGGTCATCCACATGCACGGGGAGCACCTCACCGTGTGGTGCACAGCCTGCGATAGGCGCGTGCCGTGGACCGGCCCGCTGATCCACCGCCCGCCCTGTCCTGCCTGCAGCGTCACCGCGCTACGCCCGGACGTCGTGTGGTTCGGCGAAGTGCCCTACCGCATGGACGAGATCTTCGCCGCGCTTTCCGAAGCCGATCTGTTCGTCTCGATCGGCACCTCGGGCGCGGTCTATCCTGCCGCCGGCTTCGTGCGGACTGCGCGCGAGCTTGGCGCGGCTACGCTCGAACTCAATCTCGAACGCTCAGCTGGTTCGTCGTGGTTTGAAGAGACCCGCCTCGGCCCTGCCAGCGAGATCGTGCCCGCCTGGGTCGAGGATCTGCTAGGCGGCTGACCCGCAGGCCCCGCACTCCGGGTCCTTGGCAATCCGCATCGTGCGCAGCGCGGGCTTCAATCCATCGAGCACATGGACCTGCCCCCACTGCGGATCGCCCAGCGTCGAAACACCTTCCAGCAGCACCCGCAGCGCAGCCATCGCACCAAACGCGCCCACCATGCCGACCATCGCCCCCAGCACCCCGGTATCGGCGCAAGTGTCGCAATCCTCCGCATCGAATGCATCGCCGACAAAGCAGCGATAGCAGGCATGGCCCGCGCGGTGCCCGGCAAAATTCGCCACTTGCCCCTGGAACCGGCCCAGCGCCGCACTCGTCAGCGGCACACCCGCGGCGACACAGGCATCCGAAACCGCCAGGCGCGTCGCGAAGTTGTCGCAGCCATCGAGCACCACGTCGGCACCCGCGATCAGCTCTGCCGCATTGTCCCGCGTCAGCCGCGTGACATGCGCCGTGCCCACCAGCGCCGGGTCAAAGGCCTGGAGCCACTCCGCCGCCGCCTCGGCCTTGGGCCGGCCAACGTCACCGGTCGCAAAGATGGTCTGTCGCTGGAGGTTCGAGGCATCGACCACATCGTCGTCGATCAGGGTCAGCCGCCCGATCCCCGCTCCCGCCAGATACTGCAAGGCGGGGCTGCCAATGCCGCCAAGCCCGACCAGCACGACATGGCTCTGCACGAGCTTCGCCTGCCCCGCGCCGCCGACTTCGGGAAGGACGATGTGGCGGGCGAAGCGATCGAGGCGGTCAGGAGTCATGGGAGGGGAGTTAGGGAGAAAGGAGAGAAAATGCGAGGGCCATGGATGCGGACTCGTGATCAGAGCCAGGCCAGCACGACGGCGGCATAAATGGTCGGGTCCTATGCCATTCGGCTTGCGCGTTCGGCGAGGCGGTCCACCGCCGCCGCGTGGATCGCAGGCGCTGCGGCGAGGAGGCCGAAGGCGCGGGGGTCGCGCTTGTTGTAGGCGAGCGGGGCGCCGAACGCGTCGCTGACCGCAGCACCGGCTTCGCGGGCGATGAGGGCGGCGGCGCCGATATCCCATTCGTAGCCCCAGCGCAGCGTGGCGAGGAGATCGGCCTCATCGGCGGCGACCATCGCGATGCGCAGCGCGATGGAATTGGGCTTGTCGACGAGGATGAGGTCGTGGTCCGCACGGGGCAGCGCATCAGCGGGGACGCGTGCGCCGGTGAGTTCGAGGCGGTTGCTGGCGGTCAGGGGCGCTTCGTTGCGGGTGGCGCCTTGGCCGGCGATGGCCTGCCAGTATTCGCCGCGCGCGGGGGCATCGAGTGCGCCGATCAGGGGACGCCCTTCGGAAATGAGCGCGACCGATACAGCCCAGCCGGGCCGTCCGCGTACGAAATCGCGCGTACCGTCGATGGGATCGACCAGCCAGCACAGCCCTTTGTCGAGCCGGGACGGATCATCGACGGTTTCCTCCGAGAGCCAGCCGGCGGAGGGGAGCAGCGCCCCGAGTTCCTGCTTGAGATAGCCATCAACGGCGAGATCTGCGGCGGAGACGGGGTTGTTCGGAGACTTGTCCCACACATCGAGTGCGTGGCCGTGGCCGGGCCAGCTGGCGAGCGCCAGGCGTCCGGCTTCGGCCATGATGTGGCGGAAGCGGTCAAAGTCGATCATTGGCTTTCGGGATGCGGGTTTGGCGGCGCGAGCGCAAGGGGGCGCTGCGGGCGCGGACCCGGCTGTGCATTCGTATTCGGCGAAGGCGAGGCCGCGCAGGCGGAGAATGCATCCGTGCAGGCGCAATTGGGCGTCACGAACCCTTTTCAAGCCCTTAGTCGTGTGCTTAAGGCAGCGCGACCTGCCGGGTTTAAACCGCTAGCTCTCATTCTCTCTTTGCGGGGATAACGCATGAACGTTCATGAATATCAGGCCAAGGAATTGCTCAGCCGTTTCGGTGTCGGCATTCCGGCGGGCATTGCTGCCCTGACCGTGGAAGAAGCGGTTGCGGCCGCGAAGCAGCTGCCCGGGCCGCTCTATGTGGTGAAGGCGCAGATCCACGCGGGCGGGCGCGGCAAGGGCAAGTTCAAGGAACTCGGCCCCGATGCCAAGGGCGGCGTGCGGCTGGCCAAGTCGGTCGAGGAAGTCGAAGCGTTTGCCAGGGAAATGCTCGGCAACACGCTGGTGACGGTGCAGACCGGCGCGGCGGGCAAGCAGGTCAACCGTCTCTACGTGACCGACGGCGTTGATATCGCCAAGGAATACTACCTCTCGATGGTGGTGGACCGGGGTACCGGCCGGGTGGCCATGATTGTCTCGACCGAAGGCGGCATGGACATCGAAGAGGTTGCGCACTCGACCCCTGAAAAGATCGCGACGATCACGATCGATCCGGCACAGGGCTTCATGCCGCACCACGGCCGCGCCGTGGGCTATGCGCTGAAGCTGACGGGCGAACTCAACAAGCAGGCCGCCACGATCGCCAAGCAGCTCTACACCGCGTTCATGGCGCTCGATTGCGACATGCTCGAGATCAACCCGCTGGTGGAAACCAAGGACGGCAATCTGCTGGTGCTCGACACCAAGATGAGCTTCGATTCGAACGCGCTCTATCGCCACCCCGATGTCGTCGCGCTGCGTGACGAGACCGAGGAAGATCCGGCGGAAATCGAGGCCAGCAAGTACGACCTCGCCTACATCAAGCTCGACGGCAATATCGGCTGCATGGTGAACGGCGCTGGCCTTGCCATGGCGACGATGGACATCATCAAGCTGAACGGCGAATTCCCCGCGAACTTCCTCGACGTGGGCGGCGGCGCGACGACCGAGAAGGTGACGGCGGCGTTCAAGCTGATCCTTTCGGATCCGGCCGTGAAGGGCATTCTCGTCAACATCTTCGGCGGGATCATGAAGTGCGACATCATCGCCGACGGCATCGTGGCTGCGGCGAAGGAAGTGAACCTGCAGGTTCCGCTGGTCGTGCGCCTTGAAGGCACCAACGTGCAGCAGGGCAAGGACATCCTTGCCAATTCGGGTCTCCCCATTGTCCCCGCCAACGACCTTGGCGATGCCGCGCAGAAGATCGTGGCCGCAGTCCGGAAGGTTTCCTGAACCATGTCGATTCTCGTCAACAAGCACACCAAGGTCATCACGCAGGGCATGACCGGCAAGACCGGCGCGTTCCACACGCAGGCGGCGCTCGATTACGGCACGCAGATGGTCGCGGGCGTCACCCCGGGCAAGGGCGGCACCAGCCACATCGGCCTGCCGCAGTATGATACCGTGGCCGAAGCCAAGGCCGCGACCGGCGCGACCGCCAGCTGCATCTACGTGCCGCCTCCGGGCGCTGCGGATGCGATCCTTGAAGCGATCGACGCGCAGATGGAACTGATCGTCTGCATCACCGAGGGCATCCCGGTGCTCGACATGGTGCGCGTGAAGCGCGCACTGCAGGGCTCGAAGTCGCGCCTGATCGGGCCGAACTGCCCTGGCGTGCTGACCCCGAACGAATGCAAGATCGGCATCATGCCGGGCTCGATCTTCAAGCAGGGCTCGGTCGGCGTCGTATCGCGTTCAGGCACGCTGACCTATGAAGCGGTGTTCCAGACCACCAACATCGGCCTGGGCCAGACGACCGCAGTCGGCATCGGCGGCGATCCGGTGAACGGCACCAACTTCATCGACGTGCTCGAGCTGTTCCTGGCCGATGACGAGACCAAGTCGATCATCATGATCGGCGAAATCGGCGGCGACGCCGAGGAAATGGCCGCGCAGTTCCTGATCGACGAGGCGAAGAAGGGCCGCAAGAAGCCGATGGCCGGCTTCATCGCAGGCCGCTCGGCGCCTCCGGGCCGCCGCATGGGCCACGCCGGCGCGATCGTTTCGGGCGGCAAGGGCGATGCCGAAAGCAAGATCGCCGCGATGGAAGAAGCCGGCATCCGCGTTTCGCCGTCGCCCTCGCTCTTGGGTGAGACGCTGGCGGAAGTGCTGAAGGGCTGAGCCTTTTCGCGCCTTGGTTTGAGGAAGGGGCCGGGGGGAAACCTCCGGCCTTTTTCGTGGCGCGCGATGACGCGGGCGGTGGTTAGCTGGTAGCGGCCAGTTCAGCATCCACGTCGGCGCGATCCGCCCCGCAGTGGGTACAGATAAAGCGCACGGCGGACTGGTAGCGTGCGAGCGCGTCGTCAGGATCGGCGTAGCCTGCAATTTCCAGCCCGACGAGGCCATGCATCTGGCCCCAGACGAGGAAGGCGAGGTCCTGCACTTCGGCAGGATCGGGCACCTTGGCGCGGTGGTGGGCGAGGCACGTGCCGACGGCATCGACCAGCGCGGCAAAGGCTGGGTAGGCATCCTCTACCGGCACGGCGAGCGAGGTGAAGCGGCTATGGCGGCCAGTGGGGGAGAAGCGCTTCTCGCCGCCGAACATCAGCCGGTAGAGCCCGGTATGATCGAGCGCGAAGCGGCGATAGGCGAGCATCTGGCGGACCATCCAGCGCAAGGGGGCATCGCGGTGCTCGGCTGAGAGAGCGTAGGCATGGAGCCGCGCGAAGCCGACCGCGTAGAGCGCCTGCATCAGCCCCGGCTTGCCGCCATAGAGCGTGTAGATCGCCATGGTCGAGGAGCCGCAGGCGCGGGCGAGTTCGCGCAGGGCAATGCCGTCTGGTCCGTCACGGCGTATGAGTGCTTCGGCCTCAGCGAGCAGGCGCGCGGCGAGATCTTCGCGCGGGGGCTCCGTGGTGACAGTCCTCCGATTCGGCATCGTGTTTTGCATGGGCGCTTGCGCTTTGAAATTCCAGTGGTATGTCGGGTTTATAACGCTGTTATAGAGTCGATCCGGCGCAAGGGAGCGGGTGATGGGCGACAACGATGCGGGCGCAGGCGGGCGGGCTGGCGCGATTACACCGATCACGGTGCGGCAGGGCGCCTTTGCCTTTGCCGAGGATACGCCGGCGCACTGGATCCCGCATGCGCCCGAATTTTCGCAGATGATCAACGGCGCATCGTTTGTGATGCCGCATCTTGAGCCATTTCTGGTGGCCACGCTGGGCGAGGCGGCGAAGCAGATCGAAAACCCAGCGGTGCGCCGCGAGGCGCGCGACTTCTGCATGCAGGAGACGCAGCACTACCGCACGCATCGGCGGTTCAACGATGTGATCCTGGCGCAAGGCTATGCCAGCCTCGCCAATGTTGAAGCGGAGATGGCGCAGGCCTATGCGCGGCTTTTGCAGCGCCCGCTGGCGGTGCGCCTCGCCTACGCGGCGGGGTTCGAGGCGATGACGCTGGGGCTGACCGAATGGCTGGTGGGCAATCGGGTGAAGCTGTTTCGCGGCGCGGACCGCCAGGTCACCTCGTTCATCCTGTGGCACATGGTCGAGGAAACCGAGCACAAGCTGGTGGCGCACGATGTCTATGAGGCGGTCTCGCCGGGGTACTGGCGGCGGGTGTTCGGCGTGCTGCATGGGTCGCTCGACGTGATCCGCTGGAGCCGCCGGTGCTACCGTGCGCTGCTGCTGGCGGATGGACGCTGGCGGCGGCCCGGCTCGCGGCTCAAGGTGTGGTGGTGGGCGGCGCAGTTTCTGCTGGGCGCGGGCCCCGCGTTGCTGCGCTCGCTGGTGCCGGGCCATGATCCGCGCGGGATGAAAGATCATCCGTGGGTGCGTGAATGGATCGCGGCGCATGCGCGTGCCGGGGAACGGGCCGGGGATCGGGGCGCGCCGATGCCGTTGATCGACACACAGAGCGCCGCGATGCCGGTGCCGTTCTGAAGGGGGATGGATGATGGAAGGTTCGGAACTGCGCGCCGTGCAGCGCATGCTGATCGTGCAGGGCGGCTATGTGATGCTGCTGGGGTTCGTCGCGGGGTTCGGCTTCGTGTTCTACCTCATCGGCAGCATCGAGCTTTGGCCGATCCCGGGCAAGATCGCGGTGCAGCTGCCCGGCACCGACAAGGCCTGGCGCATGAGCCACATGGAAGGCGTGCTCAACGGGTTGCTGCTGTGGCTGGTGGCAGCGTTGCAACCGGCGATGGCCCTGCCTGTGGCCACAGCGCGGCGTATCGCGCGGATGCTGGTGCTGACGGCGTGGTGCTTCCCCATCGCCTCGCTGTTCGACGCGCTGTTCAAGGACAGCCGGGGCCTGAAATTCGCCGCGCCGGTGACCAACCTGATCCCGTTTTTCCTGTTCTACGTGGGCATCATCGCGCTGGTCTGGGCGGTGGTGGAGATCGTGGTTCGCGTGCGCAAGCAGGTCTGAGTTACCCCTCCACGATCCGGTAGGGCACCAGATCGCGCTGGCTGGGATCGACCGCGATGGCCTTGTCGCTGGGGGGGAAGGCGCGCTGGTCGCAGCTGTCGCGGGGGCAGATGCGGCAAGAAATGCCGATCCGGGTGACGGCGTCCTCGTTGGTGAGGTTGAGACCGTCGGCATAGACGAACTCGTCTGCCAGCGCGGCTTCGCAGCCCAGCACCACGGCGTAGCGGCGCGGCTGGCGGTAGTAGCTGCCGCTGGGTTTCACGAGGCCCTTGGCGATCGAGACGTAGCGGATCCCATCGGGCATCTCGGCAAGCTGGACGTGGATGCGGTCCGGGATGGCGACGGCTTCGTGGACGATCCACAGAGGGCAGGCGCCGCCGAAGCGGCCGAACTGGAGACGGGTGGCGGAATGGCGCTTGGTGATGTTGCCGGCCATGTCGACCCGCGCGAAGAACACCGGGATGCCGCGCGCCTGCGGGCGCTGGAGGGTGGATAGGCGGTGGCAGCACTGCTCGAAGCTGACATGGAAGAGCTGGCGCAGGCGGTCGATATCGTGGCGCAAGGTGCGTGCTGCGCTGCGGAACCGTTCGTAGGGCATGAGCAGCGCGCCCGCCGCGTAGTTGCCTAGCCCGACGGTCAGGAGGTGGCGCGCGGCTTCGGTCTGCAGCGGGGCCGAGGCGACGATGGCCGCGATCTGGCCTGATAGCGCGAGCGCAGCGACCTGATAGGCGAGTTGGAAACGGCTCGATTCGTTGGGCTGCGCTGAATCGAGCTGAAGGTGGCGTTTGGCGGCATCGAAGCGGCGGAGCGCGGCGCCGCTGGCCCATTCGATGGTGACGCCTTCGCGGCGCAGCCATTGCTGCATGGTGCGGATGCGAGGGGACGCCTCGTCTCCGGAGATCTGGTGCGCGAGCGTTTCGGCGTCGCGGTCGATGCGGTCGACGTAGTTGTTGGCGAGGTGGAACCAGTCGCGCACTTCCTCCCACGGCAGGCGGCCGCCCGCGATCTCGGAGCCGCCAAGGTCTGCGCCGATGGCTTCATCCAGCATTTCGAGGCGCTGGCGACCTTTGGTGAAGAGGCCGTGGAGTGCGACGAAGCTTTCGGCAAAGGCGGGGAACTGGCGGGCGAGGCGTTCAACCTGTTCGGCGGGAATGCCGCCCGGCAATTGCGGATCGGCCAGCGCATCACGCAGCGATTCCGCAAGTGCATCGGCATCGGGCGGGGCGAAATCGGCCCAGTCGATCGGGAAGGCGGCGCGCAGGCGTTCGGCCAGTGCGGGGGTGAGGTGGCGCTCGTCCGTTTCGAGCTGTGAGAGATAGGGCGCGCTGATGCCGAGCGCAGTGGCCATCTCTGCCTGACGCAATCCGCGTCGCTGGCGCAGGGTGCGCAGGGCCTGTCCTGCAAAGAGCCTTCGGTTTGCCATGAACGCGAGCCTAGTTTGCAAACTTCGACTTTGCAACTTTGCCGAATTGCATTGGACAGCCGCGCTGCAATGCGGCATCCGCCAGCGCCACTTTACCAGAATCCGGGGCTTTGCACGCATGTCAGCCAATATCGCCGAAATGGAAAAGCGCCGCGAGGCGGCCCGCATGGGGGGCGGCCAGCGCCGCATCGATGCCCAGCACGCCAAGGGCAAGCTGACCGCGCGCGAGCGGCTCGATATCCTGCTCGATGAAGGCAGCTTCGAAGAGATCGACGCCTACGTCGAGCACAACTGCGTCGATTTCGGGATGCCCGAGCAGACCGTGCCGGGCGACGGCGTGGTGACCGGTTCGGGCACGATCAACGGGCGGCTGGTCTACGTGTTCAGCCAGGACTTCACCGTGTTCGGTGGCGCGGTTTCCGAGCGGCACGCGATGAAGATCTGCAAGATCATGGACACCGCGCTGAAAGTCGGCGCACCGGTGATCGGGCTGAATGACAGCGGCGGCGCGCGCATTCAGGAGGGCGTTGCCAGCCTTGGCGGCTACGCCGAGATTTTCCAGCGCAATGTGCTCGCCTCAGGCGTCGTGCCGCAGCTCAGCCTCATCATGGGGCCTTGCGCGGGCGGCGCGGTCTATTCGCCCGCGATGACCGACTTCATCTTCATGGTGAAGGACAGCAGCTACATGTTCGTCACCGGGCCGGACGTGGTGAAGACCGTCACCAACGAGATCGTCACGCAGGAAGAGCTGGGCGGCGCGGTGACGCATTCGACCAAGACCTCGGTGGCGGACCTCGCCTGCGAGAACGATATCGAAGCGCTGCTCATGGCGCGCGAGTTCTTCGATTACCTGCCGCTGACCAACCGCTCCGGCGTGCCCGAGCGGCCGACGGCGGACGCGTGGGACCGGTTGGAGCCGAGCCTCGACACGATCATCCCCGCCTCAGCCAACCAGCCTTATGACATGCACGAGGTGATCGCCAAGACGCTGGACGAAGGCGAGTTCTTCGAAATCCAGCCCAAGCACGCGGGCAACATCCTCTGCGGGTTCGGGCGGATCGAGGGCAAGACCGTGGGCGTGGTGGCGAACCAGCCGATGGTGCTGGCGGGCGTGCTCGACATCAACTCCTCGAAGAAGGCCGCGCGGTTTGTGCGCTTCTGCGATGCGTTCGAGATTCCGATCATCACCTTTGTCGACGTGCCGGGCTTCCTGCCGGGCACCGCGCAGGAACTGGGCGGGATCATCAAGCACGGCGCCAAGCTGCTCTTCGCCTATGCCGAAGCGACCGTGCCCAAGATCACCGTGATCACGCGCAAGGCCTATGGCGGCGCCTATGACGTGATGGCCTCCAAGCACTTGCGCGGCGATCTGAACTACGCCTGGCCGACCGCCGAAATCGCGGTGATGGGCGCGAAGGGCGCGGTGGAAATCATCTTCCGCGGGCTTTCGACCGAAGAGCAGGCGGTGAAAACCAAGGAATACGAGGACCGCTTCGCCAACCCGTTCGTGGCGGCGAGCAAGGGCTTTGTCGACGAGGTGATCCACCCGCATTCCACGCGGCGGCGCATTGCGCTGGGGCTGCGGAAACTGCGGGGGAAGAGCCTCGAGAACCCTTGGAAGAAGCATGACAATATTCCGCTTTGAGCGGCGGCTTGAAGGACATTTCGCATGACTGACATCTTCATCGTTTCCGGCGCGCGGACTGCCATTGGCACGTTTGGCGGCAGCTTGGCCTCTTTCCGCCCGGCGGATCTGGGCACCATCGTGATCAAGGAGGCGATTGCCCGCGCGGGTCTGACGCCGGATGCGATCGAGAATGTGGTGATCGGCACCGTCGTGCCGACGCAGCCGAAGGACGCCTATGTTAGCCGCGTCGCGGCGGTGAATGCGGGCGTGCCCATCGAGAGCCCGGCGATGAACGTGAACCGGCTTTGCGGCTCAGGCCTGCAGGCGATTGTCTCCGCGGCGCAGGGTATTGCGCTGGGCGAGCAGCAGATCGCCATCGGCGGGGGCTGCGAGGTCATGTCGAACGCGCCGCATATGGTGCTGACGGCGCGCAACGGCCAGAAGATGGGCGATCAGGTGATGATGGACGCCATGCTCGGCGCGCTTCACGATCCGTTCGAGAACATCCATATGGGCGTGACGGCGGAGAACGTGGCCGAGCGCCACCAGATCACGCGCGAAACGCAGGATGCGCTGGCGGTGGAAAGCCACAAGCGCGCGGCGGCGGCGACGGCGGCGGGCTACTTCAAGGAGCAGATCGTTCCGGTCGAGATCAAGACCCGCAAGGGCGTGACCGTGTTCGACACCGATGAGCATTTCCGTGCTGACGCGAGTGTCGAGGCTATGGCTGCGCTGCGCCCGGTGTTCAAGAAGGACGGCACCGTGACCGCCGGCAACGCCAGCGGCATCAACGACGGCGCGGGCGCAGTCGTGCTGGCGAGTGGTGAGGCCGTGGCCGAACATGGGCTGAAGCCGATCGCCAAGATCCTGAGCTGGGGCCATGCGGGCGTGGAGCCCAATGTGATGGGTCTCGGCCCAGTGAAGGCGGTGCCGGTGGCGCTGAAGCGCGCGGGTCTGACGCTGGATCAGATCGACGTGATCGAGAGCAACGAGGCGTTCGCGGCGCAGGCCTGCGGCGTGGCGAAGGAGCTGGGCTTCGATCCGGCCAAGACCAATCCCAACGGTTCGGGCATTTCGCTCGGCCATCCGATTGGCGCGACGGGCGCCATCCTGACGATCAAGGCGGCTTACGAGTTGCAGCGCACCGGGGGCCAGTACGGCCTTATCACGATGTGCATCGGCGGCGGTCAGGGCATCGCCATGGTGATCGAGAGGGTCTGACATGAAGCTCGGACGGCTGAACCATATCGGCGTTGCGACGCCTTCGATTGCGGACAGCATTGTGTTCTGGCGCGACGTGATGGGCGCGACGAAGATCCATGAGCCGTTCGACCTGCCCGAGCAGGGCGTGAAGGTGTGCTTCGTCGATACGCCGGGCGCGGATGGTGCGCTCAATGGCACGCAGATCGAGCTGATCGAGCCGCTGCCGGGCAATGCCGGGATTGCGGCATTTCTCGCCAAGAACCCGGCGGGCGGGCAGCACCACATGTGCTATGAAGTGCCCGATATCCATGCGGCCAAGGCAGCGTTCGAGGCGCTGGGCAAGCGCGTGCTGGGCGAACCGCGCATCGGCGCGCATGGGACGCTGATCTTCTTCGTCCACCCCAAGGACATGGGCGGCGTGCTGACCGAGATCATGGAGACGCCCAAGGGCGGGCACTAACCACACTCCGTTCGTGTCGAGCGAAGTCGAGACACGGGCGCAACGGTTCTCGACTTCGCTCGAACCGAACGGGTTTAGGGACAAGATCATGGCGAATATCGAAGACTGGCAGAAGGCTGCCGCCAAGGAAGTGAAGGGCAAGGACCTCACCTGGCAGACGCCGGAAGGCATTGCCGTGAAGCCGCTCTATACGGCTGACGACGCGCCGGTGGACCCGGGCCTGCCGGGCTTCGCGCCGTTCACGCGCGGGGTGCGCGCCTCGATGTATGCGGGGCGGCCCTGGACGATCCGGCAATATGCGGGCTTCTCCACTGCCGAGGAATCGAACGCGTTCTATCGCCGCAATCTGGCGGCTGGGCAGAAGGGCCTCTCGGTCGCCTTCGATCTGGCGACGCACCGGGGCTATGACTCGGATCACCCGCGCGTGGTGGGCGATGTCGGCAAGGCAGGCGTGGCGATCGATTCGGTCGAGGACATGAAGATCCTGTTCGACGGGATTCCGCTCGATCAGATGTCGGTTTCGATGACCATGAACGGCGCGGTGATCCCCATACTCGCTTTCTTCATCGTGGCGGGCGAGGAGCAGGGCGTTGCCCGCGCGCAGCTCGACGGGACCATCCAGAACGACATCCTCAAGGAGTTCATGGTCCGCAACACCTATATCTACCCGCCCGAGCCGAGCATGCGGATCATCTCGGACATCTTCGGCTACACCAGCCGCGAGATGCCGAAGTTCAATTCGATCTCGATTTCCGGCTATCACATGCAGGAAGCCGGCGCGACGCAGGTGCAGGAGCTCGCCTTCACCATCGCCGATGGCATGGAATACGTGAAGTACGGCGTCGCCTCGGGCCTCGATATCGACAAGTTTGCCGGGCGCCTCAGCTTCTTCTTCGCCATCGGCATGAACTTCTTCATGGAAGTGGCCAAGCTGCGCGCCGCGCGCGTGCTGTGGCACCGCGTGATGACGCAGCTGGGCGCGCAGGACGAGCGGAGCAAGATGCTGCGCACGCACTGCCAGACCTCGGGCGTGAGCTTGCAGGAGCAGGACCCCTACAACAACGTGATCCGCACCACGATCGAGGCGATGGCCGCGATGCTGGGTGGCACGCAGTCGCTCCACACCAATGCGCTCGATGAAGCCATCGCGCTGCCGACCGACTTTTCCGCGCGCATCGCCCGCAATACGCAAATCGTGATCCAGGAAGAGACCGGCATGACCAAGGTGGTCGATCCGCTCGGGGGCTCCTACTACATCGAGGCGCTGACGCAGGAACTGGTCGACAAGGCCTGGGAGATCATCGAGCGCGTCGAAGCCGAAGGCGGCATGGCCAAGGCCGTCGCGGCGGGCTGGCCCAAGGCGATGATCGAGGAAGCCGCTGCCGGACGGCAGGCGCGGGTGGACAAGGGCGATGACGTGATCGTCGGCGTCAACAAGTATCGCCTCGCCAGCGAAGACCAGCTCGATACGCTGGAAGTGGACAACATGGCGGTGCGCGAAGGGCAGATCGCGCGGCTGAAATGGGTGCGCGAGACGCGCGACGAGACGAAGTGCCGCGCGGCCCTGAACGCTCTCACTGAAGGCGCGAAGACTGGCGGCAATCTGCTCGAACTCGCAGTGGAAGCCGCGCGGCACCGCGCGACGCTGGGCGAGATCTCGGATGCGATGGAAATCGTGTTCGGTCGCCATGGCACGCACCCGACCCCGGTGAAGGGCGTCTACAGCGCCTATTATGCAGGCGATTCGCGCTACCAGCAGGTGCTGGATGGCGTGGAAGCCGTGACGCGCCGCTTGGGCCGTGCGCCCAGGATGCTCGTCTCGAAGATGGGCCAGGACGGGCATGACCGCGGCGCGAACGTGATCGCCTCCGCGTTCGGCGACATGGGCTTCGATGTGACGAGCAGCCCCCTGTTCCAGACGCCCGAGGAAGCCGCCAAGCTGGCGCTGGAGGCCAATGTCGATGCAGTCGGCGCGTCGTCGCTGGCGGCGGGCCACAAGACCCTGATCCCCGAACTGATCCGCCACCTGCGCGAAGCGGGGCGCAGCGATATCAAGGTCGTTGCGGGCGGCGTGATCCCCCCGCAGGACTACGACTACCTGCGCGAGGCGGGGGTGCAGGGCATCTACGGCCCCGGCTCGAATGTGGTGGAATGTGCGGCGGATATGCTCCGTCTGCTGGGCCACAACATGCCGCCGATTGGCGAAGCCGAGGCTGCCGAATGATTGCTGCGCTCGTCGCCCTTGGTGGTACCGCTATGGTCGTCTTTGCCCGATCGTGTGGGCTGTTTGGGCGCGTTGGGGTCCGGCCTCGCCTTGTAGGTAGCATTTTGTTGTGGGCGGTTGCAGCTGCCAGCTTCTGGCTAGCGTTGCGCCAGCAAGGCTTCGACCCGCAGCTGTTCGGCATGTGGAGCTTTGGCTGGCAGCAAGCGGGATATGGCCTTCTGTTCGGCGTACTCGGGTTGCTGTCCTTGCCGGCCTACGTTCTCGTTGCGAAAAGGCTTGGTGGACAGCCGCAAAACGCCGACGCGCTGCGCGAGATCGCATCAGCATCGCTGATTCAGAGGTTGTTCCTGCTCGTCACTGCAGCCGGCGCAGAGGAACTAATCTTCCGTGCCGTCGCCATTGGCAGCCTCATGGCGGCAGGGTTTCCACGTTTGGCAGCCGTCGGCGCGCCCTTTGTCGTTTTCGTGCTGCTGCATCGCTCTTCATGGGGCCTGATGCATCTGCTGTTCGTGGCTGTGGCAGGAGCGTTAATGACTGGTGCTTTTGTTCTGGGCGGACTGTGGGCCGCCATGATCGCCCACCTGATAGTCGATGCTCCGATGATGCTGGCCGGAAAGGTGATGGCCAAGCGGACCTCGGACTTCAGGAATCTTTCTGAAAGAATATGAAAATGTTCAAGAAAATCCTCATCGCCAACCGTGGCGAAATTGCTTGCCGCGTGATCAAGACCGCGCGGCGGATGGGTATCCAGACCGTTGCGGTCTATTCGGATGCCGATGCGCGCGCGCCGTTTGTGAAGATGGCGGATGAGGCGGTGCATATCGGTCCTTCGCCTGCCGCGCAGAGCTACCTCATCGCCGACAAGATCATCGCGGCATGCAAGCAGACCGGCGCCGAGGCGGTACATCCGGGCTATGGCTTCCTGTCCGAGCGCACCTCGTTTGCCGAGGCGCTGGCAGCGGAGGGCATCGCGTTCATCGGGCCGCCCGTGAACGCGATTGCCGCGATGGGTGACAAGATCGAATCGAAGAAGCTGGCGAAGGCGGCGGGCGTGAACGTCGTCCCCGGCTTCGTGGGCGAGATCGAGGATACCGAGCACGCAGTGCGCATCTCGGACGAGATCGGCTATCCGGTGATGATGAAGGCCTCGGCCGGCGGCGGTGGCAAGGGCATGCGCCTTGCCTATTCCGAGAAGGACGTGCGCGAGGGCTTCGAGGCGGTGAAGCGCGAGGGGCTGAACTCGTTCGGCGATGACCGCGTGTTCATCGAGAAGTTCATTCTCAATCCGCGCCACATCGAGATCCAGATCCTTGGCGACCAGCACGGCAACATTCTTTACCTCAACGAACGCGAATGCTCGATTCAGCGGCGGCACCAGAAGGTGGTCGAGGAAGCACCCTCGCCCTTCGTGACGCCGAAGATGCGCAAGGCGATGGGCGAGCAGTGCGTCGCGCTGAGCCGTGCGGTGGGGTATTATTCGGCGGGTACGGTGGAACTGATCGTTTCGGGCGCGGACCCGAGCGGCGAGAGCTTCTATTTCCTCGAAATGAATACCCGCCTGCAGGTGGAGCACCCGGTTACGGAGGCGATCACCGGCATCGATCTGGTCGAGCAAATGATCCGTGTGGCGGCGGGTGAGAAGCTGGCGTTCACGCAGGACGATATCGGCATCGACGGCTGGGCGATCGAAAACCGCGTCTATGCCGAAGACCCCTACCGCGGGTTCCTGCCCTCGACCGGGCGGCTGGTGCGCTATGATCCGCCGGTGGAAGGCTGGACCGATGACGGGACCGCCAATGGTCGGCGCGGCGTGGACGGCGTGCGCGTGGACGACGGCGTCTATGAAGGCGGCGAAGTCTCGATGTTCTATGATCCGATGATCGCCAAGCTGGTGACCTGGGGCGAAACGCGTGACGAGGCGGCGGACCGGCAGATCGAGGCGCTCGATGCGTTCGAGATCGAAGGGCTGGGCCACAATATCGATTTCGTCTCGGCGATCATGCAGCACCCGCGCTTCCGTTCGGGCGAGCTGACCACCGGGTTCATCGCCGAGGAGTATCCGGACGGGTTCCACGGCGCGGCGACGTCTGACGAGACCAAGCGCTCGCTGGCGGCGCTGGCGGGATTCCTCGCCACGGCGCGGGCCGACCGGGCACGGCAGGTCGATGGGCAGCTGGGCGTGACGCTCGATCCGCCGTCCGAATGGGCGGTGCGGATCGGCGAGACCGACTTTGCGGTCTCGGTCGACGAGGAGGCGATCACCGTCGATGGCGCGGAAGTCGACCTCGCGCTCGAATACACCCCGGGCGACCGGGTGGTGATGGCGGAAGTTGGCGGCAAGCCGCTGACGGTGAAGATTGCCGCGCGCGCGGCGGGCTTCAAGCTGACGACGCGCGGGGCGAGCCATGACGTGCGCGTACTGCCCGCGCGAATCGCGCCGCTGACCAAGCATATGATCGCCAAGGTCGCGCCCGACATGTCGAAGTATCTCGTCTGCCCGATGCCCGGGCTGCTCGTGGCGCTGCATGTCGGCGTTGGCGATGCCGTCGAGGCCGGGCAGCCGCTCGCGGTGGTCGAGGCGATGAAGATGGAAAACATCCTGCGCGCCGAGAAATCGGGCAAGGTGAAGGCAGTGAACGCAGCGCAGGGCGAAAGCCTTGCAGTGGATGCCATCATCCTTGAAATGGAGTAGAAGCGCCGCTGATGCCCGTGCTCACTTTCCTGCATGGGCAATGGGGTGAGGTTGACGTTTACGTAAGCGCCAATTATGCGCGCGCCATCGAATTGAGAAAGGCCTGACACGATGAAAGCCCTGGTCTGCGTGAAGCGGGTGATCGACTACAACGTGAAGCCGCGCGTGAAGGCGGATGGCACGGGGGTTGACCTTGCCAACGTCAAGATGAGCATGAACCCGTTCGACGAGATCGCGGTCGAGGAAGCCATCCGCCTCAAGGAAAAGGGCGTGGTCACCGAGATCGTGGCGGTTTCGGTCGGCCCGGCCAAGGCGCAGGAAACGCTGCGTACCGCGCTCGCCATGGGTGCGGACCGCGCGATCCTCGTGGTCAGCGAAACCGAAGTCGAGCCGCTGGCGGTGGCCAAGATCATCAAGGCGATTGCCGACGAGGAACAGCCGGGCCTGATCATCACCGGCAAGCAGGCGATCGACGACGACGCCAACCAGGTCGGCCAGATGGTCGCCGCGCTGCTGGGTCGTCCGCAGGGCACGTTCGCCAACGAGATCGCGGTCGAAGGCGACAGCGTCGTCGTGAAGCGCGAGATCGACGGCGGTCTGGAGACGGTGAAGCTGGCGCTGCCCGCCATCGTCACCACAGACCTGCGTCTCAACGAGCCGCGCTACGCCTCGCTGCCCAACATCATGAAGGCGAAGTCGAAGCCGCTCGCGAGCAAGACGCCTGCGGACTACGGCGTCGATATCGCACCGCGTCTCAAGACGCTCAAGGTCACCGAACCGCCGGTGCGCAGCGCGGGCATCAAGGTGCCTGACGTCGATGCGCTGGTTGCCAAGCTCAAGGAAATGGGAGTCGCCTGATGTCCAAGACACTCGTTTGGGTCGAACACGACAACGCCTCGGTCAAGGACGCCACGCTCGCCGTCGTCACCGCTGCCGCGCAGATCGGTGAAGTGACCGCGCTGGTCGCTGGTTCGGGCTGTGATGCCGCTGCCGCCGCTGCCGCGCAGATTGCTGGCGTCACCAAGGTGCTCAAGGCCGATGACGCGGCTTATGCCCATGCGCTGGCCGAAAATGTCGCACCGCTCGTCGCTGGCCTGATGGCCGATTTCGACGTGTTCGTCGCGCCCGCCACGACCACCGGCAAGAACATCGCCCCGCGCGTCGCCGCGCTGCTCGATGTGATGCAGGTCTCGGACATTCTCTCGGTCGAGGGCCCCAAGACCTTCACCCGTCCGATCTATGCCGGCAACGCCATCGCGACGGTTGAATCGACCGATGCCAAGCTGGTTGTCACCGTGCGCGGCACCGCCTTTGCGAAGGCGGACGCCACTGGCGGTTCGGCTGCGGTGGAAGCCGTTGGCGCGGCGGGCGATGCCGGCACATCGAGCTTCCTCGGTTCGGAAATCGCCAAGAGCGAGCGTCCGGAACTGACCTCGGCCAAGATCATCGTCTCGGGCGGTCGCGCCCTCAAGGATGCGGAAACCTTCCAGAGCGTGATCATCCCGCTCGCCGACAAGCTCGGCGCGGGCGTCGGCGCGAGCCGCGCGGCGGTGGACGCGGGCTACGTGCCCAACGACTACCAGGTCGGCCAGACCGGCAAGATCGTGGCACCGGAAGTCTACATCGCAGTCGGCATCTCGGGCGCGATTCAGCACCTTGCGGGCATGAAGGATTCCAAGACCATCATCGCCATCAACAAGGATGAGGACGCCCCGATCTTCCAGGTCGCGGACATTGGCCTCGTCGGCGATCTGTTCACGCTGGTGCCGGAGCTTACCGGCAAGCTCTGAGCAGACGGTTTGCGTTGAGTACAAGAAGGCCCTGCTCCGGCGGGGCCTTTTTCGTTGGAGCTACCCCTCCAGCACCCTTCGGGCGGTCCCCCTCCCCTTGCGGGGGAGGTTCTCAAAGAACCAGACTGAGACACCAGCTGAATTCATCCACCACGTAGTCGGCGAAGGCCTCGCACTCCTCAAACCCATACTTCCGGTACAGCGCCACCGCAGGGGCAAACGCCTCGGTCCGCCCCGTCTCAAGGCTCACGCGCGCATAGCCACGCGTCCTCGCCACATCCAGCAGATGCACCAACATCGCCTCACCCACGCCCTTTCCGCGCCATTCGGGGGCGGCGCGCATCGATTTGAGTTCGCCGTGGGTTTCGTCGAGGTGCTTGATCGCACCCATGGCCGCGAGCGTGCCGTGGATGCGGGCGGTGTAGAAGGTGACGCCGGGCTGGCGCAGCTTGTCGAGCGGCAAGGCGTGGACTTTGCAGGCGGGGCTCTCCGCGTGCATGCCGCCGAGGTGATAGGCCACCAGCGCCTGTACGTCCGCGCCCGACAGGTCGTCTTCGGTGATTTCAAGACCTTCGATCATGCGCCCCCCGCTGGCCTTGCCGATCTGATCTGCTATCGCGCTGGGCATGACCGATACAAGCAAAACTGAGGCTGGCAAAAGCCGCTGGGCCATCGCCATCCACGGCGGGGCCGGATCGATGACGCCCGAGACGATGGATGCCGCAGGCGTCACCGCGCACGAAGCAGCGCTGGGCGTGGCGCTCGATGCAGGAACCGCCGTGCTCGCGGCGGGCGGGAGCGCGCTGGACGCGGTCTGCGCGGCGGTTTCGGCGCTGGAGGATGATCCGCACTTCAACGCCGGGCGCGGCGCGGTGTTCACCTATCAAGGCACCAACGAGCTTGATGCGGCGCTGATGGACGGGGCTACGCGTGGGGCCGGGGCGGTCTGCGGGGTGACGCATACGCGCAACCCGGTCCAGCTGGCACGAACGGTCATGGAAAAGAGCCCGCACGTGTTTCTGAGCGGCGCGGGGGCCGAAGAGTTTGCGCGCGAGCAGGGCGTGCCGCAGGTCGATCCGGACTGGTTCGCCACCGAGGCGCGCTGGCAGCAGTTGCAGGAGCTCAAGGCGAAGAAGCTCGGCTGGTTCGATGCGGGGCTCAAGTACGGCACGGTGGGCGCGGTGGCGGTGGACGCGAGCGGGCATGTCGCGGCGGCGACGTCGACCGGAGGCCTCACTGGCAAGCGCTGGGGGCGGATCGGGGATTCGCCGCTTATCGGTGCAGGGACCTATGCCGATGACCGGGCAGCCGCAATCAGCTGCACCGGTTCGGGCGAACAGTTCATCCGCGCCGCCGTGGCGCACGAGATTTGCGCGCGGATGCGGATCGGCGGCGAAGGTCCGCAGGCGGCGACCGAGGCCGTGCTCGGCGAAGTTGGCGCGATGGGCGGGGTTGGCGGCGTGATCTACGCGACGCCCGGCGGCGAGACGGGGTTTGCCTTCACCACGCCGGGCATGTTTCGCGGCCGGGCCGATAGCGCGGGCCTGCTCGAAGTGGGCATCTTCGGCGAAGGCTAGGTTCTAGGCGGCGTGCTTGTCCGCCTTGCGGCGGCCAAGGCGCAGGCCCTGCTCCAGCTGGGCGCGGAGCTGGATATAGTAGGATTCGAGGAAGACGCGTTCGGCGCGGTAGGGATAGGGGCGGCCAATCTTGCGGCTGATCGCATCGGCGACATCGCCGAGTGCCGAACCCTTGTCCTCGCGCAGCACCCTTTCGAGCGTCTGGAGTTCGTACTCGCCATAGACCGCGAGTTCTGCGGGGGTGAACGTGAAGGCCTGATCGGCAACGGCTGCCGTTGCGCTGACGGACAGCGCCTGGCCCAGCTTGCGGTTCTGCGCCTCGACCACCCATGTGCCGGCGATCACATCGCCGCAGCGCAGGGAATCGCGGTTGAAAAACGGGAACAGCAGGAAGATCGCGCACCAGATGGCGCCCGCCCAGCCGGCGACGTCGGTATCGCTGCCTGATGCGATGGCGCTGCTGATGAACACGATCGGCATGAACAGCTCGATATCGCGCACGATGTTGCGGGCGATCACGGCTTCGGTGGTCAACCGCTCGGTGCCGCGCGCGGCGATGCGGATGCCGGTCACGCGCTTGCCCGGCGTCGCGCCGCGCGGGCCGAGTTCGAAGAACAGGAACCAGGCATTGCGGAACAGGAACATCGCGATGATCCACACGATCGCCAGCGCCTGCACGGCGCGCGATTTGGGGCCATCCGCGTCGACTTCGTCGATCTTGATGCCGACGCCGCCTGCGATCCAGATCAGCGTGAGCGTGGTGACGGTCATCGCGGTGACGATCAGGATGAGATCGATGAACAGCGCGGCAGCCCGCGAACCGCGGGAGGCAAGCACGAGAGGGAGCGCAACGCCTTCGGGCGTTATCACTGTGCGATTGCGGTTGCGGGGCTGGCGGCGCGCCATCAGGCCGATTTCCCCGCGCCGCGCCAGACGAAGAAATAGACGGTCCAGAACACCAGCATGAAAGTGCCGACGATGAGGCGGCCGGCGGTGTTGTCGATCAGCTGGCGGGCGAAACCCTCGAGCAGGCCCGCGACGATCAGCATGAGGACCACGCCGACCATGACTTGCGCGCTGCGCCGCCCGGCGGCAGCAGCGGCATCGAGCACGGACGCTTCGCCGGGAAAGGCCATCGCGCGGCCGATATGAAGCCCCGCCGCACCGGCCAGCAGGATCGCGTAGAGCTCGGTCGTGCCATGGACCGAAAGCCAGCCGATGATCTCCAGCGTGAGGCCCTGCCCGTGATAGAGCCAGAGCAGCGCGCCCAGCATCGTAGTGTTCTGGATCAGCAGCAGCGCGGAGGGCAGGCCGAACGCGAAGCCGAGCGCGAAGGCGAGGATCGCGACTTGTGCGTTGTTGGAAAACAGCGCGGCGGCAAACACGGCGAGGCCGTGCTGGTCCTGCTGGCTGAACACGGTGCGCAGGAGCACCGCGCGGCTCGCGCCCGGAACGCGGGCATCGGCCATGCCGCCGGGGATCAGCGCGTAGTACCAATCGGGATCGCTGGCGACGAGCAGCCAGCCAACGATCGTGCCGGCCACCATCAGCGCCAGCGCGATCAGGATCTCGCTGCGCAGCGCGCGTACGCTGTCCCCCCAGCCGCCGCCGAAGAAGCGCAGCAGCCAATCGCCCAGCCCCGCGCGCGGACCATAGACGATGAACCACGCGCGGCGGGTCAACCCTTCCAGCCAGAGCAGCGTTTCGGCATCGAGCGAGGTTTCGCGCGCAACGGCGAGGCTGGAGACGGCGGTGCGATAGAGCGCGGGGAGCGCGAGGAGGTCTTCGTCCGAGACACCACGCAGCCGTCCGCGCTCGATGCGCGAGACGATGGCTTCGAGCCGCTTCCATTCGCCCTCGCGCTCGAGCCGGAAGCGGTCCGAGCGCAGCGCGGCGCTTGTCGCGGCAGCGATGTCCGCGCTCGCGGCGGGGCTGAACCAGCCGCCGAGCCGGCCGAGGAGAGAGGCGTTTGCGGGCTCGTTCATCCGAGGCTCCCCGCGCGCTTTACCGCGAGATAGGCATCAAGCAGGCGATTGCCGATATGCTGGTAGGGCGCTTCAACCACGAGAATGCCCGCACGCCGCAGGCGCTGGAGCACTAGCGTGCGCTGGTGCTGCAAGGTGGTGGCGGTGACGGCCATTGCCGCATCCTGCGCGCTGCGGACCGGCGCGCTGACGAACTCGGCCAGTTCGGCATCGGCCATGACAACGAAGATGACGCGGTGTCGCTCGACCAGACGGCGCATCGATTCGATCATGAGTTCGGCGCTGGTGGGATCGGTGAATTCGGAGAAAACCACGATCAGGGAGCGCCGCCGTAGCCGCGCCGCAAGCGTGGAGAGCGCGAGGGTGAAGTTGGGCTGCTCGGCGCTGTAGTCGAGCGCGGCAGCAGCTTCCTGCAGGCGGGCAAAATCGCGCGGGGCAGTGACAAAAGGACTCAGCACCTGCGGCCGCTGGGCAAAGCCATAGACTGCGACCCGGTCCTGCGCGCCGAGTGCGATCCAGGCGGTGGTGAGCGCGGCAGTGACGGCCCGATCGATACGCGGCAGGCCGGCAATCGGCTCGCACATTGTCTGCCCGCAATCGAAGGCGAAGACGATCTGGTTGTTGCGCTCGGTCTCATACTCCTTGGCGAAGAGCCGGGCGTGGCGCGCGGAGGACTTCCAGTCGATCCGGCGGCGGTCCATGCCGGGTTCGTATTCGGCGAGCGCCTCGAACTCGGTGCCCTCACCCCGGATACGGCGGGCGACCATGCCAAACTGGGCATCGCGCAGGAACAGCTGCAGCGCAGGGCTGCGCACCGGAGCGATATTGGGGCGGATGCGGATCGCCTCACCCAGTTCGCGGCGGACCTGGCGCGAGGCGAGGCCGAGCGGGCCATCCCAGCGCAGCCACACCGCGTCGACTCGCCCGGTGCCGCGCCGGGTGGGTGTGGTTTCGATCTCGGCGCTCCACACCCCGCCGGCACGCCGAAGGGGTGCCACCAGCCGTCCACCGGGGGCAAGCCGGGGATCGAGCGCCAGGGCGGCGACCGGCGCGGCGCGTGGCGTGTCGATGCGGAAATCGGCGAGCACGGTGAGGCGCAGCGGTTCGCCCACTTCGCCATCCTGAGGCACGATGACGCGCAGATCTGCCAGCGCAGGGGCCAGCAAGGCATCGAGCAGGACCATCACCAGCAGCGCGCCGCCAAGCGCGGGCGCTGCGATCCATGCCTGCGGCGCGGCGGCGGCGAGCACGACGGCCAGCGGCGCGGCGAGCGCAAGCAGCACCGCCGTGCGCGCCGAAGGGTAGAATACCGGGAAAGGCCAGCGCAGCGCCAAGGGCTATCTCGGCGCTTCGGTGCGCTGGATGAGATCCGCGACAATGCTCTCGGCGGCGCGGCCCTCGATCTCGGCAGCGGGACTGAGCAACATGCGGTGGCGCAACACCGCGATGGCGAGGGCCTTCACGTCATCGGGGATGACATAATCGCGCCCGTCCAGCGCGGCGCGGGCGCGGGCGGCACCGGCGAGGACCACCGCCGCGCGCGGGCTGGCCCCGGCGGCAAGATCAGCGCTCTCGCGCGTCGCCCGGACGAGGCGGACGATGTAATCGACCACGGTTTCGGACATCGTGACGGTGGTTACGGCGGCGACTGCCTGACCGATCGCATCGCCTGTGGTGACCGCGCTCACCCCCAGCGCGGCCAGGCTCGGCGCGCCGCGCCCGGCGCCGTAACGGGTGACGATCTGGGCTTCTTCCTCGGCGCTCGGGTAATCGACGAGCAGCTTGAACAGAAAGCGATCAAGCTGCGCTTCGGGGAGCGGATAGACGCCCTGGCTCTCGATCGGGTTCTGCGTGGCGACGACCATGAAGCGGTCTGATAGCGCATAGGTCTCCCCATCGAGCGTGACGCGGCGTTCCTGCATCGCTTCAAGCAGCGCGGCCTGCGTCTTGGGCGGGGTGCGGTTGATTTCATCGCCCAGCAGCAGTTCGTGGAAGATCGGCCCGCGCGTGAGGGTGAACTGGCTGGTCTGGAAGTTGAACAGGTTGGAGCCGAGAATATCGCCGGGCATGAGATCCGGCGTGAACTGGATACGCCCGAAATCGAGCCCCAGAGTGGTGGCAAAGCTCTGCGCGAGCAGGGTCTTGGCAGTGCCCGGCGGGCCTTCGAGCAGCACGTGGCCACCGGCCAGCAGCGCGATCAGCAGGTGATCGACCACACTGTCCTGCCCCACCACGGCCTTGGCCACTTCGGCGCGGATAGCGGCGGCCAGAGCGCGGACGTCTTCGAGTGTCATTCGGTCAGGTCCCTTTCAAGGCGTTGCAGGGCAGCCGCGCGCTGCACCACGTCGGTGCTGCGGCGGGCCGCGCGCAGATGTGCGGCGAGTTCGGACCAGCGCGGTCCGGTCGTATCGAGGCGGGCCTGCAAGCGATCGATCGCCGCGTCGGTTTCCTCCGGCGGGCGGCCGCGCGGCAGGCCGAGTGCAAGCACCAGCCGTTCGCGCGCGGCATCGCCATAGGGCCCGGCGATCAGGCGCAGCCGCCCGGCGCGGCGAATCAGGCCAGCCGTGTTGCGCACCAGCACGGTCTTGCCGAGCGGGATCTCGCGCCCGGCCACGCGCGCCGGCCCGAAACGGTTGAAGCTGCGCCAGCCGACTGCCAACAGCGCCATCAGGAAGCACAGCGTGGCGGCGAGGAACGGCGGCTCGAAGGCAAGCGTGAGGAGGTTGCGGCTCGCGCCGAGGCCATTGAGCGTAAGATCGAAGGTCACTTCGTTCGGGCGGCCACCGGCAGCGGCAAAAATCAAGCGGCGGGCAAGGAGGCCGGTCTGCTTGTCCGCGAGGCCCCAGTTGTCGAGCAGGTCGGGCTCGAACACCAGCACCACCGGGTAGCTACGAGTAAAATCTTTGCTGGCGTCCGCTTCGTCCGGATCGCCGTCGGCATGACGCTCCATGCCGATCCAGCGCTCCAGCGCGGGGTTGCTGCCATCCCCGCTAAGATAGCCGGCAAGGACGCGCCCGCCCGGCGTTTCCACCAGCGCTTCGAGGCCGGGGCCGGTGCCGGACTGCACCTTGCGGTCGTCAGGCAGGCGGCCATGCAGCGCGGAAAATGCGCCGGAGCCTGTCCACCCGTGTGCCGCGCCGGGCACGAAATCGAGGCTGACATCGTCGTGATAGCCCTTCCATTCGGGCGGGCGGGTTCCGTCGATCCGCGTCCAGCCGCGCCGCGTCAGCGGGCTCGTGAAGTCGGGGTTGGTCACCCACTTGGGGGTTACGACAAGCGTCGGGCCAATCGTGCGCCGCGCGGCGACGATCTCGGCGATATCGCTGCCCTTGGCCTCGGCCGGCGGCGTCAGCACAAGCAGGCCGGGCTGCCTGAGCGCGTCCTTGCTGCGCGCGCGGTGGACGGTGATGTCGTCCGCCTCGAGCATCGCGGCAAGGCCGGCATAGCCATTCAGCCCGCGCCCCGCGGCATGCCCGCCGCCGTTGTTCGTCGCCCCGCCGCCAGTTCCGAGCCAATAGAGCACGGTGACGAAGGCGAGCGCGCCGATCAGCACCACACCCAATGTGGTGCCCCGGCCGAAGGTGGCATCCTTCACTGGCCGCCCTCCAGATTCTGCAACGCGAAGGCGGCATAGGCTTCGCGGGCGCGGTGCCAATCATCCGCCGCCAGCGCGCGCAGGGCATAGAGGCTGCGCTCCACCTCGCGCGCGATGAGCGTGAAGGCCTGCCGTGCGGCCGCAGGCAGGCCGGGGATCAGGCCGATCTCGCGCGCGGTGCTGGAAGGGGAAAGCCAATCGGGCCGGGCGGCTGCGATGTGATGAACGCTGCGCTGGAGCAGCAGATGCACCGCCTCGTCAAACCGGCCCTGGGCTGCCAGCGCATCGGCATCTTCGAGCAGAGCAAGCGCGGCTGCGCGGTCGATCACCGGCTGGGCGGTGACCGGTACGGCAAGCGCAAGGGTGAGCCGCCAGCGCTGGAAGAGCGTCCAGCCGATCCACGCCGCGCCGATCACGGCAAGCAGCACCAGCACGACCTCGACGGCGCTCCAACCCGCGCCAAGCCAGCGGCCCAGCGGCTCGATCAGCTTGCCGAGGAAGCGGAAGAGCGCCTCGAGCCATTCGGGCGGCTCGCTCTTGGGGATCTTGTTGGTCGGCAGCGGGGCATACTGGATCTCGCGCATCGCGCGTGCAGCTTCCCAGGCGCGTTCGCCTGCCTTGGCGCTGTCCGGTCCCGGTGCTCCTGCCACAGCACAAGTCGTCGCATGCCCTGCCCGCCGGGAGCAAGCGATTATCGCGCCGGTCTGGTGTTCGATCCCGGACCGGGACGTCAGCCGCGCGCGCGTTCCAGCGGATAGGTGCCGAGAATGCGCAGATCCTTGGCGAAGAAGGTGAGTTCTTCGAGCGCACGATCGACCGGCGGTTCGCCCGGCGCGCCAACGATATCGGCGAAGAAGGCGGTGGCGGAAAAGCTCGCGCCGCGCTGGTAGCTTTCCAGCTTGGTCATGTTGACGCCGTTGGTCGCGAAGCCGCCGAGCGCCTTGTAGAGCGCGGCGGGGATGTTGCGCACCTCGAAGATGAAGGTGGTGATCGCGGGGCCCGTGATCGTGCCGAGTTCAAGCGGCTCGCGCGCCAGCATGACGAAACGGGTCATGTTGTCGTGCGCGTCCTCGATGTTTTCCTCGACGAGCGTGAGGTCATAGAGTTCGGCGGCGATGCGCGGAGCAATGGCGGCGATGGCGGGATCGCCGAGCTCGGCGACATAGGCAGCAGCGCCCGCCGTATCGGCGTGGGACATCGGCACGATGCCTCGTGTCCGCAGGTAGTGGCGCGACTGGCCAAGCGCCTGCGGGTGGCTGTAGGCGCTGGTGAAGGGCCCGGTGCCGAGGCCCATCAGGCAGGCGTGGATCGGCATGAAGTGCTCGCCAACGATCGACAGGCCGCTTTCGGGCAGGAGAAAGTGGATATCGGCGACACGACCGTGCTGCGAGTTTTCGATCGGGATGATCGCCTGGCCGGCGCGGCCGTCCTTCACCGCCTCCAGCGCATCCTCGAACGAGAAGCACGGCAGCGGCAGACAGTACGGCAGCGCCTCAAGCGCGGCGCGGTGCGAATTGGCACCCGGCGCGCCCTGAAACGCAACTGTGCGCGCCGGATCGGCGGCGGCGGCCTCGGTCATTTCAGCAACGAGGCGGGCGGCGGGGGCGGGGTAACTGGCCATCGACCGAGGCGCTTAAGGCCCCGCGATGGGCGCGGCAAGGCGCTTCTGCAGCTTCCAAGATCATGGACGCATGCGATTCTTGTGTTCCAACCTATTGCAATCGCTCTTGCGCGCGCGCGGGGGCGTGACTAGAGCGGCGGCGAAATTTCACGCGGCACGCGGGCTGCGCAAACTCCATATGGGGCTCGGAATGGACGATCGTTTCAATACCATTGCCGGTTGGACCTTGTTCGGCGGCATCGTTGCGCTGGGGCTTTCGAGCCTTTCGGGCCACTACTTCCTGGCCGACAAGGAACATCGCCCCGAAAAGATGGGCTATGTGATCGAGGGTGTCGAGGCTGAAGCCGGCGCTGGTGCGGCGGCTGCGGAACCGATCGCGAACCGCCTTGCCAAGGGCGATGTCGCCAAGGGCGAAGCCACTTTTGCCAAGTGCAAGGCTTGCCACACGATCGCGCAGGGCGGGGCCAACGGCATCGGTCCGAATCTCTGGGGCGTGGTGGGTGAAGCCCAGGCGGCCGGTCGCGGCGGCTATGCCTTCTCCGATGCGCTCAAGGCCAAGGGCGGCAAATGGGACTTCGCCAACCTCGATGAGTGGCTGACCTCGCCCGCCAAGTACGCGACCGGCACCAAGATGTCGTTCGCCGGGATCGGCGATCCGCAGCAGCGCGCCGATGTGATCCTGTACCTCAACTCGCAGGGCAGCAACCTGCCGCTTCCCGCCGCCGAAGCCGCTGCGGCACCGGCTGGCGATGCCAGCGCTCCGGCAGCGGACTCCAGCTCTGCTGCGCCCGAGGCGAGCGAAGCCGCCAAGTAAGCGATCAGTCTGCAACGAAAAAGGCCCCTCCGGCAGCGCATTTCGGCGCGGCCAGAGGGGCCTTTTTCGTGTCTGCGTCGGGCCGGGGGTCAGTCGACCATTTGGCGGACGAGCTTCTGCAGTTCCTGCGCTGTCAGTACGGGCGAAGTGCGCCGGGTCGGCGCTGCCTTGCGGTCCATCCGGGAAACCCGATGGCCGGGCAGGAAGCTGTGGCTGATGGTGTAGGCGTGCGTTGTGTTCAAAATCGGTGTCATGAAAATCCCTGGCGCGCACGGCGCGCCGATGTGTTGTCTGGCGCGCAGAACGCGCCGATAGGTGCCCGGCGCGCAGGGCGCGCCGATATGTTGAGAGTATGCGAGGCCATCGCGCGCCAATGCGCCGGATCGGCCGCCGGTCTGGAGCGGAGTGTCAGCGCCGCTTCTTGAACGCGCCGCCGCCGCTGCTGGCGACCTTTTCGCGAAACACGATACGGCCCTTGGTCAGGTCGTAGGGTGTCATTTCCACCTTCACGCGGTCTCCCACGATCGAGCGGATGCGGAACTTGCGCATCTTCCCCGCCGTATAGGCGATGATGCGGTGTTCGTTCTCGAGCATGACGCCAAAGCGGCCGTCTGGCAGGATCTCGTCGATCTGGCCGTCGAGGGTCATCACATCTTCTTTCGCCATGGCTCAGTTGCCCTTCTGATGAGCAGGAGCAGCGGGAGAAAGACGAGGACTGGTAGCGGGCATAAGGGCCCCTTTCACGAAAACAGAATACGCGGCTACAAACGGTGCAACCGGTGCTGGTGGCGTGAGAGGGGAGAATTCGGCCCGGCATCAAGATCCGGTGCGTGATAATCCGTCGCAGGCGACGATAGCGAGGCCTATATGGGCTGCGGCCGCCGGATTGTCAATGACAGCCCGGCGGCGCTTTTGCCAAGGTCTTCTAAAGGCTGGCGATCTTGTAGGAACCCTGCCCGCCCGGCACGAGTACATAGGGCGCTTTGAGCTTTGCGCGCAGGTTCGAGGCGAGCACCTTGAGATAGTTGTACGACATCTCGTCGTTGCCATGGCTGAGCTCAGTGCGGAGCTTGTAGTGCGAGACCGGCTCGCCCAGCCGATTGACGAGGAGCGTGAGCAACTGGCGTTCGCGTTTGCCGAGGAGGTGGAGGTGCGCGATGCGCTCCAGCGAACTCGCCAGTTCCTGCTCGGCGCGCGCCTGGTGCGCTGCTGCACGATAACGCGCAAGAATCGCGGCACAACGCGCCGTGGCTTCTTCCGGGCTCATCCTGGCGCTGTCGAACACATCGTCAAAGCCGGCGTTGAGCGCCTTCGCGCGCTTGCCCGCAAGACTGCCGTGCATCAGCGCGATCTTGACCTTGCGCGCAAGGATCGGGCGATTGATCCGTAGGAACCGCGCCGCGCGCACCGGATCGTTGCCGCCGATGATCAGCGTTTCATAGTCCTGCTCGGCGATCGAGAGAAAGCGGGTGTCGAGATCGACGAAGGTGTGCTGCTCGAACGTCTCGAACGCGCTCTGCAACCACAGATCGCGGACTTCGCGATGCAGGTCGTTCATTGTCAGGTAGCGGATTTGGCAAGAGGCGAGCTGCATGAAAGGTCGATCATCGGAGAGGGAGGCAAGACTGGGCAACGATGCCTCCAACTGCATGTGCGTGGTGATCGGAAGGCCAGTGTGGGGCGCTGGCCACAGCCCTATCGAACTATAGGATTCCATATATGTCCATAGTGACGGGTTGGTCGATGTGGTTTTGCGGGGTTACTGAATCAGTGCGCAGCACTCCGGCCGCCAGCTCCTCAGCTTGAACTCATGATAAGCGTTACAAGGTTGCTGTTGCGGCTATTCGACATGTTAATTCGGCGGCGCCGTTCTGTGCCGGAAAAACAGGCAATTTCAGTCTAAAGGCAGAGAGTCCGGTAAAATTATGCCTCCACCGAGGTGAAGAGACTCGGTTTCAGCACGGCCAAACTGAATGTATTAGACTATAACTTTAATTATAAGCCCAAATCCGTATGCGCCACCGGCTGATCATGGCGTGCCCGCACGGTGAGACCACTTTCATCAACAATCAGCTCGTTGAAGCCGGCTGGCGTTGCGCGCAGGCGCTGCGAGAGGGTGCCAGCACCGATCATGCGCACAGGGCCGTACGCGGTGGGGTGCAGGATATCGAAAGCATCGTGAACGTGGCCGGAGATCACCGCGAGCACGCCGCGCTGCGCCAGGGCCGAAAGCGCGCTGGTGCCGCCCCGGGTGAGGGCCTTGCCGCGCGTTCCCGTCTCGACCAGCGGGTGATGGCAGGCGACAATCGCACGGGTGCCGGAAGGCAGGGCATCGATGGCGCCGAGGCAGGCTTCGAGGCTGCGTCTGGCGACCCGGCCCTTGGACCAGTTGAGCCGCAGCTGCGCGCGCGCGGTCGTCTTGAGCGGAATGATGGCGACACCGGGTAGCGAGATGCCGTGGTTCACTGCGCCCTGCAGCGCGCGAAAGCGGCGATAGGGATCGAGGAAGCGCTCGGCGAGGTTGAAATAGGGCAGGTCGTGGTTGCCCACTTCGACCGTGACGGGAACGCCCAGGGCGCGAATCCATTCCGCCGCGGCGGCGAATTCGCGGTGGCGTGCGCGCATGGTCAGATCGCCGGTGATCGCGACCGCATCGGGCCGCTCGCGCGCCACGCAATCCGCCACCCAGGCGAGGGCGGCCGTATCCTCCAGCCCGAAATGTACGTCGCTTATGTGGAACAACCGGATCATGTCCGCCTAAACCTTGCCGGAGAGGATCAGCCACGCCGAAATGGCATTGAGCAGGCTGTAGGCAAGGTAGGCCAACGCGCCCCACGCATGTCCCTCCGAGGCCAGCAGCAGCCCGCCCAGCAGCATCAGGAACTCCACGACGAGCGACAGGCGGCTGCTGACCGCGTGGTAAAACCAGGGCAACTGGTCAAGCAGGGGATGGCCGCTGTCCATGATCGCCCGGTGCAATGCGAAATTGCCGACGCCGAGCAGGAAGATAATCAGAATCGCCATTCGGAGCGCAGGATAGGGGGCCTGCACCGTCCTGTCACGCGGCGGAGCAGCGCATGTTGTCGCTCGTGGAGCGATATCGGCGGTTGGTCGGGCGCGCTGACGGTTTGTCGGCATGATGGAAGGCTCGGTCGACCGTGCCGCGCGCCGCTCACCCGAATCACCTAGCAGAATAGTCATGCGGCGGTGGCGAGGCTCCCAGACACGGACCGGCCAGCCCAACCACCGCTCCCCGCCAAACCGCCCGCAGCGGCAAGGCGACCATTGCAACCCAAGCTAAGGAAACTGCCATGTTCAAGAACGCTTTGATCGCAACTGGCCTTGCTGGCCTGGTGCTTGCCGCCCAGCCCGCTCTGGCTCAGCCCGCTCTGGCCCAGTCGCCCGCGCAGACTTCCGCCAATCCCGAGGTGCTCGTGCAGCACCGGATGGTGAAATACGCCGATCTCGATCTCTCGACCGCGGCAGGCCAATCGAAGTTCGACGCCCGCCTGCGCCGCGCTGCCTCGGCCGTCTGCGAGAACAACGCTGGTCCGCACCCGCTCGCCGAAGCGATGGAATCGCGCCGCTGCTATCGCAATGCGATCCAGTCCGCGCAGCGCGCCATGGCCGATCGCGGCGCACGCTTCAGCACCGTGAAGGTCGCTGCACGCTGAACGACATCGTTTCTGCAAAACGTGTGATGCAGCCGGCATCCAGTCCCAGCCGCTGCCGACGTTACGGGTCGCTGCCAGACCAAGGATCCTGCCCCCGGGACCGGTTCTGGCGGCGGCCCGCTTTTTAGGATCAGGTTGCGGCGCGCAGGCGCAAGTCAGCCTCTATCCGGGCCGCTTCGATTTCCGACCATTCGCGCCACAGCAGATCGGCGCCTCCCAGCACACGGTCATCATGCGCGCGGATGGTAATGGGCAGGATCGGCATCCCGTCGCGCGCATCGCACAGCACGGGATTGGCGGGCACGTTCATTTCCCACTTTTCGCCCCACTGGCGCAGCGCCAGCATGGCGGGGAGCAAATCCATGCCCTTGGGCGTCAGCCGGTATTCGATGCGGCGCCGGTCATCCGCGCAATGCTCGCGCTTGAGGATGCCCGCTTCGACCAACCGGGAGAGCCGGTTGGAGAGAATGTTGCGGGCGATCCCGAGCGCATCGAGGAACTCCTCGAAGTGGCACACCCCGTTGAAGGCGGCCCTCAGGATCATGAAGGACCATCGTTCGCCCATCGCCTCCAGAGCACAGGGGAGGCCACAGACGGCGAGATCGGCGAGGGATTCGCGAAGTTTTCCCATGACGCTTTGTGACATACCTCATTCTGCAGGGCAATGTAAGTTTCTAGTTGCAACTCGAAACCTATTGAAGTAGGTATCGATTCGCAACGGAAATCGCATCCTCTCCACCCGGCGGTCCGGATCAGCCTTGCCAGAACTGGGCAAAAGGCGGTCCGGACCACCACCCCCGCAGTTTCCGAGCAGGCCCCTGTCGATCACGGGGGTTCAACCAGACTCTGACAGACCAAGGGGAAGTAACATGAACGCCATCCGCAACAGCGCAGTCCGCCAGCTGCTTCCGGCCTTTCTCGCGCTCGTCGGCACCGCCGCCAGCTTCGCGGTGACAGCGACCCCGGCCCGCGCTGCCGACAGCAATGCCTATTACTCGGTGACGCTCGCCGCGCCGGTCGCCAAGCCTGCCAAGCTCATGCTGGGCGATGTGCTGTGGAACTGCGCTGGTAACACCTGCTCGGCAGGTCAGGACACCGCGCGCCCCGTGGTCGTCTGCACCAAGCTTGCCGCAAAGGTCGGCACCATCAACCGCTTTGCCACGCCCAAGGGCGAGCTGGCCACGGAAGACATGGCCCGCTGCAACACGCCCAAGGCCTGAACCGACCCATTACCCGTCTCTTCAGCGCGCCTTCTATCCACACCCTGAAGCGCGCCCCTTACACGGCTGCGGCACAGTCTCCCTGGACTGTCCGTAGCCGTTTTTTTGTGTCCGGCTGATTAGTGGCTGACGGCTGGCAGGCCTGTCCCTATGTTGCGGTTGATGCTGCGCTTCCTTTCCGCCGCCGCGCTGATCCTCGCGCTCGTCACCGCGCCGCTGGCGGCTGCACCGCCCACCGCAGCGGCTGCGCCTGACACGGCGCTGCGGGCCGACCTGCATTGCGCTGCAGCTTTCGCAATTGCCGCCTCCGAACAGGCGCGCGGGAGTGCGGCGGCCCTCGCGCTGCCGCCGATGGCAGTGCGCGGCAAGCGCTTCTTTGCCGATGTCGGGGCGCGAGCGGTGGAGCAGGGCGGGATGACACAGGCCGCCGTGCGCGATCTGCTGGTGGCCGAAGTGACCGGAATGCAGCGCCGCGCCGCCGCCGATCCGGATCGCGAGCTGGCGGCGGAGGTGAGGCCCTGCCTTGCCCGGCTCGATGCCGCAGTGCCGCCCCTGCAGACGCCGGACCTTGCGCAATGCGCCGCAATCCTCACGCTGGCGTGGGAAGAAGAGCGCGCCAAAGGGCCGGATAGTGCGGCGGCACGCGATCTCCAGACCCTGGCGCAAGTGCTGATCGCGCGCGCGCGCAATGGCTTCATTGCTGGCGGCAAAAGCGGCGACAGCGCCGATGCGGCCATCGAGGCCGCGCGCGATGCGATCCGACGGGAGGCCGCCGACCGGCCAGGCGGTGTGGACAACTACGACATCGCACATTGCTACGATCTCGGTGCGCCGGATGCGAAATCGCACTACTAAAGTGCTGCGTTTGCGATAGGTTGCGCAGCGCAGACAAGCTTGGGGGACATAGCGTGGAAGCGGTGCTGATCCTGATCGTGGGGCTTGCGGTGGTCTATCTGGCCATGGGGATCCGGGTGGTCCGGCAGGGCCATGTCTACACGATCGAGCGGCTGGGCCGCTATTCGCTTGCCGCCCAGCCAGGCTTGCATTTCATCGTGCCGTTCATCGACCGGGTCGGGCACAAGGTGAACATGATGGAGCAGGTGCTCGACATTCCGGGCCAGGAAATTATCACGCGCGACAACGCGATGGTCGGCGTCGATGCGATCGTGTTCTTCCAGGTGCTCGATGCCGGCAAGGCGGCTTACGAGGTTTCCAACCTCTATGTCGCGATCATGCAACTGACGACGACGAACCTGCGCACGGTGATGGGCTCGATGGACCTCGACGAGACCCTCTCGAAGCGCGACGAGATCAACGCGCGGCTGCTCAACGTGGTGGATCATGCGACCTCGCCCTGGGGTCTCAAGATCACGCGGGTCGAGATCAAGGACATCCGCCCGCCGGCCGACATTTCCAACGCGATGGCCCGCCAGATGAAGGCCGAGCGCGAGAAGCGCGCGCAGATCCTCGAGGCGGAAGGATCGCGCGCATCGGAAATCCTCAAGGCCGAGGGGCAGAAGCAGGCGCAGATCCTCGAAGCGGAGGGGCGCAAGGAAGCCGCTTTCCGCGATGCCGAAGCGCGCGAGCGCTCTGCCGAGGCTGAGGCGCGGGCGACTGCGGTGGTTTCGGACGCGATCGCTTCGTCCGGCACGCAGGCACTCAACTACTTCGTCGCGCAGAAATACGTCGAGGCGGTGAAGGAATTCGCCACTTCGCCCAATGCCAAGACAATCCTTTTCCCGATCGAGGCGACGCAGCTTGTCGGCGCGCTGGGCGGGATCGGCGATCTGATCAGCGATGCGGTGGGCAAGCCGGGATCGCCGCCGCAACCGCCAGCCGGACCGCGCGTGCCGCGCGTCGCGCCGCCTCCGCCGCCGGCCCAGGGCTGAAACCGTGGCCGCGCTGACCGACCTTTTCGGCCTTCACTGGGGCTGGATGGCGCTGGGCGTGGCGCTGGCCATCGCCGAGATCGTGGCGCCGGGCTATTTCCTGATCTGGCTGGCAACTGCAGCGCTCCTGACCGGCTTGGTCGCTGCGGTGATGCCGGTGGGGATCGAGGCCGAGATCATCCTGTTCGCTGTCCTCTGCGCGCTGGCGCTGGCGGCAGGGCGGCGCTGGGTGCTGCGCCATCCGGTGGCGAGCGCCGATCCTATGCTCAACGACCGGGGCGGGCAGATCATCGGCCAGAGCGTGGTTGTCACCCATGTGATCGAGGGCGGCAGCGGTCGCGTGCGCCACGGGGATACCGAATGGCTGGCGCGCGGACCCGATGCGCAGCCCGGCACACGGATGCGGGTGACCGGGGCGGACGGGACCGTGCTGCTGGTCGAACATCTGCACTGATCGTGCCCGGTGCAGGGCACATGCCTTGATGGCCCGCTTGCCGACTGCGCAGGCGGTTCCCATATTCGCCTCAAACCCCGTTTTCCTCCCCGAGACAGGACGATCCGATCCATGCCCGACAAGATGAACCTGACCGACGCCGAGTGGCGCGCGCGGCTTTCGCCCGAGCAGTACCAGGTCCTGCGCCAGGGCGGCACCGAGCGGGCCTTCACCGGCAAATACGAGAAGAACAAGCTCACCGGCCAATATCACTGCGCCGGCTGCGGTGCGCCGCTGTTTGAATCCGGCACCAAGTATGACAGCGGCTCGGGCTGGCCGAGCTTCACCGCGCCGGTCGATCCCGAGGCGGTCGACGAGCACCGCGACGTGAGCCACGGCATGATCCGCACCGAAGTGCGCTGTGCGCGCTGCGATGGGCATCTCGGCCATGTCTTCCCCGATGGCCCCGGGCCGACCGGTCTGCGCTACTGCATGAACAGCGCCTCGCTCGAATTCACGCCCGAAGATTGAAAAGGACCGCATACGGATTGTCCCCGGTGCAATCGCACCTCCCGGGTTAACCCTGTGTTCCGAATCGCCTATGCATCACGCGCCGCGAGGACGCATGCCCGCCGCAACAAGGGGCAGGGCTGCATGAGGGAGCTGACGCAAAGCTGATGGCCAGACGGGATTCCCCCAACCGTTCGAAGCTGGGCCGCTCCGAACCGGAGCGCTCGTCCTCACGGCGGCAGCGCGACCCGCAGGAGCCTTCGTTCCTCCGCCGCTGGCTGCGCCGCATGCTCATCTGGGGCACGGCACTGACCCTGCTGGGCGCGATGGCTCTGGCGGTAGCGGTCTTCGTCACCGAGCGTTCGCTGCCGAGCTACGAGCGGATGAAATCGACCCAGACCGGGCAGACCATCGTGGTCCGCGCGAGTGACGGGTCCGAGATCGTCACGCTCGGGCCGAGCTACGGGCGCTGGGTGCCCTATGAGCGCATTCCGCAGACGCTGAAGGACGCGATGATCTCGGTCGAGGACCGCCGCTTCCGCGACCACTGGGGCGTCGATCCCATCGGCATCGTCCGCTCGGTCGTGGTGCGCATCCAGAGCGGGCACTGGCGGCAGGGTGGCTCGACGATCACGCAGCAGCTGGCGCGCAACATCTTCCTCAACAACAGCCGCACCTTCGATCGCAAGATCCGCGAGGCGCTGCTGGCCATGGCGATCGAGCAGAAGTTCACCAAGGACCAGGTGCTCGAGCTCTACCTCAACAAGGTCTACTTCGGCGGCGGCGCCTATGGCGTCGATTCCGCCGCGCGCAAGTTCTTCGGCCACTCGGGCGAGCAGCTGAGCCTCGCCGAAGCGGCGATCATCGCCGGCCTCGTCAAGGCGCCCTCGCACTATTCGCCCACCGCCGATGCCGCAGCAGCCGTCGGCCGCGCCAAGGTCGTCGTGCAAACGATGCAGGAAGCCGGCAAGATCACTCCGGCAGAAGCGGCCGCGGTCGATCTCAAGGCAGTGAAGCTTGCCGAGGAGCAGGGCCAGAATTCGGCGCGCTACTTCACCGACTGGGTGCTGCCGCAGCTCGATCTGCTGCTGCCCGACAACGACCAGCCGATCGAGGTGTGGACCACGCTCGATCCTGCCGCGCAGCATGCCGCCACCGATTCGATCCAGGCCAATGTGCCCAAGGGCGCACAGGGGGCGCTTGTCAGCCTTGACCGTGACGGCGCGGTGCTGGCGATGGTCGGCGGCACCGACTATGTGACCTCGAATTACAACCGCGCGGTCAACGCTGTGCGCCAGCCGGGTTCGGCATGGAAGCTGTTCGTCTACCTCGCCGCGCTGGAAGCCGGGTACACCCCCGATGCCAAGGTCAAGGATGAGCCGGTGACGATCGACGGCTGGAGCCCGCGCAATTCGGGCGGAACCTATGCCGGCGAAATCGACGTGCGCAGCGCCTTTGCCTATTCCAAGAACACTGTGGCGGCGCAGCTCGGCAACGAAGTCGGCTTCGGCGCGGTAGCCAACATGGCGCGCCGCTTCGGCATCACCACGCCGATCAACACGCTGCCCTCGATGGTGCTGGGCTCGTCCGACGTGCGCGTGATCGACATGGTGCGTGCCTTCGCCGCAGTGCAGGCCAAGGGCACGGCAGTGACGCCTTACGGCATTCGCAAGATCACCTCGACCGAAGGTGAAGTGCTCTACAGCCATCGGCCTGATCCGGCGCAGCAACTGGTGCCCAACTTCGTGGCGGCGGGGATCACCGACCTGCTGCAGTCTGCCGTGAGCATCGGCACCGGCCGCGCCGCGCAGATCGGGCGCCCGGTCGCGGGCAAGACCGGCACGACGAGCTCGAACAAGGACGGCTGGTTCCTCGGCTTCTCGAGCGGGATCACCACCGGCGTGTGGATGGGCCGCGACGATGCGCATCCGGTGCCCGGGCTCCAGGGCGGCACCGCGCCCGCGCGCGCCTTTGCCGCCTACATGAAGATCGCCACCGCCAAGCGCCCGCCCGAAAAGTTCGATACCGATCTCAAGATGCCGCAGTGGCAGCTGGAGCCCGATGACGAAGTGATGCAGGCCAATCCGGATGGCTATTTCTATGCCGATCCCGATGGCAACATCATCGAGCCGGGAGCCCAGCCCAAGCCGCCGGCGGCCGATGGCGTCTTGCCGGGCGGTGAGCAGGGCGTTCCGGTGCCCGAAGGCCCGCCGGCTGCCGGAGACGATTTCCTCAGCCGCGCCACCGGCAAGCAGGCTGATCCGGCGCCGCGTCCCCGGCCGAAGCCGGTCGCCACCCCCAAGCCGAACTGATCACCCTCTCGCATCGCGGGCGAACGCCTTGCTCCCCGCGATGCCGATCAGGAACATGGCCAGCGCCAAGGTGTTGGGCACGACATTGAGGCCGAAGCCGGTCAGAACCGAAAGCGTGCTGTCGAGCGCATACCACGCCAGAATGCCGATCGTGGCGGCCTGCCACAGCGGCTGCCCGGCGGGCCCCATCGTGATGGCCTGCCGGATGACCAGCCAGAGCATCACCATCCAGCCCAGGAACACGCCGCCGAGGACCCCGATCATGAACCGGCCGGCGGGGGTAAGGTCGGTCGGCGGCCCCATGCTGATCAGCGCCAGCCCCATGCGCAGCGGCGCATCCGTTGCGGGCAGCGCGCCGCCCGCCACAAGCAGCGCGAACAGTACCATCGAAACCAGCCAGAACTGGAACCAGGCTTGCCAGAAAGGGCTCATGCAAGTGATCTCCTCGTGTCTGGCGGTCTGGTGGCAGAGGTGCCAGCGGCAAATCAATTACCTCCGGGGTTATTGAAGCGGCCCCGCCGTGCTGCGACACTCGCGCGCATGGATATGTGTGTTGATGGATTCGCGCGCCTGCTGCGAGAATGGCGGCAGAAACGGCGCTGGTCGCAGCTGGACCTCGCGCTGACTTCGGGCGTTTCGCAGCGCCATATCAGCTTCCTTGAATCCGCACGGTCTAATCCCAGCCGGGCGATGATCCTGCAACTGAGCGAGGCGCTCGACGTTCCGCTGCGGACACGCAACCTGTGGCTCACGGCGGCGGGCTTCGCGCCGCTCTACGCCGCGCGCACGCTGGATGATCCGCAGATGGCGCAGGTCATGGGCGCGGTACGCATGATGCTCGGCGCGCACGAGCCTTACCCGGCGCTGGCGCTCGACCGAGCATGGAACGTGCTGGTCACCAATCGGCCATTCGATGCGCTCACCGCGCTGCTTGGCGCCGATATCTGGGAGCGTGTGGCGGGCGCCGAAACTGGGGGCGAGCGCAATCTCATGCGCCTGTTCTTCCACCCGCTGGGCATCCGTTCACTGGTGACGAACTGGGCCGCAGTCGGCCCCCTGCTGTGGCAGCGCGCGACGCGCGAGGCGCATGCGCTGGGCGGCGCCGACATGCTGGCCGTGCTCGATGAGCTTGCGCCGTTTCAGGAGCCCGAGGTGCTGTGGTCCGCGATGGACAGCGCGCTGCTGCCCGTGGTGCCGTTCAAGCTGGCGGTGGGCGATCAGCGGATCGCTTTGTTCGCGGTGATCGCCACCTTCGGCACGGCGCAGGATGTGACGACCGACGAACTGCGGATCGAGACGCTGTTTCCCGCCGACGCCGAGACCGAGGCGCTATTCCGCCACCTGCCGCTGCCGCCCGCGCAGGGCGAATACCTCCTGCAATAACCTCCCGAGTAATTGGCAGCCTTCCCTGGCCGGTTCATGGTCCCTTCCAGGCCGTAAACTCATAAACCGCGCCATCGAGGCGACCAAATGGCGAACATATCGGGCCAAAGCACCCGCCGGGAAGGCTGGTTGCCTTTCCAAGGGCGCGTTGGTTCGAGATGGAAGCCATTTGGTCGCCCCGAAGGGGTTTAGCCAGAATGGCCCATTGCTGCGTCGGTAAGGCTTGAGATATCGACATATCCCTGCGCCTTCCCTCCTTGCACTGAGCCATTCTGCCCTAAACCTCGATGGCGCGGTTTATGAGTTTACGGCCTAGGACAAGGAGAGGACCCATGACCCCACTCGAGACAATCAAGGCCTTCATGAAGGCGATGGAGCCGCTCGATTACGATACGGCGCTCCAGTACGTGGCCGAGACTTGCGAATACACCAACCCGCCGCCCATCGGCACGGTGACCGGGCCTGCCGGTATGCGCGCGGTGCTGGAGCCATTCTTCGCGCCGACGCTGGAGAACGCGTTCGTGATCCTGCGCGAGCTCGCCGCCGGCCCGGTCGTCATGCTGGAGCGGCTCGACCGGCACCGCCTTGCAGACAAATGGGTCGAGCTGCCGGTGACCGGCGTCTACGAAGTCCACGAGGGCAAGATCACCTACTGGCGCGACTATTTCGACGCGGCGACGATCATGTCGCAGTGGCCCACCGGCTGAACGCGGATACGAAAAGGGGCTGGTGGACGCCTGTCCACCAGCCCCTTTTCTGTGCGCAGGTTGCCTGTCAGCGGATGCGGATCGGCAGGTAGATCGCGGGCTGGCCGCGGCGCTGGATGCGCAGCAGCACGGCCTCGCGGTTCTCGGTCTTGGCCTGGCGTACCACGGCTTCGAGATCGGCAGCCGTGGCCACCGGCTTGTAATTGGCCGAAAGCACGATGTCGCCGCGCTGCAGGCCCTTGGCCGCCGCGTCCGCCGAATCGTCGACTGCCGTGATGACCACGCCCTTGGTGTCCTCGCTCGCGCCAAGCTGGCGGGCGATCTGCGGCGTGATCGGGATCGCCGCGATGCCGAGCGCCTGCTGCACGACCGGTCCTGCGGGCTTGCTCGGCTTGGCGGTGCCGCCGCCGAAGCCGCTATCATCGCCCTGCTGCGCATCGGGATCGAAGGTCTGCTGGGCGAGCTCTTCCTCGCTCGGCCGCTTGCCGACGATGGCCTGCACCGTCAGGCGCTGGCCGTTGCGGATGAGGTCGATCGGGATGCGCTTGCCGGGCGCGGTGTTGGCGACGATGAACGACAGGGTCTGGTCCGGCGTCACGTCCTTGCTATCAACGCGCACGACCACGTCGCCGGGCTGCATGCCGGCCTTGGCCGCGCCCTGTCCGGGTTCGACCGACTGGATGAATTCGCCGCGATTCTTGGCAAGGCCAAGGCTGGCCGCGAGGTCGTCCGACAGCTGCTGGATGCGCACGCCCAGATAGCCGCGCTCGATGGCCTGGCCATTGCGCAGCTTCTCGACGATCGGGGCCGCGATTTCGGCCGGAATGGCGAAGCCGATGCCGACACTGCCGCCGGTGGGCGAGAAGATCGCATTGTTGATGCCGATGACGTTGCCGGCCATGTCGAACATCGGCCCGCCAGAGTTGCCCCGGTTGATCGAGGCGTCGGTCTGCAGGTAGCGGTCATAGGCCGAACCCGAACCGGTATTGCGATAGACCGCCGAGATGATGCCGCTGGTGACCGTGCCGCCAAGGCCGAACGGGTTACCGATCGCGATGATCCAGTCCCCCACGCGGGCGTGGCGCGAATCGCCAAACTTCACGAACGGGAAGGGCTTGGGGCCGGTGATCTTGAGCACGGCCAGATCGGATGCGGCATCGCGGCCGACGAGCTTGGCCGGATAGTCCGTTCCGTCGGTCATGGTGACGGTGATCGATTCGATCTCGCCCTGCCCTTCGGCGGTGATCACGTGATTGTTGGTGACGACGTAGCCGTCAGCCGAAACGAGGAAGCCCGAGCCGAGCGACTGCGCCTCACGCGTCTGCGGCTGGCCGCCGCCACCGCCCTGTCCCCCGCCGAACAGATCGCTGAACGGGGTGCCGGCAAAGGGGTTGTTGTTCTGCACCTTCACGCGCTGGCGGGTGGAGATGTTGACCACCGCCGGCTGGAGCTGCTGGGTGAGATCGGCAAAGCTGGCCGGGGCACCGCCACGCGGGACGACCGACTGCATCTGGGCCGAATCGTTCTGCGCAACCTGGGCTCCGGCCGGGAAACCCGTCGTCAGGGTCAGCGCGCTGCCAGCGAGGAGCAGCGCCGTAGTCACTCCGTAAGCGTATCGCACGTGGCAATTCCTCTTCATCTCAGCGGGGGTGGGCGGGAGCCCGCGCACCTGGTCCCCGGTTCCGATTCCGCGCATGCCGCTTTCACATCCGAGCGCCTGAACCGGGATTGAATAACATGTTCGGCCAGAAACGGGTGCGGTTACTTGCCGCCCTTGAACTGGCGCAGATAGGCGTTGTCAGGCGAAAGCACGATAGAGGTGCTGCTGCCCTTCTGCGCGAAGGTGTAGTCGTAGCTGCGCATCGCCCGGTAGAAATCGTAGAACTCCGGGTCCTTGCCGAAGCTGTCGGCATAGATCTTCGCCGCCTCTGCCGCCGCCGTGGCTTCGATGATCTGGGCATTCTTGCGCCCACCCGCGCGGATCGTGGCGGCTTCCTGCTGGCGCGCGGTGCTCATCCGGGTGAAGGCGCTTTCGAGCGGGGCACCATCGGGCAGGTCCGCCCGCTTGATCCGCACATCGATCACTTGCGCGCCATATTCGCGCGCCTCCTTGTCCAGACCCTTGCGGATATTGACCATGGCCTGCCCGCGATCAGCGGTGAGCAAGGAGCCGAAGGTGCGCTTGCCGAGTTCCTGGCGCAGCACCGAGTTCAGGATCGGCTGGAGCTGTTCGGCCACCTTGTCGACCGTGCCGGCGGTCTCGTACATCTTCACCGGATCGATCACGCGGAAGCGCGCATAGGCATCGACTTCAAGCCGGCGCTGATCGGCCGAGGTCACCTGCTGGCGTTCGAGATCGACATCAAGCACGCGCTTGTCGATCCGCACCACCTGTTCGATGAAGGGAATGCGCAGCACGATGCCCGCGCCCGTCTGGCCGAAATCGACCTGGGGGCGGAAGCGGTTGACCACGCGGTTTGGCTCGCCCAGCCGGACGATCACCGCCTGCTCCTGCTCGCCCACCACGGTGACGCAGCTGAGCAGCACGACGATGCCGACGGCGAGCGCAATCAGCACTGCCTTCTGTTCCTGCCACAGGCGGATCAGGGTCTGTTCCATCTCAGCGGCGCTCCGTGTTGTCGGCAGGCGGGGTCTGCTTGATCCCCGGCAGCGGGAGGTAGGACATGACTCCGGAGGATTCGAGAATGACCTTGTCGGTCTGGCTGAGCACGCGCTCCATCGTCTCGTAATACATGCGCCGCCGCGTCACTTCGGGGGCCAGCTTGTACTGCGCATAGACCTTGTCGAACGCGGTCGCCTCGCCCTGCGCGCCCTGGATGAGCTGCTGGGCCCGCGCTTCAGCGCGGTTCATGTCGCTCTGCGCATCCTGCTGGGCGGCGAGCACTTCCTTGAAGGCGTCGACAACCTTGGCCGGCGGGTCGGTCTTCTTGATTTCCACACCCTGGATCTTCACGCCCGAACGATAGGCATCGAGAATGTGCTGCATGCGTTCGCGCACGTTGGATTCGATCGATGCGCGGCCGGAACCCATCGCATCGTTGAGCGATACCTCGGCAATCGACTGGCGCATCGCCGCCTCCGCCACTTCCTTCACCGTGGCATCGGGTTCGGCGAGCTGGAAGGTGTAGAGCTTGAGGTCCTTGATGTTCCAGCGAACGAGGTAGGTGAGGTCGACGAGGTTCTGGTCGCCCGTCAGCATCAGCCGCTCGCTATCGCCTTCAGGGATCGAATCGCGGCGGATCGAGGTGACATCCTCGACCGTGACGGCCTGAATAGGCCAGGGCAGCGTGAACGAGACACCGGAATCGATGGTGTGACTGTAGGCACCGAAAGTGGTGACGATACCCTTTTCCTGCGGGGAAACGCGGTGAACCATCGTGGCACCGAGCCAGACGAGCAGGACAAGGCCGATCGCAACCGGCACCCACGAGCCGCCGCCGGGGCGCAGGGGCAGGCGGAAGCCCGGGCCGCCACCGCCGCCGCCACCGCCGCTGCGGCGCTTGAACAGATCCTCGAGCGTCTGCCCGCGGCGTCCATCGCCCGAGGACGGCGGCAGCCAAGGATTGCGCGGACCGCTGCCGCGCGGGGGAGACGGCGGGCTTTCCGGAGCGGAATCGCCGCTTTCGCCGCCATCGCCGACAGCTTCGCCCGAAGGCTCCCCGCTCCCCGCATCGCCCGCGCCCCATGGGCTCTTCTTGCCGGCCATTGCCAGGCCGATCTTCGACATACGTCCACCGAAAGAAATCATAAGGAGGACTATAGGTACGCTCTGCGGTTAAAAACAGTATCTCCCTGCCAAAATTCCTCTGCTAGGGGGCGTCCGTTAGGGCATACGCCCTCTAGACATGGGATGTTGGCATTGAGCCTTGATCAGACGGCACTGGAGCAGGCGGTCCGCATGGCCGCCGGCGCGCGGCTGCAGACCGCGCGGACGGAAGGCGAAACCGCCTCGATCATCCTTGAAGTAAGCGGGCTCGACCGCGCGGGCCGCGATGCGCTGGAAGCCAAAGTGCGCGAGGCGGCGCGCGCCGCCGGGGCCGCCGACGTGCGCGTGGGGATGACCGCCGAACGCATCGCCCGGCGCATCATCGCCGTCGGTTCAGGCAAGGGCGGCGTGGGCAAGTCGACGCTTTCGGCCAACCTCGCCGTGGCCATGGCCAAGATGGGGCGCAAGGTCGGCCTCGTGGACGCTGATATCTATGGTCCCTCGCAGCCGCGCCTGCTGGCCACCGAAGGCCGCAAGCCCGAGGCCGAGAACCAGAAGATTCACCCGGTGCCGAGCCCGTGGGGCGTGCCGATGCTCTCGATGGGGCATCTCGTCCAGCCGGGCCAGGCCATCGCGTGGCGCGGGCCGATGGCGGGCAATGCGCTGGGCCAGCTGATCGATGCGCACTGGGGCGATGCGGAGATTCTCGTCGTCGACCTGCCGCCGGGCACTGGCGACGTGCAGCTTACCATGCTGCAGAAGCACAAGCCTGCGGGCGCGGTGATCGTCTCCACCCCGCAGGACCTTGCGCTGATGGACGCCGCGCGCGCGATCCGCCTGTTCGAGCAGGGCGACGTGCCGCTGATCGGCATGGTCGAGAACATGGCTGGTTACGTCTGCCCGCACTGCGGCGAGACGAGCGATCCGTTCGGTTCGGGCGGCGCCGAAGCAGCGGCGAAAACCATGGGCCTGCCCTTCCTTGGCCGTGTGCCGCTGAACCTCGCGATCCGCCAATCGAGCGATGCGGGCGAGCCGATGGCGGCGGGCGATAGCCCCGAAGCGGCGATCTTTGCCGGGATCGCGCAGCGCGTGCTCGCCTGGCTGGACGCGCAGAAGGGATGAGGCTCAAGGCATGAGGCTCAGGGCATGAGACTCACCAGGCGCGGGCTGCTGATCGGCGCGGGCGGCGCAGGTGCGCTGCTCGTGGCCTTCGCGCTCTCGCCGCGCCGCTATGCCAGCGCCCTTGTGGCGGGGCCGGGCGAGCATGTGTTCGACAGCTTCATCCGCCTTGCCGCCGATGGCGCGGTGAGCGTGGCCGTGCCGGTCTGCGAAATGGGGCAAGGCATTTCCACCTTGATGGCGCAGATCGTCGCGGTCGAACTCGGCGCGGACTGGAAGCGGGTGGGCGTGGAGCCCGCACCGCCGAGCCCGGTCTACGGCGATGCGGTGCTGGCCGCACGCTGGGCGCCGCTGTGGCAGCCACGCATGCTCCCCGCGCTGGCGGATACGCCCGACGACTGGCTGGCGCGCAACCACGCCGAGCGCGAGCCGCTGATGATCACCGCCGAGGGCACCGCGCTGGCAGCGTTCGAAGCGCGCTTGCGCGCCGCGGCAGCGGGGCTGCGTGCCATGCTGATGCAGGCGGCGGCGGCCAAGTGGAACGCCCGGTGGGAGACGCTCGATACGGCGGGGCATTTCGTCGTCAACGGCAAGCAGCGGCCCAACGATCAGAAACTGGCCTTCGCCGCGCTTGTTGCGGATGCGGTGGCTTATGATCCGCCCGATCCGCCAGCCCTGCGCGCGGAGCCGCCGAAGGAGCGGCCCGGCCAGTTCCCCGATGGCGCACGCCCGCGCTACCCCCGGCTCGACTTGCCCGCCAAGGCCGATGGCAGCTTCGTCTTTGCCGGTGACGTGCGCGTGCCGGGCATGGTTCACGCGGCGATCGCGCATGGACCGCAGGGCGACACGGTGCTTTCCAGCTTCGATCGCAAGGCGGCCGAAGGCATCCCCGGCGTCGTCGGCGTAGTCCAGTCGAAGCGCTGGGTCGCGGCGGCGGCGAAGACCTGGCATGCCGCGCACAAGGCAGTGCTGGCGATGGAGCCGCGCTTTCATGCCGCCGGGCGGATTGCCGATTCCTCTGCGCTCGATGCCCGCATCGATAGCGCCTTGCGCAAGGGAGCGGCGACCCGGCTCGAGGCGGAAGGCGATCCCGATGCCTTGCTTGCCAAGCCCAGCCTCACCGCGCGCTATGACATAGAGCCCGCGCCGCACGCCCCGCTAGAAACCGCCACCGCCACCGCGCGGTTGGCCGGCGAGAAGCTCGAACTCTGGCTCGCCACGCAGGCGCCCGAACTGGTGCGGCGTCAGGCAGCGCGGGCGGCAGGTGTGCCCCGCCGCAATGTCGTGGTCTATCCGATGCACGCCGGCGGCAGTTTCGATGCCCGGCTCGATGCGCGCATCGCGGTCGAGGCGGTGGAGATTGCCAAGGCGCTGGGGCGCCCGGTCCAGCTCGTATGGTCGCGGTGGGAGGAAGCGCTCGCCGGTTATCCGCGCACACCGGTCTCCGCGCTGCTGTCTGCTTCGATCGGGCCGGACAAGCGGCAGCTGCTCGGCTGGCGTACGCGCATGGCGTTGCCCGCCACCGCGATCGAGGCAGGCGCGCGGCTGCTGGACGGGGCGGACACCCCCGGCGCGCAGGCCGCCGCCAGAGGCCGCGCCGATCCGCTGGCCTGCGAAGGCGCGATGCCGCTCTATGCGATCCCGGAGCGCGCGGTGGATCACGTGCCGGTCTCGCTCCCGCTGCCGACCGCGCGCTATCGCGGCAATGCCCATGGCTACAGCGCGTTCTTCACCGAGAGCTTCATCGATGAATGCGCGCATTTCGGTGGGGCCGAGCCGCTGTCCTACCGCATCGGCATGCTCACCGGGCAGCCGCGCCTTGCCGCCTGCCTCGTCGGTGCCGCGCGGATGGCAATGTGGGGCGGCGGGGCGGATGCTTCGGGGCAAGGGATTGCGTGCCACCGCATGGACCTCGCCGCGCCCGAAGGCCTGCGCAGCGGGTTCATCGCCGTGGTCGCCACCGCACGGCAGGAAGAAGGCGCGATCCGGGTCGACCAGCTCAGTGCCTGGCTCGATATCGGGCGGATCGTGAACGTCGATATCGCGCGCCAACAGGTCGAGGGGGGGATGCTGTTTGCGCTGGCGCAGGCGATCGGTGGCAGCACGGCCTATGCGGCGGGCCTGCCGACAGCGGGCCGACTTTCGCAATTGGGCCTGCCGCTGCTTGCCGATTGCCCGAAGGTTGATATTGCGTTTGCCGAGTCGGACGAGCAACCGTTCGACCCGGGCGAGCTTGCGACAACCGCAGTCGCACCGGCCATTGCCAACGCGCTGTTTTCTGCCACAGGACTGCGCTTTCGCCGCCTGCCCCTGCTTTCTGAAGGCCTTTGATCAGCCCAATGGATAAACCTGCCGACCATCCCCGGGTTATCACCGGCAAGATCGGGGTGCTCCTGGTCAACCTCGGCACGCCCGACGCGCCCGACGAAGGTGCGGTGCGGCGCTATCTCGCCGAGTTCCTTTCGGACCGCCGCGTGGTGGAAATCCCGCAGATTTTCTGGCAGCCGATCCTGCGCGGGCTCGTCCTGCGCACGCGGCCGAGGAAGTCGGCCCATGCCTATAGCCAGGTGTGGACCGAAGACGGCTCTCCGCTTGCCTACCACACCGCGGCGCAGGCGCGCGGGCTGCAGGCGCGGCTCGGAGACGCGGCCATCGTGCGCTACGCCATGCGCTACCAGAAGCCTGCGATGGCGGTGGAGCTCGACAAGCTGCTGGCCGATGGCTGCGAGCGCATTCTCGTCGCGCCGCTCTATCCGCAGTATTCGGGCGCGACGACGGCAAGTGCGCTCGATGCCGTGGCGAACTGGATCAAGGATCGCCGCCGCCTGCCCGCCCTGCGCACCCTTCCGCCCTATTTTGACGATCCGCTGGCGATCACGGCCCTGCACACGGACCTTTCCGCCCAGATCGCCGCGCTCGATTTCGAGCCCGAGCTGCTCGTCCTGAGCTTCCACGGCATGCCCGAGCGCACCTTGCGGCTCGGCGATCCCTATCATTGCCACTGCCAGAAAACCGCGCGCCTCCTGAGTGAGACTTTTGCCAGTTCGCACCCCGGCCTGATGGTCGCGACCAGCTTCCAATCGCGCTTCGGCCGCGCCAAATGGCTGGAACCTGCGACGGACGACGTGATCAAGGTGCAGGCCAGCAACGGCATTCGCCGCATGGCCGTCGCCGCGCCGGGCTTCTCGTCCGATTGCCTCGAGACGATCGAGGAACTCGGCATACGCGGGCGCGAGGATTTCGAAGCGGCGGGCGGCACGCATTTCGCCGCGCTCACCTGCCTCAACACCACCGAGGCCGGCATGGACATGCTCGAGGCGCTGGTGCGCAGGGAACTTGCTGGCTGGATTTGAGCTTGCGGAAATTGACTTTGCTTACAGGCGTGTCATTAACCGATCGGTTAAGGGCGCAATCAGGAGCAAGGCATGGCCAGTCTCGCAGCTAACCATCCGCAACCGATCCGTCCGCAGGACGTGCAGAGCGAGCGCGGCAATCCCCACTGGGTCCGGCTGAAGGACGAGCGCGAGCTCGATTCGATTCCGGGTGAGGATGGCTGGCCGATGCTGGGCACCACGTTCCAGCTGCTGGCCGATCCGATCGGCTACGGCAACCGCATGCGCGCGAAGTATGGCGACGTCTACCGCACGCGCAGCTTCGGGCGGCGGCAGGTCACGCTGATCGGGCCCGAGGCCAACGAGCTCGTGCTGTTCGACCGGGACAAGATCTTCTCGTCCGAACAGGGCTGGGGCCCGGTGCTCAACCTGCTGTTCCCGCGCGGGCTGATGCTGCTGGATTTCGCCGCGCACCGGGCTGATCGCCGCGCGCTATCGATCGCCTTCAAGCCGGAGCCGATGCGCCACTATTGCGCCGCGCTCAATGCCGATATCGCGCGCGGGGTGGAAGCCTGGGGCGAAGGGGAGCGCAAGTTCTATCCCGCGATCAAGGCGCTGACGCTGGAAACGGCGGCGACCAGCTTCCTTGGCCTGCCGCTGGGGCCGGAAGCGGACATGCTCAACAAGGCTTTCGTCGACATGGTGCAGGCCTCGGTGGCGCCAGTGCGCCGGCCGCTGCCGTTCACGGCGATGGGCAAGGGTTATTCCGGGCGCAAGCTCATGGTGGAGTACTTCACCCGCCTCGTACGCGAGCGGCGCGCAATGCCCGGGCAGGACATGTTCAGCCAGTTTGCCATGGCGCGGCGTGATGATGATCCGTCTGCCGACCTGCTGCCAGAGGACGTTGTGGTCGATCACATGATCTTCCTGATGATGGCGGCGCACGACACCATCACAAGCTCGTTCACCACGCTGATCTGGCACCTCGCGAAAAATCCCGAATGGCAGGAGAAGTTGCGCGCCGAGGCGCGTGCGGCGGCGGGCGGAGACGGCGTGCCACTTGCCTTCGATTCGCTCGGCAAGATGGAGCTGACCGAAATGGCGATGAAGGAAGCCCTGCGGATCATGCCGCCGGTCCCTTCGACACCGCGCCGGGCGATGCGCGATTTCACCTTCGGCGGATATCGCATTCCCGCCGGCACCAATGTCGGCGTGAGCGCCGCTGCGGTCCACGCCGATCCGGCGCACTGGCCGGAGCCGGAACGGTTTGATCCGATGCGCTTCACGCCGGCCGCAGTCGCCGCACGGCACAAGTATGCTTGGATCCCCTATGGCGGCGGCGCGCATATGTGCCTCGGCCTCCACTTCGCGACGATGCAGACCAAGCTTCTCGTCCACCACATCCTCACGCGGTACCGGGTGGAAGCGGAGCCGGGCTATGAGCCGGCATGGCAGCCCTGGCCGATCCCGAAGCCCCGGGATGGCCTGCGCGTGAAGTTTGCGCGACTTGCCTGACCGTCCGCCCCGCGCAAACGGTTGACGATTCGCCATGCCGCAGTTATGGGCCGCGCTTTCCCGGAAGGCTCGTCGCTTTGCCGGGGTGAACCGGATTGTATGCGGCTCGTGCCAAACGGGCTGCCAGAGCTCTTGAAACAGGACAGACATGGCCAATACGCCGCAAGCCCGTAAGCGCATTCGTCGCAACGCCAACCGTGCCGAGATCAACGGCAACCGTCTCTCGCGCATCCGCACCTTCGTGAAGAAGGTCGAGGCCGCGATCGCCGGTGGTGACAAGACTGCTGCGGCCGAAGCTCTTCACGCTGCCCAGCCGGAACTGGCACGCGGCGTGGCGCGCGGTGTGCTCCACAAGAACACCGTGGCACGCAAGATGTCGCGCCTGTCGAAGCGAGTCGCTTCGCTCTGATTCGCCTCGTGCGGGCCTTCACAGGCTAGCACTACGTACGAAAACGGAACGCGGCTGGTGTCTGTGACACCGGCCGCGTTTTGTTTCGCCCCTGTTACAGCGTATGCTGTCATGGCCGGCATTGGCCTTGTCACGCACAAGTCGCAGTTTTCTGCCGATTCGCAGGCTGTTGTGAAAAAAATGCAATAAAATCAATTATTTGATTGATTTCCGCCATGTTTGCCTAGTCAAGATTCTTTATTTCAGTTTTTTTGCGGCTCGGCGCTTGCGAATCTCTGCCCAAGGCCAATAGACAGTTCTTCCCGATGCGACGCGGACTCTGCCTCAGCAGGTTTGGTAGCCAATTCGGGGTCACGACATTCGCAAGTTTCATAACCGGGAGCAGGGGTGCTTTCCCGGTACGGGGTAGAACTATGCCTGCGGCAAGGGGTGCTGAAGCAGGCGATCTGGGTGAGGGTAGCGGCGCGTGAAGATGGATGAATTTGCAGGCGGCGGTGGACGGGGCACCGCAGCCCAAGCGGCTGACGCCGCACCAAGCAGAAAAGGACGGGACAACGCGATGATCGAGGACCAGGAAGCGCTCGATCTTGCGGCAGATTGGGCCGATATCAGCCAGGGCCTGAAGAAGGACCTCGGCCCGCAACTCCACAGCCAGTGGATCAAGCCGATTCAGGTCGGCACGTTCTGCAAGGAAACCGGGACGCTCGACCTGTTCCTGCCGACCGAGTTTTCCGCGAACTGGGTGGCCGACCGCTTTGCCGACCGGCTTTCGCTGGCATGGAAGATCGCGCGTTCGGAAGTGCGCCAGGTGCGCATCACCGTTCACCCGCGCCGCCGTGCGATGCCGGAACTGCGCATGGGCGGCATGCCCGCCAACGATACTGGGCCGATCACGCCGGTGCAGCGCCAGCCGGCCATGCCGCTCAACGCCGATGCCGCCGTGACGGGGCTGGATCCCTCGCTGACTTTCGCCGAATTCGTTTCGGGCTCGGCCAACGTTCTGGCCGTCAACGCCGCGCAGCGCATGGCAGCGCTCGAAACCCCGCAGTTCTCGCCGCTCTACCTCAAGGGCGCGACTGGCCAGGGCAAGACACACCTGCTCCACGCCATCGGGCACGCTTATGCCGCAGCCCGTCCGGGCGCGCGCATCTTCTATTGCTCGGCCGAGCGCTTCATGATCGAGTTCGTGCAGGCCATGCGCTCGAACGAGATGCTGGAGTTCAAGGCCCGCTTGCGCGGGTTCGACCTGCTGCTGGTCGACGACATCCAGTTCATCATCGGCAAGGCCTCCACGCAGGAGGAATTCCTCCACACGATCGACGCACTAATGAGTGCGGGCAAGCGCCTCGTCGTCGCTGCCGACCGCGCGCCGCAGGCCTTGGACGGGGTCGAGCAGCGCCTCCTCTCGCGCCTCTCGATGGGCCTCGTCGCGGATATCCAGCCGGCAGACATCGACCTGCGCCGCAAGATCCTCGAACACCGGCTCGCGCGCTTCACCAGCACGCAGGTGCCGGCTGACGTGATCGAGTTTCTCGCCCGCACGATCAATCGCAACGTGCGCGAACTCGTCGGCGGGCTCAACAAGCTGATCGCCTATGCGCAGCTTACCGGTCAACCGGTCTCGCTCCAGCTAGCCGAGGAACAGCTCACCGATATCCTCTCGGCCAACCGCCGCCGGATCACCATCGATGAGATCCAGCGGATGGTCTGCCAGTTCTACCGCGTCGACCGCACCGAAATGGCCAGCAAGCGCCGTGCCCGCGCAGTCGTGCGCCCGCGGCAGGTCGCGATGTACCTCGCCAAGGTGCTGACGCCGCGCTCATATCCGGAAATCGGCCGCAAGTTCGGCGGGCGCGATCACTCGACCGTGATCCACGCCGTGCGCCTGATCGAGGAACTGCGCACACGCGACGCCGATATGGACGGCGATGTGCGGACCTTGCTGCGGCAATTGGAAGACTGAAGAACCAGGGAAAGCGCGAGGGCGATCACCCTCGCGCTTCCGGGGCGGTGTTCAAGCCGCCTCGAACTCTTCCGTATCGATCGTCGCCTGCATCACCGGACCATAGCGGTGGCCAGCCACGGTCTGGTGATTGATCAGCGCATCGACCTCGGCAACCAGTGCCGCCGAAGGCTCCCAGTCCCACCGCGCGATGTTTTCGGCGAGGTGATCCTGCCGCGAGGTGCCCGGAATCGCCACGACATGTGGCCCACGCGCCAGCACCCAGCCCAGCGCCAGCTGCGCCGCCGTCACGCCCTCGCGCGCAGCCAGCGCGGCGAAAGCTTCCGCAAGCGTGAGGTTGATCGCCCAGTTCTCGCCCTGAAAGCGCGGCATGTTCGGCCGAATATCACCCTTGGGCATCGCGGCGGGATCGGGCCGTTCATCCACCAGCAGCCCGCGGCAGACAGGCGAGAACGCCACAAAGGTGATGCCCAGCTCGCGACAGGTCTCCAGCACCGCGATTTCGGGATTGCGCGTCATCGGCGAGTATTCGGTCTGCAGCGCGGCGATCGGATGCTCGGCATGGGCGCGGCGCACCGTATCGGCCGACATTTCCGAAAGGCCGATGCCGCCGATCTTGCCTTCGCGCACCAGATCGCCCAGCGCGCCGACCGATTCCTCGATCGGTACGGTGAAATCACGGCGGTGGAGGTAATAGAGGTCGATGTGGTCGGTCTTCAGCAGCCGCAGCGAGGTTTCGAGCGCGCCCCGGATCGTCTCGGGCTTGCAATCGATCCGCCGCGCCTTGCCGTCGACGATGATCCCGGTCTTGCTGGCGAGGAAGAAGCGGTTGCGCTGGCCGGACAGGGCTTCGCCGATCAGCGTCTCGTTTTGGCCGTCGCCATAGATCCGCGCGGTATCGAGGTGGTCGTAGCCCAGATCAAGCGCGCGGGCGAGGAGGCTAATGCCGTTCTCGTCGCTCGGCGGAGTGCCATAGGCCCAGCTCAGCGACATGCAGCCAAGGCCGATGGGGTTGGTCTCGTGGGCACCAATCGTGCGGCGGGTAAAGGTCATGGCAGCGCTCCTTTTCGCAAGGAGCGATGCCAGCCGGGCCGACACGACGTCAACCCGGCTGGGAAAGGCTATTTCACCAGTTACTGCCCCTGGCGCGCGCGGGCGACATCGTCCTGCGTCACCGGCACGATCTTGATTTCCACGCGGCGGTTGGCCGAGCGGCCTTCCTCGGTGGCGTTCGAGGCAATCGGCTGGCTCTCGCCAAGGCCCTGGCTGCGGATGCGCGGTGCCGAAACCCCGCGCGAGGTGAGATAGTCCGCCACCGCTCTGGCGCGGTTTTCCGAAAGGCGCTGGTTGTAGGCGTCCGAGCCGGTCGAATCGGTGTGGCCGGTCACGTCGATCAGCGAATCCGGATACTGCACCAGGCTCTGCGCCACCTTGTCGAGCGTGTCGCGGAAGCCGGGCTTGATCACCGTGCTGTCGGTATCGAACGTCACGCCGTTGGGCAGGTTGACGAGGATCGCCTTGCCGCCATCGACCGGGCTGACGTCCACGCCGGTGCCGGCGGTCTGCTCGCGCAGCTGCTTGATCTGCTTGTCATAGGTGTAGCCCACCGCCGCGCCCGCCACGCCGCCGATGCCCGCGCCGATGATGCGGCCGGTGCCGCCGCCAATGAGGCCGCCCAGCAGCAGACCCGCCAGCGCACCGCCGCCTGCACCGATCGCAGTGCGAGAAACCTTCTGCTGGCCGGTGTTGGGATCGGTCACGCAGGCCGAGAGGCTGACGAGCGAAACAGCGCAAAGGCTGGATACAAGAACGCGCCGGATTTTCATGGTACTTCCCCTGTGAACGGACTCTCCCGAGAGTGTCCCTGTAATTGAACGACTGCCGCCTCTTGCGGTTCCAGCGTGCTTATTCGCCCTACCATCCTGAACGCGAGCCGAATAGTCGGGCCTTCGCGCGCGGCTACAAATCTGCTAGCCCTTGGCTGTGACCCCTTATCCTTGGCCCGACGCCTTCATCATCCTTGGGCTGGTTCTCCTCAACGCCCTGTTTTCCATGACGGAACTGGCGATTGTCTCGGCGCGCCCCGCCCGGCTGAAGGTCGCAGCCGAAGCCGGCAGCAAGGGCGCGAAACTCGCGCTCGAACTCGCAGCCGATCCCGGCAAGCTCCTCTCCACCGCCCAGATCGGGATCACTTTGATCGGCATCATCGCGGGTGCCTACTCGGGCGCAAGCCTCGGCGGGCCGACCGGCGAACGCCTCGCCGCGCTCGGCCTGCCCGGTGAATGGGCGCCCATCGTCGGCTTCGTGCTGGTCATTGCGATCACCACCTACCTCAGCCTCGTTGTTGGCGAACTGGTGCCCAAGCAGTTGGCCCTGCGCGCGGCCGAGCCTATCGCCATCGTCGCCGCCGCGCCGATGCGGTTGATGGCCCGCGCCACGGCCCCCTTCGTGTGGACGCTCGACAGTTCCTCCTCGCTGCTGCTGCGCCTTTTCGGCGTGAACCGCACCGCCGAGCAGGACGTGACGGCCGAGGAACTCCACATGATATTCGCCGAAGCGACCCGCTCTGGCGTGATCGAGGAGGACGAGCGCGCGCTGATGACCGGCATCATGCGCCTCGCCGATCGCCCCGTGCGCGAAGTGATGACCCCGCGCACCGAGTTGCACTGGATCGAGCGCCGTGCACCCGAAACCGAATTGCGCGCCGCCATCGCCGATAGCCCGCATTCGCTGCTCCTCGTCGCAGATGGCTCGGTCGACAACGTGGTCGGCGTGGTCAAGGTCCGCGATGTGCTCTCCGTGCTCCTGCGCGGCCGCAAGGTCATGCTCGCGCGGCTGATGAAGAAGCCCGCCATCGTGCCCGATCAACTCGATACGATGGACGCGCTGCGGGTGATCCAGCACGCCGAAGTCGCCATCGCGCTCGTCCACGACGAGTACGGCCATCTCGAAGGGATCATCACCCCGGCGGACCTGCTCGATGCAATTGTCGGCAATTTCGTCGCGCATGGCGACGAAGGCGACGGGCCGATGATCGTGGAACGCGAGGATGGCTCGCTGCTGCTCTCGGGCGCGCTCCCCGCCGATGCGCTGGCAGACCGGCTTTCCATCGAACTCCCAGAAGACCGCGATTTCGCCACCGCCGCCGGCTTCGCGCTCTCGGTGCTCAAGCGCCTGCCGAGCGAAGGCGAGCACTTCCACGACCAAGGCTGGCGCTTCGAAGTGGTCGATATGGACGGCCGCAAGATCGACAAGCTGCTGGCCAGCAAGGTCAAACCCGCCCACACCGCGCCTGTGCTGGACGGCTGAGCTGGAGGTCCTCTCCATTTTCCCCTGAGCTTGTCGAAGGGGCAAACGGGGTGGCCCGCCGCAGGCAGGTCGGAGGGGTAGAGGCGGAAGAGCAAAAACCCCTCCGTCAGCGCTTTGCGCTGCCACCTCCCCGTTTGCGCTTCGCGAAAACAGGGAGGACCTGAAGGCTCAGCCCGGAATCTGCGCCCGCGCCTCGCGCCCGTCGCCTTCCGGCGCGGCCAGAATATCGCGCACTGCGGCGCCCTTGGCCACGGTCTTGGTCTTCGGATCGCCGACCACGTTGCGGATGCCCACGGCCGACGCGCCCGCCTTGCCCAGCGCATCGGTTTCCACCGCGCTGCGCGGGGCCGTGCCGCCGAACAGGGCATCGAGCGCCTGCTTCGAGCTATCGACATCCTGCGGGCGCGGCGCGCCGGGGTTGGGCGGCATCAACGCGAAATCGGGCGGCACCACCAGCGGCGCCTGCCGGCTCACCGCGAATTCGTCAGGCCGGATGCGGTTGAACAGCGAGCCCCCCTGCGAGCACGCGCCAAGCAGCGTTGCGCCACCGGCAAGCATCAGGATGGTGAGGGACTTACGCATCAAACAGTCTCCGTGGCGGTATCATTGTCAGCATCCGCCGCTTCGGCGGGCTTTTCGCGCGAAAGCAGCGACCGGGCAAGCAGTATCAGCACGCCGCAGGTGATCGCGGCATCGGCGAGGTTGAAGATCAGGAACGGGCGCCACTGGCCGATGTGGAGATCGGCATAGTCGATCACATAGCCGCGCGTGGACCGGTCGTAGATATTGCCAAGCGCGCCGCCCAGCACCAGCGCGAGCGCGGCGATCTCGCCCAGCACCTTCTCGCGCAGCATCCAAACCGCGACACCGCAGGCAATCAGACCGGTCATCGCCAGCAGCACGAGCTTGGTCTCGCTCGAATCCGCCGTGAACATGCCGTAGGAAACGCCGTAGTTCTCGGTCCAACGCAAATCGAAGAACGGCAGCAGCTTGATGAGGCCAACCCCCTGCAGATCGAACGGCCCTGCCAGCGTGGCCTTGATCCCGCGGTCCAGCGCGAACACGCCAAGCGCCAGGCCAAAGCCCGCCGCGCGCGAGAGCGCAGGGCTCCTCACGCCGGCGCCCCCGCCACCACGTCGTCGCACCGGGCGCAGAGCGCGCCGTCTTCGGTCACTTCGGGCAGGTGCCGCCAGCAGCGGCCGCACTTGTGCTGGGTGGTTCGTTTCACCTCAGTCTCTTCGCCCCTTTCGACTGAAGCGACAATGAATAGCTCAGCCAAGTTGATGGCGCCCGCATCGAACGTAACCGTCACTGCGGCTTCGAGGCTAGATCCTAGCCGCTTCTCCCGACGTTCCGGTTCGATCAACTCGTTGATCAACATCCGATTGGCACGCAAGCCAGCCCATCGCTCGGCCAGCGCCTCGTCGCGCCACTCCACCGGCAGCTCACGAAGCGCGCCGAGATGCACGCTGCCCCGATCCGGGAACCGCGTCGTCCACACCTCTTCCGTGGTGAACACCAGCACCGGCGCGGCATAGCGCACCAGCGCGTGGAACAGCACGTCGAGCACCGAGCGATAGGCGCGCCGCTTGGGGTCCGCAGGCGCGTCGCAATAGAGGCTGTCCTTGCGGATATCGAAGTAGAACGCGGACAAATCCTCGTTGCAGAAATCAATCAGCACGCGGGTGTAGGTGTTGAAGTCGAAGTCATCGATGGCCTGCCGCAGCGTGGCATCAAGCTCGCTCAGCCGGTGCAGCATATAGCGCTCGAGCTCCTCCGGCATATCTGCCGCCTCGACGCCTTCCGCTTCCCAGTCGAACCCTTCGAGCGCGCCCAGCAGATAGCGGAACGTGTTGCGCAGCTTGCGGTACTGGTCCGCCACGCCCTGCAGGATTTCCTTCCCGATCCGGTGGTCCTCGGTGAAATCGACCGAAAGCGCCCAGAGCCGCAGGATATCCGCGCCATATTCCTTCATCAGATCGATGGGCGAGATCGTGTTGCCCAAGGACTTGGACATCTTCATGCCCTTGGAATCCATCGTGAAGCCGTGGGTCAGCACCGCCTTGTAGGGCGCATGGCCGCGCGTGGCGCAGGCTTCCAGCAGCGAGGACTGGAACCAGCCGCGATGCTGGTCAGAGCCTTCGAGATAGAGATCGGCATGGGGGCCGGTGTAGCCTTCGGGGCGCAGCAGATCGGGCCACTTGCCCGATTCGAGCACGAAGGCATGGGTGCTGCCGCTATCGAACCACACGTCGAGAATGTCGGTGACGCGCTCGTAGTCTTCCAGCTTGTAGTCCGCGCCAAGGTACTCCTGGGCGCGCTCCTCGCTCCACGCATCGACGCCGCCCGCGCGCACCGCCGCCACGATCCGCGCGTTGACGGCGGGATCGGCGAGGTACTGGCCCGTCTTGCGGTCCACAAACAGCGTGATCGGCACGCCCCACGCGCGCTGGCGCGAAAGCACCCAGTCCGGCCGCCCCTCGACCATCGCGCCGATGCGGTTGCGGCCCTTTTCGGGCACCCAGCGCGTTTCGGCGATGGCCTGCACGGCGATCTGGCGCAGCGTGGCGTTCGGATGCTCCAGCGCGCCGCCCTCGTTGTCCCAGCGGTTTTCCGCCCGGCTTTCGGCGTGCGGCATGTCGACCGGCTTGTCCATCGGCACGAACCACTGCGGCGTGCAGCGATAGATCACCTTGGCCTTCGAACGCCACGAATGCGGGTAGGAATGCTTGTAGTCGGCCGAGGCCGCGACAAGCCCGCCCGCCTCGCGCAGCGCCTCGCAGATCGGCCCATCCGGCGCATTGAACTTGGGATTGATGACAGAGCCTTGTCCGCCAAGCCAGCCCCAGTCCGCGCGGTACTTGCCGTCACCCTCGACCGCAAACACCGGCTCGATCCCGTGCGCCTTGCACAGCGCAAAGTCGTCCTCGCCATGGTCCGGCGCCATATGGACAAGGCCGGTGCCGCTGTCGGTCGTGACGAAATCGCCGGGGAGCATGGGACGCGGCTTGGCGAAGAACCCGCCGAGCGCGTGCATCGGGTGGCGACAGATGGTTCCGGCGAGTTCACGACCGGTATATCGCTCATGGGAGACCAGCAGTACCTGAACAGAGATCCCAGCGTCGGGATACCTTTGTTGCAAAAGCTGCTGTACGCGAGCGCCAACCGACTCCTTAAGGCTGTCGGCAATCAGGAAACGCGCAGATCCGGGGTTGTTTCCCAAAAAGTGGAACTCTGGATTCCACAGTTCGGGGTCTGATTGTGCGGCGTGGCCAGCGAAAAACTCAACCAGCACGTAATCAACGTCCGGCCCATACGCGATCGCCTGGTTCACCGGAATCGTCCACGGCGTCGTCGTCCAGATCACCGCATGCGCGCCGACCAGTTCGGCAATCGGCGACTCAACAATCTCGAACGCCACGTCGATCTGGGTCGAGACGATGTCCTCGTACTCCACCTCCGCCTCGGCCAGCGCGGTCTTCTCGACAGGGCTCCACATCACCGGCTTGGCGCCGCGATAGAGCTGGCCGCTCTCGGCAAACTTGAGGAGTTCGCCGACGATGGTGCCTTCCGCTTCCGGGTCCATCGTCAGATAGGGGTGGTCCCAATCGCCATTGATGCCAAGCCGCTTGAGCTGCTCGCGCTGCACGTCCACCCACTTCTGGGCATAGGCGCGGCATTCGGCGCGGAACTCGACCGGGGGAACCTCGTCCTTGTTCTTCTTCTTCTTGCGGTACTCTTCCTCGACCTTCCACTCGATGGGCAGGCCATGGCAATCCCAGCCGGGCACGTAGGGCGCATCCTTGCCGAGCAGGCTCTGCGTGCGGCAGACCATGTCCTTGAGGATATGGTTCAGCGCATGGCCGATATGCATGTCGCCATTGGCATAGGGCGGGCCGTCATGAAGAATGAACTTCTCTGCGCCCGCGCGCGCTTCACGCAACTGCTGATAGAGCCCCTCGTCCTGCCAGCGCGCCAGAATGCCCGGCTCCTTCTGGGGGAGGCCGGCCTTCATCGGGAAATCGGTCTTCGGCAGGAAGACGGTCGAGCGGTAGTCTGGAGCTTCGGTCATGATCGGCGGGCCTTAGCCTTAGCGCCCGCCAAGCGCAATTTGGTTCGCGCGGACACGGGACCTGTCCCTCCGTTCGTGTCGAGCGAAGTCGAGACACCAAGCGCTGCGTGTGGTGTCTCGACTTCGCTCGACACGAACGGTCAAAGGTGGTGCACTCCGGCTTCACGCCCTGAAGGAACCCGCCATGCCCGCCCCCAATTTCAGCACCGCATTCCTGAAAGCCGAAGGGCGCGGCTCACTGGCCATGAATGTCGCCGTCCTGATCCTCGCCACCATCGCGATCAACGGCTTCCTCTTCGCCATCGGCTGGGCGCGGCCAAGCGGGCGGCAAATGCCGATGATCCCGCCCGGCGCGATAGTCGGCCTGATCTGGACGGTCCTGCTCGGCCTCATGGGCGCATCGCGCTGGGTCTACGTGCGCGGCAGCGGCGATTCCGGCTGGCGTTCGTGGACGCCCTTCGCGCTCGCCGCGCTGTGCATCGCCTATCCGTTCTATACCAGCGGCCTACAGCGCAATGCGGCGGCGTTCTGGGGCACGGTTGTCACCCTGATCGTCGCGGTCGCTGTCATGCTGGTCCTGCGCGTCCGTGAGCGCCGCGCGCCGTGGCTGATCGTGCCGACCGCGTTCTGGGGCGGCTACGTCCTCAGCGTGATGATCGCCTACCCGCCGGCCTGACCCAGCAGCCGCCGCGCTTCATCGCAATCGCGCCCCATCTGCGCCACCAGCGCATCGAGGCTGTCGAACTTCGCCTCACCGCGCAGGAAGTGGTGGAACGCCACTTCGATCTCCTGCCCATAGAGATCGCCTGAAAAATCAAAGAAATGCGGCTCGAGCAGTTCCTTGGGCGGATCGAACGTAGGCCGGATGCCGATATTCGCCGCGCCCTTGAGCACGCGACCGTCCGGCAAATGCCCCGTCACTGCATAGATGCCATAGCGCGGCCGCAGATAGCTGCCGATGTCGAGATTGGCGGTCGGAAAATTGATCGTCCGGCCCACCTTGTCGCCGTGCTGCACCGGGCCGCGAATCGCAAAAGGCCGCGTGAGCAGCCGCGCGGCCTCCTGCGGATCGCCCGCCACCAGCGCCTCGCGGATGCGGCTCGAGGAGACGACCTCGCCGTCGAGCAGCACCGGGCCGACCGCGCGCGTCTGCAACCCCACTTCGGCGCCCACTTCGCGCAGCACATTGATATTGCCGCCGCGTGCCCGGCCGAAGGTGAAATCCTCGCCCGTCACCACCGCCGCCGCGCCGAGCCGTTCGCTGAGCAAATCGCGCACGAAAGAGTCCGCCGTGGTCGCCGCCAGCGCGCCATCGAAGGCAAACACCAGCATCGCGTCCGCCCCGGCCTCGGTGAACAGCGCCTCGCGTTGATCGAGCGTGGTCAGGCGGAACGGGGGCGCATCGGGCTTGAAGTGGCGCACCGGGTGCGGATCGAACGTCGCAATGATCGCGGGGCGTCCTTGCTCGCGCGCCCAGCGCACGGCCTCGCCGGCCACGGCCTGATGGCCGAGATGAAACCCGTCGAAATTTCCCAGCGCGATGACGCCGCCGCGGAGCGCTTCGGGCATGGGCTCGCTGGCGTAGAGGCGCATCAGGCTGCCCCCCGCGCAAACGTCACGAAATCATAAGCGGGATAAGCGCCCTCGGCCGGAAAGCTCCCCCGTGCCGCCTCACGCCACGGGGCCGCCGGATAGGCCAGCCGCGTATCCCCTGCGTAATCCCCATGCACTTCGGTCAGCTCATAGCGCTGTGCGTGGCCTTCGAACTGCGCGAGCACATCCGCCCCGCCGATCACCGCCACCTCGACGTCACCCGCCAGGGCCAGCGCGCCTGCCACATCGTGGACCACCTCTGCACCCGCCGCAGACCAGCCCTTATCGCGCGTGAGCACGATATGCCGCCGCCCCGGCAGCAGCCCCGGCAGCGAGGCAAAGGTCTTGCGGCCCATGATCATCGGCTTGCCCATGGTCAGCGCCTTGAAGCGCTTGAGGTCTGCGGGCAAGCGCCACGGAAGGGCACCCTTGTCGCCGATCGTGCCATCATCGGCGCGTGCGACAATCAGCATGACGGTCTGCGCCATTCAGAGCACCAGCCGCGTGACATGGCCCATCTTGCGCCCGGGCCGCACTGCCGCCTTGCCATAAAGGTGCAGGTGGTTCGCGGGATCGGAAAGGATCGCCGGCCAGTCATGCGCTTCGTCGCCGATCAGGTTGTCCATCACCACGCCCGCCGCACAAAGCTCGGTCGAACCCAGCGGCAGTCCGCAGATCGCGCGCACGTGGTTCTCGAACTGCGAGGTGAGCGCGCCCTCGATGGTCCAGTGCCCGGAATTGTGGACGCGGGGAGCCATTTCGTTGAACACCGGGCCGTCTGCCGTGGCGAAGAACTCCAGCGTCAGCACGCCGACATGGCCGAGCGCATCCGCGACCTGCTTCGCCAGCGCCCTTGCAGCATCCACTTGCGCTTGCACCGCATCGCCTGCCGGCACCACCGACTGGCTCAGGATGCCCGCCTTGTGCGCGTTCTGCGCCGAATCCCAGAAGCGCACGTCGCCATCCGCCCCGCGCGCGAGGATCACCGAAAACTCGGCGTCGAACCGCACGAAGCCTTCATAGACGAGAGGAACCTGCGGCAGGTCCAGCCCGGCGGCGTCCTCCGGCGTCATGATCCGCCACTGGCCCTTGCCATCATAGCCGTCGCGCCGGGTCTTGAGGATGCCCGGCGTGCCGATCCGCGCAATCGCCGCCGCCAGATCGGCGGCGCTATCGACCTTGGCCCAGGGCGCAGGCCGTCCGCCCAGCGCTTCGACGAAGCTCTTCTCCGCCGCGCGGTCCTGCGCCACTTCCAGCGAGCGCGTCCCCGGATGCAGCGCCCCGTCACCCAGCGCGGCAAGCGGCGCGACCGGCACGTTCTCGAACTCGTAGGTCACCACCGCGCAGGCCTTGGCGAAAGCGGCGAGTGCCTCGGCATCATACCAGCCCGCACAAGTGAACCCCGCGCAGACATCCGCCGCGATCGAATCCGCCTCGGGCGCATAGACATGGCAGCGATAGCCAAGGTTCGCCGCCGCAAGCGCGATCATCCGGCCGAGCTGGCCGCCGCCGAGGATGCCAATGGTCTCGCCGGGCGCGATCATGCGCTCACACCGGAAACTCGGCGACCGAATCGGTCTGCGCCGTGCGCCACGCCACCAGCCGCTCCGAAAGCGCGGGATCGGACAGCGAGAGGATCGAGGCCGCGAGCAGCGCCGCATTGGTGGCTCCCGCCGCGCCGATAGCCAGTGTGCCGACGGGAATGCCGCCCGGCATCTGCACGATGGAGAGCAGGCTATCCATGCCCTTTAAGGCCTTGGACTGCACCGGCACGCCCAGCACTGGCAGATGCGTCATCGAGGCGATCATGCCCGGCAGATGCGCTGCGCCGCCTGCGCCCGCGATGATCACCTGGATGCCTGTCGCCGCCGCACCCTTGGCGAAGGCCACGAGCCGGTCCGGCGTGCGATGCGCCGAAACGATCCGGCATTCATGCGCCACACCCAGCTTTTCCAGCACGGCCGCGCCGTTCTGCATGGTCTCCCAATCAGACTGGCTGCCCATCACGATAGCGACCTTTGTCGCGCTCTCAGTCATCCCCACGCATCCCCTCTCGTCCGGCGCGCGTCAGCGCTCCGAAAGGTAGTACCGCTCGATCTCGGCAAGATTGTCGTCCAGTTCATAGACAATCGGCTGCCCGGTTGGAATCTCGAGCCCGGTGATATCGGCGTCCGAAATGCCCGAAAGGTGCTTCACCAGCGCGCGCAGCGAATTGCCGTGCGCGGAAACCAGCACCGTCTCACCGCTGCGCAGCGCCGGGGCGATCTTCTCGTCCCAGCACGGCAGCACGCGCGCGATGGTGTCCTTGAGGCTCTCGGTGTTCGGCACGTCGATCCCGGCATAGCGCGGGTCGCTGGCGAGGTCGAATTCGCTGCCTGCTTCCAGCGGCGGCGGCGGAATATCGAAGCTGCGGCGCCAGATCTTGACCTGCTCGTCGCCGTGCTTCGCCGCCGTCTCGGCCTTGTCGAGCCCGGTAAGTCCGCCATAGTGCCGTTCGTTGAGCCGCCAGTCCTTGTCCTCGGGGATCCAGATGCGCCCGGCCGCTTCCAGCGCCAGATGAAGCGTCTTGATCGCGCGCTTCTGGAGCGAGGTGAACGCGGTGGTCGGCAGGATGCCCTTGGCTTTCAGCAGTTCGCCCGCAGCAAAAGCCTCGGCCGCGCCCTTCTCGGTCACGTCCACATCCCACCAGCCGGTGAAGCGGTTTTCGAGGTTCCACTGCGACTGGCCGTGGCGGATCAGGATCAGGCGGGGCATCGTCGTCCTTCGCAAGCTGCGGATGAAACAAGGGCGCGGACCTAGCGCCCGCCCGCGCTTTTGGAAAGGGGCGCTTTGGAATGGCCCCAGTCCCTTCACCTCATCCAGAGCTTGTCGAAGGGGGAGCAGCAGCGCGCGCTACGCCTGCGAAGGCTCCTCACCCCCTGCGGTTCCGCCCTCAGCGTCCCCCATGGCCCGCGCCTGCGCTTTCCGGCGGCGCAGGTTCTCGCGCAGCCGCTGCGCCAGCCGCTCCTCGCGGGTCGGCGCGGGTTTGTCTTCGGATGCGGTGGTCTTGTCAGTCATCGCGGCCGTCTCTGCCGCGCGGGCGCAAAGCCTGCAAGCCTGTCCTTGACAAACGCAAGCCCCGCCGCCAAAGCGCCCGCCTGCCCGCCCCGGCGTTGCCCGGCGTAAGGCATGCGGAAATGGTGTGCTGCTGTAGCTCAGTGGTAGAGCGCATCCTTGGTAAGGCTGAGGTCGGGAGTTCAATCCTCCCCAGCAGCACCATTTCCCCTTACTTGCCGCTGGCGCGGCGATGGCGCTTCAGTGCTTGTCCAGCACCACCCATGATCCTTTCGAGGGATCGACATCCGCGCTCGTCAGCGGGCCCTCACCGATGATCTGCACGATCACGGTCTCGTCGCTGTTCGAACCATCCCAATGCACGCCGCCCGCCGGGTGGAACATGTAGCTTCCCGGCCCCAGCCGCAAGGCCCTGGCCGGATCGAAATCGGGCCCTGTTCCCGCAAACCAGTGCCCCTCCAGCACCGTCACATGCCGGTCCCGGCTATGGCTGTGCGGCCGGTCCATCACATGCGGCGGAAACTTCACCCGGATCACATACGTCCCTGGCTGCGAGGGATTGCCCGCAATCAGCGCGCTCTCCACTCCGGGCGTGCCCGGCAGCGCGATCCAGTGGACGTCCTGCGCCGGAACGATCCTGAAATCCGGGTTGGCAGCCCCCGGCAAAAGCGCGGCGACCGCGAACAAGGCCAGCAAACGGCTCATCGACACCCCCCAACGCATTGAAGCGCCTCAGGCCAGCAGGTCCGCCCATTCCGGATGGCGCTTGAACGCGGCGGCGACATAGCTGCACTCGGGCACGATCTTCCAGCCCTGCGCCCGCGCATCGGCGATCAGCGCCTCGACCAGCTTGCCGGCGATCCCCCGCCCGCCGATCTCGGTCGGCACCAGCGTGTGCTCGGTCGTCAGCACAGTGCCGCGTCGCACCCAGGTCAGCCGTCCGATCGCGATGCTATCGGCGACGCGCGCCTGATATTCGCCGTGGGCGCCTTCATCGATGAGCGAAATTGCCGGGTCATCCATCGCTTGTCGTCTCCAAAGGGAAGCTCACTTCCCCCCGCGCACCATGCCGGTTAAGGGGTGCGCCCATGAAGTTCTTCTCCGACAACGCCGCCCCTGTCCACCCCCGCATCTGGGCCGCGATGCAGGCCGCCGATCTCGCGGATACCGCCTATGATGGCGATGCGCTCTCAGCCCGGCTCGATGCGGCGTTCTCCGGTCTATTCGGCGTGCCCTGCGCCGCGATCTGGGTGGCGACGGGCACCGCCGGTAATTGCCTTGCGCTTTCGGCCATGGTCCCGCCGCATGGCGGCGTCGTCTGCCACCGCGAAGCGCATATCGAGATGGACGAAGGCGGCGCGCCCGGCTTCTTCCTCCACGGCGCCAAGCTGCTGCTGGCGGAGGGCGAGGGTGCCAAGATCACCCCCGAGACGGCCCGCGCCGTGCTGGATGCGATCCGCCCCGGCGTCCACCAGGTCCAGCCGCACGCGATCTCGATCACGCAGGCCACCGAATGCGGCCGTGTCTATACCGCGCAGGAAGTCGCCGCGATCGGCGCGCTGGCAAAGGAACGCGGGCTGGGCCTCCACATGGACGGCGCGCGTTTCGCCAATGCCATCGCCTACCTTGGCTGCAACCCGGCGGACGTCACCGTCAGCGCCGGGGTCGACGCGCTCACCTTCGGCTGCGTCAAGAACGGCGGGATGAGCGCGGAGGCGATTGTCTTCTTCGCGCCCGATCTCGTCGATGTCGTCCGCTATCGCCGCAAGCGCGCCGGGCACCTGCAATCGAAGGGCCGCTACCTTGCCGCGCAGGTCCTCGCCATGATCGAGGGCGATCTCTGGCTCGAAAACGCGCGTGCCGCGAATGCCGCCGCGCAGGAAATCGCTGCAGCCTGCGGCGACCGGCTGATTCATCCGGTGGAGGCCAACGAGGTCTTCGTGATCCTCGCCCCCGCCGAGCAGGCAGCGCTGCGCGCGCAGGGCTTCGATTTCTATGACTGGAACGCCCCCGCAGGCACCTCCGGTGCAGCCCGCCTCGTCACCGCGTGGAGCAGCCCGCCGCGGGAAGTGGAGGCGCTCGCCCGCGCCATAGCCGCGCTATGAGCGTTGATCACCAGACAGGCGGCGAGGCCCGCTTCCTCGAACCGCGCATCCTTGCCCCCTTCCTGATCACCGCGCTGATCTGGGGTTCGACATGGATCGCCATCAAGTATCAGCTGGGCAATGTGCCGCCGAGCTGGTCGGTCACCTGGCGCTTCACCGGCGCGGCCATCGGCATGTTCGTGTTCGCCGCGTTCAAGCGCCTGCCGCTGGTGCCGGACAAGCGCGGGCTGATGGTCGCCGCCGTCATGGGCTGCAGCGTGTTCAGCCTCAACTTCCAGTTCGTCTACCGGTCCGAGCAATATATCACCTCGGGCCTCGTCGCGGTGCTCTTCGCGCTGCTGCTGGTGCCCAACACGATCCTTTCGCGCGTCTTCCTTGGCCAGCGCATCACGCGCGGCTTCATGATCGGCACGGCCATCGCGCTGGTCGGCATCGGGCTGCTCATGCTGCACGAATATCGCATCGCCCTGGCGCAGAACAGCGCAATGGGCGCGCAGGTCCTTGTCGGCGGCTTCATGGTCCTCGTCGCGCTCACGTTCGCGTCGGTCGGCAATGTCGTGCAGGCGAGCCCTGCGGCGCGCGGCCAGCCGGTTCCGACCCTGCTTGCCTGGGCGATGATGATCGGCGCTATCGTGGATGCCACGATCGCATGGATCCTCTCCGGCCCGCCGCGCTTTGATTGGACGTGGTCCTACGCCGGCGGCGCCGCCTATCTCGCGATTGTCGGCACCGTCGTCACCTTCCCGATGTACAACGGCCTGCTGCGCGCGCTCGGCCCCGGCCGCGCCGCCTACAACGGCGTGCTGGTCCCTGTCGTGGCGATGCTGATCTCGACCGCCGTCGAAGGCTACCGCTGGTCGCTGCTCGCCGGAGCAGGCGCGTCGCTCGCGATGATCGGGCTGGTCGTGGCGCTCAGGGCGCGCAACCCCTCGCGGTAAGTCGGATAAGCCAGCCGCCAACCCAGCACGCGCTTCGCCTTGCCATTCGCCACCCGCCGGTTCTCGGCATAGAACGCCAGCGCCATGGGCGAGAGCGCGGCCTCTTCGAGCGTCTGCAACGGCGGCGGGTTCACCCCCAGCAGCCGCGCCGCTTCCTCGATCACCGCGTTCTGGCTCGAGGGCTCGTCATCACCGAGGTTGTAGACCCCCGCCGGCCCGCCCATCCCCGCGATCACGCCTGAGGCAATGTCCTCGACATGGACGCGGCTGAACACCTGCCCCTCCAGCGCGATCCGCTTGGCATGGCCCTCGCGCACCCGGTCCAGCGCACTGCGCCCGGGGCCATAAATGCCCGGCAGGCGGAACACCCGCACTTGCGCACCAAGCTCCTGCCACGCCAGATCCGCCGCCGTCCGCGCCGAGCGCCGCCCGGTGCCGACTTCCGCCGTCTCATCCACCCACGCCCCACCGACATCGCCGTAAACCCCGGTCGAAGAGAGATACCCGATCCACTTGGGCTTCGCCGCCGCCAACGCCTCACCATACGCTTCCAGCACCGGATCGCCGCCCGCGCGCGAAGGCGGGACGGAGGACAGCACATGGCTTGCCGCTGCCAGCGCGCCCAGCACTCCCTCGCGGTCATGGAACCCCATGGTCCCCTCGCGCCCGGTGCCGACAACGTCCCAGCCCGCCGTGCGCAGCCGCGCCGCGATCACCTTGGAGGTATAGCCCATGCCGAAGATGAACAGGTTCACGGTTTCGGATCCGGCAGTTTGAGTGGGGGCAGCGGGGGCGGCACGACTTCGGTCGCATTGGGCACGTGGTCCTTCTTCCACTGCATCGCCATGCGCACCCGCGTCTTGCCCGATGGGTGGTCGAAGAACAGCATTTCCTCCAGCGCGCCCGGCGCGATCTTGCGATAGGCCGAAAGCTTCATCGCCGCCGCAGCAAAGCCATCAGGCTCGCGCGCGGCATCCAATCCGAAAGCATCGGCCTCGCTCTCGTCGACCCGGATCAGCGTGTTGGTCACCGGCGTCGCCAGCAGCGAAAGCACGCTCAGCACGCCCGCCAGCACCGGCAGCGACGCGGGATCGGCCAGCCCGCGCACATCCCAGCGCTGCCCGCCATGGCGGATCAGCGCCGGCGCGATGCGCGATGCCAGCCACAACAGCAGGCCCATCAGCAGGGTCAGCACCACAATCGTCCGCCACACGTGCCCCAGCACATAGTGGCCCAGTTCATGCCCCATCACCGCCGCGGTTTCGGCCACGCTGGTCTTCTTCAGCAGGTTGTCGTTGAGCGAGATGCGGATCGTCGGCCCGATGCCCGAAACGTTCGCCGAAATCCGGTCGGACTGGCGCGAGGCATCGACGAGATAGATGTGCTCCGAAGGCACGTTATAGGCCTTCGCCATCGCCACCACCCGCGCCCGCACCGGCCCGTCCGGCAGTTCGGACTGGGTGTTGAACAGCGGCACGATGAACACCGGCGTGATGAGCACGAGGAACGTGATCGCCACGCCGATCACCCCGGTGCCGATCAGCCACCAGTGCTTCGGATACTTGCGGATCACCGCATAGATCACCAGCAGCAGCACGCTCCCCAGCAGTGCGCCAAGTACGAGGCCGATCGCCTGATCGCCCAGCCATGCCCCCACAGACTGGTTCATCAGACCATATTGCCGCTCGCGCAGATAGCCGGTGTAGAAAGTCCACGGCAGGCTCAGCAGGGTATCCACCGCGATGAACACCAGTCCGCAGGCCAGCAGCCCCAGCCACGGGCGCCAGCCGCGCCGGTGCATTGCGGTCCGCACCTTGGGCAGCAGCCGGATGCGCAGCAGGAACCAGTAGATGCCGAGCGAGATCAGCGTGCCCCACAGCGCCAGCCACTCGCCCCCCTCGAAATAGGCGTCGGACCGCGCCTGCGCCGGGCCGCTCAGCGTCGCCAGCCACAACTGCGTTGCGTGGTCGACATCGAACACGGCGGCAGCGTGGGCCAGGCCGGGCACAGCCGCCAGAAGCCCCAGAAAAACGCATGCAGTCAATCTTGTCAGCGGCATGGTATGCGACCCCGTCCCCTTGCCCATTCCGGCCGCGCCATGGGTGCGGCCCGGTCGCGGCCTCGTCAAGCGCTCTTGCCACGAAGATTTTCCGGCCCGCCATTTTTGCGCTTCCCCGTGCGCGCAGGCTCCCTACATTGGGGCCATGAACGATCTTTCCAGCACCCCCGCCGTCCCCGCCCCCGTCATTCAACGCACCAACTACCGTCCGCCGGAATGGCTGGTCCCGGAAATCGCGCTGGATTTCGCGCTCTCGCTCACCGCCACGAAGGTGCGCGCTGATCTGGTGGTTGAACGGGGCGGCGCGGCGCACGCCCCCCTGCGCCTCGATGGGGATGGCATTGCCGCCAAGAGCGTGCTGGTTGACGGCGCCGCGCACAACGATTGGCGCATGGACGGCGGCAACCTCGTGATCGACCTCCCCGGCGACCGCCACACGGTCACCATCGAGACCGAGATCGATCCCGCTGCCAACACACAGCTCTCCGGCCTCTATGCGTCGAACGGCATGCTTTGCACCCAGTGCGAGGCTGAAGGCTTCCGCCGCATCACTTTCTTCCCCGACCGGCCCGACGTGCTCAGCCGCTACACCGTGCGCATGGCGGGCGACAAGGCGGCCTTCCCCGTGCTGCTCTCCAACGGCAACCCCGTCGCCAGCGGCGAAAACGCCGACGGCACGCATTGGGCCGAATGGCACGATCCCTGGCCCAAGCCGTCCTACCTCTTCGCGCTCGTCGCAGGCGATCTCGTCGCCTCGCGCGATACGTTCACCACCCGCTCGGGCCGCAAGGTCGATCTCGCCATCTACGTCCGCGCCGGAGACGAGACGCGCACCGGCCACGCGATGAAGGCGCTGATCGATTCGATGCGCTGGGACGAGGACGTCTATGGCCGCGAGTACGATCTCGACTTGTTCAACATCGTCGCCGTCGCCGATTTCAACGCGGGCGCGATGGAGAACAAGGGCCTCAACGTCTTCAACACGCGCTACATCCTCGCCGATCCCGAAACCGCGACCGACGGCGACTATGACGCGATCGAAGGCGTCGTCGCGCACGAGTATTTCCACAACTGGTCGGGCAACCGCGTCACCTGCCGCGACTGGTTTCAGCTGAGCCTCAAGGAAGGCTTCACCGTGCTGCGCGACCAGCAGTTCAGCGCCGACATGGGTTCGGCCCCGGTCAAGCGGATCGAGGATGTGCGCGTGCTGCGCGCCGCTCAGTTCCCCGAGGACTCCGGCCCGCTGGCGCACCCGATCCGCCCCGATGCCTATCAGGAAATCAGCAACTTCTACACCGCGACGGTCTACAACAAGGGTGCCGAAGTCATCCGCATGATGACGGTGATGGCCGGCGCCGAACGCTTCCGCGCCGGCACCGATCTCTACTTCGACCGGCATGACGGCGAAGCGGCAACCTGCGAGGATTTCGTCCGCGCGATCGAGGACGGTGCGGGGCTCGACCTCAAGCAGTTCCGCCGCTGGTACGAACAGGCGGGCACCCCGCGCATCACCGCCACGCTGACCCACGCGGGCGATACCGCCACGCTCACCCTCAGCCAGACCGTGCCCGCAACCCCCGGCCAGCCGGACAAGCAGCCGATGGTGATCCCGCTGCGCACCGCACTGTTTGATCGCGCTTCTGGCCAGCACGGCGGCGAGCAGCTGCTCATCCTCACCGAGGCCGAGCAGACCTTCACCTTCCCCGGCTTCGCGCAGCCACCGGTCCTCTCGATCAACCGCGGCTTCTCCGCCCCAGTCGCCATCGACATGCCGATGCCGACCGGCGATCTCGTGTTCCTTGCGGCGCACGACGATGATCCCTTCGCCCGGTATGAGGCGATGCAGCAACTGATGGTCCGCCACCTCGTCGCGGCTGTCTCGGGTGAATTGACCGAGGCCACGCGCGCCGAAGGCCTTGCCGCGATCCGCGATGTCTATGCCGCCGTGCTGGCCGATACCTCGCTCGACGACCTGATGCGCGGTGAGCTCCTGATCCTCCCCGGCGAAGGCTATATCGCCGAACAGCTTGAACAGGCCGACCCTTCGCGCATCCACGCCGAGCGCGAGGCCTTGAAGCGCTGGCTCGGCAGCGAGCTTGCCGCGCAGTGGCACGCGCTCCATGATCGCTGCACCGCGGTGCCCTATAGCCTCGAAGCGGCCGCACGCGGCGCGCGCAAATTGAAGACGCAGGCCATCGTCTACCTTGCCGCGAGTGATCCGGTCGAAGCCGCGCTCCGCGCCAAGGCGCAATACGACGCTGCGGACAACATGACCGACCGGCAGGGCGCATTGATGGTCCTCGCCGGGATCAGTGCCGCCGAATGCAACGCCGCCCGCCAGGCCGCACTCGCCGATTTCCACGCGCGCTTTGCCGGCAATGCGCTGGTGATCGACAAGTGGTTCTCGATCCAGGCCGGCGCGCTCCATCCCGATACGCTCGCGCATGTCACCGCGCTGGCCGAGCATCCAGACTTCACGCTGACCAACCCCAACCGCGTCCGCGCACTCTACATTGCCTTCGCCGCCAATCCGCAGGCGTTCCACGCCGCCAGCGGCGCGGGCTACCGGATGATCGCGGACCTGATCCTCAAGCTCGATCCGATCAACGGCAATGTCGCCGCGCGCTTCGTCCCTCCGCTTGGCCGCTGGCGCCGCATCGAACCGGCACGCGCCGCCTTGATGCGCGCCGAATTGGAACGCATCGCCGCCGCCCCCGGCCTTTCGCGCGATGTGCGCGAACAGGTGAGCAAGAGCCTCGAAGGATGAGCGAAGCTGTGGAGTCGTTGACGCACCCGGCGCTCGCCGGGGCCGCGCATGGCTTCCTGGGCCGGCGCGGAGGAGTGAGCGAGGGCATCCACGCCGGTCTCAATGTCAGCTACAGCGAGGACGATCCCGCCCATACCGCCGAAAACCGCCGCCGCGCGGGCGATGCGGTGCTGCCGGGCGCGCGGCTTCTCACTTGCTATCAGATCCATTCGCCCGATGTGGTCACGGTCACCGCACCGTGGGACGATGCAGACCGCCCCAAGGCCGATGCGCTGGTCACCGCCGAAACTGGCCTGCTGCTCGGCGTGCTCACCGCCGATTGCGCGCCGGTGCTGTTCCACGATCCGCAAGCGAGGGTTATCGGCGCCGCCCATGCCGGGTGGAAGGGTGCCATCGGCGGGGTGACCGACCGCACGGTAGAGGCGATGGAAGCCCTCGGCGCAGACCGTGCGCGCATCGCCGCCGTGGTCGGCCCCTGCATCGCCCAGAAAAGCTACGAGGTGGACGCCGCCTTCGAAGCGCGCTTCACCGCCGAAGACGAAGCCAACGCCCGATTCTTCAAGGCCGGCCGAGCAGAGCACAGCTGGTTCGATCTCGAAGGCTATGTCGCCGCGCGCCTGGCGGCCTTCGGCGTCGGCACTGTCGGCATGCTGGGTGAGGACACCTATTCACAGGCCCAGCGGTTCTACTCGTTCCGCCGCTCTACCCATGCCGGCGAGGCGGGCTACGGCCGGCAGATCTCTCTCATCGGGCTGCGCTGAGACGAGAGATGTAGGCAAATTGCCTCGTCACCCTCAAATAGCCTGACGGCCAAGCCATCCAGAGCGTCTGTGCCCTGCCGCCCTGGATTCCCGCCTTCGCGGGAATGACGAGAGTTGGATGGCTGAAATGGCGGAAAGAGGACAAAGCCCTTTTTCCCTTCGTCATTCCCGCGAATGCGGGAATCCAGAGCAACAAAGAGCGCCTTGCGATCCAGGCTTAAATCAAGCCCAGCCCGCGCAGGTCCGCATCCAACGCCTCGGCCCCGCGCGTGAAGTGATGCACCCTCCAGCCCAGCGCCGCAGCACTGGCGATGTTCGCCGCATTGTCATCGATGAACAGCATCCGCTCGGGCGCATGGCCAAAGCGCCGCGCTGCCAGATCGAAGATCGCCGGATCGGGCTTCATCAGGCGTTCGACGCCGCTCACCACCACATCGCCCATGTGATCGAGCAGCGGGAACGTGGGGCGGAACATTGCCCAGGTATCCGCGCCGAAATTGGTGATCGAAAACTGCGGCACGCCCTTCGCCGCCAGCGCCTCGACCAGCGCAGGCGTACCGTCGATCGGCCCCGGGATCGTATCGAGCCAGCGCGGGGCATAAGCCTCGATCAGCGCGCGGTGCTCGGGGTACGCCGCGACCTTCTCCGCGATCAGGTCCGCCAGCGGCTCGCCCGCATCGTGCCGGAAATGCCACGGCACGGTGACGACATGCTCGAGGAACCAATCGAGTTCAGCCGGATCATCGATCAGCTTCTCGTAGAGATAGCGGATCGACCACTGCACCAGCACATGGCCGATATCCCAGACAACAGCATCGACGTCAGCGCTCACGAGACGCATTTCCTTCCGCACAAACAAAAGCGCCCCCGCGAATGCGGAGGCCCTCTGCCGGTTCGAGACCGTGCGATCACGCAGAACCCTCGCCGCAGCGAGGGCGCGCGAATCAGCCCTGACGCGCCTTGAAACGCTTCTGGGTCTTGTTGATGACGTAGGTGCGGCCGCGGCGACGGATCACGCGGTTGTCCCGGTGACGATCCTTGAGCGACTTCAGGCTGTTGCGAATCTTCATGGCGAATCCTTATGCCCGAGCCGACCGGGCCGAAATTGGAACGCGGCGGTTATGCGGGAGAAAAAGGAAAGTCAACCTTCCGCGCGGATCTCGGTCAGTTTCCGTTCCCACGCCAGCGCATGGCTTACAATCACATCGAGATCGGCATAGCGGGGCACCCACGGCAGCGTCGCCTTGATCCGCCGGTTGTCCGAAATCAGCGAATCGGGATCGCCCGCGCGGCGGCCTTCCAGCTTGCGCTCGATCTTGTTGTTGGTCACCCGGTCCACCGCATCGAGCACTTCGAGCACCGAAAAACCCTGCCCATAGCCGCAGTTCATCGTCAGCGAACGCCGGGGCTCTGCGATCAGCGCCTCCAGCGCCAGCACATGCGCGGCGGCCAGATCGGAGACATGGATATAGTCGCGCACGCCCGTGCCGTCGGGCGTGTCGAAATCGGTGCCGAACACGCCGACATGGCTGCGCTTGCCGAGCGCGGCTTCCACCGCCACCTTGATCAGGTGGGTCGCCCCTGCGGTCGATTGCCCGGTGCGCGCTTCCGGGTCCGCCCCCGCCACATTGAAGTAGCGCAGCGCGCAATAGTTCAGCGGATGCGCCCGCGCGGTATCCGCCAGCATCGTCTCGGTCATCAGCTTCGACATGCCGTAGGGATTGATCGGCGCCTTGGGGCTGTCCTCTGTCACCGGCGAAACCTCGGGAATGCCGTAGGTCGCCGCAGTCGAGGAGAAGATGAAGTGCGAGACCCCCGCGCCCACCGCTGCTGCGATCAGCGCCCGGCTCTTGGCCGTGTTGTTGTGATAGTACTTGAGCGGATTCTCGACTGATTCGGGTACGATGATCGATCCGGCGAAATGCATCACCGCGCCGATCTTCTGCTCGGCAAAGATCCGCGCAAGCAGTGCGCCGTCCTCGATATCGCCTTCATAAAGCGGCACACCATCGGGGATCGCAAAGCGGAAGCCCGTGGTCAGATTGTCGATCACCGCGACCGGCCAGCCCGCATCCTTCAGCGCCAGCACCGCGTGGCTGCCGATATAACCGGCGCCGCCGGTGACGAGAACGGGGACCTTGCCCATGCGAATCACTCCCTAAGTTAATGCTGCAATGCACTAGCAGGCTCCGTTTGCGTTGGAATCGACAAAGGAACCGTTCATGTGGTTGACAGCCCTCAGGACCTAGTTTCGCCGCTCGTCCGTCCCGAAAGGCTTTGCATGAAGTTCACCACGCCCCTCCTCGCCGCGCTCTTCGTCTGCAGCGCGGCCCCTGCGCTCGCGCAGGGCATGCCCGGCGAAGGGCGCTGGGGCGGTGGCGGCGGCTGGCAGGACCCCGATCCACGCTATCCTTCCGCCCGCCAGAGCGCGCAGCCTTCGAAGAAGATCGACGTGACGGCCTACCGCAGCGCCGATGCCGAAGCGCTGCTCGGCAAGGGCCGCATCGTTGTCAGCCGCATGGCCACCGACGCCGGTGATAACGAGGATGGCAAGCTCCCGGTCTACGAAGCTGCGGTCATCGACGAGCTCGCCCGACGCGGCTATGATACGGCCACGGCCATCGATCCCGGCCAGATCGCTGAAATCGGTGTCAGCCACAGCGTGGCCGTGCCGGAGGAGGCACCGCACAAGAAAGTCAGCGGCGCAATGAGCACCACCGTCAGCAATCGCGGCAGCGGCTTCGGCCTTGCGCTCGCGGTCGATCTTACCAAGCCGGCCAAGGCGATCGTCGCTACCCGGCTCGATCTGCGCATCCGCGACAAGGCCTCTGGCCGCGTCCTGTGGGAGGGCCACGCCGAAGGCGAAGCGCGGGAAGAAGACGGCGGCATCAACAACAGCCAGATGGCCGCTCGCCTCGCCACCGCGCTGCTCAAGAAGTTCCCCGAAGGTCAGGTCGTCCAGCCCCTCGCGGCGGTGACGCCGTGAAGGCCCGCATCCTTCTCGCTGCGCTAGCGCTCCTTGCGACTCCCGCGCTCGCCGCCCCTGTCGAAGTCACGCGCTTCCACACCCCCGAAAGCGTGACCACGCTGGGCCGGGGCGCAGTGTCTGTCATTGCGGCGCCCGGCATGGACGCGAGCAGCCTTGAAACCCGCGTCTGGCTCCAGGCCGTGGAAGCCGAACTTGCCGCGCTGCGCTTCGGCACCGCCACCCCGGGCGCCGCCGATGCGGTCGCGGAAGTGCGTGTCGAACGTGAAGTGCAGCGCACCGAACGCCAGCGCGGCCCGGTCTCGGTCGGCGTCGGCGGCTCGACCGGCGGCTGGAACAGCGGCGTCGGGCTCGGCCTCGGCTTCAATCTCGGCGGGGGGCCCAAGGCGCGGGTCTACACCCGGCTCGTCGTCACCATCCGCAGCCGCACCACCGGGCTTTCGCTGTGGGAAGGCCGCGCGGAAAATGTCGAGCGCGAGAAGGCCAAGGAGGCCGCCGTCGATCTCGCCGCACCGCGTCTCGCCCATGCCCTTTTCTCGGGCTTTCCCGGAACGTCGGGGGCGACTATCACGGTCAAATGACTTCCCAACAGATCAGCATCGACGCAGGCTTTGACAGCGGCAACATCGAAGTTCTCGGCATAGACGGCGCCAGCGCCCGGCTCGCCATCCGGCGCGATGCCAGTTCCGAATTCTTCCAGTGGTTCCATTTCCGCGTCAGCGGCTGTGCGGGGCGCGCGCTCGAACTGAAGATCACCGGCCTCGCCTCCGCCGCCTATCCCGATGGCTGGGTCGGCTACAGCGCCTGCGTTTCGGAAGACCGTGACACCTGGTACCGCGCCGACACCCGCTATGACGCGGCCCTCGATGGCGGCACCATGACGATCCGCTACACGCCCGAGGCGGCGACCTGCTCCTTCGCCTATTTCGCGCCCTATTCGATGGAGCGGCACCACGATCTCGTCGCCGAGGTGGCTGCTTGTGATGGCGTGACCCACCGCGTGCTCGGCACCAGCCTCGATGGCCAGCCGATCGATTGCCTCTCGCTTGGAGGGACTGGCGGCGAAAGCGACAAGCAGATCTGGCTGATCGCGCGCCAGCACCCCGGCGAATCGATGGCCGAATGGTGGATGGAAGGCGCGCTCGAGATGCTCACCGATCCGGCCGATCCGCACGCGCGCAAGCTGCGCCAGCTCTGCCGCTTCCACGTCGTGCCCAATTGCAATCCCGATGGATCGCGGCGCGGCCACTTGCGCACCAACGCTGCAGGCGTGAATCTCAACCGCGAATGGCACGAACCCAGCGCCGACCGCTCACCTGAAGTCGTCGCGATCCGTGGTGCCATGGACGAGACCGGCGTCCACTTCGCGATGGACGTACACGGTGATGAGGCGATCCCGGCGGTGTTCTTCGCCGGCTTCGAAGGCATCCCCGGCTGGACCGAAGCGCAGGGTGAGGCCTATCGCCGCTACCGCGCAATCCTCGAACGCCGCACGCCTGATTTCCAGACCAAGCGCGGCTATCCGGTGGCGCGTCCCGGCAGGGCCAATCTCTCGATGGCCACCAACCAGATTGCCGAGCGTTTCGGCGCCGTCGCGATGACGCTCGAGATGCCGTTCAAGGACAACGACGATCTGCCCGATCCGGCGCAGGGCTGGAGCCCCGAGCGCAGCAAGCTGCTGGCGCGCGAATGCCTCGCCTCGCTGCTGGAATGGCTGGCCTGATCGCGCACGCTTTAACGGTTTGTTAGGCAATCAGGGCGCATACGCATGATATGGCCCGCGCTATCGCCCTCGCTGCTGCTGCACCTGCCGCCTCTCTGGCGGAAGTGCTGCGCTCGGCCATCGTGCTCGGCTCGGCGTTCGCCCTGATCCTCGCCGGTCGCGCCTTCCCGCTGCTCTGACGCGCGGCAAAACTTCACACCTTCTGGATCGCTGAAAGACGGCCTGCCTTGTGGCCAGCCCTTTGTCGCCTGCTGCGCGCATAATTCGCGAAGGATTCGCAATATCATCCTTGCAAGTGCGAATGACTCGCAATAGAGCAGCTCTTGAGAATGCCTCTCAAGAAGGAATTGCCTGTGAAAGCGCTCGTCGCCCTGCTCCTCACCTCCAGCACCCTCTTGCCGTTCGCCGTGCAGGCCGAACCGGCGGGGATGGCAGCGGATGCGGGTGATGCGGGTGCCGATGCCGGCGATGGCGCAGACCGCCGCCCCATCGTGGTCACCGGCCATATCGAAAGCTACCGCAGCGATACCGCCGCCAGCGTCAAGGCGCCCACGCCGCTGCTGGATGTGCCGCAGTCCGTCACCGTGCTGAGCCGCGAACAGCTCGACGATCAGGGCGTCACCCAGCTCACCGATGCGCTCCGCTACGTCCCCGGCGTCGTTCTCGCGCAGGGCGAAGGCAACCGTGACCAGATCGTGCTGCGCGGCCAGAACACCACCGCCGACTTCTTCCTCAATGGCCTGCGCGACGACACGCAGTATTACCGTTCGCTCTACAACATCGACCATGTCGAGGTGCTGCGCGGCGCCAATGCGCTGCTCTTCGGGCGCGGCGGCGGCGGCGGCGTGATCAACCGCGTGCGCAAGGCGCCTTCGCTTTCAGGCCAGAGCCTTGGCGCCAGCGCCGCCGTCGGCACCTTCGGCGATTTCGCGCTCGCCGCCGATCTCAATACCCCGCTTTCGCAGGCCATCGGCGCGCGGCTGAACGGCACTTACGAGGAGTTCGACAACCACCGGCAGGATTTCCACGGCCGCTTCGTCGGCGTGAACCCCACGCTGGCCTTCGCACCCTCCGCCGATACCCGGATCGACCTTTCCTACAACTACGACGATGATCGCCGCACCGCCGATCGCGGCGTCCCCTCGCTCGCCGGCAAACCGCTCGAAGGCTACCGCGATACCTTCTTCGGCCGCGAAGACACGAACATCGCGGCGGTGCAGGCCCATGTCGTCGAAGCGCGCCTCACCCAGCAGCTGGCAGACAGCCTGACGCTCACCGTGGCTGGCCAGTACAGCCACACCGACAAGTACTACGCCAACATCTTCGCTGGCGCCGCAGTCAATCCCGCCACCAACACGGTTTCGCTCAGCGCCTATAACAGCACGGTCCTGCGCGAGAGCTGGATCGGGCAGGCAAACCTCACCTGGCAGGGCAAGACGGGCCCCATCGGCCACACTGTGATCGCCGGGATCGAAGGCGGCGACCAAGCCACCGACGCCGCCCGTTCCGAAGGCATCTTCCCCGGCAACAAGGCCTCGGCCACGGTCGCACTCGCCGATCGGCTGGATATTCCCGCCATCACTTTCGGCGCGCCCAGCCGCTCGACCCACGCCAAGGTCACCACGGTCTCAGCCTATGTGCAGGATCAGATCGAGCTGGCGCCCTTCCTCCAGATCGTCGCTGGCGTACGGTATGACAGCTTCAAGATCCGCGCGGACAATCTGCTGAACAGCACCAGCGCCGGGCGCACCGATCACAAGTGGTCTCCCCGTGCCGGCGTGATCGTGAAGCCCCGCGCCAACGTCTCGCTCTACGGCAGCTACACCAAGAGCTTCCTGCCCCAGTCCGGCGACCAGTTCAGCGCGCTCGATGCGGTGCAGGCCACACTCGCGCCCGAGGAATTCCGCAACCTCGAAGTGGGCGCCAAGTGGGACGTGACCCCCGCCCTCGCGCTCACCGCCGCCGCCTACCGGCTTGACCGCGAGAACTCACGCTTCAACGATCCCGTCACCGGCCTGCCCCAGCTTTCGGGCAAGACCCGCACGCGCGGGATCGAGCTGTCCGCCACCGGCAAGATCTTGCCCCAGTGGCAGGTCAGCCTCGGCTATGCCCTGCAGGACGGCAAGGTGCGCTCTTCGACGACCGCCGCCCCCGCTGGCCGCGCGCTCGCGCTTCTGCCTGAAAGCCAGATTTCGCTGTGGACCCGCTACGACGTGACCGACAAGCTCGGCCTCGGCCTCGGCGTAACGCACCAGTCCTCGGCCTACACCACCATCAGCAACACGGTGACCCTGCCAGCCTGGACCCGCGTCGATACGGCGGTGTTCTACAACCTCACCAAGTCGGTCTCGGTCCAGCTCAACGTCAACAACCTGCTGAACGAGCAGTATTTCCCGACCGCGCACACCGACAACAACATCTCCACCGCCCAGCCCCGCAGCGCGCGGCTCTCGGTGCGGATGGGGTTCTGACGACCTCGGCTGGCGTCCTCTTGTCTCCAGCGGGCAAGGGGGGCCATTCGCCTCGTAACCCCCACACACCTCTGCTCGTCATTCCCGCGAAGGCGGGAATCCAGAGCGGCCAGCGCCACGTGTACGGCACTGGATTCCCGCCTTCGCGGGAATGACGAGGGATTTTGTGGTGGCACTGCTTCACGGGGTACAAGTCATCCCCGCCTACAAACCCGGCGTCGTCGCGGTGGCTGGCACCGGCAGCGGCACGCCGGGCTCCACGCCCCGTGCGATCCGCCCGGCGCGCTGGATCGTGCGGACAAGGCGAGGATAGACGCCGCAGCGACAGATATTGGTGATCGCAGCCTTGATATCCGCCTCGGTCGGATCGGTATTGTGCGCCAGCAGCGCGGCTGCCGCCATCACGAGGCCGGGCGTGCAAAAGCCGCATTGGATCGCCTGTTCGGCGACAAAGGCCTGCTGCACCGGATGGTTGCGATCGGGCGAGAGGCCTTCGATCGTGGTCACTGTGCGCCCCTCCGCCTCGCCGAGGACAAGCGTACAGCTCGGCATGGCCTGACCGTCGACAATGACCATGCACGCGCCGCATTCGCCGGTGCCGCAGCCATACTTCGTGCCGGTCAGATTGGCAGCATCACGCAGCGCCCAGAGCAGCGGCGTGTCGCTCTCCAGCTTGATCTCGATCGGCTGGTTGTTGACGGTGAGGATAGCCATGGGAGTGGGCTCGCTACTGCTTGCTCAACCCGCCCCCACTACACCGCTCACCCTGAGCTTGTCGAAGGGTGCTGGCACAACAGTCGTGCATGATGCTTCGACAAGCTCAGCATGAGCGGGTCTCGCGAAATGGCTCTGAGTGCCGCTCAATCCCGCCAGGAGCGGTCGATCTGGTCGATCCGCCGCGTCCAGGCGTTGAAATCGCCCACGCCGGGGCCACCGCCCGGAGGGTTCGCCATGTTGAGATCGCGCTGGTGGACGTTGATCACGTCCTGCGAGATCATCACCGGCGGCCGGCCCATCGAAAGTGTCGCCATCTGGATCTCGCAAGCGCGCTGCAGCGCCCACATCTGCACGAACATGCCCTGCAGGTTCTTGGCCATCACCACCGGGCCGTGGTTGCGCAGCATGAGGATGTTCTTGTCGGCAAGGTTCGCCAGCAGTCGCTCGCCCTCTTCGGCGCGGACGGTGATGCCCTCGAAATCATGATAGGCGAGCCGCCCCATGAAATTGCAGGCGTAGAAGTTGATCGGCATCAGCCCTTCCTCGAGGCTGCACACCGCCATCGATGCCGTGGTGTGGACATGGCAGATGGCATGGGCCCAATCGAGGTGGCGGTGGAAATAGCCGTGCTGGGTAAACCCGGCGAGGTTCACCGGATGCGGATTGTCATCGAGCTTGTTGCCGTCGATGTCGATCTTCACGAGGTTGCTCGCGCAGACTTCGGAATAGAGCAGCCCGAACGGATTGATGAGGAAGGCGCCCTCTTCATCCGGCACGCGCAGCGAGATGTGGTTGTAGACCGATTCGGACCAGCCCATCAGATCGAAGATGCGGTAGCAGGCCGCCAGTTCCTGCCGCGCATGCCATTCGGCATCGCTGCAATTGATGTTCGGGCGGATCTGGGTGGCCATTACGTACTCTCCCGCTATCATTCTCTCTGATGTGCAATCTCTATCGCATGACCAGCAACGCGCAAGCCATTGCGCAGCTATTCCGGGCCGATGTCGCCGGGCGCAACCTCCCGGCGCTCACCGAGATCTACCCGGATCAGGAAGCGCCCGTGGTCATCGCGCAAGGCACCGGGAGGAGCCTCGCGGTGATGCGCTGGGGCTGGCCCCCGTTTGGCGAGGTAAAGCGCCCGATCACCAACGTGCGCAATCTCGCCTCCCCGATGTGGCGCAGTGCCATTGCCGATCCTGCGCGGCGCTGCCTCGTCCCCGTTACCGCCTTCTCCGAATGGTCCGCCGTCCCCGATCCGGTGAGCGGCCGCAAGCGGAAGCACTGGTTCGATCTGCGCGCCGACTCAATGGGGGGTGATCAGCTCTTCGCTTTTGCCGGCCTCTGGCGCCCTGCCGAGGAAGGCCCGCGCTTCGCCTTCCTCACCTGCGCCCCCAACGAAACGGTCGGCCGCATCCACCCCAAGGCCATGCCCGTCCTCCTGCGCCCGGGCGAGGATTTCGACCGCTGGCTCAGCACGGACGGCGCGGGCGCTGCGGCCATGCAGGCGCCGCTGGAGGATGCGCTGATGCGCGAAATCGCGGAGGAAGCGCCGATGCCCCCACAGGGCAGCCTGTTCTGAAGCCCTATGCTTCCCCGAAGAGCTGCCGCTGCGATTTCTCCAGTTCGTCGAGAGTGCGCCGCCGCGCATGGCGTTCGGTGACCACGCCCACGACGACCCCCTTCTCGTCGACGACGGCCAGTTCATCCGCGCTCAGCCGGTCGAACAAGGCAATGATCGTGTAGGCATCGTCGCCGGGGCGCAGCGAGACGTCGGCCATCCCGGCCAGCGCCGCGATCGGCGTATCGGGCGCAAGGTCCGGGGCATAGGCGGCGGCGGTCGGAACAATGCCGCGATAGCGCCCTTCGCCGTCAACCAGCAGCGCCTTGCTCGCCGAACCAAGCGGAACCCGCGCGCGAAACACATCGACCGGGCAGTTCTCGGGCACCTGCACCCAGTCGCGCCGCATCATCCGCGCGGCGGTGAGGCTCGCGGCCCAGCCGATATCGCGCGGGCCACGGATGGCGGAGCCACGCACGTGCAGCCGCCAGGTGGAAAAGGAATAGCCGAACAGTTCACGGGTCAGCGCGCTCGAAAGCAGCGCCGCTGTCAGCACCAGCCCCATCAGCGCGAAATCATGCGTCGTATCCAGCATCAACAGCGCCAGCGTCATCGGCCCGCCCACGATCGACACGCTGAGCGCGGCCATGCCGACAAGGGCGGCATCGTTGGGGCTCACCGCAAGCCCGACACCAGCGGCATTGACCGCGCCTGCGAAGATCTGCCCCGCCAGCGAGCCGATGAACAGCGAGGCAAAGAACAGGCCGCCCCGGAATCCGAAACTCAAGGAGACAATCGAGGCGGCAATCTTCAGGCCCATGATGATCAGCAGCACCTGCACCGCCGGCTGCAGCACGAGATTGAGATGCAGCGCGCCATGGCCCGCCGAGAGGGTCTGCGGCGAGGCCAAGGCCAGCGGGATCAGCAGTATACCGCCCAGGACCGGCTTCCACCGGCCGAGCCATGCCCAGCCCTGAACATACGATTCGGCCAGCGTCACCAGCCGCATGATCACGATGCCGAGCAGCGCACAGGCAAGGCCCAGCCCGGCGTAGAGGAGATAGTCGCTGAGCGTGATCACCTTGTCATCGCTCAGCGCCATGAGCCACGGCTCGCCGCCCAGCGCCTTGGCGGTATAGACCCCCGACAGCGCCGCCGCGATGACCGGCGCAATCGCCGCCGGCGTATAGCTGCCGATCACGATCTCGAAGGCATAGAACGCGCCCGCCAGCGGTGCGCCAAAGGCCGCACCGATGCCTGCCCCCGCCCCCGCTCCGACCAGCGTGCGCAGATCGTTGCGCCGCAGCTTGAGCCACTGGCCGAGCATAGAGGCAAGCCCGCCGCCCATCTGCGTGAAGGCCGCTTCCAGGCCCACTGATGCGCCCGCGCCGTTGGAGAGGATCGTCTGCACTGCAATCACAAGATTGTCCGCCGGTGCGATGCGTCCGCCGTGGAGCGCGTTGGCCTCCACGACATCGACTGGCGTGCGCACACGTTTGCCCAGCGCGAGCGTGAACAGCACCAGCGCCAGCCCGCCCAGCGGCAGCGCCAGCAGCCGCCAGGCATGGTGGATCTGCCCCAGCGCGCTGAGGCGATTGAAGGTCACGCCATAGAGCACTTCCTGCAGCCCATGGGCGAGCTTCTGCTGCACACGGGTGAGCAGCCCCGCACCGGCCCCGGCCCCGGCGGCAAGCAGGATGAAGGCGGCCTCGCTCTGGCGAAGGCGCTGGCGGCTGCGGATGATCCGCGGGCGGGCCCAGGCCATCAAACCGTCAAGCACACACGCGCTCCTCGATTCCAGGGTCGGCCCGACTCGGGGAACGAAATCAACGAGATGGCCATGACAGGATCGGTCCGCCATGGTCCTTTCCCGCGGCGCGTGCAACCGGGTTTCGGCCTGCTGGACATTGCAGAATTCTCGTTTCACACTCGCCGCCGAAGTCGTTTTGGGGAATGGGGCGATATGGCAAAGCATCTCAAATTCGCGTTCGCGGGATTGGCCGCGCTGGCCGCCGCAACAAGCCAACCCGCGGCGGCATCCGACAAGGCCGACCGGGCCAAAGTCGCCGCAGCGATCCGCGCCGATCATGATGCTGCGGTCGAGCGTCTGCGCGCATGGATCAAGCTGCCGACGATCGCCAACATGGGCCTCAATCACAAGGAAGGCGCCGAATACATGCGCCAGCTCGCGCTCGATGCCGGGTTCCAGATGGCAAAGGTCATTCCCACCGATGGCGTCCCCGGTGTCTTCGCCACGCTCGACGCAGGCGCGAAGACGACGCTGGCGATCTACTTCATGTACGACGTGAAGCATTTCGACCCGAAGGAATGGTCTTCTCCGCCGCTCGATGGCCGGTTGGTCGATCGCCCCGGCGAGGGCAAGGTCATCGTCGGGCGCGGCGCAGTCAATCAGAAGGGGCCCGAAACCGCGTTCCTCACTGCCCTGCGCGCGTTCAAGGCTTCCGGCGTGAAGCTGCCGGTAAACCTCGTGCTGGTGGCCGAGGGCGAGGAGGAAATCGCCTCGCCGCACTTCTCGCAGGTCGTCACCCATCCCGAAGTGCTGCCTGCGCTGTCCAAGGCGGTGGGCGTGATCATTCCCGATGCCGGCCAGTCGGTCGACGGGCAGGTGACCTTGCTGCTCGGCGCGAAAGGCGCGGTCGAACTGCAGCTGATCTCCAGCGGCGAAAAGTGGGGCAAGGGGCCCACGAAGGACATTCACTCCAGCCTGATGGCCAATGTCGATAGCCCCGCATGGCACCTGATCAAGGCGCTGAACACGCTCGTCGCCGACGACGGCCACACGCCTGCCATCGACGGCTGGTTCGAGAACGTGAAGCCGCTGACCGAACGCCAGAAGCAGCTGATCGCCGCCGATATCGCCGCCGGCAACGAAGCTGACGAGAAGAAGAGCCTCGGCATCAAGCAGTGGTACGCGGGGGAGGATTATCTCACCGCGTCCTACCGCCTCGCCTCGCAGCCCACGGTGAACATCCAGGGGCTGGTCAGCGGCTACATGGGGCCGGGCGGCAAGACGGTCCTGCCCGGCCGAGCCGAGGCCAAGATCGACCTGCGGCTGGTGCCGGACATGACCAAGGACGAGGCTGTCGCCAAGCTCAAGGCCCATCTCGCCAAGCGCGGCTTCGGCGATATCGAAGTCAACGTGAGCGGCGGCTATGGTCCCACCCAGACCGACGAGAACAGCGCTCTGATCAAGGCCGAACAGGCCACGCTGGCAGCGGCGAGGATTCCGCAGACCATGTCGGCGCGGTCCGCCGGTAGCTGGCCGGGCGTGATCTTCACCGGCCCGCCGCTGCACCTGCCGGCGGGATCGTTCGGCGCAGGCCGGGGCGGCGGTGCGCATGCCCCCGATGAGTGGTTCCTGATCGACAGCACCAACCCCAAGGAGCTCGGCTTCGACCAGCAGGCCACCCTGTTCGCCGATTTCCTCTACGAAGTCGCGCGGAGCGGAACCGGAAAGCCCTGAAGCGCCACCGGCTTGACGAACAGGATAGTGCCATCACCGAAGAAGCTGACCAAGCGCTGGGCAGAGCGGAGCGGCGCTTTCTGCGCCGGATATTCAACGGCCGGACTGTGCCGATCAGCGCCGATGGCCGACCCTTCCTGACCTACAAGGAGGCCAGCCGGTATCTCTTGTCGCTGGCGCCCGAGGCGCGGGAGCTGGCCTATGCGCAGATGAAAGGCGGCGCGGCCGAGATTTCGGGAAGCTAGAGCCCAGCGGCAATCTGGTCGGCGGCGGCGGTCGCCTCCGTGCTCAGCTCACGCAAGGCCTTCGCGGTGTCCGCCAGCAGGCCGTCGGTGATCGGCCGCTCGCCATTGATGAACCGCCTGATCGCGCGCTCGTCGATTCTCAGGCGGCGCGCAAACGCGGTCGTGCCGCCAAACAGCTGGACACAGTATGCGAAGTGATCTTGCCGGTTTTGCATCCCGGCTTCCATACGTCGTCCTGCGGCCAAGGCAATGCGCTCACTGAAAGCGGAGCGTGTTCTCGAACCCCTCGCCCGTCTTGGTCATCCGGGCGAGCTTCCTGAGGTTGGCCCGGACATACCGCTCGAAGCGCCGGTCATCGTAGATCCCCGAGACCGGATAGTCCTCCTGGCCGAGCAGGTCCTTGAGGCGGTCGGCGAGTGCGGCCTGATCATCCTTGCTTGCCGCGATCCGCAAGGCCGCGCAGACCCATTCTTCCGCTGCGGCCTTGTCGTAGTCGTCCTGCGCGGAATAGCCCTGCTTGTCCGCGACCACCTGATCGAGCCGCGCAGCTTCGAGGCGGCTTGCCAGCCACTTGCGGACCTGCGCGCCATCCCATGCCTTTGGCGCGCCGCTCACCCTAGTTGCCGTCCGCATCAACCACGAACACCATCGGCTTGCCGCGAGACTCAGGCTCCCACCCGGCTTCGAGCGCAGCCCGGATGCCCCGCGTCACGATCGCGTCGCTGATCTGCAGCCTCCCGCGCTGCAGGCCTTTCATCAAGCGCTTCGGCGTGGGAAACTCGAGCAGGGCCTCGCGCTGCGTGTGTTTGCGCAGCAGGCCGATGGTCATGCCTTTCCAGCCGTAATTCTCGCTCCACTGTGGCTCGCTGCGCAGCTCCCATTCGTAGGGATGCCCGTCGACGTCGACGATACCGGATAGTCTGGGTGTGCTGGTCATGCTGACATGCCTAGCAGGTCTGGCCGGTCATCACCGCCACATTATCGATCAGACGCGCCTTGCCGAGATGTGCCGCCACCAGCAGACGCGCCGGGTGGCCATCCCACTTGGCCACGTCTTCCAGCGTCACGGCATCGCGCAGATCGGCATAATCGATGCTGCGAAAGCCCGCCGCCAGCACGGCAGCCTTCAGCACGGCAAGCGCGTCCGCCACCGGCTCTCCGGCCATGATCTTCGCCGCAGTCTCGCGCATCGCGCGGTTCATCGCCGGTGCGGCTGCGCGCTCTTGCGCCGTCAGGTACTTGTTGCGGCTGCTCATCGCGAGCCCGTCCGCCTCGCGCACCGTCTGCACGCCAAGGATGTTGTCCGCATGCGGGTGTGTCAGATCGAGATCGCGCGCCATGCGGCGAATGATCGCGAGCTGTTGCCAGTCCTTCTCGCCGAACAGCGCGACATCCGGCTGCACCTGGTTGAACAGCTTGCTGACAACCGTTGCCACACCGTCAAAATGCCCCGGCCGCGCCGCGCCGCAGAGCACTGCATCGAGCCCGCTGACCTGCACGGTCGTCGCATAGCCGGCCGGATAGATCACCTCGACCGTCGGCGCCCACAGCACGTCCACACCTTCCGCCTCGAGCAGCGCCGCATCGGCCTCGAGCTGGCGCGGATAGGTCGCAAGATCCTCGTTCGGCCCAAACTGCCGCGGATTGACGAAGATCGAGACGACGACATGCTCGGCAAGCCGCTTCGCTTCGCGCACCAGAGTGAGGTGGCCTTCGTGCAGTGCGCCCATCGTGGGCACGAGTGCCAGTTTGGGATGGTCTCCGGCCTCGGCGGAATTGTCCCCCGATTTCAGCGCGGAAAGCGCAGTGCGCAGCGGTTCCAGAGCAGTCAGGATTTGCACGCGCCACGGCTCTCCAGTAATCCCCCGGAAGGGGGCGAACAGTCCCCGAAAAGGGAAAGGCCCTCTAGCCCTGAGCCCTGCCCGGCGGCAAGGGGGGCCGCACCTCACAGAAAGGATGATCGCTTGCTCGCCGCCCCCTACCGAATCGTCTTCGCCAACGAAAAGGGCGGCACCGGCAAGTCGACCACGGCGGTCCATGTTGCGATCGCGCTGGCCTATCAGGGCGCGCGAGTCGCCGCGATCGATCTCGATTCCCGCCAGCGCACGATGCACCGCTACTTCGAAAACCGCGCCGAAACCATGCGCCGCCGCGGCATCACGCTGCCAAGCTCGACTTTCGAAGTCTATGACGGCACCAGCACCGAAGAGCTTGACGCGCTTGCTGCTCGGCTAGGCGAAAGCCACGATTTCCTCGTGTTCGACACCCCCGGCCGCGACGATCCGCTCGCCCGCCATGTCGCGACTCAGGCCGATACCCTCGTTACCCCGCTCAACGACAGCTTTGTCGATTTCGACCTCATCGGGCAGGTCGACGCGGAGACCTTCAAGGTCCGCCGCCTCTCGTTCTATGCCGAACTGATCTGGGAAGCCCGCAAGAAGCGCGCGATGGCGACGATCAAGGAAGCCCGCAAGGAAATGGCCAGAAAGGAAATGGATTGGGTCGTGGTGCGCAACCGCACCGGCTATACCGAGGCGCGCAACCAGAAGCGCATCGATCAGGCCCTCATCGAGCTTTCCAAGCGCGTCGGCTTCCGCATCGCCAGTGGTCTGTCCGAACGCGTGATCTACCGCGAACTCTTCCCGAGCGGCCTTACCCTGCTCGACAAAGGCCATCTCGGCGAGCTTGGCACCAGCCACCTGGTTGCGCGGCAGGAACTGCGCACGCTGGTCGCCGGCCTTGCGCTCAAGTTGCCCGAACGCGGCCAGCTTGCGATGGAAGTGGTGCAGTGAAGTTCCTGCTCCTCGCGGCGCTCGCCTGCCTTGCTGTGAAGATGCTGGCGGGGCGGTGGCCGTGGGAACTGTGGGGCCCCACTGCGAAGGAAGTGGCCGAGAAGCGCGCGCGCAACCTGCTCGGCCTTCGCGCCGATGCCGGCTACGACGAGATCATCGATGCGCACCGCCGCCTGCTGATGAAGGTCCACCCCGATCGCGGCGGCACCACCGATGGGGTGCACGAAGCCAATGCCGCGCGTGACCTGCTGCTCGCCCGCATTTCCGCGCGCGGCCCGGATGCACGGGATTGAAGGTTCGGCCATCGCGCCGGCCCACGTCGCCATGTTCGGGGTGAACGAAATGTGCTCAGGTCAGGCTGGTTCCGCGCGGGGCCGGCGGGCATGAGCCACCAGTTCCACCCAAGCATCCTGCGCGAATACGACATGCGCGGCACGATCGGCAAAACGCTTGGCGCCGATGACGCCCATGCCCTTGGCCGCAGCTTCGGCACCCGCGTGCTACGGGATGGTCGGCGGACCGTGGCTGTCGGGTACGATGGCCGCCTCAGTTCACCGATGCTGGAAGAGGCGCTTGTGGCAGGGCTCTGTGCCAGCGGCGTCGATGTCCGCCGCATCGGTCTCGGCCCGACACCGATGCTCTACTACGCAACTGCCTCACTTCCAGAGGTGCAGGATGGCATTCAAATAACTGGCAGCCACAATCCCCCCGATCAGAATGGCTTCAAGGTGGTATTTCGCGGGGGTCCGTTCTTCGGTCCAGATATACTCGATCTCGGCCGCCTCGCCGCCCAAGGGGATTGGGCGCAGGGCGACGGGACGGCCGAGTCCGTCAACATCATGGATGCCTATGTCGAGCGGTTGCTCGCCGGGCTGGAGGGTATCGCGCCAGACGCCGGGAAACACCTCTTCCCCGAGAGCCTGGCCATAGCCTGGGACACCGGCAACGGCGCTGCCGGACCGGTTGTCGAGCGTCTCGTCGCTCGCTTGCCCGGCCGTCATGTCCTGCTGCACACGCATGTCGATGGATTGTTTCCTGGCCATCATCCCGATCCTTCCGTTGAGGCCAATCTTGCCGATCTCACGCACGCCGTCGCGCGGGGACGGCTCGACTTCGGATTGGCCTTCGATGGCGACGGGGATCGATTGGGGGTTGTGGACAGCCGGGGCCGCGCACTGGCGGGCGATCAGCTCCTCATGGTGTTTGCCGAAGATGTGCTGAAAAGGCAGGCAGGCGCGACAGTTATCGCCGATATAAAGGCAAGCGGGGCGCTGTTCGACCGGGTCCGCGCGCTCGGCGGCGAGCCGTTGATGTGGAAAACGGGCCATAGCCACATCAAGTCCAAAATGAAGGAGACTGGCGCACTGCTCGGCGGCGAAATGACCGGGCACGTGTTCCTTGCGGATGATTACTACGGATTCGACGATGCGATCTACGCAGCGGTGCGCCTGATCGCGGCGACCATCCGCCTCGGTCGCACGGTGACCGAGTTGCGCGATGCCATGCCCGCGCTGGTCAACACGCCGGAGCTCCGGTTCCCGGTGGACGAGACGCGCAAGTTCGCGGTGATCGACGAAGTCCGCGCCCGGCTCGCGGCGCAAGGGGCGGAGATGATCTCCATCGACGGCGTGCGCGTGACGACGCCTCGGGGCTGGTGGCTGCTGCGGGCGTCCAACACCGAGGCGATGCTCACCGCGCGGGCGGAGAGCGAGAGCGACGCGGGCCTCGCCGCGTTGCTCGCTGCCCTCGACGCGCAATTGGCTGCTTCAGGGATAAGGCGCTAGTATCCGCCAGGTGACAGGCGGCGCCATCCCTCCCGAGATCGAAGCCTGGTTCACCGGGCGCGGCTGGCGCGTGCGGCGGCATCAGGCAGAAATGCTCATCGCCGACGATGCCGGGCAGCATGCCTTGCTGGTCGCCGATACGGGCGCGGGCAAGACGCTTGCCGGCTTCCTGCCGACCCTCGCCGCCTTCACCCCTTCGCGCCTTGGCGCGGCCTCGCCGCCCGAGGGGCTGCACACGCTCTACGTCTCGCCGCTCAAGGCTCTCGCGCACGACGTGCAGCGCAACCTGCTGACGCCGATCACCGAAATGGGGTTGCCGATCACGGTCGAGACGCGCAGCGGCGATACGCCATCCAATCGCAAGGCCCGCCAACGCGCGCGGCCGCCGCATGTGCTGCTGACCACGCCCGAATCGCTTTCGCTCTTGCTCAGCTATCCTGAAAGCGCGCAGCTGTTCAGCACAGTGCAGCGTGTGGTGATCGATGAGGTCCACGCCTTCGCGACCTCCAAACGCGGCGACCTGCTCGCCCTCGCGCTCACCCGGCTGCAGGCGCTGGCGCCGGGGCTGCGCCGCGCCGCGCTCTCCGCCACGCTGGCCGATCCGGAAAGCTTCCGCGCGTGGCTCGCGCCGTGGGGCGATCTGGATAGCACCACGCTCGTCGAAGGCGAGGCCGGAGCGCCGGCTGAAGTCGATATCCTCCTGCCCGACGATGGCCAGCGCGTGCCGTGGGGCGGGCACGCGGCCGCCTGGGCCCTCCCGCAGCTCTACGAGGCGATCCGCCACAACCGCACCACGCTGGTCTTCACCAACACGCGGTTCCTCGCCGAATACATCTTCCAGCTGCTGTGGGATGCCAACGAGGACAAGCTCCCCATCGGCATCCACCACGGCTCGCTGTCCAAGGAAGCGCGGCGCAAGGTTGAAGGCGCGATGGCGCGCGGCGAGCTGCGCGCGCTCGTTTGCACCGCCAGCCTCGATCTCGGCGTTGACTGGGGCGATATCGACTTGGTGGTACAAATGGGCGCGCCCAAGGGCTCTTCGCGCCTGCTCCAACGGATCGGCCGCGCGAACCACCGGCTCGATCAGCCCAGCCGCGCCATGCTCGTGCCAGGCAACCGCTTCGAGTTCCTTGAGGCCATGGCCGCGCGCGATGCGGTCAATGAAGGCCAGCGAGACGGCGAGGATTTCCGGCCCGGCGGGCTCGATGTGCTCGCCCAGCATGTCATGGCGGCGGCCTGTGCAGGGCCGTTTGGCGAGGCGGAGCTGCTCGCCGAAGTCCGCTCATCGATGGCCTATGTTTGGGTCGACGAGGCGATCTGGCAGCGCGTGCTTCAGTTCGTTGCCACGGGCGGCTACGCGCTGCGCGCCTACGACAGATTTCAGCGGATTGTCCGCCTGAAGGACGGCACATGGCGGCTGACCCATCCGCAGCAGGCAGCGCGGCACCGCCTGAATGCGGGCATCATCGTCGATTCCGAAATGCTCGAAGTGCGCTTCCGCAACGGTCGCTCGCTCGGCAAGGTCGAGGAAACCTTCGGCGCGGGTCTGAAGCCCGGCGATACCTTCCGTTTTGCCGGGCTGGACCTTGAGGTCGAGGGCGTCCGCGACCTTGAACTGATCGTGCGCGGGGCCAAGTCCGCCGGGCAGATCCCCAGCTACAACGGCGCGCGCATGCCGCTAACGACCCATCTTTCCACCCGCGTGCAAGCCATGCTGGCCGACCGCACAGGCTGGGCGCGCTTCCCCGACGATGTGCGCGAATGGCTGGAAGTGCAGGACTGGCGGAGCCGCCTGCCTGCGCCGGGTGAGCTGCTGGTCGAAAGCTTCCCGCATGGTGGGCGGGCCTATACCGTCTACTATACCTTCGAGGGCTGGAATGCGAACCAATCGCTTGGCATGCTGATCACCCGGCGCATGGAAGATGCGGGCCTTTCGCCAATGGGGTTTGTCGCCAACGACTATGCGCTCGGCGTCTGGGGCCTGCGCCCTGTAAAAGACCCGGCGCGGCTCCTCTCGCCCGATATCCTCACCGATGAGTTCGTCGAATGGGTGCAGAACTCGTACCTTCTGCGCCGCGCCTTCCGCGAGGTTGCGGTGATCTCCGGCCTCGTCGAGCGCCAGCAGCCGGGCGCGCGCAAGAGCGGGCGGCAAGTCACTTTCTCGACCGACCTGATCTACGATGTGCTGCGCAAGCACGAACCCGAACACCTCCTGCTCGAAGCTGCCTGGGCCGATGCCCGCGCACGGATGACGGATGTAGGCCGGTTGGGCGCCCTGCTCGACCGCGCAGCGGCCGAACTGGTTCACGTCGAGCTTGACCGCGTTACGCCGCTCGCCGTGCCGCTGATGGTGATGATCGGGCGCGAGTCCGTGCCGGCAGGTATGGCCGACGAGGAACTGCTGCTCGAGGCCGAAAGTCTTGCCTCGGCGGCGATGCGGCCAGAGTGAAAGACTGGTTTCGCGCGGAGACGCGGAGACGGATAGTGCGCGGCCTCGCGCAGTGATCACCGGGATTTTGTGCCATGATGCGTTGATGCTGGCAGATCATCTGGTGATCCAGATATGCCTGCGCCGCTGGCCACCCGCTCGTACTGACTTCCCTCAGCGCCTCAGCGCCTCTGCGCGAAACCGTTCTCTTTGCAGACGCTGCGATCTCTGCGCAAACCTGATTGAAACGGCGCTTGACCACGAAAAAGGGGCGGATTGCTCCGCCCCTTGATCATCTGTGGCTGAGAGCCCGCGTCGTTACTTGCTGAACGTCGCGAAGTTCTCGTTGCCCACGAAGCCGAACTTGCTGACCTTCACCTGGGTGATGATCTTGAGCATGCGGTTCGCGATTTCATACGAGGCATATTCCTCGGGCTGGAACTGGAGTTCCGGCTCGGGGTTCATCGCCTTGGTCGCCTGAAGCAGCGAGACAAGGTTGCCCTCGGTGATCGGCGTGCCGTTCCACAGGATCGCATTCTGCGTCGTCAGCACCAGCTTGTTCTTATCCGTCTTGATCGGCGGATTCGTCGTCGGCGGCTGCGCCTGCGGAAGGTCGATGTTGACCGAGTGGGTGGCCACGGGGATGGTGATGATGAACATGATGAGGAGCACGAGCATGACGTCGATCAGCGGCGTCGTGTTCATTTCCATCATCGGCGAGCCATCGTCTTTGCCGCCGCTCATTGCCATGGGAGGTACTCCTGTCTGGTATCGTGTGCCCGGGTGTCGTCGCGCCAGTGCTGACTAGCGTCAGCCGTTCGGATCAACCGGGGTGGAGATGAAGCCGACCTTGGGATAGCCCGCGATCTGCACGTTGTAGATCGTGCCGGCAACGCACTTCCAGGGCACATTGACGTCGCCGCGGATGTGCACTTCGGGGATCTTGTCAGGCTCCATGTTCTGCGCGCCGCCGGCCCGCTTCACGATCGCATCAAGCCGGTCGAACGCCATCTTGTAGAGTTCGTTGTTATCCACCGGGGTGACGTTGTTGATGTAGACGCGGCAAGTGCCGGTCCGCGAGGAGCCTTCATAGCCGCCCTGGCCGGGGCTGCGTCCGCCAGCGTCGGTCGAAACGACCGTCACGAGCAGGTTCTCGACCTTGTCCTGCGTCTCTTCGGACGGCAGCACCGGAACCTTGAGCTTCTCGACGGTCTGGATCGCGACCGGAACCGCGATGAGGAAGATGATCAGCAGCACGAGCATCACGTCCACGAGCGGCGTGGTGTTGATGTCCGACATTGGGCGTTCATCGCCGCCCGCGCCGCCTGCAGATATTGCCATTGGTTAGTTCCTATCCGATCTTTCCACGGTGAACCGGGTCTTTGCTGGCTTTTTGGAGCCATCGCAGCCCCGGCTGGAACCCGCGTTGTTCCCGAGGAGGGGTGGCAGGCCAACTCGCTAGAGAATGGCCCACCGATCCCATCTTCGCCTCCGCGTATTCGGGCCTTACTTCTTGGCCGGTGCCGCAGCCGGAGCGGCGGGCTTGGCAGCCGGAGCAGCCGGGACGGCAGGCTTGACCACGCCCTTCGAGGCGAGGTTGGCGAGCACGTCGGTGCTGAAGCCGGTCAGCAGTTCGGCGATGCGCTTGTTGCGGGCCTGCAGGTAGTTGTAGGCGAGCACTGCGGGAACCGCGACGAGCAGACCGAGCGCGGTCATGATCAGCGCTTCACCGACCGGACCCGCGACCTTGTCGATCGAGGCCGAACCGGCGATGCCGATGTTGATGAGCGCGCCGTAGATGCCGACCACGGTACCGAACAGACCGATGAACGGCGAGGTTGCACCGACGGTCGCGAGGAACGGCAGACCGCCAGCGAGCTTTGCGTTGATCGAAGCTTCCGAGCGGGCCAGCGAGCTGTGCATCCAGTCGTGGCTCTCGGATTCGTCCATCTTGCCGGCCGCGTCTTCAGCCGAAAGGCCGTCGTCGACGATCTGGCGCCAGGCCGAGTTCTTCTCGAGCTTCGAAGCGCCATCACGCAGGCCGGCCGCGCGCCAGAAGCCCGCAAGCGACTGATGCTGCTTGAGCACCTTGGACTGCTCGGCCCACTTGGTGAAGAGGATGAAGAACGAACCGACCGACATGAACACCAGAATGGTGAAGGTCGAGAGCGGGATCCAGGCGGGCTTGCCGCCGGGGAACAGAACTTCCGCGATACCAAACTTGTTCTGGGGCGCGGCAGTAGCGGCAGCTGCGGCGAGCGTGTGGATGAGCATTCGGGTCTTCCTCTTCAAAATTTCGTACAAAGGGTCAAAAAGATAAGCTCGGGCGTCGCGGCCCTCCCCGGGGGAAGGGCCGCGCCAATCAGATCAGTCCTTCGGGATCACCCACCGGATCGAGTTTGTGTACGAACCGGATGTGGGATTGCCTTCACCGTCGGTCGCCGGCGCAAAGCGGGCGCGGCGGCGGACGTTGTCGCACGTCGCCTGATCGAGATCGGGGCTGCCGCTCGACTTGGTGATTTCGCAGGACGTGACCTTACCGTCGGTACCAACGGACACGCGGAACCCGGTAACGCCTTCGCGCTCTTCACGCAGGGCGCGCGAAGGATAGTCGTTCGACGTGGCCCAGTTGCCAGGGCTGCCCTTCGGAGCCGGACCTTTCGGCTGGAACTTGGGGGGCGGCGGCGGTGGCGGCGGCGGCGGCGCAGCCGTCGTGAACACCGGAGCCGGAGGCGGCGCCTGAGTCACGGTTTCGATCTGCGGCGCAGGCGCGTTGAAGGTGATCGGCGGCGGCGGCGCCACAATGGGCGGCGGCGGCTGATCCTTCGGCGGCGGCGGCGGTGGCGGCGTCTCCGGCGGCTTTTCTTCCTCGATGTTGACCGCCGAGGTCACCTCTTTGACCTTCTTGTACGCCTCGTAAGCCAGCCCCGTTACCAGAGCGTAGCCCAAGCCGACGTGAAGGATCGCAACGATGATGAGCGCGGTGATCTTGTTACCGCTCATCTGTTGGTCAGCGTATGCCATTCAGCTCCAAAACTCCTGATACTCCGCAAACGACTGACATCCGGTGGATGCCTACGTTCACGGAATCGCGCATGGAATCACCCATCCAGCGCGATTGGCCAATCCAGCGATTTCATTCCACCCTGCCGGCAAACCGGACCGCCGACATCGGGTGCAAGGAACCCGGCGGCGGCTTTTGCGGGCTTTCATTGTTGAAATCCCCGACAACGGCGAGCTTTAACGCCGAAGCCAAAGGCGCGCAAATGCTTTATCGGTTAACCTTCAATTCACGGTTTCGCTGCCTGAAACGCGTCTTGGCACCGCCGCCATCGCCTTTCGGCGCCAGCGATTCTAAGGATCCACGTATGCCCCGCACCAGATGCTCCCGCCGGAAACACGCTTCCCTCCCCATGTGGGCCCGGTTGCTCGCCGCCGCCGCGCTCGGCCTTGGCGACGCTGCGGCAAGCCACGGACAGGAAACAGCTTTGTCTGTCTCCATGGCGCCGGGGCTGGAGGCCGATCCGGACCTGACATACGCCGATCTTGTCGATCTCGCCCTGTCCGCACAGGTCGTGGCGCGTGCCGAAGTGCGCAAGGCCGTGCGGCTCAAGCCCGAGGAATCGCCAGGCCTGCCCGCAGGGCGCGTCCGTCTCTATGTGGAGGCCCGCACGCAGGCGCTGCTGATCGGCGAAAACCTGGGCGAATCGATCCGATTTCTTGCCGATGTCCCAATTGATGCGCGCGGCAAGCCGCCCAGACTGAGCAAGGCTCAAGTGCTGGTATTGGCCCGCCCTGTGCCCGACCGACCGGGCGAGCTCCAGCTTGTCGCACCCGATGCCATGCTGGTGCTCACCCCCGCGCGCGAGGCCACCTTGCGCGCGATTCTGACCGAGACCACGCGGCCTGATGCTCCGCCCGCGATCACCGCAGTGCGCGAGGCGCTGCATGTCGCCGGCAACCTCGCGGGCGAGGGAGAAACCCAGCTTTTCCTCGGTACCGCAACCGGCGCACCGGTCTCGATCTCGGTGCTCCGGCGCCCCGGCCAGCCGACGGCATGGGGCGTGAGCTTCACGGAAATCGTCGATTCGGCGGCGCACGCACCGCTTCCTGCGACGCTTGCGTGGTATCGGCTCGCCTGCGGGCTGCCCGGCCGACTGCCTGAACGCGCGAATATCTCCGCCACGCTGGCCGACCGGCGAACCGCTGCGGAAGACTATGCCCAGGTGCTGGCCGATCTCGGCCCCTGCACTCGCAAGCGCGCGGCACCCTGATCCACACTCACCACCGGCGGTTGCGAGGGCGGATCAGCTACCCTAAGGCGCACCATAAGATTTTACGGGGATCATCATGAGCGAACCTTTGCGCATCGCGCTGGCCGGTCTTGGCACCGTTGGCGGCGGCGTCATCCGCTTGCTTGAGGCCAATGCCGGCCTCATTGCGCGCCGTGCGGGCCGGCCGATCACGATCAGCGCAATCAGCGCGCGCAACCGCGGCAAGAACCGCGGCGTCGATCTCTCGTCTTACGCGTGGGAAGACGACATGGTGATCCTCGGCGAGCGGCCCGATGTCGACGTCGTCGTCGAGCTCGTCGGCGGCGCCGATGGTCCGGCGCTCGCCTTGGCCCGCACCACATTCGAAGCGGGCAAGGCGCTGGTGACCGCCAACAAGGCGATGGTCGCGCATCACGGGCTCGAACTCGCGACCAAGGCCGAGGCCGCGAAAGTCGCCTTCAAGTTCGAAGCGGCGGTGGCAGGCGGCATCCCGGTGATCAAGGCGCTCAAGGAAGGCGCTGCGGCCAACTACATCGACCGCATCTACGGGATCCTCAACGGCACCTGCAATTACATCCTCTCGACCATGGAGGACACCGGCCGCGATTTCGCCGATGTTCTGGCCGAAGCGCAGGCCAAGGGCTATGCCGAAAGCGACCCCACGTTCGATATCGACGGCATCGATGCGGCGCACAAGCTGGCGATTCTCTCCAGCATCGCCTTCGGCACGGCGGTGGATTTCAAGCCGGTTGCTGCCACCGGCATTCGCCGCGTGCTCGCCGCCGATATCGCGCAGGCCGATGCACTGGGCTACTATATCCGACTGATCGGCATGGCCGAAACCGCCGTCGACGAGGCTGGCCAGCGCAGGCTGTTCCAGCGGGTCCATCCGATGCTGGTCCACCGCGACCACCCGCTCGCCCATGTTGATGGCGCGACCAATGCGGTCGTGGCGGAAGGCAATTTCGTCGGCCGCCTGCTGTTCCAGGGCGCAGGCGCGGGCGACGGGCCGACCGCGAGCGCCGTGGTGGCCGATCTCATCGACATCGCGCGCGGCGATATCGGCGCGCCGTTCTCGATCCCGGCGGCAGAGCTCGAAATGGCCGCCCCGGCCGATAGCGGCCACCGCACCGGGAAGGCCTACCTCCGCTTCACCGTGGCCGATCGCCCAGGCGTGCTGGCCGAGATCACCGCCGCGATGCGCGATGCCGGGGTTTCGATCGAAAGCCTGATCCAGAAAGGCCGCGCGGGCGTGGGCAGCGCCGATCAGGTGCTCGTCGCCATGGTCACGCACGAAGGCCCCGAAAGCGCGATTGCCGAGGCGCTGCGCCTGCTCGAAGGTTCCCCCAGCCTCGGCGCACCGCCACTGGTGATGCATATCCTCGAGGATTGACCCGCCATGGCCGGAGCCTTGAATGATCGGGCGACCCCGAATCTGCCCTAAGGCGCCCGAATCTCCCCGCGCGCGATTCTGTCGGCATCCGAATCGGGCGGCGCTTCGGGCAGCTTGGTGATGTCGAAAAAGTACATCGGCGTCGGTGCCGAACCGAAGCCGATACAGCCCCTGCTGCAATCGCGCAGACCGCTGACATTGGGCGCGCGCGGCAGGCCGTCGTTGGTGGAGCGCGCCGAATCGAGCTGATCCCGCAGCGGCAAGCGCTCCTTCTCGTTCGCCTCACGGCCGCCGCAGACGACGATCGCGCCGTCCGGACCAGCTTTCTCGCATTTCTTGGGCTGGCCCGCCGTGAGCAAGCGCTGGGCGATCTGCGCATTGCTGTCAGTATCCCCCGATTCCGCTGGCGCAGCGGCACTTGCGGCAGGTGTTTGTGCCGCGTCTGCCGCCGGCGCCGATTGCGCACGGGCCATCCCCATTGCAAGGAACGACAGGTTTACGCATAGGAATGCGCGAAACGCGCGTCTGTATAGTATTCCGCGCCTCGACAACCCTGCATCCTCCCGTCTAGGGCAGGGCAGCTTCCGCCAACGAGCCTCAGGAGTCAACGTGACCGACATCCGACCCGCACCAGCCGCCTCGCAGGTACTTGACCGCGTCCTCGTCCTCGAGATGGTCCGCGTTACCGAGGCGGCCGCCATCGGGGCCTCGCGGCTGATCGGCCGGGGCGACGAGAAGGCCGCCGATGCCGCTGCGGTGGAAGCCATGCGCGCCGCGTTCAACGAACTCTACATGGACGGCACCGTGGTGATCGGTGAGGGTGAGCGCGACGAAGCGCCGATGCTCTACATCGGCGAAAAGGTCGGTGCCGCGCCCGGCAAGGGCCCGAAGATCGACATTGCGCTCGATCCGCTTGAAGGCACCACGATCACCGCCAAGGCCGGCCCGAACGCACTTGCCGTGCTCGCCGTCGCCGAAGAGGGCGGTCTGCTCAACGCGCCCGACGTCTACATGGAAAAGCTCGCGGTCGGTCCCGGCTATCCCGACGGCATCATCGATCTCAATCGCACGGCGGGCGAGAACGTGTGCGCCGTCGCCAAGGCCAAGGGCGTCGAACCCAGCGACATCATCGTCTGCGTGCTCGACCGGCCGCGCCATGCCGAACTCATCGCCGAATTGCGGGCGCTGGGTTGCGGCATCAGCCTGATCCCGGATGGTGACGTGGCGGGCGTGATCGCGGTGACCAACGAGGACACCGGCATCGATCTCTACATGGGCACCGGCGGCGCGCCCGAGGGCGTGCTTGCGGCAGCCGCGCTGCGGTGCGTCGGTGGGCAGTTCAAGGGCCGCCTGCTGTTCCGCAACGAGGACGAGAAGTCCCGCGCGCGCAAATGGGGCATCACGGACCTCAACAAGGTCTATGATCTCAAGGAACTCGCCAAGGGCGACTGCATCTTCGCCGCCACCGGCGTGACCGATGGTTCGCTGCTCGCGGGCGTCAAGATCAACAAGAGCGGGGTGATGACGACCGAAAGCGTCGTGATGCGCGCCAGCTCGGGCACGGTCCGCTGGGTCAAGGGCGAGCACCGCAAGCCGCGCTGATTGCCCCGCAGAAGGGCAGCACAACACGAGAGGACCGGACATGAAGGGCATCGCTGAATTCGAGGCCGCGGTAGCGGCTGCAAACCTGCCGGGCGCGGTGGCCCTGATCACCGACAGCAAGGACACCCGCTATGCCCGCGCCTTCGGGCAGGCGGATGCGGTAAACGGCGTGCCGATGCGCGAGGACACCCTGTTCCAGATCGCCTCGATGACCAAGGCGCTTACCAGCGTCGCGGTGCTGCAGCTGGTCGAACGCGGCAAGCTCGATCTCGACGCGCCGGTCGGGCCGACCCTCCCCGAACTTGCCGAGCCGCAAGTGCTGGACGGCTTCGATGCGGACGGCAAGCCGCTCCTGCGCCCGGCCGCGTCACCCGTAACGCTGCGCCACTTGCTGCTCCACACCTCCGGCTGCGGCTATACCTTCATGAACGCCGACCTGCTGCGCCATGCCATGGCCACCGGCAAGATGGCAGCAGGCAAGCGCGCCAGCCTCGACCTGCCGCTGATGTTCGATCCGGGCACGAACTGGCAGTACGGCGTCGGGATCGACTGGGCAGGCCTTGCCGTCGAAGCGGTGACCGGCATGACGCTCGGCGAATGGTTCGAGAAAGAGATCACCGGGCCGCTGGGCATGACCCAGACCCGCTTCCGCGGCGCCTGGGATGCCAACGAGGCGCAAGTCCATGTGCGCGAATCCGAAGGCGGCTTCAAGACGCAGGGCATGGTGCTCGGCGGCGGCGAGTATCACAACGGCGGCGGCGGCCTGTCCTCGACCGCCGGTGACTACGCCCGCTTCCTGCGCATGATCCTGCGCGGCGGCGAGCTCGACGGGGTTCGCGTGCTCTCTCCGCAAATGGCCCGAATCGCGCGCGAGGATGCTCTCCCCGCGCATCTCTCGGCGGGCGAGATGACCACCGCGATGCCGAGTTTTGCCAGCGCGTTCGACCCGCTTCCCGGCCAGCGCGGCGGCTGGACCCTGGGCGGATTCCTCGTCAACACCGAGACCGGCCCCGCTGGCCGTTCGCCGGGCAGCCTGCACTGGGCCGGCATCTTCAACTGCTACTACTGGATCGATACCGATCGCGATCTCGCCGGCGTCATCCTCGCGCAAGTCGCACCGTTCGCGGATCCGGGCGTGCTTGAGAGCTTTGCCGCGCTTGAACGGATGGCCTGCGAAAACGCTTGAGCGGGGCCTGATCCGGTCAGCTCGCCAGTGCGAGCGGCTGCGGAGCAGGCCGATTCTCGACAGCGGACTTGCGCCGTATCGCATCGGGCGCGGCAAGCGCCGCCGGCCGGCGCGCCACATCGCGCGTGCGGAAGGTGGCAACCAGTTCGTTGAGGCGGACGGCTTCGGCAGCAAGACTGCGTGTCGCCGCTGTGGATTGCTCGACCATTGCCGCGTTCTGCTGGGTCATCCGGTCCATTTCGCCCATCGCTGCATTGATCTGGCTGAGGTTGGCTGCCTGACGCGTCGCCGATCCGGCGATGTTGCCGGTCAGCGACCTGATCTCGCCGATTCGCCGCATGATCGCCTCGAGCCGGGTCCCGCTTTCGCGCACCAGCTCGACACCCGCGCCGACCTGCTCACCGCTGGCGGTGATCAGCGCCTTGATGCTCTGCGCCGCATCGGCACTGCGCTGAGCCAGCGCGCGCACTTCGGTGGCGACGACGGCAAAACCCTTGCCCGCCTCCCCGGCACGTGCGGCCTCGACCCCCGCATTGAGCGCGAGCAGGTTGGTCTGAAACGCGATCCCGTCGATCACGCTGATGATCTGGCCGATTTCCTGCGCGGAATGCTCGATCGCAGCCATGGCTTCGATCGCGCGGCGCACGACGTCGCCACCCTCGCCTGCCTCGCGGTCGGCCTGGGTAATCGTCTGGCTGACAGCCTGCGCCCCATTCGCGGTTTCGTGGACGATGCCGGTCACCGCGTCCATCGCCCGCGCTGTCTCGGCGATGCGCGCGGCTTGGGCTTCGTTGCGCTGCGCCAGATCTTGCGAGGCCGCGCCGATCTCGGAAATGCTGCCCTTCACGCTGGCCGTGCCGACCCGCACGATCCGCAGCGCTTCCGCCAATGAGGACACCGCCGCATTGTAGTTTTCGCGCAGCAATTCGTAGGCAGGGGGGAACGGCTCGTCCAACTGGTGCTCCAGATCCTTGGCCGCGAGCCGGGCCAGCCCGTTTGAAAGTGTGGTGACAACTGCCGCCTGCTCGGTGGAGGCCAGGCGGCGGCCTTCCTCGGCCTCGCGGAATACGTGCATGGCGCGGGCGACCATGCCGATTTCGTCTGCCCGCTCGATGCCTGCGATGACGATGCTCGTATCGCCGTCCGCCATGCGCTGCATCGTTGTCGCCGTCTCGACGAGCGGCAAGACCACCAGCTTTTGCGCGGCGCGTGCGCTCCACAGGATCAGCCCCAGCATCGCCAGCGCCAGTGCGGCCAGCCCGGACAGGGCGAGGCCGATTAGCCCGGCATTGGTGCGGGCAGTCTCGGCGCTGTAGGTCCGGCTGAGCGCCACGATGCTGCGCACCTGCTCGCGCTGCAGGCGATAGATCGGCGCGATGTCCATCGAAAACGCCTCGGCCATCGCAGCGCGATTGCCGCTCTTCACGGCGGGCAGGAACTTGCTGTCCATGATCTGCCAGAACCTCTCGGCAGCCGCGATCGTGTCATCGAGCGGTTGGCGCAGTTGCTCCGGGACTGGCGCAGTTTTCCAGTAAGTCTTGCGTGCTTCGAACTCGGCGTGCTCGTCCTTGAGCTCGCCGAGATAGGGACCCGCCCGGTCGGGATCGTGCACGATCAGCGCAGCATTGAGATAGGGCTCGACCACGAAGGCCGGGGGCGGCAGCACGTCCGCAAGAATTTCCGCCTGCAGCGCGCTGCCCTGGGTCATCGGGCCATCGGCGCGGATGGCGTAGACCACGGCCGAGGCGAGCGCGATGAGCGCGAGGAGCAGGCCGATGAGAAGCCGCGCGCCGCGGCGTGCCTTGTCGCTGAGCTTGATGCCGCTGAGCATGCCAGAGGACTCCTGTAGCAGATCGCCGGAGTGGGCGTCCGTCACGCGGTTCCTACTGGCCAAGCCCTTGCGACTACCCCCATTCCGGACCGATTTGAATACGTAGGCCTCGGACAACAAATCAAAAACCCCGCCGGCCGGGGCCGACGGGGTTTTCAACTTGGTCAGTCAGGTCAGGTCAGCCGATCAGGCCTCGCCATCCTTGATCAGGTAGTCACCCGCATCGGCGTCGAGACCGTGGGTCTCACCCTCGACCGCTGCCAGCGGATCGTTGCCGATCGCCGCTTCGGGGCCCTGGGCCAGCTCGGCGGCATGCTCTTCGGCCGCCGAATTGGGGGCGATGAGCGATTCCTGGAGCTTGCGATACGAAGCGCGCAGCGCGGCATCGCGGCTGGTGGCCGCAACGCGCAGGCGGTTCATGCCCGCGCCCGTGCCCGCCGGGATCAGGCGGCCCACGATCACGTTCTCCTTGAGGCCGATCAGCGAGTCCCGCTTGCCCTCGACCGCCGCCTGCGTGAGCACGCGGGTGGTTTCCTGGAACGAAGCCGCCGAGATGAACGAACGCGTCTGCAGCGAAGCCTTGGTGATGCCCAGCAGCACCGGCTTGCCTTCGGCCGGGCGCATGCCCGGCGCGAGCTTGACGTTGTATTCGTTCATTTCCTCAAGGTCGATCTGCTCGCCTGCCAGCAGCGTGGTGTCGCCACCATCGGTGATCTCGACCTTCTGCAGCATCTGGCGGACGATCACCTCGATGTGCTTGTCGTTGATCTTAACGCCCTGCAGACGATAGACTTCCTGGATTTCCGCCACGAGGTATTCGGCCAGAGCTTCGACGCCCATGACTTCCAGAATGTCGTGCGGGTTGGGCGAACCGCTGATGAGGTTGTCGCCCTTCTTGACCCAGTCGCCTTCCTGAACGTCGATCACCTTCGACTTGGGGATCAGGTACTCGACCGGATCGCCTTCCTCGGGGATGATCGCGATCTTGCGCTTGGCCTTGTAGTCGCGAACGAATTCGATGCGGCCCGAGATCTTCGCGATGATCGCGTTGTCCTTCGGGATGCGCGCTTCGAACAGCTCGGCCACGCGCGGCAGACCGCCGGTGATGTCGCGGGTCTTGGCAGCTTCGCGGCTGGCACGCGCCAGCACGTCACCCGCCTGAACCGTCTGGCCATCCTCGACCGAAAGCGTGGTACCCGGCGCCATCAGATAGCGCGCGGTTTCACCCGAATTCTCGTCAAGCAGGGTCAGGCGCGGACGGAGGTCTTCCTTCTTGGCCCGCCCGCCGGCGCGGTTCTCGGTCACGACGCGCTGGGCAATGCCGGTTGCTTCGTCGACCAGTTCGGTCAGCGTGCGGCCGTCGATCAGGTCCTGATAGCGCACCACACCCGGCTTGTCGGTAATCACCGGCAGGGTGAACGGATCCCATTCAGCCAGGCGTTCACCCAGCTTCACCGTAGCCCCGTTCTCGTGGATCAGGTGCGTACCATAAGGCACGCGGTGCATGGCGCGCTCGCGGCCCTCGTTGTCGAGCACCACAATCTCGCCGTTGCGGGCAAGGCTGAGGCGGCGACCACGCGAGTCGGTGATGGTCGGGATGTCGCGGTAGACCACGGTACCATCGCACAGCGATTCGAGGTTCGACTGCTCGTTCACCTGCGCCGCACCACCGATGTGGAACGTACGCATGGTGAGCTGCGTGCCCGGCTCGCCGATCGACTGCGCCGCGATGACGCCAACGGCTTCACCGATGTTCACCGGCGTACCGCGCGCAAGGTCGCGGCCGTAGCAGGTGCCGCAAACACCGACCTGCGCCGCGCAGATCAGCGGCGAACGGATGCGCGCGGACTGCGAGCCCGCAGCCTCGATCTTCGCGATCGCAGCCTCATCCAGCAGCGTGCCCTTGGGCATCAGCACTTCGCCGGTCTTCGCCTCGATCATGTCCTCGGCCAGCGTGCGGCCCAGGATACGTTCGCCAAGCGATGCGATCGTCGCACCACCCTGAACGATCGCGCGCATCTCGAGCGCCCGCTCGGTGCCGCAATCGTCGATGGTGACGACGCAGTCCTGCGAAACGTCGACCAGACGGCGCGTGAGGTAACCCGAGTTGGCGGTCTTCAGCGCGGTGTCCGCGAGGCCCTTGCGAGCGCCGTGGGTCGAGTTGAAGTACTCAAGGACGGTCAGGCCTTCCTTGAAGTTCGAGATGATCGGCGTCTCGATGATCTCGCCCGAAGGCTTGGCCATCAGGCCGCGCATACCGGCGAGCTGCTTCATCTGCGTCGGCGAACCACGCGCGCCGGAGTGGCTCATCATGTAGATCGAGTTGACCTGCGCCTCACGGCCCTGATCATCCAGCGGAGTGGCCTTGATCTCTTCCATCATGGCCGCGGCCACCTGATCGCCGCAACGGCTCCAGGCGTCGATCACCTTGTTGTACTTTTCCTGCTGGGTGATCAGGCCGTCCTGGTACTGCTGCTCGTAGTCGGCGACCAGTTCCTTGGTCTCACCCACCAGCGCGTCCTTGCTGTCGGGGATGATCATGTCGTCCTTGCCGAACGAGATGCCCGCCTTGAACGCGTTGCGGAAGCCCAGCGCCATGATCGCGTCGGCGAACAGCACCGTGTCCTTCTGGCCGGTGTGACGATAGACCTGATCGATGACGTCGGCGATTTCCTTCTTGGTGAGCAGGCGGTTGACCAGCTCGAAGGGAACCGTGCTGCTCTTGGGCAGGCATTCGCCGATGAGCATGCGGCCCGGCGTCGTGTTGTAACGCTTGAGGTACTGCTTGCCGTTCTCGTCGGTCTGCGGGACGCGCGCCACGATCTTGGTGTGCATGGTGACGGCACCGGCGAACAGCGCCTGATGCACTTCGGCCATATCGGCCATCATCATGCCTTCGCCCGGCTCGCCCTGACGGTCCATCGACAGATAATAGAGGCCCAGCACCATGTCCTGCGAAGGCACGATGATCGGCTTGCCGTTGGCGGGCGAGAGGATGTTGTTGGTCGACATCATCAGCACGCGCGCTTCAAGCTGGGCTTCCAGCGAAAGCGGGACGTGGACGGCCATCTGGTCACCATCGAAGTCGGCGTTGAATGCCGAGCAGACCAGCGGGTGCAGCTGGATCGCCTTACCTTCGATCAGCACGGGCTCGAACGCCTGAATGCCGAGACGGTGGAGCGTCGGCGCGCGGTTCAGCATCACCGGGTGCTCGCGGATCACTTCATCCAGGATGTCCCAGACTTCCTTGCGCTCCTTCTCGACCCACTTCTTGGCCTGCTTCAGGGTCATCGAGAGACCCTTGGCATCAAGGCGGGCGTAGATGAACGGCTTGAACAGTTCGAGCGCCATCTTCTTGGGCAGGCCGCACTGGTGCAGCTTGAGCTCGGGACCGGTCACGATCACCGAGCGGCCCGAATAGTCGACGCGCTTGCCCAGCAGGTTCTGGCGGAAGCGGCCCTGCTTGCCCTTGAGCATGTCGGACAGCGACTTCAGCGGACGCTTGTTGGCGCCAGTGATGATGCGGCCGCGGCGACCGTTGTCGAACAGTGCGTCAACCGCTTCCTGCAGCATGCGCTTTTCGTTGCGCACGATGATGTCCGGCGCGCGCAGTTCGATCAGGCGCTTCAGGCGGTTGTTGCGGTTGATGACGCGGCGATAGAGATCGTTGAGATCCGAGGTCGCGAAGCGGCCACCATCGAGCGGCACCAGCGGGCGCAGTTCGGGCGGAATGACCGGGATCACGTCGAGGATCATCCACTCCGGACGGTTGCCCGAATCGATGAACGATTCGACGACCTTGAGCCGCTTGATGATCTTCTTGGGCTTCAGCTCGCTCTTGGTGGTGGCGAGCTCCTCCAGCAGGTCCTTGCGTTCCTGCTCGAGGTCGAGGTCCATGAGCATCTGCTTGACCGCCTCGGCGCCGATCCCGGCGGAGAATGCGTCTTCGCCATATTCGTCCTGCGCGTCGAGCAGTTCGTCTTCGGTGAGCAACTGGTAGCGCTCGAGCGCGGTGATGCCCGGCTCGATCACGACATAGCTCTCGAAGTAAAGAATGCGCTCAAGCTGCTTGAGCTGCATGTCGAGCAGCAGGCCGATGCGCGAGGGCAGCGACTTCAGGAACCAGATGTGCGCGACCGGCGCGGCCAGCTCGATGTGGCCCATGCGCTCGCGGCGCACCTTGGTGACGGTGACTTCGACGCCGCACTTTTCGCAGACGACGCCCTTGTACTTCATGCGCTTGTACTTGCCGCACAGGCACTCGTAGTCCTTCACCGGACCGAAGATGCGCGCGCAGAACAGGCCGTCACGCTCGGGCTTGAACGTACGGTAGTTGATCGTTTCCGGCTTCTTGATCTCGCCGAAGGACCAGCTGCGGATGCGCTCGGGGCTCGCCAGACCGATCTGGATCTGGTCGAAAGTCTCGGGCTTGGCGATCTGGTTGGTGAACTTGGTAAGGTCGTTCATTCTTCATTCCTCACTTGGAGGGAAACTCTAAGCGCGATCAGTCGGTTGGCCGGCGGGCATGTGCCACACCGGCCCTGACTGCTTACTCCGCCGCGATCGCCACGCCGTCTTCGTCGACATCCACCGACGAAAGTTCGACGTTGAGACCCAGGCTGCGCATTTCCTTGACGAGCACGTTGAAGCTCTCGGGAATGCCGGCCTCGAAGGTGTCGTCACCCTTGACGATCGCTTCGTAGACCTTGGTGCGGCCGACCACGTCGTCGGACTTCACCGTGAGCATTTCCTGCAGCGTGTAGGCCGCGCCATAGGCCTGCAGCGCCCAGACCTCCATTTCGCCGAAGCGCTGGCCGCCGAACTGGGCCTTGCCGCCCAGCGGCTGCTGGGTGACGAGGCTGTAGGGCCCGATCGAACGCGCGTGGATCTTGTCGTCGACAAGGTGGTGGAGCTTGAGCACGTACTTCATGCCCACCGTGACCTTGCGGTCGAACGCCTCGCCGGTGCGGCCGTCATAGAGCGTCACCTGGCCCGATTCATCGAGCCCGGCGAGACGCAGCATGTCGGTCACGTCCTTCTCGACCGCACCGTCGAAGACCGGCGAACCCATCGGCACGCCCTGGCGAACCGACTGGGCAAGATCGACGATCTGCTCGTCGCTGCGTGCGGCAATCTCGGCGCTGTAGTTGTCGCCGTAGATCTCCGTCAGCAGTTCGCGCACCGCTTCCGGCGGAGCGCCGGCTTCGGGGTTCGGGTTGGCTTCGCGCCACGCGTCGAGCGCCGCACCGATCCGCTTGCCAAGGCCGCGCGCAGCCCAGCCAAGGTGCGTTTCGAAGATCTGCCCGACGTTCATGCGCGACGGCACGCCCAGCGGGTTGAGCACGAAATCGACCGGCGTACCGTCCTCGAGGAACGGCATGTCTTCCTGCGGCAGGATGCGGCTGATGATACCCTTGTTGCCGTGACGGCCGGCCATCTTGTCGCCCGGCTGCAGCTTGCGCTTCACCGCGACGAAGACCTTGACCATCTTGAGCACGCCCGGCGCCAGTTCGTCACCGCGCTCGAGCTTCTCCTTGCGATCCTCGAACTTCTCCTGGATCGCGCGGACGGCGGTGTCGTACTGCGCCTTGACCGCTTCCAGCTGCTGCTGGCGCGCATCGTCGGCGAGGGCGAACTTCCACCACTCGTGGCGCTCGACATCGGCGAGCACCTGCTCGGTGATCTCTTCGCCCTTCTTCACACCCTTGGGCGCTGCGGCCGAAACCTGGCCGACCAGCATTTCCCTGAGGCGGTTGAAGGTCGCCCGGTTGAGGATCGCGCGCTCGTCCTCGCGGTCCTTGGCGAGGCGTTCGATTTCCTCGTTCTGGATCGCGCGGGTACGGTCATCGATCTCGATGCCGTGACGGTTGAACACGCGCACATCGACGATCGTGCCCGAAACGCCCGGTGGCAGACGCAGCGAAGTGTCGCGCACGTCGCTGGCCTTTTCGCCGAAGATCGCGCGGAGCAGCTTCTCTTCCGGCGTCATCGGGCTCTCGCCCTTGGGCGTGATCTTGCCGACGAGAATGTCACCGGGGTGCACTTCGGCGCCGATGTAGACGATGCCCGCCTCATCGAGGTTGCGCAGGGCTTCCTCACCGACGTTCGGGATGTCGCGGGTGATGTCTTCGGGCCCGAGCTTGGTGTCGCGGGCCATGACTTCGAACTCCTCGATGTGGATCGAGGTGAAGACGTCTTCCTTCACGATGCGTTCGCTGATCAGGATCGAGTCTTCGTAGTTGTAGCCATTCCACGGCATGAACGCGACGAGCACGTTCCGGCCGAGCGCCAGCTCACCGAATTCGGTCGAGGGACCGTCGGCGATGATCATGCCCTTCTCGATCAGATCACCCACCTTCACCAGCGGACGCTGGTTGATGCAGGTCGACTGGTTCGAGCGTTCGAACTTCTGCAGGCGGTAGATGTCGACGCCCGACTGGCCGGGTTCGATATCGCCCGAAGCGCGGATCACGATACGGGTCGCGTCGACCTGATCGACCACACCCGAACGCAGCGCCGAAATCGCGGCGCCCGAATCGCGCGCCACGGTCTCTTCCATGCCGGTGCCCACGAACGGTGCGTCGGCCTTGACCAGCGGCACCGCCTGGCGCTGCATGTTCGAGCCCATCAGCGCGCGGTTGGCGTCGTCGTTTTCGAGGAACGGAATGAGCGAAGCCGCGACCGACACCAGCTGCTTGGGGCTGACGTCCATGAGCGTCACGTTCTCGCGCGGGCTCATCACGAATTCGCCGTTCTGCCGCGCTGAGACGAGCTCTTCCGCGAACGAACCGTCCGGGTTCAGCCCGGCCGAGGCCTGCGCCACGGTGTGCTTCTGCTCTTCCATCGCCGAGAGATAGACCACGTCGCCGGTGACCTTCTGGTCCACGACCTTGCGGTACGGCGTCTCGATGAAGCCGTACTTGTTGACGCGGGCGAAGGTGGAGAGCGAGTTGATCAGACCGATGTTCGGGCCTTCCGGCGTTTCGATCGGGCAGATGCGGCCATAGTGCGTCGGGTGAACGTCGCGCACTTCAAAGCCGGCGCGCTCGCGGGTCAGACCACCCGGCCCGAGCGCCGAAACGCGGCGCTTGTGGGTGACTTCCGAAAGCGGGTTGGTCTGGTCCATGAACTGCGAGAGCTGCGAGGAACCGAAGAACTCGCGCACCGCAGCCACGGCGGGCTTCGCGTTGATGAGGTCGTTCGGCATCACGGTCGATACGTCGACCGAGCTCATGCGCTCCTTCACCGCGCGTTCCATGCGCAGCAGGCCGACGCGGTACTGGTTTTCCAGCAGCTCGCCCACCGAACGGACGCGGCGGTTGCCGAGGTTGTCGATATCGTCAACCTCGCCCTTGCCGTCCTTGAGGTTCACCAGTTCCTTGACCACCGCCAGGATATCGTCGGTGCGCAGCGTGGTGACGGTGTCCGGGCAATCGAGGCTGAGACGCATGTTGAGCTTGACGCGGCCCACGGCCGAAAGGTCGTAGCGATCCGGATCGAAGAACAGGCCGTCGAACAGCGCTTCTGCGGTCTCGCGCGTCGGCGGCTCGCCGGGGCGCATCACGCGGTAGATGTCCGAAAGCGCCTGATCGCGGTCCTCGGCCTTGTCGGCCTTCATCGTGTTGCGGATCCACGGACCCGTGTTCACGTGGTCGATGTCGAGCAGTTCGAGTACGTCGACGCCGGCCTTGTCGAGCACTTCGAGGTTTTCGGGCGAGACTTCATCGCCCGCCTCGATCCAGATGCGGCCGGTGCTCTCGTCGATCATGTCCTTGGCGGCATAGCGGCCGAAGATTTCCTCGGTCGGAATCAGCAGGTTCTGCAAGCCGTCCTTGGCCGCCTTGTTGGCCGCACGCGGGCTGATCTTGGTGCCGGCGGGGAACACGACTTCACCCGAGGCGGCATCGACGATATCGAATGCCGGCTTCGTGCCGCGCCACTGGTCGAGCACGAAGGGCACCTTCCAGCCGCCCTCGGCACGCGCCCACACGACCTTGGAGTAGAAGAAGTCGAGGATCTGCTCGCCGTTGAGCCCGAGCGCATAGAGCAGCGCTGTCACCGGCAGCTTGCGCTTGCGGTCGATGCGGACGTTGACGATGTCCTTGGCGTCGAATTCGAAATCGAGCCACGAACCGCGATAGGGAATGACGCGCGCGGCAAACAGGTACTTGCCCGAGGAGTGCGTCTTGCCGCGGTCATGGTCGAACAGCACGCCCGGCGACCGGTGCATCTGGCTGACGATGACGCGCTCGGTCCCGTTGATGATGAAGGTGCCGTTATCGGTCATGAGCGGGATATCGCCCATGTAGACGTCCTGCTCCTTGATATCGATGAGGCTCTTGGTCTCGGTCTCGCTATCGACCTCGAAGGTCGCGAGCTTGAGCGTCACCTTCATCGGCGCAGCGTAGGTGATCCCGCGCTGGCGGCATTCGTTTACGTCGTACTTCGGCGCCTCGAGCACATAGCCGTCGCGCTCCTTGATATCGAGGCTGGCGGTGCCGGCGAAGTCCTGGATCGGGAAGACCGAGCGCAGCGTCTTTTCCAGACCCGAGACATAGCCCGTGGCCGGATCGGAGCGCAGGAACTGCTCGTAGCTTTCGCGCTGAACCTCGATCAGGTTCGGCATCTGCACCACTTCGTGGATGTCGCCGAAGATCTTGCGGATACGCTTCTTGAAACCGGCGCGTGCCGGCTTGGCCGAGGGGGATGCCTTGGTAGCCATGAAAGGTTCAGCCTCTTGTTTGTCACTCGTGCCGGCCGCAGCCCGGAAGGCTGGAAATCCGGCAAAAACCACACGCGGCGTGTGGTGCCTGAAAGGCGAAACGCCAAGCACCACCCATGGATTCCAGCTGGATTCCCGGTGGCAAATGGCATCATCGCGTCAGACGAAACCCGAACCGCTTCCTTCCTGGGCCGTCCCCCGCGTATGGGACCGCCTTGCTCGAAACAGTGGGCAAGCGCCGCGAGTTAGGCGCAGCCCGGTAGTTTGTCAACCGGCGCCGCCCCTCCGTACCGCCCCGAGCCCCGCATTGCTTGACTCTTCGCCGCACTTGCGCCAATGCGCCCATCGACCAGACGGGCCCCGGCCCTGAAGGTCATCCGTCCGAGACAGCTGGTGCAGGCTTCCTGCTTAATCTCCAGCCTAGACGGGGAAAAGAGTTTCAGGGCGCCGCAAGCGCCCACGGCCTGTTGGTCCGCTCTCATGCGGAACGCCAGCCATTCGTGCGGTTTTCCGCGCGCTCCTTCCCCCCTCAGCGGACTCGCCCGTGGTGCCAAGTGTGCCATGGACAAATGTAGCCGGTCGTCGGGGGCGTGCCCCCTTCGGCCACATGTGAAGGAGTATGGCATGGATCGTTCGCAGAAAGCCGAATCGGTCGCCTTCCTGACCGAGGTGTTCAACGAGGCAGGCGTGGTGGTCGTCACCCGCAACCTCGGCTTGTCGGTGGCCCAGTCCACCGCCCTGCGCATCAAGGTCCGCGAGGCGGGCGCTTCGTTCAAGGTTGCGAAGAACAGTCTGGCCAAGATTGCCGCCAAGGGCACCGCGTACGAGGGCATGAGTGACCTCTTCACCGGTCCTACCGGCATCGCCGCTTCGGCGGATCCGGTGGCGGCCGCCAAGGTCGTCGTCGATTTCGCCAAGACCAACGACAAGCTCGAAATCGTTGGCGGTGCAATGGGCACGGTCGTTCTCGACGCCGATGGGATCAAGGCACTCGCCACGATGCCCTCGCTCGACGAGATGCGCGCCAAGCTCATCGGCCTCATTCAGGCTCCGGCGACCAAGATCGCCCAGCTCACGACCGCTCCGGCGGCCAAGCTGGCCCGCGTCTTTGCTGCCTACGCCGAGAAGGATGCCGCGTAAGCGACAAGCAATCTCAGACCTGTTTTTCAGATCATTCGCCCAAGATCATTTGCATTTGGGCAAACCACATTGAGGAGTTATCATCATGGCCGATATCGCCAATCTCGTTGCAGAACTTTCGAAGCTCACCGTTCTCGAAGCCGCTGACCTCGCCAAGGCTCTCGAAGAAGCATGGGGCGTCAGCGCCGCTGCTGCCGTTGCCGTTGCTGCGCCCGCTGGTGGCGGCGAAGCCGCTGCCGCGGTCGAAGAGAAGACCGAATTCGACGTCATCCTGACCGGCGACGGCGGCAAGAAGATCCAGGTCATCAAGGAAGTGCGCGCCATCACCGCGCTCGGCCTGACCGAAGCCAAGGCCCTCGTCGAAGCCGCTCCGAAGGCGATCAAGGAAGGTGTCAATAAGGCCGAGGCCGAGGACATCAAGGCCAAGATCGAAGCTGCCGGCGGCACCGTCGAGATCAAGTAAGCTTCACGGCTTTCGCGGGTGTCTTGAAGCGCCCGCGGTACGGAAAGGGCGGGCCGCAAGGCCTGCCCTTTTTGCTTGCAGTGCCCGCATGTGCCCCCGCGCGCCCTTTCCAAGCCGCCGCGCCGTCCCTATGCCCCGCTCCATGTTTGAAGCCGCACCCACCCGCTGGAGCGATGAATGGCGCGCGACGCTGCGCCTTGCCGCGCCGCTCGTGGGCGCGAATCTGCTGCAGATGGCGGTGTGGGCGGTCGACGTGATCTTCGTCGCGCGGCTCGGCCCCGCGGCGCTGGCGGCTTCCGCGCTCTCGGTCTCGCTGTTCGGCCTCCTCATCTGGAGCCTCACCGGCCTTGTCGGCGCCGCTTCGCCGCTGATCGCTGCCGAAATCGGCGCGCGCCGCCACGCCGTGCGCGAAGTGCGCCGCACCGTGCGCATGGCCGGCTGGGCGGGCGTCATCGCGGGCGTCGGCGCGATGGGCGTGTGCCTCCTCGGCGGTCCGCTGATGCGCATCACCGGTCAGAGCGAGGATGTGATCGCACTCGCGGTTCCGTTCCTCAACGTGCTGATGTGGGCCTGTGTTCCCGCCGTGTTCGCTTCGCTGCTGCGCACCGTGGTCTCGACGCTCGGCCGCCCGCTCATCGGCACGGCGATCAACGGCCTCGCCGTCGCGGTCAACGCGCTTGGCAACTACACGTTCGTCTTCGGCCATTTCGGTGCGCCGGCGCTCGGGCTCACCGGGTCCGCCCTGTCGAGCATCGTCACCAGCATGTTCATGCTGGCCGCCTATGCCATCGTCATCCGCAGCGACCGGCGCCTGCGCCGCTATCGCTTCGGCGGGCGCTGGTGGCGGCCGGACTGGACGCGCTTTGCCGACGTGATGCGGATCGGCCTGCCGATCACCGCCACGATCATCGCCGAGGCGGGCATGTTCAACGGCGCGGCCTTTCTCATGGGCCGCATCGGCGAGGTCGAACTGGCCGCGCACACCGTTGCGTTGCAGTTCGCTGCCTTCACCTTCCAGGTGCCCTTCGGCATTGCCCAGGCTGCCACGATCCGCGTCGGCCTTGCCTATGGCGGGCGGGACAAGGCGGCGATCACGCGGTCCGGGCAGGTTGCCATGGTTCTCGGCATCGGCTTCATGGCGCTGATGGCCACGTTGATGCTGGTCTTCCCGAACCTCATCCTCGCCGCCTATATCGACCCGGCAGACCCCGCCAACGCGCGGCTGGTCCAGCTTGCCACGCAGTACATGGTCGTTGCGGCCGCCTTCCAGATCTTCGACGGTGCGCAAGCGGTCGGTGCTGCTCTCCTGCGTGGGCTGCAGGATACCCGCGTGCCGATGGGCATCGCGCTGTTCGGCTACTGGATTCCGGGCATTGGCACCGCGCTGTGGCTCGGCCTGATGACTCCGCTGCAGGGCCTCGGCGTGTGGATCGGGCTCGCCGTCGGCCTTATCGTCGTGGCCGCACTGCTGCTCTGGCGCTGGAACCGGCGTGAGAAGCTGGGACTCCTCCCCGCCTAAAGAACTTGGGCCTAAAAAACTTGGGCGCAGGAGGTTGACCTCCCTGCGCCCCCCACCCATATGCGCCGTGCTGGCACTCTCCACCTGAGAGTGCCAAGTGCCATTTCTGTATCATGGAACAAGGGAGATACCCATGACCTTCCGTCCGCTGCACGACCGCGTGCTCGTGCGCCGTGTCGAAGCCGAGGAAAAGACCGCCGGCGGCATCATCATTCCCGATAGCGCCAAGGAAAAGCCCGCCGAGGGCGAAGTCGTGGCGATCGGTTCGGGCGCCCGCGCCGAAAACGGCACGATCACCCCGCTCGACGTCAAGGTCGGTGACCGCGTGCTGTTCGGCAAGTGGTCGGGCACCGAAGTCAAGGTCGGCGGCGAAGACCTGCTGATCATGAAGGAATCGGACATCCTTGGCGTGATCGGCTGATCACCCGGATTTCCTGAACCAACTCTTTTCATTCAAAGGAAAACATCATGGCTGCCAAGGACGTAAAGTTCGGCCGCGACGCTCGTGAGCGCATTCTGCGCGGCGTCGACATCCTCGCAGATGCCGTCAAGGTCACGCTGGGCCCCAAGGGCCGCAACGTCGTGATCGACAAGAGCTTCGGCGCGCCCCGCATCACCAAGGACGGCGTCACCGTCGCCAAGGAAATCGAGCTCAAGGACAAGTTCGAGAACATGGGCGCGCAGATGCTGCGCGAAGTCGCCTCGAAGACCAACGACCTCGCCGGTGACGGCACCACCACCGCCACCGTGCTGGCCCAGGCGATCGTGCGCGAAGGCATGACCTCGGTCGCCGCCGGCATGAACCCGATGGACCTGAAGCGCGGCATCGATCTCGCCGTCAGCAAGGTTGTCGATGACCTCAAGGCCCGCTCGACCCCGGTCGCCGGCACCGCCGAAATCGCGCAGGTCGGCATCATCTCGGCCAATGGCGACGTCGAAGTCGGCCAGAAGATCGCCGAGGCGATGGACAAGGTCGGCAAGGAAGGCGTGATCACCGTGGAAGAGGCCAAGGGCCTCGAATTCGAACTCGATGTCGTCGAAGGCATGCAGTTCGACCGCGGCTACCTCTCGCCCTACTTCATCACCAACCCCGACAAGATGACGGTCGAGCTCGACAGCCCCTACATCCTTATCCACGAGAAGAAGCTCTCGTCGCTCCAGGCGATGCTTCCGGTTCTCGAGGCCGTGGTGCAGACCGGTCGTCCGCTCCTCATCATCGCCGAGGACATCGAAGGCGAAGCGCTCGCGACCCTCGTGGTCAACAAGCTGCGCGGCGGCCTTAAGGTCGCAGCCGTCAAGGCTCCGGGCTTCGGTGATCGCCGCAAGGCCATGCTGGGCGATATCGCCACGCTGACCGCCGGCGAGATGATCTCCGAAGACCTCGGCATCAAGCTCGAGAGCGTCACGCTCGCGATGCTCGGCCAGGCCAAGAAGGTCACGATCGACAAGGACAACACCACGATCGTCGATGGTGCAGGTTCGGCTGACGAGATCAAGGCCCGCGTCGAGCAGATCCGCGCGCAGATCGAAGTCACCACCAGCGATTACGACCGCGAGAAGCTGCAGGAACGTCTGGCCAAGCTGGCCGGCGGTGTGGCCGTGATCAAGGTCGGCGGCGCATCGGAAGTCGAAGTCAAGGAGCGCAAGGACCGCGTCGACGACGCCCTCCACGCGACCCGCGCTGCGGTCGAAGAAGGCATCGTCCCCGGCGGCGGTACGGCTCTGCTCTACGCAACCAAGGCCCTCGTCGGCCTCAAGGGCGCCAACGATGACCAGACCAAGGGCATCGACATCGTCCGCCGAGCGATCCTCGCGCCGATCCGGCAGATCGCCACGAACGCCGGCCACGATGGTGCGGTCGTTTCGGGCAACCTGCTGCGCGAAGGCGATGAGACCCAGGGCTTCAACGCTGCCACCGACACCTACGAAAACCTGAAGGCCGCCGGCGTGATCGACCCCACCAAGGTCGTGCGCACCGCGCTTCAGGACGCCGCCTCGGTTGCCGGTCTGCTGATCACGACCGAAGCCGCGATCATCGAGCGTCCGGAAGACAAGCCCGCGATGCCCCCGATGGGTGGCGGCATGGGCGGTATGGGCGGCATGGACTTCTAAGTCCTGCGCCGTTCAAGCCGACAAGAATCGGGGCCGGAGGGGAAACCTTCCGGCCCTTTTTCTGTGCCGCCAGAATGCGCTTGTCACAAACGTTGCGGCCACATCGAAGGACCGTCGATCACCTGATCGATCAAGCCTTCATCGGCGGGGAGCTGGCCGTCCAGCATCAGCATCGCAAGGCCATGGACCAGCGCCCAGGCCTGCAGGGCAAAGCGGCGGGCGGCTGCCTTGTCACCACCGGTAACCTTCGCCGCGCTCCCCAGCAGCATGTCCGCCGCAAGATTGCCCTCTGGCAAGCCATCGCTGCGCATGTCGCAATGCGTGAAGACAAGGCGGAACAGCCCCGGGTTCGCCAGCGCGAATCGCACATAGGCACGGCCAGTTGCGGAGAAGGCCTGATCCCCCGCATCTTCCGCTGCGCGCTGCTGCAATTGGCCAAGCCTGGCCAGCCCTTCCATGGCCATGGCCGTGAGCAGCGCCCGCTTGTCGGGGAAATGCCGATAGACCGCCGTCGCGGAAACACCCACTTCGCGGGCCAACCCACGCAGCGAAATCTCTGAAATATCCGTGCTTTCCAGGGCCTGCAGGCCAGCCGACACCAAGGCTGCCCGCAAATCGCCATGGTGATAGGCGCGCTGCTCCGCAATTGATGTTGACACTGTTAGCATTGCCTCTATGTTTACAGCATAAACATCTACGGGGAGTTCTGTGCTGTGGCAAGCATCGTCGAGACCACCATTCGCACTGTCGTGACCAAGGGCGTGGAAACGGTCGCTGGCATCAATCGCAAGCGCCAGCGCAGAGACCGCCAGCACGCGTTCCTTTCGGGCCTTCACACCCCGGTGAGCGAGGAGCGGACGATCACCGATCTCACCGTCACTGGCACGATCCCGGCGGACCTGTCCGGCCGCTATGTCCGCATCGGCCCCAACCCGTTCAAGCCCGATCCGCGCGGGCATCACTGGTTCGTCGGCGATGGCATGGTCCACGGCGTCTACCTCAAGGGCGGAAAGGCCGAGTGGTATCGGAACCGCTACATCCGCTCGCGCAAGCTTGAGGCGCAGGGCGGTCCGTCCGCAGCACCCGGGCCGCGTCTTTCGGCAGACTTCGATACGGTCAACACCAACGTGATCGGCCACGGCGGCAAGACCTGGGCGCTGGTCGAGGCGGGCAGCTTCCCGGTCGAACTTTCGCACGATCTCGAAAGCGTGGCCTACACCGATCTGGAAGGCACCTTGCGCGTGCCCTTCACCGCCCACCCGCACGAGGATCCGCAGACCGGCGAACTCCACGCCATCACTTACAACGGCACCACGCACGACAAGGTCTGGTATGTCCGGGTATCGCCCGAAGGCTCGGTAACGCGCGAAGTGACCATCCCTGTCGAACACGGCCCGTCGATCCACGAATCCAGCCTGACCGCGCGCTACGTACTGATCTTCGATCTGCCGGTGACCTTCTCGATGAGCGCGGTCATCGGCGGCGCGACGTTCCCCTACAGGTGGAATCCCGATCACAAGGCGCGCGTCGGCCTTCTCCCGCGCGAAGGCGGCGCGGACGAGATCATCTGGTGTGAGGTCGATCCGCTCTACGTCTTCCATGTCAGCAACAGCTTCGATGCCGAAGATGGCACGGTCGTGGTCGATCTCTGCGCCTATGAGACGATGTTCGAGCCTGCGGGCAGCGGCGGGGTGGACGGGCCCGTCGGCAAGCCGCTCGGCCTTGAGCGTTGGGTCATCGATCCCGCCGCCCGCGCGGTCAGCCGCAAGACGATCGACGCCACGCCGCAGGAATTCCCGCGCCCGGACGAACGCTTCTTTGGCCAGCCCTATCGCTATGCGTGGTCCATGGGTCTCGCCACCGATGATCCGGCAAACTTCATCGGCCATGCCCCGATCTTCGCGTTCGATCTGCACACGGGCGAGCGCACGGTTCGCGACTTCGGACCGGCCAAGGTGCCGGGAGAATTCGTGTTCGTGCCGCAGAGCGCCGATGCCCCCGAAGGCCACGGCTGGCTGATGGGCTATGTGATCGATGGCGCGAGCGGGACGACGGATCTCGTCATCCTCGATGCGCAGGACATCGCTGGCGAGCCGGTCGCCACCGTCCATATCCCCTGCCGCATCCCGCCGGGTTTCCACGGCAACTGGATCGCTGACTGACGGCGACTGCGCAAAGCGACCGGCGATGGCGGCCCTCCACTGGACAGCCGCCCCCGGTTCGCTAGTTTCCCTCTCAAATCATGGGACAAGAGGGGGAACGGCATGCGCAAGAGGACAATCGCTCTGGGATTGGCAGCACTTGCCGTGCTCGGCGGCCTCGGCTGGTATGGCAGCCTTGATGCCGAAACGCGCGGCCTGCTCGCGGCCATGCCGACCAACCGCGATGTGCTGATGTGGACGGTCCCGCAGCGCGATGCCGCCTTCCGCGCCATGGACCGATTGCCCGTGCTCGCCGAAGCACACGAAATCGCCGCCTCGGATCACCCTTTGCCGCTGCAAGCCGGCAAGCCGCTCACTGTGCCGGGGATCGACGACTACATGGCCAGCCAGCGTGCTGCCGGGCTGGTGATCGTGCAGGACGGCAAGGTCCGGCTGGAACGCTACGGGTTGGGGTTCGATGCCAAGGGCCGATGGACCAGCTTCTCGGTGGCGAAATCCTTTACCTCCACGCTGGTCGGCGCGGCGATCAAGGACGGCTATATCAAGAGCCTCGATGACAAGGTCAGCCAATACATCCCGGACCTCAAGGGCTCGGCCTATGACGATGTGAGCGTGGCGCAGCTCCTCACCATGAGTTCGGGCGTGCGCTGGAACGAGGACTACGAGGACCCCAAGGCCGACGTCGCCCTGTTCAACAATGCCGAGCCCGAGAAGGGCATGGACGCGACGGTGAGCTACATGCGCAAGCTCCCCCGCGCGCATCCGCCGGGCACGGTGTGGCACTACAACACCGGCGAGACCAACCTGATCGGCGTGCTCGTGTCCTCTGCCACGAAGAAGCCGCTCTCGCAGTATCTTGAAGAGAAGATCTGGAAGCCCGTCGGCATGGAAGCCAAGGCCACCTGGCTGCTCGGCAAGACCGGGCATGAGATCGCCGGCTGCTGCCTGCAAGCCGCAACGCGTGATTTTGCGCGCATGGGCCTGTTCGTCCTCGCGAATGGCAACGCTGCGGGCCAGCAGATCGTGCCACCGGACTGGTTTTCGGCGGCGATCCACAAGCAGAAGGACATCGGCGAGCCGGGCAAGGGCTATGGCTACCAGTGGTGGACCTACGATGATGGCTCGGTCGCCGCGCAGGGCATCTTCGGGCAGGGCATCTTCATCGATCCCAAGCGCCGGCTGGTGATCGCCAGCAATGCTGACTGGACCCGCGCCACCAAGGGCCCGGAAGGCGATGCCCGCGAAGCGTTCTACCAGAAGATTCAGGCGCTGATCGACGCGGGCAATTGATCAGGCCGCGATTTCATCCTGTCCTACAGGCAGCCCGGCGGGGTAGGACTCGGGGCATGTCCGCCACGCCCTCCTCCGCCGATCGCCTGCCTGTTTTCCTTCGCGAAACCGGTGGCCGGAGTTTTCGCTCTGGACTGTGTCAACTGTGTCAACCTGACCTGGATTCGGCGGGACTCCCCCAAGTACCAATGGACAAGTTGGCTGGGCGGCCCCTAGGCCCTCGGATCAGTTGGGCAGGGGGAATGGCGATGGTCAAGGCAGCGTGGGGCGCAGCCCTTGGAATACTGGCGTGGTCCAGCGCAGCCCACGCCGAAGGGGCGAAGCTCGCTCCCGTGCCAGCCGCCCAGGCCCCGGGCTACGAACAGATCCGCGAGGCGGACCTGCGCGCCGATCTCACGTTCATCGCCTCCGATGCGCTGCTCGGCCGTATGTCGCTCCAGCCCGGCGATGACGCCGCGGTCCAGTGGATCGCCGCCGAATTCGCCAAGGCCGGCCTCCAGCCCGCCGCGGCCGATGCGAAGGGCGCGCCGAGCTGGTACCAGAACGTGCCTCTGGTCGAGTACCGTCCCAACCCCGCCGCCAATTCCCTCACCCTGCGCCTCGGCACCACCGAACAAAGCTGGAAAGCACCCGATATGCTCGGCGGCTTTCGCGATGATATCGATATTGCCGCCCCGCTCGCCTTCGCCGGCTATGGCATCAGCGCGCCCGGCGTCGGCTACGACGATTACAAGGGCCTCGACGTACGCGGAAAGGTCGTCCTCGTGTTCGAGCACGAACCGCAGGAAAACGATCCGGCCTCGCGCTTCAACGGCACCGGCAACACCCGCCACGCAACCAACCGCGTCAAGGCCCTGAACGCGCAAGCCCACGGCGCGCTGGCCCTGCTTGTCGTGGCCGAACCAAACCGCAAGCACCCCTCCAATCTCGAGCGTGTCAACCGCATCGGCGGCAGCGCAAAGCGCGTCCCCCCGCTGCCCGGCCAGGCGCTGCCGGATGACGAGCTGCGCATTCCCGTGCTCACCGTTTCCGATGCGGTCGGAGCAGCCTTGCTGGCCAAGGCCGGGATGACCCCGCCGGCGCTGCAGGCGGCGATTGATGGCGGCCTCACCCCGCAGTCGCGCCCGCTTGCCGATACCACCGTCGCGCTCCATCTCGAAAACACCGCGCGCAGCCGCGGCGTTTCGGCCAACGTGGTCGGCCTGCTGCCGGGCTCGGACCCCACGCTTGCGCCCGAAACCGTGATCATCAGCGCCCACCACGATCATGATGGCAGCACCACTGGCAATGGGGGCCAGGAGATCTGGCACGGTGCAGACGACAACGGCTCTGGCACCGTCGGCGTGGTGGCGCTGGCGCGGGCCTTCATGGCCAATCCGGTGAAGCCGAAGCGCTCGATTCTCTTTGCTGTTTTCGCGGCGGAGGAGCGCGGTCTGCTCGGCAGCTACTACATGGCGATGCACCCGCTGCGCCCGCTGGCCACCACCCGGGCGATGATCAACTTCGATATGATCGGCCGCAACGAGGAGCCGAGCGACCAGACCACCGGGTTGATCGAGATCCCCAAGGACACGACCAACCGGCTGAACCTGATCGGCGCCACCTACAGTCCCGATTTCAACCGCACCGTGCAGTCCGCCAATCGCAGCGTCGGGCTTGATCTCGATGACCGGTTCGATCACGAGAACGCGCTCAACGTGTTTTTCCGCAGCGACCAGTTTCCCTTCGTTCTGAAGGATGTACCGGCGATGTGGTTCAACACCGGCTTTCATCCCGATTACCACCACACCACCGACACCGCCGACCGGATCAACTACGTGAAGATGACGAAGATCGTGAAGCTGGCCTATCTCTCCGCCTGGCGTTTCGCCAGCGAGGCCGCGCCTCCGGCCTTCATGCCCGATCCGGCGGGCCACTGACATTCCCAGCCGCCTCACACGGCCCCATCCGGCAAGTGTGAAATCAATTTGACAGTCTATCTGTAAGGACTGATTGTCACCCATCCGGCAGCGCCGCTGCAAGCCATGGAGGGCCGCCTCTTGCCCGACCAGTTTCCCCTTGAGCCCACCCCCAGCCTTTCGGTCGAGACAGTCGTTTCGGTCCGCCACTGGAATGACTTCCTGTTTTCCTTCACGATCACCCGTCCGCCGAGCTTCCGCTTTCGGTCTGGCGAGTTCGTGATGATCGGGCTGATGGGCGACAACGGCCGCCCGCTGCTGCGCGCTTATTCGATGGCCTCGCCCGCCTATGACGAGGTGCTGGAATTCCTTTCGATCAAGGTGCCGGACGGTCCGCTCACGTCGCGCCTGCAGAAGATCAAGGAGGGCGATCACATCTATCTCGGCCGCAAGCCGACCGGCACGCTGGTGGCTGATGCGCTGCTCCCGGGCCGCCGTCTGTTCCTGCTGGGCACCGGCACCGGCCTCGCGCCATGGATGTCGCTGATCCGCGATCCCGATATCTACGACCGGTTCGAGCAGATCGCGGTGGTCCACTCGGTGCGCGGTGTATCCGATCTCGCCTATCGCGAGACACTGGAAGCCCGGCTGGCCGATGATCCGCTGGTGGGTGAGATGGCGGCGGAACGGCTGACCTACATCCCCACCGTCACGCGCGAGCCCTTCCATACCAACAAGCGCATCGAAGGCCTGATGCTCGATGGCACTCTGTTTCAGGGTTCGCTGGGCGAGCCCAAGAACTTCGACCCCGTGCACGACCGGGTCATGCTCTGCGGTTCGATGACGATGATCAAGGAAGTCGCCGCCATGCTCGAAGGCTTCGGGTTTACCGAGGGTGCGAATTCGCATCCCGGCGAGTACGTGATCGAGCGCGCCTTCGTCGGTTAGGGCAGTCGCTCCAGCAGGATCAACGTGCCGCCTTCATCTTCGTGCGCATTATAGCGGACGAAGCCAAGTTTGTCGGCCACGGCCAGGGATGGCAGGTTGGTGTCGTTGATCATGCAGGCAACCCTGCGGTGCGGGAATGCCGCATCGAACCAGCCGAGCGAGGCGCGCGCAGCCTCGCTCGCCACCCCTTGCCCCCATGTCTTGCGGGCGAAGATCCAACCGATCTCCGGCGTATCATCGAGGCCGTGTGCGAACCCGCGCCAAGAATGGAACACGCCGCAGATGCCCAGCACCTCGTCCGATCCGCGCGCGCGGCAAGTGAAAATGCCATGGCCGTAAAGCGCCCACGAACCCGCGTTGCGGCAAAGCCGATTGAACTCCTCGACAGCGCCGGTCGGCCTGCTGCCGAGATGGCGGCGGACCTCGTCGTCAGCCAGCAGATCGATCATGGCGGCGTGATCGCGCGGCGCAGGTCGCCACAAGTCGAGGCGGGCGGTCGAGAGTTCTGGTCCAGTCATAGTGCTACATCTACTGCGTGGATCGCCACCCCGACAAGTCCGCCGACCAGCGTGCCGTTGATGCGAATAAACTGGAGGTCCCGGCCGACAGCACCCTCGATGCGAGCCGTCACGGTTCGTGCATCCCAGCGGCGCACGGTTTCGGAAACCAGCCGGACAATCTCCCCGCCATAGCGCGTGGCGACACCGACCAAGGTTCGACGCGCAAAGCGGTTGACGAGGATCTGCAGGCGCGTGTCATGCTGCAAGGCGCGGCCCAGCTCGGCCAGCGAGGCACCGATGCGGTCACCCCCGTCCGGCGCCCCGCTGCCGCCAGAGCGGACTGCGCGCAGCAGCTGAGCTCGCCCGCGCTCCCACAGACCATCGAGCCATGCCGCGAACGCCGGGTTGGTGAGGACATCCCGTTTCATCGCTTCCACCCGCGCGTGCATGGCAGGATCGTTCACAAGAGCGTCTGCCAGCGCATGCAGGCTCTCCTCGATTTTCAACCGCAGCGGATGATCCTCGATAACCACGGTTTCGGCGAGAAGCTTGTAGAGACCGTCGAGAATGCCGTTTGCCAGACGCTCGTCGAGACCCGTCCAGCGCATCACCGTATTCGCCTTGTCGTGGATCATGCGGCGCACGAGATCCTCGTTGGCTTCCAGAGCTTCGGCTGACCGACGGATCAGGGCTTCGATCAAGGGCATGTGGCGGCCTTCCGCGATCATGGCGGAAAGCAGGTTGCCCAGCAGCGGCGAAAGCGCGAGCCGCTCGATCCGGTTGCGCAGCGCGGCCTTGGCCATCCCGCCAAGCTTTTCCTGATCGAGCGATTCCAGCACATCGGCAATGAGGCTTGCAGCACCCGCCCCAAGCCGGCCTTCGCCGGGGCGCGGGTTGGCGAGATACTGGCCGGCAGCGCTGGCCGCATTCAGGCTACGCAGCCGGCGCGCGACAACCGGCGGGGTGAGGAAGTTTGCCCGGAGAAAGGCCGCCATCGAATCGGCAATGCGATCCTTGTTCTCCGGTATGATCGCGGTGTGCGGAATGGGCAGGCCAAGCGGATGGCGGAACAGAGCGGTGACCGCGAACCAGTCCGCGAGGCCGCCGACCATGGCCGCCTCGGCAAAGGCGCGCAGGAAACCCCAGCCGGCATAGTGTGCCTCTAGCTGCCTTGCCGCGAGGAACAGCGCGGCCATCAGCAGAAGCAGCGCGGTCGCGAAAAGCCGCATGCGGCGCACAGGATCAGCCATCGGACGCATGTGAGCCGATGATTCTGGCGCAGAGCTGGCGGAAGGTCCCCCTGGCGTCGCGATCACTCCGCCGGGAAGGCCTCGCCTGCCGCGTGCCGGTGCTGGTCATGCGCTGCCTCTCGCGGATCGTATGAGAGCACCCTGCGTCCGATCCACGGACCGACCCGCTTCTCGAGGCCGTCAGCAAGGCTGAACCCTGCCGGAACAAGCAGCAGCGTAAGCAGCGTCGAAAGCGCAAGGCCGCCGATCACGACAATGCCCATCGGTGCACGCCAGCCAGCGTCGCCGCCAAGCGAAACAGCCGTAGGCACCATGCCCGCAATCATCGCCACGGTGGTCATCACGATCGGCTGGGCGCGCTTGTGCCCGGCTTCGATGATCGCGTCGAGCTTGGGAGTACCCTTGGCCATTTCCTCGATCGCGAAGTCGATGAGCAGGATCGAGTTCTTCGCAACAATCCCGAACAGCATGAGGACACCGATAAACACAGGCAGCGAAAGCGCCTGACCCGTCGCCAGCAGCAGCAGTAGTCCGCCCAGCGGCGCGAGGAACAGCGAGCCCATGTTGACGAGTGGCGAGATGAAGCGGCGATAGAGCAGCACCAGCACGGAGAAGACCAGCAGCACGCCTGCCGCCAGTGCGACCATGAAGTTATAGAGCATTTCCTCCTGCCAGCGATCTTCACCGGCAGGAGCATTCGAGACACCCTGGGGCAGATTCCGCATGATCGGCAGCGCCTTGATCGCGGCATCCGCTGTGCCCTTGACAACGCCCGGCGGCAAATCCGCACCGACGAACACGCGGCGGTTCTGGTTATAGCGCTGGATGCTGGTCGGGCCTGAGCCGAAGCCGATCGTCGCCACGCGCGAAAGCGGGACCGATCCGCCGGAGATGGTCGGCACCGGGAGATTTTCCAGCGTGGAAAGATCGCGACGCGACGCGACCGGCAGCTTTACCCGGATCGGCACCTGGCGATCCGAAAGTGAAAACTTCGCGCTGTTCTGGTCGATCTCACCCTGTGTCGCTATGCGGATGACCTGGCTCAGTTGCTGGGTCGTCACCCCAAGCGAAGCGGCCAAATCGAGGTGCGGCGTGATCACGATTTCCGGGCGGCGCAAATCGGCGCTGATGCGCGGAGCCACAACTGCCTTGAGCTGGCTCATCTGTTCGACAAGTGTTTGTGCGGTCTTCTGCAGGAGATCGGGATCGGATCCGGACAACATGACGCTGATAGCGCGCCCCGAACCGCCGCCGGGACCGCCGCCGTTCTGGTTCATGAAGCTGACGCGCGCATCGGCGACCTTCTGAAGCCGCGGCGTGAGAGCGCGCTCGAACTCAATGCTGGACCGCTTGCGATCACGCTTCAGTTCCAGGAACACGCGGCCACTGCCTTCGTTGATGCGCTCCAACGCAACATCGATCTCGGGTTCGTCCTTCACGAGCGACAGCACTTCGTCGACCTTGCGCTCGGTCTGCTCGATCGTGGTTCCCGGCACCATCTCGATCGTGATGCGGCTGAAATCGCCGTCGGTCTCCGGGAAAAACTGCGATGGAATGGCCATGAACAGCACCACTGTGAAGGCCAAGGCGCCCACTGCAACGCCCATCATCCACAAGCGGTGATCGCGCAGCCGCGCGCGGAACCAGCGCCGCGGAAAGCGCTCGCGATAGACGGCTACGCCGCGGGTATCGAGCGACCATTCGAGCACGCGCATATAGCGCTGCATCCACGGCCCGTTGCCATGTTCCGCCTGACCGTGGGCCTTGAGGAAATAGGCCGCGATCATCGGAGTGATCATTCGGGCGACCAGCAGCGAGAACAGCACCGCGATAACTACGGTGAGGCCGAAGTTCTTGAAGAACTGGCCCGAGACGCCGGGCATCAGCGCAACCGGCAGGAACACCGCCACGATCGAGAAAGTCGTCGCCACCACCGCGAGGCCGATCTCGTCCGCCGCGTCGATTGACGCCTGATAGGCGGATTTGCCCATCCGCATGTGTCGGACGATATTCTCGATCTCCACGATCGCATCGTCCACGAGAACGCCCGCAACAAGACCGAGGGCAAGCAGCGACATCGTGTTGAGCGTGAAGCCGATCAGGCTCATCAGCCAGAACGTGGGGATCGACGAGAGCGGAATGGCGATCGCCGAAACGATCGTTGCGCGCCAATCGCGCAGGAAGAAGAACACCACGATCACCGCGAGAACGGCACCTTCGACCATCGCCGACGTCGACGACTTGTACTGATCCTTGGTGTAGCCCACGCTCGAGAACAGCTGGATGAAGTGGACGCGGCCGCCCTGCTCTTTCTCGATCTTGCCCAGCTCCTTGACCGTGTCGTCGAACACGCTGACATCGGATTCGCCGCGCGCGCGGGCGATGCTGAAGGTCACCACCGGCTTGCCGTTGCTCTTGGCGATCGAGGTGATCTCGCTGAAGCTGTCGCGCACGTCGGCTACGTCGGAGAGGCGAACGGTGCGGCCGTTCGAAATGCCGACTTGGGTGCGGGAGAGTTCGAAAGCGCTCGCCGCATTGCCGAGCACGCGCACGGCCTGGCGCGAGCCGGCAACTTCCGCACGCCCACCCGCAGCATTCAGATTGACCTGACGCAGCGCCGCATTGATCTGCGTGGCGGTGACGCCTTGGGCCTTCATGCGCATCGGATCGAGGGTTACCGCGATTTCGCGGTTCACCCCGCCGTTGCGCTCGACCTCGGCCATGCCGGGCACCGAAAGCAGCCGCTTGCGCACCGTATCGTCGATGAACCACGAAAGCTGTTCGATGGTCATGTCGTCGGCAGAAACGGCGAAGTACGCGATCGCGTCGGATGAGGTCTGCGCCTTGACCACCTGTGGTTCGAGGATGCCCTCGGGCAGATCGCCGCGCACCTGATCGACCGCGTTCTTGACCTCGTTCACCGCAGCATTGATGTCCGTGCCGATGGCGAACTGGACCATCGTCTGGCTGGAGCCTTCGGTGGCCGTCGAGCTCAGCGTGTCCACCCCCGCGATCGTCCGCACCGCGGATTCGATCCGCTGGGTGATCTGGTTCTCGATCTCGGTCGGCGCTGCACCCGGCTGGGAGATGGTGACAATGACTAGCGGAAACTCGATGTCCGGCTGGTCCTGCACCTTCATGCTCATGAAGGCCATGATCCCGGCCAGAGTGAGGCCGAGGAACAGGACGATCGGCACCACCGGGTTGCGGATGGACCAGGCGGAGATGTTGCGGAAGTTCATGGTGGCCGTCCCTGCTTACGAGCCGGGCCGGGCAGCGGGAGCGGTAGCGTTTGCGGTGACGGGGCGAACGACATCCCCGGGGTTGAGGAAGCCGCCCGCACGCAGCACGATCCGCTCGTCGCCCGCAAGACCGTCGGTCACAACAATGCCTTGCGCGGTCACGTCACCGGTTTTCACACTGCGGCGCAGGACCTTGTTGCCCTTATCCACCACGTAGACGAACGAACCTTGCTGGTCTGAGAGAATGGCCGATTCCGGAAGCATCGGCGCCGTGACCGAACCACTGCGAATCTGCGCGCTTGCGAACCCGCCAGGGCGCAAGGCCCGATCATATGCCAGTGCAATGCGCGCGATCCCCTCTCGCGTCTGCGCATCGATCGTCGGTGAAAGCTGCCAGATCTGGCCGACATACGGTTTATCGGTACCAACGGGGGTCACTTCGGCCGACTGGCCCACAGCAAGCCGAGCGAGATCGTTTTCAGCGAGCCGCGCCTGCATCTCGAATTGGCCATCCTTGGCAACCCGGAACAGAACACCGCTGCCGGGGCTGACGATCTGGCCCGGCTCGACGCCGCGGGTAAGCACGAGGCCCGCCGCCGGCGCCACAATATTCAGGCGTGCGCTGCTCGCGCGAAGCTGGCCGAGTTCGGCTGATGCGACGCTGACCTGCGCAACCGCCGCATCGCGGGTCGCGGTGAGCCGATCAACATCGGCCTTGGAGATGAAACCGCGCTCGACCAGCTTGAGCGCACGGTCAAGATTGGCTTGCGCGATCCGTGCGTTGGCACGCTGCACTTCGATATTTGCTGCCTGTCCGGCGATCTGCTGCGCCTGCACGGAGCGATCGACCACGGCGAGAACCTGCCCGGCACGCACCCAGTCGCCCGCATCGACCAGCACGCTGATGACGCGTCCACCTTCACCGGCAATCCCGACCGGCATCTCGCGCCGTGCGGCGATGGTGCCACTGGCCGTGATCGATCCTGTCACGCTGGTGCGGCCCGGGGTAATGACGCTGACCGACTGAGCCTGGGCATTGCGGGCCGATGCCGCGTCTGTCGGTGCCGGCGACTTATGCATGAAATACCAGCCGAAGCCGAGCGCAACTGCGATCAGGACCGCAACGATCACAAGGCGGCGCTGTCCACCGCCCGTCGAACCGAAATCACCATCGCCCGCTGTTGGATCAATGGCGGGCTGCAGCCCGGATCTGATTTTCGTTTCATAATTCATGTCGTTCACGTGCCTTAGTCCCGGTCGGGCGCCGAACAGCCGAGGATAGGGGCCGATCCCCATCCTGACGGAAGTGTGTTATATGACTATATCACTTCCCGCAAGCGCGGGTCGCGACGCTGTGCCGCACGCGGACGTAGTCTTAGCGCTGCATCCGACGAGTGACAATTGCGGCTCGACGAAGCGCATGAACAAATGTTTCGAGAGTGGTGATGATGCAACCGCAATCGTGCTTTGAACCCAACCCTTGAGGGCAATCCCAGTCAATCAGCCCAAAGCAACAAGCCCACGGCAAATGGCCGCCCCGATGATCGGGACGGCCATTGCATGCATCAGAGCGCTTGTCTGACCGATGCCAGCGAATCAGAACTTGAGTTGGCGCTCGTAAAGATCGCGGTAGTGCTGGATGCGCGTCACGCGCAGGCCCTGCATGCCCGAGCGATCAACCGCACGTTGCCAGGATGCGAATTCCTCGAGCGTGAGGCTGTAGCGCTCGCACACCTCATCGATCGTGAGGAGACCACCATTAACGGCTGCGACGACCTCGGCCTTGCGGCGAACAACCCAACGCGTGGTCGATGGCGGCGGAAGGCTGTCCAGCGTCAGCGGCTCGCCAAGGGGGCCAATAACTTGCGACGGCTTGATTTTCTGATTCTCAATCATGTCAATTCTCGTCTGGTCGACGTTGCGGGGCGACTTCGGGAGCTGACCCTTCTTTGCCGTTCACGTCATTTCCATTCGCTGAAGAGGCGGGGTTAACAGGCCCTTCAGTTTCCATTTCAACGCTCCGGAGCAACACCGCAGCCGATTCATGGAAACTGAAACCCTTTCCGCCGTGGGGTCCGGATGCGCCGCTGTCCGAACCTGAGCTGCGGGAGATCACCAATCCTGACCCGGCCCCGGGAAGCACGCCGCGCGTATCGTGCGCCGCCACGAGCCGCGCGCAGAGCTCGCTCCAACCGAGCGGGCGCAACCCGAGGCCCGAATCGCCCGGTGGCTGTTGCCATGAATCGGAAAATCTCATCTCCATGAGCGGGTCTCTAGCCCACCGTCCAATAAAGGAGGGTAAACCGCCCCTTCACCAAGAGTTAGGTTTTGCGATGAGTGCGTCGCCCCCGCCAAGGGGCTTTTTTGACCTGCCGCTCGCCTCCGAAAGGGCCTATGGGGCCGGAATGCAAAGCAAGTTGGGCACAAACGGAACCTCTGTAGAGACCGAATGCGAGTCTCCTGCGGCGGCCACGCTTCCGCTGAGCGAGAGCGAGGCCGCAGAACTTTTTTCACTTCCGCAAGGAAATGGGCCGCGGCGAATCGTTGTTGCCATGTCGGGTGGTGTCGATAGTTCGGTGGTCGCCGGGCTGGCGGCTGCAAGCGGCGCCGAAGTGATCGGCGTGACGCTGCAACTCTATGACTATGGCGCTGCGACCGGTCGCAAAGGCGCCTGCTGCGCAGGCGATGATATCCGCGACGCCCGCGCCGTCGCCGACCGGCTCGGCATAGCGCACTACGTGTTTGACCATGAGTCGCGCTTTCGCGAGGATGTGGTCGAGCGATTTGCCGACGACTACCTCAGTGGGCGAACGCCGATCCCCTGCATTCGCTGCAACATGGGGCCCAAGTTCACTGACCTTCTCACCATGGCGCGCGACCTTGGAGCGGACTGCCTCGCCACGGGGCACTACGTGCGGCGCATCGCGGGCGCACAAGGGCCGGAATTGCATCGCGCCATCGATCCTGCACGCGATCAGTCCTACTTCCTCTATGGCACCACCGAGGAACAGCTGGCGTTCCTCCGCTTCCCTCTTGGCGGTCTGCCAAAGTCAGAGGTTCGCGCGATGGCCGCCGCTCTCGGCCTTGGTGTCGCGAGCAAGCCCGACAGCCAGGATATCTGCTTCGTGCCGGATGGCGACTACGCGGCGATCGTCACGAAGATGCGGCCGCAAGGTTCCGCGCCGGGCGAGATTGTTCACGCCGCGACCGGGGCCGTGCTGGGCACGCATCGCGGCGTCATCCACTATACAGTAGGCCAGCGGCGCGGTCTCGAGATCGGCGGACAGAGCGAACCGCTCTATGTGACGGCGTTGGACGCACCGGCGCGGCGGGTGATGGTGGGGCCCAAGGCCATGCTGGCCGTCGGCTCGGCGCGGCTGGGTGAAACCAACCGCATCGGCGCGATGCCGCCCGCAGCCGCTTCGCTCACCGCCAAGGTGCGCTCGCTCGCAAAGCCGGTGCCGGTTTCAATCGAGGGCGAGCTGGGTGAAGGCGCCACTTGCCTTATCCGCTTCCAGCAGCCCGAATTCGGTGTGGCGCCGGGCCAAGCGGCCGTGCTCTATGACGGCGACCGCGTAATCGGCGGTGGCTGGATCGATGAAACCTCGCCCTGGGCCGAAAGCGCGTAGCGCCCTGTCAGTTCCCCCAAGGCTCCATGACGCAGCCCCAGCCTTCCCGATAGGTTGCGGTCTGCCGTGCGATCAGCGGAAACCGCGCAGTTACGCTGCGTGCGGCGGTATCCTCGGTCAAGGTGATGAGGTCCATCCCCGGTTCGAAATCCTTGCGGCAATCGCCGAGCGGTCTGCCCCCGACAAAGCGGCAGGAACACGCAACGCGCGCGCCATAGGCCGCGCCCGTGACCGCATAGCCATGCAGCTTTGGCCACACGAAGGCTCCCCCGCCACCAAGGAGAGCAAGCGCAAGCAAGGCCCAGCGCAAGCGCCGCCGGCGCGGCTGCGTAGAGGAAGAGACCGGTTTGGGGGAAGCAGCTGGTTTGGCCATTGCCATGCGGGGTCGATCTGGAGAAAAGCTGGCCACCTTATGGCCCGACGCACCCTTGCCTTTATCGCCCCGCTTGCGCTTGTGCCAGCCCTGTTCGGTTGCAGCCCTGCTACACCCCCTGCGCCGCCCCCGGTTTCTGCGGAAGCGCTCAAGGCGGTCTCGGCCAATCCCGGCGTACCGCGCGAAGAACTGGCGCGCCGGGTAGATGCGCTGTTCAGCGAGTCTGACGCGGCCGAAACACGCTCCGTGATCGTGATGCAAGGCGGGCGCGTCATCGCCGAGCGCTATGCGCCGGGCTATCACGAAAACACCCGTTTCGTGAGCTGGTCGATGGCGAAGTCGATCACCGGCGTCATGATCGGAATGCTGGTTTCAGATGGCCGGTTGCGGCTGGACGAGCCGGCACCCATTCCCGCCTGGCAGCGCCCGGGAGATCCGCGCGGCGAGATCACGCTGCGCCAGCTGCTCCAGATGCGCTCCGGCCTGCGCCATGCCGAAGCCGTTGCCCCGCCGTGGAAATCCGATGAAGTGCGCATGCTGTTCCTCGATGGGCGCGATGCGATGGCGCGCTATGCAGAGGACCAGCCGCTGCAATATGAGCCGGGCCGCAAGTGGGTCTACTCGACTGCGACAAGCGTCATTCTCGCCGATCTCGCCGCGCGCGTGCTCTCGCCGGCGCCTGACCCCGAAAGCCGCCGCCGTGCGGTTGCGGAGTACCTGAGGACGCGCTTGTTCGACCCGGTCGGCATGCGCTCGATGGTGCCGGAGTTCGACGCATCAGGCACCCTGATTGGCGGCAGCCTGATTCACGGCACGGCGCGCGATTGGGCGCGCTTCGGCGAATTCCTGCGCAATCGCGGCGCCGTGGCGGGTGCCCAGCTTGTCCCCCGCCAATGGATCGATTTCATGGTCACCCCGTCTCCGCGCGAAGCGCAGTACGGCGCGCAGATCTGGCTCAACCGCACGCCTACGACGGGCAAACCTGCCCTGTTCCCGGAACGCGGCCCGCGCGACCTGTTCGCCTGTCTTGGTCACCTTGGCCAGTTTGTGCTGGTCTCGCCGTCACGCCAGCTCGTCGTCGTCCGGCTCGGGAAGACACAGGAAGACCAGCTCGATCCGGTAACCGCACGGCTAGGAGCGCTTGTCGCGCTGTTTCCGCGAAGCCGGTAGGCCCCTTCAGCGCCGGGCAGGCGCGCCCTGGGCCAGCAGCGCCGGGCTGGTTCCATCGGGCGGCGACGCAAGCAAATCCTGCGCACCGAGCGCTGCCTCATCGACATGGCCATCGGGATCGGGATGGATCAGGATCTCGACACCCGGGAATGCTTCGAGCAGTTTTGCCTCGATCTCGTCCATGACCCGGTGCGCTTCGGTCACGGTCATGCGTCCATCGACCCAGACGTGAAACTGCACGAAATCGCGGTTGCCGCTGGTGCGTGTGCGAAGATCGTGCAAGCCCTTGAGCTCCGGATGCTGGGCAACGACCGCAAGAAACCGCTCGCGCTTTTCGAGCGGCCATTCGTGATCCATCAGCTGCTCGATCGCGGCCTGCGATGCCCCCCATGCGCCCCAGCCCAGCCACAGCGCAATGCCGAACGCAAACACGGCATCCGCACCGGCAAGGCCCAGCCAGTGATCGAGTGCCAGTGCGGCAATCACCGCGATGTTCAGCACCAGATCCGATGAATAATGGAGATTGTCCGTCGCAATGGCGAGGCTGCCCGTCGCCCGGATCACGCGGCGCTGATAGCCAAGCAGGAAGAACGTAGCCGCAATCGCAACGAGGGAAACCAGCATGCCGGCTTCCGCATCGGCGGGGCGTCCGCCGCCGAGAAACTCTTCGACGGCACGCCATGCAAGGCCAAGTGCCGAAAGCGAGATCAGCACAACTTGGAACATGGCCGTTAGAGCCTCGGCTTTGCCATGACCGAACCGGTGGTTTGCGTCGGCAGGCTGCGCGCCAATCCAGACACCGAGCAGCGTCGCCAGGCTGGCGACCAGATCGAGCCCGGTATCGGCAAGGCTGCCGAGCATGGCCGTGGAGCCAGTGGTGACCGCCGCATAGCCCTTCAACGCCAGCAGCATAGCCGCAACAGCGATACTGGCATAAGCAGCACGGCGATTGAGCTCGCCGTGATCGGGGCTGCGGGTCATGTCCATCCTGAAATCGTGCTGTCTCTCACGGATAAAGCAGCGAACTGGCCCACTGGTTCCCGTCGAGACGGGTGAAACGGCGGCGTTCGTGGAGGCGGAAGGCACGGTCTTGCCAGAATTCGATCGCATGGGGCGTCACGCGGTAGCCGGACCAATGCGCCGGGCGCGGCACCGATCCATCAGGATACTCGGCCCGCAATGCTTCAACCCGCGCCATGTAAACTTCGCGCGAAGGCAATGGACGGGACTGATCGGACGCCGCCGAGCCAAGCCGCGATTCGGGATGGCGGCTGGCGAAGTAGGCGTCCGCTTCGGCCGGCGTGACTTCCTTGATCGTCCCTTCGATCCGCACCTGCCGGCGCAGACTCTTCCAGTGGAAAAGGAGCGCGACCTGGGGATTGGCTGCCAGTTCCCCGCCCTTGCGGCTTTCGAAATTGGTGTAGAAGACAAAGCCGTCAGATCCGTGGCCCTTGAGCAGAACCATGCGCACCGAAGGGGCCGCGCCCGGCGTTGCCGTCGCCAGCGCCATGGCATTCGGATCGTTGGGCTCGCTCGCCTTCGCTTCGGTAAACCACGCCTCGAAAATCGCGAAGGGATCAGACCCGGGAATGGCATCGTCGTTCATATCGGTGGGCACGGCTTGGGTCCTGTCCATTCCAGATAACGGTCATTCAGATGCGTTCGCCCTAGCTTAGCCGAGCCTTAGTGCAAAGCGAGCCTTGCGGGTAGGCAGCCGTGACCCTAGCTAGAGGGTATGGCTGATCCTTATTCCATTCTTGGCGTGCCGCGCACAGCGAGCGAGAAGGACATCAAGTCCGCGTATCGCACGCTGGCGAAGGAACTGCACCCCGATCGCAATGCAGGAAAGCCGAACGCTGCGGAGCGCTTCGCAGAAGTGACTCAGGCGTACGACCTGCTTTCCGACAAGGACAAACGTGCCCGGTTCGATCGGGGGGAGATCGATGCGGACGGAAATCCGGCCGGTCCCTTCGGCTTCGGTGGCAGCGCGGGCGGCGGCTTTGCCGGGGCACAGCGCGGCTATCGCCATGATGGCTTTGAAGGGTTTGGCGGCGGCAGCAGCAGCAGCGAGGGCATCGATCTTGGCGACATCTTCGAAGGCCTGTTCGGTGGGCGCGGCGGGATGGGGGCTGGCCCCGGCGCAGGCGCGCGGCGCCGCCCGGCCCCGCGCGGCGCGAACGTCACCTACACGCTCAAGGTTCCTTTCAATGACGCAGCGCGCCGCGAACCGCAGCGAGTCACGCTGGCGGATGGCAAGACCATCGACCTCAAGCTGCCACCCGGCCTGATCGATGGGCAGCAGGTCCGCCTCGGCGGCAAGGGCGAACAGGGGCCCGGCGGGTTCGGCGATGCCATCGTAACGATCGAGATCCAGCCCAGCCCCCATTTCGAGCGAGATGGCGACAATATCCTGCTCGAAGTGCCGATCAGTCTCGCTGAGGCGATCGAAGGCGCGAAGGTGAGGATCCCGACGGTTGAAGGACCGGTGATGATGACCGTCGCGCCGGGCAGCACCAGCGGCAAGACGCTCCGGCTCAAGGGCCGCGGCTTCACGCGCAAGAACGGCGAGCGCGGGGACCAGTTGGTAACGCTGCTGATCGACATCCCGGCCGACGATCCCGACCTCAAGGCCCGCCTGGAGGGATGGCACGACAGCCGCGACTTGCGCGCCAGGTTTGCGGTTTAGCGCCATGGATGGCGACGCCGCTGTGCCGCCGCCCCCCGGCACAGCCGCGACAAGCCAGCCGGTAGCAGACCTCTCGCCCGAAGCGCGGCGCCGTGCGGCGCTGGCGCAGCGTCCGGACCTCGCGGGCAGGAGCAGCCCCCGCTCGCTTCGTGTCCGCGCGCTCGAAGTCCTCCGCAGGATGTGGGCAGGGGTGATCTACGACGGCACGATCCATGCGGGCAACTTCGCCTACATGGTGCTTATCGCGCTGTTTCCGTTCTTCATCACCGGCGCTGCGATGTTCTCGCTGGTGGGCGAAGCAAACGACCGGACGGCGGCGGTGAACACCGTGCTGATGGCCATGCCGCCAGTGGTTGCAAACGTGCTCTCGCCCGTCGCCCATGCCGTGATCGAGGCGCGGACTGGCGGCTTGCTGTGGATTGGCGGCCTTATCGGCTTGTGGACGGTTGGCAGTCTTGTCGAGACGATCCGGGAAATCCTGCGACGAGCCTACGGTACCGGACTGGTTCATGCGTTCTGGCGCTACCGGCTGATGTCGACCGGGCTGATCATCGCGTCGGTGGTGCTAATTCTCGTTTCGATTGCCGCGCAGGTGCTGATCGGCACTGTGATGGAGACGGTGACGACCTTTCTGCCCAGGGCGACAGACCTGATCGACACGCTGGCGCTCTACCGCGTGATCCCTGCGCTGGTGCTGTTCGGTTCGCTTTGGCTGCTCTTCATCTCGTTGACTCCGGGGGCCTACAGCGCCCGGATCTATCCAAAGTGGCCGGGTGCGCTTTTCGTCACGCTCTGGTGGCTGGCCGTCACCACGATCTTGCCCAAGCTGCTGCGGCACATGTTCGTCTACGATCTGACCTACGGCAGCCTTGCCGGGGTGATGATCACGCTTTTCTTTTTTTGGCTGATTGGCCTAGGGATGGTCATAGGAGCCGAACTCAACGCTGCTCTGGCCGAAGCGCCGGAAGAGCAGGACCTTGTTGGGCAGTCCGACAACCGGGCTCGCGCCGCGAAAGCAGGTGCGACCGTCCAGACGCAACAGGATGAGTGAAGCAAGGGGTCGCATGACAGGACTTATGGAAGGAAAGCGTGGCCTGATCATGGGCCTCGCCAATGACAAGTCGCTCGCATGGGGGATTGCCCGCAAGCTGCACGAGCAAGGCGCCGAGCTCGCTTTCTCCTATCAGGGGGAAGCGCTGGAAAAGCGGGTACGTCCGCTGGCCGCAAGCCTTGGCAGCGATCTCCTGATCGAATGCGATGTTTCCGACATGGCCGCGCTTGATACTGCGTTCGACACGCTGGCCGCACGCTGGCCCACGATCGACTTCCTCGTCCACGCGATCGGCTTTTCGGACAAGACCGAGTTGCGGGGCAAGTTCATGGACACCTCGCTCGACAACTTCCTGATGACCATGAACATCTCGGTCTACAGCATGGTCGCCGTGACCCGGCGCGCGGCGGCGATGATGCCGCAAGTAGAAGACGGGAACGGCGTGGTAAGCGGTGGAGGCTCCATCCTGACGCTGACCTACTACGGCGCCGAAAAGGTTGTTCCGCACTACAATGTGATGGGTGTCGCCAAGGCCGCGCTTGAGGCCAGCGTGCGCTACCTCGCCAACGACTGCGGCCCGCAGGGCATCCGCGTCAACGCGCTGTCTGCCGGTCCGATCAAGACGCTCGCGGCAAGCGGAATCGGCGATTTCCGCTATATTCTGAAGTGGAACGAGCTCAATTCGCCGCTGCGGCGCAATGTCACGATCGACGATGTTGGCGGAGCCGGCCTGTACTTGCTGTCCGACCTCTCGTCAGGCGTGACGGGCGAAGTGCATCATGTCGATTCGGGTTATCACACCGTCGGCATGAAGCAGGAAGATGCACCGGATATCGCGCTGGGCTGACGGACGCCCGTAGATCATCAGGGCTGGGGCGGAGTTGTCAATGGCGTGGCAGGCGAAGGCGCCGCCGGTGCGGCTGGCTTCGTCTCACCGTCGCGCTCGCGCTTTAGCTTTGCCTCGTACTCCTTCTCGAGCACTTCAACGCGGGCTTGCTCTGCCGCAGTGTCGGCATCGATCGTTTTGAGCCGCTTTGCGCGCTCCTCTTCGATGAGCTTGCCGAACTGAACATCGCTGCTCTGCTTCTTTTCGGCGTAGGCGCTGTTGATGAGCTGCGACATGCAGCCCGTGGCACCGCCTGCGCCGACCGGTGAACAGGAATTGGTGCCGAAGGCACCCACGGTTTCGTAGGCCTTCACGCGCTGGGTCCAGCCCTGATTGACCGAATCATTGGGATTATCGCGCAGCGGCTTGGGAATGCGGAACCGCTCGGATTCATCCTTGCGGGCACAGACCGTGATCGAGCCATCGGACGAAGCCGGGCAAGGATCGTCGCCATAGACGATCAGCTGGTTGATCTTCTCGGTCGGATTGTCCTGCGCCTGCGCGGCAGCAGGCAACGGCGCTCCAAGAAGCGCGACGAGAGCCAAGGCGGGGGCAAGGGCGGCGGCAGAACGGCGCTTCATCGCGGGTAAGCTCCAGCTTGGGGGGTCATGCCGGTCGATATAGGGCCTCTACCGCGTGAACGATAGCTGAAGTCCGTGCCTTGCGGTGGATCAAGCCTTGCGCGGTCAGATACGTTTCGAGACGGCGATGGCCACGCGGCAACCCATGCGGATTGCATTGAACAGCAGCGGATAGGCCGGCGCCCGCTCTGCGCCGGATGCCAGCGCCGTATCGCGATGCTCGCGCTCGTCATCACGAAACTCGCGGATCATCCCGGAAAGCTCCGGATCATCTTCACCAAGTTGTTCAAGCTGCTCGGTGTAATGACGGTCGATCTCGGTTTCGATCGCGGCGGTGCAGGCCATCGCGGCTTCGGGGCCAATCAGCGCGGTGGCTGCGCCAAGCGCAAAGCCGGCAGCGGACCAGAGCGGTTGCAACGCTGTGGGGCGCACGCCGCGCTTGACCAGCAGGGCATCGAAGCGTTCGCGGTGCAGGGCTTCCTGCTGCGCCATCGCCGCGATCTCACCCGAGATCGGCGTGCGGTCTCCCATCACCGCCAGTTGCCCGGCGTAGATGCGGATCGCGCCGAATTCACCGGCCTGGTTGACCCGCAGCATCACTTCGCGCGTTTCAGTCATCGTGAAAGTCCCTTGCTGCGGCGGCCGATAAGCACGAGGATCAGCACGGCGCTGGCGCCCGAAATCAGGAAATTGAAGCCCGCAAGGCTGATACCGAACATGGTCCATGCAGGTGTATCGCACCGGATCAGCGGAGCATTCATGATGGACGCGAGTGGATCGTTGCCGAGGCTGGTCGACGAGCACGCTGTCGGCCCCTGCCACCAGCCGTACTCCACACCCGCGTGAAAGGCGCCGAGCGCCCCGCTGATCCCGATCGCCAGGGCGGCCAGCACAACCAGCGCTCTGCCGAGGCGCGTTCCCCGGCTGGCAAGCCCGCCCAGCGCGAAGGCGATCGCGGCAAAATGAGGATAGCGCTGCCACCAGCACATTTCGCATGGCGCGAGGCCGAACCCGTATTGCGCAACATATACAGCCGCGATCAGCGCAGTGGGCACCGCCAGTGCGAGCAGATAAGCGCGCTGAGCAGCGCTTTTGGCAGACGTCACCACAGGATCACCGCTTGCGCGCAGCCAGCGTCTGCGGGGCAGTCCGCCCCAGCGTCTGCAGCGCATAGTAGAGCTGGAAGTCGTCTATGCCCTTGGCCTTTAGTTCTTCGGGCGTCATCTTGAAGCGCGGATCCTGAACCTTGTCGCGCTCGAGGTCCTTGTCATCCTTGATTTCGTTGATCAAATGCCCCCGCAGATCGCTCTCGCGGTAGAAGCGGAGCGCGCGCTTGCGCAGATCGGGGTCGGAGATCTGCGGCACTGCGATATCGGGGTCGATGCCGCCTTCCTGTACCGAGCGGCCAGACGGCGTGTAGTATCGCGCCGTGGTCAGCTTCAGTGCGGTATCACGCGTAAGCGGCATCAACGTTTGCACGCTGCCCTTGCCGAAACTGCGCTGACCCATGAGGACGGCGCGGTGCTGATCCTGCAAGGCACCAGCGACGATTTCAGACGCAGAGGCAGAGCCTTCGTTGATCAGCACGACCATCGGAATGCCCTTGGCAATATCGCCCGGGGTCATTGATTCGGCATTGTAGGTCTCATTGTCGCGCGCATAGCGGCCACGCTGGGAAACGATCACGCCGCGATCAAGGAACAGGTCGGAAAGCGCGACCGCCTGATCGAGCAGGCCACCCGGATTGCCGCGCAGGTCGAGCACCAGCCCGGTCACCCGTCCGTTGGTCTTGGCCTTGATCTGCTTGAACGCATCGAGCACTTCGCCGCCGACATTGGCACTGAAGCTTGAGACCGAGATCACGCCGACATTGCCCTCGACCTTGAAGTCGACCGGCTTCAGTTCGATGATCTGGCGCGTGATCTTGACCTCGATCGGCTCGTCCCGACCAGTGCGGAACAAGGTCAGGCTGATGGAGGTACCCGGAGGCCCCCGCATCTGGTCGACCGCTTCGTCGAGCGTACCGCCGTAGATCAGCTTCCCATTGATGTGGGTGATAAAATCGCCCGCCTTGACGCCAGCGGCATCGGCCGGGCTGCCCTTGGTGGGCGCGATCACCTTGACCGCTCCGTCATCCATGGTGACCGATAGCCCAAGGCCTCCGTAGGAACCATCGGTCTGGGTGCGCAGGTTCTCGAAATCGCGCGCATCAAGGTAGGAACTGTGCGGATCGAGTGCCGCCAGCATCCCATTGATCGCGCCCTTGATCAGCTTGTCATCATCAACAGGCTCGACGTAACTCGTCTTGATCCGCTCGTAGACCGCCATGAGCTTGCTGAACTCAGGCCCGGAGCGCGCGTCGACAGCGGCAAGCCCGGCAGTGGTCGCCGGAATAAGCGCGACGGCGCTGACAAGCGCAGCGGCACGCAGCAAGGGAACAAACTTGAACGCCATGATCGTCTTTCGGCAAAGAGTGCAGAGCCTTGGCCTGCTTCTATAGAGCCACGACGATTAACGCCAGATGGGCCGGCGCCATGCAGAAAGGGCAATCAGCGCTCGATCAGGGCGAGCGGATTGACCGGCGCACCATCCTTGCGCAGTTCGATCGTCACTGTCGGCCGGCCGGGCCCCGCAAGGCCTAGCGGGGATCCCTGCAGCACTTTGGCCGCAACGGCGACGTCCAGCCGCCCGAGGTTGGTGATGAGCGAGGTCCAGCCGCCCTCATGGTCGATGATGACGATCCGTCCAAAGCCTCGGTAGTCGCCGGCAAAGGCCACTCGGCCGGCCGCAGGGGCGACGACCTGCGCGCCTGCCGCAGGTGCAAGGGTCACGCCGATCGAACGCGTCGCGCCAGCCGCATCGCCAAAGCCGCTGACGATCCGGCCACTCACGGGCATGATCCAGGCAAGGCCACCCGCCACCGTGCGGGCAGGCGCGCGCTCATCGACAACGAGCATCGAGCCGGGGCGGTCGGGCCGGGGAACCGGGCCTGGCAGGGCGGCAAGTTCATTGCGCAAGGTGCCGTCGGCGCGCAGGCGATCCATCAGCGCCGCGATATCGCGCGTGTCTTCGGCAAGTGCCAACGCGCGATCTGCCTCGCGGCTGGCGATGCCTTGGGCGCTGCGCGAGGCGATGCGCTGTCGGCTCTCGACCGCGACGAGTTGCTGGCGTCTTGCGGTCAGCACCTCCTCGCTTGCCGTGAGGTTCGCGGCAGCCCGGCGCGCACGGTCCTGCAACTGACGGCCGCGCACGATCTCCGAACGAAGTCCCGCAGTTCGGCGCTGGACCTCCGGTAGCATCGTTTCAAGGACTGCGCGGAGATAGACCGTCTCGCGCAAGGTATCTGCGCGCATCAGACTGAACACGAGCGGCCTGCGCGACATGAGTTGCAAGGCAGCGGTCAGGCGCACGACCGGTTCCTGCCGCGCAGCAATGCGCAGCCGCAAAGCCGCGCGCTGCCGGTCGATCTCGCGGACACTGGCCTGCGCAAGCGCGATCTCTGCTTCGGATTGTTGGATTCGAGCCGCAACCGCCGCAGCCTCGCTGGCCGTGCGATCGGCAGCAGCAATTGCGCGCCGGGCGGCTTCCTCGAGCGCATCGCCGCGCTGACGGGCCTCGGCCAAGGCGCGGCTGGCGGCACGCAGCGCGTCACCGGCCTGATCGGCGCTTTCATACGGCGCGTCCTGCGCGGCACTTTGCCATGCCGCGAGGCTGGCGAGCGCCAGAGTCATGGCAATGAAGGCCGCGCGTGACGTCATGGCCTCAGCCATCGCGATGGTAGGGATGGCCGGAGAGAATGCTCGTGGCCCGCCATAGCTGCTCGGCCAGCATGGCCCGAGCAAGCATGTGCGGCCATGTGGCGGCTCCAAACGCGAGCAGCAGGTCCGCTTCGCCCCTGAGCGCTGCATCGTGCCCATCCGCTGCGCCAATCAGAAAGCGCGCTTCCCGCACACCATCATCGCGCCATCGGCCCAGTATCGTGGCAAACGCCGTGGAAGCGAGCTGCTGGCCTCGCTCGTCGAGAGCCACGGTTCGGATCGGCGTGGCGGCAGGAACGGGCAGCGCACCACCGCGATCTGGCAGCTCGGTAACCTTGAAACCCCAGGGTATCCGGCGCGCGTAGCGGTCAACCAGTTCGGCCTCGGGCGAGCGACCAATCTTTCCGCGGGCAATCACATGGAGCAGCATGATCTTGCCCTAGCGCAGATTGACGGCGCAATGAATCCCCGCGCTTCCGCACCTGTGGAGTGCAGCCCCAGACGTCAGGCCGCGCCCTGATCTCCGAAGGCCCACATGCGCTCAAGGTTGTAGAAGCTGCGCACTTCAGGCCGGAACAAGTGGACGACGATATCGCCGGCGTCGATCAAGACCCAGTCAGCGGCTGGAAGGCCTTCGATCCGGACATGGCCGAAGCCGCCCTGCTTGATCCGCTCTGCCAGCTTCTGCGCCATGGCAGCGACTTGACGAGTCGAGCGGCCCGAGGCGATCACCATGTAATCAGCGACCGAGCTTTTGCCTTCGAGCGGGATCGTGACGATTTCCTGCGCCTGGTCGTCATCCAGCGAACGCAAGACCAGTTCAAGGATCGTGCCCGGCGCAGCGACCAGGGATCCCGAGGCAGAACTGGAGGCGATGCCGGCATCGACCGGCAAGGGCTGTGGGCTTGTCATGAGTGTGTAGATGGTCTCCATGGCTTACGGTTCAATGTTCCTAAGTTGAAGTGGGTTGGCCAAGGCAGATTGGCCAACAGAGCATTCGAAAGCAGATCGGCGCTCAACGCGCCCTCGCCCGGGCGGCTGTCACAATCGGCCTGTGGGTGAGCATGTCGCGTTGATGCACGAACGGGATGCGACGATACCAGTCAGGATCTGCTGCACGGAGAGCCGTCGCAGATCGGGCATCGGGGTCAAAGTGCAAAATGACCAGCGCCGGGGCGCTCCGCTTCGCGCCGCTGAAATCCTGGCTGTGCCGCCGGCGCCAGCGGCGCAGCCATGCCATGGCGAGGCTCGTCATAGCGGCGCCATCATACCCCGGACGGGCAATAACAGCAATCGGCATCTCACGGGCGATCCCGCGCCAGCCCCGCCAACGATGAAACTGCGCGAGATTGTCGGTTCCCATCAGCCACACAAACTGCCGTTTGGGATAACGGCGCTTGAGCAAACGAAGCGAATCGATGGTGTAGCGCGTTCCGAGTTCAGCCTCGATCGCCGTTACCCTGATCGGCGCCCCGCGAGCCGCCGCCCGGGCCGACGCGAACCGGGCCGGAAGCGGAGCCATACCCGCAGCGGGCTTGAGGACGTTCCCGGGTGAAACAAGCCACCACACTTCGTCCAGCCCCAAGGCTTCGCGTGCGAAGAGGCTGATCCGCCGATGCCCTCCGTGCGCAGGATTGAAACTGCCGCCGAGCAGGCCAGTAAGCACGGGTTTCAGGGGCGGATCTGCCCGGAGCCGAGCACCAGCCACTTGTAGGTGGTCAATCCTTCGAGAGCGACTGGTCCACGCGCATGCAGGCGCCCGGTGGCAATACCGATCTCGGCACCCAATCCGAACTCGCCGCCGTCAGCGAACTGGCTCGACGCATTGTGGATCACGATGGCGCTGTCGACCTCCGACAGGAACCTGGCTGCGACATCCTCGTCGTCAGTCACGATGGCGTCCGTATGCCCGGAAGCATGGCGGGCGATATGTGCGAGCGCGCCATCCAGCCCGTCGACCACCGCGACCGAGAGCACGGCATCGAGGTACTCGGTGTCCCAGTCCGCGGCATCCGCAGGCTTGATCCGGGGATCGATCGCGCAAGCCCGCGCATCGCCGCGCAGCTCGCAGCCGGCTTCGAGCAGCGGCGCGACAAGACCGTGCGGATCGGAGAATTGGGCATCGACCAGCAGCGTTTCCATCGCCCCGCAGATGCCGGTGCGGCGCATCTTGGCGTTCAGCGCAATGTCCTTCGCCATGGCAGGATTCGCCGCGCGATCGATAAAGGTGTGATTGATCCCATCGAGATGCGCGAGAACCGGGACGCGCGCATCTGCCTGGACTCTGGCCACAAGGCTCTTGCCGCCACGCGGAACGATCATGTCGATCAAGCCACCTGCAGCAAGCATCGCGCCGACAGCTGCGCGATCCTGGGTCGGCATCAGTTGCACAACCTCTGCAGGAACACCGCCTTCAACGAGGCCCTTAACCAGCGCGGTGTGAATCGCACGATTCGACCGCGCCGCCTCACTCCCGCCCCGCAGCAATGCGGCATTGCCAGACCGCACGCAAAGTGCTGCGGCATCGGCTGTCACGTTCGGACGGCTTTCGTAGATGATCCCGATGAGGCCAATGGGCACGCGCACCCGGCGCAGGACAATGCCATTGGGCCGGCGACTTTCATCAATGATCTGACCAACCGGATCATCGAGCGCGGCGACCTGTTCGACGGCAGCCGCAATCGCTTCGATCCGCGCAGGATCAAGCCGCAATCGATCCACCATCGCGGACGATAGCCCCGCCGCAACCCCATCGGCAACATCGAGAGCGTTGGCATCCAGAATGGCCTGCTCCGCCTGCCGCAGCGCCGCAGCGCCAAGACGAAGCGCCTGCGCACGCTGCGCCGACGGCATGGTGGCCAGCACGCGCTGCGCCGCACGACCCGCACGGGCTAGCCTTTCGACAAGAGCCGAGGCATCGACCACGTCTCCGCTGCTGGCAGCGTGATCCACGGTGGCTTGGGGGGAAACGAGCGCGTTCATTGGCCGCCCTTAACATCCCGGGGGAGTGCTGTCAGCCGGAATGGCTGAACCGGCCAGGAGCTTGCCGATTCGCAAACTCTTGCAGTTTACCTTCGCGGCTCGATACCCGGTCAGTCGGCAGCATGGCGGCCCATCGTACACCCGCAGCTCGGCTCGTCGACGGAGTCGCACGGCTCATCCTGCTCGGTGCGATGTGGATTCGACCGAGTGGTCGAGGGCGACTAAGCGGCTCGCGCCCAAAAGACGGTCATGCAGAACGTAGGGACGGGGGTCGCTATCTTACCAGTTACAACTCGGTCCAAGGTGGGACCGCCAGAGGATGGCGGTCGTCCGCCAACCCACTGGCGGGCACTCGTTGAGCGGGTGCGCAGCTGGTTCCCCGACCGCGAATTCTTCATGCGCTCGAACGGACATGTTCGCTTCATCAGGGTTTCGGCGCAGTTGCAGATGCGCGTCGCAGGGGCCGTGGCCGGCGCCGTGCTGTTGTGGGCTCTGATGATGGGCTGGATGGTCATCAGCCAAGCCCTCGCGGTCTACAATCAAGCCTCGCTGCTGGAGCGGGAAGCTGCGGTCGCGACAGCAGAAAGCCGCGTCGCGAAGTATCGTTCAGGGCTCGGCTCCGTCGCCAGCGATCTCGCCAAGCGTCAGGACTTCATCGAGAAGAGCGTGCAGGGCGCGATCGGTCCGCTGCCGCAAACGCTGCCGTCTGGCACGGTTTCGGACAGCAGCGAGGAAGCCAGCAAGACCGTACGCAAGATCTCGATGATCCTGCCTGAGGCGACCGGGTTGGCCCAGGTCGAAGCGCGCCAGCTCGCGTTCATCGAAGCGCTGACGCGTTACGCCGACATCCGTTCCGCCCGCGCAGAGACCGCGATGCGCCGTCTTGGCCTGAACCCCAAGGTTGTGGCGGCTTCCGATCGCAGCGCGATGGGTGGTCCGCTGATTCCAATGGCCACCGGCCCTGGAAACAAGCTCGATCCGCGGTTTGCCCGATTTGGCGCAAGCCTCTCCCGCATGAGCGCGATGGAGCAGGCTCTGGTTCGCATTCCCAACACGCTTCCCGCCAGCCTCGACTATATCTCGAGCGGATTCGGCTACCGCATCGATCCCTTTACCGGAGGCGGCGCCTTTCATGCCGGCCTTGATTTCCGCGGCCCCATCGGCGCGCCCATTCTGGCGGCAGCTGCTGGCACGGTCAGCTTCACCGGCGCAAAGCAAGGCTATGGCAATTGCGTGGAAATCAGCCACGGCAACGGCTTGTTGACGCGTTACGCCCATATGTCGCGCATCACCGCCCGCGTTGGTGAAGTGGTCGGCCCGGGCCGCGTTATCGGTGCAATCGGCAGCAGCGGCCGCTCGACCGGACCCCATTTGCATTTTGAAGTGCGGATAGCCGATCGTCCGGTGGACCCGCGACCCTTTCTGGAGGCGATGCCGCATGTTTTCCAAGAAGCCAACACCAGGGCCGGACATCTCCCGGACAGCCGGGCAAGGTAACGCCGTGCCTGCGACCACTTTTTCGGTGCTTGGGGCCGATCTTGCCGTGAAGGGCGACATCACGGCCAGCGCTGAGCTGCATATCGAAGGGCACGTCGAAGGGGACATCACGTGCTCCGGCCTCGTTCAGGGCGAAGCGAGCTCGATCCACGGCGCGATTCGTGCGCAGACTGCGCGACTTGCTGGGACGGTTCGAGGGGGAATCGAGGTGGGCCAGCTTGTGGTGCTCAAGACCGCCCGCATTCACGGCGATGTGAAATATGATGTCCTGACGATCGAACAGGGCGCCCACATTGATGGCATGCTCAGCCATGGACTTGAGACCAAGGCGAGCGACACGCCGTTGGATCTGGCCAACTGAACGAAAAACCCCTCCCGGAGGGGGAGGGGTTTGGGTGCTGACGCACCTTCAACGCAACGTCGATTCAGGACCGGAAGTCAGCTGTCCGAGAGCCCCTCGGCGCGGCGCGCTTCGAGCCAGGCAGCCGCTTCGGCTTCCTGGGCGGCCTGCGATGCCGCCTTGGCCTGAGCCTCGCGCTCGGCGCGCAGTTCCTCGATCAAGGCCTCGCGATCATTGCCGAGGCGCAGGTTGTTGGCCGTGTCGTCTTCCTCGATCCCGGCGCGCTTGGCAGCCTTGGCAACCAGCGCATCAAGCTCACGCTGCGAGCACAGACCCAATGTTACGGGGTCCTTCGGGTTGATGTTCGAAATGTTCCAGTGGCTGCGGTCGCGGATCGCGGCAATGGTATTGCGCGTCGTACCGATCAGCTTGCCGATCTGCGCATCCGAGATTTCCGGATGGTGGCGCAAGATCCAGGCGATGCCATCGGGCTTGTCCTGCCGCTTCGAGACAGGCGTATAGCGCGGCCCCTTGGTGCGGCTGACCGAAATCGGCGCCTTCTGCATGCGCAGCCGGTACTCGGAATTGGACTGCCCGCGCTCGATCTCGCTCTGGGTCAATTCGCCCGAGTGGACAGGATCGCGGCCGGTATACTTGGCACCGGCCAGATCGTCGGCCATCGCCTGCACTTCGAGGATGTGCAGGCCGCAGAACTCGGCAATCTGCTCGAAGGTCAGCGCGGTGTTGTCGACAAGCCACGATGCCGTGGCATGGGGCATCAGCGGAAAGGTTGACTGGTTGCTCAAGGGGAGCCCCTCCGGACAGCGGAAACAATAAGGGCCGCCCCTTGCGGAGCGGCCATCGTGCCCGCGATGTAGGCGACGGGGCTGCTTACGGCAAGCCTATTCCCATCGATTCGGCTGCGAAGATAGCCTTGCGCCCTATTGATCCGCCGCGAGCACAATCTTGCCGATATGTGCGCCAGCTTCCATCCGCGTGTGCGCCGCCGATGCATCGCGCAGCGGAAACGCCATGTCCATCACCGGCCTGAGCAAACCATCCGCGACCAGAGGCCAAACCGTCGTGTGGATCTCGTCCGCCAACAAGCCTTTGAATTCATTTGATCGAGGCCGAAGGGTCGAACCCGTCAGCGTGATTCTTCGACGCATCACCTCGGCCATGTTGAGCTCTGCACGCACGCCGCCCTGCACCGCAATGGTCACATGCCGACCATCTTCGGCGAGGCACTTCAGATTGCGGGCAACATAGTCCCCCGCCACCATGTCGAGCACGAGATGAACGCCGGCACCATTGGTGATTCGCGAGACTTCCTCGACGAAATCACTGGCTTTGTAGTCGATGGCATGGGCCGCACCGAGTGCGAGCGCCGCAGCACACTTGTCCGGGCCGCCGCAGGTCACGATGACTTCGAGACCGAACAGCTTGCCGAGCAGGATCGCCATGGTGCCGATCCCGCTGGTGCCGCCATGCACGAGCACGCGCTCGCCTTCGGTCGCCCAACCGCGTTCGAAAACGTTGTGCCAGACGGTAAACAGCGTTTCGGGCAATGCGGCTGCCTGATCAAGCGGCAGTCCCTCCGGCACGGGCAGGCACAAGGCCGCTTCAGCCAGGCAATACTCGGCATATCCACCGCCCGCGACCAGGGCGCAGACCATCTGGCCGACAAACGGCGTCGTGACGCCAGCGCCTGCGGCGACAATCTGCCCGGAAACTTCAAGGCCGGGAATCGGCGAAGCGCCGGGCGGCGGGGGATAAAAGCCCTGACGCTGGATCACGTCGGGTCGATTGACCCCGGCATAAGCTACCCGAAGGAGGACCTGCCCTGCACCTGGAACCGGGACCGGTAAAGTTTCCGGCCGCAACACATCTGGCGCGCCCGGAGAGGCAAAGCCCACGGCTGTCATAGTCGCTGGTACCGGCTTCATGCCATGCCCCCTGATCCGATGCGGCTGCCTGGTATTGGATTGCGCCGCCAATTGGTAAACAGTTCGCTGCGCCAAGTACCTACGGAGCCGGTTGACAGCAAGGCTCTAGCAGCCACAAAGTGCGCGGCGATGGAACTTGATGAGCGCCCGCGCCCCAAAGGCGATCTGGCCAGCCAGCTGGCGCTGGAGTCGCTCGACAGTTTTTCGCATCACGAGCTCGACCAACGGATTGCCCTGCTTGAGGCGGAGATCGCCCGTGTCGCCGCGCATCGTGACAAGGCAGCAGCGCATCGACGTGCTGCCGAAGCACTGTTTGGCACGCCTTCATCGCAAGGCAGTGGATCATGACTTGTGCCGCCCTTCACGTAAGCGGGCGGCATACCCATATTGTCACCAAGGCGGGCTTCGTGCCCGACCGGATGTCCCTTTTGCGCAGCTTCGGTTTAGCCCCGGTTAAGCGCAAGCATGTTCATCTCCCGCAAGGGAATCAGCAGAAATCGGCCACCCCACGGCCGACGAGAAAGAAGTGCCATGCCCAGTTTCGCGCAAAGCCTTGAGAAGACGCTGCATTCTGCGCTCAGCAATGCATCGGAGCGCAGCCATGAGTATGCGACTCTGGAGCATCTCCTGCTCGCACTGATCGACGACCCCGATGCCGCTCAGGTCATGCAGGCCTGCGGTGTCGATCTGGGAGATCTTGGTGAAGTGGTTCGCCAGTATCTCGATCAGGAGTATCAATCGCTCAAGACGCAGGACAAGGCTGATCCGCAGCCGACCGCGGGGTTCCAGCGCGTGATCCAGCGCGCCATCCTGCATGTCCAATCGTCGGGCAAGGATACGGTCACCGGGGCCAATGTGCTGGTGGCGCTGTTCTCCGAACGCGATTCCTACGCGGTCTACTTCCTGCAGCAGCAGGACATGAGCCGGCTCGATGCAGTGAGCTTCATTAGCCACGGCATCGGCAAGGGCGGTCGCCAGGTCGAAAGCCGCAGCCCCAAGGGCAGCGAGGAAGCCCAGCCTCAGCAGGAAGAAAAGGCCGACGCCAAGAGCGGCGCAAAGAAGGATTCAGCGCTCGACCAATTCACCGTCAATCTCAATGAGAAGGCGCTGAATGGCAAGGTTGATCCGTTGATCGGCCGCGGTCCCGAGGTCGATCGTACGATCCAGATCCTGTGCCGCCGTTCGAAGAACAACCCGCTCTACGTGGGCGATCCCGGCGTGGGCAAGACCGCGATCGCGGAAGGCCTCGCGCGCAAGATCGTCGAAGGCGATGTGCCGGAAGTCCTCAGCGAGGCCGTGATCTATTCGCTCGACATGGGCGCCCTTCTCGCCGGCACGCGCTATCGCGGCGATTTCGAAGAGCGGCTGAAGCAGGTCGTTTCCGAGCTCGAAAAGATGCCGCATGCGATCCTGTTCATCGACGAAATCCACACGGTGATCGGTGCCGGCGCGACCAGCGGCGGTGCGATGGATGCCTCCAACCTCCTGAAGCCCGCGCTTTCAGGCGGCACGATCCGCTGCATCGGCTCGACCACCTACAAGGAATTCCGCAATCACTTCGAGAAGGACCGCGCGTTGCTGCGCCGGTTCCAGAAGATCGATGTAAACGAACCGACCATCGAGGACACGATCAAGATCCTCAAGGGCCTGCGCAGTGCGTTCGAGGAACACCACAAGGTTCGCTATACGCCCGATGCGATCAAGACCGCTGTCGAGCTCTCGGCGCGCTACATCAACGACCGCAAGCTGCCGGACAAGGCGATCGACGTGATCGACGAAGTCGGCGCGATGCAGATGCTGGTGCCGCCTTCGAAGCGCAAGAAGGTGATCACCGCGCGCGAGATCGAACAGGTCATCGCGACGATGGCGCGCATCCCGCCCAAGTCGGTCTCGAGCGATGACAAGAAGGTGCTTGAGCATCTCGACCGCGATCTCAAGCGGCTGGTGTTCGGCCAAGACAAGGCGATCGAGGTACTGTCGTCGGCGATGAAGCTCAGCCGCGCGGGTCTGCGCGATCCGGACAAGCCGATCGGTTCGTTCCTGTTCTCGGGCCCTACCGGTGTCGGCAAGACCGAAGTGGCGCGCAGCCTTGCCCAGATCATGGGTATCCCGCTGCAACGCTTCGACATGTCCGAATACATGGAGCGCCATTCGGTCAGCCGCCTGATCGGCGCGCCTCCGGGCTACGTCGGCTTCGATCAGGGCGGCCTGCTCACCGATGCGATCGACCAGCAGCCGCACTGCGTCCTGTTGCTCGACGAAATCGAGAAGGCGCATCCGGACCTGTTCAACATCCTGCTGCAGGTTATGGATAACGGCAGGCTTACCGATCACCACGGCAAGACGGTCGATTTCCGCAATGTCGTGCTGATCATGACAACCAACGCAGGTGCCAGCGACATGGCACGGCAAGGGATCGGCTTCGGCGACGTGTCCAAGGCGGATGCGGGCGATGAGGCGGTGAAGAAGATGTTCACCCCCGAATTCCGCAACCGTCTCGATGCGATCGTGCCCTTTGCCTATCTGCCGCCGGAAGTCGTCAGCCGCGTGGTCGACAAGTTCATCCTCCAGCTTGAACTGCAGCTGGCGGAGCAGAATGTGCACATCCAGTTCGACAGCGACGCGCGCGCCTGGCTCGCCAAGCAGGGCTATGACCGGCTCTATGGTGCGCGTCCAATGGGCCGCGTCATCCAGGAGAAGGTCAAGAAGCCGCTCGCGGAAGAGCTGCTGTTCGGTAAGCTGGCCAATGGCGGCGAAGTCCATGTCAGCCTCAAGGAAGAGGAAGGCAAGCCGACGGTGCTCTCGTTCGAACTGACCCCCGCCGCGCCGAAGCTCGTCAAGAAGAAGGCGCGCAAAGGCAAGGGCGGTTCAGCCACGGCCGAGGAGCCGAATACCGACGAAGCCTGACGCAGGCACGCGTTGACACAAAGGGGCGGAGCCTTCGGGTCTCCGCCCTTTTTGTCTCTGGCAACCCTGACGCAATAACGGCATTCGTGATGCCATGGCCAGTTGTTTCACGTGGATCAAAGCGGAGCCGTGTGGCATCCGCATCGTTCCGGCAGACGCCTGGATCGATCCGGCACGCCCCGCCCCGCGTGCGCTCGTGACGCATGGCCACGCAGACCATGCGCGGGGCGGTCATGGCCAAACCGTGGCGACATCCGAGACCCTCGCCATCATGGCCGTTCGCTATGGCGTAACGGATGGGGCTGTGGTTGCCCGCTATCACGAGCCGATTGCGATCGGCGGAGGCGTAACCGCAACCTTTCTGCCAGCCGGCCATGTGCTGGGCTCGGCGCAGATCCTGCTAGAGCATGCGGGCGAACGAGTGATCGTAACGGGGGACTACAAGCGTAGCCCGGATCCGACCTGTCCGCCGTTTGCGGTCACTTCCTGCGACCTCTTCATCACCGAGGCCACCTTCGGCTTGCCGGTCTTTCGCCACCCGCCGATCGGCGGCGAAATTGCCAAGCTGCTCGGCGCGCGCGCGGCAAACCCGGATCGCTGCATGCTGGTGGGTGCCTATGCGCTCGGGAAGGCGCAGCGGATCATTGCGGAACTGCGAGCAGCCGGTTGGCAGGAACCGATCTATCTCCACGGCGCCATGGAGGCGATGTGCCGCCTGTATGAGTCTCTGGGAGTGCCGCTCGGCGACCTGCGATCGGTTGCAGGCGTGCCCAAGGCCGCTCTGACTGGCGCCATCGTTATTTGTCCTCCTTCGGCGCTTAGCGACCGCTGGAGCCGGCGGTTACCCGATCCGCTAACCGCCATGGCGAGCGGATGGATGCGTGTGCGTCAGCGCGTACGCCAACGCGGAGTGGAACTGCCACTCGTGATCTCGGATCACGCCGATTGGAGTGAACTCACCTCGACCATTTCAGACGTGAGTCCGGGCGAGACATGGATCACGCATGGCCGCGAAGATGCGCTCCTGCGCTGGTGCGAACTGCACCAGCGAAAGGCCCGTGCGCTCGCCTTGACGGGTTACGAGGACGAAGATGATTGAGTCCCCCGACTCCGGAAGCAGCTGGCGCTGATGCAGCGGTTTGCAACCCTCCTCGACAGCCTGTTGCTCACACCCTCGCGCAACGGGAAACTCGAGCTTATTGCCGAGTATCTTCGTGAGACGCCCGATCCGGATCGCGGCTGGGCGCTCGCCGCCCTGACCGGCGCGGTCGATTTTTCCGCGATCAAGGCCGGAACGGTGCGGGGTCTGATGGCCAGCCGCATCGATCCAGTCTTATGGACGCTTTCACGTGATTTCGTTGGCGATACTGCCGAAACCGCAAGCCTGCTGTGGCCGGAACCCGAACCTGTCCCGCTCGAACCACCACCAACACTTGGCGAGGTGGTTGCCGCTCTTTCCCAAGCAACGCGCGCGAGTGCGCCGCTTGTTCTGGCGAGCCTGCTGGACCGGCTTGATACACCCGGGCGCTACGCCCTGATCAAGTTTGCCACCGGTGCGCTGCGCATCGGCATCTCCGCCCGCCTGGCCAAGGTCGCATTCGCGCAGGCTTTCGCCGTACCGGTCGATGCAGTCGAAGAGTACTGGCACGGTCAGGAGCCGCCCTACTCACACCTCTTCGCATGGGCCGCTGGAACGGCGCCGCCGCCGCGTACGGATTTGCTGCCGCTTTTCCGTCCGTTCATGCTTGCCCATCCGCTGGAAGACGAGACGATCAGCCTTGCGGAATACGTGGCTGAATGGAAATGGGACGGTATCCGGGTCCAACTGGTCCATGTGGGCGGTGAGACAAGGGTCTATTCGCGCGGCGGGGACGAGATTTCGGCGAGCTTTCCCGAGATCGCAGGCGCCTTGCCCATCCCGGCCGTGCTCGATGGCGAACTGCTCGTTCGCGGCACGGCGCAAGGGGGAGAAGCAGGTGGCGCGGCAAGCTTCAATGCGCTGCAGCAGCGGCTCGGCCGCAAGTCCGTCTCGAAGGCAATGCTGGCGGAGGCGCCAGCCTTTGTCCGGCTCTATGACCTTCTGATCCTGAATGGCGAAGACCTGCGCGAGCAACCCTGGTCGCAGCGCCGCGCCCGGTTGGAAGCCCTCATACCGGAGCTTGATCCGGTACGGTTCGACTTGTCCCAGACCATTGACGCAACGGACATGGAAGCGCTCGCCGAGATCCGCGCGGGTGCTCGCGATGCGGCCATCGAAGGCGTCATGCTCAAGCACCGCCAATCGCCCTATGTGGCAGGGCGACGGGCCGGGCTGTGGTACAAGTGGAAGCGTGAGCCGCTGCTGATCGATTGCGTCCTGATGTATGCGCAGCGCGGTTCGGGGAAACGATCCTCGTTCTATTCCGATTTCACCTTTGGCTGCTGGAATGGCGATCCGGATGCGGGGGCGGAATTGCTGCCGGTGGGCAAGGCCTACTTCGGCTTCACCGACGAGGAACTCCGGTTCCTCGATCGCCACGTCCGGCAGCACACGATCGCAAAGTATGGACCTGTCCGGGAAACCGATCGCAGCCTGGTGTTCGAAGTGGCGTTCGATTCGGTCCATCTCAGCAAGCGGCACAAGTCCGGGCTGGCGATGCGATTCCCCCGCATCCACCGCATCCGACAGGACAAACCCGCACACGAAGCCGATCGCCTGGAGACATTGCACGCACTGGTCACTTGATCTCGATCAAGGCGGCTTGCTCGGCCGGGTGGCAGGCACTGGCTTGCCGCACTGTCGCTTTGGAGTGAGCATTCTTGGCCACGACAACCGAAACCCCCGCTGCCAGCCCCTATGATCGCATCGGAGGCTTGGCGGCTCTGCGCCGGATCACCGACCGCTTCTACGATCTGATGGAGACCGATCCGGCATTTGCCGCGCTGAGAGCCATGCATGCGCCGGATCTGACACCCATGCGCGAATCGCTGCCGCTCTTCCTTGCCGGCTGGAGCGGAGGCCCGCGGACCTGGTGGGATGCCAATCCCGGCAAATGCATGGTGAGCATGCACGCGCCGTTCGGGATCAACCGGGAGCTCGCCGGACAATGGGCCGATGCGATGCGCCGTGCGATTGCCGATATCTCACCCGGCGACACCGCCATCGCCGATGCTCTGGCGGACGTGCTGGACCGGATGGCGCGGGGTATGGCCAAGGCTTGATTGGCGAGGATCAAGCAAACGGCTAAGCTGCTGCGATGCTGAGGTATGATCCGGATCGACGCAGGCTGGCCATCGCCCTTTCCGGCCTCGCGGGGTTCGTCGATGCGGTGGGCTTCCTTTCGGCGAATGGCTATTTCGTGTCGTTCATGTCTGGCAATTCGACACGGCTGGGCGTGGCGCTCAGCACGGGATCGAGCGCGGCAATGATCCCCGCAGTGCTGATTGCCGGCTTTGTCTGCGGCGTGACGCTGGGGGCGCTGGTCGCGCTGCGAGCCGGAGGCCGCCGGAAGCCGGTCGTCCTGGGAATGGTCGCAATGCTTTTGCTGATCGGTGCAACAGCGCGCGGCCTGGGCCATGAATCCTTCATGCTGGCCGCCCTTGTGCTGGCCATGGGTGCGACCAACAACACCTTCCAGCGCGGCGGCGAAGTGACAGTAGGGCTGACCTATATGACGGGTGCGCTTGTCCGCCTCGGGCAAGGATTGGCGCTGTGGATCGCGGGCAGGGCAGAGCCGGGATGGATTCAGTGGGGTCTGCTATGGGCAGGGCTGCTGATCGGTGCCGTGCTGGGTGCTTTCTTCCAAAGCCAATGGCCCTCTGGCTGTCTGTGGATCGCGGCAGCCTGGGCGGGAATGATGGCCTTGGTTGCGATCAGGCTACCAGTGGAATCCTGAAGAGTTTTTCCCGCGAAGTTGCGCCGCGCAACAAGGCAATCTGCGAGGATGGAACAGCCAGCGCCTGCCCAAGCAGATCGACGACTGCGGCGGTTGCCTTGCCATCCTCCGGCTTGGCTCTCACTTTGACGAGAACGCGGCCAGACACAATCTCTATGCCTTCGCTTCGCGCACCGGGCGTAACCCTGACCGCAAGCCGCCCATCAGCGTCAGCGAATGATCGCAACGCCTCGGCGGAAGGAAAATCAGCCTTCGGTCGCGCCATGGCTGGCCAGCGCGGCGCCATGGGCACGCGCATTGCCAACGTAGTGCGCGACGCCCAGCTGCATCTCATGGAGCGCAGCATCGGTGAGATCGCGCATGTAAGCGGCGGGACGGCCGCCCCACAACTGGCGTGAGGCGATCCGCTTGCCCGGCGTGAGCAGCGCGCCTGCCGCCAGCATACCATCGCCCTCAATCACAGCACCGTTCATCACCACCGAACCAAGTCCGACAAACGCCCGGTCTTCCAAGGTGCAGCCATGCAACATGACCATGTGGCCGACGAGAACATCGTCTCCGATAAGCGTGGGGAAACCTAGCGGATGACGCGGATCAGGGCTGTCGCAATGGATCACGGTCCCGTCTTGAATGTTGCTGCGCGCGCCGATCACGATCCGGTTCACATCGCCGCGGATCACGCAGTTGTACCAGACCGAGGCCTCCGGCCCGATCTCGACATCACCGATGATCCGGCAGCCCGGTGCGATGAAGGCGCTTGGGTGAATGCGTGGTGCCTTGCCGTGAATGGCCGCAATGGTGACGTCGTGATGCATGGCGCTCCCTTCAATCGGCCTCGGGCAGCGGCCGGTGGATGCGGTAGAGAATATGCGGACGAAGCGGATCACCCTCGGCAAGCTCGGGATGTTCAAAGTCCTCATCAGGATAGCGAATCATCCCGAGGCGCTCCATCAAGCCCCAGCTACGCGTGTTGGCAAGGTTGGTGATCGCCATGACCGCGGGAACCGGCAAGTTGGCCCAAGCCCAGGCCAGTGATGCCTCAGCCGCTTCACGCGCCAGACCTTGGCCCCAGGCATGATGAGCGAGACGCCAGCCGATCTCGTGTTCGAAGATGGGTGAGCGAGGCGGGAGTATTCCGCAAAAGCCGATAAAATCGCCCTCGACCTTGCGTTCCAATGCCCAGAAAACGTGTCCGTGTTCGCGCTCAGTGGCGATCATCCGGTCTACAGCAGCGTCACTTTCGGCACGGGTCAACGGAGGTAGATACTCCATCACGCGCGGATCGCAGGCCATTGCCCAGAATGGCTCACGGTCCGCATCGCGCCAAGGGCGCAGAACAAGCCGCTCGGTCTCGATCATTCCGGTTTCAGGCACCCATCAGACGCGCAGCGTGGAGCGCATGGTAGGTCAGGACGCCAGAACAACCCGCACGCTTGAACGCGAGCAGGGTTTCCAGAACCAGCGCGTCGCGATCGCCAGCACCGGCAGCCGCAGCCGCTTCGATCATCGCGTACTCACCGCTTACCTGATAGGCAAAGACCGGCACCTGAAAGGCCTCTTTCACGCGCAGGGCAATATCAAGATAGGGCAGGCCAGGCTTGACCATGACGCTGTCTGCGCCCTCGGCAAGGTCGAGTTCGACTTCGCGCAGTGCTTCCTCTGCGTTGCCGGGATCCATCTGATAGGTTTTCTTGTTGCCCTTCAGCAGCCCGCGCGATCCGACAGCATCGCGGAACGGGCCATAGAAGGCGGACGCGTACTTTGCCGCATACGCCATGATCTGGACGTTGATATGGCTGCCCTCTTCGAGTGCCTCGCGAATCGCGCCGATGCGGCCGTCCATCATGTCGGACGGCGCGATGATGTCCGCACCGGCAGCCGCCTGATTGAGGCTCTGTCCCACCAGCACATCCACGGTCGCGTCGTTGAGGACATAGCCCTCGTCATCGATCAGGCCGTCCTGCCCGTGGCTGGTGTAGGGGTCGAGCGCAACATCGGTCAGAACGCCGAGCGAATCTCCGCAGGCATCCTTGATCGCCTTGATCGCCCGGCACATCAGGTTGTCCGGGTTGAGCGCTTCGGCGCCATCCTCGCTGCGACGCTCAGGCTGGGTGTTCGGAAACAGGGCAATGCAGGGAATGCCAGCTGCCGCTGCTTCACGGGCACGCTCGGCCACCAGATCGACTGACCAACGCGACACGCCGGGCAGGGAACTGATCGGATCCTCAATGCCCCGGCCTTCGGTTACAAACAGGGGCCAGATCAGATCGGCAGGGGTGACAAGCACTTCGCGGTGCAGGGCGCGGCTCCACGCGGTAGCGCGGGTGCGGCGGAGGCGAATGTTGGGATAGCCAGCGGACATGCCCCCGTTCTAGGCGCTACGGCACCTTTGGGCAACCGGGCGAGATCGCCTGCTTAGTGCTGCGTGCCCACGATGGCGCCCGGCCGGACCGAAAGGAGGGCCTGCAACCGCGCCTTGAAGGCAGCCACCTGCTTGGGATCGACTGCTTGAGTTCGCTGCACCATCCGGACCGAGAAGGGATCCACTGTCTGCCCCCCCCGATAAACCTCGTAATGGAGGTGGGCACCGGTGGAGAGGCCGGTGGAGCCGACATAGCCGATGATCTGCCCGCGCCGGACCGTCATTCCCGGCGCGACGGCAATCCGGCTCATATGGCCGTAGCCCGTGGCAATGCCGCCACCGTGGTCGAGCCGCACGTAGTTGCCATGGCCCCCGTGCCAGCCAGCGTACTCCACACGGCCGTCGGTAACGGCATAGATCGGCGAACCCCAGGAGGCCGCGAAATCAACGCCGGCATGCATGCGAACATAACCAAGGATGGGATGACGGCGCATGCCGTAGCCCGAAGACACATGCCCGCTGACCGGAGCGCCGAACAACCCGCTGTCGGTCTGTCCGCCTCCGGCAAGGTCGGCCAGCGAGGTGAAGCTGCCGTCAGCACCCCAGCGCAGCAACTGCGCACGCGGCTGGCCGGACCGGACAACGCCGGCATAGAGCAGATTGCCGGCCTCGCCCTCGCCATCCGCCGTGTGTTTGTACGAAACGACGAGGTCGAATGTGTCGGTAGGCGCGATCGCTTCGAACGGAAGCGCCTGATCGATCGCCCGCAGATAATCCTGTACTGCGCTTGGCGGCGCCCCCGCAGCGCGAGCAGACCGGTAAAGGCTTGTGCCAACCAGTCCCTGAACCCGCAGCGGCGTCACATCAACGGCGATCGGCTTGCGTGAAAGCGCCAGGCCTCCGCCTTGCCGACTGATCGAAACGGCGAGATCGAAACGTGGGCGAAAACCAATTGCCGTGAGTGGCCGGGGATCCGAAGCATTGCCCCGCGCGCCGAGCGTGATGGAGAAACGAGTGCCCGGCGCAATCTCCGCAAGTGGGACAGCGCTGGCGACCATGGCCGCGACTTGTCCAGCATCGCCTGATCCAACACCAGCGCGCTGCAGCATGCGCGGCAGACTGTCGTTCTCACCGATCGTTGCGGAAAGCTGGATTTCAGGGCGCTCGGGAGCGGCTGCCAGCCGTGTGACCACCTCGGTTGCGGCAAAGTGGCGCCCCTGGGTCGAACCCTCCGCAAATGACCGCAGCGATTGTGCACGAAATTCGACCAGTGATGCTTCGTCCAGTGCCGTCAGCGGCGCAGCCTCAAGCGGCGCGAAGCGGGGCCAGAACATCAGTGCCAGCACAGTGAGACCAACAAGCAGGCCAAGGCCGCGAAACCATCCAGCGCTGCCGATGCTCTCGGCAAGATCGGGCACAAGTGCATACCGACCCGCCCAAAATTCAATGCGATGGCAGACCTGCGTCCATCGCTCTGCGAGTGGGTGGTTGCTGTCCCGAAACGTGGGAGCAGGTGGCGGCGGCGGTTCTGGAGGCGGCAGGATAGGCGTGCGGCGTGCGGGTACCAAGCCGGGACGCGCGCGACCGAAGGTCACGGTGCTGGCCAGCCCCAATTCGTCACGTGGGCCCAACACTCCGGTTGCTTCCCTTTCCGCCGCCGAAACCGCTCGTCCGGTCCGGGTGCCGCGCATTGCCGACACGGAAGAAGCCCTGCACCCGCAAGGTTAATTCAGCGTAAACTCACGCACGTCCCTCACACCCGCCACAGGGATTTCCGGTCCATTCCGGCCAGACCAGCCTCCGGGCATGGTCACCGCGCTTCGGATTGGCTAACATGCATTGCAATCTGGAAAGAACGGGGCGGGACTGCGGCGGCATGAACGAGGCACAAGTACTGGGCGATGCCATCGGAGCAGGCCTTGCGGCGCGTACACTTGAACCCAATGGGGGTGAGGTGGACAGTGGACATACGCACGAGAGCGCATGTCTGAACTGCGGCACGCCCTTGGTCGGGAGCCATTGCCACAATTGCGGACAGACAGCGCACGTGCATCGGACGCTCGGTGCATTCTTTCACGATCTGCTCCACGGCGTGTTCCACTTCGAGGGCAAGATCTGGCACACTCTGCCGATGTTGATCGCGCGGCCGGGCAAGCTCACCCGCGAGTACATCGACGGACGCCGCGCTCGCTATGTTTCGCCGCTCGCGCTGTTCCTGTTCAGCGTCTTCATCATGTTCGCAGTCATCCAGCAGACCGCCGGTGACCTCAGCCTCGGCAAGGATGGCAAGATTGCCATCAATGTGGGGGTGTCGAAGGGCTCGGCCGAAATCGAGAAGTCACTCAAGGCCGTGCGGACAAAGCGGGCTGAAGTGGAAGCCAAAGGCGGCGATACCGACGATCTCGACACCGACATAGAGCAGCAGGAGCGCGCGCGTGCTGCCATGCGCCGCATGGGCGGGGAAAAGCTTTCCTCCACCGGGTTTTCGATTCTCGATGAGGTAATCGACGAAACCCAGAGCAACCCCAAGCTGGTGCTCTACAAGATGCAAAGCCACGCCTATAAATACAGCTGGGCGCTGGTGCCGATATCGGTCCCGCTCCTGTGGCTGCTGTTTCCCTTCAGCCGCCGCTTTCACTTATACGATCACACCGTATTCGTGACCTACTCGCTGAGCTTCATGACGCTGCTCTTCGCGGCTGGAATGATAGCCGGGGCTTTCGGCGCCGACCTGGTAGCAGCCCTGCTTGCTCTGGTCCCACCCATCCACATGTACAAGCAACTGCGCGGGACATACGGCACTTCCCGGTTGGGCGGATTGGTTCGCACAGCGGCATTGCTGGTTTTCGCCTTGTCGGCGCTGGCCATCTATCTCGTATTGATCGCGGCTGAAGCCGGCAGTGGCTAAACCCGCGGTTTATCTCAGCAATCGAGAACGAACGGGCCGGCAGCCCGCGACTCCAGCGCAGCATGCACTTTTGCCGCGTCCTGTAATTCATAACGACCGCCAAGTTTGACCGGCAGGGCTCCTGCCACCATTGCTGCAAAGAGCCTTTCGGACGCGGACAGCAGCGTTCCGCGCGTGGAAATGTAGGGCCAAAGGAACGGACGCGAGACTTTCGCCGACTTTGCGCCGAGCCGCGACAGGTCGAACGGCGGTATGGGACCTGACGCCTGTCCGTAATGAACAAGATGCCCCTTCACGGCGAGCGAGGCCAGAGAGCCCTCGAACGTATCCCCGCCGACTGCATCGTAGGCCGCGCCGACACCTTCACCTCCCGTGAACGCCATAACACGCGCAGCAACGTCTTCCTCGCGGTAGAGAATGACTTCATCGCATCCGGCAGCCATCGCGATTGCAGCCTTGTCCGCTGAACCCGCCGTACCGATCACCCGGCCGCCCTTGAGCCGGGCCATCCGCGCAACAAGTTGGCCGACGCCGCCTCCAGCCGCCTGAACCAGCACAGCCATGTCCGGACGAACAGGTTCGACTTCCTCAACCAGCGCCTGCGCGGTGAGACCCTTGAGGAACCATGCCGCCGCTACGCCATCATCGATGCCAGCAGGAACCGGCACGGCAAGCGCGGCGCTGATGATGCGGGCGCGGGCGTATCCGCCGTAGTTCCGGGCAATGTACGCGATGCGATCGCCAACGGCGAAGTCCGTAACGCCCTCACCGACTGCTTCAACCGTGCCCACGGCTTCAAGCCCCGGAATACCGGGCAGGTCAAGCGTGCGATAGGAACCCGAGCGAACGTAGATATCGTGGAAGTTCACCGACGCCGCATGCTGGCGAACAAGGAGTTCGCCAGCCGAGGGCGCAGGGACGTCGACCCCTTCGAGCTTCATGACTTCCGGTCCGCCGTAAGCGCGGATAACGATTGCCTCGCTGGCGGTACCCATCGTGTCTGCGATTCTCCGCTTATGCCCCGGCGGGATGGGGATCACCCGATCCCGAGAAGCGCCGTCCGGCGCGAGGCACAGTTGCACCTGCCGACGTCACCGGCCGCGCGGGACCGCTCGGTGCCTCCGGACGATCAAGCTTGCCGTTCTCCATCAGCGCACGGATTTCCTCGCCGCTCAGGGTCTCGTACTCCAGCAGCGCCTGTGCCAGCAGATGAAGCTTGTCCTCGTGGGACTTGAGGATATCGGTCGCACGCGCATGCGCGCCGTCAACCAGTGTGCGGATCTCGCTGTCGATAAGCTTGTTCGTCTCATCGGACATCATGGTGCGCTGCGCACCGCCCATGCCGAGATAGCCTTCCTGCGCTTCTTCGTATTGAAGTGGCCCCAGCTTGTCCGACATGCCCCATTTGGTCACCATGCTGCGCGCCAGGCTGGTGGCGTACTGGATGTCCGACGATGCGCCGGACGAAACCTTGTCGTACCCGAAGATGATCTCTTCAGCGACACGGCCACCCATGCTCACCGAGAGATTGGCGTGCATCTTGTCGCGGTGATAGGAATAGCTGTCGCGCTCGGGCAGGCGCATGACCATGCCGAGTGCGCGGCCACGCGGGATGATGGTCGCCTTGTGGATCGGATCGGAGGCGGCCTCGTTGATCGAGACGATCGCGTGCCCGGCCTCGTGATAGGCGGTCATCTTCTTCTCTTCGTCGGTCATGACCATCGAGCGGCGTTCAGCGCCCATCATCACCTTGTCCTTCGCGTCCTCGAACTCCTGCATCGCAACTAGCCGTTTGTTGCGGCGGGCGGCCAGAAGCGCAGCCTCATTGACGAGGTTGGCAAGGTCCGCGCCCGAGAAGCCGGGCGTGCCGCGCGCGATGACACGCGGGAGCACGTCAGGTGCAAGCGGCACCTTCTTCATGTGCACGCTGAGAATTTTCTCGCGCCCATCGATATCGGGGATCGGAACGACGACCTGACGGTCGAAACGGCCCGGGCGGAGGAGGGCGGGGTCGAGCACGTCCGGCCGGTTGGTCGCGGCGATAATGATGATGCCCTCATTCGCCTCGAAGCCGTCCATCTCGACGAGGAGCTGATTCAGGGTCTGCTCGCGTTCGTCGTTCGAATTGCCGAGACCATGGCCGCGGTGCCGACCGACAGCATCGATTTCGTCAATGAAGACGATGCAAGGCGCGTTCTTCTTCGCCTGATCGAACATGTCGCGCACGCGGCTCGCGCCGACGCCGACAAACATTTCGACGAAATCGGAACCGGAGATGGTGAAGAACGGCACGCCCGCCTCGCCGGCAATGGCGCGGGCCAGCAGGGTCTTGCCGGTGCCAGGCGAACCGACGAGCAACGCGCCCTTGGGGATTTGCCCGCCAAGCTTGGAAAAGCGGCTGGGGTCACGCAGGAATTCCACGATCTCCTGCAATTCCTCGCGCGCTTCATCAATGCCCGCGACATCGTCGAAGGTCACTTTGCCGGAGCGCTCCGTCAGCAATTTTGCCTTGGACTTGCCAAAGCCCATTGCGCCGGAGCCGCCACCCTTCTGGACCTGCCGCAGCGCAAAGAACGCCACGCCCAGAATGAGCAGAAACGGCAGCGACTGGGCGAGGATGTAGAGCAGCAGGTTAGGCTCCTCTTGCGCCTTGCCGGCATAGCGCACTCCATGTTCCTGAAGGAGCTTGGTCAGTTCGACGTCGCCGGGGACAGGAACGGTGCTGAACTGCTGGTCGTTCTTGAGCGTGCCGGTGATCCGGTCCGGTCCGACCTGAACTTCGCGCACGTTGTCCTGCACGACACTGGCGCGAAAATCCGAGTACGGGATCATCGGCCCCGCAGGATCGGTGCGCGTATTGAACATGGAGACGACAAGGAGCAGCGCGAGAAAGATGCCACCCCAGATCAGGAGGCTCTTGATCCAGGGGTTACCCTGCGGCTGGTCGTCATTCATGGCGCGGCTTTCGATCCGGGATGATATTGCTACTCCAATGTAGGACGCCCATGGGGAATGGCAATATAAGCCGAGGTGCGAATTTCTTGCCCCAAGGGACTGCCACTCGGCGAAGCGGCAACTGAGCGCGGCCTGGGCGCCACAACGAAGCGCCATTCTGCCTTTCGGCCGTCGCCGCGCACCCCCGCGAGTGTAGCAATCTCGCCCGCGGCCAGACGGTCGTGCCAACGCGCAAGGGCATTTCCACGCGGCTTCGATCTGCCGAGTTCGATCAGGATGCGCTCGAGCACGCGCTGCGCCACGGCGCGGGGAACGCCGCGAGGATCCCAGCAGGAAACGCCGCCCGACGTTCTCACAGCCGCAAAGCACTGTTCGGCCGTCCAATCGAGGGCCGCATCGGCCTCGGCAAGATGGCGCGCGCTGGCGGCAATGGACAGCGGGTCAATGTCTTCCCAGCCGCTCAGCATCGTCCGCATCCTGACCCGCTCGAAGCGATGATCGCGATTCGATGGATCAAGCACGGGCTCGATCCCTGCGGCAGCAACAATCATTGCCAGATCGCTTCGACGCCAGCCGAGCAGAGGACGAAGCAGCTGGCAATCAGGCCTTCCCGGAAGCGGAGAAATCCCGCGCATGGCCGCAAGGCCACGAACACCCGCACCGCGCGACAGTCGCATCAACAGAGTCTCCGCCTGGTCATCGGCGTGGTGCGCGGTGGCGATGGCTGCCAGTCCACTGCGGGCAACCCATTCGCCCAGCGCAGCATAGCGGGCAACCCTCGCCCGCTCCTGCACAGCTGGCCCTGGCGGCAGTGCAATGGTCAGGATCTCGTGCGGAATGCTGAAATCGGCGCACAGCTTGGCAACGTAGCGCGCCTCGGCCGCGCTCTCTGGCCGCAGTCCGTGGTCTACCGTCGCAACCTTGAAGGCACCGGGAATTGCTGCATGTGCCAAAAGCAATAGCGCAAGACTGTCTGGCCCTCCCGAGACGGCGAGGCCTGCAGCCGCCTTCTCAGGCCAGATCGCTAGCCAATCGGCAGCGAAGCGGGCTTCCAGCACGCTATCAATTGCAGACCACCGGCTTGGTGGCAGCCTCGTACTGGGACTTCAAGCGTCCGATCAGCTCCGTCGGATAGGTCTGGCGGAACTCCGCAAATGCAACACAGGCCCGCTTTTCCTCCTTCAGCCGGCTCATTGCGACGCCGAGATAGAGCAGGCTGTCCGCCGCGCGGTCGCCTTTGCGATCGGCCTGATAGTTCTGGAGAAAATACTGGGCCGCTGTCCCGGGCTTGCCATCGTCGAGATAGGCGCGTCCGAGGAGATTGCGGGCATAGCTGATCCGGGCATGGCGAGGATACTGCTGGACTACGCGCAGCAACTGCTGCTGTGCCTCGGGGAAGAACTTGGCTTCCCACAAACGATAGCCATACGTGTACTCATCCTCGCCCTTGTCATCGGTCGACGGCTTTTCGATGGCCATGACCGCAGCGACGCGATCCGGAGATGCCTCCGGCTTTGCAGCGTCAGCCTTTGCGGGCGCGGGTTTTGCCGAGGTCTTGACGGGGGTTGTCGGCTCCGCTGCAGGCGTCGATGCAGCGGCCGCTGGAGCTGCAGAAGCGGGCTCGGCGACTGGCGACGAAGCACCCGCCGGAGGGGGACCAGCCGCTTCAAGCGTCGCCAGACGAGCTTCAAGCTTGGCCACGTGATTCTGGTTTTCTTCGCTGGCAGCGGTCAACCGTTGCAACTGCGCCTCGACCGCGTCCATCCGGGTGAGGAGGTCGGTCACCGCGGTCGGCGCGGGCGTTGCAGGGGCCGAGCCTGCAGCGGGCGGGGTAATCTCGGGACCGAACGTCTTGCCAGCCCCATCGGGGAAGACCTTGCGTTGAACAGCCCGCAACTCGGACTCAATTCGCCGCAGCCGAACATCAGTGCTTTCAGGTGCGGCCTGGGCACTAGCAGCCGAGCCAAAAGCGGTCGGCGTGAAGCTAGCAGCGAGGACAGCCACGGTGAGGGCCATCGCCGAACCAATGCGGCCAGAGCCAAACATGATCTTCATTGTCACTCCCGTCGGATCATTGCTCCTTCCATGCGCTGCCTTTAGGGGGGTGCGCAAGCATTTGGGCAAGATTTGCGTGATCGACCGCTGGGTTTCACACAGATCGCCGCTATTAAAGGCGGCTTAGTGAACCGTCGCTGTAGTGCCAGAGGCGGGTGCTGAGGTGGGGGCAGCCAGCCGGGCGCGCAGGCTGGCAGCATCAATCGGCACGTCTTTCATGATCTTCTCCGCCTCGGCGAGGCGAGGAATGGACTTGCCTGCAATCGTGATCGCCAAAGCATCGGGCCGCCCGGTCCAGAGCCTGGGGCCAACGGCATCGCCAGGCACGGTGTAGCTTTCACCCTTGGCAAGCTGCTTCTGCATTAGCTGCTTGCCCTGTCCATCATAGAACTTGACCCAGATGCCCTCCTCAAGCGCGGTGAACACCACCGGCCCGTTTGCCGGAGGCTGCGCACTGGCAGGCCGAGGAGTGGGAGTCACCGTCTGCGGAGCATCCGCTCCAGGCTGCTCGGGAGCCTGAACAAGCGATGGGAGCGAGACAGCTGGCGCGTAGTAGCTGCGCCAGAAAATGCCGCCCATGGCAAGAATGGCGCCTACCAGCAGCAGCGCAAGCCAGCCGACAAGCCGGGATGGGGTCTTCGCCGGATCGCCGACTTCAAACTGGTTGAGCACACGCGGCTCGGGGCGCGGCGTACTTCCTTGCAGTTCGGAGCGGACAGCATCGGCAATTCTGGCATCGTCGAGTCCAACGGCGCGGGCGTAGGCTTTGGCAAATCCGATCGCATAGGGACGGCCAGGCATCACGCTATAGTCGCCAGCCTCAAGCGCTTCGATATGGCGGAGCGTGACCCTTGTACGGCGGGCAACCTCGGCGGTGGTCAGTCCAAGCGCGAGACGGGCTGCGACCAGGCGAGCCGCTACGCTTGCCTGCGCATCGTCTCCCGTCGGCGGAGTCGCTCCCGCACCGGCGAGAACCGGATCAGGCGATTGGTCTTCAGGGACCATGTTGCGTTCGCCGTCCTTGGCCACGGCGTAGCTCCCGTCGTTCATTGTTGTTCCGGGTATTCTCTGGATGGTTGCGAGCCCGCGCGGAGGCAGCATGTCCTGACCGGAAAAGTCAATGATTATGAATCAGTATCGGCATGATCTGACGTCTTGGTGCGACGAGTTCAATCGTAATCAATGCCGCGCGCGGTGGCCCAGGCGGCAATTTCCGCGCGCAGATTCACAGGGGGGCGGGCAAGCCACCCTTCCATCGCGGCCTGAATGGCGGGGAGCTCGACCTTGCGGACAAGTTCCTTGATCGGACCGACTGCCGCCGGCGTGATCGAAAGCCGGGTAATGCCGATGCCCAGCAAGGCCAGCGCCTCCAACCGCCGGCCGCCCATCTCGCCGCACACCGTCACATCGGTGCCCGACGGCGCAACCGCGAGCACGACGCGGCGGAGGAACCGCAGGATCGCAGGCGAAAGCCAGTCATATCGTTCGGCAAGCTTCGGATTGGCGCGATCGGCGGCAAACAGGAACTGGGTGAGGTCATTCGTCCCGATCGAGAGGAACGACAACCGCGGGGCAAGCACATCGAGCCATTCCGCGAGCGCCGGCACTTCGAGCATCGCACCATAGCGAATCGCGTCAGGCAGCAGCTTCTTCTGCTGCTTCAGAAACGCGAGCTGACTTTCAAACACGGCGCGGGCGGCATCGAATTCCCACGGTTCGGTCACCATCGGGAACATCACGTTGAGCGTTCTTCCGCCAGCTGCCTCGAGCAGCGCACGCGCCTGAACCTTCAGCAGCCCGTCGCGCTCAAGCGCCACGCGCAGCGCGCGCCACCCCATGGCCGGGTTCTCCTCGGTCTCGCCATCGTTGTGGCGAAGATAGGGGAGAACCTTGTCACCACCGATATCGACAGTGCGGAATACGACTGGCCGATCACCCGCTGCGTCGAGCACATCGCGATAGAGCCGCGTCTGGCGTTCGCGTGCCGGAAGCGTTGCCGAAACGAGGAACTGAAACTCGGTGCGGAACAGGCCAATTCCGTCCGCACCGGTCAGATTGAGCATCGGCATGTCATCGCGCAGGCCCGCATTGATCATGACCCGGACGCGCTGGCCATCGGCTGAGACAGGTTCGACATCGCGCATGGCCGCATAGAGCGCCTGCCGTTCGCGATTGCGCGCAAACCGCGCTTCGAAGGCCTCGACGAGCGTCGGCGCCGGCCGCACATCGACGACACCCTGATCGCCATCAAGCAGCAGTTGGTCGCCTTCACGGACCTTGGCCCGAAGTGCGCGGATGCGCCCCACCACGGGGATACCCATGGCGCGCGCCACAATGACCACATGCGCGGTCAACGATCCTTCTTCGAGGATAACACCCTTGAGGCGCCGCCGGTCATACTCCAGCAGTTCAGCCGGACCGAGATTGCGCGCTATCAGGATCGCATCGCCCTTCAGCCCAAGGCTGGCTGCCGTCCCCAATTGACCTGACACGATACGCAGGAGGCGGTTCGAAAGATCCTCCAGATCGTGCATGCGATCCGCCAGCAGCGGATCATCGATCTGGCGCATGCGCATGCGGGTCCGCTGCTGGACCCGTTCGATGGCCGCTTCGGCGGTAAGGCCCGAATCGATCGCCTCGTTGATCCGCCGGCTCCACCCTTCGTCATAGGCAAACATGCGATAGGTCTCGAGGACCTCCTCATGTTCTCCGCCCATGCCGAACTCGGCCTGGCTCGCCATCCGGTCGATCTGCTCGCGCATCTTGTCAAACGCGAGATAGACCCGCTGACGCTCGGCTTCGGTGTCTTCCGCAACGACATGCTCGATCGTCACGCGCGGCTGGTGGAACACCGCAACGCCGCTGGCCAGACCCTTGACGAGCGTCAGGCCCGCAATCCGTTCGTGCCCGGTCAGGTGGGCATCAGCACCGAGAACGTCTTCATCGTCGATCAGATCGGCGTTGGCGATGAGCTCGGAAAGCACCATGGCCACTGTCTGGAGCGCCTCGATCTCTACTTCCTCATAGCGCCGCGGCTCGACATGTTGGACGCCCAGCACGCCGACAGCCCGCGCGCGACGAACGATCGGTACGCCAGCAAAAGAGTGGAAGCGCTCTTCACCGGTTTCGGGGAAAAAGGCGAAGTCTGGATGGGCGGCGGCTTCGGCGAGGTTCAGGGTTTCGATGTTCGCGGCGATCGTGCCGACAAGCCCTTCGCCCACCGCCATCCGCGTTACGTGGACCGCCGCCTGATTGAGGCCGCGCGTGGCAAACAATTCCAGCATGCCTTCACGCAACAGGTAAATCGAGCAGACCTCGCTGTTGAGCTTGTCACCGATGATATCGACAATCTGGTTCAGCTTTGCCTGCGCACCGGCGCGGGATGCCATGACCTCGTGAAGGGACGTCAGGATCGCGCGGGCAGCGGCGGCGGCAGTGATCATGATAGTAGGCCTAGCGCAGAGAGGGCCGTTTGCAAACTGCGGCGCCGTTGCCGCTCATGAATTCGTATCCATCGGGAGACAAGGGTCTGCCGGAAGATCGTTCGGCAGACCCTTGACGGGGAGTTTCAGGATACGGAAGGCTGACCGGCAGATCCGGTCAACCTTCCGCAGCTTAACGGAACGGCGTTGTCAGTGAACCTGCTGAACTTGCGCAAGCTCTTCCTTGATTCGCAACTTTCGGCGCTTCAGCTCCTTGATCAGCACGTCGTTGGGCGACGGGCGACACTGCTCCTCGGCGATGCGCCGTTCAAGACCAGCATGTTTGGATTCAAGGGCGCTGATATGCGACAGTTCCATGCGGTAACCTCCTCAGGGACACCAGCCTCGGCCCGCTCCGGCGGCAGGATCACTACCGTAGCATTTGGACCGAAGTTCTTGCGCCGGCATGGACGTGTCGGCCTCGACTCGTCCGAGCAGGCGCGTTGTCATGCTCCCACAATCGCCGTATCTTGCAAGCCCATCTGCGCCGGGATGTCCAAAGCGCGTGTTTGTGCGTATTCCGGTTGCAGCAAAGCGTTAACGCGTGAAGGCCCGCAAGGACGCTGCGGGCCGCAATACGGCATTGTCGGCGCGGGCAGGATTAGGAGTGGCGCGGTTGACTGAAGACGAAATGCGCAAGCGGCTTGAGATGCTGCGGATCGAGCATCGCGACCTTGATGCGGCAATCGACGCCCTGTCCGGCACCGGCGCGCATGATCAATTGCAAGTCGCGCGTCTCAAGAAGCGGAAGTTGCGGCTGAAGGACCAGATCGCCTTGCTCGAGGACTACCTGATTCCCGACATAATCGCCTGATTTCAGATTCTTGACCTGCGATGAACGAGTGGGCCCAAAACTCGCTGGGCGTATCGTTCCGGCACAGTTTCAAAACCTGGTGAACGCGTCGCCGGGGATGTGTTGAGTGCGGCGTCAGGATGGGCTTATGCGCAGATCATGGCGCTCATGCCCAATCTCAATCCGCGCATCATAGAAGCGCTGTATGCCGATGCACTGGTCCTTGCAGAAGAAGTGCGTGCGGTGTTTGACCGGTTGCGACAGGGCCATGACAAGCGGGCGCTGGTAGGTGCCAATGATGACCCCGATGCCGATCTGGCGCATGTGCAGGTGAGCTGCGAGGCGCTGCGGACGACCACGCGGATCATGCACTGTCTGGCGTGGTTGCTCAATCACCGCGCCTATTTCGCAGGTGAACTCAGCGAGTTGCAGCTTCGCCGGCATGGCCGCCTGATAGCCAACTTTCCGCTCAACGATCCTGTTCAGGTTCTCGCGCTGCCTGCTGATGCCCAGCGCTGCGTGCAGGACAGCGAGCGACTTTATGCGCGGATTCAGCGCCTTGAACGTGCGTGGCGGGGGGACCCTGACACCTCAGGCAGCGCCGTCGAGCGCCTGCGCCAAAGGCTGGCAGCAACAATCCCGGCTTCGCTTTGATTTGCCGCACTGCTGATCGAGCGGCGCAGCGTTGCGCCGCTGCCTGAAAATCCCCATATCCCACATATGGCTACCACGAACCCTGCACCGGGCATCTCCATCCCTGATCGGTCTGAATGGAACACCGGCCTTGCGGTTGTTCTGGAACCGCAAGTGCGCCGGGTCCTCGCTCCGAACCCTTCGCCCTTTACCTTCAACGGCACGCAGACCTACCTGGTCGGCAGCGGCCGCGATGTCGCCGTCATCGATCCAGGCCCGACCGGCACCGGTGTGGCCGGCCATGCCGATACGAATGGCGATGGCCATGTCGACGCCATTATAAAGGCGATTGCGGGGCAGCGGCTGGTGGCGATCATGTGCACGCACACCCACCGCGATCACAGCCCCGCCGCGCTGCCTCTGCAGGCGGCGACCGGAGCGCCGATCATCGGCTGCGCCGCTTTGGCGATTGACGACAGTGGCGCTGGCGTCGGCGTGCGGGCCGATGCCGAATTTGATCCACTGTACAAGCCCGACCGGGTTCTAATCGACGGTGAGCAAGTTTCAGGCGATGGCTGGACACTGGAGGCAGTGACGACCCCCGGCCACACCAGCAATCACGTGTGCTTTGCCTTGCGGGAAACGGGCGCGCTGTTCACGGGTGACCACGTCATGGGCTGGTCGACAACAGTCGTTTCGCCGCCGGACGGCGACATGAAGGCCTACATGCTCTCGCTGCAAAAGCTCCAGAGCCGCGAGGATACGGTCTATTATCCCGCGCATGGTCCGGCCGTCACGAAGCCACAGCAGCTTGTGCGCGGCATGATCGGGCATCGACGTCAGCGCGAAGCGCAGATCCTGCGACTGCTCGGCGAGGCGCCGTTCACGATCCCGGACATGGTCGCCCAGATGTACAAGGGCCTCGATCCGCGCCTCAATGGCGCAGCAGGCCGTTCGGTGCTGGCGCATCTCATCGATCTCGAGGCACAGGGCCGCATTGCCCGCGGGCCGGACGCTCCGGAGTTGCAATGGACCTTGATCGCCTGAACCCGCAGCCTGGGCCATCAGCCCCCTTGGTTCAGGTGCGTGGCCGCCTGGCGGTTCTGCCTTGGTTGCTGTTCCTTGGCGCTGCGGCCATCGCCATCTGGCTGGCGTGGCAGACGTGGAAACCGGTGCCGATCGGGGATCCGCTTGCGACCAGTCTGGTCGCATTCGACAAACAGGATCGCCTCACGGTGTTCAGCGCCGAGTTGGCACCGGTCGTGGCCAGCGATGACAGCCGTTTGTTTGGCCTTGTCACCTCGCGGCAGGTCGCGGTCATCCCGGCGCGGGTCGACTATGCCATCGATCTGGGGAAAGTGGGCCGGGACCGCATGCGTTGGGACGCGGTGAGCCAGACATTGACCGTGCGCCTGCCCGCGCTCGAGGTCACCCGTCCAAACCTTGACGAAGCACGCGCGCAATATCTGCGCGAAGGCGTGTGGATCACCCGCGCCGCGCAGGACAAGCTGACGCGTGACAACACGAAGCTGGCTGAACATCTCGCGGTGGAGCAGGCAGCCAACCCGGTGCTGCTGGGGCTGGCGCGCTCTGCGGCGAAGGACGCAATCCGGCAGAACCTTGCCATCCCGCTGCAGGTAGCCGGATTTGGCGACGTCAAACTGTCGGTTTTGATTGATGGAGAGCCGGCAAAGCCATAGCCTGCCAATCAGGAACTGGTTCGCCCAGGCGCAAAAGACGCAGGCGGAATAGGGGAGCGGGACGATGGACTTCGCAGCGGTGCAATCGAACGATTCGTATCTTACGGACCAACGGTTTTTCACGCGCCTGGCGCAAGTGCTCGCCGGCCTGATCGTGTTCGGCTTTCTGCAATGGGCTTTGCGTGGGTTCGTCAATCCGGTCCGGACCCCGCTCTATATCCACACCCACGGCCTTGCCATGCTCGGCTGGCTCGGCACCATCGTTACGCAAAACCGCCTTGCCGGGAGCGGGAACCTGGCTCTGCATCGCCGGCTGGGCTGGGCCAGTCTCGCGCTCGTTCTCGCCATCGTGGGCCTCGGCTCCTTTGCTGGCCGCATGGCCTTGGCCGCGCACCGGGTTCCTCCGTTCTTCACGGATTCCTACTTTCTGGCGCTTACACATGTCGAAGTGGCCGTCTTCGCGCTTACGGTGGGGGTCGCCATTGCCATGCGCCGGCAGACGCAGTGGCACCGGCGGCTGATGATCGCGGCAACCGTCATCCTCATGGAACCAGCGCTCGGACGGCTGCTGCCCATGCCGCTGCTGGGTCAGGTTGGTGGAGGATGGCTGGAAGCCGCCCTGCAGGTCGGCTTCCTCGGGATCATGGCTCGCCACGACGGCAAGATGCTGGGCCGCGTTCATCCGGCCACGCTCCTCGGCATGGGCCTGGTGGTCGCGGTGCATGCGCTGATCCAGTTGCTCGCCGGAATGCCGATGGTGGCGGCGTACGCAGAGGCTATTGCCCGTAGCGCCGGGGGTGCCTAAGTGCCGCGTCAAGCAGTGGGGGCATCAGCCTTCTCTCGACCAGGGGATTTCGAGCCATGACAGCCCAGCCCGCCAATCTTTCCGGTCTCGATCTGCGCGCCGAGATCGACCGGCTGCGCAAGGACCGCAAGGCGGTGATCCTGGCGCATTACTACCAGAAGCCCGAGATCCAGGACCTCGCCGATTTCGTCGGCGACTCCCTTGAACTCTCGCGCAAGGCTGCTGCGACCGATGCCGAAGTGATCGCCTTCTGCGGCGTGAAATTCATGGCCGAGACAGCCAAGATCCTGAGCCCTGAAAAGATCGTGATCCTGCCCGATATGGATGCCGGTTGCAGCCTTGAGGATTCCTGCCCGCCGGAGAAGTTCCGTGCGTTCCGCGAGGCCCATCCCGATCATATCGCGCTCACCTACATCAATTGCTCGACCGAAGTGAAAGCGCTCAGCGACGTCATTGTGACGTCATCAAGCGCCGAAACGATCCTCGCGCAGATCTCGCCGGAGCAGAAGATCATCTTCGGTCCGGACCGTCATCTGGGCGGCTATCTCAATCGCAAGTTCGGGCGTGAGATGCTGCTCTGGCCCGGCGTTTGCATCGTGCACGAGGCATTTTCGGAGACCGAATTGCTCAAGCTGATGGCGCAGCATCCCGGTGCGCCCGTTGCAGCGCATCCGGAATGCCCGCCGACGATCGTCGACCACGCCGATTATGTCGGATCGACCAGCGGCATCCTTCAGTTTGCGCGCACATTCCCGGGTGATACGCTGATCGTCGCGACCGAGCCGCACATCATCCACCAGATGCAGCTGGCGCTTCCGGACAAGACATTCATCGGAGCGCCGGGAGCGGATGGAAACTGCAACTGCAACATCTGCCCGTACATGGCGCTGAACACGCTCGAAAAGCTCTACATCGCACTGCGTGATCTGGCTCCGCGGATCGAGATCGAGGAGACCCTGCGGCTTGATGCGAAGAAGAGCCTTGATGCCATGCTGGCCATGGCCAGCGGGACAGTCGGTCTGGGCGATCTCGGCGCGCGCAAGTAAGGCAGCACAGGCGGCATGAGCACTTCCCCATCGGCATCACAGCCTGCGCCCGTAAAACGGCCGGCGCGGGCGCGGGAGATGCAGGACGCGCTCAATCATTACCTGTATCACCCGTTGGCCTGGCAGCTGGCGCGCCTGCTCGCCCCCACGCCGATTACGCCCAACATGGTTTCGGTTTTCGGTGGCCTGATGGTCGTCGCCGCAGGCGCGGTCTACTGGAGCACATCCGGACCGCTCTGGGCGATGCTGGGCATGCTGCTCCACATGTCGTGGCACGTGGTCGACGGTGCAGACGGAGATCTGGCGCGCATCACGGGACGCACGAGCCCGTTGGGCGAGCTTGTGGATGGCATCTGCGACTATGTCAGCCACATTGTCCTTTACGTGCTTCTCGCGCTTGTCCTGACGCGCACGCTTGGTTCAGGCTGGGCGTGGTTCTGGACGCTGGCGGCGGGTGCCGGGCATATCGTGCAGGCCAACCATGTCGAGGTTCAGCGGCGGTTCTATCAGCACTGGACCTACGGCACGCCATGGCTGCACAACTCAAGCGGCAGTGATCGCGCGCTGTTCAGCGACCGAGGGGGTATCGGCTGGCTGCTGCGGGTTGTCGTAGCCGGCTACCTGCGGCTTGCGGCCGGCATGAGCCCGAACGCCCTGCGGATCGATGCCGCCGTAACGCGGGCCATGGCAAACGACCCTGCCCTGCTGGCGCGCATTCGTGCTGAAGTTCAGCGCGAACAGCGGCCGTTGCTCGTGATGCTGCGCTACCTCGGGCCAAACCCGCGGGCGATCCTGCTCGGCTTGTCGATGATTGCAGGCAGTCCGCTGTGGTACTTCATCTACCTGTCCGTGGGCCTCAATCTGCTGCTCATGCTGTCGGTGCGGCTTCATGATGCTGCCGCAGCCCGCGTTGTCTCCCGGCTTGATCTGCCCTGATTGCGTCAGACTGCGGGATCGCGGCGCATCCCAAAAGCGCAGATCAGGATGACGGTCAGGGCAAGCAGCTCGACCACACCCCAGGCCAGCCAGTTCGAATGGTTGTAGAGCCAGACGCCGATCGCGGGCGATATGATGTAGGCCGAGCCATTCACCGCAGCGACAATCCCGGCTGACTGCCCCTGCTCCGCCGGAGTTACCGCAAGGCTCGCACCGGACGTGAAGCCGGGACGAAACAGACCAAAACCCAGCGAGCAAATGGCAAAGCCGGTCGCAATGGCGTGGAGATCGCGGCCGACGGCCATGCCGAGCGTTCCAACCGCGACGAGGCCCATTCCCCAGAGCGTCGATGTGCGCGGCCCAAGCTTCATCATCGGGATCAGACCCCACTGCGCCAGCAGCGTGGCGACCGCGCCGCACATCAGGACCAGCCCGATCGGCCCCGCAGCGGCATCCGGCTGATGGCGCAGGCCGAGCCGGTCAAGGAGCAGGAAGCCGACGACCCCAAGCAGGATCGACTGGGCCTGCCCACCCAGCGTTCCCGCCGCGAGCCAGGCCCGCAAGCGTGGATCGCCCCAGCGCAGCCTTCCTTCTTTCGAATCGATCGAATGAAGGCCCGGATCGACCTCGCCATGGAGCTGGTCATGCGAGTCATCGCCTTCCTTCCCCATCCGCGGGCTTGAGGACGCACTCATGGGCTCGCCCAGAATCTCGCCCCGACCGGCAAAGCGCGGATCATCGTCCGGCAGCCGCAATCGCAGCAGCACCAGCACAACGACGGCCGCCAGCGTGAAGGCCGCAAACGGACCTATCAGCCCCACGCCCGGCAGGATCAGCAACGGAGCAAGTGCCGGACCAAGGACAGTGCCCAGCCCAAAGCTGGAGGAGACCATCGACAAGGCTTGCGTCCGTTCCGCACGGCTCGTCCGGCTGGCGACGTAGGCCTGCACGGCTGGCGGTGCCGCCGAGCCGAAACCACCATAGAGCGAGCGTGCCGCCGCGAAGAGCAGAATGGCGGTCAGGCCGCTGATCGCACCGCTCAATCCGGCATGGAGCGCCGCACCGCACAAGGCGAACGAGATCGCGAAGCCGACAAGGCCCAAGGCCATCATCGCCTTGCGCCCGCGGCGGTCCGAGCGGCGCGCCCAGAACGGCGCAAGCAGCATCCAGAGCAGCGCAGACCAGCTGTAGGCGAGGCTTACCCAGACATCGGCGATGCCGAGATGCGTGCCGATCGACGGCATGACCGACTGCATTGCGGTATTGCCGGCAGCCGTGACGAGCATGACCATGAACAGCAGCGCCATGCGGCTCCGCGGCAGCTGGACATCAGCCTCTTCCATCTGCTTCACCGCACGCCCGTGCCAGCCGGATCGCCGGCGAGTTGCCGATAGACGGCCGCAAGCATGGCGACAAAGTAGGTGTAGCCTATCGCCAGTAGCACGCCCGAGACTGCCTCACCAAGCAAGCGCTGCGGTTCCCCCTTGAACATGAGCACGAGCACGACACCGACAAACATCATGATGAGCCCGTAGACGACAAGGAACACGAAGCCGGCCATGCCGATGAACAGCAGGATCCGCCCCGCGTTGCGCCGGGTCAGCCCGATGCTCTCCCGGATCGCGGTCACCGGATTGCGGACGTTTTCGCCGGCAACCACCGGCCCCACCAGCATGGTGCGCATGATGGGATAAAGCAGCAGTCCGAGGGCCACGGATACCGCAAGCCTGTCGGGCAAGATCAGGGCCAGCACACTCGCAAGCGCCATCGAAAGCGGAACGATGGCAAGCGCAATCAGCAGCTGCGCTGCGAAGTACGACGGCAGGGCGCGCACGCTACGGCGAATGGCCTGCGCCACGGTGGGCCTTGCCGTATCGAGCATGGCAACGAGCATTGTCAGCATCCCGGCCATGGGAAACAGCGAAAGAAGCAGCAGCACCGGCAAGGAGCTGGCGTAGTAATACTGCATTACCGCCAGGATCTGGGTCTCGCTCATCTCGGGTGTCATCGCCGGAGAAGGCACAAAGACGGCCCCGGCAAGACCGGGAAGCACGAAGAAGACCCCGGCAATCGCCATGAGAAGGTCGCGGTTGGCGGCGACCATCCGCGTGGCGCTGGCCCAAGCCGCACTGCTGTCCAAAGTCGTCACGGCAGTCATGTCCCTTTCGGCGGCAGCCCTAGCAGGACCGGACGGGATACGCACCCCCCGCTGCGGTGCAATCAACCCCTACTCGCCCTTGCCAGCGGGCGGGCAGGCGTTCATGCGCATGAGCTATGCAAGTTCCGGATCAGATCGAGATCAGGCAGGCTCAGGACCTGGTGCCCTATCGCGAGGCCCTCGAGGACATGATGGCCCGCAACGCCGCCGTGCACGAAGGCAAGGCGCGCGAGTTGATCTGGCTGCTGGAGCATCCGCCGGTCTATACCGCAGGGACCAGCGCGGCTGCGGATGAACTGCTCGATGCCCGCTTTGATGTGGTCGAGGCCGGACGCGGCGGGCGCTACACCTATCATGGGCCGGGCCAGCGCGTCGGCTATCTGGTCCTCGATCTAGGCAAGCGTGCGCGCGATGTGCGCGGGTTCGTCCATGCGGTCGAGGGTTGGGTCATCGATACGCTGGGCGATTTCGGCGTGCCAGCGTGGCGGGCTGAAGGCCGCGTGGGAATCTGGACACGCGGGGCGGACGGCAGGGAAGCCAAGATCGGCGCGATCGGCATCCGCATCCGCCGCTGGGTGACGATGCACGGCTTCTCGGTCAATCTGGCTCCCGACCTCACGCATTTTGGCGGTATCGTGCCGTGCGGCATCGAGGACTACGGCGTCACCAGTTTGGCAGCGCTTGGCATTTCGGTTGCACCGGATGCGTGGGATCGGGCATTGCTGGCGCGGTGCGAAGCCTTTCTGGCCAATCTGGAACCGCGTGATGCGGGGGGTGCCGCCGCCAAGGACCTGCCATGATCCGTCTCTTGCCCTCCCGTTCCGTCGCTGTTGTGCTTGTGCCGCTGCTGGTGCTCGGCGCCTGCAACTCATCATCCACTCCGCAGGCAAGTTCGACCGCGAGTGGTGAGATCCTGCCGGGCTCGGTCAGTGACGCGATGCTCGATACCGACCAGTCGCAAGCGCAGGCACCTCTGGCACCCGCAGCACGCAGCGCCGCCGCCAAAGTGGATGCCGGTGCCTCTGCCGACGCTTCGGACGCGGCCGCCGATCCAGCAGCCACCACCGATACTGCCCCTGCAGACCCGGCTCCCGCCGCACCCAAGACTGCGGCAGCCCCCAAGGCGCCCAACCCCTGAGCCAACGCCCCTCCTAATCGAGGCCGAGCAGCGCTCTGGCCTGACGCAGGTGCGGCTGATCCAGCATCCGTCCGTGCAGCTGAAGCGCACCCACTCCGGGATTCGCCGCAAAGGCATCGACAATGGCCCGCGCATGGGCGAGTTCTTCCTCGCTGGGCGTGAAGGCAGCGTTGATCAGCGGCACTTGTGAGGGATGGATCGCCAGCATGCCGGCAAAGCCATCCGCGCGGGCCGCTTCCGCAGCCCGCTTCGTACCTTCGACGTCCCGGAAATCGGCATAGAGCGTATCGATCGCCCAGACGCCGCGGGCGTGGGCAACAAGCAAGGTCTGTGCGCGCACGAAGCGGAACGCATCGGTCCATTGGCCATCGGCATCGCGCTTGCGCGCAGCGCCAAGCTCGGCAGAGAGGTCTTCGGCCCCCCAGGTCAGACCGGCCAGGCGCGGCATGGATGCATCCATGTAGGCGGTGATGGTCAGAGCGGCGCGCGGCGTTTCGCTCACCAGCGGCAGAAGGCGGGTCTGGCCATTGGGGATGCCATGCCGCTGTTCGAGCTCGTAGATCTCTGCTGCCACCTGCCGGATCTGCTCCGGCCCTTCCGCCTTGGGCAGCATGATCCCCTCCGGCGCGCCAGGCATGACGGCCGCCAGATCCTCGCGCCACAGGCCGGTTTCGACGGCGTTGATCCGCACCCACCGCGCCTGCTTGCGCATCGTGATCTGCCGCCGGTGCGCCTCCAGCCAGTCGCGCGTCAAGCGCCGCGCAGCCGGCTTGGCGGAGACCGCCACCGCATCTTCCAGATCAACGATGAGCGCATGCGCACCCGTCTCCGGGGTCTTGAGCAGCTTCTTCTCGCTATCGCCGGGCACAAACAGCCAGGATCGCGGAATCGTGCGCATGTCTTGCTCCTATGGCCTTACCGGTCGTGTCTATCGTGCCGCACCACACGCCTACGCGGTGGCGCTTGCCTTTTCCTCTGCGAGCGTCGGATAGTCGATGTATCCAGCCTCACCGGGGAAATACCATGTCTGCGGCACGCCGACATTCGGCGCGAGCTCCGCGCCCAGACGAATGCGCTCCACCAGATCGGGATTCGAGATGTAGGGCCGGCCAAAGCTGACGGCGTCTGCCCGCCCGGAGGCGACATCGGCCGCTGCGCCTTCCGGCGTATAGTCGCTGTTAAGCACCAGCGGCCCCGAATAATGCGCACGGAAAACATGATCCTGCGGCGGCACTGTCGTCGCGCCGAAGGTACCGTCCGGCCCAGGCTGGCGCAGTTCGATAAACGAGACCTTGAGCGCTTCTAGCACCCGGGCGGCCTCGGCGAAAAGGGTGGCGGGATCGCTATCGTCAACGCCCTGGCTTTCGCCATTGGGTGAAAGCCGGATCGACACGCGATCGGCACCCCAGATCGCAACGAGGCGCTCCATCACCTCGCGCATGAGCCGCACGCGGTTTTCCGGGCTGCCGCCGTAATCGTCATCGCGGAGGTTCGAGGAATTGCGCAGGAACTGGTCGATCAAATAGCCGTTTGCGCCGTGGAGCTGAATGCCATCGAACCCGGCCCGCTTCGCGTTCTCGGCTGCATGGCCATAGTCATCGACGATGCGCGGCATCTCATCGAGCCGGAGCGGGCGCGCTACGGCGTTCTCCTTGCGGCCTTCAGGCGTGTGGGCATGCCCCGGAGCCTGCGTTGCCGAGGCGGAGACCGGCGGCTCACCGTCCAGGAAGTAAGGGTGAACGACCCGCCCCATGTGCCACAGTTGCAGGATGATCCGGCCGCCCGCCTCGTGCACGGCCTCGGTTACCGGCTTCCACGCCTCCACTTGCGCATCGGACCAGATGCCCGGCGCGCTCGGCCAGCCGGAACCTTCGCGGCTGATCCCGGTTGCCTCGCTGATGATGAGGCCCGCGTCCGCACGCTGGCGATAGTAGGTCTGCATGATCTCGGTCGGAACGGCATCGGGTCCGGCGCGGCCACGCGTCAGCGGTGCCATCAGGATACGGTTCGGCGCTGCAATCGCGCCAAGCTGGATCGGCCGGAAAAGCGATTCGTGCATCGACTGGGGTCCTTCTCGGAATAGGGGTGCTGAAACAGATCAACGGAGCGTGCTGCGCACACAAGACTTGCGGAAGAGGGGCTTGGGAAACCTGAGCGGGCGCTCTATGGCCATGATGGACAGTGGGACATCGCCTTGTCGGCGTCAGCCCCCCAAACCTGATAGCCTGACCCCGTCGCGCCCGACAGGGTTTCCATTTGCAACCCAGCTAGGATGCCGGTGTCCGCATGACAAGCGCGAGTTGACCAGCGGATCATGACGAGCATCGATGACGGGCGGGAGGAAACGCGCCCAAACCCCTGGCACTTCGTCGCGCTGCTCGGTGGCAACTTTGCCCTCGCGCTGGGGCCATGGTTCGTGCGCCTTGCCGATTCGGGTCCGGTTTCCGCCGGCTTCTGGCGGCTTTTCCTGCCGTTGCCGCTCCTTGCCTTCCTCGCCCTGCGCCAACGTGTGCCAGGCAGGCCGGCCATCCCGCTCACAGGCTGGCTGGTGGTTGCCACGGCGGGGGTGTTCTTTGCTCTCGATCTGGCGAGCTGGCATATCGGGATCGCCTATACGCGTCTGGGCAATGCTTCGCTGTTCGGGAACTCCGGCAGCCTCATCCTGATGGCCTGGGGTCTCATCGCGGCGCGCCGCCTGCCCCGGCGGGTGGAAATTGCAGCAATCGTCGCGGCCGTCTGCGGCGCAGCCATTCTGCTCGGGCGATCGCTGGAGATCGACCATGCCACCCTGATAGGCGATCTGTTCTGCATCCTCGCCGGGGTGTTCTACTTCTTCTATATCCTCCTGCTACAAGGTGCGCGCGGCCGGTTCGAAAGCTGGGAACTGCTTTGCGCCTCCACCATCGCCAGTGCCCCGGTGATGCTGGGAATCGCGATCTGGCTGGGCGAGCCGATCTGGCCGCACGTTTGGTGGCCATTGGTGGCGCTGGCCTTCTGCAGCCAGGTCGTGGGGCAAGGCCTCATCGTCTTCGCGCTGCGTCATTTCTCCGCCCTGATCATCGGCGTCGTGCTGCTCACCCAGCCCGCCGTCTCGATCCTCGTCGGATGGCTGGCCTTTGGAGAGACCATGGGCGCGCTGGATGCATTGGGCATGGGGCTCATCGCCGCCGCCCTCCTGCTGGGCAGGCTCAGCGAGAGTGAATCCCGTTGATTCGTGACCAGCGCACAGCCTTCCGGAGGCGCTGCCACTAGGGGCAATGCCGTGTCAGAGAGGGTCCACGGGACGTTTTATGCTGCGTTGCACAATGGATCAGCGTACTCGTACTTAATCGCAATGACACTTTGTTTTCTGGGAAAACAGGGGGTTTTTATGGCCATCGCTCGCGCGCGCAGACGTTTTCTTCGCAGATGCAACAATGCCGGAGGGTAGCCCACCCGCTACCACATTGTTCCCGCTTGCGTGACGTCGCGGAAATATCCTTGCAATCTGTAGCTTTTGTGTGGAGTGAGGCAGTTTAGTTACAACGGTATTCCGTTTGTCCAAGGGGATCGGGTTACAATGAAGCCAATCAAGGTCGCAGTGATCGGCGTGGGCAACTGCGCAAGCTCGCTGGTGCAGGGTGTAGAGTTCTACCGCAACACCAACTCTTCCGCGGGCCTGATCCATGAGCGCATTGGCGGCTATGGCGCTGGCGACGTCGAGTTCGTGATGGGTGTGGACGTCGATGCCCGCAAGGTCGGCAAGGACATCTCGGAAGCGATTTTCGCTGCGCCGAACTGCACCGCCGTGTTCCAGCCGACCGTGCCCGCAAGCGGTGCCAAGGTCATCATGGGCAAGATCCTCGATGGCGTCGCCGATCACATGACCGGCATGGGCGAGCGCGGCTTCATCCTGGCCGATGCGCCCGAAGCCACCCGCGAATCGATCGTGGCGGCGCTGCGCGAATCGGGTGCAGAAGTGCTGATCAACTTCCTTCCCGTCGGTTCGGAAACGGCGACCGAATTCTATATGGAATGCGCGCTCGAAGCGGGCGTCGGTGTCGTGAACTGCATGCCGGTGTTCATCGCCAGCCGTCCTGAATGGGAAGCCAAGTTCCGCGCCAAGCGCCTTCCGATCGTGGGTGACGACATCAAGGCTCAGGTCGGCGCGACGATCGTTCACCGCGTGCTTTCCAGCCTGTTCGGCGCGCGCGGCGTGACGGTCGAGAAGACCTACCAGCTCAACACCGGCGGCAACACCGACTTCATGAACATGCTCGATCGCCAGCGTCTTGGTTCCAAGAAGGAATCGAAGACCGAGGCGGTGCAGGCCATGCTGGCCCAGCGCCTCGCCGACGAGAACATCCACGTCGGCCCTTCGGACTATGTGCCTTGGCAGAAGGACAACAAGCTGTGCTTCCTTCGCCTCGAAGGTACGCAGTGGGGCAACGTGCCGATGAACCTCGAGCTTCGCCTCTCGGTCGAAGACAGCCCGAACTCTGCCGCTTGCGTGATGGACGCGATCCGCTGCTGCAAGGTCGCGCTGGAGCGCGGCGAAGGCGGGGCCCTGATCGGTCCCTCGGCCTATTTCTGCAAGCACCCCCCGCAGCAGTTCAATGATGATGTCGCCGCCCAGCTGGTTGACGAATACATCTCGGAAACCGCACTGGCTGCCGAGTAAGCTTTCAACGCAGGCAACACTGGCGGCGCCGGTCCTGATGCAGGATCGGCGCCGTCTGTGTTAAAAGACCCGGCCCGGAGAGAAACTGACCCCATGGATGCCGTGATCATCGCCGCCGGCTATGGCAGCCGGCTGGCATCGCTGTCGCCATCAAAGCCGCTCACCCCGGTCTGCGGCGTTCCCTTGATCGAGATCGGGATCCGCCAGGCCGCAGCTGCAGGCGTGACGCGGGTGGTCGTGGTCACGGGCCACCGCGCGGATGCTGTCGAAGGTTTCCTTGCCGGGCTATCCCAGAACGTCGCCGTGGAAATCGAAACCGTACGGGTGGACGACTGGAGCAAGCCGAACGGCTTTTCCGTCATGGCCGGCGCTTCGCGCTGCGAGGGCGACTACCTGCTGATGATGGCGGACCACATGTTCGACAGCGCTATTCTTGCTGCCTTGCGCAGCGTTGGCAGCGAGACCCGCGACGTGACATTGGCGATCGACCGGCAAACCGAAAGCCCGCTTGTCGATCCCGACGACGCAACATGGGTCAAGCTCGACGCGAACGGCTTCATCAGTGCCATCGGCAAGACCATACCCGCATGGGATGCGGTTGATTGCGGGGCGTTTCTCGCCACACAGCGCCTTGCCGAAGCGATTGCCTCAGCCATCGCCGCCGGCAAGTCCGGCAGCCTTTCCGATGGCATGCAATGGCTGGCGGACCGCGGCCGCGCCGCCACGTACGACATCGGCGGTGCCTGGTGGATGGATGTCGATGACCCGCGCGCCCATGATCTCGCGGAGCAACTGGCCCCGCGTCACCTCACGGCAGCATTTGCGGCAATCTGATCGATAGGATCAGAATTTCCGCACGTTGATGGCGATCGACTGGTTGGCGTGCTCGACCTTGACGAGAACCGAACGTAGCGAGGGAGGTCCCAGGAAGATCGTCGGATTGTTGGAGAAGCCGACAGCTTCACTGGGAATGCCAAAGAGCCCACCGCGGTTGATCGTGCCAGACGAATCCTCGTCGTGGTAGATCGCGATCGCATACGTTCCAGGGTGCGGCACGAACAGGCAGAACCTCGTCTGCCCGGCCGCAGCGGGCGTGCTCGCCACGTAGAGCGAGCCGTTCTTGACGAGGAAGCGCTTGGGATCGTTCGGATAAAGGGTCGCCGTGATCAGGCCCCGACTATTGCGTACCCGATCAACAGTGATGTTGATCCATGTTTCACTCGCGGGCCCGACGCACGCCGGCGCAGCGTGGGCCAGTGGCACTAGCGCTCCCTGCGGCGCGATCATCAGTCCCAGCAGCAGGGCCAGGGCGGTGCGCCACTTCGGCAGGATCATGGCATTCTTTCCCGATAACGCCGGTCTCTGGAAGAGGCCGCGCGGACAGGGCGGGGGAATAGGCGGGCTTTGCCCTGTTCGGCAAGGGCAACCTTGAGGCCAAGTTTACCCAAAGCTGGCCGCCGACAGCGGTGTTTGCGCCGAATCGGCTGAGAATAGGGATAATGCGTGTGGAAAAGCGAGGCATTCGCGCTTGTTCCGCTGATTCGCCACCGGTAATCGCAGAGGAGATAAGGTCGCTGCCGTGCGCGAATGCGCCAACCGCCGCCGAACCCTGTTTGCGAGTTTTTCGTGATGGCCGCGCCGCTGATTTCCCCTTCGATTCTGTCAGCCGATTTTGCCCGGCTAGGTGAAGAGGTGCGGGCGATCGACGCTGCAGGCGCAGACTGGATCCATGTCGACGTGATGGACGGCCACTTCGTGCCGAATATCACGATCGGGCCCGGAGTGGTGAAGGCCTTGCGCCCGCACAGCGCCAAGCCCTTCGACGTCCACCTGATGATCGCGCCGGTCGATCCCTATCTTGAGGCGTTCGCCGCCGCTGGCGCGGATATCATCACCGTGCATCCCGAAGCGGGCCCCCATATCCACCGCACGGTTCAGGCCATCCGAGCGCTGGGCAAGAAGGCCGGTATCGCGCTCAATCCCGCCACGCCCGCCAAGATGCTCGATTACCTCATCGACGAGATCGATCTGGTCCTGATCATGAGCGTCAATCCCGGCTTCGGCGGCCAGAGCTTCATCGCCAGTCAGCTCCGCAAGATCGAAGCGGTGCGCAAGATGATCGACAAGGCCGGCCACTCGATTCATCTGGAAGTGGATGGCGGTATCGATACCGCAACAGCACGCCAGTGCACTGATGCCGGGGCAGACGTACTGGTTGCCGGCACGGCCTCGTTCAAGGGCGGCCCCACTTGCTATGCCGCCAATATCGCCGCGCTGAAGGGCGCTGACTGACGCCGTGGCGCGCCTGTTCCCCGGAACCCGTGAGGCCCAGGAAGAGGGCGCAGTCCTCGGGCCGGCGAAAGGCCCCGTGGTTGATGGCGGGGAGGGGCGGCTGGCATTGCCGCTTGGCCCTGCACCCGAACCACTCGCGCTTGCTCAAGCTGAAGCCGATGTTGCGCCGCTCGAACCCGGCAGGGCTTTGGCCATTGCCGACTTCTCCCCTCCGCAGGTCAGCGCCGGCGAAAGGTTGATCCGGCTCGCCTACGGATTGGGCATTCCGCCCTCGACCCTCAATCCGTTCCGCAAGCGCGCCCGCCCACGCCTGACGGCCACGGTGGAAAGCACGCTCGCGGGCGACCCCGCATCCGGAACCGCGATCAGGGCTGGGCACTTCCTGCTCCATGGCGTCAAGCTGCCGATCGCGGACACCGAGTTCAGCGGTCCCCGGCTCTCTCCACCGTTCGAGCGCATGGTGCATGGCTTCGGCTGGCTCCGCGATCTCGCAGGTTGTGCGGCGCGGCCGCAATGCGCGCCGGTTGCCGAACGCATCTTCGCCGCCTGGCTTGCCGCCAATCCGCAGCCCGGTGCAGGCCCGGCCTGGGCGGTCGGCAATGCCGGACATCGTCTGCTGGCATGGCTGATCCACGCGCCGCTCCTGTTGTCGAGCCAGGATCGCAAGCTGCGCGCCCGGGTTCTGACGACATTCGAGGATACGGCGCGCTGGCTCGACCGCCATGTTGGGCGTGCAGAAGATACCCTCGCCGAAGTCGCGGGCTGGACTGCGATTACCGCGGCGGGCCTCTTGCTGGCCGAAGGCCGCGCCCGCAGGCTTTTTGGCGAAGGTGGATTGATCAAGGCGCTGGGCAATCTTGTCAGCGATGATGGCGGTGTGCTTTCGCGCAGCCCGCTCGGTCAGATCGAGGCAGTCGAACTGCTGATCGAGCTTCGCGCGTGCTATGCAGCCGTGCGCAGCACCCCGCCGCCGCAGCTCGATGCAATCCTTGAGCTGCTGGTTCCCCCGTTGCTTACATTGTTGCATAGCGATGGCGGACTTGGCTCATGGCAGGGTGCCGGTGCCGTGTCTCCGGAACGCATCGCCGCGCTCATGAAGGCGAGCGGTGTGCGCACGCGCCCTCTGCGCGACGCGCGCCACTGGGGCTACCAGCGGGTCAACGCAGGCAAGGCGGTGCTGCAATTCGATGCCGCGCCGCCGCCACTTGCGCGACATGCCCGCGATGGCTGCGCCTCGACTTTGGCTTTCGAATTCAGCCACGGCGGGGAGCGTTTGATCGTCAATTGCGGCGGTGCAGCTTTTGCTGGCGGGCTTATTCCGCTGCGGCTTGCACAGGGCTTGCGCGCCACTGCCGCGCATTCGACACTCGCGATCGATGACTTCAATTCGACCGCCGTCCTCATCAACGGCAAGCTTGGCCCCGGCGTATCCGAGGTCGAAGTCGATCGCCGGATTCTGAGCGGCGAAGGCGCCGGTGCCACCCGGATCGAAGCGAGCCACAACGGCTACGTTAGCCGCTACGGCCTCACCCACCGCCGCATTCTGATCATCCGTGACGACGGCAGCGAGCTTCGCGGAGAAGACCTGCTGGTGCCTAGCGGGCGCCGCGGCAAGCGGGGCATGATCGGCGTTGCCTTGCGCTTCCACCTCGGCCCTCATATCGAGCTTGCGCAAGGGCGGGACGGTCTTGGCGTCACGCTTGCCTTGCCCGATGGCAGCCTCTGGCAGTTCCGCTCCGGCCGCGACCCGGTCACCCTGGAGGAGAGCCTGTGGTCCGACGGCATGGGACGGCCGCTTGCCACGCGGCAACTGGTCATCTCGGCCAAGATTCCGCGCAGCGGCGAGTCCTTCTCGTGGCTGCTCAAGAAGATGCGCTAGACAGGATTTTCCATTGTGACTGACGTGACGATCAAACGGGCGCTGCTTTCAGTGTCCGACAAGACCGGCCTTGCTGACCTCGGCCGCGCCCTCGCCGCGCACGGTGTCGAACTGGTTTCGACCGGCGGGACGGCTGCGGCACTGCGCGATGCGGGTCTTGCCGTGCGCGACATTTCAGACCTTACCGGCTTTCCCGAAATGATGGATGGCCGCGTCAAGACATTGCATCCCAAGGTTCACGGCGGTCTGCTCGCGGTTCGCGACGACCCGGCGCATGCCGCTTCGATGGCAGAACATGCCATTGGCGCGATCGACCTCGTCGTGGTCAACCTCTACCCCTTTGCGGCGACCGTCGCGAAGGGCGCGGGCCGCGAGGAAGTGATCGAGAACATCGACATCGGCGGCCCCTCGATGGTTCGTTCGGCTGCAAAGAATCACCACTACGTGACCATCGTGACAGATCCAGCGGACTACGCACTGCTGATCGCCGCGCTGGACCAGACCGGCGGCACAACCAGCCTTGATTTTCGCAAGGCCATGGCGGCCAAGGCCTTTGCAGCAACCGCCGCTTACGATGCCGCGATCGCGCAGTGGTTCGCCGTGACCGACCAGCAGCAGCATTTCCCGCGGACCTTGCTTTCCGCCCACAAGCTGGTCTCCACCCTGCGCTATGGCGAGAACCCGCACCAGAGCGCCGCGCTATATGTGCCGGCGCAGGGCAGCGTGGTGCGCGGTCTTCCGCAGGCGCGGCAGTTGCAAGGCAAGGAACTGTCCTACAATAATTACAATGACGCCAATGCGGCACTCGAACTGATCGCCGAATTCAGCTCGGATCAGCCTGCTGTGGTCATCGTCAAGCACGCGAACCCGTGCGGCGTGGCTGTCGCTGCAACGCCGCTCGAGGCATGGCGCGCGGCGCTTGCCTGCGATTCGGTTTCAGCGTTCGGCGGCATCGTCGCGCTCAACACCCCGCTTGATGGCCCGACAGCCGAAGCTATCTGCGAGATCTTCACCGAAGTCGTGGTCGCGCCCGGCGCCGATGATGCCGCGCTTGCAACCTTCGCGCGCAAGAAGAACCTGCGCCTGCTGGTCCTTGAAGAAATGCCGTCCGCCGATCGCAGCGGCCTGATCACCGTGCCGATCGCGGGGGGCCTGCTGGTTCAGGATCGCGACAACGGCGCGCTGACCGACGAAATGCTTCACGTGGTCACCAAGCGCCAGCCGACGGCGCAGGAGCTTGCCGATTGCCGCTTCGCCTGGACCGTGGCCAAGCATGTGAAGTCCAACGCCATCGTCTACGCTCGCGAAGGTGTGACGGCGGGGATCGGGGCAGGTCAGATGAACCGGCGTGACAGCGCGCGGATTGCGGCGATGAAGGCGCAGGAAGCTGCCGAAACGCACGGCTGGAGCGCGCCGCGCACAGTTGGCTCCGCCGTGGCTTCTGACGCCTTCTTCCCGTTCGCGGATGGGCTGCTCGCCGCCGTGGAGGCTGGCGCGACCGCCGTCATCCAGCCGGGAGGCTCCATCCGCGACGATGAAGTCATTGCCGCCGCAGATGCCGCCGGGCTTGCAATGGTGTTCACGGGAATGCGCCACTTCCGGCATTGAGTTCAGTGGGAACGACGCTTTGAAGAGCGTTTACTTGCACGGCAACCCAGGCGCGCCGGCCGAACTGGCGCTGCTTGGAGGTAATGCGGTCCGATCGTGGTTTGCGCCAGATCGGGCCGCACTGCCTCTCGAACCGGAAGCGCGGATCAATCGCTTGACCGCAATGATCGCCGAGGTGTGCGGCGACGAGCCGATCCGCCTGATCGGATTCTCGGCCGGAGCATACGTCGCGCTGCAGGTTGCCGCACGAATGCCGGAAAAACCGCTGACCTTGCATCTCGTTTCCCCCGCCGGGCCGCTGGAAACCGGGGACTATCTCGGTGCGATGGCAGGCGGTCCGGTGTTCGGTGCGGCGATGCAGCACCCGCACCGGTTTGCCGCATTGGTATGGGCACAGTCGTTCTGCGCGCAGTGGTTTCCCGGGCTCCTCACGCGGTTCCTGTTCGCAGCGGCGCAGGGCGAAGACAGCCTGCTGAAAGCCGACGAGCAGTTCAGCCGTTCCTATCGCGATGTTCTGCAGGCCTGCCTTGGTGCCGGACGCGCAAGCTACAAGGCCGAGATCGAGTCCTATGTCCTGCCTTGGGCTGGGCTGCTTCCGGCAGTCAAACACCCCGTTACCATCTGGCAGGGGAGCTGCGACAACTGGACTCCGCCGGAAATGGCAGAAACCTTGGCGCAGCTCCTGCCAAACGTGCAGGCGTTTCACATGCTCGAGGGCCAATCGCACTTTTCGGCGCTGCGAACAGCGCTTGCCGCGCTGGCCTGATGCCATGGGTCCGCAGGAATCGCCCTAAAGCAGGCGCTCAGCGATAGAAGACGTGATTGTCGACCCGCGCCATGCGGATCTTGCCCCATGACGGCGCGACATGCGCTGCGTGGAAAAACATCGCGCCTTCCACCGGGCTTTTCCACGTACCACTGTCCGCGATCAGCGCAATCTTCACGGCCTGCTGCCATTTGGCGCTGTCATGCTTCACAGCGGGCATCGCATTTGCGTGCACGAACGAGAATTGCGAGGGCTGGTAGACCACGCCGCAGTATGAGCTGGGGAAGCGACCGGACGCAGCACGGGTCACGATGACCCGACCAACGGCAAGCTGGCCTGCCAGCGTTTCGCTGCGGGCTTCGAAATAGACGGCTCCGGCCAGGCATTCCATTTCGTGGGAGAGCGAGGCGGGAAGCGGGGTACGCTCAACCAGATCGGCAAGCGATGCGGCGCTGGGAAGGACGTCCCCATCGTCGGAGTCATTCCGCTCCGGTTGGGGAAGGGTCGGTTCGGCCGGCCGGAACACGCTCTGGCGGGGTTCGACGGTAATGGCCGAAGATCCAGGTGCTTCAGCGACCGGGATCTGGATATCCTGAGCCTTGGCGCCGGATCCCCCGGTGCTCAGCAGGATAGTAGCAAGACTTGCGGCAATGCACACGGCACTGGCGACACGGAACTGGCGGCTCATGCAATTTCGTCATTGGGCGGTGGACGTCGGCACAAGGCGCGATCGGCTCTGGTATCGCAGGGTGTTCCTGCAAGACCGGAAACCTATCGAAGGCCCAGGCGTCTGCCCCCCGTCTGCGTGCTGGCGGGGATGGCTTCGGTGCCATCTCATCGCTGCCTACGCGTGGTAGAGTGGCGCCCATTATGAACTGAGCCGGGCAAGTCAACCCATGAATCCGGGTTTGTTCTCCTTGGTGTCCAGATTCAGGATGAGCTGTTCACCTTCAGCGATGGTCAGTTCGACAATCCACAAGTCGCGGTCCTGCGCCACGCGGCGCTTCAGGTACTCCTCAAACTCTGCTTTATTTTCAGGATCTTGCGCCTTGGATTGCGCCCATCCGCGCGTTCCGTCCGCCCTCGGCAGGCGCTCGAAGGCGCGTGCCAGCGTCTGCCCAAATCCTTGATTATTTAGGATAACAATCACAATCGTGCCACTATCGGGTTCGCCGCGGTGGAGCACCATGCCAAAGCCGCCGTTCGCCTCGGCCAACCGAATCAGTGCTGTCGCTTCCAGGGCAGCCGGAAGACGCGCCGCGCTCATGCTATCTGCACATCCGGCATCGCGGTGTCCGTATAACCGGCGAGTGAAGAGAGCGGAATACGCGAGCGTTGAAACGTCCCGGTGCCCCGCCCCACCTCATTGCCCTCTGCATCAAGGATCCGCGATTCGGCCAGAATGACGCGTCGCCGACCGGAAACCCAGCGTCCTTCCGCAATGGCCTTGCCGCCATGCAGCGGCTTGGTGAACAACAGATTGAACGCCGTGGTCAGCAAGAAGCAGTCTGTCACCAATGTGTTGGCCGCATAGAACGCTGCATCGTCGAGCATCTTGAAATAGAGCGTGCCGTGTGCGGCGCCTGCGGCATGAAAGTGCTCGGAACCGACGTCGAAATGAATCCGGGCGCAGCCCTCCTCCGCAATCTCGAGGCGGGAGACGAACTGGCGGTTGATCGGCGCTGCGGCATACAGGCCCTCCAGCGCGCGCCAGTGCCGCCGGGCTTCGGTCAATTCTGAAGCATCGGCAGGTTTTGCCGCAAGGTCAGGCCGCGTCGCGGTCGATGACATTGACGAGCAATGCGTAGATCGCATCGGCATCAGGGGCGGCAATCAGTCGTTCGTGCATGCGTTCGTCGCGCATCAATCGCGAGATGGCCGCAAGGGCTTGCAGGTGCGTGGCGCCGGCCTGCTCGGGCGAGAGAAGGCCGAACACGCAATCAACCGGCATGCCATCCGACGATGCGAAATCGACCGGGTTCTCCAACCGGAAAAATGCGGCGACCGGACGGGCCAGCGCTTCCAGCCGTGCGTGGGGAATGGCAACGCCGCGCCCGAAACCGGTGCTGCCAAGCGTTTCGCGCTCTTCGATCCGTTCGAGCACGACCGAGCGGTCGAGCCCGTAGACCTCGCCGAAGCAATCCGCGAGCGCACCGAGGATCTGCGTTTTGGTTTCGGCACGAACGATGCGCACCGCCTGGAGATCGATCGAGAAGAGAGCGGTCATGGAAACAGTGATGCCGGAAAATGCGCTCGCGCGCCTGATATGGAGCGGCACATGCGCCCGAACGCGACGCGGTGCAAGCACCGAATCGCGTCCGCCATCTCACTGATACCCGGAGAGGACATCAGATCACCGCGCGGTTTTGCCGTTCCGGTTACTTGCTCGGTTCAACCCAGCCGATCGACCCATCGCCGCGGCGATAGACCATGTTATGCACACCCGTGCCGGCGTTCTTGAACAGCAATGCGTTGGTGTTGCGAAGATCCAGCATCATTACCGCATCGGAAACGCTGGCTGTAGGCACGTCCACGCGCGTTTCCGCGATGACCAGCGGCGCGTCGGCAGGTTCTTCGGTCTCGGTCTCCTCGACCATGAAGACGGTATAGGCCGCCTCTTCCTCGCGGCGGGCATGATCGGCCTGGTCCTGCCGGGCGTTGATCCGGCGCTTGTAGCGGCGCAGCTGCTTGTCGATCTTCTCTGCCGACTGATCGAGCGCGATGTGGGCATCCTGCGCCACCGCGCTTCCCTTCAGGATCAGGCCCTGTGCGACATGCGTGACGATATCGCAGCGAAACCCGCCATGCGGCGCCTTGCCTAGCGTCACGTGCGTGGTCAGCGCCCGCGAGAAGTACTTGTCGACAATCGCGGTAAGGCGTTCTTCAGCATGAGCTTCGAAAGCGGCGCCGGTATCGACCTGATGGCCAGAAACGCGAATATCCATAAGTCCACTCTCCTTCGCTCAAGCACCTGTCCGGGATGGCCCGGGCAAGGCAGATTCATTGCAGCCAGATGGCTCCCTTGATCCCCTCGACAAACGCAGCATGCCGGGCGATTTCTTGCGCACTTGGCGCATGGGGGCGTGCGGGGCGATGCGTACGGGGGGATGCGGTGAGCATCGGAGCGACCACGGTTGCCGTCTTGATCTCGACGTCGGCAGCCAGTTCGAGCCCGATCTGCCGCCCTCCCATCAGCTCCACATAGAGCTGTGCCAGCAGTTCGGCGTCGAGCAGCGCGCCGTGGCGCACGCGGTGGCTGCGATCGATCCCGTAGCGCGAGCAAAGCGCATCAAGACTGAGCTTGGCCCCGGGGTGCTTGCGCCGCGCGATAGCCACCGTATCGACCATGCGCGCCCGATCAACGGCGGGCAGCTGGCACATCGCAAGTTCGGCATTGAGGAAGCCGAAATCGAACCCGGCATTGTGCGCAACGAGCGGCGCATCACCCAGAAAGGCGAGCAGTTCCTCAGCTCGTTCGGCAAAGCGCGGCTTGTCTGCCAGGAACGCGCTGGAAAGGCCGTGCACCGCCTCGGCCTCAGCCGGCATCGAGCGTTCCGGGTTGAAATAAACATGGAAAACCGCGCCGGTGGCGACCCGGTTCACCATCTCGATGCAGCCAATCTCTACCAGCCGATCACCGCTCTGCGGGTCGAGGCCGGTCGTCTCTGTATCGAAAACGATCTCACGCATTTGCTGCAGTCTGGACCCGACCAAGGGTGCTTGCAAGGCTTCAGCGCGGGTTTTTTTGCCGTAGTGCTGCAACGAGCACGGCGACCTGTTCACGCGTTTCCGCCAGTGTCACCCCTGTATCGATGACAAGGTCGGCAAGCGCCCGCTTTTCGGCATCCGGCACTTGCAGTGCGAGGATCTGCGCAAACTTTTCGGGCGTCATGCCGGGCCGGGCGAGAACGCGATTGCGCTGCATTTCGGCAGGTGCGGAGACGACGGCGACGGCATCGAGACCGGCACCATGGCCCTTTTCGTAAAGCAGCGGGATATCGAACACGACGATCGCCTCGCCGGCGTGCTCCAGCATGAAGAGTGCGCGTTGTTCCGCCACGGCCGGATGAACGATGGCTTCAAGCCGCGCGAGCGCCTCGGGATTGCCGAAGACTTGCGCGCCAAGTGTGGGACGATCGACGCCGTGTGGGCCGGTGGTGCCGGGAAAGGCAGCCTCGATCGCCGGAAGCAAGGCGCCGCCAGGTCCCTGCAGGCGGTGCACTGTCGCGTCGGCATCGAACACGGGCACGCCCAGCTCGCGCAGCATGAGCGCAACCGCAGACTTGCCCATGCCGATCGATCCGGTGAGGCCGAGGATGAAGGGACGGGTCATGCCCCCAGCGCCTTCCGCAGTTCGGCATCCCTTGCACGCGAGGGTATGGCCCCAAAAAAGCGCCGGAAGGCATGATCGGCCTGCCCTATCAGCATTGAAAGACCGTCGATCGTCCGAAATCCCGCAGCTCGCGCCGCCTTCAGGAACGGGGTTTCAAGCGGGCTTGTCACAATGTCGTAGAAGATAGACCCAGGCGGGGCGTGGCTCATGTCAAACACGAGCGGCGGTTGGCCGGTCATTCCAAGCGACGAGGCGTTGACGACGAGATCGAGGCAGTTCTCCCGATCATCGAAAGCGAAATCCGTCGCATCCGCGAAGTGTGCAAGATCGATGGCATGGTGCTCACCGGCAGGATCGAGTTCATCGAGAAGCGCGCGGGCCTTTTCCGGACTGCGACCGGCAAGCACGATCACCAGCTTTTCGTCCGCCAGCCCTTTCACAATCGCCCGCGCGGCCCCACCCGTGCCGATCACGCGGGCCATGCGGAAGTAGTGCGTGCGGCCAAGCATGGGCAGCAAGGGTTCGAGGAAGCCCGGAACATCGGTATTGTATCCGACGAGCTGGCCGTGCTCGGGAATGATGGTGTTGACCGCCCCGACCGCAGCCGCCAGCGGATCGAGCCGGTCCAGAAAGGGCATCACCGCTTGCTTGTGCGGCATGGTGACGTTGCACCCGCGCCAGGCTGGATCGGCGCGGCGCGCACCCAGAAAATCAGCGAGCTGATCGGTCCGGACGTGACTTGCCCGGTAATCGGCATCGATTCCGAGCTCTTCCAGCCAGAAACCATGGATCTTGGGCGACTTTGACTGGATGATGGGATCGCCGATCACTTCGGCATAGGCCCGGCTCATACGGGGAGCTCGCCCTGCGCACGCAGCGCGCCAAGGAGCGCGAGAAGCGGCATACCGAGGACTGTGAAGTGGCTGCCTTCGATATGATCAAAGAGCTGCACACCAAGCGCCTCGATCCGGAATACCCCGACGCAGGCACCAACCGCCGGCCATTCCTGCGCAAGATAGCCTTCGATGAAGTCGCTCGAAAGCGTGCGCACGCGCAGCTTGGCGGTTTCGCAGTGGCGCCACGCGGGCGCACCATCGCGCACGAGGATCGCTGCAGAATGGAGGTGCATGGTCTGGCCGGAGAAGAACGCCAGGTGCCGCGCCGCATCCTCACGGCTCGCTGGCTTGTCGAACAGGCGGCCGCAGACCTCGACCAGCGAATCGCCACCAAGCACAAGCCGGCCGGGTACGCCGACCGAGACGGACAGCGCCTTCGCCTCGGCCAGAATCATCGCGATCTCGCTGCCCGGCACGCCGATCAGCTCGCGCTTGATCTCGGCTTCATCAACATCCGAACCGCGCGCCTCGAACGGGACGCCGGCAGCAGTCAGCATGGCTTTGCGGCTTGCGCTCTGCGACGCCAGTATCAGCATGTCCTTACCCTCAAAACGCGTGCCCGCCGCCGCCCACTCCGCCATCAGGGCGGCGCTCGTTATAGAGATTGATGATCGCGGCGGCGGTTTCCTCGATGGAACGACGCGATACGTCAATCACCGGCCAGCCATTATCCGCGAACATGCGCCGCGCATACTGCACCTCGCGCGCCACATGATCGCTGTCGACATAGGCCGTCTCTGGTGCCTGATTGAGGGAGAGCAGCCGGTTGCGCCGCACCTGAATCAGACGTTCGGGGCTGGTCGTCAGCCCCACCACAAGCGGGCGCCGCAGGCTGAACAGCGCGGACGGCGGCGGGCTTTCGACCACGATGGGAATGTTCGCCACCCGGTAGCCGCGGTTGGCGAGATAGATGGCGGTCGGAGTCTTTGACGAGCGCGAGACCCCGGCAAGCAGGATATCCGCCGCTTCCCAGTCCTCCCACGCGATCCCGTCGTCATGTGCAATGGTGAACTGGATTGCCTCGACGCGGCGAAAATAGGCCTCGTCCATCGCGTGCTGGCGTCCCGGGCGACCTTTGGCTGCCTGGCCCAACTGTGTTTCAAGTGCGAGGGTCACCGCGTCGAGCGCGGCGACACTGGGGAGCCCCAGCGCAGCGCAGCGGCTTTGCAGAAGTTCGCGCGTTTCGGCATTGACCATGGTGAACAGCACGAGGCCGGGATTCGCGGTGATCTCCCCCATGATCCGGTCGAGATGCTGCTGCGAGCGGACCATCGGCCAGAAATGGCGCACGACGTCGGCGTCATCGAACTGAGCGAGCGCAGCCTTGGCGATCATTTCGAGTGTTTCGCCGGTCGAGTCCGACAGGAGGTGCAGGTGCAGGCGCGCCATCGAGGTTCCTGGTCCGCCCCGGGAAAGGGCTGTGGATAGCACTAGGATAAACCACGGCATGAAACCGGGGACAAGTTTGCGGTGCCAATCTGCCCCCGGCTTCGGTCTGTGAGCGGCCACATTGCGAACAGCCTGACAAGGTTACCCACAGGGTGGGGACAACAGGGACAAGTTTCGCTTGCCCCCGGAACCGTTCAGAGTCGCTGACACGCTTTTTTGTGGAGACAGCAGGACAATTCGGGCAGATGCATGTCGTCCCCGCTATCCACAGGGCCAACTAACTACCTCAATCTGATTCAAAAGAATCTATAGATTAGATTTGGACCGATGCACTGATGCCTAGCCCTGCCGAAAAGCCGCTTCTCGCCACCCTCAAGGGGGCCAACCTTTCCCGCCGACCCATCTGGCTTATGCGCCAGGCAGGGCGCTACCTTCCCGAGTACCGCGAACTGCGGGCCGAAAAGGGCGGTTTCCTCGCACTGGTCTACGATTCCGAGGCTGCTGCGGAAATCACACTCCAGCCGCTGCGCCGGTTCGGTTTCGACGGGGCGATCCTGTTCTCGGATATCCTGATCGTGCCTTATGCGATGGGTCAGGATCTCCAGTTCCTCGCCGGCGAAGGTCCGGCGCTTTCCCCCCGCCTGCTCGATGCGGGTCTGGAGACGCTCAGGAGCGTCCCTGAGCGCCTTGCGCCGATCTATGACACCGTGGGCCTGGTCAGCGCCGCCCTGCCGCCTGAGGCGACCATGCTGGGCTTTGCGGGCAGCCCCTGGACCATCGCGACCTACATGGTGGCGGGCGAAGGCAGCCGCGACCAGCACGAGACGCGCGCGCTTGCTTATCGCGATCCGGGCGCGTTCCAGGCGATCATCGATGCGATCGTCGATGTGACCGTCGAATACCTCAGCGGCCAGGTGAAGGCCGGCGCGGAAGGTCTGCAGCTGTTCGACAGCTGGGCCGGCAGCCTTGCCCCCGCCGAATTCGAGCGTTGGGTTATCGGCCCCAATGCACGGATCACCGAGGCGATGCACAAGCTGCACCCCGAAGTTCCGATCATCGGTTTTCCGAAGGGCGCGGGCGAGAAGCTGGCGGCTTATGCCGAGGGCACCGGCGTCGATGCCATCGGCGTCGACGAAACGATTGACCCGGTATGGGCGGCGAAGACCCTCCCCGCCGGGCTTCCGGTGCAGGGCAATCTCGATCCGTTGCTGCTGCTGGCAGGCGGACCGGCGCTGGAAGACGGCGCACGGCGCGTGCTCGACGTGTTCGCAGACCGTCCGCATGTGTTCAATCTGGGCCACGGCATAGGGCAATTCACGCCGATCCCGCATGTCGAGCGCTTGCTCGAAGTAGTGCGCGGGTGGTCGCACTGAAGCGTGCTGGCGGCGGGGTGAACCGCCCCAAATCTCAAGTTCCGGACGGGCTGCGAAAGCGCTAATCTTCGCAGAATGATGCAGGTGATCGCGATGCTCTATCTCTGGCTCAAGGCCGGCCATGTCATTTTCGTGATCTTCTGGATGGCGGGGCTGTTCATGCTGCCGCGCTTCTTCGTCTATCATCAGGAAGCGCCCGAAGGCTCACCAGAAAACGCGGTGTGGATCGACCGCGAGCGCAAGCTGATGAAGATCATCATGTGGCCTTCGCTGTTCGTTGTCTGGGGCTTCGGGCTCGCGCTTGCGGTGAGCGGGGAATGGTTCACGCAAGGCTGGTTTCACGCGAAGCTCGCGCTTGTTCTGATACTCAGTGCTTATCACCTCTGGCTGGCGAGCTATGCCGCCAAGCTGGCGCGAGGCGAGCGGCAACTGACCGGACGGCAACTGCGCCTGCTCAACGAGATTCCGGGCGTGACGGCAGCGCTCATCGTGGTGCTGGTGATCGTCAAGCCGTTCTGATCAGGCTGTTCGGAGCTGGGCCGTTCTTTGATTGACGCACTCGGTGGCGGAGCCTAAACGCGCTGAGCATACCGGTTTGGCAGCGCGATGACGCCCTGCCCCCCATTGGTCCGCTTTCCCCAAGCCCAACGACCATCCGGCGCGCTCGATTGCCCCTATTCGGATAAAGAAAAGATGCATCTCAAGGAACTGAAGAAGAAGACGCCCGCCGAGCTCGTCCAGATGGCCGAGGAGCTCGATGTCGAGGGCGCAAGCACGCTGCGTCGGCAGGACCTCATGTTCGCCATTCTCAAGGAAGTGGCGGAAGACGGCGAGGAAATCCTCGGCATTGGCACGATTGAAGTGCTGCCCGATGGCTTCGGCTTCCTGCGTAGCCCCGAGGCGAACTACCTTGCCGGGCCGGACGATATCTATGTTTCGCCCAACCAGGTCCGCAAATGGGGCCTGCGCACGGGTGATACCGTGGAAGGCGAGATCCGCGCTCCCAAGGACGGCGAGCGCTATTTCGCGATCACGCGCCTGATCAAGGTCAACTTCGATGAGCCCGATGCGGTGCGCCACCGCGTCAACTTCGACAACCTCACCCCGCTCTATCCCAACGAGCGCCTGCGGCTCGATACGCTGGACCCGACCGTCAAGGACAAGTCGGCCCGCGTGATCGACCTCGTCAGCCCGCAGGGCAAGGGCCAGCGCGCGCTGATCGTGGCGCCGCCGCGTACCGGCAAGACCGTGCTGCTGCAGAACATGGCCAAGGCGATCACCGACAACCATCCGGAAGTGTTCCTGCTGGTTCTACTGGTCGATGAACGCCCCGAAGAAGTGACCGACATGCAGCGCAGCGTGAAGGGCGAGGTGATTTCCTCGACCTTCGACGAGCCTGCCAGCCGCCACGTTCAGGTCGCCGAAATGGTCATCGAGAAGGCCAAGCGCCTCGTCGAGCACAAGCGCGATGTCGTGATCCTGCTCGATTCGATCACCCGCCTCGGCCGCGCCTACAACACCGTGGTGCCAAGCTCGGGCAAGGTGCTGACCGGCGGTGTGGACGCGAACGCGCTGCAGCGGCCGAAGCGCTTCTTCGGCGCCGCGCGCAACATCGAGGAAGGCGGCTCGCTCTCCATCATCGCCACCGCGCTGATCGATACCGGCAGCCGCATGGACGAAGTGATCTTCGAAGAGTTCAAGGGCACCGGCAACTCGGAAATCGTGCTCGACCGCAAGGTGGCGGACAAGCGCATCTTCCCGGCGCTGGATGTGGGCAAGAGCGGCACCCGCAAGGAAGAACTGCTCGTACCGCAGGATCAGCTCAGCAAGATGTGGGTGCTGCGCCGCATCCTCATGCAGATGGGCACCATCGATGCGATGGAATTCCTGCTCGACAAGATGAAGAACTCGAAGACCAACGAGGACTTCTTCGCAACGATGAATCAGTAGGGAAAACCGGCGGCGCTCAGGTGTTTTGCAGCGCCGCCGCCATCATTTCCCAGAGCTTGTTCATGGCCTTCAGCGGCCGCACCATCACTTTGAAATCGATGATCTTTCCTTCAAGGTCAAAGCGGATGAGATCGATGCCATTGACGTGGATGCCGTCCACCGTTGCGGTGAACTCGAGCAGTGCCTCGGGACCGTCGACCAGTTCGCGGACATAAGTGAAGCCGGTATCGGCGAAGACCTGGCCGGCGGCTGTAAGGTACATCAGGACCTTGGCATGGCCCTCCTGCGGGGTGTGGACGACCGGTGAATGGAACACCGCATCGGGCGCGATCAGCTCGGCCAGCAGGTCGGTGTCGCCGGTGTGCATGTAGCGGTGCCAGGCGGCGAGGCCGGTGTGCATGGGGTGTCTCTCCTATCATGGGCCTGTTGTTGTGAGGCCTTGTGGCACGCCGGCGCGCGCCTGCCATTGATCCAGCGCAGGTTTGCGCTAGTCGTGGCGTCATGACAACCGCTTCGCCGGAAAACCTGATCAGCGAAGGGCTCGCTGCGTTGAGGGCGCGCAACCCGATGCGTGCGGCAGATCTGCTGCGCAATGCTAGCGGCGGAATCGCCCCGGAGCGCATGCCCTGGCCCGCGCTGGCACAGGCGGAGCTTGCGCTGGGCAACCACGCTGCCGCTGAAATGGCGCTTGATCGGCAGCTGTCGCTTGCTCCCCGCGATGTTGGCGCGCTTCTGGCCAAGGGGCAGCTCCGGCAGCATGCACGCGATGACCGTGCGGCTGTGAGTTTCTACACCACGGCACTGGCGCAGGCGGCAGTCAGCGGGATTCCGCGCGGCATGGAAGGCATGGCGGCAGCCGCACAGGCATTCATCGGTGAGGCGCAAGGCGCCTTCCGGCAGCACCTCGACACGGTGATGGCAGGAGGCCTGTCACCGGCGATGGAGGAAGCGCTGGGATTGCTGCGTGGCGCACGCGAGATTGATCTGCAGCGACCCTCGCTGTTCTACTATCCCGGCCTGCCGCAGCGGCGGTTCTATGATCCGGCAGAATTCGGCTGGATGGAGGCCGTGCTGGCTCTGTTGCCCCAAATGCAGGCCGAGCTTGCGGCTGTCACGGCTGAGGAAGCGGCGGATAGCTTCGCGCCCTATGTCACGGCGACGGATGACCGGCCTGCACCGAACAATCCCTTGCTGGGTGATCCGGCGTGGGGTGCATTCTACTTCTGGAAGGATGGCGCCCCGGCGGCGGCCAACGCTGCGCGCTGCCCGGCGACGATGGCCGCGCTGGCTCACGCGCCGATGCCGATGATTCCGGGGCGAGCGCCCAATGCACTTTGGTCACGGCTGAAGCCCGGCACGCATATCGCGCCGCATACCGGCATGCTCAACACGCGCCTGATCTGCCACGTCCCGATCCGCACCGCACCGAATTGCACGCTGCGAGTGGGTAGCGAGACACGCACCTGGGAACCGGGCCTGCCGCTCATCTTCGACGATTCCATGGAGCACGAGGCGCGCAATGCGGGTGCTGAAACCCGCACGGTGCTGTTGTTCGAGATCTGGCGGCCCGAAGTGCCCGAGGATGACCGCGCCGCGATTGCCCGCCTGCTCGAAGGCATTGCGGGTTACGACGGCGCGGCCTGATTGCCCTTCAGGTCAGGTGTGCCTTGAAGAAGTCGCGGGTGCGTTCATCCGCCAGCTGCGCGCCTGATTCATCACGGCGTGAGCCCATTTCCGCCGCGAAGCCGTGATCGAGCCCGACGTAGTCGTGGAGCACGACCTTGGCGTGCGCATCCAGCGCGCCGTGAATAGCGGCCTGCGCTTCCGGCCCGACGAAGTGGTCAGCCGTAGGGATGTGCAGCATCAGCGGATTGGCGATCGCATGCGCCTCACCCAGCATCTGGTCAATCATCACGCCGTAGTAGCCGACCGAGGCATCGATATCCGTGCGCGCAGCTGCCATGTAGGCCATGCGCCCGCCGAGGCAGAAACCGACCAGACCAACCTTGTCCACCGCTTGTTCGTGCCGGAGCCAGTGGATCGCCGCTTCGATATCCTGCACGCCCAGATTCGGATCGTACTGCCCGAAATAGCCCAGCGCGGTCTGGAACTGCTCGGGCACATCGGGATCGAGCTCCGCCCCAGGGGCAAAGCGCCAGAAGATATCCGGAGCAAGCGCGACATAGCCCAGTGCTGCCCAATCGTCGCACTTCTTGCGGATGCCGGCGTTCACGCCGAAGATCTCCGGGATGACGATGATCGAAGCCTCGGTCTGGTTCTCGGGCGTGGCGATATAGACCGGAATCTCGCTATCGCCATTGAGGGTGGGGATCGTCGTCATCTCGCCCATGGTGCTGGTCCTTTTCGGATGGTTGTTCGCGGAAACTGTTCTTCTGGGCTCTGATTGGCGCTGTCCATGGACTTTGCCAAGAGCACATGACAGTGTTGCTGCGCTAGAGCGAGAGGTGCGTCCATGAAAGTCAATGTCGAGGTGGAATGCTCGCCGGAGGAGGCGCGCCGCTTTCTGGGTTTGCCGGATGTGACGCGCGCCAACGATGTCTATGTCGATGCGATCGCCAAAGCGATGCAAGGCATGAACAGCGTTGACCAGCTCCAGGGTTTTGCCAAGCAGATCGCGCCGATGGGCGAGATGGGCCTCAAGCTGTTTCAGCAGTTTGTAGAGCATGGCGCGGGTGCGGCGATGGCCGGCTTCAAGGCAGGTGCTTCCGGCGACAAGCCCAAGACCTGAGCGAACTGCCAGTGTGACCCAGACGATATTCGCGCTGAGTTCCGGCGCGCCGCCGGCGGGTATTGCCGTTATTCGGGTTAGCGGGCCTGAGGCTGGACCGGCTCTGCGGCGACTGGCGGGCAAGCTGCCGGCACCGCGCCGAGCCGTGCTGGCTGTGCTGCGGGATGCAGATGGACTCACGCTCGACAGGGCCATGGCGCTGTGGCTCCCGGGACCGGGCACGGCAACGGGCGAAGATTGTGCGGAGCTGCATCTGCACGGCGGGCGCGCTGTCGTCGCGGCGGTCGAGGCCGCGCTCGCAGCGCTGCCCGGACTGCGCCGAGCTGAGCCTGGAGAGTTCACGCGGCGGGCTTTTGCCCAAGGGCGGATTGATCTGGCCGAGGCTGAGGGGTTGGCAGACCTGCTAGCCGCAGAGACGGAATTGCAGCGCCGCGCGGCAATGGCGATGGCGGGAGGCGTACTTTCGCAGCAGGTGGGCAGGTGGCGCACCCAAGTTCTGACGCTATCGGCGGCGCTGGAGGCTTCGCTCGATTTTGCCGGGGACGACGATATCGACGAGGTGGGCGGTGGTCTTCCGGATGGCGTTGCACCGGCCATCGCTGCACTGGCGGAGGAACTGACCGCATGGCTGAGCCGCCCTCGGGCCGAACCCCTCCGCGAGGGTTTCCGGGTGGTGCTGGCAGGGCAGCCTAATGCGGGAAAGTCAACGTTGTTCAATGCTTTGGTTGAAGATGAAGCAGCCATTACGGCAGCCGAACCGGGGACGACGCGTGATGTCCTGCTGCGCAGTGTTGCGCTGGGCGGTGTTCCATTCACCTTCGTCGACACGGCCGGGCTGCGGGATGATGGGGCCGGCGCGATTGAGCAGATCGGCATCGAAAGAGCGCGGAATGAGGCAGGTCGTGCCGATCTTGTGCTGTGGCTCGGACCGGAAGGCGCGGGTCCGCCGGGTGCCGCGCTTTGGGAAATCGCAGCGCAATGCGACAGACCGGATGCCCTCGCGAAAGCGTCCGCAACGTTCCGCCTGTCTGCACGGACTGGTGAGGGTGTTGACCGTTTGCGCGAAGCTCTGATTGAGCATGCGCGTTCGGCTCTGCCTGCGCCGGGCGACGTAGCGCTCAACGCGCGGCAGCATGGGTTGCTGGGTGAGGTGGCGACGGCTCTCAGCGAGGCGGCATTCCAGATCGATCCACTCCTTGCGGCCGAATCGCTGCGGGTCGCGCGCGTCGCGCTCGATCGGCTCGTCGGGCGTGCCGGGACCGAAGACATGCTCGATGCGCTGTTCGGGCGGTTCTGCATCGGGAAGTGATGTTTCACGTGAAACACTAACCGACGGGCTCTGCCAGCTTTGACGCGGAAGCGCGAATCGCATATCGCGCGCGTGCATGCACCAGTTCGACATCATTGTGGTGGGGGGCGGACACGCCGGCGTTGAGGCGGCTGCGGTCGCCGCGCGCATGGGTGCGCGTACGGCTTTGGTCAGCTTTGATCCCGCGATGATCGGCGCGATGTCGTGCAATCCCGCGATCGGTGGGCTTGGCAAGGGACACCTCGTGCGCGAGGTCGATGCCTTCGATGGGTTGATCGCCCGCGCTGCTGACGAGGCGGGGATCCACTACCGTATGCTCAACCGCAGCAAGGGCAGCGCCGTGCAGGGTCCGCGCGTGCAAGCGGACAGGCGGCTTTTTCGCGCCGCGATCCAGCGGATGGTGGCGGCGCAGGGTGGGCTTACGGTTGTGGCCGGAGAGGCGTCAGCGCTGCGCATGGCAGGTGGGGCGGTCTGCGGTGTCGATCTTGCCGATGGAACGGCGCTGGCCGCGCGGGCAGTGGTGCTGTGCACCGGCACGTTCCTCGGCGGGCGGCTGTTCCGCGGGGAAGAACGGATGGAAGGCGGCCGGATCGGCGAACCTGCCGCGCACCGGCTTGCCCAGCAGCTGCGCGGGGCGGGGCTGCCGATGGCGCGGCTCAAGACCGGTACGCCGCCGCGGCTTGACGGGCGGACGATCGACTGGTCGCGACTGCCAGTCCAGCCGAGTGATGCCGCGCATTGGACGATGTCTGCACTTACGGGCACCAGGCCGCAGCCGCAGGTCTTTTGCGCGATTGCCCGCACCAACGCGCGAACCCATGACACCATTCGCGCCGGCCTTGATCGCTCACCTCTGTTCAGCGGGGCGATTGATGCGCAAGGGCCGCGCTACTGCCCCTCGATCGAGGACAAGATCCACCGCTTCGGCGATCGGGATGGGCATCAGGTGTTTCTCGAGCCCGAAGGTCTCGATGACCATATCATCTATCCGAATGGCGTTTCGACGTCGTTGCCGACCGATGTGCAGGTGGCGATGATGCGTTCGATGGAGGGGCTTGAGGCCGTCGAGCTTCTCGTGCCCGGCTACGCGGTGGAGTATGACCATATCGATCCGCGTGCGCTGCGCCGGAGTCTGGAGCTGCGTGACATGCCCGGCCTGTATTGCGCGGGCCAGATCAATGGCACGACGGGTTATGAGGAGGCGGCGGCGCAGGGGCTTGTCGCGGGCATGCATGCCGCAGCTTCTGTGCTGGAGCGGGAGGCGCCGCCGCTCGACCGTGCTTCGAGCTATATGGCGGTGATGGTCGATGACTTGACCTTGCACGGCGTTTCGGAGCCCTATCGGATGCTGACCGCACGGGCCGAGTATCGGCTGAGGCTGCGGGCGAATAACGCCTCCACCCGATTGACGCCGCTTGGGCTGGCCGCTGGCTGCATCGGTCCTGAGCGGGCAGCCTGGTTTGCTGCGCGTGAGGAAGCTCGTGAGCGAGCCGAGGCGGCGCTTGCTCAGGATGTGCTGCCGGGTGCGCTCAATGATCATGGCGTCACGGTGCGCGGGGACGGTGTGCGTCGCTCCTTGAAGGAGTGGTTGCGCTTCCCGGAGGTGGATTTCGGGTCGCTAGCACCATGGCTGGGTGAGGCGATGCCGGGCGCAGATCTTGCCGAGGAGATGGCTGAGGATGCGGCCTATGCACCTTATCTGGCGCGCCAGGAGGCGGAACTGAAGCAGTTGCGCGCCAGCGATGGCGTGCCGCTGGGCGATCACTTCCCTTATGGCGACGTGCCCGGACTGTCGCGGGAGATGGTCGAGCGGCTGGAGCAGGCGCGGCCCGACACTCTGGCTGCTGCCGGGCGGGTGCCTGGGATCACGCCGGCAGCGCTGGCGAGCCTGCTCGTCGCCGCGCGGCGACGGGTGGCAGCATGAGCGTGGAGGGCGAGGCAGACGCACGCGCTTGGTTGGAAGCGCGACATGATGCCGATGCCATGGCGCGGCTCACGCAGCTTGTTGACGCACTGATTGAGGAGAATGGGCGGCAGAACCTCGTTTCGCGGCCGTCGCTGGAGTCGGTGTGGCAGCGTCATATCGTGGATAGCGCGCAGCTTCTCCATGTTTCACGTGAAACAGTGCCGGCGGGGCCATGGCTGGATCTCGGCAGCGGGGCAGGGTTCCCCGGGCTGGTCATCGCGGCGCTGCAGCCTGAGCGACCGGTGACATTGGTCGATTCGCGGCGATTGCGCACCGAGTGGCTAGCTCGTGCCGCTGCGCTGATGGGCCTTTCAAATGTCGAGGTTATCCTGTCCCGTGTCGAGGACGTGCCGGACCGCAAATGGCAGGTGATCTCTGCACGGGCCTTTGCGCCGCTGGACCGGTTGCTGGAGGTGGCTTGGCGCTTTTCCACACCGGAGTCGCTGTGGCTGTTGCCGAAGGGGGCCAAGGCACAGCATGAACTGGAAGCGCTCGGCGCGGAATGGAATCGCGTGTTTCACGTGGAACAGTCGTTGACCGATCCTTCGGCTGGCATCATCGTCGGCTATCTGCACAGGCGCGCCGAAATTGTACGCACTGGCACACTCGCTTCACAGACTCGCAAACGAGGTTCAGGTCGATGATCACGATAGCCGTCGCGAATCAGAAGGGCGGGGTGGGCAAGACCACCACGGCGATCAACATTGCCACGGCGCTGGCGGCGACTGGGTGGAAGGTTCTGCTGATCGACCTCGATCCGCAGGGCAATGCCTCGACCGGGATCGGCGTTTCGGCTGCGGAACGTGAGCGCTCTTCCTATGATCTGCTGATCGAGCAGGCGAGTGTGGCTTCCTGCATGATCCCCACACGGATTCCGGGGCTGGACCTCATCCCGGCGACCGTCGACTTGTCCGGTGCAGAGGTGGAGCTTGTCAGCGAGACGGACCGGACGGGCAAGCTGCGTGCGGCTCTGGCCGAGGATGCCGGACATGAGATCTGCCTGATCGATTGCCCGCCTTCGCTGGGTTTGCTCACCTTGAATGCGATGACGGCAGCCAACTCGCTGCTGGTGCCGCTGCAGTGCGAGTTCTTCGCGCTCGAGGGGTTGAGCCAGCTTCTGCAGACTGTGGAGCGGGTGCAGGATCGGTTCAACCCGGACCTCGGCATCCTCGGCATCGTGCTGACCATGTACGATCGGCGCAATCGGCTGACGGATCAGGTAGCTGATGACGTGCGGTCGTGCCTGCATGGGCTCGTCTTCGAGTCCGTCATTCCGCGCAACGTGCGCCTCTCGGAGGCGCCGAGCCATGGGCTGCCGGCGCTGATCTACGACCATGCCTGCGCCGGATCGCAGGCCTACATGAAGCTGGCGCGCGAGCTGATCGGCCGCCTGCCGGAGCGGAGGATTGCAGCATGAGCGGGGAAGCGGACGGCAGCGCAGCGGTCAAGGCGATGAAGCGGCCGGCGCTGGGTCGCGGGCTCGGCGCGCTGCTGGGTGAGACGCGGCGCGAGGAAGCGGTTTCGCGGATCTCGGTTTCAGCGCCGGGCGAGCAGGTGGTCAGCGGCCTCGCGTCGCTTGCGGTCGCTTCTATTGAACCGCATCCTGAGCAGCCGCGGCGGCATTTCGATGAGGATGCGCTGGAAGAACTGGCGCGCTCGATTGCCGCGCGCGGGGTGATCCAGCCGGTGGTGGTGCGCCCCTTGGGCGGCGGGCGCTATCAGCTGGTCGCGGGCGAGCGGCGCTGGCGGGCGGCACAGCGGGCGCGGCTGCACGAGATCCCGGCGATTGTCCGCCAGTTGGATGACCGCGAAGTGACCGCGCTGGCGCTGATCGAGAACCTGCAGCGCGAGGACTTGAATCCCATCGAGGAAGCGCGCGCCTATCAACGCCTGTCCGAGCAGGACGGCCTGACGCAGCAGGAGATCGCCACCTTCGTCGACAAGTCGCGCAGCCATGTCGCAAACCTGATGCGGCTGCTCGTTCTGCCGGGCGAAGTGCTCGACATGGTCGAGCGCGCGCAGCTTTCGATGGGTCACGCCCGCGCACTGGCAGTGCTTCCCGATCCCGTTCCCTTGGCGCGCGAGACTGTTGCGAAGGGGCATTCGGTACGCGACGTCGAGCGGCTGGCGAAGCGCGTCATGCGCCCCGAATCGGCACCGCGGCGGGCGCGGGCTGAGCGCGATCCGGCAAGCTCGGCAGATATCGCCGCAGTGCAGGCGCATCTCGAGGAATTCCTCGGCCTCAAGGTCACGATCCAGGCCGATGCCGATCCGCGCACGGGATCGGTGACGATCCGTTACAAGACGCTCGATCAGCTCGATCTGATCTGCCAGCGGCTCACCGGCGGGGCGATCTAAGTCCTCAGGATTCTGCCCCCAAGGACTAGTTAATCGGTCGATTAATTTCGATTGACCGAACCGGACGGGTTTGCCTATCTTTCAGGGCAATAAGAGACCTGAAACCGGAGAGCCTGCCATGTCGCTCGATCTGATCCCCCGCTCTGCCTATAACGCGGACCATGAGGCGTTTCGCCAGACGGTGCGGCGCTACCTTGAAACCGAGATCGCGCCGCACGCCAATGAATGGGCCGAGGCGGGCATCGTGCCCAAGTCGATCTGGCCCAAGGCAGGCGAGCTCGGCATGCTCTGCCCGACCGTGCCGGAGGAATACGGCGGCCTCGGCCTCGACTTCGGCTACAACGCGATCGTCGATGAAGAGAGCGCCTACTACGGCCGTGTCGCCACCGGCTTCTCGCTGCAGTCCGACATCGTGGTGAACTACCTCGTTTCGTATGGTTCGGAAGAGCAGAAGCGCAAGTGGCTGCCCAAGATGGTCTCGGGCGAAGTGGTCACTGCCATCGCGATGACCGAGCCCGGCACCGGCTCCGACCTTCAGGGCATGCGCACCAGCGCCAAGAAGGACGGCAATCACTACGTGATCAACGGGTCGAAGACCTACATCACCAATGGCCAGAACGCCGACCTGATCCTGGTCTGCTGCAAGACCGACACCGAAGTCCAGCCAGCATGGAAGGGTGTCTCGATCGTGCTGGTCGAGGCGGACCGCGAAGGCTTCAAGCGCGGCCGCAACCTCGACAAGATCGGGCAGGATGAAGCCGACACCTCGGAATTGTTCTTCGAGGACGTGCGTGTGCCGATCACCAATTGCCTGGGTGAGGAAGGCAAGGGCTTCATCTATCTGATGAGTGAGCTGCCGCAGGAGCGCCTCTCGATCGCCGTCAGCGCACAGGCCTCGGCGCAGAAGGCCTTCGACGATACGGTCGCCTTCACGCGCGAGCGCAAGGCGTTCGGCAAGCCGATTCTCGACTTCCAGAACACCCGTTTCACGCTTGCCGATCTCAAGTCCAAGCTCCAAGTGGGCTGGGCGCACCTCGATTGGGCGCTGGCCCGCCACCTCAAGCGCGAGCTGACCGCCGAAGAAGGTGCTGCGGCCAAGCTGTGGCACACCGAACTGCAGTGGGAAATCATGGACAAGTGCCTCCAGCTGCATGGCGGCGCCGGCTACATGAACGAATACGCGATTGCCCGTGCATGGCGGGGCGCGCGCGTCACGCGCATCTTCGGTGGCACCAACGAGATCATGAAGGAACTGATCGGTCGCAAGCTCTGATGGGAACACTTGTGATCAGCCAGTGCAGCTGACTCCGTAGACAATGCGCACGCGGACAGGGAACTCCTTGAAACTGCGTGCGTTTTGTCGCGCCTCGGCGGCAGCTTTTGCCTTGTTGGTGGCAGGTGGTACCGTGCCTGCCACCGCGCAATATGATCCCGAGCCGGACGAAGTGATCATTGAGGACAGCGATACGTCCTCTCCTGCTTCGTCCGTTCCCTACCACGGCGGGATCGCGCCGATTGACGAACATGCGTGGTCCAACACGGCGTCGCTCTATGCACAGCCGCCCGATCCGGCTCACTGCATCGCCGGCGTTCTCCGGCCGGAGACGAAGTTCCGCTTTCTTGATGCCTTCAATGCACTGCGGGCTCGCCATGGACTTGCGCCAGTGCGTTACAATGAAGCTGCCGACCTTTCAGCCGGTGAAGCCGCGCTGATCATGGCCACCAACAACGCGCTGAGCCATGACCCCCCGCCAAACTGGACGTGCTGGACGGCTGCGGGCGCTTCCGCTGCAGGAAGCTCGAATCTGCTGGGGGGTGTTTCTTCGCCTTACCTCACGTACGAGGATGATAACGCCATCCTCGCCGAATGGCTCATCGAAGGCGATGGCGACGAGATCGGCCATCGCCGCTGGATGCTTGATCCCTACCTCGATCAGACGGCGCTCGGCCGGGTCATCGCGGTCCTGCCCGGGGGCACGCGGGTTGATTCGGTGGTCATGAAGGTGTTCGATTTCCCGGGAATGTCGCCCGGTCACGCCCACCTTCCGAATGCTCCGGAATTCGTCGCGTGGCCTCAGGGCGAGTATCCGGCCGTGTTTTTCTCACCCCGCGCGCGCCTCTCGTTCTCGGTCAGCCAGAACCCTGACGCATTTGCCAAGGTTGATTTCTCCGAGGCCAGGGTTTCGATACGCGATGGCGAACGGAACCTGCCCGTCCGCGATCAGCTCTGGGACAATGAGGGCTACGGCGTTGCCAATTGCCTCTCCTGGCGAGTCGACGGTCTTGTATCAGGCCGGACTTACACCGTGACAATCAGCGGCATCCGGGATGCACCGCGCGATCACTACAGTTACACGTTTGGAATCCTGAATTAAAATTGGTCGTATTTTCGTTCCTTACCAAAAATTCAGCACACACAAGATCAGTAGATATAAGTATTTTGTCTTTGATCTTTAGCCGATACAGGTCAGGAAATAATTGAAGTGGGAGTAGCCGCGTGCACAGAGGGTCGGCGCGATTGCCGTCGGCCGCATGCGTATCGCCGCAAGGTCTCCCTGCGTACCGCCGCGATGCGGCGCCAGCCCATCCAGCATTTGATCGCACATGAGGCTGCGGACCTTCTGCTTGGCCGTTGCCGTGGCCATGAGCGCGGCATTGCCGCATCATCTTTTCGCGCAGGCTGCGCGCGATCAGCAAGGGCGACCCGCCAGCGATCATGAAAAAGGGCAGTGCGAACTGGGCAAGGAATGGTCCGATGCCCGGCTGCACGAGTACTGGCCCACCGAGGGCCGGGTGCAAGGCCTTGGCGCGCTTGGCTACATGGGCCAGCAGAACGCCTCGAAGCAGGCTGATCTGGCGGAGGCCCGGACCCAAGTGGAGCGCGTGGTCCGCGTCAGCGGGCTCGAGATGAATTTCGAGATGATCGTCGATCCCTCCACCCCTGCCGCAGCCGAGATCATCAACGGCCGCCGCGTGATTCTGTTCGACCCCCGTTTCATGGCGCAAGTGGCTGATCGCATCTGCCCGGACTGGGGCGCCATGAGCATTCTGGCGCATGAGGTCGGCCATCATCTGGCTGGCCACACCCTGCGCCAATCGGCCGAGCCTTGGCGTGACGAGCTTGAGGCGGACGAATTCTCGGGCTTCGTGCTCGCCCGTCTCGGCGCGTCTCTTGCCGAGACGACCTCGGCAGCGGCCCGGATTCTCCCGGAGCAGGCGACCCCGACTCACCCCGGTCGCAAGGATCGCATCGCGGCGATCGTCCACGGTTGGCAGAATGCCGAGGCTCTCGTCGCTGCCGCGCTTACCCAGGCGCGCCACAACCGTGGTCTGGTGCCGATGAAACAGGTCCGGTTTGATCCGGATGGCGAAGGCGATGGCGCTTCCGACCTGGGGCTGGCAGCGCGGATCATCCTCTATGATGATCCCAACGACTTCTACATCACCAAGAGCGGGCGTATCGATGCCTATGACGGGACGCGGCGCCCGGTGGGCCGAAAGGCCGTGCCGAGCTCGGCGGACTTTGCCTGGACCTTCCAGACGGATTCAGCCCGGTTCGACGTTGATTATGGCGGCCACGTGCTGATGCGTCTGCCGTCCGGGGGCATGCATGAAGTAGGCGTCGTGGTGGCGCTCCTCCCGAACGCGCCGAGCGGAAACTAGAACCCTGCGCCGCACGGTGAGGCATGGTCACCGTATCACGATGCCTCGGGCAAGGGGCGGGAATCCGCCCCAGTTCAGCTGCCGGACGGCACCTTGACGCGCTTGTCGTGTACCACCGGACGGCGCGGCGGCGCACCGATGTAGCGCTTCTTCACCGGGACGTATTCGTAAGACACAGTGCGCGTTTCGGTGCAGGCGCCCTGACCCTGCACAGCGGCCTGCGGCGCGTTCGCCGGCACCATGACATAACCCATCGGTGCACCCGTCATCGGAGCATAGCCATACGGCGGATAGCCGTAGGCATAGCCGCCAGCCGGCGCGCCATAGCCATAGTAGGCCGGAGCCGGCGGGGCATAGCTGCTGAAGAATTCTTCGCATTCCCGCTCGCGGCTCTTGTCGACCGACTTGCCGATCGCGCCGCCGGCAACAGCACCGACGGCGGCACCGGCAACTGTGCCGATGGTGCGATTGCCCGAGGCGACCCGGTTGCCGACGACTCCGCCGACAACGCCGCCGATGACCGCGCCGGTCGTACCGCTGTGGCGCGTCGTCACGCCCTGGCACTTCTCGACCATTTCGCGGTAGCGCGGATCGGCGTCAGGCGCAGCCTGCGGAGCGGGCACATAGCCCTGCGGCGGGGCGACCTGGCCGTTGTAGGCTGGGGCGCTGTAGACCGGGGGGCTGTATACCGGAGCGCTGTAGACTGGCGGCGCGTAGACGGGGGCGCCATAAACCATCGGCGGAACAGGGTACTGAACCGGGTACTGGCCCTGCCATGAGCCTTGATAGGCGCCGGGGTAGCCCGACTGCCAGCTGCCTTGTGCAACCTGCGTCTGATGCCCGCGCGCAAGCGCCGGCACGGCAAGGCTGGAGGTCATCGCGGCTACCACGAGGGCCTGGAGTAGTCTGGCCATCTTGTTCCCCTGTCAGCGTAAGCCGAACCCGTTTCATGCGCACGATGCGCAGGCGGCATTCAGCGTTAACACGCTGTTTAGCATCCCGCTCCGTGCTGGACCACAGGGTGCGGCATCGCTGTGCCGAAACGGGGCAGGGAGGGGCTAGAGTCGATCAGCCAGCACGCGGGCGAGGGCTTCGATCCCGGCCGCATCCTCGGCATCGAAGCGATCGATGAGTGGGCTGTCGAGATCGATAACCGCAATGACGGTGCCATCACGCTTCACCGGAACGACCAGTTCGGAGCGACTGGCCGCATCGCAGGCGATGTGGCCGGGGAAGGCGTGGACATCGGGCACCAGCTGAGTCTCACCCGTGGCAGCCGCGCTGCCGCACACACCCTGGCCGAGTGCGATGCGGATACAGGCGGGTTTGCCTGCAAAGGGCCCCAGCACGAGCTCGCCACCGACCATCCGGTAGAAGCCCGCCCAATTGAGATCGGGCAGAAACTGGGCGAGGAGCGCGGCGCAATTGGCCATATTGGCAACCGCATCGGGTTCATCGTGGGTGATCGCGCGGGCCGCATCGATCAGGTCGCCGTAAAGCGCAGCCTTGGACTGGCCCGGTGTAGGAGCAAATTCGTACATCGCGGGAACTTAGCAGGGTGCGGCGCGTATCGCGAGGACCATTGCGAGACAGCAATGCGGCTTCTAGACAAGGGATCATGTTCACCATCCGCAAGACCCTGACCGGGCTCATCATCGTCCTTGTTGTGCTCGGCCTCGCAGCCGTGTGGCTCATGCGAGGCGATTCGGCGCAGCTCACGCTCGACAAGACCACCGGGCCGAAGCCCGAACTGGCGGAAGCGGCGCCGCAGTGGTTTCCCACGATCGGTATCGCCAAGCCCGTGGGTTGGGCGGCCGGAGAGGCACCGGTAGCGGCGGAGGGGCTCACCGTAACCCGCTTTGCCGACAAGCTCGATCACCCGCGAACGATGACCGTGCTGCCAAACGGCGATGTGCTGGCCGCCGAGACCAACGGCCCTGCGCAGCGCGGGCCGGGCGGGATCACGGGCCTCGTCATGGGCTATCTGCTCTCGTCCGCCGGCGCTGGCGAGGCTTCGCCGAACAAGATCGTGGTGCTGCGTGACAGCAATGGCGATGGAGTCGCCGATCAGCGCTTCGAGATGAGCAACCCCGGGCTCGATTCGCCCTTCGGCATGGTTCTGCGCGAAGGCCGGCTCTACGTCGGCAACCACAACGCCGTGGTGTCCTGGCCGTTTACGCCCGGGCAGACCACGCTGAGCGGCAAGCCGGAAAAGCTGATGGACCTCCCTGGCGGCGGCAATCACTGGGCGCGCAACCTCTCGCTGAGCCCGGACGGCAAGCTGCTCTATGTCACGGTCGGTTCCTCCTCGAACATCGGTGAGAACGGGCTCGACAAGGAAAAGGGCCGCGCGGCGATCCATGAGTACGATTTCGACCGCAAGACCTCGCGCGAATATGCCGAGGGCCTGCGCAATCCTAACGGGCTCGACTGGAACCCCCGCAGCGGCGAGCTGTGGACCACGGTCAACGAGCGCGACATGCTCGGTTCCGATCTCGTGCCCGACTATCTCACCAACGTGCCGCTGGGCGCGCAGTATGGCTGGCCCTGGGTCTACTGGAAGAAAAACATCGACTGGCGCGTGACCGATCCGATGCCGCGCGACATGTTCTTTTACGTGCGCAAGCCTGAATATGGCCTCGGCTCACACGTCGCGCCGCTCGGCCTCGCCTTTGCGCGCGGAGGCAACCTCATGGGCGAGCGTTTTGCCAGCGGCGCCTTCGTGGCGCGGCACGGTTCGTGGAACCGCAAGCCGCTTTCGGGTTACGATGTCGTGTTTGTGGCCTTCGACAACAACGGCAATGCGCTGCCCAAGCCGCCGGTTCCGGTGCTGACCGGGTTCCTGACCAAGGACAATACGACGCACGGACGGCCCACTTGGGTCGCTTTCGCCAAGGATGGCGCGCTGCTGGTCAGCGATGATACGGGCGGCGTGATCTGGCGCGTGGTGGCGCCGGGCGCAAAGCCGGCCGCCGCGATCACTCCGATTCCGGCGACGCCGATGCCGCCCGCACCCAAGCAGGGCACGAAGTTCATCGTCAAGCCGACGATGGATTCGGACCTCACCAAGCCGCAGAACTAAAGGCTGCGGCCTGCCCGCCCCGCGAGTTCATTGACATATTGCCAGGCGACGCGGCCCGACCGGCTTCCGCGTTGCTTGGACCATGTGAGTGCATCGTCCTCGGCAAATGCGAGTCCGTAGTGCGCGGCGTACCCCGCGATGATCGCGAGGTAATCGTCCTGCGAGCAGGCGTGGAAGCCGAGCGAAAGGCCGAACCGGTCGGCCAGGGCGAGGCGGTCGTCGACGACGTCGCGCGGATTGATCGGGTCGTCCTGCTCGGCCATATGCCGCTCGACAATCGCGCGGCGGTTCGAGGTGACGGCGAGGCGGACGTTGGCGGGCCGCGCTTCGACGCCGCCTTCAAGCCACGAACGCAGACGCCGGGCTGAACCTGCGTCGCCCGCATCGAAGCCCAGATCATCGAGCAGGATCAGGAACTGGCGGTCCGTGGCGCGCAGCTCGGAAAGCAACGTGGCAAGACCCTCGTCCGGCGCGGCCTGGATCAGCGCGATCCGGCCCGAATAGGCGTCCTGCGCCGAGCGGACGGCGGCGCGGATTAGCGCGGACTTGCCCATGCCGCGTGAGCCCCACAGCAGCATGTCGTGCGCCGCCGCACCGGAGGCGAGGCGCAGGACGTTCTCCGCGACCGCTGCTTTCTGCGCATCGACGCCCTTGATAAGGGCCAGCGGCGGGGCCTCAAGCGGATCGACCGGGCGCGCACTGGTCCCCGTCCAGACATAGGCAGGATGCGCAAGCCAATCCGGCGCCACCTGGGCGGGCGGCGAAAGGCGCTCGAGCGCGGCAGCGATCCGTTCGAGCCCAGAAAGTTCGAGTTGGGGCTCGCCGGCGCTCATCCGGTCAGCGCCTCGCTGCCGAGCTCGTAATAGAGCGCCGCACCGGCCATGGCGGCCGCGCCCAGTCCGCGCGCTTCGGGGACGATCGTGCGGTTGAACACCTTGGTGACGGCGGTCTTCTCGTGGCTGCCGGTTGCGCGGGCCTGACGGGCGAGCTGCCACCCGGCGACCGCCACGGCGCACATGGTGAGGAACGGCACGCTGCCGGCCAGCTTGTCATCAAGGCTGGCGTCGCCGCTCGCCATCCATGTGCCGATGGCGGCGGCGTCCTTGGCGAGCGAGGCGACCTCGGGAACGTCCTGCATCTCGGCCGAGATATCGGCCATCAGTGCCTGCAACACACCGCCTTGCTCCATGCCGAGCTTGCGGGTGACGAGATCGGCGGCCTGGATGCCGTTGGTGCCTTCATAAATCGGCGCGATGCGTGCGTCGCGATAGTGCTGCGCAGCGCCGGTTTCCTCGACGAAGCCCATGCCGCCGTGGATCTGGATGCCGATGCTGGTGACTTCGCAGCCGATATCGGTGCCCCATGCCTTGAGCAGCGGCACAAGCAGTTCGGCGCGCTGCTGCGCGGCCTTGTCGCCCAGCAGGCCGCGGTCGACTTGCCCGGCGGTGTAGTAGAGCAGCGCGCGTGAGCCTTCGGTGAGGGCACGCATGCGCAGGATCATGCGGCGCACATCGGGGTGCTCGATGATCGCAACAGGGTTCTTGTCGGGCGAACCGGCACGGGCAGACTGCACCCGATCGCGCGCATACATCCGGGCCTGCTGGAGCGCGCGCTCGGCGATCTGCACACCCTGGCTGCCGACATTGATGCGCGCCGAGTTCATCATCGTGAACATGGCCTTGAGGCCTTCGTTCTCGTGACCAACCAGTTCGCCGATGCACTCACCGTTGTCACCATACGACATGACGCAAGTGGGCGAGACGTTGATGCCCAGCTTGTGCTCGATGGAGACAGCGCGCAGGTCATTGCGTTCGCCGAGCGAGCCATCGGCATTCACGTGGTACTTGGGCACGATGAACAGCGAGATACCGCGCGAGCCCGCGGGCGCTCCGGGGGTGCGGGCGAGGACGAGGTGAATCACGTTCTCGGCCAGTTCGTGCTCGCCCCAGGTGATGTAGATTTTGGTGCCGGCGATGCGGTACTTGCCCGCATGTGGGCCTTCCTCGATCGGCGTTGCGGTGCTGCGCAGCGCGCCGACATCAGAGCCGGCCTGCGGCTCGGTCAGGTTCATCGTGCCCGACCATGCGCCGGAGATCAGGTTCGGCAGGTACATCGCCTTCTGCGCTTCGCTGCCGTGGTGATCGAGCGCCTCGATCGCGCCGACGGTGAGCATGGGCAGCAGCGTGAAGCCCATGTTGGCCGCGCCCAGCGTTTCGAGCACGCAGGTCGCGAGCGTGAAGGGCAGGCCTTGGCCGCCGAATTCGGCCGGCCCGGCGATCGAGCCCCAGCCCTGCTCGACGAAAGCCTTGTAAGCCTCGGCGTAGCCGGCGGGCGAGGAAACCACGCCGTCCTTGCACTTCGCGCCTTCGGTATCGCCGATTCGGTTGAGCGGAGCCCATTCACCGGCCGCAAATGCACCGATGCCCTCGGCAATTGCCTCGACCACATCGGGCGTGGCCGCGCCGTAGCGTTCATGGGCCGCCAGTTCGTCGATTCCGGCGCAGATGCGCATGGCAACGACCTGGTCTTCGGTGGGGGCGATAAAGCTCATGCGCTCTTTTCCTTGGCAGCCTCTGCGCAGGCCTATAGCGGCAAGCCATGACCACGCAAACGTCTCCAAACGTGCTGCTCGCGGATAGCGCCGGGATTGCCGAGGCCGTGCGCCTGCTGAGGGCGGGCGGGACCGTGGCGGTGCCCACCGAGACGGTCTATGGTCTGGCCGCCCGCGCGGACAGCGATGCAGCCGTGGCAGCGATCTACCGCGCCAAGGGGCGGCCCGATTTCAATCCGCTGATCGTCCACGTGCCCGATGTGGCGGCGGCAGAGGGGCTCGCGGTGCTGGATGCGCGTGCCAGGGCTTTGGCGGCAGCATTCTGGCCGGGTCCGCTGACCATGGTCCTGCCGCGCCGGGGCGATGCGCCGCTCGCTGCCGCCGTGACCGCAGGGCTTCCCACTGTTGCGCTGCGGGTTCCGGCCCATCCCGTGATGCGGACCTTGCTTGTCGCGGCTGGATTGCCGCTGGCAGCGCCCTCGGCCAACCGCAGCGGCGGTGTCAGCCCGACCAGCGCAGCCCATGTCGCAGCCTCGCTGGGTCTCAGGGCCGACCTTATCCTCGACGGGGGCGTGACGCCGCAGGGGCTGGAATCGACCATCGTTGCACTGCGCCCCGCCGGGGGCTGGCAGGTGCTGCGACCGGGGCCGGTTACCGAGGCCGATCTTGCCGCCGTTCTCGGGGCGTATCCCGAAGCCATGACGTCAGGTGACGCGCGCATCGAAGCACCGGGCCAGCTTGCCAGCCACTATGCACCGGGCAAGCCGGTGCGGCTCGGCGCCATGGCCGCACAGGCCGATGAGTTCCTGATCGGCTATGGCGACGTGGACGGGTCCATATCGCTGTCAGAGGCGGGCGATCTCGTCGAGGCTGCGGCACGGCTCTATGCCTGCTTGCACCAAGCGGCTGCGGCACCTGAGCCGCGAATTGCGGTTGCACCGATCCCGGAGGACGGCATTGGCGCCGCGATCAATGACCGGCTCCGCCGCGCAGCGGTCTAGCGCTGAACGCGCAGCGCCATGATCAGCCCGCTGATCTGATTGGCCTCGGCGCAGGCGGCCGTCTCACCGCGGTTGCAGGCCTCGAGCCGGCGGTTGTATCTCTTTTCCAGCTTGGCGAGGGCTGCCGCGCGCTTGTGGATCGTCCGGCTGCCATCGGATTGGCGCGGATCGGCAGAATCCTCCGCCCTTGCTTCCACCGCCCTTGTTTCCACCGCCCTTGCCTCGCTCGCCGCTGCGGCGACGCCGCAGCAAAGGGCCATGGCGCAAGATGCGGCAAGGGGCAGGGATCGGAACACGGGCTGGGCCTTTCAGGGCAGGGATATCCCGCCTAGCCCAACGATCCTTGCCGCACCATGACCGGTGTGGCGATCAAGGCTCGCAGGTCAGCGTGCCCGAACCCATCGAATTGACCTTGCACTGTGCGCGGCCTTTGACCGTTACCGAGCCGGAGCCCATGATATCGGCCTTGACCGTGCCGTCCGACGCGAAGCGCACGTCACCCGATCCTGCAATCTCGATACTGGCCTGCTCGGCGGTGAGGCTGGCCATATCGGCCGAACCGGAACCGGCAACCGAGACCTTGAGCGACTTCGCCTTGCCGCCGGCCTTCAGATCGCCCGAACCGATCACTTCGATCTTGAGTTCGTTCGTGTCGATCGCAGGGACATCGATATCGCCGGAACCGGCAATGCTGACGCTTGTGGCATCGCCGCGCAGTGCATCGGCGTGCATCGTGCCCGAACCGGCCATGACCAGCCGTTTAGCGGCGGGGACTGTCACCTGGACCGTCGCGAGATCGTCGCTGCCGCCGATCTTCCAGCCTTCGCGCCCGATCGCAAGCTTGCCATCCTTGAGCACGAAGCGGAGCCGGTCCTTGGCATCCTCCTTGCCTTCCACCGTGATGGCGAGCTTGTCGCCCTGCACCACACGCACCGTGTCGGGGCCCAGCAGGGTGATTTCCTCGGGCGCCTTGGCCGAAAGATCGAGTTCGGCGAGCCGCACGCCCTTCATGCCGCCCATCTCGACCGTCGCGCCGTCACAGGCGCTGAGCGAAAGGGCAATGGCGGCAACGGCGATCCCGCCGAGCGTGCGGGCAATATCCTTGATCATGGCGCTCTCCTTGAGCCTGGTGTGTTATCGATATAACGCACTGAGACGCCAACCGCCAAGTCATCCGCCGATCCCTGTCGGCGGTTTGCCGGATGGCGCCGGCCCGAAGAGCAGGACACGAAAAAAGGGCCGCCGGAGCGATCCGGCGGCCCTTTTTGTCAGCACCTCTACCTCTCCCCAAAGAAGCGGGAGGCGCGGCTGGCCGTCAGGCCGTTTCGTAGTACTTCGGCGCATGCTCGTTGAGGATCGCGAGGATCTTCTTGAGCGCGGCGGGCTCGTCCGTCTTTTCCATGGCGGCAAGCTCGCGTGCCAGACGCGAAGAAGCGGCTTCGAAGATCTGACGCTCCGAGTAGCTCTGCTCCGGCTGGTCATCGGCGCGGAACAGATCGCGTGTCACTTCGGCGATCGAAACGAGATCGCCCGAATTGATCTTGGCTTCGTATTCCTGCGCCCGGCGCGACCACATCGTACGCTTAACCTTGGGCTTGCCCTTAAGGGTATCGAGCGCCTCACGCAGCGTCTTGTCCGAAGACAGCTTGCGCATGCCGATTGCTTCAACCTTGTTCACGGGCACGCGCAGGGTCATGCGTTCCTTTTCGAAGCGCAGCACATAGAGCTGCAGCTTCATGCCTGCGATTTCCTCGTTCTGAAGTTCCACCACACGGCCGACGCCGTGCTTGGGATAGACGACGTAATCCCCAACATCGAAGGCAAGTGCCTTGGTTGCCATTGCTTATCCTTTCGGCGCAGCAGGTACGATGGCAAGGTGGGGCAGACACGCCCCCGGACAGCAGTCCGGGCCCTTTGGGGGAGAGGTCCGGCAAACGACCGTCTTTAACGCGGTCTACAAGCACTGCGATCCGTTTGCCGTTTGTCCTGCCTTAGCGTGTTGTTGGCGACCGGGAGGATCGTTCCGCCCAGCGCTTGCGGGCGTATATAGCAGCTCTGTCATAAAATTGCCAGAGGCAAGGGCGCGGATAGTGCGCCACATTCGCAGCACTTGCGGAGGCGCGAGCGAGCGCCCCCGTCAATACCGATCAGTCGCCCTCGCCCGGTTCGGCCGAGAAGTACTTTTCGAACTTGCCGTCTTCGCCCTTGTGGTCGTCGGCGTCGGCCGGCGCGTCCTTCTTGGTGGTGATGTTGGGCCACTCCGCCGAATACTTGGCATTGAGCTCAAGCCACTGTTCGAGACCGCTTTCGGTGTCCGGCAGGATGGCCTCGGCCGGGCACTCGGGCTCGCACACTCCGCAGTCGATGCACTCGCTGGGGTTGATCACCAGCATGTTATCGCCCTCGTAGAAGCAATCCACCGGGCAAACCTCGACGCAATCCATGAACTTGCAGCGAATGCAGGCTTCGGTAACGACATAGGTCATGGCAGTGGCAATCCCTCGGCTTCAGGTTTGGGCGGGTTCAGGTAAATCCGATTGGCTTGCTAGAGGTGGTGAGCCCGCCGCGTCAAGCACCTCATAGCAACCCCTGGCTTCTTCGACAGGGCCGCGCCGCCGGGGAAGCTGCTCCACCGTGATCACCCTGACCCCGCTGCGAAGCGGCAGGACCAGCACGTCGCCGCAACGAACCGGGGTGCTTGCCCGTTCGATGCGGCGGCCATTGAGGCGGATATGCCCCTCTGCGACCCACTCCTGCGCAAGGCTGCGGGACCCCGCAAAACGCAGGAACCACAGCAACTTGTCGATACGCAGGGAGCCTTCGCCCACCATCAGCGGATGAGTTCCGCCAGCGCGGCGAATGCGCCGGTCGGAGGCGCCATCGGGGCCGCAGGGCCGCGCACCGGCGCGCTGCGCGGCGGGCGCCAGTCCCACATCGGGGGGGCGGGAGGGCCATGCGCTGCTTCATCAAGCAGACGCGGCATATGCACGCGAAAGCCTGCAGCGCGCAGCAGTGCAGCATAGCCCGCCGTGGCAAGGCCCATCGAACGGGCGAGTGCGGGATCGAGCGGATACCGCTTCGCGGACGCGCCGATCCGGCAACGGTGCGCGGCCTGCAGCAGCTTTTCGGCGAGGTCGATGCGGATCGCCTGTCCGCCCGCGCGGCGATAGCCGGCAGGTGGTATCCTGGCGGTGACCACCGCCGGTAGATTGGCCGGCGGCAACAGCCGTGCTTCGACGCGCAGCGCGGCAAGCCGGCACCAGAGTGCGAGCGGGCCTGGCTTGAGCACCGCGGGGATAAACAGATCCAGCGCCCCGATGCGCACCCCAAGTCGGCGCAGCGCTTCACGCTGGCGAGGATCGAGCCGCTCGAGCGCAGCATCCTCGCGCGCCAGCACGCCGCCTCCTGCAACGAGGAGCAGCAGCAGCGCCCGCAGGTCAGGCCCCGATTCCGGTGCACGCGCGGCCTCGGCAAGGCGAACCAGCGGGGTGAGATCGGCGGCAATCTGGCGGGAAAGCCAGCCTTCCAGCGCGGTGATCAATTGTGGCCGCTGGCGCGCCGACAGCAAACCGAGCGCAGCATCGAGTCGAAGGCGCGGTTCGAGCACTGATTTACCCGGCTCAAGCCGCCCGACAACCAGACCGTTCCAGGCAAGCGCGCCATCTTCAAGCACGAGGCCGTCCGGTTCACTGGCCGCAACAATCAAGGCATCGGCGCGGGCGGCGAGCAGGCCGGGCAAATGGCGCTCGGCAGCGGCAAGCAGCAGCTTGCGGTCGGCCGCACGCGCCAACGGATCGACCACGAAGCGGAAGCCTTCGAGGTGGCCGATGGGCTCGTCGTCGACGAGCACCGCGCCCGCCTCGCTGATCCGCACTGGCAGCAGCGAGGCATCACCGCCGGCCTTGCGCATGAGCACCGTGGTGCGGCGGTTGACAAAGCGTTCGGTAAGCCGGGCGTGGAGCGCATCGGACAGGCGCGTCTCAACCGCGCGGGCGCGCGCTGCCATTTCCTCGCGCGCCAGCACCCAGTCCGGGCGCTGGGTGATATAGGCCCAGCTGCGCACGGCGGCGATCCGGCCCTGCAGCGTGTCGATATCGCCCGAAGGATTATCCTGCTGCGCGATGGCCTGCGCGACATAGTCCGAACCGAGATAGCCGTGGCGGAGATCCTGCCAGAGGCGCGCAACAAAGCGGGAATGAGTCTCCACGCCCTGCTGGCGGAAATCGGGGAGCGAGCAGACCTGCCAGAAGCGCTGAACCGAGCCGCGGCCGCGCACTGTGCCTGCAACGTCCGCCTCATCGGCCAGGCGCTTCAGCACGGCGAGATCGATGGCCGGCGGCGCAGAGGAAAGCTCGGGCTGCGGCGGCGGGCTTTCGAGGTCATCGATCAAGGTCGTCAGGCTGTCGAAGCGCGGCTCGGCCTCGCGCCAGAACAGGCGGGTGAGGGGAGGGAAGCGGTGCTCCTCGATCGCGTAGACTTCCTCGTCGGCGAATTCCGGGCCAGAGTCTGAAGCTCGGCCGCCCATTCCCGCAAGCGTGCCGAATGTGCCATCCTTGTGATGGCGTCCGGCGCGGCCTGCGATTTGCGCCATCTCGGCGGTAGTCAGGCGGCGGTGGCGGTGGCCGTCGTACTTGGAGAGGCCGGCAAAGGCGACGTGGCTGACATCGAGGTTGAGACCCATGCCGATGGCGTCGGTCGCGACGAGGTAATCGACCTCGCCCGCCTGGTACATCGCAACCTGCGCATTGCGGGTCTGCGGGCTGAGCGCGCCCATGACGACCGCCGCGCCGCCGCGAAAACGCCGCAACATCTCGGCCATGGCGTAGACCTGTTCGGCAGAGAAGGCGACGATCGCGCTTCTCGGGGGTATGCGGCTGAGCTTTTTCGCGCCGACATGGCTCAGCGTGGAAAAGCGCGGGCGGCTGACGACTTCGACATTCGGCACCAGCGCCTTGACCATCGGTTCGAGCGTGGCCGAACCGAGCAGCATGGTTTCCTCGCGCCCACGCGTATGGAGCAGGCGATCGGTAAAGACATGGCCGCGCTCGGGATCGGCGGCGAGTTGTGCTTCATCGAGCGCGACGAAGGCGAAGTCGGGCCTGCTCGGCATGGCCTCGACGGTGCAGAGGTGCCAGCGCGCGTTCGGCGGTTCGATCCGCTCCTCGCCGGTGATCAGCGCAACGTTGGCCTCGCCCTTGATCTTGCAGACGCGGTCGTAGACCTCACGCGCCAGCAGACGCAGCGGGAAGCCGATGGCGCCGGAGGAGTGGGCGCAGAGGCGCTCGATCGCGAGGTGAGTCTTGCCCGTGTTGGTCGGGCCAAGCACGGCTTTTACCGGAGCTCGGTCGCGGTCAGCGCGCGAAGGCAAGGGGCTGGCCATGCCTTCGAATGTGGCAAGGCCGCCTGCGCGGTGCAAGCGGCCTTTGGGGTTTTATCCCCCTACCGACTTGAGGAGGGGGCGAGTCGTCAGGTTCCGGTATCAGGCCCCCGCTCTCAGCCCCCGCTATCAGCCGTCGTAATCGGCGCCGAGCGAGGTGTTGCGCACCGGAGCAGCCGCCGTGATGCGCAGCGCTTCGGCCGACTGCGAGAGCGAGCCGATTTCGTCGACCTGATCGTCGTCGTCCGGCAGCACGCGCTGCATCGACTGGATCAGGTTTTCCTTGAGCACGGTCGGGCGTACGGTCGATTCCGCGATTTCACGCAGCGCGACGACCGGGTTCTTGTCACGGTCGCGATCGACGGTCAGTTCCGCGCCGCCCGAGATGGCACGGGCGCGCTCGGCAGCCAGCAGCACGAGATCGAAGCGGTTGGGGATCTTGTCGACGCAATCTTCGACGGTAACGCGCGCCATGCAGGGCACTCCGTAAAAACAGGAATGGATGGAAGAGCGGCGAGCTAGGCCGCGCCTGCCCGAAAGTCAAGAAAATGCGGGTTCAGCGAATCAATCATCCCCGTAGTCGTAGGCCATGTGATCGGGCGCAAGGTCGCTGAAGCGGGTGATCCGCGCCTCGAACTTGAGGCGCACCTTGCCGGTGGAGCCGTGGCGCTGCTTGGCGACGATCAGTTCGGCAAGGCCGAAAACGCGTTCCATCTCAGCCTGCCAGGCGGCATGGGCTTCCTGCACCTTGGCGTCGTCAGTGCCTTGCGGCACCTTGGGTTCGCGCGATGCGACGTAGTAGTCTTCGCGGAACACGAACCAGACCATATCCGCGTCCTGCTCGATCGAGCCCGATTCGCGCAGGTCCGAAAGCATCGGGCGCTTGTCGTCGCGCTGCTCGACCGCGCGGCTGAGCTGCGAGAGCGCGATGACCGGCACGCCGAGTTCCTTGGCCAGCGTCTTGAGGCCGCGGCTGATCTCGGAGATTTCGTTGACGCGGTTGTCGTTGGCGCGGCCCGAGCCTTGCAGCAACTGCAGGTAATCGACCACGATGAGGCCGATGTCGTGGCGGCGCTTCAGCCGGCGGGCGCGGGTGCGCAGCGCGCCGATGGTGAGCGCCGGCGTATCGTCGATGTAGAGCGGCAGTTCAGCCAGCCTCTGGCTCGCGAAGGAGAGCTGCTGGAAATCCTCGCGGCTGATGCGGCCCATGCGCAGCGCTTCGGAACTGATGCCCGATTGCTCGGCCAGAATACGCGTGGCGAGCTGATCCGCGCTCATTTCGAGGCTGAAGAAGGCGACACTCGCGCCGACGCGCTTGTTCGCGGGGGTTCCGGACTGCTCCTCTTCCATCCACCGTGCGGCGCAGTTGTAGGCGATGTTGGTGACGAGCGAGGTCTTGCCCATGCCCGGACGTCCGGCAAGGATGATCAGGTCGCTGTCATGCAACCCGCCGATCTTCTCGTTGACCGAGGTGAGGCCTGTCGTCTTGCCCGAGATATGGCCGCCCGAAAGCAGCGCTTTCTCGATCATTTCGAGCGAGGCGCGCGTGGCAATGCCGAAGCTCTGCGCCTCGTTTCCGGACTGCGCGCCTTCCGCCACGGCATAGAGCGCGGCTTCGGCCTGCTCGATCTGCTTGAGCGGCGCGACCGTCTCGCTCGTGTCCATCGCGCCGGTCACGAGGTTGCGCCCGACCGTGATCAGCTCGCGCAGGAGGGCCAGATCATAGATCTGTTCGGCCAGCTCCTTCGGGGCAAGCAGGCCCTGCCCGTCGGCCGTCAGCCGCGCGAGATAGGCGGTGCCGCCGAGTTCCTTGAGGCCCTCGTCCGCCTCGAAATAGGGCTTGAGCGTGACCGGGGTGACCACCGCCTTGCGGTCGATCAGCGCCTGGATTCGTTCGTAGACCCGGCCGTGGACCGGCGCGAAAAAGTGCTCCGCGCGCAGCGGGGTGGGCAGTTCCTCCAGAATGCGGTTGTCGATCAGCACCGCGCCGAGAAACGCGGCCTCCGCCTCCACGTTGGCAGGAAGCGAGGCGGCGGGGGAACCGGATTGATCGGGCTCACGCAGGGGGATCGGCTGGACGTTGGACATGCGAGCCTTGTGAAGGAGCGCCGCCTCCGCGGCAAGCGGCGCGGAGGCCACACCGCCTGTGGATAGCGGGGAGGGATCGCGAAAGAGCGCGGTTTCCTTCCGCAAATGGCTTGCCCGCGCGGGACGCGTCTGCAAGACACTGGCCGCCATGGCCGACCCGCGCATTTCGCATATCGAGCTCGACGAAGCGACGATCGTGTGGCGCAATGCCGATATCGAGCAGGAACGCCGGATCGCGATCTTCGATCTGATCGAGGAGAACACCTTCCGCCCCGTGCGCGCGGCTGCAGCGGGCTATGAAGGCCCCTATCGCCTGCGCCTTTCGGTGGACGACGGCCGGCTCGCGCTGGCGATTGCGGCGGACGACGGCAATCCGCTCGAAACCATCGTGCTCGGGCTCGGGCGTTTCCGCCGTCCGATCCGTGATTACTTCGCGATCTGCGATTCGTACTATCAGGCGATCCGCCGCGCGACCGCGCAGGAGATCGAGACCATCGACATGGCCCGCCGCGGGGTCCACAACGAAGCGGCTGAACTGCTGCTCGAACGGTTGGAGGGCAAGATCGAGACCGATTTTGCCACCGCACGGCGGCTATTCACCCTGATCTGCGTCCTGCATATCAGGGGATGAACAGCCCCCAAGACTAGACCCTGCGAGGCGATTCAGCGTGAACAACCCCGGAAAACCAGCGCGTTGGCGCGTGTGGATCCTGCTGGCCGTGGTGCTGCTGGCCGGTGCCGCGCTGGCTGGCTGGTGGGACGCGCGACGCTGGGAGCCTGACCGTGCGCGGTTTCCCGTGCAGGGCGCCTGGCTCGATGCGCATGACGGTGCCGTCGAATGGCCCTCGCTCAAGGCGCATGGGGCAGATTTCGTCTACCTCACCGCCAGTGAGGGCGCGGGCCGGCGCGACGAGACGTTCACCGCAGGGCTCGACGCTGCACGCAAGGCCGGGCTGCAGGTAGGCGCGGTTCATGTCTATGATCTTTGCGCTCCGGCGGATGCGCAGGCTGGCAGTTTCGTGATCGTTGTGCCGCGTGATGATGCCTTGCTGCCCCCCGCGGTCATGCTCGATCTCGATTCGCGATCCTGCCCGCAGCCGCCGGGCGAAGCGGCGATGCAGAGCGAATTGACGACGTTCCTCAACCAGATCGAGAAGCATACCGAACGCCCGGCGATCCTGATGATCTCCCGCACGTTCGAGGCGCGCTACCATCTCGCCGCGCGGCTGGATCGCAACCTGTGGGTGGCGGGCGATTTTCTCGAACCGACGTATGCCGGGCGTCCTTGGGTGATGTGGACCGCAACGACGCGGCTGCGCGTCGCCGGCGTGGCCGGCCCCTTGCGGTGGGTGGCGGTACACCGATGAGCGAACCGATCACCGATCTTGTTGCCGCCGCCATCGAAGCTGCGCGCAATGCCTATGCGCCTTATTCGGGCTTCCACGTCGGCGCGGCACTGCTGTTCGATGATGGCGCGGTGGTGCAGGCCGCCAATGTCGAGAACGCAAGCTACGGCCTCTCGCTCTGCGCCGAAGCCAATGCCGTGGCCCGCGCAATGACCGAAGGACGGCGCGGCGGGCTGGTCGCGGTTGCCATCGCCGGCGGCAAGGCAGACGCGGCAGGGGCGATTGTGCTCGGGCCTGAGCCGGTCATGCCCTGCGGGCGCTGCCGGCAAATGCTGCACGAACTTGCGGCATTGGGCGAGACCGATCCCGAAGTCATCGGCACGGCCGACGGGTCGCTGACGCGGTTGCCGCTCTCGGCCCTCTTGCCCCATGCCTTCGGACCGGCCAATCTGGCCTGAACGTCTTTCTTCCCTTCCCAGCATACCGGAGCGCCGCATTGGCCATTCTTTCCGACAAGTGGATCCGCACGCAGGCCTTGGCACACGGCATGATCGAGCCGTTCGTGGAGAGCCAGCGCCGCGATGGCTGCATTTCCTACGGCCTCTCCTCCTATGGCTATGATGCGCGGGTGGCGGACGAGTTCAAGATCTTCACCAACATCGATTCGTCGGTGGTCGATCCCAAGGATTTCGATTCGAACTCGTTCGTGGACCGCAAGACGGACGTCTGCGTGATCCCGCCCAATTCCTTCGCGCTCGCCCGCACGGTCGAATACTTCCGCGTGCCGCGCGACGTGCTGGTGATCTGCCTTGGCAAATCGACCTATGCCCGCTGCGGGATCATCGTGAACGTGACGCCATTGGAGCCGGGCTGGGAAGGCCACGTGACGCTGGAGTTTTCCAACACCACGCCGCTGCCTGCGAAGATCTATGCCAATGAAGGCGCATGCCAGTTCCTGTTCCTGCAGGGGAACGAGCCGTGCGAGGTGAGTTACGCCGACCGCGCGGGCAAATACATGGGGCAGCGCGGGGTGACTTTGCCGAAGCTTTGAAATCACGAGAAAAACGGGAGAGAGAAATGGCAACGAGCAAGGCCGAACGGCCCTTCGACATTATCGTCTATGGCGCGACCGGCTATACCGGGCGACTGGTGGCAGAGTACCTCGCGCGTCACTATGGCAAGGATGGCCCGCGCTGGGCGATGGCCGGGCGCAGCGCGGAGAAACTCGCCGAAGTGCGTGATCTGATCGGTGCGCCGGCGGATACGCCGCTGGTCGTGGCCGATTCGAATGATCCGGCAAGCCTTGCCGCCATGGCGGAGCAGACCCGCGTGGTGGTGACCACGGTTGGCCCGTATCAGCTCTATGGCGAACCGGTGCTGCGTGCCTGTGTCGCGGCTGGCACGGACTATGCCGACCTCTGCGGCGAGCCGGTGTGGATGCGCCAGATGGTCGATGCGCTGCACGATCAGGCGAAGGAAACGGGCGCGCGGGTGGCGTTCTCCTCGGGTTTCGATTCGATTCCCTTCGATCTTGGCGTCTTCATGCTGCAGCACGAAGCCAAGGCGCGCTTCGGAGCGCCGGCGCCGCGCGTGAAGTGCCGCGTGCGGGCGATGCAGGGCGGTTTCTCTGGCGGCACGGCGGCGAGCCTCGGCGCAACGCTCAAGGCGCTCGGTGCGAACCCTTCGCTGATCCCGATCATGACGAGCCCCTTCGGCCTCACCCCCGGTTTCGAAGGGCCGGAGCAGCCGACGGGCGACAAGCCGTTCCTCGATGATGCGACCGGCAGTTGGGCTGCGCCTTTCATCATGGCGGTGATCAACACCAAGAACGTCCACCGCACGAACTTCCTGCGCGGACATCCTTATGGCGCAGATTTCGTCTATGACGAGATGATGCTTACCGGCCCGGGCGAACAAGGCCAGGCGATTGCCGACCATATCGCGAAGACGCCGATGATCGGTGGTCCGAACGATCCCAAGCCCGGCGAAGGCCCCACTGCGGAAGAGCGGCTTAACGGCCACTACGATGTGCTGTTCGTCGGCGAAATGCCCGATGGCCGCGAGATCCGCTATGGCGTCAAGGGCCGCTATGATCCGGGCTACGGCTCGACCAGCCGCATGCTGGCCGAAACAGGCATCGCATTGCTTTCGTGTGAGGCGGAAGGCGCGATCGCCACGCCGGGGGCTCTGCTGGGTGAAGCGCTGGTAGAGCGCCTGCGCGCCCATGCCGAAATCACCTTCGCGCCCGAGTAAGGCCTGACGGACCGCCTGCTGCGCCAGAGGGGGGGGGGCGCGCAGCAGGCGATCCGAACCGCCGAGTCGGCCCGTTCAGGCAGCTTCGGCGTAAGCCTCGGCTTCGGCGGCAATCAGGATATCGGCGAGCATCCAGTACGCCTCGCCCCAGGCGGCGAGCACTTCGTCGGTGGCGATTTCGGCGCCGACGACATCGCGAATCGCTGGCAGCAGCGCTTCGGCGACATAGGGATAGTGCTCTGCGCGCACCCCGGTTTCGACATGGCGACGCACCATCCTGGTGACTGCCGAGCCAAGCTTTTCGAGGTGATCGATGTTCTTCGCATAGGCGAGGATCGCGTTTGCCAGACGGCGCGGCTGCTCGCCGCTTTCCTGCGCGGCAGCATCGAACATGTCCTTCACATCCGCGTTCACGAACAGGCGCTTGTACATCGCGGTGGTGATGGCGAGCCCGTGCTGCTCGATGAGCGGAGCGGTGGCCTTGACGATGGTGCGGGCATGTTCGGAAGCGGTGCGCATGGGTTCTCTCCAATCCAGTATTTAAAATACTGGTATTTAATCTGCTTGATTTAGGCAAGCGAAAAATGGAATCAGGACAGCGCCATGCAGCTCACCCAGCACACCGATTTCGGCTTGCGTCTGCTAGTCGTGCTTGCCCGTGATGGGGGCTCGATCAGCTTGCCCACGTTTTCCGCGCAGCAGGGGCTGAGCTATCACCATGTCGCCAAAGTGGCGCAGGCGCTGGTTTCGGCGGGGTTTGCTGTTTCACGTCGCGGGCGTAGCGGCGGAATCGCGCTGGCGCGGCCGGCGGCGCAGATCACCGTCGGCGAAGTGGTGCGCACGCTCGAAAAGGGCATGCGGCTCGCGGACTGCGCGACTTGCGCCTTGCGCACGGATTGCGCGCTCAGCGGCGTCCTGGCCGAGGCGCTTGAGGCCTTCCTCGCCGTGCTTGATCGCTACACGCTGGCTGCTGTTTCCCGTGAAGGCGTGCCGGCGTTCGCGCCGTGGGCCATGCTTCCGCAGCCGATTTCCTGCGCGATCAGCGAGGCTTCCTGAGCGCCGCCACGCAGGCAGCACGATCCACATCACGCCCGTCACCGCGCCGCGCATCGACAAACGTGGCGATGGGGCGGCCGCCTCCATCAGGCGGGTAGAGGTAGGCATCGAGCACGCAGGGCGTGCCGCTCCATTGCAGCTTGCGCGCGTCGCCCTCGCGCACGTCGAGCCGGGGCGCGCCGAACTGGCGGGTGAGCGCATCGGCGTCGGCCCCGATCACCCCTTCGAGCCCGGGCAGGACCTGAATGTGCGGGCGGGGACGCTGCGTCTGGATCGCGGCGGGCGGTGCTGGGCGGATAGCCTTGGGCGGCGGCGGTGGAGCCGGCAGGGGGCGCACCGCGTCTGTGCTGCCGCCACATGCGGCGAGCGCGAGCAGCGCCGGAAGCGCAAGCCACTGGTATGCTTTCATGACGTCGGCCAATCGCCGCTGCGCTGCCTTGTGTCAACGCATCCGGCTGGCAGGGCCGCTCTTCGCAGCGCAGCATTGCACCGCCTCGCCCCGCCCGCTACGGCCTCACTCCAAGAGTCCTGCCATTTTGTCGCCAGCCTGGAGTAACCGGATGAGCCCTGCCCCCGCCCGTTTCGATGTGATCGCCATCGGCAATGCCATCGTCGATGTCATGGCTCCGGCGGCGGAGGATGACATCACCCGGCTGGGCCTTGCCAAGGGTGGCATGACGCTGATCGATACCGCCCGCGCGCACGAACTTTATGAAGCGATGGGCCCCGCGCGCGAGATTTCCGGCGGCTCGGCGGCAAACACGCTCGCGGGCCTCGCGGCGCTGGGCGCGCAGTGCGCGTTCATCGGCCAGGTTGCCGATGATCAGCTGGGCGAAGTCTTTGCCCATGACATCCGCGCCGGCGGGATCGCGTTCGAGACGCCCGCGCGCGGGGATGATCCGGCAACCGCGCGCTGCCTGATCTTCGTGACGCCGGACGGCCAGCGCACAATGAACACCTATCTCGGCGCTTCGCAGTACCTGCCCGCCTCCGCGCTCGACGAAAGCGTGATCGCCGATTCGTCCGTGCTCTATCTCGAAGGCTATCTGTGGGATCCGGAAGAGCCCCGCCGTGCCATGCGCCGCGCCATCGCGGCGGCACGCGAAGCCGGGCGGCAGGTTGCCTTCACGCTGTCCGACGGCTTCGTGATCGCGCGCCACGGCGATGACTTCCGCGCGCTGATCGCGGCAGGCGAGATCGACATCCTGTTCGCCAACGAGCACGAACTGGCGGCGCTGACCGGTGAAGATGACTTCCACGCTGGAATCGCGCAGCTGGCGCCCAAGGTGCCGGTGCTGGTCGTCACCCGCAGCGAAAACGGCGCGCATGCTGTCGCGCACGGGGAACATGTTCATGTGCCTGCCGAGCCGGTCGAGCGTGTGATCGACACCACCGGTGCGGGCGATCTCTTCGCGGCCGGGTTCCTCTTCGGCCACGTGCGCGGGCGGGGTCTGGCCGATTGCCTGAAGCTTGGTGCGATCTGCGCGGCGGAAGTGATCTCGCACTATGGCGCGCGGCCGGAGGCGGACCTCGCCGCGCTGGTGGCCGAGCGGCTGGGCTGAAATTCAGGTCGGCTGGCGCGCTAGTTCGCGCCAGCCGATATCGCTGCGCCAGAAGCCGTCGTCGAAGCGGATTTCCACTAGCGCGGCAAAAGCGCGGTCCCGCGCCTGCTGGAGGTTCGCGCCCGTGGCCGTGACATTGAGCACCCGGCCACCTTTGGCGACGAGCGCGCCCTCTGCCGTGGCAGCGGTGCCGGCGTGGAACACCTTTGCGCCATGGGCTTCGGCGGCGGAGAGGTTCTCGATCAGGCCGCCGCTGGCGGGCGTCACCGGGTAGCCCTTTGCGGCCACGACAACTGCCATGGCGTGCGCGGCGGACAGCGCGGGTGCAGCGGCACTGGCCAATTCGCCGCGCGCGCAGGCATCCAGCAGCGTCACGAGATCGCTCTCCAGCCGCATCATCAGCACCTGGCATTCGGGATCGCCGAAGCGGCAATTGTATTCGATGAGCTTCGGGCCGTCCGCCGTCAGCATGAGCCCGGCAAACAGCACACCCGAATAGGGCATCCCCGCCTCGGCCATCGCCTTGACGGTCGGCGCGATGATCTCGGCCATCGCGCGTGCTTCCAGTTCTGCGGTGAGCACCGGCGCCGGGCTGTAGGCGCCCATGCCGCCGGTGTTGGGGCCGGTATCGCCCTCCCCCACCCGTTTGTGATCCTGCGCGGAGCCGAACGCGACAATGGCGCTGCCGTCGGTGATCGCGAAAAGGCTCACTTCCTCGCCTTCGAGGAATTCCTCGATCACCACTTCGGCCCCCGCGCCGCCGAACGCGCCGCCGAACATGTCGTCGATCGTGGCTGCAGCTTCCTCGGCGGTCTGGGCGATGACCACGCCCTTGCCCGCCGCAAGTCCATCGGCCTTGATCACCACCGGCAGCGAGAACCCGGCCAGCGCGGCGTGGGCCTCAGCGGCGCTCTTCGCGCGCACATAGCCCGCTGTCGGGATGCCTGCGCGCGTGCACATGTCCTTGGTGAAACCCTTGGAGCCCTCGAGCTGCGCTGCCGCTTTGCCGGGTCCGAACACTGCAATCCCGGCGGCGCGCAGCGAATCGCCGAGGCCATCGACCAGTGGCGCTTCCGGGCCGACGATCACGAGCGCGACCCCGTGCTCAGCGCAAAACGCGGCAACCGCCGCATGGTCGGTGAGCGGCAGCGCCACGCAGCCGCCATGTCCGTGCGCGGCAATCACCTCGGCGATGCCGGGGTTCCCCGGCGAAGCCCACAACGTGGTGCAACGCGGCGATTGCGCCAGCTTCCACGCCAGCGCATGTTCGCGGCCGCCCGAGCCGATGAGCAGGATATTCATGCCAGACATGCCGCCTTACCGTGAAGAGAATGCCGGGCTGTTAGCCGCCCAGACTGCGGGCGACAACGCCCCGGCGCTGTCGATCAGCGAGATTTCCCAGTTGCTGAAGCGCACGGTGGAGGACCGTTTCGGCTTCGTGCGCGTGCGCGGGGAGCTTTCGGGTGTGAAGCGGGCCGCGTCGGGGCACCTTTATCTCAGCCTCAAGGACGAGAACGCGCGGCTCGACGGTGTGATGTGGCGCGGCGGCGCGCAGCGGCTGGGCTTCGTGCCGGAAGATGGCGTTGAAGTGATCGCGACGGGCAAGCTGACGACCTATCCGGGGCGCTCCAACTACCAGATCGTGATCGAGCGGATGGAGATTGCCGGCGAAGGCGCGCTGCTCGCGCTACTTGCCAAGACCAAGGCGAGGCTGGAAGCGGAAGGGCTTTTTGCGCCCGCGCGCAAGCGGCCCCTGCCCTACCTGCCGCGCGTGATCGGCGTTGTCACCTCGCCCACGGGCGCGGTGATTCGCGATATCCTGCACCGCCTGCGCGATCGGTTCCCCACCCATGTTGTCGTTTGGCCGGTGCTGGTGCAGGGACCGGGCGCGGCGGCGCAGATTGCAGCCGCAGTGCGCGGATTCTCCGCATTGGCGCCGGGCGGACCGGTCCCACGGCCTGATCTGGTGATCGTCGCACGCGGGGGCGGCTCGATCGAAGACCTGTGGTGCTTCAACGACGAGGATGTGGTGCGCGCCATCGCCGCCAGCACGATCCCGACGATCAGTGCGGTGGGGCACGAAACCGATACAACGCTTGCTGACTTCGCAGCCGACGTGCGCGCGCCCACGCCGACCGCTGCGGCCGAGATCGCGGTGCCGGTGCGCGGCGAGCTGATCGCAGGGCTCGCAGACCTGCACGCCCGCAAGAGCCGCGCGGTGGTGCGGCTGCTGGCCCTCTCGCGCGAGCGGCTGGAGCAGCGGGCGCGGCGGTTGCCCGAACCACAGGCCTTGCTCGACGGACAGGCGCAGCGACTCGACGATCTGGGAGACAGGCTGCGCCGCGCATTGGTGCACCGCACCGGCCTCGCTGCAGCACAGCTTGCGCAGCGTTCGGCGGGCTTGCGGCCTGCGGTGCTCGAAGCGCGGCTGCGGCAGGGGCGGGAGCGGCTCGCCGCGCAGCGGCTGCGGCCAGCGCTCGTGCAGCAGCGGATCGAAGCGGGGCAAACCGCCCTCCTCGCACTGGACCGGGTGCGCCGTTCGCTCGATCCCAAGGCGCCGCTGCGGCGCGGTTATGTGCTGGTGACCGATGCGAACGGGCAGCTGGTCCGTTCGCGCACGGTCGCTGAAGCGGCAAGCCTGCTCCATCTCGAGTTCGGCGACGGCGTACTTGATGTGGTGCCCGCAGCCTCGCCAGCCAGCCCTGCGCCTCGTGCCGCTCCGAAGCCACGCGGGGCTGCACCGGGCGATGCCCAACCGAAATTGCTATGAGTCGAAATTGCTTTGAGCGCCATGACGCACTAGGTTGCCGCTCATGTTGATGAATCCTGCCAATCGCCTCGCGCGCCTGCACTACTTGCCTAGCCATTTCCGCCAGATCGGTGCGGGCGATCACGTGCTTTGCGCGGTGAGCGGCGCGCGCATCGGGCTCGACATGCTGCGCTATTGGAGCGTGGAGCGACAGGAAGCCTACGCCAGCGCCGAAATCGCGACGCGCCGCCTGCTCGGCGAGGAATGATCGGGCCAAAGCCGTTTCCGGCTGGCGCGCGGTTCACGCGCGCTGCGTTATCAGCCATCGCAATGCTTGGCGCGTGCGGCGCGAGTCAGGGCTCTGCCGGATCGCCGCCGGCTGTTTCAGGAGCTGTGCAGACCGCGCAGCCAGCCCCGTTGCCTCCAGCCGAACCGGCCGTTGGCGCGATCGGGGGCATGCAATATCGCGGGCGGCTTACCCAAGGCGGATGGATTCGCGGGACCGCTCCGAAGGGCACGCAGCGCATGTCACTTGGCGGCACCACGCTTCCTCTGGCGCCTGACGGCACGTTCTTCGCCGCGTTCGACCGGGACGCACCGGCCAGCCTTGTTCTGGCAGTGACAGCGGCCAGCGGCTTTTCCCTCTCGACCGAGCTGGCTGTTGCGCCGCGCAGCTGGCGGATCGAATCGGTCAATGTGGCCAAGCGCCCCGGCAAGTTGCCCGATGCCGAATTCAAGGCCCGGCGCGTAGCGGAGCTTGCCCGAATCGGTGCGGCCCGCGCCAGGGGAAGCGATGCCGAGGGTTGGCGACAGACGATGCTCTGGCCGGCGGCGGGCCGCATCTCCGGCGAATTCGGCGCACAGCGAATCTACCGCGGCGAACCGGGGGCCTATCATGCCGGCATCGATCTCGCGGCGCCGCAGGGGGCCGAGATCCGGGCCCCCGCAGACGGCGTCGTGACGCTCGCGGCCAGCGCCGCACCGTTCACGCTCGAGGGGCACCTGCTGATCCTCGACCACGGCATGGGCCTGACGTCAGCGTTTCTGCATTGCTCCGATCTGGTGGTGCAGGAGGGTGACACTGTGATGCAGGGCCAGCTGATTGGACACGTCGGCATGACAGGCCGCGCGACAGGGCCGCATCTGCACTGGGCGCTTACGTGGCGGGGGCGTCGGCTCGATCCCCGGCTGTTTGCCGCGCCATCACGCTGAATTTGCTGGGCTGCGCACGTTTCTTTCCTGAGAACACCCGGTTCGCGCAAAAAATTATCACCAAACCGATCCGGATGTAATTTCCGAGCGTGATAGCCAGTCCGGGACGATTGCCGACACGTTGCGAAGTGCTGACAGTGTGTTGCACTCTCGCCACATAGCAGGGACGTTTTGCAGATGCGTTGCAGAACATCCTTCCATGACCCCCGTAAAATCCACCAGTAAGCCCCACCGTTCCTCAGAGATCGAATGCCATCTGTCATGCCCGGCGCAGACCGGACCAGAGGCAATGTCGGTCGAGGGACTTCTTCCGGCGGCCTTGGGGATCCCATCAGGGGTTGGGGCCGCCCTTTGAAGGGACTGGACACGTGAAGACCAACAACAACGCCGCCTTGAGGGCGGGTGCCGCGCCTTTCGCCCTCGCGCTCGCGCTCGTTTCGGCTCCTGTTTTCGCGCAGGAAGCCGCTCCGCAGGCTGACACTGCTACCGAGACCAACGAACCCACCGCCATCGTCGTCACCGGCAGCCTTATCCGCAACCCGAACCTCGTCCAGGCCACCCCGGTCAACGTGACCACGGCCGACCAGATTGCCCTCAAGCAGTCGAACACCGCGGAAGAAGTTCTGCGTCAGGTTCCCGGTATCGTTCCGAACATCGGTTCGGCAGTGAACAACGGCGCGACCGGCTCGAACTACGTCGACCTTCGCGGCCTCGGTTCGAACCGCAACATCGTGCTGCTCGACGGCCAGCGCATCGTCCCGGCCGACCTTCAGGGCCGCGTCGACCTTAACAACATTCCGCTGGCGCTCGTCAGCCGCGTGGATGCCCTGACCGGTGCGGCCGTGACCACCTATGGTGCGGACGCGATCACCGGCGTGGTGAACTTCGTCACCAAGAAGGATTTCGCGGGCGTCGATATCGCGGTGTCGGACCAGATCACCGAGCAGGGTGACGGCAACTACTTCCGTGCCGACGTGACCACCGGCGTCAACTTCGACGACGGCCGCGGCAACGCGGTGCTGAGCATCGGCTACCAGAAGTCGAACCCCGTCTATCAGGGCGCACGCGACTTCTCGAACGTCCAGCTCGACAGCTTCTCGGGTACGGCAGGCGGTTCGGGCACCACGGCCCCGTCGCGGTTCTCGATCAACGGCACCAATCGCCAGATCAACCCTGAAACCGGCTTCCTGAAGACCACTGGCGGGTTCAACGCCTTCAACTTCAACCCGTACAACATCTTCCAGACGCCGTTCCAGCGCTTCAACATCTTCGCCCAGGCGAACTACCAGCTCTCCGACGCTGTTGAAGTCTACACGCGCGGCCTGTTCTCGAAAAACACCGTCAAGACGATCATCGCGCCTTCGGGTCTCTTCGCCGAGAGCATGAAGATCCCCTTCAGCAACCCGTATTTGCCCGCGGGCGCTGCCGGCCAGTTCTGCGCCGCCAACGGCCTGACCGATGCGGAATGCGTTGCTGCCCGCGCCGCGACCGATCCGACGGATCCGAACTACCGCACCTTCAACACCGTGGTGCGTCGCCGCTTCGTCGAAACCGGCACCCGCAACTCGCAGTACACCACCAACATCTTCGACTACTCGCTCGGTTTCCGCGGCGCGCTGACGAAGACGGTGAACTGGGACGTTCGCGCCAGCTACGGCGAGAGCGACCGTCTGCAGACCATCACCGGTTACGTGCTGAAGTCGCGCGTGCAGGATGCCCTGCTGGCGACCAACCCGAACTCGTGCCTCAGCGGCAACGACGGCTGCGTTCCGATCAACCTGTTCGGCGCTGCCGGCTCGATCTCGCCGGAGCAGGCTGCTTACACGCTGTCGCCCTCGACTACGGCGAACAACACCTCGCTGCTCCAGGTCCGCGGCCTGCTTTCGGGTGACTTCGGCTTCACCGTTCCGACTGCCAGCGAGCCGGTCGGCTTCGCGGCTGGTGCCGAGTACCGCAAGTATCACGCAGCCCAGATCTCCGACACCCTGTCGAAGACCCCGGGTGAACTCGGCGGTGCGGGCGGTGCTGCTCCGGACATCGACGGTGCCTACAGCGTGTGGGAAGGCTACGGCGAACTCGTGGCGCCGCTGATTTCCGACAAGCCGTTCTTCAAGAGCCTGACCGCCGAAGGCGGCGTGCGCTACTCGAAGTACAGCGTCCGTGGCGGCGGGAAGACCGAAGCCTGGACCTACAAGTTCGGCGGCAGCTGGGAACCGGTTGAGCAGCTCAAGTTCCGCGGTAACTACTCGCGCGCCGTTCGTGCGCCGAACATCGCCGAACTGTTCACGCCGAACACCGTTGGCCTGACCAACCTCGCGGCTGATCCTTGCGCCGGTGCGGCTCCGCTGACCAATGCGAACCTCCGGTCGATCTGCCTTGCGCAGGGCGCTCCGGCAAACTCGATCGGTCAGATCCTCAACCCGACTGCGGCACAGGCCAACATCACTTCGGGCGGCAACATCAACCTGAAGCCGGAAAAGGCCACGACCTACACGCTCGGCGCCGTGCTTCAGAACCTGTCGTTCCTGCCGGGCTTCTCGGTTTCGGTCGACTACTACAACATCAAGGTCACCGATCAGATCGGTACGCCGCTTCCGGGTGACCTTGTCTCTGCCTGCTTCGGCAACGTTACCGCCTCCAGCGCGACGGACCCGGCTTGCACCATCATTCGCCGCGATCCGGCGACCGGCGGTCTCGACGGCAGCCCGGCGACGACGAAGGGCCTGTTCGGTGGTCTCACCAACCAGGGCAAGCTGTTCACCGACGGTCTTGACGTGATCCTCAACTACTCGCGCCCGATCGGTGCGGTGAAGTGGACGCTCAACGCCGTGGCGAACGTGACCTTCCACTCGAAGTTCAAGGCGACCCCGACGAGCATCGATCGTGAATGCGTTGGCCTCTACTCGGTGAACTGCTCGTTCACCGGTTCGATCCAGCCGCGCCACACCTGGTCCGTCCAGAACACGTTCAGCCTCCGTGGCATGGACCTGTCGCTGCTGTGGCGTCACCAGTCGAGCGCGCGCTATGAAGATGGCAACGCTTTCAACGGGACGATCCCGGCTGACAGCGGTGCGCTCAGCGGTCAGAAGGTCGACTTCAACAAGATCGACGCGTTCGACTACCTCGACGTGACGACGCGCTTCAATGTCGAGCAGTTCACCTTCACCTTCACGGTGCAGAACCTGTTCAACACGAAGCCGCCGATCGTCGGCAACACGATCGGTTCGACCTCGTACAACAGCGGCAACACCTATCCGTCGTCGTACGACGCTCTGGGTCGCCGCTTCGCGGTCGGCGCTCGCGTCAAGTTCTGATCCTCACCGATCAGAATGCCAAACAGGGGGCGGGCAGCAATGCCCGCCCCTTTTTTGTGTGCGCCGGCAGCAGGAGTTGACCTTCCGCCGGGCACGGTTGATGGCTGGGCGATGTCCGAAGATCTGGAAACCGCCGCACGGGCCGCTGCCGCTGCGCTGGGCGCAGGCCGAGGTACGGCGGCGGATTGCACCACGCTCGGGTGGTATCGCGCGGTCTCGGGCGATCAGGCCGGCGCCTTGGCGCTGTTCGAACGCGCGCTGCAGATGAACCCGCGCGAAGTGGAAGCCATGGTCGGCCTTGCCGGGCTTCACCGCGCCGCCGGCCGCCTGCGTGACGCCGCGCTCCGCTGCGATGCTGCCCTCGCCATCGCGCCGGGCTATGCCGAGGCCTGGCTGGAACGCGCTTTTGTGATGGCCGCTGGCGGGGTGATGGATGAGGCCAAGCGCTGCTATGTCGAGGTAATTGCCCTTGCGCCCACCCACGCCGGGCAGCGCGCGGCGGCGCATGCCGGGCTCGCCGCGATCGCCGCGCGCGACGGTGAGGCCGAGGCGGGCCGCCACCATGCCCGCGCGGCGCTGACGGACGATCCCGCCAATACAGCCGCGATTACCGCGCTGGCCACGATCGAACTCGAAGCAGGCGAGGCGCAGGCTGCGCGCCGCCTCGTCGAACCTGCGCTGGCGCGGATGCCGGAGCCTTCGCCAGAGCGGATGGAATTGCTCCACGCGCTGGGCGATGCCTGCAATCGCCTGCGCGATCCTGCCGCCGCGTTTGCCGCCTATGCCCGCGCCAAGCAGGACTTCGCGGTCATCCATGCTGCCACGTTCGCTGGGCGGCCGCCCCACCGCGAATTCATCGAGGGTGTTGCTGCGGGGCTGGCCGCGATGGATCTCTCGGGCAGGCCTGTAGGGGCGCCGCCCCCGCCAAATCCGCATATCTTCGTGCTCGGTTACCCGCGCAGCGGCAACACGCTGCTCGAAAACGTGCTGGCCTCGCTACCCGGTACGGCGGCGATCGAGGAAATGCCGACGCTGCGGGAGGCGGACCTGGCTTTCCTTGCCGAACCCGACGGCCTGCCCCGATTCGCTGCACTGGATGAGGCGGCACTTGCCCCTTATCGCTCCGCCTATTGGCAGCGTGCGGGGCAAGCGCTCGGCCGCGATCCGGCGGGCACCACGCTCGTCGACATGGACCCGCTCAAATCGATCCGCCTGCCGCTGATTGCGCGGCTGTTTCCTGCCGCAAAAGTGCTGCTCGTTCGCCGCGATCCGCGCGATGTGGTGTGGAGCTGCTTCCGCACCAGTTTCGCGCTCAGCAATGCGGCGATGGATTTCACCACGCTGGAAGGGGCGGCGCGGCATTATGATGCCCTGATGCGGCTGACTGAACTGGCCCTCGCCCGATTACCGCTCTCCGTTCTCGAGGTGCCTTATCACCGCATGGTGCAGGACTTTGACGTGATGACGCGCGAGATTTGCCAGTTCGTCGGCCTCGCATGGACCGACGATCTCAGGCGCTTCGATCGCACCGCCCGCGCGCGCGGCGTTTCCACCGCCAGCGCGCGGCAGGTCCGGCGCGGCCTGTTCGATGGCACGCGGCAGTGGGAACCCTATGGCGAGTACCTCGCGCCGGTCATGCCGATCCTGCAGCCGTGGATCGAGAAGCTGGGTTACGCGACGTGAAGAAGCGGGACTTATAGCAATGGCAGGGGCGCATCCATTGCGATGCCGGCCCCGCGCGCGACCTCGACCGCCCAGCCATGCACCATATCGATTTCGTCCGCATGCGCTGCGCGGGCAGCAGCATATTCGCCGCGACGCTGATCGGGCGTGAAGGCCGCGCCGGATTTGGAATGCCGGGTAAATGCAGGCCCCGCCGCGATCCGCGCGATCGCCGCTGCGTCCAGCGCCAGACCATAGTGCGCGGCGGCTGCGGCAATCGCGCGCGCCGGATCGCCGGTCAGCTGTTCCGAGGTCAAGGTGCGCAGCCGCGCCGGACCAATCCTTGCCGCCAGCGCGGCGAACAGCCGGTGCTGCGCGAGCCAGCCCGTGGCGGCAACCTGCAGGTCGCTCTGCCGGAACACGTCTTCCGGCGTGATGCCGAGCGGGGCGACGATGCCGGCCTGCAGGTAACCCTCCATCAGCTCGCGAACCCAGAGGCGGCAAGGCAGGCCTTTGCGCACTACCGAAACAAGGAAGGTTTCGAGCGGGGCATGAAGGAACAGGGCGCGCGCATCCGGCGCCAGCGCCAGCAGCAGTTCGGCAAAGGGATTGAGCAGGTTCGATGGTTTGACCACCACGCTCTCCCCCGCTGCGAATGGCCGTGCGAGCAGACGCAGGGCGAGATCTGCGCTCCTGGCAACCGCAGCGGGCGGCGCTCCGCGCCTGCGCATGCCAACCACATCGTTGAGAATCACCGGTTCGGAAAGGCCCATCGCCACGCCGGGTTCGGCAAGGGCCCGCGCAAGGAGAGTCGAGCCGCAGAAGGCGGAGTGGAACAGCAGGCCAAGCCGGGGCTTGCCGGGAAAGCGCGCCAGAAGCTGGGTGGCGGGCACATCGACCTGCGGCGGCATTGCGCCGAAATGCGCGGTAAAGCCATCGTCGGTCAGAAAGGCCATGGCGGCATGGGCCGCGCGCGGCACGCGGGCAAAACGGACCGCATCGGTCCCTTCGACCAACCGGTGCGCGAGCCATTCGGCATCGGAAGGATCGAACGGAGCGGATGCCATGCGCCAAGCCTTACGGCGCACGGCGCGCTGCTGCAACGCCGCTTGCCTGACAGGCGCGGGGCTGTAGACACTTTCGCCGATGAAATCGCAAACTATCGATCGGGCCAGGGCTCAGGCCGCCAACGCCCGCGCCATGGCCGCGCTGCGCGCCGGTGATGCACCGGGCGCGATCCTTGCCGCGCGCGAAGCTGCCGAGGCTGATCCCGGGGCGCTTTCGTTGTGGATCAATCTGGCGCTGGCCTGCCGCATGGGTAGCGATCTTGCCGGCGAGCGGTTCGCGCTGGAACGCGCGCTCGACCTTGATCGGCTCGATTTCACTGCGCAGCTCCGCATGGCGCAACTTCTCCAGCGCGAAGGTGAAGAGACCAAGGCGCTGATCGCGTGGGACGGCGTGCAGCAGCTGGCCCAGCACTTCCCGGGCCTGCCGGAACCGGTGCGCGCCGAGCTGGCAGCGGGTGAGGTTTTCTGCGCCAATCTGCGCTCTCGCATCGCGGAAGCCACGAATGCCGCGCTGTCCTTCGATGCCGAAGCACGCGATGAAACCGAACGCCGGCGGATCGACGCCTTTGCAGCAGCCGCGCTCGGCCAGCGGCGTATCTATGTCAATGAATGCGCCGGGCTCCACTACCCGTTCCTGCCTGCCGACGAGTTCTTCGATCGGCGCCATTTTCCTTGGTTCGCGGTGCTGGAAGCCGAGGCCGGCGCGATCCGAGCCGAACTGGACGCCTTGCTGGCGGAACCGGGCGAAGCCATCCGGCCTTATGTTCGCATGGAGCCGGGCAGCCCCGAGAACAAGTGGACCGCTCTCGATGGCTCGCTCGATTGGTCCGCCTGCTTCCTGTGGGAATACGGGGTTCCGAATGCGGCCGCGATCGAGCGTTGCCCCCACACGGCGCGGGTACTGGATAGCTTGCCACTGGCGCGGATTCCCGGGCGCGCTCCGAATGCCTTCTTCTCGATGCTGCGCCCGCGCAGCCGTATTCCCGCACACACCGGCGTCACCAACACGCGGGCGATCGTCCATCTCGCGCTCGATGTCCCGCCGGGCTGTGGTTTCCGGGTTGGCGGTGAAACGCGCCAATGGGTCGAAGGCCAGGCCTTCGCCTTCGACGACACCATCGAGCATGAAGCATGGAACGACAGCGATGCACGGCGCGCTGTGCTGATCATCGATGCATGGAATCCGCATCTCTCCGAACGGGAGTGTGCTGCAATAACCGCATACTTCGCGGCGAATGATGCGGCGCTAGGTTAACACCGCGCGCTGCCTTGCCCGCGCCGCGGCGTCACGGTACAAATGCGCATTCCCCGAATTCAGAGGACCATCACGCATGCCTGCGTCATTTCTGTTCGCTCTTGCCGCTGCTGCGGCGACCACGGCGGTTTCCGCCACAGAGCTTCCGGCGCTCGAGAAGGACCCGACTGCGATGTCGCAATCGGAAATCCGCGCCTTCAACAAGGGCCGTTCGGTCAACGATCCCGATTTCATCCGTTGCCGCCGCAGTGAGGAAACCGGCTCGCTCGTCCACAAGACCTTCACGTGCCACACCATGTCGCAGTGGGCGGCCATGGAACGGCAGGGCAACCAGACCGCGCGCGATACTTATGAGGCGATGACCAGCAAGTCGATCAATCAGGCGAACTGACGGCGTAGTGCTGGCCCGGCTAACCGGCAGGGCCAGCACTACTGCGCAAGGCGCACCACGCGCACATAGGCGCCCTTGTCGATGGAGGCGAGGTAGCTGCCCAGCGTGCCGCGCCTGATGCGGATGCCCACGCCTGGCCGTGCGAAGGCATTGCCGCCGTCGGTCTGCTTCCAGCGCGCGCCATCGGCCAGCGTGAAGATCGCGAGGCCATCGCCGGTATCGCGCACCGCCGAGATTGTGCTCTCGATTTCCTTGACCTCGTCGCCGTCCTTTTCGGCCCCGCCGAACAGCTTGAGCTTGGGCAAGGTGAAGCCGAACAGACCCTTCTTGGTCTCGCGGATCGTGGCACGGTCAGCGACGACGATGTCTTCCTTGTCGCGCGCTGCGGCGAGCGCGGCGACGCTCCGGTCATAGCACGCGAGGCGTTCGCTGTCGGTCGTCAGCGCCCGGCAGTTGACCACCGCTTCGAACACCTGCGGCAGCTCCTTCGGCAGCGCGGGCTTGTCCCTCGCGACAAGCGGTGCGGCGGCAAGCGCGATCGCCCCAAGGGCAATGCAGCTCGGCATAGGGCGAAGCATGGTCTTTCCTTTCCACGGGGGGCTTGCGGGACGCCTTCTTCGCGCGCGTCGCAGCGAAGGTCAATCGAACCCTCGCGGCCCGGTAAGGTGCAGGCCGTTTCGCGGCACGGCGCACCTTGTAATCGGCGAGCCCGTAACCATCTGGCCGGAACAAGCGAATGGTACTGCGGCACCACTGTGTCCCGGTTCACACCCGGGCCGGGACCAATGCGGCAGAGCCTGTGCCAGAGCGGTGCGGCCATCCGCGCATGCCAGGTTGGATGAAATGGAATGACGCTTTTCAGCAAGGATCTCGTTCGCTCTCTGGTACTGGGCTTCGCGCTTGGCTCGGTCGCGATGGTGTTTACTTTCGGCGTGCCGCAGGCGCAGGCCGCGACACCCGCTGCTACAATGCAGGTGCCGCGATGAGCCGCATGCGATTGCCGCTCCGCATCCTTGGCGGCGCGCTCGCCGCTTCGCTGGCGGCTGCCTGTCTCCAGCCCGCGCAGGCCGAGGCGGGGGTTTCCGCGCCGGCATCGGTGGCTCAGGCGAAGGAGGCCAAGGGCCTCAAGACCGCCGTGTTCGCCGGCGGTTGCTTCTGGGGCATGGAAGCGGTGTTCAGCCATGTGAAGGGCGTAAGCAGCGTGGTGTCCGGCTTCGAGGGCGGCAAGCGCACCGACGCGCATTACGAGATCGTCAGTTCCGGCACGACCGGTCATGCCGAAGCCGTGCGGATCACTTATGATCCGGCAGTGGTGCGCTACGATCAGCTGCTGCAGGTGTTCTTCTCGGTGGCGAGCGATCCCACCCAGCTCAACCGCCAGTACCCTGATACCGGCACCCAGTATCGCAACGCGGTCGTGCCGCAGAATCCCGAACAGGCGCGGGTCACCGCCGCCTACCTTGCTCAGCTCAGGAAGGCGGGCCTGTGGAAGCGGCCGATCGTGACGGCAATCGAGCCCAATCGCGGCTTTTTCGCCGCTGAGGACTATCATCAGGACTTCGCGCTGAAGAACCCGGATCACGGCTATATCCGCATGTGGGACGTGCCCAAGGTCGCCGCCCTCAAGCGCGCTTTCCCCGGGTTGTGGAAGCCCGATTTCACGCGCGGCTGAACCGGCAGCACGCCGGATTTGCGCTTAGCCGCAAGGCGGTTTATTTCCCTGTCATGGCGGGCCAACACAACCATCACGATTTTGCCGGTGACAAGCTGGTCGATGCAGCGCGCGGAACGCTACAGGCGGCTGGCGAGCAGTGGACGGATATGCGCAACGACGTGTTCGAGGCGCTGGCGGCCCACGAAAAGCCGGCATCGGCTTACGATATTGCCGAAAGCGTCGGCACGCGGCGCGGCAAGCGGGTCGCGGCGAACAGCGTCTATCGCATTCTCGACCTGTTTGTTCGCACCAATCTCGCGCGCCGGGTGGAAAGCGCGAATGCCTATGTGGCGAACAGCCACCCCGGCTGCCACCACGATTGCATCTTCCTGATCTGCGATGCCTGCGGCGAAGCGACGCACATCGATGATGACAGGCTGACGGGGGCATTGCGTGATGCGGCACACCGCGCCGGTTTTGCTGCTGTACGCCCGGTCGTCGAGATCCGCGGCCGCTGCGGGGCATGCGGTGCGGATGCGGGCGAGGGCTGATCGGCAATCAGTCAGTTTACCTGCAAGACGGGTTCGACAGAGCCGATGCAAGGGTGTAAGACACCTTAATGTCTAATCCGGTTACGCCGCTGCTCGATACGGTCGATACGCCTGACGACCTTCGCAAGCTTCAACCTTCGCAATTGCGCCAACTCGCCGATGAATTGCGCGATGAGATGATCGCCACGGTCGGCCAGACCGGGGGGCATCTCGGCTCTGGCCTCGGGGTGGTCGAACTGACCACCGCGATCCACTATGTGTTTGAGACACCGCGCGACCGGCTGATCTGGGACGTTGGTCACCAGGCCTATCCGCACAAGATACTCACCGGCCGCCGCAGCCGCATGCGCACCTTGCGCCAGGGCGGCGGGCTTTCGGGCTTCACCAAGCGCAGCGAGAGCGAATACGATCCGTTCGGCACAGCGCATTCGTCCACGTCGATTTCGGCGGCGCTGGGCTTTGCCGTGGCCAACAAGCTGGCGAACCAGCCGGGCAAGGCGATTGCGGTGATCGGCGACGGCGCGATGAGCGCGGGCATGGCCTATGAGGCGATGAACAACGCGGCCGCAGCGGGCAACCGCCTCGTCGTCATCCTCAACGACAACGACATGTCGATTGCGCCGCCGGTCGGTGGGCTTTCGGCCTATCTCGCGCGGCTCGTTTCCTCGCGGCCGTTTCTCGAACTGCGCGAAATGTTCAAGGCGATCTCGCGCCGCCTGCCTGAACCGCTGCACAAGGCGGCGCGCAAGACCGACGAGTTCGCGCGCGGCATGGCGATGGGCGGCACCTTGTTCGAGGAGCTGGGCTTCTATTACGTCGGCCCGATCGACGGGCACAATCTCGATCAGCTGATCCCCGTGCTCGAAAACGTCCGCGATGCGGCGGAGGGCCCGTGCCTCGTCCATGTCGTCACGCAGAAGGGCAAGGGCTATGCCCCAGCCGAGAACGCGGCCGACAAGTATCACGGCGTGCAGAAGTTCGATGTGATCACCGGCGAGCAGGCCAAGAGCGCTGCTGGCCCGCCGAGCTATACCAACGTTTTCGCCCAGGCCCTGCTGGCGGAGGCCGCGCGCGACAGCACTGTCTGTGCGATCACTGCGGCGATGCCCTCGGGCACCGGGCTCGACAAGTTCGCCAAGGCCTACCCCGACCGTCTGTTCGATGTCGGCATTGCCGAGCAGCACGCGGTGACCTTTGCCGCAGGCCTCGCCGCACAGGGCATGCGCCCGTTCTGCGCGATCTATTCGACCTTCCTGCAGCGCGCCTACGATCAGGTCGTGCACGATGTGGCGATCCAGAATCTGCCGGTGCGCTTCGCAATCGACCGCGCGGGCCTCGTGGGCGCCGATGGCGCAACCCATGCCGGTTCGTTCGACGTAACCTATCTCGCCACGCTGCCCAACATGGTGGTGATGGCGGCGGCCGACGAGGTCGAGCTGGTTCACATGGTCCACACCGCCGCCCTGCATGACAGCGGGCCGATCGCGTTCCGCTATCCGCGCGGCAACGGCGTGGGCATTGCGTTGCCGGAAGTTCCCGAGCGGCTCGAAATCGGCAAGGGCCGTTTGGTGCGCGAGGGCAGCAAGGTCGCGATCCTCTCGCTCGGCACACGTCTGGCCGAAGCGCTCAAGGCTGCGGACTTGCTCGATGCCAAGGGCCTGCCGACCACGGTGGCTGATATGCGCTTTGCCAAGCCGCTCGACGAGGCGCTGATCCGCCGACTGATGGCCTCGCACGAGGTCATCGTGACAGTGGAAGAAGGCTCGATCGGCGGCCTCGGCGCTCATGTGCTGACCATGGCGAGCGACGAAGGGCTGACCGATGCCGGTCTGCGCATTCGCACCATGCGTCTGCCCGACGTGTTCCAGGATCAGGATTCGCCGGAGAAGCAGTATGACACGGCCGGGCTGAATGCCCCGCAGATTGTCGATACGGTGCTCAAGGCGCTGCGCCACAACAGTGCCGGGGTGCAGGAAGCGCGCGCCTGATCGGCGCGCGCGCTCTACGTCTTCAGTACGGTTCGAACCACACCCAGATGCCAGCGGGGATCAGCGCCATCTTGAGGTGCAGCCACGTTAGCAGCAGCCAGACCGGAACTGCGCCCAACCAGTAGAGCCCGAGATGGCCAAGGGCAGCCGGGTTTGGCAGGAAAGTCGTGCGCTTCATCCAGACGCGCCAATCCTGCCCGTGCAGCGCCACTTTCTTGGCATCCTGCCCTCGCGAGCCGATCACCGCGAGAGCGATCATGCCCCCGGCAAGGATCAGGGTGCGCGCATTGGGGGCCACCAGGATATGGGCCACCCCCCAGAGCGTGAAGGCCGACATCATCGGATGGCGGGTGACCTTGAAGGCGCCATGCGGCAGTCTGGTCGAGAGGCCCGCCACATCGGTTCCGGCCAGAGCCGGATTGCCGGCAAGCGAGGCAAGGAACAGAGCGGAGGCCACCAGGGTGAGCACCGAGGCAAGGACCCATGGCACCACGGCTTGTCCGTCCCACAATTGCGGAGAGGATGATGCCTTGCCGAAAGCAATGACTGCGCCGCTGAACGCGACCAGTGAAATGAGGGAATAGATCCCCAGAAAACCGCCCTGTCCAAACTGGCGAACCATTCCGGCGCGCAAGGGATGAGACATAAGGAGGTGTGTCCCGACAAATGCGGACATGCCTACAGCGAGCATCACGGTTGCTGTATCCACGGTTCGGTCCTTCCGTGCTTATTGTTATTATCAAACCATGCGAGAGCTTCGCATGGTCATTCGTATGCCTTGGGCAACGCCCCTTCACTGGAGTGGCGGTATCTCTCACGCAACCTTGACTGGTGGTTGACCAGTGGCTGCGGCCTGCCACTTATGTATATTGTAACCGGAATGGATGATACCTCAAGCGGATCACCGTCCCAAATTACGACATCTGCCGCCAGGCCGGGCTTCAGGCTGCCGAACGCGGTACTTTCGCCAAGGATGTCGGCGGGGATCGAGGTAATCGCCGCAAGCGCTTGCCCCCAGCTCAGCCCGGTCGCTCCGGGCACACGCGAAAGGCCGACAAGATTGCCCGCAAACTGCGGCGCATAGCGCGGCTGGTCGTTGTCATAGAAGCCGCCCAGCGCTACTTTCACGCCCGCAGCAGTCATCCTGCCGACATTGGACTGGGTGGCGGCAAGCGTTTCGAACGTGTTCGGCAGGTCCGCCAGCGCGCTGGCCAGCACCGGCACCTTGGCTGCAGCGAGCTCGCTGGCAACCCGCCACCCCTCGCCAGCACCGACAATCACCAGCCGGAGCGCGGGGAACTCGCGGCCCAGCGCGATTACGCTGCGAATGTCCGCTGCCCGCTCGACATGGACGAAAAGCGGTTGCTTGCCAGTCACCACCGGGATCAGCGCGGCCGCATCCACGCGGGTCAGCAGCGCGTCGGCCGGTTGCGCAGCAGAATCCTTGCCCGGCTTGGCCTGCGCAAGATCGCGTGCTTCACGCAGCGCATTGCGCAGCAGCGCTTGCGCCGCGACCCGGCTGCCGCCGGCAAGGTCGGCACCGCGCTCGCCCAGTTCGACGAGCTGGAACACCCGTGGCTCGACCGCGCCCGGGCCGTTCTGCGCCAGATCGATCACCGCGCCCTGCCCTGCAAAGATTGCGTTTGCGGCCACCGGAGCCACGCCCGCGCGGGTAATCCCGCTGGCACGGCTGATGGCGACCGGCGGCGCATCGGGATCGATCGCGACCGAAACATCGAGCCCGGCCGAAAAGCGCGCCGTGCCGGCATAGCTGTCGTTGCTTTCATCGACCGCGCCGACATCGACGAGGCCAAGATCGGTCATCGCGGTGACGAGGCCGGGCGTGACCCATTTGCCGGTGCCATCGATAACCGGGATGCCGTCGGGGACCGCAATGGCCTTGCCGGCGGCCACGATCTTGCCGCCGCGCACCACCACGGTCCCTCCCGGGATCGGTGCGCTGCCGTCACCGATGGCGATCACGGCGTTGGTGACGGCGAAATCACCGGATGGCAGAGCGGCGGGCGCATCGGCTGCGCGGGCCGGAAGCGCGGTGCCGGCGAGCAGCAGCGCGGCGGTGAGAAGGGCGGTCCGCTTCATTTCACGTCTCCCTCACCCGGCAGGCCCAGTTCGAAATCACTGACCGGCCGCCGCTTCGGATCGCCGAGATCGAACAGCAGGGCGCCGTCGATCCACACTTTTTCGGGGCGGGAATAGACCGAGAGCGGATTGCCGTTCCACAGCACGACATCGCCCATCTTGCCTTGCGCAAGGCTGCCGGTCTGCTTGTCGATGCCGAGCGCCTTGGCGGGGTTCAGCGTGATCCAGCGGATCACCTCACCATCGGGAATGGTGATGCCCATCCGTTTGCCGGCGGCGCGGGCCTTGGCGGCTTCCTGGTTGAGCCGCTGGATGCCGTTGGCGTCATCCGAATGAATGATCACGCAGGCTCCCGCATCGGCCAGCAGCGCGGCGTTCTCGGGAATGGCGTCGAAGGCTTCCATCTTGAAGCCCCACCAATCCGCCCAGATCGCGGCGCAGATGCCGTTATCCTTGAGCAGGTCGGCGATCTTGTAGGCCTCCACGGCGTGGTGGAAGGCGGTGACCTTGTAGCCGAACTCCTTGGCCATATCGATCACCTGCGCCATCTCGTCGGCGCGGTAGCAGTGGTTCTGGACGAGGATCTTGCCGTCGAGCACATCGGCCATCGTGTCCATGGCCAGGTCGCGGTCGGTCAGCTTGCCCTCGGCGCGCTTCTTGCGGTATTCGGCCGCCTTGATCCACGTCTGGCGGTCCACCGCCATGTTGCCCATGCGTGTGGAGGGCATCTGGCCCTTTCCGCCGTAGACGCGCTTGGGGTTCTCGCCGCAGGCCATCTTCATGCCATAGGGCGCGCCGGGGAACTTCATCGCCTGCACGGTGCGGGCATAAACGTTCTTGAGCACGACCGAGCGCCCGCCGATGAGATTGGCCGAGCCGGGCAGGATCTGCATCGTCGTCACACCGCCGTTGGTGAGCGCGCGGCTGAAGCCGGGGTCCTGCGGCCACACGCTGTGTTCCGCCCAGACTTGCGGCGTGGTCGGCGCGGTCGCCTCATTGCCATCGGAATGCGCGGCGACTTGCGGGCTGGCGTAGACACCGAGGTGGCTGTGAATGTCGATCACCCCGGGGGTGACGTACTTGCCCGTGCCATCGATCCGGCGATAGCCATCGGGCACGGCGAGCCGCGCGTCGCCAACGGCCACTACTTTGCCGCCCTGCAGCAGCACGGTGCCGTTCGCGATCTCGCCGCCGGTGCCATCGAAAATCGTGGCGCCAACGATCGCGGTGGGTTCGCCCGGATAAGCCTTGTACGTCGAGGGGTAGGGGTTTTCCTGCCAGGCTGGCCCGGTGGCCGGGGCTGGCTTCGTCTCGGCCATGCCCGCCATGGGCGATGCGAGCAGGGCGAGCCCCGCCAGCATATGCGTGGCCACGCGGCCCATCGCTTGTATCCCGTGCATGCCTGTCACTTCACCCCATGCATCAGCCGCTTCAGCGGCACCGAAAGCACCAGCAGGACCAGGCCGATCACCGCCGAGACTTCGCCGATGGTCTGGAACACGCCGACATAGGTCTCAAGGCTCACTTTGAGGTTGGTGACTTCGCCGCCAACCGTCTCCACACTGGCGAATTGTGCAACAACACCAGCGACATACTGCGCCACCGCGATCGAGAGGAACCATGTCCCCATCATCAGGCCGACGATCCGGGCGATCGAAAGCTTGGTCACCATCGAGAGGCCGACCGGGGAAATGCACAGCTCGGCCATCGAGTGGATCAGGTAGAGCCCGGCGAGCCACCACAGCGCGACCTTGAAATCGGGCCCGGCAAACTGCGCGCCCCAGACCAGGAACAGGAAGCCCGCGCCGACACCGACGAGTGCGAGGCCGAACTTGACCGGGATGCCCGGTTCCATCCCCCGCTTCGCCAGTGCGCCCCACAGGATCGAGAACAGCGGCGCCAGCACCACGATGAACAGGGCGTTGAAGAACTGCGTCTGCCCCGCCGTGATCGAGAACAGGCCGAACACGCTCATGTCCGTATTGCGATCGGCAAACAGCGTGAGCGAGGAACCGGCCTGCTCGAACAGGGTCCAGAACACGGTGTTGAAGGTGATGAGCACGATCGCCGCAACCATCATCTCGAATTCGCGCTTGTCGCCGTTCTGCCATGACCACAGCAGGATGCCGGGGATGGCGATGATGAAGGTGCCGAACATGATCTTGCCCATGATCGGCAGGCTGGCGATATAGCCGATAAGCCCGCTGCCCTCGGGCGGTTTCACATAGGCCATGAGGTTCGCGAACAGCAGGTAGGCGAGCGGGACTGCCAGGATCGCCCCGATGTAGACGAGGATATCGCGCGAAGGGTTCGCGCCCGCTGGCCGCTCGCCAAAGCCATCGAGCTTGCCGCCATCGAACTGGAACAGCAGCCACGAGACCGCCATGCCCGCCGCCGCCAGCGCAAAGCCCGCCCACCAGCCCAGACCGCCCCACGAACCCATGCCGACTGCGAGCAGCGGGCAAAGGATCTGCGAGAACAGCGAGCCAAGGTTGATGCCCATGTAGAAGATGGTGAAGCCCGCATCGCGCCGCCGGTCGCCCTGTTCATAGAGCTCGCCGACGATGGTGGAGATGTTGGGTTTGAAGAAGCCATTGCCCACGGTGACGAAAGCGAGGCCGGTGATGAGGAGGAAGGTATAGAGCGGATTGCGTTCCCCGCCCGCTTCGAACCCGCCTGCCCGAATGCGGCGCGCTTCGCCGCCGTCCTCGCGCAGCAGCGAGACAGTCTTGTCCTCGTTGCCCTTGATCCGCAGCGCAGCGCCGTGGTCAGTGATATACTGGCGCCGGGCTTCGCCGATGCCTTCGACGGTCACTTCATACCGTGTGCCCTCGATCGTGGCATAGGGCTTGGCCGCGCCGCCGGTGCTCGAGAAGCAGAGCACGGCGTAGCCAAGGCTCATGAGAATGGCGCCGAACTTGACCGAGCGCTTGGAGCCGAGGAACCGGTCCGCCATCATGCCGCCAATCAGCGGGGTCAGGTATACCAGCGCGGTGAACCCCCCGTAGAGGCCCGTCGTCGTCGTGTCGCTGAACAGGAAATGCTGCGCAAGATACAGCGTGAGCAGCGCGCGCATGCCGTAGTAGCCGAACCGCTCCATCGCCTCGGTCGTGAACAGCCGGGCCAGCTGTGCCGGGTGGCCAAACCAGCTGGCATCGCGCGTGGCTCGGGTCGGCGCGGCGTCTACAGCGGCTCCAAGCGGTTCTGTCATGGCGTGAAAAGGCTCCCCTCGCGCATCCTGTGCGGAATTTGCGAGCATGATTAGCGCCTAACCGCGTCTTGGGAAGGTTCTTGTCACAGTTTTCCTAGCAGAATCAGGAGGCAAGGTGGTTTCGTGCGAGATGGGTGCCTTTCGGGATCGGACAGGGCGCAGAACCGCCGCAATGTGTAACTTTGTTGCGCTCTGTTGCGCGTCTCGCTGTATTATGGCACCGCATCACCTATGACATCTTCGAGTTCCTCCGCAGGGCGGCCAGTCTACCTGAAGCTGCGCGATCAGATCGCGGCCGCGATTCTGGATGGCACGTTTGCGGAAGGCGCCATGCTGCCGTCGGTGCGCGCCTACGCGGCGGCGGAGGCTGCCAATCCGCTCACAGTGGCCAAGGCGTACCAGCAATTTCAGACCGAAGGGCTCGTGCAGGTCCAGCGCGGGGTGGGCATGTTCGTCGCGCCGGGCGCGGCAGAAGCGCTGCGGACGCGCGAGCGGGAGGCGTTCCTGCACCACGAATGGCCCGAAATCAGGGCGCGCATGCGGCGGCTGCATCTCGATCCGGCGGCGCTGCTGGGCGAGCCGGAACCAACCTGAGCACTCTTGGTGCTAATCCCTTGCCGTATAACGATTGATAAGTTGCTGCACCGCCTGTGGTCTGGCACACTCGCATGGCTCCAGCGGACCGGGACTCGCCCGGAAGGAGTCATGTCGGCGGCGCGGATCAAGCCTAAAGGGCACCCGCTGTTTCCGGCATGCAAGTAGGGGGGATGCGGATGATCCGATCCGAATTGTTGCAGGCGCTTGCCAAACAGAGCCCAGGCATGCGCGGCGAAGAGATCGAACGCGTGGTCGACGTGTTCTTCGACGAGATAGCAAAGCGCCTTGCCGAAGGTGGCCGCGTGGAACTGCGCGGCTTCGGCGCGTTTTCGACGCGTGAGCGCGATGCACGCAAGGGACGCAATCCGCGGACCGGCGATTCCGTCGAGGTTCCGGGCAAGCGTGTGCCCTATTTCAAGCCCGGCAAGGACATGCGGCTGCGGCTCAACGCCGAGTAAGGCGGGCTGTCTGCGGGGTCTATCTCGCGGCTACCCGGCGTCCAGACGGCAACCACCGGCGCGAGGACCGCGTCGGGCGTTGCCGTGCCCGCTGCTCTGTGCCATCGCGCAGAGCCTGCCCATCATGTGCGGACGTGGCGGAATGGTAGACGCAGGGGACTTAAAATCCCTTGAGCTCAGCTCGTGCGGGTTCGAGTCCCGCCGTCCGTACCAGGTGGTGCAGCCCCGACGCGGGTTCGCCTCGCCGTGGCCATCGGTCCCTCTGCCGCAGAGTGGTTTGGTTAGGACCAAGTAAGAATACTTATTGCCTGCGGGTTAACATGCGCCGCCCACACACCAGCAGAACGCTGCAGGTGGGGGGCTGGTCATGGCAGTCATCAAGGGTACGATCAACGCCGATACGCTGAACGGGACGACCGGGTCCGATCAGATTACAGGGCTTGCCGGTTCGGATATTCTCAAGGGACTGGGCGGCAACGACCTGCTCGACGGTGGCACCGGTGATGACACCATGTACGGCGGCGCGGGCGATGATATCTACATCGTCGATTCCGTGAACGACAGGGTGATCGAGCTGACCGGCGAAGGGATCGATCTGGTCAAGGCCAGCGTCAGCTTCACACTGGGCGCCTTTGTCGAAAATCTTCTGCTGACGGGCACGGCTGCCATCAACGGAACCGGCAACGCGCTGGCCAACACGCTGACCGGCAACAGCGGGAACAACATCCTCAAGGGACTTGCCGGCAACGATATTCTCGACGGGGGCGCCGGGTCGGATCAGCTGATCGGCGGCACCGGCATGGATACGATGACCGGCGGTGCGGGCAACGACAGGTTCGTCTTTGCCAATGGCGATTTTGCGAGCAAGACCTCGACCGGGGCCGACGTGATCGTGGATTTCACGGCGGGCGACAAGATCGACCTCAGCCTCGTCGATGCGGTGAGCTCGGCTACGCCATATAACCAGCCGGGCGATCAGGCCTTCGTGTTCATCGGGCATAACCGCTTCCACATCAACACCGGGCGCGAGCTCCGCTACGATGTGATCGGTGGCAACACCTACGTCTACGGCAACACGAATGGCGATACGACGGCTGACTTCTGCATCAAGATCCTTGGAATCCACACGCTGACATCGACTGATTTCGTTTTGTGAGTTTCTGCGCGGGGGGGCGCTTCGGGTTGATGGATGCACAAGTTCCGATATCGCGCCGCACGGTGCTGGGCGGGCTGGCCGGCACGGCGCTGGCAGGGCTCTGCACGCCTGCCCAAGCGGCTGCCTCGCTCGAACTTGCGAGGTATCGCGGCAAGGTCGTCTACTTGGATTTCTGGGCCTCATGGTGCGGGCCCTGCAAGCTGTCCTTCCCCTTCATGCAGGAGCTCGCCGGGCGCTATCCGGCAGGCGACCTTGCCGTGGTGACCGTCAACGTGGACCGCCAGCGCGGGGCGGCGGATGCCTTCCTGCGGCAGGTCCGCTCCAGTCTGCCGGTCATCTATGACGCGGCCGGCGATCTGGCGCAGACATGGAAGGTGGCCGACATGCCGACCTCGCTGGTGTTCGACCGCAAGGGCGCGATGCGCTTCCGCCAGCAGGGGTTCTTTCCCGGCAAGCTGCGCGAATACGAGAGCCATGTTGCCCAGCTCGTGCAGGAGGCTTGAGGCCATGCGCTGCGCCCGTCTCCTGATCATCGCCGTGTTGCCGCTGCTGGGTGCCTGCGCGCATGTCGGTGCCCAGCCCTGGCAGCGCGACGTGCTGGCGAGGAAATCGATGCAGCTCGGGCGTGATCCGTCGATCATTGCCTTCGACGAGCACACCTATTTCAGCAAGGAGGCCGCGTCCGGCGGACGCAGCTTCGATGGCGGAGGCTGCGGGTGCAATTGAATGGCGGCGGGCTGTCCGCAACGCTCGGCATGCTCGCCGGGGCGCTGCTGGGCGCCCAGCCGGTTGCAGCACAATCCGAAGGGGCCGCCGCCAATGCCTATGACCAGACGGCCAGCGAACCAGGCACCATGGTCGCCGATTCCGCGCTCCTCATCTACCAGGAGGACGACGACCGTGTCCGCGCCGTCGAAGCCTCCTCCACCATCACCTGGAACGCGGCCAGCGGCGCCGTCGTCTCGGGCCGGTTGACCTATGATGCGCTGACCGGCGCCACGCCCAATGGCGGTGTCCGATCGCGCTATCCGCAGAATTTCTACCCGCCGAGCAAGACGAGCATCGGCAGCGGGCTGGGGACCACCCCCGATACCCAGACCGGCGCGTCCGGCCGCTACACCGTCGCACCGGGCCAGCTGCCGGTGGACAAGGGGTTCAAGGATCACCGCGAGGCCTATGACCTGGGGGTGACGCTCCCGCTTGAGGATGGCTTCAAGCTCAGCCTGGGCGGGGCTGCTTCGTTCGAAACCGATTATACATCCTGGTCGGCACGCGCCTCGGTCGCCAAGGATCTGTGGGGCAAGAACACCACGCTCTCGATGGGCTTCAATTTCGAGCACGACACGGTGCGGCCCTTCACCGGCATTCCGCGCGCCCAGTCGTTCATGGGTGATCAGATCGTGGCGCGATCCCGGGTCAAGCGCGTCGCCAGCCTCGTCGCCGGGGTCACGCAGATTCTCAGCCCGACCTGGCTGGTGCAGCTGAACTACAGCTACGGCGTCAGTCGCGGCTATCACACCGATCCCTACAAGGTCTTCACGCTGGTCGACAGCGCCACCGGTGATCCGTTCTACACCATCTACGAGGAACGGCCCGGCGTGCGCCGACGCAGCAGCATTTACGCGGCGACCAAGTTTGCGCTCGGTTCTGCGGTCACGGACGCTTCGGTGCGCTGGTATCATGATAGCTGGGGCATCACGGCGATGACCTATGCGCTTTCCCAGCACGTACCGCTCGGGAAAGCGGCCTATCTCGAGCCAGGGCTGCGGTTCTATCGCCAGACCGCCGCACGCTTCTTCGCGCCGTATCTCGGCGTCGACGTACCCGCCCCGCGCTATGTCAGTGCGGACAGCCGTCTCTCGCGGTTTCGAGCCTGGACCTTCTCGCTCAAGGCCGGGGCGCAGTTGACCTCGCGGCTGGAAATCTATGGCGTGGCAGAGCGATATGTGCAGCAAGGGTTGCGGTTCGATCGGTCGGCCCCCGGCGTGCTGGCGCGGACTGACCTGTTTGCCGGCACCCGATCGACCAGTCTGATCACCGGAGTGCGCTATACCTGGCATTAGAAGATCGGTGGACTGGCGATGGCCAAGGCGATGAAATCGGCGGGAGTCCACAAGCATCGCTTCACTGCGATGGGTACGCCTTGCGAAGTGCAGGTGGAAAGCCGCGACAGTCTGCTCGCAGCGGAACTGGCGCGAATCGGGGAATCCGAAGCCCGGCGGATCGAGGAAAAGTACACCCGCTACAAGCCGACCGGCGTGGTTTGGGCGATCAACAACGCTGGCGGCAAGCCGGTCGAGGTCGACGAGGAGACCGCCGGCCTTATCGATTATGCCGCGCAGGTTCATGCGCTGAGCGAAGGGCGCTTCGATGTGACCTCGGGCGTGCTGCGCCGTGCGTGGACGTTTGACGGATCGGACCGCGTGCCGGCGCCGGAGCAGGTCGCCGCGCTCATGCCGCTGGTCGGCTGGGGCAAGGTGCAGTGGGAGCGCCCCCGCCTTATCCTGCCGCCGGGCATGGAAATCGATCTCGGCGGGATCTGCAAGGAATACGCGGTCGATCGCGCGGCGATGGCGATCATGGCGGCCGCCGATTGCCCGGCCCTGATCAATTTCGGCGGCGATCTGCGGACCACGCGGGCCAAGGCGGGCGGGCGCTGGGCCGTGGCCATCGAATCGCTCGATCCGGCCAAGGCCTCCAGCGGGCTCCTCCAGATCGGCGAAGGCGCCATCGCGACGAGCGGGGATGCCAGGCGCTTCCTGCTGAAGCAGGGCAGGCGCTACAGCCACATCCTTGATCCACGCACCGGGTGGCCGGTGGAAAGCCCGCCGCGCTCGGTCACCGTGGCGGCACGGACTTGTGTGCAAGCCGGCACACTATCCACTCTCGCCATGTTGCTGGGCCGAGAGGCGGAGACGTTTCTCAAGTCGGAAAAGGCCGAAGCCTGGGTGCTCTGGTAACCTGGGCGACTTACCTCGGGTAACAACATGTCAATGATCAGTGCGTTAGAAGGCTGTCCGCACAGCGGAGCGCACATCTGGCCGGAAGGGTCCGGGGGGATGTGCGAGGGGAAACTAGGCTTGGCACAGGATCAGCAACTGCCGGGGAACTCCCGACAGAATCAGATGGGTGCGCCCCCCGGTTCGGAGCTTCGCTCCGCACCGCGCTATGCCCTGCTGATTCGCACTGCCAAGATCATCGCCGACGGACGCGAATTTCTCTGCATCATCCGCGACGCCTCGGCCACTGGCCTCAAGATCCGCCTCTTCTCGCCTTTGCCGCACGCACGGGACCTCGCCGTGGAACTGATGACCGGAGATCGTTACCCGGTCGAACTGGTCTGGCATGCAGACGACTATGCCGGGCTTCGCTTCCCGCAGGAAATCGATGTCGAACGGCTGCTCGACGAATCGCGCGGCGCGTTCCCCAAACGCCAGATCCGCGTGCAGATCGCGCTCGGCGGCGTGCTGCATTCGGGGGGCGAGGCTGTGCCCGTGCTGTTCCGAAACCTGTCTCAGCAGGGTGCCTGCGTGGAATCGGAAAAGTGGCTGCTGATGAACGAGCTGATCCGCCTCGAAACCGGTGTCACGCAGCCGCTCTATGCCAAGGTCCGCTGGCGCAGCCATCCGCGCTATGGCCTGATCTTCGAACACACGTTCCGGCTCGAAGAGCTGGCCCGCATTTCAGCACCGCTGCAATTCGCACAGGCTCTGGAAGACCACGCCAAGCCGCATGCGAATCAGCCTTCCTCCGGTGAAGCCTGACCCTGCTGGGGTTTCGCTGATCCCGCCCGCAACGTTAACCGTCTCTTAGCCATTTTCGTTCACTTCCGTTGCCAAGGCATGAACGCTTGAGCGGGAGCTAGCGATGGGTAACGGTTTCACGGGTCTGCAGGGGGATAGCAGCGAGGTCCAGGTCGATGTGGCGATCATCGGCGCAGGACCTGCTGGGCTGACCGCCGGCTACCTGCTTTCCAAGAGGGGCCTCAAGGTCGCGATTATCGAGAAGGACACGCGCTATGTCGGCGGCATCAGCCGCACGGTGGAGCACGAGGGCTATCGCTTCGATATCGGCGGCCACCGCTTCTTCTCGAAGTCGCAGCAGGTCGTCGATCTGTGGAACGAGATCCTGCCCGACGACTTCATCCAGCGCCCGCGCATGAGCCGCATCTACTACGAGGGCAAGTTCTACTCCTACCCGCTGCGCGCGTTCGAGGCGCTGCGCAACCTCGGCATCTGGCGTTCGACCACCTGCATGGCGAGCTATGCCTGGACGAAGCTGTTCCCGATTCGGGAGGTGAAGAGCTTTGAGGACTGGACCAGCAACCAGTTCGGCAAGAAGCTCTATTCGATCTTCTTCAAGACCTACACCGAGAAGGTCTGGGGTATGCCCTGCAACGAGATGAGCGCCGACTGGGCCGCGCAGCGCATCAAGGGCCTCTCGCTCGGCGCTGCGGTGTTCGATGGCGTGAAGCGCAGCCTTGGGCTCAACAAGCGCCCGAACGACGGCATGCAGACCAAGACCCTGCTCGAAACCTTCCGTTATCCGCGCCAGGGCCCGGGCATGATGTGGGAAGCCGCGCGCGACAAGATCGTCGCCGCTGGCAGCCACGTCCTGATGGGCCATGCGATGAAGCAGCTGGCCAGCGACGGCCAGGGCGGCTGGCGCCTTTCGGCCACCCGCGCCGAAGATGGCGGCGAGACGGTCATCCGCGCCCGGCATGCCATCAGCTCCGCACCAATGCGTGAACTCGCCGCGCGCCTCCATCCGCTGCCGGCCTCGACACTGGAGGCCAGCCGCCTCAGGTACCGCGACTTCCTCACCGTGGCACTCAAGATCCAGAGCGAGGACCTGTTCCCCGACAACTGGATCTACATTCACGACAGCAAGGTCCGCGTTGGCCGCGTGCAGAACTTCCGCTCGTGGTCGCCCGAAATGGTGCCCGACGAAAGCGTCGCCTGCGTCGGTCTCGAATACTTCTGCTTCGAGGGCGATGACCTCTGGGCCTCGAGCGATGAGGACCTGATCAAGCTGGCGACGAAGGAAATGGACATCCTCGGCCTCGTCGATCCGGCCAAGGTGATCGGCGGCGCGGTCGTCCGTCAGGAAAAGGCCTATCCGGTCTATGACGACGAATATGCCGCCAATGTCGCCGCGATGCGCCACGAACTGGAAGCCAGCCACCCGACGCTGCACCTTGTCGGCCGCAACGGCATGCACCGCTACAACAACCAGGACCACGCGATGATGACCGCGATGCTCACGGTCGAAAATATCATCGCAGGCAGCCGCGTTTACGACATCTGGTGTGTCAACGAAGACGCCGAGTATCACGAGGCTGGCGATGAGGGTGCGCAGACCGCGATCCCGGCTCGTCCGGTCACCGAGGATCAGGCGGCCGCGCTCGCTTCGGTGCGCGATGTGCCGACGCGGATCACCGGCTCCGAAGCCGCTTCCGCGAAGGATCGCGCTGCGGCTTGAGCGCCACCTTGCAGGCCCGCCCGTGATGCCGTGCTGAACAGGATTTTGTCGTGACTGTGCTCGATATCGCTCCCCTCCATCGCATCCGCCAGATCGTGCTGGTGCGCTATATCCTCGCCAGCGTGGGGGCGCTGGCGGTGGATATGGGCACGTTCCTCGCGCTGCTTTCCGCCGGCGTTCCGCCCGTCGCTGCTTCGGCGCTGGGCTATGGCATCGGCATCATGGTCCACTGGATCCTGTCGAGCCGGAAGGTCTTTGCCGATCAGGTGGCGGAGGGCGGGATCGCGCGCACCAGGCAGAAGGCAATGTTCGTCGTTTCGGCGCTGATCGGGCTTGGCGTGACCACCCTTATCGTCGGCGGGGCCAGCGCGGCAGGTCTCGATCCCCGTGCTGCCAAGCTTTGCGCCATCGTCGTCAGCTTTGCGGTGACCTGGCTCCTGCGCAAGCGCGTGGTGTTCCGCTGATGGCAACGCTCTATGCCGGGAGCGAGGCCACCTCGTTGCAGACCGCTTCCGTCACCGATCCCGCCAAGGGACCATACCGGCGCGTCCTGATCACCTGGGCGCTGCTGGCGGTGACGATGATTCTCATCAACTTCCGGCTCATCGCCATGCTGCGTTTCGGCGATCCCGATGACGCGCTGCGCCTGCTGCAGGTGCGCGATCTCCTCGCGGGGCAATCGTGGTTCGATGTGCACCAGTACCGCATCGCCGCCCCGGAAGGCGTCGCGATGCATTGGTCCCGGCTGGTCGACATTCCGATCGCCGCCATGATCTTGCTGCTGCGTCTGCTACTGGGAACCGCTGGCGCTGAATTCGCCACGGTGATCGCGGTGCCGCTGCTCACGCTGCTTTGCGCCATGGCGCTGCTGGGCCGCCTTGCCGCGCGCTGGTTCAACGATGAAGTCGTGGCGCTTGCGTGCCTGATGATCGGCCTTTCGCCGACGGTGCTGTGCCAGTTCACGCCGATGCGCATCGATCACCATGGCTGGCAGATCGTGCTCGCGCTCGTTGCGTTGAGCGGGCTCCACGCGAAAGACGCGCTGAAGGGCGGTGCGGTGATCGGTGCCGCGCTCGCGGCCTTGCTGGCGATCTCGATCGAGGGTCTGCCACTGACGGCGCTGTTCCTCGGCATCTGTGCGCTGCGCGGCCTGCGTGCCCCCGCCGCCCGGTTCGACTGGTTCTGCACCGCCAGCATGAGTCTTGCACTTTCAAGCGTGGCGATTTTCCTCGGCACACGCGGGACTTATGATCTGCTCACGCATTGCGACGCCATTTCGCCGGTTCACCTCGCGCTGTTCGCGTGGGTTGCGGCCGGTGCTGCGGCGCTGCGCTTCGCCACGCCGCGCACGCTGTTCGGGCAGCTCGCTGGCCTGGCCGTAATGGGGGCAGGCGCTGCGGTGATCATGTTCGGTGTCGCGCCCGAATGCCGTGGCGGCGCCTTCGTGATGCTCGATCCGCTGGTCAAGCGCTACTGGTACGATTCGGTCGCTGAAGGCATGCCCTTCTGGCACACCAGCGCCCCGATGGCGGCGGCGATCCTCATGGGGCCGCTGGTCGGGGTCTACGGCACGTTCCGTCTCTGGCGCGAAGCCAAGGACGCGCCGACGCGGCTGCTGTGGCTCGATCACATGCTGCTGCTCGCGGGCGCCTGGCTCATCGGCGTTGCGGTGGCGCGCGCTTCGGCAACCGCGCTGGTCTTTGCAGCTGTGCCTTCAGCGGCGCTGATCCTCGGCTGGGTCTACCGCCTGCGCAGCGTGGCGATCCTTCCGCGCCTTGGCGGCTATGCGCTGGTAGTCTCGCTTCTGGCGCCCGGGCTTCCCGTGGTTGTGGCGATGGGGGCGGTCAACCCGGCTTCGGCCAATGCGGCATCCGGCACCACGGTCCAGTCGATCGCCGGGATCAAGGTCGGCGCGATCGGGATGTCGAAGTGCCGCTATGACCTCGCTGGCGCCGCGCTCAACAAGATGCCTGCAACCGACATCTTCGCCCCGCTCGATATCGGGCCGGACCTCATCGTGAATTCGCACGCCCGCGTGGTGGCAACCGGCCATCACCGCGGGGCGGCAGGCATGCACGATGTGATCGCCGCCTTCATCGCACCCGAAGCGGAAGCCCATGCCATTGTGCGCAAACGCCATACGACGCTGATCGCGGTCTGCCCGGATATCTACGAGCCAGCCGTCTATGCCACCCGCGCCCCGAACGGCCTGATGGCACAACTGCTCGATGGCAAGGCGCCCGCATGGCTCCAGCCGGTAGACATCGCGCCCGGATCGCACATCCGGTTCTGGAAAGTGCTGAACTAGGGTCCAAACTCAATCAGGGCGCGTTCGAGGCGCCCAAATGGCGAACATATCGGCCGAAGCGGCCCGCCGCGAAGGCTGGTTGCCTTTGCAAGGGCCGGTTTGACCGAGATGGAAGCCATTTGGGCGCCCCGGAGGGGTTTGACCAAAACGGCCCATTGCTGCGTCGGAAAGGCTTGAGATATCGACATATCCCTGCGCCTTTCCTCCTTGCACTGAGCCGTTTTGCCACAAACCTCGAATGCGCCCTGATTGAGTTTGGACCCTAGGCCGGCTCGCGCAGCGTGACCCACACCGGCGCATGGTCGCTGGCCTTCTCGCGCCCGCGATAGGCCTTGTCGACGCCAGCCCCCACCAGCCGGTCGGCCAGTTCGGGCGAGAGCAGTGCGTGATCGATGCGGAAGCCGTGATCGCGCTGCCACGCGCCGGCCTGATAGTCCCAGAAAGTCCACAAGCCGCCGCGCGGATGGTGGAGATCGAGCGCGTCGGTCCAGCCATCGTTGAGCAGGCGGCGATAGGCATCGCGCGATTCGGGCTGCATCAGGGCATCGCTCGCCATCGCGCGGACGTCCCACACGTCCTTGTCTTCCGGGATCACGTTGTAATCGCCGATCACCAGCGCCGGGACTTCCTCCGCCGCGATTTCGGCCATGCGTTTACGCAGGCGCTCCATCCAGCGCAGCTTGTAGTCGAACTTGGGGCCGGGCTGCGGATTGCCGTTGGGAAGGTAGATGCACACCACGCGAAGCCCGAAGACATCGGCTTCCAGGTAGCGTGAATGCTCGTCCTCAGGCTCTCCGGCCAGGCCGCGCTGCACTTCGACCGGCTTCGTGCCATCGGCCAGAATGGCGACGCCGTTGAAGCCCTTTTGCCCGTGCCAGATCGCGTGATAGCCGATCTTCTCGAACTCGGCGGCGGGGAAGTCCGCGTCCTGGGTCTTGATCTCCTGCAGGCAGGCGACAGCTGGCCGGGTCTCCTCCAGCCATTCCAGCAGGCGCGGCAGCCGCGCCTTGATCCCGTTTATGTTGAACGAAGCGACTTTGATACTCACACCGAAAAGCTCGAACCGCAGCCGCAGCCCGAGGCCGCCTGCGGATTGGTGACGCGGAAGGCAGCGCCGCCGAGCGATTCGACATATTCCACCGTTGCGCCCGCGATCAGTTCAAGGCTCATCGGATCGACGAGGAGCCGCACGCCATCGGTCTCACTCACGAGATCGTCGGCCTCAGGCTCGTCCCCCATCTCGAACTTGTACTGAAAGCCCGAACAGCCGCCGCCTTCCACCGCGAGGCGCAGCACGGCGGGGCGGTTCTGCTTCGCGGCAATCGCGGCGATACGCGCCGCTGCGCTGGGGGCGAGCGTGACGCTGCCCGAAAGTGCGGAATCCTGGATAAGCGTGGTCATGACACCAAGATAGGGCAGGGCGGCCCCACTCTCAAGCTATGCCGTCTGGATATACTCGCGCAGGGCCTCGGCCTCGGCCTCGATCCGGTCGATGCGGAACTTCACGAGGTCGCCGATCGAGACGAAGCCGACCATCTTGCCATTGTCGAGCACCGGCAGGTGGCGAACACGGCGGCGGGTCATCAGCGCCAGCGCTTCGAGCGCGCTGTGATCGGGCGAGACCGAGATGACCGGCGCGGTCATCACATCGCGGACCCGCATCTGCAGCGCGGTGCCGCCGTGAAGCTTGAGAGCATAGAGCACGTCGCGTTCGGAAAAGATCCCGGCCACCTCGTTTCCGGCATCGGTGACCGGCAAGGCCCCGATGCGGCGCGAGGCGAGGGTTTCGACAGCGTCGGCAACGAGGTCGTCGGCATGGCAGTGCCATACCTCTCCCGAACGGCCGGCGATCAGCAGCGCGATCGACATGGCATCCTCCTTCTCCCCTTTCGGGAGATCCCACTTCTCCGGCAAGTCGTTCCAAAGCTTGCCGATTCGCAGATCATGCCACCAAAGGGCAGGCGGGGAAAGCGATTGCCTTGGCTGGGCAAGCGGCGCATGAAACCGGCCATGGCCAACCCCGTTCGCCCTTCTCCGCTCGACGATCCGGATTACGCCCAGTTCGCGTGGGGCCGCTATTTCCGCGTCATGCGCTGGATGGGGCTCCTGACCCTGGCGGTCATGGCGGCAGCTGCCTTCTACCTCTACGAGGCTGTCGGGCTCGTCTCGATCCACCTCTATATCGCGGCCATGCTCGGCATCGGTTTCACGATGATGCTGATGGCCGCGCTGATGGGCCTCGTGTTCCTGTCCAGCGGCACCGGCCATGATGAGGCGGTGGACAACGGCCTCGAGCAGCATGTCGACGAGTGGTGGAAATGAAGGTCACTCGGGCGGCGTAAGGCGGTAGTCCTCGACCGGCACACCGCCGATCACGTGCTCCTGAATGATCCGCTCCAGCACTTCCGGCGTGCAGGAATGGTACCAGACATTGTCCGGATAGACGAGCGCGACCGGCCCCGCCGCGCAGACGCGCAGGCAGCCGACCTTGTTGCGCAGCACGCCCTGCGGCCCGCCCAGCTTGAGTTCGCCCAGCCGCTTCTTGAGGAAGTTCCACGCCGCATCGCCCGCCTCGCGCGGGGCGCACTTGTCCTTATCGGGACCGGCGCAGAGCAGGATGTGCCGCTGCGGGGCAAAACCACCGAGTCCGGCGACCGCTTGCCGTGCCAGCGTGACTTCATCAGGCTTCACCGGATCAACCATGCATCGAGCCTTTCGCGAAGGGCGGGGTCGATCGGCTGCGGCCGCTCGCCATCGGTGAAAACGATGGTGACATGCGCCGTCGCCACCGGACGGCCATCCTGCAGCAGCAATTGCCGGAGGCTCCAGCTGCTGCGTCCGCCGGGCAGCGCGCCCACGCGGCATTCGAGGCCCGCCGGGTAATAGGCCTGCGCCAGATAGTCGATCGTCACGTTGGCGACCATGAAGCGCGCGCCATCGGTGTTCTTCGGCATGCCGACTGCCGTGATGAAGCGCAGCCGCGCATCCTCGAACACTGCGGCCATCGCCACGTTGTTGATGTGCCCGTTGGGATCGAGATCGGCAAACCGTGTGGTGACGGCATTGCCGAAAGGGTAGCGCGCGGGATCGAGCAGCGCGGGATCAGGTCTGGCCATGGCCGCGCCCTAGCATAGCCGGATGGGCAGGATCAGCCCTTCTTGCCCACAATCCGCGCGATTTCCGCTGCGACCAGCTTCTCGACCATCGGCGGCAGGTTCTTGTCGAGCCATTCGGCCAGCGCCGGGCGCAGCATTTCGCGCACCAGGCTTTCAAGCGAAGTCTCGCCCGAACGGACGATCTGCGGCGAAGCCCCGGGCGCGGAGAGCATTGCCAGTGCGGCGAGCGAATCGCGCATCGAAGCGGTGGCCTCTTCCGCGATCAGCGGTGCGTCCTCATCCTCTTCCGCCTCGACCGATGCGCCGCGATCCTCGTTCAGGATCTGCGCCGCAACGACGCTGAGATCGAGCACGTCGGCTGGGAATGACGCCGGGCGACCTTCGCCGCGCACAGCCGAACGGGCGGAAACGCGCGTCGATTGCGCGGGAGCTGGGGCCAGAGCCGGGGCCGATTCCGGCGCTGCATCGCGGCGGTTTCGCTCACGCGCTGCTTCGGCGCGGTTGTCGCGCGCGATCACCTTCTTGATCGATTCGAGAATTTCCTCGACCGAAGGTTCCGAAGCCTGACGCATGCTTATCCCCACACAATCTACCAGCTGGTCATCAATCTGGCCGGCCCGGCCTGAACGAATCAGGCGCCCCCGGGCGGCCCTGTACCATCAAGGAACAGGTTGCGGAGAAATTGTTGCAGTTTGGGCCGGAGTGTCAACAGTCCGAGTGGCCTTGGGCAGAGTCGGGGAATCGAGCGCCCAATCGAACACCCGCCCGCGCACCCGGCGATAGTTCGCCTCGGGATCGTAGAGCGAGGCCGGATCGAAGCCGAGATCGGTGGCCTGCGCCTTGCCCATCGCGGCGAGCAGATTGAACGCTGCGACATAGGCATTGCGGCGTGCTGCCACGAGACCCACTTGTGCGCGCAGCAGTTCCTGCTCGGCATCGAGGATGTTGAGGATCGTGCGGTTGCCCACGGTGTTTTCCGCGCGCACGCCCTCAAGGCTCAACGCCGCAGCATCGACCGCGGTCTGGTTGAGCGTGATGACGTCGTTCGCTGCGCGCCACTGCGTATAGGCAGAGCGGACATTGGCGATGACCTGCCGCTCGGTCGAGATTTCCTGCTCCTCGGTCGCGCTCGCCGTGGCCTGGGCCCGGCGCTGCTGTGCAGCAGGCAGCCCGCCTTGAAACAGCGGGATCGAGGCGCGCACGCCGGCCTGCGCCGTCGTCTGGCTCTGGACGAAATTGCCACCGACCGCGCCGCCGCCCAGCGAGTTGAAGTAGGTCGAATATTCGCCCGAGGTATAGAGCGAGATCGTCGGCAGGCGGCCCGCGCCCGCGGCCTTGGCGTCATAGCCCGCCGCCTTGGTGCGCTGGCGCGCCGCTTCGAGATCGGGGTTGTTGTCGAGCGCGGTCTGCACGGCTTCGTCCGGCGTCGCGGGCAGTCCGGCGAGCGGCGGCGGCGGCTGGAGATCTGCCGGGACCAGCCCGACAACCTGCACATAGCGTTCGCGGCTGGCCACCAGTGCGGCCTCTGCGCTGCGCAGATCGGCGCGCGCGAGGGCGAGGCGCGAATTGGACTGCGCCACGTCGGTGCGGGTCACATCGCCGATTTCGAAGCGGTCGCTGGTCGCCTTGAGGTTGACCTCGAGCACCTGCACATTGTTGCGATTGAGCCCCACGGTTGCGGCATCGCGGATCACGTCCATGTAGGCTGCAACGACCTGGCTGAACACGCCCGCCTCGGTGCCGCGCAGGCTTGCCTGCCCGGCTTCGACGCGGATTTTGGCGGCGGCGAGCGAATTGCGCACCGAACCGCCCGAATAGATCGGCACGCTGAGCGAGGGATCGACGGTCAGCAACCGCTTCGGTGCGATGAAGCTGTTGGGCCCGACCTTGAGAAACTCGGTATACGTTGCCGTACCGGTAAGGCTCGGCAGGCCGGGGGCGCGGGCGATCGGCACGCCTTCGTCGGTCGCGCGCTGGTTGGCGCGGGCGGCGGCAAGATCGGGGTTGGTGGCATAGGCCGCGGCCAGCGCGCCCTGCAGGTCGTCGGCGTGAACTGGCGTCGCGGCGGCGGCGATGGCGAGCGCAGCCAGCGCAGGGCCGGCCTTCAGCCGACGTATCAGGGGCCATTTGGCCGTGGAACGAATCATGAGGTTCAGAAGCTCCACTTCGGGCGAGGCGCAAATGCGGCAAGCGGCGCAAAGTCGGCCTCGGCCAGAACGGTCAGTACGAGAGCGCCGCCGACCTTGCGGCCGAGCGCCAGACGGGTCACGCCCCGCTCCACCACGCCGGTGACAAGGCGGCCGTCCGCCGAAACCACATCGGCCAGCGCGGCAGGCAGTTCCTCGATCGCGCCGTCAACCAGCACCAGCGCATGTTCGCCAGCCTTGGCGAATTCGCCCTTGGCAGCCACGAGCGTGACCTTTCCAGCCAGCTTCCCGGCGAGCGCGGCGAGATAGCCGCCGGGGTTGCCGATCACGAGCACGCTGTCGTCAGCCACCGGCTCCGCAGCGGTCAGCATCTGGCCGTAAGTCAGCGCTGGGGACAGCACTTCGCCGCCGCCCAGCGCCACGGCGCGATCGGCATAGGCCACCGCGCGGCGTGCTTCGGGCACGAAGTCCTCACGCGGCACGGCCAGGAACGCGGCGAGAATGGCCGGATCGTTGATACCGCTCACGCGCAACTGGCTATCGATCATCGCGCGGCGTGCGGTCTCACCGCCGGCATCTGCAATGTTCGCGCGCTCTTCCACTACCGTCATGAATTCCCTCACTTGCGGGGCCAGACTGCGCGGCCGCTGGGGCCGGAGCAATCCTGACCGTGGGCCGCGCCTTGCACTGCGGCCAAATCCATCGAACTCTTGATTACAGGCCCTTAGAATATCGTCCACGGCGCGCCAAGCGCTTTGCATGACGCTGGTCGATGGCTAAACGGCGGTTCATCGATTGCGCCCGCGCGCTGCGGGCCGAAACCAGCGGAAGGACCCGGCGATGCCAGGGATGACAACGACGATGACGACGATCCGGGAGGAAGACCTCATCGAGAGCGTGGCCGACGCGCTGCAATACATCAGCTATTTCCACCCGATGGACTACATTCGCGCGCTGGGTGAAGCCTACAAGGCTGAACAAGGGCCTGCCGCCAAGGATGCGATCGCCCAGATCCTGACGAACAGCCGCATGTGTGCCGAAGGGCACCGCCCGATTTGCCAGGATACCGGCATCGTCAACGTCTTCATCAAGTGGGGTCAGGACTGCCGGCTGGAAAGCGACAAGAGCCTGCAGGATGTCGTCGATGAAGGCGTGCGCCGCGCCTATCTCGATCCCGACAACAAGCTGCGCGCCTCGGTGTTGGCCGATCCTGCCTTCACGCGCCGCAACACGCGCGACAACACCCCGTGTGTGCTGCATGTCGAGATGGTGAAGGGCCACACGGTCTCGGTCGATGTCGCGGCCAAGGGCGGCGGCAGCGAAAACAAGTCGAAGTTCAAGATGATGAACCCCAGCGATTCGATCGTCGACTGGGTGGTCGAGATGCTGCCGCAGATGGGCGCGGGCTGGTGCCCGCCGGGCATGCTCGGCATCGGCATCGGCGGCACGGCGGAGCATTGCATGCTGCTGGCCAAGCAGGCGCTGATGGAGCCGATCGACATGGCGCAACTGAAGCTGCGCGGGCCGCAGAACGATATCGAGGCCCTGCGCATCGAGATCTTCGACAAGGTCAACGCGCTGGGCATCGGTGCGCAGGGCCTTGGCGGACTTTCGACGATCCTCGACGTCAAGATCATGGATGCGCCGTGCCACGCTGCGGGCAAGCCTGTCGGCATGATCCCCAATTGCGCCGCCACGCGCCACGCCCACTTTACGCTCGATGGTTCGGGCCCTGCTTTCCTCGAAGCGCCCAAACTCGATGAATGGCCCGACGTGCACTGGACGCCCGATGCAGCGGCCAAGCGCGTCAATCTCGACACCCTGACGGCGGAAGAGGTGCAGAGCTGGAAGCAGGGCGACCGCCTGCTGCTCAATGGCAAGATGCTCACCGGCCGCGATGCCGCGCACAAGCGCATCGCCGACATGCTGGCAAAAGGCGAGGAGTTGCCGGTCGATTTCAAGGGCCGCGTGATCTACTACGTCGGCCCGGTCGATCCGGTGCGCGAGGAAGTGGTCGGCCCCGCCGGCCCCACCACCGCGACACGCATGGACAAGTTCTCCGACACGATGCTGAACCTCGGCCTGCTTGCCTCGGTCGGCAAGGCGGAACGCGGCGTGGCGGCTACCGAATCCATCGCGAAGCACAAGTCCGCCTATCTCATGGCGGTCGGCGGTGCGGCCTATCTCGTCAGCCGCGCGATCAAGCAGTCGAAGGTGGTCGGCTTTGCCGATCTCGGCATGGAAGCGATCTATGAATTCACCGTGGAGGACATGCCGGTGACGGTGGCGGTCGATTCGACCGGCCAGAATGTGCACCAACTCGCCCCGCTCGTGTGGAAGAAGAAGATCGCCGATGAGGGGTTGTTGCCGGCCTGATCCATCGACTAACGGCTGACTGCGCCCGACTGTCCGGCTGGCGCTGGCCGGGCAGTTGGGCGTAAGAGTGACCGAATGGCCAGTGTTCCCGCCGAAATTGCTGCCGAAAGACCGCACGTGCCCGCGCGCGCCGTGCTGCTGTCTGCGGCGGCACTGTGGCTGACCTATTTCCTGCTGATCACCTTGCGCGGGATCGTGGTCGATCTCGGTGAGTTCAACGAACTGCTCTGGCGCCGCGCGGTCGTCACGCTCGCGGGCATTGCGATCACGGTGATGGCATGGCCGGTGCTGCGCCGGTTCGACGGGCGCAGCAACGGGGTGCGAATCGGTGCGGCGCTGATCATCATGCTCCCCGCCGCCCTCGCCCTCGCGGCGATCAACCAGCAATGCTTCGCGCCGGTCGAGAAAAAGCTGATCGAGCGCGAGGCCCGTGCGGCGCAGGCGCAAGCCGAGGCGGCGGCCAAGGTGATCCGCGCCGGGCAGGGCGCTGTGCCCGGCGATGCGCCATCGGACGTGCCGTTGCCGACCGTGCGGGTCCGGCACGATGTTTCGGGCAACGTCCTGATCGATGTCGCCGATCCGCCGCAGGCCATTCCCGCACCCTTGCCGCCCCCGGAACCGCCAGCTCCTCCCGCACCGCCTGCCCCTCCGCGTTCGGCCAAGGCACCGCCGGCGCCATCCCCGGATGCCAGTGAAGAGCCGGGCAGCGGGGACGACGGCGACGAAGTAGCCGTGATCACCGCGCCCGGCGGCGTTTCGATCATCAAGCGCAGCGATGGCAGCGCCGAAGTGCGCATCGGGCCTCGGCGGATCGCCACCGATGCCGATCATGCCGATGAACTCGCCGACGAACTGGCGCAGGCCCAACGCGAAGTTGCCCAGGCGCAGCGCGAGATGGAGCGTGCGCGGAGCGAGGCAGAGTTCTCGGTCGCGCAGGCGCGCCTTGCCGGTATCAGCGCGGTGCGCTGGAACGTGCTGCGCGGCCTCGCCGATGCGGGTCTGATCGCGGAGAAGGACGTACCGCCCGCCCCCGCTGGTCCTGTCGGTGAAGCGGTGAAGGAAGTTCGCGCGCGCGGCGCAAAGGAACACAAGGCGCGCGCCAGCAAGCCCCGGCCTCCCGTGCATCATGCGGCGACCCGGCCCCCGGCAAAGGCCGCCCCCACAGCCGTGCCGTCATCGGCCCCGTCATCGGCCCCATCATCGGCCTCGTCACCTCCATCGAAGGTGAGCGCATCGCCATCCCCGGCTCCCGCTCCTGCTGCCACCGATGGTGATACCCAGATCCACAGCGCGATCATCAGCAAGATGATCGAGGACGAGGGCCTGTGGAAGCAGCTCACCGATGTGGCGCTTGGCCGCTATTTCCTGCTGATTGCCTGGGCCGGGCTCTATATCGCACTCGGTAATGCCGAGATGGCGCGCGCTTCGGAGCGGCGCGAAGGCGAATACAAGCGCGCGGCCAAGGCGGCAGAGCTGCGGAGCTTGCGCTATCAGGTCAATCCGCACTTCCTGTTCAACACGCTCAATTCGCTGTCCGCGCTGGTCATGGTTGGCCGCAGCGAACAGGCGGAGAAGATGATCCAGACGATCTCCAGCTTTTATCGCCACAGCCTTGCCGGCGATCCCACGGCGGATGTGCCGCTCGCCGATGAGATTGCGCTGCAGCGCCACTATCTGGAAATCGAGGCCGTGCGTTTTCCGGAGCGGCTGGTTTGTGAATTCGATGTGCCGCAAGAGCTTGAGAACGCGTGCGTACCGGGCATGATCCTGCAGCCGTTGGTCGAGAATTCGATCAAGTACGGCGTTTCAGCGAGCATCCGCCCGGTCACCATCCGCATCGCCGCGCAGGAAGCGGGCGGCAAGCTGGTGCTCACGGTCGCGGATGATGGGCCCGGCAAGACGGGGCTCAACGGTGGCACCGGGATCGGGCTCGAGAACGTGCGCAACCGGCTGGCGGCGCGCTTCGGTGATGAGGCGCGGGTGGAAAGCGGGGCGCTGCCTGCGGGCGGCTATGCCACGGTGCTGACGATCCCGCTGGTGCGGTCGATCTGCGATTGAGGATGGAGACCGGGGGACAGATGCCTATGCCGCCAATGAAGACCCTGATCGTCGATGATGAGCCGCTCGCGGTGGAGCGCATGCAGATCCTCTGCGCGCGCATCCCGGCGCTGCACGTGGTCGGCACCGCGAGCGACGGTGCGGCGGCGCTGCGTCTGTGTGAAGCGCTTGGCCCCGAACTCGTGCTGCTCGACATGACGATGCCCGAAGTCGATGGCCTCGGCGTGGCGCGCGGGCTCGTGCGGATGTCGCCGCGCCCTGCGGTGATCTTCGTGACCGCGCACGATCACTTCGCGGTTGAGGCGTTCGATTGTGATGCGGTGGACTATGTCCTCAAGCCCGTCGCGCAGGACCGCCTCGAACGCGCGGTCGAGCGCGCCCTCGCCCGCCGCGATACCGCCGCACCGACCGAGGCGGCTGCTGCGGAAAGCCCGTGGATCGAGGAATTCTGGGTTCCCCACCGCAGCGAGCTGATCCGCATTGCGGCAGGCGATATCGACCGCATCGACGCCGAGCGCGACTATGTGCGGCTGCATGTGGGAACCCGAAGCTATCTCCTGCTGCACACCATCCAGCGGCTGGAAGACCGGCTCGACCCCGAACGCTTCATTCGCCTCCACCGCTCGACCATCGTGCGCCGAGACCGGATTGCGGGGCTGAAGCACGACGGGCTCGGCGTGTGGTCCGCGCAGCTGGTGGATGGCGAACTGCTGCGCATCGGGCGAACGTATCTGGCGAAAGCCAAAGCGATGGCGGGACGTTAGCTGCGTCGTCAGGCTCTGGGCGCAATCCGCCGATAGCTCAGCGCTTCGGCCACATGGACGCGGCCAATCGTCTCCGCCCCGGCCAGATCCGCAATCGTGCGCGCCACGCGCAGCATGCGGGTGTAGCCGCGCGCCGATAGCCGCATCGCTTCTGCCGCTTGGGCCAAGAGCTTGCGCCCCGGCTCGTCAGGCGTGGCGTACTGTTCGAGGAGATCGCCTTCCAGCTCGGCATTGGTGCGTCGCCCGCTGCCTTCCAGCCGCGCCGTCTGCACGCGCCGCGCTGCCGCCACGCGAGCTGCAACCGCGTCCGATCCCTCGGCGGGTGGAGGCAGCGCCAGATCGGCGGCGGAGACGGGATCGACTTCGACATGGAGATCAATGCGGTCGAGCAGCGGGCCAGAGACCTTGGACTGGTAATCCCCCGCACAGCGCGGCGCGCGGCTGCATCCGAGTGCGGGATCTCCCAGATGCCCGCAGCGGCAGGGGTTCATCGCCGCGATCAGTTGCACGCGCGCCGGGAACGTCACATGCGCATTGGCCCGCGCGACGGTGACTTCGCCCGTCTCCAGCGGCTGGCGCAGCGAATCGAGCACCGCGCGCTGGAATTCGGGCAGTTCATCGAGGAACAGCACGCCAAGGTGCGCGAGGCTCACTTCGCCGGGACGCACTTTCAGCCCGCCACCCGTCAGCGCGGCCATCGAGGCGGAATGGTGTGGGCTGCGGAAAGGCCGCGCGCGGCTGATTCGCCCTTCCTCCAACAGCCCAGCGACCGAGGCGACCAGCGAGGCTTCCAGCGCTTCGGCCGGCGTGAGTTCCGGCAGGATGCCCGGCAGGCAGGAGGCCATCAGCGACTTGCCCGCACCGGGAGGCCCGATCATCAGCAGATTGTGACCGCCCGCCGCTGCAATCTCCAGCGCGCGCTTGGCGGTCTCCTGTCCTTTGACCTGCTTGAGGTCCGCGCGTCGCGGCGGCGCGTCCACTTCGCCCGGTTCGGGCACCGGCAGCCGCAACGTGCCCTTGAGGTGATTGAGCAGGCTGATCAGATCGGGCGCGGCGACGATTTCCACCCCGCTGGCCCAGCGCGCTTCCGCGCCTTGCGCGGCGGGGCAGATCAGGCCCTTTTCGATGCCGCTGGCATGGAGCGCTGCCAGCAGCACGCCGGGGCTGGCGATCACCCGTCCATCGAGCGCGAGTTCGCCCACCGCCACGTAGTCAGCGATCGCTTCCAGATCGACCACGCCCATCGCCGCCAGCAGCGCGAGGGCGATGGGAAGATCATAGTGGGAGCCTTCCTTCGGCAGGTCCGCCGGGGAGAGATTCACCGTGATGCGCTTGGGCGGCAGCGCGAGGCCCAGCGCGGCGAGCGCGGAATGCACCCGCTCGCGGCTTTCGCCGACCGCCTTGTCGGGCAGGCCGACGACGCGGAAGGCAGGCAGGCCCGGCGCGATCTGGCACTGCACTTCAACCGCGCGCGCTTCCAGCCCCAGATAGGCAACCGTGGATACCAGCGCGACCATACCATCCCTCAATCCAGTGCGGCAGCCTAGGGGCGGGCAGGGTAGCGGGATAGGGGCAGGTCGCCGGTATCGCCAATTTGGAGCCAAAAGGCGTTAAGCGTGATTTACCGCGTTTTGCTGGAAAATTGGCAAGCATGTGTGAAGTATGGCCGCACCATGAACCGACTCGCCCGCGCCTTGCTCGTCAGCATCGCCAGCACGGCGACGATTGCCGCGCCGGCCGCCGCGCAGCAGGCGGCGACGCGGACCTGGGTCGATTCGCACGGGACCACCTGGACCGAAGTGACTACCACCCGGACCGTGGTCGAAGAGCCGCGCAGCCAGCGGATCGCCAGAGCGATCGCAGGTTTGGCGCGGTTCGGCCCCTTCGCAGTGGTCGATGCAACGCATGCCGCTCTGGTGGGCGAAATCGACGACAAGTCGCCCGCGCTGTTCCGCGAAATGCTGCAAGCCAATCCGGGCATCCGTGTGCTGGAACTCGTCGATTGCCCGGGGACTTCGGATGACGGCGCAAACCTCACGCTTGGCAGGATAATCCGCCGCCAGGGCATCGCAACCGACGTGCCCTCCGGCGGCTCGGTCCGTTCGGGCGGGTTCGAGATCTTTCTGGCCGGCACGACCCGCCATGCCGCGCCCGATGCCGAGTTTGGCGTCCATGCGTGGAAAGACGAGGATGGCCACCAGCCCGACGACTTCGCTCCCGGTGAAGGCCCGAACAAGGCCTACCTCGATTACTACCGCGAAATGGGCCTCAGCGCCGATGAGGCCGAGCAGCTCTATGCGCTGACCAATTCGGTGCCGAACGACCAGATGCTCTGGCTGCGCACCAAGGATATCAGCCCTTACGTCAAGGTGAACTAGGGTCAGGACCTACAAACCGCGCCTTCGAGGTTTGAGGCAAAATGGCTCAGTGCGAGGAAGGAAGGCGCAGGAATATGTCGATATTTCAAGGCTTCCTGACGAAGCAATGGGCCATTTTGGTCAAATCCCTGCGGGACGCTGGCATGGCTTCCATCTCAGACAGGAATTCACTTGGAAAGGCAACCAGCCTTCCCTGCGCGAATACCCGCCTGATATGTTCGCCATGCCAGCGCCTCGAAGGCGCGGTTTATAGGTCCTGACCCTAGGGTCAGCGGTCAGTGGGCCGCGCCCCAGCTTGGGCCAGTGCCGATCTCCACACCCAGCGGCACGGTCAGCTTCACCGCCGGTTCCGCCGCGCCCGCCATCACCGCCTCGATCACCGCTTTCGCCGCCGCGACATCGCCCTCCGGCAGCTCGAACACCAGTTCGTCGTGCACCTGCAGCAGCATGCGCACATGGCCAAGCCCCGCCGCTTGCAGCGCCGGGTTCATCCGCGCCATCGCGCGCTTGATGATATCGGCGCTGGTGCCCTGGATCGGTGCGTTGATCGCGGCGCGTTCGCTGCCCTGCCTCTCGGCCTGGTTCTTGGAACTGATGCGCGGGAACCACGTCTTGCGGCCGAACAGCGTCTCCGAATAGCCGTGCGTGCGCACGCTCTCCAATGTCTCGTGGATATAGCGCTGGATGCCGGGGAAGCGTTCGAAATAGCGGTCGATCATCGCCTGCGCTTCCTCCGAGGTCACGCCGAGTCGGCCGGCAAGGCCCCAGCGGCTGATGCCGTAAAGGATCGCGAAGTTGATCGTCTTGGCGCGCCCGCGCGTGTCGCGGTCCACAGTGCCGAACAGTTCCTGCGCGGTGCGTGAGTGGATGTCCTCGCCCGCGGCGAAGGCCTCCTTCAGCGCGGGCACATCGGCCATGTGCGCGGCCAGCCGCAGCTCGATCTGGCTATAGTCCGCCGCCAGCAGCACGTTCCCTGGTTCGGCCACGAAAGCCTCGCGGATCTGGCGGCCGATCTCGGTGCGGATCGGGATGTTCTGCAGGTTGGGATCGTTGGACGAAAGCCGCCCTGTCTGTGCGCCGACCAGACTGTAACTGGTGTGGACGCGCCCCGTTGCGGGATTGATCGCGGCTTGCAGCGCATCGGTATAGGTCGATTTGAGCTTCGAGAGCTGGCGCCATTCGAGCACCAGCGTCGCGACTTCGGCCCCTTGCGCTGCAAGACCTTCGAGGACCGACTGGTCGGTGGAATACTGCCCGGTCTTGCCCTTCTTGCCGCCTTTGTAGCCCAGCTTGTCGAACAGGATTTCGCCAAGCTGCTTGGGGCTGCCGATGGTGAAGGGCTGGCCGGCCTTCTCGTGGATCACGGTTTCGAGGCCCGCGATGGTCTCGGCAAACTGCGCGGAAAGGCCCGCCAGCCGCTCGCGGTCCACGCGGATGCCGTGGCGCTCCATGCTTGCAACTACCGGCACCAGCGGCCGGTCGACGCGCTCGTAAATGCGCGTGCCGCCTTCCTCCGCCAGCCGGGGGCTGAGCAGACGGTGGAGCCGCCACGTAACCTCGGCGTCCTCTGCCGCATAGCGCGTTGCATCGGCGAGCGGCACTTCGGCGAAGGAAATCGCCTTCTTGCCGGTGCCGCACAGGTCCTTGAAGGCAATCGTGGTGTGGCCGAGCAGGCGGGCTGCCAGTTCGTCCATGCCGTGGCCGCCGACACCGGCCTCGCTGCGTCCGGCATCGAGGCAGAAACTCATCACCATGGTATCGTCGATGGGGCCGACCATCACGCCATAGCGGGCGAGCACGTTGATATCGTACTTGATGTTCTGCCCGATCTTGAGGACGGCATCGCTTTCCAGCAGCGGCTTCAGCAGCGCGAGCGCTTCCGCGCGCGGGGCCATGACTGGCGCCTCGGCAAACATGTCGCTGCCCCGGTGCCCTAGCGGGATGTAGCAGGCATCGCCCGGCCCCAGCGCAAGGCTCACGCCGACAAGGTCTGCCTGCATCGCATCCAGCGCGCTCGTTTCGGTATCGACCGCCAATACGCGCGTGGCTTCGGCGCGCCTCACCCACTGCGCGATCTCGTCCAGCGTCTGGAGGCAGCGATAGCCGCCGGTATCGATGGCCGGCCATTCCGGCAGGCTCTGGCGCGTCTCCGCACTCGCGCCCGGTGCCGTGGTCGCACCGCCCGCTGCGGGGGCCTCGGCAGGCGCGGTGCCCAGCTTGCGCAACAGGCTGGTGAAGCCATGCTCGGAGAGGAAAGCCGCGAGCGGTTCGGGCGGGATCGCCGTCAGCTCGAACGATTCGAGCGGCAGCGGCAGTGCGCAATCCTCCTTGAGCTGGACGAGCTCGCGCGAAAGGCGCGCCATGTTGGCCTGCTCGATCAGGCTGTCGCGCAGCTTGCCCGGCTTCATCGCTGGGGCTGCAGCCAGCGCACCTTCCAGCGTGCCGTGCTCCTGAATCAGCTTGGTCGCGGTCTTGGGTCCGATCCCGCGAATGCCCGGAACATTGTCCACCGCATCGCCCATCAGTGCCAGCACATCACCGACGCGCTCGGGCTCGACGCCGAACTTCTCCATCACTTCCGGTATGTCGATGCGCTGGTTCTTCATCGTATCGAGCATGTCGACGTATCCGCCAGCCTCGGTCTTGCGCCCGACCAGCTGCATCAGGTCCTTGTCGGACGAGACGATCGTCACGTTCCAGCCCTGCAGGGCCGCTGCGCGCGCATAGGATGCAATGAGGTCGTCCGCCTCCAGGCCCTCTTCCTCGATGCAGGCGAGGCTGAATGCGCGGGTCGCATCGCGGATCAGCGGAAACTGCGGGACAAGGTCCTCGGGCGGCGGCGGACGGTTCGCCTTGTACTGGTCGTAGAGCGCATTGCGGAAGGTGATCGAACCCTTGTCGAGGATCACCGCGAGATGGGTCGGCCCATCCGCCTTGTGCAGGTCTTCCGCCAGCTTCCACAGCATCGTGGTGTAGCCATAGACCGCGCCCACCGGCACGCCCACCGGATTGGTCAGTGGCGGCAGGCGGTGATAGGCGCGGAAGATATAGGCCGAACCGTCGATCAGATAGAGATGACGTTGAGGCGGCGTTGCAGGCTGCGCTGAGGTGTCCATGCTTGCCGTGGTAGCGCCTCGACCCCGCCAGCGAAAGCGCCCGATGTTGCGGCAGTGCAGCAATGATGGGGCGATTCATCCTGCTCAAATCTGCCAATTCGACTCGTCGATGCCTTGCAAAAACAGTTGTTTATCAAAAACATAACCGGTCTATGACGGCTTTGCTGCTCCTAAGACTTGCAAGCAGGTGAATTGCCGATTAATTGGGGCGAGAAGTCTACCGCCAGAGTAGGCTTTGCGGCGGGCTGCGGGCCCGGCGCGGTCCACTTCAATCCAGGGATTGTAACGCATGCGCAAGCTCCTCCTCGCCGCAGTCGCCGGCACTGCCTTTGCTCTCGCCGGTTGCTCGGAAAAGGCTCCTGAAGCCCCCGCCACCGAAGCCGCTATGGAATCGACCGACGCTGCTGCCGATGCTTCGGCTCCTGCTTCGGAAGACGCTTCGGCTCCGGCTGCTGACGCTTCGAGCGAAGCCGCGAAGATGTAATCAACCCCGCAAGGGTTTGATAGAGATAGAGGGGCGTGATCGCTTTGGCGGTCGCGCCCCTTCTCTTTGTGCGCGGCAGACGCGCATGACGAAGGCCCGCGCGCAGCGGGGCACGCCGTCAGACAATCAGGAAGATCAGCGGCGCGCGGTCTCGAAGCTGGCGGGCAGCGGTGACTGGCTGTAGCCGTCGTAAAGCACGCGGGCGATCTGCGCGATCATGCCGGCGTGTGCGGTATGGCCTTCCGGCCCTGTCACGAAGATGGCGATGGCAAGGTGCCGGCCATCGGGCAGGCGCACGATGCCGACATCGTCGGTAACCCCCGACAGCGTACCCGTCTTGTGGGCGAAGACCACGCCTTCCGGCAGGCCGCTGCGGATGCGGTTGCGGCCTGTGCTCGTGCGGGTCATCGTATCGAGCAGCACCGCGCGGCTTTCCGGGCTGAGCGCGCCGCCGCGATCGATCGCGGCGAGGAGCTGCACCATCGCACGCGGCGTGCTGCTCGTGCGCGTGTCGATCGTCGTCACCGGATTGACCCGGCCATCATCGCGCACCAGCGTCGCCATCGTGTGATCGAGATGCTGGCCTGTCACACCGATACGGCTGAGCCAGGTATTCACAGCGCCGATCCCGCCAACTGCGGCGATCAGCCCATCGGTTGCGTGGTTGTCGCTGCGCGTGATGGAAAGCTCCATCAGGCTCTGCGCGGACATCACCATGCCAGGCCGGACCGCTGCGACGGCCCCGCGCGATTCGACCGATTCGGCCACCGGCATCATCATCGGAAACTGCTGGTCGAGCCGGAGGCGGCCCTGCTCCACACCGGAAAGGTAAGTGGCAGCCACAGCAATCTTGGCGGTGCTGGCCATCGGAAACGGCATGTCGCCGTTGATCAGGATCTGCCCGCCGCCATCGAGATCGACCGCCGCGACGCCGATGCGGCCGCGTCCTTGTGACACGATGGCAGAGACCTGCTGCTCGATCGCGGCATCGCGCGCGTTCTGCAGGGAGGTGCCGGGACGCGCCTGTGCCGGGGCGGCGACAAGCAGCAGCGGCGCCGCGCACCACAGTGCAGCCGCGATCCACTTGCTCATCGTCTTGCCACCGGAAGCCATGTTCCCCCTTAGCCCAGAACCCGTTTATGATCCATTAGCAGCCTAACTGATTGTGATTCCGTGGCAAGTGCCGCGTTGACAGGTGGTCGCGCGTGGCGCGCGGCCTGCCGTATCGCCAGCTGGAGCCGAACCGGACACTGGACATTAATCGCGCGATTAATGATAGTGGCGCGAACAACAGCAAAGCGAATAGCCCGATGAAGAGGGGCGAGAGGAGCGGATGGCGGCGGACGCGCAGCAGGGCTTGGCCGATGGGCTGGCTGAAGGCCTTGAGCAGGTGATGACGCGCGCCGGCTGGCGCGGCATGGTCACCGGCCTGCTCCGGCTATCCGGCGGTGCCAACATGCAGAGCTGGCGTTTCGAGATCGGCGGTGAAGCCTTCGTGCTGCGCCGCGCGCCCTCGGCTGAATGGGTTGCCAATCGCCTGCTTGATATGGCCAAGGAAGCCGCCGTGATCCGCTGCGCGCGTGCGGGCGGCGTGCCCGCTCCCGAAGTGGTCGCCGAACTTGCCCCCGAAGACGATCTTGGGCTCGGCTTCATCATGCGCTGCGTGCCCGGCTCACCCGATCCCGAAAACGCGCTGTCCTCGCCGCCTGCCCTGCTGGACGAGATCGCGGCCGCGATGGCCGGGGTCCATGCACTCGATCCTGCCGCGCTGCCATTCCTCCCGGTGCTCGAACCCGCCGCCGGGGTCGAAGCGCTCGCCGCGCAATTCGAAGATGCCGGCGGCGACCGTCCGCCCATCGCGCTGGGCCTTGCGTGGCTGCGCGCCAACCTGCCGCCGCCGGCACCGCTCGCGGTGCTCCACGGCGATCTGCGCATTGGCAATATCATGGTCGAAGGCGGGCGTTTGTCTGCCGTGCTCGATTGGGAACTCGCGCACCTTGGCGATGTCCACGAGGATCTTGCTTTCGGCTGCATGACCGTCTGGCGCTTTGGCCGTCTGGACAAACGCGGCTTCGGCCTCGGCCAGATCGAGGACCTTGCCCGCGCCTACGAAGCTGCTGGTGGCACCAGGTTCGACCCCGCCCGTTTCCGCTTCTGGCTGGTTTATCGCACGGTGTGGTGGGCGCTTTCAGCGCTTTCGATGGGCAAGGGTTGGCGCAGCGGCGCAGACCGCTCGCTCGAGCGCGTCGTCGTGGCGCGGCGGGCGGCGGAACAGGACCTCGATCTTCTGCTCCTGCTGGAAGCCGAAGCGCCCGAGGCGGAACGCGCACGGCCCTTGCCGCCCGCGCCGTCTTCGCCGCCCGCCAACGAGGGTGAGCCGAGCGCCGCCGAAATCCTCACGGCCATCTCGGAATGGCTCGCCGCTACGGTCAAGCCGCATATGGCCGCCGGGCGCGAGCGCTTCGAACTGGCCGTTGCGCAGAACGCGCTCGGCATTGTCCGCCGCGAACTCGCCGGTCGGCCCAGTCCGCACGACAGGGCCTTGTGCGAAGCCATTCTCGCCGGGCGCACCACGCTGGCCGAGCCCGGCTTGCTCGCGACCCTGCGCCGCCGCGCCCTCGATACGCTGGCCGCCGATATGCCGAAATACCCTGCGCTCAGTGAAGCGCGCCGCATCTGGGAGAGCACGACATGAACTTCGATCTGCCGCAGGAGCTCGTCGACTACCTCGCCGAACTCGACGCCTTCATCGATGCCGAGATCAAGCCGCTCGAACAGGCGGACGACAACATCCGCTTCTTCGACCACCGCCGCGAATGGGCGCGTACCAATTTCGAGGATCAGGGCCTGCCGCGCCACGAATGGGAAGCCTTGCTGATCGAGGCCACCCGCCGCGCCGATGCCGCCGGGCACTGGCGTTTTTCCGCGCCCAAGAAGTATGGCGGCAAGGATGGCAAGAACCTCTGGATGGCGGTGATCCGCGATCACTTCACGCAGAAGGGCCTCGGACTCCACAACGATCTGCAGAACGAGCATTCGATCGTAGGGAACTTCCCGTTCGTGAACATGTTCGAGCATTTCGGCACGCCCGAACAGCAGGAGGAATTCATCCTCGGCGGCTTTGCGCGCACCCGCCGCGTGTCCTTCGGCCTCACCGAAGCGCGCCATGGGTCTGATGCGACGCACATGGAAACCCGCGCCGTGCGCGAGACGCGCGACGGAGTCCCCGGCTGGCGGATCGATGGCGAGAAGATGTGGATCACCGGCATGCACATCGCCAGCCACTGCGCGGTCTTTGCGCGGACCGAAGGCGAGCCCGGGAACGCGCGCGGGATCACCTGCCTCCTCGTGCCCAATCCCTCGCCGGGGCTGGTGATCGAGGAGTACATGTGGACCTTCAACATGCCGACGGACCACCCGCGGCTCTCGCTCACCAATGTTTGGGTGCCGGAATCCGCGATGCTCGGACCGGAGGGCGGCGGCCTCGCCATCGCGCAGAGCTTTGTCCACCAGAACCGCATCCGGCAGGCGGCCTCCTCGCTCGGCGCAGCCACGTTCTGCATCGAGGAATCGGTGCGCTATGCGCGGGAGCGCAAGCCCTTCGGAGAGGAGCTGGCGCGCAATCAGGCAATTCAGTTCCCGTTGGTGGAGCTTGCCACCCAGTGTGAAATGCTGCGCCTCCTCATCCGCAAGACCGCATGGGAGATGGACCGGCTCGAAGCCGAAGAAGGCGGCCACAAGCGCATCGAACGCGAGCTCTCCGACAAGGTCTCGATGTGCAATTACTGGGCGAACCGGCTGGTCTGCGAAGCGGCGGACCGCGCGATGCAGGTCCATGGCGGCATCGGCTATTCGCGCCACAAGCCGTTCGAGCACATCTATCGCCACCACCGCCGCTACCGCATCACCGAAGGCGCGGAGGAAATCCAGATGCGCAAGGTCGGCGCGTACCTGTTCGGTTACCTCGGGCCGAGGAAGGGCATGTTCGGGTAAGCGCATCCCTGCTGCTGGTCCGGCGGTGCTTCTGGCGCGGCCGGACCGGCGTTACCCGGCGCAGGGTATTCCGGCTCGCGCGGCAAGGTCAGCGAGCTCTGCTGCTGCCGTGGCCCGCGCCGCCCTATCAGTGAAGGCCATGCATACTGCATCGCCGTCGATCCCGGCCCTCACCACGGCGTGGCATCCGCCCATGTCCGTCGCAGTAACCCAGGCGTCACCCATCAGGCGTTTCGTCATGGCCCTCGTCAGCAGGCCCGGGTCCGGGGCCTCGCCTGCAATCAGCGCTGCCTGGGTGCCGGTCCACCAAGGGAAATCGGCAATATCGAACAGGGCAGCCGCTGCGCCGGGCGTGGTCGCCACCGTCCATTCGACATGGCCCAGCAGGCCCAGACGGACGGGAAAGGCCACCTGACCCTGCCCGGCGAGCCAGGTGGCCAGCAGCGTCTGGAGTGGCTCCGGAACGCCCGCGTCTGCGGGCTCCGGGTCGACGGTCCAGGTGACCATCAGCGTTCGTGCAGGGCCATCTTCCGGGAGGTCTCCCGGCCAGAGCGAACAGGGGCCCGGTTCAGCGGTCGAGAGCTCGATCCGCAGGGTCATCAATGATGGCCGAACGGGGTCGGACTTGTCGGGATCTGCCGGAAAACGGTGTCCTCGGCCCAATCGAAGACGACCTCGCCTGCCTGCTCGCCCGCCTTGTACCCCGCGTACCCACCAACGATGCAGCCGCCGACGCCGCCGATGGCAGTGCCCTCCGGCCCGACCAGCGTACCCGCGCCGGCCCCCAGTGCGCCCACCGCCCGGCAGCCCACCCAGGCCGACGCCCATGCGCTGACAACTGCGGTAGATCGCCGCATAGGCTTGTCGGCAACCACGATCGAGTATCCATCAGTGGCAAGGCCGACGACGAGCAGGCTGCGGCCGAGGTATTTGAAATACTTCGCGCCCTTGTAGAGAAAGGCCCCGCTCCGGCCGGCTAGGTCATGGTTCTTGATCTGGAATGGCAGGGCTTCTGCCGTACCCTTCTGGTTCCAGTGGTAATTCACCGATTTCGTGTTCTTGTTATACCCATAGTCAAGCCGCAGGGTCCGCTTGCCCGTCTTGTCGTGAAAGAACAGGCTGCAGGTCGAATTGCCCTTGAACCCGCGCGCATCGAGCTCGATGGCAAGGCCGCTGGTGCCGGGAATGGGAATCCTGAGGTAGGACGCGAGACCGACGCTTACAGGTATCGACCCCTTCATCGGTTCGGTCATGGCGCCGCCTCCCTAATCAGACACGCGGCCACGAACCTGCCTGCACCGCATCGATCCGTCAACAAGACCGCAGTCGGCGCCCAGCCGGGTCAATCCTGTGCAGCACAAAAGAAAAGCGCTCCGAAGCAATACTTCGGAGCGCTTTCATTCAGGCCGATCTGCGTGCCAGTGGCAGGCTACCGGTTCAGGCGAACGCCGCCTTGAGATCATCCACCAGATCGAGGCGCTCCCAGGGGAAGAAGTCGCCATCCGCCTTGCGGCCGAAGTGGCCATAGGCGGCGGTCGGCTGGTAGATCGGCTTGTTGAGGCCGAGGTGGGTGCGAATCGCGCGCGGGGTCAGGCCGCCGAGCTTGGCGTTGCCGAGGATGGCCTGTTCGATCAGGTTGTCGCCCACCGTACCGGTGTCATGCGTATCGACATAGAGCGAGAGCGGCTCCGAAACGCCGATGGCATAGGCGATCTGGATCGTGCAGCGCGTGGCAAGGCCCGCAGCGACCACGTTCTTGGCGAGGTAGCGCGTGATATAGGCAGCCGAGCGGTCAACCTTGGTCGGGTCCTTGCCCGAGAACGCGCCGCCGCCGTGCGGGGAAGCACCGCCGTAGGTATCGACGATGATCTTGCGGCCGGTGAGGCCCGCGTCGCCATCTGGGCCGCCGATCTCGAACGAGCCTGTCGGGTTGATGTAGTACTTGGTTTCGCGCAGCAGCACCGGCGGGATCACTTCGGCGATCACGCGCTTCACGTAATCGTGGAGTTCGGTTTCCTTGTCGCCCTCGTCATAGCCCGGCGCGTGCTGGGTGGAGACGACGACGGCGGTGGCGGCGACGGGGAGCGAACCTTCGTAGCGCAGCGTGACCTGGCTCTTGGCATCAGGCTCGAGGAACGGCGCGGCGCCCGAATGGCGGTCGGCGGCCATGCGCTCGAGGATCTTGTGGCTGTAGTAAAGCGTCGCCGGCATGAGATCGGGCGTCTCGTCGGTCGCATAGCCGAACATGATGCCCTGGTCGCCCGCGCCCTCGTCCTTGTTGTCGGCCGCATCGACGCCCTGCGCGATATGCGCCGACTGGCCGTGCAGCCGGTTGATGAACTCGAACTTCTCCCAGTGGAAGCCGTCCTGCTCATAGCCGATCCGCTTCACGGTCTCGCGAACGGTCGCCTCGATCTCTTCCTGCGCGCCCGGCGCCCATGCGCCGTCTTCGTAGACGCCCTTGCAGCGGATTTCACCGGCCAGCACCACGAGCTGCGTCGTCGTCAGCGTCTCGCAGGCGATGCGCGCCTCGGGGTCCTTCGAAAGGAACAGGTCCACGATGCCGTCGCTGATCTGGTCGGCGACCTTGTCCGGGTGGCCTTCGGAAACGCTTTCGGACGTGAACAGGTAGTCGGTGCGCATTGGGGGGTTCCTATGTGATATAAAGAATCCTTTATGTCGCTTCCCTAGCGTCCTCTGCGCCGCCTTGCAACCACGAGCGCAGCGCCCAGCAATACCAGCGCCCATGCGAGGGCGAGCCGGTTGCCAAGCCGGGCAAAAAGCGTGGGGGCGTGAGCGGGCGGCACCAGCCCGTCGAGCCGCCCGGCGGTAAGGCGGGGCACGAATTGGCGGACCACGCCATCGGCATCGATCACCGCGCTGATTCCGGTCGTCGTGGCGCGCAGTACGGGCAGCCCTTCCTCGATCGCGCGCATCCGCGCCTGCGCCAGATGCTGCGGTGGGCCCCACGCGCCGAACCAGCCGTCGTTCGAAGGGTTGAAGATATAGTCAGGCCGGTGCGCGCGGTCGGCCACTTCGCCGGAGAACACGATCTCGTAGCAGATCTGGAGGCCGGCCTTGCCATGCACGCCCATTTCCAGCGTGCGCGGGCCGGGTCCGGGCAGGAAATCAAGGCTGCCCGAAACCAGCCGCGAAAGGCCGAGCGGGGCAAGCCACGTGCGCATGGGCAGATATTCGCCATAGGGCACGAGATGCGCCTTGGCATAGCTGCCCCGGATCGCGCCGTCGGACCCGAGCACGGTGACGACATTGCGCGCGGCGGTCACATCGCCCCCTTGCACCACGAGATCGGTCGCGCCGGTCAGCAGCAGGCTGCCCGGGCCGATCACCCGGCCGATGCGGGCGCGGGCCATCGCCGGGTCCGCCGCATAGGTCGTGGCATCATAGAAAAACTGCGGATAGCCGGGCCGCAGATAATCGGGCAGGCCGCCTTCGGGCCACAGTACGATCCGCGTGGAGCCCGGTGTACGCGGCAGTGAAAGGCGCGCGATACTCTGGAACTGGCCTTCGTACAGGCGCGGATCGTTGATCGTGTCCTGCCCGATGTTTGGCTGGACGAGGGTGTAGCCGAGGTGGCCCTCGCCGCCATGGCCATGCAATGGCAGCAGCATCAGCGCGGCGGGAACTGCGGCCATCATGGCTGCGGCATGGAGGCGCCCTGCGGTTGCCGTGCGCCAGGCCAGCAGCCAGAATCCGGCTAGCAGCACGATCAGGCCGGAGAGGGCGTATGTCCCCGTCCACGGCGCGATGGCGGCAAGACCGGGTCGGCTGAAACCGCCCAGCGCGGCCATGGCGAGCGGGTTCCACGCAAACCCGGTGAACAGGGTGGCGCGCAGATATTCGGTGATGATCCAGAACCCTGCAAACGCTGGGAGCAACGCAGCCTGCCACCGCCGCGCAAGCCAGGCCGCCAGGAAGGCGGCGAGCGCGGGGTAGATCGCGAGGTAGACTGCCAGCAGAACGACCGCGATCCATCCCAGCCACGCGGGCATCGCCGCCTGATAGGTGAAGGCGGTTGCGATCCAGTTGTTGCCGAGCGTGAAGTAGCCGAGCCCGAACAGCCAGCCTGCCAGCGCCGCGCGGCGGGCCGAGCGCGCGCGCTCGATCCGGACGATCAGAAACGCCAGCGCGGCCAGCGTGAAGGGCCACAGCGCGAGCGGCTGAAAACCGGTCGCGGCCAAGGCACCTGCGCCGATCAGCGCGAGCGGCATCAAGCGTCTTGCCGATCTTTCCACGCGGCGACCCCGCTCAGGCCCGTTCAGGCGCTGCGACTGGCCGCGATCAGCCTTCTGCGGCTTCCGGCAGCGGATTCTTGCGCGGGCGACCACGGCGCTTGGGCGCCGGAGCCTCGGCAGCAAGCGCTTCGGCTGCAGGTACCGATCCCGTTGCAGGTGCTTCCTCGACCGGCTCAGCCGAAGCGCGAACGCCGATGGCAGGCGGCAGGCTCAGCGGATCAAGCGCAGCGACTGGTGCTTCCTCGGCCTCGCGGCGGGGGCGGCGGTCGGTGCGGGGGCGCAGGCCGCGCTGCGAACGGCTTTCGCGCACGAAGGGATTTTCCGCGGCATCGCCGATCGGCTCGCCTTCATCGGCGCGGACCATTGCTTCGGGCACGGCCTCCGGCTCGAAACGAGGGCGCTGGTTCTCGCGCGGCTCACGGTTTTCACGCTGGTCCCGATTCTCGCGCGGTTCACGTGGCTCGCGGTTATCGCGGTTATCGCGGGGTTCGCGATTTTCGCGCGGTTCGCGGTTTTCGCGGGGTTCCCGGTTATCGCGCGGCTCGCGGTTTTCGCGGTTTTCGCGGGGCTCGCGATTCTCACGAGGCTCGCGCGGTTCCCGGTTCTCCTCGCGCCGGACTTGCGGGCGGTCGAACGCGGGGAAATCGTTGTCCATCGAGAAGTCGGTGCCGTCGTCTTCGCCTTCGCCTTCGTTCCAGCGCTCACCGTTGGGGCGCTGGCGCTGATCGTCGGTGCGCGGGCGGCTGTCGGCGATGACGCGGAAATAGTGATCCGCGAACTGCAGGTAGTATTCAGCCTGAACGCGGTCGCCATTCAGATGTGCGTCCTGCGCCAGCTTGCGATACTTTTCGAGCATCTGGGGGGCATTGCCCCGCGCGCGGCTATCGATCCGGTTGAGTTGCTGACCGCCACCCTGCGGGCGGTTGTTGTTCCCGCGACCGCGCCGGCGGTTGTTACCACGATTGTTGTTCAAGTCAGGCACTTTCCTGTTTCGGTGCAACCTTGACCCAGGCAAGTTAAACGTTGTGTTCAACCTGGGCCAGACGTGGCGCAACTCGTGGGTCCGGTCCGGCCAGCCCCGCCGCCGCGCATATTCAACCACGATATGGTATGTTCGTGGTTCCCAGCATTTGCGCGCTGCCGGCCTGCCTTGCCGGCCATCGATGCAAATGGTGGAGTAAGCCGGGACGGGAAGCCTTCATCCGTCGCCCTGCCTGCGGCTCTGATTAGTGACGCGCCGCCACCTTGCCAAGCGAAATGTTTGCCCAATTTACGTCATTTCGACGCAGCGGGGCCGCCCAGCAAGGTCCGGGTGGACTGTGGCGGTGAGCCCGGCGTCGTGCGCCAGTGCCGCGACGGCTTCGCCCTGCGTCGCGCCGATCTCGAACAAGGCGGTGCCGCCGGGCGCCAGCATGCCTGGCAAGGCGGGGATCAGCAGGCGGTAGTCATCCAGGCCCAGCGGCCCTGCAAACAGCGCCTCGGCCGGTTCATGGTCGCGCACCGAAGGTTCAAGCTCGGCGTCTGTTTCCACATAAGGCGGATTGGCGAGGACGAGGTCGAACCTGTCGAGGCCTGCGGTCCAACCGGGCTGGGTCCAGTCGCCCGCAACGATCTGCGCGCGTCCGGCGAGGTCGTTGCGCGCGGCGTTGCGGGCGGCGATTTCGCGCGCGGCGGCGGAGCGTTCCACCCCGATCCCCTGCGCCTCGGGCCAGAGCGACAGGGCCGCAAGCAGCAGCGCACCCGAACCGGTACCCAGATCGAGAATGCGCGCCGGCGGGCGTCCCTCGCGCAGGAGGCGGGCAACTTCGACCACGGCCTCGCTGTCGCCGCGCGGGATCAGCACCGCGGGGCTGACCTCAAGTTCGAGGCCATGGAACGGTTGCGTGCCAAGGATATAGGCAATCGGCTCGTGGCGCAGACGGCGGTCCAGAATGGACGTGAAGTTCGCTGGAGGTCCGCAATGGAGGTGCCGCAGCAGCAGTTCGGTGCGGCTTACACCGAGCGCATGGGCCATGAGGAGCTCGGCATCGAGCCGCGCGGTATCGCTGGTCGCGGCGAGCCGCGCGGCGGCATCGCGCAGCGCCGAGCGAACGTCAGGCATGCGCCTCAGGCATCGAGGGCCGCGAGGCGCTTGACCTGATCCTCGGCGGCGAGCGCGTCGATCAGTTCGCCCAGGCCCGGGCCTTCGAGGATTTCGGGCAGGCGGTGCAGGGTCAGGTTGATGCGGTGATCGGTCACCCGGCCCTGCGGGAAATTGTAGGTGCGAATGCGTTCGGAGCGGTCGCCCGAACCCACCATCGCCTTGCGCGCTTCGGCTTCCGCCCCGTGCGCCTCGGCGCGGCGCAGGTCATAGAGGCGCGTGCGCAGCACCTGCATCGCCTTGTCCTTGTTCTTGTGCTGGCTGCGCTGGTCCTGCTGGATCACGACAAGGCCGGTGGGCAAGTGCGTCAGCCGCACCGCCGAATCGGTGGTGTTGACATGCTGGCCGCCCGCCCCGCTGGCGCGGTAGATGTCGATCTTGATGTCACCCGGCTCGATTTGCACGTCGACTTCGTCCGGCTCGGGCAGCACGGCCACCGTCGCCGCGCTGGTGTGGATGCGCCCGCCGCTTTCCGTCACGGGCACGCGCTGCACGCGGTGGACGCCGCTTTCATACTTGAGCTTGGCGAACACGCCGGTGCCCGCGACGTTGGCGACGACTTCCTTGAACCCGCCCAGTTCGTTGGCATTGGCGGAGACCATCTCGACCCGCCAGCCCTGTTCGGCGGCGAAACGCTCGTACATCCGGTAGAGGTCGGCGGCGAACAGCGCGGCCTCGTCGCCCCCGGTGCCGGCGCGGATTTCGAGCATGGCGGGGCGGCTGTCGGCACTGTCGCGCGGCAACATCGCGATGGCGAGCGCGCGCTCGGCCTCGGGCAGCTCGGTGCGGAGGTGGGCGATTTCCTCTTCGGCCAGCGCGCGCATTTCGGGATCGGGATCGGTGCTCGCGCTGAGCGCGGCCAACTCGCCGCGCATCGTGCTGACATGCGCAGCGGCGCGGGCGACGGGCTCAAGCTCGGCATAGTCGCGGCTCGCCGTGACGAAGGCAGGGCCTTCCAATGTGCCCGAAGCCAGCCGCGCTTCGAGCTCAGCGAAACGGGCGGCGATCTGGGCAAGGCGGGTGTCGGAGACGCTCACCGCAGCTCCGCGAAGAACGCGTCGTAGACTTCGCCTGCCTTTGCAGCGACGGTCGAGCCCTCCTCCGTAGCGCGGAACGACTTCGAGGGAGTCCCATCGCGCACGTCGAGCGACACCAGTGCAGCCGGGTTCAGCTTCTTGGCGCGATCGAACCGCTTGCGCGGGCTGCCGGTGGCAATAAGCTCCGCCGCCAGACCGGCGCGCCGCAGGGCGGCAACGAGCGCCAGCGCCTCGATCTCGCGCGCTTCGTTTTCAGCGACGACAGCCACGTCTGGCCCAGCCTCTGCCCTGTCCCCCACCAGCATCGCCAGCCGCTCGATCCCCGCTGCCCAGCCGACCGCAGGCGTATGCGGCCCGCCGAGCGCTTCGATCAGGCCGTCATAACGCCCGCCGCCGAGCACGGTGCCCTGCGCGCCGAGACGGTCGGTGACGAATTCGAACGCGGTGTGGCGGTAGTAATCGAGGCCGCGCACCAGCGTTGGCGCGCGCGTCCACGCCACGCCAGCTGCATCCAGCCCCGCTGTCACCTTGCCGAAGAACTCCTGCGCTTCGGCCGAGAGGAACGCGTCGATCATCGGCGCATCGGCAGTGAACACCTTGTCGCGCGGGTCCTTGCTGTCGAGGATGCGCAGCGGGTTCTTCTCGAGGCGCTCCTGCGAATCTTCCGAAAGCTCGGCCTTGTGCGCGCGGAAGTACTCCACCAGCGCCGCCCGCCATGCCTCGCGGCTCGGGGCATCGCCCAGCGTGTTGAGCTGGAGCGTGACGCCGTCCGATATGCCCAGTTCGCGCAGGATCTGATCCGCCATAACCAGCAGTTCGACATCCGCCTGCGGTTCCGCCGCACCGATGATTTCGGCGTCGATCTGGTGGAACTGGCGGTAGCGGCCCTTCTGCGGGCGCTCGTAGCGAAACAGCGGCCCGTGCGTCGCCAGCTTGAGCGGCGCGTGCTGCTGCCAGCCGTTGGTGAGGTAGGCGCGCGCGATTCCGGCGGTGAATTCGGGGCGCAGCGTCAGCGATTCGCCGCCGCGGTCCTCGAAGCTGTACATTTCCTTGGAGACGACATCGGTCGTCTCGCCCAGGCTGCGACTAAAAACGGTGGTCTTTTCGAACACCGGCATCTCGGCGCGGCGGAAGCGGTAGAGCCGGCGCACGCGTTCGAAGGTCTCGACCACGAAGGCGAAAGCCTCGGCGTCGGGGCCGAAGATGTCCTGCGTGCCGCGGATCGCCTGCGGCGTCGCGGTTGCCGGTTTCGGGGCGGATGTGTTCTTGTTGCTGCTCATGTCAGTGCGCGCGATTAGCGGGAATGTGGTCAGGGGGAAAGGGGCGCAGGCTGCCCATTGGTCGGGCCCGGTTGCAGTCGCGCAAGCTTCGCGCCATGAAGCGCCGATGATCACGACCTCGATGCGCGCTTTGCGCCCTGCCGCCCTGCTGACTTTCGCCGCAGCTCTCCTCGCCACCGCCGCCCCGGTCTGGGCGCAGGTTCAGCCGCCGACGAACACCCGTCCGATGGCGGTGCCGATTGTCGAAACGATCCCGGATGCCGAGGACAAGCCCTATCCCGGCACGATCCAGCTGGCGATCGATGCCAGCGACACCACGACCGGCGCCTACCGCGTGACCGAGACGATTCCGGTGCCTGCCGGCCAGTCGAAGCTCACGCTGCTCTATCCCAAGTGGCTGCCCGGCAACCACGGGCCCAAGGGCACGATCGCCGAGCTTGTCGACGTGCGCTTCTACGCTGGTGGCCGGTTGCTGACCTGGACCCGCGATCCGGTCGACGTTTTCGCCTTCCATGTCGATGTGCCGGCCGGCGCGGGCGAAGTGACCGCGAAGTTCATCCACACCTCGCCGCTGCGCGAAAGCGAAGGCCGCGTCACCATGACGCGCGAGATGCTCAATCTGCAGTGGGAGAAGATGAGCCTCTATCCTGCCGGGTACTACGTGCGGCAGATCAAGGTGCAGCCGACCGTCACGATCCCGGCGGGCTGGCAGGTCTTCACCGCGCTCGATGGCAAGGCCGCCAATAACAACGTGGTGACCTGGGGCGTGACCGACTACGAAACACTGGTCGATTCGCCGATCTTTGCCGGGCTCTACGCCGCCCGCCACGATCTTGGGCAGGGGGTCTGGTTCGATCTGGTGGCCGACAAGCCCGAGCTTCTCAAGATCGCGCCGGAGAACCTGCAGGTCTATCGCAACATGGTGGACGAGGCGATGCTGGCGTTTGGCGCCAAGCACTTCGATCACTACGATTTCCTGCTGGCGATGACCGACCGCATGGGCGGGATCGGCCTCGAGCATCACCGGTCGAGCGAGAACCAGTACGAGCCGCGCACGCTGATCGACTGGGCAGCGGGCGACTGGGACCGCAATGTGATCCCGCACGAGTTTTCGCATTCGTGGGACGGCAAGTATCGCCGTCCGGCCAAGCTGTGGACGCCGGACTACCGCGCGCCGATGCAGGACAACCTGCTGTGGGTCTATGAAGGGCAGACGCAGTTCTGGGGTCTCGTGCTTGCCGCGCGTTCGGGCGTGCAGAGCAAGGAGCAGGTGCTGGGCCAACTCGCCAACTATGCGGGGTCATTCACCCAGTATCCGGGCCGCGAATGGCGATCGGTCGAGGACACCACGCACGATCCGATCATGGCGAGCCGCAAGCCCAAGCCGTTTTCCTCGCTCGCGCGGAACGAGGAATACTACACCGAAGGCGCTCTGGTCTGGCTGGAGACCGAGGCGATCCTGCGCGAGGGCACTGCGGGCAAGAAAGGTATCGACGATTTCGCGAAGGCCTTCTTCGGCGTCAACAACGGCGACTGGGGCGTGCTGACCTACGAACTCGACGACGTGGTGAAGACGTTGAACGGACTCTATCCCTACGATTGGGCGGGCTTCTTCAAGACCCGCATCCAGACGCCGGGCCAGCCTGCGCCGCTCGGCGGGATCGAGCGCGGCGGCTACAAGCTGGCGTGGAAGGTCGAGCCCAATCCTTACGACAAGGCACGGATGGCGGCGGCCAAGTACATCTCGCTCAACCATTCCATCGGCCTTGCGATCGATAACGACGGCAAGGTGACTGGAAGCCGCTGGGATAGCCCGGCGTTCCGCGCCGGGATCGTCACGGGGATGCAGATCCTCTCGGTAAACGGCAAGACCTATGATCAGGAATCGATCAAGGCTGCGATCACCGCTGCCAAGGGCACGGCTGCTCCGATCGAACTGATCGTCAAGCGCGACGATGTCGTGCGCACGGTCCAGGTGCAGTATCACGACGGGCTGCGCTGGCCCTGGCTTGAGCGCGCCGCACCGGGCACCGCGCCGACCGGGCTCGACAAGCTGCTGGCTCCGCGCGCGCCGGCCGCAAAGCCGGCAGCCAAGAAGCCGGCCGCGAAGTAGCGTGGACAGCAGTGGCGGCACCAGCGCTGACCGGGCCAGACTGCGGTTCGGCCAGCGCTTTGCCCCGCTGCGTTTCGTGCTGTTTCTCGTCCTGCTGGTTGCAGGGGCCGCCGCTCGCGGCTGGATGACGGGCTACGCCGATCTGGCCGATGCGCTGGTCGTCGGCTTCGATCTGGCGGTCGTTGGCTTTCTTCTCTCGTTGATCCCGCTGCTGCGCGAATGCGACATGGCGACAATGCGGCGGCATTCGGAAGAAAACGATGCCAACCGCACGATCGTGCTCGCCGTCAGCACGCTGATCACGCTGGTCGTCATGGCCGCGATCGCTGGTGAATTGCCCGCTGCCAAGCATGGCGAACCGGGTGCGCTGCTGCGCCTCATCATCACGCTGCTGCTGACCTGGCTCTTTGCCAACGTGGTCTACGCGCTGCATTACGCGCACGAATATTACCGCACTGGTCCCGCGCCTGGCGAGGATGCGGGCGGGCTGACGTTTCCGGGCGATGGGCAACCCGATTACCTCGATTTCGCCTACTTCTCGCTCACGCTTGGCATGACCTTCCAGACCTCGGACGTCGAGATTTCGTCGCGCTCGATTCGCCGCGTCGTCACCGCGCACGCCTTTGCCGCCTTCATCTTCAACATCGGGGTCATCGCTTTCACGATCAACGGGATCGGCGGAATCTGAAGCGCGATATCGCGCGCCCCCTCACGTTCATGTTGCGGCGCACAACGCGCGGCGCTAGAGCCCCGTTACGTTTTCAACGCCACTCCGGCCCAGCGAAGGCATCCCATGCGCATCGACATGATCCCTACCGGCGAAAATCCGCCCGAGACGCTCAACGTGATCATCGAAGTGCCGGTCGGCGGCGAGCCGGTGAAGTACGAGTTCGACAAGGCTTCGGGCGCGCTGTTCGTTGATCGCATCCTGCACACCCCGATGCGCTATCCGGCGAACTATGGCTTCGTGCCGCACACGCTTTCGCCCGACGGCGATCCGCTTGACGCGCTGGTGATCGCGCGCTCTCCCTTCGTGCCCGGCTCGGTGGTGCGCGTACGGCCGATCGCGGTGCTCAACCTCGAGGACGAGCATGGCGGCGACGAGAAGCTCATCTGCGTGCCCGACGACAAGACCTTCCCCTACTACCGCGACGTCGCCGAGCAGAGCGACCTGCCCGAGATCGTGCTCCAGCAGATCGAGCACTTCTTTACCCACTACAAGGACCTCGAAAAGGAAAAGTGGGTCCGCGTCGGCAAGTGGGGCGGCGCCGAGGATGCCAAGCGCATCACGATCGAGGCGATCGAGCGCGCCAAGGCCGCGAAGTAAGTTCCTTCCCAATCCCGCTCACCCTGAGCCTGTCGAAGGGTGCTGCCGCAAACGCTGCGTCAGCATGCTTCGACAAGCTCAGCATGAGCAGAGCTTTATGAAACAGTACGGGGTCAGTCCCCCGCGACGCTGAGCCCGTCGATCCGCAGAGTCGGCACATCGATGCCGCGCCAGGTTTCAAGATCGTCCGCTGCAACAAGCCGCGCGAACATGTCGATCAGGTTGCCCGCCACAGTGAACTCGGCAACCGGCCCGGCAATTTCGCCGTTCACGATGCGATAGCCCGAAGCGCCGCGGCTGTAGTCGCCAGTCACGCCGTTGACGCCGTGGCCGATCAGCTCGGTCACATAGATCCCGTCGGCAATATCGGCCATCAGTGCATCGCGGTTCACGGATCCCGGCTGCAGCACGAGATTGCCCGCCGTGACATGCGGCGCACCCGATCCCCCGCGCGAGGCGTGGCCGGTGGGCGCCGCGCCGAGTTGGCGTGCAGCGGCGGAATCCATCAGCCAGCCGGTCAGGCGGCCCTTCTCGACCAGGTTGCGCGCAGCCGTCGGCAGGCCTTCGCCATCGAACGGGCGCGAACGAGGCCCGCGCCGGCGATGCGGATTTTCGCTGATGGTGATCGCGGAATCGAAGATCTGCGCGCCGTCCTTGTCGAGCAGGAAACTGGCGCGGCGCGCGATGGCCGAGCCCGACATTGCGCCAAGCAGATGGCCGACCAGCGAACTGCCGACCCGCGGATCGAACACGATCGGATAAGAGCCGCTCTTGACCCGGCCCGGATTGACGCGCGCAACGGTGCGCTCTCCCGCCTCGCGCCCGATCTCGGCGGGCGAAGGCAGATCGGCGGCGTGGCGCGCGCTGCGCCACGAATAATCGCGCTGCATGCCGCTGTCCGTCCCGGCGAGCACGCTGGCCGAGCGTCCATGGCTGGTCGCGGCATAGGCTCCGCCAAAGCCGTGGCTGGTGGCCAGCGCGACGACGCCGCGCCCTGCGCTGGCAGTGCCGCCCTCGCTGTTGGTGACGCCGGGGACGGCACGCGCGGCATCCTCGGCTTCTTCGGCCCAGCGCCGCAGCGTTTGCGGATCGGGTTCGTCGGCATCGACGAGATCGAGATCGGCCACGCCGGTGCGCAGCAGCAGCTCTTCGGGTGCAAGGCCGGCGAACTTGTCCGCCGGTGCGGCGCGGGCCATGTCGACGGCGCGGCTGGCCAGTTCGTCGAGCGCGCTGTCACCGAGGTCGGTCGAGCCGATCGATGCAGAAGCGCCACCGACGAACACACGCAGGCCGATATGTTCGGATTCGGATCGCTCGATATCCTCAAGTGCGCCAAGCCGGACTGAAACACCTTCGTTGGAGTCCGCGCTGTAGACGGCATCGCCGGCTTCAGCGCCGGCTTTCAGAGCACGCTCGATCAGCGCGTGGCAGCGCTCCTGCGCCTCTTGGGGGGTCAGCATCGCGGGATCGGGCCTTTCAATCGGATGTGCGGCAGGCTCCGATATGGGGAGCCATTGCGCGGCGATCTAGCCCGCTGCAGCGCTTCCGGCAATCATGCCGGATCTTCAGAAGATGGAGACGAGCGCCCGGAACACCGCAGCCAGCAGAAACGGCAGCCCGATCGCGACGGCCCAGGTGGCGAGCTGATCCCGGCGGAAGCTGGCCTGCAGCGCCGGATCGGCGGCTTCGGCGTCGCTCAGCTTTTCCCAGCGGCGCTCGAAATGGCGGAACATCGGGATGATCCCGGCGACCAGCACGACCAGCGCCATCATCGGCAGCATCGATCCGCCTTCGCCTTCCAGCGTGCGCAAGGTCACGAAGATCTGGAGGCTGGTGTAGACGAGCAGGCTGTACGCGACAGTGTCGCTCATCCGTTTGCGCCAATCGAGTGCGTGGCCGTGCATGGCTGTGCCTTCGCGTCCCAGATCCGCAGCAATTCCCTTGCGCATCGGTTGTGCCCCCGTTTTCTGCCTCTCAAAACGGAGTAGACCACGACTTCGGGGATGTTTCAAGCACTGCAATATTACCGGGGTCTATCCTGATGCATCTCGCGGCGAGACATGCATAAATCCTGCCAAAGGCGCGCAGACGGGCTTTGCCCGCGCCGCGGACCGGGCTATGGACCAACTCGAGTATGGATGAGACGCCCGCCACTGCGACCAACCAGGCAACCCTCGCCCAGGGCGGGCTGGAAGTTGTCTCGATCGCCAAGAGCTATGACAAGCGCGCGGTGCTGACCGATATCTCGCTATCGGTGGGCAAGGGCGAAGTGCTGGGGCTGCTTGGCCCGAACGGTGCGGGCAAGACCACCTGCTTCTATTCGATCATGGGTCTGGTGCGGCCGGATTCGGGGCGTATCCTGCTTGATGGCGTCGATATCACCCGCCTTCCCATGTATCGCCGCGCGATCCTCGGGCTGGGCTATCTGCCGCAGGAAACCTCGATTTTCCGGGGCATGACGGTCGAGCAGAACATCATGACCGTGCTCGAACTGGTCGAGCCCGACAAGACCACCCGTGCGGCAGAGCTCGACCGGCTGCTCGACGAGTTCGGCCTCACCCGCCTGCGCACCTCGCCTGCCATGGCGCTCTCGGGCGGTGAGCGGCGCCGCTGCGAAATTGCCCGCGCGCTGGCGGCGAATCCGTCGATCATCCTGCTCGATGAACCGTTCGCGGGCATCGATCCGCTTTCGATCAGCGACATTCGCCACCTCGTGATCGATCTCAAGAATCGCGGCATCGGCGTGCTGATCACCGATCACAACGTGCGCGAGACGCTCGATATCGTGGACCGCGCCTGCATCATCTATGGCGGGCAGGTGCTGTTCGCCGGCAGCCCCGAAGCGCTGGTGGCCGATCCCAACGTGCGCCGGCTCTATCTGGGCGAAGGCTTCACCCTATGACATTTCGGGGTGTGATGCTGCCGAGACCGGGAGGATAGGCGGCGATGGCGCTGGGTCCGCGGCTCGACCTCCGCCAGAGCCAGTCACTGGTCATGACCCCGCAGCTTCAGCAGGCGATCAAGCTGCTGGCGCTGTCGAACCTCGAGATCGAGACCTTCATCGGGGAGGCGATGGATTCGAACCCGCTGCTCGAACTGGGCGAAAGCGGGCCTGAAGGCGGCAGCGAACCCGGGTTCGAGGGCGAGCCGGACGCGCTGCGGCGCACGACACTTGAATCCTCTCCAGTGGATCAGCTGGTCAGCGAAGGGCGCGCGGCGGATGACCGGCCGCTCGATATCGACACCGCCGCACTCGACCGCGACCGCGATACCGGTGACGGTGATCAGGGTGGGGGCGCAAAGAGCGATTTCACCGATAGCCTCGGCGATTTCGGTAGTAGCGGCGCGGGCGGCGAAGCACCCGACATCAACGAGCGCGGCGGGACAAGCGAAACGCTGGCCGAGCATCTCCATGCGCAGATCGGCGCGGTCACGTCGGACCCGGCGTTGCTGTTTGCCGCGCGCTGGCTGATCGATCAGATCGACGAGGCGGGATACCTTACCACCACCCTCGAAGACGCGCGCGAGGCGCTTGGCCTGCCGCAGACGGCGGTGCAGGCGGCGCTGGCCCTGGTCCATTCGCTCGACCCCACCGGTGTGGGCGCGCGCAATCTTGGCGAATGCATCGCGCTGCAAGCGCGCGAGGCGGATCGCTACGATCCCTGCATGGCGCGGCTGATCGACAATCTCGATCTGCTCGCACGCGGCGAGATCGCGCGATTGAAGCGGCTCTGCCAGGTCGATGACGAGGACTTTTCGGACATGCTGCGCGAACTGCGCAGCTATGATCCCAAGCCGGGCCTGCGCTTTGGCAGCCGCCCGGCCGAGGCGGTCGTGCCCGATATCCTCGTGCAAGCGGTGATCGGCGATGACGGTGCAGGCCAAAGTCACATCGAGGGCTGGGACATCGCGCTCAATCCCGCGACCCTGCCGCGCCTGGTGGTCAATCGGCGATATTATGTGGAAATGCGGCATGCCTGCGTGGGCAAGGATGCCAAGGCGTGGCTGGGCGAGCGGCTGGCCGATGCCAACTGGTTGCTCAAGGCGCTCGATCAGCGGCAGAAGACGATCCTCAAGGTCGCCGCGGAAATCGTGAAGCAGCAGGAAGGCTTCTTCCGCATGGGCGTTGCGCACCTCAAGCCGCTAACCCTGCGCACCGTGGCCGAAGCGATCTCGATGCACGAATCGACCGTGAGCCGCGTGACGTCCAACAAGTACCTCCACTGCGCGCGCGGCACTTTCGAGCTGAAATACTTCTTCACCTCGGGCGTGGCGTCCTCGGATGGCGATGGCACGGTCTCGGCAGAATCGGTCAAAGCTGCGATCCGCCAGTTGATCGATGCGGAAGACCCCAAGGCGGTCCTGTCCGACGACACCCTTGTCGATCTCCTCAAGGCGCGCGGCTTCGATCTCGCCCGGCGGACAGTCGCCAAATACCGCGAGGCGATCGGGTTGGGGAGCTCGGTGCAGCGCCGCCGGCAGAAGGCACTGGCGGGCGTGCGCTAGTCTGTTCGGCTTGCGCGGGCCCGTTCCACCAGTGCAGCGCAAAGGCAGGCGGATCGGCCACGATGAGCAGGCGATGGTCGGGATGGTCGGGGTCGATCGGACTGAGGTCGAGCGCGACTTGCGGCGCGGTCGAGGGGCAGGCCGCTCTCCGCCTCACGCGCGAGGGTGATGCGGTGGCCGCCAAAGCCGAGTTCGGCGCCCGTCGCCACATCCAGTTCGCTCGAAGTGGCAGAGCGGCCGTTCACGGTGAACGGCTGCGCGCCGATCGATTCGATCAGCAGCCGCTCGCCATCGATCGCGCGGATGCGGGCTTGGCGGGGATCGAGCGGCTGCGCGGCTTCGTGGAGCTGGCGGTCTAGCGAGCGCAACGCTTCCACCATCTGCCTCTCGGTAATCGCGCCTTGCGCGTCATAGCGGTTGGCCGAAAGTGCGCGCGGCAAGGTGGCATAGGCCGCCACCCGGGCAGCGCATCAGGTTCGGGTTGCCCTGCGTGCCGATGGCCAGCACGACCGCTTGGGCCATGACCACTTCACCGCTCGCCAGCGTGATCGCATAGGGCGGGGCGTGGCGCTGCAGTTCGGTCATCGTGGTTGAACAATCGCGCGCACGGGTCGCGATCTTCTGGACCGAGCCCTTGATGGCGGAGCCGGTGCCGCGGATCGATCTGACCTCGGCGTTGTACTTGACGTTGACGTCCAGTTCCTCGGTCCGCCGGTTCCAGCGACCAAGGATATCCTCGCGCTTGCCCGCATCGAATTCCTGATCGGAGCGCAGCACGAGCTGTGACGGCGTCGCCATCAGGTGCTTGCCCTTCTGGTAGTTGTAGATCGTATCTGAAAGGTGGTCGCTCTTTTCGAGCAGTACGTGCGGCAGGCCCAGTTGTGCCGCCCGGCTCGCCGTTGCCATCCGTTCCGCCCCCGCGTGCGGCGCGCTGCCGCTGCACCGCTTGCATGGTGCGGGTGGCAGAGGATATGCCCGGCACGAGGGGCAGCGTCGACTTCGGCGCACAAGGGAGCATGTGATGACCGAGGCCGAACCTACGCCGACCCCAGAACCCGCCCGCGCGTCCCCGGCTTCCCCCGCTTCCGCTTCCGCTTCCGCTTCCCCTCCCAGCACTTCATCGGGCCGCGGCGGCCGCGTCGTCCTCGTGCTGGCGGCGGTCGTCGCGCTCACGGCAGGCGGCGTTGCCGTCTGGCGCGGCCAGCGCGATGCCGAGATCATTGCCCTGCCGCCTGCCCCCACCGAAAGCCAGGCCCCATCGGTCGATGATGTGATCACCCGGCTGGAAGCGCGGCTCAAGGCCAAGCCCGACGATGCCGAAGGCTGGCGCATGCTCGGTTGGTCCTACTTCCAGACGCAGCGCTATGCCGAAGCGGCGACCGCGCTCAAGGAAGCAACCAAGCTCGATTCCACGCACGCAGAGACCTATTCGTTCCTCGGCGAATCGCTGGTCCTTGCCAGCAAGACCGAGGGCAAGATCCCCGCTGATGCGCAGGCCGCCTTCAGAAAGGCGCTCAAGCTCGATCCCAAGGATGCGCGGGCGCGCTATTTCCGCGCCGTGGCGATGGATCTGGGCGGGCAGCACCGCAAGGCGATCGACGCCTGGTTCGCGCTGCTCAAGGATACGCCTGCCGACGCGCCCTATGCCGAAGATATCCGAGCGGTGATCAAGAACGTGGGGGACCGCTACAAGATCCCCTACGAGGAGCGCCTCGCTGCCGCCCAGTTTGCCGCGCCCGCCGGCGGCATGGCTACCAATGGTGCGGCGGTCGCTTCGGGCGCCATTCCGGGGCCGTCGTCGGCCGAGATAAAGGCAGCTTCCACGCTGCCCAAGGGCCAGCAGGAAGCGATGATCCGCGGCATGGTCGATGGGCTGGAGGCAAAGCTTGCGAAGAACCCGGGCAATGCCGATGGCTGGATCATGCTGATGCGCAGCCGCATGCAACTGGGCGAACCGGGCAAGGCCGCAAAGGCGTTTGAAGGGGGCCTTGCGGCCTTCCGCAACGATCTGGGCGCCACCCGCAAGCTGCGCGAGGCGGCGGTCGCGATCGGTGTGCCGGGCGCGGCTCCTGCCCGATAAGGCGTCACTTCTTAAAAAAGGTTTCGCCCGACGCTACGCGCACCGACACGGGAAAAGACCCTTATCAGGGCACTTAACTATTGACAGAAAATGAGATTTTACCAAGCTACCGGGCATGTTCAGATTTCCGTAACGCGAACGGTACCGGCCATGGCGCTTACGATAAATTAACCTTTCATGTTCATTGGTCATATGGTTAATGACGGTGAAGGCCCTCGGTTAGGGGCCTGAGCCATCGGGGAATGGCAATAAGGGGCTGATCCATGCGCGTGCTGCTGATCGAGGACGAGCCGACCACGGCCAAGGCGATTGAGCTGATGCCCACGACCGAAGGTTTCAATGTCTATGCAACCGACCTCGGGGAAGAAGGCCTCGATCTCGGCAAGCTGTATGATTACGACATCATCCTGCTCGACCTCAACTTGCCCGACATGCACGGGTACGACGTGCTCAAGAAGCTGCGCGTCGCCAAGGTGCAGACGCCGGTGCTGATCCTCTCCGGCATTGCCGAGATGGACTCCAAGGTCCGCAGCTTCGGCTTCGGTGCCGACGATTATGTCACCAAGCCGTTCCACCGCGAAGAACTCATCGCCCGCATCCACGCCGTGGTGCGCCGCTCGAAGGGCCACTCGCAGTCGGTCATCCGCACCGGCAAGCTTTCGGTCAATCTCGATGCCAAGACGGTCGAGGTCGACAGCGCCCGTGTCCACCTGACGGGCAAGGAATACGCGATGCTCGAGCTGCTTTCGCTGCGCAAGGGCACCACGCTGACCAAGGAAATGTTCCTCAACCATCTCTATGGCGGGATGGACGAGCCGGAACTCAAGATCATCGACGTGTTCATCTGCAAGCTGCGCAAGAAGCTCGCCCATGCCTGCGATGGTGAAAACTACATCGAAACCGTCTGGGGCCGCGGCTATGTGCTGCGCGATCCGGATGAAAAGCTGGAAGTCGAAGCGGCCTGATCGGCCAAAAATCCCCCCGGAGATCGACCTCCCGTGCGCAGCGGCCCGTCAGCAATGACGGGCCGCTTGCGTTTGAGGACTCAGCCGACCCGGTGGAAAGTGTTGGTTTCCAGCTTGGGCATGGCCGTACCGGCCCAGATGATCGTCTCGGTCATCGAGCGACGATCACGCGATACGGTATAGACCCGCGTCGAAACCGGTGCGCCGTCCTTGCCCAGCGTCATCACCAGTGTTCCCGGCGCGGGCTGGCGCAGTGAGCCGCTGTCGATGAAGCCCATGTTTCCGGTCACCGGCACAGGCGCGGCATCGAGCGCGGCAGTGGATTCGGCATGCAACGTGCCGCCATCGGGGTTCACGATCTCGACCGCAGTGGTCCAGCGCTGATCTGGTGCCACGCTGAAGCTGATGGTGACGCTGCGTGGACGTTCTTCGGCGGGCACGCGGGCCACATCGAGCGCCCAGCGGCCGATCAGCGGCGAGATGTGCGCGGCGCCTGCGGCCGCCGGGGCAGCCTGCGGACGGGCCGCGTTGAACGGCGCGTCCGCTGCCATCAGCAGCGATCCTGCGGCGATGAGTGGCATGGCGATGAGCATGGCAATCTTTCCTTTCGGTCCTGACAGCCCGCGGCTTGCGGGCTGGACCGATCCCTCCGCCCCGGCGGATGTCATTGCCAGATCAGGATTTCTGTCCCAGATTTTCTGGGCCCCCAGCTGCCGCGCCAGTTCGCGGCTGCTGCCCACCCCGGTTTTGCGGCGGGCATCGCGCAGCCGTTCGTTGATCGAGGCTTCGGTCCGGTCGAGCTTCACGGCGATCGATTTGATCGTGTGCCCCTCGGCCAGCAGCCGCAGCACTTCAAGCTCGCGCGCGCTCAGCTTGTCCGCAAGCGAACTTTGCCCAAACGCGGGGGCACCGCTCAGGGGTTCCATGGCCGACATGGTTTTTGAGTGACCACATGCCCCGCCGGGCGTCCATCCCAAATTTCTTGTCTGGCGCACCGGGAGCGAATACCACGCCTTCTTGATGAGAGGGTCCCTCACCGCATATCTTGCCGGATGCTCTGCTGTTGCTGGCCTGCTGGTCTGGGGCCTGCCGGATGCAGCGCGCGCGCAGGAAGCAGCGGAGCAGTCCATCCTCGTTACCGCGCCCGGTGCCGGGGTGGACAGCGACGACGCGCTGGGCCTTTCGCGCGAAGACCTGGTCCGCAGCGGACGCCCCGATCTCATCGGCGCGCTCACGCGCCAGCTGCCCGGTGTCACCCTGCAGGATGCGCAGGGCAACCCCTGGCAGCCGGTGCTGGTCTATCGCGGTCAGACCGCGTCGGGCGCGCAGGGCCAGTCGCAGGGTCTGGCGGCATACCTCGACGGTGCCCGGTTCAACCTGCCGTTCGGCGATACCGTGTCGCTCGATCTCCTGCCCGATGCGGCGCTGCGTGACGTCGAATTGGTCGATTCGAGCCCGGTCTACGGCCTCAATGCGCTCGGCGGCGCGCTGGTGCTCGAAACCGCGACCGGGCGCAGTGCGCCCGGCGTGACTGGCAGCGCCTCGCTCGGCGCTTATGGTGCGCATGACGCAAGCCTCGCAGCAGGGGGCGCGGCGGGCCGGTGGAGCGTGTTTGCCGCCGTGCAATCGCGCGGCGAGAAGGGTTGGCGCGATTTCAGCAGCTCGCGCCTGGCCAGCGGCTATGCCGATCTCGGCTATGATGGCGTGGCTGCCGGGCTCCACGCCAAGCTGATCGTGGCAAGCACCGGCCTCAGCGGCAATGGCGCCTCGCCCGAGGATCTGCTCGCCGTGCGGCGCGCGGCGGTGTTCACCCATCCCGACCGCACCGAGAACCGCTTCACCCGCGTCAGCCTCCACCCCTGGGCCGATCTCGCGCCCACCACGCGGCTGCAGGCGGCCGTCTATGCGCAGTGGCAGACCAGCCGCGCGCTGAATGGCGATGCCGCCGATATCGAACCCTGCGAGGATGAACCGGGTCTGCTCTGCCTCGAAACCGAGGACGAGGGTGAGGAGGAGGCCGAAGTCCTCACCGATCGGCTTGGCCGTCCGATCGGTGCGCTGGCGGGCGATCCCACTTATGCCGTGCTCAATCGCGGCGAGCTGCATTCGCGCGCCTTTGGCATGCTGGCGCAGATCACCGACCGGCGGCCGCTGCTGGGGGGCAGCAATGTGCTGACGCTCGGCACCAGCCTTGATTACGGGCGCAGCGCCTTTGCCGCGACGACCGCGCTCGGCACGCTCGATGCGACGCGCGGCGTGCAGGCGGCTGGCCCGGTGATCGCGCAGGATGACAACGCGATTGCGCCGGTCTCGGTCGTGACCCGCAACCTCTACGCCGGTTTTTTCGCGGCGGAGACGCTGCCGCTGGGGCCGCGCCTGCGGCTCGAGGCGGGGCTTCGCTACAATTACGCGGCGATCCGGCTCGACGACCAGCTGGGAACGGCGCTCGATGGGCGGCACTTCTTCACCCGGCTGAACCCCGGGTTCGAGCTCGACTGGGACGCTGCCCCCGGCCTCTCGCTGCGCGCAGGCTATGCCGAGACGAACCGCGCGCCCACCCCGGCGGAGCTTTCCTGCGCCGATCCCGAAGCGCCATGCAGCCTCGCCAACTTCTTCGTCGCCGATCCGCCGCTGCGGCAGGTCGTGGCGCGGACGTGGGAGCTGGGCGCATCGGGCAAGGGCGCGGCGGGCGGTTGGCGGCTGACATGGCTCGCCTCGGTCTACCGCGCGGACAGCCGCGACGAGATCCGCCGCATCGCCTCGGGCGTGCGCGGGCGGGCCTATTTCCAGAACCTTGGTGACGCGCGGCGGCAGGGCGTCGAGCTCTCGCTGACGGCACAGCGCGGCGGGTTCAGGGTGGGCGCAACTTATGCCTTCACCGATGCCACCAACCGCTCGCTGGTGCGGATCGCCAGCCACGGCAATCCGGACGCCGAAGCGGACGGGGCGATCACGGTGCGGCCCGGCGACCGGCTGCCCGGCGTGCCGCGCCACAGCGCCAATCTCAATCTGGACTATGCCGGGAAGATGGGAGCCGGAAAGGCTGGCGCAGGGCGGCGTTTCAGCCTCGGCGGCACGCTTTCAGCGCGGTCCGGGCAAGTTTTGCTGGGCGACGAAGCGAACCGCGCCCCGCTGGTGCCGGGCTATGTACTGGTGGATGTGCGCGCAGGGATCGAACTCCTGCGCGATGTCGTGCTGTTCGGTGAAGTGCGCAACCTGTTTGACCGCGCGCACGCCACGTTCGGCACCTTTGGCGAGATCGGCTCGGTTCCACTCGCCGAAGCGCCGGGGGCTTCCTCGCCGCGCTTCCTCGGCCCGGGTGCGCCGCGCCGCTGGACGATCGGGATCAGGCGCGGGTTCTGAGCGGCCCGATCATGCGCATTGACCATTTGGGGCCTCGCTGCCACAGGCGCGCACCATGACCGCGCACAAGCCGGGCGATCCGCTCACCATCAACCGTCTCTATGGCCGCGCCAAGGGCAAGCCCCTGCGTGCGGGCCAGCAGGCCCTGATCGATACGCTGCTGCCGCAGATCGCGGTGCCTGATGAAGGGCCGGTCACGGCGGAGGCGTTGTTCGGCGACGCGCGCCCGCTGCATTTCGAGATCGGCTTCGGCGGCGGCGAGCACATGGCGGGGCGGGCGGACATGCTGCCCGATCATGGTTTCATCGGTGCCGAGCCTTTCCTCAACGGCGTGGCGCAGGCGCTGGTCCACGTCGATGGCGGGCGCGGGTCTGATGGCAGCGCCGCTGGCATGCCGATCCGCAACGTGCGCATCCACCACGGCGATGCGCTGGAAGTGCTGGCGCGGGTGCCCGATGGCGCGCTCTCGTTCGTCTATCTGCTCCACCCCGATCCCTGGCCCAAAGCGCGCCACGCCAAGCGCCGGATGATGAACGACGGGCCGGTGGACCTCATCGCGCGCAAGCTGAAGCCGGGCGGCGAATTCCGCTTCGGAACCGATCATCCGGTCTATCTGCGCCATGCGTTGATGATCATGCGCGGCCATACCGACCAGTTCGAATGGCTGGCGCAAAGCCCACGCGATTTCCAGACCCGCCCCGGCGGCTGGCCCGAGACCCGCTACGAGGCCAAGGCCCGCGCGCAGGGGCACGAGGTGTGGTACTTCCGCTACCGCCGCCGCTGACGGCGCGCTGGCCGGCTCGCACCCTGCGATGTCTTGCAATGCCTTGCCCGGGATCACCCGGCACGCAGCGCATTAACCAATTAATCTCTTCCTAACCAAGGAAGCTTACCATCTGCCCATACGCCGGACAGGAACGGGATTGTCCGGCCGGAAAAGCGAAGCGAGGGGCTCATGGCCACGACGAGGACAGCGCAGACCATTCTGACCGAGATGCGGGAGTTTGCCGGATTTTCGCCGTGCGAGCAGCGTTATATTCGGCGCAGCCTCGATGTCGGACTCGCCCGCCACGACGCATTCCGGCGCTGGGCGCGCGGACCTGCCGAATCGGCTTCGATCCGCACCCAGTACGTGATCTACCAGGACCTCAAGCTGCTGCGCAGCCTGCTGAAAAGTGAAGTCGAATCCGGCGAGGGCACAGGTCTCGAGGACCTTGAAACCGTGATGGGCCCGCTGCTGCGTGTTACCACGTTCGATCTTGCGCAGGGCCGAATCGAATGCTTCTCGGCCTATCGCTTCCTCTACGAACGCCTTCTCGGCGCCGAAGTGCGCCCTTGGCTGCCGGGCGCGTTCTGCGGCGCCGCCGCCCTGCCGCACATCCGTCCGGATCGCCGCAAGGAACTGCTCCAGTCGATCAGCGAAGCTGCCGCGACCGCGCCTGCCTGGTCGATGTGCGCGCCGCGGTTCTTCCCGGACTATGTCGAAATGGAAGAAGCCGCCTGAGGCTGACCGTCCCTTCGTCATTGCATCACTACGTTTGCAATGACGAAGTTAGTTGTCTGCCTCTTCGCTGTTACTTCGCCCGGTCGGGCTTCGCGCGCCATGTGCCCTTGCGGTGCGGCTTCTTCGGCGCTTCGGGGCGGCCGGCCTGGCGATAGGGCTTGGGCGCGTGGTTCGGCTTGCCTTCGCGGCGATGCTTGCGCGCTTCCTCGCGCGGGGCACCGTCCATCGGCCCGATTTCGAACTCGTCGGCTTCCTCGGCGGTGCGGCGCACGGCGTCCATGAAGCGGGCGGCGATCGCGGTCGGCACTTCGAACATCGTTTCCTGCGCAGTGATACGGATCGCGCCGATCTCGCTGCGGCTGACATGGCCGCGGCGGCAGAGCAGCGGTAGGATCCAGCGCGGATCGGCGTTCTGGTCGCGCCCGAAGTTGAGCCGCATCCAGGTGCTCTGCTCGAAGCCGGGGCGCGGCTCGCGCTGCGCGGGCGGGCCGGCATCGCCCGCGCTCATCATGTCCTCGGGCTCGGGCAGGCGGGCGCGGTGAACCTGCACGAGCGCGGCGGCGATATCTTCAGCGCTGCGTTCGGCGAGGAGCCGGGTCGCGAGCGCACGGTCTTCTTCGCTCGCCTCGACCGGCGCGAGGAGCGCGGCCATCATCCGGTCATTATCGGCCGCGCGGATATCGGCGGCGGAAGGCGCTGGCACCCACTGCGCCGGAATGCGCGCGCCGCGCAGCATGGCTTCCACCCGCTTGCGGCGCGGATAGGGCACGATCAGCACGGCGGTGCCCTTCTTGCCCGCGCGTCCGGTGCGGCCCGAGCGGTGCTGCAGCGTTTCGGCATCGCGCGGAATCTCGACATGCACGACGAGGCTCAAGGACGGCAGATCGATCCCGCGCGCGGCGACATCGGTGGCAACACAAACGCGCGCGCGGCGATCGCGCAGGGCCTGCAGCGCGTGGTTGCGCTCGCTCTGGCTGTGCTCGCCCGAAAGCGCGACGACGGCAAAGCCGCGCTCGGTCAGGCTGGCATGCAGGCGGCGCACATTGTCGCGCGTGGCGCAAAACAGCATCGCGGTTTCCGCTTCGTGGAAGCGCAGCAGGTTGACGACCGCGTTCTCGATATCGGCGGGGGCGACGGCCATCGCTTGGTAATCGATATCGCCGTGGCCGCGTTCCTCGGTGACCGTGGAAATGCGCAGTGCATTGTGCTGGTAACGGCGGGCGAGCGCGACGATGGGCGCGGGCATCGTTGCTGAAAACAGCATCGTGCGGCGCTCCTGCGGCGTGGCGTCGAGGATCGCCTCGAGGTCTTCGCGAAAGCCCATGTCGAGCATTTCGTCGGCCTCGTCGAGCACCGCCACGCGCAGCGCGGAGAGTTGCAGCGCGCCGCGTTCAAGATGATCGCGCAGGCGGCCCGGGGTGCCGACGACGATGTGCGTGCCATAACCCAGTGCGCGGCGTTCGCGCGAGGCGTCCATGCCGCCGACGCAGGTGGCGATGCGCGCGCCGGTCTGTTCGTAGAGCCACTCCAGCTCGCGGCTGACCTGCAGCGCGAGTTCGCGGGTGGGGGCAATCACTAGCGCGAGCGGCGCGCCGGCGGGGCCCATGCGGTCTTCACTGGCGAGCAGCTGCGCGGCCATGGCGAGACCGAAAGCGACGGTCTTGCCCGAGCCGGTCTGCGCGGAGACAACAAGGTCACGCCCCTCGGCTTCGGCTTCGAGGACGGCGGCTTGCACCGGCGTGGGTGCGGCATAGCCGCGTGCTGCCACGGCGGCGCCGAGGGCGGGGGGGAGTTTGGAAAAGGGCATAGGGCTTTCGGGGGAAGGACGTGTGCCCGGACATGCGTTGGCGGCCAGAACGCACCGCCTCCACGCCGGAAGATGCGCGCCCCATAGACCAATCGGAGCGGTTTGGCTTGTGTTGATTGCAGGCAGGCCGGGATTGGGGCTGCCACACCGCGCCGAATGGGTCAACGGCGGCTTCCGTAAGGCGGATCGATACGTTCGAGGCGTGATCGTCAGAACGCGGTTTCTCTCAAGAGGCAAGATCAAGTGGATGGCCGGGATATAAGGGAAAGCGCGTAGTTCAGTTAATGAGGCTAACTATGCAGTTAATGATGCCATTTTGCCATAGTGTGGCAATTATTTTCGTCCCCCTGAGAGCGCGATTGCATTGTCATGGCCCAGCGTTAACACTTTGACACGCTCAAATCGCTGTTGCGACTTGCGATTGCAGGGCTTTGACAGGGGAATTAGAATGAAGATTGCGAATTGGACTTTGCGCTGCAGCGCGGCAGGATTGGCTATTGCAATTGGCGTTTCGGCGGTGCCGGCCATGGCGCAGGCTGATCCGGCGAGCGATGCCGGCGCTGCCACCGCACCCGCAGAAGAAATCATCGTGACAGGTTCGCGCATCCGCCGCGATCCTCTTGATCAGGCATCGCCGGTTATCACGCTGGATAACACGGCGATTGCCCGTACCGGGCTTTCCTCGGTTGCCGATATCCTGCAGCGGCTGCCAAGCTCGGCGGGCGGTCTCAACACCCGCTTCAACAACAGCGGCAACCTCGGCAATCCGCCCGATGGCGGCGGCGTCGGTGCCGGTTCGGCGACAATCGATCTGCGCTACCTCGGCGCCAAGCGCACGCTCGTTCTGGTGGACGGGCTGCGCTATGTCAGCGGTGCCTCGGCCAGTGGCATCCCCAACTCGGTCGACCTCAATTCGATTCCCGAAGGCATGATCGACCGGATCGAAGTGCTGCAATCGGGTGCATCTCCGCTCTATGGCTCGGACGCAATCGCGGGTGTGGTGAACATCATCACCAAGTCGAAGCAGGACGGCCTCAAGCTCTCGGCACAGTACGGCGAGTTTCTCGGCAAGGGCGATGGCGGCACGCAGAGCTATCAGGCGAGCTACGGCACCGGCAAAGACGGGGTCCATATCGTCTTCGGGGCGAACTATACCAAGCAGGATTCGGTCAGCGCGCGCAACCGGTCGATCTCGCAGTTTCCCAATCCCGGGCAAACGGCATGCTCCGATCCGATCGGCGGCTGCAGCAGCGCAACCCCGCTTGGCCGCTTCCTCGTGCTTGGCCAGAATCTGACCCTGCGCGGGCCGGTTACGAGTGGCAAGCCGGTCTATGATCCGACTTTGGCGACCGGCGATTACAAGGCGTTCACATCGGCGGACCGCTTCAACTTTGCGCCTTACAACTATTTCCAGACGCCAAGCGAACGCTACGGCGGTTTCGTGAACGCTCATGCCGAGTTCAGCGATGCGGTCAGCCTAAAGCTCAAGCTGGTCTACAACCATCGCAAATCGCAGAACCAGGCCGCGTTCCTGCCGCTCTTCGTCGGGCCGGATGCGGGTAACGGCAACCTTCTCGACACGATCAAGATCGATGCGACCAACCCGTACAATCCATTCGGGGTCACGCTCGATTCGTCGAACTACTCCTTCATCGCCCGCCGACTGGTCGAAGCCGGTCAGCGCACTTACACGCAGAATGTCGATACGTTCAGCGTCACCGGTACGCTCGATGGTCGCTTCGCCCTGTTCGGGCATAACTGGTACTGGGACGTCAACGCAGTGTTCGGGACGAACAGCGCAAAGCAGCTGTTCACCGGCAACGTGAACGCCGCGAAGCTGGCCCAGGCCCTCGGGCCGTTGGCGCAGTGCACCGGATCCTGCGTGCCCTTCAACATCTTCGGCGGGGCCGGCTCGGTCACGCCTGACATGCTCAAGTTCGTCGGCTTTGACGAACATGCGCGCAGCAGCCAGCAGCTTCAGGATTTTCAGGCGAACATTTCCGGCGAACTGTTCGATCTGCCCGGAGGCCCGGTCGGCATCGCGCTGGGTGCGGAACGCCGCAAGCAGACCGGTAGCTTCGATCCCGATCCGGTGATCCAGGCCGGGCTTGGTGCGGATATCCCGGCGCAAGCCGCGCGTGGCAGCTTCACCGTCAATGAAGTCTACGGCGAATTGCGCCTGCCGCTGCTCAAGGATCGGCCGTTCTTCCAGCTACTCGAACTGAGCGGCGCTGCGCGGTACTCCGATTATTCGACTTTCGGCGGCAATACCACGCTGACCGGCAGCGCGCAGTGGAAGCCGGTCGCTGATCTGCTGCTGCGGGGCTCCTATGGCCAGAGCCTGCGCGCACCGAGCATCGGCGAACTCTATGGCGCACGCTCGCGCTTCGATCAGCCGCTTTCGGATCCCTGCACCAACGTGGCCGGCTCGCTCTATCAAAGCTCGGCAACGGTGCGGGCGAACTGCACGGCCAATGGCGTACCCGCGAATGGCAGCTACAAGGAACCGCAAGGCGGCCAGCTCCCGGTCCTGACCGGCGGCAACCCCAACCTGCAGCCGGAAACCTCGCGCACCATACTGTTCGGGGCGGTCTATGCGCCTGCCTTCCTCAACCGCCAGGTGAGCCTCGAGCTCAACTACTATGACGTGCGGGTGAAGGGCGCGATCGGCTCGATCGGTGCCGATGTGCTGCTGAACAGGTGCGCGCTTTCGGGCGATGCGCTGAGCTGCAGCGCGGTCAAGCGTACGCCGAGCGGCTTCATCTCGTCGATCAACGGCGTGCTGCTCAACACCGGCACGATCAGCACCAAGGGGCTCGATGCCACGCTGACAGCGCGGGCAAACAAGGGTGGTCTGGCGATCAATGCCAACTACCTGTTCCGCTATGTCGAAGGTGTGCCGGCAACCTCCGGCGTAACCTCCACCGCCTATCAGGGCTTCGAGCGCGGCAGCCCCGATCAGGCTTATCCGCGGTTCAAGATGACGGGTGTTGCCGATTACACGTTGGGCCCAGTCACGGCGACGCTGACCGGACGCTACATCAGTGGCGTGACCGAAATCCAGGACACCAGCAAGAAGCTCGCCTCGCGGTTCTACACCGACATCCAGTTGATCGTGCGGCCGAAGTTCCTCGACAGCCGCTTCGCGATCACTGCGGGCGTCAACAATCTGTTCGATGTCGATCCGCCGGCGTGCTTCAGCTGCAGCTTGAACAACTACGATCCGACCACGTATGACGTGCCGGGACAGTTTGGCTATCTGCGGCTGACCTACCGGATGTAAGCGTCAAGGCCAATTTGCTTGGCTGGAAGCGCCGGGTTGCCCATGCAGCCCGGCGTTTTCCATTGCTGCTCACCCCTTGTACAGCGCGTCGATCCGCGCGCCGTAGCGTGCCTTGATCTTGTGGCGACGGATCTTCATCGAGGGGGTCATTTCCTCGTTGTCGATGGTGAAGGGCTCATCCGCCAGCGCGATCTGGCGGACCTTTTCGATCACCGAGAGGTCCTTGTTCACCCGGTCCACCGCCGCGCGGATCGCGGTGCGGAAGGCGGGGAGGTTCGACAGCGCGGCCATGTCGTATTTCTCGCCCTGCGCACGGGCCCATTCCATGGCCCATTCGGCATCGGGCACGATCAGGCCGACGATGTAGGGCCGCTTGTCGCCGGAGACCATCGCCTGCCCGATCTCCGGCTGAAGCGTGAGCATGCCCTCGATCCGCTGGGGCGAGACGTTGTCGCCCTTGTCGTTGACGATCATGTCCTTCTTGCGGTCGGTGATCTTGATGCGGCCCTTTGCATCGAAGTGGCCGATATCGCCGGTGTGCAGCCAGCCCGCCTGCGGCCCGTCTTGCGGGATCGCGCGCAGCGTCTCGGCATCGTTGTGCCAGTAGCCGTGCATCACGAGTTCGCCGCGCACGAGGATCTCGCCATCATCGGCGATCTTCACCTCGACCCCGCGCATCGGCGGGCCAACGGTGTCCATCGCGAGGCCGACCTTGGGCCGGTTGCAGCTGATCACCGGACCGGATTCGGTCTGGCCGTAGCCTTGCAGCATGGTGAGGCCCATGGCATCGAAGAACAGGCCGACATCGGGATTGAGCGGCGCGCCGCCCGAAACCATGGCCTTGATCCGGCCGCCGAAGCGCTGGCGGATCTTGGGGCGCAAGGTGCGTTCGATGAAGAAATCCATCGGCGCATCGATCAGGCGGCGCAGCACATTGGCGCCTTCGGCCTTGCGCGCGCCGATCGCGAGGGCGCGGGCCATCAGATAGTTGGGCAGTTTGCCCTGCTTTTCGACCTGCTTCATGATCCGCGCACGCAGCACTTCGAACAGGCGCGGGACGACGACCATCAGCGTGGGGCGCGTCTCCTCGATATTGCTGGCGAGCTTTTCCAGCCCTTCCGCATAGTAGATCTGCGCGCCCATGCCGATGGGGAGGTACTGGCCGCCGGTGTGTTCGTAGGCGTGGCTCAGGGGCAGGAACGAGAGGAACGCTTCGGTTTCCTTGCCGGTGGGATCCCAGCCCAGGTCTTCGGCGAGGATGTGCGCCGCACCATCGACATTGCACAGGATCGCGCCGTGGTGCTGGCACACACCGCGCGGGGCGCCGCCGGTGCCGCTGGTGTAGATGATGCAGGCGGTTTCGCTGCGGCTGATCGCGGCCACGCGCGCCGCCACCGAAAGGCGCGCGGAGACGGCATCGCCGCCGATGAGCGCCGACCAATCGTGGAAGCCGATGCGTTCGGACTGCATGCGGCGCAGCGGCTCCATGCCGATGATGTGCGCCACTTGCGATGCGCTGAGGCAGGCGGTGAGCAGCGGTTGCGCCAGCTTGGCATTGGAGACGATGACCGCGCGCGCACCCGAGTTTTCGAGCACATGGGCGTGGTCACGCTCGGTGTTGGTGACATAGGCGGGCACGGTGACGAGCCCGGCAGCCATGATCGCGAGATCGGCGATGCACCATTCGGGGCGGTTTTCCGAGACGAGCACCACCCGGTCGCCCGGATCGAGGCCAAGGCTGCGCAGCGATTCCGCAAGACAGCAGACCTGATCCGCCGCCTCGCGCCAGCTCAGCGAAGTCCAGCTGCCGCCGCGCTTGGCCCAGAGGAACGGACGATCCCCGAAGAACTCCGCCCGATCGAGGAACATGGCGACGAGATTGGGATAGGACGCAAAATCGGAAAGCTGCACGGTATGACGATCCCCTGGCCCATTGGTGCCCGCGCGGGCGGGCCTTTTGTTTGGCCCGGAAACTAGGAGTGCCGTTGCGGAAGGGCAAGCAGCCCTGTGGATATGGTTCAGGGCGAGGCGGTCGCGCCTTCGCTTCTGGGATCAGCAGCGCCGACCCAGTGGCACTTGCCGTTCTCGCCGGGCACCCATTCGATCGCATTGGCCTTGAGGCGCAGCGGCACCGCGACGACCTTGGTGTGGCCGAGTGCCTGAAGCGCCGGGACCATTGCGGCAAGCGGCGTGCCGGATTCTACCGCGAGCACACCGGGGGCGGGCATCACGATGCCCTGAGCGATGGCCTCGCGGGCGGAGAGGTTCCAGTCGAGCGTGCCGATGATCACGCGGATCACCTGCGGCGGGATGGTGTAGCCGCCCGCCGCGCCCGCGATCAGGCGCAGGTGGCCATCGGGGCCATAGACCACGACCGGGCTCATCGAGCTGCGCGGGCGCTTGCCGCCTTCGACGCGGTTGGCGGTGGGCTTGCCATTGCGGTCGGGGGCGAGGTTGAAGTCGGTCAGTTCGTTGTTGAGGTAGTAGCCGCCGACCACGAGGCCCGAACCGAAGGCGCTTTCGACGGTGGAAGTGTAACTCGCGGCATTGCCCCAGCGATCGACAGCGGCGAAGTGCGTTGTGCCGTTCTCGGGGATGGGGCCGGCCATGGCGAAGCGGTCGCTCGCGCCGGCGGGTTTGCCGGGGGCCACATCGGCCATCGTCGCGCTATCCGAAATCAGCGCCGAGCGCGCGGCGACATAGGTAGGGTCGATCAGCCCAGCGGTCGGCACCGGGACGAAATCGGGATCGGCAAGCCAGGTGTCGCGGTCGGCGAAGGCGAGCCGCTCCGCCTCGGCTATCAGGTGCCACGCCGTGGGCGAGGCGGGGCCCATGGCCTTGAGATCGAAGCGTTCGAGCATGCCCAGCGTCTGCAGCACGGTCACGCCGCCGGCCGAGGGCGGGCCCATGCTGCACACCCGCCACACACGGTAGCGGCCGCAGACGGGATCGCGCCGCTTCGCCTTGTAACCCGCCAGATCGGCGGTGGACATCGGTGCGGGGTTGCGGGGGCTTGTGCCGACCTTGGCGGCGACCGCCTTGGCATTGCCGCCCAGATAGAAGCTGTCCGCCCCGAGCGCGGCGATCTTTTCGAACGTGGCGGCGAGTGCAGGGTTGCGCACCACGGTGCCGACAGGGAGCGGTGCCCCGTCCGCCCCGAAGAACAGGGCGCGCCCGGCGGGATCGAGCCCGGCAATATCGGGCGCCAGGGCCAGCGTGCTGGCAAGGCGCGGCGTGATCGCGAAGCCATCGCCTGCGAGCCGGATCGCCGGGCCGAACAGCACGCGCCAAGGGAGCTTGCCACTGCGGGCATGCACCGTGGCGGCAAGGCGCAAGTTCCCCGGAACCCCGACGCTGCGCCCGCCGGGAACGGCGTCGCTGTGGCTCAGCACTTTGCCATCGACAGTGAACCAGTTCGGCGTCGCGGCAGCAGGCGCCATCTCGCGCCCGTCAAAGCTTTCGACCGTGCCAGCCGCGTCGGCAGTCACGAGAAAGCCGCCGCCGCCGATGCCGGAGCTCTGCGGCTCGACCACGGTGAGCGCGAGCATGACGGCTATGGCGGCATCGGTGGCCGATCCGCCAAGGCGCAGCATTTCTGCCCCTGCTGCCGCAGCGCGCGGATCGGCGGCGGTGACGACGCCCATCTCCTCCGCGGCGAGCGATGCAGTGGGTGCAGGCGCGTTGGCGGGCCGGGCCGCGTTGGGCAGCGGCGCGCAGGCCTGGGCGAGAACGAACAGCGCGGCGGGCGCAAGCGAGCGGACGAAACGGAAAGCCATGGTGTAGCGTTATGCGCTGCCGACGGCCTCGGCAATGCTGCTCATGCCTGCGGCGCTCACGCGCTTGGCGAGGCCATCGACGATCCGCCGCACGAGGCCCGGTCCTTCATAGACCAGCGCGCTGTAGATCTGGATCAGGCTCGCCCCGGCGCAGATTCGTGCCCAGGCATCGTCCACGCTGGCGATGCCGCCCACGCCGATCAGCGGAAGGGTGCCGCCGGTGGCAGAGCGGAAATTGCGCAGCACCTGCAATGCCAGCGGGCGCAGCGGCTCGCCCGAGAGGCCGCCGGTCTCTCCCGCAAGCGGCGAGCGCAGCGAAGGGCGGGTGATCGTCGTGTTGCTCACGATCAGCGCGTCGAGCCGTTTGTCGATTGCGATCTTGCAGATGGCATCGATATCGGTGCTGGTGAGATCGGGGGCGAGTTTCAGGAACAGCTTGGTCGGCAAGGCGCCGCGCGCTTCGATCACGGCATCGAGCAGTTCTGCCAGCGCGGCGGGATCCTGCAGCGCGCGGAGGCCCGGCGTATTGGGCGAACTGATGTTGACGGTGAGGTAGCTGGCAAGCGGCGCCATGATCCGGGTCATTGCCGCATAATCGGCGATGCGGTCCGTCGAATCCTTGTTGGCCCCGATATTGGCACCGACGACCCCGGACCGATTCTGCCGGGCGGCGAGACGTGCCGCCACCACCTGCGAGCCCGCGTTGTTGAAGCCCATGCGGTTGATCACCGCGTTGTCCTCGACAAGGCGGAAGAGGCGCGGCTTGGGGTTGCCCTCTTGCGGGCGCGGGGTGACCGTTCCCGCCTCGACAAAGCCGAAACCCAGGCCGAGCAGCGCGTCCGGCACTTCGCCGTTCTTGTCGAACCCGGCGGCGATGCCCACCGGGTTGGGAAAGACGAGGCCTGCGACTCGCTGGCACAGCAATGGCTGCGGCGCGGCGCGGCCCGCACGCGGCGCGGCGGAGAGGGCGGCGATCGTGAGGCGATGGGCAGTCTCGGCGGGAATGCGGAACAGCAGGGGGCGGCAAATCGAGTAGAGCATGCTTGGGCGTTTCCCTCCGGCCCGTTGACGGGATGCTGCGTTCTATTGCCGCCCCGCGCGAGCACGCCAAGCTGCAATTACAACCAATTTATCGGTTAACCGCCTGGTAAGCATTGAATTCGTTCGGCTGTGGCATGTGTGCCACCGATTTTGTCGAATCCGTACAATTCTTATGGGTTGCAGTGTCCTAATCGAAATGTGCGACCCGAAGGGCTCGGTGCAGAAATGCATTCGAGTTCTCGACTTCATGGCGGCTCGTGCCCTGGCACGGCCGCCTTTTTTTCGTCTGTCGCCCTCATCCCGCTGAACCTGAACGGTCACCCGCACACCTGACATTTTCGGGCATGGCGCACGGCTTGCGCTGGGGCCGTCCATCGCCTAGATAACCGGAGCATATCAGTCCGATTTCACATCGGATCGAATTATACCGGGAACAGCCGCAATGCGACTTTCAAGCATGGCCGACTATGCCGTGGTGACGATGACCGCCGCCGCGCGTCATTGCGGGCGCCATGGCGCAGGCGAAGCGCGGGTTTCGGCGCAGCAGCTGGCCGACGAGACCGGGCTGCCTGTGCCGACGGTGCAGAAGCTGGTGAGCAAGCTTGCCGCAGCCGGACTGCTCAAATCGTCGCGCGGGCTGGGTGGCGGGCTCAAGCTGGCGCGGCCGGCGGCGGCGATTTCGCTGGCCGATATTGTCGAGGCGGTCGAAGGTCCGATCGCGCTGGCGCCGTGCAGCGTGCATGGCCGCCATGATTGCACGCTGGAAGCCGATTGCACCGTGCGCCCGCACTGGCCGCAGGTCGATGCCGCGCTGCGCGGGGCACTCGCGGGCGTGCCGCTGACGCAACTGACGCGCCCGGTGCCAAAAGTGGCTCAGGCAGGAGCACCGGCATGAGTGAGGGAACGGGCATCGAGATGGGCGTTGAAGTACGGGACCAGGCCGCGCGTGATGCAGCGGCGCGCGTTGCCGATTACGAGCATGGCTGGTCATCGGACATCGAGCAGGAATATGGCCCCAAGGGTCTTTCCGAAGACACGGTGCGCTATATTTCGGCCAAGAAGGACGAGCCGGAGTGGATGCTGGAGTGGCGGCTCAAGGCCTATCGCCACTGGCTGACGATGCCGACGCCGGAATGGGCCAAGCTCAATATCCCGCCGATCGATTACCAGGCAGCCTATTACTGGGCAGCGCCCAAGGCCAAGCCGAAGCTCGGCAGCCTTGACGAGGTCGATCCGGAAATCCTGCGCATCTATGAGAAGCTCGGCATTCCGCTTGAGGAGCAGAAAGTGCTCGCGGGCGTCGAAGGCGCGCGCAAAGTCGCGGTCGATGCGGTGTTCGACAGCGTTTCGGTGGCGACCACGTTCCGCAAGGAGCTTGAAGCGGCGGGCGTGATCTTTCGCTCGATCAGCGAGGCGATTCGCGAATACCCGGAGCACGTGCGCAAGTGGCTGGGCCGCGTCGTGCCGATGCAGGACAACTACTTTGCGGCGCTCAATTGCGCGGTCTTTTCGGATGGCACTTTCGTCTACATCCCGGAGGGCGTGCGCTGCCCGATGGAGCTTTCGACCTATTTCCGCATCAATGCGGAGAACACCGGCCAGTTCGAGCGCACGCTGATCGTGGCCGACAAGGGGTCCTATGTCTCGTACCTCGAAGGCTGCACCGCCCCGCAGCGCGACGAGAACCAGCTGCACGCGGCGGTGGTCGAACTCGTTGCGCTCGACGATGCCGAGATCAAGTATTCGACCGTGCAGAACTGGTATCCCGGCGATGCGGATGGCAAGGGCGGTATCTACAACTTCGTGACCAAGCGCGCGCTGTGCCAGGGCGCGCGGAGCAAGGTTAGCTGGACGCAGGTCGAAACCGGTTCTGCGGTGACATGGAAGTACCCCAGTTGCGTGCTCAACGGCGAAGGCTCGGTCGGCGAGTTCTATTCGGTGGCGGTGACCAACAACCACCAGCAGGCCGATACTGGCACCAAGATGATCCACAACGGCAAGAACACCCGCTCGACCATCGTCAGCAAGGGGATCAGCGCGGGCAAATCGAACAACACCTATCGCGGCCTCGTGCGCGTGGCCCCGCAAGCCGAGGGCGTGCGCAACTTCACCCAGTGCGACTCGCTGCTGCTGGGCGCTGAGTGCGGCGCGCATACGGTGCCCTATATCGAGGTGCGCAATCCGAGTGCGACGATCGAACACGAAGCGACCACGAGCAAGATTTCCGATGACCAGCTGTTCTATGCGATGCAGCGCGGCCTCGCGCAGGAAGATGCCATCGCGCTGATCGTGAACGGTTTTGCGCGCGAAGTGCTGCAACAGCTGCCGATGGAATTCGCGGTAGAGGCGCAGAAGCTGCTGGGAATTTCGCTTGAGGGGTCGGTCGGGTGAGTGATGCGATGACCCTTACCGTGCGCCCCGTGGCAGCCGATGATGCCGCCGAACTCGCCGAGCTGCTCAACGCGGTGATCGCCGCGGGCGGGACGACCGCGCTGCAGGAACCCTTCACGCCTGAGGCGCTGGATGCGGCCTATCTGACCGGGCCCAACGTCCACTGCTGCTTCGTGGCGGAGGATGAGGACGGCACCTTGCTCGGCTTCCAGACGCTGGGGCGCTATCCCGGCCTGCCCGAGGATGTTGGCGATATCGGCACTTTCGCGCGAATTGGCGGCACGCAGCGCGGGATCGGTTCGGCGCTGTTTGCGGCGACTGCCCAGCGCGCGGCTGAACTGGGTCTCAGCGCGATCAACGCGACGATCCGCGGCGACAATGCTGGCGGCCTCGCGTTCTACACCAAGCAGGGCTTCGTCGATCATGGCGTGACGCCGGGCGTGCCGCTCCAGGACGGGACGCCGATGGACCGCGTGCACAAGCGGTTCGTGCTGGCAGCAGAAGCCCCGGCCAAGCGCAAGCTTTCGGTGCGTTTCGGCGGGGACGATGCGCCGACCTTGCAGAAGAAGGGGCGCGGCTGGGCGATTTCGGAATCGCGGCTCGATGTGTTGCATGAGCGTGCGCGGGAGATGCGCCGCAACCCCGGCCCGGCGCAGGAAGCGCTGGCCGATGCGCTCACCCGCGTCGAGACCGGCGGCTACAGCTTCAAGCAGCAGGCGGTGATCGGCTCGGCAATCGTCGATTTCGCCTGCAAGCAATTGATGCTGGTGGTCGAAATCGATGGCGATGCCGATGCGGCTTTCACCGCCGCGCGCGACAAGAGCCTGACCGAAGTGGGCTACCGGGTGGTGCGCATTGCCGCTTCCGATGTGCTCGCCGATCCCACCGCCGCTGCGCAGCGCATTTCCGATGCGATGCGCGCCAGCCATTCCGAACGCCGCGCCAAGCGGCCAAATTCCAGCCGATCTGCCCCCAGGCGCGCCGCGCCGCGCTCACCCCGGAACTACTGATGCTCAAGATTGACAACCTTTCCGCCACCGTTGCCGAAAAGCCGATCCTCAAGGGGCTTTCGCTCAGCATCAACGCGGGAGAAATCCATGCCATCATGGGCCCCAACGGCGCGGGCAAATCGACGCTGGGCTACACGCTGGGCGGTAGGCCCGGTTATGCAGTGACCGGCGGCTCGGTGGAGTTTGACGGGCAGGACCTGCTCGCGCTTGAGCCGCATGAGCGTGCGGCGGCCGGGCTGTTCCTCGGCTTCCAGTATCCGGTCGAGATCCCCGGCGTTTCCAACCTGCAGTTCCTGCGCGAGGCGCTCAATGCGCAGCGCAAGGTGCATGGGCTTGAGCCGCTTTCCGGCGCCGCCTTCATCAAGCTCGCCAAGGAGCAGGCGGGCCTGCTGCGGTTTGACATGGACATGCTCAAGCGCCCGGTGAACGTCGGATTTTCGGGCGGCGAGAAGAAGCGCGCCGAGATGGTGCAGATGGGCATCCTCGCGCCCAAGCTGGCAATTCTGGACGAGACCGATTCGGGCCTCGATATCGATGCGCTGCGCATCTGCGGCGAGGGCATCAACGCGATCATGAGGAAGCCCGACAAGGCGGTGCTGCTGATCACGCACTACCAGCGCCTGCTCGATTACGTGAAGCCAGACTTCGTCCACGTGCTCGCGGGCGGGCGGATCGTGAAGTCGGGCGGGGCGGAACTGGCGCTTGAACTCGAAGAGCATGGCTATGAGGCGGTGGCGGCATGAGCCTGCTGCTTGCCCTTGCAGCGGCTGCGCAGGCGGCGGAGCCTGCCGCGCCCGCTGCCCCGGCCCCTGCGATGCCAGCGGCGTTTCTCGGCGAGTGGGCGCCTTCCGGGGCGCTGTGCGGCGACAAGTATGCGCGCCGCATCGTGACCGCATCGATGAACACCGAGGGTGATTATTGGGGCGTGATCAAGGCGGTCGAGACGCTGGGCGAACGGCATGTCCTGGTGCGCGAAGGCGATGACGATTTTGGCGTTTCGCTGACGGCGGACTATGTGCTGAGCCCCGATGGCCGGATGCTGGTGCTGCACGTGCTGGAGCGCAGCGGTGCCAAGGTTTCGGAAAGCCCCATTCCGATGGTGCGCTGCGAGACGTCCAATGGCTAGTCTGGCGCTCCCTACTCGCCCTCTGCCCACGAAGAGGGATGAAGCCTACCGCTATGCCGATCTGGCCGCGCTGGCACCGCTGTGGCCGCTGGCCGTGCAGGAAATCCGCGTCGCCGCCGGGCAGAGCGAGGCGCTGGCAATCACCGCGCGCTCCGACAGCGCCGAGGCGCGCGAACTTCTGATCACGCTGGAAGATGGAGCGAGCTTCGACCTGCGCGTACTGAACGCTGGCCATGCCTATGGCCGCATCGCCGTCACCGCCGTGCTCGGCAAGGGCGCATCGTTCCACTTCGGCGCGGCGCAGCTTGGCGGCGGGGCGCAGACCTTGGAGATCGTCACCGAGGTGCGGCATCTGCAGCCCGATGCGGTGAGCCGGCAGGTCGTGCGTTCGGTGCTCGGCGGGCAGGCAACCGGCACGTATCTCGGCAAGGTCCATGTCGCGCGCGGCGCAATCGGCACCGATGGCGAGCAGTCGATCCGGGCGATGCTGCTGGAGCGCACGGCGACCGCCAATGCGCGGCCCGAACTTGAAATCTACGCTGACGACGTGAAGTGCGCGCATGGCTGCGCGGTGGGTGAACTGGATCCGCAAGGCCTGTTCTACCTGCAATCGCGCGGGCTGCCGCCAGCCGAGGCCAAGAAGCTCATGCTCCACGCCTTCATCGCCGAAGCCTTCGTCGGTGCGCCCGATGCCGAGGCGCTGACCGAGGCGGCGCTGGCCGGGCTGGAGAACTTGCTGTGAGTACGGATACTCTCGCCCGCCTCGACGAATGGCCAGGCCTGCTGAACGGGGAGGGCAAGCGCTGGCACTACCTCGATACCGCCGCCACCGCGCAGAAGCCGCGGAGCGTTATCGACGCCATGAGCCAAGCGATGGGTACGGACTACGCAACGGTCCACCGCGGGGTCTATACCCGCTCGGCAGACATGACGCTGGCCTATGAAGCGGCGCGGCGCACCGTGGCGGCGCTGATCGGCGGGCGCGAGGAAGAGCTGGTCTTCACGCGCGGGGCGACCGAGGCGATCAATCTGGTCGCGCAGTCGTGGGGCGTGTCCAACCTCAAACCGGGCGACCGCGTGCTGCTCTCGCAGCTGGAGCACCATTCGAACATCGTGCCGTGGCAGCTGATCCGCGAACGGACCGGCCTTGAAATCGACGTCTGCCCGCTGACCGAGGACGGCCACATCGATCTCGATGCGGCGGAGCGGATGCTGACCCCGGCGCACAAGCTGGTGGCCTTCGCGCATGTTTCCAACGTGCTCGGCTCGGTGCTCGATGCGCCGCGCGCGGTGGCGCTGGCGCACGGCGTCGGCGCAAAGATCCTGCTCGATGGCTGCCAGTCCGCGGCGCGGTTGCCGGTCGATGTCGCGGCGCTCGGCTGCGATTTCTACGTGTTCTCCGCGCACAAACTCTATGGGCCGACCGGGATCGGCGCGCTCTGGGCGAAGGCGGATATCCTTTCGGCGATGCCGCCGTGGCAGGGCGGTGGTTCTATGATCGACCGCGTGACCTTTGCGCAGACGACATGGGCGCCAGCACCGCAGCGCTTCGAGGCGGGGACCCCGGCGATTGTCGAGGCGATTGCCTTTGGCGCGGCGGTGGATTTCCTGACCGGCACTGGGCTGGACGTGATCCACGCGCACGAGGCGCGGCTGGTGGCGCTGGCGCGCACCGAACTGGGGCGCCTGAATGCCGTACGCCTGTTCGGGCCGCAGGATAGCGCCGGGATCGTCAGCTTCGCGCTCGAAGGTGTGCACCCGCACGATCTCGGCACGATCCTCGACGAGGAGAACGTGGCGATCCGCGCAGGGCATCACTGCGCGCAGCCGCTGATGGAGCACTTGGGCGTGCCGGCAACGGCGCGCGCGAGTTTCGGGATTTACAGTGATGAAAGCGATGTCGCGGCGCTGGTGCGCGGCATCGAGCGGACCCTAAGGATATTCGGATGAACCGGATCGAGATCGAGGAAGTCGAAGGCGTAGAACCGCCGCGCCGTGCGCGGGTGGAGGAGGCTGTGGAGACCCCCGCTGAGAAGCTTGAGCGCAAGCGCGACTATCTGGAGGGCTTCCTTTCGGAAAAGCCCGCAGATGCAGCGCCGGGCGAGCCGGGCGGCGATATCTACGAGGGCGTAGTGGCCGCGCTGCGCGAGATCTTCGACCCCGAGATTCCGGTCAACATCTATGACCTCGGCCTGATCTACGGGGTCGATGTCAGCCCCGAAGGCTCGGTCGTGGTGTCGATGACGCTCACCACGCCGAATTGCCCGGTGGCCGAATCGATGCCCGCAGAAGTCGAGCTGCGCGTGGAGGCGGTGCCCGGCGTGCGCGACGCCGAGGTCAATCTGGTGTGGGAACCGGCCTGGGACCCGCAGAAGATGAGCGATGACGCCAAGCTTGAACTTGGTATGCTCTGAACAAGCCCCATATAGGTGAAGCCATGACCACCGAAGCCCCCGCCCGCCCCAAAGTCCGCCAGCGCCCCGCTGCGGTGATCCTCACGCCCTCGGCCGAGGCGCGGATCGCCAAGCTGATGGCGAGCGCGCCGGAAGGGGCCATCGGCGTGAAGCTTTCCACCCCGCGCCGGGGCTGCTCGGGCCTTGCCTATTCGGTGGACTATGTCGAAGCGGCCAATCCGATGGATGAGCGGATCGAGACGCCGGGCGGCACCTTCTTCATCGACGGCGGCTCGGTGCTCTATCTGATCGGCAGCACGATGGACTGGCAGGAGGATGATTTCACCGCCGGCTTCGTGTTCCAGAACCCCAATGCCAAGGGCTCCTGCGGCTGCGGGGAAAGCTTCACGGTCTGACCGGAGTGGCCACACCCATCGCCGAACTGCGCGCGCGGATCGCCGCGCAGCGCACCGACAATCCGGCGATGTATGGCGCGGTCGATTTTGCGATTCATCCCGAGCGCTTGCTGCTCGATGGGAACATCGCAGGCAGTGAATTGCGCGCCTATCCCAAGGTCGCGGCCAAGCTGCTCGAAGATCGCGCGCTGATGGAGCGCATGGGCGCCTACACGATGATGGGCGATGTGCTGGCCGATCCCTATGCCGCGTTGATGCCCGAATATGGCTTCAAGCGGCTGGTCGATATGCTGGTCGAGGCCTGCGACAAAGGCCTTGAAAAAGTTGAGGGCGCACCGCCGGAACTGGTCACGTTCATCCGGTCCATGGAAGCGACGCCCGCGTGGGTGAACATGTCGATGGTCGAGGAAGGCGCGCGGCTGCAGCGCGTAGCCTTTGCCAACGTCGCGCCCTGGGCGATCCGCGGGGCTTTCATCGCCACCTTCATGAACAAGTACGCCGCGCTTCCCATGGCGCTGACCGGCACGCTTTCCAACAAGACCGCCGCACGCCGGATCAAGGAAACTGCGACCTTCTTCGGCACCTCGGTGCTGCCCGGCGCGCTCGCCCGCTTCGGCCCCGGTTTCAAGGCGGCGGCGATGGTGCGGCTGATGCATTCGATGGTGCGCTTCAACGTGCTGTCGAACGGCAAATGGGATCAGACTGTCTATGGCATTCCGATCCCGCAAGTGGATCAGATGCCGGCGGGGCTGATCTCGGACTTCCTCATTTCGTCCAAGGTGCTCAAGGAAGGCCGCAGCGATTTCACTCCCGAAGAGCGCGCGCAGATCGAGCTTTCGCGCTACCGCTGTTTCCTGCTGGGCTTGCCGGAGGATCTGCTGGCGCAGACGCCGCAAGGGATCGTCGATGCGTGGAACGCCCGCGCGCTTTCGCTGCGCGCCGGGTTTGATGAGGCAACCTGCGGCGGCCTGCTGCGCGCAACGATGGAAGCCGATCTGATCGACACGACAACCCCGCAAGGGCAGATGCGCGCGCGGCTCGAACGCTCGTTCGCCAAAGTCTATTTCATGCAGAACTTCTGCGACGGCAGCGAGAAGGCGGCGGCGCGCTTCGGGGTGAAGATCCGCGCCATAGACAGGATGCGCGCGGCGGCGGTCGGCGTGGGTCTGATGGGGCAGATGCGGCTCTATGGCGTCGCGGCCAAGACGCCGGTGGTGCGGCACCTGGCGGACCAGCGGCTGGTCGGCAAAGTGCGCGGCTACCTCGGCAGCCTCGGGCATGCCGAATTCACCACCGATGCGGCGAAGTACAAGCCTGCAGCGTGATCGGCTATCTCTGGGTGGCCGAAACAGAGCGGCCCGGCGCCGCCTTGCGCGTCAACCCAGCAAACTATAGCCGCCGCAGCCGGATCGGCACGGGCTCTGCCAGCAGCGCGTCGACCTGCCGCGAACCCAGCGGCCGTGCGAATTCGACGCCGAGCCGCGCGCGGTCTGACCAGCGAATGATCGCGCGGGTGACGACGCCGCCGAAATCGATCTCGACGAACTGGCCGCTCGCGCCATCGGCAAGGTCGTTGCTTTCGATCTGGCAGCCATAGCGCGAGATATCGAAGATCCGCTGCACGCGCCCCGGGGCGCTATCGCCCCCGCGCTGACGCTGCACGCGGCGATTGTCCACCGCGACGTCTTGCGACAGCATTCTGGCCGGAATGTGCATAGAGATCCCCTTGCGATGGGGCCCTTATGCAGGAGCACGGGTAAACGCTTCCTGTTGTGGCAATGGCTAATTTCACGTGAAGGGCGGCTTCACCCCTCGGCAAGAAACGCCAGCAGGGCCGCTTCCAGCGGGTCGGTCCGGCCGTCCGCGCCGATCCTTCCATCCAGCCAGGATTGCTCGGGCGAAGTGAGGGCTGCCTCTGCCCCCGCCTCGCCGGCAAAGTCACGCGCGGGTGCGTTCGCAAGCAGCTCCTGCGCCGCCGAGCGCAGATCCTTCGCGCCGACCCGGCTCATGCGGCTGAAGAACGATCCGAAGCTGCTCGACCTGTCGTTCATGAAGCCTTCGAGTTCGGCAGCGCGGTCGCGGGTGATCGCGCGGCCGCCGGTCCAGCCTTGCAGGTAATTGCCTACGCCCTGCACGAACAGGCGCTGCCATTCGGGCGTATTGTCTGCGCCGAGCGTGGCATCCTTGATGCGGAACAGCATTTCGGCCTCGCGCTGGCTCACCGCCGCCGGGCGGTCGCCGCCGCTGGCGAAGATCACGCGGCGCAGCAGCTTGCATTCGGCCTCGGTGATCGAGTCTGCACTGAGCGTGCCGCCCCCGAGTATACTGGCATCGCGGGTCGGCCCTTCGCCGGTGAGCACGGCGCGCTCGATCTGGGCGAGCGCATAGTCCTTGAGGTGGTCCGGTGTGCCGAGCGCCTTTTCGAGCACGCGGACGAGGAGTTCGAGTTCGGCTGCCGAATCGAGCCGGCCATCATGATCGAGCCGGGCGATCAGCCAATCGGCGGTCGCATCGGCGACATAGCCGCGCGGTTCGGTGCCATTGAGCACGTATTCGCCCACCGCTTCGACAAGGAAGTCGACCCATTCGGGGCTCTTGGCGGAAACCACATCGTTGATCGCGAGAATGGCCTCGGCCTCGGTCTGGTCGATCCGGCCATCGGGCCACGCGGCGCGGCGCAGCGCCAGCACTTCATCGGCAGTGATCACGCCATCGGCAGCCGCCTGGCGAGCAAGCTCGGGGAAATTGATCGTCATCGGCAGTCCGTCCGCTAGTCTGGTGGTGCAGAGCTATGGACCGGAGAGGGTTTATTTGGCGTTACCCATGGCGCTCCGCGCGCCAGGCAGATCAGCTGAGCAGGCGCAGGACGGCCATCAGCGCGGATGCCGCCAGCAGGAAACCGACAAAGGTGCGCCAGACGGGATCGCTGACTTTGCCGAAGGCGAGCGAACCGAGGTGATTGCCGGCCAGCACCGGAGCGAACAGCAGCAGCGCGAAGAGTGCATCGCGCCACGAGGCGAGCCCCAGCGCGAGGGCGGCCGTGGTGCTCGCAGCGGAGGTCAGCAAAAACACGGTGAGCATCGATGCGCGCGCCACCTCGCGCGGGATCGGGCGGCGGAGATAGTAGGGCACCACGGGCGGGCCGGGCATTCCGGCGAATCCGGTGAGAAGGCCCGCCGCCGCGCCGGTCAGCCCGGTTTCGAGGTTGCCGGGGGCGTGGCCGGGCTTTGCGGGCAGAAGGACCATCACGAAAGCGCCGATGGCCACGACTGCAATCAGGACGCGGGCAAGTGCAGGCGGCGTCGCGAACAGCGCAAGCAGGCCCAGCGGGGTCATCAGCATGGCGAGGCCGCCGATCATGCCGGCACTCTTCTCGCCCACGTTCCACACCTTGCGCGCGCCGACGAGGCCGATCAGCAGGCCGAGTATATTGGAGACCACCACTGCTTCGCCCGGGCGGATAACAAGCGCGATCAGCGGCACCAGCAGGATCGCCATGCCAAAGCCCGCAAGGCCGCGCACGAAGGCAGCAATGAACGCCGCCAGCGCGCAGAGGGCCAGCGAGAGGATCGGCAGGTCGAGCAGTGCGATCAGTTGCGCAGGTCCGGCGCGGTGGTTTCAGCCTTGAGCAGCGCGATGGCCTCCGCCAGCGGCACCACCTTCTGGTGCTGTTCGCCCAGCGTGCGGATGGCGACAGTGCCTTCCTCCGCTTCGCGCTTGCCGACCACCAGCAGGTAGGGGACCTTCTGCAAGGAGTGCTCGCGCACCTTGTAGTTGATCTTCTCGTTGCGCAGATCGGATTCCACGCGGATCCCGGCGGCGCGCAACTGCTCGGTGGCGGCGAGCGCATAGTCGTCAGCGTCGGAGACGATGGTGGCGACCACGGCCTGCACCGGGGCGAGCCATGCAGGCAGGCGGCCGGCAAAGTGCTCGATCAGGATGCCGATGAAGCGTTCGTAGGAACCAAAGATCGCGCGGTGGAGCATCACCGGGCGGTGCTTTTCGCCATCTTCACCGACATAGGCGGCATCGAGCCGATCCGGCAGCACGCGGTCTGACTGGATCGTGCCGACCTGCCAGGTGCGGCCGATCGCGTCGGTCAGGTGCCATTCGAGCTTCGGCGCATAGAATGCGCCTTCGCCGGGGAGTTCTTCCCAGCCGTATTCCGGCGTGGCGAGACCGGCTTCGACCACTGCATTGCGCAGCTCGGTCTCGGCCATGTCCCACATTTCTTCAGTGCCGAAGCGCTTTTCGGGGCGCAGCGCGAGCTTGATCGAATAGGTGAAGCCGAAGTCCTTGTAGATACGGTCCGCCAGTTCGCAGAAGGCGCGCACTTCGGAGACGATCTGGTCCTCGCGGCAGAAGATATGCGCGTCGTCCTGCGTGAACTGGCGCACGCGCATCAGCCCGTGGAGCGCGCCGTGCGGCTCGTTGCGGTGGCAGCAGCCGTTTTCGTAGAGGCGCAGGGGCAGCTCGCGGTAGGACTTGAGGCCCTGCCGGAAGATGAGCACGTGCGCCGGGCAGTTCATCGGCTTGAGCGCCATCCAGTCGGCCTCGCCGCTGATCACCGGGCCTTCGTCCTCGGTGTTCGGCACTTCGTCGGGGATGACGAACATGTTCTCGCGGTACTTGCCCCAATGGCCGGACTGCTCCCACTGGCGCGCGTCCATCACCTGCGGGGTCTTGACCTCGCGGTAGCCGGCGCCGTCGATGGCGCGGCGCATATAGGCCTCCAGCTCGCGCCAGATGCGGTAACCCTTGGGGTGCCAGAACACGCTGCCGTGCGCTTCCTGCTGGAGATGGAACAAGTCCATCTCCGCACCCAGCTTGCGGTGATCGCGCTTGGCGGCTTCTTCCAGCCGCATGAGGTGCGCATCGAGCTGCTTCTTGTTGAGCCAGCCGGTCCCGTAGACGCGGCTGAGCATCGCATTGGCCTGATCGCCGCGCCAGTAGGCACCCGAGACCCGCGTGAGCTTGAAGGCCTGCGGATCGAGCTTGCCGGTGGAGGCAAGGTGCGGCCCGCGGCACATGTCGAGCCAGTCATCGCCCGACCAGTAGACCGTCAGTTCCTCTTCCTTGGGAAGTTCGGCGGCCCATTCGGCCTTGAAGCTTTCGCCCTGCTGCAGCCAGCGGCTGATCAGCTGCTCGCGGCTCCACACTTCGCGGCGAAGCGGTTTGTCCGCCGCGATGATCTTGCGCATCGCTTCCTCGATCGCCGGAAGGTCGTCCTCGGTGAAGGCGCGGTCCTTTGGTGCGAAGTCGTAGTAGAAGCCGTCGTCGGTGCTCGGGCCGAAGGTGATCTGCGTGCCGGGGAACAGCGCCTGCACGGCTTCGGCCAGCACGTGGGCATAATCATGGCGTACGAGTTCGAGCGCATCGGCCTCGTCGCGCGCGGTGACGAGTGCGAGCGCGGCATCGCCTTCGAAGGGGCGGGTGATGTCGAACAGTTCACCATCCACGCGCGCGCCAATCGCGGCCTTGGCAAGGCCCGGGCCGATTGCAGCGGCAATGTCTGCCGGAGTGGTGCCGGGCGCGACTTCGCGCACGGAACCGTCGGGCAGGGTGATCTTGAACATTTCGGACATGGACGCTCTCGCTGATAATCAAGGGCGCTTTGGCAGAAACCGGCCTTCGCCGGAAGGGGGCAGAAACCGGCCTTCGCCGGAAGGGACCAGAAACCGGCGCGCTTTCGGCAATAGTGATTGTGAGCGTTTGACCTCTCGGCTGGCGCTGGCACAAGGGCGGCATGATCCAGCACTTCACGCTGCCTTCGGGCGAACGCATGGCCTATCGTTTCGCGCCCGGTACAGGCCCCGTCATCGTGTTCCTGCCCGGCTACATGTCCGATATGAGCGGGGGCAAGGCGCAGGCGGTGATCGCCTATGCCGAGGCAAAGGGGCGAGCCTGCCTGCTGCTCGACTATACCGGCCTCGGCCAGAGCGAGGGCGACTTTGCGGAGAAGTCGCTGCCGCTGTGGCGCGATGAGGTGATCGCGCTGCTGGACGCGCTGGCCATCGAAAGCATGATCCTCGTCGGGTCCAGCATGGGCGGCTGGCTGATGCTCATGCTGGCCGAGGCGCTTGGAAACCGCGTCGCCGCGCTTGTCGGCCTCGCCCCCGCGCCCGATTTTTCCGAATGGGGCTTCGATGCAGCCCAGAAGGCCGTGTTTGCGCGCGGCGAGACGGTCTATGAGGACAATCCCTATGGCCCGGAGCCGACGCCCACGTATGCGAAGTTCTGGGCGGCGGGGCAGGAATGCCTGCTGCTGGCGCGCAGTATCGCGTTCGATGGGCCGGTGCGGCTGATCCACGGGCAGGCGGACCGCGATGTGCCGTGGGACATTTCGATCCGGCTCGCCGCTGCGCTGCGTTCAGCCGATGTGCAGGTCCATCTGATCAAGGACGGGGACCACCGCCTCTCACGCCGGTCGGATATTGCCGTGCTGCTTGGCCAGCTGAACACGCTGGGCGAGGCCTGAAGGACCGTTGATGCTCATCCTGCTTTCTGCCCTGCTCCCCGGCCTGCTCTCCGGCTCACTCGTCGCCGAACCCCTGCTGCCAGTGCAGGCGGCGCCGGACGTCTGGCATCAGATCGGCCCCAACCCGCGACAGTACGAACCCTCACCGCTGCCGATCCCGCGCCGCAAGCGCGTGACCGAAGTGCCGCCGCCGGTCCCCGGTGAAACGCCCCCCGCGACCCAGACCGGCATTCCCGCCGCGCCAGTGCAGGCATCCGCGCCGAGGCTGACACGCTACACGCTTTGCCTTGCGGCAGGTGACAAGGATCTGACCTCCGGCATCGCTGCCGCGCGCGCGTGGCTTGCCGAAGCGAGCAAGGCTGCCACGCCCGACACGGCACACGGCGCCGCCGCGCAGTGCCTCGGCCAGTTGCTGCTGCAGCAGGGCGATTCCGCCGGTGCCGAAGCGGCCTTCATCGAAAGCGCCGGGCAGGTGCCCGCCACTGATCCCGCCGCAGCCGCTGCGCTGCAGACCATGGCGGGCAACGCGGCGCTGGCAGGAGGCCGTGCCGAAACCGCACTCTCCTGGTATGACAAGGCGCTTTCGCCCTTGCCCGCCAGCGCCCCCAGCGCGGAGGACAATGCGGTTCGCGGCGCCGTGCAGATCGGCCGCGCGCGCGCGCTCGTCGCACTGAGCCGCTTGCCGGAGGCGAGCGGCGCGCTGCAGGAAGCGCACCGGCTGGCGCCCAATGATCCCGAAGGCTGGCTGCTTTCCGCCACTCTGGCGCGGAGGGGCAAGGATCTGGAGCGGGCGCAGCGCGATATCGAGGTGGCCGCGAGCCTTGCCGCGCACGGCGATCCGCTGGGAGCGCCGATCGGGCTCGAGGCAGGTGTGATCGCCATGCTCGATGGCCGCGAGGATGCCGCGCGCAAGTCATGGCAATCGGTCGTCGCGCTCGCGCCGGACAGCGCCGAGGCAGCGACCGCAAAGGGTTATCTTGACCAGATCGGGCCAGCACCTACATCGAGTCCGGCAGCATCCCCTGCCGCTCCACCGGAGACCTCGCGATGAGCCCCCCGCACGGCAATCTGGCGAACCTCAAGCTGTCCGTCCTCGATCTCGTCCCGGTGCGCGAAGGCGGCGCCGTGGGCGAAGCGCTGGCCGAAGCCGCGGCACTTGCCCGCACGGCGGAGGACCTCGGTTACAACCGCTTCTGGGTGGCCGAGCACCACGGCATGGAAGGCATCGCCGGGGCGGCGGTCTCGGTCGTGCTCGCGCATGTCGGCAACGCGACAAGCCGCATCCGGCTGGGTGCGGGCGGGATCATGCTGCCCAACCACAACCCGCTGGTGATTGCCGAGCAGTTCGGTGCGCTCGATGCGCTGTTTCCGGGGCGGATTGACCTTGGGCTCGGCCGCGCGCCGGGGGCGGACCAGCGCATCCTGCGCGCGCTGCACAAGGACATTCACACAGCGGCGGAAAGCTTCCCTAACGATGTGGTCGAGCTGCAATTGCTCTTCGCCGGTGATCCGCGTCTGCCGCTTCAGGCAACGCCGGGCCTCGGTGCCAATCCGGAAATGTGGATCCTCGGCTCCAGCCTGTTCGGCGCGCAGCTCGCCGCGATGCTGGGGCTGCCTTATGCCTTCGCCTCGCACTTCGCGCCCGATCATCTCGATGCGGCGCTCAAGCTGTACCGCGAACGGTTTGAGCCTTCGACGCGGCTGGCTGAGCCCTACGTGATGGCCGCCATCAATGTGATTGCAGCGGATACCGACGAGGAGGCCGTGCTGCTGGCTTCGTCGATGGACCAATCCTTCGTGCGGCTGCGCACCGGATCGCCGGGCAAGCTGCCACCGCCGGTGCCGGGCTACCGCGAAAGCCTGCATCCCGCCTCGCTCGGCATGCTCGATCACATGCGACAAGTCAGCGCCATCGGCAGCGTCAAGACGGTGCGCGAGCGGATCGCAGCGTTTCAGGCGCGGACCGGGGCGGACGAGCTGATCGTTTCGGGCTCCACGTTCGATCCGGCGCTGCGCCACCGCAGCCTTGCGCTGACAATGGAAGCCTTGAAGCCCGAGGTGGCCGTCGCCGCGTGACAGTGCTGGCGCGCAAAAACTTAAGGCTCCTCCCGCTTGCCTCTGCGCCGATGCCGGAGTAGGCTACGCATGATTTGTTCATGAGTGTGACATAAAATTACGCGCTCATACCGAGATGAAGGCGCGCTTCCGCAGGGCTTCGTTCAGGCGGGGTGACAGCGCCGGGATGCAGGAGCGACCATGGCTACGAAGACCGCCGATTCCGGCGCCGATGCGATTCTGTCGCAGGCGCTCGCTTCCCGTTTTGCAGCGTCGCTGTTGCCCGCAGAGGCGGCCGAGTTCGAGGCGGAGCGGCTGGCGGGCGCAGCGCGCTTTACGCTGAGCGCTGCTGCCAAGCGCACCGGAGCGGAACCCGCCATCGCCATCGAAAGCATCGGCGGGCAAGCTGGCGCGGCCGGCGGCGCACGCTATCTGCGCATCGCGGTGATCAACGATGACATGCCGTTCCTCGTCGATTCGATCGCAGCCGCGATTTCGGCGCAAGGCCTTGCCATCGATCGTCTGGTGCATCCCGTGGTTGCCGTGCGGCGCGATCCGGACGGCAAGCTGCTCGGCCTGCCCGAAGGCGAGGCGCATGGCGAACGCCGCGAATCGATGGTCTATCTCGAGACCGAGCGCGTTGATGCGCGTGAACGCCGCGAACTGCTCGCCGCGCTGCAAGCCACGCTGGCCGATGTTCACGCTGCCGTCGCCGATTGGCCGCGCATGCAGGCGGCGATGCAGGAAGATGCGCGCACCCTGCCCGATCAGGAAGGCGCCGCGCTGCTGCGCTGGCTGGCGGACGGGATGCTCACCCAGCTCGGCCATGTCGTTCAGCACCGAGACGGGACGCATGGCGAGCAGCTCGGTATCTGCCGCGCCAGCGATGCGCCGCTGCTGGCGAAGGCGAGCTACGACCGCGCCTTTGCGTGGTTCGACCGGCTGGGCGATCGCGGAACCGAAGTTCCGCGTGCCCCCCTGATCGTCAAGGCCAACCGCATCGCGCGGGTGCACCGCCGCGTGCCGCTCGATCTGTTCATCGTGCCGGTGCTCGAAGGCGGCAAGGTCGTTGCGCTTTCGGTCCATGCGGGCGTCTGGACCAGTGCGGCGCTGGCCGCCACGCCCGACCGCATTCCGCGCATGCGCAGCCAGCTCGATGCGCTGATGGTGAAGTTCGGTTTTGCCCCCAATGGCCATGCCGGCAAGGCGCTGGCGCACGCGCTCACCGCGCTGCCGCACGATATCCTCATCAGCTTCGACGAGACCGATCTCGAACGCGTCGCAACGACGATGATGACGCTGATCGATCGGCCGCGCCCCCGCCTCGCGCTGGTAGCCGCGCCGCTTGCGCGCCACTTGTTCGCCTTTGTCTGGCTGCCGCGCGATGTGCAGTCGACCGAACTGCGCCACCGCGTGCAGGCCATGCTGGAAGCCTCGACTGACGCGCCGATCCTCGATTGGAGCCTTTCGGTCGAGGGCAGCACGCTCGCGCTGATGCGCTTCGTGATCGATATCCGCGACGGTGCCGCGCTGCCCGATGAAGCCGCGCTCGACGCGGCGCTGCAGACCATGGTGCGCGGCTGGGGTGCTGCGGTGGAAGCTGAGCTTGCGAAGGGCGAGGACCCGGCCCGCGCCGCCGCAATCGCCGCGCGCTATGCCGAGGCATTTCCGATCGGTTATCGCAGCATCTATGGCCCGGCCGAAGCGGCAGGCGATATCCGCGTGCTGCGCGCGCTGACGCCGCCAAGCGGGACCGGGGCGGGCGCGCCGCGCCGCGCGGTGCGGCTCCACCGCCTGCCGGGTGAGGAAGGCCTGCGCCTCAAGCTCTACCAGCGCGAAGGCGCCATCGTCCTGTCGGACGCGGTGCCGGTGCTCGAAAACTTCGGCTTCCGCGTGCTCGAGGAAGTGCCGACCGCGCTCGACAAGGGGCGGCTGGGCTTCATCCATGATTTCCTCGTCGCGCTGCCTGAAGGGATCGAGGCCGAGGCGCTGCTCGCGCGCGGTGAGGTGATCGAGGAATCGCTCGCCGCCGTGCTCAACGGCGGGGCGGAGGATGACCTCTTCAACCGCTTGATCGTGACTGCCGGGCTCTCCGCGCGCGGGGCGAACTGGATGCGCGCCTGGTATCGCTACTTGCGCCAGGCGGGGATGACCTTCTCCATCGCCACTGCGGTCGATGCGCTGCGCAGCGCGCCCACGGTGACGCGCGGACTGATCGGCCTGTTCCTCGCGCGCCACGATCCGGCCTTCGCGGAAGACCGCGCCGAGGCCGAGGCCGGCTTTGCCGAGCAGATCCGCACCGGGCTCGCCGGAGTCGCCGCGATCAACGACGACCGCCTGCTGCGCCAGTTCCGCGCGCTCGCCGAGGCGATCTTGCGCACCAATGCGTTCAGCCCGGCAGCGAACGAGGCGCTTGCGTTCAAGATCGATTCGGCATTGGTGCCGGGCCTCCCCCGGCCGGTGCCGTGGCGGGAAATCTTCGTCTACAGCCCCCGCGTCGAGGGCATTCACCTTCGCGCCGGGCCGGTCGCGCGCGGAGGCCTGCGCTGGTCCGACCGGCGCGATGATTTCCGCACCGAAGTGCTTGGCCTGATGAAGGCGCAGCGCGTGAAGAACGCCGTGATCGTGCCGACCGGCGCGAAGGGCGGGTTCTATCCCAAGCAGCTGCCCGATCCGGTCCGCGCGCGCGAGGCATGGCTGGCCGAGGGGCGCGCGAGCTATGAAGTGTTCATCCGCACGCTGCTGTCCGTCACCGACAACATCGTCGATGGCAAGGTGGTCCACCCGGCGGGCGTGATCATCCACGACGGCGAGGACCCCTATTTCGTCGTGGCGGCGGACAAGGGCACCGCGACGTTCTCCGACATCGCCAATGCGATTGCCGAGTCCAAGGGCTTCTGGCTCGACGATGCCTTCGCGAGTGGCGGGTCCAAGGGCTATGACCACAAGGCCATGGGCATCACCGCGCGCGGGGCGTGGCTTTCGGTGCAGCGGCATTTCCGTGAACTGGGCGTCGATGTGCAGACCCAGCCGATCACGGTGGCGGGCTGCGGTGACATGTCGGGCGACGTGTTCGGCAACGGCATGCTGCTGTCCAAGGCGCTCAAGGTCGTCGCCGCGTTCGATCACCGGCACATTTTCCTTGATCCCGCGCCCGATCCGGCGGCGAGCTGGGCCGAACGATCGCGCATGTTCGCGCTGCCGCGTTCCAGCTGGGACGATTACGACAAGTCGCTGATCTCGCAGGGCGGCGGGGTTTTCCCGCGCACGATGAAGCAGATACCGCTGACAGACGAGATCCGCGCGCTGCTTGGGCTGGAGGTAGCGGAGCTCGATCCCGAAGCCCTGATCACCGCGATCCTCAAGGCACCGGTCGATCTTCTCTGGTTCGGCGGCATCGGCACTTATGTGAAGTCGTCCGCCGAGAACAACGTCGCGGTGGGTGATCCGGCCAACGATGCCTTGCGTATCAACGGCGAGGAGGTTCGGGCGCGGGTGATCGGCGAGGGCGCCAATCTCGGCACCACGCAGGCAGGCCGAATCGAGTATGCGCTGGTCGGCGCGACCGGCCGGGGCGGGCGTATCAACACCGACTTCATCGACAATTCGGCGGGCGTCGATTGCTCGGACAACGAGGTCAACATCAAGATCGCGCTCGCCTCGGCCAAGCGCGCCGGGCGGCTCGACGAGCCGGGCCGCGTCGCGCTGCTCACGGCGATGACCGACGATGTTTCGCACCTCGTGTTGGAGGACAACCGCCTGCAGGCCCTCGCGCTCTCGATTGCCGAGCGCGGCGGACCGGGTGCGGCCCCGGCTTATGCGCGGCTGGTCGATGTACTGGAGGAAGGCGGCGATCTTGATCGCAAGACCGAGGGCCTTGCCAGCAGCGAAGACATGTTGCGCCGCGCAGCGGGCGGGCACGGCTTTACCCGGCCCGAACTTGCGGTGCTGCTTTCCAGCTCCAAGCTGGTGCTGCAGCGCGCGCTGGAGGACAGCCCGGTCGTCGATGATCCGGTGCTGGAGGCCGATCTCTTCGCCGCTTTCCCGCCGCAGATGCGGGAGACCTTCGCCGAGGATATCCGCACCCACCGCCTGCGCCGCGAACTGATCGCGACCAAGCTCGCCAACAGGATCGTCAACGATCTTGGCCCCGTTCATCCCTTCGAACTGGTTGAGGAAGAGGGCTGCAGCCTGGCGCAAGTCGCGTCGGCCTTCGTGGCGGCGGCGAAGCTGCTCGATCTCAAGGGGATCTGGGCCCTGCTCGATGGGCCGGACGGCGACGCGATGCCCGAACAGGTGCGCCTGTCGCTCTATGCCCGCGTGGCCGAAGTGCTGCGCGGCCATATCGCCGATGTCCTGCGCGCCGGGCGCGGATCGCTCGAACCCGGCAAGCTGATCGATCAGCTGTCCCCGGGCGTTTCGCAGCTCGCCGCGTCCACCGGTGAACTGCTGCAGGGCGAGGCCATAGTGCAAGCGCGGCGGCTGCTCGCCGAACTCACCGATCTGGGCGTTCCGCCCCAAGTCGCGCAGCGCGTCGCGCACCTTGTCGATATGGACGGGGCCATCGGGCTTGCTCAGTTGGCCGCCTCGCGCGCAATCGATCCGGCGTCGCTGACGGCAGCGTTTTCGGCGCTCGGCGCTGCGCTCGGGCTCGATTGGGCGCAGCAGGCGGCCAGCCGGATGAGCCCCTCCGATCCGTGGGAGCGCCTGCTCGTCGCGGGCCTTGCGCGCGATTTCCAGCAGATGCGCCTCGATTTCCTCGCCCGCGCCGCCGGGCAGGATCCGGGCGCGGCGGTGGCGCAGTGGTTGGAGGCTCACGCCGCCCCGGTGCGCAATTTCCGCGCACTGACGGGCCGGGCGCAGGCAACGACGGGGGTTGCTCCGGCGATGCTGGCGCAGCTTGCAAGCCAGGCACGAACCTTGCTGGCGCGGTGATGTGCTGGGCCGGGGCGGACAATCTGCTTTCGGCTAGTTGACCTGCCGCGACTTTTCGCCAAATCCGCGCTCACGAAAAGGAGTGCGGGCATGAGCGAGACGGATCTGACGGCCGATGTGGTGATTGTCGGCGCGGGCCATGGCGGGGCGCAGACGGGAATCGCGCTGCGGCAGAACGGGTTTGCCGGCACGATCCTCGTGGTTGGGCGCGAACCCGAGCTGCCCTACGAGCGGCCGCCGCTCTCCAAGGAATACCTCGCGCGCGAAAAGACCTTTGATCGCATCATGATCCGACCCGAAGCGTTCTGGGCGGACAAGGCGGTCACCATGCTGCTCGGCACCGAAGTGACCGCGCTCGATCCCGCCGCGCATGTGGCGACGCTGAGTGATGGGCGCACGCTCGCTTATGGCCACATGATCTGGGCGGCGGGCGGCGATCCGCGCAAGCTGACGTGCGAAGGCCACGATTTCGCCGGTGTTCATGCCGTGCGCACGCGCGAGGATGTCGATCGCCTGATGGGCGAACTCGATGCCGGAGCGAAGCGCGCAGTCGTGATCGGCGGCGGCTATATCGGGCTCGAAGCGGCGGCGGTGCTGACCAAGCTCGATTGCAACGTTACCCTGCTCGAAGCCCTGCCGCGCGTGCTGGCGCGCGTGGCGGGTGAGGCGCTCTCGTCGTTCTATGAGGCTGATCACCGCGCCCACGGCGTCGATCTGCGCACGGGCGTCATGGTCGATTGCCTGGTGGGTGAGGGCGGCAAGGTTACCGGCGTGAAGCTGGCGGACGGCACCGTGCTGCCCGCCGATCTGGTGATCGTGGGCATCGGCATCATCCCTTGCGTCGAGCCGCTGCGCGCGGCGGGCGCGGAAGGCGCCAATGGCGTGACGGTCGATGGCCAGTGCCGCACCTCGCTGCCGGACGTCTATGCGATCGGCGATTGCGCCGCGCATGCCAACGCCTTTGCCGGCGGGGCGGTGATCCGCCTCGAATCGGTGCAGAACGCCAATGACATGGCAACCGTCGCAGCGAAGACGATCTGCGGGGTGGAGGCCACCTACCACGCGGTGCCGTGGTTCTGGTCGAACCAGTATGACCTCAAGCTCCAGACCGTCGGCCTTTCGACCGGGCACGATGCCGTCGTCACGCGCGGCGATCCCGCGACGCGCAGCTTCTCGGTGATCTACTTGAAGGCGGGCAAGGTCGTCGCGCTCGATTGCGTCAACATGATCAAGGACTACGTGCAGGGCCGCAAGCTCGTCGAAACCGGCGCGGTGATCGCGCCCGAGAAGCTGGCGGACGCGGGCACGCCGCTCAAGGAACTGGCATAGCCTCGGAGAGCCGGTCCAGCGCCCAGCTGGCGGCATCGGCCACGGCGGGGTCAGGATCGGCGAGCAGGCGTTGCACCGGGGCCACTAGCGCCGCAGTGCCGCTGTTCCCCGCCGCATAGAGGCAATTGCGCACGAACCGGTCCCGCCCGATCCGCTTGATCGGAGAACCGGCGAAGAGCGCGCGAAAGCCCGCGTCATCGAGCGCGAGCAGTTCGGCAAGGCGCGGTGCCGCCAGTTCGGCGCGCGGCAGGAAGGCCTTGTTGGTCGCCGCCGTGCTGGCGAAGCTGTTCCACGGGCAGACCGCAAGGCAATCGTCGCAGCCATAGATGCGGTTGCCCATCGCAGCGCGGAATTCCTCCGGGATCGGCCCCTTGTGCTCGATCGTGAGGTAGGAAATGCAGCGCCGCGCATCGAGCCGGTAGGGCGCCGGGAAGGCCCGCGTGGGGCACGCGGTCTGGCAGGCGGTGCAGGAGCCGCAGCGGTCGGCGTGCGGCGCATCCGGCTCCAGCGCCAGCGTCGTGTAGATCGCGCCGAGGAACAGCCATGAGCCGTGGCTGCGGCTGACGAGGTTCGTGTGCTTGCCCTGCCAGCCGATCCCCGCCGCCTCGCCCAGCGGCTTTTCCATGACCGGCGCAGTATCGACGAAGACCTTGACCTCCGCCCCCGGCACTTCGGCCACGAGCCAGCGCGCAAGGGCCTTCAGCGCGCGCTTCACCACATCGTGATAGTCCGCCCCTTGGGCATAGACCGAAATCCGCGCGCGGTCCTTCGCATCGGCCAGCGCCAGCGGATCGGCGGCGGGGGCATAGCTCATGCCCAGCGCGATCACGCTCTGCGCCGCGGGCCACAGCGATTGCGGGCCGCGCCGATGCTCGAGCCGGGTTTCCATCCACTCCATCGAGCCATGGTTGCCGCCTGCCAGCCACGCCTCCAGCCGTGCGGCGCGCAGCGGATCGTCGGTGGCAGGCGCAATCCCGCAGGCGGCGAAGCCGAGCCGGGTCGCTTCGGCCTTGATCCGCGAGACGAGCATGGTTTCCGCGCTGTTAACCATACTTGCTGCGCCCCTCGTTCATTGCTTACGGTTAACGGCCTAGACCATGAAGATCGAACCCTTTGCCTCCTTTACCGGGACGCCCGTGCTGGACAACGTTCCTTCTGCCGAACTTGCTATCGAGGCGCGCGGCCTCGTGAAGCGCTTTGACGGCTTCACTGCGGTCGACGGCGTCGACATTTCGGTGCCGCGCGGCGCGATCTACGGCATCCTTGGCCCCAATGGTGCGGGCAAGACGACGACGCTGCGCATGCTGCTCGGCATCATCGATCCCGATTCGGGCTATCGCCGCGTGCTGGGCCATGAGCGCCCGACCGAAGTCGCGCGCCGCATCGGCTATCTGCCGGAAGAGCGCGGGCTCTATCCGGCGATGAAGGCGACCGAAGCCATCGCGTTCCTCGCCGCACTGCGCGGCGTGCCGCTTAAGGAAGGCCGCCGCCGGGGGCGCGAGTTGCTCGAACAGCACGGCCTTGGCTATGCGGCGGACCGCCAGATCCGGCAGCTCTCCAAGGGTATGGCACAGCAGGTCCAGCTGCTCGGCACGCTGGTACATGAGCCTGATCTGGTGGTGTTCGACGAGCCCTTTTCGGGTCTCGACGCGCTCAACCAGGGCAAGCTCGAGCGGATGATCCGCAGCCTTGCCGAACGCGGCACGACGGTGATCTTCTCCACCCACGTCATCGCACACGCCGAACGGCTCTGCGACCAGATTGCCATCATCGCGGGCGGCAAAGTGCCCTTCGCCGGGCCAGTCGATGCCGCGCGTGACCGTCTGCGTCCGCAAGTGCGCCTCGAAACCCGCGTGCAGGATGGGCCATGGCGCGCTGCGCTGCCCGCCGATGCGCGCCACGAAGGCCGTTTCTGGTTCTTCACTCTGCCTGAAAGCGGGGTCGAGCCGCTGCTGCGCGCGCTGATCGAAGGCGATGCCGGCATCCTCAGCCTCTCCATCGAGCGGCCGGGCCTGCACGATGCTTTTGTCTCCATTGCCGGCGAGGCAGCAGCCCGCGCGCTGGAGGAATCCGCGCTGGAATCGGCCGAAAAAGCCGCTGAAAAGAAGGGTCGCCGCTGATGCTCCGCAATCATCTTGCCGCCGCGTGGGTGATCATGCGCCGCGATTTCTGCGCGGTGATCTTCTCCAAGACGTTCATCTTCTTCCTGATCGGCCCGCTGTTCCCGGTATTCATCGGCGCGATGGCGGCGGCGGTGGGCTCGCAGGTCTCGCGCGATATCGACAATCCGGTGATCGGCGTCGCGATGCCCGCGCAACAGGGCGACTCCCTCGTCGCCGCGCGTGGCAGCCTTGCGCCGAAGATGGCGGGCTTCGTGCCTGAATACACCGTGCTGGCGCGGCTCGCCCCGGGTGAGACCTTCGATGCGCGCACCGTGCTTGCCAGCAAGGGCGTGAAGGGTGCACCGCAGCTTGCCGCCGTCGTGACAGGAACGCTCGACAAGCCGGTACTGACCGGCAGCTCCGAGCGCGTCGATCAGTGGCGCGGCCAGATCGCGCTGATCGCGGCAGAAGCCGGCTCCGGCGGTCCGCGCACCTTTCCGGAGGTGACCGAGGACAAGATCGCCACCACCGCGGCCAAGCAGCACGTCGATCTCGCGGTGACGGCGCAAGCGGGCCAGGTGCTGCTGTTCCTCCTCACGATGCTGCTGGCGGGCATGGTTCTCTCCAACCTTGTCGAGGAAAAGGCCAACAAGATCATCGAAGTGCTCGCCGCCTCGATCCCGATGGACGCGCTGTTCCTCGGCAAGCTCTTCGCGATGCTCGCGGTCAGCCTTGTCGGCATCGCGGTCTGGGGTTCGGTCTATGGTTTGCTGATGCTCGGCGGCATGAAGTCGATCCCGCTGCTGGCGACGCCGGCTGTCGGCTGGCCGCTGTTCTGCGTGCTCGGCTTCCTCTACTTCGCGATGGCCTACCTGCTGCTCGGCTCGCTGTTCCTCTCGATCGGCGGCATGGCGACTACGGTGCGTGAAGTGCAGACGCTTTCGATGCCGGTCACGATGATGCAGCTCATGGTGTTCTTCTTCGCAAGCTATGCACTGGCGCGTCCCGGCACCTGGATCGAGACGGCGAGCCAGGTCTTCCCGGTCAGCTCGCCCTTCGCGATGCTGGCGCAGGCGGCGCAGTCGCCCGTGCTCTGGCCGCATCTCATTGCCCTTGTCTATCAGGCGGTGTGGGTCGGCGTGATCATCCGCGTGGGGGCGCAGCTGTTCCGCCGGACGGTGATGAAATCAGGCCCGGCGCGGGGGCGTCGGGGCTGGTTCCGCCGTCCGGTGGGAGCACAGGCGCGCTAAGCTTCAATCCCACATCGATAGCTTATTGACATCCATGTAGGTTGCAAGGATAGTATCCACCGCATGAAGGGTGGTTCGCGCGCACGGGCCGTCCGCATCGGAAGGATAGCCATGGCCACCCAGCTCGCGCCCGAAGCGCCGTTCACATATCGGAACTCTCCCACCGCGAACGAAATGTTCGAGGAATGGCTCGCCGCCAATCCGCAGGCCGCGCCGCATCACACCCACAAGTGGGATGTCAGCCGCTCCGATATCTATGTCGAGGACCGCTGGGGCCCGATCTTCGCTGAAATGCGGCGTGAGGCACCGATCAACAAGGTGACCGGCACGCCCTATGGCGATTACTGGAACGTCACGACCCACAAGGCGATCCAGCACGTCGAATCGCTGCCCGAGCTGTTTTCCTCGTCGTGGCAGCACGGCGGGATCACCATCGGCGATCCGCCGGAGGATATCGATCCGGTCAAGCTCGCCGAGCGCCAGTTGCCGATGTTCATCGCGATGGACCGGCCCGATCACACCGGCCAGCGCCGCACTGTCGCCCCGGCCTTCACGCCGGGTGAGATCGTCCGCATGGAAGCGGAGATCCGCCAGCGCACCAGCGAAGTGCTCGACAGCCTGCCCTGGGGCGAGAAGTTCGACTGGGTGGACAAGGTCTCGATCGAGCTCACCACCGGCATGCTGGCGATCCTGTTCGGCTTCCCGTGGAAGGACCGCCGCCTCTTGACCTTCTGGTCGGACTGGGCGGGCGATGTCGAACTGACACTGGCGCAGGATCTGGCCGATACGCGCTTCGGCATACTCCAGGAAATGGCGCACTACTTCAGCCGCCTGTGGATGGACCGGATGGGCAAGGCGCCCAGCCCGGACCTTATCTCGATGATGATCCATTCGCCCGCGATGTCGAAAATGAGTCCTCAGGAATTCATGGGCAATCTCGTGCTGCTGATCGTCGGCGGCAACGACACCACGCGCAACACGATGTCGGGCATCGTCCATGCGCTCGACCAGTTCCCTGATCAGCGCGCGCTGCTCGAAGGTAATCCTTCGCTGATCCCCAATGCGGTGCAGGAATGCCTCCGTTTCGTGACCCCGCTGGCGCACATGCGCCGCACCTGCACGGCGGACAACGAACTGTTCGGGCAGCAGATCAAAGCCGGCGACAAGGTCGTGATGTGGTACCTTTCGGCCAATCGCGACGAAACCGTGTTCGAGAACCCCGACAAGCTGATCGTCGATCGCCCCAATGCGCGCCGCCACCTCGCCTTCGGCCACGGTATCCACCGCTGCGTCGGTGCCCGCTTGGCCGAACTGCAGCTGCGCGTGCTGCTTGAGGAAATGCACGAGCGGGGAATGCGTGCGCGCGTTTCCGGCGATGTGAAGCGCGTCCGCGCCAACTTCGTCCATGGCTTCCGCAAGCTGGAAGTCGTGCTCGAGAAGCGTTGAGCTTTGCCTATCCGATTCGGTCAGATTCGGTTCAGGTAGCCATGGCTAGGAGGGTGGCGTCCCGCCGGTGGGCTTACCCGCCCCCCTCCCCAGCCCACCCGGCGGGACATCTCCCCATCCGATTGGCCCCACCCGAACGGTCCTCTTGATCGGCTCGGCATGGCAGGGAATGTAACGGAATGACTCATTCCCCCGAACCCGCTGTCATGAAACCTTCGCGCCGCAATTTCCTCGCCTTCCTCACTGCCACGGCGGCCATGGCAGCCGCAGCCTGCGGGGCGCCCGCCGCCGCGACGCGCAAGGGAACCTTCCCACTGCGCCACACCGAAGCGGAGTGGCGCAAGATCCTCACGCCCGCGCAGTACTATATCCTGCGCGAGGAAGGGACCGAGCGGCCGTTCACTTCGGCACTGCTGCGGGAGCATCGCAAGGGCACTTTCACTTGTGCGGCTGACGGCAATGCCGTGTTCGCCTCCTCGACCAAGTTCGACAGTGGCACCGGCTGGCCCAGCTTCTGGACCCCGATCAAAGGCGGCATCGCCACGTCGGTCGATACCTCGTTCGGCACGACCCGTACCGAAGTGCATTGCACGCGCTGTGGCGGCCACCTCGGCCACGTGTTCGATGATGGCCCACCGCCCACGGGCAAGCGCTATTGCATCAATGGTGATGCGCTGAAATTCGTGCCGGCCTGAAGGCGCTACCCTTTGGTGGTGCGCTGTGGCAACGCCGCCGCAATGCGCGCGTTCAAACTCGCCCTGCTGATCCTCGCGCTTGTGCCGGCCACCTGGTTGCGGGCGCCGAAGCCGGAACCCTCCAGCGATCCGGCGGTCCATCTCGCCGATCTGATGCCCACGCTGCGCAGCGATCTGCCGCAGATGGGTGCATTGCAGCTGGCAGGCGTCTGGCAGATCAAGGGGCGTGCGCGCAGCCTTGGCACGCTATCGGGGCTGGCCGGGACGGACGATGGCTTCGTGGCCGTGGGCGACCGGGGCGGCGTGCTCTGGTTCACGCGGCCTGACAGGGCGGGGGCTGGGCACGCGCACCTCGATCGTCTGATCCATCTCGAATGGCGCAAGCACCGCTATGCCACCGATGCGGAATCGGTCTTTGTGGAGCCGGCGAGTGGCGATCTCGTCGTCGGCTACGAGGACAAGCCGATGCTGCAGCGCTTCAGCCCGGATCTTGCGCGGCACGAGGCAATCCCGCTGCCAGCGCTGGCAGAATGGCCGGAGAACCAGGGCGCCGAGGCGATGACGCGCCTTGCCGACGGGCGCACCCTGATCATTGGCGAGACCTACTCCCGCTGGCTTGACCGGACCCGGCATCCGGCTCTGATCTTTCCGGGTACGCCCCGGCCTTCCGAGGACCCGGCGCGATTTGTGCTCATCATGCCGGACGGTTACCGGCCGAGCGAACTGGCGCAGATGCCGGATGGCCGGCTGCTCGTGCTGGGGCGCCATTTCGGCCTCCTCGGCTTCCGCTCGGTCATCGTGGTGTTTGCCCCGCAGGATGTCCGCCCCGGCGCTGTGGTGACGCCGCAGGTGCTCGCCCGGATCGATGATCCGCGCATCCGCGATAACTATGAGGGGATGACCGTGACACGCGAAGCCGATGGCAGCCAGGCGATCTGGCTGATCTCGGACAGCAACGAAATGGTCTGGGCGCAGCGAACGCTACTGCTCAAGCTGCGAATCGGGCCGGAAGTCCGTCAGACCCCGGCCCGTTCAGCGCGGGCGGCAGCTGGCCGCCCGGCGGATTGATCAGGCGGCAGTCGCCTTGGCCAGCTCGCGCTTCACCTTGAGCGCGCGCGGGCTGAGCTTGGTGTCCGACTGCTTGAGAAGCCAGTTGTCGAGCCCGCCGTTGTGCTCCACCGAGCGCAGGCCGTGGGTCGAGACGCGGAACTTGAAGCTGCGATCGAGCTTCTCCGACATGAGCGTGACGTTCTGCAGGTTGGGCAGGAACAGACGCTTGGTCTTGTTGTTGGCGTGGCTCACGTTGTGGCCGACCTGGCGGCCCTTACCGGTCAGTTCGCAGATGCGCGACATGGCTGAAAACTCGCTTGGATTTGAACGATCATGGATCGGGAAGGGCGCGCTTTTGCCGATCCGGGGGGCAAAGTCAAGGATTCGCACGTTGCGCTTGCAGCCCCACCCGCGCTAGCCCCGCCGGCATGACTCGCTGGCCCCTTCCCGAACCCATGCGCTTGGCGCTGGAAGCCGCGGCACAGGCGGCAGAGGCGGGCGAAGTGCCCATCGGGGCGGTGATCGTCAAGGACGGCGTGGTGATCGCCGCTGCGCACAATACGCCGCGCGTAGACCATGATCCCACCGCCCATGCCGAAGTCATGGCGATTCGCGCCGCCGCCGCGGCGCTGGGGCAGGCGCGGCTCACAGGCTGCGACTTGTGGGTTACGCTGGAGCCCTGCGCGATGTGTGCGGGCGCGATCGTCCACGCCCGGCTGGACCGGGTTTACTACGCAGCGAGCGACCCCAAGGGCGGGGCGGTGGAGCACGGCGCGAAGGTGTTCGACGCGCCGGGCTGCCTGCACCGGCCGGAGGTCTATTCGGGCATCGGCGAGACGGAAGCTGCGGAACTGCTGCGAGGCTTCTTCCGCGAGCGGCGCTAGCTGCCGCGCCAGATCTTCAGCGGGGCGGCATCCCCGGCACCCCGGTCAGCGCAGGGTGCAGGCAGGAAGTCCTTGCCGTAGCAGACGTGAACTTCTTCCAGCCAGCCGCGCGCATTCGCCTTCACGCGGATCGCGGCGGCGGGCAGGAACGGGGTGGCGGCGCGAAACGCGGTGCGCAGGTCTCCGGCGGTGAGGCCGGGGCGGCGCGAGAGGCGCATCATGTCGGGATAGCGCAGCGAACGCAGCAGGGCGGCGCCCGCCTTGAAGTAGCCCTCCGGCCTGCCCGCCATGCAGGCGCCGTGCTTGGCCCATTCGTGCGCAAGGAGGCCGGGCGAGGGGGTCATGCACAAGTTGCGGCGCACCGTTTCGGCGGAGAGCGGCGCGGCCTCGCACCATTGCGGCCACATGCCCGGCGTGGCCTCGGGCCACAGGCCGTGGAGGATGAAGCCGAAGCGCCCCAGTTCGCCGCCGCACTGGTAGGCGGCACGCGGATCGCGCGCGCGGCTGCGGCAGTATTCCGGCGACCAGCTGAGCGCGAGGGTGTAGCCCGCGATCGGCAGCACCCGGCGGGGGCCATCCGGCACCGGCAGGGCAGGCGCGGCCAACTGCGGCGGCAGGCGGCATTGCGGAACCTCGGCCTGCGCCGCAGCGGGAAGCGCGAGGGCCAGCGCCGCAAGAGCGATCACGCGCATCAGTTGAAGGTGGACACGTCGACCATCTGGTTCTGCCCCTTGCTGCGCAGCCAATCGGCGGCATCGCGCCGGAACAGGAACACCACCGCGACAAATTGCAGCAGCGTCACCAGCGTGGTCAGCAAGGCTTCGAGAGGAGAGGACGAGAACATCATCGCCAGCAAGGGGACGGTGCCGATCATGCCGAGCAGGGTGATGACCACGAGAAGCCATTTCGCGATGTTGCTGGCCCGGCGCGCGATCAGATACCAGAACAGGAACGTCAGCCCATAGCCGAACGCCATCAGGATCAGCAGCGCGAAAGGGCTCATGCCGTCAGTGCTGTTGAAGCCGAGCAGCCCGACGGCATTGAGCAACTGGGTCAGCAGGCTGATTGCAGTGCCACCGAGGTAGAACTGTTCGAAGCGGATGATCGACTGCGGTCTCAATGCGCGGGCCCCCGTGAACGCTGTGCGGCCAGACTAGCATGCAGCGGGCAGGCGGCAATTGCGAGACAGTTCAAAGCGGCGTGAAATCGAGCCCGATATCGGCTGCCGGCGCGCTTTGCGTGAGGCGGCCCACAGAGACGTAGTCCACACCCGAGGCGGCGATTGCGCCGATGGTTTCGAGGCGCACGCCGCCCGATGCCTCGCACGGCGCGCGGCCTGCAATGAGCGCAACGGCCTCGCGCAGCAGGTCCGGCCCCATGTTGTCGAGCAGCAGGCGGGTGGCTCCTGCATCCAGCGCGGGCTCGATCTGGTCGATATGATCAACCTCGCAGATCACCTCGCGCACCCCGGCGGCAAGCGCACGGCGCACCGCTTCGGCCACGCCCCCCGCGACGAGCACGTGGTTGTCCTTGATCATCGCCGCGTCCCACAGGCCCATGCGGTGGTTCACCCCGCCGCCGGTGCGCACGGCGTACTTCTCGAGGTGCCTGAGGCCCGGAATGGTCTTGCGCGTATCGAGCAGCTTCGCGCGCGTGTCCCCCATCGCATCGACATAGCGGCGCGTGAGCGTGGCAACGCCCGAGAGGTGCTGCACGGTGTTGAGCGCGCTGCGCTCGGCGGTGAGCATGGCGCGGGCCGAGCCGGTCAGCCGCATCAGCGCCGAGCCGGGGGCGACTTGCGCACCTTCGGCGACAAGCACCTCGATCTCCATTGCCGGATCAAGCGCGCGGAAGAAGGCAGCAGCAATCGGCAGACCGCAGACCGTGATGGAATCGCGGCTGTCCATCACCCCGGCAAAGCGCGCCTCCGCCGGAATCACGCTCTCTGAGGTCACGTCATGCCCGCCGCCGGGCAGACCCTGCCCAAGATCCTCGGCCAGCGTGGCGGCGACGAAGGCATCGAGATCAAAGCCGGGGAGGGTGAAGGTGGTCATGTGAAGCGCTTACCCACGCGCCGAAGGTGTGTCGAGATACTGCACCAAAGGTGCTTCGCTCAGTTTCTCGCAGAGACGCAAAGGGGAAGGAGACCGCAGAGGGGAAGCGCGCCAACTCTGCGCCCTTCCTTCTTTCTCTGCGTCTCTGCGAGAAACCCCTTCAAAGCCTGCGGCGCAATCCTGCACTCAATGCACGAACCGCGCCACCACATCGCGGTACGAGCGCGAGACTTTCACTTCCGAGCCCGAGTCGAGCACGAGGAAGCATTCGCCATTGGTGTGCGGCTTCACTTGCCGCACGCGGTCGAGGTTGACGATCTTCGAGCGGTGGACGCGCTGGAACACGCGCGGATCGAGTCGGCGTTCGAGGTCCTTCATCGTCTCGCGCAGGATCAGCGAATTGTCGCCGGTGTAGATGCACATATAGTCGCCCGCCGCCTCGATCCGCTCGATCGTGTCGACATCGACGCGGAAGATCTGGCCGCGGTCCTTGATGTTGATGAGCTTCTCGAATCGGCCGACCGCAGGCTCGCTGTCGTCGGGCATCGAATCCATCGCATCGGGAGCGACTTCGGCGAGCACGGTCTTCAATTTCTCCGCCTCTTCCAGCCCGCGCTTTTCAGCAAGGCGGGTGCGCGCGCGGTCGAGCGCGTCGGCCAGGCGGGCCGGCTCCACCGGCTTGAGGAGATAGTCGACCGCGTTGGCCTCGAACGCGCGGATCGCGTGCTCGGAATAGGCGGTGACGAAGACGAACAGCGGCGGATCGATTTCGATCACCCCGCTCACCACGCTGAACCCGTCGAACCCGGGCATCTGGATATCGCAGAACACCAGATCGGGCTTCTCGGTCTTGATCTTGCGGATCGCCTCGCGCCCGTTGGAGCAGGTGTCGATGATCTCGACATCGGGGAAGGCTTCAAGCCGCAGCTGGAGGCCCTGGATCGCGAGCTTTTCGTCATCGACGAGGATCGTGCGAATGGTCATGCGCTACCTTTGCTGTGTCGCGAGCTGCGCGGCAGACTGCTGATGGGGGGCTATCTCACGCGCTTCGAAGGGCAGTTCGATCACCACCATGAAGCCTCCACCCGGCCGCTCGCCGATTTCGAACCGCTGGTTCTCGCCATAGGCCTGGGCGAGCCGGTCGCGGATATTGGCGAGGCCGACACGCGTGGAGTCCGATTGAGAACTGGTCACGCCAAACAATGTCGAGGGGTCGGTGCCCGGTTGCAAGCCCGGGCCGGTGTCGGACACGGTGACACGCAGCACCGGGCCGACGAGTTGCGCCGCAATGGTGATCGTGGCCCCTTCCTCGAGCGGGCTGACGCCATACTTGATCGCGTTTTCCACCAGCGGCTGGAGCAGCAGCGAGGGCATCAGCGCGGGCGAGGCCTCATCGTCGATGCGGAATTCGGTGCCGAGGCGCTCCTCGAAGCGCATCCGCTCGATATCGAGGTAGAGCTTCAGCGTCTCGACTTCCTGCGCCACCGTCACGCGCCCGGTCGGCTCGTTTATCAGGGTGTAACGCAGGAACGAGGAAAGCCGGCTCAGCATCGCATTGGCGGGCTCGGTCTGCTTGAGCAGCACCAGCGTCGAAATCGAATTGAGCGTGTTGAACAGGAAGTGCGGGTTGAGCTGATAGCGCAGCATGGCAAGTTGGGCGGAGGTCGCCTGCGCTTCGAGCCGCATCAGCTGGTCGTTCTGCTCTTCCACCTGCACATAGAAGTTGATCGCGTAATAGAGCGCCGACCACGCACCGAGCAGCGTGAGATCGAGGTAGAACACGCCGAGGAACAGCTGCGCAAAACCGGAATCGCCGCCCGAGCGGTAGAGGCTGATCACCCACGAATCGATGAAGGCATAGAGCCCGACCGCAATGGCGAGCACGACCGAGGTGATGCCCCAGGTGATCAGCGGCGCGCGGTTGATCAGCGCGCGGTAGATGACCGAGAGGATGAGGCTGATCGAAAAGCCGGTGATCGTGGCGATCAGCACGATGATCAGGAACGACCACGGCTGCGCGTTGGCGAGGCTGGAGAGCGCGCGCAGCAGCATCGCGCCGCCCCAGCCGAGCATTTGCAGACGCCAGAAGGCGCGGTTCTTGTTGCCGAAGAACGGCGTGGGGCGCAGCGGCAGCTTCATTGCCATGCGCGGTGTGTAGCCCACAGTTCGGCATCGCGCCACTTTTGCGCGCGGCTGGGGCGTGGACTGGTGCCGCATTCCGCGGGAGCGGAACCAACCAATGGCATTGCGTGGCTGGGTAAAGCGGGTATTCTCCCGCAAAACGGGAGAGAACCATGGATCATCACGGCAGTTCCGAAGAACGCGCGCAGTTCCATTCGATGGAAGAAGGCACGCAGGAAGACTGGGCGATCATCGCGCGCGACTATGTCGGTTTCGCGGCCGGCCTGCCCGATCGGGTGCTGGCGCACCTCAAGCTGCTCGATGGTGATTTCGGCGGCTTCCCGATCGACCGCCTTACCCACAGCCTGCAGACCGCGACCCGCGCGCACCGCGATGGCCGCCCGGAAAGCTATGTCGTGATGGCGCTGCTGCATGACATCGGCGACACGCTGGGTTCATACAATCACCCCGAAATCGCCGCCGCGATCCTCCAGCCCTTCGTGAGCGAGGAAGAGCACTGGATCTGCCGCAACCACGGCGCGTTCCAGGGCTACTACTACTTCCACTACCTCGGCATTGATCGCAACGTGCGCGAGAAGCACCGCGACAATCCCCATTTCGATGCCTGCGCCGAATTCTGCGCCAAGTATGACCAGAGCGCGTTCGATCCGGACTACGACACCCTCCCGCTCGATTTCTTCGAGCCGATGGTGCGCCGGGTTCTCGCCCGCCCGCGCAGCGAGACGTCGATAAAGGCGATGGAAACGACCGCTGCTAAGGCCGGCGTTCCAGCCTAAGGCTCGCGGCGGAATCGCAGCGCCCAGTTCGTATCGGGTGAAGCGCGCATCACCGCGATCTCCGCGGCCATCTCGCGGGCGCGGGTGCTGGCCTTGCCGTGGCTCGCGCCAGGGATCACCAGCAGGCCGCGCGGACCGATGCGGCGGATCATCGTGAGCGCGGCTTCCGGCGGGTAGCCGGCATTCGCCATGATCCACACCGATAGCCGGTCCGCCTCGCGCTCGGTGCGGCGCACGGCTGCGGTGGGCCGCTTGCCCGGTCCGAGCAGGGTTTCGTGATCGAGTGCGGCGTGGGCCAGTTCGTGCGCCAGCACCGCCGCGATCATCGCTTCGTTGCCGCCGAGCTGGTCCAGCGCCTCGCGGCCGATGCGCACCTGGCTGCGGGTTGCGCCAGCATTGTCCTTGGCATCATCGAGGATGAAGCGCACCCCGCACGATGGCACGGCGGGCACCGTCACCACACGGCCGCCGTCCAGCGAGAGCGCAACCTTGCCGCCTTGCGCCGCCGCCTGCTCCAGCCGCGATTGCAGCGCCCAGACGCGGTCCCAGCTACCCTGGCGCGGCGCCGGGCCAATCGGTTCGCCATCGACTGCCAGCACCACCGCGTTGGCGGCCAGGCCCGCCGCTTCTGCGGGGCCACCCGCCGCCACGGCTGCCACCGCGATATCCCCGGTGAGGCCATAGATCGCGCGCGCCACAGCCGGATCGGCGAAGGTCTGCACGTCGCCCAGCAGCAAGCCGATCCCAGGCGCGCCGCGTGCGCAATAGGGCGCATTGGCGTGGCTCAGCCGCCAGCCGATCGTCTGGACCTGCGCATCATCCTGCTGGAGATCATCAACCGGTTGCGCGGCGGCTGGCACCGCGAAGGCGAGCGCTGCCGCCAGAAACGTACGCCGGGCGCGCATCAGCCTTTGCGGGCCGCGTTGACCGCCTGTTGCAGTGCCTCGCGCCCCACGGCGCCGGTCATCAGTTTGCCGCCCACGCTCCATGCCGGTGTGCCGCTGATGCCAAGCTGGCGCGCAAAACCAAGGTTGCGCTCCAGCTCCTGATGCACACCGGGCGCTTGCGCGAACGCATTCGCGGCGGCGCTGTCCACGCCGGCCACAGTCGCGGCTGCTGCGATGCTGGCGCTGCTTGGCCGCTCGCCAGAGAACATCGCCTTGTGGAAGGCCGGATACTTGCCCTGCGCCGCAGCGGCGAGGCCCATGCGCGCGGCGGGTTCGCTTTCAGGCGCGATGATCGGCAGCTCGCGAACCACCACGCGCAGATCGGGGTTGGCCTTCACCAGCGCTTCGACATCGGCCAAGCTGCTGCGGCAATAGGTGCAGGCAAAGTCGGTGAATTCCACCAGTGTGACCTTGCCCTGCGGATTGCCGAGCACCGCACCGGGGAACGGCGTCTCGATCGCGCCGCGCAAGGGGGCGAGCCGCGCCTCGGCTTCGCGCGCCTGGAGCTTTTCCATCGCCTCGGGCAGCACTTCGGGGTGCTCGAGGATGTAGCTGCGCACCAGCGCCTCGATCGCGCCGCGCTGGCGGGCATCGATCCCGGCCTCGGCCAGCTGGCTTTCGAGCCTGGTGTCCTGCGCGGGCGCTGCCGCTTCGCCGCCGTGGCCATGCATCGCCCACCACCCGCCGGCGGCACCCGCTGCGCCGATCACCAGCGCAAGGGCAAGAAACGGACTGAAACGCATCAACCAAACTCCTGCTGGGCCGCTTGCCCCGCGCTACCGCGACTTCTTCATCCGCTCAATCATCGCGCGTGCCGACATTGCGATATCCTGCGCGCGCAGCCAATCGGGCGAGCCCTTGGGCAGCGCGCCTTCTGCCGCCTCGGCGCTGCGCAGCGCCTCTGGCAGCTGCATTTCACCCAGCTGCTGCTCCGCACTGGCCAGCCGTGCGCGCGGAATATCGCCCTGCGCTTCATAGACCACGCCGAGCTGGTACCACGCGAAGGGATTGTCGCGATCACGCGCCACAGCGGTCTTGAGCACGCGCTGTGCCTCGGGGAAATTGGCCTTGTCCTCGGTCGCCAGCAGCGCATGGCCCAGCGTGGTGGCGATCAGCGGCGTGTTCTGGGTCAGCTCGGTCGCGCGGCGCAGCGGTTCGAGCGCTTCCTTCGGCCGCCCCGATTCGAGCAGGACCTGCCCCTTCAGTTCGAGCGCGTAGGGATCGTTGGGGTCCATCTTGAGCAATGCGTCGGTTTCCGCGAGCGCCTTGTCCATCAGCGCTTCCTTGTGGAAGGCATAAGCGCGGGCAAGGTGTGCGGGCGCGTCCTGCATCCATTCGGGATAGGCGGCGAGCGTGGCGGCAGGCTCCGCCAGATAGCCCACCAGTTTGGCCTTCACCCGCAGGAACCGCGCCTGCAGCGCGGGATCGGGCGGCGCATTCCACGCCGGATCCTGCGAGAAGCTGTCCTGCATCGTCGTCAGGCGGTCTGCCGTCATCGGGTGGGTCGAATAGAACTCCGCATCGGCATCGCGCTTGAAGCCATAGCGGAACTCCATGTTCTGCAGCTTCTTGAAGAAATCGACCGAGCCCTTGCCCGAAATTCCGGCCTTGGAGAGGAAACCCACGCTCGCCGCATCGGCCGAGGATTCCTGTGCGCGGCTGAAGGCGAGGTACTTGCCGAGCGCGGCCTGCTGGCCGGCCATGAGAATGCCGATGCCCGCGTCCCCGGAACCGGCCGCCGCCGCCGCCGCGCCCAGCAGCAGGCTGAGGATGGTTATGCCGGTGGCTGGCTTGCCGCCCTCGTCGCCCCGGATCACGTGGCCGCCGGTGATGTGACCCAGTTCGTGCGCGAAGACGCCTTGCACTTCCTGCGCGTTGTCCGCCGCACTGATCAGGCCCGAATGGATGTAGACCGCCTGCCCGCCCGCCACGAAGGCGTTGATCGAGGGATCGTTGAGCAGCACGAGATCGATCGCACGCGGATTGAAGCCCGCCGCTGCCACGATCGGCGCGGCCATGTCCTGAAAGAAGGCTTCGGTCTCGGCATCGCGCAGCACCGATTGCGCCGCGGCCGGCATCGGAGCGAGCAGCAAGGCGATGGAGGCCGCCAACGCGCGGCCGATGCGGCGGGGGAGGGACCGTGTCACGATGCGCGCAGCTTATCCGCCATGCGCCTGAACCGCCGGTGAAGCGGTCACCTTGGCCAGGAACGGCAGCACCGCATCCAGCGCGCGCGGATCGTGCGAGAAGGGCCGCGCGAATATCATGATCAGGCCTTCGTGGGTCACGCCGTCCAGCAGCACGGCCCGCGTCGGCGCGCCGGCGCGGGTCATCGTGCGGGCAAGCTCCACCGAATTGCGCGGGCGCACCCGCGTATCGGCGGTGCCGTGGACGAGCAGCAGCGGCGGGCCCCCGGCGCGGGCGTGGACAACCGGCTGGGTCTCTTCAGGATCGGGCGCCTTGCCGAAGCTCAGCTTGGTGGCGGCGGAATCGAAGGGATAGAAATCATAGGGACCGGCAAGCCCGACCACCCCGCGCAGGGCATCCGCCGAAAGGCCGCGAGCCGCTAGCCAGCGCTTGTCGAGCCCGAGCATGACCGCGTTGTAGGCCCCGGCGGAGTGCCCCATCAGCACGACGCGGGCAGGATCACCGCCAAGCTTTGCGGCATGGTCCGCCACCCAGCGCAGCGCGGCGGCGCCATCCTCCAGCATCCCGGGATAGCGCGCCTTGGGATAGAGCCGGTAGCCCGCCAGCACCACGGCATAGCCTTGCGGTGCCAGCGCGCGGGCGATGAAGCGATAATCATGCGGATCGCCCGAGCGCCAGCCTCCGCCGTGGATGAACACCACGATCGGCAGCGGTCCCTTCGCCGAACCGGTATCGGCAGGCAGGAACATCTCCAGCTTCTGCGCCGGATCGCTGCCATACCGCACAGATGCAACGTCGCGGATCATGCCGTCGCCCCCGCGCAGCACGCGGTCCGCGCTGTCGAGCATCGCCACGGCTTCCGTCGCAAGCGCTTGCCGATAAAGCAGAAACCCACCCACGCCGAGCAGTGCGAGCACGGCCAGCGTCCACAGGAGCCAGCGGCGGCGCGGCTTGCCGGGTGCGCGTTTCAGGATCGTTAGGTCAGCCATGGCGCATGGCTAGACGGTTTTGTTCAGGCGGGAAAGCGGCCCCTCAGCCCAGCAGGTGGCGCGCGGCGCGCTCCAGAAGCGGCTGGTCATCGGCAATCTCGCCAAGCAGCACCGCGGGGCCGCTCGCCAGACGGCGCACCAGCACCAGCGCGAATTCGGCGCCGTCCGGTTCCAGTGCATAGAGCGGCTTGTGATCGAGCGTGCGCAGGTTCTCGACCAGCGATGCGCGCGGCGCCGGCGCGGTCTTGCCGGCTTCCTCGCGGCGCAGCTTGCGCTCCAGCGCAACGACGCCCTTGAGGCCGCCGGACGCCTTGGCAAGGTAACCGCCAAGCTCGCCGTAGCCGAGCGCCAGGCGCTGCGCATGGGTCAGCGCGGTGGTGTATTCCGCGATGCGCGTCTTGTCGTAGTCCGCGCCGAACACGAGCTTGACCAGCGGGGTCAGCGGTGCACGCGCCTGCATCGTGAGGCCGGCATCGGCGACCATTTCGGCATAGTCTTCGGGCGCATCTTCGGCCGCGAGTGCGAAGTCCCACGCCCGGCCGATCGCGGCATAGAGCGCGCCGCGCGTGCGGTCTTCGCTGGCGTGGGCGATGTGCGCCAGATCGCGTGCCGAGGCGAGCCAGTCCGCGAGGCAGGCCGGTTCGAGCTCACCCGGCGCGAGGACGTGCTCGGGATCGGTCGCTTCACCGGCGATGATTTCAGCGCCGAATTCGGCCAGATCGAGTGGCTGTTGGCCTTCGAACCCGGCGATTTCTCCGTCCGGCCCATCGGCCCAGCCGCCCAGCGGCACCGTTGCCCGGCGCGGCGCGAGCGTGGCGCTGCTCGGGCGCTGATCCAGCGACTGGTCGATCTCCAGCAGCAGCGCGTCGGTGGTCTGCTGGTCGGCCAGTTCTTTCCAGTTGATCACGCCGTAAAGGTAATCGATCGTGGTGTTGTCGGTCGAGAAGGGCAGGAGAATGCCCCGGTACAGGATCGTGCGGCCGCGCTGGTTGACGAATTCGGCCTCGAAGCCGATCGGCGCCTGGTTGGCGATGATCTGCAAATAGTGATCGGTGATGCGCGACAGCAGCGAGCGGCCCGGAATGTCGCTCAGGCGGCGCAGCGGGCTGCCGGCCTCGCATTCATCGGCAAGCACCTGGCCAAGGAACGGGATCGCCGGATCCTCGATGCCGTTGTCGAAGTGCAGCAGCACCGAATGGTCGGAAAAATCGGGCAAGTGCCCATCGAGCAGCGATTGCACAGGCGGGAACTGCCCCTGATCCAGCAGGCTCGCCCAGAAATTGTAGGCGCGCACCTGCATGCGGCGCTCGTCCTGCCCGATCGGCGGTGGCGGCGCGGCGACCGTGCCCTGCTCGTCGATCGATTCCTCGTAAGCGGTATAATCGGCGGCATAGTCGAGAGGGTCCTGGCCCTCTGAACCGTCCTTGCTGATGCCGCGATACGTATCCATGAACCAGTCCCCGTGGTCGTCCGATGGGTCCCGTCATGGCGCAACATGGTAAAGATGTGTTTAAGTTGCGCCGCGCCTCTGCACGCAATCGTTCGAATATGGTGGGCGTTCGAAAATGGTGGGCGATCAATCAGCGCGCGGCGATGGCCGATGCCTTGGCCAGCAGCCGCACCGCCATGTCGCGGTGGAGCAGTTCGGCCATCTTGCCGCCCACTTTGAGCGCGCCCTTGCCTGCGTTCGCAGGGTCCGCAAACGCGGCAACAATGGCTTCGGCTTCCGCCACGTCGGCTTCGGCCGGTGCGAAAACGCGGTTGGCGGTTTCGATCTGCGAGGGATGGATGAGCGTCTTTCCGTCGAGGCCCAGCTCGCGCGCCTGCACGCATTCCGCTTCGAGCCGCGCGGGATCGTCGATCGCGTTGCACACCCCGTCGAGCAGGACGAGGCCATGCGCGCGCGCCGCCATCAGCGATTGCACCATGACCGGCACGAACCCGGCGCGACCCGGCACTTGCGCCATGCCGGTTTCCTTGGCGAGATCATTGAGCCCGAGCACGAACCCGGCGAGCCGCGAGAGCCGTGCCGTTTCCGCGATCCGCTCCAGCGCGAGCACCGCCCGGGGCGTTTCGATCATCACCCACAGGCGGACGGCGGGATCATAGCCTGCCCCGTCCATCGCCACCGAAAGCGCCACGACGTCGGCGGCATCGTCGACCTTGGGCGCCAGCACGGCGTGGAGCGGGCAGCCGGCCAGCGCGGCGAGATCGGCCTTGCCCCAGGGTGAGCCGAGCGGGTTGATCCGCGCGATCATCTCCCGGTGCCCGAAACCGCCAGCCGTCAGCTCCTCCACCAGCGCGGCGCGGGCCTCGTCCTTCATCTCGGGCGCGACGGCATCTTCGAGATCGAGCGCAACGGCATCGCAGGGCAGCGCACGCGCCTTGTCGATAGCGCGGCGGTTGCTGGCAGGCATATAGAGCAGCGAGCGCAGTGGCTGCGCTTGAATCAGGGATTCCGGCACACACTTCTCCGACAAAGTATGGGGCACTTGGGTAGGGGCGATTGGCCCCCGCCCATTCCCGATGCCGCGTCACTGCGCAAGCGATTGTTACAGGATGTAACGGACCTTTATGGCGGTCCGCAGCTGCGCGGGGCCGACCTGGAACGAGGCCGCGCCGAAGCGGGGCGGGCCGAACTGCAGCGGCGCATCGCGCGAGAAGCCGAAGCCTTCGCGCGGGAGCATCATCATCTTGTCCATGCGGCCATTGCCGTTTTCGTCATGAAACAGCGCGATGGCATAGCGGCCTTGCGGCACGTCCTTGAACTGTACCGTTTCGCCATTCAGCGCCGGCACGGTCAGATGCCGCGCGTAGGGGTCCTTCTGGCAATCGGGGAACGTCTTCGGATTGGCGGTCATGCAGGCCATGATCTGGCCGCGATTGGACCGCAGCCCGTCGATCTCCACGAGGATCGAGCTGGGCGCGGCCGGGCCGGCCTGCACCGGCCCCTGCGGACGCGGCTGGATCTGCGGCAGCGGCACCGCCGCCATGGCCAGCGGCGCGGTGAGCAAGGCGAGCCCCAGCGTAAGCCCCTTTCGCTTCATGGCGCGGATATTCCCTTGTCTGTCCCGCAAACGTGATCCCAGAAGCGGAAGTAGAGGCCAAAGTTGCATCGATAGAGCTCGTGATGACGGTGATGATGACTGGCTGTTATCACCCATTGCCCTACAGTTGAGTGAACGAGGGCCTTGGGAAACAGTTCCCAGCCCATGTGATTGGTCACGCCCATCACGGTCATCACCATCAGCACGAGGCCAAGCACGCCGGCGTGGATCGGCACCACGAAGACCAGCGCAGGAATGAACAGGCCGACGATCGCGGCCTCGACAGGGTGAAAATTCATCGCCGCCCACGCAGTCGGCGGACGGCTGGCATGGTGCACCGCATGAACCGCCCGGAACACCTGCGGGCGGTGCATCCAGCGATGCGTCCAATAGAACCAGGTATCGTGGAGCGCGAGGTAAACGAATAGGGAAACCGGCAGCCACCACAGCGGCCAGTCGTTCACGTCGGTATAGACCCGCGTCCAGCCATAATGCTGCCAGCCCCAGGCGATGATCCCTGCCGGCACGCCGTAGATCGCGGCAGAGGCAAGGCTCCACGTGATCTCGCTGCGCATCTGGCGGGCAAGCCCGTTGTAGTGGCCGGGGCGCACCAGTTTGGTCAGCCACGCGAACAGGCCGCTCACCGCCAGATAGCGCACCGCGACGATCACGGTCATCACCAGCGCAGAGAGCCACAGTTCGGTCATGCGCGGTCAAGTGGGCAAGGCTGGGTCACCCCACCCCTATGCCAAGCCCGCGCGGCCGTGGACAGCCCGCATTCGGGGTAGTCCACAAGCCGGCGTGGGCTCGGTCCGGTCATCAGATGGCCCGACGGACCTTGTTGCGGTGCTGGCCGACACCCGGAGCGCCGCCACCACCACGCGGGCGGAAGCTGCGCGGCTTTTCGCCCTGCGGGCCGTCGCCGCGTTCGGCGCGGGCCGGGTTGCCCACGGGACCACGATCATCGACCTTGCGCGGATTGGGATCGCGGGGACGTCCATCGACCCCCTGCGCGCGGCCACCGGGCGAACGGTCGTCGCGCCGATTGGGATTGGGTCCAGCAGCCCGACCCTCTCCGCCACGTCCCTGGCCGCCACGTCCCTGACCACCGCCGCGGTTGCCACCACGTCCGCGCGCATCGCGGTCATCGCGGCGCGCATCGCGCTCGGCTTCCTCGGGCTGACGGCTGACGGCGGGAAGCTTCGCGGCCTCGGCCAGAAAACCTTCGGGCAGCGGCAGCGGCATGAGCTTGATGCCCGTCAGCTTCTCGATGTCCTTGAGGTAGGGCTTCTCGTCCGGCGCGCAGAAGCTGATTGCCTCGCCATCAGCACCTGCACGCGCGGTGCGGCCGATGCGGTGGACGTATTGTTCGGCCACGTTGGGCAGCTCGAAGTTGAACACGTGGCTCACCCCGGTCACGTCGATCCCGCGCGCGGCGATATCAGTGGCGACAAGGATCGGGCACGAACCCTGGCGGAACGCATCCAGCGCGGCGGTGCGCTGCGCCTGGCTCTTGTTGCCGTGGATCGCGCGGGCGCTGATCGAGGCGGCAGAGAGGTGGCGCACCACGCGGTCCGCGCCGTGCTTGGTGCGGGTGAACACCAGCGCGCGGTCAAGCTTGCCATCAGCCAGCAGCGCACGGATGCGCAAGGTGAGCAGCGCCTGCTTCTCGGCCTGGTTGACGAAGGTGACGAACTGCTCGACGCGCTCGGCCGTGCTCGCCTGCGGGGTCACTTCCACGCGCACCGGGTTGTTGATGAACTGCTTGCCCAGATCCGCGATCGCCTTGGGCATCGTCGCGGAGAAGAACAGGCTCTGGCGCTCCTTGGGCAGCAGGTTCGCGACCCGGCGCAGCGCGTGGATGAAGCCGAGGTCCATCATCTGGTCGGCCTCGTCGAGCACGAAGATCTCGACCCGGCTGAGCGTGAGCGCGCGCTGGTCGATCAGGTCGAGCAGGCGGCCCGGCGTCGCGACGAGGATGTCGCAGCCCGGCACGAGGCGGCGGGCCTGCTTGCCCACCGGCACGCCGCCGAACACGCAATCGACCGTCAGGCGCAGGTTCTTGGCATAAGCCGCAATGTTCTCGGCAATCTGCGCAGCAAGCTCACGCGTCGGCGAAAGCACCAGCATGCGGCACGAGGCGGGCTTGCGCGGCTTCATGTCGGCCGCAAGGCGGTGGAGCGAGGGCAGCGCGAAAGCGGCGGTCTTGCCGGTGCCGGTCTGCGCGATGCCGAGCAGGTCGCGCCCTTCGAGCAGCGCGGGGATGGACTGGCGCTGGATCGGCGTCGGGTCGGTATAGCCCTTGCTGGCAAGCGCGTGGAGGATCGGCTCGGCAAGGCCGAGATCGCTGAAATAAGACATGTAGAATCCAATCGGGTGTTTGGGCGCACGGCACAATGCGGCGCGCAGGCAGAAGGTCGACCATGCGACCCATGCGTGAAGGGGAAGCCAAGCGAAGCAGCCGTTCGACCGGGGCGGGTACACGCCCTGAAACGGCGGACCTCACGCTTGCCCGGGCCTGCGGCGGAACGTCCGCTCGCCAGTCCTGCTGGTGCCGCGCTTAAGCGCAATTGCGCAGGAAAGCAAGGAAATTGCGCGGAAGGGTTGCAGGCTTTCCAAGTGCGGGCCTCTCGTTCTATCACGATGGCATGCACCACCGCCTTGCCTCCGCGCTCTTCGCCGTCTCGCTCCTGCTCCCCGCCAGCGCATTTGCCGCGCCTGCACTGACTGCGCCTGACAGGCGCATGGTCGCCACGGTGGAGGCGAACGAGGCGCGCGATCTCGCCCTGCTCGAGAAGCTGGTCAACCAGAACTCCGGCTCGCGCAATATCGCCGGGGTCAAGGCCGTGGCCGCGATGGTGCGGCCCGAATTCGAAGCGCTCGGCTTCACCGTGAAATGGCTGCCGATGGAACAGACCGGGCGCGCCGGGCATCTTGTCGCCACGCATACCGGCAAGCCGGGAGCGAAACGCCTGCTGCTGATCGGGCACCTCGATACGGTGTTCGAGCCGGATTCACCGTTCCAGACTTTCACGCGGCGGGGCGATTTCGCCAGCGGCCCCGGCGTGGCGGACAACAAGGGCGGCGTGGTCGCCATGCTCGCTGCGCTGCGAGCGATGGCAGCGGCGGGCACGCTCAAGCAGGCCAACATCGTCGCCTATCTGACGGGCGACGAGGAAGACGCCGGCGATCCGCAGTCCGCCGCGCGCGCCGATCTGATCGCCGAGGGCAAGAAAGCCGATGTCGCACTCGATTTCGAGGGCCTTGCCCGCGATGCCGGGCCGGATGGCAAACTTGTCGACATGGGCTCGATCGCCCGCCGCTCGGCCTATAGCTGGACCATCGAAGTCACCGCGAAGTCCGGCCATTCGAGCGGCGTGTTCGGTGCCGATGGCGATGGCGCGATCTATGCCCTCGCGCGCATGCTCGCCGCGATCCGTGCCGAAGTGCCCGAGCCCAATCTCACGCTTAATGTCGGCATGATCGCGGGCGGCGCGGAAGCTGCGTTGGCCGCTGATCAGGCCCACGTCACCGCCACGGGGAAGACCAACATCATCCCGGCCAAGGCCGTCGCGCGTGGCGACTTGCGCACCCTTTCGCCCGAGCAGAACACCCGTGCGCAGGAAAAGATGGCAGCAATCGTCGCGCGCGCCTTCCCCGGTGCCACCGCCCGGATCGTGTTCGAGGATGGCTACCCGCCGATGGCGCCGACCGATGCCAACCGCGCGCTGCTCGCCCGGCTCAACGATGTGAACGCCGCGCTTGGCCTTCCCGCGATGGCCCCGCTCGATCCGCTCAAGCGCGGCGCGGGGGATATCAGCTTCGTCGCCGCCGATGTGCCGGGCCTCGTCGGGCTTGGGCCCGCGAGCAAGGGGGATCATACCCCGGCGGAGACGGTCGATCTCATCAGCCTCACCCTGCAAGCCAAGCGCGCCGCGCTCCTCATGAGCCGGCTGGCGGCGGAAAAGCGCTGATGGACCATCCGCCCAGCCCCTGCACCGGCACCTGCACGCTCGATCCGTTCACGAAGCTGTGCCGCGGCTGTGCGCGCACGATCGAGGAAATCATGGCCTGGCCCACCGCCAGCGCCGCGCAGAAGCACGCCATCCTCGGCGCGTTGGGCGATCGCCTTCAGAGCGTCAGCGTCAGGTCGAAATAACCGTAGACGCTGTTGCCGCTCGCCGGAGCATTGGGCGCATCGCGCAGGACCCCGTGCTTGAACAGCACTGCGCCGCCCGTCTCGGCCTGCAGCAGTGCGGGCACGAGCCAGTGCCGCACTCTTGCCTCGGCCTGATGCCCGGCAAAGCGCCCCGAAGCGCCCTTCGCATCGCGCACGCCAGTCGTCGCAAAGGCATCGCGCGGGTTTTCGAGCCACATCGCGCGGTAGGAGACCATCACGTCGGTCTGCTTGTCCGGCTCCGCTTCCAGCCGCAGCCCGGGTGAAATGATGTTGGTCCGCTGCAAGGCACCATAGAGCGCCGTCGGCCCGAAATCGAAGCGCCGCGCACCATAGAGCGTATCGAACCGGCCATAGTGCCCTGCCTTGCCGCCATCGCCGCTGGCGGCGTCAATCAGCGCGGCGAGGCGCGGCGTCCACACCGCCTTCACCGTATAGCCCGCCTCGGCATGGAGGAACCACGCCGAGACATCGAGGTCTGCGGTATCCGCCGCCAAAGCGCTGCGCCGCGCGGTGCCGAACTGGTAGGCGCCTTCAACGTCGTGGTCCCACTTGCCCGCCTGCGGCCGCGCGAAGGCCCGCGCGCCGAGGGTCCACAGCCGGCGGTTGCGCGTCTGCCGGTTGTCGCCGTCCCGCTCGGCCAGTCGGTAGCCATAAGTCTCGAGCGTCCCGCCCAGCACATGCCGCAACGTGGCATGCGCGCCGAAGAACTGGACGCGGGTGGTTTCCAGATCGACCTTCACGCGGTTGTCCCGCAGCCCTTGCGCATCGTCGGGCCGGCGGATCTGGGGCATGGTCCAGAACGCTTGCAGCCGCGTGCCGCCCTGCGTGGTCCATTCCAGGTTCGCGCCGGTAAAGCCGTTGGTGGTCTGGCGAAAGCGGTTGCGCGCGACCAGCCGCCGCGAGCCGATATCCATGGTCTGGCGGCCCAGCGTCAACATGCCGTGTCCGACTTTTGCACCCTTGCGCCCATCGCCCAACTCGATCCTGGCATAGGCCTGCACGAGTTCGAGCGTGTTGACCTCCGATGTCGTGATGCTCGAAGTCGGCCCCTCGCCATAGGCGCGCGCATCCCACAGTTCGCCCCCGAAGCGTACCGGCCCCGCATCGTATTCGATGGCGAGCGTGGTGCGCAGCGAAAAGAGCGAATCCGCAGCGGCAGGGCTGGGGCGGAACTGCCCGTCGATTCCCTCGACCCGCGCGCGCACGGTCGCGCTGATCGAAAGCTCCTCGGGCGCCCCCAGCGCTTCGGCGAGGGGGCCGGGCTTTGCCGAGGCAGGCACGGCAGCAGCAAGCGCGGCCAGCGCCGCAATGGAAAGGGCTCTCTCGGTCAAGGTCGCTTCCAAGGTTCCGGGGCGCGTCCCCTCCCGGTGTCGGGTCGGTGCGTGAACGCGCCGTGCCGCGCATAGAGCATCCGGCCGCGCCGTCCAACCGGGCTTGCCGCCCGTGCCAAACGGTCCTAGGGCCGCAGGCAGTCACTTGGGGAGTAGCCGCTGCGCGTCCCGCGCGCAGTCCCCCCGTCCAGCGGACGGACGCGTCAACATGCTTGGTCGAGAGGCCATGGCGCAGGCGGCAGGCACGGAGCGTTGACGTTCCACCTGCCGGGCGAGACCAATGGCACCGTATTTCCCTGTCCGGCCGGGCGGGGGAGGCCCGGTGCCGTTGTCTCGATCAGCTCGCCCGGCCCCGGAACATGTCCATGCTCGAAGCTCTGTTCACCTCCACCGCGATCGTCGCCCTCGCCGAGATCGGCGACAAGACGCAGCTCCTCGCCATCGTGCTCGCCGCGCGGTTCAAGCGGCCCCTGCCGATCATCGCCGGCATTCTCGTCGCCACGCTTGCCAACCATTTCCTCGCCGCGATGGCGGGTTCGCTTGCGGCCGGGTGGTTCGATGGCCGTGCCTTCCGCTATGCGGTCGCCGTCGGCTTCCTCGCCATGGCGGCCTGGACCCTGGTGCCGGACAAGTTCGATGATGACGAAGCACCCGCCGTCTCGCGCGGCGGCGCGTTTCTCACCACGCTCGTCGCGTTCTTCCTCGTCGAGATGGGCGACAAGACGCAGATCGCCACGATCGCGCTCGGCGCGCGTTTCCACGATGCGCTGGCGGTCACGGCGGGCACCACGCTTGGCATGATGCTCGCCAATGTGCCTGCGGTGCTGCTCGGCGGCGAACTGGTCAAGCGCGTGCCGCTGGGCGTCGTGCGCACGGTCGCCGCGCTCCTGTTCGCGCTGCTGGGCCTTTGGCTCCTGCTCGCGACAGCGGGAGTCATCTAGCTTTCCTCACCCCAGCCGGCACATTGCGGATCGCCGCTGACCACCAGCCGCCGCAGCGCCGCGCGTGCCAGCCGCTCGGTCTCGGCCTTGCGGCGCGCGGCGGCGAGGGGGAGGCTGGGGGCAGGGCGCAGGATCTCCGCATCATAGCCATCTGCCACGATCACTCCGCACAGGTCCGGCCGGAACGCCGGTGTTTCGAGGCACGCGCGGTCGAGGTGCGGGGCAAGCCCCCAGTAGAACCGGTCGCAGTACTCCAGATAATCCGGCCACTTCGCATCACCGAGGAGATCGGCGCGCGCCACCTTGATCTCCACGATCACGATCCGGCCCTTGCCATCGATCCCCATCAGGTCCGCTCGCCGGCCGGAGCGCAGCGGCATTTCGGGCAGGCACCAGATCCCGTTGCGCGCAAAGAGCCGACCGATCCCGCGCGCGACGGCCTGTGCCTCCCGCTCGGCGGGAACGGGCGTGGCAGCGGGGAGGGCCGAATCGAGCATGGCCCCAGTTTAAGAACAAAAATGGAACAAGGGAAGAGCGCTAGCGTTCGATCCCCAGCGGCGGGATCAGCGCGAGCAAGCCCGCGCGCGCCGTGTGGAATTCCTGCCACAGCGCCAGCGCCGCCGCGCTTGCGGGCGCGCCGCTGCCATGCAGTGCCAGCAGCGCGGCAAGACCGGGTTCGAGAATAGCGGCCAGATCGTCCACGCCCTGTTCGGCCAGCCGATATCGCCAGCCGCCCGTATCGCGCATCATCGCGGGAAAATTGCGAATCTCGGGCGAACGGTATTCGGGCGCAATTCCGGCAAGTTCGCCGATCGCCGCCGCCGCCTGGTGTACCGCCTTCCACTTCATTGCCATCTGGCTCGCCGCCGCGCGGCCGCCAGCGCGATTCGCATCGTGAGAGGGGGGGCGAGTGGCCATGCGGGGGAGACTATCCCCGCGTCCGCTACCAAATCGCTAAACCGCAAACTTCTGGTTACGATCCGCTGGCAATAGAGACCCTGGCCATAAACCACTGGCCATAAACCACTGGCCATAAACCACTGGAATGCCGCGCGCGGCGCTGCTAGGCGGTTTGCCCAGGCACCCGTAGCTCAGCTGGATAGAGCGCTGCCCTCCGAAGGCAGAGGCCACAGGTTCGAATCCTGTCGGGTGCACCACCTTTCAAAACCCTAGCGGCAACCGGTCTAATCCTTACGGAATGCGTACGGAAAACAAGCGTATGCGAGGATCAATGCACGGCAAATGAGCCCTGCCAAGTTTGCTTGCAGCGGCTCTGTCGGCTTCGACAAGCAGCCGACGGGACATAGCGGACGTATCGCCAAGTCCTTCGTGAGCCGGAGAAGTTTGATCCCGGGCCTCATCTGCAGATCATCAGCGAACGGGAGATGTGCGCCTTGCCAAGCGATGGCAAGGCATTCTTTGGGGCAAATGTGTCATTCATGAAGGCGCCGGCCAACGACAGCTTCAGGGTTGTAGCCGACATCCACGGCGTGTCGGGATGGCTCCGCTCTGGGCCTGCGGCTGGACCGAGTCCGGTCACGAAGGAGAAATCGAGACTGCGGAATGCGCTGGGCGCATTGCGCGGGCGCCGATTCGCGAGCGCCGATTCGCGAGTGGGGGGGCCAACTTTGGCTGTCGGTCGAAAATTGAACGCCGCAGCATCGGAAAAGTCGGACCAAGTAGCAAAAACGGCGGTCACGATGCACAAGATGTCGCCATGCCAGCGCCATCGATTCCCAGCAGCCTTCTCACAGGCCTTCTCGGGCCTGGGCGTGCGGCTGCCTTGCTTGCAGCCGGGAATCTGCCGCTCGACACAGCCGAGATCGACCATCTCACGTTCTGGCGCCTGCTGCGCGACAATATCGTGCGCACGGGGGATGAGCACCATGCACTGGGCGCCAATGTGGTTCCCGAGGGCAGTTTCGAGCTCCTGCTTGCCGCCATGCGGCTTGGCACCAATCTCGCGGACGGGTTGGAACGCCTTGCCGGCGCCGCGCGCATTCTCCGGCCCGATCTGGGAATTGTCGTCAACCGCCGACGCCATCTCGTCCTGCAGTTTGCGCCGGGCGCGGTCCGCAGTGTGCAGCAGGCGCTTTATGTCGAGCTGATCGTCGTTGTGATCCACGCCGCCATCTGCTGGATGACCGGCAGCGTCTTCCGGCCACGCGCGATCATGGCGGCGCCTTGTGCCGAAGCCGGTTCGGGCGCTGTATACGCGCTGCTGGGCACACCGATCCAGCGGCGCGGCAACGGCGTTGCCGTGCACTATGCTGCTGCGGATGGAGCCCGCACCTTGTCGGCTGAAGCCTTCGATCTCTGGCCGACGCTGGTTTTCGAGGCCTATCGCCAACTGGCAAATTCGGCGACCGATGCATCTGCGGCAACGGCGGACCAGGTGAGAGCGCGATTGCTGATGGGCCGCGTCGATCAGGCGACTGTGGCCCGGGAGATGGCCATCTCGGTCGCGTCGCTGCGCCGGCGTCTCGCGGATGAAGGCCATCGGTTTCGTGATCTCGATCGCGAGGTGCGCCAGTCGCTTGCGCGGGACGGCATCGTGGCCGGGCGCAAGACCGAAGATATCGCCAGCGATCTGGGCTATTCGGAAGCCCGCAGCCTGCGCCGGGCCGCCAACCGCTGGTTCGGCAAACCTCCGACCGGCTTGCGGCAGATGCCGATAGATTGAGCGAAATTGTCCGCCCGAACGGCAGCGCTGCCGTCCTTCCGCACCCGCTGATCCGCGATCTACACTCCTGAAAAACAACAGGGGAGGATCGTTCATGCGCAATCATCTGCTTATTGTGTCGACAGCGGCCACGCTGGTTTTCGCGCCGGATCTGGCCGCACAGCCGGTGACCTCCGCGGCCCCGGCGGCGCAAGACAATGCCGCCGACATCGTCGTGACAGCAGAGCGACGTTCCTCACGCGTACAGGACGTTCCCATCGCGATCTCGGCCTTGTCCGGCGATGCATTGCGCGCCGCTGGCAACAACGGGCTGTCCGATCTGGCCAAGCGTGTCCCAAGCCTGACCTTCGCGCAGAGTTTCGGCATTGCGCAGGTCTTCATCCGCGGCGTGGGCAACAACTTCTTCTCGCCCGGCGGCGATCCCGGGGTCGCGACCTATGCCGATGGGGTCTATCTGTCCGATCAGGAAGCCACTGCGGTCGCATTTCTCGATCTCGAACGGGTCGAGGTCCTGCGCGGCCCCCAAGGCGCGCTCTATGGGCGCAATGCCACGGGCGGTGCGGTCAATCTGGTTTCGGCAGAGCCGGAAGCAGCTTTCGCCGGACGTGTCGGCTTGCGGGTTGGTGATTTTGGCCGGATCGAAGCGGACGGCTTTGTCACGGGCGACATCGGCGGCGGCGTTCTGGTGCGCGCAAGCGGACAGGTGCGGCGGCTGCGCGGCTATGCCCGCAACGAGCTTACCGGGCCTGGGCTGCCAACGCGGCTTGATGGCGAGAAGAGCTTTGCCGGGCGGCTGCAGGTCCGTGTGCCGATCGGGGCGGGTTCGCTGAGGCTGATCGCGAACGGCTACACGCAGGACGATGTGGGCCCGGGGTTGAAGATCCTTGCCGATCCCTTCCCCCAGCCTGCGCAGTTCCTTTTTGGCGTGCGCCCATCGGACAGCCCGCGCAACTTCAAGAGCCAGGTTTCGGCGAACAAGCGCGACGTGTGGTCGGTAACGGCCGCGCTCAAGCAGCCCCTTTCGAACACCATCGATGTCAACCTGATTGCCGACTACCGCCATTCGAAACGCGCGATCACCTATGATCAGGATGGCACCGAGCGCGAGGTTTCGCGCACCACACTCGATACGCGCAGTCATCAATGGAGCATCGAGAGCTATCTCCAGGGGCGTTCTGGTGGGTTCGATTGGCTGTTCGGCGCCAACTACCTCGAATTCGAACAGACCCGGGTGACGACTGTGCCCGGCCTTCTGCCGGCAGCTTTCCTCGATCCGACCCTGCCGCTCACCCTGCCATTCCCGTTCCGCTTCGATGGCGGCGGCACGATCCACACCAAAGCATGGGCGGGCTATGCGGATGGTTCGCTGAAGCTGTCGGACACGATCAAGCTGCGACTTGGCGGACGGTATAGCGACGATGCCAAGCGGGCGGATGAATTCCTGACGTTCCTTGCGCCGACCATCCGCGGCACGCAGGCCAAGTCCTGGGGCCAGTGGTCGGGCAAGGCCGGGATCGACGTGACACCGGCCAAGGGCATCCTGCTCTACGGTTCGGTCGCGCGGGGCTTCAAGTCGGGCGCGCTCAACGTTGGTGCCTTTACGCCAGCGGTGAAGCCGGAAATCAACGTGACCTGGGAGATCGGGGCAAAGCTCGAAACGGCGGATCGCCGGGCCCGGTTCAACCTCGCTGCGTTCACCAGCAGCTACAAGGACCTCCAGATCGTCCAGATCGGCCCGATCAGCCAGATCCTGGCCAACGCGGCTGATTCCACCATCAAGGGCATCGAGGCCGAGGCAAGTTTTCGCCCGGTCAGCGGCCTGACGCTGGGCGCCACGCTTTCCTACCTCGACGCGCGCTTCGGCAGCTTCTCCGCGACCGATCAGCGGCGCGCCTTCCAGCGGTTCGATCTGACCGGGAACCGCTTGCCGCTGACGTCGCGCTGGCAGGGCAGCGTTTCGGCGGGGTACGTGCTGCCGCTTGCCTCCGGTGCCACCATCGGGGTGGACGGCGCGGTGCAATTCCGTTCGGAATACTTCTTCACGGAATTCAATACCGACGATGCCCGGCAGGGCGGCTTTGCCCGCTTCGATCTCGCGGCCAACTGGACCAGCGCCGATCGGCGCTGGAAGGTTTCGGCGTTCGGCCGAAACCTCTCCAACGAGCGGGTGCTGGCTGGTCTGGCCGTTGTCTCGCCCTTGCTCGGATCGGTCAGGGTCGCCTCGCTCGAACCGCCGCGCACGTTCGGCGTTGCGCTTGATATCAGCTTCTAGGAAGTGATGCCCATGGCCGATCGCCCCGATCTTGACCGCATCTTTGCCCACCTCGCATCGCCGCCCACTGCCGGGGACAGCCCGCTGGCGGCGATGCGCGCCATGGTCGAAGACTACGGCATGGGTGCCTCCGGTGAAGGATTGGCCGCGTGCCGCCGTCTGCCGATCATGATTGGTCCGCTCGAGGCCGAATGGCTGGTGCCGCACGGCGCCTCGACCAGCCAGCGCATCGTGCATCTGCATGGCGGTGGCTGGTCTGCCGGCTCGATTTCCAGCCACCGCGCGTTCGCGGCCGAAATCGCTTACCGAACCGGGCAGGCGGTGCTGCTGCCGGCCTATCGCCTGGCGCCTGAACACCCGTTCCCAGCCGGGCTCGACGATGCGATGGCGGCGCTGGCCCATGCGCAGGTCATGGGGCCAGAGGGACAAGGCACTGCCCGAGTGGCGGTTTCGGGGGATTCTGCCGGCGGGAATCTCGCCGTGGCTGCCGCTGCCCGCTGCATCGAAGAAGGATTGCAGGTGCCACATGCGCTCTGGCTCGTGTCACCGTTTCTTGCGGCGGACTTGCCGGCCGATCGATTTGCCGCGCCGCTCAGGGATCCGGTGGTGGACCCGTTGTCCACGGCGGGCGTGGCGCAGATCTATGCTCCGGGGGTGGACCTGCTCGACCCCAGAATCTCGGTCCTGCGGACCACTGCCAAAACGCTGGCAGACTTTCCGCCAGTGCTGCTTCAGGCAAGCGGCGCAGAGGCGCTGCGCGAACAGGCGGTGCGATTTGCCGATGCGGTCTGGCAGGCGGGTGGCTGGCTCAAACTGAGCCTGTGGCCGGGTATGCCGCATGTCTGGCCGGTCTTTGTCGGGATCCTGCCGGAAGCCGAACAGGCGATCATCGAAGCATCGGAGTTTCTGAAACAGCCGCAGCCGTAAGCCCGCTGGATGCGAACATCACTTCGGCAAAAGTGGCGCGCGCTGGTAGGTCTTGATGGCCCCGCTTTCGACCGTCGCCGGGGTGTTTGCGTCGCGGGCTTCGTGCGCGCGCTTCCATACGCCGAACAGGCCCATGATATGGGGCGGATCGCCGTGGATCTCGGTGAAGCCGCCGTTCAGCGAGCGGGTGTCGAAATAGGCGGCATTCACTTGATCGGCGTAGAGTTCGGTCGCGAGCGCATAGCCCATGTCGAGCCAGCGCTGGCGCTCGGCGGCGAAGTCGGAAACGAGATAGGCGATGTGGTGGAAGCCTTCCTCGCCGTCCCCGTACATGTCGCGGTAGATCGACGGCTGGTCGTCATGCTGTTCGATGAACTGGATCATCGTATCGCCGAGATAGCCGAACGCGTAGGAGACATCGGCCTCGACCGCGGTGCCGCGATAGGTGAATTCCTCGCACCGATGGTGGCGCGCCATGAAGAAGGGCCCGGCGCCAAACGCCTCCGCCCACTTCTCCGCCGCCGCGTCGATGCTCTTCACGAAATAGGCATGCTGAAACAGCTGGCAGGACCGGGTCATGCGATCACTCCTTGCAGAACGCGCTCCGGCTTTCCGAAGCGCCTTGATCGATAACCCCGTAACCGCGCGTCGTCTGCTGTCAGAAGCGCTTGGTCCGCCCGGCTCAATCCGCAGGCATACCGAGCTCCGCCGTCACGCTGGTCAGGGCATCGCGGTTCAGCGCGGCAGCGCGCGCTTCGCTGTCCGCCTCGGTATAGCAGCGCAGTTCGGGCGCGTTGCCCGATCCGCGCAAGTGGATGATCTCGCCGCTGCTGAACGTCGCGCGGACCCCGTCGGTCGTGTCGATGATGGTCGCCTCGCCGGCAAAGGCCCCGAATAGCCGCGTTTGCAACGCCAGCTGCTCGGCCGCCGAACCCGCCTTCAGCATGGCGAAGAGCTGCTCGCTGAGTGCCGGGGGAAATGCCTGAAGCCGGTCGCTGAACGTGAAGCGCTGCGGCAGGCTCGCCAATTGCTGTGAAACGCTCCCGCCTGGTGCGGTCAGCACCAGCAGGATCGGCAGCACCGCATCGCGCGTCGGCAGTGCCGTGGTCGTCCCGCCGCCCGCGCCGGTGATGTCCGAGCCGAGCAGGAAGCCGCCGTTCGCTTCATAGCCGCAGACCACATCGGATGGCGCGTGCTGCTCCTCGCTCATGGCGGCGATCACATAGGGCGAACCGATCCGCGTGCGCCGGCAGCGCGGGAACAGGTGCGAAAGTTCGAGCGCGGTGTTGCTGCTGACGGGCGTGACAACCGCCGACGCGCCGACGCGGGCTGCCGAAAGGATGCCCAGCACATCGCCGCGCATCCAGGTGCCGGTCTCGTCCGCAAGCAAGGGGCGGTCGGAATCGCCATCAGTGGAGACGATGGCATCGAACGTGCCGCCGCGCGCCCAGTCCCGCGCGAGGACGACGTCTTCATCGCGGATCGCCTCGGTATCGACCGGGATGAACGTATCGGAGCGCCCGAGCAGCTCGATCTCCGCGCCAAGCTCGCGCACGATGCGGGCGAGAATGTCGCGCCCTACTGCTGAATGCTGGTAGATCCCGACGCGCTTGCCGCTGAGCGCGCCCGGCCCGAAGTGATCGAGGTAGCGCTGGACATAGGCGGTCTCCACGTCGGTGACGGGCGGCAGCGTTTCCGCCTGCGTCAGCATGCCCTCCGCCGTGAAAGTGCCCTCCGGCAGCGGGACCGGCTGGGCGGACATCCCGGCCTCGTCCGTCTTGAGCACTTCTCCGGCGGGCCGGTAGAACTTGATGCCGTTGCGGTCCGCCGGGATATGGCTGCCGGTGACCATCAGGCTGGGCATGCCTTCGGCGAACCCGTAGAGCGCCAGCGCCGGTGTCGGCACATAGCCGCAGAACATGGGCACGCCGCCGCAATCGCGGACAGCGCGGGCACAGGCTGCAAGGATGCGCGGCGTGCTGGGGCGCAGGTCTCCGGCAAGGGCCACGCGGCCGCCGGGCTGGAACTCGCCAAGGCCGGAAAGGTACGACAGGAACCCGCGCGTATAGCCGTAGCAGACCCGGTCGGTCATCGCGACGACGGTGCCCCGCGCGCCGCTCGTCCCGAAAGCCACGTCGCTCTCGGCCATGAGGTCCTTCACCGTAATCTGCGCCATGCGATTGTCCCGATCCGTTTGCCTGCACCGGATCGGTGCAGGTGCGTGCACGCAGCCCGATCGCAGGGGCGCAGATGCACGATGCTCTTCGCCTGCCGCGCCGCAAGGTTCAAGACCCAAGTCGTGCGGCCCGTCGCAGGTCATGCTCCAGGCAGTATGCTCCGCGCGGTGTGCTTGGGCAAAATGGCGGGCGGGGCCGGTTTGTTCCCGCAGGGCAGCCTGCCGCCCGGTGCCGGTCGTCGGCGGAGCGCCTCTAAAGCGGCTTGCCCATGCGGATGATCGGGACCTTCACGCCCTCGCGCGAGGTGGCCTCGACCGCCTCGATCTGAGTATAACCACAGGCCTTGTAGAGCGGCAGGCCGGCCAGTGTTGCCATCAGCTCCGCACGGCTGAACCCGGCCGCGCGCGCGGAATCCTCGCACAGGGCCATGATCCGTTTGCCGATGCCGCGCCGGGCGTGGGCGGGATCGACGTACATCGCGCGGATCTTCGCGGCGTCCTTCGCCGGATCGAGTGGCAGCGGTTCGCGTGCCACGATGCTGTCATCCCCGCCGAACAATGTCGCCCGCCAGCTCCACCCCCCGCAGCCGACGAGCGCGCCCCCATCGAGGATCATGAAGTAGGTGCGGTCCTTCACCAGCTGGGTATCGAGCCCCATGATCTGGTGGCTCGCCTTGACCTGCTCGGGGGTGAGGAAGCCGTGCTGCAGTTCTTCGATGGCGCGCGTCATCAGCGCGCGCAGACGCGGCAGGTCCTCCTCCTGCGCGAGGGCATGGGTGAACGCCATGGCATCAGTACCCGGCCACGCTGCCCACCGGCAGGCGCGGATCGATTGCGCCGTAGAGCCGGTCGCGGCCAACTGGCGGCTTGCCCAGCGCTGGGCTGCCAACGAGGATCGCCGCGACCTGGTTCCAGTAGTCCATTGCTTCCAGCTTGTGCCCCTTGGCCTCCAGCGCGGCGCGGGTTTCGGCGCTCAGCGCATTGGGCTCCATGAAGATCACATCAGGCAGCCACTGCGCATGGATGCGCGCGGCATCGGTCGCTTCGGTCACTGTCATGCCGTGGTCGATCACGTTGAGCATCACCTGCAACACGCCTGTCGGGATATGGCTCCCGCCCGGGGTGCCGACGACCATGGCGAGCTTGCCGTCCTTCGTCACGATGGTCGGCGTCATCGAGGAGAGCGGCCGCTTGCCCGGGGCGATGGCATTGTTGGCACCTTCGACGAGGCCGTACATGTTGGGTACGCCAGGCTTCGACGAAAAATCGTCCATCTCGTCATTGAGCAGGATGCCGGTGCCGTCCGCCGTCACCCGCGCGCCGAACCAGTCGTTGAGCGTGTAGGTGAGCGATACGGCATTGCCCGCAGCATCCACGATCGAAAAATGCGTGGTGCTCGCGCCCTCGTGGCTCTGCCCCGGCACGCCGAGCGAGACGGACGGTGTGGCCTTGTCCGCCGCGATGCCGGCGCGCAGCTGCGCCGCATAATCGGGCGAGATCAGCTTGGCGACATCGGCCTTCACGAAGCCGGGATCGCCGAGGTTGACGTTGCGATCGTGGAAGGCGCGGCGCAGCGCTTCGGTCAGGTAGTGGATGTTCTGCGCCGAATGCCAGCCCAGCTCACCCATCGGGTAGGCGGAGAGGATGTTCAGCGTCTCGCACACCACGACCCCGCCCGAGCTCGGCGGCGGGGCAGAGATGACGTGATAGCCGCGGTAGTCGCATTCGAGCGGCGCGCGCTCGATGGCGCGGTAGGCGGCGAAATCGGCCTTGGTCAGGATGCCGCCGTGCGCCTTGCTCGATGCGGCGATCTTTTCGGCGATCTCGCCCTTGTAGAACACGTCCGCGCCCTTGTCGGCGATCAGCTGAAGCATGCGGCCAAGATCAGCCTGCACGAAGCGATGGCCCTTCTCCCAGGGCTTGCCATTGTCGAGGAAGATGGCGGCACTTGCCTGATCCCTGGCAAAATCCTCCGCCCCTTCGGCGAGGAACGTCGCATCGCCCTGATCCATCACGAAACCATCGCGTGCCAGACTGATGGCCGAGGCCATGAGGCGCGCGCGGGGCAGGGTGCCGAACTTTTCGCGCGCGAGTTCAAGGCCCGCGACCGTGCCGGGCACGCCGACGGCCTTGTGACCGCGCGTTGAAAGCAGCGGGATCACCTTGCCCGCCTTGTCCTGATACATCGTTGGCGTGGCCGCTGCGGGCGCGGTCTCGCGAAAGTCGATGAAGCTGGTGCGGCCATCGGCAAGGCGCACCGTCATGAAGCCGCCGCCGCCGATGTTGCCGGCCTCCGGGAAGGTGACCGCCAGCGCATAAGCCACCGCGATGGCCGCATCGACGGCATTGCCGCCGTCCTTGAGCACCTCGACCCCGGCATCGCTCGCCAGCCGGTGGGCGGAGACGACCATGCCATGCTCTGCGCCCACCGGCACTTGCGATGCGGCCATGAGCGGCGCGGGCAGGCTGGTGCCGGAAACAAGGGAAAGTGCCGCGAGGGCGGTGATTGCGGTCTTGCGCAGGGCCATGGTCGGTATCCTCTCGGCCCTTCCTCTGCCCCCGCCGGAAACAAAAGAAAAGGGGCGGGGAAGCCGAAACTTCCCCGCCCCATCTCGTTTGGCCAGTTGGGCCGAACTCAGTACTTCACGCTCGCACGGACGTACCAGAAGCCGCCGTTGAAGCCGAACGGACCGCCGTTACGCGGATAGATCTGGCCGTCGCCGGTGCTGCCCGTCAGCGTGTAGATCGGGTTCGAGGTCGAAGCCTTGATCCGGTCGGGCTTGGTGTTGAAGATGTTGTTGCCACCCACGGTCAGCTTGAAGTTGTCCATGAAGGTGTAGCTCACGTCCATGTCAGCCGTGACCTTGGCACCGAATTCCTGGCCCGGATAGTCGCTCTCGACGCGCCACTTGCCGAAGTAACGCGCAGCCGCGCCGACCGAGAACGCGCCCATCGACCAGTTGCCCTGGAGGTTGAGGCGGTGCTTCGGAGCAAGGTTTTCCGCGTCGCTGCGCTGGGCATCGCCGAGCGTGTTGGCGTCGAACTTGGTCACCTTGTTGCGGTTGTAGTTGTAGGCGAGCGTCAGGTTCAGCTTGCCGCCGGCCAGATCGGTCCGGTAGCTGCCCACCACGTCGACGCCACGGGTGCGGATATCGAGCGAGTTGGTGAAGAACTGGACGTTGCCGCCCACGCCCACCGAAGCGAGCTCAGGCAGTGCCGCGATGTTGGCCGCGCTCACCACGAATGCCTTCGAGATGAAGATGCGGTCGGTCACCTTGATCTGGTAGCCGTCAACCGTCAGCGTCAGCGCGCTCGAGGGCTGGAACACGAAGCCCACGCCGAAGTTGGTCGACTTTTCAGGCTTCAGCGCCTTGGCACCGAAGAACTGCGCCACGTCGCTGGTCACCGGGAAGGTGCCGACCTGCACCGAGTTGCCCTGCAGGAAGTTGGTGGTCAGCACCGCGGTGTTGTTCTGGCCCGGGGTAGGGGCGTGGAAGCCCGAACCAACGGTGCCACGCAGCGCGAACTCGTCGGTCACGTGGTAGATGCCGTTGAACTTGTAGACGAAGCGGCCACCGAACGAATCGTAGTGCTCGTAACGACCGGCTGCACCCAGCGTCAGCTGCTTGGTCACGTCGGCTTCTGCGCCCACGTATACGCCATAGCTCTTCTGGTGGCTGGTGCCGGCATACTTCGGCGAAGTGCCGCCGTAGCCGCTGGCAGCCGGATCATACGATGCGGTCTGTTCATCTGCGGGGGCATACACACCCGGAGCGGTCTGGATGTAGAGATCGTGGGCAATCGCGTAGGGGCCGGCGCCGTAGGACTGGAAATCGCCTTCGGTCGAGGTGTAGCTTTCGCGGCGGAATTCCGCACCGCCCGAGAACGTGATCGGGCTGGCGAGGCCAGCTTCGACCGCGTAGGTCAGGTCGAGGTTGGCGTCGAATTCCTTCTGGATCAGCTTGCCAAATTCGAAGCTGGTCTGCGAAGCCTTGCCGAACGACGGGCTGATCGAGTTGTACATCGACAGGTCGAGCGAGTTGCGGCTCAGCGAGGCCGAGAGGTCATAGGTGAAGCCGCCGTCGGTCTTGCCCTTGTAGCCCATCGTGCCGATGGCCTGATCGGTCTTGCCCACGAAGATCGGCGTGAAGCCGCCCGGGTAGATCGAGGTCAGGTTGAAGACATTGCTGTCCTTGACATAGCCGCCAGCCGGGCAGGTGGGGTTACCGGCCGGGCACTGCGTCTGGTAGTAGGGGGCCTGGAAGAAGTTGCGGCCACCGATGGTGCCGGTCTTCAGCGTGCCGCTGCCATCGTCGTATTCGAAGCTGCTCGAGCCCTGATACGAGGAGCGGAAGTTGAAGCTCTGCTCGGCCCGGGCGTGCGCGAAGTTGCCGAAAGCATAGATCTTGCTGTTGTCGGTCACGTCATACGCGGCGTTGACGACAGCCTTCCAGCCCTCGCTCGGCGAGTTGCCCCAGATCTGCGCGGGCAGCGGAGCGAACGGCAGCTTGTCGGCCAGCGAGGGGTTCTCGGCGGCGAAGCGCGCGGCGATCGGGCGGGTCACACCGCGGCTGGTGCGGCCGTCGTTGTTGTATTCACCCGAAACGTTGATGAAGCCACGGTCCGACTTCAGGCCGGCGTTGGCAGCCACCTGATAGCTCTTGCCGTCGCCGGCATAGAACTGGCCATAGCGGCCGACGAGCTCGAAGCCGCCGTTGTCGCGCAGTCCGTAGTTCAGCACGCCCGCGATGGCGTCCGAACCGTACTGGGCGGTCGCGCCGTCGCGCAGCACTTCGAGGCCCTTGATCGCGATCGCCGGGATCGCCGAAATGTCGGGGCCTTGCGAGCCGAACGAGAGGCCGGTGTCACCGCCGTTGTAGACCTGCACGAGGGCCGAGCGGTTGTAGCGCTTGCCATTAAGCATGACGAGCAGCTGGTCGCCCGGCAGACCGCGCAGCGAAGGCGCGCGCACGAAGGTCGAGGCGTCCGAAATCGAGTTCTGGCCGACGAAGAACGAAGGCACGAGGTTGCGGACCGAGTCCAGCAGGTTCGCGGTCGGCTGCGAGCTGATGTCAGCCGCGCTGATCACGTCGATCGGCGAAGCCGAGTCAGCAACGGTGCGGTCGGTACGGCGGGTGCCGATGACGACGATGCTCTGCGCAGCGGCGGCATCGTCAGGAGCTGCAGCAGCTTCCTGCGCAAAGGCGGCCTGCGGAGCGGCCACGCCGGCAAAGGCGGCAGCCGAAGCAAGCAGCGCGCCGCGCAGGGCGAGATTGGAAAGGTTTCGCACGATAGGGTACCCCCTGAATTGAGCAGCCGGGCACTATGGTGCCCCCCCGGCCTGCCTCTGGATGAAGCGAGCTGTGGATATTCCTTCGATTGAAAGTGTAAACTGGTTTGCAGGGCAATCCGCATGCCGCAGATGCGAAACCAGACATTGTGTGACATTTTTGCTATTATTCGATGCGGCGCTGCCACAGACGTTTTTGCTAGGGTTTGAAGACCTTAAGCGCCATAGCGCCTACTCGCGCAGGGCCTCCTGCGAGATGCGGATGAGCGGGCCGAGTATGTAGTTCAGGATGGTCTGGCGGCCCGAACGGATTGCCACTTCGCCGGTCATCCCCGGGATAACCGGCATGCCCGCACCGAAGCTCGCGCGTCCCGCATCAAGCCGCACGCGGTAGTAGAGCCCGCCGCGCGGGTCCTGGATCGCATCGGGAGAGACATCGACCACCTTGGCCTCGAGCGAGCCGTAGACCGTGGAATCGTAGGCCGAGATCTTGATCCGGGCAGGCAGGCCGGGCCAGATGTTGCTGCGGTCCTTGGGCGCTATGCGCGCCTCGATGATGACCTGGCTGGCGGCGGGGACGATCTCCGCCACCGGTTCACCGCCACGGATCACCCCGCCTGCCGTGCGCACATTGAGCCGGTTGATCACGCCATCGACCGGCGCGCGGATTTCTTCGCGAGCGACGCGGTCCTGCACCGCGCCGAATTGCTCGTCGGCCTTGGCAAGTTCCAGCCGCAATTGGGCCGCCTGCGCGCGCATCTGTTCCATGTCGCTCGCCCAGATCTCGCCCCGCCGCGCGGCGGATTCGCCAAGGCCTGCGGAGGATTGCGGAATCTGGTTGGCCACATCGGCGATGCGCGTGCGCAGCGAAAGCAGCGCCGCGCGCTTGTCGAGCACGTCGCGCTCCGAAACCGCATCCTCGGCATAGGCGCGCTCCAGCCTTGAGAGCTGCTCCATCGCCAGCCGTTCCTCATTGCGCAAGTTGGCGAGCCGCGCCTGAAGCGAGCCGACTTCGGCCGACTTTGCCCGCGCCTGCTGGTTGATCACGCCCACCTGGCTCATCCGCTGCGCCCGGCGCGAGGCGAACAGGCCGGCCTCGCTCGCGGCCAGCTCGGGGGCCTGCGCGGCGAGCTCCGGTGGCGGGGAGAAGCTCCCTGCACCGGCAATCTCGGCATCGAGCCGGGCGAGGATGATGCGCTTGGCGACCAGATCGGTCCGCGCGCTTTCGATCGCCGCGCCGGTCGAGGCATTGCTGATGCGCATCAGCACCTGGCCCTTGCGCACCCGCTGGCCTTCCAGAACGAGGATTTCCTTCACGATCCCGCCTTCAAGGTGCTGCACCAGCTGGTTTTGCGCCATCGGCAGCACGCGCCCCGCGCCGCGCGTCACCTTGTCCACACAGAACAGCGCCATCCACAGCACGACGAGCACGAAGGTGATCGCCAGCGCCCTGAGCAAGCGCGAGGGCGCGCCGATCCCGATCCGCGCGCTCCATGGCAGCGCCGCGCCGATCGGCTGGCTGGCAAGCGCAAGCTTGCCAGCCAGCACGTCCTCGGCCTCGCCGGGGCGCAAGTCGTCGAACAGGCTGCCCCCGCCGAGAAAGACGATAAGGGATTGGCGAAGGCGCGCGAAGCGCATGGCAGGACCTCGGTCAAGGCAAGAGTGTTGCCGAGAATTTACCGTTCATTATCCTCGTTTCAGCTTGCCGCCGGGCTACGCGCAGTCCCGTAGGCCCCGCTTTATCCGGCGTTTTCCATAAGCTGGCACTCCCGGCGCGAAAGCAGGGTAAATGCCATGATCGAACCGCCATCCGTCCGGCCGGAAGCCCGCCGCGCAGGTTTATTGGGCCGGTTCTTCCGCCGCAGCCCGCCGCCGAGCCCGCAAGGCCAGCCCATGGTCACGCCGCTCCCGATGCTCGCCGCGCTCAAACTGCTGGCCGCCGCGCGGGGGGCCAAGCCCAACTGCGGGGCGCTGGGCGCGGCACTGCCGATGGCGCAGGAAGCGCTGGCCACCAAACTCGCCCCGCTCGCGCTCGCACGGATCGGCATCGAGGCGCACTGGCGCCCGATCGGCCACCGCGTGCCCGAAGCTGCAGACCTGCCGCTGGTCCTGCCCTTGGCGGGTGGCGGCGCGGTGCTCATCACCAGCCGCGCCGAGGAGCATGTCATCGTGCGCGATGCGCAAGGCGAGCAGGCGCTGCCTTTCGCGGCCCTGCGGCCGCTGCTCTGCGGAGAGGCGCTGCACAGCGGGCCGGTCGATCCGGTGAATGGCGCCTCCGACGCACACGAGCGCGATCTCATCCGCCGCAATCCTCGGGCCTGGCTGCTCGGCGCCTATCTCGCCGAGCGTCGCCCGCTGGGGCAGATGCTGCTGGCCAGCGCGCTGCTCAATCTCTGCGCGCTCGCGATCCCGCTCTACATGCGTGCGATCTATGATCGGGTGGTGCCCAATCTCGCGATCGAAAGCCTCTGGGCGCTGTCGATCGGGGTCGGACTCGTGCTGGTCTTCGAACTGCTGCTCAAGAAGATCAAGGCGCGCTTTGTCGAGGCGGTGGCCACGCGCGTGGGGCAGGCGGTGCAGCACCGCGCGGTCGTCACCGTGCTGCGCGCCCGCGCGCCGACGCAGGGCATGGGGTTCAGCGCGATGCTGACTGCCTTGCGCGATCTTGAGCAGCTTTCGCTGCTCGTACCGGGTGCCATCGCCACGGTTTGCGTCGATCTGCCCTTCGTCGTCCTGCTCTTCGCGCTGATCGCGGCCATCGGCGGGTTCACCGTGCTCGGCCCCATCCTCGGCGCGCTGGGCCTCGTCCTCGTCGGCATGGTCTGCAACTATGCGCTGAAACTTGCCAGCCGCCGCGCTTCGAAGCTCGTCCAGGCGCGCAGCGACCTGACCGCCGAACTCACCAGCGGCTGGACCACGATCAAGGCCAACCACGCCGAAGGCCTGTTCGAAGGCCGCTGGGACGTGATTTCCGATCATCTTGCCATGGCAGGCAAGCAAGCGCGACACTGGACCGAACTGCCCGCTTCCACCTCGGGCCTGCTCGTCCAGTTGGTCACCGTGATGGTCGTCGTGATCGGCGTGCTGCAGATCAAGGCAGGGGTGATGACAACCGGCGCGCTGATCGCCGTCGTGCTGCTCACCGGCCGCGCGATGGTGCCCGTTGCCGCCACTGTCAGCATGTTCGCCCGCGCCTACCAGAGCCTCGCGCAGCTTCAGGCCTTGGCCGGCCTGCTCCAGACCGAGCCAGAGCGCGATGTTTCCGATCCCGCCGTCAGCCTTGCCCCGGTACGCGGCGCGCTCGCGGTCGCAGGCCTCTCGCACACGTTCAGCGGCAGTGGCGCGCCAAGCCTTTCAGGCCTCACGTTCAGCCTGCGCGAGGGTGAGCGCGTCGCGTTGATCGGCAAGTCGGGTTCGGGCAAGTCGACCCTCCTGCAACTGCTCGCCGGGCTCATCCCTGCCGGGCACGGGCTCATCACGCTCGATGGCCACGCGCTGGACCGCTTTGCCATCCCGCACTTGCGCCAGAACGTGATCTACAGCGCGCAGGATGCCATGATCTTCGAAGGCACTGTCTGGCACAACATCCTGCTCGGCATGCCCGAACCTGCGGCTGCCGTGGTAGACCGCGCGATCCGCTGTTCGGGGCTCGACAGTTTCGTCGCCCGCACTGCCGAAGGGTACATGCGCCAGGTCGGCCCGCGCGGCTCCGCGCTTTCGGGCGGCCAGCGCCAGTCGCTCCTCCTCGCCCGCGCGCTGGTGCGCGATCCCAGGGTGCTCCTGCTCGATGAGCCCACGGCCTCGCTTGATGTCGCCAGCGAACAGGCGGTGATCGCCGGGTTGGCCGAAGCAACGCGGGGCAAGACGCTGGTCGTCGCAACCCACCGCCTCGCGCTGCTCGAGATCGTCGACCGCGTGATCTGGCTGGAGGAAGGCCGCATCGTGGCAGACCGGCCCAAGGCCGAAGTGCTCGCCCAGCTGGCCAGTCAGAATGGAAGCCAGAATGGTAAACAGGCCCATAGGGAAGCTGCCTGAGCAGCCCCGGCCAGACCCCTTAAACAGACCACCTTATGGCCGGTTAAGCATGGCAGAGCGCCGTTCCGCGCGGCCACCCCAAGGAGCATGACGTGGCAGGCGCATCCGCCGAAGGCGAAGTCAATCACTGGCCGGCTTTCGTGGACGTGCTCACCACCGTGATCATGGTGGTGACGTTCCTGCTCGTGATCATGAGTGCGGCGGTCATGCAGCTTTCGCAGCGCGTCATCGCCAATTTCAAGCAGCAGATGATCCAGCAGGAACAGCAGCAGAAGCGTACTGGCAAGGACGGCAAGCCCGTCGCCTGCGCGCCCGGTGCCGCGCCGGTGCTGTCTCCGCGCGATGCCGAAGCCGGCACCTCGGTCTCCGAACTCGGCGCCGTGCTGCGCTCCCCTACCGTGACCGACGGGGCCGAGCGCCTTTCGATCCGCACGCGCGACACGCCCGAGACGCTGAAGCTGCAGGTCAGGGCGGTGGAACAGCCGGACGATGCCAGGGGCGTCGAGGTCACGACTGCCGATACCCTGCTCAAGGTCGGCTTCACGCCCAATGCCGCGACCTATGACGATGCCAATTCCGCCCGCGTCATCAGCTTCATCAAGAGCAAGGCCCGCGCCGGAATGAAGTACGAGATCTGGTCCTTCGCGCCCCAGACGCGCTCGGTCTCCGAAGCGCAGCGCGTGGCGTTCTACCGCGCGGCGATGACTCGCAATCTCCTCCTGCGTGCCGGCCTCGCCCCCGGCGATGTCACCACCCAGATCCGGGTTACGGACGCGGCCTCGTCTGATGGGCACATGGTCCGCGTGGTGATCAAGCCATGACCGCCACCGGAACCTCCGCCGTGGAAAGAAAGCTCCGCGCCGAGTTCCTCAAGATGACCGTCATCATCGCGGTCCTCGCCGGGCTCGGCATCTATGCTCATGAGTTCGTCATCGACGGCGTCAAGGCCAAGCTGGCGCTCAACCTGTCGATCTTCGCGATCTTCGGGGTCGCGGCTGGGATCGCCTTCCGCAACGTGCTGTCGCTGCGTAACGAAGTCGTGGCGTTGCGCGCCCTCCAGGTCGATTACGGCGAGCGCGCCAAGCGCCCGCGCGATCCCTATGCGCAGCCCGCCGTGGTCTTCTCCGAGCCTGAACTGCTCGGGCTGGGGTACCGCCTGATTGCTGAGGAGCTCGGCAAGCAGGACCATCTCGAGATCGGTGCGGACACTGTCCAGACGCTGCTCCACGATGTCGACCTGCGCATCAACGATCGCAAGTCGACCATTCTCTACTTCTCCGGCCTGATGGTCTTCCTCGGCCTGCTCGGCGCGTTCATGGGCCTGATGAAGACCGTCCACTCGGTCTCCGACCTGATCGGCGCAATGGACGTTTCGGGCAGCGCCGGAACCGACAGCTTCGGCAAGATGATCGAGGGCATGAAGGCCCCGCTCAACGGCATGTCGGTGGGCTTCTCCTCGTCGCTGTTCGGCTTGATGACCTCGATGGTCCTTGGCGCGCTCGAGCGCTGCATGACCAGCGCGATGAAGGCGCTGCGCAATGAATTCGAGCACTGGCTATCGAACCTCGCCCAGCTCGAAGCCGGTCAGAACGAGGCCTCCGCCAGCCCGTCGCGCGATTTCGGCGCAGTTCGCCGCGCGATCGAGGCCGGTGCCGCCGAACTTGCCGAGTTGCGTGCTGCCATCACCGGCCTTGCCCAAGGCGCGCAAGCGAACAAGCAGGAGATCGCGGGCCTTGCCGGCGCGATTGGCGCGCTGAAAGATGCCGTCGCCGGCCTCTCCGATCCGCGCCAGCTGCTGCGGCCGGTCTCCGATGCCGTTGCGCAGCTGGCGCACAACCAGTCCGACATGCTTGCCCAGATTACCGCGCTGCATGAGGATGCCGCGGCCGACCGCGCGCATATCCGCGCGACGCTTGCCGCGCTCGGCGTGCTGGCAGAGCGGTCCGCCGTGCTCGATGGCGAAGAAATCCACCGTCAGCTCGATCGCCTGATCACCCTTTCCGGCGAAGCGCAGCACCGGCCGCACGCCGCGCCAGCGGCGGCAGAGCCACTGCCGCCGCCTTCCGCGCTGGCCCGCATCGGCGGCTGGCTCGGCCTCTCGCCGCGCCGCCAGTTCGGTGATGCGCGGGGGTTGCGCCAAGACGTGCAGGCGGGTCTCGCCGCCAACCGCCGCGCGATGCGCGCGCTGGCCGCGCGGCTCGACCGGCGGCTCGAGCGCCTCGCCGTCGCCTCCGCGCACCACCGTGACGCCATCGCGAGGCTTGAACTGCGCAGCGCCGAACACCGCGCTGCGTTCGAAACTTTCGCCGCCGCCGCGCTCCCGCCGGATGCCGCTTCCGTCCAGCTGGGCGATGCGCGCCTTGAAATGGAGCGTTTGCGCCGCCGCCTCGGCATGCGTTTCGAGCATTCCGCACAAGATCTCCCGGCGGCCGGCGAAGCCATCCCCAACGCCCAGCGCGGAGCATGACGATGGCGCTGCATTTCAACCCGTTTGGCCGCCGCCCGGTGTTCTCGCGCGCCGATGTGCGCCACGATTGCCGGATCGACGGCGAGATCGTGCTGACCGAAAAGATGGTGAGCTACGAGGGCCGCCTCATCAATCTCTCGCGCGGGGGGGCGATGTTTCGCCCGCGTCTTGCCTATCTGATGAACCGCCGCGGCGATGCCGTGCTGGTCCAGGCCGCTGGCCTCGCGCTTGTCGGCGAGATTGTCGCGACGACCCCGCTGGGTTTCGGCGTCCGGTTCGAGCAGCCGCTCGGCGATGACGAACTGGCGCGTCTGCTCGCCCACGGTGCGGCTGATCCTGCTGCTGCCTGAGCCCGGCGCAAGGCGGTGCAAAGCCCCGTCCTGCGGGGCTGCAAGCGCTATCCCCTAGGGTCTGCTTGCGCCGTAATTAACCACGCCGGTTTCACAGTCAGGCGGGTTCCAGGAGGTCATGAAGGAAGCTTGGTGCCGCATCGTCTTGCCAGACTGCCGCTGACGGCGCTCGCGACCGGCCTTGCCGCCGGCGCAGCGCTTGCGGTGTCTGCGGCGCGCGCTGCCGAACCTGCGCCGTCCCTTCCTCGCACCCCCGAATTGGCATACGTTCTGGAAGGGCTCGATGGACCTGATCTCGTCACTGTGCCCAGTCCCAGTGTCCGCCAGGCAGCTCCCGCACCGCCTCTGCCGCTCCCGCAACCAGACCCCGCCGAAGTGCGCACGCCGGTCCTGCCGCAGGGCCCGATGCCCGATGGCTCGACTCTCGCCGCGCGCATGGTGGACGAAGCCGCGCCGCTCCCCGGCGGGGAGGCCGAGCTTCCCCCGCTCGATCCCGCGCAGCCCGCCGTGGCAGACGCGCAGCCGCCGCCGCGCACTGTCCTCTCGAAGCTCGATCTGCCCGGACCGGTCCCTGCCCGGCGTCCAGTTGCGCCGCCGCCCGCTCCCGCGGTCGCTGATACCGATGCGCCTGATCTGGCCCCTGCCGCACTTGCACCGGCCACACCCGAAGGCACCGAATCCCTCACCGAAGCGATCATTGCCTCGCTCAAGGGCAATCCCGAAATCCAGATCTCGCTCGCCCAGCAAGATGACGCGCGCTACGCCGTCAATGAAGCCCGCGCGAGCTACCTGCCGCGCATCGACGTGACCGGCGCCTGGGGCCGTGAGTTCGCCCGCACCATCCCGCAGGCGGCCACCCAGCGCTTCCGCAGCGAAGCCACGATCTCGCTCAACCAGAATCTCTGGGATTTCGGCGTCACCATCAACGACATCAAGCGCGCCCGCGCCAGCTACCGCTCCGCCCAATGGGGCACGCGCGAGCGGATCGAGGCGATTTCCTACGATATCGCCAATGCCTATCTCGGCGTGCTGCTCCAGCAGAACCTCGTCACGCTGGCGGAAGGCGAAATTGCCTCGGTCCGCAAGATCCTGCGCATCGTCACCGTGCAGAAGGACCTCGGCCTCACCACCCCCGCCGATGTCGAGCGCGCACAGACCCGGCTCGACAACGTGCGCTCGCAGCTGCTCGATCGGAAGAGCGCGCTTGAACAGGCGCGCAATGCCTACAAGCGCCTCACCGATCACATGCCGCTGCGCGCCGCCGAAGTGCCTGCCGCAGGGGCCGCGCTGCCCGAAAGCGCCGATATCGCGGTAGACCTCATCGATACGCGCAGCCCGCGCCTGGCGCAGGCGGTCGAGGATCGCCGCTCGCTCGACAAGCAGTACGATAGCCAGGCCGATACCGCGCTGCCCCGCCTCGGCCTCACCATCGCCAGCGATTATCGGCAGGACGTGCTCGGCGCGACCGGCCGCGCCATCGATGCCCGCGCAATGGTTACGTTCTCCTATCGGCTCTACAACGGCGGGGCCGCCACCGCGACCAAGCGCCGCATCGCCGCACGCCTGCGACAGGCCGATTACGAGCTCGACCGCCGCCGCCGCGAGGTGGAGCAGGACATTCGCATCGATTACGCCAGCCTTGGCGCCGCGCGCGAAAAGATCGCCACGATCGAGGCCGAAATCGCCTCCGCCCAGCGCGTTGCCGATCTCTACAAGCAGCAATTCCGGGGTGGGCGGCGCACGGTGTTCGATCTGCTCGATGCAGAACAGCTGCTGTTCGCCGCGAAGGCGAAGCAGACCGCCAACCAGATTGCGCTGCGTGCGGCGGAATACCGTGTGCTGCAGAAGCTGGGCGGGCTGTTCGATCTGGTCAGCGGCGGCCAGCCCCTGCCCGATCTCGCCCAGCCCGCGCCCGGCGGCGGGGACTGACTCCGGGTGCCGCAATACGTGAATCACCGGAGCCCGCTGCGGCCCAAGCCCTAAGCTCGCGGGCGCTAGAATCGGCCGCCCAGCATTCGAGGTCGTATGGTCAAGATCGTTCGCGCCAAATCGGGGTCCGCCGGCCCGCCGCGCGGCGGCAAGGGTTCCCCCGAGCTCGCGCCCGGTGCCGAGCCATCCGCCCAAAGTGCGGGTGCGGCTGGTTCGAAGCAGGACTACGGCGGGGCCAAGGTCGTCCAGCTCGATGCCGACGACAAGGCCCGGCTCGGCATCAAGTACGCGCCGTTCAAGGTCGAGATCGCCGACGTCGATGTCGTGCTCGTCTTCACCGATGGTTCGCGCATCATCATCCCGGGCATGGCGCTGGCCGCGTTCTCCGGTCGCAAGCCGGTCATTCTCTTCGCAGACAAGGAATTCTCGGCGGACGAGACCGTCGGCATGGTCGGCGAGATCAATCCGCAGAGCCCCAGCCTCGATCTCCACCTCAGCAGCGCCGATGCGGCCAAGCCGGTCGAGACGCCCGAGGAGCCGACCGGCGCGGTGCAGCCCGAAGATGCGGCGCAGGCCCAGGCCGAGGCCGCCGCGAAGGAGCAGAAGCAGCACAAATCCGATCTGACAGGCAAGGCGCTGACCGAGAAGATCAGCGATTCCCTGCCGCAGAGCCCTGCTTCGCCCGGCGTCATGTCCGCCCGGTCGGCCGAACCGGCGCCCGGCGACGCCCTTGGCCCGGCCGGCATCGGCAAGCTCGTGCCCAAGCTCACGTTCGAGCTGTTCAACTCCGAAGGCGTCACCCGCAGCACCGAAAACGGCGAGACGGTGATCAAGGGCGATACCGGCGGCCCCGGCTCGTCGAAGGATTCCGCCTTCGCGGCGCAGTCCGCGCCGGAAAGCATCGACGGCACTTCGGGCAACGATGTGCTCTATGCCGATGATCCCGCAAAAGCGCCGCAGGGCAACAGCCTGCGCGTGCTGCATGTCGTCGCCGAAGTGCCCGCAAAGGGCCTTGATCTGCTGCAGGTGCTGATCCCTTCGCTGCCGGCGGGCTATGGCATCGTCAACGGCATGCTCACCGACAAGGGCTGGCTCGTCTCGATCGATCAGGGCAAGATCGAGAAGCTGACGACGATGACCGACGCTGCGGGCAAGGTCGTGCCGGTCCCCGCCAGCCAGTCGCACTTCGCGTTCGATCTGGAACTGACCTACAAGCTTCCTTCAACCACCGCGCAGGCCGCCAGCAACGGCTTCAAGGACGAGTTCTTCTTCCCCGTGCTGCTCGGCCTTTCCGCCGATGGCAAGACCTCGACCTATTCGGTCTCGGTCTCCACGCCCTTCGGCATCAAGGACGTGACCGATCAGGCCGGGATGACAGTGAAGGATCCCGTCACCGGCGATCCGATCCAGGTCCTGTTCGCCAACCCGCCCGGCACGAACATCTCTGCTGGCGCGGGCGACGATCACATCCACGCCGGGGCAGGGGCGGACAAGATCGACGGCGGGACTGGCACCGATGTGGTCGATTATCGCCTCTCCGGCGAAGGTGTTGATGCGAACCTGGCCACCGGCACGGGCAAGGGCGGCGCGGCCGAAGGCGACAGCTACGCCAGTATCGAAGGTCTCGTCGGATCCGATTTCAACGACCGGCTGACCGGCGATGCTGGTGACAACACGCTGATCGGCGGCAGGGGTGCCGACGTGCTCGATGGCGGCGCGGGCCGCGATACGGCCGACTATACCCACGCGCTAGATGGCGCGCCCGCAGGCACAACCGGCATAGAAGTGTTCCTCGATGGCAGCCCCTCGCGCGGGGGGGAGGCCGAGGGCGACACGCTCGTCAGCATCGAGCACGTGATCGCAACGGGCCGGGCCGATGTGATCCATGGCGGCGACGCGGACGAATGGATCGAGGCGGGAGCGGGCGACGACCGCATGTCCGGCAGCGCTGGCGCAGACCGCTTCGATGGCGGCGCGGGAACCGATACGCTCGATTACAGCGGCTCCGCTGCGGCAGTCGACGCTCGCCTCGATGGCACCGCGGGCAAGGGCGGCGATGCAGAGGGCGATAGCGCCACCGGTGTCGAGAATCTGGTCGGCTCCGCCTTCGATGATACACTCACCGGCGATGGCGGCGCCAACCTGATCACCGGCGGTGCAGGTGCAGACCGGATCGACGGCGCGGGCGGGATCGACACGGTCGATTTCAGCACCAGCGCGGTCGCGGTCGAAGTCTATCTCGATGGCCGGGCCAGCCATGGCGGCGATGCCGAGGGCGATACTTACGCCAATATCGAGATCCTCAAGGGCAGCGCCTTCAATGATCGCCTCGTCGGCGGAAGGGGCGATGAAACCCTTTCGGGCGGGGCGGGCGATGATGTGCTCGAAGGCGGCTTCGGTGCGGATACGCTCGATGGCGGCGCGGGCTTCGATATCGCGAGCTATGCCGGTTCCGGCGCCGCCGTGCAGGTCGCGCTCGATGGCTCGCTGCGCGATGGCGGCGATGCGGTCGGCGATGTGTTCACCAGCATCGAGGGCCTCGAAGGCTCGGCCTTCGGCGACAGGCTGGCCGGCTCGGCCGGCGGCGATCTGCTGCGCGGCCTTGCCGGGGACGACGTGCTCGCCGGTCTCGGCGGAGCGGACACCATCGATGGCGGCGAAGGCTTCGACACCGCCGACTACAGCGCCTCGCGCTTCGGCGTGACCGTCCGGCTCGATGGCATGGCATCCGAAGGCGGCGATGCCGATGGCGACCGGCTCACCGGCATCGAAAGGGTGATCGGCAGCGCGCGCGACGATAGCCTGATCGGTGCGGGCGCGGACGAAACGCTCGTCGGCGGCGAAGGCAACGACATCCTCGCCGGCGGTGCGGGCGCGGATACGCTGATCGGCGGCGGCGGCATCGATACGGCGGACTACGCGGGCTCAGGCAGCGGCGTCACCGTCACGCTCGATGGCGCACCGGGGCTGGGCGGCGATGCTGAAGGCGATGTGCTGCGCGGGATCGAGACACTCGGCGGCTCCGCCTTCTCCGACCGCCTCGGCGGCGATGCGGGCAGCAACACGCTGATGGGCAAGGGGGGCGACGATACGCTCACCGGGGATCTGGGCGCCGACATACTGATTGGCGGCGACGGTTTCGATACTGCCGACTATTCCTCCGCCGGCGGCGCGGTCACCGTGCGGCTCGATGGCAATGCCTCGTCGGGCGATATTGCCGACGGTGATCTGCTCTCCGGCATCGAGCGCCTTGTGGGCGGTGCTTATGCAGATACCTTGATCGGTGACAGCGGCGACAACACGCTCGAAGGCGGCGCGGGCGACGATACCCTGCGCGGCGGCCTCGGCGCGGATACCCTCATCGGCGGCACCGGCGCTGATACGGCCGACTACAGCGATTCAGCCGCCGCGGTTCAGGTCGATCTCGCTGCAAACGCGGGTGCCGGCGGCAGCGCTGCGGGCGATACCTTCAGCGGGATCGAGAACTTGTCCGGTTCGAACCACGCCGATCGCCTCATCGGTGATGCCGGGGCCAACCGCCTCTCCGGCGGGGGCGGCGATGATATCCTCGGCGGCGGCGGCGGGGCGGATCTGCTGCAGGGCGGCGAAGGCTTCGATACCGCAGACTACAGCGCCTCCGGCGAAGCCGTCACCGTTGCGCTCGATGGCTCGGCAGGCAGCGGCGGCGATGCTGCGGGTGACCGGCTTGAAGGCATCGAGGCGCTCACCGGCTCGGCCTTTGCCGATCGCCTTTCCGGCAACGACAGCGCCAACACGCTCGGCGGCGGTGCGGGCGATGATGTTCTCGCCGGCCTCGGCGGGGCGGACCGGCTGATCGGCGGCACCGGTTTCGATACCGCAGACTACAGCCAGAGCGCGACCGGCGTGGTCGTTGGCACCGATGGCTCGGTCGGTATTGGTGGCGATGCGCAGGGCGATACGCTCAGCGGGATCGAGCGCGTGCTGGGTTCCGGCTTCGACGACCGCCTCACCGGCGGTGCGGGCGCGGATACACTCGATGGCGGCGCAGGCAACGACCGGCTCGACGGCGGCGCGGGTGCCGACACGCTGATCGGCGGCCTCGGCACCGATCTTGCCGACTATGCGCGCTCCGGCGCGGGTGTGAACGCCGGTCTCGATGGCGGCGCCAACACCGGCAGCGATGCCGAGGGTGACACCTATGGCGGGATCGAAGGCATCTCCGGCTCGGACTTCGGCGATAGTCTGCGCGGTTCTGCCGATGCCGATATCCTGCTCGGCCAGGGCGGCAACGACATTCTTTACGGCAGCGCCGGGGCCGATGTGCTCGATGGCGGCGCGGGTGCGGACGTCGCTGATTACAGCGCCAGCAGTGCTGGTGTGCGCATCGATCTCTCGCTCGGCAGTGCCAGTGGCGGCGATGCCGAAGGCGATACGCTCACCGGCATCGAAGGCCTGATCGGCACGCAGTTTGCCGATACGCTCGGCGGATCGGCGGGGAACGATACGCTGATCGGCGGGGCTGGTGACGACGTGGTCGAAGGGCGCGGCGGGGCCGACATGCTGGATGGCGGCACCGGCATCGATACCGCGAGCTACGAGAACAGCCGTAGCGGCGTGACCCTGACGCTCGACGGCTCGGTCGGCAAGGGCGGCGATGCCGAAGGCGATTCGGTCACCGGTTTCGAACGCATCCTCGGTTCTGCCTACAACGACACCATCACCGGCGTCGGCGCGGCGGAGATTCTCGAAGGCGGCGGCGGGGATGATCGCCTCTCAGGCGCAGGCGGCGATGATACGCTGATCGGCGATGCGGGTGACGACATCCTCGATGGCGGCACGGGCGCGGACACACTCGATGGCGGCAGCGGTTTCGATACGGCGGACTACCGCGCTTCATCCGCCGCAGTCACCGTCGATCTCGGCGCGGGCAGCGGCGTGGGCGGTGATTCCGAAGGCGACCGGCTTTCAGGCATCGAAAGCGTGCTCGGCTCGGACTTCGATGATCGGCTGACTGGCGGCGCTGCAGCAGAACGGCTGAATGGCGGCGATGGCAACGATATGCTGAGCGGCGCGGCTGGCGACGATACCCTGCTCGGCGGCGCGGGCGATGATGTGATCGACGGCGGCACCGGCGCGGATGCCATCGATGGCGGCGCAGGGTACGACCGCGCCGACTACAGCCTCTCCGGCGCGGGCGTCTCCGTCTATCTCGATGGCACCACAGGTTTCGGCGGCACGGCCACCGGCGATACGCTCGCGGGCATCGAGGAAGTCATCGGCAGCGGCCATGATGACCGCCTCACCGGCGCGGGCGCAGACGAAGCCCTGCGCGGCGGCGGCGGCAACGATGTGCTCACCGGGCGCGGCGGCGCGGACGTGCTCGATGGCGGCGCAGGCATCGATACCGCCGACTACAGCACCTCGGCCATCGGCGTGACGGTTGATCTCGCCACCGGCACCGGCATGGGCGGCGATGCCGAAGGCGATACGCTGATCTCGATCGAGCAGCTGGTCGGCTCGTCCGGCGCGGACCGGCTTTCCGGCGCAGCCAGCGACGATACCATCGCAGGCGGCGCCGGTGACGACGTCCTTTCCGGCGGTGCCGGGGCGGACGTGCTCCTTGGCGGCGCGGGCAACGATAGCCTTGACGGCGGCGCGGGCGCGGACACGCTCGACGGCGGCACCGGGTTCGATACGGTCGATTATTCGGCTTCCGGCGAGGGCATCGTTGCCGGGCTTGGCGGCAGCATCGGCATCGGCGGCGACGCGCAGGGCGATATCTTGAGCGGGATCGAGCGCCTCGTCGGCTCGGCCTTCGGCGATCGCCTGCTCGGCAGCCTCAACGACGATACGCTCGACGGCGGCGTAGGCGACGATATGCTCGTCGGCGGTGAGGGCAACGACGATCTGCGCGGCGGCGCCGGGGAAGATGTGCTCGATGGCGGAGCCGGCGCAGACCGCATCGATGGCGGCGACGGGATCGATACCGTCAACTACGGCAGTTCCGCCCAAGCGGTCACAGTCCGGCTCGATGGCACGGTCAGCAGCGGCGGCGATGCCGAAGGTGATCAGCTCATCGGCATCGAGAACCTCACCGGCTCGGCCTATGACGATACGCTGATCGGTGATGCGGCGGCCGAGACCATTGTGGGCGGCGCGGGCGACGATGTGATCGTGGGCGGAGCAGGTGACGACCGCCTGCTTGGGGGCAGCGGCGACGACGTGCTCACCGGCGGGCTCGGTGCGGATATCATCGTCGGCGGATCGGGCATCAACACGGCCAGCTATGCCGATGCGGCTTCGGGCGTCGCCATCGATCTTTCCGGCGCGGCGGGCAGCGGGGGCGAGGCCGCCGGCGATATGCTCAGCGATATCCAGCGGCTCGTCGGTTCGGCCTTTGCCGATACGCTCGGCGGCGGAGCGGGTAGCGAGACGATCCTTGGCGGCGCGGGTGATGATACCTTGCAGGGTAGTGCCGGTGCCGACTTGCTCGATGGCGGCAGCGGCACCGATCTGGCGGACTACAGCGCCAGCGACGGCGCAGTCACCGTCGCGCTCGATGGTTCGATCGGCGTGGGCGGCGAAGCAGCGGGCGATCAGCTCGTCAGCATCGAAGGTGTGATCGGCTCTTCGCTCGACGACCGCCTGACCGGCAACAGCGCGGCCAACCTGCTCGATGGCGGGGCCGGCAACGATGTGCTGGTGGGCGGCGGCGGGGATGATACGCTGCGCGGCGGCGCGGGCAACGATCTCCTCGATGGCGGCGCGGGTTCAGACCTCATCGATGGCGGTGACGGGGCCGACACCGTCGACTATTCGGGTTCGAGCTCGGGCGTTTCTGTCTCGGTCGATGGCTCTGTTTCCACCGGCGGCGCAGCGGAAGGCGACCGCCTCCTCCATATCGAAAACCTTGTCGGTTCGGCCTTTGCCGATACCCTGCGCGGCACCGCAGCGGATGACAGCCTCGTTGGCGGCGCGGGCGACGACGTACTCACCGGGCGTGGCGGCGCGGACGAACTTGTCGGTGGAACCGGTTTCGATACGGCGGACTACAGCGATGCCGCATCCGGGGTCGCCGTCTCGCTCGCTACCGGGCGCGGCACTCTGGGCGATGCGGCGGGCGACCGGCTCGACAGCATCGAACGCCTCGTCGGTTCGGCCTTCGCAGACCAGCTCACCGGCTCATCCCAGGCCGATACCCTCGAAGGCGGAGCGGGTGATGACGTGCTCGACGGCGGCGCCGGGGCCGATGTGATCGACGGCGGGCTTGGGCATGATACGGTCGATTATTCGGCCTCGCTGGTCGGCGTCAACGTCACGCTTGCCGGCGGCGCCAGCGCTGGGGGCCTTGCCGAAGGCGATGTGCTGACCGGCATCGAGGAAGTGCTTGGCTCGGCCGAAGCCGACATCTTCACCGGCGGCGCGGCGGACGAAACGCTGCGCGGCGGCGGCGGAGACGATACCTTGCGCGGCGGCGCAGGTGCGGACGTGCTCGATGGCGGCGCAGGCACCGATACGGCGGACTACGCGCGCGCAGCGGCAGGCGTCGCGCTCAGCCTCACCACCGGCGGTAGCGGCGGTGAGGCGGCGGGCGACAGCTTCATCTCCATCGAGATCGTCGAGGGCAGCGAGTTTGCCGATACCATCGCGGGCGCGGCGGCCGATGATGTGCTGCGCGGGCGCGGCGGAGACGATGTGCTCGATGGCGGGGCCGGGGCCGATCTGCTCGATGGCGGCACCGGCAACGATGTGCTGCGCGGCGGTGCGGGGGCGGACATGCTGCTCGGCGGCGCAGGTTCCGATACCGCCGATTACTCGACGTCTTCCGCCGGGATCGCGATCAACCTCGATGGCTCGCTCTCGGCCGGCGGCGATGCGCAGGGCGATACGCTGTCCTCGATCGAGAATGCGATCGGTTCGGCGTTCGACGATACGATCACCGGCACCTCGCAGGGCGAACTGCTCGATGGCGGCGCGGGTAACGATGTGCTTTCCGGCCAGGGCGGCAGCGATACGCTGCGCGGTGGCGCGGGCGATGATCTCCTCACCGGCGGCGTCGGGGCGGACCTGCTCGATGGCGGCACCGGCTTCGATACCGCGAGCTTTGCCGATTCGGCTGCGGGCGTCATCGTCCGGCTCGATGGTGGTCCGGCTAGCGGCGGCGATGCCGAAGGCGATGTGCTCACCGGTATCGAAGGCGTGATCGGTTCGGCGCAGAACGACACGATCATCGGCGGCGGGGCGGACGACCGGCTCGATGGCGGGGCGGGTGACGACATTCTCACCGGCGGCGCGGGCAACGATATCCTGCTTGGCGGCGGCGGCGATGATGTGCTCACCGGCGGGCTCGGGGCTGATGTCATCGATGGCGGCACGGGCGACAATACCGCCAGCTACGCCGGGGCGGCAACCGGCGTCGCGGTCGATCTCTCCGGCGCGGCGGGCACCGGAGGCGAGGCCACCGGCGATACGCTCACCGGCATTTCCCGTCTGATCGGCTCGGCCTTCGCTGACCAGCTCGGCGGTGGCAGCGGCGCGGAAACGATCCTCGGCGGCGCGGGCGACGATAATCTGCTTGGCAGCACCGGCAACGACCTGCTCGATGGCGGCAGCGGCTTCGACACCGTGAGCTACGCCGCATCTGGCGCTGCCGTCACCGCTTATCTCGATGGCCGCGCCGGCAGCGGCGGCGATGGCGCGGGCGATGTTCTGATCGGCATCGAGGGCCTGATCGGTTCCGCCTTCGATGATACGCTCGCTGGCGGGGACAATGCCGACCGGATCGAGGGTGGGGCCGGCAACGACACGATCCTCGGCGGCGGCGGCAACGACTCGCTGCTGGGCGGCGCGGGCAACGATCACATCGTGGGCGGCGACGGCGCCGATGCGATCGACGGCGGGCTCGGCAGCGACACCGCGAGTTATGCCGATTCGACCAGCGGCGTCACCGTCGCGCTCGATGGCACCGCCGGCAGCGGCGGCGCGGCGGGCGACACGCTGATGAGCATCGAAGTCCTGATCGGCTCCGGCTTCGATGATCGGCTCGGCGGCGGCGCGGGCAGCGAGACTATCCGTGCGAGCGATGGCGATGATACCCTGGTCGGCAGCCTCGGTGCCGATGCGCTGGTGGGCGGCGATGGCACCGACACCGCCGACTATTCAGGCTCCACCGGCGCGATCAACGCGGGGCTCGACGGACGCACCGGCAGCGGCGGCTTTGCCGAGGGAGACGTCCTTTCGGGCATCGAACGGCTCGTCGGCTCGGGCTTCGGCGATACCCTTGCGGGCGGTATCGGGAGCGAGACGCTGGACGGCGGCGGCGGGGACGACATGCTCACTGGCTCAATCGGCGCGGATGCGCTGATCGGTGGCACGGGCTTCGATACGGCGGACTATTCGGCATCGGCCAGCGGGGTCACCATCGCCACCGATGGCAGCGTGGGCAGCAGCGGCGATGCGGCGGGCGATACGCTCGCCGGGATCGAGCGCGTGGTGGGCTCGGCGTTTGCCGATACACTCGGCGGCAGCGCGGGCGCGGATACGCTGGAAGGCGGTGCGGGCAATGACGTGCTCTCCGGCGGCGCGGGCAATGATACCCTGCTCGGCGGGAGCGGTGATGATACGATCACCGGCGGCAGCGGTGCGGATGTGATCGACGGCGGCAGCGGGTTCGACCGGCTGAGCTATGCGGCGTCCGGCGCGGCGATCTGGCTCGATCTTTCCAGCGGGCTTGGCTCCGGCGGCGATGCGGCGGGCGATCAGGTCGGCGGGATCGAGCAGGTCGAGGGTTCCGATTTCGACGATACCATCACCGGCAGCGGGGCGGACGAGGTTCTGTCCGGCGGCGCGGGGAACGATACGCTGTCCGGCGGCGCGGGCAGCGATGCCCTGTCTGGCGGCCTCGGCAACGATGTGCTCAGCGGCGGTGCCGGGGCCGATGCGCTCGATGGCGGCAGCGGCTTCGATACGGCCGACTACAGCGCCAGCGCGGCGGCGGTGCAGATCACACTCGATGGTTCGACCGCGACGGGCGGTGATGCCGAGGGCGACAGCCTGATCGGGATCGAGCGCGTCGTCGGTTCGGCTTTTGGCGATACCATCATCGGCGGCTCTGCCGCGGAGACGCTCGAAGGCGGCGGTGGAGGCGACACGCTTTCGGGTGGCGGCGGCGGCGATACCCTGCTCGGCGGTGCGGGCGACGACTTGCTGCGCGGCGGCGGGGGTGCAGACGTGCTGTCTGGCGGCGACGGGTTCGACACCGCCGATTACGGCGCGTCCGATGCAGCGGTGCAGATCGTGCTCGATGGCTCACCGGCGCAGGGCGGCGACGCCGCAGGCGATGTGCTCACCGGGATTGAGCGCGTCAATGGCTCGGCGTTCGATGATGCGCTGGCCGGCAGCGATGGTGCGGATACGCTGTCTGGCGGGGCGGGTGACGATAGGCTTGTCGGTCTGGGCGGCGACGACACACTGCTGGGCGGATCGGGTGACGACACGCTTGAGGGCGGTGCCGGGGCCGATCGCATCGATGGCGGCACCGGCTTCGACACCGTGACCTATGCGGCGTCATCCGCAGGCGTCACCGCCTCGCTGGGCGGCACGGTCGGCACCGGCGGCGATGCGGCGGGCGATACGATCACGAATGTCGAAGTGCTCCAGGGGTCGGCTTTTGCCGATACGCTGACCGGCCGCAGCGGTGCGGATACGCTGCTGGGCGATGCGGGCGATGATACGCTCGTCGGCACCGCAGGCTCCGATACGCTCGATGGCGGCGATGGCTTCGATACGGCCGACTATTCCACCTCTGCCGCAGGGGTCGTAGTCAATCTCGATGGCACGGTGTCCGCAGGCGGCGATGCGGCGGGCGACAGCCTCACCGCGATCGAACGCGTGGTCGGCTCGGCCCAGGCCGATACTTTGCGCGGTGCGGACGGCAACGATACGCTTGAAGGCGGCGGCGGCAACGATACCCTGCTCGGCGGCGCAGGTGCGGACACGCTGCTCGGCGAGGCGGGTGATGATATGCTCGTCGGCGGGCTTGGTGCCGATGTGCTCGATGGCGGGCTCGGCACCGATACGGTGGACTATTCAGCTTCGGCCTCGGGCGTGAATGCCGGGCTCGATGGCGGGGCCAACGCGGGCGGCGATGCGGCGGGCGATACGATTGCCAATGCCGAAGTGCTCATCGGCACGGCCTTCGGCGACACGCTACGCGGCGGAGCCGGGGCGGAGATGCTGTTCGGCGGCGCGGGCGACGATATCCTCAAGGCGAGCGCGGGGGCCGATGTGCTCGACGGCGGCACCGGCTTCGACATGGCTGATTATTCGGCCAGCGGCGCCGGGGTGATCGTCAATCTCGCCACCGGCACCGGCACGGGCGGCGATGCGCAGGGCGATACGCTGATCGGCATCGAGCGGCTCACCGGCTCCGCGCAGGCCGACCGGCTCACCGGCTCCGCCAATGCCGACGTGCTGCTGGGCGGGGGCGGCAACGACACGCTGACGGGCGGTGCGGGCAGCGATGTGCTCGATGGCGGCGCTGGCACCGATACGGCGGACTATTCCGGCTCGATCCAGGCCGTGCGCGTTGCGCTGGATGGCAGCGTGGGCGCAGGCGGCGATGCCGAAGGCGATACGCTCACCGGCATCGAGATCGTGATCGGCTCGGCGCAAGGCGATACGCTGATCGGCGCCGATGCGGACGAGACGCTGCAAGGCGGCGCGGGCGACGATACGCTTGTCGGCGGCGGCGGGGCCGATGCGCTCGTCGGCGGCGATGGCATTGATACGGCAGACTACTCCGCTGCCACCGCGCGTGTCGCCGTCGCGCTCGATGGCAGTGCCGGCACGCAGGGTGATGCCACTGGCGATACGCTCACCACGATCGAGCAGCTGATCGGCTCCTCCTTCGACGATACGCTGGGCGGATCGGCGGGCGATGACATCATCCTCGGCGGGGCCGGGGCAGACACGATCAGCGGCGGTGCTGGGAATGATACGCTCTCCGGGGGTGCGGGCGATGATACGCTGATCGGCGGCGCGGGGGCCGATGCCATGGACGGCGGCACCGGCTTCGATACCGCGAGCTATGCCGCCTCGGCCAGTGCGGTCACCGTCACGCTCGGCGGCGCGGCGGGCAGCCGCGGCGATGCGGCGGGCGATACGCTGGTGAGCATCGAGCAGCTCATCGGCTCGACCTTCGACGACCGCCTCACCGGCAGCAGCGCCAACGAAACATTCCGGGCCGGAGCGGGCAACGACACGCTTACCGGCGGAGACGGCGACGACCAGCTCTTCGGCGAGGAAGGCGAAGATACGCTTGTCGGCGGCGCGGGCGCGGATCTGCTCGATGGCGGCCTCGGCATCGATACCGTGTCCTATGCCACCTCGCTCGGCGCGGTGACGATCCATCTCGATGGCCCCGCCTCGATCGGCGGCGATGCCGATGGCGACGTCATCAGCAATGTCGAACGCGTGATCGGCTCGGGCTTCAACGATGTATTCCATGGCTCGGCGGGTGCCGACCAGATCGATGGCGGCGCGGGCGACGACGTGTTCAACGCCAGCGCCGGGGCGGATGTGCTGATCGGCGGCACCGGATTCGATACCGTCGATTACGGCGCCGGAAGCGTCGCAGTCACTGTGCGCATGGATGGCACCGCATCCTCAGGCGGCGATGCCGAAGGCGACGTGCTCTCGGGCATCGAGCAGGTCATCGGCACGGCCCTGGCGGATACCGTGATCGGCTCATCGGGTGCTGACACGATCCTCGGTCAGGATGGCGACGATACGCTTTCCGGCGCCGCCGGTGCGGACAGTCTCTTCGGCGGCAATGGCGATGACACGCTGATCGGCGGTGCGGGCGCGGACGCGCTCGCTGGCGGGGCGGGCTTCGATACGGCGGACTATGCAGGCGCGGCCTCTGCCGTTGCCGTGCGCATGGACGGCGTTTCCGGCACGCTCGGCGATGGCCTCGGCGATGTCCTCACCAGCATCGAACGCCTCGTCGGTTCGGCCTTTGCCGATAGCCTGCTGGGCTCCGTAGCGGCGGACACCATCGAAGGCGGCGCGGGTGACGACCTGATCGAGGGCGCTGCGGGCGACGACACGCTTTCCGGCGGCAGCGGCAAAGACACGATCGCAGGTGGCCTCGGCGCAGACCGCATCGATGGCGGCACCGGCAGCGATATCGCGGACTATGCGAACTCTGCCACCGGCATCACTATCGCCACCGATGGCAGCACCGGCAGCGGCGGCGATGCGGCGGGCGACGTGTTGACGGGCATCGAGACAATCCGCGGTTCAGCCTTTGCCGATATCCTCGGCGGCAGCACCGGCGCGGATACGCTGCTCGGCCAGTCGGGAGACGATGTGCTCGCGGGTCTCGGCGGGGCGGACGTCCTCTCAGGCGGCGAGGGCTTCGACACTGCCGACTATGCCGCTTCCTCAAGCGCCGTCACCGTCGATCTCGGCGCGGGCACCGGCAGCGCGGGCGATGCGGCGGGCGATGTGCTCTCCGGGATCGAGCGCGTCATCGGCTCGGCCTTTGCCGATACGCTGACCGGCTCGGCCAATGCTGATGTTCTAGAAGGCGGCGAGGGCAATGACCGGCTCGATGGCGGCGGCGGAGCGGATACGCTGCTCGGCGGCGCGGGTGACGATACGCTCATCGGCGGCACCGGCAGCGACACGCTCGATGGCGGCGCCGGCTACGATGCGGCGGACTACACCGCCAGCACGCAAGGCGTGACCATCTACAACAACGGCGTCGATCCCGGCTCGGGCGGCGCGGCCACGGGCGATCTGCTGATCGGCATCGAGCGCGTGCTCGGTTCGGCCTTTGCCGATACGCTCGTGGGCGGCGCTATGGCCGAAACACTGGTCGGCAACGATGGCAACGACGTGATCGAGGGCGGCGCGGGCGCGGATACCATCGATGGCGGCGCAGGCTTCGATACCGCGTCCTACGCAAATGCGAGTGCGGCGGTCACGGTCAGCCTTGCGGCAGGCGGCGGCAACGGCAGCGGCAGCGCGGGCGATGCGGCTGGCGATGTTCTCACCGGCATCGAGCGGCTGGTCGGTTCGGACCATGCAGATACCCTGATCGGCGGCGCGGCAGCCAACACGCTCGAAGGCGGCGCGGGCGATGACACACTCGTCGCTGGCGCCGGCGCGGACACGCTGCTCGGCGGCAGCGGCAACGACACAGCCGATTATTCGGGCGCGGGCGCAGGGATCGTCATTGCGCTCGATGGCAGCGCGGGCAGCGGCGACATTGCGGCAGGCGACAGCCTCACCGGCATCGAAGGCGTAATCGGCTCGGCCTATGCCGATACGATCACCGGCGCGCTCTCCAACGACACGCTGAGCGGCGGCGGCGGTGACGATACCCTGTCCGGCGGCACCGGCGCGGATGTGCTGCTGGGCGGCGCGGGCAACGATCTCCTTTCGGGCGACGGCGGTGCCGACGTGCTCGATGGCGGCACGGGCATCGATACCGTGAGCTATGCGGGTGCGGTCGGCGCGGTCATTGTCGATCTTGCCGCAGGCACCGCCACCGGCGGCGATGCGGCGGGGGATACCTTCATCGCCATCGAGCGCTTCACCGGCTCGCGCGGCGGCGATACCTTCGTCGGCGCGGGCGGGGACGACTGGTTCGACGGCTTCGACGGCAACGACACGCTGTCCGGCGGCGGCGGCAACGATACGCTGCTCGGCGGGATCGGCGATGATACCATCGCGGGCGGTGCCGGGGCCGATACCATCGATGGCGGCGCGGGCACTGATACCGCCGACTATTCGGCTTCGGCCTCCGGCGTCACCATCCGCACCGGCGGGACTTCCAGCGGCGGCGATGCGCAGGGCGATACGCTCGCCAGTATCGAGCGCGTGGTCGGTTCCGCCTTTGCCGATCGGTTCGAAGGCCGCAGCGCGGACGAGGAATTCGTCGGCGGCGCGGGTGACGATATGTTCATCGCCTCGGGCGGCGCAGATATCTACCGCGGCGATGCGGGCAATGACGTGGCCGATTACTCCGCCTCCACCAGCAGCGGCATGCTGATCTACATGGACGGCGGCTTCGGGGCGATCGGCGATGCGGCGGGCGACCGCCTGTTCGATATCGAAACGGTCATCGGCTCGGCGCAAAACGACACGATCTACGCCGGCGCCTCCGGCTCGACCATCCAGGCAGGTGGCGGCAACGATACGCTGACCGGCGCAGACGGGGCGGACGTGCTCGATGGCGGTGCGGGCGACGACATCATCATCACCGGGCTCGGCGCCGATCAGGTCACCGGCGGGCTCGGCACCGACATTGCCGACTACCGCAACTCGAACGCTGCGGTCACCGTCGCCAACAACGGCTCGGCAGGCGTGGGCGGCTGGGCGGCGGGCGACATCCTCTCCGGGGTCGAGGTGATCTACGGCTCTGCCAATTATGGCGATACGCTGCGCGGCGGCCTCACGGCGGCTTCGGCGCTCCATGGCTGGGGCGGCAACGATACTTTCGTCTCGTTCAGCCAGGCCGATGCCATCGACGGCGGCACGGGCGCCGATACTGTCGATTATTCGGCCAGCCTTGCGGGCGTGATCGTCCGCCTCGATGGCACCGCCTCCAGCGGCGGCGATGCCGAGGGCGATACGATCACCGGCGTCGAGCGCGTGATCGGCTCGGCGCTGGCGGACACCCTGATCGGCGCAGGCTTCAACGAGACGCTCATCGGCGGCACGGGCGATGATACGCTGATCGGCGGCGCGGGGGCGGATACGCTCGATGGCGGCGATGGCTTCGACACCGCCGATTACGGCACCGCCGGCGGTGTCATCGTGCGCATGGACGGCGCCGCCGGCAGCGCGGGCGAAGCCAATGGCGATGTGCTCATCAGCGTGGAGCGCGTGATCGGCTCGGCGCTGTCCGATGTGATATACGGCTCGGCAGGTGCCGATACCATCCTCGGCGGCGGCGGTGACGACATGCTCGCCCCCGGGCTCGGCGCGGACACGCTCGATGGCGGATCCGGCACCGATACTGTGGACTATTCCAGCTCGACCGGCGCGCTCATCGTCAACCTCGCGGATGCCTCGCTCTCCACCGGCCTCGCGCAGGGCGATACCTTTGCTGAAATAGAGGTCTGGTCGCTTTCGGCCTTGGGCGACACCTTCATCGGCTCGGCCGGGGCCGAAACCGTCTACGGAAACGATGGCAACGATGCGCTCGATACCGGCGCGGGGAACGATATCCTCTATGGCGGCAATGGCAATGATACGCTGACCGGCGGCGCGGGTGCCGATACCATCGACGGCGGCGCCGGGATCGACACGGTCGACTATTCGGCCTCTTCAGCAGGTATCACCATCAATCTCGGCACCGGCACCAACAACACCGGCGGCGATGCCGAAGGCGATTTCTTTGCGCCCGGCACGATCGAAAACGCGATCGGCTCGGTCAGCGACGACACGATCATCGGGGGCAGCGGCGCGAACAACCTCAAGGGCGGCGCGGGCAATGACGTGATCCTTGGCGGCGCCGGGGGCGATGCGATGGATGGCGGCACCGGCATCGATACGGTGAGCTATCTCGCCGCTTCGGCCGGCGTCACCGTCAATCTCCTCACCGGCGCGGCCAGCGGCGGCGATGCGGCCGGCGATACCTTGGCCGGCTTCGAGAACATCCAGGGCGGCAATGGCGCCGATACGCTCACCGGCGATGGGGATGCCAACACGATCTGGGGCAGCTTCGGCAACGACACCATCGTCGGCGGCGCGGGCGCCGATACGCTCTTCGGCGATGATGGCGATGATACCGTCGATGGAGGTGCAGGCGCCGACCTCATGAACGGCGGGGCCGGGTTCAACACGTTGAGCTATGGGACGGCCACGTCCGCCGTCGCCGCCAGCCTTGCCACGGGGACCGGCACGCTCGGCGATGCGCAGGGAGATGCTTTCACGAATTTCGTCAACCTCATCGGCTCCGGCTTCAACGATATCCTGGTCGGCAATAGCGGCGGCAACACGATCCGCGGCGGCAACGGCGACGACCAGATCGATGGCGCCGCCGGCAGTGACACGCTGCTCGGCGATGCGGGCAACGATACGTTTCTCGGCGGCAGCGGCTTCGACTACATGGATGGCGGTGCGGGCACCGATACGGTCGATTACTCGGCCGCGACCGGCGCGGTCACGATCGACCTCAACGCGGGCAGTGGCACTCTCGGCGATGCGCTGGGTGACAGCTTCGTGAGCATCGAGAACCTCACCGGCACGGCCTTCGCCGATATCCTGCAGGGCAGCAGCGGCAACAACGTGCTCTCCGGCGGTGATGGCAACGATTTCCTGATCGGACTTGGCGGCAACGACACGCTGCTCGGCGGCAATGGCGATGATCGCATTTCGGGCGGGGCAGGGGCCGATGTGCTCGACGGCGGAGCGGGCACCAACCTGCTGTTCTTCGGCAGCAATGCAATTGCCCCGGACAGCGTCTCGGTCACCACCGGCGTCACGATCAATCTTGATGGCGTCACGCTCGGCTCGGGCGGCGATGCGGCGGGCGATACCTACCGGAACTTCCAGATTGTCTACCTCACCAACCAGGCCGACAGCGTGACGGGCACCGTCGCGGCGGAATGGTTCCGCGGCCTTGGCGGGGCAGACACCATCAACGGCGGCGGCGGCATCGATACCGTCAGCTACTATGGCTCCGGCGCGGTCACGGTCGGGCTCGACGGCAGCACCGGCAGCGGCGGCGAGGCGCAGGGTGATGTCATCACCAGTGTCGAGATTTTGCAGGGCACCGCGTTCGACGATACCCTGTGGGGCGATGGCGGCAGCAACACGCTCTACGGAATGGAAGGCAACGATACCCTTCGCGGCGATGCCGGGAGCGACGTGCTCGATGGTGGCAGCGGCTCCGACACCGTCACGTATGCGAATGCCGCCCCGGGCGTCACCGCCAGCCTCCTCGCCGGCAGCGGCAGCGCTGGTGACGCGGCAGGCGATTCCTACGTTTCCATCGAAAACCTGACCGGATCGGCGGGTGACGATACGCTTATCGGCGATGCTAACGCCAATAGCCTCATCGGCGGCAGCGGCGATGATTTCCTGCGCGGCGGGGCAGGTGCCGATACTCTGAACGGCGGCACCGGCTTCGATACTGCCGACTATTCGGATTCGAACGCTGCCGTCTCGGTCTATCTCGATGGCACTTCGGCCAGCGGCGGCTTTGCCCAGGGCGATGTGCTGACCTTGGTCGAGGGCCTCATCGGCTCGGCCTACAACGATACGCTGACCGGTGCGAACGCAGACGACACGATCAGTGGTGGTGACGGCGATGACGCGATCAGCGGCTCGGCCGGTGATGACATCCTCAGTGGCGGCAATGGCAACGATTTCATCAACGGCGGTACCGGGGCCGATACCGTCGATGGCGGCGCGGGCACCGATACCTTCACTTATGCCAATGCCGCCAGCGGGGTGACCGCCTGGCTCGATGGCACGGCCGGTTCGGGCAGCGAAGCCACCGGCGACCGGATTGCCGGGGTCGAGATCCTGATCGGCTCGGCCTTCGACGATGTGCTGTGGGGCACCTCGGGCGCCGATACCCTGCAGGGCGGTAACGGCAATGATGTGCTGGTCGGTGGCGCGGGCGCGGATGTCCTCGATGGCGGCGCGGGGGCCGACAGCGCCTCCTTTGCCAACTCCGCCGCCGCGATCAGCGCCAGCTTCGCCACCGGCAGCCTCGTCGTTGCCGCCGCCGATGCGGTGGGAGACAGCTACATCTCGATAGAGGGCGTGGTCGGCTCCGCCTTCGGTGACACCCTGCGCGGCGGCAGCGCCGCCGAACTGCTCGACGGCGGCCTTGGCGACGACATGATCTTTGGCAGCACCGGGGCAGACACGATCACCGGCGGCGGCGGGTTCGACACGATCGATTACTCCGCCTCGATCGCTGCGATCACTGCGCGGCTCGATGGCACGGCCTCCAGCGGCGGCGATGCTGCGGGGGACATTCTCTCCGGCATCGAGCAGGTCATCGGCACCGCGCTCGCCGATACCTTCCTCGGCACCGGCGCCGATGAAACCTTCCGCGCCGGCGGCGGGGATGACACGCTGACCGGCGGCGCTGGCAGCGACACGCTCTACGGCGAGGCGGGCGACGATCTGCTGAACGGCGGCCTCGGCAGCGATGTGCTCGATGGCGGCACCGGCACCGATACGGCGACTTATGCCAATTCGGCGCTCGGCCTTGCTGCCAACCTCGCCGATACCTCGTTCAACACCAATGAAGCTGCGGGTGATACGTATGCCAGCATCGAAAACCTCATCGGCTCGGCCTTCAACGATCGCCTTACCGGCGATGGCGGGGCCAACGTGCTCGATGGCGGCGCCGGCAATGATCGCCTCGTGGGCGGCGCGGGCGCGGATAGCCTGATCGGCGGAACTGGCACCGATATCGCCGACTATGCCCAGTCGGGCAGCGCCGTTGCGCTATCGCTCGGCGGCGGAGGGGCGGGCACCGGCACCGGCAGCGCGGGCGATGCCGCAGGCGATACGCTGTCCGGCATCGAAAGCGTGATCGGCTCCGGCTTTGGTGACAGCTTCACGCTCACGCTCGGCGCGGGCTTCGCGGTCGATGGCGGGGCGGGCAGCGATACAGTCGCGCTCGCCGTCAATTCCGGTTCGGTCACCTCGGCGCAGCTGGCCAGCGTGCTCAGCCGGATCGAGACGATCGACTTCACCGCGGGCGGCACCAACGCCAGCCTCACGGTCGATGCCAGCTTCATCCAGACCGTGGCGGGGGCGGGCAATGCCTCGCACCTCACGGTCGATTTCAATGCGGGCGATACGCTGCAGATCGCCAACGGCGCGTTCTACACCCAGAGCGGGAATGACTACACGTTCTACAGCGACAGCACTCAGACGACGACCGTGGCGCAGCTCTCGGTGATCTGAGGGGGCTGGGCCATCCGTTTTCCGCAAGGGTGACTTGCGCGGCGCGCGGCTGGTGGCCGGGCGCAGCAGCGCTACAACGGGGCCAACGCCGCTCGAAAGTTCCGCTCTGATGTCCGAAATCTCAGATCCCACCGATCACGCCTTCTCGCCCTCGGTCAAGGCTGCGCAGATCCGCAAGGGCTCGCGCCACCACTATGCCGGGATGATCATGGCCGATCGGGTCGAACCCGGCCTCGCCGCCTTCATCGGCGAAGCGCGCAGCTTCTATCTCGCCACGGCCAGCGCCGACGGGCAGCCCTATATCCAGCATCGCGGCGGGCCGAAGGGCTTCCTCCGGATCCTTGACGACAAGCGCCTCGCCTTCGCCGATCTCACCGGCAACCGGCAGTACATCACCACCGGCAATGCAGCGGAGAACAAGAAGGCTTTCATTTTCCTGATGGATTACGCCAATCGCCGCCGCATCAAGATCTGGGGCGAGCTTGAGGTGATCGAGGGCGATGCCGATCTCAACGCCGCGCTCGCGGTGCCCGGCTATCGCGGCAAGCCCGAGCAGGCGATGGTGTTCACCATCACCGCGTGGGACGTGAATTGCCCGCAGCACATCCCGCAGCTTTTCCATGCAGACGACGTCGCCGCAGCGCTCGCGACGCGCGATGCGCGGATCGCCGCTCTCGAAGCACAGCTCGCCGCCCTTTCAGAAAATGGAACGTAGTGTTGCAGATTATCCCCCTACCGAAGCCGCATCCCCATACCTAAATAAAGCCTGCAGCCGCCGGTTCCCCCCTCCCTTCCCGGCGGCCACAGCGCTCTGGCGGCACATCCCTGGCCGCACAGAGCCCCAGCACCCGGGCGGGTCTCATCCCCCCCGCACTCCCGCCCGGGTGCCACCCTTTCCTGAAGTAACCCGTCCCCTCACGCCTCGATGAAAGGCCCTGTCATGTCGCGTCCGCCGCTCCCGCCCTTCACTGCCGAAACCGCCGCGCAGAAGGTGCGCCTTGCCGAAGACGGGTGGAACACCCGCGATCCGCAGCGCGTCGCGCTTGCCTATACCGAGGACACCGAGTGGCGGAACCGCGCCGAGTTCGTGCAGGGCCGCGCAGCCGTGGAGGCCCTGCTCACCCGCAAGTGGGCGCGCGAGCTCGATTACCGCCTCGTCAAGGAACTCTGGGCGCACGATGGCAACCGCATCGCGGTGCGCTTCGCCTACGAATACCACGACGATAGCGGCCAGTGGTTCCGCGCATACGGTAACGAAAACTGGGAGTTCGACGAACACGGCCTGATGCGCCGCCGCATCGCCAGCATCAACGAACACCCGATCCGTGCCGACGAGCGCAAGCTCGATTGGCCGCTCAGCCGCCGCCCCGACGATTACCCCAGCCTCACCGCGCTGGGCTTCTGAAAGCCAGACCGATGAAACCCGCCCGCAATACCTTTTCCCGCCTGCCCGCCCTGCACCTCTGCTTCGAACGCCTCAGCGCCAAGCCGGAATGGCTGGAAAGCTGGCTGCTCGGCTGGGCCCTGCTCCTCGCCTGGGGCGCATTCGCGTTCCTCGTCGTGCCCGCAGGCCTCGCCGCCACCGCCGCGCAATCGGTGTTCTTCGCGGGCCTGTTTCCGTGGATCCTGCTGCCTGTCGTGCAGGCCTCCGGCTCAAAGCCCTGCGGCAAGCGCTAGGCTCCGGCGACCTTAGACCGACCTGTCCTCCGTCGCCCCGTGCTTGACACGGGGCTTGGCTTTCTTTGCAACCTCACGTTTGGCTCGACCTTTGGGACCAGTGGTATCCGGTGGCGGAGGCGCTGGCTGGCGGCGACCAAAGGTAGCCAAGCCCCGTGTCAAGCACGGGGCGACGGTGGGTTTTCGGTCGCGATTAGGTGAGTCACGAAGGCCGGAAGTGGTGGACAGCGGACATTGCTGCTAAAGCCTCAGGGATGCTGCATACTCGCGATCTTTCCGGAACCGTCGAAGTCGATGGCGCGCACTACGAATGGGCAGTGCAAAGAGAGCCGCAGTGGTGCACGGTCGATGGCTGGAGAGGAATGACGTTCTCGCTTCGCCTGCATGACGGACAGCGCGAAGCGGTTCTGGAGTTTCCCATGCAATCAGCACGTCGTTCGAAGCTGCAACCGCAGCTCCGCCGCCCGCAGGTCAACGCACGGATCATCGAGAACGGTGTTCGCGCCGCTTTGGCTGCGGGTTGGGAACCATCGTCGCGCGGCAAGCCAGTTGTTTTCGAGGTTGATGCGAACGGCTGCTAGTGGGCGCAAACAGTCGTACGCCTTCACACAACCAACCTAAACCGCACACGCCCCCGACCGGATCAAAAACCGCTGCTCGCGCCCGTTATCGAGGCTGAACATCCCCCCGCGCCCCGGCACGGCATCAAGCAGCAGGTCCACCGCCTCGCCCGCCGCGCTCCATGCCTCGAACTGGCGCACGCCGATATAGAACGGCGCCTCGCCCACCTGCCCCAGCAGCACGTCGCTTTCGCCCACGCGAAATTCGCCCGCCGGGTAGCACATGGGGGAAGAGCCATCGCAGCAGCCGCCCGATTGGTGAAACAGCACCGGCCCATGCTCGGCGATGATCTCGCCAAGCAGGGCCAGCGCCGCCGGGGTGGCTGCAACCTTGTGCATCGGCCTCAGAAGAAGCCCAGCGCCTTGGGGCTATAGCTCACCAGCAGGTTCTTGGTCTGCTGGTAGTGGTCGAGCATCATCTTGTGGTTCTCGCGCCCGATGCCCGATTGCTTGTAGCCGCCGAACGCCGCGTGCGCCGGATAGGCGTGGTAGCAATTGGTCCACACGCGCCCCGCCTGCACCGCGCGGCCCGTGCGATAGGCCTGCGTGCCATTGCGCGTCCACACGCCAGCGCCAAGGCCATAGAGCGTGTCGTTGGCGATGGCATGCGCGTCCTCGGCGTCCTTGAAGGTCGTCACCGCCACCACGGGGCCGAAGATTTCCTCCTGAAACACACGCATCTTGTTGTGGCCTTCAAGGATCGTCGGCTTGACGTAGAAGCCGCCCGCCATGTCACCCGGCATCACCGCGCGCTCACCGCCCGTCAGCACCTTGGCGCCTTCATTGCGGCCGATCTCGAAGTAGGAGAGGATCTTCTCCAGCTGCTCGGATGAAGCCTGCGCGCCGATCATCGTCGCGGCATCGAGCGGGCTGCCCTGCACGATCTTCTCGACGCGGGCGACGGCGCGCTCCATGAACTTGTCGTAGATCGATTCCTGGATCAGCGCGCGGCTGGGGCAGGTGCAGACCTCGCCCTGGTTGAGCGCGAACATCGCAAAGCCTTCCAAGGCCTTGTCGAAGAAGTCGTCATCGGCATCCATCACGTCGGCAAAGAAGATGTTGGGCGATTTGCCGCCGAGCTCCAGCGTCACCGGGATCAGGTTCTCGCTGGCATACTGCATGATCAGGCGCCCGGTCGTCGTCTCGCCGGTAAAGGCGATCTTGGCGATGCGGCGGCTCTGCGCGAGCGGCTTGCCCGCCTCCAGCCCGAAGCCGTTGACCACGTTGAGCACGCCCGCGGGCAGCAGATCTCCGATCAGTTCCAGCAGCACGTGGATCGAGGCCGGGGTCTGCTCGGCGGGCTTGAGCACCACGCAGTTGCCCGCCGCCAGCGCGGGGGCTAGCTTCCACACCGCCATCAGGATCGGGAAGTTCCACGGAATGATCTGGCCGACCACGCCCAGCGGCTCGTGGAAGTGGTAGGCCACGGTGTCGTTGTCGATCTCGGAAATCCCGCCTTCCTGCGCGCGGATGCAGCCCGCGAAATAGCGGAAGTGATCGATCGCCAGCGGCATGTCCGCCGCCATCGTCTCGCGGATCGGCTTGCCGTTGTCCCACGTTTCAGCGGTGGCCAGCAGCGCCAGATTGGCTTCCATCCGGTCGGCGATCCGGTTCAGGATCAGCGCGCGCTCACCGGCGCTGGTCTTGCCCCACGCATCCTTGGCAGCGTGCGCGGCATCGAGCGCGGCTTCGACATCGGCGGCGGAAGAGCGCGCCAGCGAGGTGATCACTTGCCCCGTGATCGGCGAGGAATTGTCGAACCGCCGCCCGTCTGCGGCATCGACCCAGCGTCCGCCGATATAGTTGCCGTAAAAGTCCTTGAAGGGATGCGGGGGCAGTGCGCCGGTCATGCTCGTTCCTCTCGTGTGTCCCGCCGGGTCTCTCGCCCGAGCGTGGGGTCGTGGTGTGGCCGCAGGAGGCCGCTCCGCGTGCGAACTCTATCGCTGGCGGGCGCGGAAACAAGGGCTTGCTTGGCTTTCCCCTGTCCTACAGCGCGGGCTCTGCGGTAAACGCCCGCCATGCTCCTTGACCCGCATCAATTTGCCGCAACGTGCCCGCAAGGAACCCCGGCGGACCCCCACCGGAGTTTCCGCTCAGGACTGTGTCAACTGTGTCAACTTGACCTGAATTGGGAGGCGCGAACGCGAATCACCACAAGCCGAACGCCACTGGCGCTCAGCGACGAAAATGATGCTGCTGAAGGATGAAACTGGAGCGGGCGAAGGGATTCGAACCCTCGACCCCAACCTTGGCAAGAAGGCCGCCTGACTTTTCCCAAGTGCGCCTGACTTCGATTAATTACGCAAAACCAGTGATATAAGGCAGTGAAACTTTTCCCGACCGCGATCGTGTAGCCTTAAATGGGCTTGCATCTGGTGACAATATGGTGACAAAATGCTCGGCAGAAGATTTTGTCACCAAACGGGGGAAGTTCATGCCCACGGTCAAGCTAACCAAACGCAGCGTCGATGGGCTGCTCCCTCCCGCCAAAGGGCAAGCCGTACTCTGGGACACGGAAGTCAGGGGCTTCGGCGCACGCATCCTGCCTTCGGGGACAAAGACCTTTATCCTGCAATATCGGAATCCTGAGGGCATCCAGCGGCGGATCAACATTGGCCGATATGGCGTTCTGACAGTTGATCAGGCTCGAGATCAGGCGAAACTGCACCTGGCGTCTGTTATCCAGGGCGAAGATCCCGCCGACGAAAATCGCCGAGCACGCAAAGGTATGACGGTCGCCGAGATGTGCGACTGGTATCTGATCGAGGCGCGTGCCGGGAACATTCTAGGCAGGCTGAACAGGCCGATAAAGGCGTCATCGCTTGATATGGATGAAAGCCGGATCAAGACGCACATCATCCCGCTCCTCGGCAAGCGCGTGGTTTCGCAGCTGAGCATCGCCGATGTCGAGCAGATGCAATCCGACGTGAAGAATGGGAAAACGGCCAAAGCCCGAACTGGTGGGCGCGGTGGAAAGGCGACTGGCGGAGCCGGTGTTGCCTCCCGTTGCCTCGGCACAATTCAGGCAATCATCGGCCACGCCAAGCACAAGGGATTGCTGGCTGCCCATCCCACCCAAGGCGCCAAGAAGCTGGCCAGCAAGAAGCGGACCCGGCGGTTGAGTGTCGCCGAGATCGAGATGCTCGGGAAGGCGATTGCCTATGCCGAGCAAAATCACGAAAATCCTGTGGCCCTGGGCGTCCTGCAAACGCTTCTTCTGACCGGCTATCGCCGGGAAGAGGCGCAAGCCATGCAAAGAGCCTGGGTCAATGCTACGGGCGGATTTGTCAGTTTTCCCGATACCAAGGGCGGCGCGCAAGTGCGCGCGCTTGGTCCTGCGGCGCTCAACATAGTCCAGCGGCAGCCGGAAATCGTAGGCAACCCCCACGTTTTCCCATCGGAAGCCGGGGCTGGACCGTACACGGCCGTGAGCTCCTGTCTGGGTCGTGTTTGCAAACTCGCCGGGATTTCGGGCGTAACGCCTCACACCCTGCGGCATACGTTCGGGAGCATCGCAGGCGAACTCGGTTTTTCGGAACTCACGATCCGAGCCATGCTCGGGCACGCCTCCCAAAACGTGACCCAGGATTACATCCATATCGATGAGGCGCTGAAGCTCGCAGTCCAACGGACGTCGGACGAGATTGCTCGTCTGCTCAATAAGGGGGCGGCTAGCTTGCGACACCCTAGTCTCGCCGCCTGATCCGGAATTGAACTCTCGACACAAGGTAACGAATATGTTACCAAAGGCGGTGCAACGTGATTGTTGAGGAGTATGTCTGTGAAGATGGCACCTGCCCGTTCCGGGGCTGGTTTGACGGTCTCGATGTGCAGGCCGCAGCCAAGGTGGCAACCGCCATCGTCCGCATGGAACTGGGCAACCTGTCGAACGTCAAATGGATCGGTGGCGGGCTTGGCGAATACCGGATCGATTGGGGGCCGGGATACCGGCTCTATTTGACGCAGGACGGAGGTCAACTGATCATCCTCTTCGTAGGCGGGACGAAGAAGCGGCAGCAGTCGGACATCAGGCAGGCGAGCGCATTGCTCGACGAATACAAGGGCCGCAAGGCCAAGGCGAAGAAGGCAAGGAGTTAGGCACGGTGGCGCTGACACGCGATTTCAAGGAAACGGTGAAGGAACGTGCCGCGCGCGATCCAGCCTTTGCCAAAGCCATGCTAGATGAGGCAGCCACCGCCTTTCTCAATGGCGAGCCGCATGTCGCGCGCCTGATTCTGCGCGATCTCGTCAACGCCTCGGTCGGGTTCGAGGAGCTCGCCAGTGAGACCAAGCGGCCGAGCAAGAGCCTGCACCGCATGCTTTCGGAGAAGGGCAATCCGAGCATGGACAATCTCGCCGCGATCTTCGGCGCGGTGCGCAAGCGCCTTGGCGTGGCGTTCGAAGCGCATGGCGTCGAGGCCGCGTGATGCAGATGCTATGTTCTATCTTTGTTCCATGTGTGGTAGGTGCGATGCTGGCTGAGCAAGATCAGCGAGGTCGAAATGGCTGAAACACAGATTGAATGGACGGATTCGACGTGGAATCCAGTGGCTGGCTGCACCATTGTCAGCGCGGGCTGCACGCACTGCTACGCTATGGAAATGGCTCGGCGCCTCGAAGCTATGGGCGTCAGCAAGTACGCAGGGCTGACACGGCGGAGCGGCGAGCGCACGATCTGGAACGGTGTAATCCGGGAAGATCGCGATGCGCTCCTGATTCCGCTGCGCTGGCGCAAACCAAGAAAGATCTTCGTCAACTCGATGAGTGATCTCTTCCACGAACAGGTCAGCGACGCCTTCATTCTGGACGTCTGGAAGGTGATGCGCGAAACCCCACATCACAACTACCAGATTCTGACGAAGCGCCCTGACCGCATGGCGTCGATTACAACCAGGCTTATCAAGGACGTCCTTCCCAATGTGTGGCTCGGAACAAGTATCGAGAATGCAGATGTGGTTGAGCGAATAGACCACCTGCGAAACGTACCGGCTGCAATCCGTTTTCTGTCCTTCGAACCGCTGATTGGGCCGGTCGGTGAGATCGACCTCGCTGGAATAGACTGGGCGATCGTCGGGGGTGAAAGTGGCCGCTCTGCCCGACCGATCAGGGAGGAGTGGATTGACGAGATTCACGATCAATGCGTCGCATTCGAGACGGCTTTCTTCTTCAAGCAATGGGGCACCTGGGGGAAAGATAACAAGCGCCGCTCAAAGAAGGCCAACGGCCGCGAGTATCGGGGCAAAACCTGGGATGAAATGCCGTCGGCGTTCCTCGCTGCCGTGTGACATGCAACAGGCCGGTCATCGGCAAGGGGAATGAATGGCTGAAAAACCGTATGAGTGGGTGGATGGCGCAACGCTGGAGGACCACTCGCGGCGCAAGCACAAGATCCTCCGGGAGTATTTCTTCCAGTACCTGACGGTTCGCTGCCAGCTCCCCCAGATGGAAAAGTTCCGCTTGGCGATTGTCGATGGCTTCGCCGGCGGAGGGCGATATCGCTGCGGCGCGTCGGGTTCGCCGCTCATCTTCATTGAGGAGTTGCGACGAGCAGTCGAGGCGGTCAACATGCATCGGACGGCGGAAGGTCTCGGCCTCATTGAGGTCGAATGTCTGCTGGTGCTGAATGATTTCAGCAGGGATGCTCTCGAAACGCTCAAGGCGCATATTGCACCGCTTCAGGCCGAAATCGTCCAAAATGTCCCGCGCCTTCATTTGCGCATTGAGTATCTGAACCAGCCATTCGAAGATGCCTATCCGGCAATGAAGCAATTCCTGGAACAAGGCCGCTTCCGGAATGTGCTGTTCAACCTCGACCAATGCGGCCACAGCAAGGTCAGCCGGTCGACGCTGGTCGACATCATGCACTCATACCCGTCGGTCGAAGTCTTCTACACTTTCGCGATCCAGTCGCTCCTGACGTACCTTCAGACCCATGATCCGATACGGCTCGCGGCGCAGCTTCAGCCCTTCGGCATCCAGTCCAAGGATATCGAAGCTCTCGATTTCGGGATCAAGAAACAGCAATGGCTGGGCGCAGCAGAACGGCTGGTGTTCGACACATTCCGCACCTGCGCCACCTTTGTCAGCCCGTTCTCGATCAACAATCCGGATGGGTGGCGATACTGGCTGATCCACTTCGCGAATGCTCACCGCGCCCGGCAGGTCTACAACAACGTGCTGCACGACAACAGCTCGGAGCAGGCGCATTTCGGGCGATCAGGCCTCAACATGCTCGCCTATGACCCGAGCCACGAGGATGGCGCGCTGTACCTCTTCGATGTGTCTGGCCGTCAAAGTGCGCACACCCAGCTAATGTCCGACATCCCCCGCCTCGTCTCGGAATCGGGCGATGTGATCGGCGTGGCCGATTTCTATGCCGGGATCTACAATTCGACGCCGGCACATAGCGAAGACATACATCAGGCCATCATGGAAAATCCGGATCTGCAAGTTATCACGCCTGCCGGAGGCGAGAGGCGCAGCGCGAACGCTATTGCTGTCGGCGATATGTTGAAGCTCAAGCAGCAGAAGAGCTTCTTCCCATTTTTCACATCTCAAGAGAGCGAGAAGCAAAAGTAGGATTGCGGTCACCGATGACCCCCCGCGAACGGGTGCCGCGAATAGCCCAACCACGCGGAGCGGGCCGGCACGAGGGACGGATCAGGCTACAATCGCGCAGTTTCCGCTGAAGATCAGAGGTCCAGCTCAACGCCGGTGTGCTGCTCAATCTTCTTCTTGATCAGCCCTTTGGCGAGCGCTTTCAGGAGGTCTATGCTGAAACCGCCGGCCTGTTTGGCCCCGGCTTTTGTCTCGCGCCAGATGGCAGGGTCGCGGATGGTGTCGAGGAAGTCGTGGCCAGCCCAGGTGATCTGACCGATTTGCCAGACCGCACCGGACAGCTTCGCCTGGATCGTGATGAGACCCGCCTCGTCAAGCAAAGCCAGATGGTATTCGATCAGCTCAGCCTGATCGCGCGGCATTTTGCCTGTACCATTTTCGCCCAGTATCTCGGCGATCTCCGGGGTCATCAGCTCGAACGCCCGCCGACCGTCCTCGATCTCCAGCAGCAGGTTGCGGACCAGATCCATGTCACGTTTCATCGCATGGATCTTAACTGCAGACCCATCGGAAGGACAGCGATCAATCAATGCCTTCCGTGCGCGAGGCCTCGTCCTGCCGACATCATCTGCGTTCACGCGCGAACGAGGTGATAGCGTCCATTTTTTCGGGCACCGACAAAGTGCAGAAGATTGCAGGTGCACAGTCCTGCAAGATCGCGCCGCGCCGACTTGATGCTCACCTGCCAATGCGCTGCAACATCGCGCGCCCTCGTCGGCAAACCGCGCGCGACTCGGTCGAGTATCCAGCGCTGTCGCTCATTGAGCCCGTCCGTTATTGGGTCATTTACAGGGCCACTTTCAGGGTCATTTGTAGGGTCAGAATTCGGCCAATATCTGCCCGCAGCCATCTCTTCCCGGCGACTATTCCCGAAAGATGCTCTGCTCGGCCCTGCTATGGCAGCCTCCGTCAAGGCCGATTGCTGGCTTTCGATGATGCCCAGGACGAACGCCCGGATAACCGGAGACGTCGCAACCAAGCGCAAGAAGAAGACCGTGTCCGGCCCATGTTGCGCGGCCATCCAGTGCTTGGCGGACCGCTCACTGGCATGGGTCAGACGCATCAGTTGCTTGACCGCGCGATGCGTATCGCCATGTTCCTTGCGCAGCAGATTGGCGATGACTTCGGCATAGGCCTGGCGGCTGGCGAGCGCGCCTTCCCAAGCTGGCAACTTCCTGCCCTTTTTCGGCAACATCTTCCGGTCCTTTCCCACATATACTGTTGAGAGTGCGGGAATGCCGGAGAGGTCCGTGTTTCGCGCTGCAGCGGTTGGCCGCCCTGGCCACTGCAGTCCGGATTTCGAAAGGGGCGCGCATTGGCGGGTTGGGATCAAGAAGACGCGCCAAGCGACGCCGAACAGCCGCCCACGGTGCGGGCAGCCGAATATGTTCGGATGTCCACCGACCATCAGAAATACTCGACGGAAAATCAGGCCGACGCGATCCGCCACTATGCGGCGTCTCGGGGCATCGAAATTGTCCGCACCTATGCCGACGACGGCAAAAGCGGCCTGTCGATCGATGGCCGCGCCTCACTGCAACGACTGATTGCTGACGTCGAATCCGGCAGCGCCGATTTCGAGATGATCCTGGTCTATGATGTCAGCCGGTGGGGGCGCTTCCAGGACGCGGACGAGAGCGCCTACTACGAATATATCTGTCGCCGGGCCGGAATTCAGATCGCCTATTGCGCCGAACAGTTCGAAAATGACGGGTCGCCGATGAGCACCATGTTCAAGGGCTTCAAGCGCGCCATGGCTGGCGAATACAGCCGCGAGCTTTCGGTCAAGGTTTTTGCCGGCCAGGGGCGGCTCATCGAGAAAGGCTACCGCCAGGGCGGTCCCGCCGGTTTCGGCCTGCGGCGGACGCTGATAGATGAGCACGGCAACACCAAGGCGGTGCTCGGCCGCGGCGAGCAGAAGAGTCTCCAGACCGACCGCGTCATCCTGACACCCGGACCGCCAGAAGAGATCGGCGTGGTGCATGGGATATACCAGGCTTTCGTCCATGATGGGCGAACCGAACGCGAGATCGCCGAGGATCTGAATGATCGCGGCATCCTCTCCGACCTCGAACGCCCGTGGACACGCGGCACCGTCCACCAGCTCCTGATCAATGAAAAATATGTCGGCGACAATGTCTGGAATCGCCGTTCGTTCAAACTGAAGAAGAAGCGGGTTCGTAATGCCCCGGACATGTGGATCAGGTCACAGGGTGCATTCGAGGGGATCGTCGAGCGGGAGCTGTTCGAGGCGGCCCATTCGATCATCGCTGCGCGCTCGTTCCGCCTGTCCGACGAGGAGATGCTGGAAGCGTTGCGAGGCCTCTACGCCAGCAAGGGCCTGCTGTCCGGCATCATTATCGACGAATGCGAGGGATTGCCGTCGAGCAGCGCCTTCAGCTCGCGATTTGGCAGTCTCCTGCGCGCTTACAGCCTGGTGGGCTTTTCGCCGGAGCGCGATTACCGCTACGTTGCCATCAACAAGGCGCTGCGCCGCCTGCACCCCGACATCGTCCGCGACGTGTTGAGTGGCCTTCACGCCCAGGGGAGCGATGCCTGGCAGGACCTCACCAGCGACAGCATCCGCGTGAATGGCGAGTTCAGCCTCGCTATTGTTCTGGTGCGCTGCACACCGACACCGACCGGCCTCCTGCGCTGGAAGATCCGCTTCGACACCAGCCACCTCGCAGACATCACCGTCGTCGTGCGCATGGACATGCACAACCGTGCGCCGTTCGACTATTATCTGTTCCCGAGGATCGACGTCGCCAGCGAACGGCTGCGGCTGGCCGAGGACAACGATCTGCACCTCGACGCCTATCGCTTCGACACGGTCGACTTCTTCTATGACATCACGGCGCCCGTCGCCATTCCGGAGGCTGCCTGATGCCCGTTGTGCGCCCCCAGCAGATCGAGATGATCCCGGTCTCCAAGATTACGGTGCTCAATCCGCGCTCGCGCAACAAGCGTCAGCACCGTGAGATCGTGAACAACATCGAGTCGATCGGATTGAAGCGGCCGATCACCGTGAGCCGACATCAGGGTCCGGGCGGGCCTCGCTATGATCTTGTCTGCGGCGAAGGCCGGCTCGAAGCATTTCAGATGCTGGGCCAGACGGAAATTCCCGCCGTCGTCATCGAGGCAAGCGAGAGCGATTGTCTGGTGATGAGCCTGGTCGAGAACATCGCACGCCGGACGCCGCGCCCGATCGACGTGATGCGCGAGATCGGCGCCTTGCGCGGGCGCGGGTACAATGAAACCCAGATCGGGAACAAGATCGGGGTCAGCAGTTCATGGGTCAGCATGATCGTCTCGCTGTTGGAGCGCGGCGAGGAACGGCTCGTTGCTGCGGTGGAAACAGGTCTCATCCCGATCAGCTTGGCAATGGAAATCTCCCGCGCGGAATCCGAGGAATCGCAAAACCTGCTGCTCGACGCTTATGAGACGGGCAAGCTGCGCGGCAAGAAGCTGGCTTCGGTGCGACGGCTGCTCGAGCTGCGGATGCGCGGGCACAACAAATCGATGCCCGCAGGAAAGCTCGGTCGGCATTCCGCCAATCGCAAGTTGACCGCGAGCGACCTCATGCAGGTTTACCAGCGGGAATCGGAGAAGCAGCGCCTGCTCGTCAAGAAGTCTGATTTCACACAGACCCGGCTGCTGTTCATCGTCGAGGCCATCAAGGATCTGCTGGGCGACGAGGGATTTCTGACCCTGCTGCGCGCCGAGGCGCTCGAGACGATGCCACGCGCTCTGGCCATGCGAATTGCGGGTGAGAGCGATGACTGACTGGTCCGAACCCAACACACCAGACATGGAACCTGGCTCGGACCACCGCGTCCGGCTCGGCTTTGAGCGCGAGACCGTCACCGTCGCGCTCGATCAGCTCGTTCCGTTGAAGCTACTTCAGCAGGGCGTGCGCGAGAGCAAGAAGTTCGCCCAGATCCTCAGTTCGATCAAGGCGATCGGGATTGTCGAGGCTCCCGCTGTCGCTCCCGATCCCAAGAATGCGGGCAAGTATTTCCTGCTCGATGGGCATCTGCGGGTCGAAGCCTTGCGCCAGCTCGAAATTCCAACGGTCGAGTGCCTCATCTCCAATGACGATGAGACTTACACCTACAACAAGCGCGTCAACCGCCTCCCGCCGGTTCAGGAACATCGGATGATCGTGCGCGCCATCGAGCGCGGGGTGACCGAAGCCGTCATCGCCGATGCGCTCGGTCTCGAAGTGCAGTCGATCCGCGCGCGATTCCGCCTGCTCGATGGCATCTGTACCGAGGCCGCCGATGCCCTCAAGGACACCAATTGCTCGATGAAGGTGTTCGATCTGCTGCGACGCATGACTGCGCTGCGGCAGATTGAGGCGGCCGACCTGATGATCGGACAGAACAATTTCTCGCTGATGTTCGCACGCGCGCTGCTCGCGGCGACGACCGAAGAGCAGCTGGTTCCCGCAGGCAAGAAGGCGCGCAAGCCCGACGTGACTGGCCCGACCAGCCAACAGATCAGCCGGATGGAGCGCGAGCTTGCCGCTCTGCAAACGCAGGTCAAATCGGTCGAGGAAACCTACGGCATCGACAACCTCCATTTGACCTTCGCGCGGGGCTATCTCGGAAAGCTGTTGGCAAACGCGCGCATCGTCCGTTGGCTCTCGGTTCACCGCGCGGAATACCTGACCGAGTTTCAGCGCATTGCGGAGATAGATAGTCTTGGCCGTCTGGCCACGCCCAACGCGGAATGAGAGAATGGGGACCCGGACCCGATAAGCGCGGGGACCATGGGAGACGCCGCACTGAGGGGCGGATCGAGCATGGCGGTGGGAATGGCGGCGAACCCGCAAGAAGCCCACCAGGTCGGCCGTCATATGGACCGGCCGCGTGCGTGCTTTGGGCGCACGATGGAGGCGGGCGTGCGTTGAAGAGTGAGATTTTCACGCACGCCCGTCATTTTGTCTCAACTGATGCGCGATGAATTGCTGACAAATGCTATGGCCCCGCCCGGAGGCGGGGCCGTCGCTGGTGCTTCAGCCCGGCGGGTTCCAGATGATGACCTTCTTCGATGGATCATCGCCCGGCGCGTTGGCGATATTGCCGTAAATCGTGCCAAATTCGGGAGCCGAGAGCGAGACCGAGACATATTCGGCGCCGGTGTTCTGCGAGAAGCGCTTCCAACCTGCGCCCAGTTCGAAGCCGTTCTTGCGGCTGACGATGCGGTAGTCGGGTTCGCTGTCCTTGGTCTTGCGGTTGTTGGGGATGATGGCGATCGGTGCAGAGACGGTCAGCGTTGCGAGGTTGCCTTCGAAGCTGTCGTCGGACTTCACGGTGAGGTTTGCGATGGTAGCCATGTCGTTTCTCCTAAAGGTGGTCGGGGACCATCCCCGATGGCGCCAAAAGAAGGGGCCGGGAGCCGCCGTCACCGCAGCGTCAGCGAAGGGCGAACCCCGCACGGGGTTGACGGCATTAGGCGTGACGAGACCCGCAGACAGGCGACAAACAGGGGTGGTTTTCGCGCCACCGGAGAACGAACGTCAGTCCGCTATCTCCGTTTTCATCGACCAAAAGTCGGAGGCCTCCTCCCCGCCGGATCACTGCGTGGAACGCAGTAGCAATCATCCCTCTCACGCAGCCACTGGCTGATCGAGTGGCGTCGTCGCCTTGGACAGCGGACGGGCAACAGCAGAGGGCTCTCGCTGAAGCACACAGGTAGAAATGTGCAATATCAGCTCTCATATTGACTTTTGTCCAGAATATGAGCATATGAAGCCATGAAAGGATGTGCCGACATGGGTATCCAAGCTGCAGCCAAAGCGCCTGCAAAGGGACTTGATCGCAAGGATCTGACGGGGCCAGCCCTGCGCACGTTCTTCCGCATTGCCGAGGCCTGGGGCCTGAAAGAGCAGGAGCAAATGCGTTTGCTCGGTCTGGAGAGCCGCTCGACCTTCCAATCCTGGAAGCGCGGCGTGGTCGCGGCGCTGCCCAAGGATGCGCTGGAGCGGATTTCCTATGTCATGGGCATCTACAAAGGCCTGCAGATACTGTTGCCAAAGACGGCCGATGAGTGGGTGCGTAAGCCAAATAAGGCGCAAGTCTTTGGCGGCGCCTCGGCGCTTGACCGGATGATGTCCGGCAATGTCGCCGATCTCTATGTCGTGCGCCAGTATGTTGACGGGCAGCGCGGCTGACCCGTGGACATTCCCACGTCTAAAGTCCGCTGGACGCCCTGCTACCGCATCATCCCGAGCCGATTTCCGCCGATCTCGCTGTTCGAGGCGGTTGCCGATCCTGCCGATCTCGAAGCGGTCTACGCCATCGAGGCGATGACCAATGACCGCCTGCGCGACGAGGCAGGCGAGCTGTCGCTCGTGCCGCCTGAAGACCGCGTCTCAGGCCCCGGTTCGTCGCCTATCATGGCGGCGTTCACCCACCTCAATCCGGTCGGCGACCGCTTCACCGACGGCAGCTACGGCGTCTTTTATGCCGGACTGACACTGACCACCGCCATCGCCGAGACCCGCCATCACCGCACGCAGTTCCTTGAGGCCACCGACGAACCGGCGCAGGAATTGGACATGCGGGTTTATGCCGTAGACCTCGACGCGAGCCTTCACGACATCCGCGGGCAGCGCGAGGCGTTGCCCGCGATGTACCATCCGAGCAGCTATGCCGTGTCGCAGGAAGCCGCGCGGACCTTGCGCGATGCCGGGTCGGACGGGATGGTCTATGAAAGCGTCCGCGATCCCGGCGGCGAATGCGCCGCTGTTTTCCGGCCTCGGCTGTTGTCGAACTGCCGTCAGGAACGGCATCTCTGTTATGTCTGGGATGGGAGCGCAATCAGTACGGTCTATGAGAAGCGGTTGTTGGACAGTTGAAGTGTTGGCTGTCTTGCGCGCCAATCTCAGCCGCACCGTCGCCGAAAAATTTCCCAGAAGCTGTCGTCAAGGCAGTCAGCTTTCGGCATACTGGAAGGACAAGGTCTGGCCTAATAACGACGGTCTGGCTTTCCACCTATGAGGGGACGGTGGCCGACGAGCGTTGCGATCGCCTTGAATGAGGCCTCCGGATCCAGCAGGACATAGTTGACGCCTGATACCAGTTTGGTCGATCCGTATCGTATGGCATCGAAGCCAACAGCTCGCGCGCAGTCTGCAACGAACCGGGAAAAGACATACTCAGACTTCATCCACCCGTCGCCCGTTCGAGGCGCGTAGAGCAGCGCGGAGTTGCTGAGGGCAAGCATCAGATTTTCGCCCTCATCTCCATCTTCGAGGTCGACAAGGTCTAGCGCCTTCATCTCCCCGGAAAACGCGAGTTCCCCGACGGTGCAGGACTCGTCAGGACACCCGATCTCTGCAGCCGCCAATTCCGGGCTGCTCGCGACATAGAGCAGGGGCGCTCCCGCATGGTTGAAACGCCCTTCTCCGACATATTGCGCTGGCGCCGGACCGAACGTGGACAAGTCCGTCGGTGACTGCCCGCATTTCAAAATATCTGCGTTGGTCCTAGCGCGAAACAGTGGGGCGCTGAAGGGGGCCTTGATCTGGCTCTCAGCCATCCGCCTAATCTGATCGAGAACGCGCTTTGCGAACTCGTGCTCAAGCAGCAGAAAGGGAGTTCGCTTTCCGATGGTCACCAGCTCGTCGATCGCGTCTTCGATTTCCTCGGGATCGCTAAATTTGTGCTCATATATCCAGACCTGCTTGGTATAGCTGCCGCAGCGCTCACATTGCACGAAATGACGAAGCGTCGACATCTCACCATCGCTGTAGCAGCCGGGAGCGCGGCTGTTTTCAAGGAGATATTCCGTCTCGAATGATTGGTTTTGGAATTCGGATTGCCGGAACGTTGTATTGGGCCAGCGCCTACGGAAATCGTCATAGCAGAAGTTACAGCAACAGATGCTAGAGGCGAAATCGGAATCGATCTCGTCACCAACGATCTCGTTGAACACGCTGATATCGTGCTCAGATACCGGCACGAAGGGCCCGACGCGGTCTTCCGGCCAAACGGCATCGTCATAATCGGTTCCAGCCGTCAGATCCCTAAGTGGCTTCATATCCCGCCTCATCCCCATCACCGCCGTTCCTATCGTGACGCACCCTGTCAGGAACAAGACATGCATGCCACTCTCCAGGTAGATTCTGGATGCAGCTTAGATGCCTGGTGCAGCCAAGGACTCGTATTCGCAAGCGCAGCCCGCTTGGCGCCGCAAACCACTCAGGCGTGGCGCTCACCGCTTCTCGCGGAAGTCCCAGAGCGGAATGCCCATCTTGCGCGCCTTGTCAGCCAAGTTGTCCTGGATGCCGGTGCCCGGAAATACGACCAGACCTACTGGCAGAGCTTCGAGCATACGATCGTTGCGCTTGAACGGTGCTGCCTTCTTGTGGCGGTTCCAGTCGGGACGGAAAGCGACCTGCGGCACACGGCGTGTATCGGCCCAGCAGGCGGCGGCGCGCTCGGCACCGGTTGGTGTGGCACCATGCAACAGGACCATGTCGGCATGACGCGCATGAACCCGGTCGAGGACATCCCAGATGGCCGAGTGATCGTTGCAATCTGGGCCACCGGTGAAAGCAATGCGGGTGCCTTCGGGCAGCAGTACACGGGCGTTCTCTCTGGCGCGTTTGTCGAGGAAGTCGCGGCTGTCGATGATGGCTGAGGTCATGGCCTTGCGGTTGACGCGGGATCCAGTGCGGGGCGTCCAGGCCTTGTGGGCATAGATGCGGAATTGATCGGCGGCGGCTTCGCGGAAGAATTCCATCGTGTCGCGGCGTTCGATGAGCGAGATGCCTTCAGCAATTTGGCGCTCAAGTTCGACCGAGCGCACTTCGCTGCCATCCTGCTCGCGCTGAAGGCGTTTTTGCGCCTGTTCATTGTCGTCGAGATCGCGTTCGACCCGCTCGCCGGCGCGGTGGAAGATGTTGACGAGGTTCCAGAGCAGGTCTTCGAGATCGGGTTCAATGCGGGTGTCGATCAAAGCTGAGACAAGCCCGTCGAACATGTCGGCGACCGCGCCACCGGCAAGACGGGCATCGGGTAGCGGCCTGCCATCAGGTTCGTCTTCGAAGGGTCGATAGCCGTAGAGTTGCATTTCCTGGAGGAGATAGGCGGTTGAGCCGAGTTCGGGGGTGGTGTCTTCAAGGGGAAGATCTGGGGCGCTTGCCATGATGGTCTCCGTGTCCTGAGCCGCGCCTCTCGCGGCCTTCGTGGCGACGACCAGCGGCGGCGGGCACGGGTCTGCACCGCGCGGAAACGCGCGGCCGGAGCGCCAGCGGAGGATGGCGAAGCAAGGCAATTTTGTTTCGCGATGCAAAGGGGCGCAGCCCCGGCGGAAAATAGCCGCAGCGCAGCCATTGCGGTGCCCGTGTTCGCTGCCGCAGTCGCCCCCTCCCGAAGGCCGATGGCGTGGCGACCTTCAAGGACCGGGAGAGGTGGCCATGCGCCCCACTGCCCCGGACAATCCCCCGCTTACCGGCCAGCTTCGCTCACTCTTTGAGAAACCGCACGGCATCGGCGGCGCTGAGCTGCACCCGAATGGCCGCTGCCAGCCGCTCGTGGCCATAGGCGGTAAGGTCGCTGTTGAAATCGTCGAGCCGGGGTTCAAGAGGTATGACCGCAATGCCAAACGGTTCGCAGCGCTCGATCAAGGTCGACAATGCCGTTGCCCCGGCAGGATCATCATCGCGCGCGACATAGAGGCAACGTAGCGCGGCAGGGAACTGGATGGCAGCGAGATGGGCGGCTGAAAGTCCGGCAATCATGGGAATGGATGGCATCACCTGCCGCAACGACAGGAGAGTTTCGAGGCCTTCACCGGCGACCATGACACCGTCCGCTTTGCCGAACCGGACACCCGAGCCGAGCAAGTGACCCATGGCGCGTCGTGAATATGCGACATCGGCTTTGTCGTGGGATTGCGGATCAAGCCAAGTGCGGTGAACCCCCGTGATAGTGCCCTCATTATCGGTGACTGCAGCGATCATGGCGGGCCATGCCTCCCGCACACCAGGGACATCATCTTCAGCAGGACGATAGTAGCAGCGCGGATGGAAACGCAGCTGATCTATGCCGGACAGATCGGTGATCGACCGGCGACTAAGATAACGCGCTGCGATGCTGTTCATGATCGGCTTTGAAGCGGCCCATAGGCGCCGTGCCGCTTCTGGTGTGCCGGTCGGCGCCTTGCGTGTGGTCGGGTTGCGCGGCGCGGTTTCCGGTGGCGGCGGCAGGCTCAGGAATTGGCGGGCTTCATCAAGTGTCTCGCGCATGGTCCGGTGGGCACAGCTCCCGGATATGATGTCGAGAAGATCACCATGGTTGCCACTTTGCGCATCTGTCCATTTGCCCGCGCCTCCCCGGCTCTCGGCTGTTGCTGACAATCGGACGTAGAGACTGCGACCCGGAGAATTGTGAACATCGCCGACCAGCCAGTAGCGGCCTTCACGGCGACCATTGGACAGGTAACGGCGGCAGACCGCCTCGGCTGAGGCCGCAAGGCGGCGGGCGATTTCGGCGGCGGGACTGTCCATGTGGGGCTCCTTCAGGCGGCTTTGCGTGCCGCAATCCGCTGGATCGGAAACCGGTCGAGCAGCTTGGCGAGCACATCCACCCCGACAGCCCCTGTCGGTATGTAGAGCTTGAGTTTCCACGAGACGATCTCGGAGATCAAGCCCATTGCCTTCAATCGCTCGATGCCAAGATCATTGAAGCCAGTGAGTTCAATCCGCCAGTCGTTCATGGCCCGCACCCGGGCGAGCGTCTGATCTTCGGCAAGATGCAATTTAGCATCTCCGGCACACAGCATCGCCCAAGCATCGGCAGGCACGACGGACGCCGTGTCCTGCTCAATCACCGTGGCGACCCAAGCGGGCGAAACCTTGCGGCCGATGACGCGCTCGCCAGCATCGGTTTGCAGGCGGTAGACGCGGGTCGATTCATTAGGGAGCTGCCGCCAGATCGGCAGCAGCAGGCCTGAAACCATGTGCAGGGTCGAGGTTTCGAACTCGGGCAAATCGGCAAGTTCGGCCTGCCAGACTTCGCTGAACCGCTCACGGTTCACCGGCTCCCAATGACTGGTCGCGAACACCTCGGCGAGAATATTGGTTGCCTCCAAAGGGCGGACGAGGCGGATGCGCGGGTGAATGCCGCCATCATCGTCGATCAGACTGCGCGCGCGCAATTTGACTGCCGGGCGCCCGGAGCGGGTGTTGATCACGAGTTCGGCGTCGCGATCCACTGCCATGGCCAGCGCCCTCTCGAGCACAACCGGCTCAATCCGGTCTTTGCGTTCGATGGTCAGGAGGTGGGTCACAGCTCCGGTGCCGGGATAGGTGTAGATGGTCTTGCGGTCGGAGACCGAGAAGCATTCGGCGCGCAGGGTTTCGAGGCCTATTTCATAGGTCCCGCTGGCGATTGCACCTTCGACCCGGGCCGTCAGCAGTCCCTCGAAGGCCTCGAACAGGATGTTCTGCATGGAAATGGTGAGCGCCAGCATCCGGTTGAGGAAGGTCGTAATGGGTGGAAGCTCGTCCTTGAGCCCGCCGTCACTGTCGAGCAGCGACAGGCCGGTGGCCGTTTCGAATTGCGCCAGCGAACAGCCATCGATCTTGCCGCGCACCAGCAATTGGTAAAGCTGGCGCAGGGCATCGCGGGCATAGTAGGATTCCAGATTGTCGCTGGCGCTGAACATGTTCTGGCCGCCGGTTTGCCGCTGGCCGCGCGTGATCGCTCCGAGACTGTCGAGCTTTCGGGCGATCGTCGAGATGAAGCGCTTCTGCGCCTTCACGTCGGTCGATACCGGGCGGAACAGCGGTGGCTGCTTCTGGTTCGTGCGGTTGGTGCGGCCAAAGCCCTGGATGGCGGTGTCGGCCTTCCAGCCTGCTTCGAGCAGGTAGTGGACGCGGCGGCGCTGGTTCTTCACGCCCAGGTCGGCATGATAGGATCGCCCCGTGCCGCCAGCCTCGGAGAAGACGAGGCTGTGCTTCTTGTCATCCATGAACGCATGGGTTTCAGCAATATTGGCTGAAGCAGGCCGGTTTTCGACGGCGAAGCGCACCGAACCATCGCTGCTGGCGCGGGGCACTATCCGACGGGAACGTCCGGTCACCTCGGCAACCGCATCGCTCCCAAAATGCTGGACAATCTGGTCAAGCGCGCCGGGCACAGGCGGCAAAGCCGCAAGCCGCTCGAGCATCGCATCACGGGCTCGGCAGGCTTCGCGATTGAGAATAGGGTTGCCATCCGCGTCGAATGCGGGCCGCGACGCGAGATTGCCCTCACTGTCGGTGAACGGCTCATAGAGCTGCACAGGAAAACTGTGCGCGAGATAATCGAGCACATATTCACGCGGCGTGATGTCCACGGAAACGTCGTCCCATTCGTCGGTCGGGATTTCGGCAAGCCGCCGCTCTTGCAGCGCTTCGCCCGTCGATACGATTTGCACGACACAGGCATGGCCTGCCTCAAGATCGCGCTGCATCGCCTGAATGGTGCTTGGCGTCTGCATTGCGGTGATCAGGTGATTGAAGAAGCGTTGCTTGGCGCTTTCGAACGCTGATCGCGCTGCCGACCGGGCCTGTGCGTTCAAGGTTCCATGTGATGCACTGGTAACGCCCGATGCTTCGAGCGCCGCATCGAGATGGGTGTGAATGACCTGAAATGCCCCGGCGTAGGAATCGTAAATACGCACTTGCTCAGGTGTCAGTTGGTGCTCGAGCAGGTCATATTCGACACCGTCGAATGACAATGAACGGGCCGCATAAAGGCCAAGCGCCTTCAGATCGCGGGCCAGCACCTCCATGGCAGCAACGCCGCCATCCTCAATCGCGGCCACGAAGTCAGCGCGTGAGGCAAACGGAAAGTCTTCGCCGCCCCACAGGCCGAGCCGCTGGGCGTAGGCGAGGTTCTGCACCGTCGTGGCACCGGTGGCCGAGACATAGACGATGCGGGCATTGGGCAGGGCATGTTGCAGCCGCAGGCCCGCCCGGCCCTGCTGCGAGGCTGAGACATCGCCGCGCGCGCCCTTGCCGCCTGCTGCATTGGCCATGGCGTGCGCCTCGTCAAAGATAATGACACCGTCAAAGTCACGGCCAAGCCATTCGACGATCTGCTGGACCCGGCTCGCCTTGCCGCCCCGCTCCTGCGAACGCAGGGTCGCATAGGTCGTGAACAAGATGCCTTCCGCCAGCTTGATGGGGGAACCCTGCCGGTAGCGTGACAAGGGCGTCACCAGCAGTCGTTCCTGCCCCAAAGCCGACCAGTCGCGCTGAGCATCCTCAAGCAGGCGGTCCGATACCGAAACCCAGAGCGAACGACGGCGGCCTTTAAGCCAGTTGTCGAGGATGATGGCTGCGACCTGGCGGCCTTTGCCCGCGCCCGTGCCGTCACCCAGAAACCAGCCCCGGCGAAAGCGGACGGCAGCATCGTTTTCTTCAGCCGCCGCCGAGACGAGATCCCATGTCTCGTCAACGGCCCAGGTGTAGATTTGCGTTGAGAATTGACCCGGGATTTTCATCGAGAATTGACCCGGGTGGAAGTTATGTCCCGCTGTACGGGACGTAGGTCAAGCCGGTGATTTTTCCTTTCTGGATTTGGGGACAGCGGAACTGGCCCTGAAGCGGAAGCTGTCATTTCCTGTTTCGAGGATGTGGCAGTGGTGGGTGAGCCTATCGAGTAGTGCGGTGGTCATCTTGGCATCGCCGAATACCTGGGCCCATTCGCTGAAGCTGAGATTGGTGGTGATGACGACGCTGGTGCGCTCGTAGAGTTTGCTGAGCAGATGGAACAGCAGTGCACCGCCTGATGGACTGAACGGAAGGTAGCCCAGCTCGTCGAGGATGATGAGGTCGAGGCGCAGCAGGCGCTCGGCAAGCTGGCCCGCCTTGTTCATGGCCTTTTCCTGCTCGAGGGCATTGACCAGATCGACTGTGGCAAAGAACCGGACCTTCTTGCGATGATGCTCGGTCGCCTGGACGCCGAGCGCGGTCGCGATGTGACTCTTGCCGGTGCCGGGCCCGCCTATCAGAACGACATTATCGGCACCATCGATGAACTCGCCGCGGTGGAGTTGCCGGACCAGTGCTTCGTTGACCTCGCTGGCGGCAAAGTCGAACCCGGCCAGATCCTTGTAGGCGGGGAACCGGGCTGCCTTGATTTGGTAGGCGATCGAGCGAACCTCGCGTTCGGCCATCTCGGCCTTGAGCAACTGGGAGACGATCGGCACGGCCGCGTCGAAGGCCGGCGCGCCTTGCTCGATAAGGTCGCCGACCGCCTGGGCCATGCCGTACATCTTCAGCGCCTTGAGCATGACAACAACAGCGGCGCTGGCAGGATCATGACGCATGACGCAGCCCTCCATCGCGTAGGGCATCATAGCGCCCGACATTGGCCAGAGGCTCCTGAGCAAGGCGCAGCGCCTGAGGCGCATCTATCGGGGATGCTGGAGGTGCCTTCCCGTCGGTCAGGCGGTGGAGAAGGTTGAGGACGTGGGTCTTGGTGGCAACGCCCGCCTCAAGCGCCAGTTCGACTGCGCAAAGCACCGCCTGCTCGTCATGCTGCAGCACCAGCGCCAGGATCTCGGCCATCTCCCGATCGCCGCCGGGGCGGCGCAGGAGCTGGCTTTGCAGCTGCCTGAAGGCCTCGGGCATCTCGGCGAACGGTGCGCCATTGCGCAGCGCTCCCGGCTTGCGCTGGATCACCGCCAGATAGTGCCTCCAGTCATAGACCGTCCGCCCGCCAGTGTGGTGGGACCGGTCGATGATCCGGGAATGCTCGCACAGGATCTGACCCTCGGCGGCCACGACGATCCGCTCGGGATAAATCCTGACGCTGACCGGCCGGTTGGCGAACGAGGCGGGCACGCTGTAGCGATTGCGCTCAAAGTGCACGAGGCAGATCGGCGATACCCGCTTGGTGTGCTCGACAAATCCGTCAAAGGGCCGCCCCAGCGGCATCAGGCTGTCCACCTCCGCGGCATGAACGTCGGCCACGGTGCCGGGCAAGCCGCCATGCTGGATCTCGCCCCATTGCGTGATGCACTGTTCCTCGAGCCAGGCATTGAGCGCATCGATATCCGGGAAGCTCGGCAGCTGCTGCCACAATCGGCGACGCGCATCCTGCACGTTCTTCTCGACCTGTCCCTTCTCCCACCCCGAGGCTGGGTTGCAGAACTCGGGCTCGAACAGGTAATGGCTGGCCATTGCGGCAAAGCGGGCGTTGACCTGTCGCGCCTTGCCGACACCAATCCGGTCGACTGCAGTCTTCATGTTGTCGAAGATCCCGCGCTGGGGAACGCCGCCAAGCACACGGAACGCTTGGGTCAGCGCGTCGAACAACATCTCGTGGGTCTGCAGCTGATAAGCCCGAACGATGAACGCCTTGCTGTGCGAGAGCTTGGTGTGGGCGGCCTGCAGCTTGACCCGCTCACCACCAAGCACCGCCCAGTCCTCGCTCCAGTCGAACTGGAAGGCTTCACCAGCCTCGAACACCAACGGCACGAACGTGCCGCGCCCGCTGGTCTGGGCATCACGCTGCCGGTCCGCCTTCCAGCCCCGCACAAACGTCGCCACCCGGCCGTAGGATCCTTCATATCCCAAAGCGACGAGGTCGGCGTGCATCTGCTTGGCCGTGCGCTTCTGCTTGCGCGACTTGCCTGCCTCGATCCGCAGCCAACCCGACAGCTTCTCGGCGAACGGGTCCAGCTTGCTCGGCCGCTCGGGAACCTTGAACTTGGGTTCAACTGTCCCGGCACGAAGGTACTTGCGGATCGTGTTGCGCGACAAACCTGTGCGTCGCTCGATCTCCCGGATCGGCATCTCATCACGAAAGTGCCAGCGCCGGATAACGCTCAATAAAGCCATGTCGATCACTCCAATGTCCCCCGACCAGGCAGCCAGGGGGAAGGTCAGAACATGGGTCACTTCTCAGTGGAAATTATGCCCCTCCCGGGTCAATTCTCAGCGCAAATCTACAATGGAGCTGCATTTCCTGGCGCCAGTTTTCGAGCAGGCCGGTAGGAGCAATTATCAGAAAAGGTTCTGTTACGCGCTGATCATGGCGCAGCCATGCAAGGAACGACAGGAGCTGGTACGTTTTCCCCAAACCCATATCATCTGCGAGCAACACGCCCGGCATCCGGTTGGCCCACGCTTCTGCTAACCAGTTAAAACCTGTTCGCTGATGATCCTTGGGTTCGCTGGAAACCGCATTCGGGAATTGAGGGCTAGTGAAGGCCTGGACAGCACCAAGGGCACTTTCCTCATACTCAACTTGCTCGAAGTTTTCCGACACTGTCAGGAACAATGGGCATGCCAGGTCAGTCGGTTCACTGTCTGGGCTCGATGATGCGGCTACAGGGGTGATCCGATCGCGAAGGGCACGAAGCGAATCCAATGCCTGTGCCGTGGCAGGCACTGTGGCGTTCCCAATCTGGACGCTATCTTGCCCTTCCACGACAGCTTTCTCTAAAGCGTCGATGGCTTCATCGAGCTGCTCAGCAGCAATATCGACTTGCTCGCCCTCGGGAGGATCACCGATATAGAGGCCAAAGCTTTCGGGAAGCCAGCTGTTCGCTTTCGGCTTGATCCAAGGCAGAACCGGCTTGCGCCAGATGTCAATGCCGTTGACCCGTTCAGAATATTGCTGCGTCTCGATAAAGAGCGCGTCGACCGACCCGTCGGCCAATGCGCCGTCCGGCATGGCTTCAGAGATGTAGCGCCTCGGGCTCAACGCAAACTTGCGGCGGCTTTCCTCATCCAGCCCTTGAGCGCGGCGCACAATTTCGAGCGCACCTTTAAGTTCGGGGTCCAGATAGACAATCGTGCAATCGTCTAACCGATAGGCATTGAGGGCACGATCAGACCCACGAAACTTCTCAACGAACCTTTGCTGAAGCGACGGAGGTAACAGACCGTCATCCTCCCCATCTGGCATTTCGCCTTCCTGGGCAGCGTTGCGCCGCGCCCGACTGAAGAGGATGGGGTCGAAATCAAAATGTCTGCCATCGGTCTTGAGATCGAGTGAGAAGCCAGCCGCATAGCTAATTCGCAACCGCTTGAGGAAACCATTGGGATGCAGGATATCCCCTTCTGCGGCACTCAGTGTTTCGCGGAGCTGCGACATCGCAAACTGTTGTCCGGCGTCATCCGTAGCGCCGTTTACCGCCCGAACAGCTTCGAGCGTTGACCATAGTGGTTCAGCTAACCGCCAATCCTGGGCATTGAAGCGCAGGCGACCAGCAACCGGAGTTACGCGGGCAGCCAGACCACCTGGTCGAACCCATCGTGTTTCCAGTCGGAATCCTGGACGACCAAACACGCCTGATGTTTCGATCTCCAACTGAATGCGAATTGCAGGTGGGAGTGCGAGAGCTGCTGCTTCCTGCTCCGAAAATGCCGCAACAACGGAACCGTGGAGGAGCACAGAGCCATCATCTGTTGGGGTGATCAAAGGCGCCCCGTCAACGCCGCGAGCATCATTGGCCCAACGATCGAGCAAGTCAGCAGCGATGCCGCGCGAATGCGCTGGTGCTTTGAGTGCCCAATCGTCGAATGGCACAGTTTCGCCAGTATGGCCGATCAGTGTGAGCAGTTCGCCTTCAGGAACCGCCTTCGACGAAAATCCTACCATCCCCATAGCGATACCGGCCTTGGTCCTTTGTAAGGTATGCGTGTTGTGGTCGCGATGTGATCTGCAAACTTTCTGTACCATTTGCCTTGGTGAGCGATCGCTTCAAACCCCGTTCCACCACTCATCGAACGCAGCGTCTGGCCTTCATAGTATTTGCTGTTGAATTTTGGCAAAAATCTCGAGTTCTCTGCCGCATCGACCCAGAAGCGCGCGCGGCCGTTGTCGCTCCATTCGGCAACAATAAGGTCGCCGATTTTCATGAGCAGAACGGACTGGCTGGATGCTGCACCGCTGCCGCCTACCCGACCGAATAGCAATCCATGCGATGACTTTGCGATCTGGGCCAGACCTCGCGCATCTTGGCCGAGAGCGAACCAGGCACGTTCGACAAACTTATTGTCGAGATAAGCCTCCCAGAATGCGCGCCTTTCTTTCCACTGATCGGGGCGATCCGTCGTCCGAGCAATGAGATCAAAAAAAAGTCGGACTGTTTTCTCGGTGATCCACTGATGCAGCACCCTTAGAACTTCGGCCGCATCACGAAGGCCTTGGATGCGTGACAGCTTTTCAGCCAAGGTATCCCAATTGTTTTGGGACGTCCGGGGGTCGCCAAGCCTGTCCAGGAGTAGCGCCATGACTTTGTCCCGATAGGCATCGTCGGGATCCATCGCTATCCAGGGCTTTAGCAGAACATATGCGAGTAACTCGGCATTCGCCTTGATCGTGCTTTCACCGAGTGATGCACCCAGGCTCAGAATGCCCTCTCCCTCTCCCTCGACCTGACCGACCGACCGCGACTGTGGGACATTCTGCTTTGCAGCGAGAGACTTTAGGAGGGCACCGAACGCGGCGTCGACAAAGCCGCCGCTGAGGTCTTGGACGCGTAGATTTGCCATTGCCAGGAATGCTTCGCGATCCTCGGCTCGCAAAAGTCTGTCGCCCAGTCGAGCAGGACCGAGTTCGGAATCCCAAATTGGAATAGTGCGTGAGAGTTCGCTCCATGGAGAACCCAACTGCTTTTGCCGACTTTTGCAGTACAATCCGAGTTCTACAAATAATGGAACGCCGACTTTGAATCGATTCCAATATGCGCGGGCAAGCCGTCGATCCAGTGTCCGTTTCGCGATTGCAGAACAGTGTCTAAGAAGGTCGGGAACACAGTCTTCTAAGTCTGGGTGGTCCCAAATTTCGCTGGCCAAGCGCCTGAGATCTCTTCGAGCCAGTTCGGACGGCTTGTACGGATTTACCCGCAGAACAAATTGATGCCATGGCTCTGCGTCGACGCGCTCGTCAGTGCCCATCGCGCCCCATTCACGTGTCAGCTTTGCCAGAGCCCGGATCTGCGGCGGGCGGGGCATTGCCCAATCGCTAGTGATTTTCGCACTAACAGCGAGCAAGCCAGCCATTATTTGGACCTCAGCATTTGGGCAGCTTCCTGGGCAGCATCGCTCTTAGGCGTTACCATGATAAAGCGAAGGTCAATGCGGCGATGACGTGCCTTCTCCGTTTCCGGCAAAGGTCGCCCCCCTGCTCCCAAAACTGGTCGATATGGACCATAGCCTGCAACGCCGAGAACTGGCGTGGGATAAACATCATCGCCGTTTGTCAGTATCGCCAAACCGGGCTGGGCTTGGGTCAGGGCAAGATAGGTCCGTGTAGCTCGTCGGGCAGAAAGATCGAGATTGCCCAGTCCAGTCGTGTCCCCCCGGATGGGGTCGCGGTCAGTGTGCCCTTCGACAAGAAGTGTATCGATCTTGTGCTCTTCTTCTCGGCCGTTACACCGAATCAGCGCTGAGTTTGTGGATCTTGTGTAGCAAGGTAAGCGCATGGCGAGTACTTGCGCCACGAGGCTAACTGCCTCGCGTCCGCGGTCACTAAGCTCAAACTCGTTAGAATTGAAAAGTACCTCTTCAGGCAGTCTTAGAATGCCTGTCTCTGTATTAATCGATATATCCACGCCTGGAAGCTTTTGCTCGATGTCCTTTTCAAGCTGCTCCAATAGCCGTCGTCGGGCTTCTCCAGCACCAACTAAGTAATCTTCTTTTTGCTTGAATGTAACTGCAAAATAAACAAGCAAAATTATGAACACAAAAAGGAGTCCTACCAACATGTCGGACATGGAGATGAAGTAGCTCTCTTCTTCTGGCTCTCCCTGCCTGCGTCTGAACGAAGTGTCGCTCATGTCAGGACTTCAGCTTTTCAAGGAGGGCTGAAATTTCGTCGGCAAGCTCCTCGAGCGGCTCAAGTGCGTCCCTGAGATTACTTACTGCCTTCGCCAGCTCGCTATCTAGCTCACCGATTTGTTGGTTGACGGCTGTGGCATGCTCGGCAGTTGCAGACACTAGTCCATCGAGCGTCTTGCCCAACGCATCGTCGACGCCGGCAAAACGGCCTTCGTAGTTTTCCCAGGCCTTCTCCGCGGAACTCGCTGTAGCGATCAACTGTCCAGTGAGCTCTTCAGTAGCGGACTCGTGCGATTTCAATGCCGAAGAAATCGAGGTAGCGGCTTCGCTGACAGAGCGGGTTGCCGAGGCCACTGGTGCCAGAGCTGCGTTCAGCTCAGTTATTGCCGCTGACAGTTTGGTCCCGGCTTCTTCAGTAGATCGTCCGGCAATCTCCAGTCTTTGTGCCTGCTGATTTGTGGAATCCGCTGCGCGCGCCATGGCTTCGCTGAGGGGCCCTGCGTTGTTTGCAAGAAGGGCCAAGCGATTAACCAGTTCATCTGCGGACTGCGACATTTGCTCCCCGAACTTCGCAAATGCGCCTGAAAGAGCTGCGCCACTGGTATCGGCTGCTGTCTCGATGGTGTTTTTGAGCTTTCCCGCCAGATCTTCGGAGAACTGACCTGTGACGCCTTCCAGTTTTGCGGCAACCTGCTCCAGCTGACCAGCCATTTGCTCGCCTGCCTCGCGCTGGCGACGACGCGTTTCCTCCTGTTCTGTCTCGAACGACTGACGAATGTCACGAAGGCTTGTTTCCAGAGACTGTGGCACACTGGCAAGTCCGCTCGACAGCGTCTCAAACTTGCTTGTCATGCCCGTCAGCGATTGCGCCAACGCCTGCATCTCTTGTCCAGCGTGCTCGCGCAGAGCTGATCCCAGGTCCTGACTGATGCGATCAAACCCACCGCTGCGAAACTGCTCGATGTTGGTGCTGATGTCACCGAGGACTTGCACGACTGGTGACATGCGATTGTTCAGCGCATTATCGATAGCTGTGGCCAGATCTGTACCCAGAACCTGGAACGCTTCAGTTTGGCGCTTCATTTCACGGAGCTGATCAACTGCGATCCGTTGCGGCGGTGTATACAGGGTCGCCCTGTCCAGCAGTTGGCAAATATTTTCAAGACGATGCTGAAGCTTCTCGTGCCAACTCCGGTCAGTCCGCCTCAAAACGATTGAACAGATAATGCCGGTGACCGAAGTCCAAAATTTGGCAGCAGTGATCTGTAGGAGGCCTTGTAGAGCTTGGGTCGTCTCGGTGCCGTTCGTAGCACCTGAAAGTGTTCCCATCGCCGAGGTGAGGGCGGCGATTAGACCCAAGAAAGTGGCTGTTAGCCCGATGGCAACGGCGATATTAGCTCCCCAAGCGAGCACCCGTGTGTCATCCGCGAGATGCAGAAAATAGGACTCTGCTCTGGCCGTCGTCCGAATGGTCGGTTCGCTCTCGTCGATGAATGTCTCACGGAATTGCTCCCATGCGAGCGCCAGTTCCCGTCGATCTGGTCGCGCCATGACCTCAGCGATGCTGTCGAAATCTTCTGAAAACCAGACTTGGGCCTCAACAGGATCCTGTGCGGTGCTTACCTTCGATAAGGCCTCCTCCCGGCTCTGCAGCGCAGCCATTGCCTCGTCATAATGCAATTTTTTATTGCGGTTGATGAAACGCCAGCACCAGAAGGCCCCCAAGGCACACAAAACGAAAACGCTAGCGTCATAGCGCAGAAAGAATAGAAGCGCCTGACTGGCCCAGTGAATAGGTGCCCCAACACCAGCCAAGACGTTTTCAAGCAAGCCATCCATTCCATTCACCTGTCTAATGATCCGCTCGCTTGCATGAAAATGCAGCCAAAAAAGAGGTGCGATAAGTGCCGCACTTTATTATGAAACCTCTTTGAGAAGTACTTCTGCTTGGGCAAGCACAGTCTGCACTGCCTCGTCAGCAAGATCGGGTGGGTAACCATACCGTTTGAGAATGCGCTTCACTAGAACCCGCATTCGGGCACGTGCACTTTCCCTATGGTGCCAGTCGACTGTCACGTTTTGTCGGAGCTGTTCCAGCAGCTCATGAGCAATCAGGCGTAGCTGTTCGCTACCCATAGCCTCGACAGCACTCTCGTTCTCGGCAAGCGCATCATAGAAGGCAATTTCTTCAGGCGAGAGACCCTGGTCCTCGCCGCGTCGCTGCGCAGCTTTCATGTCCTTGGCTAACGCGATTAACTCATTGATCATCTCAGCGGCCGACAAAGCGCCCGCATGGTAGCGGGCCACAGCATCCTCAAGCCGTCTGGAGAATGCGCGGCTCTCAACGACGTTGGTCCGCATGCGGCTGGTGATTTCTCCGGCCAACAGCTTCTTGAGCGCTTCCAAGGCGAGGTTCTTTTTCTCCATGCCCTGGATTTCCAGCAGGAACTCTTCGGACAGAATGGAGATGTCTGGGGAGTCGATGCCTGCAACTTTAAGGATATCGACAATTTCCGCCGAAGCGACGGCGCGGTCAATGAGCTGCTGGACAGCGAACGTCTTATCCGCCTGGCTAAGTTTGCCGGTGGCCGTGCTTTTGGCGATCGCAGCACGGACAGCTTGAAAGAACCCTATCTCGTCTCGGATTTCTCGGGCCTCGTCACTGGCCGAAGCGAGAGCATAGGCCTTGGTCAGCTCCAGCACGAGATCGAGATAGCGGCGATGAGCCTTCTTCTTGTCCTCCGGTGACTGGGCCTTGCCCGCCTCGATTTCAGCCCACTTGAGCACCCAGTCGATGGCGCCGGCGAGGCACTGCAGGCGCTCCATCGGTGCGCCGTGGATGCCTGGCAGGTAATCGAAGCCATGGAAGATGCCGCTGACGATCTCGTATCGCTCCAGCAGGGCGGCGACGGCATCAGCCTCATCGATACCGGTCTTCTCCTGGTCGGAGTCGGTATAGTCGCTGAGCGCCTTCTTCAGGTTCTGCGCGATGCCAATGTAGTCGACGATCAGCCCGCCGGGCTTGTCACGAAACACCCGGTTCACACGCGCGATCGCCTGCATCAGGCCATGGCCCCGCATCGGCTTGTCGACATACATCGTGTTCATGCACGGCGCGTCAAAGCCGGTCAGCCACATGTCGCGCACCAGCACCAGCCGCAGCGGGTCTTTCGGGTCACGGGCACGTTTGGCCAGGCCGTCGCGCCTGCGCTTGTTGCCGATGTGCTGCTGCCAGGAGAGCGGATCAGACGCCGCACCCGTCATGACAATCTTGATCACGCCATCCGCATCGTCATCGGAATGCCAGTCCGGGCGAAGGGCGATGATCTCGTTGTAGAGGGCGACGCAGATCCGCCGGCTCATGCAGACGGCCATGCCCTTGTATTCGGTGCCGTCGGTGCGCGCCTCAAGGTGGGTCACCATGTCGGCGGCGATCTGTTTGAGGCGCTTGTCCGAGCCTACCAGGGCCTCGACCGTTGACCATTTGGCCTTGGCCTTCTCCGCTTCGGTCAGGGTGTCATCCTCGACCAGAGCTTCGATCTCGGCGTCGATCAGCGGCTTCTCGTCCTCGTCCAGTTCAATGCGGGCAAGACGGCTCTCATAGTAGATCGGGACCGTCGCGCCATCTTCGACCGCACGGCTGATATCGTAGATGTCTATGTACCTGCCGAAGATGGCGGGCGTGTTGACATCCGCTGCCTCAATAGGCGTGCCGGTAAAGCCGATGAACGAGGCGTTCGGCATCGCCTGGCGGATGTAGTGGGCATAGCCGTAACGCCGTGCGCCCGTCTTGACGTCCAGCTTGGCGTCGAAGCCGTACTGGCTGCGGTGGGCCTCGTCGGCCATGACGATCACGTTGCGGCGGTCGGTCAGCATCGGGAAGCTCTCTTCCCCGCGTTCGGGCGAGAACTTCTGGATCGTCGTGAAGATGATCCCGCCAGAGGCCCGCGCCAGCAGACGCTGCAGATCTTCGCGGCTCTCGGCCTGCTCGGGGTTTTGGCGGAGAAGGTCCTTGCAGAGGCTGAATGTAGAGGCGAGCTGGTCGTCCAGGTCGTTGCGGTCGGTCAGCACGACGATCGTCGGGTTCGAAAGCTCCGGCGACTTAACCGCCAACCCGGCGAAGAACGCCATCAGGAAGCTCTTTCCCGATCCCTGCGTGTGCCAGATGACGCCGATCTTTCGGTCACCCAAGGGGCTGCTCGCATCGACAGCTTCGCGGATAGCTTTTCGCGCACCATGGAACTGGTGATAGCCGGCAATGATCTTGAACGGCCCCGCGCCCGCATCGCCGAAAACAATGAAATCTCGGATCAGGGCAAGGATATTTGCACGCGTGAATACGCCGCGCAGCAGGGTCTCCAGTTCCGGTTGACCGCGATGGGCGAAATCCTCGCCAGTTACCGTGCGCCAGGGCATGAAGCGTTCTTGGTCAGCTGTCAGTGAGCCAATCCGTGCTTCGATCCCGTCCGAGGTGATCAGCACTGCGTTGGTGCGAAACAGGCTGGGAATTTGAGCAAGATACGTCTGCAGCTGATGGAACGCGTCAGAAATTGTGGCGTTTTCTGCTGCGGCGTTTTTCAGTTCAAGCACTGCCAATGGTAAGCCGTTGACGAACAGGATCACGTCAGGGCGCCGATTCTGACTGCCTTCCACGACGGTAAACTGGTTGACTACCAACCAGTCGTTGGACTCGACTTTGTCGAGATCGAGTAGCCAGACCTTGTCGCCGACAATGCGGCCATCCGTATTGCGGTATTCCACAGGGACGCCATCGGTCAGCAGTCGGTGTATGCGGCGGTTTTCCTCGACCAGTGAGCCAGTCTCACTCGTGAGCAGCCGACGGATCGCCTCTGCCCGTGCCGCTTCAGGCAGCGTGGGGTTGAGATCGGCCACTGCATTCTCCAGGCGCGGTAGCAGGATGACATCGGAAAAGGCTTGGCGTTCAGCCGCCACACCATCCGGCGCGATGACCGAGCCATGCAGATAGTTCCAGCCGAGATCCTGCAGGATCTCGATGCTGGCTAGTTCGACGATATCTTCGGAGAATTTGGTCATACAGGGATGACCTCGTCAATCGTCGGCACGTCCCAAACGCGGCAGGCGAGCTTGGTGAGGAACAGTTGGCGAGCTTCGACATCCTCCATGCTCCACTTAGGCCAGCATTCGAGTGCTTGAACGGTTTTGGTAATCTGGTCCGCCACACCAACAAGTTGTGCCTGCGCGTCAGCCTGACACCTCGTCAGAAGAAATTTCGATTGCGCGTAGCCCTTTACCTTCTCGGAATACCGCGTGTTCGAAATAGAGCGATTTATCGATTTTTCGATGAGCAACAGATTGCCGAGGCTTTGGATCACAGCATCATCCTGCGCACGTTCGCCAAATTCCGCGACCGCCTCTGCATCCGCTCCAGCCGCCATGATATGCTCGATGTCATTGCCGCCAGCCGTGTAGTCAGCCAGCCGATCGCGTGACTCACTTGGGCCATATGCTTGGATATCCACGGCCTGTGTGATCTTCGCGAGGAGGTAGCGAAGGCGGAACTGTCGCAGCCAGGTGGACTTCATCTCCTTCATCGTACGGGCAAATTGCGGCGCCAGGTCTGCGCGCTCCTTGGCAAAGGTCTCAGCGATGAAACCGTCAAACTGATCCGGTTTGACGTGGCGCAGCTTGTGAGCGCCATCCACGATTTTGCGCTCATACTCCTTGGCGGAAATCCAGGTGACCAGCCAAACGAACATCGTCTTTTCGACCTCCGCCGCTAGGCGGGAAAACTGCGCCGGAGGCAGATGTCGACCTGCCAGGAGCAACATGAAATGCTGTTTGATCGATTGCCCACCCAGCAAGCGTGTATTCTCGATGCCCGGCTCGGGCTGACCGAGAACGTTCTGTCCGCGCGAAAAATTGGCATAGGCCCGGGCGGCTTCTCGCAAGCGCTTGGCAAAAGCCAAAGGTTCGGTCGTATGGCCGGTAAGCTTGGGGTTCTTCTGGAACCAGTCGTAGATCGCATCCTCGCGCAGCTTGCTGTCGAGATCGAACGTGGCGAGTAGGTAGTAGCGCAGGAACCGCAGTGGCTTCTCATTGACGGCGTAGATCTCGTCGGTCAGCGCCTTCCATACACTCTTCAGCTCGGTGAACTCCTGGCCCTTGGCGTGCATGAACAGCAGGTTCTTGAGGAGGTCCATCGCGTCGAGCCCGACGCCGCGGTCGTTGATCGTTTCAAAGATTTTCAGTGCCTTGGCGATGGTCGGCGTTTCGATCCGGATCACCTTCACTTTGTTGGTGAGGTAGCCATAGAACCGCAGCACTTGGGCTTGGTCGTCGCTAAATGTGGTCGAGAGGAATTCCCGCACGGTGTCGTAGGCGCCGCCCAGATTGCGGATCGAGCGTGACCCATCACGCGGGGTATCCGCCGCCTTGGCCTCGGCATAGCCTTGTAGCACACCGCCCGCATCTTCGTACTGTACATCCAGCCGCAGCCGATAGGTGGTCAGCCCTTGCCAATCGATCGTGCTTGCCGCGATTTGGTTGCCCAACTCTTCGGGTACGGCTGCACCGAGGTCTGCCAGCGCATCGCGGATCGCACAAAGGGTAAGGTAAGCGGTGGTTGTACGCTGTTGCCCATCGATGAGCTCGAAGACCTGATCTTCACCCTTGCAAACAACGATGGTGCCAATGAAATATTCCGGCGCGAAGTGCTGGGTTGCTGCCTCAAACTCGATGTAGATATCAGACAGGAATTGGTCGACCTGATCGCCGCCTTCACCCTTAGCGTCGGCCTCGCCCCAGACATATTCGCGCTGATAGTCAGGCACGCGGTAGAAGTCCTGAAACAGGCGTTTCAGGGTCATGTCCTGGGAAACAATACTCTGCTCGGTCATGCGGCAATCTCCTGCGCGGCATAGCCCACGCGCACTTCGCCTGACATCAGGCGGGGCAGCAGGTAGTCGCGGGTTTCGGCGAGGGTGCGATTTTCGAGGAGCGACGCCTGCAACTTCTGGAAAATTGGCGTCATCAGCATGTCGAACGCTGTTTCAATGGTTTTTGGCGGCACGACCACTCTAAGGCGTTTCAGGTCTTCCTTGGTCACATGACCCAGCCCAGTGGTCTGCTTGTCCCGAGCTATCTCGGCGAATGTCGGATTGAGGTATTTCAACATAGCAAAGAGGAAGCCGAGGGTTCGGGTGCCGTTCGGCCGAACTGCAAAGATGTGCTGGTTGAGCCAGGCAGGTCCGCCAGTCCAAATGAAGGTATCGATTGAGGTGTCGGGATTGCCTGACCAGGAGAAAAGCAATTCCCCGTCGTCGATGCGGTAACGGCTTCCGAGATCAGTGTTGGTGAAGCCTGTCGTGGACGTCACACCCGCTTTGAGCTCAGCAATCTTGATGACCGGCAGCCCCTCTCCTGGGGCCACGAAGTGCATTTTCTTGTAAGCGGCGCCATTAACCCAATTGGCTTGGTCAATGACGGGCTCCACATCCCAGCCAACGGGAAAATCGCTAACATCGAAGTCCATGGGGAATAGCGCCGCCAGCTCCGCAGCGTCTGTCGGATCAGGCGTCAGCCCGCCCATGATCGCGACTGGGTCAATCACGCCTGCCATTTTGCGTCGTACGGGGCCGAAATCGACAAACCAGTCGCGGAAAATCGCCTGAGCGATCGCTTCCAGAGTCTCGTTCGTCGCTCGGTTCAATTCAATTTTATCGTCGAGTACTGAGAGAATTGCAGCAATCTCAGCTTGTTCTTCTAAAGGAGGAACGGGGATCAAAAATTGTCGTAAGGATGTAAGTGGCTGCCCAATGCCAGGGGTTCCAACAGACGACGCAAAGCGTAGTATCTCTTGGCGACCTAGATCCGAACGAAAGTAATAGTAGGCAAATCGACTCAGCAGCTTTTTAGGGTTCGGACGAAATTTCATCATGCTGCTGGATAGGAAAAGCGGCAAATTCTCCCCTTCGATCAGAGCTATCTCGCCGATAGCCCCACGATGCGGGAATACCAAATCGCCTTCGCTCAAGCAGCAATTCGGCATCGTCTTGGCCAGCAAATGAGGAATATAGACCCAATCTCCCTTAAGGCTTCGACTTGTTCCGATATTAGTCCCGCGAATGACAGGTATGCCTGAAGCAACGTAAGTGTCTGCCTTCATTTTTGATCCAAATGGGCCAATCGTAATCGCATAACGATCTGTAGATGCCAATTCACCGAGCTTCGATGTAGCGAATTCAGGCAAGTTGTTTCACTCCGCCAAGGGCTGCAACAACCGCGTCTTCCAGCTTTTGTCCTGCGGTAAACTGCTGTACCAAAATTCCCCGCAATGCCCCGAACCGTTCCTCGAACGAAATTCCATCATCCTCTACGTCAGCCGCTCCCACATAGCGCCCAGGCGTCAGAACGTGGCCGTGCCCGCGCACCTCATCCAGCGTCGCCGAACGGCAGAAGCCAGGCTCGTCCACGTAAGGCTCCAGCCCCGCAGCCGCGACTGCTTCGGGCTTGCCCCGCCAGCGGTGGTAGGTGTCGGCGATCAGCGCGATATCGTCGTCCGAAAATTCCCGCCTCGTACGGTCGACCAGATGGCCCAGCTTGCGGGCGTCGATGAAAAGAATCTCGCCCCGCCTGTTGCGCAGTTCGTTGGCGCTCTTGTCGCGGGCAAGGAACCAAAGGCAGGCTGGGATCTGGGTCGAATAGAACAGCTGTCCAGGCAAGGCGACCATGCAGTCGATATGATCGGCCTCGATCAAGGCCTTACGGATATCGCCTTCGCCCGATTGCTGCGACGACATCGAGCCATTGGCCAGAACCACGCCAGCTGTCCCTCGTGGGGCCAGGTGATGGATGATGTGCTGCAGCCAGGCAAAATTGGCATTCCCCTGCGGCGGAGTGCCATGGGTCCAACGGACGTCCCCCTCCAGCTGTGGCTGCCACCAGTCGGAGATGTTAAACGGCGGGTTGGCCATGACGAAGTCGAACTTCGTCTGGGCGAACTCGTCACGCAAGAAGCTGCCTTCGTTGTTCCAGCGGATGTCAGCGTCAATCCCGCGCACCGCTAAGTTCATCCGGCAGAGGCGCCAAGTGGTGTGGTTGCGCTCCTGACCATAGATGGCAATGTCTGATCGGCGACCCTGATGGTCCTCGATGAATCGCTCGGACTGCACGAACATGCCGCCCGATCCGCAACAGGGGTCGTAGACGCGTCCCTGACCGGGTTCGAGCATCTCGACGATGGTCTGGACCACCGAGCGAGGCGTATAGAACTCGCCGCCGCGCCGGCCTTCCGCTCCTGCAAACTGCGAGATGAAGTATTCATAAGCCCGGCCGAGCCGGTCGCGTGCTTGCCCATGATCACCGCGCATATCGACGTTGGAAAACAGGTCGATAAGCTCGCCCAGCATGGTCTTGTCCAGCTGTGGGCGGGAGTAGCTTTTGGGCAGGACGTCCTTCAGCACCTTGATGTTGGCCTGTTCGATTGCCTCCATCGCATTGTCGATCAGCCCGCCGATGTCGCCCTTCTTCTCGCGGTTGGTGGTTACGTCAACAAACGTGATTTCAGGGCGCTTCGCATTGGCCTGCAAGTGTGCCCAGCGCGCTTCCGGCGGCACCCAGAATACGTTAGCGGCAAGATATTCTTCGGGATCCTCCGGGTCGGCGTAGTCCTCGCCCGACAGCCGGGTATGCTGTGCTTCGAAGGCCTCAGAAATATATTTCAGGAAGATCAGGCCAAGCGCGACATGTTTGTATTCTGACGGTTCCAGGTTGCCACGCAGCTTGTCCGCGGCCTTGAACAGATCTGCCTCGAAGCCAAGATCGCCGCCTGAATTGCTGCTTGCCTTGGCCGCCTTGGCCTTCTGGGGCTTAGGTACGGACGCGGGGCGTGCCTGAGCCTCACTGCTGTCTCCGACTGCTAGTGAGACGGACCCACCGCGCCCCCGCCCGGTCAGGATCGTGCCGGATTCGATCAGTGCGTCTTTGACGTTGGAGTAGACTTCTTCGTCCCATTGCAGAGTTTCGCGCAAGCGCACATTCCCGGCTGAGCCGCCAAGCTGCGTCAACGCCTCCAGAAACCCGTCCTTGTTCGCCTGATCAACCATTCTGCCCCACTTCAATCGCCTTCAGGCGTTCATATTCTTCGACCGCCAGTACAACAACCACAGCCCGACCATGCTTCTCAACAGTAACGGGCTCAGCCCGCGCTATGTCGATCAGCTTGCCGAAGTTGTACTTCGCATCCTTGGCAGATAGTGTTTGCATGGTTTGACGCCCGCTCTTGATACGCCACTTTTGGCCAAAGTGGCCATAAATGCAAAGGCATTTTGCCTTGCTGGCGAAATCAAATGGCAACAGTCCTTGCCGCCGTTTCAAAGCGGCAGATCTCTGTCCTTAGATTGTGCTTGCTATCTGGGAGGCGTAGCTTTTGATTTGCCGCCCGACACCTTCAAGCGAATTTGGACGTGGCCCGATTCAGTGCGGCGCGATTCGAATGGGCCCGCCTTGTCGACGAGATCACTGAGCTTGGCTTGACCATAGGTGCGAGGATCGAAATCCGAGGCAAGTTCGGCGAGACGCTGACCAACTCGCCCCAAGGGAACCCAGCCACCGTCATCGTCCAGCTGCGCGATGGCCTTGCGAATAAGCGGGGCGGCCGCGCTTGGGGCTTGTTTGGCTGTCGCGGGACGCAGGTCGGCGCGTTCGGGCTCTTCAGAGGTTGGAGCCTCCGGCAGAAGATTTTCCGTGTAGATGAAGCGTCGGCAAGCCTGGCGGAAGCTCTCGGGGGTTTTCTGCTCGCCGAAACCATAGACATCGATGCCTTGCTCGCGGATGCGGGCAGCAAGCCCTGTGAAATCACTGTCAGACGATACCAGGCAGAAGGCATCGAAGCGCCCGGTATGCAACAGGTCCATGGCGTCGATCACAAGCGCAATGTCAGACGCATTCTTGCCGGTGGTGTAGGCGAAATTCTGTTGCGCCCGGATTGCGTGGGTTGAAAGCACCTCTGCCCAGGATTTGAGGCGGGTTCCGGAGAAGTCGCCATAAATCCGGCGCACACTGGCTTCACCGATCTTGGCGATCTCTTCGAACAGACGGGTAGCGATACGGGAGGAGGCATTGTCAGCGTCGATGAGGACAGCAAGACGTGGAGCACGGGGTTCATTCGACATGTTGAATCCTTACCACGCCGCCGTTAAAATTTGTCTCAAAAATAGATCAAACAGATTTGAAGTTAAATTCCGGCATCCGCCTGACTGGGCAAGTAAATTTACGGATCGATCTCTGACCTCATTCCATTATCGCGAATTTATATTGCGATTTCAGTCCGATTGCGCCTCAATGTCGGGAAGAAAGAGAATGGGGGAGCGATAGCAGTATGACGATCGAGGTCCGGCAACTCCGATACGCCGTTCTGACCGCAGATACCCGCAGCTTTTCCCGTGCTGCCACGGCGCTCAACATGAAGCAGGCAACGCTGAGCCTGCGGGTTACGCAACTTGAGGACAAACTCGGCATCAAGTTGTTTACGCGTTCGACGCGGGGAGCCGAGCCGACCGAGATGGGCCAGGTCTTTCTGGAGTCTGCGCGGCGCATCATCACTGACATCGACAATCTGCAAACCACCGCGCGGGCGGTCAGCTATGGCGAGCAGGGACGGCTTGCCGTCGGTTACAGCTCGTCACTGATGGCAGGCAATCTGAAGCAGACATTCTCCGAGTATCTGACCCGATTTCCTGACGTCCAGTTCGATGGCGAGGAAGCCGCTCCCGAAAAGCTGCTGAATGCCTTGCAATCGCGGACCATCGATGTCGCGGTGGCACCGGCCGGGATGGAAGAGAGCGGCATTCTGGCGCGTTCGGTCTGGTCTGACAGGCTGATGGTAACCTTGCAGTCGGGCCATCGGCTTCTTCAAAGCGACCGGATCTACTGGAGTGATCTGCGCCGCGAAGTGTTCGTGGTGCCGGGCGGCGGCATTGGTCCGACTCTAGCCAATCTGCTTGCGGCTCGGCTGACCGGACAAGGCGGGCGGCCGAACATCATCGTGCAGAATACCAGCCTCGAGAGCGTGCTGAGCATTGTGTCGGTCGGTCGTTTCATATCGATCGCAACCGAAGCCTCGCAGGGCGTGACATGGCCGGATCTCCATTTCCGCGATATCCACGATCAGAACGGCACGACGCGCCTCGAATTTTCGGTTTACTGGCGCGAAGACAATGACAATCCGGCGCTGCAACGCTTCTTCACCCTGATCAACGAGCGTTACCCCGTCTGAGGTGTCTTGCGCGCTTTGGCAAAAGCCCGGTCGGTTGCGATAAACCGCTCAAGCATGGGCGGAATGAGCCGCTCGGCGGTCGGCGCACCTTTGGCATCCCCGCCGTTTACCGCGAGCGCATAAGCTACCAGATCGCGGTGAAGTCGTGCAGAGAGCTCCAAGGTCAGCCGCACTGGTTTTTCATCGGCCAGATCAGCCAGTTTGAGACGGGTCATCGCGTTCCTCCTGCAGGCACAGGTTCGAGCACCAGATCGCGCGTCACGATGATGCGCAGCGAAAATCCGGGGCGCACGGTCAGGGTCGGCGGAACGTTCAATTGCCGCTGTACGACCTGCCTGCCAGTCTGGCTTACGGTGTCCTGCGTGCCGAAACGCAGCGCCCGAATGAGATCGTTATCACCGTTCGAGATGAGCTCTGTACCAACGCCCAGCAATGTCGAAATGAGCGCGGCCTTGAGCATGTTGCCCCAATGATAGTTGGTCTGGTCTTCAAGGCCGGCCATACCGGCAGCATCAGCGCCGGGCAGGCGATCAAGCAGGATCGATTGACCTCCGGGAAGGATGAGGCGGTCCCACGCCAGCAGCACGCGGTTCTGTCCGGCGGCTACGTCGCTGTCATATTCACCGATCAGCCTTGAGCCTTGGGGGATCAGAAGGATGCGACCAGTGGGGCTGTCATAGACATTCTGCGTGACCTGCGCTGTTATCTGACCTGGAAGATCGGACCGGATGCCGGTTATGAGCGCCGCCGGTATCACGCTGCCGGCCTGCACAACGTAAGGCGATGCGAGGCGCATGATCCGCTCAGGGCTTTCCGTGCTGCGACTGCCCCGCTGACCGAGAAAGGCGCGGCGACTGGACGTGGCTGTTGGTGCAGACGGTTGAGACGGATCGCCACCTGGTATCGACGCTGATGGCGCTGGCCCTACTGCGGTTGCAGACCGACTGTCGGTCGCTCCGGTCTCTCCGGCAAGAAACAGGCGACTGGTCCGGGCGCTGTCACGCTCCTGCGCCGCGCGCTCACGCGCTTGCTCGGCGGCGGCAATCCGCGGATCGGGCTGTCCTGCGGCCGGGGCGGTGCCAATGGGCGGGATCGGGACATTTTGCCCGCGCTGCTGCGCGGCAACGATCGGGCCGCCGAGATCACCGGGCAGTGCAGGACCTAATTTTGGCACGTCGCCGTAGTTGGCAGGCGCACCGTTGACCGAGTCCGCGCGATTGCGGCTGTTCGTGTCGTAGAGATTCTCGGCTGGCGCGTGGTTCTTGGGCTGAAGTGCGTAGATCAGCGAACCGCCAATCCCGACGCTGGCGATGACGCCAAGGATTGCCAATGCCTTGCGCGACAAGCGCATGACGCGCGGCGGTTCCCCGCCAAGGCGAAACCCGTCGGGGTTGGCCGGTGCAACCGGGCGCTCGTCATCAGGCTCGTCGCCTTCGGCATCGACCTCAACGTCTGTTTCAACGTCAGTCTCGACTTCAGCCTCAACAATCCGGTTGGAGACCGGTCGCACGCCATCATCCTGCGGTCGCGTGTTCATGAGCGGCTCCGGCGGCGTGCGCGTTCACGCTCAATGCGAACCTGCTTGGCGCTGTTGCCTGCGCCAAGCCGCAATTCCGCACGCTCAAAGAGCCGGTCGACAACCATATACCGGCCTTGCACACGGTAGTTCACCAGCTCAGCTGCCTGGTCCGCGCCGATCACGAACAGCGGCGGCATATCGCCGCTGGCAATGTCACCCGGAAACTCGATGAAAACCTGCCGGCCATCATCGAACACGCGTACAGGTCGCCATCCGGGATGATCGCCTCCGATGCGGTAGCGAAAATTCAGGCTTGAGAAATCGATGCCTGCCGCCACCGGAGCCGTGCGTTCACGCTCGGCCTCGGCAGTACGCAGAGCGATCAAGGCGTCCTGCGGATAGGTCCAGGAGACCGCGGCCATATAGGTCGAGTTCGTGGCGCTCAGTTCAAGATGATAGGTGCGCCGATTGGTATTGATGATGAGGTTGGTGCGGATGTCGGCCCGCGTCGGCTTGACGAGGATGTGAACGCGGCGCGCTGCTCCGGCACCGCTTACCGTGTCGCCGATGATCCAGCGGACAGTATCGCCCGATGCGACCGGCCCCGGTCCAACGAGTTCTTCGCCTTCCTGCAGCATGATGTCGGTAATCTGCCCCGGTGCGGTGTAAATCTGGAACAGGGCTCCATCGGTGTAGGCATATTGCTGGATGGCATTGAAATAGCTGGTGCGCTCCGGTTCCACGCGCGCTGCGGCGTTGGCTCTACCAACACGGGTGCGCGGGTCGGCGGGTTCAATGGTCTGCGCCGATGTAGCAGGAATTGCATGTGGCTGAGCGCGCTGTTCGCGCGCCATGGCTTGGGCAGGTATGCAGATCAGCGTTACCGCTGAGAGCATAATCGATGTGCGCAGGGCGCGCGTCGGGCGGATCATTGGCTAAGCTCCTTTGACCAGTTGATGGCGTTGATGAACAGGCCGAGCGGATTCTTGCGCAGGGCATCGGGGGTGCGTGGTGGCTGCACGACGGTGGTCAGGATCGCTGACCACCGCGAAGTCTCGAGAAGTGCGCCATCCTGGTAACGCCGCTCAGTCCATCCAACGCGGAAGCTGTCGTTCGACGCACGAACGACGCTCGACACATCGACCGCGACCTGCACTTTGCCGACTTGGGCAAAGGGATCGTTGTTGCGCGCATAGTCATTGAGCGCCTGCGCGCCGCGGTCGGTGGTGAAGTCGTAAGCCCTGAGCCAGTCTTGCCGCAGCACGATCGGATCGGCGGGAATGGCGCGCACCTGTTCGATGAAGCGAGCAAGGTGGAACGCCATCTGCGGGTCGGTCGGGCGATAATCGACATCGGCAGGCGCGATGGCCTGTACCTGGCCAAGCTTGTCGACCTCGACCACCCAGGGCGTGATCGTGCCGCGCGCCGATTGCCAGACGAGACCGCCTGCCAGCCCTCCCGAAAGCGCAAGGCAACCGAAGAAGGCGAGCCGCCAGTTTTTCGCCTGCACGCGGGCCGAACCGATGCGGTCATCCCAGACCTGCGCGGCACGTTGATAGGGTGTGACGGGTTCGGGACTGGTCCCGTAGCGGATGGAAGGGCGTCGAAACATGTCGGATCCTTTTCGGAAGTTTCAGCTTTTGTCGGAGATGTCGGGGCCAGAGCCGCCGCCGTGGCTGTCGCCGCCCTTGAGGGTATGCGAGGCCATGTTGGCACTCTGCGTCATCGCCTGACGCCGCTTCATCGCGGTGGCCCATGCAGGAGGGCCATCGGCGGCGCCGGTCGCTGCCGCATTGGCGGGCGTCCCGGCCTTGCCAGCGGCATAGTTCGCTTTGAGGCTTTCTGCGGCCGGGCGAAGTGGTGACGCCGCGCTGCTTGCGGCTGATTTTGCGACATTGGCGAGACCCGAGGCAGCCGCAGCCCGTCCGGTTTTGCCAGCGGCTCCGGCTGCATAGGCACCCGACGCGCCGCCTGCCGCGCGGGCACCGCCTGTGGCCGTGCCCGCTATGGCAGAACCGGCGGCACCGGCCGCGAGCTTGGCACCTGCGATACCGCCCGCAATCGTCGCGCCAGCAGCGATCGAAGTGCCTGCCGCTGCGCCTGCGCCAAGCTGCGGTCCGCCCGACACAATGCCGTTGGCGATGCTAGGACCAAAGATACCAAGGCCGAGCAAAGTCAGCGCTGCGAGCGCAATCGCCATGACTTGCTGGATGTCTGGCTCAACCCCGATCCCGGCGTTGATGAATTGCGTGAAGAGGGTCGTGCCAATGCCGGTGATGACGGCAAGCACGAGCACTTTGATGCCGGAGGAAATGATGTGGCCAAGGACGCGCTCGGCCATGAAGGCGGTGCGCCCGAAAAAGGCGAACGGCAGCAGCACAAAGCCGGCGAGGGTCACCAGCTTGAACTCGATGATGGTGACGAAGACCTGGATCGCCAGCACGAAGAAGGCGATGACGACGATCAGCCAGGAGATCAGCAGGATCAGGATCTGCACAAAATTGGTGAACAGACCCACCGGCCCGACAAGATCGGCGGTGGCGTCGAGCAGCGGTTGCCCGGCATCAAGACCGGTTGCGGCGACAACGCCGGGGCGCATGAAATCGCCGATGGCCATCCCGCTGCCACTGGCCTGCAGGCCAAGCCCGGCAAAGCTCTGGAGCATAATGCCAGCGAGATTGGAGAAGTTGCCGATGATGAAGGCGAAAGTGCCGATGTAGAGCGTCTTCTTTATCAGGCGCTGCAGCACATCTTCATCGGTGCCCCAGGCCCAGAACAAGGCTGCGATCGTCACGTCAATCACGATGAGAGTGGTCGACAGGAAGCCGACCTCACCGCCGAGCAGGCCGAAGCCGCTGTCGATATACTGGGCGAAGACCGTCAGAAACTGGTCGATGACGCCGGTATCATTCATGGCTGCCGGTCCCTTCCATGGAAAAATCGGCGGCGCTCAGCTTCCCAGACCGCATCGCATCCCGATTCCGGCATGGTGATCGTGCTGCAGCGCTTGAGTTCTGCGGCGTGAGGGTTCGGAGATCCTGTCTCGTCCGCGACATAGGTCGTCGTGTCGTGCCGAGCCGGCGGCCGCGTTGCCGAAACAACCGCGACCGCGATCAGCAATCCGCCAAAAGCGGCGGCTGCCGCCAGCTTGACCGACCGGCTCATGTCAGTTCCGGGTCCGGAAGCGGCGGAAACGCTCGCGGCCCTCGGCCTCGGTCGCGGCATTGCGCGCGGCCTCGATCGATTGCGCGCGGCCCTGCGCCGCAATGGCGGCGGTCAGATCGGCCAGTTGCTGGGTTTGCAAAGCCAGTAGCTGATTGCCGGCCTGTGCCGCCTGCAGAGCCCCGGTCGCTGACTGGCTGGCGCCGACCAGTGTCGTGATCGAGCTGCGGGTCGCACCCAGATTGCCGACGATCCCGGCCTGCACCTTCATGGCGTCTTCGAAGGCGCCGACGCTGTCCTGCCATCGCGCATTGGCGTTAGCGACCATCTGGGCCTGCCCGCCGGTCAGTGCCGCCCCCTTGTAACGGCCGTTGAACACCTGCTGCACGTCGGTCACGTCATAGGCGATGCGCTGGGCCTGGTTCAGCAACTGGCGGGTCTGGTCGACCTGTTGCTGAAGCGTCTGGATCGTCGAGACCGGCAGACTGGCAAGATTGCGGGCCTCGTTGATGAGGCTGGTCGCCTGGTTCTGGATCTGCTGGATCTGATTGTTGATCTGCTGCAGCGTCCTGGCGGCGGTCAGCACGTTCTGCGCATAGTTGCTGGGGTCATAAACGATCCCGCCAAACTGGGCCTGCGCTGGCGCGGCGATCATGGTGCCTGATACCAGCGAAGTGGCGATAGCCGTCGCCATGAGAGCGCGGCGGAGGACGAGTATTTTCATGGGAGGTTTTCCTTGTCCGTTAGGGCGGGCGACGGGGGAGGAAGCAGCTCGGCCGCCCATTCGAGGCTGCGGTTCTGGAGCCAGGCCGCTGCAAAGCCTTCGCGGCCATGGGCTGCGACAAGCTCGGCGATGCGGATCTGGTCGGTTTTGGAAGAGGCGGCGCTGAAGGCGAGTGCGACATCGCCGAGTCCCAGCTCGAACAACCGGTTGCCGCGCCGCGATTGACAATAATAATCGCGTTTCGGGGTAGCCCGGCTCAGGATTTCGATCTGGCGATCATTGAGGCCGAACCGCTCATAGACCCGTGCGATCTGCGGTTCGGCCGCGCGCTCATTCGGCAGAAAGATGCGCGTCGGGCAGCTTTCGATGATGGCAGGCGCGATGGCCGACGTCTCGATGTCGGCAAGGCTCTGGGTCGCGAAGATGACGCTCGCATTCTTCTTGCGCAGCGTCTTCAGCCATTCGCGCAGCTGCGCGGCGAAGGCCGGGCTGTCGAGCACGAGCCAGCCTTCATCGATGATGATCATGGTCGGCGAGCCGTCGAGCCGCCCCTCGATTCGGTGGAACAGATAGGCGAGCACAGCAGCGGCCGATGATGCGCCGATCAGACCTTCGGTTTCGAAAGCCTGCACAGACGCCTCGCCCAGACGTTCCTGTTCGGCATCAAGCAGCCGTCCCCATGGACCGCCAATGAGATACGGGGCGAGTGCCTGTTTCAATTCCTGGGATTGCAGGAGGACCGCGACGCCGGTGAGTGTGCGTTCTGCAGGCGGAGCGGACGCAAGCGATGTCAGGGCCGACCAGAGATACTCTTTGGCAGCAGGGTCAATCACCATCCCTTCGCCGGCCAGCATCGCCGCCAGCCATTCGGCGGCCCAGGCGCGTTCGCCGGCGTTGTCGATCCGAGCAAGAGGGTGCAGGGCGACGGCAGCGCTGTCGCCTTCCTCGGCATGCAGCGCGCCGCCGAGATCCTGCCAGTCGCCGCCCATGCCGAGCGCGGCAGCACGGATCGATCCACCAAAATCGAAGGCGAAGATCTGGCTGCCTTTGTAGCGCCGGAACTGCAGCGCCATCAGCGCCAGCAGCACGGATTTGCCTGCCCCTGTCGGGCCAACGATGAGGCTGTGTCCGACATCGCCGACATGAAGAGAAAGGCGGAACGGGGTCGAGCCTTCGGTCTTGCCGTAAAGCAAGGGGGCGTCACCGAAATGCTCGTCCCGTTCCGCTCCCGCCCATACCGCTGACAGGGGGATCAGGTGGGCGAGATTGAGAGTGGAAATGGGCGGCTGCCGGACATTGGCGTAGACATGGCCGGGGAGCGATCCGAGCCATGCCTCGAGCGCATTCATGCCTTCGATCGTGCAGGTGAAGTCGCGGCCCTGGATGACCTTTTCGACCAGCCTCAGCTTCTCCGCCGCCAGCGCCGGGTCGCGGTCCCAGACCGTGACCGTCGCAGTGACATAAGCAATGCCAGCATGATCCGCGCCGAGTTCCTGCAGCGCCATGTCGGCATCAGCCGCCTTGTTCGAGGCGTCCGAATCCATCAGCACCGACTGCTCGTTGGTCATCACCTCCTTGAGGATGGCAGCAACCGATTTGCGCTTGGCGAACCATTGCCGCCGAATTTTCGAGAGCAACTTGGTGGCATCGGTCTTGTCGAGCATGATTGCCCGCGTTGACCAGCGGTACGGGAAGGCTTGCCGGTTGAGCTCATCAAGCAGCCCGGGAAAGGTCGCCGTCGGAAAACCGGTGATGGTGAGCGTGCGCAAATGATGGGCGCCGAGCATGGGTTCGAGACCGCCGGTCAGCGGCTCATCGGCCAGCAGCGCGTCGAGATAGACCGGCGTTTCGGGCACGCGAACGCGCTGCGTCCTGGTCGATACCGTGCTGTGGAGATAGGTCAACGTGGCGGCGTCATCGAGCCACGCTGCCTCGGGCATAAATCCCTCAACCAGATGCAGCACGCGGTCGGTTCGATCGGCGAAGGACTTGACGAGTTCCTTGGGATCGACCCCGGTCGACGCCTTGCCTTCGTAGAGCCAACCTTCGGCGCGCGCCGCTTCCTCGGGCGGCGGCATCCACAGCAGAGTCAGATAATAGCCGCTTTCGAAATGCGCGCCTTCCTCACGAAACTGTTCGCGGCGTTCCCTGTCGACCAGTGCCGACACAGGATCGGGAAAGCGGGATTGCGGATAGGCTTGCGCCGCCGTGCGCTGCGCTTCGACGAAAACCGCCCATCCCGAGCCCAACCGCCGCAGGGCATTATTGAGCCGGGAGGTAACGGCCACGAGTTCGGCGGGCGTGGCACTGTCGAGATCGGGACCGCGAAAGCGCGCTGTCCGCTGGAACGACCCGTCCTTGTTGAGCACCACGCCCGGCCCCACCAGTGCGACCCAGGGGAGGAAGTCTGCGAGACTGGCAGATTTGGTCCGATATTCCTGTAGCGACATCATGGCCGCACCCAGGTCGGATATTTGAGATGGCGGCGCGCGACATCGACAAACTGCGGATCGCGGCGTGCAGCCCAGACCGAAAGCATATGGCCGATTGCCCAGATGGCTAGGCCCGCGAGCCAGAGCCGCAAGCCGAGGCCAATCGCGCCCGCCAGCGTGCCGTTGACGATGGCGAGTGCGCGCGGCGCACCGCCGAGCAGGATCGGCTCGGCCAGTGCGCGGTGGACCGGGGCATAGAAGCCGGGGATGTCGTCGGCTGATGTCATCAGATCAGCGCTCCGCCGCCGAAGCTGAAGAAGCTCAGGAAGAAGCTCGATGCGGCAAAGGCGATGGAGAGGCCGAACACGATCTGGATCAGCCGACGAAAGCCGCCCGACGTGTCCCCAAAGGCAAGGCTGAGGCCGGTGACGATGATGATGATCACCGCAACGATCTTGGCGACCGGCCCCTCGATGCTCTCGAGGATCGACTGCAGCGGAGCTTCCCACGGCATCGACGAACCGCCGGCATGCGCCGGAGTGGCAGTGGCCACCATCACGAAGGCAGCGGTAGCAGCGAGCGCAACGCGATTGGTGCCGCGCCGGAGGGCATGGATCATAGGGAGTCTCCTTGGGTTTGGGTGGCGGGAATCAGGCGATAGTCGCCGGTGACCGCGTCGAGCCCGTCGACGCGGGCCAGTTCGGCAAGGCGCCGCCCGGTGCCATCGCGCACCAGTACGGCGACGAGGTTGATGGTCTCGGCAATCAGCGCGCGCGGAACGGTGACGACCGCTTCCTGGATCAGTTGCTCCATCCGCCGGAGCGCACCGATCGCACTGCCAGCATGGATCGTTCCGATCCCGCCAGGGTGGCCGGTGCCCCAGGCCTTGAGGAGGTCAAGCGCCTCGGCGCCGCGCACTTCGCCAATCGGAATCCGGTCTGGGCGAAGGCGCAGGCTCGAGCGGACCAAATCGGATAGCGAGGCAACGCCATCCTTGGTCCGCATCGCCACAAGGTTTGGGGCGCGGCATTGGAGCTCGCGGGTATCTTCGATGAGAACCACCCGGTCGGTGGTCTTGGCGACCTCGGCGAGCAGGGCGTTCGTGAGCGTCGTTTTGCCGGTGCCAGTGCCCCCGGCGACAAGGATGTTCAGCCGCTCTGCAACGCCCGAACGAAGCCTGTCGGCTTCAGCTACGCCCATGATTCCTGCGCTGACATAGTCCTCGAGCAGGAACACCGCGACGGCGGGCTTGCGGATGGCAAAGGTGGGAGCCGCCACCACGGGTGGCAGGAGACCTTCGAACCGTTCTCCGCTTTCCGGCAGCTCCGCTGACACGCGCGGTGCATCGCCGTGAACTTCGGCACCCACATGATGGGCAACCAATCGGATGATGCGCTCACCATCGGCTGCGGTCAGGCGTTTACCGCTGTCGGACAGTCCGATGCCCAATCGGTCGACCCAGAGGCGTCCGTCCGGATTGAGCATGATCTCGATGACCTGCGGGTCAGCCAGCCAGGTCGCGATCGATACGCCCATCGCCGTGCGCAGCATGCGTGCGCCGCGTGAACGTGCTTCAATTCGGACTGGCTCAGCGCCCATCGGATACCCCGCTACAGGAGCGGGACAGGACCGTCCGGCTCAACGGGGACGAGTAAGAGACGCAGAAAAGGGGCTAATTCAACAAGGATTTAGCGTCGTAGCAGTGGGGGATAGAAAAACAGGGAGGGGCGTAGTTCGAAACGCTTTGACGATGGCCTGTGCGCCGCCGACGCACGCCTGAGGCAGTCAATTGCAGCGCGAACGGTCCGCAAAGGCAGAGATGAAGAAATTCTTGAAACTTTCACTATTAGGAAGTATTGAGAATTTTATGTCCAGCCTAGCGCAACAGGTATCCGCAAGCGCGCTTCGCGATCGGGTCTTCAATGAACGCCAGCTCAGCGACCTGCTGGGAGGAGGCGATGCCCGGCGTTATGGCCTCGTCAATCGCGCCCTCAAGGACGGGTCACTCATTCGCCTGAAGCGCGGGGTTTATACGCTTGCCAAGGCGCATCGAAGCGCTCCTGTGCATCCCTTCGCGGTGGCGCAGGCTTTGCTTCCCGGAAGCTATATTTCCTTTGAAAGCGCGCTGGCTTACCATGGCTGGATTCCTGAAGCCGTGCTTGTCACTGCCAGCGTGACGCCGGGGCGTAAAACGCTGGAGATCCAGGCCACCGAATTCGGCTCCTTCAAATATCATCCGCTGGCCATTGCCGATTATCGCTTCCTTAGCGGCGTCGAGCGCGTGACCTTCGACAAGCTCACCGCCTTTGTCGCCAGGCCGCTGCGCGCGCTTATGGATCTTGTCGCCCTGCGCAAGGTGGAATGGTCTGGCCTCGATTGGCTGACCAGTGGCATGCGGATCGATAACGACGCGCTTCTGGCGTTGAAGGAAACGGACTTTGCCGCAGTGAAGTCGGTCTACAAGCACAAGGCAGTCAACGCCTTCCTTTCCGAGCTTGAAAATGTGGTTGTGACGGCAAAACGGGCTCAAGGCAGGGGATCGCTGCATGATTGACATCATCAAGGAAAAGCTCGGACGCTATGGCGCCACCAATGCGCTTGAAGAGGAAAACGCGCTCAAGGAGATCCTCCAGGAGATTGCGCTATACGCGCTGTGGCGCGCCGATTTCTTCGATTGCGCCCTGTTCCAGGGCGGCACCAGCCTGCGCATTTTACACAGCCTGCCACGCTTTTCCGAGGACTTGGACTTTCTCCTGCGCGTGCCGAACATGGACTTCGACTGGTCCCCTTACCTCGAGGCGATGACCGAGGTGTTCGGCCAGTTCGGGCTGACGTTGGAAGCGCAGCCCAAGCCGCGCATGGATACGGCCATTCGCCAGGCGCTGCTCAAGGACGATTCCATCGCCAGCCAGCTCGACCTGTCATTCGCAGGCACCGGCCATCGCAAGGCGATCAAGATCAAGCTGGAAATTGATGTGAACCCGCCCGCAGGATCGGCCGAGGCGACCACCTATCTTGATTTTCCAGCCGACTATGAGGTGCGCCATCAGGATCTGGCATCCAATTTCGCGCTGAAGATTCATGCCCTGCTATGCCGGGGCTTCCTCAAAGGTCGCGACTGGTTCGACTTCTCCTGGTATGTTTCGCGCGGGCTCGAGCCCAATTTCGTCCTCTTACAAAACGCGCTGGTTCAGGCAGGGCCATGGGCCGGTGACGGGTCGCTACACGTCGACATGTCATGGTTGAAGGCTGCGCTTTCTGGCGCAATCACTCGGATCGAGTGGAAGGAAGCGGCAAACGATGTCGAGCGCTTCCTGCGTCCTGCCGATCTTAAATCGGTTGATCTGTGGAGTGAGCGCTTTTTCCTCGCCAAGGTCGATAAGCTGGTCGCGGCGTCTGACAGCCAAGCTGTAACCTAAAGGCCGACATGCCGGGATATCCGTGGAGCGTCACGCTTGGCTGCCTCCGAAGCAGCAGCCAAAGGTGACAACCCTCATTTTGTATTGAGCGCGACCGCTTTTGTTATCAGACTGGCAATGATGTCCGTTTGGGTAACGATGCCTTGCAACTGCATGTTGTCGTCCACGATCATGACCTCGTGACCGTGACCATTGGCGAGAGGGGCGAGCAGTTCCGCCGCTGGCGCGGACACATGCGCCGTATCTGCCGGCGCCATTATCTCCGCCGCAAAAGCCCCTTGTTTATCGAGGTCTGGCCATGTGATTACTCCGACCAGTTGGCGAGAGACATTCTCTACCGGTAGCGCACGCAGGTGCCTTGCGCGCAGGAGTCTATGCGCCTCCTCCACCGGTGCGGTTGCCGCAATCGTGATAACGTCGCGTGACATGATGTCGTTGCAGCTTAGCTGCTCGACCTGTCGCTCCGCCGCGTTGAGGCCCGCCAATTCGAAGATTCGCAAAAGATCGTCGCGATTGATATCGAGCGTATCGCCAAAGCCTTCGAGCGCTGCATCAATGTCTTTCGGCATCACCCCGCTCCTGCTGAGCGGCGCAGAATCCTGCGTGCCGTGGGTGCTTTCGGTCAGCTTCACTCGATGCGGATAGGTGTGGCCTGACATGCGATGGAATGCCAGACCAGCGAGGATCAGCAGCAGTGAGTTCAAACCCACGGGATAAAGCGCGAACATGAACGGATGCGCGCTTCCGGCGGCCCCGCCGAGCACGGCGGACAAGGCGACCGCGCCGCCTGGCGGATGCAGACAGCGCGCCAGCGACATGATCGCAATCGCAAGGCCGACACCAAGCCCCGCTGCAACGGTAGTATTAGGAACGGCAAGGGCAACGGCGATGCCTACCAAGGCCGACAGGACATTCCCGCCCAAGACCGACCAAGGCTGCGCCAGTGGACTTGCTGGAACGGCAAACAAAAGAACCGCCGAGGCTCCCATTGGCGCCACTAACAAAGGGTGTGCAGCGCCGCTACCAGCCAGCACGCCGCACAGCAGTCCCGTCGTCACAATGCCGATGATGGCCCCTACAACCGCAACCAACCGCTCACGCGCGCCGGGTCCGGGCGGAGCCGCTACAAACATGCTGTAGTAGCGACTCCACACTATTCGCGGAGCAGTGTCCTCGATGCCATCAAATTCGCTCTTCATTGGATTCAGGCTGGTTCAAGGGCTCCAGCCAGTCCAGTGCTATCTACCTCGGCGTACAGGATATCTTCTTTGCCGATGAGGATGTCTGCAAGCGCCCAATAGGCCTCTCCCCATGCGCCAAGCACCTCATCGGTCGCAGCTTCGCCCAGAACATCACGGATCGCGGGCAAGAGGGCATTGGCCACCAACGGGTAATGTTCAGCCTTTACACCTGTCTCCACGTGCCGTGCAGCCATGCGCATGACAGGTGCCGTCAAGGTTTCCAGCTTGTCGATGTTCTGCGCATAAGCGAGGATAGCGCCAGCCAGACGCTTCGGCTGTTCCCCGCTTTCCTGCGCGGCTTGGTCGAACATGGCCTTCACGTCAGGGTCGGTGAACAGCCGCTCATACATGCGAGTCGTGATGGCAAGGCCGTGCTGCTGCAATGCAGGCGCGGTCGATTTTACGATGGCTTTGGTTTCGGCACTCAGTGGTTTGCGCACAGTTATTCCTTTTGGTGTTGTGGGTTGAGAAAATTGGGAACGAAGAAATCGGTGCTGTCAGGTGCGGCTTTGCCGATTGCCTGGCACGAATGCTCGGAACATGAACCAGGCGAACGCAAACACACCCACGCTGAAGACGACATCCCCGGGCACCCGTGCCCAGACCAGCGCCTGCATGATCGGGCTATGGATGAATTCCGCCGAACGCGCATAGGCATAGCCATGCTCAACACTGGCATAGGTTTGCAGGATACCCTGCGGCAGCAGCGACAGGAACGTCATCATCGCGATGCCGATGTTGAGTGACCAGAAGGCGATTTTGAGTGATTTCTGGTTCCATGTCGTAACGTCGGTGAGCCCGCGCATGCAGTAGAGCGTGAGCCCCAGCCCCAGCATCCCATAGACTCCAAACAACGCAGCATGGCCGTGATTGGCAGTCGTGTTCAGCCCCTGCATGTAATAGAGCGCGATGGGCGGGTTGATCAGGAACCCGAACAGCCCCGCACCGACCAGATTCCAGAACAGGACGGCGGAGAAGAACATGAACGGCCAGTGATAGGTGCGCTCCCACTCGGCTTCATGCTCAACCTTGTGGCGCGTATAGGCCTCGAAGCCGACGACCAGCAGCGGCACAACTTCGAGAGCCGAAGCCATCGCCCCGACCGCGATGACCGAAGTGGGTGTCCCGCTGAAATACAGGTGGTGGAAAGTGCCAAGCACCCCGCCGAACAGAAAGATGATTGTGGCGAACAGCACCATCACGGTCGCGGTGGACGTCCGTAAAATACCCATGCGGACGAACAGCAGCGAGATGATGGCGGTGGCGAAGACTTCGAAAATGCCCTCCACCCACAAATGCACCACCCACCAGCGCCAATATTCCATGACTGCGATGTTGGTATGCTGGCCCCACATCAGCCCAGCACCGTAAAGCAGGCCAATGGCCAGCGCCGATACCAGGACGAGATAGATCAGCGATTTGCTGCCCTTCTCCTGAAGCACGGGCCACAGCGCGCGCACGACCAATGCGACCCACAAGAGCAGTCCGATCAGCAGGTAGATCTGCCAGAATCGGCCGAGATCGACATATTCATAGCCTTGATGACCGAACCAGAAATTGGCGGTCAAATCGTGGAAGAAACGATGGACAGCCGCCCATTGCCCGGCAAACGAGCCGATCACGATGATCAGCAGGCTGACGAACAGAAAGTTGACCCCGAACCGCTGAAATTTAGGATCGCGGCCGGCAAGCATTGGCGCGACATATAGTCCGGTGGCGAGCCACGCTGTGGCGATCCACAAGACTGCCAGCTGGGTGTGCCAAGTCCGCGTTATTGTATAAGGCAGGTATTCGGCGAAAGGCAGGCCGTAGAGCCCCTGTCCCTCAACCGCGTAATGAGCGGTGACAATGCCCAGCAGCACCTGCGTGACGAACAGGGCGCAGACCACCCAGAAGTATTTGGCCGTTGCGCGCATCGACGGGGTGATGACCGCCCCGCTCAGGACATCGGAAGCCGCCATGCCTTGTTCTGGCAATATGTCGCTGCGCCAGAGGTCAAACTGCTTGGCATAATAGGCGATCAGAGCGCCTGCTGCTGCCAGCAGCAGAATGACCGAGGCCAGACTCCACAGCAACGTGCCTGTTGTCGGGACATTGCCGACCAGCGGTTCGTGCGGCCAATTGCTGGTATAGGTTATGGTGTCGCCGGGGCGGTTGGTTGTCGCGCCCCAGGCCGACCAGAAATAGAATGCCGAAACCTGCCGCGCCTCTTCAGGCGACAGCTGTCCATAGACCGGGAAGGCATAGGCTTTGCGCAGCGCCAGCGCGGCGGTGTCATTGCCTTCGTAGAGGCTGACGAAATGCGTCTGCACTTGTTTGATGGCCGCTGCGCGGGTGTCACTGACCGTGATGATGCCGGTTGCCGGATCATAGCGGTTGGTGCGCATTTCCTCTTGCAGCGCCGCCTTGTGCATCGCTTCATTCTGCGCCGGAGTGGCGCCTGCAATGGGGTGAGAACTTTGCAGAGCGAGCAAAGCCGATGCCTCACGGTGCAGCCAGTCCGCGCTCCAGTCGGGCGCGAGATAGCTGCCATGGCCCCAGATCGAGCCTTGCTCCATGCCGCCGATCGACTGCCAGACATTCTGACCGGTCTCGATGTCCGCGCGCGTAAACAGGGTTTCGCCGCTGGTCGATTTCACAGCTGCTGGGATGGGCGGAGCCTGCTGGTAAATCTGCTGGCCAAGCAGCAGCATGATACCGAACATGACAACCATCCCAACGGTCAGGATCCACCACAGCCGCTTGATACTGAATGTCGTTTCGTAGCTTTCCATGGTCGTCCCCCCAAAGTTCAGAAAAGGCCGTGACTGCCGCCAACCGCGCCAAACACGGCCACAACGCCCAAAAGGCTCAGCACCTGATGCAATCGCATCATGCGCGCGAAATCAGCTTCTGGTGTGGTTGAGCTTGCCATGCGGCGATGCAACACCAAGGGCTCCAGCACGAACAGCATCAGCGCGAACACGGCCCACAGCGCCACCATCAGATGCATCCACCAGAAGCGAAGCTCGGCAAACCGGCTCCACATATCGGCGCGGTAGATCAGCCACAGCCCGCTTGCCCCGGCCAGCGTGACCCAGATGCGCGCCTGCCATGCAAAATGGCCCTCGATCTGATGAAACCGGGCAAGGCGGTCTGCGGGGCGTTCGCTGGCCCGCAGCGCGGGCATGACAACCCAGGTGACAAATCCGACGCCGCCGATCCAGAACAACACCGCGATCACATGGATAGCGCGCGCCAGAACAAGGTCATCCATTGACCGGTCCTTTGCTCAGATCGGGCCGTTCGCGCCAGAACTCAACCTGCATGCGCATTGCCCCGACGGGGACAACATAATGCGTCGCCTGTGGTGGGATGATGGCGGGACTATCCGGCGTGACACGGTGTTCCGTATGCGGCTCGGTGAAGATCAGCCGGACTTCGCCTTCCAGGACGCGCAGCAGGCCCCACGTCCCGGTTTTGGTGCGATGATCGTTGCGCAGCGCATCGGGCAAAGTCTGCTCGTCGAAGATAGGGGATGAGGCATAAGGTTCAGACATCAGGCAAGCACCTTGGCGGAAATTGCGGCGAGACCACCGCGCTCGATTTGGATGCCGGTCAGCAGGCTTTCGCCAATGCGCCGCGCCGCGTCGCGAAACCGGTTTGCCACTTCCTCGTTCGGTGCGATCCGGGTGAGTGTCACGTCCCATAAAGACTGCCACCGCGCAAAATGCTCTGCATCAAGCCCACCGATAGCCGTGTGCTTGCGCATGGGATTGCCACTGAAACGACCCGATTCCAGCATGATCGAGGCCCAGAAATCCTTCATCCGCGCCAGATGATGCGGCCAGTCGCTGACCTTTGCACCAAATATCGGGCCGAGCATCTCATCAGCCCGAATAGCTCCGTAGAATTGCTCTACGAGCTGGGAAATGAATGCGTCAGCCATCTTGCGAGCGCGCACTTGCGCGACATGCTCTGACCCCGTCACAGTCTCGACTCGATTAAGAGGTATTTCATATGCATCGTTTAGGCGGTTGGCGGTTAAATGCAATATATGATATGCATCTTTTATGAGACTCTCGCTTCAAACCGATTATGCCCTGCGCACGCTGATGTTTTTGGCGGTGAAAGACGGCCATCATTCCATCGCCGACATTGCCAGCGCCTATGGCATTTCGAAGAACCACCTGATGAAGGTGGCTCAGCGGCTCACCGCCGAAGGTTTTGTCGAAAGCGTGCGGGGCCGCAGCGGCGGTCTCAAGCTGGCGCTCGCGCCTGCCGAATTGAATGTGGGCGTCATTGTCCGGACCATGGAAGATACAGGGACGTTCGTTGAATGTTTCGACCCGGCAACCAACACTTGCGTAGTCACCCCAGTCTGCGGGTTACGGCATGTATTGACAGGCGGTTTGGAGTCATTTTCCCGCCATCTGGATCAATTCTCCATCGCCGATCTGATTCCCAACAAAGAGAGGCTTGAGAGGCAGATCGACGGGGGGGGCACGCGACAGTTATGATGAACGGAGCCCCGGCGCTCCGATTCTCAAGCCGGCAGTTTTCAGGTAATGCGCCTTTGAGTTTGCATGACAGGGATTGGCGTGTTGATGAAGCTGAGGGTGATCTCCCTGGTCAGCTGATTGATGCGTCGGACTTCCCAAGTTCGACTTCATCCCGCAGCTTCGGCCCCGCCTCCATCCGCCGCGAGAGTGATTCCACGAAGCCCTGCCACCTCTTCTTGCCCATCGCCTGCGCCGCCTTCATTGCCGTGTCGGGCAGCGGCGGATTGCTGGTAAGCCAGAAGCGCACAAACAGGCCAATCGCTTCGTTCGTCAATTCCACATGCCATTCGAGCCGGTCCAGTTGCCGCGACAGGCGATCGAGCCGCCTTGCCAGAGCGGCTTCCATCCGCTCATCCTGATCGGACTGAAGCAGGGACATCAACGCCGCCTCCACCACTTCGGTGCGCGAGACGCCGCGGGCATGAGCGCGTTCCTCCAGCAATTTGGCCAGTTCGATATCGAGCCGGAAGGTTTGTTTGCTGTGGGGCTTCTTCCTCACAGGTCGATGCCGTCATCGGGGTCGAGCGATGCATTGCGGGCATTGCGGTTCATAGTGCGATCGGCTTCCCGTTTGACCCTGGCTGCGTCATCCTCGGGCGCATCGCGATCAAGATCGAACTCGTTGACCGGTAGCTTGGGGGCGGGAACGACATCCTCATGTTCCCCCAGTTCGGGTTCTCGCCTGATGCCGGAGTTTGCCGTATCATTTTCGGATTCGGCCCCATCGGCATCTGACGGCACATCCGGCTTTGGCTGATCAACAGGCGGCTGTTCGGAGCTTTTCGCTTCGGCCTGGGCTGGTTTGGTCGGCAGCGGTGCCGCAATGGGTGCGAGCGCGGACCAGTCGTCCGTTGGCCGTTTTTTCGGGTGCAGCGGTTTGGGGGTGGGTGCCGGTAGAAGGCGCGCGCGGAACCTCGGGTCGACAAAGTATTTTGCCTTTTCCGCGCGGATCGGCGGAGTGCTGGCCACCAGTACAATCTCCTCGTGCTCAGAAAATTGCTGAACTTCACCGGGCGTTAGCAACGGCCTTGGGGTCTCGGTCCGTGAAACCATGATATGGCCGAGCCATGGTGAGAGCCGATGTCCGGCATAATTCTTCATCGCCCGCATCTGGGTCGCGGTGCCAAGGGCATTGGAAACGCGGCTGGCGGTATTGTCATCATTGGCCGCGAACGCGACGCGGACATGGCAGTTGTCGAGAATGGCGTTGTTCGATCCATAGGCTTTTTCAATCTGGTTGAGCGACTGCGCGATCAGGAATGCCTTGATCCCGTAGCCTGCAACAAAGGCCAGGGCGCTTTCGAAGAAATCGAGCCTTCCCAAAGCCGGGAATTCGTCGAGCATGAACATCACGCGCTGCCGGCGACCCTTGGCTCTCAGTTCTTCGGTCAAACGGCGACCGATCTGATTGAGCATCAGGCGGACGAGCGGCTTGGTCCGGCTGATATCGGAAGGAGGAATGACCAGATAGAGCGACACAGGTGCCGTTGAATCGACAAGATCGGTGATGCGCCAGTCCGAGGCTCCGGTGACCTGCGCAATTACAGGATCGCGGTAGAGGCCGAGGAACGACATCGCCGTCGACAGGACGCCAGACCTTTCATTGTCAGACTTGTTCAGCAGTTCCTGTGCTGCGGCCGCTACAACGGGGTGGACACCGTCTTTACCCAGGTGCGGGGTCGTCTTCATGCGGTGCAGCGTGGTTTCTATCGAACGGCGCGGATCGGAAAGGAAGCCAGCAACCCCGGCTAGCGACTTGTCCTTCTCGGCATAAAGGACGTGCAGGATCGTGCCGACGAGCAGCGAATGGCTGGTCTTCTCCCAATGCGTGCGCTTTTCCAGTGACCCTTCGGGGTCGATCAATATGTCTGCGATGTTCTGGGCGTCACGCACCTCCCAATCGCCCTTCCGGACTTCGAGCAGCGGATTGTAGGGGTTGGATGCGGGGTTGGTCGGATCGAACAGCAGGACGCGGCCATGCCGCGCGCGAAAGCCCGCCGTCAGATCCCAGTTCTCGCCTTTGATATCGTGGACGATGCAACTGCCCGGCCAGGCGAGCAGCGACGGGATGACGAGACCAACGCCTTTGCCGGAACGGGTCGGCGCAAAGCAGAGAATATGCTCGGGGCCATTGTGCCGCAGATACTGGTTCTTGTGCGAGCCGATCACCACACCGTCTTGCTTCAGGAGGCCAGCCTTGCGGATTTCCTTGTCGGTTGCCCACCGCGCAGACCCATAGGTCTCTGACTGCTTCTCCTCCCGCGCGCGCCACACCGACATGGCGATCGCGATGACTATGGCGGCCATGGCACCCGAGACCGCGATGAAAGCGCCGGTCTGGAAGATCTGTGGTGCATAGGCGTCAAACGCAAACCACCACCAGAAGAAGGCGTAGGGCGGGTAGATTGGCCAAGAACCAAGCCAGAACCAGGGCTGGCCGAGCTCGGGTTGGTACGCAAGGGCGTGGGCCGTCCATTGGGTGGCACACCAGATGCCAAGCAAGGTGACGCTGATGACGGCGATGACCTGACCCCAGAGAATACGGGTGGCGTTCATTGAAAGTTACTCCTGTTGAGGGGGTAAATGAGGGTCACAGGCTGATCCCGCGTCCGCGGCCCAAGGCCCAGTCGACAGTACCGCCCGGCGACATGGTGCCGGTGATGTGCTGGCCGAGGTGCTGATCGAGCGCCGGGCGCCAGGGCACGAGCTGGAAGCCCAGCCCTTCGTCGATCATCGCAAAGCGGCCCGTCGAAAGCGTCACCCGCTCCCGGTAGATGCCGCTGACATAGTCGCCTGCGCCCGACGGTTTGTGCTCAAGTCCCGTGCGCGCGGCGATGGCCTGCGTGGCGGCCGTCAGTTCCTGATTCTTCAGCGTCCCGACGAGATCCTGAGCAAGGATGACCCGCTGGCCCTGCCGGCGGGCAAGCCCCTGCGTTTCGAGATGGCTGGCGCGGGCATCCAACGCATCGCGCACCTCGCGCCCGAAACCCTTGCCCGTTGCCACGGGATCGCGGGCAACAAGCTGGCGATCAAGCCACGTCGCGCCAGGTGCTTTGATCTGTGCCTCGAGGGGTATGTCTGATCGCGTAGCGAGCGACAGGCGGTCATGCCCTTTGGCATCCTCCCATGAGCGCAGTTCGACAATCGATCCGGCTTTGGCGTCGCCGGTCATCTCGATGTCCTTGAACCGCAGATGGTGCGTGCGGCCATCGACACCGTCGACGATGGCATAGGCACTGCCCGTCAGCTCGTCGTGGAGGCCACGTTCGACCAGGCGTCCGATGACCGGTTCGCTTGGAACGTCCTGATGCAGGGCCAATGCCGAAACATCAAACTGCCCGCCGTCGCGGGTCATGGCATTGTGCATCGTCTTGATGATGTCGTTGCGCACCGAAAGATCGCGCAGTGTGGTTTCGGCACCGCGCTCCAGAGCCCACACCGCAGGACCTTCGCGCGCCGCCAGTCCCAGCTGTTCCAGCTTGGCGGCGCGGCCCAACAGCAGCCGGCGCATTTCGGGATCGGCGTCGCCGCCTGGACGCAGATCGACAAGGCCTGCGGTGTCCTGACCCAAGCGTTCAAGCTGCCGGTCAAGACTGGTCCAGCGCTCTGCATCGACCTCGCGTTCGAGCGCGGTGCGGATGTCCAACTCGGTGCGCGGCCCCAGTTCGAGCGTCACCCGCTCTTCCGCCCGGAACCGCAGCCCTTCGCTGATATAGCCCCGGTCAATAACAAGATCAGTGCCGTCGCTGGCAACGCCGCGCACCAGCACATGGATGTGCGGATTGTCGGTGTTCCAATGGTCAACGGCGACCCAGTCCAGTTCGGTGCCAAGATCCTTGGCCGCGTCGGCCATCAATTCGCGGGTGAAGCTGCGCAGGTCTTCCATGTCCCCGGCATCTTCGGGCGAGACGATGAAGCGAAAGTGGTGCCGGTCAGCTTCGCAACGACCTGCAAAGGCATCGCGGTCCGCTCCATCAGTCCGGGCATCAAACATTGAAGCATCGCGCCCGTCGCGGGACACGCCGTCACGCTCAAGATACTTGATGTGCTTTGCCAGCGGTGCGGCGCGGTAATGCGCACCTTTATGGCGAGCGATGCGCGCCATGACAGTAACGCGGCGTTGGCCAGGTGTGCGGCGCATCGCGGCAACCGTCCGACGCCCGCGCGCGGCTTTGCCGCTGCCACTGCCGCGTTTCAGACCCGCTCGCCGTGAACCCGCATGGCCCGCCTTGCTGGCGGCCCGCTGGACCTGAGCCGCCAGCTTCTGGCTCCGCCGCCCGGAGGCTGCACCGCTGTCCCTGCTTCTTCCCGGCCGCACCCGAAATTCATTGTCGTCGCGGCTCATTTTGAAGGTGCCAGACGATTACGCCGCAGTTTTGCGGGTGATTGGGAAACATCGTATGGCAGACTTTGCCCGGTGCCATACGGAATTATCTCGCTACAACAACCACATGAGGGCCAGGTGCTGGCACTCCTTTTATCTTGCCCTCCAAAATTGCCCTCTCGCTCAAACACATGCCTCCCCGCCGTACCTTTCCGACACGACGCCCGAACCGTCAGAGATGCGCTGGTGTAACCCATCACGGATTTCGCGGTGAAAGCGACACAAACAGGGGGTGCGGCGCGGGGCTTGATAACGGCAAAGAGGCCGACGGTGACGCAAGCTGGGTGCGCTGTGGCTGCACATCGGCAGCACCGTCAGTGCTGCTCGCTTCTCCATCGCCGCGCGGTGCGAACAATGTAGCCTGACGCCAAGGATGAGCATTGGCAGGTGACATGGCAGCAGGCGAAGCGATGCTGGCCATTCCAAGACTTGGCGCGATCTGGGCGACGTAGTTGACGGTTTCTGCCGGAAGACTGCGACGACCGGCAGCATAGTCATCGGCACGGCTTGGTCCGGCATTGTAGGCCGCCAGCATCAAGCTGACATTGCGATACCGATCCCACATGGCGCGCAGATATGCCGCACCTCCAAGGATGTTCGCACGCACATCGAACGGGTCAGAGCCAAGGCCATGTCGCGCGCTCAGCATAGACCAAGTGCCGGGCATGATCTGCATCAGCCCTACGGCTCCTGCAGGCGAAACCGCACGCGAATTGCCGCGACTTTCCGCCCGCATCACAGCCCATATCCACAGCTCGGGAATGCCGAAGCGCTGCGATGCCTCTGCGACATGCGGCGCATAAGGATGCGCTGCAAACTGGTCAGGCACCGTCGCAACTGCGGCAACCGGAGAAGTCGCCGCTGCCAAGCTGAGAGCGAAACAAGTGCCGGGAAGGAGAAGGTGAAGGCGCAGCCGAACGGCAATCCGAACTACGGAACACCTGCGACGGCGAAGCGAAGCAACGGTCATGGCCTATTTCCGATCGCGATTGGTCGGACGCGACCAGAGCAGGTGATGCTCGTCGTCACGGGACATGGAGCGAAGCAGGTTGGCGCGCAGGGGTTGGGCAAAGGCCGGGTCGTCGATCTGCACCGCGACAAAGGCACCGGCGCGTTCGCCTGTGCGGTTCCAGCCAGCACCGATTTCAGTGCCGGTTTCGGCATCGCCGAGCAGCACGCGCCAGTCGGGTGCATTGTCGCTGTCGTTCGATGGGGCCGGGACGAGCGTCACGACAGCATCGAGCATGAGGGTCCGGATTTGCCCGGTGAAGCTGTCTTGCGCGGAATGAAAGATGCCGATCATCATGGCCTGTGCTCCTGGTTGGTGGTTGGGGAAGCGGCGGATGCGCCAAAGCCACGCCAGCGCAGGGGCTGGTCAGGTGCATCACGGGTAAGGATGGGGTGTGCCGTGCCGATAAGGCCGGCTGCGGGCAGAGCACCGAAATAGCGCCCATCAAGGCTATCAGGCGCCGGGTTCAACAGGAACAATTCGTCTGTTCGAACGCGGTGACAGCCCTGCCAGCTTGGCAAAGGCCGACCCAATCTGTCGTGCGATTTGGCTATGGCGACACGGTTGCCGTCCACCGAGACGACAGCGCCGGCGCGGCACAACCATTGCCCGGGCAAAGCCGCGACATGTTTCATAAGCGGCACGCCGATTGGCAAATAATGGCGCTCGGCCATCATCCGCGCGGTCGCAGTCGGCGGCACAATGGCGACCAGTTCGCCGAGCCTTGGGCGTGTGCCGCTCGCGAGGCGATAGAGGCCGACGGGCGCACTGGCGCTCGCGTTCCACATTAGTCGCGGTCGCGGCGACAGCATGGCGACTGCTGCGAACCCGGCGCTGAACAAGCCTGCCCACAGTATCGTGGCGCGAACATAGCGGCGGCGGCTCATGCTTCGAGCGCCTTGCGCCGGAGCCAGGCCGCGTGCCGCTCCGCTGTGTAAGCCCGGAACGGCATTCCGGCATTCAGCCGGTTGCCGACGTGGCGCCAGTGATCGGGCGATGCGTCGCACGGATCAACCCCGGCGGCTTCAACAGCGTCAATGGCTTGCAACACCTGTGCGACCTTGGGCCAGCCCTCGATGTGCAGCAGAATGTCAGCGCCGGGACGGACAAACGGCAACGTCGTGTAGGCCTCGCCTGGTGCCACTGCCGTTACGATGTCGATGCACGAATGGATGGTGCCATAGTCGTTCGACGACCAGCGCACGAAGGCGAAGACCGCGCCGGGACGGAATGCGATGACGCGCGTGCGGCGGTTGATGATCGTGTCAGCCGCGATGCGCCCGAAGCGGATCCATTGTTCGTAGCGCTTCTCGATCCAGGTCACTTCGACCTCGGTCAGGGCGCTGGCTGTTGCTGACCTGATGGCGTGCGACGAGATGTGCCGCTGCGCAGTTGGCTCGCTCATGGCCGCGCTCCTGCCACCGCGAACCCGACAGGCTTGACGCGGACGGTGGCACCGCGATTATCCACAGGCTGCAAAAGGGTTAGCAAGAATCCGAAGGATTCTTTTCTATTAGCATCGTTAGAGGAGCGCCGATTTGCCTCAGAATTCTGCGGGTTTCCGCATGGTCCCGGTTTTCGATAGGCCGAGGATCGGGTTTTCGATGGGCCGAGTCCGACGGTTTTTGATAGGCCGAATGTCATGCCAACTTCTCCACAGGGAAACCGACGCGCCGGGCAGCGGCAACGAACGGGTCGACGGGGATGGGTTTGAAGATCAGCCGCTCGCGGCCGAAGCTGTGCTCAAGGCTCAAATGGTAGCCCGGGAGAGACTGCTGCCGGACGATGGTCCGCAGCTCGAATGCGAATTGCTTGAGCGGCGAAAGCGCACCTGATTTGAGATGAAGGTGCAGAACGTCGAAACTCCAGCCACCGCGCTGATGTCCACCATGCTTGCGCACGATACGGTAGAGCCAGCGTTCAACGCCCCCTGTCAGCGCAAAATAGGCGCGGTCGATCGTCAGGATCAGGCCGCGATCGAGCACACCCGCATAGAACCAGTCGGGCAGGATAAGCTCGATGCCAACGGCGCGGCCACGGTCGTCGAGTGTTTCCCGCCATTCGTTGATCCAGGAGAAACGGTGACGGCGGCGCTGGTGCTGCTGGCGGATCGACGTGGCAACGGTCGTCGATTGCAAGCGGTCGAGCGCCGCGCGCAGCCGCTCATAATGGTCCTTTCCAGTCCCGCGCCCGATGAAGGTCAGAATCTCGTGCGGACGGGCGGCGATGTGCCGAGATGTCGGGCGACCTGCGTCGCGCGCTTCGACGAGCTGACTCGCCGCCCAAATCAGAATGTCGGCATCCCAGATGGTCGCCATGCCGTGTTCGGCTACGGCTTCGACCGAGATCCATGTGGCCCCCATTGCGAAGTCGATCGGCGCGGAGCGCCGCGACTTGGCAAGGCTGAAGAAGGGCCAGGACATCAGATCCTGAGCATCGCGCGCGGCAATGTCACCGGGCATCGAGTAGAACAGGTCGAGCTGCGCACATTTTTCATGCGCGGAAGAGGCAGCTGAACTTCGCATCAACGGCGCACCGGTCGCGCTGAAAGGCAAATGCCTTGTCCGGGATCGGATGTTGAATTGCGGCGACCATTTTGCGCCCAGGCATCGAGATCGACTATGGCATAGACAATCCGCCGACCAAGTTTGTGAAAGGCCGGCCCCGTCCCATAGCAACGATGCTTTTCAAGCGTGCGGGCTGACAGACCCAAATGCACGGCAGCATCGGGCGTCCTGACATAGCGCGGGAATACCGGGACGAAATCTCCATCCATGAAACGTCTCCTGTGAAGTGCCGGACACAAGGGGTTGGCCCGGCGAGCAGGAGGCGAGATTTGAGATTTTCAGGGATTTGGGTGAACGGACATAAGGCGTGGCTGCCGAATGTCCCGATCAGTGGCCGCTCAATAGGGCGATATAGCCGCCGTCGCGCATAGCGAGCGCCTGTCGCTGCCAGCGCGCAATCCGCTTACGCTCGCTCGACGTGTCCCATTCGGCGGCCGAATATCGCCCGGCATCGCGGGCGATAAGTTCGATGGCCAATTCGCGCGTGGTTGCACCGCCGGACAGCGCATCGAGCAACCGAAGCCATTGGACCAGACGCCAGTGCTCTGACGGACCGGGCGCAAGGCAGAACGGGAGCTTCTTCACATGCCCGAGACCGCAATGGTCATGAAAATCGGAAACGGCGGCCTTCCGTGTTTCCCAAAATGCGTCGCCCGGAAGAACATAGGCGAGCGGTTCGGTCTCTGTTGTCTCGCCGCAAATATTCAGGCGGTAGCGGCGCTTCGCCGTCGAGAGGACGAGATGCCGCCCTTCCTCATCGCGGTGCTCGGCCGCGATATTCATGCCGTCGACAATTTCGGCTTGGCTGCAGCCGTCGCAAGGGAAAGGAGCCGGGCGCAAAAGGATGACGCTGGCCGCGGTAGATGGGTGCCAGATGATCGGGAGATGGTGGGCCGGGAGGTCAGGGTCCGCAGCGAAAGACCAACCCCCAGTGCCGGGCCAGACGACTCAGCGCGAGTGGCGCAGCGTCAACGGCTTCAGCATATTGGTCGCGATAGTCGGGATTGCGGCGAAGAAACTCCTGCGCGAAATCTGCGCGGTCATAGGTTTCAAACGTTTTGGCGTAATTCTCCGAACGCCAGTCGGGCGGCTTCTCCATCGCACCTCTCCTATGAGGTTTTTTTGGAGTCGAACGATCATGTCGGAGCCCTGATGAGAGAAGTGCTCGAGTCAGTTCCGGGCTCCCCCGAGGGGGGGCACAATCGATTGCGCCATATTGGTCTTAACTACCCGGTTTTATTGGGTTCGCGGGACCAGAAGGTGTTTGTAGCCGTGTTCCGTCATCCACTTGGCGCGGGCGAGATGGCCATCATAGACCTTGCGCGCGCGCTCCGGCTCACTGGCAGGATCGATGGCGAAGATGATCGAAACCGCCTCTTCCCATGAAGCCCCGTCCTTTTCAGCATCCAGCAGGCGAAGATACGTGACGAGGTGGCGCTCATCATACTCGCTCAATCGGCCTGACTGCGGTGGTTCATCGGCAAACTCAGGAGCCGACATGGGTCTCTCCTTGTAGCAAAACCTGTTTAGTGACTGCGCCCCTGCAACGCGCGCAGAGAAGCAGGGTGAACTTATCCCCAATCGGGCAGAGCGCTATCCCCAGCATCGGATAATGCCGAGCCCAGATTGCCGGGACAAAACATTCCCAGAGGCAATGATCTGCCTGTTGTAGTTCAGAAATTGTAAAATTGCTGCTGAGATTCGGTGAATGACGGTAGGTTTGCGTTCAACGACCGCCAGGTTTTTCGAAAAATTGCACGGGATCGACGGCAAGTTCTTCTGCGAGTCGCTCGATTGTGTCGAGCGTCGGCGAATTGGCTGCGCGTTCGAGAAGGCCGACATAGTTTCGGTTGATTCCGGCACGATGCGCCAATTCCTCCTGCGAAAGCCCACTGGCGTGTCGCAATCGCCTTAAATTCGTCCCAAAAATCTCCCGAAGCCTCATGCTTCGTGGGTCGGCGTAACCCTAATATACTGCCACCCAATATACTAGGGATTCGTCATCGCCCGGTGTGACCCGGGCGATGACTTGGCCGATTCAATGGTCGTTGCGGCGGCTCGGGCGGTTCCAGACCAGATCGTGACTGCCGTCCTCGGCTTCGAAGAGCTGGGCGAAAATGGGCGCCATGAAGCTGGGGTCGTCGAGCTTCACCGAGAGGTACGGCCGGTCGTCCTGGGTGTGCTTTTTCCAGGCTGCGCCGATTTCGACTTCGCCGATGAGGACCCGATGGGTGGGGGCATTGCCGCTGGTGTTTTCATCCGCGACGATCCTGACTGATTTGGCCTGAAGTGCGAGAGTGACGATCTGGCCGCGGAGTTCACCCGAAACCATTTTGAAGTTGCCGATCTTTGCCATGGGTATTTCCTTTCCGTTGGACGGGACCGCGCCAGTGCGGCCTCGATGCGCGGAAAAGGGTCAGGCAGTGGCAAGGTGCCGCAGCGTCAGCCCGCAGCGTTAGCGAAGGACGGTGTGGCCGGGCTTTCTTGTCTCGCGAGGAACGGCGGAACGCCGGGGGAAGAAAGTTCGGCAAGCACCGTTTCGGCAAGCCTGCCAAGCGAAGCGTCTGGCTGACATGGGCGCGGATCGAAAGAGGCCGTACTGGTCGGTTCTGCCGGGAAGGACGCCAGATGCAGATCGCATGCACTGGCTCGGGTGAACGCAGGCCCTGAACCCTCGGTTCAAAATCGGTCAAGCAAAGGAAGCGACCGGACCGGCGGTATTGGCCCCTCACGCCATCACTCGGCCGACATGGATTGGCCTGTAGAGGCTTGCCCAGCCACGGGACCGGCAAACTGTGAGGTGACGTGCGTATCACGCTCCGACATCGTCACGCTTCGCCATGCCGAGAGGGATGTCGCCATAGCAGCGATGTATCCAAGGATCGCCAGCAGCATGCTGTTGTCCGTTGCCAGTGATCCAAGCGCGTGCGCGGCCTGAAAACCGGCGAAGCCCGCGGGTATGGCAAAGAGGCACGCGATCCCGACACGGATCATGGGAGAGCGGATGAAGGCAATGAGGCCCTGCACAATCAGAAGCGTGGCAATGCCTGCCGCCAGTCCGCCCAGGATTGCTCCGAGATGGCCAACATCGTGGCCGAGCAGCAGGAAAGCACAAGTGAGCCCGGCATAGACAGGCAGCGCGTAGCTGGCGAGGCGGAAGAGCAGCGCGAGCACATAAAGGCCAGCCACGGCCCCGAGGATGAGAAAAATGGTCATAAGCGTCCCTTGTCTGGACGCGCTCGCCACCACCTCCTCAGCGCAATCTGCGGTGCAAGAATAGCACGGCAGGGCACAGGCCGAAAAGGCGAAATGTGCCTGAGGTTAGCGGCTGAAGGGGTCATATTCGCGAACCACCTGTTTGGGGTCACCGTCAAATTCGTCAGCGGGGATGACGAAGTAGCCCTGATTGGTTTCGATGAGGACGATGACCGTCATCAGCGTCCGGGAGAGGTTCCAGCCAAGCGATTGTGCGGTTGCCAGTGGCATGTTGCGGCTCCTGCCTAGGAGCGGGACCACCCCGCTCGACAGTCGCCCCACAGGCCGGGGGCTGGCCGCAATCACCGCAGCAAAGCTGCGGCCGCACGCGCACGCGTAGCGGACCCTTCACGGGTTGATTGAAGGAGGGCAGGCTTCGAGCCCAGGGATTAGCGGCTAATGCGAGTGGATGGTTCTGCGGCGGAGCGAGCGATCCGCCTACCAGTGCCTATGCCAAAGTAGCTCACTCGGGCCGACAGGCTTGAGATCGGCGATCGATGCGATCAGTCTAAGCTGAACTTGGGAGAACGCCTGACCAGCCCTGAGTTGGATTTGAATTGGTGACAATGTGGTGACAACGGCGAGCGATTGGAGCTTTGTCACCAAGCCCTCGCGAGCTACGCGAGGTGCAACTAATTAGTTTTCTTGGGGAAAACTGGAGCGGGCGAAGGGATTCGAACCCTCGACCCCAACCTTGGCAAGGTTGTGCTCTACCCCTGAGCTACGCCCGCTCGTGCGTTTCGGATCGGGCTGCCTGAAGGCCCCCGACCGGGGTGAAGCGCGCCCTTAGCTTCATGGGCTGGCCCGCGCAACAGCAAAAATGCGCGCAGGCCCCATCGCTTGCCCTCTTGCCCGCAAATGCCCTTGCCGAACCGCCCCCGCTTCCCACATGGGGGCAAGACATTCATTCACGTTTCAGCGCGGAGACCGACCAGTGGCAAGCCTTGGCCTCAATCTCGAAGAGCAGAAAGCGGTGGACCGCTTCCGCAAGGCTGTGGTCGAACCATCGATGACCAAGCTCGTCGTGCTCGATTTCTGGGCCGAATGGTGCGGGCCGTGCAAGGCGCTCACCCCGCTGCTAGAAAAAGTCTGCGGCGAATACGCTGAAAAGGGCGTCGTCCTCGCCAAGATCAACGTCGATGAGGAACAGTTCATCGCCGCGCAGTTCCAGGTGCGCTCGATCCCGACGGTCTATGCCATGTTCCAGGGCCAGCCGGTGGCGGACCTGACGCCCGCGCGCAGCGAATCGCAATTGCGTCAGATGCTCGATCAGATGCTGGCGCGCCTTCCGATCCAGGCGGGGGACGAACCCGCGCAGGATATCGCCCCGCTCCTCGCCATGGGTGAGGAAGTGCTCGCGCTTGGCGATGGTGAACGCGCGGTCGGCATCTTCTCCCAGATCGCGGAGATCGCGCCGGACAATGCCGCCGCCCAGTCCGGCCTGATCCGCGCGCTGCTCATGGCGGGCGACAAGGCGGCGGCGGAGGAGGTGCTTGCCGCGCTCGATCCCAAGTTGGCTGAAGATCCCGCGCTGGCGCAGGCCCGTTCCGCGCTCGCGCTCGCTGCCGATGCGCCCGAGCCCAGCGAGCTTGACGGCCTGCGCGCCGCCGTCGCCGCCAATCCGGACGACATGGACGCGCAACTCGCACTCGCCAACGGGCTCTATGCTGCCGGTGACCGCGATGGCGCGGCGGGCCTGCTCCTCGGCATGGTCGCGCGCGACCGGGCGTGGAACGAAGGCGCCGCGCGCACCTGCCTGCTGCAGATATTCGAAGCCATCGGCCTTGAAGATCCGTGGGTTGCGGCCACCCGCCGCAAGCTTTCCACCGTGCTGTTCGGCTAAGCCATGGCGCAGGACAGCAGGCCGGTGCGCCTCTCGATCTTCCCGCTCACGGGCGCGCTGCTCTTCCCCGGGCTGCAGTTGCCCCTGCACATTTTCGAGCCGCGCTACCGCTCGATGATCTCCGATTCGCTGGTGCGTGACCGGCGCATCGCAATGATCCAGCCGCAGGGCCAATATGATGGCGCCCCGCTGTTCCAGATCGGCTGCGTCGGCAAGATCGGCGAAGTCGAAGCGATGGAGGACGGGCGCTACAACGTGATTCTCGAGGGGCTATCGCGCTTTCGCCTGCTGCGCGAACTCGATGTGACCACGCCGTTCCGGCAGGTCGAAGGTGAGCTGATCGAGGATGACGCGGGCGCCAGCCTCAGCGCGGTCGAACGCGCCTCGTTCGAACGCGAGGCGCGCCGTTTTGCCGATGCGCAGGGCTATTCGGTCGATTGGGATTCGGTCGGTCGGCTCGACGATGTCTCGCTGATCAACGGCGTCTCGCAAATCGCCCCGTTCGATGCCGCCGCCAAGCAGGCCCTGCTCGAAGCCGACAGCCTCGCTGCTCGGTGCGAATTGCTGGTCCAGCTCATGCAATTCTTCGGCCGCCGCGATTCGGACGACGGGCGCGTGACCCTGCAGTAGTTCAGAACTGCGCCCTGATCCCGTCGATCACGAACTGCGCGGCAAGCGCGGCCAGCAGCACACCGAGCAGCCGGGTGATCACCGCCTCGACCTGCGAGCCCAGTGCCCGGATGATCGGCCGCGCGGCGACCAGCGCGATGAAGCTCAGCAGCATGACCGCGCCGAGCGCTGCGAGGATCACCAGCGTCTCGGGCAAGCCATGCGCGCGTGCGGTGAGCAGCATGACCGATGCGATCGAGCCCGGTCCCGCCAGCATCGGCATGGCCATCGGGAAGACGGAAACGTCCTCCACCTGCGGCTGCGCGGCGCGCACTTTCTCCGCCCGCTCCTCGCGCCGCTCGGTGCGCTTCTCGAACACCATGTCGATCGCGATCATGAACAGCATGATGCCGCCGGCGATGCGGAAGCTGTCGAGTTCGATGTGCAGCGCACCGAGCAGATCCTCGCCGAACAGCGCGAAGACCACGAGGATGCCGCTGGCGATCAGGCATGCGCGCAAGGCCATGATGAAGGCCTGCCGCGGCGTGGCATTGGCCGTCAGCCCGGCATAGATCGGCGCGCAGCCGGGCGGGTCGATCACCACGAACAGCGTTGTGAAGGCAGAGAGGAACAGAGCCAGCATTATCCTACCCCTCGTTCTTCGCGACTTCGGTGCGCTTCAGCACCTCGTTCATCTTGCCGTCCTGCCACAGCCACACGGTCCATTCGCGCGTCCCGCCGGGCAGTACGGTGGAGCGCCAGACGAGCGTGCCGTCGATCGAGCGGCCATCCTTGCTATCGGACCCGGCAGGAGCGGTCAGCGTCGGGATCGGTCCGGCCAGCGGGCGAGGCGGCGGGGGCGGATCACCGCGCTTGGGCTTGGGCGGTGCGTCCGCCAGCGGATCGCGGCGCGGGCGCGGCGGGCAATCGGCGACCTTGCCGGTGATGAAGTCGGCCCCCGCCAGCGGCGCGGCGAGATCACCGCCCTGATCGAGTACCCACTTGTAGTCACCCTTCTTGCGCTGGCGCTGCCACACGGTGGAGAACCAGCCATTTGCTGCGCCTGCCTGATAGCCGCCGAAGGTCACACCCGCGCTGCCGTCGCAGCTCATCCAGACCGAGCTCGGCTGCCATTGCACCGCTTGCGGCGGATTCGCGCGGCCCTTTAGCCAGAGTTTGGCGGCCACGCGCTGCGGCACGAACATTTCCGCCTCGTCGGTGGCGGTCGCGGCAAAGGCGGACCACTGGCCCTTCTCGCGCGCCAGCCGTGCAAACGCGCTCTCCGCTGCAATCAGCGCGCTGGGATTGCCGATGGGGGTGATGGCGCTGCCAAAGCTGGCTGGACCCCCGCGCGGGTCCTGCGCCGCAACGGGCAGGGCGAGGGTGAGCAGGGCGGGGGCGAGCAAGGCGAGGGTTAGCAGGCGCTTCATGCGGGCAAGCCTAGAGCAGGCTGCCGGCAATAGAAAGGCAGCGCCTCAGATCGCGTCCGCAGCCAACTCCAGCCCGGCGCCCCGATAGGCGGCAACGAGGGCATTGCGCAGCAGTACCGCGATGGTCATCGGGCCGACCCCGCCGGGCACCGGCGTAACTGCGCCTGCAACGTCCATCGCGCCCGCATAATCGACATCGCCGACCAGCCGCGTCTTGCCTGCCTCGGCGGCAGGTACGCGGTTGATGCCGACGTCGATTACGGTCGCACCGGGCTTGATCCAATCCGCCTTGACCATTTCCTGACGGCCGACAGCTGCCACGACGATATCCGCGCGGCGCACCACTTGCGGCAGGTCCTTGGTGCGGCTGTGCGCAATCGTAACCGTGCAGCTCTCAGCCAGCAGCAGCTGCGCCATCGGCTTGCCGACGATGTTGGAACGCCCGATCACCACCGCATCGAGGCCGGAGAGCGAACCGAGCCGGTCCTTCAGCAGCATCAGGCAGCCGAGCGGCGTGCAGGGCACGAAGCCCGGCTGGCCCACCGCAAGGCGGCCTGCGCTGATCACGTGGAAACCGTCCACGTCCTTGTCCGGGTTGATCGTGGAGATCACCTTCTGCTCGTCCATGTGCGAAGGTAGTGGCAGCTGCACGAGAATGCCATCGACCGCAGGATCGGTGTTCAGTTGCTCGACCAGCGCGAGGAGATCGGCCTCCGGCGTTTCAGCGGGCAGGCGGTGCTCGAAGCTTGCCATCCCGGCCTCGATGGTCTGCTTGCCCTTGGAGCGGACGTAGACCTGGCTCGCGGGATCTTCGCCCACCAGCACCACGGCAAGGCCTGCCTTGCGGCCTGCTTTGGCTTCGAACGCGGCGGCAAGCTCTCCCACCTTCGCGCGCAGCGTTGCGGCAAAGGCCTTCCCATCGATCATCGCGGCAGTCATTGCAGTACTCTCGGGTTGCAGTTGGATCAGTACGGCGTGGTCATGTCGGCGAGGAAGATGAGAACGCGGACAACCAGATCCAGGCCGAAGATCACGATCATCGGCGAGAAATCGATGGCTCCGGTGTTTGGCATCGCCCGGCGGATGGGATTCAAGAGCGGGTCAAGGATCGCATTGAGCGCTGTCAGCAAGGCCGAAACAACCTTGTTGCGCTGGCTCACCACGTTGAATGCGATCAGCATGCTCAAAATAAACGAAATGATTACAACGATCTGAAGCAGCTGAATAAGCTTGATCAGGGCTGCAATCAGCGAGAACAACAGCATTACGCATTCCCTATGTCAGCAAGGAGTGCACGCTCCTAGCCGACCCTCTCCCGAAGCCACAAGGGGCCCCTCGCCGAACGACCGACGGCGATGGACAAACTTGTATGTGTTGCATACAAATTTGTCCAGACCCTTACCCGTGGGAATGCCGATTTTCAGAGCTTGAGCGTGGTGCTTTCGATGTGCCAGCGCAGTTGCTCCGACGTGGCACCGTCGACGTCGTTGACCCGGCGCAGCACGACTTCGCCCGTGATGATGCGCGAACCGTCGGTGATCGTGACCGGCGCAGTGTAGTAGATCGAGCCCGCCGCGCCTTCGCTTTCACCCTTGCCAAAGGTCACTTTCGGATAGTGCAGCCCGGCCCACCGTGCCGCGAAGTCGGCCTCCGAAAGGCCGCTGCGCGCGCCCAGATCACCCCAGAAGGCGCGGACCACCACCCAATCGCGCGCCTCGATCGCATCGCCCCATGCGCGCAGGACCACGTCGGGATCGCGCGAAGCGGGGGGACGGGCCGGCGCAGGCGGTGGGCGCGCATCAGGCGTTGCTGATGTATCCGGGGCAGGCGACTCCGCGGGGGAAACCGCCGGCGAGCCTGTGGGAGAAGGCGAAGGTGCAGGAGCCCGGGCCGTGCAGGCCGCGAGGGCGAGCAGGGCGGCAGCGCAGAGAAAGCGGTGTATCATGCAAGGCCAACGCCCCGCAGCCGCGCCGGTTCCCTGCGCCGCACCCGGCTTCACGCGCGAATCAGCGTACCGGCACCGCGCGCAGTGAAAATTTCGATCAGCATCGCGTGCGGCACGCGCCCATCAAGCACGACTGCCGCCTCGCATCCGGCTTCCACCGCATGGACGCAGGTCTCGAGCTTGGGGATCATGCCGCCGCTGATCGTGCCGTCCTCGGCAAGGCGGGTGATGTCTGCCGGGGTGAGGTCGGTCAGCAGGCGGCGCTCCTTGTCGAGCACGCCGGGCACGTCGGTCAGCAGGAACAGCCGCGCCGCGCCGAGCGCTGCAGCAATCGCACCGGCCATGGTGTCGGCGTTGATATTGTAGGTTTCGCCATCCTCGCCCACGCCGATCGGGGCGATCACCGGGATCATGTTGGCGCCGGTGATGGTGTCGATCACCGTGGTGTCGATCTTCGCCGGTTCGCCGACGAAGCCGAGATCGACGACGATGGCTTCTCCGCTTTCGGCGTCGTTGATCGCCTTGGGGGCCTTCTTCGCCTCGACCTTGCGGGCGATCACCATGCCGCCGTCCTTGCCGGAAATGCCGATGGCCTTGCCTCCGGCGCGAGCGATCCAGCTGACGAGTTCCTTGTTGATCGCGCCGGCGAGGACCATCTCGGCGACCTCAGCGGTCTGCTTGTCGGTCACCCGAAGGCCATCGACGAAGCGCGATTCGATGCCGAGGGCCTTCAACATGCGCCCGATCTGCGGCCCGCCGCCGTGGACGACCACCGGATTGATGCCGACTGCCTTCAGCAGCACGATGTCTTCGGCAAAATCCTGCGCGAGATCGGGATCGCCCATGGCATGCCCGCCATACTTCACCACGAAGGTCTTGCCCGCATATCGCTGCAAGTAAGGCAGCGCCTCGGTGAGCGTTTCGGCCTTGGCGAGCATCGCCTTGTGATGGGCGGCGTCGTCGGCTGCGGGATCGTGCGTGGTTGCCATGATGCGCCGCGCTTTGGACCAAGCAGCCCGAAGGTGCAATATTTAGCGGAATGTCTGGCTTTGGCCGTCGAGCTTGCGGCCCAACTTGACGAAGGCCCAGATCAGCGGCGGCACCATGATCGTGGAGAGCAGCAGCTTGGCGGCGATCTGGCCCGCCATGATCTCGCCAATCGGCAGCGGCACGCCGGCAGCATCCGTTACTCCGGCGAACGAGATCGTGATGAAGATCAGCGTATCGACCATCTGGCTGAGGAGGCTGGCGATCCAGGCGCGCAGGATCAACAGCCGCCCGCGTCCACCGGCAAGCCGCGAGAAGACATAGACATTGAGCGTCTGCGAGGTGCCGTAGGAAATAAGGCCCGCAAACTGCATCCGGGCGCCTTGGCCGAGCAGGCGCGCATAGGCTTCCTGATCGCCCCAGAACGGCGCGGGGGGCACCACCTTGATCACGAAGGTAAGCAGCAGCATCGAGACGATCAGCGGCACGAAGCCGAAGCGCACCAGCGTGTTGGCTACGTCCTGCCCGTAGAGTTCAGCGACGGCGCTGGCCATGACAACCAGCAGCAGGAACGCGAAGATCCCGCTTTCGACCGCCAGATCGCCAAGCAGTGGCCAGTGCCCGAGCGCGGCGATCTTGGTGCCAAGCACGCCGGCCAGCACGACAAGCCCGCCATAGAGCAACGAAAAGGCGAAGAGCGAGGTGGGAATGCCCGAAGTTAAGGGCGTTGCGGCGCGTGACGTGTGTTGCATTGGCAAGGGTTAGCGGGATTTTGACCCTGCGCCAAATCCCGTTTAAGCGATGCGGGACAGTGTCTTTCAAGGGAGCGGCGGGCCCGCGATGCGCGTTTTGATGAGCCTCGCCGGCATGGCGCTGATCCTGGCCGTGGCGGTTCTGCTGTCCTCCAATCGCAGGGCGATCCGGCTGCGCATCGTTGCCCCCGCCTTTGCGCTGCAAGTGGGCTTTGCCGCGCTGGTGCTGTGGTTCCCGCCGGGCAATGCTGCGCTGCAGGGCGCTGCCGCAGGGGTCGAGGGCCTGCTCGGTTATGCCAAGGCGGGCGTCTCGTTCCTGTTCGGTCCGCTCGCCGATCCCGCGATCGGTGGGCGCAGCTTCGCGATCTCGGCGTTGCCGACGATCGTGTTTTTCGCTGCGTTGATTTCGATCCTCTACTACCTCGGTATCATGCAGCTGGTGATCCGCTGGATCGGCGGCGGGCTCGAATGGGTCACCGGGATCAGCCGGGTCGAGGCGCTCTGCGCGGCTTCCAACATCTTTGTCGGCCAGAGCGAATCCCCGCTGGTGATCCGGCCTTATCTCGCCGCGCTAAGCCCCTCGCAGATGTTCGCGGTGATGACGGTGGGCATGGCCGGCGTCGCGGGCACGATCCTGGCGGCCTATGCCGCGATGGGCATCCGGGTGGACTACCTCGTCGCCGCCGCGTTCATGTCGGCGCCGGGCGGCGTGCTGATGGCCAAGCTGATCATGCCCGATGTCCCGCCGCCCCTGCATGCGCACGACGATACCCCGCTGCACAACCCCCACATTGCCGTCGCCGCACCGGACGAGGAACGCCCAGCCAACCTCATCATGGCCGCAAGCCAGGGCGCGCAGACCGGTGTGCGGCTCGCCGTCGCCGTGGGCGCGATGGTGCTGGCCTTTGTGGCGCTGGTGGCGATGGCCAATGGCATATTGGGCGGGATCGGCGGAAGGCTGGGTTATCCCGGCCTCTCGTTCCAGCAGATTCTTGGCACCGTGTTCGCGCCGGTCTTCCTCCTCCTCGGCGCGCCCAACTGGGCCGAGGCTGCGCAAGCCGGCGGCCTGTTCGGCACGAAGATCGTGCTCAACGAATTCGTCGCCTTCATCGATCTCGGTACGGCGAAGGACCTTAGCGCGCACACCGTCGCCATCGTCACCTTTGCGCTGTGCGGCTTTGCCAATTTCAGCTCGATCGCGATCCAGATGGCGGTCTCGGGCAGCCTTGCGCCCAACCAGCGCCCAGTGATTGCCAGGCTGGGGCTCAAGGCGCTCGCCGCCGGCGCGCTGAGCAATCTGATGAGCGCGGCGCTGGCGGGGATGTTCCTCAGCGTATGAACCCATGACCGGCCCTGCCGCGATAAGGGCGGGCGCCGCCTACGGTGTGATCGGCTTCGGGTTTGGCTTCCTGTTTGGCGTGGTGCGGACCCTGCTGGTTGCCCCGGCCATCGGTGCGTTTGCTGCGGTCGCCATCGAAACCCCGCTGATGCTGGCGACTTGCGCGCCGCTCGCGCGGTGGTGCCTTCGGCGGTGGGCTGTGTCCGGGACGGTAGAGGCGCTCGTGATGGGACTTGCGGCCTTTGCGGTGTTGATGGTTTGTGAGGTGCTGCTCGGGCTGGCACTGGGTCAAGCTCCACCCGCGATGCTGGCCGCGCTGGGCAGACCGGCCGGTTTGCTCGGCCTTGCGGGTCAGATCGGCTTCGCTCTGCTGCCGCTAGGCTGGACGGCGACGCAGCGCCTGCCGCGCCAATAGCGGCAGGCCGAGCAGCACGAACGGCGCGGCCATGAAGCCCCAGTAGCCGTTGTCCGGCCGCCCGAACACGGTGAGCGCGGCGAGAAAGCCGGCGCTGCCGATGGCGGCGGTGCGCTCCATCTCGCGGCCCCAGCGCAGCATGGCGGCGAGCGAGGCGGCGACTGTCACGAGAATCAGCGGGCCGGGCAGGCCGGTCAGCACGAGATTGCGGCGCAGCGCGTCGATTACCAGCGGCAGTCCGCCAAAGCGGACCCAGCCCGGTGAGGTGAGATCGCCGGGCACAACCTGCGCGGCCACCAACCGGGCGTGGATCAGCCAGAGCCCGCCCGCCAGCGCGATGGCTCCGAGCGCCATGAGCGCGCGCTTCCCGTCGCGCTGCCACAGCGCCATGAGGAGGATCGCCGCGAGCCACGCCAGCGCCGTCTCGCGCACTAGCACGGCCAGCAGCGCAAGGCCCACCGAGAGCCAGGGCCGCCGGTGCGCGGCGAGCGAGAGCATGATGAGCAGCACGCTCCACTGCTCGTGAAGATAGACGTTGTCCGGAAAGAACGCGCCGAACAGCCCCGCCACTGCCAGTGCAACGACCGCGAGCGTTTCGGCGGGAGCACGGTCCGCAAGGCTCTGCCTGAGCGCGATCAATGCGCCGAACAGCAGCGCGATCAGCGCGGCGGTGCGGGTTACCGTGCTCGGCAGCAGCGCCAGCATATAGGTCATCGTCGGCGGGCGCACCGCGAGCGCTGGCTGGACCGGATAGGACCGCTCGCGCTGCGCGGCCATCGTGGCGGGGTAGAAATTCTCGCCCCCGCGCACGCGTTCGACGACGGTGCGGTAGAGTTCCTGATCGAGCTGGACGGGCTTTGCGGGCGGCTTCGCGGCGAGCGGCACCGCGAGGCTGGCCAGCAGGGCCAGCAACAAGGCGCGCCAGACTCTCATAGTTCGCGCTTCAGATCATAGAGCAGATCGAGCGCCGCGCGGGGGCTCAGCGAATCGATGTCGATGGAGGAAAGCTTCTCGCGTAGCGCGTCGACCTTCTCCTCCGCCGCCTCGATCGCCGCGGCGAACAGCGGCAGATCATCGAGCCCCGCCGCCAGCCCGCCGGTCGCGGCGCGGCCCTTTTCCAGCCGGTCGAGCACAGACTTCGCGCGCTTCACCACTGGTGCCGGAACCCCCGCGAGACGCGCGACGGCAAGGCCATAGCTCTTGTCCGCCGGGCCTTCCGCAAGCTCGTGCAGCAGCACCAGATCGCCCTTCCACTCGCGTGCGCGTACGTGGTGGAGCGAAAGTGCGTCACAGGTTTCAGCGAGGCGCGCGAGTTCGTGGTAATGCGTCGCGAAGAGGCAGCGCGAACGGTTCGCTTCATGCACGGCCTCGGCCACTGCCCAGGCGAGCGCCAGCCCGTCGTAAGTCGATGTGCCGCGCCCCACTTCGTCGAGGATCACGAAACTGCGCTCGCCCGCCTGCGCGAGGATCGCGGCGGTTTCGACCATCTCGACCATGAAGGTCGAACGCCCGCGCGCGAGATTGTCCGCCGCGCCGACGCGGCTGAACAGGCGGTCGACGATCCCGATCTCTGCCGCCTCCGCCGGCACGAAGCCGCCCGCCTGCGCGAGGATCACGATCAGCGCGTTCTGGCGCAGGAATGTGGACTTGCCGCCCATGTTCGGCCCGCCGATCAGCCAGAGCCGGTCGCGCGGGGTGAGCGCGCAATCGTTGGCGACGAAGCGCTCGCCGCGTGCCCCGAGTGCGGCTTCCACCACCGGATGCCGCCCGCCACGGATGGTGAGCGCGGTATCTTCGCTGAGGTGCGGCAGGCACCAGCCGCCTTCCGCCGCGCGCTCGGCCTGCCCGGTTGCCACGTCGATGCGCGCAAGTGCCGCCGCCGTCGTCGCAATCGCCTCGCGCGCGGCTACGGCGCGGGCGGTGAGGTCCTCGAAATGCGCTTCCTCGGCCGCAAGCGCATGTCCGCCCGCCTCGGCGATGCGGCTCGCTTCCTCATGCAGCGCCAGCGCGTTGAAGCGCACCGCGCCCGCCATGGTCTGGCGGTGGGTGAAGCCGCTATCCGGTGCCATCAGCCGATCGGCATGGCGCGCCGGCACCTCGATGAAGTAGCCCAGAACGCCGTTGTGCCGGATCTTGAGCGAGGGCGTCCCGGTCTCCTCACGGTAGCGCGCCTCCAGCGCGGCGATGGCGCGGCGCGAGTTGCCCGCCGCATCGCGCAGCGCATCGAGCGCGGCGTCATAGCCTGCCGCGATGAAGCCGCCGTTGGTCCGCTCGGTCGGCGGTGCGGGGACGAGCGCGCGGGCGAAGAGATCGATCAGCGCGCCGTGCCCGCCCAGCGCGGGGATCAGGCTGTCCGCCAGCGCAGGCCGGTCGGCGCGCCCGGCGAGAAGCGCCTGCAGGCGCTGCGCCTCGCCCAGCCCATCGCGCAGCTGGCCAAGATCGCGCGGGGAGCCTCGGCCCGCCACGATCCGCCCCAGCGCGCGGCCCACATCCGGCGCGGCGCGCAGCACGGCGCGCAAGTCGCCGCGCAGCAGGGGATCGTCGTGCAGCCAGCTGACGAGTTCGAGTCTTGCCCGGATCGCGGCAAGATTGGTGAGCGGCGCGGCGAGGTCTTCTGCAAGCAGCCGCGCGCCCGCGCTCGTCACGCAGCGGTCGATTGCCTCGATCAGGCTGCCTTTGCGGCCGCCACTGCTGGCGGCAAGGATTTCGAGGCTGGCGCGCGTCGCCTCGTCCATCGCCATGAAGGCGCCCGCCTCGCGCACCACCGGCGGCAGCAGCAGCGGAAGGTTGCCGCGCCCGACATGCTCGAGATAGTCGATCAGTCCTGCGGCCGCCGCCAGCATTGCGCGGCTGAACGCGCCGAAGCCATCGAGTGTGGCAACGCCGTGCAGCGCCATCAGCCGATCCGCGCCGCGCTGCGAATCGAAGGCGCGGGCAGGGCGCTCGCCAGCCTCGGGCAGATCCAGCCCGGAATCTTCGGCCATGACGAGCTCGGTAGCGCCAAGCCGGGCAAGCGCGGCAGGGATGGCCTCGGGCGCGCATTCCTCCAGCTCCATCCGCCCGGTGGAGATGTCGCAGGCGGCAATACCGGCAATCCCTCGCACCATGCAGACCGCCGCCAGCACATTGGCCCGGCGCGGTTCGAGCAGGGCATCTTCGGTGAGCGTCCCCGCCGTCACGAAGCGGACGATATCGCGCGCCACCAGGGCCTTGGAACCGGCGCGTTTGCGCGCTTCCTCGGGCGTTTCGGTCTGTTCGGCGATGGCGACGCGGCACCCGGCGCGGATCAGGCGGGCGAGGTAGCTTTCCGCCGAATGCACCGGCACCCCGCACATCGGGATCGGCGCGCCGCCATGTTCGCCCCGGCTGGTGAGGGCAATATCAAGCACGCTGGCGGCGATCTTCGCATCTTCGAAGAACAGCTCGAAGAAATCGCCCATGCGGTAGAACAGCAAGCAGCCTTCGGCCTGCTGCTTCAGCGCAAGATATTGCGCCATCATCGGAGTTGGGGCATGGGAGCTCACAGCCGCCGTGGCTAGACCACGCGCGCAGGTTTCTCAAATGATCGACACCGGATATCGACACTTCAAGTCGTAAATGGTCCGGGCATGGGCTGGGCGGATGCTTCAAGGGTTCTTGGGAGGCGGGTGCTTCCAGGGGGCCAGAGGGATGATCATTTCGATCCTTCCGACCGGCACCGATGCGAAAGTGAGCTGGGGTTGATGCAGGTCCGCGAGAAAACTTTGGCCATGAGCCTGCGGGGGGTGTGGGAGCGCGTGCTGGCGCTCCCTTGGCTCAGTGCGCCCGGGATCATCGTCATCGTCGTGCTGGTATGCCTGCCGTTCGCGCTGGTCGAAGTGCCGCCGCTGATCGACGTTCCCGGCCACATGGGCGCCGCCGCGATCGAGGCGGCGCGTCCGGGCAATCCGCTGCTCAAGTACTTCTCGTGGAAGTGGGTCTTCACGCTCAACATCGGCGGCGATGTGCTGGCGAAGCTGATCGGCGCGCAGTTCGGCATTCTGGCGGCGGGCTGGTGGAGCACGGTGCTGGCGACAGGCCTCTTTGCCGGCGGCTGCCTCGCCACGATCCGCGTGCTCAATCCCAAGGGTGGGCACGGCGCGCCCTGGGCGCTGATGTTCGTGTTCAGCTTCCCGCTGCTCACAGGCTTTCTCAACTACATCCTCGCCACCGGTCTTTCGCTGATGGCCTTTGCTGCGGCGGTCTGGCTGGAAGACAAGCCGAAGCAGCGTGCAGCGCTGCTGATCGCCGCACAGCCGATTGCCCTGCTGTGCCATGCCATCGGCGGCCTGCTGCTGGGCCTGCTGGTCGGCGCCAATGCGCTGGGCCGCGAGCTGGATCGCCTGCCCGCCGGTTGGTGGCACCCGTCCGAGTGGCGGCGCTTGCGGGATGAGCAGGACTGGCGCGCGATTGCCAAGCGGCTGTTGATCCTGTGCTGGCCGCTGATTGCCACGGTGGTGACGATCCTGCTGTGGAAGTATTTCTCGCCCGATCCTGCGCGCAGCATGAACCGCTGGCGCTGGGATCAGAAGGCCTGGTATTTCGTGCTCACCCTGCGCGACCAGTCGCTGCTGCTGGATGGGGCGACGACGATTGCCTGCTTCGCGCTCATCCTGTTCGGCTGGGTGCTCGGTGCGCGCTGGAAGTGGCAGCTGGGCCTTCCGGGCCTCCTCGTCTTCCTGCTGTTCATCGCGATCCCCAGCGATATCAACGGCAGCGCCTTTGTCGATGTGCGCCTGCTGCCGGTTGCCTGCATGCTCGCGCTCGGACTGCAGGACTGGAGCCACGTTCCGCTGGAACGCGCGCGGATGATCGCTTTGGCCGGCGCGCTGCTGCTCGGCACGCGGCTTATCGTCACCGGGGCCAGCTTTGCCGACTATGCCGACGACTATCGCAAGCAGCTCTCGGCGCTCCATCATGTCGAACCCGGCAGCCGGGTCCTCGCCTTCGTCGAGCATTCCTGCATCGAGGAATCATGGCGCAACACCCGCCGTGACCATCTCGCCAGCCTGGCCGGGCTCTACCGGCAGGCCTGGGTCAACGACAACTGGGCGGTGCCCGGGCTGCACATGGTGATCCCGCGCTTCCGTCCGGGGCGCAATTTCACCGCCGATCCGTCTGAATTCGTGTGGTCGCGCGCCTGTCAGGGCGGCCGCATGCGCAGCGTCGATACCGCGCTGAAATATGCCCCGATCGAGCGGGTCGATTACGTATGGCTGATCGATACCGGGCTGCCGCGCCACCCGGATTCGCGGCTCCAGCTTGTCTGGCAGGAAGGCCGCAGCCTGCTTTTCGCCGTCCGGCCCTTGGGTTTTCCGAAGTGGCGCTCTAAAGACTTGTAATCACACAGTGCCCGCGGCGCGCGCCCCCAGGCAAGCCATCTTGCCATGGGGATGCAGCCGGGCCAGTACGCCGCGCGCGCCGATGGGGGATACGATGACTGACGAGAGCAATGTCCGCTTCACCGAACGTGAAGCGCTGTTCTACCACAACACGATTCGCCCCGGAAAGATCGAGATCATCGCCTCGAAGCCGATGGCGACGCAGCGCGACCTCAGCCTTGCCTATTCGCCGGGCGTTGCCGTGCCGGTCCGCGTTATCGCCGAGAATCCGGCCGCCGCCTATGACTATACCGCCAAGGGCAACCTCGTTGCGGTGATCTCCAACGGCACGGCCATCCTCGGTCTCGGCAACCTCGGCGCGCTCGCTTCGAAGCCGGTGATGGAAGGCAAGGCGGTGCTGTTCAAGCGCTTCGCCGACGTCGATTCGATCGACATCGAACTCGCGACCGAGGACCCGCAGGCGTTCATCGATGCGGTGACGCTGATGGAGCCGAGCTTCGGCGGCATCAACCTCGAGGACATCAAGGCGCCCGAGTGCTTCATCATCGAGCAGGCGCTGAAAGAACGTCTCAAGATCCCGGTGATGCACGATGACCAGCACGGCACCGCGATCATTTCCGCCGCCGGCCTGCTCAACGCCTGCTTCCTCACCGGGCGCAACCTGGCCGACGTGAAGGTCGTGGTGAACGGTGCGGGCGCGGCGGCAATTGCCTGCACCGCGCTGATCAAGGCGATGGGCGTGCGGCACACCAACGTCACCATGTGCGACAGCAAGGGCGTGATTTACGTTGGCCGTGCGGGGATCGACCAGTTCAAGTCTGCCCACGCCATCGATACCCCGCACCGCACGCTGGAAGAAGCGATGGAAGGGGCTGACATCTTCCTCGGCCTTTCGGTCGAAGGCGCCGTCACGCAGGCGATGGTCAAGAAGATGGCGCCGCAGCCGATCATCTTCGCGATGGCCAACCCGGATCCGGAAATCACCCCGCCCGAAGCCAAGGCGGCGCGTCCCGATTGCATCGTGGCGACGGGCCGTTCGGACTATCCGAACCAGGTCAACAACGTGCTCGGCTTTCCCTTCATCTTCCGCGGCGCGCTCGATGTGCGGGCCACCGCAATCAACGAGGAAATGAAGATCGCCGCCGCGCGCGCCATCGCCGAACTGGCGCGCGAATCGGTGCCCGAGGAAGTGGCTGCCGCCTATGGCCAGAACCACACTTTCGGGCTCGACTACATCATCCCCGCGCCGTTCGATCCGCGTCTCATGGAAGTCGTCTCCTCCGCCGTCGCCAAGGCGGCGATGGAATCGGGCGTGGCGCAAAAGCCGATCGAGGATTTCGACGCCTACCGCACCGAGTTGAAGGCCCGCCTCAATCCGACCACCGGCGCGCTCACCAGCGTCTACCAGCAGGTCAAGGAAAACCCCAAGCGCGTCGTGTTTGCCGAGGCGGAGAACGAAGTCGTGCTGCGCGCGGCGATCCAGTACCGCGATTTCGGCTATGGCACGCCGGTGCTCGTCGGCCGCACCAAGGCGGTCTGCGATCTCCTCACCGAACTCGGCGTGGGCGATCCCTCCAGCTTCGAGATCCACAACTCGGCGGTCTCGCCGCTCGTGCCGGAAATGGTGACCTACCTCTACGAGCGGTTGCAGCGGCGCGGCTTCATGGAGCGCGACGTGCGGCGCATGGTCAATCAGGATCGCAACGTGTTCGCCTCGCTGCTCGTCGCGCTGGGCCACGGTGATGCGATGATCTCGGGCATGACCCGCACCTTCGCGCAGACGATCAAGGAAGTGCGCCAGGTGCTCGATCCGAAGCCCGGCCACCTGCCGTTCGGCATTCACATGATGATCGCGAAGAACTACACCGTGTTCCTCGCCGATACGACGGTGAACGAGCGGCCGAACGCGGCGGAGCTTGCGCATATCGCGACCGAAACTGCTGCCGTCGCCCGCCGAATGGGGCACGAACCGCGCGTCGCGTTCCTGTCCTACTCCACCTTCGGCAATCCGAGCGGGCGCTGGTTGGATGAGATTCGCGGCGCGGTCGCCATCCTCGACGAGCAGAAGCCCAATTTCGAGTACGAAGGCGAAATGGCGCCCGATGCCGCGCTCAATCCCAAGGTCATGGCAAGCTATCCGTTCAGCCGCCTTTCTGGCCCGGCCAACGTGCTGATCATGCCCGGCCTGCAATCGGCCAACATCTCCGCCAAGCTGCTGCGCGAACTCGCGGGCAATGCGGTGATCGGCCCGATGCTGATCGGCATGGAAAAGCCCGTCCAGATCGCGGCCATGACCTCGATCGCGCCCGATATCCTGACGCTGGCGGTGCTGGCGGCTGCGGGGGTTGCCGGCTGAGCCGGTCGCCCCGCAGCGCGGGCTTAGATAAGCCCTGCCAGCGGGCTCGACGGATCGGCATACTTGCGTGTGCCCATCCGCCCCGCAAGGTAGGCATCGCGCCCGGCTTCGACTGCGGCCTTCATCGCGCGGGCCATGCGAATCGGGTCCTTGGCTTCGGCGATGGCGGTGTTCATCAGCACGCCATCGCAGCCGAGTTCCAGCGCGACCGCGGCATCGCTCGCGGTGCCCACGCCTGCATCGACGAGCACCGGCACTTTGGCGCCTTCGACGATCAGGCGGATCGTCACGCGGTTCTGGATGCCGAGGCCAGAGCCGATCGGCGCGCCCAGCGGCATGACCGCGACGGCGCCTGCATCCTCAAGCTGCTTGGCGGCGATCGGATCGTCGACGCAGTAGACCATCGGCAGAAAGCCTTCCTTGGCCAGCACTTCGGTCGCGCGGATGGTCTCGATCATGTTGGGATAGAGCGTGCGCGCCTCGCCCAGCACTTCGAGCTTCACCAGATCCCAGCCGCCCGCCTCGCGCGCCAGCCGCAGCGTGCGGATCGCGTCCTCGGCGGTGAAGCAGCCGGCGGTGTTGGGCAGGTAGGTGATCTTCTTCGGATCGATGTAATCGGTCAGCATCGGCGCCTTGGGATCGCTGACGTTTACGCGGCGCACCGCCACGGTTACGATCTCCGCGCCTGAAGCCTCTACCGCCGCCGCGTTTTGCGCAAAGTCCTTGTACTTGCCGGTGCCGACGATCAGCCGAGAGCGGAAGGTGCGGCCCGCAACAGTCCAGGTGTCTTCTGGCCAGGTATCGTCATCCTGCCCGCCGCCGACGAAGTGTACGATCTCGAACACGTCGCCGTCGGCGATCTGCACTGTCGCCAACGTCGAGCGGGGCACGATTTCGCCATTGCGCTCGACCGCAACCTTGGCGGGATCCAGCTCGAGGCTGCGTACAAGATCGGCGATCGAGCCGGGCGCGGCGCGGCGGGGTTCGCCGTTGATAGTAAGGGTGAGAGTCGCTGCTGTATCGGTGGACATACCGCGGGCTTTAGCGCCCACACCGCCGTGCGCAAGCTGTCAGCAGGTGTTGCGGCGCAGGTTCACGATATGCGCGGAGGCAACCAGCAGCACGCCGCAGATGGTCAGCATCGCCTCGGACGTGCCGTGGTCGCTGGCAATCGCGGCGGCCATCAGGGCCAGGCCGGTGGTGCCGAGCGCCAGCGGCAGCCGGTGCCCATGGCGCAGCGCGCCCGCGCCGATCGTGAACATCCCGACGAGGAAGGCGGCCACCAGCCCGAAGCGATGGATCGCGGGATCAAGCAGCACGCCGCCGCCAAGCCCCAGCACGCCGATCAGGAACAGCCCCGCCACGCAGTGAACCATGCACAGGCCGCTGATCAGCACGCCCAGCCGATCAAACCGGCCGCGCAGCATTTCAGGCGTAGAGTCGGAGCGGTCGGTCATGGCAGTCGCTATATGTAATAGTATCACATAACGCAATGCTAAAGGCGAACTCCGGTGCAACCCCTATCGGTATGCCCCCTTTGGCGCTTGCGTTTCGCCCGCCCCGCGAGCAGATGCGCGCCCATGGATGCTGTTGCCATGGCCCCGACCCGTTCCCTTGAGCGCGCTCCCGCGCCGCTCGCGCTGTCCCGCTGGCTGCTCGTCGTCGCGTTGATGATCATCGCCATCGTGGTGGTTGGCGGCATTACCCGGTTGACCGAATCTGGGGTGTCGATCACCGAATGGAAGCCCGTTTCGGGCGCGCTGCCGCCGCTGACCGAGGCGGACTGGCAGGCCGAGTTTGCCAAATACCGCCAGACCCCGCAATACGTGCTGGTCAACGGCCCTGCCGGCATGACGCTGGCGACCTACAAGTTCATCTTCTTCTGGGAATGGGTCCACCGCCTGCTGGCCCGCGCGATCGGCATGGCCTTTGCGCTGCCGCTCGCGTGGTTCTGGCTGCGCGGGCAGATCCCTGCGGGCTACAAGCCGCGCCTGTTCGCGCTCCTCGCGCTCGGTGCGCTGCAGGGGGCGATCGGCTGGTGGATGGTGAAGTCCGGCATCGCACACGACGTGAAGGTCAGCCACTTTCGCCTCGCCGCGCATCTTCTTGTTGCGCTGACCACGCTGGCAGGGGTCATCTGGACCATGCTCGATCTGCGCGCGCTGGCGCGGGGCGAACCGCGCGCGCGGCTGACGGGCTTTGCCGCGCTGGCCCTCGCCATGCTGCTGGTGCAGCTGTTCTATGGTGCATTGCTGGCGGGCATGCGCGCGGGCACCGTGGCGGGCGGCGGCTGGTTCAACTGGGATGTCTGGCCGCTGATGCAGGGCGCTTTCTTTCCGGCAGGGATCGAATGGTCACTGGGTGCGGTCCATGCCTTGTTCTCCGATCCCTACCTCGTCCACTTCATCCATCGCTGGTGGGCATGGGCGGTCGTCGCTGTCCTCGTCGTCATGGGCCGCAAGCTGCGCCGCGGCGGCGCTCGCCCGGTTTCGGTTGCGATCCACAGCGCCTTCGGCACCCAGATCGCGCTTGGCATCGCGACGGTGATGAGCGGTGTGACGATCTGGATCGCCGTCCTCCACCAGCTCACCGGCGCGCTGCTTGTGGTCTGCACGGCATGGGGCGCGCACCGGCTCGGGAAACAGGTTTAACGGCAAGGTATTATTTTACCTCTCTCAAAACCTGCGGTTTGCTTGACTCTTTGCGATGTTTGCAACAAAGGCGCCCTTCCTCGCCAATCGTCGGGCTTCGGCCTGATCATGGCGTATCACATTCCGTAGGATGGGTTTCAGCCATGAAGGCGCTCACGAAAATCACCCGGTCGATTAAGCCGGCCGAGGTGGAAAAGAAGTGGCATCTCATTGATGCCGATGGCCTCGTTGTCGGCCGTCTCGCGGTGATCATCGCCAATCACCTGCGCGGCAAGCACAAGCCGAGCTACACCCCGCACGTCGATTGCGGCGATCACGTTGTCGTGATCAACGCCGACAAGGTGAAGCTGACGGGCAACAAGCTCAAGGACAAGATCTACTACAAGCACACCGGTTATGCCGGCGGCATCAAGGAAGTCACCGCGGACAAGGTCCTCAACGGTCGCTTCCCCGAGCGCGTGCTGGAAAAGGCCGTTGAGCGCATGATCCCGCGTGGCCCTCTCGGCCGTGCGCAGATGCGCGCGCTGCATCTCTATGCCGGCAGCGAACATCCGCATGCCGGTACCCAGCCCGAAGCGCTCGATGTCGCCTCGATGAACCGCAAGAACAAGGTGGGTGCGTAAGACATGTCTGAAACCGATACCGTCTCCAGCCTCGCGGATCTCAAGGATCTGACCTCGGCTGCTCCCGCCGCTACCACCGCTGTTTCGGACGCGCCCGAAGCGCCCCGTGCGCCCACCGGCCCCGCCGCGCCGCTGCGCGAGCGTGAAGTTGACGCCCAGGGCCGTTCCTACGCCACCGGCCGCCGCAAGGACGCCGTTGCCCGCGTGTGGATCAAGCCCGGCTCGGGCAAGATCACCGTCAACGGCCGCGATCAGGAAGTGTACTTCGCACGTCCGACCCTGCGTCTCGTCATCAACCAGCCGTTCGAAGTCGCTGACCGTTCGGGTCAGTATGACGTCGTCGCCACCGTCAAGGGCGGCGGACTTTCGGGTCAGGCCGGCGCGGTCAAGCACGGCATTTCGACGGCGCTGACCAAGTTCGAGCCGGCGCTGCGCAGCGCGGTCAAGGCTGCCGGGTTCCTGACCCGCGACCCGCGCGTTGTCGAACGCAAGAAGTACGGCAAGGCCAAGGCGCGCAAGAGCTTCCAGTTCTCGAAGCGCTAAGCCTTTCTGCTCAAACAGAAAAAGGGCGTCGGGACCATCCCGGCGCCCTTTTTCTTGTGTGTACCTCAGTGCCCCGGCGCGTTGCGCTTCATGCTTTCGGCCATGCGGGCCAGCTGCTCGGGCGAGGCTTCGGTCTGGTACCGCGCCTTCCACTCGGCGGCGGGCAGCCCGTGGATCACCTCACGCGCGGCGGTCTTGTCGAGCGGGGCGCCGGCATCGATGATCCAGTCGGCCAGGCAGTTGCGGCAAAAGCCGGCAAGGCCCATCAGTTCGATATTCTGCGCGTCGTGCCGATGGCGCAAGTGCCTGACAAGGCGGCGGAACGCGGCGGCAGCCACGGAATCGGGGAGTTTATCCAGGGCATCGGTTGATGCGATTTCTGCATTCGTATCCATTGGGTTCGTCCTTGGGTTTTGCAGGTAGGTAGGCCATACGGCGGGCGCATTCAATTCGAGGTGATGGACGTGGCAAAACTGGATCCCCGTGGCCGCAAGGTAAAGATCCTTGCCACTGTCGGGCCGGCCAGCCGGTCGCCGGAGATGCTTGAGAAGCTGTTCCGCGCCGGGGCGGATGCCTTCCGCGTCAACATGAGCCACGGCGAGCATGCCGTTCATGCCGAGACAATCGCCGCGATTCGCGCGCTGGAGCGCAAGGTCAACCGGCCGATTACCGTGCTGTGCGATCTGCAGGGCCCCAAGCTGCGCGTCGGCCAGTTCAAGGATGGCCGCGCGGTGATTCGCCATTCGGGCCACTTCACGCTCGATCGCAATCCCGAACTGGGCGATGAAAACCGCGTCCAGCTGCCGCATCCCGAACTTTTCGGTATCCTGCAGCCCGGCCAGCGCCTGCTGATCGACGATGGCAAGCTGCGGCTGCGCGTGATCCGTGCCGACGAAAACGAGATCCTCTGCTCGGCCGAAGTCGGCGGCGTGATCTCCGATCGCAAGGGCGTTAATGTGCCCGATGCGGTCATTCCGGTCCCGGCGATGACCGATAAGGACCGCCGCGACCTCGCGTTCGCGGTCAGCCAGGGCGCGGACTGGATCGCGCTGTCTTTCGTGCAGCGGCCCGAAGACGTCGCCGAAGCGCGCCGCCTGATGGGCGGCTACGGCGCGCTCATGGCCAAGATCGAAAAGCCCGCGGCGATTTCGCGGCTCGACGAGATCCTCGAACTCGCTGACGGCCTGATGGTCGCGCGCGGCGATCTCGGCGTCGAACTCAATCCCGAACAGGTCCCGCCGCTGCAGAAGCGCATCGTCGAGAAGGCGCGGCGCGAGGGCAAGCCGGTCGTCGTCGCGACCCAGATGCTCGAATCGATGATCGAAAGCCCGACGCCAACCCGCGCCGAAGTGTCCGACGTTGCCAACGCGGTCTATGACGGCGCCGATGCGGTGATGCTCTCGGCCGAGACCGCTGCCGGCGCGTGGCCCGAAGAAGCCGTCACGATCATGGACCGCATCGCAAGCGAGGTCGAGAACGACCCCGGCTATGCTGCGCGCGTCCACTTCATCGAAACGCGCCCCGATCCCACTACTGCCGACGCGCTCGCCGAAGCTTGCGCCAGCATTGCCAAGGCGCTGCCGATTGCGGGGATCATCGTGTTCACCGGCTCCGGCTCCACTGCGCGGCGCGTCGCGCGCGAACGGCCGGGCGTGCCGATGCTCGTGCTCACGCCATCCACCCTCACCGCGCGCAGGCTTGGCCTGCTATGGGGCGCGCATGCCGTCGCCACCAAGGATATCGGCAGCTTCGAGGAGATGATCGCCAAGGGCAAGCGCATGGCCCTTCGCCACGCGTTCGGCACAGCCGGATCGCGGCTCATCGCGCTGGCGGGCGTGCCCTTCGGTACTCCGGGTTCGACCAACCTGCTGCACATGGTCACCCTGAGCGGTGACGAACTCACCAAGCATCACGGCTAGCTGCCGTCAGCGCAAGCTGGTGGCCATCCCAAGCACGCCGACCGCGACAACCAGCGTGGCGAGGCCGACCAGAAAGCTCCGGTCCGCCACAGCCTCATAGACCTCGGCGCGCGGCCCCTCGCGCAGGGCGAGGTAGGAAAAGAAGCAACTGATCGAAAAACCGGCGGCCGACATCCACGCGATCTCGTCCGCCATGGTCTTGCCGCCGCTGTCGGATATCCTGAGCCCCGCAATGAGCAGCAGCGAGATGCCGAGGAGGTTGCTGGCGGCGTTGAGGATGTGGTGCGTGCGGGCCATGTCCGGCCATAAGGGATCTGCGCCTTAAGCCGCCGTGAACCGGTTGGCAGCGCAAGAGCGGACGGCGCAAACAGGTGGTGCTCCGATCACATGCGTGCCGCTGCCGACGCAAGGCGCCCGCATGTAAACGCCCTGAGGCTGCCATGTAAGGTATTGTTGCTTCGGGTAAAACGTATTGAATTGCTGCAATCAGTTGTCATTGACAGCGCCCCAACAAAGACGGGAGCAGTGAATGCCAACCAGAACAAACAAGGTCGCACGTGGAATTTCCGGCGGGTTCAGCGCCCTCGCGCTTGCCGCTGCGCTATCAGCTTTCGGTCCGGGCGTCGCCCAGGCGCAAGAGGCTGCGCAGGAAGAGGAGCAATCGTCGATCGACGTGCTCAACGCGGACATCATCGTGACCGCCACCAAGAAGAAGGACGTCGAGAACGTCCAGAACGTCCCTCTTGCGATTACCGCCTTCAACGCGAAGAGCCTGCAGGCGCTGCAGGTGCGCGATCTCCAGACCCTGACCTATAGCGCGCCCAACGTTTCGCTCGATCAGGTCGGCACCTCGCGCGGCACGGCAAACTTCTCGATCCGCGGCCTTGGCGTGAACAGCTCGATCCCCTCGATCGATCCCACGGTCGGCGTCTTCGTCGATGGCGTCTACATCGGCGTCAACAGCGGCCTCGTGTTCGATGTGTTCGATCTCGGCTCGGTCGAGGTTGCGCGTGGGCCCCAGGGTATTCTCTATGGCCGCAACACCACCGGCGGCGCGGTGCTGATCAATACCGGGGATCCGACACCGGATGTGCGAGCCAATTTCCGCGCCTTCTACGAAGGTCCGGTCGATTCCGGACGCGGCAGCGGTAACTTCGCCATGCAGGGCGTGGTGTCGGGTCCGCTGATCAAGGACGTGCTCAACTTCAAGGTCGGCGCCTACGTCAACAAGGATGAGGGCTACTTCAAGAACCTCTACGATGGCCGCAACTTCGGCAAAGCGGAGACCCAGATCGTGCGCGGCGCGCTGGAATTCCTGCCGACGGACGGCATCCGCATGGTCGCCAAGGTGGAATACTTCAACAGCGATGGTGATGGCCCGGCGGCCCAGAACCACGGCGTCTACAAGCGCGACACCTTCGATTTTGCGGTCGACAATCGCGGTTTCTACCGCAACCGCACCTGGTTCGCGACGCACAAGACCGAAATCGACGTCGGCACCGGCAAGATCACCAACATCTTCGGCTTCCGCGATTTCGACGCGGCGACCGGCGGCGATATCGATGCCAAGCCCGTGTTCGTCTTCCACTCGAACACCCTGTTCAAGCAGCGCCAGTATTCGGATGAAATCCGCTACAACAACCGCTTTGGCGCGCTCGATTTCACCGCAGGCGGGTTCTGGTTCACGCAGGACCTCAGGTACGATGAACTGCGCTTCTTCCCGAGCTTCATCAGCCCGCTGACGCAGATCGGCGGCGGCCGGCAGGATCATGACGTGCTCGGCCTGTTCGCCTCGGGTGACTTTGCCGCGACCGACAAGCTGACCCTGACGGCGGGCATCCGCTGGTCGCGCGAGACCAAGGACGTGGCGGTGACCTACATTCGCCCTCGCACCAGCTGCTCGGTCGTAGCCGGGACCTGCCCCACCTCGGGCACCAACTCGCTGATCCCCAACGAGAACAACGGCTTCAAGGACAAGCGTTCGTGGGAGAACTGGAGCCCCAAGCTCGGCTTCCAGTACAAGTTCAACAGCGACGCACAGGCCTATGGCAACTGGACCCGCGGCTTCCGTTCGGGTGGCTACAACTTCCGCATCACCAACGCCCGCGCCTTCGAAGCGGTTGCCGCTACACGCGGTCTCTCGTTCGATGAGGAGCAGGTCGATAGCTTCGAGCTCGGCGTGAAGTACCGCTCACCCGATCGCAAGCTGACGCTGAACCTCGCGGCCTTCCGCACCGAGGTCGGCAACATGCAGCGTGAAGTGAACGAGGGTTCGGCAGCTGGTGTGGCGCAGTCGATCTTCAACACGGCTGACGCGCGCATCGACGGTATCGAAGGCGAGGGCCGCTACGCGCTGGGCAAGCACTTCCTGCTCACCGCGAACTTCGGCTACATCAACGCCCGCTATACTGATGTGCTGTTCGACATCTCGAGCGACGGCAAGGTCGATGCGGCGGACAAGGCACTGGCGCTGCCGCGTACCCCGCAGTGGACCTATGGCTTCGGCGTGGTCGGCGATTTCAAGCTGAGCAGCGGCAAGGCGATCGTCGCACGGGCCAATTTCCAGCACCGCGACCGCTTCGCCTATACCGACAACAACTTCGGCTGGATCACTGCGTCAGACAACCTCGACGCCTCGCTCAGCTACAAGACCGGGGGGCTGACCTTCACGGTCTATGGTCGCAACCTGCTCGATCAGGTCCAGCATGGCGGTGATACGCAGCTGGGCACGGCGGCGCAGATTCCGGTCTTCGGTGGCCCGCTCTCGACCGGAGTGGATCAGCCGTTCGGCCAGAACCCCAAGGCGGGCACCTTCTCGCCGCTGGCGCGCGGCCGGGTGCTCGGCATCGAAGTGAACGCCGACTTCTGATGAGCGGCGCTGCGCGGGGGGCCTCCCGCGCAGCGCTTCGCCTGCCTTCAGCCGCGCGCGCCGAACAGCGCCGAGCCGACGCGGATATGCGTCGCGCCCAGCATCACGGCGGTCTCGAAATCGTCGCTCATGCCCATCGAGCGGCTGGCCAGGCCATGGTCGTCCGCCAGCTTGGCGAGGAGCGCGAAGAACGGTGCTGCCTCGATCCCGGCGGGCGGCACGCACATCAAACCCATCACCGGCAGATCGGCAGCGCGCGCTTCGGCGAGCAGCGCGGGCAGGTCGGCAACCGCGCAGCCGCCCTTCTGGGCCTCGTCGCCGATATTGACCTGCACGAACAGCGGCACGCGGCGGCCGGTCTTGTCCATCGCGCGGGCAAGGGCAGTCAGCAGCGAAAGCCGGTCGAGCGAATGGATGCAGTCGAAGCGCCGCACCGCCTCTTCCGCCTTGTTGGACTGAAGCTGGCCGACAAGGTGCAATTGCAGATCCGGGTTGGCTTCCTGCAGCGCGGGCCACTTGGCGTCGGCCTCCTGCACGCGGTTCTCGCCGAACACGCGCTGCCCTTCGGCAATCAGCGGCAGGATCGCCTCGACCGGGTGCATCTTGGATACGGCGACCAGCGTCACGTCCTCCGCTTTGCGGCGGGCGATGGCGGCGGTGTGGGCGATGCGCTCGCGGATGGCGGCAAGCGGGGTCATGGCGGCCAATGCGGCCTCTGGATCGGTCATGGCGCGGTGCTATAGGCGCGGCATGCGCCGGTGTCATCCTGTCCCGCGGGTCGTCCTGCTCACCGATGCGCGCAACGATCATCGGCTGGAATGGGCGATTTCGCGCATGCCGCGCGGCAGCGCGCTGGTGTTCCGGCACTATCACCTCCCGCCCGCTGCCCGCCGCGCGCGTTTCGAGGCGCTGCGGCGGCTTTGCGCCCGGCGCGGCGTGCTGGTCATTACCGCCGGGGAAGCGCGCGGCTGGCGCGCGGATGGGCACTACGGCGCACCGCGCGATCTGGGCCGAGGCTCCGGCCTGCGCCCAGGTTTGCATCTGGCCACTGCCCATTCGCTTGCCGAAATCGGCGCGGCTGTCCGTGCGCGGGCTTGCGCCATCCTGCTCTCGCCAGTCTTCCCCACCCGCTCGCATCCCGGCGCACCTGTCCTCGGGCCGGTCCGCTTCCTGCTGCTCGCCCGCCGCGCGCCGCTCCCGGTCATCGCGCTGGGCGGCATGACCAAACGCCGGGCGGCGCGCCTGCCGGTGTGGGGCTGGGCGGCGATCGACGGACTCGCGTAGAACCCGCAGAAACCCGCGACTCGCCGGGATTCCTAGGGTTTCGCCCGGCATGAATTCTTGACGCCATCCCCACTCTCGGCGCATGAAGAGCGCAGGAAGGGACAGGTTTCATGGCATCTCGCGCACTCGTTTCGCCCGCCGGAGGGCGCGCCGCCAAGGCCGCAGACTGGCGCGCGATCCTGCGCCGCAGCTTCCGCCGCAGTGCGGAGCTGATCGGGGCGGCCCTGCTGTTTGCCGCGATGATCGCGCTCACCCTCGCGCTGGCGACCTATACCCAGACCGATCCTTCGGGCAGCACCGCCTCCGGCAGCCCGGTCGAAAACTGGATGGGCCTGCCCGGCGCCTGGGCGGCCGAGCGCGTGCTGCTGTTCTTCGGCTTGCCCAGCGTGCTGCTTCTGCCGCTGCTCTATGTTTTCGCGCGGCGGCTGTGGGATGCAGCCGGCGATCTGATCGATATCGACGAGGAGGACGAGGAACTCCAGCCGCTGCCCGCCTGGTGGCGCCTCTCGGCGATGCTCGTGCTCGCCATGGCGCTGATCGGAACGGCCTTCGCGCTGATGTTCACCGGCCCGGGGGGCACGCTTCCCGCCGGTGCGGGCGGGCTCGGCGGGCTGCTTGGCGCGGCGCTCGTGCGCGGCGCGGCGCATTGGCTGCCGGCAGCCGGACTGTGGATCGAGCGCGGGGCGGCTGTCGTCACCGTGGTCGCCGGTCTCGTCATCACCGCGCAGGTCTTCGCGTTCGACTGGCACCGCCTGCCCCGCATGCCGGCCTTCCTGCGGCGCGGTAAACGTCCGGCGCTTCCTGCTGCTGCGGGTGTCGCCGCGCTTCTGCCGAAGCGCCAGCCCAAACCGCGCCCCGAAGCGGGCGAGGACGCTGTGGTTGTCGCCTCCGATTCGCCGCCCTCGCGCCGCCGCCCGACCGAGATCACCGATCCCTCGCGCCCGCCCGCGCCCGCGCAGCTCGCCGGAAAGGCACGGCAGGGCGATCTGTTCGACCAGTACGAGCTGCCCGGGCTCGATATTCTCGAGCCACTCCCTGTCGCAACGGGGCCGAAAATCGACAAGCTGGCGCTCGAACGCAATGCGCGCCTGCTGGAAAACGTGCTCGACGATTTCAACGTGAAGGGCGAAATCACTGCGGTGCGCACCGGCCCGGTCGTCACGATGTACGAGCTGGAACCCGCGCCCGGCATCAAGGCCAGCCGCGTGATCGGTCTTGCCGACGATATCGCCCGCAACATGAGCGCGATTTCCGCGCGCGTCTCTTCGATCCCCGGCCGCACTGTCATGGGCATCGAACTGCCCAACGCCGTGCGCGACATGGTCTCGTTCCGCGAGCTCGTTTCCTGCGACAAGTTCGTGAACTCGAAGGGCATGCTGCCGATCATCCTCGGCAAGGATATCGCGGGCGAACCCATTGTGGCGGACCTCGCCACCATGCCGCACCTGCTCGTCGCGGGCACCACCGGCTCGGGCAAGTCGGTCGGGCTCAATTGCATCCTGCTCTCGCTGCTCTATCGCCTCACCCCGCAGCAGTGCCGCCTGATCCTCGTCGATCCCAAGGTGCTCGAACTCAAGTCCTACGACGATATCCCGCACCTGCTCTCGCCGGTGGTGACCGAGCCGTCGAAGGCGGTCCGCGCGCTCAAGTGGGCGGTCGAGGAAATGGAGCGGCGCTACCGCATGATGTCCTCGGTCAGCGTGCGCAATATCTCGGGCTTCAACGAGAAGGTTCGCGCTGCCGCCAGCAAGGGCAAGCCGCTCGGCCGCCGCATCCAGGTCGGGTTCGATCCCGATAGCGGCGAGGAATTGTTCGAGGAGCAGCAGCTCGATTATCAGGTGCTGCCGCAGATCGTGGTGATCGTCGACGAGCTGGCGGATCTCATGGTCACCGTCGGCAAGGAAATCGAAGTCCTGATCCAGCGACTCAGCCAGAAGAGCCGCGCGGCGGGCATCCACCTGATCATGGCGACGCAGCGCCCCTCGGTCGATGTCATCACCGGCGTGATCAAGGCCAATTTGCCGACCCGCATCAGCTTCGCCGTCACCAGCCGCATCGACAGCCGTACGATCCTGGGCGAACAGGGCGCCGAACAGCTGCTCGGTAAGGGCGACATGCTCTACAAGCCCAGCACCGGCGCGATCAGCCGCGTTCACGGTCCCTTCGTGAGCGACGAGGAAGTCGAGCGCGTGGCCGATCACTGGCGCGGGCAGGGCAGCCCGGACTACGTCGATTCGGTGACGGAAGAGCCCGAAGACGGCAGCTTCGGCTTCGACGACCTCGACGCGACCGCATCAGACGCGCCCGAGGAGCGCAAGTACCGGCAGGTCTGCCAGCTCGTGTTCGAAAGCCAGAAGGCTTCGGCCAGCTGGGTCCAGCGCCAGATGGGCGTGGGCTACAACACCGCCTCCAAATGGATCGAGCGCATGGAAGCGGACGGCTTCGTCGGCCCAGCCAACCATGTCGGGCGGCGCGACATTTACCGCGACAAGGACGGCAATCCGCTGTGAAAACGCTGGTCGCGTTCGCGTCCCCTTAATTCTTGCCAGCCGCCGCCGTTCTCACTTCATGATCGGCGCCCCTGTGCTCTGCGCATCGGCGCGGCCGCCGGTCTCCCGGTTTTCGTCCGGGATGGCGTCCAACGAGCGAGAAAGGTCACGGCGTGCCCTATGTAGCGCTGTCCCAGTGCTGGTTCACGCGGCAACATCAGCCGACGGCGTGGCGCGTGCACGAGGACGATGGCGGGATCTACAGCCTCTGCCGACACTGCGGCCGCCGCATCGTCACCTGGGGCCGCCATCGCTGGACGATTGCCGACGGCCTCGACATGACGCATCTGGCCGAGACCGTGAGCGGCCGCTTCCTCACTGTGCTCGACAGCGCCGGCGAATTCGTCGTGCGCCGCTTCACGGTCGATCACCTGCCCGATGAGGAGGCGATCGAGGCGTTCAAACTCGAACTGCGCGAGCGCTATCGCATGGATGAGCCCGGCAACGATCTCACCCTGCTCGACAGCGCCGACAAGAAGGCGCAGCGCTCCCGCAAGGCCCCGCCTATGGCCGCCCGCGCGGCACCGGGTAGCCCGCGAACCGCTTGATCCGGCGCAGCGAAAAGCTCGATCGCATCGAGGAGACGCCTGGCAACCGCGCCAGGCAATCGCGGTGGATGTGGTCATATTGATCAAGGTCTGCCGCCGCCACGCGCAGCAGGTAGTCCGCCCCGCCCGACATCAGGTGGCATTCGAGGATATCGTCGAAATCCCCCACCGCGCGCTCGAACCGGTCCATCGCTTCGCGGCTCTGGCTGGTCAGCGTGATCTCGACGAACACCTCGACCGCAAGGCCCACGCGTCTCGGATCGATCCTCGCCGCATAGCCGCTGATCACCCCCGCTTCCTCCAGCGCGCGGATGCGGCGGTGGCAGGCCGATGGCGAGAGCGCCACAGCTTCGGCAAGAGCGGCAATGGGCCGCGACGAGTCATGCTGCAGTGCATCAATCAACGCGGCATCAATGCGATCCATGCAAGATTTTCCTGTGAAATAGAGCTACAACAGGAAATATCACCAAAACTGGCACCGCGATACCGCCAATGAGGTGAAACAGCGCGCGCGCCAGCGTGTATCCTTTCGCCATCCGAGAACGAAAAGGATCCTGCCATGCGTGTCGGTACCGTCCGTGAGATCAAGAACCACGAATACCGCGTCGGCCTGACGCCCGAGAGCGCGCGCGAGCTCGCCGCGCATGGTCACGAAGTCTGGGTCGAAACCGGCGCCGGGCTCGGCATCGGCGCGGCGGACCGCGACTACGAAGTCGCTGGTGCGGTGATCAAGCCCGATGCCGCAACGATCTTCGCCGGCTGCGAAATGGTCGTCAAGGTCAAGGAACCGCAGGCCATCGAGCGCGCGCAGCTGCGCGAAGGCCAGATCCTGTTCACCTATCTCCACCTCGCGCCGGATCCTGAACAGACCGCCGATCTCGTGAAGTCCGGCGTCACCGCCATTGCCTATGAAACCGTGACCGGCCCGGGAGGCCAGCTCCCGCTGCTCAAGCCGATGAGCCAGGTTGCGGGCCGTATGGCGATCCAGGCCGGCGCGACCGCGCTGGAAAAGGCGCATGGCGGACGCGGCGTGCTGCTCGGCGGCGTGCCGGGCGTGCTTCCCGCCAAGGTCGCGGTAATCGGCGGCGGCGTCGTCGGGTTCAACGCGGCGCAGATGGCCGCCGGCCTTGGTGCAGACGTCACCATTCTCGACCGTGATCCCGATGTGCTCGAACGGCTCGGCACGCACTTCGAAAGCCGCGCCAAGACGCGCTTCTCCAATCAGGCCAATCTTGCAGACTGCGTCGCCGAAGCGGACCTGGTTATCGGCGCGGTGCTGATCCCCGGCGCCGCCGCGCCCAAGCTGGTCACGCGCGCGATGCTTGCCACGATGAAGCCGGGTGCGGTGCTGGTCGATGTCGCGATCGATCAGGGCGGCTGCTTCGAAACCAGCCACGCCACCACCCACGCCGAACCGACCTATGTGGTCGATGGCATCGTCCACTACTGCGTCGCCAACATGCCCGGCGGCGTTGCGCGCACCAGCACGTACGCGCTCAACAACGTGACCCTGCCGCATGCGCTGAAGATCGCCGATCTCGGCTGGAAGGCGGCGCTCGCGGCCAATCCGCACCTCGCCGCAGGGCTCAACGTCCATGCCGGCGAAGTGACCTACGAAGCCGTCGCGCGCGAGCTGGGGTATGCTTACCGCCCGTTCGCGGAACTCCCCGCCTGATCGGGCGGCCAAGTTAACTCCCCAATAAGCCCCTTTCGCTAGAATCGGGCTCATGGACTGGATGTGGCGCAGGTTTGTGCTGTTCGGGCTGGTGGCATTGCTGACCGGCCTGTTCGGCATGCCTGCCGCTGCGGCACCCATTGTCGCAAGCCAGACATGCCATGCCTCGGCTGACGCAGCAGAAACCTACGCAGACTTGCGCCGCGCGCCGGACCGGTGGTTGTGCTCTGATTCCGAATACGACATCGGGCCCGAGAGCCTGTTCCTCCGCTATCGCCTGACCGATCCGGCCAAACCACGCGCGCAGAGCCTTGTCACCCATGCCTCGCCATTTCGGGCCATCACGATCTGGGTGGTCGACGAGGGTGGCGCGGTCAGCATGCAGCGCTATTCGCCGGCTTCGGTCCATCATCTGATCGACGGGCCGATGATGGTCATGCCCCTGCCGCAGACCCCGGCGCGCCCGCGCCTTGTCACCGTGCGGATCGATCAGCCGTGGAACAAGACCATCGCCAGCGAGGCGCGCCTCGATAGCGAGCCTGAAGGATCCGGCTGGGATATGGGCGTGGTGGTCGCGATGGCGGTGATCTGCGGCATGCTGGTCGTGCCGCTTCTGCTCAACTTCGGCTTCTACCTCGTGCTGCGCCGCCCGTTCGTGCTGTGGCACATCGTGATGGTCGGGCTGATGCTGGTGGAGACCGTGATCGGCACCGGCTTCATCCACATCGGGGCGGACCCCGATGCGGCGACCGAGATCGCGATCAACAGCCTGTGCTTTGGCGCGGTGGCCGCGGCGGGGCTGATGTTCCTTGTCACCTTCCTCGAACCCGATGCGCTATCGCCGTGGCTGCGCCGGTTGATGATCGGCTGCGCGCCGCTGGTCATGGCCGGAGGCATCTTCACCGCGCTCCCGATCGAGGCACTGCGCCCGTGGAGCGCGCTGGGCATCTACTCCGGCATTTCGCTCGCGATCGTGATCATCTTTATCGGCATCACCGATGCCTGGCGGCGCGGCAGCAAGCTCGTCTCGTTCCTCATGGTCGGCTGGAGCCCTGTGCTGCTGGTAGGGGTCTACCGCATCGGCAGCTACCTCCTGCCAAACGCGCGACCGACGGAATCGGTCGTCATTTTCCAGCTTGCGCTTGCGGCCGAAGTGCTCGCCAATTCGCTGGGCATCGTGATCCGGTTCCTTGAACTGCGGCGCGAGCGCGACCTTGCCAATGCGCGCGCGACCGAGCTTGAAGGCGTTGCCGGCCGCGATGCGCTGACGGGCCTGTGGAATCGCCATTCGATCGAGCGGCGCTTCAACGATCTGTTCTGCCTCGGTTATCGCACCATGGCGGTGATCGATCTCGATCATTTCAAGCGGATCAACGACCTGCATGGCCACGCGGTCGGCGATGCGGTGCTCAAGGTGGTCGCGACCACGCTGGCCGAAGATCCCGAAGCCTGCGCGATCCGCATGGGCGGTGAGGAATTCCTGCTGCTGCTGCGCGGCCCCGGCAGCGCCGAGCGGGCAGAACGCTGCCGCCGCGCGCTCAGCACGCGGATCGCGGCTGCCGTGCCGGGCCTCGGCCATGTCGTCACCGCCAGCATGGGCCTTGTCGAGCATGATCTCGCCGGCACGCTCGATGTGGAATTTGCGGTGCTCTACAGCCACTGCGACCGCCTGCTCTATGAAGCCAAGCGCCTGGGCCGCAACCGCACGATGCGCGAGCGGCTGACCGGCTTTGCGCCAGAATTGCAGTTGCGAACCGGCTAAGTGGTAAACAGCGCCGCCATCTCCGCCGGCACACGCTGGATGCGCCCGCTGGCCTTGTCGATCAGCACCCATTGCGTCCGCGCGCTGACGATCACCTTGCCCGAGGAATTGCGGAAATCGACCCGCCGGTCGAACCGCGCTCCGCGCGGGGCGTCGGGCACGAAGGTCTCGCCCGTCACGCTTTCGCCCAGCGCGATATTGCCGCGATAGTCGATCTCGTGCCGCGTCACGACCCACACGTAAGCCGCCTGCCATGCCGCCGGGGCCAGCGCCTCCCAGTGCGAGGTGGCAAGCGCTTCCATCCACTGCACCCACACCGCGTTGTTCACATGGCCCAGCACGTCGATGTGCTCCGGCCCGGCGGTGAAGGTCATGCTATGCATGATCAGGCCGCAACCCCCAGCTGCGCGAGGATGAACGCAAACTCCTCCGCCGTCTCGCGCAGGCCTTCGAACCGGCCCGATTTGCCGCCATGCCCCGCGCCCATGTTGGTCTTGAGCAGCAGTTCGTTGGCGTCGGTCTTCAACTCGCGCAGCTTCGCCACCCACTTGGCGGGTTCCCAATAGGTCACGCGCGGATCGTTGAGGCCCGCCGTCACCAGCATCGGTGGATAGGCCTGGGCGCGCACCTGATCGTAGGGCGAATAGGAGCGGATCAGCTCGAACGCATCCTTGTCCTCGATCGGATTGCCCCATTCGGGCCACTCGCCCGGGGTCAGCGGCAGTTCGGCATCGAGCATCGTCGCCAGTACATCGACGAACGGCACATGCGCCGCCACCGCGCCCCACAGCTCGGGATCGGAATTGATCACGGCGCCCATCAGTTCGCCGCCTGCCGAGCCGCCCGCAATCGCGATCCGGCCCGCTGCGGTGAACCCTTCCGCGATCAGCCCCTTCGCCACATCGACGAAATCGTTGAACGTGTTGGTGCGCTGCTCAAGCTTGCCGGCCTTGTACCAGCGCCGCCCCAGATCATCGCCGCCGCGGATATGCGCGATGGCATAGGCAAAGCCCCGGTCGACAAGGCTCAGTCGCGTGGTTGAAAAGCCCGGCCCGATGGCAATGCCATAAGCGCCATAGCCATAGAGATAGAGCGGCCCACTCGCTTTGCGGCCCTTGCGCCATACGACGGAGACCGGCACCGCCGTGCCATCCCGCGCGGTGATCTCCAGCCGCGCGGTTTCATAGAGCGCGGCATCATAGCCGCTCGGGATTTCCTGCGTCTTCAGCAGTTCGAGCCGCCCTTCGGCCACGTGATAGTCGTAGACCGAAGCCGGGCTGGTCATCGACTCATAGCTGACCCGCAGCTTGTCCATCGCCCATTCCGGGTTGTCGCCCAGCGAAGCCTCGTAGCTCGCCTCCGGGAATGCGATGGGTTCGATCCGGCTGGGATCGTCGTAATACCGCACCTCGATCCGATCGAGCCCGCGCACCCGGCCTTCGACCACATAGAAATCGCGGAAAAGGTCGAAGCCGGTCAGATAGAAATCTTCCGTCCCCTCGATCAGCGTCGTCCATTCGCCGGGGCTGGCGAGCGATGCCGTGGCAAGGCGGAAGTTCTCGTGGGTGTCGTTGGTATGGATGAACAGCGTCTCGCCGCGCACATCCACATCGTACTCCACGCCGGTCTGCCGCGCCTTCACCAGCAGCGGCGCGGCCAGCGGATCGGCAGCGGGCACCAGCCGCACTTCGCTCGTCTCGTGATCCCCGGTCGCAATCACCAGCCATTCGTCGTTGGCGGAAAGCCCGGCGGAAACGCGGAAGCCCTCGTCATCCTCGTGATAAAGCTCGACATCGCTTTCCACCGGCGTCCCCAGCCAGTGCAGCCGCGCGTTGTCCGTGCGCCACTGTGCATTGGCGAGGCTGTAGACCAGCGCCTTGTCGCCCGCCGCCCAGACCAGCGCCGAAAGCGTGCCCGGAATTACGTCGGGCAGCACTTCTCCGGTCGCGATCACCTTGATCCGCGCGGTAAAGCGCTCCGATCCGTTGTCGTCCACCGCCCAGGCCAGCATGCGCCCATCGTTCGAAACCGAAAGCGCGCCCAGCCGGAAGTATTCCGTGCCCTCGGCCAGTGCCACTTCGTCGAGAACCAGTTCGTCTGGCCCGCCAGCGACCGGCCTGCGCCACCACTTCTTGTACTCGGCGCCTTCCTCGTATTCGATCCAGTAGAGCCAGTCGCCGTCCTTCTGCGGCACCGACTTGTCGGCTTCCTTGATCCGCCCGCGCATTTCGGCGAGCAGCGTTTCAACCGTGCCCTGATGCGGCTTCATCCGCGTTTCGAACCAAGCGTTCTCGGCCTCCAGATGCGCGAGCACTTCGGTGTCCGTTACCTCGGGATAGCCGGGATCGCGCAGCCAGTTGTAGGGATCCTCGATTGTCACCCCGTGATGGGTGAATGTGTGGGGCTTCTTGGCCGCAACCGGAGGCGCGGTGGGGGTGGTTTCCGTCATTCCCCGCATCTATGGTGTGCAGCATAAGCCCGCAAGGCGGGTGATACGCTTCAGGACACGACCCATGCTGATGAAAGTCGAACAACAGGGGCACGAAGCCCGGCTCGAAGCCCTGCGCAAGGAACTCGCGCGGCAGCAACTCGATGGCTTTGTCATCCCCATTTCCGATGAGCACATGAGCGAATATGTCGGCGCCTATGCCCAGCGCCTCGGCTGGCTGACCGGCTTCGGCGGCTCGGCGGGCACCGCTGTCGTGCTCAAGGACAAGGCCGCGATTTTCGTTGACGGGCGCTACACGCTGCAAGTGCGCGAACAGGTCGATGGGCGGCTCTATGAATACCAGTCGGTGCCGCAGACCTCGGTCGCGGCATGGCTCGGTGAAAACGCCCCTGAAGGCGGCCGCATCGGCTATGACGCCTGGCTCCACGGCAAGGGCTGGGCCGATAGCGCCGCTGCCGCGCTGAAGGCGCGCAAGGCCGCGCTTGTCGCCGTCCAGCAAAACCCGATCGACGCGATCTGGCAGGATCGCCCCGCGCCTTCCGCCGCCCCCGCGCTCGTCCATGCAGACGAATATGCCGGTGCTTCGGCCCACGAAAAGCGCGCCGAAGTCGCCGCCTGGCTCACCGCGCGCGGGCTCGATGCCGCCGTGATCTCTGCGCTCGATTCGGTCGCCTGGCTGCTCAACATGCGTGGCTCGGATGTGGACTGCACGCCGGTCGCGCTCTCCTTCGTGCTTGCCCATGCCGACGGCACGGCAGACCTGTTTATCGCGCCCGAAAAGGTCACGCCGGAACTCGCCCAGCATCTCGGCAACGCGGTGCGGGTGCAGGACCGCGCCGCTTTCACCCCCGCGCTGGCCGCGCTTGCGGGCAAGAAAGTCGCGGTCGATCCCGAACGCGCGGTCGCGGCCATCTATCAGCAGCTAGCCGCTGCCGGGGCTGAAACCGTCTCTGTCACCGATCCCACGGTGCTGCCCAAGGCCCGCAAGAACCCGGTCGAGCAGGCCGGTCACCGCGCCGCGCAGGCGCGCGATGGCGCTGCGATCACCCGCTTCCTCCACTGGCTATCGAACGCCGCGCCGCAGGGCACCGAAACCGAGCTTTCCGCCGCCGCTGCGCTCCGTGCCGAGCGCGAGAAGACCGGCCTCCTTCGCGATCTTTCGTTCGACACGATCTCCGCCGCCGGCCCCAACGGCGCCAGCCCGCACTACAAGGTGGACGAGCACACCAACCGCCAGATCGAGCCCAACAGCGTCTATCTCGTCGATTCGGGCGGCCAGTACCTTGATGGTACGACCGACATCACCCGCACCGTCTGGATCGGCCCCGATGCGCCACCCGCCGAAGTGAAGGACCGCTTCACCCGCGTGCTCAAGGGCCATATCGCGCTCGATCAGGCGGTGTTCCCCGAAGGCACAAACGGCAGCCAGCTCGATAGTTTCGCGCGGCAGTTCCTGTGGTCGGTGGGGCTCGACTATGCCCACGGCACCGGCCACGGCGTCGGCAGCTTCCTTGCCGTCCACGAAGGCCCGCAGCGCATCGCCAAGGCGGCGGGCGGGCAGGCCGGCACCGGCCAGGCCTTGCTTCCCGGCATGATCCTCTCGAACGAGCCCGGCTACTACAAGGCGGGCGAATACGGCATCCGCATCGAAAATCTCGTGCTGGTCGAGGAGCGTCAGATCCCTGGCGCCGAGGGCATGTTCATGGGTTTCGAAACCCTGACTTTCGCGCCGATCGATCGCACGCTGGTCGAGCCTGCGCTGCTGCTGGAACACGAGCGCGCGTGGTGGAACACCTATCACGCAAAGGTCGAGGCGCTCCTCGCCCCGCAGCTCTCCGGCGCGGACCTCGCCTGGCTGGAGGCTGCCTGCGCCCCGTTGTAAGCTTTTTTGTTCGTGTTATGTTCTGATTATCGCGACTCGACGAAGAGGAGGTTTGCATGATCGGCTACGTAACTTTGGGGACCAACGATCTGGCGCGCGGCGCCGCGTTCTATGATGCGCTGGCTGCCGAACTGGGCACCAAGCGCATGTACGAATGGGACGGCGCGATCGCGTGGGGCGAAGCGGGCGGTGCCGCTGGCATCGGTCTGATGAAGCCCTACAACGGAGAGCCCGCCACCGTCGGCAACGGCGTGATGGTCGCGCTTGAGGCGAAGGATAATGCGCAGGTGGACCGGCTATACGCCGCCGCGCTCGCCAATGGCGGCACCTGCGAAGGCCCTCCGGGTCCGCGCGGGGAAGGCGGGTTCTATGCCGCCTATTTCCGCGATCCCGATGGCAACAAGCTCAATGCCTTCGTGATGGGGAGCTGAAAGCCATGGCGCACCGGCTCGATAGGCAACCCATCCATATCGGGCCCGGTGCGCGGGCCGTGCCGCAGCCGCCGTTCACCGGCATGGACTGGTATGGCGATTACATCGCCCGCCACGGGGCTGACGGCGCGGAGGGCCGTCTCGTCAGCCAGCACTCTTTCACCGAGAGCTGGGATAGCTGGGAAATGCACCCGGCGGGCGATGAAGTCGTGCTGATGCTGAGCGGGGAGGGCGTGCTGCATCAGGAATTCGCCGATGGATCAGCCGCCGAAGTCCGCCTCGTTGCCGGGGAATATGCGGTCAATCCGCCCGGCGCGTGGCATACGATGGATCTGGTTTCGGCCGAAGCAACGGCGCTTTTCATCACCGCCGGCCTCGGCACCGAACATCGCCCGCGCTGAAACCTCCGCGACAAAGTGCGACAAAACACTCTGCTGGCGGCATAACTGCGCGACAACTCCGGCCTAGGACGGACACAGCCGGAAAGGGGCTTTTTCCCAGTTCCGTCCGAACAAGGACCGAGACCGATGAAGAAAACCACCCTTGCCGCCTCTGCGGCTGTCGTGCTCACCGCCGCCACGGCGCTCTATGCCGTCTACCCGGCCTTTGCCGAACCTGGCCGCGACCCGATGGGGGGCGCCACGGTGACATGGGCCGATGCCAAGGCCAAGGCCGACGCGATGTGGACGAAGCTGGACGTCAACAAGGATGGTGTGCTCAATGCCGCTGACCGCGAGGCCAAGATGGCCGAGATGTTCGACATGATTGATGCCAATCACGATGGTTCGATCAGCAAGGCCGAATTCATGGATCACCACAAGAAGATGATGGAAGGCGGCTGGAAGGGCGGAAAGGGCCGCGATGGCGCGCCCGGTGATATGCTGCCGCCGCCTCCCGGCGCAGGCATGGGTAAGGGCATGGGCATGATGATGGGCCCCGGCGCGCACATGCTCCACAAAATGGCCGAGAAGGCCGATGCGAACCATGACGGCACGATTACCCGCGCCGAATTCGATGCTGCCGCCAAGGCGCGCTTCGATGCCGCCGATACCAATCACGATGGCAAGTTGACTGCCGCCGAACGCCGCGCTGCGTGGATGTCCATGCGCAAGGAGCACGGCGGTTGGGGTCAGGGCCGCGGGATGCGCGGCCATCACGGCATGGGCGGCGACATGGGCGATATGCTGCCCCCGCCGCCACCCCCGGGTGCCTGAAGCATGGCGGCAGCTCCCGCACCTCTACCCGTGAGCACCCGCGTGCTGGTGGTTGATGACGAGGCTGCTCTGCGCGAGCCTCTGGCGGACTATCTTGTCCGCCAGGGGTTTGCTGCGGAGCAGGCCGCCAGCGCCGCCGAAGCCCGCGCCCGCCTTGCCGCAGAGGCCTTCGATATCGTCCTACTCGATATCATGATGCCCGGCGAGGATGGCCTCTCGCTCTGCCGTCACCTGATCGAGGCGCGCGGCCTCCCGGTGATCTTCCTCACTGCGCGCGGCGAGGCGACCGACCGTATTGTCGGGCTCGAGATCGGTGCGGACGACTACGTGGTGAAGCCGTTCGATCCGCGCGAACTGGTTGCCCGCATCCGCTCCGTGCTCCGCCGCGCCGCCCGTGCGGCAGGCACGGCAGACAGCGCGGCTGCGGACGAGTTCCACTACACCTTCGAAGGCTGGCGGCTCGATCCGCTGCGCCGCCGGCTGATCGACAGCGAAGGCGCGGTCGTCGCCATCTCTTCCGCCGAGTTCCGTCTCCTCGTCGCCTTCCTCGATCACCCCCGCCAGGTGCTGGACCGGGACCGCCTGCTCGATATGGTGCAGGGCCGCGAGGCGCATCTGTTCGACCGTGCGGTGGACAACCAGATCAGCCGTCTGCGCCGCAAGATCGAGCGCGACAGCCGCAATCCCGAACTGATCCAGACCGTGTGGGGCGGCGGCTACATGCTCGCAGCCGAAGTGCGCCGGGTCCCTGCTGATGGCTGAACCCGCACAAGGCCTCCGCCTGTGGCCGCGCAGCCTGCAAGGCCAGATGCTGCTTGCCATCGCGCTCGCACTGATGGTCGCGCAGGGGCTGTCCGCAGCGCTGATGTGGCGCATGCAGCACGAGCGGCACTTCGCCGGCCTCGTCAACTATGCTGCGTTCAGCCTGCTCGGCCGCAATCCGCGCGCACAGTTTGGTCCGCCGCCACCGGCAGACGGGGAGGGGCCCGAAATCGGCTTCCGCATGCCGCGCCCGCTGCGCGTGCAGGAAGAAGCGCGCGCGCCGCAGCTTGCCGGTGATCGCCGCCGGCCCGAAATCGAACAGGCGCTGCGCCAGGTGCTCGAAGCGCAAGGCGTCGATGCCACGCAGCTCTTCGTGGCCGAGCGCGATCCGGCGCGCGATCCGGTCATCACCGAATGGCTGGCGCGGCGCGGACCGCGCATGGCCCGCCCGCCGGGCATGCCGCGCCCCCGCCTGATTGTTGCTGCGATAGGCCGCGCCGATGGCACGTGGCTCACGGCGCGTCTGCTCGCCCCGCGCACCGAACGCGCGATGCTGACGACGCTGATCCTGCAGACGCTCTTCATCTATGTGGTGCTGGTCGGCGCCGTCGCGCTCATCCTGCGCCGCATAGCGCGCCCGCTCAAAGCACTCACCGCGCAAGTCGAAGCTTTTGCCCGCTCGCGCGCGCTTGCCGGGCAGTTGGAGCCGGAAGGACCGGACGACATCCGCCGCCTGATCGTCGCGCACAACGCGATGGAGCGCCGCGTGGGCGCGCTGCTCGATGAGAAGGACGTGATGCTCGGCGCGATCGGCCACGATCTCAAGACACCGCTAGCCGCGCTGCGCGTACGGATCGAGGCGGTGGATGACGATATCGAGCGCGGCCGCATGGCCGCCACCATCGAGGACATCAACCGCTCGCTCGACGATATCCTGAGCCTCGCGCGCGTTGGTCGTCCGTCCGATCCACTCGAGCAGACCGAGCTCAGCGCCCTCGTTGCCGATGTCGTCGGCGAATACGAAGACATGGGCGAAGACGTTACGCTGGGTGATGCGTCCCGCATAGTCATGCAGTTGCGCGCCACCTGGCTCAGGCGCGCGCTGCGCAATCTCGTCTCGAACGCGCTGCGCTATGGCAGCCGCGCCCGCGTCACCCTCCGGCGCGAGGGTGGCGAGGCCGTGCTCATGGTCGAGGATGATGGCCCCGGCATTCCCGAGCACGAGATTACCCGGATGCTCGAGCCGTTCACCCGGCTCGAAGCCTCGCGCAATTCTTCCACTGGCGGTGCGGGCCTGGGCCTGACCCTTGCGCGCGCGATTGCCGACCAGCACGGCGGCTCGCTCACCCTCGCCAATCGGCAGCATGGCGGCGAGACCATCGGCCTCACCGCCACATTGCGCCTGCCGCTCCAATAGCCCTCTCCCCTTCAGGGGAGAGGGTTGGGAGAGGGGGGATCGCCGCTTAGTTGAGCTTCGCGATCGCCGCGGTCAGTTCGGCCCCGCGCACGTCCTTGAGCTTGCCGCACGACCGCACGCGTTCGATCGTCCGCTCCAGTTCGAGCGCGCCCGACTTGCCCGCGAACTTGGCGCGCAGCCCGTCGAACTCGTCGGCGGAAGCAACCGAGCAGAAGTTGCCGAGGATCTGCGGAAGCCGCGCGCCGAAGAAGATGCCCGCGCCGCCATTGAGCAGCTCGTCGAGGTGCGCCTTCATCCAGCTGTAGCCCCAGTCGCGCGTTTCGGGCGTGTAGACCACATAGCGCACGAAATTGAGCTTCTCGGACTGGCGCAGGCGCTTGTCCTGAAACTCGTCGAGCAGCCACTTGGCCGTTGCCGCATCACCGGTCGTGCCGATTGCGCCGAGCGCGGAGGGGCGGAACAGCGGATCTTCCGAAGCCAGCGCCTTGTCCATCAGCACCTTGGCACCGTCGAGCTTGCGCTCGCCGAGCCAGGCGTCGAAGGCCGCACCGAACAGCGCGGGATCGAGCGCACCGGCATCGCCGCCAAGATAGGCATCGGCAGCCTTGCTCAGTTGCGCGCGCAGCGCAGCGTCACGTGCCGTTCCGGCGAGCAGTTCGACCAGCTGCACCCGGCGCTGCTGCTTCTCCGGATCATCTCCGGCATGCGCGCCCGCCTTCGGATCGAGCCCCAACGCCTTGAGCTGCGGCGCATAAAGCCCGTCGACAAAGGCGCGGAACTTCGGCTTGGCGCTTTCCGCAATCACGCCGCGGGCGGCCATCGCCTGCAGCAAGCCGGTGGCATCGCCGCTGGCATAGCTGTCGGGATTGGCCGCTAGCGCGCGCGATCCAGCGATCAGCTGATCCGCCGTGACGCGGCCCGCGTAGAAGCTCGCGTTGAGGCTGTCTTCCACTGCCAGCGCCTCGCCGCCGCTCAGGCTCGGGGTTGCCGCGATCAGCGCGTCCCAGTCCTTGGCGGGAAGTTCGAAACGGTAGTATCCGGTGCCGCCCGCGTTGGGCATGATCGGCCCGGCGCTCTTGATCGTCACCGTCGTGGTGGTGTCGGTCATCAGCGAGCACTGGCGGATATCGCCCTGGCGCAGGCACAGCGGAATGCCCCACTTCGTCACCGGACCCTTCATGCCGTAGCGCACGTAGCGGCTCTGGGTCACCTTCCAGCTCTGCGGTCCTGCTCTCTCCAGCGTCACCAGCGGCACGCCCTGCTGATCGGTAAAGCTCTGCATTGCGGGCAGGATGCGCGGATCGCCCGCCGCCTCGGCCATCGCCTTGAAGAATTCGGCACTCGTCGCGTTGCCATACTTGTGCGCCGCCATATAGCCGCGCACGCCGTCGCGGAACTTGGTATCGCCCATGAACGCCGCGATCATCGCGACGACATGGCCGCCCTTGCCATACGTGATCGTGTCGAAGGCGGCGTCGATCTGGGCGTTCTTCTCGATCTTCTGATGGATCGGCCGGCCCGCGACCAGCGCATCGATGCCCATCGCGTTGAAGCCTTCGGCCAGCGCGCCCGCGCCGATATTGAGATCGGGGCGCCATTCGTTGCCGATGCGGAAGCCCATCCAGTTGGCGAAGCTTTCGTTCAGCCAGATGTCGTCCCACCATGCCGGGGTGACGAGATCGCCGAACCACTGGTGCGCCAGTTCGTGGCTCACCACCATGCCGAAGAGGCGCTTCTGGGCGGTCGAGGCCTTGTCATCCATGACAAGGATGCTGTCGGCATAGAGGTCTGCGCCCGCGTTCTCCATCGCGCCGGGCAGGATCGGCGTCGTGATCTGGTCGAGCTTGGGATAGGGGAAGCTCTGGCCGAAATAGGCTTCCAGATGCTCCACCACACCCTTCGTGCCTTCCAGCGCGAAGTCGAGCTTGCCGGCATTCTGCTTGGTCGAAATCACGCGGATCGGCAGCGGCGTCGGGCGCTGCGGCGTGGGCGGCACCACGCCTTCCACGGTCACGAAGGGGCCCACCATCAGCGCGACGAGATAGCTTGGCAGCGGCAGGGTCTGACCGAAGGTGTGGACGGTCATGCCGTTCGCGGTCTCGGTCTTCACCTCGGGCGCGTTGCTCACGGCCTTGAGGCCCGCGGGCGTCCGCAAGGTCACGTTCCACGGCACCTTGAAGCCGGGCTCGTCGAACGAGGGGAAGCTGGCGCGTGCATCGATCGATTCGTGCTGGGTCCAGCTGTACCAGTCATCGCCCACCTTGAGGTGGAACATGCCCGCCGGGCCTTCACCGAACGGCGCGTCGTAGTCGAATGCAAAGGTCGTCTTGCCCGCCGGCAGCGGCGCATCGAACGTGACAAGCGCCACGCCGGTCGGATCCACCTGGCGGAACGTGCCCGAAACCGGCTGGCCGCCGACCATCGCGGTCACCTTGCCGACCTTGAGGTCGCGCCCGTGCATCCACACATAGCGCCCGGCTTTCTTCACCTCGGCATCGATCTCGACATGCCCGGAGAAGCGCTCCTTGGTGGGATCGACGGTGAGATCGAGCCGGTAGCCTTGCGGCACCACCGCGCCATCGAGCTTGCCTGCGGGCATCACGCCCGCTTCGGCAGGGATGGGAGCTTCGGTAGTCGGCTGCTGCGCCAGCGCAGGAGAAGCGAGGAAGGTGCCGGCGAGCAATGTCGCGGCCAGAATAGCCGCCTTGGGCATGATCGAATGCATGAAAACCTTTCAGGTCAAGCCGGGGCTGGCCCGGGTTGGAATGCTGCCTGCCTGCCCCGATCCTGTTGCATCCGCAACTGGATTCGACGAACCGCATGGCCCCGTCGTTGAACGACAGGCAGGCGCAATATCAGCGCAGCAGCCCGCCCAGCAGCCCGCGTGCGAACCGCCCGAAGGCCGCACCGCCGATCTGCGTTGCGATCGTGCCGACAATCGCGCTGGCACCGGATTCGATCGGCGATGCGCGGGATTTCTTGCCGGTCATCTGCGCCGCGATCACCGATCCGGCGGACGCGGCAATCGCGCCGACCGCAGCCTTGCCGGCCTTGCTCCACATCGAAGGCGTCTGGCGCGCGGTGGCCCGCTGTGCGTCCACACCTTCGGCCTCGACCTGCTGCGCGGCGGCCGCCGCATCGGCTGCCTTCTGCGCCAGCACTTCGGCGGCAGATTCGCGGTTTACCGCAGCGTCATACTTGCCGTCGAACGGGCTGACCGACTGGATTACAGCTCTTTCCTTGGGCTCCAGCGGCCCCAGCCGCGAGCGCGGCGGCGCCACCAGCGTGCGCTGCACGATCCCCGGCGCGCCATCGGCATCGAGTGTCGAGACCAGCGCTTCGCCCACCTTCAGCTCGGTGATCACTTTTTCGACATCGAGATCGGGATTGATGCGGAACGTCTCCGCAGCGGCGCGAATCGCCTTCTGGTCGCGCGGGGTGAACGCGCGCAGCGCATGCTGCACCCGGTTGCCAAGCTGGCCCGCGATCTTCTCGGGAATGTCGATCGGGTTCTGCGAGACGAAGTAGACGCCCACGCCCTTCGAACGGATCAGGCGCACCACCTGCTCCACTTTGTCAAACAGCGCTTGCGGGGCATCGTCGAACAGGAGGTGCGCCTCGTCGAAGAAGAACACCAGCTTGGGCTTTTCCGGATCACCCACTTCGGGCAGCGCCTCGAACAGTTCGCTCAGCAGCCAGAGCAGGAACGTGGCATAGAGCTTTGGGCTCTGCATCAGCTTCTCGGCGCTGAGCACGTTGACGAAACCGCGCCCCTGATCGTCGGTCTTGATGAAGTCGTTGATTTCGAACGCGGGCTCGCCAAAAAACCGGTCCGCGCCCTGGCTTTCGAACGCCAGCAACTGGCGCTGGATCGTGCCGACGCTGGCCTTGGAAACGTTGCCGTACTTGCCGGCCAGTTCGCTCGCATTCTCGGCGCAGGCCATCAGGGTCGCCTGCAGGTCGGGCAGATCGAGCAGCAGCAGACCGTTGTCGTCGGCATAGCGGAACGCGATGTTGAGCACGCCTTCCTGCGTCTCGTTAAGGCCCAGCAGCCGCGCCAGCAGCAGTGGGCCCATCTCGGAAATCGTCGTGCGGATCGGGTGCCCCGCTTCGCCATAAAGGTCCCAGAATACCACTGGATTGTCGGCATAAGTGAAGGGATCGATGCCAAGCTCCTTGGCGCGGCTCTCGATCTTGTCGGCGTGCTTGAAGGTCGGGCTGCCCGGCATCGCGATGCCGGCAAGATCGCCCTTCACGTCCGCCAGAAACACCGGCACCCCGCGCGCGGAAAACTGCTCGGCCATGCCCTGAAGGGTGACTGTCTTGCCGGTGCCCGTGGCCCCCGCCACAAGTCCATGCCGGTTTGCCCGGTCCAGTCGCAGCACCTGGCGTTCGCCCCCCGCACCGAGGCCAATGTAGATATCGTCCATATGCAGTATTTCCGCGCCTCTGCTTGTTTCTTCCTCGTCCCGGATTTCTTGTCCTCCGGAATGCCAGAGTAGGAAAGCGCTTTTTGCATCCGGATCAGTCCGCCGCTAAAGGCCGCTGGCAAGCATGACACAGCCCCCCTTCATCCTGCTCGACGATGCCCGCGTGGAAGGGGCAAGCCTTGCGCGGCTCTATACCGTGCCCGAGCAGATCATCATCGCGCGCCAGCCAGGGGAAGTGGAAGCCGCGCTCGCCAGCATTGGCGCCGCGCCCGGCCATTGGGCAGGGATTATCGCTTACGAAGCAGGACTTGCGCTCGAACCGCGTCTGGCGCCTCGGCTTCCCGCCCGCACCGGAGCGGCTGGCCCGCTCGTGTGGTTCGCGCGGTTCGCCGAAATGCGCGAGATGACCGAGGCGGAGGCGGAAAGCTGGCTCGATGCTGCGGCGGCAGGCACGGGTCGGCTCGGCCCGCTCGATCCGCAGGTTTCGCCGGGCGGCTACGGTCTCGGCTTCGACCGGCTCAAGTCCGCAATCACGGCGGGCGATATCTATCAGGCGAACTACACCTTCGAACTCGGCGGATCGTGGGCTGGTGATCCGCTCGCCATCTACCGCGCACTGCGCGGAGATGCCCGCTCGGGCTATGGCGCGGTCCTCTGGGATGGCGCGCACTGGCACCTCTCCGTCTCGCCCGAACTGTTCTTCACGCTGGCTCAGGGCCGTGCCGAAGTCCGTCCGATGAAGGGCACTGCCCCGCGCGGCCGCACGCCGGAGGAAGACGCCGCCTACAAGGCCGCGCTCGCCGCCAGCGTCAAGGATCTCGCCGAGAACCTGATGATCGTCGATCTCATGCGCAACGATCTTGCCCGCGTGGCAGAACCCGGCAGCGTGCGGGTGGAGGCCCCCTTCGCGGTCGAGACCTACCCCACCGTCCACCAGATGGTGACCACGGTTCACGCCCGGCTCCAGCCCGGCGCGGATGCGCGCGATCTCGTTCGCGCGATTTTCCCCTGCGGCTCGATCACCGGCGCGCCCAAGATCCGCGCAATGGAACTGATCGACGATATCGAGCGCGACGCGCGCGGGCTCTATTGCGGCGCGATCGGGCGGATCGATGTTCCGGCAGATCAACAGGCTGGTGACGCTGCCTTCAATGTGGCAATTCGCACGGTGCGGCTGCTTCCGGACTACCCGGGGGCGGGCCGGGGGCGCGCCACGATGGGGGTCGGTTCTGCAATCGTTGCGGATTCCGCAGCCCTCGCAGAATGGCGCGAATGCCTGGTGAAGGGGGATGTCTTGCGTCTGGAGGCCAGCAGCGCCGATCTGATCGAGACCATGGCGTTCGATCCCGCGCAGGGCATTGCGCTGCTGGAGTTGCACCTCGAACGGATGAAGGCCAGCGCAGTCGAACTCGGCTTCGAATTTGATCGCCACGCCTTGCGCAACGCTATCCACGTTCTGTGCTTCGATCTGGATGCGCCGTCGCGGGTGCGGCTGCTTGTCTCGAAAGGCGGCGCCCACGCGCTCGATGCCTCCCCCATGCCGCCCGCCATGCCCGATCCCGCGATCTGCGCGGTGCTCCCGCTCCCCGTGGCAGAGGGCGATTGGCGCCTCCGCCACAAGACGAGCGACCGCCACTTCTACGAAGACGCCTTGCGCGCGGCCAAGGCGGCCGGTGCGCACGAAGCACTGCTGCTGCGCGATGATGGCTGGCTGACCGAGGGCAGCTTCACCAACCTGTTCGTGCCGCGCGGTGATGGTCTGGTCACTCCGCCCGCCGCCTTGGGCCTGCTCCCCGGCGTGCTGCGCCGCAGCCTCCTCGAAAGCGGCCGTGCGGTCGAAGGTGATGTCACGATGCAGGATCTCGAGGCGGGCTTTTTCATCGGCAATGCCCTGCGCGGCCTGATGCCCGCAAAGCTGCTCGGCGCATGAGCGAACCGCACTACAGCGCCGCCCACCTTAGTCCGGCATTGCAGCGCATCGCCGCCTCGCGCACCACGGCGATGACCGATCGCGCCATCGCGCTGCGTGCCGAAGGCCGCGATATCATCTCGCTTTCGGTGGGTGAGCCCGATTTTCCCACTCCGCCGCACGTGATCGCAGCCGCCAAGGCCGCGCTCGATGCAGGCGATACGCGCTACACCGCCGTCCCCGGCACCGCCGCCTTGCGCGAGGCTGCGGCGCTCCACTTCGCGCGCGATCTCGGCATCGAAGTGCCACCCGCGCAGGTCATCGTTAGCGCGGGGGGCAAGCAGGCGATCTTCCTCGCGATGGCTGCCACCGTCGGTTCGGGCGACGAAGTCCTGATCCCCGCGCCGTGGTGGGTCAGCTACCCCGAAATCGTCCGCTTCGCCGGGGCCGAACCGGTCGCGATCCCGACCACGCCCGCGACCGGCTACCGCATCAGTGCCGAACAACTCGAAGCCGCAATCACCCCGCGCACCCGCTGGTTGCTGCTCAACAGCCCCGGCAACCCCACCGGCGCGGTCTATTCCGCGGACGATCTCGCCGCGCTCGGCAAAGTCCTGCGCCGCCACCCGGATGTGCTGGTCCTCAGCGACGATATCTATGCCCCGCTCCGCTATGGCGCAGGCGCGCACGCCACGCTCGCGGTCGTCTGCCCCGATCTGGCAGAACGGGTGCTCACAGTCTCGGGCGTCTCCAAAAGCCATGCGATGACCGGATTTCGCATCGGTGTCTCCGCCGGGCCAGGGTGGCTGATCGGCGCGATGGCCAAGCTGCAGTCGCACGCCTCGGGCAACCCCTGCTCGATAAGCCAGGCCGCCGCCGTAGCGGCCTTTACCGGCCCGCAGGATTTCCTGCTCGATTGGCGGGAGCGCTTCCGTGTGCGGCGCGATATGTCGGTCGCCGCGCTCAATGCCGTGTCAGGGCTTTCCACCCCCGTGCCCGATGGCGCGTTCTACTGCCTTGTCGATGCCGGCCCGCTGATGGCGCGCTTTGGGGATGACGAGGCGCTGGCATTGCACCTGCTGGACCACGGCGTCGCGGTCGTCGCGGCCTCGGCCTTCGGCGGCAGCCAAGGTTTCCGCATCAGCTTTGCGGCAGACGATGCCCGCCTTGCCGAAGCCCTCTCCCGCATCGCCAAGGCCCTGAAATGACAATGGCGCAATGATCACGCTTCCCATCCTGTTCGAGGACGCCGAGGCGCTCGTCATCGACAAGCCCGCCGGCCTGCCCATCGATCGCCCGCGCGCCGGGGGCACCAGCCTCGAAAACTATCTCGATGCCCTGCGCCTCGGCTTCCAGCGCTTGCCGCTCGCGGTCCATCGGCTCGATCAGGATACGTCGGGCTGCCTGCTCCTCGCGCGCAACGTCAAAGCGCACAAGCGCTTTGCCGCCGCGTTCGAGGCGCGGCAGGTCGAGAAGGTCTATCTCGGCGTCGTCGCCGGGCCGGTCGCGGAAGACACTGGAACCATCGCGCTCAACCTGTCCAAGATCAGCAGCGCGGAGAAGGGCTGGCGGATGATCCCCGCGCGCGCCGGCAAGCCTGCCGTCACGCATTGGCGCGTGGTTGATCGCAAGGATGGTATGACCCTCGTCGAATTCCGCCCCGAAACCGGGCGCACCCACCAGATCCGCATTCATGCGCTGGCTGGCCTCGGTGCGGCACTGCTCGGGGATCCGATCTACGGCAGCGGGGCCGATGCAGCGAGGGGCGCGCGGCGCACCATGCTCCATGCCGCCGCGCTCACCGTCCCGCGCGAAGGCAAGGCGCCGATTGCCGCCACCGCGCCGCTCCCGGCCGATTTCGCGGCGCTGGGGTTTGTCGCGGCCCAACCCGAGGCCGAACCCGAGGCCGAGTCATGTCCACCGATGAACTGATCGCCCGCGCCCTTGGCCTGATCGAGGAAAGCTTCATCGCCTCGGCCGGGCCCGGCGGGCAGAACGTCAACAAGGTGGCGACGGCGGTGCAGATCCGCCTCGACGTTTTCGCGCTGCGCCTTGAGCCGCAAGTGTTCCATCGCCTCAAGGAACTCGCCGGTAGCAAGATGACCGCGCGCGGCGAGATCGTGATGACGGCGCGCAGCTACCGCACGCAGGAACAGAACCGCGAGGACGCGCGCAGCCGCCTCGGCGAACTGCTGCGCGAGGCCGCGACATTACCCGCCCGCCGCGCGAAATCCCGGCTCAACCGCGTGGGCAAGACCGAACGCCTGGCAGGCAAGAAGAACCGCAGCGCCATCAAGGCCGGGCGCGGCAAAGTGCGTTTCGACTAGGGCTTCGCGCTGGCGCTGCCCGTTGCCCCGGCGGCCGGAACCGTCGCGAGATCCGCCGGGACGGTCGCATCCACCAGCGGCGGGGCAGGGCGCTTTTCCAGCATTTCCGCCGCTTCATCAAGCGCGCGGGCTTCACCCACGGTTACTCCGCCCGGTCCCGGATCGGTGTCTTTCTGACAGCCGCTTAGGCAGAGCGCTGCGGGGAGCAGCGTGGCGGCGGCCAGCGCCGCGCGCATGCTCCCCGCGCCGATCACTGCTGCGGCTTCTGCTCTTCGGCGGCAGCAGCGGCTGCGGCCTTGGCTTCCTCTGCAGCCGAAACCGCGCTGTCGGCGGCGCTCTTGGCAGCGTCCTCGGCGCTCAGCGCGGCCTGCGAGGCATCGGCGGCGGGGGCCGGGGCGGCAGCCGAAGGCTCGGCCGAAGGCAGCTCGTCAGCGGGCATCTCGACGTTGTCGGCAGTCGCGCCGGCCGAAGCGTCGTCGGTCTTGCCGCAGGCACTCAGCGCAAAGGCGGCCGCGCAAGCCAGCACGGTGGCGAGGCGCTTGATCTGGGTGGTCTTGGTCATGTTAGTCCCTCAGGCTGTTCGATATGATCGGTTCTCGCGGCACACTGCCGCTGTGCCGGCGCGTTCTAGTGCGCCCTCCCTGCCATGGCAAACCTCAAACCACCAACCCGGCTTGTTATCGGACTGTTATACCATATAAGGAATTCCTTATATGGCTTGCATGATATAAAGAAGACTTTATATGCCTATCACGATGTCCGTGCTCGAAACCCTCCGCGCCTTGGCCGATCCCACCCGGCTTCGCATCATGCGGCTGCTGGCCAGCATGGAACTGGCCGTGGGTGAACTTGCGCAAGTGCTCGGCCAAAGCCAGCCCCGCGTTTCGCGCCACATCAAGATCCTCTGCGATGCCGGCCTTGCCGAGCGTCGCCGCGAAGGCGGCTGGGTGTTTCTGCGCGCTGCGGTTAGCGAGGGCGGCGCGCCCGATGCGCTCGGCACCGCGCTTGCCCGCGTGCTGATCAGTGCCGAGGCCGCAGATGCCGATTTCGGGGCCCAGTGCGCCGAAGACCGACAGCACCTCGGTGTGATCCGCTCCGCGCGCGAAGCCAGCGCGGCGGACTATTTCGCCCGTCACGCCGCCGAATGGGATGAACTGCGCAGCCTCCACATCGCCGATGGCCCGGTCGAGGCGGCGCTGGGCGAAATGCTTTCCGGCCAGATCGGTCGTCTGCTCGATGTCGGCACCGGCACCGGCCGCATTGCCGAACTGTTTGCCGCGCGCGCCCAGCATGTCACCGCGCTCGACAAGAGCCCCGAAATGCTGCGCCTTGCCCGCACCCGGCTGCAGCATCTGCCGGCCGGGCATGTCAGCCTGGTGCAGGGCGATTTCGCGCAGCTGCCATTCCCCGATTCCGGCTTCGATACGGTGCTGTTCCACCAGGTCCTCCACTATGCGCTGGCCCCGCAGGCCGTGCTGGCAGAGGCCGCGCGCGTCACCGCGCCGGGCGGGCGGGTGGTGATCGTCGATTTCGCCTCGCACGAGCGCGAGGAACTGCGCACCGCGCATGCCCATGCCCGCCTCGGCTTTTCCGACGCGCAGGTTGCCGCGCTGCTCACCGCTGCCGGGTTCGATCCCGCCGGTGATCGCGCGCTTCCGGGGCACGAACTCATCGTCAAGATCTGGACCGGCGTGCGCCGCGAGGGCCGCGCCGCCATCAGCAAGTTTCCCGGCACCGAGTTTCCAAGACTGGCAGCACAATGACCACAACCTTCGATCAACTGCGTGAAGCCCGCACCGCGCTCGATACCCCGCTGTTTGCGGGACTGCCGGGCGATATCCGGGTCAGTTTCGAATTCTTCCCCCCGCGCACCGATCCCTTGATGGAGCAGCTGTGGGAAGTGGTGACCACGCTCGCCCCGCTGCGACCCAGCTTCGTCTCGGTCACCTATGGCGCGGGCGGCTCCACGCGCGACCGCACCCACGGCACCGTCGCACGCATCATCAAGGAAGCGCGCCTCCCCGCTGCCGCGCACCTCACTTGCGTCGATGCCAGCAAGGCCGAAATCCGCGAAGTGGCGGAAAGCTACTGGGAAGCCGGCGTGCGTCACATCGTCGCGCTGCGCGGGGACATGGGCGCGCCGGGCGTACCCTTCACGCCGCACCCCGATGGCTATACCAATGCGGCGGACCTCGTCGCCGGCCTCAAGCAGATCGCGCCGTTCGAAATCTCGGTCGCGGCCTATCCCGAAAGCCATCCGGATTCGCCCAGCGTCGAAGCGGATGTCGACAACCTGAAGCGCAAGCTCGATGCCGGGGCCACCCGCGCGATCAGCCAGTTCTTCTTCGAGCCCGAGACCTTCTTCCGCTTCCGCGACAGGCTCGCCGCCGCCGGGATCACCGCGCCGGTGCTGCCGGGCATCCTGCCTGTCTCCAACGTCGCGCAGACGCGCAAGTTTGCTGCGGCCTGCGGCGCGCAGATCCCGGCCTGGATGGACGGCCTGTTCGAAGGGCTCGATCATCATCCCGCCTCGCGCCAACTCGTCGCGGCGACCATTTCCGCCGAGTTCTGCCGCCGTCTTTACGCAGGCGGCGTGCGCGATTTCCACTTCTACACCCTGAACCGCGCCGAGCTTTCCTACGCGATCTGCCACTTGCTCGGCCTGCGCCCCGAACGCGCCCCGCTGGAGCAAGCTGCATGACGATTTCCCCATCCGCTGCCCGCACGGCTCTGCTCGAACAGGCCAACAAGCGCATCCTCATCACCGACGGCGCATTCGGCACCGAAATCCAGAACTGGAAGCTGACCGAGGCCGACTACGCCGGCACGCTCGGCCTTTCGCGCGATCAGAAGGGCAACAACGATATCCTCGCGCTTTCCGCGCCGCATGTGCCCGAATCGATCCACCGCGCCTATTTCGCGGCGGGTGCGGATATTGCCGAAACCAATACCTTCTCGGCCAACCGCATCAGCCAGGCCGATTACGGCGCCGAGCATCTGGTGCGCGAGATCAACCTCGAAAGCGCCCGGCTCGCCCGCCGCGTGGCGGATGAATTCCAGGCCGATGATGGCCGCCCGCGCTTCGTCGCCGGTGCCATCGGCCCGACCAACAAGACCCTCTCGCTCTCGCCCGACGTCAACGACCCGGGCTTCCGCGAGATCGACTGGGACTTCCTCGTCGAAGTCTACCGCGAACAGGCCGAAGCGCTCGTCGAAGGCGGCGCGGACTTCATCCTTGTCGAGACGGTGTTCGACACGCTCAACGCCAAGGCCGCGATCATGGCCGTGCGCCTGCTCGAGGCGCAGCTCGGCCGCGAAGTGCCGATCATGCTTTCGATGACACTGACCGATCTTTCGGGCCGCAATCTTTCGGGCCACACGGTCGAAGCCTTCTGGTATGCGGTGCGTCATGCGCGCCCTGTCACCATCGGGCTCAATTGCTCGTTCGGCGCGTCGCAGCTGCGCCCCCACGTCCGCGCGCTCTCGCAGATCGCGGATACGCTGATCATGGTCTACCCGAACGCGGGCCTTCCCAACGAACTCGGCCAGTACGACGAGATGCCCGCCACCACGGCCGGCCTCGTCCACGAATGGGCCGAACACGGGCAGGTCAACGTGCTGGGCGGTTGCTGCGGCTCGACGCCAGAGCACATCGCGGCCATCGCCCGTTCGGTGCAGGGCCTCCCGCCGCGCGTGCTGCCTGGACACCAGACCGCCACAGCCTTGGCCGGTCTCGAACCGTTCGTGATGGCCTGACCAATCTCCCCTTCCGCTTGCGGGAGGGGCCGGGGGAGGGCCTGTTGCCGCTCCCCGAATCGAACACACCCTCCCCTAGCCCCTCCTGCCTGCGGGAGGGGAACTGGAACCCGAAATGACAACCGATACCGCAACTCGCCCCACCGGCTCATCCTTCGTCAACGTCGGCGAACGCACCAACGTCACCGGCTCTGCCGCGTTCAAGAAGCTGATCCTCGCGGGCGACTACACCCGGGCAGTCGAAGTCGCGCGCCAGCAGGTCGAAAACGGCGCGCAGATCATCGACGTCAACATGGACGAGGGCCTGCTCGATGCGGTCCACGCCATGACCACGTTCCTCAAGCTGATCGCCGCCGAGCCCGATATTGCCCGCGTGCCGGTGATGATCGACAGCTCGAAGTGGGAGGTGATCGAGGCCGGGCTCAAGTGCGTTTCGGGCAAGCCCATCGTCAATTCGATCTCGATGAAAGAAGGCGAGGAAGCCTTCCTCACCTCGGCGCGCAAGTGCATGGACTATGGCGCCGCCGTCGTCGTCATGGCTTTCGACGAGAAGGGCCAGGCCGATACCAAGGCGCGCAAGGTCGAGATTTGCGCGCGCGCCTATGATCTCCTCCTCGGCATCGGCTTCCCGGCCGAAGACATCATCTTCGATCCCAACGTGTTCGCCGTCGCCACCGGCATCGAGGAGCATGATCGCTACGCGCTCGATTTCATCGAGGCCGCGCGCGAGATCCGGGCCCGCTGCCCGCATGTCCATATCTCGGGCGGCCTTTCCAACCTCTCGTTCAGCTTCCGCGGCAACGAGACTGTCCGCCGCGCGATGCATTCGGTGTTCCTCTACCACGCGATCCCCGCGGGCATGGACATGGCCATCGTCAACGCCGGCCAGCTCGATATCTACGACCAGATCGACCCGACCTTGCGCGAGGCCTGCGAGGACGTGCTCCTCATGCGTCACCCGGATGCCACCGAGCGGCTGATCAACCTTGCCGAAAGCTACAAGGGCAAGGATGCCGTCGCCGAAAAGGCGGCCGAAGAATGGCGCGGCTGGGACGTCGTCCGCCGCCTGGAGCATGCCCTTGTGAAGGGCATCGACATGTATGTGGTCGAGGATACCGAGGAAGCGCGCGCCGAAATCTTTGCGCGCGGCGGCAGGCCCATCGAAGTGATCGAAGGCCCGCTGATGCAGGGCATGAACACGGTTGGCGATCTGTTCGGATCGGGCAAGATGTTCCTGCCGCAAGTGGTCAAATCCGCGCGCGTGATGAAGAAGGCGGTCGCGCACCTCATCCCGTTCATCGAGGCGGAAAAGCTCCCCGGCGCGCGACCCAAGGGCCGGATGATCATGGCCACCGTGAAGGGCGACGTCCACGATATCGGCAAGAACATCGTCGGCGTCGTGCTCCAGTGCAACGGCTACGAAGTGATCGACCTGGGCGTGATGGTGCCGTGGTCGAAGATCCTCGAAGTGGCCAAGGCCGAAGATGTCGACATGATCGGCCTCTCCGGCCTGATCACCCCCTCGCTCGACGAGATGGTGACCGTGGCGGAGGAAATGCAGCGCGCGGGCTTCACTATCCCGCTGCTCATTGGCGGTGCGACCACCAGCAAGGTCCACACCGCGCTGCGCATCGATCCGGCCTATGAAGGCCCTGTCGTCCATGTGCTTGATGCCAGCCGCGCGGTCGGTGTCGCCAGCCAGCTCCTTTCGGACACGCAGCGCGATGGCTTTGTCGAGACGACGGCGCACGAATACCAGCACGTGCGTGATCTGCGCGCCGGCAAGGAGGCCTCGGTCCTCCTCAGCCTCGCCGATGCCCGCGCCAATGCCTATGCGCCCGATCTTTCGGAAAAGGCGCCGCCGCCCGAACAGCCCGGCATCCACGTCTTCCCCGAATGGGATCTTGCGGACCTTGCCGAATGCATCGACTGGACCCCGTTCTTCCGCGCCTGGGAACTCGCCGGCAACTACCCCGCGATCCTCGATGACGAGATCGTCGGCGAAAGCGCCCGCTCGCTCTTTGTCGACGCGCGCAAGATGCTCGATCAGGTCATCGCGGAAAAGTGGTTCACCGCAAAGGGCGTCGCGGGCTTCTGGCCCTGCCACCGCGAGGAAGACGATGTCGTGCTCTACCTCCCTGAGGAAGAGCGCCACGTGCGGCTTCCCTTCCTGCGCCAGCAGATCCGCAAGAGCCGCGACCGGAAGAACATGTGCCTTGCCGATTTCATCGATCCGCAGGGCGATTGGCTTGGCGGTTTCGCGGTCGGCATCCACGGCATCGAGCCGCATCTCGCGCGCTTCCAGGCCGCGCACGACGATTACAACGACATCCTCCTGAAGGCCCTCGCGGACCGCTTCGCCGAAGCTTACGCGGAACGCCTGCACCAGTATGTGCGCACCACGCTCTGGGCCTATGCGCCGGGCGAACAGCTCACCAACGAGGCGCTGGTCCGCGAGCAATACCGCGGCATCCGCCCCGCGCCCGGCTATCCGGCTTGCCCCGATCACAGCCTCAAGCCGATCCTGTTCGATCTGCTGAAGGCGCAGGACAATGCCGGCATCGTGCTCACGGAATCGCAGGCAATGCTGCCAACCGCCGCTGTCTCCGGCTTCTACTTCGCGCACCCCGAAAGCCAGTACTTCGGCGTTGCCCGAATCGGCCGCGATCAGGTGGAGGACTACGCTGTCCGCCGCGGCTTCGATCTTGCAACAACGGAACGCTGGCTGCGCCCCAATCTGGATTGATCGCAGAGGCTCGCATACCGCCCCCTCCCTCGTCATTGCGGGCGCAGCAAAGCGATCCAGAGCGGCCCGGTGTTAACGCCTGGCTTTATCCCCGACCTGCTGCCGTCCCGGCGGGCAAGGCAATAGCCCTTGCCCGCCGGAGACATTAGAAGCCTGACGTCATGCCGACGATGAGCACCTCCGAGATTTTCCTGATCGCGCTGACGATCATCCTTGCCGTGCCCTATGCGGTCTGGCGCCTGCTGCGGACGGACCATTACGCCCCGCTGGTCGTGGTGCAGATCGTCGGCGGCATCATCCTCGGACCCGGCGTGCTCGGCGCCGCGTTTCCCGGATACTACAGCTTCGTGTTCAACCCGCAGGTCATCGGCGCGCTGAACGGTGTGGCGTGGTGGGCGGTGATGATGTTCGTGTTCGCCGCAGGGCTCGAACTCGATCTCGGCGATGCGCTCGGCAACTGGCGCGAGACGGCGATCACTGCCGGCTGCGCGCTGATCTTCCCGCTCCTGCTTGGCGCGGGGGTGGCCGCACTCCTGCTACAGGAGCCGGGCTGGATCGGGCCCAAGGGGAACTTCGGCCAGGCCGTGCTCGGCATCGGCATGGCCTGTGCGGTCACGGCGCTCCCCATCCTCGTGCTGCTGATGGAGAAGCTCGCCATCTTCCGCACGCCCTTCGGTCAACGCCTGCTGCGCTATGCCAGCCTTGATGACGTGCTGATCTGGGGCGTCCTCGCGCTGATCCTGCTGGATTGGGAGCGGGTCGGGCGGCAGGGGTTGTTCCTCGTCATTTTCACGGCTGCGGCCTGGGCGGTGCGTCAACTCGTTGCTCGGATCGGCGAGAATGACCGCTGGTACGTCAGCCTTGTCTGGCTCTCGGCCTGCGGCTTCGCGGCAGACTGGTCGGGCCTGCACTTCATGGTCGGTGCGTTCCTTGCCGGCGCGGTGCTCGATGCCAAGTGGTACAGCCGCGAGCGGCTCGATGCCTTTCGCGAATTCCTGCTGCTTGCGGTCATGCCGGTGTTCTTCCTCTCGACCGGCCTGCGCACCAACTGGGGCGTTGGCGGCGCGGCCGTATTCGGCGCGGCGGGGCTGTTCCTTGCCGCAGCCGTGATCGGCAAGCTTGCCGGCGTGCATCTTGCCGGCCGCATTCTCGGCTGGAAAAAGGGCGAGGCTGCGGTGATCGGCTGGATGCTCCAGACCAAGGCGCTGATCATGATCATCTTCGTCAACGTGCTGCTCGACAAGCAGATCATCACCGCGGAAACCTTCACCGCCATGCTGCTGATGGCCGTCGCCAGCACGATGCTGACAGTGCCCAACGTCCGCCCGCGCCTTGCTCGGTTGGGGCTGGGGCTCGGGGCGGGCCAGGGGTGAGGGCGGCTCTCGCCCTCCTCGCCGCGATCTTGCTCCCGGCAGCTGTGCGGGCAGAGCCGCCCGCAACCATCGCCGTGACATTTGATCGCCATACGATCCGTCCGGTCCTCGCCGAAGGGCTGGCGGACCGCGCCACCGGCCGCAAGGCCACTGCCGATGATCCGGTCCGCGTGGCCTCGATTTCCAAGCTCGTCACCACGCTCGGCGTGCTGCGGCTGGTGGACGAGGGGAAGCTCGATCTCGATTCCGATGTCTCGGTCTGGCTCGGCTGGCCCCTGCGCCACCCGCAGTTCCCGGATCGCCCGATCACCCTGCGCCTGCTTCTCTCGCACCGATCGGGCCTGACCGACGGCGCGGACTACATCATCCCGCTCGGCGAAACGCTGCGCCAGCGCCTGGCCGATCCCCGCGCCTGGGATTCCGCGCATGGCCCCGGGGATGATTGGTTCCATTATACAAACCTCAATTTCCCGGTGGTCGCCTCGGTCATGGAAGCTGCCACGGGCGAACGCTTCGATCGCCTGATGCAGCGCCTTGTCCTGAAGCCGTTGCGGCTTTCCGCCTGCTACAACTGGTCGGGCTGCGATGCCGCCGCAGCCGCCCGCGCGGTGGTGCTCTACCGCGCCGATGGCAGCGTCGCGCGGGATGATCTCAAGGGCGCATTGCCCGCCTGCCCGGTCGTGGTGATCGAGGGCAAGCCCTGCGATCTTGCCGCCTATACCCCCGGCTGGAACGGCGCGCTGTTCTCGCCGCAGGGCGGTCTGCGCATTGCGATGCGCGATCTCGCCCGCATCGGCCAGATGCTCGCGCGCGGCGGGCGCGGCTTCCTCTCGCCCACCAGCTACGCCGCGCTCACCACCCCTGAGTGGAGCCTCAACGGGCACAATGGTGTTGGCGAAAATGGCGAGCCCGATGGCTTTTTCTGCGCCTATGGCCTCGGCCTCCAGCCGATTGCGAACCGCATGGAAGGCTGCCACGATGATCCCTTCGGCGATGGCGTCCCCCGGCTCGGCCATCCCGGCGAGGCTTATGCCCTGCGCTCCGGCCTCTGGCTCGATCCGAAAACCGGCCGCGGGGTCGCCTTCTTCACCACGGCGGTGCCCGATGACGCAGCCAAGGGTGCAAGCGCCTTCACCGCCGCCGAGGAAGCGGTGATCGCGCGAGTGCGCGGCCGATAAGCCGGGGATAATCCGCCACGGAGCCAATAGGGCTTTTCCTTAGTCCATGCGATCTGCCATGGCAGTTTCGTGTCGACGATCAGCCCCGAAACCCTGGACGACGCGCGATCTGCGTCACTGGCCGCCCTTGCCCGCATCTTCGGCTTTTCGAGCTTCCGGGGCGTGCAAGACCAAGTGGTCAGCCGGGTGCTGGCGGGGCAATCCACGCTCGCGGTGATGCCCACCGGCGCGGGCAAGTCACTTACATATCAGCTCCCCGCCGCGATGCTGCCGGGCACCTGCGTGGTCATCTCCCCGCTCATCGCGCTGATGCACGATCAGCTGCGCTCAGCCAATGCCAATGGCCTTGCCGCAGCCGCGCTGACCAGCGTCGATATGGACCGCGAGCAGACGATTGAGCGTTTCCGCAGCGGCCAGCTCGACTTGCTCTACATCGCTCCGGAACGCGCCAGCCAGCCGCATTTCCGCGATCTTCTCGCCCGCGCCCCCATCGCGCTCTTCGCGATCGACGAGGCGCATTGCGTCTCCGAATGGGGCCACGATTTCCGGCCAGACTACCGCCTGCTGCGCCCACTGCTCGATTCCTTTCCGGATGTCCCGCGCCTCGCGCTCACCGCCACGGCAGACCGACACACCCGCGCCGATATCCTCGCCCAGCTTGGCATCCCCGATGCAGGCCTGATCATCGCCGGGTTCGACCGGCCCAATATCCGCTATCACATCACCCCGCGTGACAACGCGCTGCGCCAGCTGAAGGCCCTTCTGGCCGAACAGCCAGGGCCGGGGATCGTCTATGCGCCCACGCGCAATGGCGTGGAGAAACTGGCCGATCAGCTCTCGGCAGGCGGGCCCGGAAAGCAGGGTCGGCGCGTGCTGCCCTATCACGCGGGCCTGCCGGCAGACGTGCGCGCCGCCAATCAGGCCGCGTTCGTCGCCTCCGAAGACATGGTCATGGTCGCCACGGTCGCTTTCGGCATGGGGATCGACAAGCCCGACGTCCGCTTCGTTGCCCATGCGGGCCTGCCCAAATCGATCGAGGGATACTATCAGGAAACCGGCCGCGCCGGGCGCGACGGGGATGATGCCGTCGCCCTGATGCTCTGGGGCGCAGACGATTTCGCCCGCGCCCGCATGCGCATCGGCGAAGTCGAGGAGCACCGCCGCGCCAGCGAACGGGTGCGCCTCGATGCGCTCGCCGGTCTTGTCGAAACCCACACGTGTCGCCGCGCTGTTCTCCTGCGCCATTTCGGGGAGAACCCGCCCGAACGCTGCGGCAATTGCGACAATTGCCTCCACGCGCCCGGGGTGACAGACGCGACGCAGCTGGCGCGCAAGCTGCTCTCCGCGGTCTATCGCACGGGGCAGATGTTCGGCCTTGGCTACCTCGAGAAGGTGCTCACCGGCGCAGCCGACGAACGCGTTACCGATCGCGGCCACGATCAGCTTTCGGTATTCGGCATTGTCCCCGGCGATGAGGCGCCGCTCCTGCGCCCTGTCGCGCGCGCGCTGCAGGCGCGCGGCACGCTCGTCACCAACGAACACGGCGGCTTCGTGCTTGGCGGCGATGCCCGCGCGCTGCTCAAGGGCGAAGGTCGGCTCGATCTCGTCGTCGCGCCCAAGACTGATCGCACCAGCCGCCGCCGCCGGAGCGGCGAAGCCGTGCCCAACCCGGTGGGCGAACCCCTGTTCGAAGCCTTGCGCAACCTCCGCCGCGAGCTTGCGCAAGAAGCCGGCGTCCCGCCTTACGTGATCTTCCACGATTCCGTCCTGCGCGACATGGCGGCGCGGCGGCCCACCACCCAGCAGGACCTCGGCGCCATTGGCGGTGTTGGCGCACGCAAGCTGGAAGCCTACGGCGACCGGTTCCTAGAGGTGATCCGGGGGTTTTGAGGCAGATCAGAACGGAATCGCGGCCCCGTCCCACGCAAACAGTCCGCCGCTATCCCCCGGCGTCAGCCTCTCCAGCACCCCCAGCAGCGCCCCGGCCGAAAGCGCTGGCGTGAACAGCTTCTCCGCCGCCACCCCGCGCTGGAAGGGGGCGGAAAGCCCGGTATCGACGGTGCCCGGATGCAGCGTCACCGCAATGGCCTGCGGGTGGGTTCGCGCCAGTTCCAGCGCGAGGTTCTTCACCAGCATGTTCAGCGCCGCCTTGCTGGCGCGGTAAGCATGCCAGCCGCCCAGCCGGTTATCCGCGATCGAACCGACGCGCGCCGAAAGCGCGGCAAACACCGCGCGTCCGTCGCGCCGCAGCAGTGGCAGCGCATGCTTCGCGATCAGTGCCGGGCCGATGGTGTTCACCGCAAAGAGTTCCGCCATGCCCTCGGCGCTCAGCGCGCGGTACGATTTCTCCGGCCCCGTCCCATCCGCGCGGGTGAGCCGGCCGGTGGCGATGAGCACCATGTCGAGCGGCCCGCCGATACCAGTGCAGGCGGCGGCAATGCTCGCCTCGTCCTGCAAGTCGAACGCAAACGGCTTCAGCTTGCCCCCACATGGTGCATCGCCCCGCCGCGATCCGGCGTGGACTTCGGCAACATCGGCCCGCGCGGCCAATGCCGCCGCGAGCGCACCGCCGATGCCGCCGGAAGCGCCGAACACTGCGCAGCGCAGGACAGGGGAAGGACCGTTCATACCCCGGAATTGGGCGCTTGGCGCCCTGCTGTCGAGCAGGTCCGAAGGGCAGTTGCTGTATTATCTTGCCAATACAGCTTGCGAACCGGCGATCGGCACGCCACATTGCCAGCACAAGCGCCCGCCGACTATCCCGGGGGCGGGAGTGAGACACGACGCCATGGCCAGCAACTCGACCGATACCGTTTCCCCGATCACGCTGACTCCGCCCGATCCCGTGCCGGTGGTCGCGCCAACGCAGGCGGCAGGACTCGTGCCGGTGAGCGACGATACCAGGTCCAAGCTCGAAGCGCGCGCGGAGGCGTTCGTCGCCGATCTCGTCGCGCAGGATGCGGCGAGCCCCGAATTCGGCAAGCGCGTCGATCAGCTCTCCAACATGGGCCGCAAGGAAATTGCGCAGGCGGCGGGCATGTCGAACCGGTTTCTGGATCGCCCAGTGCGCGCGATGGACAAGGATGGCGGCGTGGGCGCCGATCTCGCCGCGCTGCGCCGCACGGTGGAGGAGCTTGATCCCGGCCGGCAGGGCAAGCTTTCAGGCCCGCGCAAGATCCTCGGCATCATCCCCTTCGGCAACAAGCTGAAGACCTATTTCGATAGCTACCAGTCCTCGCAAGGCCACATCAAGGCGATCCTCGATCGGCTCGCCTCGGGCAAGGACGAGCTCCTCATGGACAACGCCGCGATCGACGTGGAGCGCGGCAAGCTGTGGGAAGCGATGGGCAATCTCGAGCAGATGATCCACATCTCCAAGGTGCTCGATCAGAAGCTGGAAGATGCTGCTGCCGATCTTGATCACACCGATCCCGCCAAGGCCAAGGCGATCCGCGAAAGCGCGCTGTTCTATACCCGCCAGCGCACGCAGGACCTGCTCACCCAGATGGCGGTCACGGTGCAGGGCTATCTCGCACTCGATCTGGTGAAGAAGAACAATGTCGAGCTGGTGAAGGGCGTGGACCGCGCGGGCACGACCACGGTCGCCGCGCTGCGCACCGCCGTCACCGTTGCGCAGGCGATGACCAACCAGCGCCTCGTTCTCTCGCAGATCACCGCGCTCAACACGACGACGGCGAACATCATCGATTCCACTGGCAAGCTGCTGCGCGAACAGACCGGCAAGATCCACGAGATGGCGGCCTCCAGCACGATCCCGCTGGAGACGTTGCAGCGCGCGTTCCAGAATATCTACGAGACGATGGACACCATCGACACGTTCAAGCTCAAGGCGCTCGATGCGATGAAGCAGACGGTCGATACGCTTTCGGGCGAGGTCGAGAAGTCCAAGGGCTATATCGCGCGCGCCGAGGGGCAGGCGCAAGCGAAGCTCGCAGGAGACGCCACCTCACCGCTGCTGAGCCTGGAGGGCTGACCCACTCATGGCGGAAAGCGCGAGCGAGAGCAGCCGGATCCTATCCGAAGCGCGCGCCAGCCTGCAACGCCAGCAGGCGGGCGGGCGCCGGGTCGGTGGTCGTTCGATCGGGCGGCGTTCGGCAGAACTGAAGCGGCTTCACCTGGCGCGCAAGGCCGCGCGCATGGCGTTTGCGGTCATGGCAATCCTGCTCGGCGCGTTTGTGACGGGGCTGGTGATCAACGGCATCGGTTTCACCGGGATCGTGGTGACCTTCCTGGCCATCGTCGCCGCGCTGGCGGTGCTCGGCACGTTTCCCAAGCTCAAGGTGCCGGATCTCACGGCGCTGAACAAGGGCGACGTCCGCACCATGGTCGCGCGTACCGAACTCTGGCTCGAAGCCCAGCGCCCGGCGCTGCCTGCGCCTGCGGTGAACCTGATCGACCAGATCGGCGTGCAGCTCGATGGCCTCGGTCTGCAGCTCGAAGGTGTCGATCCGGCTGAACCCGCCGTCACTGAAGTGCGCAAGCTGGTGGGCGAACATCTGCCCGGCATGGTCGAAAGCTATCGCCGCATTCCGGCGGGCCTGCGCCGCGAACAGCGCGACGGGCGCAACGCCGATCAGCAGCTCACCGACGGGCTCGGCAAGATCAGCCAGGAGATCGATGCGGTCACGCGCCAGCTGGCAGCGGGCGATCTCGATGCCCTCGCCGTGCGCGGGCGCTTCCTCGATTACAAGTACGGGGGCGAGCTCGATCAGGCCGCCCTGCAGCTTGCTGCGCCCAAGGCTGACGTCTGATGCGCGTCTCGATCCCCCACACCCTCGGCAAGGATGAACTGCGCCGCCGCATGGCCGCCCGGCTGGGTGATGCGGAGGACAAGGCGCAGGGCATGCTCGGCGGCCTCGCCACGGTCGAAACCAGCTGGGTGGATGAAGACACGCTGGACGTGGTCGTCAGCGCGATGGGCTACACGATCCCCTGCAGTGCGGCGATTGCCGAAGCCTCGCTGGATTTCGAGGTCGAGATTCCCGCAGGCGCCGGTTTCGCGCGGCGGATGATCGAAAGCGCGGTGCGCGAAAAGGGCGAAAAGCTGGTCGGTTGACCGGCGCACGTTTCAGGCGAGGCGCGCTTCCATCTCCGCAATCAGAGCATCGAGCGTGCCGAGGCCGTCGAGCGTCGGTGCGTCGATCAGGACTTCGACCTTGCCGCCGCGTTCGCGCAGGACTGCCGGAAGCGGGATGCCCTTGTGCGGCGTGTCATCCTTGTGCTGGAACACCGCCGGCATCGGCAGCCCCGCGAGCCACTTCCGCCACTTCGGGTCCATCCGCAGCGAACCGTAGGTCACCGCACAGAGGCTGCACGGGTACGTCGATGGCGAGAGGGTCTTGTGCAGCGAATCCAGCGCCATCTGCACCAGCCCGCCATTGGCGTTGTAGATGAAGATCAGACGGTCCGCTGCGGGCGAGGCGGGCGCGCTCAAGCCGCCAGGCTGTACGGCTCGATCTCACCGGTGAGGTAAAGCTTCTTCGCCTTGGCGCGGCTCAGCTTGCCCGAACTGGTGCGCGGCAGCGTGCGCGGCGGCACGAGTTCGATCACGCAGTTCATGCCGGTGATCGAACGCACCTTCTCGCGGATCGCGTCGCGCAGCTTCACGCGCTCTTCCGGATCGGACACACGGCAGTGAACGAGTACCGCCGGGGTTTCCTCCCCGTTTTCGGTCTCGACCGAGAAGGCGGCGATATCGCCCTGATGGAAGCCGGGCAATTGCTCCACCGCCCATTCGATATCCTGCGGCCAGTGGTTCTTGCCGTTGATGATGATCATGTCCTTCGCCCGGCCGACGATGAACAGGTAGCCCTCTTCGTTGAGGTAGCCCATGTCGCCGGTATCGAGCCAGCCGCCCACCATGCAGGCTTCGGTCGCTTCGGGATCGCGGAAATAGGAGTGCATGACCGAGCTGCCCCGGCACCACACCTTGCCGATGTGGTGATGGGCAAGGGCCTCGCCATGCTCGCCGCGCACTTCCACGTCCATGCCGCGCACGGGCTTGCCGCAGTTGACGATCGCGCGGTAGCGCGCGGGCCGCGAAAGGTCGCGCGGGGTACCCGACAGCCGCTCTTCCTCGACCAGCTCGACCCGGATCCCTTCGCCCGGTGGCATGAGCGTGACGGCCAGCGTTGCCTCGGCAAGGCCGTAGCTGGGCAGGAAGGCGCTCGCCTTGAAACCGGCATCGGCAAAGGCGTTGACGAAGCTCTGCATCACGTCGGGCCGGATCATGTCCGCGCCGTTGCCTGCAATCCGCCAGCGCGAAAGGTCGAAGCGTTCGGCCACGTTGCTCTGGCTGGAGATGCGGCGCGCGCAGATGTCATACCCGAAGGTGGGCGAGTAGGACATCGAGGTGCCCTTGTTGCGGCTGATCAGATCGAGCCACGCCAGCGGACGGCGCGCGAAATCCTCGGTCTTGAGGTAATCGGCGGAAACCTGGTTGGCGATCAGCGAAAGGAAGCAGCCGACCAGACCCATGTCATGATACCACGGCAGCCAGCTGATCGCGCGGTCGCCCGGTTGGAACTCCATGCCATGCGAATGGCCCGCAAGGTTCGCCAGCAGCGCGCGGTGGGTAACGGCAACGCCGTGGGGGAAGCGGGTCGAGCCGCTCGAATACTGGAGGTAGGAAATCGCGTCCGGATCGGGCGTCGGCAGTTCGGTCTCGGCCGGCGCTGCCGCGGCGGCGAATTCCTGCCAGGTCAGGCCCTTGCAGCCGCAGCGCTCTGCCGCAGCGGCGCAGATCGCTGCGATCTCGTCGGGGTAGAGCAGCATCGCGGGATCGGAACTGGTGATCTGCACCGCGAGCTGGTCGATGTAGTTTTCCTTGCCGCCGAAGCTGGTGGGTAGCGGCAGCGGCACCGGCCAGGCACCCGCATACATCGCGCCGCAGAACAGCGCGGCGAAGTCTGCGCCGGTCTCGGCGATCAGGGCAATCCGGTCGCCCGGCTGCACGCCCATCGCGATGAGGCGACGCGCGGCGACGAGCGCATCGGCGCGCAGCTCGGCATAGGGATAGACGCGCACCAGCGTTCCACGCGCATCGTGGAAATTGAGGCCGCAAGGCCCCTCGGCGGCGAAGTCCAGCGCCTCGCAGAAAGTGGTGAAATCGGCGAACCGACGCGGACGCCCATCGTCGTTGGGCGTCGGAACCAGCGCGGCCTTGGCGGCGGCGTCCAGGACAGTCATGCGTTACCCCGTTATGGTTCTGGGTTGAATGCGATAGGGGCCCAACCGGGCTGTTCTGCCTCCGCAGACGATTGCGGGACGTTCCCATTTACGCGGGACTGTGGCACGAATGTGGCATGGCGTTTACTAGTTCCGTGCGCGCGTCGGGCCGAGCCGGGGGGAGACGGCAGAAAACCCCGCCTCCGCCGCTCGATCAGGCTGCCCTCGATGCGCTTGCGCTGACGTATGTGGCGCGCTTCGCGACGAGTTCGGGGCGGCTTGCGGACTATCTGCGCCGCAAACTGCGCGAGCGCGGCTGGGCGGAAGAAAGCCCGCCCGATATTGCAGCGCTCGTGACGCGGATGACGGAACGCCGCTATGTCGATGATGCCGCTTTCTCGGCCGCGAAGGGCGAGAGCCTGCGCCGGCGCGGCTATGGCGCGCGGCGGATCGACGATACGCTGAACCACGATGGCATTGCCGAGCCCTTGCGCGCCGCCGCGCGCGGCAACGAGACCGAGCGACGCCATGCCGTGCTCGCCTTTGCCCGGCGCAAGCGGTTCTGGCCTTATTCAGGTGAACCCTGCCTTGATCCTGCCATGCGCCGCAAGCACCTCGCGGCCTACCTTCGCGCCGGGCACGGGCTTGACCATGTGCGCCGGGTGATGGATGCGCGGGACCTCAGTGACCTCGAAGAATGGGCCGAAGAACATGAATAAGGCGATCTGGCCGAAGACGCTCTGGAATAGGGCCGCGAGCCTTGCGCTGCTGATTGCGGCAGTCGGTTGCTCGCCGCTCGGCGCGGGATCGACGAGTGCGCAGGGGACGGCCACCAATGCGCCAGCCGCACAGCTTTCGGTCCACCCTGTCTCCGGCCTCACCGTGGTGCCGCTGACCGTGTCGACCGCCAGCGGCGCGCACGTGTTCAAGGTTGAAGTGGCCGCCACGCCGGGCGAGCAGGAGCGCGGCCTGATGTTCCGCACCGTGATGGGCGCGGACGAGGGGATGATCTTCCCGATGAATCCGCCCCGGCCCAGCGCGTTCTGGATGAAGAACACGGTGATCCCGCTCGACATCATCTTCATCGGCGCGGACCACAAGGTGCTCAACATCGCTGCCAACGCGGTGCCCTATGATCTCTCGCCGCTTCCTTCGGTTGGCGCTGCGGCGGGCGTGCTGGAGCTTAACGGCGGGCGGGCCGCGCAGATCGGGTTGAAGGCGGGCGATACCGTCAACTGGTAGGTCCTAGGGTCCAAACTCAATCAGGGCGCGTTCGAGGCGCCCAAATGGCGAACATATCGGCCGAAGCGGCCCGCCGCGAAGGCTGGCTGCCCTTGCAAGGGCCGCTTTGGCCGAGATGGAAGCCATTTGGGCGCCCCGGAGGGGTTTGCGGCAAAACGGCCCATTGCTGCGTCGGAAAGGCTTGAGATATCGACATATCCCTGCGCCGTTCCTCCTTGCACTGAGCCGTTTTGCCGCAAACCTCGAACGCGCCCTGATTGAGTTTGGACCCTAGCCCCAGGGCAGCAGCACGACCTTTCCGCCAAGCCCGCCCTTTTCGATCCTCCGGTGCACATCGGCGGCGGCGGATAGCGGCAACCGGTCTGCGACGACTGGACGGATGCGGCCTTCCTTCAGACAGCCCAGCAGCTTGGTCAGATCGTCGGCGAATTGCCCGGGATGCGCCTTGCGCCTGTCGGTGATCGAATACCACACCGCGCGGCGGCCGCCGAGCAGCGGGCTGAGCACCGACCAAAGCTTGAGGCGGGCGAGGCCGAGCCCGGCGGCGATCAGGCTCTCCCCGCCTGTCGCCATGGTCTGCGAACCATAGCCGACCAGCACGCCGCCCTTCGCCAACGTGCTGAACGAGCGCTTGAAATGTGCGCCGCCGATCGCATCGAACACCGCATCGACCCCCCGCCCGCCGGTCGCACGCTTCACGGCCTCGGCGAAGTCCCCGGCGCGGTAATCGATCGCCTGCGCGCCGTAGCTTTCAACCACGCCCAGGTTCGCAGCGGAGCATGTGCCGATCGCGCGCAGCCGCATCGCCCGCGCCAGATCGAGCAGCGCCGTGCCGACCGACCCTGACGCGCCGACGACGAGGATGGTCGCGCCCGACTGGATCGCCGCAGCGCGCGCCAGCATCTGATACGCAGTCATGTAGGCCAGCGGGAGGCAGACCGCTTCCGCCGGATCGATACCCTCCGGCACCGGCACCAACGAGGCCGCCGGCCGCACAGCATATTGCGTGTAACCGCCAACCACGGTGAGATCGGCCACCATCTCGCCCAGCGCCGGGCGGGTGACGCCTTCGCCCAGCGCATCGACCGTACCGACCAGATCATAGCCCGGCGTGAAGGGCAGCGGTCCCTTGAAATCCGGATAGCGGCCCATGCGGATGAACGCGTCGGTAAAGCCGGTTCCCGCCGCCAGCACCTTGATGCGCACTTCGCCCGGACCGGGTACAGGCAGCGCATCCTCGCGCACAAGTTCAAGGACATCTGGCCCGCCGAACCGGGCAATCTCGATATGCTCCCACGCCACGCGACCATCCTGTTGCAAGGGGCTTTGCCGTGCAGACTATGAACACAGGGCAGCAATGCAATCCCTTATGCGATGATGCGCTTGCATGGCCCCCCTGTCAGACGCTAAGCGCGCATCCCATGAGCATCCTCGGCAAGATCTTCACCTGGTGGGACGGCGCCACCTTCGGCACCATGCTCGACAGCGCGCGCAATGGCGTGAAAGTCGGCACCGACGTGCAGGGCAACACCTACTACCGCGCGCGCAAGCCCTATCCCAAGGGCCACCCCTTCGCCGGGAGCGAGCGCCGCTGGGTGATCTACAACGGCGCGAACGACGCGAGCCGGGTGCCCGCCGAATGGCACGGCTGGCTGCACGGCAATTTTGACGGCACGCCCGAAAGCAACCTCCCGCCGCCCCGGATCTGGGAAGTCCCGTTCACCCCCAACGCCACCGGCACCTCTGCCGCCTACCGCCCGCAGGGTGCGCTTGAGCGCGGCGGCAAGCGCGCGCGCGCCACGGGCGACTACGAAGCCTGGTCGCCCGAGGGCTGATGCGCCGCTTCGCACCGCTGCGGCTGACGCCTGCTCTGCTGGCGGTGGTTCTATCCGGATTGGCGGCATGCAGCGGCAACAAGAACGCCGAGGCCCCACCGCCGAGCGAGGCGACGCAAGGGGCTGGCCCTGCAGCCGATGCATCCGGCGTCGTCGAAAGCGAATTCGGCACACCGGTCAAGGACCGCGTGGCAACACTCGGCTTCCTCAACAAACGCAACAACATCACCCAGATCATCGAGCTGAAGACCGGCGAATCGCGACGCATCGGCAATGCGATCATCAAGCTTGCCACTTGTGAACGCACAGCGCCCTGGGAGGATCCCCCCGAAACCGGCGCTTTCGTCCAGCTCTTCGTCGAGGAGCGGGCCACCACGAAGGACAAGCTCGCCTGGCACAAGGTTTTCTCGGGCTGGCTGTTCAAGAATTCGCCCGCGCTCAACGTGGTCGAACACCCGGTCTATGATGTTTGGGTCAAGGACTGCGCGATGAAGTTCCCCGGCGAGGAGGAAAGCCCCGCCGCCGCCGCATCGACGAGCAGCGCGGCAAAGCCGGTCGGCAAGCAGCCCGCCACCACCGCCACGCCGGCTGCGCCCGCCGTACCGGACGATGCCCCGGCAAACGATTCGCCGCCGGCCTGAGCGCCCGGGCCCGGTGCCAGCGCAGCCTGCAGCATTTCGAGGTAGCGCGCCTGCGTGATCTCCACCGCACCCAGTGAAGCAAGGTGCGGCGTGGTGAACTGGCAATCGAGCAATTGTGCCCCCGCCCGGCGCAGCGCCGCGACGAGCCACGCCAGCGCCACCTTTGAAGCATCGCTGGTGCGGCTGAACATGCTTTCGCCGCAGAACACCCGGCCAAACCCGACTCCGTAGAGCCCGCCGACGAGCACTTCGGTGCCGCCCGGACCTTCTTGCCAGGTTTCGATCGAATGGGCATGCCCGTGGCGGTGCAGCTCGCGGTAGCTTGTTGCGATGCGCAGGCTGATCCAGCTGTCCTCTGCATCGACACGCGGCGCAGCGCAGGCATCGATCACGGCGTCGAAGGCCTCGTTGCAGGTCACGCGGAACCGGCCACGGCGCAAGGTGCGCGCAAGACTGTGCGACACGTGAAACCCGTCCAGCGGCAGGATCGCGCGCATCCGCGGCTCGACCCAATAGACTTCAGGGTCATCGCGGCTGTCCGACATCGGAAAAATGCCGGCGCGATAAGCCTGAAGCAAAAGTTCGGGCGGAATGATCGAGGTGTCGTGACGGGACATCTTTGGTCGAATCTTCTTTGGTTGCGCTGGCCGCGTCAACCCACTAAGGGCGCTTCTCCGGCACAGGAGTGTAGCTCAGTTGGTAGAGCATCGGTCTCCAAAACCGAGGGCCGTGGGTTCGAGTCCCTCCACTCCTGCCAAGTCCTGCGGATAGATTCCGCAGTAAGGGCTCGGCGCCGGTTCCCACTTTCGTGAGTTTGTCCCTTGTGCCGCCGCCTGCCATGGTGCGCCGACAAATCACCACTCCTGCCGAAAGCACCCAGCCATGACCGTCAAAGCCTATGCCGCAGCGGCCGCCGACCAGCCGCTCGGGCCCTTCGCGATCGAACGCCGGGAGGCCGGCCCGAACGATGTGGTGATCGAGATCGCCTATTGCGGTGTGTGCCATTCCGATCTGCACACCGTGCGCGGCGAATGGGGCGGCACGATGTTTCCCTGCGTGCCGGGCCACGAGATCGTTGGCACGGTCAGCGCCACCGGCAGTGCAGTGACGCGATTCGCGCCCGGCGATACCGTCGGCGTCGGTTGCATCGTCGATAGCTGCCGCACTTGCGCGGCCTGCGGCGAGGGGCTGGAGCAGTTCTGCGCGAGCGGGATGACCGGCACCTACAATTCGCCAACGCCCGATGCGCCGGGCCACACGCTCGGCGGATACTCGCAAGCGATCGTGGTCGATCAGGCCTATGTGCTAGCGATCCGGCATCCGAAGGAGCAGCTCGCGGCCGTTGCACCGCTGCTCTGTGCCGGAATCACCACCTGGTCGCCGCTGCGCCACTGGAATGCCGGACCGGGCAAGCGCGTCGGCGTGGTCGGTATCGGCGGCCTTGGCCATATGGGCATCAAGCTTGGCCGCGCGCTCGGCGCCGAAGTGACCGGCTTCACCACCAATCCCGCCAAGCGGCAGGCGATTCTCGATCTCGGCGCGCACCATGTCGTGGTCTCGACCGACAAGGCGGAAATGAAGGCCGCGCGCGAAAGCCTTGATCTCATCATCAATACTGTCTCGCACAGCCACGATCTCGATCCCTACCTCCTGACGCTGACGCGCGACGGGACGATGGTGATGGTGGGCGGACCGGAAAAGCCGCATCCGATGCCCACGCTGTTCCACCTGCTGACCCGCCGCCGCAGCATCGCCGGCTCGCTGATCGGCGGTATCGCTGAAACGCAGGAAATGCTCGATTTCTGCGCCGAACATGGCGTGGTTTCCGACATCGAGCTGATTCGCATGGAAGAAATCGAGGCGGCCTATGCGCGCATGCTGAAGAGCGATGTGCGCTATCGCTTCGTGATCGACACGAAGACGATCTGACCGGCTGCGCTGGCAGGCCGCTCCCCTGCCGGAGCCGGAGGTTTGCCAGCGCGTCGCCGCGCCCCCGGCCTCTTGCCAAGTGCCGCCCCAGCGCCTAAATGCCGGCTTCTTCCGACATCGGAAACTTCGCCTGCCCCTCCCGGACCTGTCCGGGGCGGCGATGAGGCCTAGCCGGAAGCCGTGGAAGCCCGTGCGATGGACGTGCGGCCCCAAGTTGAAGTGATTGGCAGGAACACGTGATGGCAAAGCTCAGCCCCGGCGAATTCATCAACCAGGTCCGCGCCGAAGCGCGCAAGGTGATCTGGCCGACCCGCGCCGAGACGACCACGACCGCGATCTTCGTCGGCATCATGATGCTCATCCTCGCGGTGTTCTTCCTCGGCATCGATTCGATCTTCAGCCTGATCGTGCGCTCGCTGCTGACGCTCGCCTGATCAGCTTTACTCTCAGTAGATTCACGCAAGGACTGCACATGGCCCGCTGGTACATCATCCACGCCTATTCCGGTTTCGAGAGCAAGGTGAAGGATGCGATCCTCTCCGAAGCCGAGCGCATCGGGCTCTCGCAGCTGGTCGAAGCGGTCGAAGTGCCCACCGAAACCGTCACCGAGGTGAAGCGTGGCAAGAAGGTCCAGGTCGAACGCAAGTTCATGCCCGGCTACGTCCTCGCCAAGCTGGCGATGAACGACGACATCTATCACCTTGTGAAGAACACCCCCAAGGTCACCGGGTTCCTCGGCAACAACAACAAGCCGCAGCCGATTTCCGACAAGGAAGCCGCCCGCTACTTCGGCGCGCGCGAAGCCGCCGCTGCCGAGCCGCGCAAGCAGGTGCTGGTCGATTACGAGATCGGCGATTCGGTCAAGGTCAACGCCGGCCCGTTCGCCTCGTTCAACGGCACCGTGGAAGAGCTCGATTTCGAGAAGCAGCGCGTCAAGGTCGCCGTCTCGATCTTCGGCCGCGCGACGCCGGTGGAACTGAGCTTCGAGGAAGTCGAACTGGTCAAGTAAGCGGCGGGGGGGCAGCGTATGCTGCCCCGGCTGCCAGATCAGTCTATTGGCAGATCAGTCTATTGGTATCTTTAACCGGGCTGCCAATCGCTCAGTTCGTCCTCGGGCAGCGGCTCGTCAAACCGGGCATCCATCGCGATCCGGCCCTTGAGCGCGCCGAACTGCCGACGCCCGCGTGAGGCTATTGGTACCAGCCGCACCACCGCCACATTGCGCCGTGTGGTTACCACCTCTCGGCCCGCGAGCACGTCGGCGATCAGGCGGGATAGCTGCGCCTTGGCATCGTGAACCGAGATCCGGACCATGGCTTCTCCCTAGCATACCATGCAGCCAAAACAGCGCTTCCGGGCAAGGACCGTGCTTTCCGGACCCCCTTAAGGCTTGATCCCGAAGTGGGCGTAGAAGTGCCCCACATCCGGGAACACCGTCTTCGCCGCCTTGCTTAGCGCCGCCGCCTTGGCCTTGTCGCCCATGCGGTCCGCCACGATTCCGGCCATGAAGAGCGAGGCGGTCTGCTCCGGTTCTGCTGCCAGCGCCGCTTCGTAGTCCGCCATGGCTTCCTTCAGGCGGCCCGCGCGGAAGTGCACCAGCGCGCGGCTGTCCATGTACATCGCCGGGTCGGAATCGAGCTCGATCGCCTTGTTGCAATCGGTGAGCGCGGTATCGAGCGCGGTGTTCCTGAGGCCCAGATACCAGCAGCGCGCATTGCGCAGCTTGGCTGACGAGCCGCGCTTTTCCAGTGCTTCGTCGAGCATGGCGAGTGCCTCGTCATGCCGGTCGGCCTGTTCGAGCCGGTCGACCTTTTCGAGGAAGTTCGAGAGGCCGTCGTCGGTGGCGATGTCGAGGTCGGTGGGCAGCAGGTCGAGCCCGTCGTCCACCTTGCCAGCCTCGATCAGATCGTAGGCAAGGCTGCTGCGGGCATCGGCATTGCCCTGCTCGAGATCATAGGCGGCCTGCGTATCAGCGAGCGAACCGGCACGATTGCCGATCTTGCTGCGCAGGCCCGAACGCTTGAGATAGCGGTCTGCCGAGGCATCGAGCGCGATGGCGCGGGTATAGTCGGCTTCGGCTGCGGCCCAGTTGAACAGCGTCCGTTCGAACCAGGCACGGTCGGTCAGGCGCGTCGCGTCGTCGGGCTTGTCGGCAATGCGCGCATCGAGGATGGCACGCACTTTGGCGAGGGCGGGGCTGCCCTTGCGCCGCGCCACATCATCCCACCACTTCGGGTAGGAGGGATCGAGCGAGAGGCGCGCGGTGCGCTCCATCGCATCGGAAATCGCCTTGGCGGTGCTGCTCGCCTTTTCGGGCGCGATTTCGGCTCCGCTTTCGCGCGAGACGATTTCCTCAGAAAGCGTGCCTCCGGCGAGTGCAAGGCGGCGCTGCCAGGTGGCGGCGGGCAGTTCGAGGCTGCCGGGATCGCCGCCGCTCAGCGTCACGCCCTTGCCCGCATCGGGCAGGTTCCACGTTGTGCGCAGCCGTGCATGCCATGGCTCGCTAATCAGCGCCGGGATCGCGCGCCATGCCGCCCGGTCGCGCGGGGCGTCGTAGGTGACCTTGAGGCTCGGCGGCACCGCGAGCGCATAGTGCCCGTCGCGGTACTTCCAGTCCGGATAGGCAATACCGTCGAAGTCCAGCGTCCACACGCCCGCCTCGGCATCCCAGGTCGAGCGCGGCTTGCCGACGAACGTGTCGCCGATCCAGTTGGTGGCCGCCTTTTCGGCAAAGCTCGTGAGTTTCTCGTCGTAATTCGGGCCCGGATCGACCTTGTAGGCAGCGGCGTACGTGCCGTTGTAGCGCAGTGTCAGGTGATAGGGCGTGGCAAGGTGCGGCCCGGCGGCCATGTCGTAGGCAAGGTCCGCTTCGATATCGGGCCGGGTATGCGCGCGCAGCGGCAGCGCGAACAGCGCGGGCTTGCTGCCTTCGATCGTGCCACCCATCGGCAGCACCGTGCCATAGCGGGGCACATCGCGAATATCGGCGAGGCGCGAACCCAGCATCGTGCCGTCGAGCCAGAAGTCCTCCTCACCCACCTTGGCGTGGACGAAGACATGGTCGAACGCGAGCGCGGCGGGCACCATGTCCGGCACCGCATCACCGCGCTTGCTGTTCGCCATCACCGGCTCGGCCTTGATCCCCAGCCGATCGAGCACTGCGAGGAGCAGCAGCGTCTTGGCCTTGCAATCGCCATAGCGCTTTGCCCAGGTATCGGCGGGGGCCTGCGGCACATAGTTGCCGTTGCCCATCGCGATCAGTTCATAGCGCACCTCGTCCTGCACCAGCCGCAGCGCATCGGCCATGCGGGTGACCGGATCGGCGGATCGCTTGGCAATCGCATCGACTCGTGCGGCAAGGTCAGAGTCTGCCGGGATCGTGCCCTTCACCGCATAAAGCGGCGCCATGACTTTGGCGACCGCGGCCCAGTCAGGGAAGCTGGTGAACTGCAGCAAGGGCACCGGCGTGAACCGGCTCGGTGCATTTTTGGGGACATCGGGCAGCTTTGCCACCGGCAGCGGCACCACGATTTCAGTCCAGGTCGCATCGACGGGTTTCGGCGTGGGCGTGACCCCCGGCGCCAGCGACTTCACCGTCAGCGGGCTGGCCGTCCGCCACACCAGCCGCGCCCGGCCAAAGCCGACCTTGAGCGGCGCGGGCAGCAGCACGAGGCCATCCTGCACGTGGCCCGCCAGCGCGGTGTCGCGCTCTGAAATGCTGAACACCATGCGCAGCACGTCGCCCACGCGCAGGCCTTCGATGTGCTTGACCGCCGTGAGCTGGCCATCGACCATCAGCCGCTCCAGCCCCGCCTCGCGCCGGATCACGGTGATGCCTTCGCCCTTGCCGAGTGCATCGATCACAGAATCGCCGCGGATGATTTCCAGCTTGTGCAGCGTGAGGTCGCCGTGGTCCGGTTGCCAAGGCAAGGTCAGCGTGCCCATTTGCAACAGGGCTTCCGGGCTCGAGGCCTGGCGCATGGTGTCGATATAGACGGTGGTGGTGTCACCATCGACCTGCACCTGCTCATCGAAGCGCACGGCGCTGTCGGCCTTTAGCACGGGCGGGGCCTGCGTCACCCAGGCGGGTACAGGGGCGATCAGGACCTTGTCAGCCGCGCGTGCAGACGTGGAGGCAAGCGCCGAAACAACGACGGCGGCAATTAGGTTTCTGTGCAAGTGAAGCCCCGACGAACGACTGGAGGGCCAAGGGATAACCATGTGGCGACAAAGCGCAACGGTTCGTCCGACCATATCGGCAGGGCCGGGAAATCGCGCCTCGCCGTGTGGCAGGCCAATCGTCCTTCGTGCCGATCAGGCCGCAAACGCATAAACCACGCCTTCGCGGCAACCGGACGGCAAAATTCAGGAGTTTACGGTCTGGTGCCCATGCCAGCCGCAGCCGGCTCCCTTCCTAAGCCCCGGTAGGGCCGCTTTGACCATGATTTCTGCGCGATCGGATGGATAACCTGATTGGTTAACAGTCTCGCCGAAAGCGGTGTTATCGAGGTCGGTCACCGGTGCCTGCCCGGTCATTTATGCAGATCTGTTCGAAACCACTGGTGGCAAAGTTATGCATTCAGCGCGCTGCAGACAATATCGATGCCAAGGCTGGCAGACCAATGCGCTCCGATTTCAGTGAAAGCTGAGCGGATTTATCACAACGACATGCAAGTCGCCGTCCGCCTCACTTACATCGATGTCAACCCAGAATGGAGGGATTCCCGAAATTGTAACGGGCTTGCATAATCATGGTTGACCGTAAGACTACGTATATGCATCCTAACGCGTAGGGGATTCGGCCAAGAAGGCCCAATTACATTTTCAAAAAAGGTGATCTGGGGCATGGCAATTTTCATTGGCCAGGCGGCGACCAATAATGTGTTCTCCGGAACCGCGGTAGCCGATACTTTTCAATTCGCAGTGGCGGATCTCAATTCGCTCGATACGTTGACAGGCGGCGGCGGAGCTGACGTCCTGCAATTGACCACTGCGGGCGCCCTGGCAATTGACGCATTAGCCGGCGTTACTGGAATTCCTTCGATCCTGTTCGCTGCGGGCGGCAACAGCATCACCTTGCTCAACAGTAATCTGACCGGGGTTGCCGGGTCAAAGATCATCGTTACCGGCGGCGCGGGCGACGACACGGTCGACGCTTCGGGACTGACCGGCGTCAATGCGGTCGATATCCGCTCGGGAGCCGGGCTGGACACGCTGAAGGGCGGCGCGGGCGGAGACTCGTTCCGCTTCGCCGCAGCAGACCTCGCGGGTGACACCATCATCGGCGGTCTTGGCACCGACTTCCTTGTCCTGACCACCGCAGGTGCGCTCGGTGCAACCGCGCTCGCCAACATGAGCGGTGTCGAGATCGTCCAACTCACCGCCGGCACCAACGGCCTGACGCTCGCCGACGGCAACTACACCGGCGTCAGCGGCAAGATCACCGTCTTCGGCACCAGCGGCAACGACACGATCGACGCCGCAGGGCTGACCGGCGCGAACGGCGTTGATTTCCGCGCAGGCGCGGGTTCGGATGTGCTCAAGGGCGGTGCAGGCAGCGATCTGTTCAATTTCGCCGCGGCGGACCTCGCAGGCGATACGATCACCGGCGGCCTCGGCACCGATTTTCTCGTCCTGACAACAGCAGGCGTGCTGGCAGCCAACGCGCTGTCTGGCATGAGCGGCGTGGAGGCGATCAATCTCGCCGCAGGCACCAATGGCATCACGCTGGTCAACGCCAATGCCACCGGGCTCACCGTCGGCCGCATCACCGTCAACGGCAACAGCGGCAACGACACCCTCGATGCCTCGGGTCTCACCTTGGGGACCGGGGCCGACTTGCGCGCCGGTGCTGGCAGTGACGTGCTCAAGGGCAGCAGCGGCAACGATCTCTTCGGCTTTGCCGCTGCCGATCTCGCTGGCGATACGATCACCGGCGGCCTTGGCAACGATATCCTGATCCTGTCCACCGCCGGTGTGCTGGGGGCAACCGCGCTGGCCAACATGAACGGCGTCGAGTCGATCAACCTCGCTGCGGGTACCAACAGCATCACGCTGGTCAATGCCAACTACACTGGCGTGGCGACCGGGCGCATCATCATCAACGGCACCAGCGGCAACGATACGCTCGATGCCTCGGGCCTCACCGGCACCAATGCAGCCGATCTTCGTGCAGGCGCGGGAACGGATGTGCTGAAGGGCGGCGCCGGGGCCGACTCGTTCCAGTTTGCGGCGGCGAATCTCGACTCGCTCGACACGATCACCGGCAATGGCGGTGCCGACTTGTTGCAGATGACCAGCGCAGGCGTGCTTGCCGCCAACGCGCTAGCCGGTCTGACTTCGGTCGAAACCATCACCCTCGCCAACGGCACCAATTCGATCACGCTGGCCAACAGCAACTACACCGGTGTGTCGGGCGCGAAGATCGTCGTCAACGGCGGTACCGGCAACGACACGATCGACGGCTCGGCCCTCACCGGCGCCAATGCCGTCGATATCAAGGCCGGCCTCGGCGTCGATGTGCTGAAGGGCGGCGCGGGGTCGGATACGTTCCGCTTTTCTGCGAACGAGCTGGCAGGCGATACGATCAGCGGCGGCCTTGGCACCGATTTCCTTGCGTTGAGCACGGCCGGCGCGCTGGGCGCTACCGCGCTCGCGAACATGACCGGGGTCGAGATCATCCAGCTGGTGGCAGGCACCAATGGCCTGACCATGGTCGATGGCAACTTCACCGGGGTGGCATCGGGCACCAGGATCACAGTGTTCGGCAACAGCGGCAACGATACGATCGATGCCTCCGGCCTGACCGGCACGAACGCGGTGGATATCCGCTCAGGCGCTGGGGTCGATGTGCTGAAGGGCGGCGCAGGGGCGGATCTGTTCACGTTTGCCTCGGCGGATCTTGCCGGCGATACGATCATTGGCGGCCTTGGCGGCGACTTCCTCATCTTCACCACTGCTGGCGTGCTGGCGTCAAACGCCCTGGCAAACCTTAGCGGCGTTGAAACGATCAATCTTGCGGCGGGTACTAACGGCCTGACGCTGGTCAATGGCAACTTCACCGGGGTGACGGGCGCGAAGATCACCGTCACCGGCGGCAACGGTAATGACACGATCGACGCTTCGGCCGTCACCGGCGCGAACGCGGTCGACTTGCGCTCGGGTGCGGGCCTCGATGTGCTCAAGGGCGGCACCGGCGCGGATTCGTTCCGCTTTGCCGCAGCCGATCTGGCGGGCGATACTGTCCAGGGCGGCACCGGGACCGATACGCTGCTGCTGACCTCGGCTGGTACGATCGCCGCCTCAGCGCTGACGAATGTCTCCGGGATCGAAACGGTCCAGCTGGCGGGCGGGACCAACACCTTCAACCTCACCGATGCGATGGTTTCCTCCGCCACGGCAACGACAGTGGCGGTCATCGGCGGAAGCGGCGACGACCTCATCAACGGCGGCGATGTCGTCACCGCGACCAACCGGCTCGATCTGACGGCCGGCACCGGCAACGACACCCTGTTCGGCGGCTCGGGCGCGGATACCTTCCGGTTTGCCGCCTCCGCGCTCGACGCAGGCGATACGGTGAACGGTGGCACGGGTGCAGCAATCGATACGCTGGCAATCACGGGTGCGGGCACGATCGATCTTGCGGGCATCAACATTCAGCAGATCGAGGCGGTGACGACCGACAACGCCGACCACACGATCCTGCTCGACGACGACATCATCAGCACCGCGCAGGGAACGAGCATTTCGATCACTGCGGGCACGGGCGTCGATACGCTCAATATTTCCCGCGTTGCGAACGCGGACAGTGCGGTGCAGGTCAATCTCGGCGATGGCAACGATACGATGACCCTCAGCGCCTATGATTCCGGCTTCGGCGTCTACGCCGGTCCGGCTGCAGGCAAGCTCAGCGGCACGCTCGGCGCGGGCAACGATACGCTCAAGGTGCTCAGCGGCTTCTTCAATGCGCCTGCATCGCTTTCGGGCGGCACGGGCACCGATACGATCGAGATCGATAACTACTACGGCAGTTCGGTCGTGATGAGCGCGGCGGTCACCGGGTTCGAGGTCGTCAACTTTGTCGATACGATCACGGGTGGCGGCTACACGATCTACTTCGTGGCCAACGATACGGCGGGCCTGACGATCAACGGCCAGACTGCGACCAACCGCTACTATCTCAATCTCGGCGCTGGCGGGCAGACCGCGAATGGCAACGCGCAGGATGACAGCCTCTTTGGCGGCAGCGGCAACGATACGATCAACGGCAACGGCGGCAACGATTTCATCGAAGCCTTCGGTGGTTCCAACACCTCGAACGGCGGCGCGGGCAACGACAGCATCGTGTGGCATGCAGGTGATGCCGTGGTGTCCGGCGGGGCCGACAACGATACGCTGATTTCGGTGAGCGGCGGCAGCTTCGATCTGAGCCAGGTGGATCAGAGCCTTGGTGACACCGCCAACACGACCGGCTTCGAGAACGTCAACCTGTTGCAGGCCTACGATCCGAACACCGGCTACAGCAGCTCCGGCTTCACCGGGGGCATCGTGAAGGGCAGCAGCGGCGCCAACGTGATCAACGGGTCGTATTCCGACGACGTGCTCGATGGCAATGGCGGTGCCGACAGTGTCTTTGGCAACGATGGCGCGGATACGATCACGTATCGCGGCACCGAGGTCGAGGTGAATGCCTACTACGAGGGCTTTACCTACGATGCGGTGCAGAACGACACGCTGGTTCTGGCGGCTGCCGCAACGGTCAATCTGGGCAATGCCGACCAGACATCGGGCGACGCCGTCTTTGTCTCGGGATTCCAGAACGTCAATGCCTCGGCGCTGGTGGCCGGCGTGAGCCTGACGGGTGACTCTTACGACAACCGTCTCATCGGCGGCTCGGGTGCCGACGTGATCGCGGGCGGCGATGGCAGTGACTGGATCGACGGCGGGGCTGGCCTCGATGTGGTGACGGGTGGCAATCAGGACGACATCATAACCTATCGCGGTACGGCCAGCACCATCAACGGCGGCGCCGATACCGATACCCTGCGGGTTGTTGGCGCGGCGACGATCAACCTCAACAACGGTGATCAGTCCAGCGGTGATACCGCTGTGGTCAGCGGGTTCGAGAACGTCGATGGATCGGCATCGGCGGTGTCGTTCACGGCGATCGGGCGCAACGATCTGCGCAGCGTGCTGATTGGCGGCAGCGCGGCTGACACGCTGACCGCAGGCGCTTTCGGTGCGGATATCACCGGCAATGGCGGGGCTGACACGCTGGTCGGTGGGGCTGGGAACGACTACTTCTACCTGAATGCCGGTGATTTTGCCGCAGGCGAATCGATCAATGGGGCTGGCAGCGGCGATTACGACCAGTTGTTTGTCCGCGCGACGATGAACCTTTCAGGCGGCACGATCTCGAACGTCGAAACGCTTCTTGCCATTGCGGCCGACGCCAACGGCAATCTGCTCAATCAGGGGGTGACAGTGACGCTCACCGGCGCGCAGGCGGCCGGGTTCCAGTACATCTACGCGAACGGCTTCTATAACGGCACGACCGAAACATTCATCGTCAACGTGGCATCGGGTACGACCGTCGATCTGTCAGCCATCACCTTTTACCAATTCGACGCAACCGATACCCTCGCCATCAACGGCGCAGGTGGGAACGAGACGATTACCGGGCCGACCTTCGTCAGTGTCATCCACGGCAACGGCGGCAACGACACGATCAAGACAGCGCCGTCCTACGGCTACTGGTATGACGGCACGCAAGTGTTCGGCGATTCCGGCAATGATCGCATCGACTATGGCTACCCCTATTTGAGCACTACGCTCGACGGCGGAGCCGATAGCGACACACTGGTTTACAGCTACGCCGCCGGCAACGCCGATCTGATCGACCTCACTTCGGCGACGGACCAGACCATCGGCGATGCCGTCACGGTCAGGAACTTCGAGAACCTTGACTGGAGCACCAGCTTCTATGGCCTCACAGCCACTGGCAGCAGCGCGGCGAACACCATCCTCGGCAGCTCGGTCGGCGATATCATTGACGGCGGTGCCGGGCTCGACGTCATCGACGGCCGGGCCGGCGACGACCTGATCACTTATCGCAGCACCGCGAGCAGCATCAAGGGCGGGGCGGATACCGATACGCTGAAGGTGTTCGGTGCGGCGACGATGTTCCTCAACAATGCCGACCAGACCAGCGGCGATACGGTCTCGGTCAGTGGGTTCGAGCATGTCGATGCATCCGGTGCGACTGCTGCAGTGACTGTGAGCGGCCGTGCCGATGTTCGCAGCAACATCTATGGCGGCAGTGCTGCCGATACGCTCACCGCTGGGGCTGCCGGTGCGGAGATCATCGGCAACGGCGGGGCCGATACCTTGATCGGTGGCATCGGGCAGGACAATTTCTACATCAATTCCGGCGATTTCGTCGCGGGCGAAACGATCAACGGGCAAGGCGACTACGACCAGCTCTTCGTCCGCGGGACGACGGACTTCAGCGTCGGTACGGTGCAGAACATCGAGACCCTCAATGCCAATGCGCAGGATGCGCAGGGCAACTATCTCGAACAGGGCATGACTATCACCCTCACCGGTGCGCAGGCGGCCGGGATTGGCACCTTCTATGCCAACGGGGGCTACTACGGCACGACTGCCGAGGCATTCATCATCAACGTGGCGTCAGGCACGACGGTCAATCTGTCGGCAGCCGGCTGGAGTTACATGGATCTTCTCGATACCGTTGCCGTTAACGGAGCTGGTGGCAACGAGACGATCATCGGTGTCAACTATGCCAGCGTTATTCACGGCAATGGCGGCAATGACACGCTGAAATCAGCCAACGAGAGCTATTGGTCCGATGCCACGCAAGCCTTTGGCGATGCCGGCAACGACCGGATCGACTATGGCTACCGCCTTTACAGCACGACACTCGACGGCGGGGCTGACAGCGACACGCTGGTCTATACCTACAGCGAAGGCGTCGTTGACCAGATTGATCTGTCCCAAGTGGCAGACCAGAGCATCGGGGACACGGCGACGGTCAAGAACTTCGAGAACCTTGACTGGAGCGCTAGTTTCTATGGCCTCAATGCGACCGGCAGCAGCGGCAACAACCTGATCATCGGCAGCCAGGGGGCAGATACGCTGACTGGTGGTGCGGGTTCGGACGTGTTCGGATGGCAAACGCGCGACGGTTACACTGACACCATCACCGACTTCCTCGCTTCCGCTGACGATCTGCGCTTCGCGGCAAGCGCGTTCGACTTCAACGGCGCCTTGTTTGATCAGCGCCTCGCCACCGGATCCACTGCCACCGATATCACCGGCAAGGACCTGATCATCTACACCGGCGGCGTGTTCGACGGCGTCGGTGATGTCCAGAACTATCTGATCGCGGCGGCAGGCGGCAGTGTCGGCGAAGGGGTGTTCATCGTGGGCAAGGACAGCGCGAACCACACCGTGCTCTACCACGCACTTGATGCGAGCTACACGACCAGCTCTGACGTGTTCCAAATCGCTGATCTCGGCACTCTGACCGCGCCGACGTCTATCCAGTTGGCAGACTTCCTGTTTGTCTGATGCGGGTTGGGGCTGCGAACTGCGCAGCCCCTTCCTCCCCCATTGCCAAAGCGGCCCTTGCCCGCTAATGGCGCGCTCTTGCGGTGAAGGCTTGCCCTTCGCCTGATTCCGTGCGGGAGGGCGCGCTTGCGCCCGTCTGACCGCTCACTCTGCGGGGCCAGCTGGCCCCAACAGGACGAAAGGAGGCCTCCGTGGCCAAGAAGATTGACGGGTATATCAAACTGCAGGTGAAGGCTGGCGAAGCCAAGCCCTCGCCGCCGATCGGGCCCGCGCTCGGTCAGCGCGGTGTCAACATCATGGGTTTCTGCAAGGAATTCAACGCAGCGACTCAAGAGGTCGAGAAGGGCACCCCGCTGCCCACGATCATCACGGTCTATTCGGACAAGTCGTTCACCTTCGTGACGAAGACTCCGCCGGCCACCTTCCTCATCAAGAAGGTGCTGGGCCTCAAGTCCGGCTCGAAGGAGCCCGGCAAGGTCTCTGCGGGCAAGATCACCCGTGCGCAGCTCGGCGAAGTCGCCGAAATCAAGATGAAGGATCTCAACGCCAACGACGTGGACGCTGCGATCAAGATCATCGAAGGCTCGGCTCGCGCCATGGGCCTGCAGGTTGTGGAGGGCTGATCCGATGAAGGTGACCAAGAACAAGAAGGCCCTCGCGGAAAAGCTGGGCGACAACCAGAAGCTCTACAAGGTTGATGAGGCGATCCAGCTCCTCAAGGACCTCAAGCGCACCAAGTTCGACGAGAGCATCGAAGTCGCGCTCAACCTCGGCGTCGATCCGCGCCACGCTGACCAGATGGTCCGCGGCATGGTCACGCTGCCCTCGGGCACCGGCAAGGACGTCAAGGTTGCCGTGTTCGCGCGCGGCGACAAGGCCGAAGCGGCGCTCGCCGCCGGTGCTGACCGCGTCGGCGCCGAAGACCTGCTCGAGGACATGCAGAACGGCAACCTCGACTACGGCCGCGTGATCGCGACGCCCGACATGATGGGCATCGTCGGCCGCCTCGGCAAGGTGCTGGGCCCCAAGGGCCTGATGCCGAACCCGAAGCTCGGCACCGTCACCCCGAACGTTGCGGACGCGGTCAAGGCGGCGAAGGCTGGCCAGATCGAGTTCCGCGTCGAAAAGGCGGGCATCATCCATGGCGGCATCGGCAAGATGAGCTTCTCGAACGAGCAGCTGCGCGCCAACTTCGATGCGTTCGTCGATGCCATCGTGAAGGCCAAGCCCTCGGGCGCCAAGGGCAAGTACCTGCGCAAGGTCGGTCTGTCCTCGTCGATGGGCCCCGGCCTCAAGGTCGACGTCGCGGAAGTCCACGGCGGCTGATCCAGCCACATGGCTTGAATACAAAGGGCCGGGAGGGGAAACCTTCCCGGCCCGTTGCGTTTCCAAAGCCCTCTCCCATTACCTTCGGTGGCCTTCGGCTCAGGGGAGATGGCTGGGAGAGGGGACTGCCTTAGCGCCCCTTCGCCAGCGGCGAGGTATAGGCCGGATCATGCGCGAAGGGCAGCGGCGCGCCTTCGCGCAGCGCCGCCAGCACCGCCGCAAAATCGGTGCGCGCGCGCCAGCCCAGCTCCCGCTCGGCGAGGCCGGGATCATAGACCCGCCCAAGGCTCTGCGGCAGCTGCCACCCCCGCGCCGCAAACAGCGCCTCCGCATCGGAAAAGCGCTCCCGGATCAGCGCCGCCGCGTCCTGCTTCAAGGCCGCCGCATCCGCCTGCGCAAATGGCGGCGGCGCGCTCACCAGATAGAGCCCGAAGCCGACATCGGGTGCCTTCTCCAGCGCCATGACATGCGCGGCCGCCGCATCCTCCACCGTCAGCCGGCGGTGCAGGAACTCGATCGACTTCAGATTCTCGCCCGATGGCCGCTTGTGCGTATCGTCATCCTCCGGGAAAAACCGCGAGGTGCGCAAGACCACGCAGGCCAGCCCCTGTTCCGCGGCATGGAGCCGGCACAGCCCCTCCGCCGCCAGCTTGGTCACGCCGTAGATGTTGCGCGGCGCCAGCGGCCCGGTCTGCTCGTCCAGCCACACCGCCTCGGGCGCTTCCTCGCGCCGTATCGCCTCACTGATCATCAGCGAGGTGGTCGAGGTCATCACGAACCGGTCATGGCCCGCCGCGCGTGCCGCCTCGAGCAGGTTGAGCGTGCCAGTCACATTCACATCGACAAAGGTCTGCGCCGGATACCGCGCGATGTCCGGCTTGTGCAGCGCCGCCGCATGCACCACCGCGTCGATCCCCAGCCTCATCGCCCGGTCCACCACCGCGCGGCTGGCAATCGTGCCGACGACATGTGTTTCCGGCCCGGGCACAGCATCAAGGCCTGTCACCGTGTGCCCCGCAGCCCGCAGTGCCGGAGCGAGGAAGCGGCCCAGCCAGCCGGAGGAGCCGGTAAGCAGAACCCGCATCAGAAAGCCTCCTTCGCCAGATTTGCCCGCGTGTAGCATTCGATCACCAGGCTGATCGCGCGCCCGTTTGCCACCCGCAGCACGGCCTTGTGTGAAAGTACTGTCCCCGCCGGGCATTCCTTGGCGCGCCCGTGCTGGCTGGCCAGCCGTTCGCGCCGGAACCCCAGCGGGCGCACCACCGTGCCGAAGGGCGTGCGCGTCGTTTCCAGCGCGGAGTTCATCGCCGGGGTGAGCCGCGCGGGGACATACCAATTCTTCGCGTCCGAAAGCACCGCTCCGCCGCAGCGCAGCCGCACATGGCGAAATGCCAGCGGCTCGTCGGCGCCGACGCCCAGCGCCGCGCGGATCGCCGGATTGGCAGCTTCCTTGGCGTCCTTCTCGGTATCCGCCACGATCTCGGCCGGCGCTGCAATCCGCTGCGCCTCGCACCATTGGCGGAGGGCGGCCGTCGCGCTGTCATTGGCTGCCAGTGTGCGCTCGAAGCGTGCGAGCGTTGGCGAGCAGGCGGCAAGCACGAACGCGAGACCCGCTGCCATTGCACGCCGGAGGATCAGATGCCCCCCGGCACCGAGGCGCGGCCAATCGCCGCCAGTCCATCAACCAAGACCTGCGCGCAGGCATCGAGCTCAGCCTGATCGGTCGAACGGATCACGAAGTTGGCGCCGACCTTGCCTTCGCGGAAGAAAGGGTAGCTGCCGATCTGGCAGCCCTCGTGCGTCTTCTCGGTCTCGCGCAGCAGGTCCGCCACTTCGCTCTCGGCCACCCAGCAGCCGATCGTCGCGGAAAGCAGCGGCAGACCGCCTTCCAGCGTGCCCGTCAGCCCGTCGAGCATCTGTGCGGTAATCCCCGGCACACCCGCCATCAGGAACACGTTGCCAACCTGAATCCCCGGCGCGCCCGAAAGCCGGTTGGGGATGAGGTCAGCGCCTTCCGGCACCCGCGCCATGCGCAGCCGCGCCGGATTGATGCCGCCGCGCGTCTCGTAATAGCGGGTGAGCATCGCCTCCGCCTCGGGGTGGATCACCACCGGTACGCCCAGCGCCTCGGCCACGGCATCGACGGTGATGTCATCATGCGTCGGCCCGATGCCGCCCGTGGTGAAGAGGTAATCGTTGCGCGCCCGGAGCGCATTCACCGCCTCGATGATCGCCGCCATGTCATCCGGGACAACGCGCACTTCGCGCAGGCGGATGCCCTGCACCCCCAGCCACGTCGCGACTTGCGCGATGTTCTTGTCATGCGTGCGGCCGGAAAGGATCTCATCGCCCACGACAATGAGCGCGGCGGTCCAGATGCGGGAGGTTTGGGTCATGGGGTGAGCGATAGCGCAAACGAATGAGCGCGCAATGGGGCTTTGAGGGGATTGCGTAGCCTACGGCGCGCAATGTCCCCAAACACTCGTCATTCCCGCCTTCGCGGGAATGACGAAGGGTAGCGGCGAAGTTACTCCGCCGGTTCGACCACCTCGCCAGCCTTCGCCGCCACAGCGCCAGTGGCCTTCCCGAAGCGCATGATGCCGTCGTCGAGTGGGTTTTCCTTCAGGTACTTGCGGTCGAACAGATAGTCCTGATTGAGCCGCCACGGCATCGCCTTTGCGTTCTTCGGCTGGATCGCGAGGCCGCGCTGGATGTAGCCCGAGGAGAGATCGAGCGGGGTGTCCGCTTCGAGCGCGCTTTCGTCGGTCAGCACCGGGGTCGCGCTGTCTGCGCCCACTTTCTTCATGTGGTTGAGCAGGCGGCACACGAAGTCGGAGTCGATGTCCGCACGCAGGGTCCAGGAGGCGTTGAGGTAGCCGAAGACTTGCGCGAGATTGGGCAGGTTCGAATACATGCAGCCCTTGTAGTACCAGCGCTCGTTCATCCGCACCGGCTGGCCGTCCATGCCGAGCGCGATCTTGCCGGCCATGGCGAGGGCGAGACCGGTGGCAGTGACGATCACGTCGCAATCAAGCCGCTTGCCGGACTTGAGCTGGATGCCGCCAGCGTCGATGCGTTCGATATGGTCGGTGACGATCTCGGCCTTGCCCGCCTTCATCGCATGGAACAGATCGCCATCGGGCACGAGGCACAGGCGCTGCTCCCACGGATTATAGGGCGGGGTGAAGGTGGCCGGATCGTACTTGGGCCCGAGCGCTTCCTGCAGCTTCTTCGTCAGGAAGTCCTTGACCTTCTGCGGTTCGTTGCGGGCGCGCTTGAACACCATGTTCTGCATCGTGACGTTCTTGAAGCGCGTGATCTTGTAGGCGAGCTTTTCGGGCAGGAACTTGCGCAGCGTGTTTGCGATGGCATCGCGCGCCGGGCGGATGGCATACCAGGTGGGCGTGCGCTGGAGCATGGTGACGTGCGCGGCCTTCTGGGCCATCGCGGGCACGATGGTGACGGCGGTTGCGCCCGAACCGATCACGACGACGCGCTTGCCGGTATAGTCGATGTTTTCCGGCCAGAACTGCGGGTGGATGATCGTGCCGGCAAAGTCCTCGCGCCCCGGGATCGCGGGATCATAGGGCGTGTCGTAGTCGTAATAGCCCGAGCCGAGGTAGAGGAACCGCGCGGTGGTGCGGCTGCGCTGGCCGTCGGCGGCTTCGGTGGTGATCACCCAGCAGGCGTGGCTGCTTTCCCAGTTGGCGGAGACGACCTTGGTCTCGAACCGGATATGCTGGCGGATCGCCCGCTCATCGACGATGCGGTTGAGATAGTCGAGGATCGATGGGCCATCGGCGATCGACTTCTCGTGCTTCCAGGGCTCGAAGATGAAGCCCAGCGTGTGCATGTCGCTGTCAGAGCGGACGCCGGGGTAGCGGAAGAGGTCCCAGGTGCCGCCGAGCTGCGGGCGGCGTTCGAACAGGGCGTAGCTGCGATCGGGGCAGAGCATCTGCATGTGTGCGGCCATGCCGATGCCGGAAAGCCCTGCACCGATGATCGCGACGTCGATATCCGGCTGCCCGGAGCGCCGCGTGTCCTCGAAACCCATGCTATCCTCCACAGTTATTGACATACATGATAGCAGTCAGGGGAATGATTGCCAGCATGTTTCAATGCGCGATTAAATGCAGCGATTGCACTCCGGCGGCGAGCGCGACAGAAGGGAAGCCATGCCGATCATCGCCGCGCGCCGCTATACCGAGGGGAGGCCGGATCCCGCCGATCTTGCACTGACGGGCGTGCCGCTGGCCGAAGCGGTGTTGCCGCGCGGGTGCTTCGACTGGATCGGGCTGTGCGATCCGACGCTCGAGGAGATGGAGCGCGTTGCGCGCCAGTTCGGGCTTCATCCCTTGGCGATCGAGGATGCGCTCAACCCGCGCCAGCTGCCCAAGGTCGATATCTATGGCCAGCAGTTGTTCGTCGTCGCGCGCACCGCGATGATGGATCGGGGCGGGGACACGATCACCTACGGGCAGACCGCGATTTTCCTGGGCGCGCAGTTCATCGTGACCGTGCGGATAGGGTCTGCACGTGCGCATGCCGATCTGCGCCGCGCGCTGGAAGCCGATACCGAACACCTTGCCGAAGGCGCGGATTATGTTCTCCACGCCGTGCTTGATTTCATCGTCGATGGGTATCTGCCGATCGCCGACCAGTTCGAGGACGTGGCGCACAGCATCGAGGAAGCGGCGATCGACCAGTTCCCCGATCCGACCACGATCCGCCGCATCTTCCGCCTGCGCCGCGAACTGAGGCGGTTCGAGCGGATCATCGGGCCGATGGAGGAGCTCACCCAGCGCCTCGCCGAGGCGGACCTGCCGGTGATCGACCCTTCGGCGCGGATCTGGTTTCGCGACGTGCTCGATCATGTGCGCCGGGCGATGGCGCGGATGGATAGCCTGAAGGAAACGCTGGCGGCGGCGGTGGAGACGGCCGGGCTGCTCGAACAGCACCGCCAGGGCGTGATCACCCGCCAGCTTGCCGCCTGGGCTGCAATTCTTGCCGTGCCGACAGCCATTGCCGGCATCTATGGGATGAACTTCGACTACCTGCCCGAACTCCACTGGCGTTGGGGCTATCCGATGGTCTGGGGGCTCATCCTCACGATCTGCGGCGGCCTGCTGTTGCGGTTCCGGCGGATCGGCTGGCTCTAGGTCCTGACCCTAGCCCGGCAATCGCCAGTCTATCGCCCCGCAACCCTGCTCTTCGAGAAAGGCATTCGCCCGGCTGAAATGGCGGCAGCCGAGGAAGCCGCGATGCGCGGAGAGCGGGCTGGGGTGCGGGGCTTCCAGAATGAGGTGCGGGCCGCCGCTTGTTTCGCGGATCAGCGCGGCCTTCGCGCGGGCGTGGCTGCCCCACAGGAGGTAGACGCACGGTGACGGACGCTGGGCGACAGCGCGGATGGCCGCATCGGTAAACGCTTCCCAGCCCTTGCCCTGGTGCGAACCGGCCTGACCGGCTTCGACGGTGAGCACCGTGTTGAGGAGAAGGACTCCTCCCTTTGCCCAGCTTTCGAGATAGCCGTGGGCAGGGCGAGGCAGGCCGAGATCGGCTTGTTGCTCCTTGAAGATGTTGAGCAGGCTTGGCGGCACGGGCACACCGGGCCTGACCGAAAAGGCAAGGCCGTGTGCCTGACCGGGGCCGTGGTATGGATCCTGCCCCAGAATCACGACACGGACCTGCGGCAGCGGTGTCAGTGCAAGCGCAGCAAGGCGCGTGCCGGCAGGCGGGTAGATCAGTTTTCCCGCAGCCTCTTCCGCACGCAAAAAACCGCCGAGGGTCCGCAAGGGGTGGCTGGCGAGGATTTCTGCAAGCGCAGGACGCCAGGTTTCCGGGATTGCTTCGGCTGTCATGACAGGCACGGCCTAGCCGTTTTGCTGCAGTGCGGGAATACCATTTGCAAGGGGGGCGCTCACCTTGCTATCCGCCCCTACGTATCTTTGGTTGTGCGCGTGGGGATTCCGTTATGAAGATCGCAATGGTGGGCTCCGGCTACGTCGGACTGGTTTCGGGTGCCTGCTTCGCCGATTTCGGCCATGACGTGGTCTGCATCGACAAGGATGCCGGCAAGATCGCGCGGCTGGATGCCGGCGTGATGCCGATCTACGAGCCGGGACTTGCCGAACTCGTCGGCACCAACGTGCAGGCCGGACGCCTGTCGTTCTCGACCGATCTGCCTTCCTCGATCGCCGGTGCGCAGGCGATCTTCATTGCAGTGGGCACGCCCTCGCGGCGCGGCGATGGTCATGCCGATCTTTCCTACGTCTATGCGGTGGCGCAGGAAATCGCCGATAGCCTGACCAATCCGGCAGTCATTGTCACCAAGTCGACCGTCCCGGTCGGCACGGGTGACGAGGTTGAGCGAATCATTCGCGAGCGCGCGCCGGATGCCAAGTTCGCCGTGGTCTCCAACCCCGAGTTCCTGCGTGAAGGCGCCGCGATCGGCGATTTCAAGCGCCCCGATCGCATCGTGGTCGGCGCCGAGGAAGAATGGGAGCGCGGCGTGATGAGCGAGGTTTATCGCCCGTTGTTCCTCAACAAGGCGCCGCTGCTGTTCACCGGTCGCCGGAGTTCGGAGCTCATCAAGTACGCCGCCAACGCGTTTCTCGCGACCAAGATCACCTTCATCAACGAGATGGCGGACTTGTGCGAGAAAGTGGGCGCCGACGTGCAGGATGTTGCGCGCGGGATCGGGCTCGACAATCGCATCGGCTCCAAGTTTCTCCATGCCGGGCCGGGCTATGGCGGCAGCTGCTTCCCCAAGGACACGCTGGCACTGCTCAAGACGGCGGAAGACTATGCGAGCCCGGTCCGGATCGTCGAGGCGGTGGTGCGCACCAACGATAGCCGCAAGCGGGCGATGGGCCGCAAGGTGATCGAGGCGATGACCGAAGCTGGCGTTGGTGAAGCCCGCGGCAAGCGGATTGCGCTGCTGGGCCTGACTTTCAAGCCCAACACGGATGACATGCGCGATGCACCCTCGATCGCGATCGTGCAGGCGCTGCTCGATGTCGGTGCGGAAATCGTTGCCCACGATCCGGAAGGGATGGACGCAGCAGCGCCGCTGATGCCCGAAGTGACCATGGCCAAGAATGCCTATGAGGCGGTGACCGGCGCAGATGCCGTTGTGCTCGTTACGGAGTGGGACGCGTTCCGCGGCATCGACCTCGAGCGCGTGGGGCAGCTTGTGAACAGCCGCGTGCTGGTCGATCTGCGCAACGTCTATGACCCGAGCGAGGTGCGCGCCGCCGGATGGCACTACAGCAGCGTCGGACGAGTGTAGCACCGGGCCTGGGGCCGATTCCCGCGCTTGCCGCCACCGCCCCGAAAGCCTAAGCGGAGCGAATGGCTGTTCACTTTCATGAAGAAGACCTGCCCGAGGGTGTGCTCGCGCCCGGACCGGTCGCTGTCGATACCGAAACGATGGGGCTCATTACCACGCGCGATCGGCTCTGCCTGCTGCAGATTTCCGATGGGCACGGCGACGAACATCTCGTGCGGTTTGCTGCGGGCAGCGACTATGCTGCGCCCAATCTGCGCGCCGTGCTCGCCGATCCGGCGCGGCTGAAGCTGTTTCACTTCGCCCGCTTCGATCTGGCCGCGATCCACTACTACCTCAAGGTGATGGCGACGCCGGTGTTCTGCACCAAGATCGCCTCCAAGCTGGTGCGCACCTACACCGACCGGCATGGCCTGAAGGAACTGGTGCGCGAATTGCTGGGCAAGGAAATCTCCAAGCAGCAGCAGTCGAGCGACTGGGGCGCGCCCAGCCTGAGTGATGCGCAGCAGGATTATGCTGCGTCCGACGTGCGCTATCTTCATGCAATGCATGGCATCCTTGTCGACCGGTTGGCCCGCGAAAGTCGTACCGACGTGGCGCAGGCCTGCTTCGAGTTCCTGCCGACACGGGCCTTGCTCGACATCGCCGGCTGGGCCGACCGCGACATTTTCAGCCACGAGTGAGGGCTTGCAGGTGACGCTGACCGGACACCCGGCACGATGACGCAAGGGGCGGACAACCTGCGAGGGCGCCGCCAGGTGGTTGCGGCGCCCGGCGGCTTTCACGACCGCATGGTGCGGGCGTTGGCGGTAGGCTTGCCCGCGGTGATTGGCGCGCTGCTTGCGGTGCTGGTGATCGCGCCATTCTCGCCGCGCGGGGAAATCAGCTTCCTCCTCGATCGCAACAAGGTGGCGATGGTGAACGACCGCCTGCGCGTGGTGAGCGCGATGTACCGGGGGCAGGACGATTCGGGGCGGAACTTCTCGGTCACGGCGGGCAGCGCTGTCCAGCATTCGGAGAAGCGCGACGAAGTCGAGATGCGCGACATCACCGCGCGGGTCATGCTGAACGATGGACCGGCGAGCCTGACGACGGGCGAAGGCGTCTATGACTTTGCCAAGCAGAAGATCGACGTGCCCTCGCCGGTCAATTTCGAGACCTCCGACGGGTATCGCATGGTGACCGCCGGGGCCGATATCGACATCGCCAAGCGCCGCCTCGTCAGCCAGGGGCGCGCCGAGGGGCGCATTCCTGCTGGCACTTTCTCTGCCGACAGGATAAGCGCCGACCTTGAAGCGCGGACGATCACGCTCGATGGCCACGCCCGCCTGACGATGGAGCCCGGCAAGCTGAAAATGCCATGACTACGCTGATCGAAGCCTTGAAGGCCGGAAGGCCCCTGCGATCACTTGCGATCGGTTTTGCGGCAAGCGCCGCGTTGGCGGCTGGCGCCCAGCACCTTGGCGCGCAGGCGATTGCCGCGCACAACAGCAAGGCGCCGGTGAACTATGCGGCCGACCGGATCGAGTTGCAGGACAAGCAGAACCGGGTCGTGCTTTCGGGCAACGTCGATATCACGCAGGCGGGTCTCACAATGCGCGCGGCGCGCACCACGGTGGCTTATACCGACGCGGGCAGCCTGCAGATCCAGCGGATCGACGCGGCTGGCGGCGTTGTGGTGACGCGCGGCAATGAACGTGCAAGCGGCGATGTCGCGGTCTACGATTTCAACGCCAAGATCATCACGATGGCCGGCAACGTCGCGCTGCGGCGCGGTTCCGATACGCTGAATGGCGGGCGGCTGGTGATCGACCTCAATACGGGTATCTCGAATATCGACGGACGCTCGTCCGGCGGCATGTCGGCTGCCGCGTCGGGCGAGCCTGCGCGTTCGGGTGGCCGGGTGAGCGGAAGCTTCAGCGTTCCGAAGTAAAGCCGGCAACGGGTCTGACCAAAGCTTGGCTGCTGTTCGTTCGGCTTGACGCAGCATGCCATATCGGGCCCGGATTCGCTTTTGCGATTGCGAAGAGCTCGTTGGATTGTCCCACCAGCACGAACCACTGTGGCGAACGGGCAGGACCGCGTCCGTTTGGCTTGCGACCGCAATCCAGGAGCGCTCTGCAGCGGTAGGCTTTCTCTGAAGTGGTGAAGGCGTCTGGCTTTGCCACTCAGCTGCATACCCTTGTTCGACCCTTGTTCGGGACCGGAATCCGGGTGCGGAAAAACGCGCCAGGGGCAGGCTACGGTGCGGGGTAGTAATACGCAATGGTTAACAGACTTGCAATAATGTACCAAATAGGTTATCTCCCGATCTGTCCAATGCACAATCTGGAGTCGCCGATGCCCAACGATGTCATTTCGCCCGCCGGATATACCCCAACCTTCGCGGTGAGCTTCTCCGATGGTGCAAGCGGCGCGCAGATTGTCGCCAATGGCTCTCCGCTGCCGGTAACCCCGGTGGTGGCCAACAAGCCCGCGCCGCTCGGCGGAACAACTTCCTCCAGTGCCACTTTCGGGCCATTCGCTCCGGCTGCCGGCCAACCGGTCGTGCTCTCGCTGTCCGGATCCTGGACTGGGACCGTGTCTCTGCTGCGCTCCGTCGACGGGGGAACAACGCGCCTGCCGGTGACGATGGGTGGCCGCACCTGGGGGCAATACTCGGCCAACGTGTGCGAACCCGTCTGGGAGGAGGCCGAGGCCGCAGCCGGCCTTTATCTCGATGTCGCGCTGCAATCCGGAACGGTCACGTACCGCCTCGCGCAGTAGCATCCCTGCCGGGGCACCGGCCCCGCGCATCTTTTGATCCACCAAGCCAACATCGAACCGGCATTGAACCGACCGGCGCGCCGCTGCGCGCGCCGGCGGGCCGCGTCATGCCGGAACGACCCGCGCGCGCTGCGCGCCAGCGCCCGCCAGAGGAGCCGCAAATGCCCACGGACATGATCAGCCGATCCATCGCTACCGCCGCTTTCGTCAGAACGGGCGATCCCAATCCGATCCGGCTCACCAGCATGCTGGGCGGCACCATTCTTCCCAATGAGACAGCCGGTCTTGCGAACGCGATCGCGCAGATGAACAGCCTCCGCCGCCCGCTGCTGATCGACCGCAGCATCAACATCACCGGTTGGTCGACGATCAACGGATACTGCGCCATCTCGTGCGCGGACGACGCGCTGATCAATTTCATGGGCAGTGCAAACGGCTTTCGCGCGCGCAACAGCTTTACCGCTGTCGGATCGTGGACGGCGGCCCCTGCGCTGGCGCAATGGCCAGCGTCGACCGGCAGCTTCGTGACCGCGCTAACGGTGGACGCGGCGACATACGCAGCCCTTGCGGCGGGGGATCACGTCTATCTCTCTGACAGCGTGAACAACACGTTCGCGTATTTCAATGGCGTGAGCACGACGAACTACACCAACCTTGCCGAAATCGCGATGGTGCTGGCCAAGTCGGGCGGAAACACGGTCTTTCTCGACCGGGTTCTCGGCGAATGGAACCTCTACAGCGCCGCCGGGTTCGTGGCCAAGCTTGGCGACAACCTGTGCGTCCTCAACCTCAACATCAAGGGCGAGCAGAGCACCACGCGCGACCTCGTTCGCGTGGAAGGCTATGTGGGCCCGGATATCGACGTGCGGATCGACAGCAATTCCTCGCGCGGCGTGATGCTGCTTTCCTGCATGGGCGGGCGGGTGCGCGCCAAAGTTCGCGATCTGCGGGATGATGAGGCCAACAACTCGTTCGGCTATGGCGTGTGCGCTGCTGCAGCGACGACGGACTGCAAGATCGAGGTGCATGCGCGCAACGTCCGCCATGCCTATTCGGACATCATTGTCGGGACGGCGACCGGATTGACGCAGCCCCTGACTTTCAGCGGCGGCGTGGTCAGGCGCATTGCGGTGACCGGCGAAGGCATCTCGTGCAGCGCGGCCACCTGGGACACCCATACCCACAGCGACCAGGTGCGCTTCGAGAACATCAAGGCGTACGGCACCCACAATGAGGATCCGGGCCAGCCAAGCAGCGGACTCAACTGCGCCGTGCAGGTGCGCGGCACCAATGTCACGATCGACGGCCTGGAAACCGACCTGCAGGTGGGGGTGCGCTACAGCGTTGTGGCCGCGCGCAACAGCCGGCTCGAGATCACCAATTTCCGCCATCGCAGCACGCTTGTCGGTGCGCCCAATGCAGGCAACTCGCTCATTTCGTTCGCCGGCACGGCCTTCAGCGGATCGGGCACGCACAAGGTGAATATCCGCAATTCGCTGGTGCACAACATGGTCTACAGCGGAGCCGGCTGGAACTTCGTATCGTTGCACAACTCGGAAGTGGACATGAGCACGAGCAGTGCCGGCTGGCCCGGCAACGCATCGGGCAATTCCGGCTGCATGACCGAGTACATCAATACGACGGTCCGCGGCCCTTCGTCGATGAACGTTTCGACGTCGCTGGTCTTCGACGGCGGCAAGATCGCCATGGCGACGCTGAATGGCTTCAACCTGATCGACGGGGCCGTTGTGAAGGCACGCAATCACGGGATCGAGATCACCGGCGGCGGCGCGATCGCCAACAGCGCCTATGCCTTTACCTCCATCGCGAGCGGTGCGGTGGCGTTCAGCTATGCCGGGGTGTGGGTCGATGATGCCCGGCCCGAGCACAGCGTGAAGCCCTTCGCCAACCTTTCATCGGGCGGCACTGTCACGATCAAGGATCTCTCCGTGCCGGGGCAATACAAGGGCGTGGCATCCCGCGGTGATGCCGATGCTTCGATCCGCGCGGGCCGCGACCGCATGTTCCAGCGATTCTCGACAGCCCTGACGGCGGACCGCACGCTGACGCTGGAAACCATCGATGCCGATGATGGCGATGAGTTCGAAATTTTCCGGCCCGCTGGCGGCGCCTTCAATCTGCTGGTCAAGCAGGGTTCGAACACCCTTGTCACCCTAGCGCAAAATGGTTCCTGCAGGGTGGCGTTCGATCAGCTGAACACCAACTGGCGCGTTACCAACAAGGGCGTGATCACCTGAACCAGCCGGGCTTCCGGATCCGCGAAACGGGCCGGGTCCGGGAGCCGATTCGAACAAACCTAGGTGGCGGAGCTTCGGTTGGCAGCGGCTGGCCGAAGCCGACTTCGCACCGGATTGGTTCAATTGTGCAGGTGCTGTATTAATTTGATGCACCGCGGCATGCGCTGGTTGACTATAGCGGGGAAAGCTTAGATATACTCCAATGCATAGTGATCTGACAGTTCTCGTTCGTTAGCGGGGACGACTGCTTTTTGCGCGGGAAGCGTACGATATGGATGTTTTCGGCCTCGGTTCGCTCAGGCTTTCCCGCAAGGTGTGCCAGCTGACCCGGACGCGGTAGCTGCGTTGCAGCATGAATGAACTGCCGCGAAGCGGAATCTCACCGACCTGATGTGCGATGACTTGTTTGGGGAGCAGCAATTGACTGGCAAGAAGGTAGCGTTGATCACGGGCGTAACCGGGCAGGATGGTTCCTATCTGGCCGAGTTGCTACTCGAGAAGGGCTATGAAGTTCACGGCATCAAGCGCCGTGCTTCGCTGTTCAACACGCAGCGCATCGACCACATCTATCAGGATCCTCATGCGCCTTCGCCGGACATGAAGCTCCATTACGGTGACCTCACCGATACCTCGAATCTCACCCGCATCATCCACGATGTGCAGCCCGACGAGATCTACAATCTCGGCGCGCAGAGCCACGTGGCGGTGAGCTTTGAAGCGCCGGAATACACCGCTGACGTCGACGCGATCGGTACGCTGAGACTGCTGGAGGCGCTGCGCTTCCTGGGTCTCGAGAAGAAGACGCGCTTCTATCAGGCTTCGACCTCGGAGCTCTATGGTCTGGTGCAGGAGATCCCGCAGCGCGAGACCACGCCGTTCCATCCGCGCAGCCCCTATGCGGTGGCCAAGATGTACGCCTACTGGATCACGGTGAATTACCGCGAGGCCTATGGGATGTATGCGTGCAACGGCATCCTGTTCAATCACGAGAGCCCGCGCCGCGGCGAGACATTCGTGACCCGCAAGATCACGCGCGGGCTGTGCAACATCGCCGAAGGTCTCGAAAGCTGCCTCTTCATGGGCAACATCGATGCGCTGCGCGACTGGGGGCATGCCAAGGACTATGTTCGTATGCAGTGGCTCATGCTGCAGCAGGACGATCCGCAGGACTACGTTATTGCAACCGGCGTGCAGTACTCCGTGCGCGAGTTCATCACCTGGTCGGCCGGGCACCTTGGCATCACGCTGCGCTTCGAAGGCAGCGGGATCGACGAGGTCGGGATTGTCGAGGCGGTCAGCGGTGATCTTGCACCGTCCGTATCGCCCGGCGATGTCGTTGTGCGCATCGATCCGCGCTACTTCCGTCCGGCCGAAGTCGAAACCCTGCTGGGTGACCCCTCCAAGGCCAAGCAGCAGCTGGGCTGGGTGCCGGAAATCAGCGTGCAGGAAATGTGCCGCGAGATGATCGCCGAAGACCTCAAGACCGCGCAGCGCCACTCGCTTCTCAAGCGGCACGGGTTTGAATTGCCCGTTTCGCTGGAATCCTGACATGCGGGTCTATGTTGCTGGACACCGCGGCATGGTCGGCGGCGCAATCAGCCGCAAGCTGACCGAGCGCGGTGCCGAAGTCGTGACACGCACCCACGCCGAGCTCGATCTCACGAGTCAGGCCGATGTGCGCGACTTCTTCCAGGACGAGAAGATCGATGCCGTGGTTCTGGCAGCGGCCAAGGTGGGCGGCATCTATGCCAACAACACCTATCCTGCCGACTTCATCTACGAAAACCTGATGATCGAGTGCAACGTGGTCCATCAGGCTTTTGCGGCCGGGATCAGCAAGCTGCTGTTCCTCGGCTCATCGTGCATCTACCCCCGCGCCGTCGCCCAGCCGATGCGCGAGGAAGCGCTGCTGACCGACGTGCTCGAAGCCACCAACGAGCCCTATGCGATCGCCAAGATTGCCGGGATCAAGCTCTGCGAAAGCTACAACCGCCAGCACGGCACCGACTATCGCAGCGTGATGCCGACCAACCTCTATGGTCCCGGCGACAACTTCCATCCGGAAAACTCGCACGTGATGCCGGCGCTGATCCGCCGCTTTCATGAAGCGGCCCGGCAGGGGCTGGAAGAAGTGGTGATCTGGGGCACGGGTACGCCGCGGCGCGAGTTCCTCCATGTCGACGATATGGCGGAAGCCTCGCTGTTCGTGCTGGATCTGCCGGACGACATCTATGCGGCCAATACCCAGCCCATGCTGAGCCACATCAATGTCGGCTATGGCGAGGACGTTTCGATCGCCGAACTCGCTGCAATGATCGCCGAAGTGACCGGTTTTCGTGGCCGGATCGCTTACGATACCACCAAGCCGGACGGCACGATGCGCAAGCTGATGGACTCCGGCCGCCTCAGCGCAATGGGCTGGAAGCCACGCGTATCGTTGCAGCAGGGGCTGGCCGAGACATACCGCTGGTATCTGGCGCATGTCGAGGGTGATGCCCCGGCCGAAATCCGGGTCTGAGGACTAAACATGGGTTCGAGCACTCCCCAGTACCGTGTCGACGTTGACGGCTTTCCGATCGACGTGGATCCTCACGAGGAGATTCTCGCAGCGATGGACAAGGCCATCCGCGAGCGTTCACCGGGCCACTACATTTCGATCACCAATACCGAATCCCTCTATCATGCGCGCAGATTGGCGAGCCACGGGAAGTTCATCCGCGGCTCGGACTACTCGCTGTGCGACGGGGTCGGGGTCATCGCCGCAGCCAAGGCTGCGGGCGATTCGATCAGTCGCTACAACGGGCCGATCCTGCAGCTTGACGCGTCGGAATACGGTGCGACGCGGGGATGGCGCCATTTCTATCTCGGCGGACGCGATGGGTCTGCAGAGGAAATGGGGCGGCGGCTTGGCGAACAGTTTCCCGGGCTCATCGTCTGCGGGATCTACGAGCCGCCCTTCCGGCCGCTGACGGCCGAAGAGCGCAGCGAGATGATCCGTCAGATCCGCGAATCCGAGGCGGACATCGTCTGGGTCGGACTGGGGCTGATCAAGCAGGAAGCGATGATCGCCGATATCAAGGATGAGGCCGGCGTGCCGTGGATGGTGGGTGTCGGCGCGTCGTTCGATTACCACTCCGGCCGCGTGCCGTGGGCGCCGCTGATCCTGCGCAAGCTGGGGCTCGAGTGGCTGTTCCGCCTGATCGTGCAGCCCAAGCTGCGCGCCAAGCGTTACTGGTGGTCAGGCGTGTGGATGCTCGGTGCGATGGTGCGCGGCACTGCGGGCAGGGTGTCCGGCGGCGGCGGCAAGCAGCGCCGCGGCTGATGGTTTGGCCCCTTCGTGCGGGCCGGGAATCGAGATTGCAGAAGGGGAATCCGGATGGTTCGCGTTGCACTGGTATAGGATTGGGCAAGATGGGCATATCCCATCAGGCCATCCTGAATTCGACGTCGGGCATCGAGCTCGTCGCAACGTGTGATTCCACGCCGCTCGTGGCGTCGGTGATGGGGCGCTATACCAAGGCGCGCAGCTATTCCGACTACGCCGAGATGCTCGCGAAGGAGCCGCTCGATGCGGTCGTGATCGCAACGCCGCCCAAGGCGCACGTTCCCATGGTGGAAGCGGCGATCGCCAAGGGTCTCGCCATCTTCTGCGAGAAGCCCTTCGTACTGGAAACCGCGGACGGCATCGCGCTCGCCGAGGCAGCCGAAGCGGCGGGTATCGTGAACCAGGTGGGGTATCACTATCGGTTTGTGGGCTCGTTCGTGCACGTGAAGTCGCTTGTCGATGCGGGCATCCTCGGCCGCATCCACCACGTGACGGCCGAAGCTTACGGTCCCGTCGTGCTGCGCCCCAAGACGGGCTCGTGGCGCGGCAGCAAGCAGACGGGCGGCGGCGCGCTTTATGACTACGCGACACACGCGCTCGATCTGCTCAACTACTGCGTCGGCCGGCCCGACACCGTGCTTTCGGCATCGCTGGGCTCAGTCTTCTCCGAGGAAGTCGACGACGAAGTCTATGCCCTGATGGGGTATGATGACGGCATGACCGCGACGCTGCAGGTCAACTGGAGCGACGAATCGTATCGCAAGATGTCGACCAAGCTCACGCTCTACGGCACGAAGGGGAAGATCATCGCGGACCGCCAGGAAGTGCAGGTCTACATGCGTGAACCCCGGCCCGATCTCGGCCTCAACCAGGGCTGGAACGTGCGCTACACGACCGAGTTGACCGAGCCGGTGGATTACTATCTGCGCGGCGAAGAATACTCCGCCCAGATCGAGCATTTCGCACGGCACGTCGCTGCCGGTGACAAGGCCACGCGCAGCACGTTCGCCACGGCGGTCGAGGCGGACATGACCGTCGATGCGATCCGTGCGGCTGCGACGCGCGATGCAATCCGGATCGACGATGGAGAGATGGTCGCCGCTTCAACGCAGACCAGAGCGCGGCCACGGACCGGCCTCGCCCGCCTTTTCGGCAAGTCGCAGTAAGCCGGTCCAGGGGAAGACGAGCAATGGAAAGAATTCTCTTCGGCGATAACCAGTTCTTCGGCGTGAACCACATGTCCGAGGAAAAGGCGCGTGCGCAGGCCATGCGTTTTCAGGACATTCGCGAGATCATCAAGACGCTCGACAATGCCTATGACGCGGGCATCCGGGTGTTCATGTGTACCACGCACGAGCGTGTTGGCGAGGTGTGCGATCACTTCCGCGCCAATCCGGACCGCTACCCCGGTTTCCAGTTCTACCCCTGCATGCCCTACGCGCACAAATACGCCAACGCGGTGACCGAATACGGGATGACCGGAGCGCTTTCCAAGCTGCTGCCCGGCGAAAGCAAGATCGGCTCGCTGCTCAAGGGCGGCCTCTCGCTCGCGCGCATGGACATGGAAAGCCTCGCGGGCATGCTGATCGATGCCGAGATGCAGATGTTCCACGGCCTCAGCACGCCGATCATTTTCATCCAGAACGTCGTGACCGACCTCATTCTCGGCCTCGGCGCCTATGATGCTTTCCGCATGTTCGCGGATCACGTGAAGGCGAAGTACAACGCGGAGCCGGGCTTCATCACGATGAACCTGCCGCGACTGCTCGATGTGCTCGAAGGGATCGGGATCGAGAACCCGATCATCTGCGCGAACATCAACAAGATCGCATTCCGGACGGCGGGCGGCCTCGACAACTACGAGAAGACCATCGCCGAGCGCAAGTTCCGCCCGATCGCGATGTCGATCTTCGCTTCCGGCGCGATCCCGGCGGCGGAGGCGGTCGAATATGTCTGCGAGCAGAAGAACATCGAAGCGCTGCTTTTCGGCGCTTCTTCGGCGGGCAACATCAGAAACACGGTTGACCTGATCAACAAGTACGATGCGCAGTTCGGGCGCGGTAACGCACCGGCCGCAGCATCACCGCAGGTGAGTGCCTGAGGCATCGGTTCAGGGGACAGCAAACTTGAAACGCGTCTGCTTCATCTATCCGCCGTCGTACCACTATCGGCGGCCGTTTCATGAGCGCTTGCGGGAGATCCTGCGTGAAGCGGGCGTGGACTACGTTGTCTACTACTCGCACCTCGGCAAGCGTGACCGCTTCAAGAACGATACTGTGGACATCGAGTGGGGGCGGTGCGTGCCGCTCACACGGTTTTCCGGTCAGGAATACCAGCACGTCCTTCTGGAGGCGAGCGGCTATGATCTCGCCATCGTCCAGCAGGAGAACAAGCTGCTGGTGAACTACGGCCTGCTCGCCTTGTCTCGCCTGCGCGGAAACAAGGTCGCCTATTTCGGGCACGGCCGCAATTTCCAGTCGCGCAATCCGGATGGTGCCGGGGAGCGCTTCAAGCAGTTCTGGGCAACGAAGGCGGATTGGTGGTTCGCCTATACTGATGAGACACGCCGCCACGTTGAATCACTGGGCTATCCCAGCGAACGGATTACCGTCTTCAACAATGCGGTCGATACCACGGAACTGCGCCAGCAGGTGGCGGCGGCGGACGAGGGCCGGCTTGAAGCTTTGCGCCGGCAGTTCGGCATCGGTCCCGGTCCGATCGGTGTGTTCATCGGCAGCATCTACCCTGACAAGCGCATGGGCTTTCTGGTCGAGGCGGCGGACCTTATCCGCTCGCGCGTGCCGGACTTCGAGTTCGTGGTTATCGGCGGTGGTTCCGATTTGCCGTTGACCGAAGAGCTCGCCCGGACGCGGCCATGGATGCACGTGATGGGACCGCGCTTCGGGCAGGAAAAGGTCGATCTGATGTGCGTGGGGCATGTCTTCCTCATGCCCGGCCTGATGGGCCTTGCCATCCTCGATGCCGGCGTCACCGGCCTGCCGATCGCGACAACCGCGTTTCCGTGGCATAGCCCGGAGATCGCCTATCTCGAGCCGGGCGTGAACGGACTGCTGGTTGCGGATTGGCAGAATTCTCAGGCCTATGGTGATGCGGTGGCCGATCTGCTGCTCGATCCGGCAAGACGATCGGCCATGGCGGACGAAGCTCGTGCCATGGCCGATCGCTATTCCATCGAGCAGATGGCGCAGCGTTTTGCCGCAGGTGTGTTCAAGGCCCTCGGGACCTGATCCGATGCGAGGGGCGCACGCGATCCCTGGCGATCTCCTGCGGCATCGTCGCTCAGAACGGGCACCTGCCCGGCGAAGCCTGATCGATAATGCGATTGCCGGACATCCGGACCATCTGCGTGGCGCGCGACTGACGTTCTTCGAGCAGATTGGGGACCGCCGGGTCGAGTTGGATCGTATTGTCGGCAAAGACATTGCCAAGCATGTCGCGCTTGGGCTGGTGCGAGTTTGCCTGGTTCAGGAGCGCCGCGCGCAGGCCGCGGGCGTCGATCCAGTTACCGGTGATCTTGTTGTTGCGCCCGCCGTGAATGTGCATGCCGAAGAGACCCGGCCCAGCGACGCAATTGTTCGTGACCGTGACGTTGGACTCCCAATCGTCGAGATAGATGCCGCGTCCCTTCGAGCTTTGCGGGCCGAAGTCGTTGATGATGTTCCCGGTGATCTGCGAGCCGCTGTTGGTGCCGCGCCCACCGAGGTAGATCGCGCCGCAGTCGGCAACTTTCTTGCAGGTGTGCTCGACCCGGTTGTCGGCAATCCTGATGCGCACACCGGATTGTCCATAGTTCGAGAAGACGCCGATGCCGATGTAGCCGGTATCGCTCACGGTATTGCCGGTGATCGCAAGGTCCTTGATGTTGCCGGATACGAAGATGCCGCCCTGGCTCCAGGCATCAGAGGTGATCCGCGAAACTGCCAGACCCGAAATGGTGACCCGCGCGGGATCGACCAGGTTGATCCCCTGCTTGGCGAAATCGCTGATCGCGAAACCGGTGAAGGAAGCGTCCCGAACGCTCGATCCATGGATCGCATAGGGAACCTTGCCCTGCCCGGTGAGAGCCGCGTCCGGGCCGCCGAGCCACGACGTACCCGAGTCTGCCGGCCCGAGTTCGAGCGGACCGTTCATGACGAACCTCCCGTCGAGGTGAACGGTGCGGGGGCTGGGCAGCTGGCGCGCGATATCACGCGCGCGGGCAAGCGAGGAAACGGCAGTTTGCGGGCTGCGCCCATCACCCGAGGCATCGCCATCGGATCGGACGTAGACATGGGATTCTTCAGCGACGGCTGGGCTTGCCAGGAACAGAACGGCGGTCACAAGCAACATATGGCGATAAATCACAGCGCTTCCCTCGATTGGCTTGTGGTCCCGGCGATGGTGCATCGCACAAGCATCCTTAACCTGCCTTTGACGGCACCGCACGAGGCTTTCTCCCCTTCCATGCCTGTGATACCGCCCCCCTATGCTGCTTGATCTCGAAGATTCCCAGGTCGAAGGACCGCTGGAAGAAGATGTCGTGATCATCGGCGGCGGGGCGGTCGGCCTGTCGATGCTGGCCGACCGCGTCCGGCGCGGCGAACGGACGCTGCTGATCGAGGCGGGCGGTGCGGGGCTCGAGAATCGCTCTCAGGATATCGTGCGCTCCGCCCGGTCCACCGGGAAGCTGCACGAGGGCGTCCATATCGGCCGGTTCCGCCTGCTTGGCGGCACAACGCATTTCTGGGGCGGCCAGCTCGGCCGCTTCGATCCCATCGTGTTCGAGCCGCGTGCGCAGTGCGACGGGCTGGGCTGGCCTTTCACCCGCGCAGACGTGGATCCGTGGTACGACGCCGCGAACACGCTGCTCGGCATGGATGCGGCGATTTCCGACGATTCGGGGGTCTGTGCCAAGGCAGGGGCGCAACTGGCGGACGACCCGGGGCTCGATTACTTCTTCACACGCTGGCTCAAGGAACCGAGCCTTGCCGTCCATTTTGCGCAGGACATCGCCTCACCGCTCGCCACCGTGCTGCTCCATGCGAACTTCGTAGGATTTGCACCGCTGCCGGATGGGCGGCACGAGGCTGTCGTCCGGACGCTCGGCGGCAAGGAAGTGCGCGTGCGTGCGCGGGCATTCGTTCTGGCTTGCGGCACGTTCGAGATCGTTCGAATGCTGCAGCAGCCTTATGTCGGCGGGGAAGCGGCGCCATGGAACGCCAACCCCTGGCTGGGGCGCGGCTACTATGACCATATCGACGTGATTGTCGGCACTGTCAGGGTTGCTGATCGCAAGCGCTTTGACAGCCTGTTCGAGAACGTCTTTCTCGGCGGATACAAATACAATCCCAAGCTGAAGCTCAGCGAGGCCGTGCAGCGCAAGGATGGGCTGCTGCAGGCATGCGGTGCGTTCATCTTCTCGACTTCCTACAAGGAAAATGCCGAGAATCTCAGGCACTTCATGCGCAGTCTGCGGCGGGGGAAGCTGCCGGCAAACTGGCGCGAGCTGCCGCGCCATTTCATTGGCGTAGCGCGTGTCGCCTTGCCGATGGTGGTGCGCTATCTGCGCTCCAACCGGGCGTTTCATCCGCGCAACGCGGCGATCCAGCTGCGCGTGACGACCGAACAGGTGCCGGTGACGCAATCCGAGATCACCCGCGGGGACGAACGCGATGCCCTGGGGCTGCCGGTCCTTTCGCTGAATTGGGCGGTTGATGGCCGGGAAATCGAGACCGTTGCCGCCTGTGCCGAGAACATCCGCGATCTGCTGGCCCGCGAAGGCATTGCAACGGTCGATCTCGATGCCCGGGTCACGGCCCGTGACGCGGCCCTGCTGGAGGAAGGCGACGACACCAACCACCAGATGGGCGGCGCGCGAATCGGTGCGGACCCGGCTACGGGGGTGGTTAATCCGGATCTGAAGGTCTTTGGCACGGATGATGTCTACGTCGCCGGCGCCGCTGTATTTCCGACCTCCGGCTTCGTGAACTGCACGTTCACCGCGATCGCGCTGGCCTTGCGCCTGAACCAGAAGCTGCGAGCCGCGCATGGATGAGATCGTGCTCGCCAATGGCCGGCGGACGACCCGTATCGCCTTCGGCTGTGGCGGCCTTGGCGGCTCGACCGGCTGGACCCCATCACGCAAACTGCTCACAGCCGCATGGGACGCCGGCATTCGCCACTTCGACGTAGCGCCCTCCTACGGGTTTGGTGAGGCTGAGCAGTTTCTGGGCCGTGCCATCAAGGAATTCGGCAGCGCTGCGACCGTCACGACGAAAGTCGGCATCGGTCGGGGCAGTCGGCCCGGGCGCCTTGGGCAACTTGTGCGGAGCACCGCGCGTGTCGGGCTGGCGGCGGTTCCAGGATTGCGCCGCAAGCTTGGCAACAAGATGCGCGCAGCCGCGCCTCGGGGGCAGTTTGGCACCGGTTTTGTCCGTGCATCGGTCGAGGAGAGCCTCCGCGCACTGGGCCGGGAGCATATCGATGTGCTCCTGCTGCACGAGGCATTGGCCAGCGATCTGTCTCCGGAACTGCTCGAGCTGCTGTCTGAATTTCAGCGGGAGGGAAAGATTGGTGTCGCCGGCGTCGGATCGCGCACCGAGAGCCTTCAGGCCATGTCTTGGCCGTTGTCCGCACCGCTGGCCATGGCACAGGGCGTCTGGCGACTGGATGGCCAGCATCTCGCAGCTTCGCCTGAAATGGCGACGAACCGGCATGGTGTCGTGCACAACCTGCCGCAACTGCGATCGATTCTTGAGGCCCATCCGGCCTTTGCCGCAGAGGTGACCGACCGGACGTCCATCCACTGCACCGAGCCACGCGGCGCCGTGAGCCTGCTGATGGCTCTCGCGCTGTCCGAGGCTCCCGGCGGGATGGTGATCGCCCAATCGCGCGATCCGGGCCGAGTGAAAGAACTGGCGAATGCCCGTGCGCTGTCGTCGGCTGCCGAGATCCTGACTGCGTTGAGAGGAATGGTCTGATGCGGCGAAGTCTGCTTTCGCAGTTCCCTCTGGCGTTCTTCACCGTCTATCTGGCGATGGTCAGCAATGCCTTCTATCTGGTCTTCGTCGACCTTTCCGATGTCAACAACGTCGGCAAGGCATCGGAATCACAGGCTTATGTCGCGATCTGGCTGACACTCTACGTTGTGTTGATCGGCGCGATTGCTTTGATCAAACCATTGGCCATCCCGAAAACGTGGATCTTTGGCGGAATCCTGACCCTGACCTCGGTCGCTGCCTACGTCACCAACGGCGTCGAGATTTCCAGCATCGTGAAACTGGTGAGCCTCGTTCTGACCATTCTGTTTGGCGGCTGGGCCGCCGACCGCTTCAGCAGCGACCGCGTGCTCAGTATCTTTTTCAGCCTCGCGGTGGTCCTCACCGTCGTACACCTGCTGCTCTATCCGCTGCTCGCCAACGCCGACTTTGCTGTCGTGTACGACCGTCTGCAGCGCAACACCCTCCTGGGCACAACCCCGTATGCGGGCATTTTCCCGCACAAGAACCTCGCGGCGACATTCTTCGTGCAGGCCATCGTCATCGGTGTGGGCATGGCCCTGTCGCCCGGCGGCAAGTGGACTGCTGGGCTGTTCGTTCGCCTCGGCATTTTCATGGTGGCGCTGCTGCTCAGCGGTGCGGTCAGCCCGATCCTGTCGGGAGCACTGAGCGTGGCGGTCATGTTCGTCGGGGTGACCTATCAGCGCGCTCCGGCGATTGCCGGGCTGGTCGGCGTGGTGGTGGCCGCTGTCATCGTCGCACTCGTCGTATTCCCCGACACCTGGCTGGAACTGTTCAACCGCGACGATACCTTCACCGGCCGCACCTATCTATACGAATCCTGGTACAGCTATTTCAGGGCGCAGCCGATCTTCGGTTATGGCTATGGCGAGGCGTTCAACGGCACCGACAACTCGCTGGGCGAGGCGCTGAACGCCGGAACCGGGCTGTGGTACTCGCGCTATCAGAACTTCGAGAGCGGGTTCCTTCAGGCCCTCATCGAGTTCGGCCTGATCGGCGGTGCGACCTACGCTGCAGCGTTCTACTTCGCCGGTCGCTATGCAGTGCGGGCCGTGACCGACGGCAGCGTCTCCTATGCTCTCGTTCCTCTGGGCGTCTTTACCTACTGCCTTGTTTCCTCGCTGAACGAAGTGCCGATCGTGGTGCCGAATACAACCACGCTGTTTCTTCTCTCGTTCCTGTCTGCGAAGTATGCTTTGCAGCCCGCAGGGTTGAAGGTGGACCGCCGGCCGGGCGGTCGCAATCGACCGAACGATCGCCGAGTGCAGGCACGAGGAAACGCCCTGAGGTGATTGCCCAGCTTCGCCAGCGCGGTGCGCAGGTTCTGTCCAGATGGTTCGGGCCAGTTGTTTTCGGGGTGATCGAACAGATTGTTCTTACCCTCGTCAATCTCACGTTTACGGCCATCATGGGGCACTGGCTGGGCGCACGCGCGTTCGGCTGGCTCAGCATCGCGTGGGTGTTGCTGCAATTTCTTGAAACATCGAGCATGGGCCTGTTCGGCGATGCGGTGCCAGCTTCGGCCCGGCGCCTTCCGAGCAGTTCCCAGCCTGCGTTCCGGGGGACGTTCCTGAGCCTGTCCTTCGGCTACTCGCTACTGATCCTGACGCCGCTGGTGCTCGCATGGCCTGCTGCGGCCTGGCTCGGCGCGCCCGAGCCGATGCTGATCCCGGCGACTGGGCTCGCGTTCGTCGGACTGCGCGCACAGAACGCAGCGCGGCGGCTCTACTACCTCTCGGGCTTGCGCAAGGAAGCTGCAGCCGCCGCGATCGTCAACGCGTTGTCGACCGCTACCGGCGTCCTGTTGCTGATCTATGTCTTCAAGAGCCGCAATCCGGCCCACGCCATGCTGGTTGTGGCGATGGCAAACAGTCTGGCGGCGCTCGTTCTGTTTGCTCAGCAACGCGCCGTGCCGCTGTCCCAACCGACCCGGCAGCTGGTCCGCTGGGCGCGCAAGCGCCTTTGGCGAACCGGGCGCTGGCTGCTGGTATCGAACGCCATGTCGTGGATCGGGAACTTCGGACCCGTTGTCCTTGTCGGGGCCATCATGGGCGTTGCCGCGAGTGGTACGCTGCGGGTCATCATGACCCTGACAGTTCCGCCCTCGCAGCTGGCCATGGTGCTAATGTCGATCATTATTCCGCGCACCGCGGCAAAGTCGCATGCCGAACTGCGGAATCGGGCGTGGCCGATTGCCCTGCAAACGATGGCGCTGATCGGAACCTGCTCGGCGAGTTATGCGTTGGCGATGATCCTCGGCGGCGAGACGCTGACCCGCCTGGCGTTCGGCGAACCGGCAAACTCCATCGATCAGCTCACGATCGCGCTCGCGACCTTGGGGTTCACGATGGAGGCGGTCCGCTACGGCTGCAACGTCGTGCTGATCTCGCGCGGGACCACCTCCATACTCACTGTCGGTCAGACCTGCGCGTTGATCAGTGCGCTCATCCTCGTACCGATTGGCACGATGCATGGTTTTGACTGGGTTATCGCCGCAGGTGTATTCTCAAATAATATCAATACACTGGTTGTGTTGTTCTACTTTGTGTTGATCAATCGCCGCCTCGCCGCAAGCAGACGCGCTACTGCGAGCGAGACAGCCTAGAGCAGCCTCAGCTGTCGTCTCTGCGGACAAGGTGGAAGAAGTGGCGGCTGTGAACTTCCGGGCTGAGCGCCTGCTCCGCAGCGATATCAAAGCCCAGCAGGTCAAACAGGGAGCGCCATTCCTTCAAGCTGCGGAAAACACCGCTCTTGTCGTGGTAATAGCCCCAAATATCGTCCTGCGCGGTCTCCTTGGGGTCCTCAAGCACAAACATGTGCTTGCGGCTGATGCGCCTGGCATCCTTCAGCAGCTGGATTGTGCTCGACGACGCGTGGTGGAGGACGAACGAGAACAGCACGATGTCGAAGCTCTTGTCTTCGTAATCGAGGCTTTTGCCGTCAAACTGCCGGATCTCGAAATTGTGCTTGGGCCGGATGGCGATATCGCACAGCTTCATGTCAGTGGATTCGATGATGGCGGAGATGTAGGCGCTGACGCAGCCGAAATCGGCACCGACATCGAGCCACGACATTCCCTTGAACGTCGCCTTGTTGTCCACGAGCCACTTGAAGAACGCCCCATCGCGCTTGAACCTGTACGAGGGGATATCAAATCCAGCATCGAACTGCTCGCGCAGCAGGGTTTCCGGAATCTGGAACTCAGCAGCAATGGCTGGGAAATCATCCGTATTCTTGAGGGCGAGCGCGATCTTCTGATACTTGTAGTTCGGGTTCTCAGTCACCGCTGTAAGGGGAATTAGAGCGACCCGTTTGCATAGATCCACAATATTGGACATGGCACTGCGCCTTTCATGAAAATTAGTTGCTAGCTTAGGGCTTGGCGGCAACAAGGCTCACATCGTCAAGACGGATGGGTGCCTTCGGGGCCAACCAGAATACAAGTTGCCTTGCCGGACATTCGGCATCGACCATGAAGTCCGCGCTCCACATGCCCGGCTTGCCGTCTACGGGTTTCCCCGACACCGCCGTGCTCAGATCGGGCTTGCAGGCAAGCGAAACGCTGAGCCCGGCAGCCTGCGCCGAAGCGGTTTGCGGCGTTTGCCAGGTCAGACGATAGCGGCCGGGCTTGAGCACGACCAGCTGGCGAATGATCGGAAGCGTAACGGCCGCCGTCACTTCAAGCGCAAGACTGCGACGGCCGGCGCCGTCATCGAGCAGCGCAATGGCGGCGTCGCCGCGGTTGGAAAGCTGCCAGTCAAAGCCCGTCGTGGGCTTCATCGTATCGAACTGCTCGAAGCTCCCGTCATAGACGAGTGAGCTCGAGGTTTCACAATTGAGGCGCCAGACTTCCTGCGCGACATCAAGCTGGTTCAACTTTATGAGCGACTGGGTGATGTTTTCCGTCGCGCCGCAATCCCAAACGCCCTTGCCTGCGACCCGCATGATATCGACCCGCTGCTGGATCTGATCGGCGGGCAGGCCGTTCACATCGCTGACCATCTCGCGGGCCCAGATCGGCGTCAACTTCAGGCGGTCGGCCAGTGCGGCCCGCCCTTCAGGCGTCGATGCGACCGCTGTGATGAAGCGATCGCGGTTCTCGTCGGTTGGTGCCTGTCTCAGCAGAGCATCGAGCCGCTCGGCTGCTACTTTGTAGTCCCCATCCTGCAGCGCCTGATCCAACCAGTAGATCTGGGTCATCGAATCGCGCCAGCCGAGCTGTCCCGAAACCCGGAAGGCGGCGTGTGCTTCGGCAAGATGCTGCGAATAGAGTTGCGCCTGCCCCAGGATCGAGATTGCCTGCGCGGAAATTGGATCGGAAATCACGGCCCGGCGAGCATAGCCGATGGCCCTTTGCGGACCGCGCTGGACGAACGCCAGAATGGCCTTCGCACGGGCTGCACCGGTGTCGTAGGGCCAGCCGACGTAGCTGGGCGAGTTGGGAAACTCCCGGCTTTCGCGGTCCGTGCCGCTCAGCAGGGCTGCAATTGCCAGGCCCATGAGGCCCAGCACCATGACAGCCCTGCGGATCCGCCCGGCTACGCTCAGGGCACTCGCATCCGGCATCGATCAGTTCGCCGAGGTGTTGCTGTACTGGTAGTAGTTGTAGCCGTAGTACTCCGAGTAACGGTTCCCCATGTCGGTCGGATCGAACTTCGTCAGCACCGCACCCAAGACATTCGTCCGCATGTTGCGCAGGCGGCGCAGCGAGGCCTTGAGCGATCCGCGGCGGCTGCGATCGGACTGAATGACGATCACCACTCCGTCCACCAGTGCGGCCATGAGCGGGGAGTCGGCGAGACCGAGCACCGGCGGGCTGTCGAGCAGGACGAGATCGAAGCGTGCGGTGAGTTCCTCGAGCAGCTGCGTCATGCGGCTGGAACTCAGCAGTTCGGTCGGGCTCGGCGGGATCGGGCCGGAGGTGATCACCTTGAGGGTATCGAGATCGGTATCGCGCAGGGCCTCATCGACCGTGCTCTGGCTGGTCAGGATGCTCGAAACACCGCAGCTGTTTTCTGCGTTGAGCATCGGGATGGCGCGATGCAGAGGCGGACGGCGCAAGTCGAGGTCAAGCAGCACGACGCTGCGCCCAAGCCGCGCCATGCCCCGCGCGATCGCGATGCTGGTGGTCGACTTGCCTTCCGATGGCTGCGAGCTGGTGACCAGCATCGTCTTCGGAAGGCCCGTCGCTGTGGAGTACAGCAGGGCGCTGCGAAGCGAGTTGTACCCTTCGCTGATGGGGGACTTGGGGTCCTCCATGGCCACATCGATGTCACTGTCCGCAGCAAGCGGGATGACGCCGAGGAGCGCCATCTGCAGCTTGCCTTCGACGTCTTCCGGCACCTTGACCGAGTCATCAAGTTGGGTCCGCAGGTAGATGAAGACGGCCGCAAAACCGAACCCGAGAACGAGCGAGATCAGCAGGTTGCGCAGGAGGTTCGGCGAGCTCGGGCGGATCGGCGCGATCGCCGGATCGATGATCGTGATGTTGCTCGCGCTGATGCCTGCCGCTGCGTTGAGTTCCTTGTAACGCTGCAGCAGACCTTCATAGACGGTACGGTTCGTGTCTGCCTCGCGTTCGAGCAGGCGGTACTGGACCAGCTGGTCCTGTTCAGCGAGCGAGGAGCTCTTGAGCTCGGCGACCTGCTGCTTGAGGCTCCGCTCTGCCTCCACGGCGGCGTCAAACTGCTGCTTGACCGAGGCGCGGATGCTGCGCGCAACATTCTGGATCTGCGCATCGATCACGCCGACTTGCGCCTTGAGCTGCTGGACAGCCGGATAATCTTCAAGGTGGTTTGCGCGCTGCCGTTCGAGATCGGCCATGTTCCGAGCACGTTCGGCCAGAAGGGACGCAATTGCCGGGTTGGCCAACACGTCAGGCGAATTGAGCGCGCTTCCGCTGTTCATGAGGTGCCAGCGGCCTTCCGCAGCGATGCGGGCCGCCTGCGCCTGGTTGGCGGCGGAATTGAGTTCGAGCAGACTGGTGGTGGTTACCGAGCTGCCGACGCGGCCGCCCTGGCTCATCACGTTGTTGGCATCGCGATCGCGAATGAGGCCGGCCTGACGGGCGTAGGCGTTGAGATCACGCTCCGAACGCTCGAGCTTCGCGCGCGCTTCGGAAAGCTGCCCGGAAATGAACTCGCGCGCATAAGTCGAGCTGTCGAAACGCCGCTGCAGGTTGGTCTGGATGAATTCCGAGGCGAACGCATTGGCGATCTGGGCTGCCATTTCGGGCTGGGTGCTGATGAAGCTGACCGTGGCCAGACGCGTGTTGCGCGGCAGATCCACATCGCGAGCCTGCTCGATCGTACGGATCGTGAGATCGTCAAGCTCGGCGCGTGTCAGGTCACCGGTCGGCTGGCGCACACCCATGGCATCATAGAACTTGGCGTTGCCGACCAGGCGCAATTTCTGCGCCACGCGCTCGGCAAGCGCCCTGCTCTTCAGAATATCGACCTGGGTGCGCAGGAAGCGGTCGGTATCGGTTGAATTGACGATCGGATCCTGCGTCGTGTCGTCCTGCTTCCCGAGGATCTGCGCAGACTGATCATTGATCTGCAACGTCGTTACCGAAGTATAGCGCGGTGTTTGCAGCATCGTCACGACAACAGCCAACGCCAGCATCGCAGCGACAATGATGCCGATGATGAGCAGGTTTGCCCTGATGATGGCGATGAGTTCGCGGATGTTGAAGGAAGGTTCGCCATCGAGGTAGGCATCGGACTCCCTGTAAGCGCCATAGCCGCCATTGGCAGCGATCTGCTCGGGAGCGAGGACTGTTTCGGTCTGGCCGGAAACTGGGGTGATCTGCTGCACGATACCGCCGAGGTTAGAATCGAGTGAAAACGTTGAAGATGGGGGCCGCCTGCAGGAAGTCGCGATAGATCGACTTTGCCTGCGAGAAGCCTACGACGACCACGTCGCCGCCCAGAATCTGGGGATCCGGATCCTGACCCGCACGAATGCGGGCAACGTCGAACCGGGCCGCCATGCGTTGGTTGTTGAGCGTCCGGAAGACCACGACCTGATCGAGCTTCGCGATCCGCGTCGGGCTCTGCGCCAGTGCGATCGCGCCGAGCAGGGTGGTTTGATTGTCAACCGGATAGCTACCTGCCCGCATCACCTGACCTTCGACCGTGACGGTCTGGCCCGGCTGTTCGATGACGTTGAGGGTCACTTCGGGATCGCGCAGGAACCGCGTTCCGAGCTTTGTTGCAATCAGGGTCGAGGCCTGCGCCGGCGTCAATGTTGCAACATGAACCGGCCCCGCCAGCGGAACCTGAATGAACCCCGCATCGTCGACCGGCAGCCTCTGGAATGTCAGATCAGGCTCACCAAACACCGAGAGCGACACGACGTCGCCCGGGTTGATCAGGTATTGGGTCGGAGCGACTGCCTTGTCGATCGCCGGGATAAGCGCATAGGCCGCATCCCTCGCGGGAAGTGCGTCATAGAGCTGCGACGAGCAGGCTGAAAGGCTTGCACTGGCCAGCAGCATGAAGATGGCCGCGGATTTCTTCACAATTACCTATGCCCCTTGGCGAGAACGAGATCTGAACACTTGAAACGATGCCAGCATACTTGGCCCAGCGCAACATCCGATGAGGGCGCGAGAATCCTGCGCATCATTGCCGACTACGCTGCGCTGCAGCAGGTTCGAGCAGCATCGCTACCGCAACTGCGGTAAGCGCAGCAAGCGACATGCTGCGCATGGGATAGTCCACAACCGCGTGAAGTGCTTCAATCAGCAGGAACCCGATTGCAAACAGCACCTGAGCACGCCGCGATGCAGACGCATCCGACTTGCGCGCCGACATGACGGCTCGCACGATCAGATAGCCGACAATCAGCAGGATCACGCCAAGGACGATCATCCCCGGAAGCCCGGCTTCAAGCACCCATTCGAGCCAATCGTTATGCGCGCGAACTGGCCGGGTGGTATCGACGACTTCAAGCCGCTCGGCAGCTTCCAGCATCGGAACAATGGTGCCGATGCCGCTGCCAAAGGGCCAAACCTGGCCAATCGCGTACCAGGTATCGGCCCAAAGGTCCCAGCGGGCCTCACGGACAAGTGAAAACCTTGCCACCACTTTCTGGACGGACTGCAATTGCAGCAGCAGCCCACCGCTGACAACCAGGACGCCAAGTGAGCCGGCAAGTCCGTAGAGCATAGTCGAGCGTTTGCGCAGCATTGGCCACAGCATGAGCAGGATGAAGGCAAGGGCAATCGTCGACAGCGCAATGCCCGTGCGCGAGCCGGTCATGAATTGGCCGACGAGGAGGCCGATGAGGACCAGCACGAGCACGGTCCAGGTCAACCCGTGATTGCGGCCGTCGCCCAGCCGCGCAGTCGCCAATACGCCCGTCGCCAGCATGGCGGCGAGCAGGATGTCCGCCTGCGCGTTCCGGTTGGCCTGAAAACCGACAAGGAAGCCCTCGCTGAACTGGTTGTAGAGCGACCACTCGAGCCCGGCAGTTCGCGACAGCTGCAGCACGCCGATGGCGAGAGAAAGGACGCCAACCCCGACAATCACGCTGCACAGCCAGTTGCGACCGCGCAGGGAAAGGCGGCTTACCTGCAGCATCAGCAGTACCGGACATAGTGTTGCGAGCAGCGAGGCAAATGTGCGCGCCGGAGACATCGTCAGCGGCATCCACGACTTGTCAGCCTGAATGAGCGCGAGCGACTGGGCTTCGATCGCGCGGCCGGGAAGCGCCTGCCATGTCGACGGGGGCAGCGGAACGAGCTGGAGGATCGGAATCACCAGGACAAGGCCGGCAAGGAGCATAGCTGGCACCTGCACGGGCCCGAGGCCGCGCTGCCAGCTTGAGCTGGCGACAAGCGGAATGAGGATCAGGGCGGTGAGCACCTGAAGCACCATTTCTGTCTGCGGATTGACCGTGCCGCCGCCGCCGAGAACCATGGCGAGGCCGACGAGAGCCATGCAGAGCGCAGTTCCGGGAAGTGGCCGTGAACTGAGAGGGGGAAGCTTGTCCGGGCTTCTGCTCGACGACGTGCGGGTATCATCCCGACGCATCTCGCCAGATCCCTTGATTGCCTGCGCGCCCGACATATCAGTGCCTCCCTGGCAGACGGTCTAGGATTCGCGCCAATTAAGGGCAACTCCTAATGCCGGACCCCGCAGTCCTGACATTGGACACTCGATCACGGCGTAAGAGCAACGCGTGAGCGGCACTTGCAAGAAGGGCTCGCAAGTCGATACCGCGAGCCCTTCCAAAACATTGATCAGCGTGGAGCGATTAGCCGCCGTTGCTGTCGCTCGACTTGGTCGCTTCGTAGATGGCGAAGCCGACGGCGCCGCCAGCCAGCAGGCCGAGGCCGATATCTTCACCGGACACTTCACGCGATTCGCGCTTTGCCGGGGCAGTGGTGCGAACGGCCTTGAGGCGCTTGACGGAAACAACGCCCGGAGTTGCCGCAGCGGCGCGGACCGGCTCAGCGTTTGCGGCCGTGCCAGCGAGGACTACGCCAAGCGTAGCGGCACCAGCGATGGCGATCTTGAACATGCTCATAGTCCCACACTCCATTAACTTTACGGAAATACGCTTAGTACGCTTTAGTGATTCGATCAACCCGAATGTTGCATCGCATGCGCATTGTTGCTGCGACTGCGAAGGACGAAAAATGCCGCGCGTTGAAGCACATCGAATCCGAATATGCTGCAAACTCGCAACCGCAAACGCTTCGGCGCACCACAGGAACGGCTCGCCTCAAAACGCACGATCGTGAACCAGAACGTTGACGGTAGCAAAAATGATGCGGATATCGCGGATGGCCGTCCAGCCATCGAGATACTCGAGGTCTGCCTGCAGACGGCTGCTCAGATCAGCCTCCGAATCGGTCGCCCCACGTAGTCCACGGATCTGGGCAAGGCCTGTCAGACCCGGCTTGAGCGAGTGGCGCAACAGATAGCGCGGGTCGACTTCCCAGAACCGCTTCTGGCCGGCAAGCGATCCGATCGCATGCGGGCGAGGCCCGACAATGCTCATGTCACCGCGCAGCACATTGAGCAGCTGCGGTAGTTCGTCGATGCTCGTCTTGCGGATAAAGCGGCCGATGCGCGTGATGCGGTCATCGTCGCGGCTGGCTGACCGGGCTCCCGTCGCATCGAGCTTCTCGACGCGCATGGAGCGGAACTTGTAAATCCAGAACAGGCGGTTGTTGCGGCCCTGGCGCTGCTGCATGAAGAACACCGGGCCGCGATCCTCCAGCCAGATCATCAACGCGACGACCAGCACAATCGTAGCACTGCCGGCGATCGCAAGATCCATCGCGCGCTTGACGCCGCGTGCCCTAAGGCCAAGCGGTCCCACGGACACGACAAGCGAGCCGAACCCGTGGCCGAACCCGGCACCGAGCACGCCCAGTTCCTTTACTTCCGGATCAACGATTTCACCGCAGATGTTCGAGCCCTTGAACACCATCGCCCAATCCTTGCGGCGTTCCGGCGGGCAGGTCACGATCACCCGATCCATGTTCGTCATGAACATGCCAAGCCTGTCGAGCATGTGCGGATCGCTGCGATCGGGCCGCAGGCGATGCTCGCGCGTGTCGATATGCCAGGCATGCGGAACGCGAACCGGGCTTCCGCCATCATCGATCACCAGCACGTTCTGCGCAGTCGGCCCGCAGCCAGAGCGGATGATCGGCTGTGCAACCGCTCGTGCCCAGGCCATGCCGCCGGCAATGACGAACAGGCTGGCCACCGTGGATACGCGCGAAAACTGCTCGCTCGACTTGGTGAAGAACGCGATAAAGATCATCATCGTCAGCGCCATGGCCATGGCCATCATCGAACGCGACTGGCTGTACCGCAGAGAGGTGAGTGCCTGGATCGTATAGGCTCGCGTCATGAGCGCCGCACCCCAGTAGAGAGGCACATAGAGTTCGATCTGCTGGACGGTCTGCGGGTCATTCGCATGACCTATGTAGAGCAGGCTGACGAGCAACGAGGCGCCGACGATCACCATGCCGTCGATCAGCAAAAGCAGCAGATAGGCCTGAAGACGGCGCTTCTCGAGCGACGGCGCGAGCGGCAACTTGAGCTGGCGCTTCACGCCAGATGGCCCATCGCCCCCCGAACCGGTGAGCGACGCGACAGTATCTCTGTCTCGCTGCAACGTCGTCATCGTTAAAGCACCTTTTTGAACCGCTTGAAATCAGCGTTCCGGTTGTGCGACCCGGAAGACAAAAGTTCTTATAAGCAGATTCCTCGATATTGGTAGGAATGCTGCGTTGCAATACGTACAGCGTTATCGGCCAAAAACAAGCGAGTCGGTGTGATCGCCGTCACAGCCGGTCCGACAGGAGCGGCAACTCGTCGGAAAGGTCAGCGGGCCGCTGCCCGTGCAATTTCAGCAAGACTTTGAGATAAAATGATTTCGCCATTGCGGTTGTCCGCAAGGATCTGGCGGTGCAGGTTCATCAGCCGTTCAACGAGTCGTCCCAGCTTGCGTCCGCGCCAACGCCGGAGTTGCTGGGCGAGATCGGGTTTGTCCCGAAAGAATACACGCCGCGCAGCCATTTCCTGCTCAAGAAACGCGTTAACATCGCTGCGACCCCGCATCCGCCCCGCGAGTTGCGCTAGTTGTGCTGCACGGCGCTCGAACGCAAGAAGCAAGCCGACTGGATTGAGTTCGAGCTCCTGCATGCGTGCCAATTCGGAAGAAAGGCGCGCAATGTCTCCTGCCAGTACGGTGTTGACCAGGGGCATGAAGCTGTCGTCTTCGCTCACTGCAGCGATGGCATCAAGCGCGGCTGTATCAACCCGCCGTGGCGACTCGGGGCTCGCATCAAGATAGAGCGCCAGCTTCTCGATCTCGCCGCGTGCCATACGCGTGTCGAGCGCCGCGCCGCGGGCAACACGCTCCGCCAGTTCGTCGGTCAGCAGCAGACCAACCGGATCGGCCATTTCGCGGACCGCGAGCGTGACCGAGCGGAGATCCGGCGGATGGAACATGGTGACAAGTGCGTCAGGCCGATCGACGAGCAGCTTGGCGATGCGTGACTTGTCGGTTGCCGAAGTGGCGAGAATGAATACCGGCCAGCCCTTGATTGGGCTGGCAAGCAGTGTCTCGACCGCATCATGGATTTCATCGCCCGAACAGCGGACGTGGATCTGGCGCTTGTCGCCGAAGAGCGACACCGAACGCGCTTCGTCGGCCAGCCGTACCGGATCCCGTCGCAGGTCCGCACCGGCCAGTTCGATCCGCTCGAATTGGCCTTGCTGCGCGGCAATGTGCGCGGAAAGCCGGGCTGCTGCATCTGCCGCGCCGGCTTCATCAGGGCCACAGAAATAGAAGACCGTTGCATCCGCAGCGGCACGCGCAATCTGGCTGGCGAAGTTCTTCTGGGTCGCCTTCACGGCGCGCTCAGCCTGCCTTGCGCAGCTTCGTGGCGACGCGGGTCACGATCTGGTCGGCCACCTCGTGGCTCAGGTTCTCGAGAGCGGTCTGCTCTGCCGCGATCACCGCATATTCGCTCGAGACGATGTCGATGCCCGCATCGGCACCTGCGGTTGCGTCCAGCACGATCTCACCGCTTGTCAGATCAACGAGCTGATAACGCGCCCGCAAGGTCCGCCGCTCGCGGGTCACCGCATCGTTGGAGAGCAGGCCGAGGCCCTGCAGTTGTTCGTCAAGACGAACATCAAGCCGGTAGCGCGGCGCGCTCTGCGCACTGGCACCGAGCCGGTCAACCAGAGCGGCCCGTACAAGCCATCCTGCCTTGCCCTCGATGGATGTCACGTCGACGCCGGCGAGCGCCTGCGCAACTTTGCCGCTGCCGCCGCTTGCGTACATCGGCTGAAGACCGCAACCGGCCAGCATCGCCAAAGGCGCAAGGGCGGCAAGGAAGACTTTACGCGACAAGGTTCACCAGCCGATCAGGCACCACGATCACCTTCTTCACTTCCGCCCCGTCCAGCGCACGCTGCACCTTGTCCGAAGCGAGAGCAAGCCGTTCGAGTTCCTCGCGCGGCGTTCCTTTGGCGACGGTCAGCGTGTCGCGCAGCTTGCCCTTGACCTGCACGGCGACCGTCACTTCATCATCGACCAGCAGCGCCGGATCGACTGCGGGCCAAGCCGCATCGGAAACCAGCCCCTCGCCCAGCCCGGCATGAGCTTCCTCGGCAAGGTGCGGCATCATCGGGGCAATCAACAGCAGCAGCGTGTGGATCGCTGCGGTGCGGTCGGCGGAGGGCGCGGCCTTCTCGGTCGCGCCGGTCAGTTCGTAAATGCGCGCCACGGCCTTGTTGAAGCCAAGTGCCTCAATGTCCTGCGCCACGGCATGGACGGTCTGGTGCGTCTTGCGCCGCAGTGCGAGGTCCTCGCCTGTTGCGGCCGCATCCGCTGCACCGAACAGGCGCCACAGCCGCTGCACAAAGCGCCAGCAGCCTTCGATGCCCGCTTCCGACCACGGCAGGTCGCGCTCGGGCGGACTGTCCGACAGCATGAACCAGCGAATCGCGTCGGCGCCATACTTCGCGACGATCTCGTCGGGATCCACCACGTTCTTCTTGGACTTCGACATCTTGATCACGCGGCCGATTTCGACCGGCGCGCCATCCGCCTTGAGCGTTGCGCTTTCCGCCGTGCGCTCGATTTCGCCGGGCGAGAAGAACACGGGCTGGCCGTTCTCGGGATTGCGCCGTTCGTAGGTCTCGTGCGTCACCATGCCCTGCGTGAACAGGCTGGCAAAGGGCTCCTTCACCTCCAGCTTGCCGATCCGCGCCAGCGCCCGGGTCCAGAAGCGGGCGTAGAGCAGGTGCAGGATCGCGTGCTCGATCCCGCCGATGTACTGCTCCACCGGCAGCCACTTCCTGATCGCCTCCGCATCGAATGGCGCATCGCCTGGCTGGCTGGCAAAGCGCAGGAAGTACCACGACGAATCGACGAAGGTATCGAGCGTATCGGTTTCGCGCCGCGCCGGGTGGCCGCATTGCGGGCAATCGACATGTTTCCAAGTCGGGTGGCGGTCGAGCGGGTTGCCGGGCACGTCGAACGTGACGTCCTCGGGAAGCACGACCGGCAGATGCTTCTTGGGCACCGGCACCACGCCGCAGACCTCGCAGTGGATGAACGGGATCGGCGTGCCCCAGTAGCGCTGGCGCGAGACGCCCCAGTCGCGCAGCCGCCACACGGTCTTGCCCTCGCCCCAGCCTTCAGCCTCGGCGCGGGAGATCACCGCGGCCTTCGCGGCAGTCACGTCCATGCCGTCGAGGAAGCGCGAGTTCACCAGCTTGCCGGGGCCGGTGTAGGCCTCGTTGCCCTCGAACACGGGATCGGTCTTGTCGCCATCGGCGACAACCCGGACGACTTCGAGGCCATACTTGCGGGCGAAGTCGATATCGCGCTGATCGTGCGCGGGGCAGCCGAACACCGCGCCCGTGCCGTAGTCCATCAGCACGAAATTCGCGATATAGACCGGCAGCGTCCAGCCACTGTCGAGGGGATGCAGCACCTCGAACCCGGTGTCGAAGCCGAGTTTTTCTGCCGTTTCCAGCTCGGCGGCGGTCGTGCCGCCCTGCTTGCACTTCGCGATGAAGGCCGCTGCCTCGGGCGAATCCTTGGCAACCGCCTGCGCGATGGGGTGATCTGCAGCGATAGCAACGAAGCTTGCGCCAAACAGCGTGTCCGGCCGGGTCGAGTAGACCTCGATGTCCTCGGCCAGCGGGGCTACTGGCTTGAAGCGGAACTGCAGGCCTTGCGACTTGCCGATCCAGTTCTCCTGCATCGTGCGGACCTTTTCAGGCCACTTGTCGAGACCGGAGAGCCCTTCGAGCAGCTCGTCGGCGAATTCGGTGATCTTGAGGAACCACTGGCTCAGCTTGCGCTTTTCGACCAGCGCGCCGGAGCGCCAGCCGCGTCCGTCGATCACCTGCTCGTTGGCAAGCACGGTCATGTCGACCGGATCCCAGTTCACGGTCGATTCCTTGCGGGTGACGAGGCCCGCCGCATAGAGATCGAGGAATAGCGCCTGTTCGTGGCCGTAATAGTCCGGCTCGCAGGTCGCCAGCTCGCGGCTCCAGTCGAGCGCGAAGCCGAGGCGCTTCAGCTGTGCCTTCATGTTGGCGATGTTGGCGCGGGTCCAGCCGCCGGGGTGGACGCCCTTTTCCATCGCGGCGTTCTCGGCCGGCATGCCGAAGGCGTCCCAGCCCATCGGATGCAGCACTTCGAACCCGCGCATGCGCTTGTAGCGCGCGAGCACGTCGCCCATCGTATAGTTGCGCACGTGGCCGATATGGATGCGCCCCGAAGGATAGGGGAACATCTCGAGCACGTAGCTGCGCGGCTTGGGCGAGGCGTCGTCAGCCCGGAAGGTCTGGCGCTCGTCCCACGTGCGCTGCCAGCGCAGATCGGCGGTGGCAGGATCGAAGCGCATGGATTCTGGGCGAACGGGTTCTGGTCGGTCGGCAGTCATGCCGCCCCCTCTAGGGAGCGGCGCGGAGCCGTGCAACTGTCAGGCGAAGGTAAACCCGCCCGGAATTCAGCCCTGGACCAGCGTCTGCCGCCGCAGATCGCGCGCTTTGGTGAGGATGATGTCTTCCAGCTTCTGGACAGTGGCGGCCTGAACCGGGGCATCGACCCAGTTTCCGGCCTGGCTCACCTGGCGGCTGGCGGCGATCCGCAGCGCATCCGCGCGCAGATCCTGGTCGAGGATCGAGACGGTGAGCTTCATTCGCTCGTTCGGGTTGCGCGGATTGGCGTACCAGTCCGTCACCACCACGCCGCCGTTGCTGTCGGTCTGCACGAGCGGCATGAACGACAGCGTCTCGAGCGTAGCGCGCCACAAGTAGGCGTTGACGCCGATCGTCGTCACCTTGCTGGCCGCGAGGTCCAGCTTGGGGCGCGGCTTTCCGCCACATCCCGCCACGAGGCCGGTTGCGGCGATAACGAGCAGGCCGGTTGCGATGCCCCGGACGAGCGAAGAAGAAATGCGGGGGCGTGTCGTCACGTGCATACTGTCCTTGCTGGCGGGCGCCTGCGCGGCCTCGCCGTGCGTCCTGCCTTGTGAAATCCGCGCCTTTGCGACGCCTTGCGGCTGGCGCTCTATCACCCCCGCGCCGCGCGCCGCAAGGGCCATGCAATGAATGGCAGATTGCGGCTTATGCCAGTATGAATGAGCAGGGCCCGGTTGTCGGCAAAACGATGACCTGTGGGCCAGGTGCAACAGGTTTGCCAAGACACGCTGTCAGCGGACCAGAAAATCGTTGTCCTACTGGAAATTATCCTTCGGGCACCGTATGTCCCACTTACAGAGCGCGTGTTCAGATTCGCTGGTGTGGCGATTTGCGTGGCTCGGTAACGGGAAAGTCCAGGCTGGCCATGAGTGGCAAGACGATCAAGGGAGCCAAATCGCACGGAGTTTTCCGTGCGCGCGTGCTGCCGTTGTTCGGTTGCGCGCTGCTCGGCATGGTCGCGGCGCCCGCGCTTGGCAGCGCTTTGGCTGGCGGCTTCGTCTCTTCACCGGTGAGCCTCTCGGCGCGCGGCGGAATCGGCTCGTTCACGCCTGCGTCGGTTGATCCCAAGCTCGTTTCGGAAATCACTGCGCAGATCCAGGGACGTACTCCCGGTCATGGCCGGCTGTTCCGCTTCACCCCCGCCGGGATGGAAAATCGTCCTGATCGCGCGGTGACGGTGGCTGTGCGAGTCAACGAAATCGGCTCGCAAAACCTTGTCGTTCGCACGTCGCTGCCTGCGGGAGTGAGCGCACCCGGCGCTGCGCCGATTCGGATCGCGCCGATGGTCTACAATCTCGGCCTTGCCCGCGGCTATCAGAGCTTCGCGGCAACACCGGGTGTCTCGCGTGAGAGCGCGCGGCTCGATATCCAGCGTCTGGACATGCCTGACCTGCGCGCCATCGGCCGCAAAGACAATTTCATCACGCCTTCGTCCGGCGTTTCGTCGCGGCTTGCCCCGCGGATCGAACTCGATACGCGTGACCATGTCGGCCACACCCCGCGGACGTTCGAGAGCCAGAATGATTATCAGGTCGATCTGGGCGGAAGCTATCGCCTGACGCGCAACCTCGATGTGACCGCCGGCGTGCGGTACTCGCCCGAGCGTGATCGGCTTCGTCCGCTGACCGATGGCAAGAAGGATAGCCAGGCGGTCTACGTCGGAACCCAGTTCCGGTTCTAACCCTTGCCGTTGTGAACCGATGCGGTGCGGACATATGCCCGCTGCCTAAGTGCTTGTCGGCCAGCAGCCTTGCGTTTACCCTCCCCGCGATGGATTGGAGAGGGAGAAGACAATGACGCGCGTTGCTGTGGTTACCGGGGGTACTCGGGGTATCGGTGAAGCCATTTCCCTCGCGCTGCAGGCGCAGGGCCGCACGGTTGTTGCCAACTATGCAGGCAATGAGGAAAAGGCGCGCGCGTTCACGGAGCGGACCGGTATCAAGGCCTATCGCTTTGATGTGGGCGATCATGAAGCGACGCTTGAAATGTGCGCGCAGATCGCTGCAGAGGTCGGTCCGATCGACATCGTGGTCAACAATGCCGGCATCACGCGCGACGGCGTGCTCCACAGGATGACTTTCGACGACTGGAACGAGGTGATGCGCATCAACCTCGGCGGCTGCTTCAACATGGCCAAGGCCACGTTTCCCGGCATGCGTGAGCGCGGCTGGGGCCGCATCGTCAACATCGGTTCGATCAACGGGCAGGCGGGCCAGTACGGCCAGGTGAACTACGCTGCGGCCAAGTCCGGCATCCACGGTTTCACCAAGGCGCTGGCGCAGGAAGGCGCCAAGTACGGCGTGACCGTGAACGCCATCGCGCCGGGCTATATCGACACCGATATGGTCGCGGCAGTGCCCGCGCCGGTGCTGGAGAAGATCGTCGCCAAGATCCCGGTCGGCCGCCTCGGACAGGCTGACGAGATCGCGCGCGGCGTTGCTTTCCTGACCTCGGAAGACGGGGCTTTCGTCACCGGCTCGACGATGAGCATCAACGGCGGCCAGCACATGTATTGATCGGTGATTGCCCCGCCCTTTCTTGGGCGGGGCAGCACCTCGGCTTCACTCGACGGTAATTCCCGCCACCTTCCAGCCGTCACCTTCAGAGGCCATCTGAAGCATTTCCGTCACGCGGGTCTGATTGCTGTAGCGGGCCGTGAACGTGATTACCCAGTAGCCATTGGGCGGCGCGGCGGTGAAATCGACTGTCGCCAACTCGCGGGATATCGGCTTGCCGACCCGGGAACGCACCGATTGTGAGGCCTGCGCCCACCATTCGACCGTATTGAGCAACTGAAACGACTTGTGGGTGGCCTGCCAGCTCGCGGTCCAATCGTCACGGTCGAGCATGGCAAGGAAACGCCGCGCCGCATCTGTCGCAGCCGCTTCGCTCGCCGAAGTGGGCGTAACTGCGGCAGCGGGACTGGCGGGCGCACTGGCAAGCTCCATGGCTCCTGAAGGAGCGTGGGTGCCGGACTGGGCAATCAAGGCAAGCAAGGCAAGGCTGATGGTCATGGCGAGTCCTCCGACAATCCACCCGGCGCGGCGCCAATCGCCATCACCTGGGGCTGTCTGCCGGTCTGGATGCTCTGCAGCGGGCAGTGCTGCACCCCCGATTGGCTTGTCCCCCAGCAATTCGGGGTGATGAGCTTCGATCTGGTGCAGCAGTCGCGCTGCCTCTCGGCTGCTTGATACCGCCAGCTTGCGCCGGGCATCCCGCAGCCGTTCATGAATGGTGTGGACAGAAAGATCGAGGTGGCGCGCGATGGACTTGGCATCATGCCCGCCAAGCAGAAGGCGCAGCGTTTCCTTTTCCTTTTCGGTGAGTGCCTGATATCCGCTCGACATTCCGCCGATCTAGAGACGCCGCCTGTTGCGGGCCACCCCCAATAATTCGTATCTCCCGTCCATGGCCGTCCCATACCACCCACCCATCAAGCGCTCTGTCGAGATCGCCGGGCACAAGACTTCGATCAGCCTTGAGCCGCTGTTCTGGGATTGGCTGCGTGCGGCTGCTGAAGCGGAAGGCGTGCCGATCAACGCCCTTGTCGCGCGGATCGATGCCGAACGGATTGGCGCTGAAACGCCGCCGGGGCTCGCTGGTGCGATCCGCCTGTGGCTTGCCTCGCGGGCGCTAGAGGGCTGAGAGAGCGAAGCCCGCTGCCGCGGCGACGGCGAGCGTTGGCATGATCCCACGTTTCAGGAGGAAGAGCATCGCGGCGGCGCCGGTGGCGATCATGGCGGTGCGCCAGTCGAGGCTGGCGAAATCGGGCATTCCCGCTGCCGAGACGCGGCCAAAGAGCACATGCAAGGCAAACCACAGCGCCAGATTGGCGATCACGCCGACAACCGCAGCCGTGATCGCCGCAAGCGCGCCTTGCAGCTGTTCGGCGCGCTCCAGTCGGTCCATCCACGGCGCGCAGGCGAAGATCCACAGGAAGCAGGGGGCGAAGGTAACCCATGTGGTAAGGCCTGCGCCGAGCAAGCCGGCAACGAGCGGCGAGAGGCCCCCCGGATGGCGCCACGCGGCGATGAAGCCGACAAACTGCGTGACCATGATCAGCGGACCCGGCGTTGTTTCGGCAAGGCCGAGGCCGTCCGCCATCTCGCCTGGTGAAAGCCAGCCGAACCCGCTCACGGCCGCCTGCGCCATATAGGCGAGCACTGCATAAGCTCCGCCGAAGGTAACGACGGCGAGGCGGGAGAAGAACAAACCGACCTGCCACAGCACGTGATCGGGACCGAGCGTGACGAACACCAGCGCCATAGGCAAGCCCCAGATGGCGAGCCACACCGCGATGGTCTGGCTGGTCAGTACCACGAGCCGACGTGGGGCTTGCAGCGGGCCGTCGCCGGTTGCGGCATGGTGTGTGCCCAGCCACTGCGGCGCCCACTTCGCCGCTGCCGCGCCAAACAGACCGGCCGTCAGGATCACCAGCGGGAAGGGCGCGTGCAGGAGCGTCAGCGCCAGTGCGGCCAGCACCGCCAGCGCCAGCTTGAAGCGCGTGCCCAGCGCCCGCCGCGCCACGCGCACCAGCGCCTGCAGGACAACGGCCAGCACCGCCGCCTTGATGCCAAGGAACAGGGCCGCAAACCAATGGAGCCCGGCAGCCGCCACATAGAGCAGCGAAAGCCCCAGCATCACCACCGCGCCGGGGAGGACGAAGAGCAGCCCCGCGATCAGCCCGCCGCGCACACCATGCAGCCGCCAGCCGATCCATGTGGCGAGTTGCTGGGCTTCAGGGCCGGGCAGAAGATGGCAGAGATTGAGCGCGCGCAGGAACGCGCCTTGTTCAACCCACCCGCGTTCATCGACCAGTTCGCGCTGCATCAACGCGATCTGCCCGGCGGGCCCACCAAAGCTGAGACAACCGATCCGCGCGAAAACCCGGGTCAGTTCTGCCAGCGTCGGAACCGGCATCAGTCGCCGCCGACGCGCTCCACATCCGCACCGATCAGCGCAAACTTTTCTTCGAGCCGCTCATAGCCGCGATCGAGGTGATAGAGCCGGTGGACCTGCGATTCGCCCTCGGCAGCAAGCCCGGCGATCACGAGGCTCATCGAGGCGCGCAGGTCAGTCGCCATCACCTCGGCGCCGTACAGCTTGCTCACGCCGTGGACGATGGCGGTGCGGCCCTTGGTCTCGATATGCGCGCCCATGCGGTTGAGTTCGGGCACGTGCATGTAGCGGTTCTCGAAGATCGTCTCGGTCAGCACGCTCGAACCATTGGCAAGGCACAGCATCGCCATGAGCTGTGCCTGCATGTCCGTCGCAAGGCCCGGATAGGGCGCGGTTGAAAGCGTGACCGGGCGCAACTGGCCATCACTGGCAATGCGCAGGCCGCCGCGGACCTGCTCGACCAGCACATTCGCATCGCGCAGCGCCTGAATGGTAGCCGCCATGTCCTCGGCGCGCGCCCCGGCGAGCGTGATATCGCCGCCGGTGATCGCGGCCGCGCAGGCGTAGCTGCCAGCCTCGATGCGGTCAGGCATCACCATATAGGTCGCGCCGTGGAGCCGGTTCACGCCGTGGATGGTGATGTCGGACGTGCCGATCCCTTCGATCTGCGCGCCCATCGCGACGAGCAGGTTGCACAAGTCGACGATCTCCGGCTCGCGCGCGGCGTTGTGCAGCGTGCTGGTTCCCCGCGCGAGGACAGCGGCCATCAGCGCATTCTCGGTCGCGCCGACCGAAACGATCGGGAAGCTGTAATCGCCGCCCGGAAGGCCCCCATCGGGCGCGATCGCGCGGACATAGCCCGCCGCGAGCTCAATCTGTGCGCCGAAGGCTTCGAGCGCCTTGAGGTGCAGGTCGATCGGGCGGTTGCCGATGGCGCAGCCGCCGGGGAGCGAGACAGTCGCCTCACCCGCGCGGGCCAGCAGGGGGCCGAGAACCAGGATCGAGGCGCGCATCTTGCGGACGAGATCGTAGGGCGCGACTGTCGAAGTGAGGCGGGTGGCCTGCAAGGTCATCACCCGGCCGAAATCTTCAGGCCTTGCGCCTGCGATCGAGGTCGAAACGCCGAACTGGTTGAGGAGGTGCTGGAAGCCATCGATATCGGCAAGGCGCGGCAAATTGCGCAGCGTCACCGGCTCTTCGGTCAGGAGCGCGCAGGGTAGCAGGGTCAGCGCAGCATTCTTCGCGCCCGAGACTGGAACCGTGCCGGAAAGGCGATTCCCGCCACGAATGATGATCTTGTCCATCGCGGTCGTTTACCGCTTTTGAGGCCTTGCGCAACAGGATCGAAATGATGGCGCACTAGCACCACGTTATGCCACAGTGCGGGTGAGGCCGTTACCGGCCGTTCAGCAAGGGGGATCAGACACGACATGTCCGGTAGCAATGCATCGCAGCCCGTCCGCAAGCCTGTCCGCAAGGCGGTGTTCCCCGTGGCAGGCATGGGTACGCGCTTTCTCCCTGCGACCAAGGCGATCCCGAAGGAAATGCTGCCGATCATCGACCGGCCGCTGATCCAGTATGCGGTGGACGAGGCGCGCGAGGCGGGCATCGAGCAGCTGATTTTCGTGACCGGTCGCGGCAAGACGGCCATCGTCGAGCACTTCGATACGGCTTTCGAGCTTGAGCGGACAATGGCCGATCGCGGCAAGGACCTCTCGATCCTTGATGCCACCCGCATCCTTCCCGGCAATCTCGTGACCGTCCGCCAGCAGGTGCCGATGGGCCTTGGCCATGCGATCTGGTGCGCGCGCGCGATCGTTGGTGACGAGCCTTTCGCGATTTTCCTGCCCGACGAGCTCATGATCGGCTCGCCCGGTTGCATGAAGGAGATGGTGGAGGCCTACAACGAAGTCGGCGGCAACCTCATCAGCGTGCTTGAAGTGCCGGAGGAGGAGGTTTCCAGCTACGGCGTGATCGCCCCCGGTGCGCGCATTTCGGACAAGCTTACCGAAGTGACCGGGCTGGTCGAAAAGCCGAAGCGCGAGGAAGCGCCTTCGAATCTCATCATCTCCGGCCGCTATATCCTCCAGCCCGAAGTCATGCGCACGCTGGAAGGTCAGGAAAAGGGCGCGGGCGGCGAAATCCAGCTGACCGATGCAATGGCGCGCATGATCGGCGAGCAGCCGTTCCACGCGGTCACCTTCACTGGGCGCCGGTTCGATTGCGGCAGCAAGGCTGGCTTTGTCGAGGCGACGCTTTCGCTCGCGCTTGAGCGCCCCGACATGGCGGACGACGTCCGCGCCATCATGCAACGTCTGCTGGCGCAGTAACCCGGCGGCTCAGGCCGCCTTCCACCGCAGGGGAAGGCGCTTGAGCCCGCCGACGAAGGTGGACTTGGCGCGTGCGGGTTCGCCCGCGAGTTCCACGCTGTCCAGCCGGTCGAGCAGCACTTCGAACAGGATGCGCATTTCGAGCCGCGCGAGATGGAGCCCGAGGCACTGGTGCGCGCCCGCCCCGAACGCCAGGTGTCGGTTACCCTCGCGCGCCGCGTCGAACCGGCGCGGATCGGGGAACTGCGCCGGATCGTGGTTGGCCGCGACGTAGTTGAGCATCAGCCAGTCGTCCTTGGCGATCTTCTGCCCGCCGAGCTCGGTATCGACCGAGGCGGTGCGCATGAAGTGCTGCACCGGCGTCGTCCAGCGGATCGCTTCCTCGACGATCCCGGCCAGCAGGGTGCGGTCCGCCTTGACCCGGGCAAACTGCTGCGGATCGCGCGCCAGGGCCAGCATTGCCCCGGCGGTGGAGGCGCTGGTCGTATCGTGCCCCGCGCTGGCAGTGATGATGTAGTAGCCGGCGGTCACCACATCATCGAGCGGTGCGCCGTCAATCGTGCCATTGGCGATGATCGTGGCGACGTCATCCGTGGGGTTCTTGCGCCGCTCGGCGGCTAGCGCGGCGAAATAGGCCTCGAAGTCCTTCACCGCGCCAGCCACGATCTGGGTGATCATTTCGGGCGGCAGGTCCTTGATGCCGGACTGGTTGAGCTCCTCGTCCTGCCCGCCGAACATCTGCTGCGTGAGCACGAGCATGCGCTGCTCGTCCTCCTCCGGCACGCCGAGGATCTGCATGACCACGTGGAGCGGATAGGGCGAGGAAACGAGCTTGGTGAAATCGCCCTCACCGCCTGCGGCCAGAAGGCGGTCTACTGTGGCCTCCGCGATCTTGCGGGTGCGCTCCTCGATCGTGCGCAGGTTCTTGGGCATGAACCATTCCTGCGTCAGCCGGCGCAGCTTGGGGTGCAGCGGCGCATCTAGCTGCACCAGGGATTGCACCAGATGCGGACTGCCGCCGGTGATCGCGCGGGCGAGCGCATCGGTGCTGCGCAGCGTGAACACGGTGGGCTTGGGATGGTTGAGAAAGGTCGCGTTGTCCTTGCTTGCGGCCATCACTTCATCGAACCCGCTGACCAGCCAGAACGGCTCGTGCAGATCGACCGACGAGACCACCTTCGCCACCTGCAAGCCTTCACTGCGCAGCACATCGAACTGATCGAGCAGCGGATCCCACGCGGCATAGGCGGCGGGATCGATCACGGCGCGGCCGATTTCCTCGGGAACGATACGGTCGGCGGTAGTAGCCATGGAATGCGTCCTTGAATGAGGGGTCAGGCAGCGGCTGCAGCGGCGGCCTTGTATTCGTCGCGCAGCAGCCGCTTGAACAGCTTGCCGGTGGGCTCGCGCGGGAGCTCGGCGCGGAAATCGATCTGGCGAGGGAGCTTCACCCGGCTCAGCTGCGGGGCGAGCCATGCGGTCAGCTCCTCGGCCAGCGCGTCGCCTGCGTCGGCAATGTCATGCGGCTGGACGACGGCGACGACACGCTCGCCCATGTCGGGATCCGGGGCACCGATCACGGCGACATCGGCGACCTTGGGATGCGTGATCAGCAGGTTCTCGATCTCTTGCGGATAGATGTTCACCCCGCCGGAGATGATCATGAAGCTCTTGCGATCGGTGAGGAAAAGGTAGCCGTCATCGTCCTCCCAGCCCACATCGCCAAGGCTGGTCCAGCCGTGTTTGTTGGTGGCGTCACGCGTCTTGTCGGGATCGTTGTGGTAGGCGAAGGGATTGCCGCCTTCGAAGAAGACCTGGCCTTCGGTGCCACGCGGCACTTCGTCGCCGTTTTCGCCGCAGATGCGGATCGTGCCGAGCAGCGCGCGGCCAACCGAACCGGGGCGCTCCAGCCATTCGGGGCTGGAGATGAACGTGAAGCCGTTGCCTTCGGTGCCGGCGTAATACTCGTTGAGCACCGGGCCCCACCATTCGATCATCGCGCGCTTGACCGGCACGGGGCAGGGCGCAGCCGCATGAATCGCACCGCGCAGCGACGAGAGATCGTAGCGCGTGCGCACTTCCTCCGGCAGCTTGAGCATGCGCACGAAATGGGTGGGCACCCATTGGCTGTCGGTCACCTTGTAGCGTTCGATCGCTTCCAGCGCCTTTTCGGCATCGAACTTTTCCATGCAGACCACGGTGCCGCCGAAGCGGTGAATGGTCATCGACCAGCGCAGCGGCGCAGCATGGTAGAGCGGCGCGGGCGAGAGATAGACCGCATCCGGGCGAATGCCAAAGGGGCCGCCTGCGAGCATGATGAGCGAATTGGCACCGCCAATTGCCGGGTCCTCCGGCAGTGGCACACGGACACCTTTGGGTTTGCCCGTGGTGCCGGAAGAATAGAGCATGTCGCAGCCCGCCCGTTCGTCCGTGATGGGCTCCACTGGCATGGCATCCAGCGCAGCGGCGAGGTCAAGCTCGCCGCTGCCGCCGAGGCGAAGCTGGGCGACTTCGGGCGCCAGCGCAGCGACAGCATCGAGCAGCGCCGTGAGCGCGCCCGAGCCGACCAGCAGCTTTGCGCCGCTGTCCTGCGCGATATAGGCGACTTCGGGCGGGGTGAGGCGCGAGGATATGGCGACGTAGACAATCCCCGCGCGCTGCGCGCCCCAGCACAGCGAGTAGAAAGCCGGGTGGTTCTCGAAGCAGAGCGCGATGGTATCGCCGATGCCGATCCCGCGCGAACGCAGCAGTTGGGCGAAGCGGTTGCTTTGCGCTTCGAGCTCTCCGTAGGTCACGACCTCGCCGCTACCGGACATGATCACGGCAGGCTTTTCGGGGTTGGTCTTAGCGTGGACGCTGGGGTGGTAGTGCATGCGCATCCTCTCAGGATCGGCGGCTCGATCAGGCCGTTGTTTCCGAGAGTTTAACCGTTCGATTAATGCGTGCAACGGGATTCGTCAGCGGTTTGCATTTCCGCACCACGCGCGGATGCCAGAAAAGAAGAAGGCGGCGTTTCCGCCGCCTTCATCCCATCCTCTCCAAGATGACTTTTGTCGCGGCGCTTAGCGCACCAGCGGGGCAGGAACGTCGCTCTGCGCCAGAACGGTGTCGGTCGAGACACCCGGTGCGACGGTCTGCATATAGGGAATGGGGTTCACCGCCTCGCCACCGATGCGCACTTCGTAGTGCAGGTGCGAACCAGTCGAGCGGCCGGTCGAGCCGACGTAGCCGATCACGTCGCCCTTGCGGACGCGCTGGCCTTCGGCAACCGCGATACGCGACATGTGGCCGTAGCGCGTTTCCATGCCGCCGCCGTGCTCCAGCTCGACGAACAGGCCGTAGCCACCAAACCAGTCGGCCTTGCCGACAACGCCATCAGCCGAAGCGTGGATCGGGGTGCCGGTGGTGGCGGGAAGATCGATGCCCTTGTGCGCGCGCAGACCGCCGAGGACGGGGTGAACGCGCATGCCGAAGCCGCTGCTCATGGCGCGGTTCGATGAAACAGGAACGAGCGAGGGGATCGAGACACCGCCATTACGCTGGGCGGGGGCAGCAGCGCCAAGTGGCCCACCCGTTTCAAGGGCCTTCCAGCTTGCGAAGAGCTTGTGAAATTCATCATCGGCGGGAGCAGCGGTGGTGCCGTTGCGGGCAGCTTCGGCAGCGCGGAGCGGGGCGGCAATATCGGCCGACGCAGCGCTGTTCGCCATGGCGGGAACCGAGAAGAAACAGGCAAGGGCACCGATTGAGCCAAGTACCAGCTTCGTAATCTTGTTGTTAACCATTACGACCCGCTAACCCTTAATCGCCCCGACCGTGCAGCATCAGATGCGCTGCATATTATCGGAGCCGACCCACCTGGATCTTGCCAACGGCCTGCCGGATCATCCCGGTCTGCCTGGCAAGCTCCCTGAGGACTTAGCGGAAACCCCTCCCGCTGCCTCGACGGGATCGGGTTAGGGGGAAGTGTCTTGATCAGACAACCCCTGACATCAATTCGTACGATAAACCGGCTGCACGACGCGCCGAGTCGTTGAACGGTGGCTTAACGGCCCCTCGAAAATGCCGTGCAACAAGCGCTTTCCACAAGGCTGGTGGTGATTCATGGCGCTCATCGCACAGTTTCAGGAAGTGCGTTGTGCCGTAGCGCACATGCCGAATCTCGTCGTTCAGAATACGCTCGAGAATCCGCGCCGAGCGCTGATCGCCTGCTGCCGCGAAGCGCTCGATGGTGACCGGAGTCACGTCGAGTCCGCGCGCTTCGAGCACCATGGGGACCACGGCCAACCGGGCTGCCAGATCATGCGCGGTTTCGCGCGCGGCGTCCCACAGCCCGTCATGCGCGGGCAGTGCGCCATAGTCCGAGCCGAGGGTGCGCAAACGGCGCGCGAGCAAGGAGAAGTGCATCGCCTCGTCCGCCGCCACATCAAGCCAATCGCTGACGAAGTCCGGCCCGCGCTCGGCGCCGAATCGGCCTGCCGCATCCAGCGCCAGGTCGATCGCAACGAATTCGATATGCGCGAGGGCATGGAGCAGCGCGAGCCGGCCGCGCTCCGAACCGCCACGCCCGCGCTTGGGCATGTCGTTCGGCGGCAGCAACTTGGGCCGTGCCGGGCGGGCTGGCTCGTCAGGCATTGCCGCGTCGAACGCGAATGCCAGCCGTCCGGCCGCCCATTCGCGCCGCACCGCGCGCGTTGCCATGGCCTTGGCCGAGGGATCGGCGGTGAGCATGGCACCACGGATTGCCGCAGCAATGCTGGTCCTAGTCATTGCCCGGTCAAAGCGCCTTGGCGGCGGCGAGCACCTCTTCGGCGTGACCCTTGACCTTTACCTTGGGCCAGACCTGCGCGATCGTCCCATCCGCCGCGACGAGATAGGTCGTGCGCTCCATGCCCATATAGGTGCGGCCATACATGGATTTCTCGGTCCAGATGCCCAGCGCGTCCGAAAGGCCGCCTTCTTCCGCATCGCTGGCGAGCGGTGCGGCGAGACCATGCTTCTCGATGAACTTGAGGTGCTTCTTCGGCGGATCCTTGCTCACGCCGAGCAGCGCGGTGCCGGCCGCATCGAACTCGGCTGCGAGCGCGGAAAAGTCCTTGTTTTCCGTGGTGCAGCCGGGTGTATCGTCCTTGGGATAGAAGAACAGCACCAGCTTGCGGCCAAGAAAATCGGACGGCTTCACCGTGCCGCCTTCGGGAGTGGTCATGGCAACATCAGGCAGTTTGCTGCCCGCGCCGATGGTCTCGCTCATTCGTGGATCTCCAGTTCCTCGTCAAAAATGGTGTGCCAGCAGGCCGCGATATCGCGGCGGGCCGCCAGCACGGCAGTCAGCAGGCCCGGCCAATCGGCGAGACCGCACGCTTTGGCAACGATAGCGCGGCTGGCTTCGGGCGGATAGCGTCCGTCGGGGGCAACGAGGCGCACGACAATGAGCAGCCGCGCCAGCAGATCGTGCGCGGCGCGCAAGGGGGCCGGCAGCAGACCTGCCGAGATAAGGGCATCGACTGCACACCCGAGATCGGGATCGAGCGCGGTACGCTCGCGCAGCTGCAGATAGTGGACGAGGAACTCCAGATCGACGAGCCCGCCGCGCGCCAGCTTCACGTCGAGCGGGCCCGCTGGCGGCTTGTGCTGCGCCATTTCGACGCGCATCGCATGGACATCGGCGCGCAGCTTCTCGCCGTCGCGCGGGCGGTGCAGCACGTCATCGATGATCGCCGAAAGCGCGGCGCAGTCTTCGGGCCGTCCGAACAGGGGCCGCGCCCGGCACAGCGCCATGTGCTCCCAGGTCCACGCATCCTCGCGCTGATAGCGCGCAAAGCTCTCAAGACTCACCGCGAGCGGCCCTTGCGCACCGCTTGGCCGCAGACGGACGTCCACTTCATAGAGTGCGCCCGCCGCAGTCGGGGCGGACAGCGCTGCGATCACCCGCTGGGCGAGCCGGTTGTAGTAAAGCGTGCTGCCAAGCGGTCTGGCTCCGTGTGATTCGCCGGTGTGATCTCCGCTGAACAGGAACACGATATCGAGGTCGGAGGCATGGGTGAGGGCCGCGCCGCCCAGTCTGCCGAGCCCGAGGATGACGAGTTCGCTGCCGGCGATCTGGCCGTGGGCGCGGACGAATTCGCCCCGCGCCGCCTCGGTGAGTACGAGAATCGCGGCTTCGGCGATGCGCGAAAGGGCGGCGGCAACGTCGAGCGGATCGCGCCAGGTTTCGCTTGCCTGGCTTTCGATCAGTTGCACGCCGAGTGCAAAGCGCCACTCACCGACCTTTCGGCGGACGGCATCGAGCAGGCACTGGTAATCATCGCCCGCCTCACAGCGCCGAAACTCGGTGGCGAGGCTTTCGACACTGCCGGGCAGATCGAAGGCGCTGCGATCGATCAGGGTGTCGAGCAGGTCCGAACGGCGGGCGAGCTCGTCGGCCAGCGTGGGCGCGTGGGCAAGCACGCGCATGACGACGCCGAGCAGCGCGGGGCGCGCCTCGAGCAGCTGGAAGATGTTGATCGCGCTGGGCAGCCCGGCGAGCAGACCTTCCCAGCGCAGCAGCGCGCGTTCGGGATCGGGCGCTGCGGCCAGAGCGCCGAGCAGCGTGCCGCGCAGACGCGCAAAGGCGGCGCGGGCTTCGGCGCTGCGCAGGGCGCGGTACTGGCCGTTTTCCCAGCTTTCGATTCGTGTGGCGAGCGGGCCTGGATCGGCAAAGCCAAGCGCCTGCAGTTCCTGTTCGAGTGGGCGGGCGGTGACGGGGACCGCCCCGCTTGGCGCATAGGTGGCGATCAGGTTGTCGAACCGGCTGCCGACGGCCTCCGAGATTCGGGCCAGTTCTTCCACCAGCGCCGCGCCGGATCGAAGGCCCTCCAGCCGCGCCACGGCATCGAGTTGCGCGGGATCGGTCGGCAGGCTGTGCGTCTGCTGGTCCGCGATCATCTGCAGTCGGTGTTCGAGTGTGCGCAGCCGGTCGTAGCTGTCGCCAAGCAGCGCGGCGTCATCGGCAGTGACGATTCCCGCCTCCGCCAGTGCGTCGAGCGCCGCGCGGGTGCCGCGCAGGCGCAGCGCCGGGTTGCGGCCACCGTGGATCAACTGATGCGTCTGGGCGAAGAATTCGACCTCGCGGATGCCGCCGCGCCCGCGTTTGAGGTCATACCCAGGGCCGACGGCCTGCCCACCGGCGTAGTGGTCGCGAATGCGTGTAGTCAGGCGTCCGATCTCGGCAATCGCGCCGAAATCCAGGCTGCGGCGCCAGACGAACGGGCGGATCGCATCGAGGAAGACCTGCCCTGCGACAACGTCCCCTGCTGCCGGACGCGCACGGATATAGGCAGCTCGCTCCCATGCCAGTGCGCTCGATTCGTAGTGCGTGATGGCGGCGACAAACGGCAGCGCCAGCGGTGTGACTTCGGCCGCAGGGCGCAGGCGCAGATCGACGCGAAAAACGTACCCCTCGCTCGTGACCGTGCTCAGCAACTCGACCACGGTGCGCGCGATGCGCTGGGCCGCTTCGGCGGGATCGTCGCGCTCGCGGCGCGGCAGGAGGTCGGGATCGTAGAGCAGGATCGGGTCGATGTCGGACGAGTAGTTGAGCTCGCCCGCGCCGTGCTTGCCGAGCGCGATGGCCGAAAAGCCCTGCGGCGCTGCATCGGGTACGCGGCGGCGCATTGCGGCGATGATCGCGGCATCAAGCGCACAATCGGCAAATGCGGACAGTTCGGTCATCACCCGGGCGAGCGGAAGCGCGCCGGCGAGATCCCCGATGGCAAGAGTGACAGCAAGCGCGAGTCGTTGCCGGCGCAGGGCGATGCCGGTGTCAGGCTCCCCGGACCCTGCCTGATGGGCGGCGGCCAGCGCATCCTCGATGCGGCCGGCCCTGAGCAGCGCCTCGAGATCGGGCAGCCGGTCCAGGCCGCGGGCGAGGAACGGCGCTTCGGTGCGGGCGCGGTGGAGGGCGTGCGCCCAGTCCGCTGTCTGGCTGGTGCCGGTCATGGTTCCGCGATGCCCGGTCGGCGCCGTGCGATCAAGCGCATGCGTGCGGCTTGCCAGCACGCGGGGGCTCTGCCACCTGTGCCGCCATTGCCAGAACCGGCGCTTTGAATGCCATGAGGGAATTGAGGATGAAGATCAGCAAGTCGTTTGGTCGCAAGGTCTTGGGCCTGATGTGCGGTGCTGCGCTGGCAATGCCGCTGGCAGCAAGCCACGCTGCGTCCGCAGTGCCTCCGGTCGATGAGACACTGATGCGGGAGACGATCCGCACGCTGTCGTCTGACGAGTACGAAGGTCGCGGGCCGGGCACTGCTGCAGAGCCGAAGACGCTCGACGCGATCATCGCGCGGTTCAAGGCGGCCGGGCTTCAGCCTGGCAACAAGGGGCAAGATGGCAAGCCGACGTGGCTGCAGGATGTGCCGACGGCAACGATCACCGCAACCAATCGCAGCCCGCTCACCATCACCGGCGGCGCCCCATCCTCAGCCTTCACCCCGCTGACATTCCAGCCGTCGACCGAATTCGTGGCAGGCAGCTATCGCATTACGCCGCATACCGAAGTGAAGGACAGCGAGCTGGTCTTTGTCGGCTATGGCATCAACGCGCCCGAACTGGGCTGGAACGACTATGCCGGCATCGACATGCACGGAAAGACCGCCGTCATCCTCGTCAACGATCCGGACTATGCGATGGAAGGCGAGAACGGTCTCTTCCGCGGTCGCCGCATGACCTACTACGGGCGGTGGACCTACAAGTTCGAGGAAGCTGCGCGGCAGGGAGCCACGGGAGCGCTGATCATCCACGATACCTTCCCGGCAGCCTATGGCTGGCAGGTGGTCGAATCGAGCTGGTCCGGCGCGCAGCATTTCGTGCAGACCGCCAACGATGGCGCAGATCAGACCGTGGCGAACGGCTGGATTCAGAAGCCGGTGGCGGAGGCAATCCTCAAGGCGGCCGGCAAGGATCTTGCGGCGCTGACGGCTGCGGCGCAGGCGAAGGGCTTCAAGCCGGTGCAGCTTGGACTCAAGGCCAGCCTCTCGTTCGACAACACGATCGAGAAGGCCAATTCGCACAACGTCGTAGGTCTGCTGCCGGGCAAGACGCGTCCCGATGAATACGTGCTCTACAGCGCGCATTGGGACCACCTTGGTCGCTGCAAGCCCGATGCGACGGGTGATGACATCTGCAACGGCGCGGTCGACAATGCGACCGGCGTTGCCGCACTGGCGGCACTGGCCAAGATGAACGCCGCCGCAGGCGGCACGGCGCGCAGCCAGGTTTTCCTTGCCGTCACGCTTGAGGAGTCGGGCCTGCTGGGCTCCGAATACTATGCGCAGAACCCGGTCTACCCGCTCGCGAAGACGGTGGGCGGCGTCAATATGGATGCGCTGGCGGTGGGTGGCCCCGCGAAGGACATCACGGTTGCCGGGGGCGACAAGTCCGAGCTGACGACGATCCTGCGCAAGGTCGAGGGCGAGATGGGCCTCAGCGAATCGCCGGAGGAGCATCCCGAGCGCGGCCATTACTACCGCTCCGACCACTTCAGCTTCGCCAAGCGCGGGGTGCCGATGTTCGATGTCGCCCGCGGCACCGATCTTGTGGTGGGCGGCAAAGCGGCCGGGCAGGCTGCTTCGGATGACTACACCAACGTGCGCTATCACCAGCCGAGCGATCAGTATCAGGAAAGCTGGGACATTTCGGGCATGGTCCAGGATGTGAAGCTGTTCTACCGGCTCGGCCGCGAACTCGCCGACAGTTCGGTCTGGCCGAACTGGCACCCGAGCGACGAATTCCGGGCGATCCGCGACAAGAGCCTCGCCGAAGCAAAGGGCAAGTAACCCATGACCAAGACTGCGCTGCGAATGCCGCCGGAATGGCATCCGCAGGACTGGCTCTGGATCGGCTTCCCGCATCTGGCGGAGGAATGGTCCGGCGTGATCGACGCCGCGCAGGAGCAGATTGCCGCCTTTGCCAGCGCCGTTGCCGATAGCGGACAGGAAGTCCGCCTGATCGTGCGCGACGGAGCCAACGAGGCGCGCGCGCGCAGTCTGGTGTCGAGCGCGGTCACGCTGGAGCGCCGGGTCTACGGCGATGTGTGGTTGCGCGATACGGGGCCGCTGGTGGTGTGTGGGGGCGAAGAGCGGCGCGCGCGGCTGTTCGGCTTCAACGGCTGGGGCGGCAAGTATCTGATGCCTGGGGACGAGGCGATCGGCGCCGATCTGGCCGAAAATGCCGGGCTTCCGGCTGACCGTTGCGACTGGATCCTCGAAGGCGGTGCGCTTGATGGTGACGGGACAGGCCTTGTTGCGACGACGGCGCAGTGCCTTCTCAATCCGAATCGTAATCCATCACTGGCAAAGGCCGATCTTGAAGCGCGGCTGGCGCGTGATCTCGGTTACGAGCGCGTGCTGTGGCTCGGGGATGGCCTCATCAACGATCATACCGATGGCCATGTCGACAACCTTGCGCGGTTCGTGGCGCCGAACCGGCTGGCGCTGCCGCGCGCGACGGGGCCGGGCGATCCCAATGCGACGATCTATGCCGATGCGTCAGCGCGGGCGCGTGATTTCGGAGTGGAAGTTGTCGAGGTTCCTTCGCCGGGTCTGGTTGAATGGGGCGGGATGATCCAGCCGGCGAGCTACATGAACTTCGTGATCGCCAACGAGGTGGTCATCGTTCCGGTGTTCGGAACGCAGCATGACGATGATGGCGTCGCCGCGATTGCGGAACTCTTTCCCGGGCGCGCGGTCATCGGGCTCATGGCCGATGCGGTGCTTGCAGGCGGCGGCGGTTTCCATTGTTCCAGCCAGCAGATGCCTGCAGCCTGATTATGCGCCCCTTAACCGGCGCATGGTAGGGGCAGGCGCATGACACAGACTATTCTCGTGGTTTTCGGTACGCGGCCGGAAGCGATCAAGATGTTTCCGGTGGTGCATGCACTTGCCGCCGATCCCGCTTTTCGCGTCGTGACCTGCGTCTCGGCGCAGCACCGCGGCATGCTCGATCAGGTGCTGGCGATCGCCGGGATCGTGCCGGATCATGATCTTGATCTGATGAAACCCGACCAGACGCTCGACGGCCTCACCGCTGCGCTGCTCACGGGCCTGGGCGGGGTGATGGACGCTGAAAAGCCGGACTGGGTCGTGGTGCAGGGCGATACCGCCACGGCGATGTCCGGCGCGCTCGCGGCGTACTACCGCAAGATCCCCGTCGCCCATGTCGAGGCGGGGCTGCGCAGCCACAATATCTATCACCCCTGGCCCGAGGAGGTGAACCGCAAGATTATCGGCACCATTGCCGCACTCCATTTTGCGCCGACCGAGACCTCTGCCGCGGCGCTCAAGGCCGAGAACGTGGCCGCCGATGCCATCCACGTGACAGGCAACACCGTGATCGATGCGCTGCAATGGGTGAGCGCCCGGATCGAAGCCAACCCTGCGCTGGCAAGTGGTCTTGCGGGCCTTGAGGCACGGTTCGCGGGCAAACGGATCATCGGCGTCACCAGCCACCGGCGCGAGAACTTCGGCGGAGGGCTGGAAGCGATCGCGGAGGCGATCCGGCAGATTGCCGCTCGCCCCGATGTGGCGCTGATCTTCCCGGTTCACCCCAATCCCAATGTGCGGGGGGTGATGGAAGGCGCGCTAGGCGACCTTCCCAACGTCGCGCTGATCGAGCCGCTCGACTATCCGCACTTCGCGCGCCTGCTGGGCCTGGCCGAAATCATGCTCACCGACAGTGGCGGCGTGCAGGAGGAAGCGCCCGCGCTCGGCAAGCCCGTCCTCGTCATGCGCGAGACGACCGAGCGGCCCGAGGGCGTCGAGGCCGGCACGGCGCGGCTCGTGGGCACCGACTCAGCTCGGATAGTTTCCGAAATCTTTACTCTGCTCGACGATAAGGCTGCCTATTCGGCAATGGCGCGCGCGCACAATCCCTTCGGGGACGGGCACGCCGCGCGGCGTATCGTGGAGCTCTTGGGGAATGTCCGCTAAAATCGGAAATGGCGATCAGAAGCCGCGGGTCTGCGTTGTCGGTCTCGGCTACATCGGACTTCCCACTGCTGCGATCATTGCCCGTTCCGGCTGCCCGGTGCTCGGCCTCGATGTGACGCAGCACGTGGTCGACACGATCAACCGCGGCGAAATCCATATCGAGGAAGTCGATCTCGACGGGCTGGTGCAGGGCGTGGTCCAGCGCGGCCTGCTGCGCGCATCGACCCAGATCGAGCCCGCCGACGTTTTCGTCATCGCGGTGCCGACCCCATTTGCCAAGGACGGCCACCACACGCCGGACATCTCGTATGTGCAGGCGGCGGCGAGCGAAGTGGCAGGTGTGCTCAAGCCCGGCGACGTTGTGATCCTCGAATCGACCAGCCCGGTGGGCACGACCGATGCGATGCGTGATCTGATGGCGGGCCTGCGCCCGGACCTGAAATTCCCCGGCCTGACGCGCGAGACACCGGACGTCTCGATCGCCTATTGCCCCGAGCGCGTGCTGCCGGGCCGCATCCTCGAGGAACTGACCAACAACGACCGCTCGATCGGCGGGATTACCCCCCGCTGCGCACGCAAGGCGCTCGCCTTCTACAAGCGCTTCGTCCGGGGAACCTGCATCACCACCGACGCGCGCTCGGCAGAGATGACCAAGCTGGTCGAGAACGCCTACCGCGACGTGAATATCGCGTTCGCCAACGAGCTTTCGATCGTGGCGGACCGCATGGGTCTTGATGTGTGGGAAGTGATCCGGCTGGCCAACCGCCACCCGCGCGTCAATATCCTGCAGCCGGGGCCAGGCGTGGGCGGGCACTGCATCGCCGTCGATCCCTGGTTCATCGTGGCGAGCGCGCCCGACGATACCCCGCTGATCCGCACCGCGCGCGGGGTCAACGATCAGAAGATGCACCACGTGATCGCGCGGGCCACCGAGCTGATCGAAGCGCAACCCAATGCGCGCATCGCGTGCCTCGGCCTCGCGTTCAAGGCCAACATCGACGACTTTCGTGAGAGCCCGGCGCGTTTTGTCGCAGCGCGGATCGCCCGCAAGTACGGCAATCGCGTGAGCATCGTGGAGCCTTATGCGAATGCGCTGCCAGTCGAATTCACCGACACCGGCGCAAGCCTGATCGATCTCGACGATGCGCTGGAGACCTGCGACCTGCTGGTCGTGCTGGTCGATCACGACGTGTTCAAGGTCGTCCCGCTCGCTGAGCGCAGCGGCAAGGTGGTCTACGACACGCGCGGCATCTGGCCGGACCAGCCGGATGCGGAGAGTGCCGGCACCGCGCTGCGGCTTGCCAGCTGAGCTCATGCGGGCGAGCCTGCCCGTGGCCGGAAGGATCGCCATGAGACTACCCCTTTGGCTGGCCGTCGGTCTCGCGGTCCTCGGCACCATCGGCTGCAGCGGCCTCGGCAGCGAATCGAACGCGCAAACGACAGCGCGCGGCGCCGGCACCGGGCAGCAGACGGCTGTGCCGCCGCTTCAGCCAGTAGTCCCGCTGGAGCTGCCGCCGCCGCGCACGCTGGCCGAATATGCCGCACACGATGCGACCTACCCGTCCTACATGCCGATGCAGGGGCTGCGCCGGCCCGCCAACCGCTTCTTCGTGAAGTGCGATGCCTCGCAGGCGGCAGGGCGCGAGGTCTATCAGGGCAACGATGTAGCTTCGCTCTATGGCCGCGCCGAAGGCGGCCTCGAGTTCATCTACGAAGCCCGCGACCGGGCCGGGCGCCCTTGTGTCTATCCCTTTGCGCCCAACCTGCCGAGCATCGTCGGCAATCTCGACGGTACCCAGTACATTTTCCGCTCGTCGGTACCCGGCGAGCGGGTGACATTCCGAAGCGGCGATCAATGGGCTGTCCTGCGCATGCGTGCGCTGGAAATGGGCCGAAGCCGCATTCATTTCGAAATGCGGGACATCGAGCTCGATTTTCCCGGTGCGATCCAGCCGATGGGCGCGCTGCATCTGGAGACGTTCGGAGGTGCGCCGCCCGGCCTGTTCACGGCGGTCATCCGGCGATCACGGCTGTTCGGCGGCAAGAACGCGATCTTCGTGCCCAGCGGTGAGACCATGCTCTATGCCGAAGACAGCGAGATCGAAGGCAATGTCGGCACCAACAACGATCAGGAGCACAGCACTTACATCAACGGCACGCTGGTTTCCCATTTCCGCAATGTGAGCTGGAAGGGCCAGCTAGGCTGGAGCAATATCGCAAGCGGGCACCAGCTGAAGGACAAGGCCTATTTGCGCGTCTACGAGAACGTGCGCGTTTCGAACGCGCCGGGCAGGGGTTCGCCTTCTGCGATGCCGCTCATCGATGCGACTTCGTTCGGGTTTACCTGGGCGAACAACCTCCGGATCGATCGGGTCGCGCCGCTGCAGGAGCCGCGCGATGCGCTCGTCGATCTGCGCAGCGAGATCCTATATGGCAATCCGCAGCACTATCCCTGGCCGGTGATCGCCACGTCCGAATGGCGGATGCCGCCTGCGGCGCTCGGTGCGCTTGATCAGGTGTACCTGTCGGTGTTCTTCAACACCGAGGTGCACAGCTTCCGCACCGAGCCGTATGTCTTTGCGCTGCGCCCATGGGGACGGGGGTTCACGCCCGGGACTCCAACCATTGCGGGCGAAGGCCTAACGACTCGCGCCGAACAGCGCGCTGTCTCGCTCGCATTTGGCACGCGCGGAACCTTCAGCAAGGTCTACTCCGCAGACGGCTGGACTTACGCCAACCCGAGGCTTGCGGACGATATGCTATGGGTGGCTGACCGCGACGCCTTCATCCGCCATGCGCTGGGGCTTATCAGGCGCTAGGCCGCCGGTGCGCTCCAGCCAGCGGGCGCGGATCGCATCGCTTGTGTCGCGGCTGCCGTCGTGGCTCCAGCCGGGCTCTCGCACCAGATAGGCCAGCTTGTGGCGCCACGGGGCCGCCGCAAAATCCTTCGCTATGCCTTTCCATTCGTGGAAAACGCTGTGGAGCAGATTGAAGGTGCCGAGCTGGCGGATCACCCCGTAGCGCGCCGGTTCTTCGTCGAGTTCGGGCTGGAACGTGCCGAACAGGCGATCCCAGAACATGAACACGCCGGCGTAGTTGCGGTCGAGATAGAGCGGGTTCGTCGCGTGGTGGACGCGGTGGTGCGAGGGCGTGTTGAACACCCATTCGAACCATGCCGGCATGCGGCGCACGGCTTCGGTGTGGATCCAGAACTGGCCGACGGTGTTGGCCGCGCCGGCAGTCAGCAGCATTTCCGGGGGCACGCCCATGAACGCAGGCCAGATGCGGAAGACGAAGGAAAGCGCGATAAAGCCCGTCCAGGTCTGCCGCAGCGCCGTGCTCAGATTGTAGTGCTGGCTGGTGTGATGGTTGACGTGCGCTGCCCAGAACCAGCGGACGCGGTGGCCGGTACGATGCGCCCAGTAGTAGTTGAAATCATCAAGCAGCAGCACCGCAATCCACGACCACCAGGCATAGGGCACGGTTGCAATGCGGTGCGCGTAAAGCCAGGTTGCGGCGGCGTAGATCGCGCCTGCCACCAGCGCACCGGCGATCGTGCTGCCAAGGCCCATCAGCAGCGAGGTCAGCATGTCGCGCGCTTCGTAAGCGTCTGGCGCATGGCGGCGCGCCCATGCGATCTCGATCAGGATCAGCGCGACGAATGCCGGCACCGCATAGGCGATCACGTCGATCGGATGGGTGATCGGCGTGCCGAGCGCGGCGATGACCGAGGCCATTGTCTCGTTCATGCGCGTGTTCCCAGTCGGCGCAGGCTGGCGGCCCAGATTTGCGCCTGATCGCCCAGATCAAGGGTGATGCTGCCAAAATGCGGATCATCGGTTGAAAGCGTGATGAACCCGCGATCGAGCCGCGCGCCAACATGCGACGAAAGGAGCCGCCCGGCGAACCTCGCACCGTGCCGCCGGATCAGCATCACCTCGCCGGCCGCATTGCGCAGCAGTGCGCCGATGCGTGCGCGGTCGAGCGCGACATCGACCGGATCGAATCCGCAGCGCGCTTCCTCGGCAAGGGCGCGAGCCTCGGCTTCATCGGCGATCCGCACGTCGCTGCCCATGCCGAGCGCGCGCACGATCACGAAGACCAGCAGCACAGCTGCAAGCGAACCGATTGCCTGCAAGGCAATGCCCGCGCCGGGAAGCGCAAGGAAGGCGTCCAGTGCCATCGCGCGGATCGCCTGCCTCAACGCGCCTGCGCGGCGAGGAAATCGAGCTGCGGCGTGATCGGGCTCACGTCATAGCCTGCACCTGCGGCATGGGCTGCGATCGCATCCGGCGTCATGCCCATCTTCGCTTGCGCCAGTGCCCAGAGCAGCGTGGAGCGGGTGCCGGAGCGGCAATAGGCCAGAACCGGTTTGTCGCCAGCTGCAGCAAGGGCTGCTTCCATCGCTTCGACCTGCGGCATGGAGAAGCCCGCATGCGTGACGGGGATCGCGACATAGGCGATGCCGACTGCGTTGGCAGCGGCTTCGATTGCGGCACCCGGGGTTTGGTCCGGGGACTCGTCCTCAGGCCGGTTGTTGATGATCAAGCCTATGCCCAGCGCCTTGGCTTCGGCCACGTCCGCAAGCTCGATCTGCGGGCTGGCGAAGGTCTTGTCGTCGATCTTGCGAAACATGAGGCTATCTCTCTCCAGTGCCGCCGCACCGTTCACGCCGTTGCGGTGTTGTCTCTATGTCTTGCGCAAGCGGGGCGCCAGCGGCCGTCATCCCGGCGCATGCGGCCATACCGAAGGGGCAGCCGAAGGCGAGGACAAATGCATCGTTTCAGCTTTGCCGAAAGCCTCCGGCGAGGGCAAGTGCCGCCTGAACATGGTAGAAAGGCCACACCCATCTGCCGCCAAGTCCTGCCAAGCAACGAATCCGTTCGCGCTGGAGCCTTTTGTTGGTTATAGTCTTAAGTGCAGAGGATCAGGCGAGCGGAGTCTCGCGCATTTCCCTTGTTGTGCCGTCGGCAGCCGCGTCCGGCTTGCGGCACCCAGGAAAGCAGGGGCGGAACGAAGGTTTATTGGTTTTTATGGGTTTTGACAGAGGGCGGCGGGGTCGCGGACGCGACAAGCGCGATGGTTTCGGTGACGAGGGCGGCTTCGACCCTTACGGCGGCGGCGGTGGTTTCGGCGGCGGCGGCTTTGATCGCGGCGGCTTCGGCGGCGGCGGTGGCGGTCGCGGTGGTTTCGGCGGCGGTGATCGCGGCGGCTTCGGCGGCGGCGACCGTGGCGGCTTCGGCGGCGGTGATCGCGGCGGCTTCAGCGGCGGTCCCCGCGGCGGTGGCGGCGGTGGTGGTGGCGGCTTCGGCGGTCCCCGCGGCGGCGGCATGCCTGCCCAGGTCGTCGGCACCGGCAAGGGTGTGGTGAAGTTCTTCAACGGTCAGAAGGGCTTTGGCTTCATTCAGCGCGAAGACGGTGGTGAGGATGTGTTCGTCCACATCAGCGCTGTCGAGCGTGCAGGCCTTGAAGGTCTTGCCGAAGGCCAGCAGCTCGAGTTCAATCTCGTCGATCGCGGCGGCAAGATCTCCGCAGCCGATCTGCAGGTCGTGGGTGACGTGATTGCGGTCGCGGCCAAGCCCGCCGCGCCGCAGCGCCAGCTGACGGGTGAGAAGGCTACCGGCACGGTCAAGTTCTTCAACGCCATGAAGGGCTTCGGCTTCATCACGCGTGATGATGGCCAGCCTGACGCGTTCGTGCACATCAGCGCGGTCGAGCGTTCAGGCATGCGCGAGCTGAACGAGGGCGACAAGCTCGAGTTCGATCTCGAGGTCGACCGGCGGGGCAAGTACTCGGCGGTCAACCTGACGCCCCGACAAGACTGAGATTGGTGCGGGGTCCTTCGGCCGATGGCCGAAGCCCTGCGCCACCGGCATTTTTAGATGGCGGCCCTTCGGGGTCGCCATTTGTCGTTTACGACAACACTCCCGGCACAGCGGGAGCCGAAGCAGGAAGGAAACGTGTCATGTCGATCACCCCGTTGATGCCCGTCTATCCCCGGTGCGGCGTGCGTCCGGTGCGCGGAGAGCATTGCCATCTGATCAGTGAAGATGGCACGCGCTATCTCGATTTCGCCAGCGGCATTGCGGTCAACCTGCTCGGCCACAGCAACGAGCACCTGATCGGCGCGATTCAGCGGCAGGCGGCAACGCTGATGCATGTCTCCAATCTCTACGGTAGCCCGCAGGGCGAGCATCTGGCCCAGCGGCTGGTAGACCTGACGTTCGCCGATACGGTGTTCTTCACCAATTCGGGCGCCGAGGCCGTCGAATGCGCGATCAAGACTGCGCGCGCCTACCATCAGCATGCCGGCAATAGCGAGCGCTATGAGCTGATCACGTTCAAGAATGCGTTCCATGGCCGCACGATGGCCACGATCAGCGCCTCCAACCAGGAAAAGATGCACAAGGGCTTCCTGCCGTTGCTCGAAGGCTTCCGCTATGTCGACTTCGACGACCTCGAAGGGGCGCGAGCAGCGATCGGGCCGAATACGGCGGGTTTCCTTGTCGAGCCGATCCAGGGTGAAGGCGGCATCCGCGATGCCTCGCCCGAATTCCTCCAGGGCCTGCGCGCTCTTGCCGACGAGCATGACCTCATGCTGATCTTCGACGAAGTGCAGTGCGGCGTCGCCCGCACCGGCGATCTCTATGCCTACGAGCTGTACGGCGTGACGCCCGACATCATGGCGAGCGCCAAGGGTATCGGCGGCGGCTTCCCGCTCGGTGCCTGCCTCGCGACCGAAAAGGCCGCACGCGGCATGGTGATCGGCACCCACGGCAGCACCTATGGCGGCAATCCGCTGGCGATGGCTGCGGCCGAGGCCGTGCTCGATGTGGTGGCTGAACCCGCCTTCCTCGCGGACGTGAAGGCAAAGGGCGAGCGGCTGCGCGGCCGGCTCGAGCAGTTCATCGGCAACTACCCGGACATGTTCGAACTGGTGCGCGGGCGGGGCCTGATGCTCGGCGTCAAGATGAAGATCGAGCCGCGCGCGTTCGTCGCCCACATGCGTGACAACCACCATCTGCTCACCGTCGCAGCGGGTGACATGACCTTCCGCGTCCTGCCGCCGCTGGTGATCGATGACAGCCACATCGACGAATTCATGGAGAAGCTCTCGGCCGCAACTGCCAGTTATGCGGTCGAAGCCGTGCCGGCATGACCCGGCATTTCCTCAGCCTGAGCGACGCCGGCGGCGATGCCCTTGCCGCCATTCTGGGTGATGCCATGGACCGGAAGGCGGCGCGGCGCGCGCTGCCCAAGGGCCAGCACGATGCCGATGCGCCGCTCGCCGGCCGGGTCCTCGCCATGGTGTTCGAGAAGAACTCGACGCGTACGCGGGTCTCCTTCGACATCGCGATCCGCCAGCTTGGCGGCAGCGGCCTCGTGCTCGACGCCGGGACCACGCAGCTCGGCCGCGGGGAGACCATCGCCGATACGGCCCGTGTGCTCAGCCGCATGGCCGATGCCATCATGCTGCGCACCGATGATCACGCGAAGCTCGAGGAACTGGCGCATTACGCCAGCGTGCCTGTGATCAATGGGCTGACCGATCTCTCGCATCCCTGCCAGATCGTCGCCGATCTGCAGACCCTGCTCGAACACGGCAAGGCGCTGCCCGGGCTTGAGGTCGCTTGGCTTGGTGACGGCAATAATGTGCTCAACTCGTTCGTCGAGGCGGCAGGACTGATGAAGTTCAACGTCCGCATCGGCGTGCCCGAGGGGTACGACAGCGATCCCGCATTCATTGCCGCAGCCCGCGCTGGCGGTGCTCGCATCGATACCATTCGCAGCGCGGCGGATGCCGTGCGCGGCGCTGATGTCGTCGTCACCGATACCTGGATCTCGATGGGTCAGGCCCATGCCGAGGCCAAGCTGGCCGCGATGACCCCGTTCCAGGTGAACGCCGGCCTCATGGCGCTGGCGAAGCCCGATGCCGTCTTGCTGCACTGCCTGCCCGCCCATCGCGGGGAGGAAGTGACCGACGACGTGATCGATGGCCCGCAATCGGTCGTGTGGGATGAAGCGGAGAACCGCATCCACGCGCAGAAATCGATCTTGCGCTGGGCGTTCGGGCAGCTCTGACCATGTCGGATGATGCCGCCTCTGCCGGGATGACCGGCTTTGATCAGGTCCTGACTTTCACCGTGCCCGAGCGCAATGCGCGCGGACGCATCGTGCGGCTTGGACCTGTGCTCGATGCTGTGATCGCGGCGCACGCCTATCCTGCGCCGATCCGCCACCTGCTGGCCGAGGCGATGGTGCTGGCCGCGCTGCTTGGTTCCCTGCTCAAGGATGAGCAGAGCCAGCTGACAATGCAGGCGCAGACCCAGGATGGCGTGATCGACCTGCTCGTCTGCGACTACCGCAGCGGCGAGCTGCGCGGCTATGTCCGTTTCGACCGCGCGCGGCTGGACGAACTGGGGCCCAGCCCTACGTTGCATGCCCTGTTCGGGGATGGCTACCTTGCCATCACTTTCGATCTCGCGGCGACGGAGCAGCGCTATCAGGGCGTCGTTCCGCTTGAGGGAGAGACACTTGCAGCGGCCTGCGAGAGCTACTTCCTGCAGTCGGAACAGATCCCCACGCTGATCCGCCTCGGTGTGCGCAGCGATGCAGGTGGCTGCGTTGCGGGCGGCCTGCTGATCCAGCACTTGCCGGAGGGTGAGGAGGGCCGTGAGCGGCTCCATGTCCAGCTCGATCATCCGGAATGGGAGCACATGCGGATCATGGGCGGTTCGGTTTCACCCACCGAACTGGTCGATCCAGACCTCGATCTGGAGACAGTCCTCTGGCGTCTCTTTCACGAAGAGCGCGAGGTGCGCGTGGAACGCGGCAAACAGATCGTCAAAGGATGCCGCTGCAGCAGCGACTACTATCGATCCGTCCTGGCGCGCTTCGGGGCGGCAGAGCGCGCAGAGATGCGCAATGAGGACGGATTGATCCTCGTCGACTGCGCATTCTGCTCGAAGGTCTTCGAGATTGATCTCGACTGATACCACCGATTCGGTTCGTCGCGGGCGAAGAACACTTTAACGCAGCCAGATTTTGCGTATACTACATGCAGCGGTCCGGCATGGTGTCGGCGCGCTTTTTGGACGCGCCTGCAAGATGGACCGCCTGCTGCGCACCCTAACCGAAGTCTCGGCCCGCCAGCTTGTCCGGCTGGTTGGTGCCGGTGCCTTCATGTCGCTCGTGTTTGTTGCACCAGCGCTTACGGCGCAGCGCCCTTCGCTTGCCATGCTCGACCAGCTCAAGCCGGGACAATGGGAAGTGCGGGATCGCGATCTCGCCGGCGGCCGCAGCAGGCTGTGCATCGAGAACGGTCGCCGCTTGATCCAGATCCAGCATATGCGCGAAGTCTGCCGCAGCTTCACGGTCCAGGACACGGCGGACACTGTAACGGTCCATTACACCTGCCCGGGCAATGGCTACGGACAGACATCCGTCCGCTATGAAAGCGCGCAGCTCGTGCAGTTGGAAACGCAGGGTATCGCGCATGGCGTGCCGTTCAATTTCCGCGCGGAAGTGCGGCGCATCGGCGCATGCACATCCTGATTGCGCGCTAAGGATTGCCACAAGCAGTTCATGGCTTTAGCTCTGCTACATGGTCGCCGAAGCCGTTTCCCGGGAAAGCCCGCTCGCCGTTGTCCTGCTCTCGGGTGGGCTCGATTCGATGGTCTGCGCCGCCCTTGCGCGTGAGCAGGGTTTCCGTGTTCTCGCGCTGACGATCGACTACAACCAGCGCCACAGGGTCGAGATCGAGGCAGCGCGCGGCATTGCTTCAGTGCTGGGCGTAGAGCGCCATGTCATTTTGCCGCTCGATCTGCGCCAGTTCGGTGGATCTGCGCTGACCGCTGATATCGCTGTGCCGAAAGAGGGGGTCGGCGACGGCATTCCGGTCACTTACGTGCCGGCCCGCAATCTCGTCTTTCTCTCCCTAGCCCTCGCATGGGCTGAGGCGGCTGGGTCATCAGACCTCTTTATCGGGGTCAATGCGCTCGATTATTCGGGCTATCCCGATTGCCGGCCGGAATTCATCGGCGGCTTCGAGAGTCTCGCCCGGGTCGCCACCAAGCTTGGCGATCAGGGCGGTACCGTGCGGGTTCACGCTCCGCTCCAACACCTGAAGAAAAGCGAAATCGCGCAAGAAGCGGCCCGTCTCGGGCTCGATCCTGGTGCCAGTTGGTCGTGCTACGATCCGCTGCCCGATGGACGGGCCTGCGGTGTGTGCGACAGCTGCCGTCTGCGGCGCGCGGGATTCGATGCAGCCGGGATAGAGGATGGCACCAAGTATGGAGATGACGGATAAGCCGAAGCAATGGTTCGGCGTTGACCGCTATAGTTGGTACGCGCTGTTTGTCCTCGTCATAGTCTACATCATCAACTTCGTGGATCGGCAGCTGCTGACGATCCTTGCGGTCGACATCAAGCATGATCTCGGCATCTCGGATGCCCAGTTCGGCTTTCTCTACGGCACTGCATTCGGCGTTTTCTACGCCTTGTTCGGCATCCCGCTTGGCAAACTGGCAGACCGCGCCATGCGCACGCGTGTCCTTGCCGCCGGCCTTGCCCTCTGGTCGATAATGACCGCGCTTTCCGGTCTCTCACGCAGTTTCCTGCAGCTGGGCGCCGCGCGGATCGGCGTCGGCGTGGGCGAGGCGACTGCGGGGCCATGTTCCTATTCGCTGCTGGCGGATTACTTTCCTGCACACCGCCGTGCGACCGCAGTGGCGATCTTTTCGTCAGGCATCTACCTCGGCGGCGGCTTTTCGCTCTACATCGGCACAGCGATCGCCGGGGGCTGGAACCACGCCTTTCCGCTGGGGGAGCGGCCATTCGGCCTCGCTGGCTGGCAGGCCGCGTTTCTTGCCGTTGGGCTTCCCGGCCTTGCTCTTGCGTTCTGGGTGCGCAGCCTGCGCGAGCCGCTTCGTGGCCGCTTTGAGGCACCCCAGGTTGAGGGTGCGCCTCGTCCCGCCCCTCAACCAGCGACGCTTGCCGCCTTCGTGCGTGATCTGGCCACTATCGTCCCCCCGTTCACCCTGCTGGCGGCTGCCCGGCGCGGCCGGACGGCCTTGTTGGGCAATCTCGCCATCATGGCCGGTCTGGGCTTGCTTGGGACAATCCTGTCTTTGTTGATCGGTGATCCGGCACAATGGATTGCGCTTGGCATCGGGACTTATGCCATTGCTTCCTGGGCGGTGGCCCTGCGCCACGATGATCCCGAAGCCTTCCAGGTGATCTGGGCCTCGAAATCGGTCGTGGGCCTCAACCTCGGCTATGGGCTGATGTGTGTGATCACCTACGCCAATTCGGCATTCGGACCTTCGCTGGTGATCCGCGAGTTTGGCGCATCAGCCGGCGCCGTGGCGCTGATTGTCGGCGGATCGGCAGCGATTGGCGGCGCGCTGGGCGTGATCGCCGGCGGAGCGTTGGGAGATCGCCTTGCTGGCGATCGCTACCACTCCCGGCGCATTCTCGTGGTGATCGCGGCGCTGCTCACGTCGCTGGTGCCGAATTGCATCATGCTGGCAACCCATTCACTCACGGTCGTCTACATCTGCGTGTTCCCGATGTGGTTCCTGGCAAGCTGTGCGCTGGGCGGCGCAGCGGGAACGATCGTGAACATTGTCCCGGCGACAAGTCGTGCCACTGCAACAGCGGCATTCTTCCTGTTTGCGACCATGGTGGGCCTTGCACTCGGGCCTTATGCGGCGGGCAAGATCTCGGGTGCGTTCGGTGCCAATCTGCGCATCGGGCTTGCCGGCATTCTTGTCGTCGTGCCTTTCGCACTGATGGCTCTCGAGGTGTGCCGCCGCGATCTGGTAAGCCGCGAGCGCTAGGGCCGCACCCCAAAGTCAGCTGACTTCACCTGGTGGGTGATCGCCCCCGCACGCCATGGACGCGTCCGGCTTGCAGGCATTGGCCGCTCCATGCAGCGCGTCATCTCCGCCAAACGAAAAAGGGGGCCGGATTGCTCCGGCCCCCAATTCCAAACGGCAGTTCGCCGAAGCTTACATGCCCGAACCCGGACCGTACGTGATTTCCACGCGGCGGTTCTGAAGTTCACGCACGCCGTCCGCGGTCGGAACGCGCGGGTTGGCTTCACCGAAGGCCTGGTTGGTGATCGCGCCATCGGGGATGCCGTGGGCGGTCAGGTAGCCGCGGACCGAGTCGTTGCGACGCTGCGACAGACCGAGGTTGTACTTCGGCGTGCCCGAACGGTCGGTGTAGCCGGCCAGCATGATCGGAACGCTGGCGCAGTTGCCATAGGCCGTAACCGCGTTGTCCAGAATGGTCGCCGCTTCAGGCGTGATGTTCGACTTATCCCAGTCGAAGAACACGATGTAGGGCCCCTTGTTGCAGACCGGCGCGGGCGGCGGCGGCGGGGGGGGCGGCGGCGGGGGCGGCGGGGGCGGCGGGGGCGGCGGGGGCGGCGGGGGCGGAGCGGGCGGTTCCGGCATCGGCGCAGGCTCGGCGCCGCCGAAGTTGTACGCCAGCGTACCGAGCAGCGAATGCGAGCGCCAGCGGCCCAGAAGGTCCTGACCTGTCAGCGCGCCGTTGCCGACGACGTTGACGTTGCTCACGCTGAAGTAGCGATACTTCAGGCCTACATCCCAGTGCTTGGACAGCGGGGCGCGCACACCTGCGATTGCCTGCCAAGCGAACTTGGTAGCCGAATCGTCCACACCGCCGAAGCCGGCCGTCGCGATGGAGTACTTGACGTTCGCAACGCCGACACCGCCGCCGACAAAGCCCTGAAGGCCATCGTCGCCGCCGAAGTCGAGCAAGCCGTTGACCATGTAGCTGAGAGCCTGCGAGCGGCCACCCAGCGTACCGGAAGCGCGATCAACCGTGGCGCCCGTGCTGTCGGTGATGCGGTCAGCGCGTGCACGGCGATAACCGACTTCGGTTTCAAGGCGGAAGCCGCCGAAGTCGTAACCCACGATACCGCCAACGTCGTAGCCGGTATCGCTCTTGAGGTTGGCCGCGTTAGCGACACCAGCGATGGCCAGATCAGTCCTTTCGACGATCATCGCGCCAGCATCGACCTCGACGTACCAGGAATCTTTCTTGGCGAGTGCCGGCGTTGCGAGCGCCGTGGACGCCAGGGCCAAGCCCACGAGCAGTTTCCGCATTCTCATTTCCCCTTTATTCGAAGTCATGCCTCGGGTGCTTTCGCCATTAGCGGCTCTCGTTTTTGCTTGCAAGCAAACGTGAGTGCGGGATGTTGCCAAAAGGCAACTAAAACCAGACATCTAGGCAACAATCCCACACCAGGGCGGGTCGTCGGCCGGCATGATCGAAGTATGATCGGGGTGATTCAGGGTCAGGACAGTACGCCAGCGGCGCGGAGTGTCGTGATAATTGCAGCAATTGCGGTGCGGGCCTCGCTGTCGATCACTGCGCCGCCGGATGGTGCCGCCGGCGCTGGCGCAAGGTGCCAGGTGCCTCCTGCAAAGAATCGGTAGGCAGCTGTTGCGATGTCGTAGGCGCGCATCCCTTCTCTGGCAGAAACAAACCGCCAACCGCCTTCGCTCCAGGCGGCAATCCGGCCGCTTTGCCCGGCAAATGCGCCGGTCGCGCTTGCTCCCACCAGCCAGCACTGCCCGTTCACTGGCGCTGTGGGTGGAGCCGTGATGATCGCTTCGATGGCCGGATGGAGCAGCACGTCTGCCGCCAGCAAGGCTTCATTTACAATCACTTCCTTCTGGCTCTGCCCGGCGAACAGCATGGGCAATGCAAAGCGCGGCGAAGTAGACGAAAAGCTCAGGGGGTCGGTCATCATCGTGTCCTCTCGCGGGCGTTAGGCAGGGAAATCGATGCGCAGCGGCATGGAGGCAGCATTTCGCCCGATCTGGCGAACGGCAAAGTACTGCGGCACGTCAGCGGGCAGTCCTGCAATCTGCTCCGCTGTCGCCACGAAGGCACTGGCCGCCGTTTGCCAGCGCAGCGCCGGTGTATCCGGGTCGCCGACGGTGATTTCCCAGAGCTCCGACTCTTCGTTCAGCGGCGTATCAACTCCATCGAGCCAGCCCCATGCCCCGCGTGCCCGCCGCATCCAACGCAGCGCGATGGAACCATCGCTCTGCAGCACGGCCGTACCGTGAACAGGCGAGAACGGCCGCAGCGTTGCTCCGGGGTCTGCGATCGGCACACTGACTGCGGCGGTGTCGCCCAGGCCGACTGCCACGATGTGGGTCGCGGCCGGATCACCGATCATGGCCGCATCAAGCTGTACCAGGTTGTCGTCGATCAGAACGAAGGGTTCGCCAGCGACATGAGTCCCCACCGCCCACTCCGTTCCGCCGCGGCCGCGCAGCCAGTGGCTCAGCCGCCACACACCGCTTCCCAGCGGCGCGGCGCTCGCAAACTGGGCGATCTCGTTGCCGATCCGGGCCCGATTCGCCCCCTGCAGGAGCTGTGCGAGGCTGGCATCGACCAGCACTTGGTCCGTGCCCGCCAGCACGACGTCCAGCGTCGATTGGCGATCGAGCAAGAGCGGTGATGCGGCGGGCAGCGCGCCAATCGCGCGTCCCATCCTCGCCCTGCTTCGTCCGGTCGAGCCGATTGAAGTCAGTGCGCCGCCATCGCCGCCAAGGTCCGCAAGCAGGGCAGCGCCGGTCCATCCCGCACTGGCTCCCGATGCCGCAGCGAAAACCGCTGCCGTCGTTCCGCTCCCGGCCCCATCCCATGGTAGCGCAAACGCTTCCAGCACGGTCGGCGTGTGCGCAAGATCCGTAGCGGGATTGAACCTGCCCGGATCCGCCACGGGTGCCGAACTCACTGTCGTCGCCCCGCTTGACGGGCTCGCGGTTAGCGTAAGCAAAACACCGTCCTGCTGCCACTCCCACTGGGAAATCCGCCATAGGCCAGAGGCGATCGGAATGCTCACGAATGCACCGGGGGTTATCGCGGGATCGATCTCCGTGATCCGGTAGTTTATCGTATCGGCAGGGCGCGCTGCCCGGCGACTTGCATTGCCGGCCAGCGTCTGTGCCTCTGCGGCGCTGAGCGCTGCCGGAAGTTCGATGACCTCGAGGTCGCCCTGCTCGCTCCGGCCGATGCCGCGCTGGAGGCCCGGCTGGTAGTCGCGTGCCACGTCGTAATATCGGACTCCGCTCTGGCGCACTCGCGGCAGAGGTTCACGCTTGCGCGACCAGCCACTGGCCTTGGCCTCGACCGATTGGCCCTCCTTGTTTGCGGCCGCCGGGCCAGGCAAGGCTACCGGTAAGACAGGCCCGGTTGGCTCCGCCGCGTGGATCGCCAAAGTGCCCCCGGAGACCGCGCAAACGATCGGCACGGCTTCCGAGATCACCGCCAGCGCGTCGCCAGCGGAACCCTGGTCGATGCTGAAGCCCCTAAAGCTGGTGTCCAGATTGCTCACCGCCGCATCCGGCAGGATCGCCCGCGCGATGGCACCGATCGAAGTGCCGGCCGTGTCCGCCAGTATCTCGAAGGTCAGCGAGGGGATGCGGTTGCCAAAATCCGCCAGCTCCAGATCTTCGAACACCGCATAGGCAATGCCGCGATGGGCAGGACACTGCGTGACCCCCTCCGCCTGGACCATCAGCGGGTCGGCGGCCTGATCTCCATGGCCGTTGTGGATGCGCAGCGTGCCACCCACCTTGAGATCGCCACCCGCGCCGCGCAGCAGGTTGCCGTCAGCCCAAATTCGTCCAATCCCCGCGATCGGTCTGCTGGCAATGGCCACCGCGAACGACGAGGTATAGGTATAGCTCGTGACCGAAGGTCGTCCCTTGCCGCCGCGCGCCGTATCCTTGTGCTCGACCAGTTCGGTTGCCCAGATCACACTGCCCGCAGCCCGCATCTTGCCGAAATGCAGCGGCAAAGCAGACCCATAGCTCGATGTCTGGACCGTAAGATCCTTCAGGCGCGGGCCTTCGACCTTGCGTCCCCCCAAGATCGCGGCATCGACCTGGCGGCCCACGAGCGCCCCGATCGCACCGCCAAGCGGACCGCCGAACACGGTGCCGACAGCAGTGAGCAGCAAAGTAGCCATACGTGTCAGTCCCCGATTGTGTGCAGCAAGTTCGGCACCCGCCAGCCACCGGCGGTCGGCCATGGCAGGGGGCCGGGCAGGAAGGTCACCCTCCCCAGTCCGGCGTGCGCATGGATGAAGCCGCCCGCAGCACGAACCACGAGGTGCGGCTGGATCGGGCTCACCATGACAAGTACGACATCGGCATCCGCTGGCAGTGCCGGTTCGAACCGATTGGCCTGAGCAAAGGGCAGCAGGCTATTCACAGAGACGGTGCGCAGGCGGTATCCTGCCGGTACGACCGGCTCGGCTCCTGCGCGGCGCATGGCTTCCGCCACCACGCCCACGCAGTCGAGGCCCGTCGCGGGATCGCGGCCATGCAGCCGAAAGCGGACGCCGATCAGGCTCGCTGCGGCTTCAACGAACACCGCGTTCATCGCTGCGCTGCCGGATAGCGGGTCAGCAGATCATTCCCCGGCAGGAACGGCTCGCCCTGAAAGTTGATGGCGTTGCCAAAGCGTGTTGCGCAGGTGCCAAGCGTGTGGTCGCACCCTTCGCGCAGCTCGATCCGTGTGCCGATCGCTGCATTCGCAGCCGCCGCCCGGTCCAGCACAAGCCAGGTGCCGTCGACCGCCTCGATCCGGCGAATCAACCCCGCCTCGGGGCCATCGATCCAGCGCAGCGTTCCAAAGGCCAACGATTCGGCAGCCGGCCCCCCTGAAACGCGGACGGCTCCCCCATCTGCCGAAATGGCGGCGAGAACCGCCTGATGGGTGAAGACATTGGCAGACAGCGTGCAGCCTTCGCCGCAGAATTCTGCTCGGCAGGTGGGTGCGGTTCGCGGCACGATCTGGCGCGCCAGCAGGTCCTTGACCGAACGCAGCTCGGCCGAAAAGCCCGCGCCCTCATGTCCCACGGTACCGATCGTGCCGGCATAGAGCGTCATGCGTTCAAGCGTCTCCCAATCGACCAGCCCCATCGCGATGGAACCGCCGTCGAACCGGCCTGCCGCAAGGTCCATCTCGCGGATGGAATCGTGGCTCAGCGCGCCCGCCACTTCCGCGCTGTCGGCCTCGAAATCGGCGGTGCGGTGGATCGCCGAGGGCACCATGCCGGGCGCGGTCCGATGGACGAGCCCATCGAACGCAAGGTCCCGGTCATGGCTCGTGAAGCCGAACGTAACGCCATCGCGCCGCTCGAGCCGCCACCAGATCGCAACGGTCTCAAGCGGCTGGCTGAACCAGACCCTCGTGCTTTCGGGCATGTCAGGCATCCTCGCGCAGTTCGATCAGCGGCACGCTCGGTGCCTCGCCCGCGGCAAACGCTGCGCCGGAGATGTCGAGCCGGTCTTCGGCAAACCGCACCGGCACATCGAACAGGAAGCCTGCGCGCACGGTTTTGCCCGCAGCCGGCGCGTCGGCAAACACGATCTCGCCCAGGCCATCGAGGGTCCAGCTCGTCACCGCCGCGCCGTCCACGCTCACCAGCAGGCTGTCCGGGCGCGGACGGGTAATGCGCCGCTGCTGCGCATCAAGGCCGAGGCCATAGGCCTTTACCAGCGGGAAACGTGCCGCGGCTCCGTTGCCGGCCCCGATCACCTGATCCAGCGCGGTTGGCGTGCCGGTCATGCCGTTGGAACTGTAGTCGGATGGGTCCCGCAGCCGGAACCCTCGCGCCTGTCCGCGCCGCGCCCGGAAGAAGCCGATCAACTCGCCGAGCTCGGCTTCGGAGCGGACGCCGGGGCCCACATCGAAACGCAGCCGCGCATCGGCCCAAAGGCTGTTGCGCCGCTCGAACCCTGATGCCGTGATCGTCACATTGGTCGAAAACTCAGGAGTCACCGTCGCGGACCGGCCAATCGCGATCGGGAAGAGCACGTCGTCGAAGGGTTGCATCATGTCGTCCTCGCTGGCCGCCCCGGCGGTGGCATCGGGCAGGCGGGTAAAGCCGTCGCGCGCCACTTGCGGCAGCGCCCAGATGAAAGTTTCCGCCACGCCCAGCGCCTGCGCTTCGCTCACGGCTGCATCGATCAGCGGCCACATGGCTTCGGCATCGGCGGCGTTCAGCACAAAGCCCGAAAGGTAATGCTGCTGCGTGCGCGGGTAGCCGAGCCGAGCCTCCGCTTCGGCGCGCCCCCGTGTCCGCCGCGCTTCGAACCCGGCCGTGAGCCAGTCATAGTCTTCGAGCTGCAGCACATCGAAAGCGGGCGCGGCCCATCCGGTCGGCAGGTTCGCGCGCCGCGCCTCGGGTGTCGCGGGATCGAGCACGGTTGGCAGGAATGCCAAAAGCAGCGTTTCGCAGGGCGCGCTCCCCGCCGCCGTTCGCACGGCTGCCGCCAGGCTGATCGTCGAACTCGCCAGCAGCGCGCCCGCTGCATCAAGCAGCGCCTTCTGCGCCGCCGTCAGCGTCGCACCAAGGTCGGGAATGACCACCGGACTGCCGCCCAGCGCCGCCTTGGCTGCGTCGTCGTAAAGACAGATCTTGCGATCTGCGGTGACCCACCACCACGGCTCACCCACCTGATACCGCACGGGCAAGCCGGCTTCGGTCAACATTCCGGCCAGCCGCACCGCAACCTTGCGCAGCCAGTCATTCGCCGCCGTGCTGGCCGGCGAAAGCAATGCCGAAGGCGGCGACCAGCCGGTCCGGGCCGGTGCGCCATCGGCGGATCGCTGCTGCCAGGCGGGGGGACAATGCTGCGCCAGCAACTCGTAGGATTGCGAGAGGATGACCGTGTATCCCATCGTCTTTGCGGCAGACAGGAACGCCCCATGCCAATGTTCTGCCGCAGGATTGAGTGCAGGCAGCGCCGGATCGACCACGAAACCGCCCGCGCCGTCCGGCGCCAGCGGAAAGAAGTGGCTCATTCCGACATAGTGGTTGATGCTGCCGCGATAGCCCAGGCCCCGGATGGTGCGCAGAATTCGCGCCGGCGTCTGGTTGTAGCCGTCGTCATAGCCCGTCGCCATGCAAAGCCCGTGCGGCGGCACCATCACATCGCCTATCGTCAGCATGGGTTTGTGCCCGCTGCAGCGCATGGCGCTCAATTCGGCCCAACCCGTCACCGCCGGTGAAAACGGCGTCGTCGCTGTCGCCGAATAACCGGGCGCGACGAGCGAAATGAACATCCGGTCGATGTCGGAGGGATAGACCGGATCGGCTTCCCCCGGCAGCAGGAACCCGCCTGCCAGCGCCGAGAATGGCAGCGTCACCACCGCATCGGTCGGGGTCCCCACGGCATAGTTCCACAGCCGCACATACCGGGCATGCGGATTGCCTGCGGCGTCCCGCCCCTCAATCGTCAGCGTCGGTCCGTTGATGGCATTCAGCGGCAGCACGCCACTCGAACGCCAGCGAAACGACAGGGTGAGCCGCGCATAGTCGCGGTCGGTGTCATAGGCGAGCAGCGGGTGGTCCCACCGGTCTGCGCTCTCCCAGATCAGCCCGATCAGATCGTCCGCTTTCTGGAACACCGCATCGACTCGCAGCGCATCGGGGGCCGTGGTCACCACCGAAGCCATCGCCGGGCGCGGGAAATCCACGGTCCAAAATCGCGGATCGAACCGCTGGATCGTATCGGTCGCCTGCACGGTGCGGCGGTTTGCCAGCCAGAAGCTCATGGCCTCTCGTTCCTTCTCAGTATTCGCTCAGGGCGCGGCGCACCGCCTGCGCCACCTGTCGGCTGGAGCGGCGCAGGCTTTCCGGGCTGCTGCTGCCTGCGGGCGCGACCACCTTGATCGAGACGTTGACAGCCCGCCCGCCGCCGCCGCTGCCAGGGTCGATCTGTCCGGCCGATGTCGGCACGAACAGCTCCGGCCCGCGCTCGCCGACGAGGTATGGTCGTCCCGGCGCGACCGGTCCGCCGGTCGCTCGGCCCGGCAACCCGAAGATCGAGCTGATCAGGCCGCCAAGGCCGAGGATCCCGCCGCCAAGGCCGCTGCCTCCCGAACTCCCGAGCCCGATCGAGGCCAGGCCGCCGCGCAGGGCTTGTGCCGCAATGTCGTCGAGCACCCGGAGACCGGTGCGGCGCAAGTCCTCGAAGCCAAGGCTTCCGCGCCGCACGGCGCTCAGCAGCCCGCGCTCCAGCACGTCGCTGCCTCGGCTGAATCCATCGACCAGGATCGAATCGAAGCTGTTGCGCATCTGGCCAATGTCGGCGGCAAACCCGTCGGTGCTGGCCCGCACGTCGACGACCAGCGTAGAAAGACTATCCATGCGCGTCGCGCTCCATCATTGCAGACAGGGTGGTGCGGTCGATGCCGCCCGCCGGCGGCGGCGCTGCGGCCATGACAACCGCCGCAAGTTCGGCTGGGGTGGCGGACCAGAAGGTATCCGGCGCCCAGCCGATCAGCAGCGCCGCCTGGCCCGAAAGCCGTGTCGCTGCCTCGCCGAAGCGGGCTTCGGCCTTGGCGCTCATCCGCCGCCCTTCAGCACTTGCACGAGCAGGCTGCGCAGCGCCGGTGCGCAGGCAGAGAGGCCGGCGCGGGTTACCGCCTCGGCAAAGTCCTCGCGGCTCTGTGCGGAAGGATGCGCCAGGCAATGCCAGAACAGCGCCACCATCTCGCCCAGCTTCAGCTCGCCACCGCTCGCGCGCTCGACAAGCCCAAACAGCGGCCCAAGCTCCTCTTCGGCGGCCACAAGGGCCCCGAAAGTCGGGCGCAGCACATGCGTCACGCCGTCCAGCGGCAGGCCAGCCTCGCCGCGATGCGGATTGGCGGTCACGGGTGTCTTCGGTGCGCCGCTCATACCTGCACCACCACGCCCGAGCTTTCGAGCGACAGCGTGTAATTGCGCTCACCGTTGAAATCGCCGGAGTAATCCAGCTTCTGGACAAGGAACTTGCCGTGCATCTTCTCGCCGCCCTCGAACGAAAGCTCGTAGTCGGTGATGGTGCCGGCCAGCGCATTGCCGCGAACCTGGCTCTCGGCGGCGCTGCCAAGGAAGATTCCGGCTGCACTCACGCTCACCGATCGCGTTCCCGCGCCGGAAAGCAGCTCGCGCCAGCCACCCGAATCCTTGCTGGTCACCACCACCAGTTCGCCGTTGATCGACATCTGCGTCGTGCGCAGCCCGGCCACGGTGTTGTAGGTCGGCGTCGCAGCGCCATCGCTGATCTTCAGCAGAAAGGCGCTTCCCTTCTGTGCGGGCATTTCGGTTCTCCTGATTGAGAGTTAGGCATCACATTCGAATGGCGGGGCCTGCGGTCAGGCGGCCAGCACTCGCGCCCGATATTCGAGCACCAGCGAGCGCAGCGCCTCGCCGCGCTGTTCGGCACGGGCCTTGAGGAACGTCAGGCTGGCGATCCGGAATCCGGCTGCGCTCTGGTCGGCAGGCAGGCTTTCCATCCGCGCTTCGATGGCGCCGATCAGATCGGTCTCCGCCAGTTGCGCATAGCCGCGGTAGTTGAGCTCGAGCGCCACGCGGATTTCGCGTCCACGCAGGCTCTTGTTGCTCCAGTCGGTGCTCGCGCTCGCTGTCAGCGCCAGCCATGGCAGCGCGGTCTTGATCGGCGCTTCCTCGACAATCGCGTTCAGTCCGTCCGCCAGCGTCGGATCAGCGGCGAGCCAGGCAATAACTGCGGCACGAAAAGCCAGTTCCATTGCTTACTCCTGTCACAGCAAGGGCCACAGCCACCGCGCGGACCGCCAGTTGGCCGTGTTGTCCGGTGCGGGGCGGCTGGCGGCCCGGGCTTCGGCGATGCGGCGGGCGGCGGCGATCAGATGCTGCTGCACCTGGGCAAAGTTGCTGCCGGTTCCGCTCATGCGATGCGCATCCGCCGCCAGGGCCGCCACAGCGCCGCAACCGAAGCAGGCGGCCCGGCCATCGCCTTGTCATTGTCCCGCGTGCGGTGCTGGTAGGCGGCCCAGCGCACCATGCCCTGCCGGATTGCATCGGGCAGCGTGTCCCACCCTTCTGCCATCCCGGCGGTGAACTTCACGGCAACGCGGGTCTGCTCGATCGGTCGCGCCAGTCGCATGCGCCCGGTGCCTTCGGCGTCGATGTCGATATCGTAGTCGGTCGCCGCCAGCGCAGATCGGGTGCCATCCGCCGCAATCTCCAGCACGCCGGTGATCGCCTTGATTGGCCGGGTCGCCAGCGATTGCCAGTCACCGCAAGCCTGCAGCACTTCCTCGCAGCCTGATACCAGCGGCATCGTGCCGATAAATCCTTCGCACAGCTCCAGCGCGGTCTTGATCAGACCTGTCAGCTCCGCGTCATCGCGGGTCGTGCTGATGCCAAGCCATGCCTTGAGTTCGGCGAGCGCCGTCGGTGCCAGTGTCGGCGGCGCGGTTATTGCCCGCTTCATGGCAATCTCCGGTGTTCGGGGGATGGAAACATCCAGGGCAGGAAAAGGGGGCGTCCGCGGCGTGAGGGGAGCCGCCGCGGACGCGGGGCCGGCGCGACAGGGGATTTCGCGCCAGCCCTCAACCGTTCAGGCCTCAACCAGTCAGGCCTCAACTAGTCAGGCCGGCCTCGTTCAGGTCGAGATCTTGAGCAGCTTGATCGCGTCGCTATCGAGCAGCTGGCCACCGACGCGGCGCGTCGCATAGAACTGCACGTAGGGCTTGTTGGTGTAGGGATCGCGCAGGATCGTCGTCGCAGTGCGTTCGGCGATGAGGTATCCGGCCTTGAAGTTGCCGAACGCGATCGGGAAGCTGCCCGCAGCGATATCGGGCATGTCTTCGGCCTCGATCACCGGATAGCCCAGCAGCCGGCTCGGCTGGCCGTCAACGATGCCCGCCTGCCACAGGAACGAGCCATCGGCCGCCTTGAACTTGCGTACCGTCGCCAGCGTTGCCGAATTCATCATCCACACCGCGCCCTGCCGCAGCGCGGCCTTCATCGCGAAGACCATGTCGATCAGCTTCGCTTCCGGCGTCGGGTCAAACGCATTGGCATTGCCTGATGCGATGAACTGCAACGTGCCGAAAGCCCGCGCCGTATCGCTCTGCGCAGCGGTCGGCCCGGTCAGGAAGCCGCGCGGCTGATTGGTACCGGTGCCGTTGATGAAGGCGGCGCCTTCGGCACGGGCGAACTCGCTGGCAATTTCGCCAGCCAGCCAGGTGCTCACATCGAACGCGGCATCGTCGAGCATCTGCTGCGTGGCCGAGGGATTGGCGTAGAGCTCACCCAACGGCGGCACAATCTCGGCGAACTTGGGGCTTGCCGTCTCGGTACGCGCGCCGGTTTCGCTGGCCCAGCCGGAAGCCGTACCGCCGATCGAGATCAGGCGGCGGAAGCCGCTGGTGCTGGTCTGCACCACATTGGCCACGCTGCGCACCGGGCTCATCTTGAGCAGGCGGCGCGCGATCTCGGTATCGATCGCACGCGGAACGGTGAAGCCGCCATCCGCCGGCGAAGCGATCGAGAAGCCCTTGAGCTCGGTCTCCCGGCCCATGCGCAGATAGCCATCGACAAAGCCCTTGAGCTCCGGCGAAGCGTCCAGCGCGCCGTCCGCCGCGCTGCCGATGACCGGCCGCACCGCGGCCCGGTTCACCTTGTCGAGCCGGCCCTTCACTTCGGCAATGTCGCCGCGCAGCGCCTCGATTGCAGCGGCGGCCTCATCCTGCCGCAGCGCGATGTCGAACGACGCATCGAGCGCGTCGGCCTTGGTTTCGATTGTGCCGCTCATGGCGCTTTCGGGGGTGTTGATGTCCATGGAACCGAACGTCCTTTCTTGATGGCGGCCGTCATTGCGGGGCCTCACGCTCCGCGGCGGCCGTTTCGGGGTTCACGAAAATGTTGGGGTTACGAAGACTTGGAGGTTACGCCGGCGCCAATTGGCCGCCATTGCTGTCGACATAGTGGACCCGGGCCAATTGCTGCATGGGCCGTGTCACCAGGCTGACTTCGATCAGGTCGATGCTGCGCAGTTCGCGCCCGCTGCCCTGCGGTGCGGCATCGCGCACCCGATATCCGAACGAGAGACCATTCACCGCGCCTGTCGCCAGAGCCTTGGCGGCGGGGCCTGCACCGGGCGAAAGCGAGGCGATCACGCGCAGGCCGTGCCGGTCTTCCTCGGCAAGATCGACCCAGCCGATCCGCTGGCCGGTGCGGTGCTGCCATAGCAAGGGCAGCCGCACGCCCGCCTCCTTGCGCGCCGCCAGCGTCTCGGCAAATGCGCCCGGCAGGATCACATCGCCGCCGCTGTCGCGCTTGCCGAAGACGGCGGCGTAACCTGCAAAGCGAAGGGCCGGAGGCGCCGGCTCCGCTGCGCCGCTCATCGCAGCACATCCTCGGATCCGAGCCGCACCGCGATGCCCAGCAGCAGCAGCGCGAGCATCCCGCGCACCACCCAGCCGACCACGGCCTTCCAGGCGCTCGCCTTCGCGTCCCGCCACGCCCGCAACAGCTCGCGCAGTTCGGCCAGGTCCTCATGCGCGGTTTCGTCGGCAAGGCCCATCTGCTCGAGCGCCCGCGCGGCACCCAGCTCGCTTGCTTCTTCGACCACGGCCCTGAGCGTGATCAGTTCAGAGCCTTCGCTCCCGGCCTGCGCCAGCAGCCCGGCCAGCATGTCCTCGCGTCTCATGCCAGCTTCTCCGCAAGGCCGAGCATCTGCCGCTTCTCGGCAGGTGTCAGGAAATCCGCCGCCGTCACCTGCGACCACAGTGCCTGCCGGTCCTCGGCCAGCGCCGGCACCCGATCGAGTTCGACCGCCAGCCGCGCATCCGCGAACCAGGGCGCCAGCCCTTCCGCGAGCGCGTCGAGGATCTTGCCCGCCAGCGGCAACAGCGTGAGCCGCCACAGCGCGCGATTGGCCTCGCGGTAATTGGCGTACGTGTTATCGCCCGGCAGCCCGAGCAGCATCGGCGGCACGCCGAAGGCGAGTGCGATGTCCCGCGCCGCCGCTGCCTTCAGCGTGGCAAAATCCATGTCCGCCGGGCTCAGCGCCAGCGTCTGCCATTTCAGCCCGCCTTCCAGCAGCATGGGGCGTCCGGCATTGGTTTCGCCCGAAAACGCTGCCGCCAGCTCGGTCTTGATCCGCTCGAACTGGTCGGCGCTCAGCGCAGCACCCGGCTCGCCGGGATCATAGACCAGCGCACCGGAAGGCCGTGCCGCGTTTTCCAGCAGCGCCCGGTTCCACCGCGCGGCGGCATTGTGGATCGCCACGGCCTCGTCCGCTGCCTCCAGGCAGCCTGCGCCATAGTGGTCGTCTGAGGGGTGATAGGCGCGGATGTGTATGAGGTTGGGCTGGCCGAACTCGTCCACCGCATCGATTTGCAGCGTCGTCTCGCCCAGTGTGTAAGTGAACGCCGCCGGCCAGCCCTTGCTGTCGGGCACGATCCGCACCCGCTCTGGGCGCAGTGCAAAGAGCTCGGCGGGCTGGCCATCGGCATCGCGCAGCACTTGCACATAGCCGTTGCCGTGCAACAGCAGCTGGCTCGCCAGCGTCTCGAGCAGCGCCTGCCCCGCGCTGGTCGCGCTGACCAGCCTGACCAGCTCCGGGTCGGATGCAGAAAGCGGCGCGCTGCCCACACCCTCGGCCACCAGCCGCACGGCGCGCTGCGCAACCGGGTTCTTCAGATAGGCTTCGCGGATTGCGGCCGGGTAGTTGAGCGGCCCTCGCGCCTCGCCGCCGCGCCATTGAAACGCCTCGGCCCAGGGGGAAATGAACCCGCGTGCCAAAGGCGCACGGTCGGTTACTGCGGCGCCCTTGAAGGCCGCCGCGAGGCTTTGCAAAATCGACATGTCCAGCCTTTCAAAACGCTCGAAGCGATGATCTCCCCTCCGGCATGCGGGAGGGGCTGGGGGAGGGCGTGCTCCCCCCAATTCGGGCACCAGTCCCTCAATCAATCCAGATGCGCGGCTCTCCAGCGCGGCCGAGCATCAGCTCGGTCAGCGCCCAGACACAGGCGTCGGCCCGGTCCGGTGATCGGCCGGGGCCCTGATAGGTTCCGCCCGGTAGTAGACCGCACAGTTCGTCCTCCAGCCGCGCGAAGAATCCGGCATGGCGCACCCGCCCGGCTTCATAGAGCGCCGCGACAGGTTCGGCCCGCGCGGTTTTCCCCCGCGTTGCATGCACCAGCCGCAGCGGCAGCATGGCATTCGCCGCCCGCAGCACGGCGCCCACCATCGCGCCGCCCTGGTTGGCCTCGGCCACCACGCGGTCGGCAGACCACGCTCGTGCCGTTTCGGCCACCGCGCGGGCCCAGCGCTCCGGGCTGGCTTTCTCGACCGATGCGTCTGCCAGCACGCGCGCCACACCGTCGTCGCCCAGCCCGCAAACCACGATCCCGCAGGCGTCGCCTTCGGCACTGGCCGGCGGATCGACCCCCACGATCACGCGCGTCATCGCCGGAACCGCGCCGGTGTCGCGGCAAGTCTCGATCAGCCCGCGCGTCCACAGCGCGCCGGGCAGATCATCGATCAGCTCACCGTCCAATTCCTGCCGCCCCAGCAGCGTCCCGCCAAATTCGCGCGTCACATCGGCAATGAACCGACCCGGCAGGTTGGCCTCATTCTCCAGCGTCGATCCGCGTGTCAGCACGACATCGTCGTCCATGCCGACCTGCGCCACCAGCCGCCTGACCAGCGGCACCGCACGCGGTGTCGTCGTCGCCACGATCTGCGGTGCGCTCCCCAGTCGCAGGCCCAGCATCAGGTTGTCCCAGCACCGCCGGGCTTGCCCCTGGTTGTCGTCCCACTTGGCAATTTCGTCGCACCAGGCGTGGCTATGCTGCGGCCCGCGCAAGGCCTCGGCTTCCGCCGCCGAGTAAAGCAGCGCCTGCGCGCCGCCGGGCCACACGATCCGGCGCAGCGATGGCTCATAGCGCGGCCTCAGGTGCGGCGGGCTCACGGCCATCAGCCCGCTCTCACCCTCCACCATCACGCTGCGCGCTTCGTGCAACGAGGAAGCCACCAGCGCGATCCGTGCGGAATGGTCGCCTTCGGCCACCATCCGCACCCATTCCGCCCCGGCGCGCGTCTTGCCGAACCCGCGCCCCGCCATGATCAGCCACACCCGCCAGTCGCCCGGCGGCGGCAGCTGCGAGGCGCGGGCCCACAGCGACCAGTCCGCCAGCACCGCATTTCGTTCGCTCTCGCTGAGCCAATCCGGCAGCGCATGGGCCAGTCGGTCCTCGTCATGGCGCAGAAAGTCCAGCCGGTCGGACCTCACGCGGGATCCTGCGGCTTGGGCAGGATCCCGGCGGCTAGCGCCGCAGCCTCGCGCTGTGCCTTGGCCTCCATCACCCGGCGCCGCAGTTCATCGACCTTGCGATCGATCGCGGCCCGGATTTCCTCAGCGCTCGTATGCTGGCGCTGCGCACGTTCGCGCGTGGTCGATTCGCGGTGCGCGGCCAGCAGGCGGAACGCCGTGGCATTGTCGAACGTCCGGTTGCCTTTCTTGGCGCCGGCGGCAGGCTTCACTTCGCCGGTGCGGAGCCGGCAGAGCAGCTCCATCTCGAGGTTGTCGTAGCCTTCGCAGAGCGCCACCTGCCACTCGCGGTTGAATTCGTGATTATGCCGCCGGCGGTTGTAGGCGGTCGAAACATCGATGGAAGCCGCGCGGGCGGCCGCAGCGACGTTCGAGGTATCCGCAAGCGCGGCGAGGAAGACGCCTGCCCACTTGGGTGTGCTGTCCGATCTGGCACGACGCGCAGGGGCGGCGGTGCGCGGCTTCGGCGCATTGGGTCGCTGGGCCATGAGGTTTCCGTCGCTGGGGGAGGGGGAGCACCGACCGGTCCGCTGCCGGGGCGGCGACTCGGTCTTTCGCGATGTTCCTGTTATGTACTCAAACAGCGTGACGATGTCAAGGAATTTGTACCTATATGGTTAAGCGCTGCGCCCCCTAGCACTTTGGCGCGTGCTCGCTTAGGGAATGTTTGGATTGCGTTGCTAGGGAACGGCCGCGGGACTTGTCCCGATTCTGCCCGCAGGCGCACGTTTGATCAGTCGAGTACCCAGCCCAATGCTTCGCAGCCTTTATAACTGGACCTTGGCCAAGGCCACGCACCCGCTTGCCGAAGTGTGGCTGGCGTTGTTCTCTGCCATGGAAGCCAGCTTCTTCCCTGTGCCGCCGCACCCTCTGCTCGGGGTCATGTGCCTTGCCGAACCGAAGAAGGCCGTGCGTTTCTCCGCGATCGCCACGGCCGGGTCCGTGCTTGGCGGCCTGTTGGGCTATGCGATCGGCTATTTCCTCTTCGCCAGCGTCGGCAAGCAGCTGCTCGAAATGCTCCACCTGGCCGAAAGCTTTCCGCAGGCAGCCTGCTATCTGCGTGCCCACGGCTGGGAAATCATCATCGTCAAGGGTGTCTTGCCGATACCGTTCAAGCTGATCACGATCAGCGCCGGTTTCATCAAGATGTCGTTGGTGACGTTCCTTTTCGCCAGCATCATCAGCCGTTCGATCAGCTTCATGATCGTCGGGGGGCTGTTCCAGCTGTTCGGCGCCCCGATCAAGCGCGTGATCGACAAGTACCTTGGGCTTGTCACGATCGGCTTTGTGGTTTTTGTCGTCGGCGGATTCGTGCTTGCCGGCATGCTGACCGGCGGCAGCGGCGGGACCGATCCTGATGCTGTCCGCTGCGCCACGGCTACGCTCGCCAACTTCTGATCGGGTCGCCCTCAGGCTCTCGCCCGATGCGGGCGGGGCGCAGATCCTGTAAAACAGCCTTGCCTGGGCGTCAGTGCCCCGGGAAATCCATCAGGGCTTCCACGGTCACGCCGGCGCCCCGTAGCCGCTCCGCACCGTGCAAGTCCGGCAAGTCGATCACGAACAGCGCATGGTCCACCCGCGCTCCTGCGCCGCGCAGCAGCTCGGTCGCTGCCAGAGCGGTTCCTCCGGTGGCGATGAGGTCGTCGACGATCACAACCCTCGCTCCCTTCTCGATTGCGCCCGGATCGATCTCCAGTCGGTCCCGGCCGTATTCCAGCGCATAGTCGATTCCCACGGTGCGCACCGGCAGCTTGCCCGGCTTGCGCACTGGCACGAAGCCAAGCCGCATGTGTGCCGCCACCGCCGCGCCGAAGATGAAGCCGCGCGCTTCCATACCGGCGATCACCTCTGCCCCGGCTGCCGCCGCCATCCGCGCCAGATGTGCGATGCAGGCGGCAAATCCATCACCGTGGCTGATGAGCGTTGTTACGTCGCGAAACAGGATTCCCTTCGCAGGGAAGTCGGGCACCGTGCGCACAAGCGCCTTGATATCGTCCTCGGTCATGGCGTGCCCTCCATAGCCATGCCGACAAAAAAGGCCACCGTTGCCGGTGGCCTTTGTTTGTTACCCTGATCGGAAAGATCAGTGCCGGAAAGCTTAGTGCCGGAAGGCTTAGTGCTTGTCAGCCCAGACGTTCCGCTTGGCAAGGTAGGCAAGCACTGTGGCAGCCAGCAGGAAGCCCAGCACCGGCCAGCCCGTCTGCTTGCGCTTGTCGAGCTTCGGTTCGGCGGTCCAGGTCAGGAACGCCGAGACGTCCATCGCCATCTGGTCGACCGTGGCAGCCCTGCCGTCGCTGTATGTCACCTGTCCGTCGCTCACCAGCGGGGCCGGCATCGCAAGGTTCAGGTTGGCGAAGTAGGGGTTGAAATACAGCCCATCGGGCGTCTTCGCATCCGGGAACATCTTGAGAAGTTCCTGGCCCGCTTCATTCTTGTAGCCAGCCTGGTCGACATAGCCCGTCAGCAGCGAGTGGATGTACTGCGCACCGCCGTGACGCGACTTCGCGACGAGCGAGAGATCCGGCGGCACGCCCTGACCGGCGTAGTAAACCGGCGGGAAGTGGTCCGAAGGCAGGTTCGGACGGTCACCGCGGTCACCGGTCTTGGGATCGAAAGTCTGGGCCTTGTTGCCCCAGTTCTTCGCGATCGCCTTCACTTCGGCCTCGTTGTAGCCCAGCTGGGTCAGGTCGCGGAACGCCACCTGCTTCAGGCTGTGGCAGTTCGAGCAGACTTCCTGATAAACCTTGAAGCCGCGCTGAAGCTGCGCCTTGTCGTAAGTGCCGAAGGCGCTGTCGAACGAGAACGCGACTTCCTTCGGATGCTTGTGGAACAGCGCTTCCGCGGTGGGCGGAGAGGGCTGGGTCACCGCGTTGTAGGCGCCGTTTCCGAACGACCAGAGCAGCGCGACTGCGAAGAAGAGGCCAACGAGCGGGCCAAATAGACGGACCATGAGGTTTCCCTTTGGATGTGCCGGGTTGGCAGGCTCAGGCGACAGCCGGGGTTGCAGGAGAGAGGGCGGCGTGTTCGTCCTTGCCCAGCACGGCCTCGGTGATCGAGAACGGCAGCGGCTGCGGCTTTTCGATCGACGAGACGACCGGCAGGATCACGAGGAAGTGCAGGAAGTAGTACATCGACGCGATCTGCGAGATCATCACGTAGGGTTCTGCCGCCGGTGCGCCGCCGCAGTAGCCCAGCACCAGCACATCGACGACGAGCAGGTAGAAGAACTTGCGGAACAGCGGACGATAATGGCCCGAACGGACCGGGCTCGTGTCGAGCCAGGGCAGGAAGAACCACACCAGGATCGCGCTGAACATCGCGAGGACGCCCATCAGCTTCGCCGGGATGAACATGAAGTCCGAGGTGAAGGCGCGCAGGATCGCGTAGAACGGCCAGAAGTACCATTCAGGAACGATGTGCGCCGGGGTCGAGAGCGGGTTCGCCGGGATGTAGTTGTCCGGATGGCCCAAGAGGTTCGGTGCGAAGAACACCAGCGCGCAGTAGAGCATCAGGAAGATGCCCAGGCCGAAGCCGTCCTTGGCGGTGTAGTAGGGGTGGAACGGCACGGTGTCCGATTCCTGCTTCACTTCAACGCCGGTCGGGTTCGACGAGCCCGGGATGTGCAGCGCCCAGACGTGCAGGATGATCACACCAAGGATCACGAAGGGCAGCAGGAAGTGCAGCGAGAAGAAGCGGTTGAGCGCGGCGTTGTCCGGTGCGAAACCGCCCAGCAGCCATTCTTGCAGCGGCGTGCCGATCAACGGGATCGCCGAGAACAGGCCGGTGATCACCTTGGCACCCCAGAAGCTCATCTGGCCCCAGGGAAGCACGTAACCCATGAAGGCGGTCGCCATCATGAGCAGGAAGATCACGACGCCAAGCAGCCAGATCATTTCGCGCGGGGCCTTGTACGAAGAGTAGAAGAAGCCGCGGAAGATGTGGGTGTAGACCACGATGAAGAACATGCTGGCGCCGTTGGCGTGCGCATAGCGCAGCATCCAGCCCCAGTTCACGTCGCGCATGATGTGCTCGACGCTGTCGAACGCCACGCCGGCATTCGCGGCGTAGTGCATGGCAAGAACAACGCCCGTCACGATCTGCAGAACCAGCGCAAAGCCGGCAAGAATGCCGAAGTTCCACATGTAGTTGAGGTTGCGCGGGACCGGATAACCGGCGCCTACGGCGTTGTAGACAAAGCGGGGGAGGGGAAGCCGGTTGTCAACCCACTGCATCAGCGGGTTGGTCGGCTTGTATTCGTTCGCCCAGGGAAAGCTCATCGTGTCAGTCCTCAGCCGATCTTCACGACAGTGTCGGAAGAGAATTCATGGGGGGGCACCTCAAGGTTCTTGGGTGCCGGGCCTTTGCGGATGCGGGCCGCGGTATCGTAGACCGAGCCGTGGCAGGGGCAGAAGTAGCCCCCGAACTCGCCCTTGACCTCACCCTCGCCGGCGCCGAGCGGCACGCAGCCCAGGTGAGTGCAGACGCCCATGGTGATCAGCCAGTTCGTCTTGCCGGCCGTCGTGCGCTTTTCCAGCGTCTCCGGATCGCGCAGGGTCGAAACGTCGACCGCGTCTGCCGCCTTGATTTCCTCGGGCGTCAGATTGCGGATGAAGACCGGCTGCTTGCGCCACACGGCCTTGATTGCCTGACCCGGCGCGATTGCCGAGATATCGATTTCGGTCGAGCTCTCGGCCAGCACGTCGGCCGAGGGCGCCATTTGCGAAATCAGCGGATAAAGCGCGGCGAGACCGCCGACGCCTGCGAAGCTCACCGCAGCGATATTGATGAAATCACGCCGCCGTACACCTTCGCCAGTCATGGTCGCTTCAGCGATGCTTGCTTGTTCAGCCATTGCCATTCCCTGCCTGCGCTGCCGCCGCCACGGATCGGGCGCGATAGCGTGTCCTAAAATGTCCCACACCGATCTGGCGGGAAAGTGCCCAAAGGGACGCTCGCCCAGCCATACCGCACCAGCCCCGCTAAACAGCGGGAGTCAGGTCCCCTTGGGCGCGCCTGATAGACGCAAAGGCGCTGCTTTGCCAACAAGCATTTTGCCGTGGGTGCAAGGCACCTAATCGCATTTTTAACAGTGACTTGAATGATTGTTGCAAGTCATTCGCAAGACCGGTCTCACGGCAGTGCAGCGGAGTCTCGATCGGTTGTGGCAGGGCTGACCCGGTTGAAGCCTGCCCCATCGGGCCATCCTGGCGCGGCAAGTCCCATCACCTTGAACAATGTGCCCATTTCCGCCGGCGCGGTCAGGCGGATCGTCGCGGCCTCGATCGCTTCCGCCGCATGTGGCGCCGCTCTCGCAAGGCTGCCCGCGCGCGCACCGATCCCGAGCGCGGCAAGCCATGCGCCCTGCCCGCTTGTCCCCAGCCAGCGCGCACCCGCCTGCTCGGCCACCTGCGCCACTGTGCCGAAGTCGACATGGGCGGTGAGGTCGGCTTCGCCAGGCTCGGCAAACACGTTCACCTTTTGATGGGCGCGCACGGCCTGCAAGGTGCTGCCCAGCTGCGGCTCGACATAGCCATAGTCGATGAACAGTGCCGCGCCGCCTTGTGAAGCAAGCCGACCGGCCACTTCCTGCACCACCGCTGCTGCTGCTGGGCATGTCTCCACGATGGCCCCTTCGCCAGCCTCGGCAAAACTGTCCGGCACCGCTGCATCCATCGGCCGCGTCCCTGCGACCGGGATGAACGCCCCTGCTGCATTCAGCCCCACCATGCGCTCGCGCCAGCCACCCGCCGTTCGCACCAGTTGCCGCACCGGCAGCGCATCGAGGAATTCGTTGGCGACGAGCAGCAGCGGTCGGTCGGCCGGCAAAGTCGAAAGATCGTCATGCCACGCCGCACCGGGATGCGCCGCGCGCTGCAATCCCCGCAGCGCGGGGCTGGTTTCGACGAAATGGACTTCGGGGACGAGGCCGGCGCGGGATGCTGCGCGCAAGGCATCGCGCGCCAGCGTTCCGCGCCCGGGTCCCAGCTCCACATAGCATACCCCGTCGGGGCATCCGGCGCGCTGCCAGATATCTGCCAGCCACAATCCGATCAGCTCGCCGAACATCTGGCTGATCTCGGGAGCTGTCACGAAGTCCCCCGCCGTGCCGAAGGGATCGCGCGAGGCATAGTAGCGCGCATTGGCCTCGGCCATGTAGTGCGCGATGGAAATCGGCCCTGTCGCCGTAATCAGCCGCGCGAAAACCGCCGCCAGCCCGCCCGGCGCATCGCGCTCATCGCCCGTCATCGCAGCCGCTCCGCGCCGCGCTCAGGATACGACGGTCTGCCCCGCCGGCTGCCCGGTCGGCTGGATCGTCACCGCGAGCGGCGGGCTTACCAGCGCGCGAAACACAAAGCCCAGTCCGATCGCCATCATCGGCAGCGTCAGCCACTGACCCATCGAAAGCCCGCTGCGCAGCGCGAAATCGAGCAACTGCGCATCGGGCTCACGGTAGAATTCGACCGTGAAGCGGGCAAGCGCATAGCCCAGTCCGAACATCCCGACGAGCAGGCCCGGCCGCCAGCGCGCGCGGCTCCGCCAGAACAGAACGAACAGCACGAGGCCCAGCACCAGGCCTTCCAGCAGCGCTTCATAAAGCTGGCTCGGGTGGCGCGGCAGCGGGCCGGCGCCGGGGAAGACCATGACCCAGGGCATCTTCGAATCCGTCACGCGGCCCCACAGCTCGCCGTTCACGAAATTGGCGCAGCGTCCGAGAAACAGGCCCGGTGCCACGCAGACGGCGATGTAGTCGCATGTCCGCACGAAGTTCAGCCCGCCGCGCCATGCAACCCAGGCAATTGCCAGCACGGTGCCGATCAGCCCGCCATGGAAGCTCATGCCGCCCTCCCACAGGCGGATCAGCCGCGCCGGATCGGTCAGCAGTTCTGGGGCATAGAAGATGGCATAGCCCAGACGCCCGCCCAGGATGATGCCGAGCGTCGCATAGAAGAACAGGTCGTCCGCATGGCGCTGCGCCAGCGGCGCACCCGGCTGACGAATCATCCGGCCAAGCTGGAAATAGGCCAGCATGATCCCAACCAGATAGGCGAGGCTGTACCACTTGATTGCGAAGAACCCGAGGTCGATCGCGATCGGCGAGAGGCCAAGGCTCTCCCAATGCAGCGGCTGGTGACCTGCGCCGACAAGGGCTGGGGCTGCGGCTGCGGCGGCCGATAGTGACAGCAAGGGCCAAGCTCCCTAGAGTTTCAGTAACAACGAGGTTTGTAACAGAACGGTTTTGTTTTGTGCCACGGGCGACGCGGCCTTGCGCGGCCTTCTGGCACAGGGCAAACCCGGGACGCAAACCGAATAACAGGTTAAACCCCAGCGCGGTGTCCTTTCCAGGAAAGCAGGCGAACCGGGGCGGAGAGGAGTGATCATTTACCCATGTTGACCCAGCTTGATCGGGACCTTGCCCAAGTGATGGACGGGCTGACCGCCCCCGGCGGCATGCTCGCAACCACGCCGTTTCAGGCTTTCGGCCGCGATCTGCCGATGATCGCTTCGGCCCCGCCCACGCTGGGTGCCTATTTCACCCAGTTCTGCACCTTTCACGGTGCGCGTGAATACATCGTCGATGGCGATGTTCGGCTGACCTTCGCCCAGACGCTGGAAGCCGCGCGCATTGCCGCTGGCGGGCTTGTTGCCGGGCACGGTTTGCAGAAGGGCGACCGTATCGGCATCGCCGCGCGCAATTCGGCCAACTGGATCGTCGCCTACATGGCCGTGCTCATGGCAGGCGGCTGCGCAGTGCTGATCAACGGCTGGTGGCAGGGCGAGGAGATGGCCCACGGCATCGACATGGTCGGCTGCCGCATGATCATCGCCGATCACCAGCGCGCGCAGCGCCTCACCGGCATCACCCACGGCGCCGAGATCATCCCGCTCGTCCACGATTGCCTCCCCGCCGAAGGCCTTGCCGCGCTCACCGCCAAGGGCGGCGATGCCTCCACTCCGCTGCACGAAGTCGGGCCGGACGATCTCGCGACGATCCTCTTCACCTCGGGCTCCACAGGCGTGTCCAAGGGCGCCTATTCCAACCACCGCGGCGTCGTGCAGGGCACCTACAGCTACCTCGCGCAGAGCGTCATGGTGCTCAGCCTGATGACCGCGCGCGGCGAAGCACCGCCGGCGGGATCCCAGCCGATCGCACTCGTCAATGTGCCGCTGTTCCACGTTACCGGCGAAGTGCCGCTGATGCTTCAGTCCTACGCGCTTGGCCGCAAGCTGGTGCTCATGCCCAAGTGGGATGCCGTCACCGCGATGCAGCTGATCGAGCGCGAGAAGGTCACCTACTTCGTCGGCGTGCCGCTGATGAGCTACGAGATCGCCACGCACCCTGATCACGCCAAGTACGATCTCTCCACTTGTGTCACCTTCGCGGCCGGCGGCGCACCGCGCCCGGTCGAGCATGTCGACCGCATCCGCAAGGCCCTGCCGCACGCGTTCCCGATCCTCGGCTACGGCCTCACCGAAACCAACGGCGTCGGCTGCGGCAACTTCAACGAAAACTACATCGCCAAGCCGGGCAGCACCGGCACCGCGTCACGCCCGCTGGTGGATCTCGCCATCCTCGACGATTCCGGCAATCCCGTCCCGCAAGGTCAGCTCGGCGAAGTGGCGATCCGCAGCGTCGCCAACTTCCTCGGCTACTGGGACAACCCGGAAGCGACCGCGGCTGCGATCATGCCCGATGGCTACTTCCGTACCGGCGATCTCGGCTACCTCGATGCCGAGGGCTACCTCTTCATCGTCGATCGCAAGAAGGACATCATCATCCGCGGCGGCGAGAACATCGCTTGCATCGAGGTCGAAAACGCGATCTACGCGCACCCCGGCGTCGCCGAGGCAAGCGTGTTCGGCCTGCCGGACGAGCTTTATGGCGAAGTCCCGGTCGCGGTCTATCTTGCCAAGGAAGGCTGCACGGTGACTGACGACGACCTGCGTGCCTTCCTCGCCTCGCACATCGCCGCGTTCAAGATTCCGGTCCGCTTCTGGCAGGAGCATGAAGCACTGCCCCGGCTCGGCACTGAAAAGGTGGACAAACGCACCCTCAAGCAGCGTTACGGGGCGCAATGGCAAGAGACGCGCAAGGCCGGATAGGGTAGAGGGAAGGGGTATGATCACCCCCCGGATTCCCAACCAGCGCGCCATCATCGATCGCCGGGCGCTCGCCGATGTCATTGCCGATCGTGTCGCGGCGCAGGGCGACAAGGCCCGGCCCGCGATTGTCGAACTGCTGCGTGAGGCTCTCGCCAAGGGCCGGGACGAACTTGCCCGGCGCCTGCGCGAGAAGCCCTCGCACGGTGCGGAGTGCGCGCAGGGGCAGGCTTTTCTGATCGATCAGCTGGTCCGCGTGATCCACGATCATGTCGTCGGCCACGTCTATCGCGCCAGCAACCGCTCGACTGGCGAGCGCATCGCGCTGGTCGCCGTCGGCGGCTACGGGCGCGGCGAGATGGCGCCGCATTCAGATGTCGATATCGCTTTCCTCACCCCCACCAAGCCCACCGCCTGGTGCGAGCAGGTGATCGAGGCGATGCTCTATTTCTTCTGGGATCTCGGCCTCAAGGTCGGCCAGTCCAGCCGCTCGCTCGATGAGATGGTGCGCATGGCGCGCAGCGATCTCACCATCCGTACCGCTCTCCTCGAAGGCCGTTATGTCTGGGGCGACCGCGCGCTGTATGAGGAAGGCTCGCGCCGCTTCTGGGCCGAAGTCGTCACCGGCACGGAGCGTCAGTTCGTCGCCGAGAAGCTGGGCGAGCGCAACGAGCGGCACAAGAAGCTGGGCGACAGCCGCTATGTCGTCGAACCCAACGTAAAGGAAGGCAAGGGCGGCCTGCGCGATCTGCACACGCTCTACTGGATCGGCAAATACATCCACAAGGTTCGCGATCCCAGCGAACTGGTCGGCGTCGGCCTGCTTACGGCGGCGGAATACCGCGCTTTCCGCCGCGCCGAGAACTTCTTCTGGTCGGTGCGCTGCCATCTCCATGCGGTGACCGGCCGCGCTGAAGATCGGCTGACCTTCGATCTCCAGCGCGAAGTGGCGCTGCGCATGAACTTCGCCGATCGCCCAGGCAAAAGCGCTGTCGAGCGCTTCATGCAGTACTTCTTCCTGCAGGCAACGCAGGTCGGCTCGCTAACCGGGATGTTCCTCGCCCAGCTCGATGAACAGTTCGCCAAGACAAAGATCGGCTTCTTCGCGGCGCTGCGCGGCCGCCGCAAGCGGAAGATCGGCGCCTTCCCGATCCAGGCCGAAAAGCTCGGCGCCGATGGCGATGATTTCTTCCGGACCGATCCCGTCCGGCTGATCGAGATCTTCCTCGTTGCCGATCGCGAAGGGCTGGAAATCCATCCCGAAGCGATGCGCCTCGCCCGCCGCGATGCCGGCCTGATCGACGCGTCGGTGCGCCGCGATCCGCGCGCCAACACGATGTTCATGGAGCTGCTCACCAGCCGCCACGATCCCGAAACCGCGCTGCGCTGGATGAGCGAGGCTGGGATTTTCGGCCGCTTCGTGCCCGATTTCGGGCGCGTCGTCGCGCAGATGCAGTTCGACATGTATCACCACTATACGGTCGATGAACACACCATCCGCGCCATCGGCCTGCTCTCGCGTATCGAGAAGGGCGAGGAGACCGAGCAGCACCCGATGGCGACGGAGGTCATTTCCAAGGTCGCCTCACGCCGCGTCCTCTACGTTGCGACCCTGCTGCACGATATCGCCAAAGGGCGGCGCGGCGATCACTCGATCCTCGGTGCCGAGATCGCGATGAAGCTCTGCCCGCGCCTCGGCATGTCGCCGGCTGAGACGGAACTTGTCGCCTGGCTGGTGCGTTGGCACCTTCTGATGAGTGCCACCGCCTTCAAACGCGACCTTGCCGACTACAAGACCATCGCCGATTTCGCAGGCCGGGTGCAGAGCCAGGAGCGGCTGCGGCTGCTGCTCATCCTCACGATCGTCGATATTCGCGCGGTAGGCCCCGGTATCTGGAACTCGTGGAAGCGCCAGCTGCTGGGCGATCTGTTCATGTCTGCGGAGGAAGTCCTTCGGCTCGGCCACAAGCAACACGGCCGCGCCGAACGGATCGCCGCGAAGAAGAAGGCCGTCGCCGCGCTGCTCAAGGAACGCGACGCGCTGATCGGCACGGTCGGCCGGCAGCTTGGCGATGCCTACTGGATTGCCGAGCCGGAAGACATCATCGCGCTCAATCTCCAGCAGATGGACATCTCGCTCGATGAGCCGCTGACGGTCGAAGCGCACTGGTATGCGGCGCGGGGCGCCACGCTCGTCACCGTGCTCGCCGCCGATCATCCGGGCCTGTTCTACCGGATTGCGGGCGGCATCCACCTCGCCGGCGGCAACATCATCGACGCGCGCATCCACACCGCGCGCAACGGCCTCGCGGTCGACAACTTCCTGGTGCAGGACCCGCTCGGCCGCCCGCTCAACGAGCCTGCGCAGATTGCTCGCCTCAAGAACGCGATCGCCGATGCGCTTGCCAATCGGGTCAAGCTCCTGCCCCAGCTCGCCGCGCGGCCGTCCGCTCGTCCGCGCGCCGAAGCGTTTGAAGTCGAACCGATCGTCATTTTCGACAACAAGGCGTCCAACCGCTTCACCGTGATCGAGGTTGGTGCGCGTGACCGTCCCGCGCTGCTCAGCCAGCTGGCGCGCGCTCTGTTCGAAGCACGGCTGGTCGTCCACTCCGCCCACATCGCGACTTATGGCGAACGCGCAGTCGATACGTTCTACGTCACCGACGTGCTTGGCGAGAAGGTGGAGGCGGATAGCCGCATGCGCGCCATTGAAAAACGCCTGATCGAAGCGGCGGAGGATCGGCGCTCCAAGGCTGCAGCGGCATGACCGAGGCGCAATACCTCGCCGGGCGCATCCTCCTTGCCATGCCCGGCATGGGCGATACCCGTTTTGAACGGGCCGTCATCGCGATGTGCGTGCACGATGAGCACGGCGCGCTGGGGATCGGCATCGGCAGCGTGCGCGAGGACGTGACGCTGCACAGCCTGCTTGCCGATATCGGCATCGATCCCGGCATGGCGCCCGATGGCCCGGTGCTTAATGGCGGCCCGGTCGAACCCTCGCGCGGGTTCGTGCTGCACAGCAATGATTGGGGCGGCAGCGGCTCGGTCGAAGTCCAGCCGCTTTGCGCGCTCTCCGCTTCTATGGACGTGCTTCGCGCGATTGCCGAAGGGCGCGGACCGTCGAAATGGCTGGTCGCGCTCGGATATGCCGGGTGGGGCGCGGGTCAGCTTGAAGGCGAGATGCGTCAGCACGGCTGGTATGCCGCCCAAGGCCGCAGCGAGATCCTGTTCGAAACCTCCGTCGCCGCACGCTGGGCCGCCACCTGGCGCGCCGAAGGCATAGACCCCTCGCATCTCGTCAGCCAGACCGGCCGCGCCTAGGTCCTCCCTGTTTTTGCGAAGCACAAATGGGGAGGTGGGCCGCCGAAGGCGGGTCGGAGGGGTAACTTCAACCGAGCCGCCGCACTGTCTCATCCCGCCCGATCAGTGGCAGCAATGCCTTCATGTCCGGCCCGTGGTCCATGCCGGTCAGCGCCTGCCGCAGCGGCAGGAACAGCGCCTTGCCCTTGCGTCCGGTCGCATCCTTGAGCGCCCCGGTGAGAGCACTCCACGGGTCGCAATTCCAGTCGAGCATGGCGGCAACAGTCGCTGCCTGATCCAGAAACGCCCGCGTCTCGGCATCGAACTGCGGCGCTGAAATTGGCCCCGTCACCACCCGCCACCAGTCCGCCGCCTCGGCCACCGTGTTCAGGTTAGGCCGGATCGCCTCCCACGCCGCTTCGCCCATTTCCGCAGGCAGGCGGCCTGCCACCCGCGCATAGGGCAACCGGTGGATCACCGCTGCATTCACCCGCGCCAGTTCCGCATCATCGAACCGCGCCGGCGCGCGCCCGAACCGCGTCAGGTCGAAGCTCTCGGCGAGGGCCTCCGCATCGAGTGCCGGATCGACCGGATCGCTCGTGCCCAACCGCGCCAGCAGCGCGATCAGCGCTTCGGGCTCGATTCCGTTCTCACGCATCTCCGCTACGCCCAGCGAGCCCAGTCGCTTGGAAAGCTTGCCCTCTGCGCCCGTCAACAGCGCCTCATGCGCAAAGCGCGGCACTGGCGCATCGAGCGCGGTGAACATCTGCACCTGCGTTGCGGTGTTGGAAACGTGGTCCTCCCCGCGCAACACGTCGGTGATGCCCATCTCGATATCGTCGATCACCGAAGGCAGCATATAGAGCCACGAGCCATCCGCCCGGCGCACCACCGGGTCCGACATCTGGCGCGGATCGAAGTGCTGATCGCCGCGAATGCCGTCCACCCATTCGATCGGGGCTTCGTGATCGAGCAGGAAGCGCCAATGCGGCCTCTCGCCGGCCGCAGCCTTGGCCGCGTGATCTTCCTCGGTCAGCGCCAACGCACCGCGATCGTAAATAGGCGGCAACCCGCGGCCCAGCAGCACCTTGCGCTTCAGGTCCAGTTCCTGCGCGGTTTCGTAGCAGCGATAGAGTCGCCCCGTTGCGACGAGTTTCTCGAACGCTGCTTCATAGATCGCAAAGCGCGCCGATTGCCGCTCCTCGCGCTCAGGATGCAGCCCCAGCCACGCCAGATCCGCCCGGATCGCCTCGACATGTTCCTCGCGGCTGCGCGCCACATCGGTATCGTCGATCCGCAGCAGGAACCGCCCGCCGCTATTCTTGGCCAGCAGCCAGTTGTGCAGCGCCGTGCGGATATTGCCGACATGAAGCGTGCCCGTGGGCGAGGGCGCAAAGCGAGTGGTGACCGTGATGGTGGTGTTCGGCATGGCTCCGCCTATAGCGGCCCGCGATGGCCCGACAAGCTCAGCCCATCAGCACGACGGCGTGGGTGCAGGCTTCCCACAGCGGTTCGTGGGCGGCGGCAGGCACGAAACCATCGATCGTGCGCATGAAATCGGCGTGGCTTCGCCCCTGGCCAGCCTCCACCATGCGTGCCAGCGTCACCTCGTCCGGCGAAAGGCGCTGGCAGCACGCCCGGCCAACCCCGAACGGCTCCGGCCAGTGCCTTGTCACCGTGCGGATCAGTTCATGCACCGCAAACGCGGCCTCGCAGTGTCGCAGCCGCAAGGCGAGCGCGGGCAGGGGATCGCTGCCGTCCCGCGCCGCCAGCGCGCAGAGCCGGATCGCAAGGATAACGTCCTGGGCGAGGGGCGATCTTTCCCGCAACGATGGTGCCCGGGCGAGCCGGGCAATCGTTTCGGCAAGGTTTCCGGCTGGTGCGGTCATGAAGCTGCTTCCAACTAATTGCGAACGATTCGCAGATTAGTCGGAAGCAGTCGAAGGTCAATGAGAATCGTTCGCAATAAGCCTAGCCGGTCCGGAACCCATGCGTGATCGGATAGCGCCGGTCGCGCCCGAAGTTGCGCATGCCCAGCTTCACCCCCGGCGGCGCCTGGCGACGCTTGTATTCGGCCACATTGAGCAACCGCTCGATCCGCGAAACCGTCGCATGGTCGAATCCCTCGGCCACGAGTTGATCGACGCTCTTCTCGTGCTCCACCAGCCCGAGCAGGATGGCATCGAGCACGGCATAATCGGGCAGCGAATCCGAATCCTTCTGGTCCGGTCGCAGCTCGGCGCTCGGCGGCTTGGTGATGATCCGCTCCGGCATAACCATGCCTTCCGGCCCCAGCCCGATCTTGGGCCGCGCCTTGTTGCGCCAGCGCGAAATCGCGAAGACCGTCGTCTTGTAGGCGTCCTTCAGCGGGTTGTAGCCGCCGTTCATGTCGCCATAGATCGTCGCGTAGCCGACGCTCATCTCGCTCTTGTTGCCGGTCGTCACCAGCATCGGCCCGAACTTGTTCGAAAGCGCCATCAACGTGGTGCCACGAATGCGCGATTGCAGGTTCTCCTCTGCCAGATCGGGCTGGCGGCCTTCAAATGCGGGGGCCAGCATATCGGCAAAGGCATCGACAGCCGGGCTGATCGGGATCGTATCGAGCCGGACGCCCAGCATCTTCGCGCAGGCCTCCGCATCCTCGAGGCTCTCGGCGCTGGTGTAGGCGCTCGGCATCATCACGCACCACACCCGCTCCGGGCCCAGCGCATCGACTGCGATCGCCGCGCAGATCGCCGAATCGATTCCGCCCGAAAGCCCCAGCACCACGCCGGGAAAGCGGTTCGTGTTCACATAATCGCGCAGCGCGAGCACCATCGCGCAGTAAATGTCCTCGGGATGCTCGGCGAGTTCGGAAACCACACCCGGCTGGCAGCGCCAGCGGTGTCCGGCACCCGATGGCACCTTCTGCCACACGGTATCGACGATCGCCTCTTCCCAGTCCGGCATCTGCACCCACAGCGCGCCTTCCGGGCCAACGACGAAGCTTGCTCCGTCAAACACCACTTCGTCCTGCCCGCCCACGCGGTTGAGATAGGCCAGCGGAATGCCCGTATCGATCGCGCGGCGCTTGGCGACACCGTCGATGCGCAGCACGTCCTTGTCGATCTCGTAGGGGCTGCCGTTGATGCACAGGAAAATGTCCGCGCCCTGCGCCGCCAGATGCCGGCACACCTCAGGCTGCCAGATATCCTCGCAGATCGGCAGGCCCAGCATCGCGCCCTTGAACGGCACCGGTTCGGGCAGCGGGCCAGGGAGGAAATAGCGCTTCTCGTCGAAGGTGCCGTAGTTGGGCAGCTCCACCTTGAACCGAACCGCCGCCACCTTGCCCTGATCGAGCAGCGCCACGCCGTTGTGCAGCGCGCCATCGCGCACGAAGACCGAGCCAACCAGCATCGCCGGGCCGCCATCCGCGGTCGCCGCCGCCATGGCTTCGAGCGCGATGGCCGCCCGCTCTATCAGTGCAGGCTTCAGGATCAGGTCTTCCGGCGGATAGCCGATCAGCTGCATCTCGGGATAGACGATGAGGTCGCTGCCCTCGGCCCGCTCCCGCACCGCGAGCATCGTGGCTGCGTTGGCGGCAAGATCGCCGACCTTCTGGTTGAGCTGCGCAAGGGTGATGATGAGTGTATCGGCCATGGGCAGACCCTAGGCGGCATTGGCGCAGCAGTTCAAGGATATCCAATGGTGCAAGCTTGGCCTTGGTGCAAAACCATGTGTCCGAACGTTGCAATGCTGTCATCTTGGGCTAAGGCCCTGCCCATCGCCCAGATTTGAGGGACTCGGGGAAGCCCATGAAGATCATGTCCGGCAACGGCAATCTGCCGCTGGCCCGCGCCATCGCTGCCTATCTCGAACTGCCGCTGACCGAAGCTTCGGTCCGCCGCTTTGCCGACGAGGAAGTCTTCGTCGAGATTCACGAGAATGTGCGCGGCGAAGACGTGTTCATCGTTCAGTCGACCGGTTATCCGGCGAACGACAACCTGATGGAACTGCTGATCTGCACCGATGCGCTGCGCCGCGCTTCGGCCAAGCGGATCACTGCGGTCATTCCGTACTTCGGCTATGCCCGGCAGGACCGCAAGCCCGGCCCGCGCACGCCGATCTCGGCCAAGCTTGTCGCCAATCTGATCACCACGGCGGGTGCCGACCGCGTACTCGCGGTCGATCTCCATGCCGGGCAGATCCAGGGCTTCTTCGATATCCCGACCGACAACCTCTTCGCCGCGCCGGTCATGGCCGCCGATATCCAGACGCGCTACGGCGGTCAGGATCTCATGGTCGTTTCGCCCGACGTTGGCGGTGTGGTCCGCGCCCGTGCGCTCGCCAAGCGGCTCGACAACGCCCCCCTCGCCATCGTCGACAAGCGGCGTGACCGTCCGGGCCAGAGCGAGGTGATGAACATCATCGGCGATGTCTCGGGCCGCATGTGCATTCTCATCGATGATATCATCGATTCGGGCGGCACGCTCTGCAACGCGGCGCAGGCGCTGCTCGATAGCGGAGCCAAGGGCGTTGCCGCCTATATCAGCCACGGCGTGCTTTCTGGCGGCGCAGTGGCGCGGGTCAACAACTCGGCGCTCAAGGAGCTTGTCATTACCGACACGATCCTGCCGACCGAGGCCACCCAGGCGTCCGATCGCATCCGCGTGCTCACGATTGCGCCCTTGATCGGCGAAGCGGTCCGCCGTATCGCCGACGAAAGTTCGGTTTCCAGCCTGTTCGATTGATTTTCAAGAGGTTCCGGCCCTCTCCCTGACGGGGGAGGGGGTCGGGGCACTGGGTCGGACTCCAGATCCTAGAGCCCGAAAGCCTCCAGCGCCGCCTTGGCGATCACATCCCCCCGCTCCTGCACGAAGTGGCCGCCATCGGCGATTTCCAGCGGCGCCGGGCAGCCGTGGATCGTTGCGCGCAGGTTCGCCATATGGTCCGGCCCCAGCACCGGGTCCATCATCCCCACCGCCATGAACGTTGGCCCACGCCATTCGTCGTGCCACCACGCAGCGGCGCGTTTGGCTTCGGCAACGCCTTCCATGTCCGGGCTCGTCATCACCAGTTCGGGGAAGCGCCGGACCCCGGCCTTGTAGCGCGCATCGGGGAAGGGCGCGCCATAGGCCGCAGCTTCGGCGTCGCTCAGGCCCACTTGTGCCCGCTTGAAGAGCGCTGCAATGTCGAGATCCGGCTGGCTGCGATTGTAGGCGCGCCAAGCGTCGAAGCCGGGCCCGGCGGATTGGCCCACCGGGATCGCGGTGTTCATCACCAGCAGCCGCTCGAAACGTTCGGGCATGGCGGGCGGAATCGTCAGGCCGAGGATGCCGCCCCAGTCCTGACAGACAAGCGTGATATGCGTCAGGTCCAGCGCTGCGATGAACGCCATCAGCATGCCGCGGTGGAAGTGGAAGGTATAGGTCGCCTCGTCCACCGGCTTGTCGGACCGGCCAAAGCCAAGCAGGTCGGGCGCGATCACCCGGTAACCGGCCTCGGCAAAGATCGGGATCATCTTGCGATAGAGATAGCACCAGCTCGGCTGGCCGTGGAGGCAGAGGAAGGTCGTCGCCGCATCGCGTGGGCCTTCATCGATGAAGTGGACACGCAGTCCCTCGTATCCCTTGAGGCTGTCGATATAGTGCGGTGCAAAGGCGTAGCCGGGCAGGTTCTCGAACCGGCTGTCATCAGTACGCAAGGCTTCCATGGCGCCCGTCTCCCATCGTGTTTTCGTTGCCGCCGCCACGCGACTTTAGCGCGCGAGGTGGTTCGCGCAATCAGGCGGACTGGCAGTTTTTGACACAGGCGCCATCGCAGCCCATGGGAAGCGGGATGGCGCTGATCCTGTTCAACAAGCCCTATGGCGTGCTCTGCCAGTTCAGCCCGGAGCCCAATGGCCCGCCGCGCCCGACACTTGCCGACTACATCCAGCGTCCCGGCGTCTACCCCGCCGGTCGGCTCGATCACGATAGCGAAGGGCTGCTCCTGCTCACCGATGATGGCCGCCTCCAGGCGCGCATCGCCGATCCGCGCTTCAAGCTGGCCAAGACCTATCTGGTGCAGGTCGAAGGCGATCCGGACGAGGCCGCGCTCGAGCCCTTGCGCCAAGGTGTGGTGCTGAAAGATGGGCGAACCCTTCCCGCCGACGTGCGCCGCATCGATCCGCCTTCGCTCTGGCCGCGTGATCCGCCCGTCCGCTTCCGCAAGAGCGTGCCCGATTGCTGGATCGAACTCACCATCCGCGAAGGCCGCAACCGGCAAGTGCGCCGCATGACCGCAGCGGCCGGCTTTCCCACCTTGCGGCTGGTTCGCTGGCGGATCGGCGAATGGACGCTCGAGGGGCTTGCACCCGGCGAATGGCGCGAAGGCCCTACTGCCAGGGCTTGATATCGCCCGGCGCGATTCGCGCGATCGTTTCCAGCCGCCGTGCCTGCCGGGTTTCCAGCGAGAGCGTCATCAGCGGCTGCGGCGAATCGACGAACTGGCGCGGACTCATCCCGAACAGCGCGGTGAACTCGCGGATCAGGTGGCTCTGGTCGTAGTAGCGCAGTGCCAGTGCCTCGGCCTCGTCGTGATCAGCCACACCGCGCAAGTGGCTTGCCATGTCGAGCGCGCGGGCGCGGCGCAGCACCTGCTTGGGCGGCATGCCGAAATCGCGCCGTACCTGCCGTTCGAGCTTGCGCTGTTCGGTTCCGCACTGCTGTGCCAGCCGCGCGACGGTAATCTCGGGATTGGTGAAGGCTGCGGCTTCCACCGCGGCGGCGGTCGGATCGGGTTCGGTCCCGCCGGCGCGCGCAATCTGGCGGCGCATGGCGTCTTCCATGGCGGCGCACCAGTCTTCTGGCGAGCCGCCGGCCTCGCACAGGTTCATCCATTCGTGCTGGCACAGCCCCAGCGTTTCAACCGGTGCCAGCTTGTCGCACATCGTATCGAGCTTGAGCTTGCCCAGTGCATGGCAGGCGCCCGCGCGGAAGGACAGGCCAACGCTGGTGAAGCTTCCCTTGACGGTGATCGGCATGCGCCGCGTCTGCGGACCGAAGTAGAGCGCGGCGCGGCCCATTTCGCGCCGTCCCTCCGCTGTCTCTGCCGTCCAGTCGCCGCGCAGCTGGATGCGCAGCATCGCCGCATCGCTGAAGATGCCGCAGGAAAGCGCGTAGTCCACCGGGGCATCGACGATGGTGACATAAAGCCGGGCAATCCACGGCTGCAGATCGCGCGCCGGTGCGCGGCTGTACGAGATCGGCTGGCCATCCCGCGTCGCCGCCGCGCCCGAGGCGATCGCCGGGTCAACGGCAGGTCTGCTCATCCGATTCATCAATGCCCCCCATTGCCCTCACTCGGGCAGAATTGATCTGCCCGCGATCGGTCTAGCCACCCCATCATCCCCCGGGTGTGCGCAATATCACTATCGATAAGCACAATCCTGCCGCTTCGCCAAGGCATCAGGTCCTTGAAGGCAAGGCCAGAGGCTGCGGGAAGCTGCAAATGCCCCCCTTGACCGTGCTCCCGAACGCGCGCCATTGCTGCACAATGAAAGATGCCGATCTGGATCGCGATATCGCTCTCGCCCTGCGCCTCGCCGATGCGGCAGGGGCTGCCATCCGCCCGTTTTTCCGCAGCGGCCTTTCGGCTGATCGCAAGGCCGATGCCTCGCCTGTCACCCTCGCGGACCGCGCGGCGGAAGAGGCCATGCGCGCCATCCTGATCACCGAGGTGCCGGACGATACGGTGATCGGTGAGGAAATGGGTGCCACGCCGGGCTCGTCCAGGCGCAGCTGGGTGCTCGATCCGATCGATGGCACCACCGGTTTCCTTGCCGGCCGCCCGCTGTTCGGAACCCTGATCGCGCTCGTGGTCGAAGGGTTTCCCGTGCTCGGGGTGATCGACCAGCCGATCCTGGGCGAGCGCTGGGTCGGCGTCATCGGCCGGCCGACAACTTTCAATGGCCATGCCGTCCGCACCCGCGCCTGCGCGCACCTCGCCGATGCCGCGCTCGCCACGACGGGTCCGCACTATTTTGACGATCACGATGGCGCCCACTTCATGGGCCTCGCGGCAAAGACCGATCACAAGCGCATGGTGATGGGCGGCGATTGCTACAATTACGCGATGCTCGCCTCGGGTTTCCTCGATATCGTTTGCGAGGCCGGGCTCAAGCTGCATGATTGGGCCGCGCTCGTGCCCGTTGTCGAAGGGGCTGGCGGCACCATGGCGGACTGGAACGGCGAACCGCTCCACGCCGGGTCCGATGGCCACGTCATCGCGGTGGGCGATGCCGCAAGGCTTGAGGACGTGGTCGAGGCGCTGGCCTGCCACCACTGATCCCCCACCAATCCGATGCACGCCCCGCGCCGCCTGTTCTTCTATGGCACGCTGACCCACGAGCATTCCAGCACGCTGACCGAAACGCTGCTGCCACGGCTCGGCGGGCGTCCCCGGCGCGGCTGGGTGCCCGGCGCGCTGTTCCTGCGGCGCGATCGCCAAGGCGTCTATCCGGTGCTGATGCCGGGCGCTGGCCGCGTCAAGGGCTGGGTCTATGGCGGCTTGAAACCGATCCCGCGCTCGGTCCTCGCCGAATTTGACGCCTGGGAATATTGTGACCCACTCCGCCCCGGTCGCGGCGAATATCGGCGCGTCAATCTTGTCGTCCATACGCGCGCTGGCCCGCTGCGCGCTGCCGGCTATCTGCCGAACCGCCGCGCGCCACTGGGGCTGCGGGCGGTCCCCGGCGGAGACTTTGCGGCCCATGCCGCCGCGCATGGCCTTCGCGTGCTCGCAGAATAAGCGGCCTTGTCAGCGTCGAGCCCGCATGCGAGCAAGCTTCTGACATATTTGGAGACAAGAGAAATGCGCAGCGCAATCGGGGCAATCACCATCGGTTTGGCACTGGCCGCCGCGCCCGCCTCGGCAAAGACGGTGGTGGTCCGCGCCGCACATATGGTCGATGTCCTCGCCGGCCGGACGGTGGACAATGTTCAGGTCGTGATCACCGATGGCCGCATCGCCGCTGTCGGCAAGCCTGGAGATGCTGTTCCTGCCGGCGCGGAGACGATCGATCTCGGCGCGCGCACGCTCGTTCCCGGCCTGATCGACATGCACGTCCATCTCACCGGCGATCCGCGCTTCGGCGGCTACCGCACTCTTGAATACACCGATAACTTCTGGACCGTTGTCGGCGTCGCCAATGCGAAGCGCACCGTCGAGGCCGGGTTCACGACCGTGCGCAATGTCGGATCGAGCAACTACGATGATGTGGCGCTCAAGCAGGGCATCGAGGCGGGCTACATCACGGGTCCGCGCATCGTGCCCGCAACCTATGCGCTCGGCGCGACCGGCGGGCACTGCTATTCGACCGAGTATCCGCCTTCGATCACGGTGCCAGCGCCGGGGATTGCCAACTCACCCGAAGAATTTCGCGCTGCCGTGCGCAAGATGCGCAAGTATGGTGCCGAGGTCATCAAGGTCTGCATGACCGGCGGGGTCCTCTCGAAGACCGATTCTGTCGGCGGCCAGCAGATGAGCCTTGAGGAGATCAAGGCAGTCACCGACGAAGCGCACATGCTCGGCATGCGGGTCGCGGCCCACGCGCATGGCACCGCCGGTATCAACGATGCGCTGCGCGGCGGCGTCGATACGATCGAGCATGCCAGCCTTGCCGATGACGAGAGCTTCAAGCTCGCCAAGGCCAAGGGCGCCTGGCTCGATATGGATATCTACAACGACGACTATATCCTTGCCGAAGGCGCGAAGAACGGAGTTTTCGAGGAAAGCCTCGCCAAGGAGCGTCTTGTGGGTCGCAAGCAGCGCGAGACCTTCCGCGCCGCCCACGCCGCCGGGGTCAAGCTGCTGTTCGGCACCGATGGCGGTGTCTATCCCAACGGCGACAATGCCAAGCAGTTCGCCAAGATGGTCGAATGGGGCATGACCCCGCTGGAGGCCATCCAGGCCGCCACCAGAAGCGCGGCCGAGGCGCTGGACAAGACCGCCGACGTCGGCGCGATCGCACCGGGCCGCTATGGCGATCTGGTCGCGGTGGACGGCGATCCGCTCGCCGATGTTCGCGTGCTTGAAAAGCCCGCCTTCGTGATGAAGGGCGGCGAGGTGATCCGCGCCGCGCCTTGATGGGTCAGGCTTCCGATGCCTCGCTGTTGAGCTGGATGTAGTTGGCGAGGCCCATCCGCGCGATCATTTCGAACTGGGTTTCCAGCACGTCGACATGCTCCTCCTCGTTGGAGAGAATGTCGGCAAACAAGTCGCGGCTGACGAAGTCGCGCACGCTCTCGCAGTGGGCAATTGCGTCCTTGAGCAGCGGGATCGCGTCATGCTCCAGCGCAAGGTCGGCCTTGAGCACGTCCTCGACGTCCTCGCCGATGCGCAGGCGGCCGATGGCCTGAAAATTGGGCAGGCCATCGAGGAACAGAATGCGGTCCGCCAACCGGTCGGCGTGCTTCATCTCGTCGATCGATTCGTGGCGCTCGTATTCGGCGAGCTTCTTGAGGCCCCAGTTGGCCAGCATCCGGTAATGCAGCCAGTACTGGTTGATGGCGGTCAGCTCGTTGAGCAGGGCCTTGTTGAGGAATTCGATGACCTTGGCATCACCCTTCACGCTGCGTCTCCTCGCTAGGCGCCAAGAGTAGTCAGACCAGCGATCCGGCGCAAGGCAAGTCAGGCCAGAATGCAGGACCGCGCTTCGGCGACGATGTGCTCGGCATCTTCCAGGCACTGGCGGCACTGCGGGGCAAAGCCGAGCTTGGCATAAAGCGATTCGGCATCGCCGCCCTGCTCGCAGGCGGCGCGGCGCAGGTCCTTTTCGCGGATGGCATTGCAGATGCAGATATACATCGGAAGCGAATCCTCACGCTGTGTCGGCTAATACGTAATGCGAGGCATTTGCAATAGCAAGTGAGATCTGGGCGAGCGTCCGGATGCGGCAGGGCGTTGCATTTCAATGGCAGTCGCCCTATGTCTCGCCCCGCATCAAGAGTTGGGGAATGATGCCCCGACGCCAACCTGCCGGTTTCCGGGCAAGGTGGCGCCTTCGCCAGCGAAGGGATGTGGCCGGTCCGGCAACCAAACGGAACAAGGCTACAGGCGTCGTTTCCCGCGAAGTTCAAAGGGTTACGACACGTGCCGATCCGCATCGCCGACAATCTGCCCGCCCGCCGCACGCTGGAGGCCGAGGGCGTTATCGTCATGAGCGAGACCGAGGCCGCGCGTCAGGACATCCGTCCCTTGCGCGTCGCTTTGCTCAACCTCATGCCCGACAAGATTACCACCGAGACCCAGATTGCCCGCCTGCTCGGCGCAACGCCGCTGCAGATCGAACTCGATCTCGTGCGCATTTCAGACCACGTCAGCAAGAACACCTCGGCCGGGCACATCACATCGTTCTACCGGCCTTGGGAAGATCTCCGCACCGAGAAGTTCGATGGCCTCATCATCACCGGCGCTCCGGTCGAACAGATCGGGTTCGAGGAGGTGACCTATTGGGACGAGATGTGCCGCATCCTCGATTGGTCGCGGCACAATGTTCACCGCACGCTGACGCTGTGCTGGGGCGCCATGGCCGCCTTGCATTACTTCCACGGCGTGCCCAAGCATGCGCTGACCCAGAAGGCGACCGGCGTGTTCAGCCACGTCAACCGTGCGCCGGCAAATCCGCTCATGCGCGGGCTGCCCGATCGGTTCGATGTCCCCGTCTCGCGCTGGAGCGAACTGCGCGGTGCGGATCTTCCCGCCGGGCGCGGGCTCACCGTGCTGGCCGATAGCCCGGAGACCGGCCTTTGCCTTGTCAGCGATCCGGCCAACGACGCGGTCCACATGCTCAACCACCTCGAATACGATACGCTGACGCTTGCGAGCGAATATGCGCGGGATGAAGGGCGTAGTCTGCCGTTGCACTACTTTCCGGGCGATGATCCTGCCGCCGCGCCGTCCAACACCTGGCGCGGCCACGGCCATCTGCTGTTCGGCAACTGGATCAACGAGACCTACCAGACGACCCCGTTCGACCGGGAGGAGATCGGCGGCTGACTCGGCCATTCGGTCCCCTCAAAGCGCAATCGCTTGCCTTTTGCGCCATGCGCCACTAAGCGCGCCCACTTCATCGGGTGCGGATTCGATGACTTGCCTGGCCATGCAGGGCTGCCACGGCGGGTCGGACGCACCCTTATCAAGGAGACGAAAATGCCCAAGCTCAAGACCAAGAGCGGTGTGAAGAAGCGCTTCAAGATCACCGCCTCCGGCAAGGTTAAGCACGGCGTCGCCGGCAAGCGCCACCGCCTGATCAGCCACAACGCCAAGTACATCCGCCAGAACCGCGGGATGGACGTGATCTCCGACGCCGATGCGAAGGTGATCAAGAAGTGGGCGCCCTACGGGCTGAACTGAGGAGCGTTAGACCATGAGCCGTATCAAACGGGGTGTTACCACCCGCGCCAAGCACAAGCGCATTCTCGAACAGGCCAAGGGCTATCGGGGCCGCCGCAAGAACACCATCCGCGTTGCCCGTCAGGCCGTCGAAAAGGCCGGCCAGTACGCGTACCGCGACCGCAAGGTGAAGAAGCGGGAGTTCCGCGGTCTGTGGATCCAGCGCATCAACGCCGCTGTCCGCGCCGAAGGCCTGACCTACTCGCAGTTCATCCACGGCACCAAGCTTGCCGGGATCGAACTCGATCGCAAGGCCATGGCCGATCTCGCGATGAACGAAGGCGGTGTGTTCACCGCGATCATCGCGCAGGCCAAGCAGGCTTTGGCAAACTGATCGGAATGTAACGGCCCGACGTTCCAATCTGGTGCGTTTGGCAGCTGTTGAATTCTGGATCTGGCTGAAATGCAAGGGGGCACCGGTCTTGGGACCGGTGCCCTTTTTGCCATTTTGGACTGTTCCCGTTGTGGCCCATAGGGGTTATGATCCTACCAACAGGGATAATAACGAGGGGCGCAATAGTGAACGGTCCATGTGCCGTCAGGGTACGATTCCATCAGCCGCCCGCGGCCATGCGCCCCTATTTCACGACCTTCTACATCACCGAAATCGTTGTTGGCGCCGAAGGCCAGGTCACCGATCATCTCCACCCCGAATGGGCCAACCTGCGCATCATCAGCGGTGCCCTGCCGGTTTCGGAGATCCGCGGTGCCGCCCCGTTCGGCGGCGTCACCGGCATTGTCACCGGGCCGACCAGCACTGCGGTGCGCTTCACCACCGGCACTTCACGCATCTGGGGGATCGGCCTGCTGCCTCTCGGCTGGGCCAAGTTCGTTGCCGCCCCGGCAAATGCCTATGCCGATCGCCTCTGCGATTCGGCGGCGGAACCGGCGTTCGCGCCGCTGCGTCCTCTGGTGGATACGCTGTTCGGGCCTGAGCCTGATGAAGCTGCCGAACTAGAGCGAATCACCCGTCACTTCGAAAGCCTCGCAGCCCGTCCGCTGCCCGAGGAAGCGCGCATCCGGACCGTTCATCATGTGCTCGTCGATCCCGACGTCGCCAGCGTGGCGGACATGGCGGAGCGGGCCAGCTTGCCCACGCATACGCTGGAGCGCGTCTGCCGCCGTTACTTCGGCTTTCCGCCCAGCCTGCTGCTGCGCCGGCAGCGCTTCATGCGCAGCCTCTCGCAGTACATGCTCGACCCCTCGCTGAAGTGGATCGGCGCCATCGATTCGCACTATCACGATCAGGCACAGTTCGTGCGCGAGTTCCACCGCTTCATGGGGATGAGCCCGAGCGCCTATGCCGCGCTGCCCCATCCGGTGCTCGCCGGGGTCATGCGCGCCCGCATGGTGGCCGCAGGGGCACCGGTGCAGGCATTGCACGATCCCTCAAGGGACTGAACGCGCGCCTTGGATTCCGCGCCGTTTGGCGCTAGCGGCGGGCGCGATGGAACAGCTTGAACCTACACTCGCCGCGATTGCAGCGGCAGACACGATCGAAGCCGTCGAGGCGCTGCGCGTCGGTGCGCTTGGCAAGCAGGGCTGGGTCTCGGCCTTGCTCAAGTCGCTGGGCGGCATGAGCCCCGAGGAACGCACCAGCACCGGGCCGCGCATCCACGCCGCGCGCGAGGCCGTCACCGCCGCACTCGGCGAACGCCGCGCCGCGCTGGAAAGCGCCGCGCTTGAGGCAAAGCTTGCGGCAGAAACCGCCGACCTTTCGCTCCCCGCACCGGCGGCCCCGCGCGGCAGTGTCCACCCGGTCAGCCAGGTCATGGACGAGCTGGCCGAGATTTTCGCCGACATGGGCTTTGCCGTGGCGACGGGGCCGGAGATCGAGGACGACTGGCACAACTTCACCGCGCTCAACATGCCCGAAACGCACCCGGCGCGAGCGATGCACGATACGTTCTACTTCCCGGACAAGGATGCAGAGGGCCGCTCGATGCTGCTCCGCACGCATACCTCGCCGGTCCAGATCCGCTCGATGCTCAGCCAGGGCGCGCCCTTGCGCGTGATTGCGCCGGGCCGCGTCTACCGGTCAGACAGCGACGCCACGCACACCCCGATGTTCCATCAGATCGAGGGCCTCGTGATCGACAAGGGTATCCACCTCGGCCACCTCAAGTGGACGCTGGAAACCTTCCTCAAGGCCTTCTTCGAGCGTGAGGACATCGTCCTGCGCCTGCGCCCCAGCTATTTCCCTTTCACCGAACCTTCGGTCGAAGTCGACGTCGGCTACACCCTGATAAATGGCAAGCGCGTGGTTGGCGGCAGCGGCGATGCGGCGAACGGCGGCTGGATGGAAGTGCTCGGTTCCGGCATGGTCAACCGCAAGGTGATCGAATTCGGCGGGCTCGATCCCGATGAATGGCAGGGCTTCGCGTTCGGTACCGGCGTCGATCGGCTCGCGATGCTGAAATACGGCATGGACGATCTGCGCGCCTTCTTCGATGGCGATGTGCGCTGGCTCCAGCACTACGGCTTTGGCGCGCTCGATGTGCCGACCCTTTCCGGCGGCGTGGGAGTGCGCGCATGAAGTTTGCTCTCTCATGGCTCCAGGCCCTGCTCGATACCAAGGCCGATGCCCGCACCATTGCCGAAAAGCTCACTTCGCTCGGCCTCGAGATCGAAGGCGTCGAGGATGCCTCCGCCGCGCTCAAGAAGTTCCGCGTCGCCCGCGTGCTGACGGCGGAACGGCACCCGCAGGCGGACAAGTTGCAAGTCCTCTCGGTCGATCTGGGTGACGGCACCCCGCTTCAGGTCGTCTGCGGCGCGCCGAATGCGCGCGCGGGCCTCGTTGGCGTTCTCGGTGTTCCTGGCGCAGTGGTTCCGGCCAACGGCATGGAGCTTCGCAAGTCCGCCATCCGCGGCGTCGAATCCAACGGCATGATGTGCTCGACGCGCGAGCTCGGCCTTGGTGAAGAGCACGATGGCATCATCGAGCTGCCCGCCGACGCCCCCATCGGCACCAGCTTCGCCGATTATCTCGGCTCCGACCCGGTGTTCGACGTCGCAATCACGCCCAACCGTCCGGACTGCATGGGTGTCCACGGCATCGCGCGCGATCTTGCGGCGGCGGGCCTTGGCGTGCTCAAGCCGATCGACGTCGCGCCGATCACCGGCAGCTTCCCGTGCCCGGTCGAAGTCCGCACCGATGATCCCGAAGGCTGCCCCGCCTTCTACGGCCGCGTCATTCGCGGCGTGAAGAACGGCCCCAGCCCGCAGTGGTTGCAGGACCGCCTCAAGAGCGCGGGCCAGCGCCCGATTTCGGCGCTGGTCGACATCACCAACTACGTGATGCTCGGCTATGGCCGCCCCGCGCATGCCTATGACCTCGCCAAGCTCACCGGCGCCGTCTGCGCCCGCAACGCCCGCGAAGGTGAGACTTGCCTTGCCCTCAACGGCAAGGAATACGCGCTCGAACCATGGATGACCGTGATCGCCGATGAAGCCGGCGTCCACGATATCGCCGGGATCATGGGCGGCGAACATTCGGGCTGTTCTGACGACACGACCGACGTCCTACTCGAAGTCGCCTACTTCACCCCCGCCAATATCGCCCGCACCGGGCAGGCGCTGGCGCTCACGTCCGACGCGCGCGGCCGCTTCGAGCGCGGGGTCGATCCCGCCTTCCTCGATACTGGCCTGGACCTGCTCACCAGCCTGATCCTCGAGATCTGCGGCGGCGAGCCGAGCGAAGTGATCCGCGCCGGCCAGCCCCCGCTTGCGCGCAAGAGCTTCGGCTATGATCCGGCGCTCGCCGGCAATCTCGGCGGGATCGATGTCGCCAATGGCGAACAGAAGCGCATCCTTGCCGCGCTTGGTTTCGAAGTTTTCGAAGACTTGGCCAAGCACTGGGACGTGACGGTGCCGACCTGGCGCCCGGACGTCGACGGCGCACCCGACATCGTGGAGGAAGTGATCCGCGTTCACGGCCTCGATGCCGTGCCCTCCACCCCGCTGCCGCGCGCCGACGGCGTCGCCAAGCCCACCGCCACGCCCGCGCAGATGCAGGAGCGCCGCATCCGCCGGGCTGCCGCCGCGCGCGGACTGAACGAGGCAGTAACCTGGTCGTTCCTTCCCACGAGCGAGGCCGCGCACTTTGCTGATGGCGATCTCTGGACGCTGGCCAATCCGATCTCCGAAGACCTCAAGACCATGCGCCCCTCGCTGCTGCCGGGCCTGCTATCGGCAGCGCGGCGCAATCTTGATCGCGGCGCCACTTCGGTCCGTCTGTTCGAGATCGGCCGCCGCTATCTGCGCGGGGAAGGCGGCGCGAGCGACGAGCAGCCCAGCCTCGCCGTCGTGCTCGCGGGCGAAGCGGCACCGCGCGGCTGGGCGACGGGGAAGGCCAAGCCCTTCGATGCCTTCGACGCGAAGGCCGAGGCCCTTGCGCTCCTCGCCGAAGCTGGTGCGCCGGTCGATAACCTGCAGGTGATGGGTGAAGCAGGCAGCCAGTTCCACCCCGGCCAGTCTGCCACCTTGCGCCTCGGGCCCAAGACCGTGCTCGCGCGCTTCGGTCTGCTGCATCCCACCACCGCCAAGGCCTTCGATCTGGCCGGTCCGGTTGCTGTGGTCGAACTGTTCCTCGGCGCGATCCCCGCGCGCAAGGGCCCCGGCAGCTTTGCCCGTCCGCACTTCGCGCCGCCCGCGCTGCAGGCCGTCACGCGCGATTACGCCTTCCTCGTGCCTGCCGCGCTCCCCGCCGGCGATCTGCTGCGCGCCGTGCGCGGGGCGGACAAGGCCAACGTGGTCGCCGCGCGGGTGTTCGATGATTTCCGAGGGCAGGGCGTGCCGGAAGGTCACAAGTCGCTGGCCGTCGAGGTCACTTTGCAGCCGGTCGAGAAGAGCTACGACGAGGCGGCATTGAAAGCGATCACCGACAAGATCGTGGCAGCCGGCGCGAAGCTCGGCGGCGTGCTGCGCGCCTGAAAACACCTGCCAGCCGGGGACCGATGACCGATCTTGTTGCCATCGCCAGCGAAGGCCTCTCTGCGCGGATCAACCCGTTCGGCGCGGAGCTTTCCTCGCTGACCGATGCTGCGGGCCGCGAATACATGACCGATGCGGACCCGGCCTTCTGGTCGGGCCGCGCGCCGCTGCTGTTCCCGATTGTCGGTGCGCTGGCGGAAGACACACTGCGCCGTGAAGGGCAGGCATTCCGGATGCCCAAACACGGCTTCGCCCGCCGCAGTGCCTTCGCTTTGACCGAGCAGTTGACGGATCGCGCGGTGTTCCGGCTGGAAGACAGTGCCGAGACCCGGGCCGGCTATCCCTTCGCCTTCGCGCTCGAGATGGCCTTCACGCTCTCTGGCATGACGCTTGCGATGATGGCGACGGTCCACAACACCGGCGATGCCCCGCTGCCCTTCAGCTTCGGCTACCACCCGGCCTTCGCCTGGCCGCTTCCCGGCGGTGCCGACAAGGCCGCGCACCGCGTGGTGTTCGAGGCGGACGAGCCGCAGCCTATCCGCCAGCTCGACAAGGCAAGCGGCCTGCTCCGCCCGGATGGCGTGCCCAGCCCGGTGCAGGGCCGCGAACTCCCGCTCGATCCCGAACTCTTCCGTCACGATGCGCTGATCTGGACCGAACTCGCCAGCCGCCGCCTGTCTTATGGCGCCGATGGCGGAACCTGGCTCGACATCGCCTTCCCGGATAGCCCGATGCTCGGCATCTGGCAGGTCCCCGGCGCGCGCTACATCTGCATCGAGCCGTGGCAGGGCCATTCCGATCCGGTGGGCTATGCTGGAGAGTTCGGTGACAAACCCGGTGTGATGGTCCTGCCTCAAGGGGCAAGCTGCAACTTCCGAATGGATGTGACCATCCGTCCTGCCTAATCTTCAGGCATGCCGAGCGCCGTCATTTTCTCCAACCCGGATATCCTGCGTGTTGCCTTCGCGGCGAATATCCTGATCCTTGTCCCGGTCTGCTGGGGCATGATTGCACCAACCGCCGCTGCCACAGTGTTTCAGGGCGCCGTGACGGAAAGCGCCGGCCTGCGCGTGCTGGTGCTCAGCCTATGGTCGGCGATCCTTGCGGCCTCCGTTTGCGGCCTCTTTGCCCCCGCCTTCTTCGCGCCGCTGCTGCTGGTGCAGATCTTCTACAAGACGCTGTGGCTTGCGCTCTTCGTCTGGCCCGCGATCCGTGCCGGGGCGCCGGTGCCGTGGGGCGTCGCCGGAATCTTCGCCGCGATCGTGGTGGTCTGGCCGGTCCTGCTGCTGCTCGCTCTGCGCGGCTGAGGCGTGACACCGCCGCGCCCCTCGGCTAGGCGGCGCACATGAGTTCCAATCGCCGCACCTTTGCCATCATCTCGCACCCTGACGCGGGCAAGACCACGCTGACCGAGAAGCTGCTCCTCCAGGGCGGCGCGATCCATTTGGCCGGTGAGGTCAAGGCGCGCGGGCAGGCGCGGCGCGCCCGGTCCGACTGGATGAAGATCGAGCAGCAGCGCGGCATCTCGGTCACCTCCTCGGTGATGACCTTCCAGAAGGACGGTGTCGTCTTCAATCTGCTCGATACCCCGGGCCACGAGGACTTCTCCGAAGACACCTACCGCACGCTCACTGCCGTCGATTCCGCGATCATGGTGATCGACGCGGCCAAGGGTATCGAGCCGCAGACGCGCAAGTTGTTCGAGGTCTGCCGCCTGCGTTCGGTGCCGATCATCACCTTCGTCAACAAGGTCGACCGCGAAGGCCGCCCGGTGTTCGAAACGCTCGATGAAGTGGCGGATGCGCTGGCGCTCGATGTCTGCCCGATGTCGTGGCCCATTGGCATGGGCGGGATTTTCGAAGGTGTGCTCGATTTTGCGACGGGCACGATCGCCCGCCCCGAAGGCGACAGCCGCGAATTCCTCGGCAAGCGCGATCCGCTCGTCGATGGCGCAATCCCCGCCGAGATCGCCGAGGAAATCGAGCTCGCGCAGGTCGGCTATCCCGAATTCGATCTCACCGCCTACCGCAACGGCGATCTCACGCCAGTCTACTTCGGCTCGGCGCTCAAGAACTTCGGTGTCGCCGAAATGATCGACGCCATCGCCCGCTATGCCCCGCCGCCGCGTCCGCAGCCGTCGGACAGCGGCACGATCGAGACCGATCACCCCGAAGTCACCGGCTTCGTGTTCAAGGTTCAGGCCAACATGGACCCGATGCACCGCGACCGCATTGCGTTCATGCGCATGGTCTCGGGCACCTTCAAGCGCGGCATGAAGCTCACGCCGTCCGGCCTCGGCAAGCCGATCGCGGTCCACTCGCCGATCCTGTTCTTCGCACAGGACCGCGAGATCGCCGATACGGCCGAGGCGGGCGACATCATCGGCATCCCCAACCACGGCACCTTGCGCGTGGGCGACACGCTTTCGGAAAAGAACACCGTCCGCTTCACTGGCCTGCCCAACTTCGCGCCGGAAATCCTGCGCCGCGTGCAGCTGAAGGATCCGACCAAGACCAAGCAGCTTAGAAAGGCGCTCGACGACCTTTCCGAAGAAGGCGTGATTCAGGTGTTCTATCCCGAGATCGGTGCGCAATCGATCGTCGGCGTGGTCGGCCAATTGCAGCTCGATGTGCTGATTTCGCGGTTGGAGGCGGAATACAAGGTCGAGGCCGTGCTCGAACCCTCACCGTTCGAAACCGCGCGCTGGATCAAAGGTAGCGACGCCGCCTTGCGCAACTTTGCCGATTTCAACCTTTCGAATCTCGCCAAGGACCGCGACGGCGATCCCGTGTTTATGGCGCGCTCGGCGTGGGATGTCGGCTATCAGCAGGAACGCAATCCGGAGCTGACCTTCAGCGCCACCAAGGAGCGGTAAATCCATGCGCATCGCGGTCACAGGCAGCAGCGGCAAACTCGGCAAGGTTGCGGTCGCGGCGCTCAGGGCAGCGGGGCACCGTGTTACCGGCTTCGATATCGTCAGTTCGGTCTATGGAGACGACACGGTACGGCTCGATTGCGCGGATTTCGGCGCGGTCATGGGTGCGCTGTCGGGCGTTGACACTGCAGCTCGCCGCTTCGATGCCGTGCTCCACCTTGCTGGCATCCCCAAGCCGGGCGCGACGACCGACGAAGCCGCCTTCCGCATCAATGTGATGGGCACCTACAACGTGTTTTCGGCCGCCGCGCGCCTTGGCATCGGCCGCGTGGTCTGGGCCTCCAGCGAGACGATTCTCGGCCTGCCCTTTGCGGAGCCGCCGCTTTTCGCCCCCATCGACGAGACGCACCCGCTGCTTCCCAACTGGTCCTACGCGCTCGGCAAGCGGGTGGGGGAAACCATGGCCGACGAGTTCACCCGCTGGCATGCCGGCCTTGCCGTGGTCTCGCTGCGCTTTTCCAACGTCTATGTGGCTGAGGATTACGCGCTGCTGCCGCAGATCCAGGCCGACCCGGCAAGCCGCAAGTGGAACCTGTGGAGCTATATTGACGCGCAGGACGCTGCCGAGGCCTGCCGCTGCGCGCTGGAGGCAAAGACAACCGGCCACGAGGCGATGATCATCGCCGCAGCAGACAATCTGATGGGCCGTCCCTCGCGCGATCTGATGGCGGAGCACTTCCCCGCCGTGCCGCTGGCCGATAGCCTTGCGGGCGAGGCTTCGCTGTTGTCCTCCGCCCGCGCGGGCGCGCTGATCGGGTACGTGCCGCGCGTACCGTGGCGCGAGCGCGTCTAGCCTGCGCGCTACAACCGCACTTGCGGCCTGTTCGCACCTGCGGCAGAGACATCTTATGACACTGCTCGGCCCCACCTCGAACACCTTCATCTCGCAGCGCCTGCGCCTTCACTATGTTGATTGGGGCAATGCGGAGAAGCCGCCGCTCCTCCTCATCCACGGAGGGCGCGACCATTGCCGCAGCTGGGACTGGACGGCCGAGGCCCTGCGCGACGATTGGCATGTCATCGCACTCGATCACCGCGGCCATGGCGACAGCGAGTGGGCGTCTGACGGCAACTATCGCACGATGGACATGGTCTACGACGTCGCGCAGCTGGTGCACCAGCTCGGCCTGGCCCCGGTCACCATCGTCTCGCATTCATGGGGCGCCAACGTCGCGCTGCGCTATGCGGGCCTTTTCCCAGAGGACGTGGCCAAGCTCGTCGCGATCGAGGGCATTTTCCCCACGCCCGACTGGGAGCTGCGCATGAAGGATGTGCCCTTCGCCCGCCGCGTGCGTGACTACATCGCCGAAAAGCGCAAGGCCGCCGGCCGCCTGCCGCGCCGCTACGCGACGCTTGAAGACGCCTATGCGCGCATGAAGTCGGAGAACCCCTACCTCACCGACGTGCAGGCCCGCCACCTCACGATCCACGGGATCAACCGCAACGAGGACGGGACTTTTACCTGGAAGTTCGACCCCTACGTCCACATCGATCACCCCTACGACATCTCCACCGAGCGCAAGCACGAGCTGTGGGAGGCGATCACCTGCCCGACTCTGCTGCTTAATGGAGCGGATTCCTGGGCGGGCAATCCGGAGCGCGATGGCCGCATCAAGCACTTCCGCGATGGCAAGGTGATCGAGTTCGAGAACGCCGGGCATTGGCTCCATCACGACCAGTTCGACCGCTTCGTCGCCACCTTGCGCGAGTTTCTCTGATGGCGGACTTCACCGACAGCATCCTGCCCCAGCACGAGGCGATGATGGGCGCGCAAAGCGTGTTCTTCGTGGCGACAGCTGCTGCGGACGCGCGGATCAACCTCTCGCCCAAGGGGTATGACAGCTTCAGGGTGCTCGGGCCCAACCGTGTCGCCTATCTCGACCTCGCCGGCTCGGGCAATGAAACCCACGCGCACCTCGTGGCCGATGGCCGGATCACGATCATGATGTGCAACTTCGGCCAGCCTCCGCTGATCCTGCGCCTCTACGGCACGGGCCGCCCGGTCCTGCCGCAGGATCCGGAGTGGGAAGAACTTGCAGCCCACTTCACCATCCTGTCCGGCACCCGCCAGATTTTCGACATCGCGGTCGACACCGTGCAGACCAGCTGCGGTTGGGGCGTCCCGGTAATGACCCTCGAGGCCGAGCGGCAAACATTGGTCAAGTACCACGCCCAGGCCGACGAGGCGGCATGGATGGCCAAGACCTCGGGCCGCAGAACAAGCATCGACGGCCTCCCGGCCACGCCCACGGACCGCTTTTTCCGCGGGAATTGAGGCACAGCGTCTGCCCATTTTTTGGGCAGGCCCCGGAATCTGCACAAGATTCGAGCGTGCCCACTGCGTAGTTTTCCGCAGCCGCGAAGAGAAACCCCCTGATTCCAGCGTTCCGCGCATTTGGCACGGTGTTTGCGAAGCGTAGGCAGCCGGCGGGTCGCCCGGCGAGAAGGCCGCAAAGGGGGCATGAATGAAATTCATCATCGCCATCATCAAGCCGTTCAAGCTCGACGAAGTGCGCGAGGCGCTCTCCGGGCTGGGCGTTGCCGGGATGACGGTGTCGGAAGTGAAGGGTTTCGGCCGTCAGAAGGGCCAGACCGAGATCTACCGCGGCGCCGAATACACCACCAACATGCTGCCAAAGGTGAAGATCGAAATCGCTGCGAGCGACGATCTGACCCCCCGGATCATCGAGGTGATCCAGCAGACCGCCAGCACCGAGGCGATTGGCGACGGCAAGATCTTCGTTCTCGATCTTGCTTCGGCCACCCGCATCCGCACCGGCGAAACCGGGGATACGGCGCTGTGAAGGCCGCCACTTCTGACATGAGGGGAACTTCGATGATCCGTAAGATGATCGGCGGGGTTGTGGGCGCGAGCGTTGCGCTCGGCGCCGCTTCCACTGCCTTTGCCCAGGCGGCGATGGTCAAGGCGCCCGACGTGGCGGCCCAGGCGACCATGGTGAACAAGGGTGATACCACCTGGATGCTCGTTTCGTCCGTGCTCGTCCTGATGATGAGCATTCCGGGCCTCGCGCTGTTCTACGGCGGTCTCGTTCGCACCAAGAACATGCTTTCGGTTCTCATGCAGGTGTTCATGATCGTTTCGATCGCGGGCCTGCTCTGGGCGACCTACGGTTACAGCCTCGCCTTCACCGGCGGTTCGCCGTTCATCGGCGGCTTCGGCAAGGCGCTCATGGCCGGCGTCACCAGCGGGACCTACTCGGCGACGTTCTCCAACAACGTCTACATTCCCGAACTCAGCTACTTCGTCTTCCAGATGACCTTCGCCATGATCACACCGGCGCTGTTCATCGGTTCCTTTGCTGAGCGCATCAAGTTCACCCCGCTCATGGTATTCGTGGTGGCGTGGTCGACCTTCGTCTACTACCCGATCGCGCACATGGTATGGTACTGGGCCGGTCCGGACTTCCTCGTCGATGCGCCGACCGACTCCGGTCTGCTGTGGGCCATGGGCGCGCTGGACTTTGCGGGCGGCACCGTCGTTCACATCAACGCCGGTATTGCGGGCCTCGTCGGCTGCCTCCTCCTCGGCAAGCGCCTGGGCTATGGCAAGGAAGCCACCCCGCCGCACTCGCTGACCATGACCATGATCGGCGCCTCGCTGCTGTGGGTTGGCTGGTTCGGCTTCAACGCGGGTTCCAACCTTGAATCGAACGGCGTCGCTGCGGTTGCCTTCGTCAACACGATGCTCGCCACCTGCGCTGCTGCGGTCAGCTGGGCGATTGTCGAGCAGGTCGTGCACGGCAAGCCTTCGATGCTGGGTGCTGCTTCGGGTGCCGTCGCTGGTCTCGTCGCGATCACTCCGGCTTCGGGTTACGGCGCGCCGATGACCTCGATCGTCCTCGGCCTCGTCGTTTCGCCGCTGTGCTTCTTCTTCGTCAGCACGGTGAAGAACAAGTTCAAGTACGACGACACGCTCGACGTCTTCGGTGTCCACTGCATCGGCGGCATCACCGGTGCCATCGCCACCGCTATCGTCGCCTCGCCGGCACTCGGCGGCCAGGGCGTCATCGACTACACCCAGTTCCCGGCTGTTGCGGCTCCGACCTACGACATCGCTGCCCAGCTGATCGTCCAGGTCAAGGCGGTGCTCCTGACCCTCGTGTGGTCCGGTGTCGGTACGGCGGCGATCTGGTTCATTCTCGACAAGACCCTGGGCATGCGGATCAGCGAAGAAGGCGAGCGCGAAGGCCTCGACATCGCTGACCATGGTGAGCGTGCCTACAACTACTGATCGGCATTCGCCGATTGGCAACTACTGATTAACCAGCTTGGCGGGGCCAGTGGGCGAGATCCTCTCCCTCTAGCCCGACGGGGCCCCGCCAGACGATGTTCCTCCTGCGAACAGACTAAGGCCGGAAGTGCAATCGCGCTTCCGGCCCTTTTTTTATTTTGCAACAGCGTGTTACCGGGCAAGGCTAGGCGCCGGATCCCCGTTAACCTTCCCACAACGCCCTTAGGGTACATACCTAACGTCTAGTATTCAGCTAGCTAGGGGATGTCTGAGTGGTGCTGCGCAAGGCACGCGAGGTTTTCGGGATCGGGGCAGTCGATGCCTCACCATCCCGCACATCCGAAAGCGAAGCGGCGGCGCTGTGCCACACCTACGAAGATCTCGGCCTCGGCTTCTTCTGGTCCACCGATGCGGAAGGGCGCCTGACCTACCTCTCGCCCGGTGCCCATGCGCTGCTGGTGGGGGATGGAACGGCCACAGGCCAGACCTTCCTCGAACTCTTCCTCAAAAGCGGCAACGAAAGCGAAGGCGAACGAACGCTGCCTTTCGCTTTTGCGCGCAAAGGGCGCTTCGAGAAGATTACCGTGCGCAGCGAGCGCGGCGATAGCGAGACGCTTTGGTGGGCCATTTCTGGCGAACCGATCACCCATCGCGGCGAATTCGCCGGCTTTCGCGGCCACTGCGAGGACATTACCGGCGAGCGGCGCTCGGCCGAGGAAAGCTCGCACATGGCGATGCACGATGCGCTGACCGGCCTGCTTAACCGGCGGCGCATGTCGCAGCTGCTCGAACGCACGCTCACCCAATGCACCCAGCAGCGCAGCCCGTGCGCGATCATGCTGATCGACCTCGATCGCTTCAAGCAGGTCAATGATACCCTGGGCCACGCGGCCGGCGATGCGCTGCTCAAGCAGGTGGCAGCCCGGCTTGTCCGCGTGGTGGGCGACAAGGAGAAGGTCAGCCGCCTTGGCGGTGACGAATTTCAGGTGATCATGCCGGGGGTCGAGGATCGCGGTGTGCTCGGCGATATGGCGACGAGCATCATCACCAGCATCTCGCAGCCCTATACGATCGATGGCAGCCGCTGCCTGATCGGCGCGTCGGTCGGTGTCGCGGTATCCCCGTTCGATGGCGAGGACAGCGACAGCCTGGTGCGCAACGCGGACCTTGCGCTCTATGCCGCAAAGGGCGGCGGGCGCGGCCGGTTCCGGTTCTTCAGCGCGGACCTCCTCAAGGCCGCTGCCGACCGCCGCCTGCTCGAGGAAGACCTCCACGACGCACTGCAGCGGGACGAGCTCGAGATCCACTACCAGCCGGTTGTGAGGGCGGCGGACAACCATGTCGTCGGCGTCGAGGCGCTGGTGCGCTGGAACCACCCCGACCATGGCCCGGTCAGCCCGGCGCGGTTTATCCCGATTGCCGAGGAATCGAACCTCATCAAAGGCATCGGCGAATGGGTCCTGCGCCGCGCCTGCGAGCAAGTTGCGGCCTGGCCGGGCGGCCTGCGCGTGGCCGTCAACGTTTCGCCCGTGCAATTCGCGGATGATGGCTTCCCGGCACTCGTCGCCAGTGCGCTGGCCAATTCCGGCATCGAGCCCGAACGGCTGGAGCTGGAGATCACCGAAAGCGTGTTCCTGCAGGAGGGCGGCGCAACCAACGAACGCTTCAAGGCACTCAAGGGCCTTGGCGTGCGGCTGGCGCTCGATGACTTCGGCACCGGTTATTCCTCGCTCGGCTATCTGAAGACGGCGCCGTTCGACAAGATCAAGATCGATCAGTCCTTCGTGCGCGGCGCGACCGAGGCAGGCTCGCGCAACCGCGCCATCATCGCCGCGATTGTCGCGCTGGCGCAGGCGCTGGAAATGGACACGACGGCAGAGGGCGTCGAGAGCTTCGACCAGTTCGATCTCATGAAAGGCCTCAACGTCACGCTCGTGCAGGGCTACATCTACAGCCACCCGATCCCCAACGATCAGTTCGTCCAGAAGCTCAACGAAGGCGACTGGATCATCGAGCCTTCGGGCCCAGCCTTCCAGCGCCATGATCGGCAGGCGATGTTCCGCCGCATTGGCGCGATCCATGATAACCACTACTACCCGGTCGTTCTGCGCAACCTCTCGGTCTCCGGCGCGCTGATCGAGGGCCTTGTCGATGTGCCGGTCGGTGCCGAATTCGTGATCGATCTCGGCGAAGGCCAGCTGGCGGTTGCGCGCGTCCGCCGCTCGCGAAAGCGCCAGCAAGGGCTTGAGTTCGAGCAGGCGCTGGTGCCCGATGGCAACGGCGGCCTGTGCACGCGCCACCGCGCCTCGCCTTATCAGCTTGCCGCAGCCGGCCTGCCGCAAAGCCCGCGCGGCGAAGGCGGACAGCCGGTCGGCCCACATCTCATCGGCGGGGGTGAGGATGGCAAGGCTTCGATGCCCGCTTTCGCCATGGCAAGCGACTGGAAGGGCGCCAATCTTCGCGTCGATCCGTAATCGCCCGTGTGAGACGGTTCCCTTGGCGCGGCAAGCCCGCTAAGGCGCGCCGGTCATGTCCGAGCCATCTGCCCCTGCTTCCGCCACTCGTCCCGTGCCCAAGCCGTGGATTGCGGCGATCCATCCTTATGTGCCCGGCAAGTCGACCGGCACCGACGGGCAGGTGCTGATCAAGCTTTCGGCCAACGAAAACCCCCTCGGCACCAGCCCCCTCGCGCGGGCTGCCCGCCTTGGCAGCGGTGATGGCGCGGGCGATCCGGCGCGGTATCCCGATCCCGATAGCCATGCGCTGCGCGGTGCGCTCGGCGCGCTTCACGGCATCGATCCGGCGCGGATCGTCATGGGCACCGGTTCTGACGAACTGCTCCACCTGGCTGCGCAGGCCTTTGCCGGGCTTGGCGACGAGGTGCTCTATCAGCGCTATGGTTTCTCGGTCTACGAGATCGCCGCCCGTCGCTGCGGCGCGGCGCCGGTCGAGGCCCTCGATCGGGATTACGCGGCGGACGTCGATGTCCTGCTCGGCTGCGTGACGCCGCGCACACGGGTGGTCTTCCTCGCCAATCCCAACAACCCCACCGGCAGCTACCTGCCTCGCGCCGAACTCGCCCGTCTTCATGCCGCGCTTCCAGCGGATGTACTGCTGGTGGTCGATCAGGCCTATGCCGAATATGTCGCTGCCGATGCCGACGACGGTGCCTTCGCGCTCGCCGCCACTACCGAGAACGTGCTGATCACCCGCACCTTCTCCAAGATCTACGGGCTTGCTGGCGAACGGGTCGGCTGGGCGACCGGGGCGCCGCACCTGATCGACATGCTGGGCCGCATCCGCGGGCCGTTCAACCTCACCGTCACCGCGCAGGCTGCGGCGCTTGCCGCGCTCGGCGATCAGGATTTCGTTGCATCCTCGCGCGAGCATAACCGCACCGAACGGGCGCGCTTCGTCGCCGCGCTTGCGGCCCTCGGCAACCACGGCATGCGTCCGCTGCCGAGCGAGGCGAACTTCGTGCTGATCGAGTTCACCGGCGCGCTGACCGCCGAGGGTGCCTACAAGGGCCTGATGGACCACGGCTTCATCACCCGCTGGCTGCCGGGACAGGGCCTGCCGCAATGCCTGCGCATCACCATCGGCACGGCGGCAGAGATGGACCGCGTCGCCGCTGTGCTGCGCCAGCTCGCCGAAGCCGCACGATGAGCGGGCCTGCGCCTTTCGCGCGGGTCGCTGTCATCGGGCTCGGCCTCCTGGGCGGCTCGGTCACCCGCGCCGTTCATGCGCACTTGCCGGATGCGATCACCACCGGTTTCGATGCCGACCCAGCCGTGCGCGCCCGCGCCCGGGAGATCGGCCTCGCCAATTTCGTGCCCGATACAGTGGCCGAAGCCGTCACCGGAGCCGATCTGGTCGTGCTGTGCGTCCCTGTCGGCGCCATGGGGGCGGCAGGAGCGAGCATCGCGGCGAACCTTGCGCCCGGCGTGATCGTGACGGACGTGGGCTCGAGCAAGGCCAGCGTCGCCAAGGCGCTGGCCGAAGCGCTGCCGGGCGTCTCTGTCATCCCCTCGCACCCCGTTGCCGGTACCGAGCAGAGCGGGCCGGATGCCGGCTTTGCCGCGCTGTTCCGCAATCGCTGGTGCATCGTCACCCCGCCCGCCGGTGCGGATGAGACCGATGTCGCGCGGGTTACCGCATTCTGGGAGGCGCTCGGCGCGCGGGTCGAGACGATGGATGCCGAGCATCATGACCGCGTGCTCGCCGTCACCAGCCATCTGCCGCACCTCATCGCCTATACCATCGTCGGCACCGCTTCAGATCTTGAGGAAGTGACGCAGAGCGAGGTGATCAAGTACTCCGCCGGCGGCTTCCGCGATTTCACCCGCATCGCCGCCTCCGATCCGACGATGTGGCGCGACGTGTTCCTGAGCAACCGCGATGCCGTACTCGAAATGCTCCAGCGCTTCAGCGAAGACCTTACCGAACTGCAGAAGGCGATCCGCAAGGGCGACGGTACCGTGCTGTTCGATACTTTCACCCGCACCCGCGCGATCCGCCGTTCGATCATCGAGATGGGCCAGGATGATGCGCGGCCAGACTTCGGGCGTAGCCACGAGGACTAGCTGACGAGAAACATTCCCGAGACAAGGATCATCACCGCCGTTGCTGCCCAGCCGCCGATCTTGAGCAGTGGCGGCAGGGTCAGCCGGCCCATGACCTTGGGATTGCTGGCTGCCAGCATGGTCATCACCATCAGCGGCGGCGCCAGCAGGCCGTTGATCACCGCGGTCCAGTAGAGCGCCTGCATCGGATCGATGCCGATCAGGTTGAGCGCCATGCCGCCCAGCACCGCCACCACGATCGCGCCATAGAACGCCTTGGCCTCGTGCGGCTTGCGGTCCAGCCCCTCGGTCCAGCCGAAGGTTTCCGAAAGCGCATAGGCCGCCGAACCCGCCAGCACGGGGACTGCCAGCAGGCCGATCCCGATGATCCCTACCGCGAAAAGCAGGAAGCTGAGATCGCCGGCGATCGGGCGCAGCGCGCTGGCGGCCGCATCGGCGGAGGCAACCTCGTTGATGCCGTGTGCGTGGAGCGTCGCCGCCGTCGCAATCACGATGAACAGCGCGGTCACGCTCGTCACGCCCATGCCCACCACGGTGTCGGTCCGCATCCGGGCAAGGCCGGGGCCCGCCGCGCGTGGAAAGACGCCAAGCGGGTGTTTGTGCAGCCGGTGCTGCTCCTCCACTTCCTGCCCCGCCTGCCAGAAGAACAGGTAGGGGCTGATCGTGGTCCCCAGCGTCGCGATCACCGCCATCGTGGTCTGCCGGTCAAAGCTCAGCTGTGGCACGAGCACGCCGCGCAGGACTTCACCGGGTGAGAGCTTCGCGACGAACGGCACGAGGATGTAGGCCAGCAGCGACAGCGCGGACCATTTGAGGATGCGGGTATAGCGCGCATAGCTCACGAAGATCTCGAGCAGCACCGAGATCACGCCGAACAGCACGACATAGAGCATGGTCGGCCCCGGCAGCAGCAGATTGAGCGCGGCTGCCATCGCGCCGAGGTCCGAGCCAAGGTTGATCGTGTTGGCAACCAGCAGGAGCATGACCGAAAACCACAGCACCGGGCGCGGATAGTGCCGCTTCAGATTGTGCGCGATGCCGTGCCCGGTCACCGCCCCGATCCGCGCGCAGATCATCTGCGTTGCGACCAGCAGCGGGTAGCTGAACACCATGATCCAGGCGAGGCTGAAGCCGAACTGCGCGCCGACCTGGCTATAGGTTCCGATCCCGCTCGGATCGTCGTCTGCCGCCCCGGTGATCAGCCCGGGCCCGAGCACCTCGCCCCAGCTGCGCGCATCGGCCTCGGTGTGCTTCTCGTCGAGGCGGGCATCCTCAACGCTCACGGGTTGAGCGCATTGATGGCGGCATGGACGCGCGCTTCGATGTCAGCGCGCGGGAGGCCGGGGGGAATTTCCTCCCCGAAGCGATAGCGGATCGTGCCGGAGCGCTTCCACAGGCGGTGGTAGAGCGGCCCGCTATCGACCGCCACCGGCACGACCGGTAGGCCGAGCATCTTGTAGAGCCCGGCAAAGCCCGCCTGCAGTGCAGGGCGGGTGCCGTGGGGAACGCGCGTGCCTTCGGGAAAGATGATCAGCGGCCGCCCGTCCGCCGTCCAGCGCCGGGCTTCTGCCAGCATGGCCCTGAGCGCACTGGCACCGCGCGCGCGGTCCACCGCGATCAGGCCATAGCGCGTGCCGATTGCGCCCCACAGCGGGATGCGCAGCAACTGCTCCTTCGCGAAGACCACCGGCAAGGGGTACATGTGGGGCAACTCGATCGCTTCGAAGAAGGATTCGTGCTTGATCGCATAGAGAACGCCGGCACGGGGCATGAAACCCTCGGCTTCTACGGTGATGCCCAGCAGCACCCGGACGCAGGTCCGGTGCCAGCCTGACCACACCCGCACCATCTGCTTGTAGCGATCCCCGCCCAGCGGCATCACGGCAAGCGCCGCAACTACCTGCAGCACCGTGCCGCCGTAGAACACGATATAAAAGGCAAGGCTGCGCAGCACATCGGGCAGGCGCGGGCCGGCGGCTTCGTGGCGACTCATGGTCTGCCCTACCACCCCGCAAGCCACGCGAGCATGCGCGCGATCAGCTTGTGGTATTCGATGAACAGCGTCTTCATGGTCGGGCGCGAGGGCACCGCATCGGGCAGGATTTCCACCCCGCGCGGGGCGGCCATGGCAAGATCGAATTGTGCCCGCCGCATGTGCCAGTCGGTGGTGACAAGGCGCACCGAGGTGATGTGCTCTGCCGCGATCCAGCGCGCGGCTTCCAGGGCGTTGGAGCGCGTGTCGACGGATTCGAAGCCGAGCGTCACGCAGCAGGCGAGGAGCTGCGGCGACACCTTATATTCGGCGGCGAACTCGCCCGGCTTCACTTCGCTCGCCACCCCCGCAATCAGCGCCTTGCGGGCCTGCCCGGCGCGCAGCACGTCGATCGCGCGCGGAATGCGCCCGCCTGCGCCGGTCAGTGCGATCACGCCGTCCGTTTTCTGCGAACCCGCCGGGCGCGGAAGGGCGAGGGCGAACCACAGGAAGCCGAGCACCCACGCGAGCAGCACCGCCGCGCCGATGCGGCGAAAGAGGCCGGGTGGCTTGCGCACGCGCGCCATTTCAGAGCATCCGCCGCAAGGCGGCCAGCACGGTCACCCGCGCAGTCAACACGGCGAGCGCGACACCGGCGAGCGGGATTGCCGCAATCACGATCCAGTCCTGCCAGTGCAGCACCGCGCCCGCGACCATGCCCGAGCCGAGCCCTGCGAACTGGCGCGAGAGCGTGACGATCGTCACCACGCCAAACAGCAGGCCCGCGAGGCCACCGGCGGCAGCATCGAAGGCCATCGAGCGCTGGAACACCCGCGCGATCTGCTTGTCCGTGCCGCCCAGCATGTGCACGATCTCGATCGTTTCACGGTGGTTGCCCAGCGCATTGCGCGAAGCGAGCAGCACGGCCGCAATCGTCGCGATAGCCAACAGTGCGATCAGGCCGCCGGCCAGCCACTGCAGCGTTCCGATCGCGGCGAACACCGGCGCCAGCCATCCGGCTTGCGCATCGATCCGGGCAGAGGCGGCCACCGGCACCACCAGCGCGCGCAAGTGCGCCACCTGGTCCGCCGTTGCAGCACCCTTGAGCCGCACGTCGATCAAGGCCGGAATCGGCAAGGCCTCGACATCGTCGCCGGGCCGCGTGCCGAGCCATGGCTCGACCAGAGTGTTGAGTTCCTCCTGCGCCACTTGCCGAACTTCGGCCACTTCGGGCGCCTTTGCAAGCACGGCAACCACGGCTGCGGCCTGGCGGAGCCGTTCGGCCGGGGCGGCGGTCACGATCTGCACGGTGACGCCGCCTTCCAGATCGGCGCTCGCGGTTTCCGCCGCGTTGCGCAGGGCGAGGCCGCTGGCGGCGGCAACCACCGTCATCGCAATCATGATCGCGATGACCCACGGCATCGGCCCCGAAAGCTGCGCTTCGGGCAGCAGTCGCGGGTCGCTTGCCGCAGAACCGCCGCGCCAGCGCAGGAACAGGGAGGAAAGGAAGCCCATCTCCTGAAACGCTCAGAGCGGCGGCGACGCGTCGGCGCCAGCCATGGCCGGGCGGCGGGGCGGATAGCGCAGCGCACCCGTCGGGTCGCTCAGCCGCCCCTTGTCGAGCCGCATGATCAGCGATTCCGGCACCTTGCGGATCAGATGAACATCGTGGGTGGCAACCACCACGGTCGTGCCCAGCCGGTTGAGGCTTTCAAACAGGCGCAGCAGTTTCAGTGCCATGTCCGGGTCGACGTTGCCGGTCGGCTCGTCGGCGACGAGCATGTCGGGCCGTGCGATCACCGCGCGGGCGATGGCCACGCGCTGCTGCTCCCCGCCGGAAAGCGTCGCGGGCCGGGCATGCTGCCGGTCGCCTAGTCCCACCCAGTCGAGCATTTCGCCCACCGGCCGCGCGATGTCCTTCTCGCTCACGCCCGCCACCCGCAGCGGCAGCGCCACGTTGTCGAAGGCGGAAAGGTGATCGACCAGCCGGAAGTCCTGAAACACCACGCCGATGCGGCGGCGGAAACCGGGCAGGCGTTCGCGCGGCAGGGTGATCGCATCGGTGCCGAACAAGCGGATCAGCCCGCGCGAAGGGCGCTGCGCCAGATAGAGCAGCTTGAGCAGGCTGGTCTTGCCTGCGCCGCTCGCACCAGTGAGAAAATAGAAGCAGCCCGGGTAGAGCGTGAACGAGACATCGGCCAGGATTTCCTTGTCCGTTCCGTAGCGCAGCCCGACGTTGTCGAACTGGACGATTTCGGCATCAGGCTGGCTCATGTCAGGCGTTGCGGTCCCGTAGGGTGGTTTGCTCGCGCGGGGGCCGCGCACTGCTTGCGGCGGCTATACGGCGCAATCGATGTGGAAAAAAGGGCAGGCGAGCACTTCTCCCCGCCCGTCCCTATTGTTTCCTTGCATCCCCCCATGCTTAACCCGCCCCATGATCATTGCGTGCCCCGCCTGCTCGACGCGCTACGTCCTCCCCGACAGCGCGATAGGTGTGGAGGGCCGCACGGTCCGCTGTGCCAAGTGCCGGCACAGCTGGTTCCAGCACGGTCCTGAACTGCCGCCGCGCGAGGAGATGGCACCCTCGGTGACGCCAGCCGCCGCTCCGCCGCCTGCACCGGAACCAGAAGACCAGCCCGGATCCGCATCGGTAGGGCCGGTGCCCGAACCGCCCGTCGTCCCGCGGCCGGTGATCCGTCCGGCCACGCGCTCGGCGGACGAGAGTTTCGACGATACCGCCTCAAGCTTCGATCACCAGCCGCCGTTCCGCCCGCGTCGCAACACCGCGAAGCTGTGGACGATTGCCGGAGTCAGCTTCGCCGTGCTCGTCGCGGTGCTCATCGCGCTCGCCTCGTGGCTCGGCCTGCCGCGCTGGTTGCCTGCCGCACACGCCACGTTCGGGGCCGGCAACCCCGATCTCGTGCTGGCGTTCCCCTCCGAACGGCAGGATCGCCGCACGCTGCCCAATGGCACCGAGTATTTCGGCGCCAGCGGCACCGTCACCAATGTCGGCAAGCAGCCGCAGGAAGTCCCGCCGATCCTGATCGTGCTGCGCGATGCCAAGGACAAGGTGGTCTACACCTGGGATGTCACCCCCCCGCGTGAGATGCTGAAGCCCGGCGAGAGCGTCACAATCAACGAAGCGGTGACCGACGTCCCCAAAAGCGCCAAGGTCGCGGAGATCGGCTGGAAGCCCGAATAAAAAATCCTCGGCTAGTTGTTGCGCGGCGCGGGGGGCTTTGCTAGGGGCGCCGCTCTACCCCGGCGGGGCAGCCTTTTAGGAAGGTGAAGCCCGCTTGCGATGTGCGGTCGTGGCGGAACTGGTAGACGCGCAACGTTGAGGTCGTTGTGGGCGAAAGCCCGTGGAAGTTCGAGTCTTCTCGACCGCACCAAAAACTTGAATTCATCGATGAAATTCAAGTGCTTATGCGAGGGGTGGAAATCTAGCCCACCCTCCAGCCCACCCAGAATCATGCGTTTTGGTGGGGCGATATGCGCCATCATGTGCAGCTCATTTGGCGACTCCCCCCGTTCCTGATAGCGTCAGCCCACCTCGGGGTTTGTCGTAACCGGGGCATCGCGATGCTCTCTTCATGGGAACATCGTGATGAGGATACTATCAAAGCGTCAGCTCAAGGAGCTTGTCCTGTACTCACCGCAGCACATCGCACGATTGGAAAAGGCCGGGCAATTCCCCACGCGGGTACACCTTGGCCCTAGCCGAGTGGGGTGGGTTGAGACTGAAGTGCTCGATTGGCTTCAAAAACGGTTGGATTGCAGAGAAGCGCCTAGCCGACACTCCTTCTGAAGGAGCGGGTGGCCGGGCGTGCACAGTCCGGCCACCCATTTCCCACCTCCTAGCCGTATCGCTTGTTGCAGTGCTATACCTGTTGACAACCATGTCTGAACATATAGAGAACAAATTGACAACTGGGAAGCCGGTTGCCATCGTGGCAAAAAATGACACAGGGGTGGTCGAGATGCGCAAGTCAACGGTGCGGCAGAGCGAGTTCAGCCGCCTCTGCGAACAGGCTGGCCTCACCCTTCAGGAAGCCGCGAGTCTGCTATCGGTGTCTGATCGCACTATTGCCCGCTACGCGAGTGGCACCGGAAGGCCGACCCCACTGGCACTTCGTGTGCTGAACGATGCTGCGAGGCAGGCAGCCACCGACCCACGCCCTGTATCGTTTCGTTTTATCGACCTGTTCGCAGGGATCGGGGGACTCAGGATCGGCTTTCAGGGTATTGGTGGGCACTGTGTTTTCACGTCCGAATGGGATGCCGACGCGCAAAAAACATACTCGCTCAATTTCCGGGACAATCACCCGGTGGCAGGCGACATCCGGCAATTCGCCGAGCAGCCTGATTTGATCCCCGAGCATGACATCCTCCTTGCCGGGTTTCCATGCCAGCCGTTCTCGATTGCCGGGGTATCTAAGAAGAACGCACTTGGTCGTCCGCACGGCTTTCTGTGTGACACACAGGGCACCCTGTTTTTCGACACCGCGCAGATCATTGCGCACCATCGTCCGGCAGCATTCGTGCTTGAAAACGTCAAGAACCTTGAAAGTCACGACAAGGGCCGCACCTTCGCCACCATCATGAACGTGCTCCGGAATGAGCTTGGCTATCACGTCCAGACGCGCGTGATCAGTTCGGAGCACTGGGTTCCGCAGCGCCGTGAACGCATCTTCATCGTTGGTTTCCGGGACCCGACCGCTTTCGACCTAGGCAGCGTTGTGCTTCCCGCAGGTGGGCCAAAGCTAGGGAGCATCCTTCAGCCCCATGATGAGGTTGATCCCAAGTACACACTGACCGAGCGGCTATGGGAATATCTTCAGGCATACAAAGCCAAGCACACTGCCAAGGGGAATGGTTTCGGGTACAGCCTGTTTGGCCCCGATGATGTCGCCCGTACCCTCTCCGCCCGCTACTACAAGGACGGCTCGGAGGTATTGATCGAGCAACCGGGCAAGCGCCCGCGCCGTCTCACGCCGCTTGAATGTGCGCGCCTGATGGGTTTCGACCGGGGCGAGCGGCGGTGGAAGATCCCCGTGTCGGACACTCAGGCGTACCGGCAGTTTGGCAATGCGGTGGTGGTGCCGGTGGTGGAATTTCTGGCTGAAGCCATGAAGCCGTACATCGAAGCGGCGATTGCCACCGAGGCGGAGCCGCAGGCCATGCCCGCAGTCGTGACGCGACCGGATCGCGAGCGCATGGTCGCGCATGGCTGACATCGTTCCGGCTGAGGTGCGCAGCCGGATGATGGCAAACATCCGGGGCAAGAACACCAAGCCGGAACTGACCCTGCGCAAGGCGCTCCATGCTGCCGGCTTCCGCTACCGGCTTCATGGCCGAACGTTGCCTGGAAAGCCCGACATTGTTCTATCGAGGTATCGGGCGGTCATCTTCGTGCATGGCTGCTTCTGGCATGGCCACGACTGCAATCTGTTTCGCATGCCTGCGACACGTCCGGATTTCTGGCGCGAGAAGATCGCAAGAAACAGAATGACCGACGCCCGAAACGCCGACCGACTGGCAGAGGCTGGCTGGCGACTGGCAGTCGTCTGGGAATGTGCGCTCAGGGGAAAGTCGCGCCGACCGCTTGCAGAGACGATTGCCGCCTGCGCATCATGGCTACGGTCAGGTGAGCACCGAATCGAGATCAAGGGAACCTGAATGCGCCGGGGTATGCTCTCTGACCTGTTTGTGGGCGTGGTATCAAAGCGCCTCACACTGGTTGAAACGATCACCCCGAAATCCAACCAGCACGAGTTTCAGGGGACTCGCCCCTTGCGGCGCCTTCTTGGCGACGAGGACCGTCGCCAGATCACGACCCGCTTTCTTTTGATATCTGGCGAACAGGAAGGGTTCTCCGAAGATGGCTTCATGAGTTGGTCCAACGTCCGCAAGGGCAAGCCCCGCGCCGCTGAATACCACCTTTACTACTCCAGCAATGCGGTGACCGAGATGATGCAGCCGGGGGACCGCCTGTTTCTGGCGCTCCAGCGCGACGGCACCATGCTTGCGATCGTTACCGCTTCCGCCACCATCGAAAACCAGTTGGTTTGGCTCTTCGGACTTGAAGAGCAGGAAGAATTCGCCTTCACCTACCAGGAGATCGGCGATGACAGCGCCGAACTTGATTTCGCCGCGAGGTATATCCTCGAAGAGCTGGGCATCGAGCCGGAAGAGCCTGAGGCCGACCAGATCGACACGCTCATCGAGCGCTTTGGACTGGTGTTCCCGAAGACGGGGGCATTCTCCGAGCTGGCCCGCGCTTCCTTGCCGGACGTTTCGGCGCAGGACGATCCTGACCTCGCCTTGATCGCGTGGCTGGAACGGGAAGAGCAGATGTTCCGGAGACTGGAGCGGCGGATCGTGGCCGAACGGATTGGCGGCGGTTTTGAGGCTCCGGATGGCGCGGATGTCGATGGCTTTCTGGCCTTCTCGCTAAGTGTTCAGAACCGCCGGAAATCAAGGGCAGGTCAGGCGCTTGAGCATCACCTTGAAGCGGTCTTCATCGCTCATGCCATCCAGTATGCGCGCGGCGCGGAAACCGAAAATCGCAACAAGCCGGATTTCCTGTTTCCGGGGCAACACGCATATCGGGACCCGGATTTTCCGGCCTCCCGCCTCACAATGCTGGGTGCAAAATCAACGCTCAAGGATCGTTGGCGGCAGGTGCTCTCTGAGGCCGAACGAATCGAAACCAAGCACCTGCTCACCCTTGAGCCGGGCATTTCGGAGAACCAGACTACGGAGATGCAGATCAAGAACCTGCAACTTGTGGTGCCGCGCAGCCTGCATGCCACGTATCGTCAGGCGCAGCAGGCGTGGTTGATGGATGTGCAGAGCTTTCTGGCTTTGGTGACACAGAGGCAGCATGGCCTTTAAATCGCAGCCGCATCTTCGGGAGGCGACGGAAGCAAGGAATATCCACGTTCGAGTGACATGTTGTCTTCCTGAAGTTAAGTGTGTGCCGTGAATATCGATCCTAGCCCATCAGCGTCGAGTACAGCTGAACCGATCCTGTCCCTTGTCTGGGACAAGGCGAGTTGGTCGTTCAACCTTACCGCAAGCGTATGGCTCGTGGCCGCCATCACTGTAGCGATCCTCTTGCTTGCCATCTGGCGAATTCTCTCTGGGGGTTTCAGCTTCGAGAACTTCGAGATTGATCAAGCCGATATTGGGATCGGCGATCAGAAATTCACCTTCAAGCCGAACTTAACCGACAAGCAGGTAGCCTACGCCATTTGGGTTGAACTGAGCACCCGCAAGATCGGCTTGCAGATCGATTTTGAGAACGATGTCATCTCCGAAATATACGATTCGTGGTATGGATTCTTTTCCGTCACTCGTGACCTCGTGAAGGGTATTCCCGTCCAGAAAGTAAGCCGCGACAGTACGCAGAAGATAATCCGGTTATCGATTGAAGTCCTCAATGAAGGGCTTCGCCCTCACCTCACGCGATGGCAGGCCCGGTTTCGGCACTGGTACGACCGTGAGTTGAAGAAGTACGATACCGGAGCGGGAGAAGAGGTGCTTGATCCACAGCTCATTCAGGAGCGCTTCCCCAAGTTTGATGAGCTGAAAGCCGATATGGAGCGGGTGAACCAGTCTCTCATGAAGTACCGGCAACAAATGCATCGTCTGGTCTTGAAAGATTGACAGCCCCTCCCATATCAAGGAACATATCGGGAATATCAGGAGGCGACAGTGGCTGATCAGACTAAAAATGTGTTCATTAGTCACATTCACGAGGATGATGCTGGCCTTGGCAAGGTCAAAGACTTGCTGGCAAAGCAAGGCATGACAATCCGCGATTCGTCGATCAACTCGAGCAATCCTAATCAGGCAAAGTCCGAGAACTACATCAAGTCAGAAATCCTTGCGCCGCAGATTCAATGGGCCAGCACACTTGTCGTATACGTCACTCCCGGCACGAAAAACAGCGAGTGGGTTAACTGGGAGATCGAGTACGCCCATAAGATCGGGAAGCGCATCGTCGGGGTCTGGGAACAGGGGGCCAAGGATTGCGAGTTACCTGATGCGCTGAACAACTACGCTGATGCTGTAGTTGGCTGGAATGGCAGTTCCCTCGTTGATGCAATCAATGGGGATTGCGATGTCTGGGAGAAGCCAGATGGGTCTAGCTATCAAACGCGCCCGCTTAGCCCTCACCGTTGCTGAGCCGTTCATCAAGTGCCCAGTCTCTTTTCGTATGTGGTGCGCTACGATAGCGGGTTCGCTCCTAACCCATTCTATGGCCATTGCACCTTGGCCACCTGCAAGCCCGCGATACGCCAGTCTGCACAAGTGGGGGATTGGATCGTTGGCACTGGCAGCAGTGAAAGGAAGATTCGGCGCGGGAACCACCTTGTTCACGCAATGCGGGTCAAGGAGACCCTCGACTGGCGGAGCTACTGGGCAGATGCCAGATTTCAAAAGAAGCGCCCAATGCGCCAAGGGAGTCGCCGTCAAAGCTGTGGCGACAACATTTATTATCGATCTGACGATGACAGCTGTTGGCTTCAGTTAGACTCATTCCATGCCCACGCAGATGCCGCCGTCAAAGCCAATCACATCGCCCGCGATACCGGCACAGACCGAATTCTCATCAGCGAAGATTTCTACTACTTCGGCGGCGAGGGACCTGAGATACCTGCGAACTTCCGCGATCCGGCCCGGTATGATCTTTGTCGAAAGGTCAGACAGCGGAAGCGCTTGAGAGACGAAGGATGGATCGCTGAATTCGTTGCATGGCTTCGGACATTTGGTGAACCAGGCTATTATGGCAGACCACTCGACTGGGTACTCGAAGATGGCTGAAGCTTCGCCTCACGCAACAATGCTGATCGACGATTATGTTCGTCAGATTGCCCCTACCGACAAGATGCCGACAGACATCCGACCGGTCTTGTTCGGGCTCTTCGGTGAAGTCGGCGGCATCATGACAGCAGCCAAAAAATTCCATCGTGAGAAAGAGGTTTTCGTCGGCTATCGGCGAATGGTCGAGGAGGAGTTCGGCGACACGCTCTGGTATCTAGCGGCCCTATGCCGCCGCTTGGACTTGTCGCTTGAGGACCTACTAGACAAGGTAATATCCAGCGACGATTATACGTCGACCCTCGCCGCCAGCGATATTGAGAATGGCACGATCTCACGGATCATGATTCCGCGTCATGTGGCAGCGCTTGACGACTCGCTGCTCACCTTGGGCGATGCAGCGTCCCGCTTGCTCCACCTATGTCGAGACCAGAGCAACGCGGCGAACCTCATAATCCCTTTCATCGATTGCTATCTGAAAACATTGCAAGTTTCGGGCCTATCGTTTGGCGATGTTGCCCGGAGCAATCTGGCAAAGACGCGCGGTCGGTTTGTTGCGCCGGACTTGGCCGGATTACCCACATTCGATGCCAGCTTCCCAGCCGAGGAACAGCTCCCCTCGCATTTTGAGATCGAGTTTACGCAGCGTCCCGGCGGACAATGCTACCTGCGCTGGAATGGGGTCTTCATTGGCGATCCGCTCACCGACAACATCCTCGATTCCGACGACTATCGCTTCCATGATGTCTTTCACTTCGCTCATGCGGCAATATTGCATTGGTCGCCGACCATGCGGTCGCTCATCAAGCAGAAGCGGAAAAGTGACAAGGCAGTGGACGAAGCCCAGGACGGTGGCAGGGCAATCGTCGTCGAGGAGGGGCTGACAGCGTGGATTTTTTCGCGCGCTAAAGAGCTGAACTTTTTCTCGAACCAAAACTCGGTTTCGTTCGATATGCTCAAAACCATCGCAGACTTCGTGAAGGGATATGAGGTCGAGCAGTGCCCCCTGAAGCTTTGGGAACAAGCGATCCTTGAGGGCTACTCGGTATTCCGACAGGTGCGCGAAAACCGGGGCGGCATTGTGATTGGGGATCGTGCGGCAAGGACAATCGCGTATAGGCCCCTCTGAAAAGGGGTTTCCATGACACCGTTACACTTTGTTTCCCAGCTTGCCGCACTGCGCTTTGCAAATGCGTTTAACCCATACTCTGATCGGTGCGCGGTCCACGACATTCCAGATGCTCCGACGCAGCGCGCAACGACACTAACAGCCATGCTTCACGCAGCCGAGCAGACTGAGGTCGATGCCCTATGGGTGGGGCGCGATCTTGGCTTTCGCGGCGGGCGGCGTACCGGACTAGCGCTCACCGATGATGTCCATTACCACACCCATCTTGAGCGCTGGGGCCTACGCTACCCAAGACCCACGGTAGGCCAGCCGGTTCCCGAAAAGACTGCCACGGTGATCTGGAACATGGTCGATCAGATTCGCCAGCCGATCTTTTTCTGGAATGTGTTTCCGCTTCATCCCCATGAGCACGATGCACCGTTTACAAATCGGGCTCACAATGCGCGGGAGCGGCATGCCGGTACTGAGGTTTTGCACCAGCTTATCAAGCTACTCCGGCCCAGACGGCTCATTGCTGTTGGCAATGATGCTGAAAATGTTCTGACAAAGTTTGACGGGTTCCCAACAACGATCAAAGTGCGACATCCGAGCTATGGTGGGCAAACCGAATTTAGCAGACAGATTCGTGCAATATACGATATTCGAGAGCAGACGCTTCTCTGAACTATCTCTATCCCCATTCGGTATGCGGAGCCGTTCCCCATCCATAGAGACCAATGATGGAACATAGCTGCACCCGCAACGAAATCCGGCATCCGCGACTTCATAATGATTGCGTTGCATCATTATGAACCACCACCCGCCCCTCCTCCGATCCAATTTCTCTTGACCAATTGTCTGACTCTCACCTCAATGTCTCCCAGAATGGAAATGGGGGACTTTCCATGGAACTGCTATTCAAACGGGAACAGACCGCTGATCAGATTGGCCGCGTTCACTTCACCTTGTGGGGCAAGCTTGAGGTAAGTGAGGACGAGCAGGCGCTCATAAACCGATACGAGTTTGATGCCTCCGTCCTGATTGGCTCCGACGACTCGGAAATCCTGCGCAGGGCGATGTGGCTAGGCGGCATCGTGTTCGTCGTTGCCTTCGCCCTGCTGGCATACTTCCTCGCAAATGGCGGCATCGCCTTCCTCGGCGGAGCAGCGCTCGGCGGCGGCGCGGGATACTGGCACATGAACGAAAAGCGCCAGACCATCTTCGTGCGTGACATGCTTCATGGCCGCAATTTCAAGTGCGACAGTGTCGTCGAGCTGGCCAAGAAGGAAGCTTGGCTTGAAGGCGCATGCGGCGTGTTCCGGCAGGTGATGGAGAGCGCCAAGCACTGGGATGGCGTTGAACGTCACACCATTGACCCACTGCCAAAAGAGCAGGCCAAGGAACTGATCCTCAGAGCGGCCTGACATGGTCTGGCGCGTTGGCGCACGTGTCCATGCGTTCGTGCACGGGCTTTTCAAGCCCAGCGAGGCCGAACTCGTGCTTAGGCAATGGGACGAAGTTGCACAGCTGCATGAGCAGCTTGGGATTGCCGACCCGTCCGGGAAAGAACATCTGGCGGCCATCCTTGCTGAGACGGTGTGCGACCATATCGGGATACCCGAGGATCACGAGGAAGCGACTCGGGCACACCGTCTCATCGTCGAGCTCCTGAATTTCGATGCCCTGTTTGTTCTGCCCGTGATCGATTGGAGTCAGACCCGGACAATTGCCGAGCTATGGGACATCCGGGCCGAGCTATCGCGTCAGCGCGCTCTCGCCGCCAGCTTCGACCGAAGCTGCAACGTCGTAGTCGAGATTGCCATCGCAGCGCTGGCACCGATCCATGCCGCCTGCCCGTCACTTCTTGATGGTGCGGAACTCGATGGCATTCGTACTGAGACGTCATTGCTCCGCAGCCTGGGCGATGTTGGTGCCGTCACCGAAGCGATGTTGGTGCCAATCTTCGATGGCGATGGGTTGTCGGAGGTGCTGCCCCACCTCAGGCAGCGGCTCGAAGCAAATCTCATCCTTGCGTCCGGTGGCAACCCATCGGATCCCCGAGGCTTCAATCGCGCGCCGAAACTACCCAGCCAAGCGGACAGCAAAGACCCCGAGGCGCTTGTACGGAGCTACTTTGGCGGCACACCGTTCCTCCCTCTGTTTGACCAAGTGCTCGATTTCACCATCCCGACCAAGTCACGCTTTGAGCATCACCATATTGTCGCTGGGTCAGGCCACGGCAAAACCCAGACGCTGCAATACCTTATCGCTAATGATCTAGAGGCGGTGGCGGATGGCAACCGCACGGTCATCGTACTCGATAGCCAAGGCGACCTGATCCGAACCATTTCGAACCTCAAGATATTCGCACCGGGCCAACCCCTGCATGATCGTGTGGTCATCATCGACCCGAGCGACGTCGAGTGGCCGGTGTCGCTGAACCTGTTCGATGTCGGGATGGAGCGCCTGTCCGGTTACGCGCCACTGGAGCGCGAGCGGCTGACCAATTCCATCCTGGAGCTATACGACTTCGTGCTCGGCACGCTGCTTTCGGCGGAAATGACGCAAAAGCAGAATGTCATCTTCCGGTATGTGACTCGGCTTATGCTTCACATCCCGGATGCCACGATCCACACGTTGCGGGAATTGATGGAGCCTGGAAGCGAGAAGAAATTCGCCGAGCACATCGCCAAGCTCACCGGCACCGCACGGCATTTCTTCGAGACGGAATTCGCCGGCAAGGAGTTCGAGCAGACCAAGAAGCAGGTGCTGCGCCGCCTTTGGGGTATTCTCGAAAACCAGACCTTCGAGCGCATGTTCGCGCACCCACGTTCGAAGCTTGACCTCTTCGCCGAAATGAATGCTGGGAAGATCATCCTGATCAATACCGCCAAGGACTTGCTCAAAGAGCAAGGCACGGAGATATTCGGCAGATTCTTCATCGCCATGATCGCACAGGCTGCCCAGGAACGGGCCACCCTTCCTGCCAACAAACGCACGCCCACCATCGTCTATGTCGATGAGGCACAGGACTACTTTGATCGGAACATCGGTCTGATCCTTGCCCAGGCCCGCAAGTACAATGTGGGCATGGTGCTCGCTCACCAATACCTCGGCCAGCTTGAGCCGAAACTTCAGGAAGCCTTCGCGGCAAACACCGCAATCAAGTTTGCCGGAGGCGTGTCTGCCAAGGATGCCCGCGCACTCGCACCCATGATGTATTGCAGCCCTGAATTGATCGAAGCGCAGCCGAAGGGCAGCTTCGCTGTCCATGTGCGCGGTCAGACCAAAGGCGCTGTCCCGCTCTCATTCCCATTTGGATACATGGAGCAGATGCAGCGTATGGAACGGGCGGAGCGCGAAGCACTGCGAACCGTCATGCGTGAACGCTACGCTGTCCACTACTCAGAGCTTGAGGACCACGCAGCCACCAGCGATCCCGGCGATGGCGAACTGACTGCCAGTCAACCGGAAAGCCCAGCGGTTAAGTCGGGGTCCACATCACCGAAGCAGTCGCCAAAACCCAAATCGAGGCCGTCGCCCGAGGATACGCCCGGGCACATCGACACCGATGCCGGGGAAGAGTGGTAGCGGTGAAAAAATCTGTAGCTGCATTTGCTGGAACATGTGGGTGAATACCAGCACTCTCCTGAAAATGCCGTACGAAGACAGGTCGCGCCGAGCGGCATAGATGGATTGCTCGAAGATATTGAGAGCAATCCTATGCCCGAACCACGCGACACCCTCTGCCGCCGCTCCCGCATCACCGGCCACCCTACCGGCAAGCGCATCTTGCTCACCGAGCGCGACATCAGGTGGCTATCGGCACTTGCAGAACACGGGCCATTGCCGACCTCGTTCCTGCTCGCATTTGGCGGACGCAGCCATGCGAGTGAGAAACGTGCCCGCGAACGTCTGACCGATCTTTTCCATGAGACTGACACGCCGGACAATGGTGCATACCTGATCCGACCGCCGCAACAGTTCCGCACGCTCGACAGCCGCTATAACCAGCTTGTCTATGATCTTGCCTCGGCAGGGCGGCGAGCACTTGATCGCGTCGGACCGACCGAAGGGCCGCGCCCGGCACCGTCAGGGCCATGGCTTCATCGGTTCATGACAAGTTGCGTCACCGCCTCGATAGAACTTGGCGCGCGCGCACGTTCCGACCTGTCATACATCCCACAGTCTGCCATTCTCGGGCGTGCGCAAGCCGATCTTCGCTGCACGGTCACCATCACCGACCCAGCAACAGGCTACCGCTTCGACAAGGACTTGCTTCCGGACGCGCTGTTCGGCCTTCGATACCATACCGCAAGCGGTGACCGTTTCCGCTTCTTCGCGGTCGAGGCAGACCGCGCCACTGAGCCCACAACTTCGAGCAACTGGAACCGCAAGAGCTTCGAACGGAACCTATCGCAATACGATGCCTATGTCGCAGGTGGCACATACCGCCAACACCTTGGCCTCACCGCGCCGCTTTTGGTGCTGCATGTTCTGTCCGACGCGGTGCGGAAGCAGCGCATGGTTGAGTTCGTTGCCGACCGCTATCCCCATGGGAATACCTTTATGCTGTTCCAGGCCTGGGAGGACTTTGGCCCCGTGTTTCGCCCGCCCGAACCCAGCCCAGCCTTATTGAATGGCGGCTGGGTTCGGGGCGGGCTTGAACCCTTCCAGATTGATCAACCGTGATCCCGTAAGGATAGCGCCAGGGCCAGAGCCTCAAAGAGCACCGTGTTGCGAGGCTCGTTGTCATAGAAGCGCCGCTTCACCGGCTTCCACGGGGCCAGTTCGGGATACCGTTCGACGAGCGCATCGGCCTCGGCATACTTGTTGGGGTAGCGATGTTCACGCGGCACCGAGACTTCAAGCAGACCATTGTGCTCGGCAGTTCGGGCAATCGCGTTGATCAACTCCAGTGTGTGCTTGCCTTTATGACAGGCAGACTCTGGCTCTTCCGTCACGACCACATCAGGCATAAGATCGTTGATAAGCGCCTGGGCGTGTCCTGCCGCCTCGATACCGCTCTCTGCCGCCTTGTTCGACATGCACCAGTCAACCAGTCTGTCGCCGACAAGAAACACGGAACCGACGCGGCCCGATGCGGCGGCAAATGCCAGCACTCTAAGCGTCACCATACTGGTCGTGTTCGTCGGCTAATCGGCGGGCCAGCTTGTCAATCGAGGCGTCCCGGTTGAAGGTCCCCACATAGCTGCGCACACCTTCGGGCATGTGCAGTATGCGTTGACGTAGCTGCGCACGCGCTTCCCGCATGAGGTGCGAAAACAGGCTCTCAAACGACCGTCCGTATATAAGCGATAAGGTGACCACTTGCTGGAGTGTGGGGAGCTGATGGCCTCGCTCCAGCTCGGATACGAGTTTTTGGTGGGTGCCAAGCAATTGCGCGACATCGCGCTGGGTAAATCCCGACTTGCGCCTGGCCAGGCGCAGATCGAGAGCGAACTCGGTAGACATATGATTGTTTTGCTTATGGTTTCTAATGCCGCACAGCTTAGAATTCCGCAGGCCCCTCAAACTAGGAGGCCCAATATGCCCATCATGTATGTCGCCCACCCCTAGACAGCAAAGAACCACCTACGCGGTATGGGAGGGATCGAAGCCGGAAGGGTGAAACCCTTCCGGTACGCCATACCGCGCAGGTGGTCTTGCTGTCTTGGCCGCCGCGATTGTGTTTCAGAGTGTCAGGATACCGGGAATCCCTCACTGAATGCTAGACGGTCAAAGCCGACGAGAACGGCGGGCCGTCTGTCTAGGAGATGACGATTTTGCGTGGCCTGTCTTTCAGGCGGCACAAAGAAAGGCCGCCCACGAGGGGCGGCCTTCATCAGTACTCGCTCGCCAGCATGATGGTGAGCACCCGGTGTGTGACATCAGGATCGGCCGCGTCAGGGGAATGCCCCTGCAGGTCGAGATCGTAATAGTCGATCTTGAAGAGGATGCGCTGCCCATCGACCGTGAGTGCGCCGAAATCATGCTCGCCGTGCGGATCGTTGTCCCGGTCAAAGGCATCGAAATCGCGCACAGCGTCGATCACGTCCCCGGTGAAGCCGAGGCCCTGATCATGAATGCCGAGGGTGAACGTCACTCGTCCGTTGCCGATCCCAAAACGCCGGAACAGATCGTTGAGGCGCCGGATGGTCTCACGGCGCGAGGTTGCGTGTTTGTCCATGTCATTCTCCAATCGCAGCGGTGCGTCCGACTATTCGGGAGCACCGCTCGACCGGCGATGACCGGGCCAAGGTACTGTTCTGGCCAAAGTCTATGGCGGCGAGGCGGAGTCTGCCTAGGCCGCTCGCGATGGCGCAGCGGCATATCCCATTGCAGCCGATCTCGATGCCTAGCCCGCAATGCGACGGCAGAGGACAATGGCATGATGACTTCAGACATCACGCCGCTTGGTATGGCGCGCCACCAGTATGGTGACCGGCCTTTCGGAATCTTGCAGTCAGACCGGATGCATCACCTCTACGTGATCGGGCAGACCGGAACCGGGAAATCGACATTCCTGCTGAATCTGGCACTCCACGACGCGAAGGCAGGTCGGGGCTTTTGCTTGATCGACCCGCATGGCGACCTGGCGCTTGCGGTGCATCGGCACCTTGCAGTTCCGCACCACTATCTCGACATCGCCGATCCGGCTTGCCGCCTGGGGTATAATCCGCTTGCCCGTGTGCCTCGTTCCTTTCGTCCACTCCTCGCGTCCGGACTGATTGAGACCCTGAAGAAGCAGTGGGCTGACTCGTGGGGCGCGCGCATGGAGCACCTGCTCCGCTACGCCGTGCTGGCACTCCTTGATCAGCCCCAGGCCGACATCCGCGACATAGTGCGGCTGTATATCGACAAGGAGTTTCGCCGCGCGGTCGTTGCTCGCATTGCGGACGAGCAGGTACGCTCGTTCTGGATCTCGGAGTTTCCGAGCATGAACTACCTGAACGCCATCGATGGCGTTGCCCCAATCGCCAACAAACTCGGTGCGTTCCTGGCGAACCCGGTCGTGCGCCGTGCGGTATGTGAACCAGAAGAACCGCTCCGCTTTCGGCGGATTATGGATGAGAGCGGCATCGTGATCGTGAATCTCGCCAAGGGCAGGCTCGGCACCGACATGGCCAACGTAATGGGCGGACTCATCATCACCACGATCATGCTGGCGGCCTTTTCGCGCCATGGAAGCGAACAAAGGGCCCGACAGCCGTTCATGCTGCACATCGACGAGTTCCCGTCCTTTACGACCGAGGCGTTCGCGAACCTGCTGCCCGAGGCCCGCAAGTACGGCCTTTCTCTCACCCTGGCACACCAGCATGTCTCGCAGATTGAGCGGCCAGTCTTCGACGCCGTGCTCGGGAATGCGGGTACGATGATCGTGTTCCGTCTTGGGGCGCAGGACGCACCAGAATTCGTCCGCCAGTTTGGCGACGTCACCGTTCCCGACCTTACACGACTACCAAACCACCACGCCTACGTGCAGCTCATGGTGGATGGGCAGAAGTGCTCTCCATTTTCCATGCGGACTTGGCATCCGCCGCATACTCACTGAGCATAGCCGTCCGCCTAGAATTGGCGTGATCCACGCGCAACAATGTGGTGATGGAACCATCACTTCAACTCGAAGCCTTCTTCGAACTTTGCCAGCGCATCTATGAACGCATGGAGCGCGAGGGCACCTGGCCGTGGCCCGCCGATTCGACGAATCCTGAGGATGTGATAGATTCGGAGTCCATCAATTACGATGTATGAAACGATGCTTCGGGTACGTTCGCGTTTCGACCGTCAAGCAAGGTGACGGCGTTTCCTTGGCCGTCCAGCGGGAAGCCATTCTGGCCTTTGCGAGTCGCAACAATATCGAGATTGCGCAGTGGTTCGAGGAGAAGGAGACGGCGGCGAAGCGGGGCCGTCCGATCTTCAATCACATGATGAAGGAGCTCCGGCGCGGCAAAGCCCACGGCCTCGTCATTCACAAGATCGACCGCTCGGCTCGCAACTTTGCCGACTGGGCAAAAATCGGCGACCTTCAGGACGCCGGCATTGACATTCACTTCGCCACCGAAAGCCTGGATTTCCGTTCTCGCGGGGGTCGGCTAACCGCCGACATCCAGGCCGTCATCGCTGCCGACTACATCCGCAACCTGCGGGAAGAAACGATCAAGGGAATCAATGGCCGGTTGAAGCAGGGTATGTACCCGTTCCGCGCACCCATCGGTTACCTCGATAACGGCGGCGGCAAACCGAAGACACTTGATCCCGCGAAGGCCGACCTCGTGAAGCAGGCGTTCGAACTGTATGCAACCAGGCAGTATCCACTGCGCCGGTTGCACGCCGAGATGCAGCGGCGCGGCCTCACCAACCACGATGGCAAGCGCGTGTCCCTCTCAGGACTGGCGAACATTCTGGCGAACCCGTTCTATACCGGCATCATCCACATCAAGCGCACCGGTATGACCTATCGCGGTGCCCACGAGCGCCTGATCTCGCCAAATCTCTTTGAGCGGGTGCAGGCGTTCAAGTCTGGCAAGTCCGGTCCCAAGGTGACCCGGCATGACCATACATACCGGGGGCTATTCCGCTGTGGCCATTGCAGTGGGCCAATGGTGCCAGAGCGGCAGAAGGGCCACATCTACTACCGCTGCCCGAAACGGGAGTGCCCGACAAAGACCGTGCGGGAGGAAGCACTCGAAGACGCAATCATCGCATGCTTCGCTTGTACCCAACTTTCGGTGCCCGACCTGGCCGAGTTTGAGCGACGGCTGGCAACATGGATCGCAGCGGATGACGCGCAGGAACGGGAAAAGGCCTGGCAGTTACGGCGTACCAGTCTTCAGGATCGCATAGACCGTCTGACCGATGCCCTGATCGATCGGCTGATTGATCGCGACGCATTCGCGGATCGTCGCCAGCGCCTCGCTATCGAGGAAGAGGCAATGGAAGCGGAGCGATCGAGCTGGGGCGATGTTGGCCAGAAGGCGGCGCACATGCGAACGCTCATCGAACTGGCACATAGCCTTGTTCTGAGCCACCGATTGGCAGACGCAGCCGAAAAACGCCGATTGGTCGAGATGGCCACATCGAACCGGCTCGTATGCGGAAAAGAGGTATATATAGAGCGCTCAAATTGGCTCGATGAGGTCACTGACACACTGGATGTCCACGATGGTGCCCCAGACCGAGACAGGCCCCGAAGGGTAACCGACATGAAGTAAGGCCTTACCAGGCCAATTCAGCGGTCATTCGACCTAAAACTATAAATGTCACATAAATACAAGCACCAACCCCAATAAGTGGGTGGCAATCGCACGAGCTTAAATTCAACAGCGTATCTAAGTTGTATGTAAAAACACTGCACAAATAGAAAATTTGATAGATAAAAGATTAAGAGACATTTGCGGGTATAATTCGCGCAATGGCACTCTATTTCATCAAATATCTTAAAGTGCTGTAGTGAATTTAAAAAACAACTCAGAAATTTAACTTTGATCCATAATTTTATCTTCCCATAAATTCCCACTTAAGGCAAGACTTCCATCCAAGTACTGGTTTGATTGGCCAGAAATGATGGTCTTTGCCTTCAATCCTCACGGGTATACTGCTGAACGGGCGGTCGGCAATCAATGTGAAATATGTTTGTCTATATAAAGCCGAAATCTTAACGGATTTATCTAAAACTATCCCTAAATAAGTGTTAAACCTTGGATATTTAGGACTAGTTACGGAGATGCTAATGAAGGGCTTTGCGGGATTACGATTAGAAGTATCAACTTGAAAAATAATATCAATCACTTCATAGTGATCTTTCTTAAAGTCACTACCCAAATCGATCACTAGCTTTTTATTCCCGATTTTGTTTGAATCTTTTACTTCAAATTTAAAACTTGGATTTCTCAGCTTAATTTGGAGGCAATCAAAATCAGCGGACCAAGCAAAATTTAGGTCGAAATATCTACAATTGTCATTTATTGCCTTAACCCAAAATCTGTCAATTATATCCCAGCGTGTTTCTGATTTTATATGGCACACATCGACAAACTGTAAAATTTTAAAAGCTGCTGCGGTGTCCATCTGCCTGAGTGTTTTATTTCTACTGCGGCGAATAAAAAATTGACTGACTAAAACTAGATTAATGCTGATTATGCTCACCAATAAAATTAAAAAAATATTTGGATAACGCGAGAGAAATGTACTTACTGCTCCTGAAGTTATTAAACGTATCGCTGAAGCAACAAAACCTACCGTTCCAACAGTCACTGGAATAGCCCATGTTGCCCACGCAGCTAAGGCCTTCGAATCCTTTAAATTTTCAATTTGCTCTAAAAATCTGGAGATTAATTTGAACCGAGCGTGCGCTGGCATCAGCTCGAAGGGGTCCAAGGTCTCATTCTCAGGCGGGCCCGAAGCTTTTAGATCGATATCTGCCATCATGCGAAAATGTCGGCCATGGATCGGCGAGTCAACACCCCATTCACTCTAATCGACTTGATCAGTCGCTGAGTGCGCGTGAAATCAGCAATTCTAGGCCGCGATAAAATTCCCCCATTGAACCAAGACTAACCTTCGAAGTTCGATTCTATCTGACCTCTGATACGCCCCCACAACCCCCTGATCGACCGCATGGCCAAGGATGCTCTCTTTCACCTCAAACGGCGCATCGGTGCACTCCTCAGCCCACGTCCGAAACGTCGCCCGGAACCCGTGAGGCCGGGCATCACACCCGTTCCGCTTCATGAGCGTCGCCATCGCGGCATCCGAGATTGGCCTCCCCTTGTACGCAGGGAACAGATACTCATTCGGTGACAGCCTTCGACATTCCTCTACAATCTTGAGCGCTTCGTCTGTCAGGGGTACTCGATACTCCCGATTGGTCTTCGTCCGCTCCGGCGGTAGCGTCCACACATCACCCTCAATCTCATCAAACGTCGCTAGCCGCACCTCACTGGTCCGCGCCACTGTCAGCATGAGAAACCGCAATGCCAGCGCAGACACACCATCCACCGTGGTGAGCCATTGGTAGAACGCCGGGGCGTCTCGGTATGGCAACGATGGGATATGTGTAACCGAGTGTTGTTGTTTCCCAAGCAGCGCCCGCGTCTTCATCGTCGCTTGCAAGTCTACATCGAGCCCCAGCGCCGCCGCATGTTTCAGGGCGAGGCTCATGCGGTTGAGAGCCTTTTCCGCCGCCTCCGTCTTTTCGTGCCAGATCGGCCCGAGGGTATCTTTGAGGATATGCTGATTGATTTCCTCAATCGGGTATTTCCCGATCTTGGGGATGATATGGACTCGAAGTGGTGACATCCACCGGCCTGCATCGCCATCACGCTTCAACTCAGCCTTCCGGGCTTCGAAGCAACTGGCAATAGCCTGGGCCACTGTAAGGCGACCTGATCCATGTTTGGCCTTCTCCCGCTCAAAGATAGGATCGGCACCATCCCGCAGCGTTTTGCGTGCTTCCGCAGCACGTTCCCGCGCTTCGGCAATGGACACGTCCGGCCACCGACCCAAGCCCATCTCCCGGCGCTTGCCATGTACGGACAACCGGAGAATCCACTTGCCTGCATCTTTGCTGCGCTTCACCAGCCACAGACCTTGGCCATCGGGATGCTTCCCCGGCCCAAGGTTCTTTGCCCGCAGTTGCCCAATCGCGTTATGGAGCACAGCCCACCTTTTGAGGCCAATTTCTGGCCCACCTTTTAGCCCACCTCGGAGCGCAAAAAGGTACGGTATTCCATGTTCTGCCATGTGTGTAGTCACATAATACCAAAGCTTTGAAGAAGTTCAGCTATATTCCTATATGAGCAAAGTTCGGGTCTCTAATTCGTGCTTCTCGACCGCACCAATCACCCTTCAGAACATGTCGAAGTCACCCCTTTGGGGGCCCGCGCATTCTGCGTTCACGATCCGGCTGCAAGAAACAGCGCGAGGGCGGAAGCCTGCGCGGCCGCACCGACTTGCCCTGATCCGCCGCTCCACAGTCCGTCCACGGGCTGGCTGCCCCCGGTGCTCAGCGCCCACACAGCGTCGCTGTTGCGGGCAAGCCAGGCGCGCAGTTCCGCGCGCTCAGGGCCATCGGGCATGGCCTCCACAAGGTGGCCAAGGTGGAAGACGAAGACGCCCTTGAACATCGGCCCGTCCGCGCCCAGCGCTCCGGATGGCTCGGTCAGCAGGCCTTGCGGCGTCACCAGCGTGCGCGTTGCGGCCAGCGCGGTTCGCAAGGCAGCCTCGCGGAACTGCGGATCGCCGGTGATGGCCGTGAGGTCGTTCAACCCGCCGAGTAGCATGCCTTGATTGTAGGTATAACGCGGCGCACCATTGTTGCGGCATTGCGAATCGAGCCCGTCGGTCACCAGCGCATCGGGGCCGATCATTCCAGAGGCCGCAAACCACGCCCACGTGCGCAGCGCCCAATCGCGATAGGTCTCCTGACCCGTCGCGAGATAGAGCCGCGTCGAGGCAAGGAGCAGCAGTTCGTTGGTGATCGCGTTCTTGTAGCTGTGCTTCGGGTCCCACCACAGCCCGCCGCCGCAGTGATCGTCCCAGTGATCGGTCACGATGCGGCTGTAGTTTGCCGCCGCCCAGGCCAGCAGTTCGGGATCGTGGTCGATCTGCCAGGCATCCACGCTGGCGATCACCGCCCAGAGGTCATCGTCGTTGAGATAGCGCCCGGCACGGTTGCGCACGGCGGCGGCGATCTTGCCGCTCCAGCGGGGATCGCCAGTGCGGCGCTGATAGTCCATCAGCACATCCGTCATCGGGAAGCGCTGCCAGTTCTCGCTGGCCCGCCACCCGTCCGGCGTGCCCCATGTGCGGTCGAGCGTATCGGCTGCGGCAGCAGCGCGCGCCTGCCACGCGGGGGTTTCGGCACGCGCCGGAACCGCGCCAGGCAGGATGAGCAGGGCTGCCACCAGCCGCACAATTCGCACCCTTCGCATCGGACGTTCAGGCCGCATCCCGGCGGCGCAGCAGCAGCGAACCTGCAACCAGCACCGCCATCAGCCCCGCGAAGATCGCCGCCAGTTCGCGGTTGTTCCACGCCATGGTCACGAGCGCGAAGCTGGCCATGCCGAGCGCGAAGGCGGGGGCGAACGGATAGAGCGGGGCGCGGAACGGGCGCAGAAGGTCCGGTTCGCTGCGCCGCAGCCGAAACAGCGCAGCCATCGAAACGATGTACATGAGCAGCGCGCCGAACGCGGAAAGCGTCACCACGCTCGCAGTCAGCGATTGGCCCGCGATGCTCACGAATGCATCGCTGTAGATCGCGGCGATGCCCACCACGCCGCCCGCCAGCGTTGCCACGTGCGGCGTCTTGAAGCGGGGATGCAACCGCGCGAACACTGCCGGAAGATAGCCAGCCCGCCCCAGCGCGAAGATCTGGCGGGCATAGCCCATGATGATCCCGTGGAACGAGGCGACGAGGCCGAACAGCCCCAGCCACACCAGCATGTGCAGCCACCCGCTGGAGGCACCCACCGCACGCTTCATCGCCTGCGGCAGCGGATCGTTGAGGCTCGATAGCTCCGCCCAGCTGCCCGATCCGCCTGCAAACAGCATGACGCCGAAGGCCAGCACCGTCAGCGTGAGAATGCCCGAGATATAGGCCATCGGGATCGTCCGGCGCGGCTCCTTGGCTTCTTCCGCTGCCATGGCGACGCCTTCGATGGCAAGGAAGAACCAGATCGCAAAGGGCAGCGCGGCAAAGATCCCGCCCACGGCCGCCATGCTGAAGTGATCCTGCCCCGCCCAGCCGCCGCTCAGAAAGTTGGACCAGCGGAAGGCGGGCAGCACCACGGCCATGAACACGAGGAGTTCGCCCACCGCCAGCAGTGTCACCACAACCTCGAAGCTTGCCGCGATCTGTACGCCCACGATATTGAGCGCCATGAACACGGCATAAGCCCCAAGCGCGGCATGCTTGGGCTCCAGCGCGGGGAACTGCACATGGAGATAGGCGCCGATAGCGAGCGAGATCGCAGGCGGCGCAAACAGGAACTCGATCAGCGTGGCAAACCCCGCCACCGCGCCGCCCAGCGGCCCGAACGCGCGCAGGCCATAGGCGAAGGGCCCGCCCGCATGCGGGATCGCGGTCGTCAGCTCGGTAAACGAGAAGATGAAGGCGATGTACATCGCCGCCACCGCCACGGTCGTCATCAGAAAGCCCAGCGTCCCCGCGCTGGCCCAGCCATAGCTCCAGCCGAAGTATTCGCCCGAAATGACGAGGCCCACGGCAATCGCCCAGAGCTGGAACGCCCCGAGGGTCTGCTGCAGCTTCGGGCCACCGGTCGGTGTTGTCATGCGGGGGATTGGTCCTCGAATGGAAGGGCGGGGGTCTGGTCGTCCTTCAGCGCAACGCCGGACAGTTCGCGGCGCAGGGCCTCGCGCAGCAGCCAGCCGAGGGTGCGGGCGGCTTCCTCCGGGGAAAGCCCGCCCGCGCCGTGGATGTTGGAAATGCAGTTGCGTTCCGCATCGCTGCGCCCGGGGCGGGGTGCATAGGTCATGTAGATGCCGAGGCTGTCGTGCACGCTGAGGCCGGGCCGCTCGCCGATGATCATCACCGAAACCCTTGCGCCCAGCGCCTCGCCAATCGGATCGCTCAGCGCCACGCGGGCCGCGCGTGCGATCACCACCGGGGCGATGGCAAGATCGCCCAATGCGTCCACGCAGGCCCGCACCAGCCGTGCCGCACCGGCCTGCACGCCGGTCGCGGAAAGCCCGTCGCCGATGACGAAGGCAACATCGCAGCGCCCGCCTGGCTCGGCCAGTAGCGCGGCAGAGCGCGCGGAAAGCCTCCGTCCCAGATCTGGTCGCCGCAGATAAGTCGCCCGATCCGGTGCATCGCTTTCGACCTGCAGCACCGGCAGCGGGGCCAATTCGGCGGCCAGCTTGGTCCCATCAAGCGCCGCATGCACCGCATCACGCGCGCGGGCGTGGGCTAGCTGGAAGTCCAGCACTTCGCTTAGCGGCAAGGCATGCCCCACGCGGCCCAGCGCGATCCGCGCCGGTGTCGTCCGCCGCAGCTTTGCCCAAAGCTCGCCTGGCACCACTTCACTCAAGAGAGGTTCTCCGCCAGTTGGCGCACGAACGGCGATGCACCGTCCGCCAGCGCCCGCAGCCTGCCATCGGGCGCGGCAATCCCCACCTGCGCCAGCCATGCCTCGAATTCCGGCGCGGGGCGCAGGCCCATCACGCTGCGCAAGTAGAGCGCATCGTGGTTGGACAGGCTCTGGTAGGAAAGCATCACATCGTCGCTGCCCGGCACGCAGATCAGGAAGCTGCAACCTGCCACCGTCAGCAAGGTCATCAGGCTGTCCATGTCGTCCTGATCGGCCTCGGCATGGTTGGTGTAGCAGACGTCGCAGCCCATCGGCAGGCCGAGCAGCTTGCCGCAGAAGTGATCCTCCAGCCCCGCGCGGATGATCTGCTTACCGTCGTAGAGGTATTCCGGCCCGATGAAGCCGACCACCGTGTTCACCAGCAGCGGATCGAACGCGCGGGCGACGGCATAGGCGCGCGCCTCCATCGTCTGCTGATCGACGCCGTGGTGCGCATTGGCGGAGAGCGCCGAGCCTTGGCCTGTCTCGAAATACATCACATTGCTGCCGACTGTGCCGCGCCCCAGCGCCAGCACCGCGGCATGCGCCTCGCGCAGCACGGCAAGATCGATGCCGAAGCCCGCATTGGCCGCCTCGCTCCCCGCGACCGACTGGAACACCAGATCGACCGGCGCGCCGCGCTCGATGATCGCCAGTGCATTGGTCACATGGGTCAGCACGCAGGTTTGCGTCGGGATCGCATAGGCCTCCCGCAGTTCGTCGAGCATGCGGATCAGCGTCGTGGCGGCGGGCACACTATCGGTCGCCGGGTTCACCCCGATCACCGCATCGCCCACGCCGTGCAGCAGGCCGTCGAGCACCGCAGCGGCGATCCCGCGCGGATCGTCCGCCGGGTGGTTGGGCTGGAGGCGGGTGGAAAGCCGTCCGGGCAGGCCGATGGTGGAACGAAACGCTGTCACCACGCGGATTTTCTTCGCTACCGCGATGAGATCCTGGCTTCGCATCAGCTTGGAAACCGCAGCGGCCATTTCCGGCGTCACTCCGCGCACGATTGCCGCCAGCGCCGCCTCGTCTGCCGCCTCGCCTAGCAGCCAGTCGCGAAATCCGCCGACTGTGAGGTGTGCAATTGGCGCGAAGGCCGCCGCATCGTGGCTGTCGATGATCAGCCGCGTCACCTCGTCGCTCTCGTAGGGGACGATTGCTTCGTTCAGGAACGTGGTCAGGGGCAGATCGGCCAGAACCCACCGTGCCGCCACTCGCCGTGTGGCGCTGGAGGCGGCAATGCCCGCGAGTTCGTCGCCGGATCGCGCCGGGCTCGCGGCGGCCAGCACGGCTTTCAGGTCCGCGAAGCCGTGCCGTTCGCCGCCAAGATCACAGGTAAACGGCAAGATCGCGGGCCCTCCATGCCAGGGCGGGATGGTAAGCCGCGATCTTGCTGCATTGCAACGGGAGTTTGGGGGCAGATTGGGGCAACTTATTCCGGGATGCGCCAGCGGATCACGCCGGAATAGCGCCCCGCCACCAGATCGCCGTGCTCATCGCGCGCAGGCGTGAAGCTGGCACGCTCGCTGACTTTCGCGCAGGTCGCCGCGTCGAGATCGGCCGAACCGCTCGAGCGGGTGATCCGGCAGTCGCGCACGCGTCCGTCAGGCCCGATGGTCAGTTCGAAGGTGGAAGCCCCCTGCTGGCCCCGATGGAGCGCCCCGGCCGGGTAGTCTGCATCCGAAACCCATTTGCCCGGCGCGCCGAGCGGCTTGGCCAGCCGCGGGGTGAAGCTGGGGCTGGGCGTTGGCGGGGGCAGCGGCGGCAGGGTCCCACCGCCCAGTTCGGATCCGATCGGCGGCAGCGGGCCGGGATCGATGTGGAAGCCCGGATCGCCCATCGGCGGGATCTGCGGGATCGGGTCCGGCTTGGACGTGGTGTCGCGGGGATGCGGTGCGGGCTTTACATCGGGCTCAGGGCTGGGGGCCGGGGGTGGCGGCATGTAGTTCCAGGTCTGCAGCGTCTTGCGTTTGAACTCCTGGATCATCCCGCCGGCAAAGCCGGTGAGGAGCACCAGCGCCATCACGCCGTGCACGGCGCCAACGGCACCTAGCGCGACGATCCTTCGCCGATTGATGCCATGCTCATTGTGAGGGGTAAGGTAGGCCATCGCATGCTCTCCTCGGCTGTGCCGGACAGCCCGGGTTGCGGGGCGAAAGCAGCGGGAACGAAACGAACAATCCCGATGCAAGCAACACGGGCCGAACGACGTTATTATGGTATAACATTACCACGGCCCGCGCGGCCTTGCGAGAAGAATCTCAACCGGATTGGTGGAGTTTTAAGTTGCCCGGTGCAACTGATCGGACTCGGCTAGCCGCCGTTGACGTAGTCCCACACCTTGGAGATCACGACCGAGCCTTCGCCCACGGCAGAAGCCACGCGCTTGACCGAGCCCGAGCGGACATCGCCCACCGCAAATATGCCCGGGTGCGAGGTTGCATAGGGCGAGGTGGCCCCGACTGCCGACCCCGTCTTCACGAAGCCCTTGTCGTCAAGTTCGACCAGGCCCGAAAGCCACTCGGTGTTGGGCGCTGCACCCACCATGATGAACAGCGCGCGTGTCGGGATATCGTGCGTCTCGCCGGTCTTGGCATCGCGCAAGGTCACGCCTTCGAGATGCGCGCCGCCGTGCAGCGCGATGACTTCGGCATTGTAGGCGATCTGGATGCCGGGATCTGCCTCCAGCCGCTCGGAAAGATAGCTCGACATCGACAGCGCCAGCGAAGGTCCGCGCACGACGACATGCGCGCAGCGGGCGGAGCGGCTGAGGTACATCGCCGCCTGCCCGGCGGAATTGCCCCCGCCGATGATCACTGCCTGCGTGCCCTTGCAATAGCGTGCCTCGATCTCGGTCGCCGCGTAGTAGATGCCCGCGCCTTCGAATTCGGCGAGGCGCGGGATGGGCAGGCGGCGATACTGCACGCCCGTCGCCACGACCACCGCCTTTCCGCGCACGCGCTGGTCATTGTCAAACGTCGCGCAGAACATGCCGTCGTCCAGCTCCTCCAGCGCGGTCACCCGGCGCGGCAGGGCAAAGCGTGTGCCGAACTTCATCGCCTGCACTTCGCCGCGCCACACAAGGTCGCCGCCGGAAATGCCGGTCGGAAAGCCCATGTAGTTCTCGATCCGGCTGGAGGTGCCTGCTTGCCCGCCGATGGCGAGATCCTCGATCACCAGCGCGCAAAGCCCTTCCGCCCCGGCATAGACGCCGGCTGCCACGCCCGCCGGCCCGCCGCCGACGATCAGCACGTCGAAAGCCTCGTCATGTTGCAGCTCGCGGTTGATGCCGAGGAGGTGCGCAATCTTGTCCGGCGTCGGATCGGTCACCACCGTATCGCGTCCGAAGATCACCGCCGGGACCGAACCCTCGATCGAGCAGGCCTGCGCGGCGGCCAGTGCTTCCTCGCTGCCAAGTTTGAGCGAGCCATAGGGTATGCGGTTGCGGCTGGCGAACTGGGCGACGCGGCGGACCGCCGGATCCTCCTCCTCGCCGATCAACTGGAGCGAACTGTCGCGCTCATCGAGCTGGCGGCGGCGGCGCGCGGCAAACACCGTGATCACGATATCGGACATTTCCGGGATCTGCGCCATCAGCTCGAGCATCGCCTCGCGCGGCACTTCGATCACCCGCGTGTCCTGCGCTGCGCGCATCGCCAGCGAAACTGTGCCGCCGCTGAGGAACGCGATCTCGCCCATGAATTGCGCCGGCCCCAGCGATGAGGCGAGGTGCCGTTCGTCGGTATAGGGATTGACGACCTCGACCTCGCCTTCCTCGACGTAGGTGAACTTGTCCGCCGGATCGCCCGGCCGCGCGAGAAAGGTGCCGGCGGGATAGGTCACCACCGTCCCCGCCGCACGCAGGGCCTCGACGTGGTTGTCATGAAGCGGAGTGCGCTGCATCGCGCGAAGATCTGCGCCGATCGATTCCATATGTGGTCGGGTCCTGCTGTCACCGGGGGGGCGATGGGCGCGCGGAGTCGCGCGGGGTCAGCATACCGTAACGCCTTCCGCCATCCTACAGCCGGATGGTTCTCGATGGCGGGATCAAGCGAGTGGCGGGAACGAGGCTACCACGTTGACGGCAACGACCGACACCGAGACAGCGACGGATACCAGGCGGGATCTGAACGACATGGCGGGTGGTCCTTTCTGCGGGAGGGATGGCGGGCGCCTGCTGGAGTGGGAGCTGCAGACGCCCGCCCCCGGCGTCAGGCGGCGATTCGCGCGGTGACGACCGGGAAGTCGATCTCGGTCGCGAAGGCCGAGTTGACGTAGTTGGTCCAGGTGTTGAGCGCGACGTGCTGGACGATCTCGAGCAGCTGCGCATCGGTGTAGCCAGCCGCACGGACGGCTTCGACGTCGGCAGCGCCGACATGGCCGCGGGCCTTCACCAGCTGCGCGGCAAAGCGCACGGCGGCATCGGCCTTGGGATCATTCGAAGCGCCGTTGCGGTTCGCGGTGATCTCGGCGTCATCGAGCTTGGCGAGGTTCTTGCCAAGATACGTGTGTGCCGAAAGGCAGTAGTCACAGCCGTTGAGTTCGGCGACGGCCAGCGCGACGCGCTCGCGGGTGGCGGCGGGCAGCTTGCCCTTGCCCAGCGCGCCGTTCATCGCGAGGTAGCCTTCGAGCGCGGCCGGGCTGGTGGAAACGAGGCGGTGGAGATTGGGCACGGTGCCGATCGCCTTGTTCACGGCTTCGAGCAGCGGCTGCGAAGCTTCGGGGGCATCGGCGATGGTGGCGGGGGTGGGGATACGCGACATTTCGGGGGAGACCTTTCCTTGAAAGCAGGCCGGTATCGGCCGGTGACCTCCAAGTAGGGCCTTTCGCCGGGTGGCAGTATCCGCTAGCTTGGCAACTCTACCTTCCAAAAAGCGGAATGTCTGATGGACCGGTTCGAGGCCATGCGCACCTTGCTCGCTGCGGTCGACGGCGGCAGCCTCTCAGCCGCCTCGCGCGCGCTGAACACGCCGCTGCCCACGGTGAGTCGTCGGGTGTCCGATCTCGAAGCGCACCTCGGCGCGCAGCTTCTCGTGCGGACGAGCCGCAAGCTGATCCTGACCGAAGCGGGCGAGGCCTTCGTTGCGGCCACGCGCCGCGTGCTCGATGATCTCGCCGATGCCGAGCGCGCGGCCAGCGGCGAGTACCGTGTGCCGCGCGGCGAGCTCATGGTCACCGCGCCGATCATGTTCGGCAAGCTCCACGTGGCCCCCATCGTCCATACGTTCCTTGCCGCCTATCCCGATGTCACCGTGCGCCTCGTCCTTTCGGATTCGACGATTGATCTGGTCGAGGCGCATGTCGATGTTGCGGTCCGCGTTGGCCAATTGCCGGACAGCGATCTCGTGGCGCGCAAACTGGGCGACATCCGCTGGGTGATCTGCGCCAGTCCCGGCTATCTCGCCCGGCGCGGCGCAATTGCGGCGCCGGACGACCTCGCGCGGCACGATTGCATTGCGTTCGAGGGCCGGCATTCCACACGGAGCTGGCGGATCGGAGCCGGGGCGAACGCCCGCAGTGTCGACATCACGCCGCGCTTTTCCGTCAACACCGCCGATGCGATCATCGAGGCCGCTGCTGCAGGGGTGGGCGTGGCGCGGATCATGTCCTATCAGGCCGCGGCGGCTGCTGCCGATGGCAGGCTTGTGCCGTTGTTCAGCGATCTCGGCTGCGAGCCGGTGCCCGTCCACCTCGTCCACCGGCGCCAGCGCAGCCAGCCGCTGAAGCTGCGTGCCTTCCTCGATTTCGTCGCGCCGCGCCTGCAAAATGTGCTCGGCGAAGTCGCGGGTTGCTTCGAATAGCTCAGCCGACTGCGGCGATCATGCCTTCGGCGAGCCAGCGGCCAAGCAGCGTCCCGGCTGTGGTGACCGCTGCTTCCTCGCCCAGCGTATCAGCAAGGCGCGCGCAGACCGCCGCAAAACCTTCCCCTGCGGCAGACCACGCCAGCACATCGCGTTCGTGCGCTTCAGCGCGGCGGAACACCGGCTCGAGGCCCTGCCGCCAGATCAGCAAGGCCATGCCGCGCTCGGCCATTTCGGCGGGCGGGGGCGGCTCTGCAGTGGCCAGCGCTTGCCAGATCGCATCGGCATTGGTGGCGATTGGCAGCACGAGCAGCGAAGGCACGGCATGGATCGCCGCGGTTTCCCAATCGGCCACGGCCAGCGCTTCGGGCCGGAGTGCGTCTGCATCGGGTCCGACGAAGACCTGGCCCACGGTCCAGTCGATCAGCGCAATTTCGGCGACTTCGGGATCATCGGGCCAGAGCGTGGCGACAAACTCGGTGAAATCCTCCCCATAGGCATCAAGCGTCCAGCTCGAAGGCGGGCGCGCATCGATATAGCGCGCCGCCGCCGCCTCGAAGCCTTCCTCGCCCAGCCACAGCACAAGGCGCTGGAACGTCTCGGCAAGGCTGGAGACCAGCGCGGAGCGGTAGTTGTTCTGGTAAACCGCCGTGCCCGGCCCGCCGCCGAGTGCGGCAGCTGAACTGTCCTCGCCGGTCACCAGCCAGTCGCGGAAATCGCGTTGGAGGGCGAGCAGGCTCATGCCGCGATCCTTTGTTCGGCGGCAATGCTGCGCGCGATATCGAGCTCAGCGCAAAGCGCCTCGAGTTCAGGTATGTTGTCATCGCGCTCGATCATCGTCGGCACCGGGCCGGCGAGCGCAGTCGCGGCGCGATAGAGCGCCCAGACTTCATCCGGCACCGGTTGGTCGTGCGTGTCGATCAGCAGATGCTCGCCCTGCACATGGCCGGCGAGGTGGATCTGGCCGACCGCATCCATCGGAATGCCGACAAGGTAATCGGACGCCGCAAACCCGTGGTTCACCGCACTGACGTAGATGTTGTTGACATCGAGCAGCAGGCCGCAGCCGGTGCGCCGGGTCATTTCCGCGAGGAATTCCCACTCCGTCATCGCGCCGGGAAAGGCGATGTAGCTCGAAGGGTTTTCCAGCAGCATGCGGCGGCCGAGTGCTTCCTGCGCACGGTCGATATTGCGGCAAACCAAGTCGAGCGCTTCCTCGGCATAAGGCAGCGGCAGCAGGTCGTGCGAATTGAACTGGTCGATCCGGGTCCAGCACAAGTGGTCCGAAACCACTGCAGGTTCCATCAGATCGACAAGGCGGCGAAGTTCCCGGAGGTAATCGTCCCTGAGGCCGTCCGCCGAGCCGATTGACATCGAGACACCGTGGAGGGCCAGCGGATAGTTGCGGCGCGCCTTCATCAGCGTATCGAGCGGCTTGCCGCCCGCGATCATGAAGTTTTCCGAGATCACCTCGATGAAATCGACCGGCGCGGTGCCGTCGATATAGGACCGGTAATGCGGGCGGCGCATGCCAAGGCCAAATCCGGCCAGCTTGTCAGACATTGCGCGCCTCGGTCATCTCAGGTCTCTGGAAAGAGGGGGGGGGCTCGCGAAAGAAGGCCGGGACTCCATCGGGCGCCGTGGAGGGGAAGGGGCGCCGCAGGGCAGTTGGGACAAGGAGCCCCGGTCAAGTCATGGCAGTGACAGCCGGGAGGGTGCCGGCTGTCACTGGTGGAGCCTTACTTGGGCTCGGTCAGGCTGCCGCCTTGCGCGGCGCAGGCCTTCTTGGTCAGCTCCTTGAAGCCCTGCCCCTTGCATTCGTTCTGGCCCCTGCAGCTGTGCGCGCCGGCGGCGCAATCCGAAGTGCCCTTGCAGGTGTTCACGCCGTAGCAGTGCACGACCTCGGCGGACTTCGCCTTGGCGATCGCGGGGGCAGGGAGGGCTGCCATGGCGGCGGCGATCAGGGCAGCGTTGGCAGCGATGGCAAAGCCGGTTTTGAGGCCAGAATTGAGGGTGGTCATGGGTCGTCTCCGAATATTGCGCCGGGTTGGCATGGGTTTATTCGGCTTTGGACTCAGCGCGGTTACAGGCCGCGCGGATTTTTCTGCGGCGGGCGTAGTCCATGCTTACGCCCGGTTGCGCATCAACCACTCCCGAAACACCGTCAGCCCTTCAGCCAGATTGCTGCGGCCAAAGCCGATGCGGAAATGGTCTTGCGGCACGGGGCCAAGCTCGGAGTGATAGATGCTGGAGGGCAGCAGCAGCACGCCGGTTTCGTCAACCAGGCGCTCGGTAAAGCGCTCCACCCCATCCGCGCCCTTGTAGCGGATGAAGGCCACGCAGCTGCCATCGGGCCTGCGCCAATCGAACAGGCCGGGGAAATCGGCGAAAAAGCTGTCGAGCAGATCGAGGTTGCCGTGCGCAAGATCGCGGTTGCGCCCGACGATCGCGTCGCGCGCCTTCAGTGCGATTTCGGCGAGCAGTTCGGAAGGCGCCGAATTGCAGATCGAGAGGTAGTGCTTGTAGCGCTCGCAGCCCTGCAGAAACGCGCGGTCCTGGCAGGCCAGCCAGCCGATGCGCAAGCCGGGCAGGCCATAGCTCTTTGACATCACATTGAGCGAGATGCCCCGCTCGTAGACATCGGCCACTTGCGGAATGCGCGCATCGCTGCGGTGCTCGATCAGGCGGTACACCTCGTCGCTGAACAGCCATATCCCGCGTTCCCGGCACAGCTCGACAAGCGCAGCGAAGGTTTCCTGCGAAGGGATCGCCCCGGTGGGATTGTTGGGAAAGTTGATCGAGATGAGCTTGGTGTTCGGCCGCAGCGCCGCGCGCACGGCATCGAGATCAAGCGCCCAGCCCGCGCTTTCATCCAGCGCGACCCCCGTAACCGCGCAGATCGAGAGCGGGATCGTCTCCGCTGCCTGATAGTTGGGCGTGATGACGATGCAGTGGTCCTCGGGCCGAAGCAGCACTTTCATCGCGACATAGATGCCCTCTTCCGCGCCTGCAAAGCACAGCAGTTGGTCTTCGCCGATCGCATCATAGGTCTTCGCGATCTCCTGCAGCAGCGGCTCCGCGCCGAAGGTCTTGGTATAGCCCAGGTGCAGGTTGTCGAACCGCTCGCGATCTGCAGGCGTTGCATGCGCGAGAAGCTGCGAAAGGGTCATGCTCTGCGCGTCGGACGCGGTGAGGTGATACTTCGCAGCGAATTCCCACTTCGAGAAGTACACCTCCAGCGCAAAATTCCGCACGATCCGATTGTCCTTTCACCACGGAGCCTTGTTCCGCCGCTCACTAGGATTTGTGGCTCTCGAGGTCCAGCCGCGCGGAAAAAATGCTGCGCCGTGTAACCGCCGTTCGGCACCCGGCGAATTGGTCAATGTGGCCGGCGCGAACACTTCCGGACACGAGGCAAGGGCGCGGCAAACGAAGCGCCCGGCCTTCCTTGTTCCCGCATTCCCACCCCGGTGGTGCAACCGTCCAAGAAGGAACCTGTCATGAAAATTGCTGCAACCGCTTTCGCTGCCTCGATCGCTCTCGGCCTTGCTGCTGGTGCTGCGCACGCAGCCGATGCCAAGCCCGCCATGGAAAAGTGCTACGGCGTTGCCAAGGCTGGCAAGAACGAATGCGCCGCCGGCCCGGGCACCAGCTGCGCAGGCACCTCGAAGGTCGATTATCAGGGCAACGCCTGGATGCTGGTCAAGGCCGGCACCTGCACCTCGATCAAGACGCCCAAGGGCAACGGCTCGCTGACCGCGAAAGCACACTGATCCCGGCCGGGTGTTCCGGCAGGCCGGAACACCCGGGTCGAGCCTTCGAGGTATCCCCGCATGACCGCTCTCGTTTCCGTCTACAACCGGCTGGCCGAGCTTGCCGGGCGACTGCTGCCCGAAACCGTGCTGCTGCTGGTGGCGCGGCTCGGCATCGCGGCGGTGTTCTTCCAGTCGGGCCGCACCAAGGTCGAAGGACTGCTGACGATCACCGACAGCACCTACTACCTGTTCGAAACCGATTACAAACTGCCGCTCGTGCCTCCGCATCTGGCCGCCCATATGGCGACCTATTCCGAGCACCTCTTTCCGATCCTGCTCGTCCTGGGCCTCGGCACGCGCTTTGCCGCGCTGGGCCTACTCGGCATGACCACGGTGATCGAGGTCTTCGTCTATCCCGATGCCTGGCCGACGCACCTGAGCTGGGCGGCCATACTCCTGCCGCTCATCGCCAAGGGCGGTGGAGCGCTCTCGCTCGACCGTCTGCTGCGCCGGGGCTGAACCCGCGCCGCCTGCTCCGCGCAGCGACCGGCCCGCGTGACTGCGGGCCGGTCTTGCGAGGTGGTCTTGCGAGGCAGGGGCAAAGATGCAACGTGGCCGGGAACCGGTAGCCAGCGCATCTGGCGATCCTGATCCCGGCCGTTTTCCCTTCGGGCGCGGCGGTGCAGTGAAGGAAGTCAAATGGCCCTCGATCCGGACGATCCGTCCATCGCACAGACGATCGAGGCGCTGGTCGGCGATCTGCAACCGGTCGTGCCGCTGCGGCTGTGGCGCGGCATGGCCACCGGGTTGGGGTTGACGGCGCTCGCCATCGGCGGGGTGTGGCTTACCTTCGGCTTGCGTCCCGATGTCATCGCTCTGCACCCTGCGCCGATCGTGATCGCGCGCGGGGCTGTCTTGCTGGCGGGCAGCCTTGCCCTGCTCGTGGCCGCGCTGCGTGCCGCGCTTCCGGGCCGCGCCGATCAGGGTGCCACTGCCCTTGGAACACTGATCCTCGGCATCCTGCCGGTGGGCCTCATGGGGCTGCTGCTGGATGGCATCGTCGCAGGCCGGCGGCCCAGCTTTGCCGAACTCACCCTGTTCGACACCTTGCGCTGCTGGGGTATCGCGCTGGCGACTTCGCTGCTTGTCGGCACCGGGCTGGTGCTGTGGATGCGCCGTGCAGCGCCCACCGATCTGGCGCGCGCCGGTTGGCTGACCGGATGGGCTGCGGCTGGGCTCGGCACCTTTGCCTACAGCCTGTTCTGTCCCTCGCAGACGATGGCGTTCGTGACGACCGCCTATCCTGCAGCGATGCTGCTGATGGCAACCGTCATCCGCTTCGTCACGCCGCGTTTGCTGCGCTGGTAGGGTTCAGATTTCGCGCAGCGCGGCCAGTACGTCGGCCGGCTCGGCGCGTTCGCGGAAATCGACATCGGCATAGGCGAACCGCACGCGGCCGGTCTGATCGAGTGCAAAGGTGGCCGGCACCGGGAGGAACCCGCTCGGCGAACCATAGAGCTCATGCATGTCGAGCCCTGCATCCCGATAGAAATCGAGCAGCGGATCACCGGCAAAGAACGCGAGGCCGAGCGACAGCGCGACGCCGTGGTCGATATCGCACAGCACGTCCGCCACTTCCGCATGGGGAGAGGCTTCGAGCACGGCACCAAGTGCGCGCGCGCCGCCGCCGGTCTCGCCGGTGATCTCGATAAAGCGGGCGCCGGCCTCCGCCAGCTCGGGCAGCATGGCGGCCCATGCCGAAACCTCGTGCACGCAATAGGGGCACCAGCGGCCACGGCTGAAGTTCACGATCACCGGACCCTGATCGAGCAGGTCGCCCAGCCGCCGATAGCCGCCGTGCGCGGTCGGGAGCGAGAAATCGGGAAACATCTCCCCCACCTTGGGCGCGGCTGCCCCCACGCCTGCACCGCGCAGCGCAATCACGATCTCGTCGAAAAACGGGCCGAGGTCCGGATTGCGGCGCCTGATCTGCGCCAACTGGGGTGCCAGCGGCGCGGGGGAAGTGGTGGGGCGGTCCATCATGATCTCATAGGCGTGATTGCCGGGCAGGGGAAACGCACCGCGGTGCATCGAGTCCATGCGCGGCCCCTATGGCGCCCCCGCTGCCGCATCGCCGTTCGCCAGCGCCCAATCCTGCGCGCGTGCAACCCGCAGGAATGCCTCGGCGGCGACCGAACGGCGGCGCCCGGCGACAGAGGCGAGCACGAACCGCGTCTCCACCGATCCGAACGGCAGCCCGGTTGCCGCCAGTGGCGGCGCGGCAAGGCTGCGCGGTGTCCAGCCGCAACCGAGCCCGGCCTGCACCATCTGCCGCAGCTGCGCGGCCCCTTGCGCCTGATGTCGCACTTCGATCGCCGCGCCGACCCGCGTGGCGATCCGCGCAAGCGCGGCGCAGCCATCACCGGCGAGATCGATCCAGGCTTCCTCCTCGAGCATGGCAGCCGAGGCGGGAGGGGCGGCGGCAAAGGGATGATCGCCGCGGGTGACGATGCACCATTCATCCGCGAACAACGGCCAGCAATCCAGCCGCTCGGGGGCTTCATCGGGCATCTCGACGATGATCAGGTCGAGCGAGCCAGCCATCGCCATCTCGATCAGCTCGCGCGAGGAGCCGCCCGCCAGCGCCAGTTCCAGCCCGGAAAGGCTCTTGCCCAGTTCCGCCAGCACGCGTTCCAGCATGGCATGCTCGACCGTCCGCGCGACGCCCAGCGCCAGCGGCGCGATCTCCGCCCGGCCCATGCCGCGCGCCATCTGTTTGGCGGTCTGCGCGGCCTCGAAGCTGCGTTCGAGATGCGGCAACATGGCCTTGCCCAGCTCGGTCAGGTGGGTGCGCGCCCGTTCACGGCGAAACAGCGGGGCGCCGAATTCGTCTTCCAGCTTCTGGATCGCCTTGGTCAGCGAAGGCTGCGACACGTTGCACTCGATTGCAGCGCGCGTGAAGTTCAGCAGGCGTGCCGCGGCCAGGAAGTACCGGACCTGATGCATTTCCATGGCTGCGTTGCCCTGTGCCTGCAACCGCCGGACATTCCCGGACCAGCCGGCACCGCAGGGCGCCATCGGAGTCGCGGACGACAGCGGGTTGACCCGGCCACAATGAGCGCCAACCGGACTTGTCGCAAGCGGCGCATGTCACATATGATTTATCCATAAACTGCATTGAACTGCGGTGAAATGGACTGGAATGGTGCTTTACCAGCATCAGCCGATGGTGCAGGACAGCGGCGTGAACGATCTCACCGGCTGGATGCGCACTTTCATCACCGTTGCGGATGCGGCCAGCTTCAGCCGCGCCGCCGCGCGACTCGAATTGCCGCAGTCGACTGTTTCGCGCCAGGTCGGTGCGCTCGAGCGCCATCTCGGCGCCGCGCTGCTGAAGCGAACCACCCGTTCCATTGCGCTGACCAGCGAAGGGCAGGCTTACTACGAAGCGGCCTTGCGCGCGCTGGCGGCGATCGACGAGGCCGAGGCGGCGGTCGGGCTGCTTGGCGCGCTCGGCGGCCAAGTGCGATTGACGGCGCCGCTCACGCTCGCGCAGTCGCGCGTCATCGCGATGCTGGCGGATTTCCAGCGCATCCAGCCGCGCATCGAGATCGATCTCAGGGTGTCCGATCACGCGCTCAATCTCGTATCGGACAATCTCGATTTCGCCATCCGTGTCGGCGCAATCGGCGATAGCCGCTCGATCGCGCGCCGCATCGGCGTTTGCCGCCGCGTCATGGTCGCATCGCCCGCCTATCTTGATGAATATGGCGTGCCGCATCAGCCGTCCGATCTTTCGGCGCACAATTGCCTCAGCTACTCGCTGCTCGCGACGGGCAACAAATGGGCGCTCGGCAAGGATATGCAGGTCGAAGTGAGCGGGACATTCCGCGCCGACAGCCCGGATGCGCTGCGTGCGGCGGCGCTGGCGGGCATCGGCGTTGCCGTCAATGCGCGCTGGCTGTTCGAGGAAGACCTTGCCAGCGGCCGGTTGATCGAAGTGCTGCCCGATCATCCCCCGGCGGACATGCCGATCCACCTCGTCATGCCGGCGGGCCGCTATGTCGCTGCGCGCGTGCGGGCGGTTGCCGATCATCTCATCGCCGCATTCGCCGCCGATCCCCTGCTGCGCTCGGCCTGAGCGCTGTAACGATCGACCAGCCCCAGGCGAAACGCTCTCCATCGAAGGCGGGAGCAAGACAATGGTCGGTGAAGCGGTCGGTGAAGCGGTCGGTGATGCAGGCGAAAGAACCGCTGCAGGGGCGGGCAGGCCGCCGCAGGTCGTGATCGTGGGCGGCGGGTTCGGCGGATTGGCGGCGGCCAGGGCGCTGGCCGGTGCGCCGGTCGAGATCACCCTGATCGACAAGCGCAATCACCACCTGTTCCAGCCGTTGCTATATCAGGTTGCCACCGCCGGCCTCTCGCCGGCAGATATCGCCGGTTCGATCCGCGCCATCCTCGCCCGCCAGCCGAACGTGCGCGTGCTGCTCGACCGGGTCTACGGTGTCGACCAGGAACGCCGCCGCGTCATTCTCGGCGATGGGGAGCCGCTGGCCTATGACTGGCTGATCATCGCCACCGGCGCCACGCACAGCTATTTCGGGCGCGAGGACTGGGCGCCCCATGCGCCCGGCATCAAGACCATCGACGATGCCACCGCGATCCGCCGCCGCGTGCTCCTTGCGCTCGAACGCGCGGAAACCGAAACCGACGAGGTGAAGCGCAAGGCGCTGCTCACGTTCGTGGTGATCGGCGGCGGCCCGACCGGGGTCGAGATGGCCGGCGCGATTGCCGAACTTGCCCGCCAGTCAGTCAGCCGCGATTTCCGCCACATCACCCCGCATTGCTCGCGGATCGTGCTGCTCCAGCGCGGAGATCGTCTGCTGCCATCTTTCCCGCCCGCGCTTTCGGCCAAGGCGCGCAAGGGCATCGAGGAACTGGGCGTCGAAGTCCGGCTCGAGGCGGATGTCACCGCCATCGATGCCGATGGCGTTACCGTCGATGGCAACCGGATCAAGGCGGGTACGGTGATCTGGGCCGCCGGTGTCATGGCCAGCCGCGCGGCGGAATGGCTTGGGTGTGCGGGCGATCGCTCGGGCCGTGTGCCGGTGGGCGCGGACCTCCATCCCGATGGCGATCCTGCCATCTTCGTGATTGGCGATACCGCCGCATGCACCGATGGAGCGGGGCGGGCGCTGCCTGGTGTGGCCCCCGTTGCCAAGCAGCAGGGCCAGCACGCCGCCCGCGCCATTCGCGCGGCGCTGCAGGGCCGCGCCGTTCCGCCGTTCCGCTACCGCGACTATGGCAACATGGCGACGATCGGTCGCAGCCGCGCGATCGCCGATTTCGGCCGTCTGCGCGTGACCGGTCTGCCCGCCTGGCTGCTGTGGTGCGTCGCCCATATCTGGTTCCTGACCGGGCACCGCAATCGTCTCTCGGTCGGAATGAGTTGGCTCTGGAGCTATCTCACCTACCAGCGCGGAGCCCGTCTGATCACTGGCGATGTGGCGCCAGACTTGCCCGCAACGCGCGAACTGGCGCCCGCACTGCGGCGAAATCGCACCGAGCTGTCTGAATTTATCCTTGTCGAATAGAGGTTTGAGGTCGCTCATTCCCGGCATGCATTGATAGCATAACCACCTGGTGCGTGGTCGGCTTGCCAGCACTGGGGCACTGTTGGTGCATCGAGAGGCAAAGGAGCAAAGCATGGCAAGCCAACTGGAGACCGCCCGGCACGCTGCAAGCAGCCCGCGCAAGAGCGTTGGCTTCGGTTGGGAAGCCGCGATGGCAGCCAGCCTTGCCGGTGATGCCGCCGCGTATCGCCGCCTGCTGGAAGAGGCTGGCCGCTGGCTGCGCCGCTACTTCGCTCGCCGCCTTGCCCCCGAAATGGTCGACGATGCGGTGCAGGAAGCGCTCACCGCGCTTCACCTCAAGCGCGCCACGTTCGAACCGGGCCGTCCATTCCTGCCCTGGCTCGCAGCCATCGCCCGCTTCAAGGGCGTGGACAGCCTGCGCAGCGCCGGGCGCAATCGCACCGAGGAACTGGATGAAGGCCTGCACGGCGTGCCCAGCCACGAAAGTGCCTCGCTCAGCGGCATCGTCATGGCCGGGCTGTTCGATCGTCTGCGCCGCCCGCAGGCCGATGCGATCCGGCTGGTCAAGCTGCAGGGCTTCTCGGTCCGCGAAGCCGCCGCCATGACCGGCCAGTCCGAAGCGCTGGTCAAGGTCAACATCCATCGCGGGCTTTCAGCGCTCAAGGCCTTCTTCGGCGAAGGCGATCTCGCTCTCGAAGTGATCAGCTGAAGAAAGAAGAAGGGACGGATTGCTCCGCCCCTTCCTCGGCCGAGGGCCATCTGGCTCCGGTCGTCAACTGAAAATGGCGTGCTTACAGCAGCTTCCACGTGATCGGCACGGTCACCGAGGTGGCTCCGCCCGGCGGCGGCGGCACCGAGCCGGTGCGGCTCGGCAGGGCCAGCGCTTCGCGATCGAGCAAGGTCGAGCCCGAGGGCGAGACGAGCTCGGCGCGCTCGACCGCGCCGGAGGCGGCAACAAAGATCTTCACTTTCGCCGTGCCTTCCTCGCCGCGCGCAACCGCGGCCTTGGGATAGGTCTGCTTGGAGGCGATGGTGCGGGTGACCTGGCGGATCCAGTCGGCAGACTGGGCGTGGGCGGGGCCTGTAACACAGGCAGCGGCGAAGAGCCCGAAGGCCAGGATCTTGGCAGTCTTGAACATCGTTGGTCCTTCCGATTGGCGTCGAATGAGATGGCCCGCCAGCCTGATGGGGCAGGGCGGACCATGGTGGCGTGGGGTGCTCCCATCTGGCGCAAGGGCCGTTAGATTCGCGCCAAGGCGCCGTACGAGCGGCACCGGAGGGGGCGTTCATGCCATTTCGGACTGTGCCGAGCGGCAACCCTTGCTTCGCTGCGTGCCTTGAAGGTTAATGCGGAGCCATGATGCACCGCCGATTCGTCCTCGCCGCGCTTCCGCTTGCCTCCCTGCTGGTCGCTGCTGCGCCGCGAAAGCGCGTGGCAGCCTCGCCGCCCCCCCCTCCGCCGCCCCCTCCGCTGGCGGCAGTCGAACGCGTTGTGCTCACCACCGAGCTGGGCACGATCGAACTCACGCTCGATGGCGCGCATGCTCCGATCAGTACCGCCAATTTCCTGCACTATGTCGATACACGGCGCTTCGACGGGATCACCTTCTACCGCGCCATGCACCTTGCCTGGGGCGATCAGCCCAACGGCTTGCTGCAGGGAGGCCTGCGCGATCCGCGCCGCCTGTTCCCGCCCATCACGCATGAACCGACGAGCCAGACCGGACTCAGCCACGTGGCCGGTGCGATCTCGATGGCGCGCAATGCCCCGGGCACGGCAACGGCGGATTTCTCGATCATGCTGTCGGATCTCACCAGCCTCGATGCAAACCCGGCATCCGCCGATCCCGAAGCGCAGGCAGGCTATGCCGTGTTCGGCAAAGTCACCGCAGGCATGGACGTGGTGCGCAAGATCTGGGACTCGCCGATCTCGCAGACGCTGGGCGAAGGTTCGATGCGCGGGCAGATGCTGGAAGCGCCGGTGAAGATCCTCACCGCGCGCCGCCTGCCGCCCCCGCCCCCGGCCCAGCCCTGATCCGCGATCATTCCGGGCAGACCACCGGCTCGCCCGCGCCGCGCTGGAACAGCACGAGCCGCACAAAGAACGAGTCCCCGCCCGCCGTCTGGTTGGGCCCCGCCACAAGCTCCAGCGCATCGCCGGGGGCAAGATTGGCGCTGAGCGGCGGCAGTTGCAGCCGCCCGGTCAGCACCCCGCGCCAAAGCACCGTGCTGCCTGCGGTAAGGGTCAGGTCCACGCCGTCACCACCAGCGGCTTTGGCGAAGCAGCCACCCACGTCGATGGTTTCGGCCACCGGCGCGACATGCCGCCACACCGGGCGGATCGGCGCGGCAGCCGTTCCGCCCGGCGCGGCGGAGCTATTGTTGATCCGCAGCGGGCGATACCAGCGGTCGCCAAAGTAGCTTGTGAACTGATCGTCGAACAGCGGCAGCCGGTAGCTCGTATCGGCCTTGAGCCGCACGCCGTAGCGCCATTGCGGCGTTCCCCAGCCCATCAGCGTGTCGGCGATCCAGGTGGAGGCGCCAAAGCGGATCGCGGTGGTGCCGGTGATCACCAGCGGACTTTCGCTGACCTGCGCGAGCGCGGCGGGTGTGCCGCTCGCGTTGCTGATCTGCCCGCCTTCGACCCTGAGCGATCGCGGCGCACCCCAGACCACGGTCGTGTCCGTCCCGAAGCGATAGGCAAACAGCAGCGGATCGCCAAGATCGAGCCGCTGCGGGCGCCCACGCGCCAGGAGGCGCTGCATCATCCGGAAGGCCCCCGCCTGCGCCTTGGCGGCGGTGCCGGCATAAAGCCCCATGTTCGGGAACCAGCGCTGGTCGATGAGGGCATACCAGCTTGCCTGCGCGGCACCTGCGGCGGCCAGCATGGTCGCCTGCTTGATCAGTTCTCCGGCGGCCAGCGGCTGGTTGCGGCTGTCGATGCTGAATTCGCTTGCCCAGATCGGCACGCGCTTGCCCGCGCTGTCCATTGCGGCACCGAGCTGCGCGAGCTCGATATCCAGCCCCTCCGCGCGCGAGCGATAGGGGTGCACCGCAATGCCGTCCACCGTGGCCAGCATCCCGGCAGCGAACAGGGTCCGGAGGAACCCGGTGCCGATCATGTTGGTCGATCCGCCGAGGATGGCCACCCGCCCGCCGATCCGCGCGCGCACCGTCTTTAGCGTCGTGACATAGGCGGCGGCGCGGTCGACCCCGGCGGGATAGACCAGCGTGCCGGGCCCGTTGATCTCGTTGCCAACTTCGATCGCGGCAAGGCATGAGCCAAACCGGCCGACCAGTGCGGCAAGGTAGCTGGCAAAGGCCGCATTGCCCGCTGCGCTCGAAACCCACCCGCCGCCATCATAGAGCGGGTTGGACGGGACCGCCGTCAGCAGCAGGCGCTGCCCGTCCGCGCAGGCCGAGGCCAGCGCCTGTGCCGCCGGGGTATTGAGGGTGTAGCTGCCGCGCACTTTCTCGCTCTCGGCCCAGGGCAGCGAATCGCGCAGCATCGGCGCGCCGACCTGCCGCGCGAGGGCGAGAGTGGAAGGCGACCAGCCCTGGCTGAAATGTGTCTGCACTCCCAGCACCATCGGCGGCTGCTGGGCGATGTTTGCCGCGCCGCTTGCCGCAGAACCTGCCGCCTGCGCCGTCCCGATCGGTGATGTGATCTCGGCCGTGCGCCGCAGGTGCGCCGGCCCGCAGGCGGCAAGCAAGGCCACCAGCACGGCGATGCGCAGCGTAGGGCGCACCTGGTTCGCAACAAGGCGAAAGGGATCGATCAGAGCACGGCGGGCCATGGCACGCTCTCCGGCAAGGGGACGCGGCAAGGATGTGCCGGAGGCGCCTTAATGCGCTCCCAGCGGATTCCCTTAAGCGGCCATTTTTCTGTGTTGCGCTAGTCTGGCCGAACGCTCGGGATTTTCCCTTAGGGCGTTAAGGCCCAACAGCGCGGACGGCCATTTCGATCACATCGCCGATCCTGCTGAGATCGGCTTCGTCGATGCAATAAGGCGGCATGACATAGATCGTGTTGCCGAGCGGGCGCAGCAGCACGTCCGCTTCGCGGAACAGGGTCAGCAGGCGCGGGGCGAGCGAGGACAGATAGCCGCCGTCGGGAACCTCCAGATCGAGCGCGGCAATCGTCCCGCAGCGGCGCACCGCCGCCACGCCGGGCAGCAGCGCCAGCCTCTCGAGCAGCGCCTGCTGCCGCGCCCCAAGGTCAGCCAGCCGCGCCAGCACCGGCTTCTCCTGCCAGATCGCGATGTTCGCCGCCGCCGCCGCGCAGGCAATCGGGTTCGCGGTGTAGCTCGAGGAGTGGAAGAACATCTTCGCCCGGTCGGTCGACCAGTGCGCCATGAAGATTTCCTCACGCGCCATCGTCACCGCAAGCGGCATCGAACCGCCGGTGATCCCCTTGGCGAGGCAGAGGATATCGGGAACCACGCCCGCCTGCTCGCAAGCGAGCAGCGTGCCGGTGCGGCCCCACCCAGTCATCACTTCATCGGCGATCAGCAGCACTTCATGGCGGCGGCAGATCTCGGCCATCGCGGCGAGCAGCGCCGGCGGGTACATCAGCATGCCGCCCGCACCGAGGATCAGCGGCTCGACGATGAACGCGGCCGGGCCTTCGCGGCAGGCCGCTTCCAGCGCCTCCAGCGTATTGGCGCCGTCACCGACCGGATAGGGGATGGTGCCGACATCGAACAGCAGCGGCTCATAAGGCGCGTTGAACACCCCGCGCGCGCCGACCGACATCGCGCCGATGGTATCGCCGTGATAGCTGTGTTCAAGCACGAGGATGCGCCCGCGCGGCCTTGCGGTGTGCGCCCAATATCCCAGCGCCATCTTGAGCGCGACTTCGACCGAGGTTGACCCACTGTCCGAAAAGAACACCCGCGTCAGTTCGCGCGGCATCAGCGCGATCAGCCCCGCAGCGACGCGCTCGGCAGGCGCATGGGTCCAGCCCGCAAAGATCAGCTGGTCCAGCGCCCCGGCCTGCGCGCGGATCGCCTCGACGATGCGCGGATGGCAGTGCCCGTGCGTCGTCACCCACCACGAGGAGATCGCGTCGATCACCCGCCGCCCGTCGGCCGTATAGAGCGCCGCGCCCTCGGCGTGCGTTACCAGCGGTACGGGATCGCCCAGCCCGTGCTGGGTGAACGGATGCCAGACCGCTGAGCCGCTCACGTGAAGTCTTCGAGGGAGAAACCCCGGACAAAGGCGCCGATCAGCGTTTGCGGCTCGAGCGTGGGCAGGAGGGGCAGGCGCCCCAGCCGCCGCACCTGGCCCATCTCGCAGATGGTCGCCTCGTTGTCCTCGTTCGCTTCTCCCACGAAGGCTACGCCATGGATCGGCACGCGCCGCGCGCGCAGCGCCTCGATCGTCAGCAGGCTGTGGTTGATCGTGCCCAGCGCCGTGCGCGCGACAATGATCGTGAGCAGCCCCCACCGCGCGAAGACATCGGCATAGGTCACCTCGCGCGTCAGCGGCACCAGCGCGCCGCCCGCGCCTTCGATCACCAGCGGCCGCGCCTCGGGCAGCATCAGCCAGTCGGGATCGATGACCATGCCGTCGATCTCTGCCGCGCGGTGGGGCGAAAGCGGTTCGGTCAGGCGATAGGCTTCGGGGAGGATCTTCTCAGCGGCCAGTCCGGCGAGCGTCGCCACGCTGTCGCTGTCCGCGCCGTCTGCGAGTCCGGACTGCACCGGCTTCCAGTAGTGGGCACCCAGCGCGCCGGCGAGGGCGGCGGAAAAGACCGTCTTGCCAATCCCGGTATCGGTTCCGGTTACAACAAACGCACTCATGCCAGTGCCTCTGCCAAGGCTTCCGCCAACGCGTCAATATCTTCCGGCATGACGTTTTGTGTCAGTGAAATCCGCAGCCTGCTGGTTCCGGCGGGCACGGTCGGCGGGCGGATGCCGCGAATATCGAATCCAGCCTCCTGCAGGCGCGCCGCAACCGCCATCGTGCGCGCCTCATCGCCAAGGATCAGCGGCATGATCTGCGTGCCGGTCGCCTCCGCGCCATGGGGCGCCAGCGCGGCCTCGGCATGGGCGATGCGCGCCATCAACCCGGTCCGCCGCTCGGGCTCATCCACCAGCATCTTCAGCGCCTCGCGCACCGCAGCGGCCATGAGCGGGGAGGGCGCGGTCGAGAAGATGAACGGGCGCGCCCGGTTGACGAGGAAATCGCGCACCACCGCCGGAGCGCAGACCAGCGCGCCTTCGCAGCCCAGCGCCTTGCCGCAAGTGCGCAGCACCACCGTATCCGCCCGCCCGTCGAGCGCGGCAGCAAGGCCGCGCCCATCCGGCCCGAACACGCCGGTCGCATGCGCCTCATCGATCAGCATGATCGCCTCGTGCCGTTCGGCAAGTTGAGCAAGGTCTGCCAGCGGCGCCCGGTCGCCGTCCATCGAATAGAGGCTCTCGAACGCCAGCCACACGCGGCCCCGGCCGCCGCTCGCGCGCCATGCGGTGATGGCATCGTCGAAGCTGTCCGGGTCGTTGTGCCCGGCCACGACGGCGGTCGCCCGCGTGAGCGCCAACCCCTCGTGCATCGAGGCATGGATCAGCGCGTCATAGACAATCAGATCGCCGCGCTGCGGCAAGGTCGCCAGCAAGGCGACGTTGGCGGCATAGCCTGACGAAAGGAACAGCGCGCTTTCCGAGCCGAAAAACTGCGCCGCCTGCGCTTCCAGCGCCTCATGTTCGGGATCGTTGCCGCGTAGCAGCCGCGATCCGCCCGATCCCATCGGCACGCCGCGCGCTATGGCTTCCTCCACCGCCCGCGCAAGCCGGCGCGCGCGCGCCATGCCGAGGTAATCGTTCGAGGAAAAGTCCCGCCCCTGCCGCAGGATCAGCTGCCGGCGCCGATCGCGCGCAGCGAGGCCTTCCAGATCGGCGCGGTGCGCGTGCCACATATCCATCGGTGAAGCCGGACCTACCGCCCGCAAGCCGCCTTGTCTGCGCGCATCGGTTCCTCCGCCTCCATCGGCCTCAGGCCCAGCCGGGCAAACAGCGCCGCATCGGCATCGTCCCCGGCATTGGCGGCGGTCAGCAGCCGGTCGCCGGTGAAGATCGAGTTGGCCCCGGCAAGGAAGCACAGCGCCTGCGCCGTCTCCGACATCGATTCGCGCCCCGCCGAGAGCCGCACCATCGAACGCGGCATGGTGATCCGTGCCGCCGCAACGGTGCGCACGAATTCGATGTCATCGATCTTGGCGAGCGGCGTATCGGCCAGCATATCGCCCAGCACAGTGCCCTTGATCGGCACCAGCGCGTTCACCGGCACGCTTTCGGGATGGCGCTCCAGCGTGGCCAGCGCATGGATGAAGCCCACCCGGTCGGCGCGCGTCTCGCCCATGCCGACGATCCCGCCCGAGCAGACGTTGATCCCCGCCTTGCGCACTTGCGCCAGAGTGTCGATCCGCTCCTCGAAGCTGCGCGTGGTGATGATCTCGCCGTAGCGCTCCGGCGAGGTATCGATGTTGTGGTTGTAGTAATCGAGCCCCGCCTCGGCGAGCTGCGCGGCCTGGCTTTCGCTCAGCATGCCCAGCGTCATGCAGGTTTCCATGCCCATTTCGCGCACGCCCTTCACCATCGCGATGATCGCGGGCATGTCGCGGTCCTTGGGGTTGCGCCAGGCCGCGCCCATGCAGAAGCGCTTCGATCCCGCATCGCGCGCCTGCGCGGCGGATTGCAGCACGGCCTGAACTTCCATCAGCTTGGTCGCCTCGACCCCGCTGTCCGCCTTGACCGATTGCGAGCAGTAGCCGCAATCCTCCGGGCAGCCGCCGGTCTTGATCGAAAGCAGCGTGCAGAGCTGCACTTCATCGGGCCGGTGATGGCGCCGATGCACTTCGGCAGCGCGGAACAGCAGTTCGGTGAACGGCAGGTCGAACAGCGCGGCGATTTCCTCGCGCGTCCAGTCGGTGCGCACTTCGCTCCGGAAAAGCCCGCCGGTGCCGACGCGCGGCTCGCGGGCAGGGATCGTTTCAGCATCGGTCATCGGGTACTCCGCAGGCTTTTCCAGTGAAGAGAATCAGATAGTTGCTCCTAGCCGAGTTGCGCCGCCGTGCCTTCCCAAAATGCACACGGACGTTTCACGATTGGAAACCGTGTCCTCCCTGCCACCAGCATAGGGGCCGTCTTGCACGAAGCGACCGGGGGCACGCCGGGCGGAAATCCGTCCTTCCGTCCCTGCCGTGGTTAAGTCCGTGTTCGCAAATATTGGATAAGGGAGGGTCTGGCGCGGCAGCAGCGCGCCGGAATCGTTCCGGGTGAGCGGATGACCCCGCAGTCCGGACGACCAAACGCGTGAGGCAGATTGTTCGGGTATGAAGGCGTTCGGCAAAATCGGAGTTATCGGGCTTGGCTACGTCGGCCTGCCGCTCGCTGTCTCGTTCGCCCGCAAGCATGAGGTGATCGGCTTCGACGTGAGCGAGCACCGCGTCAGCACGCTGCGCGCAGGGCATGACTATACCAACGAGATTTCGGCCGAAGAGCTTGCCGCCTCCACGCTGGCGATCACCTCGTCGATCGAGGATCTCAAGGGCTGCAGCATCCTCATCGTCACGCTGCCGACTCCTGTCGACGAGAGCCGGCGGCCCGATTTCTCGAACATCACGGGCGCCTGTGCCGCGATCGGCAAGATCATCGCGCCCGGCACGATCATCGTGTTCGAAAGCACCGTCTATCCCGGCGCGACCGAGGAAGTCTGCGCGCCGGTGATCGAGGCCGCCTCGGGCCTCAAGAGCGGTGAGGGCTTCAAGCTTGGCTACAGCCCCGAACGCATCAATCCGGGCGACAAGGCGCATCCTCTCGAAGCCATCGTCAAGGTGGTCGCCGGGCAGGATGCCGAAACGCTCGACATTCTAGCCGAACTCTATGGCTCGGTGATCCACGCCGGCATCCACCGCGCCTCCTCGATCAAGGTGGCGGAGGCCGCGAAGGTCATCGAAAACACCCAGCGCGATATCAACATCGCGCTGATGAACGAGATTTCCAAAATCTGCGATCTCGTCGGCATCCGCACCAAGGAAGTGCTGGCGGCGGCGGGAACCAAGTGGAACTTCCTCAAGTTCTATCCCGGCCTTGTCGGCGGGCACTGCATCGGCGTCGACCCGTACTACCTCACCGCCAAGGCGGAGCAGATGGGCTATCACCCCGAAGTGATCCTCTCCGGCCGCCGCATCAACGACAGCATGGGCAGCTATATCGCCCGGCGCGGCGTGAAGATGCTGGCGGCTTCCGGACATCCGCTCAAGGACGCGCGCATCGGCATTCTCGGTCTCACGTTCAAGGAAAACGTGCCGGACATCCGCAATTCCAAGGTCGAGGATATCTACCGCGAACTGTGCGAATTCGGCATCGCGCCGCTGGTCCATGATCCGATGGCGCACCCGGAGGCGACGCGCCACGAATTCGGGATCGAGCTTTCGAGAATCGAGGACTTCGCTGGGCTCGACCTCCTCATCTATGCGGTCTCGCACGATCACTACGCGGCCATGGGCGCGGATGCGATCCAGTCCATGCTCGCCCCGAACGGCGTGCTGATCGACGTGAAGTCCGTGCTTGCACCCCAGACGCTGCGCGGCGACATTCGGTACTGGAGCCTCTAGGCGCCGACTTGGAACGGGCAGCGGCGAGCGCTCCGGAGGAACACATGGCAATTCTTGTTACCGGCAATGCCGGCTTCATCGGCTTTCACACGGCAAAGACCCTGCTTGAGCGCGGGGACGATGTGGTCGGGCTCGATGTCGTCAATGACTACTACGATCCGGCGATCAAGGAAGCGCGCCTTGCCATCCTTGAGGAAACGGCGCGGCGCACCAACGCGTCCTATACCTTCGTGCGCGGCAATCTGGCCGATCGCGCGGTGGTCGAGGATACCTTTGCCAAGAACGATATCCGCCGGGTGATCAACCTCGCCGCGCAGGCAGGCGTGCGCTACTCGATCGAGAATCCGCACGCCTACGTCGAGAGCAACATCATCGGCTTCACCAACATTCTCGAGGCCTGCCGCCACGGCGGGGTCGAGCATCTGGTCTATGCCTCCACCAGCAGCGTCTACGGGGCGAATCAGGCGATGCCGTTCAGCGAGCATGTCGGCGTCGATCACCCGCTGCAGTTCTACGCCGCGACGAAGAAGGCGAACGAGCTGATGGCGCACAGCTACAGCCATCTCTATCGCCTGCCGACGACGGGCCTGCGCTTCTTCACCGTCTATGGGCCGTGGGGCCGGCCGGACATGGCGCTGTTCCTCTTCGCCAAGAACATCATCGCGGGCAAACCCATCGACGTGTTCAACTATGGCAACCACACGCGCGATTTCACCTTCGTGAGCGATATCGTGGAAGGCGTGATCCGCGCCTGCGACCATCCGGCCCAGCCCAACCCGGATTGGGATGCGCACCGCCCCGATCCCGCCACGAGCAACGCTCCCTACCGGATCTACAACATCGGCAACAACAGCCCGGTGAAGCTGACCGAATATATCGAGGCGCTCGAGGACGCGCTCGGCAAGAAGGCCATCCGCAACCTGCTGCCGCTCCAGCCGGGCGATGTGCCGGATACCTTTGCCGACGTTTCCGATCTCGAGCGCGAGCTGGGTTACAAGCCTGCAACCACCGTCAAGGAAGGGGTTGCCGCCTTCGTGAAGTGGTACGTCGAATACATGGCCAAGACAGCGGCCTGACCTTTCGGCGCAAACTGTGATAGGCCCTTCCTCTCACAAGGGATGGCCCTCCGATGCAACTGCGCCACTTGCGCTATTTCGTCACGCTCGCGCGCGAACAGCATTTCGCCAAGGCCGCCGCCACCTGCGGCATTTCGCAGCCCACGCTGTCTGCGGGGCTCGCCGCGCTGGAGGCCGAGTTCGGACGCCGACTGGTCGAGCGTGACCGCCGCTTCATCGGCCTCACGCCCTATGGGCAGGCAATGCTCCCCTGGGCCGAGCAGATCCTCGGCGCTGTCAGCGGCATGGCGAGTGCGGTTGCCGCCACCGCCGCGCCGCTCAGGGGCGAGTTCGGGCTCGCCGCCATTCCTGCCGCGCTCCCGCTCATCGGCCTTCTGGGCGAGGCGCTGCTGGCGCAGAACCCGGGGATCACGCTTTCGGTCCGGTCCGCCACTTCGCGCGCGATCGAGCATGGGCTCCATGCCTTCGAAGTCGATGCCGGGATCACCTACCTCGATCACGAACCGCCCGCGAATGTCCTTTCGGTTCCGCTCTATGCGGAGCGCTACGTGTTCCTCGCGGCGCGCGGCAGCGGGTTCGATCAGCACGCGGCAATCAGCTGGAAAGATGCGTGCGCGCAGAACCTGTGCCTGCTCCATCAGGGCATGCAATATCGCCGCATTCTTGACGAGCGCCTCGCCGCGCGCGGGCTCGCCACCGCCCCGCGCGCCACGGCAGACAGCCACTTCGCGCTGTTCGCCTTGGTCCATTCGGGCGCCTTCGCCACGATCGTGCCCGATGGCTACGCGCGGCTGATGGCGGGTGTCGAGTGGGCGCGCTTCCTGCCATTCGACGAACCGGAGGACGCGCGCCGCGTGGGCCTCGTCGTGGTGAACCGCGATCCGCTCGGCCCCATGGCCCGCGCTGCGCTCGCCGCCGCCCGCGCGCTCGAACCGGCAGGGCTGCGGGCACCTGCTTGATAGAGTAGCTCTATCAACCATCAGGCAATTCGATTTGACCTGCGGCGCTGAATTCCCATGAGATTTGCGCATGACAGATCAAGACGAGCTCGATGCCATCCTTGCCGGCCACGCTGGCCGCGAAGGCGCGCTGCTGCCGATCCTGCACGATGTGCAGGCCGCGTTCGGCCACGTTTCGGAAGATGCGATCCGCCGCATTGCGCATACGCTCAATCTCACCCGCGCCGAAGTCCACGGCGTCGTCAGTTTCTACCATGATTTCCGCGAAGAGCCGGAGACCCGCCCGGTGCTCAAGCTCTGCCGCGCCGAAAGCTGCCAGGCACGCGGCGTCGAAGCCATGGTCGCGGCGCTGCCGGACAATCCCCGCGTTGCGGTCGAGACGGTCTACTGCCTCGGCCTGTGCAGTGTCGGCCCTGCCGCGATGATCGGCCATGAAGTCCACGGTCGGCTCGATGCCGCCCGCCTCGGCGCGCTGGTGGAGAGCCTGGCATGACCGCCCAATTGCAAACAGTGGTCCGTATCTCCGACGATGCCGCCGCGCTCGCTTGCGGCGCCAATGCCGTCGCCGCTGCCTTCGCCAAGGCTGGCTGCAAGGTGGAGCGCGTTTCCAGCTGGGGCATGCACTGGCTCGAACCTTTGGCAGAGATCGACGGGCAGGGCTTTGGTCCGCTCGAACCCGCCGATGTCGCCGCCGTCCTCGCCGGCACCAGCGACTTGGGCGTAGGCAAGATCGCCGAGCACCCCTTCATCGCCCGCCAGCAGCGCTTCACCTTCGCCCGCGCCGGCAAGACCCGCCCGCTAAGCCTTCAGGACTACGCCGCAACCGGCGGCTGGCTCGGCCTCAAGCGTGCGCGTGAACTCGGTCCAGACGCGACCATCGCCGAAGTCACCCAGTCAGGCCTGCGCGGGCGCGGCGGCGCGGGCTTTCCGGCGGGCATCAAGTGGACCACCGTCGCCAAAGCCGCTGGCCCGGTGAAGTACATCGTCTGCAACGCCGACGAGGGCGACAGCGCCACCTTCGCGGACCGCATGGTGATGGAAGGCGATCCCTTCATGCTGATCGAGGGAATGGCGATTGCCGGCCACGCCGTGGGCGCGGGCAAGGGCTATATCTACGTTCGCAGCGAATACCCGCAGGCCATCGCCAAGCTGCAGGCCGCGATCATGCTCGCGGTGCCGCACATCGCCCCGTTCGAAGTCGAAGTCCGCGTCGGCGCCGGGGCTTACGTCTGCGGTGAAGAAACCTCGCTGCTGAACTCGCTGGAAGGCAAGCGCGGCGAAGTGCGCGCCAAGCCGCCGCTGCCTGCGCTCGAAGGCCTGTTCGGCAAGCCCACGGTGGTCAACAACGTCCTGACGCTTGCCGCAGTGCCGTGGATCCTCGCGAACGGCGGGGCGGCCTATGCCGAGGTGGGCTTTGGTCGTTCGCGCGGCACGATGCCGATCCAGCTGGCAGGCAACATCAAGCATGGCGGCCTGTTCGAAGTCGGCTTCGGCGTGACGCTCGGTGAGCTGGTCGAAACAATAGGCGGCGGCACCGCCTCGGGCCGTCCAGTCCGTGCGGTGCAGGTCGGCGGACCGCTGGGGGCTTATCATCCGCCCGCCGATTTCCACTTGCCGTTCGACTATGAGGCGTTCTCGTCTGCCGATGGCCTGATCGGCCACGCCGGCCTCACCGTGTTCGACGACACGGCGGACATGAGCGCGCAGGCCCGCTTCGCGATGAGCTTCTGCGCCGCCGAATCCTGCGGCAAGTGCACGCCCTGCCGCATCGGCTCCACGCGCGGGGTCGAACTGATCGACCGCATCCGCGCGCGCTCGGGGCGTCAGGCCGACCGGGTCGAAACGCTCCCCCAGATGCACAATGCCCGCAAGGCACCGCGCACTCTGGCCGAGGACGTCACCCTGCTTGAAGACCTGTGCGAGACAATGAAGTTCGGCTCGCTCTGCGCGCTGGGCGGCTTCACGCCCTATCCGGTGCTTTCGGCGCTGAAGCACTGGCCCGAGGACTTCGGTGTGGCTGTGCCCGATCAGGAAGCGGCCGAGTGATGGCACTCGCTTCCCCCATCACCAACCGTCATGCTGAACTTGTTTCAGCATCCATCTCTCGTTTTGCCCGGAGGTCTGTGGCTTCTGCGCCAAGGGTGCAGTGTGGTGCCTCACCGCAAGCCTTGGCGCTTGCGGCGCGATGGACCCTGAACCAAATTCAGGGTGACGATGGGAATTGGGTATCGGTTGCGTGGGGATCGCAAGCATGATCCTCGGCGCAGTCCTTGCGGGCGGCCAGTCCTCGCGCTTCGGCAGCGACAAGGCGCTGGCCGCACTGGGCGGGCAAACCCTGCTCGAACGGGCCGTCGCGTCGCTGCAAGCCCAGTGCGACGAGGTGATCGTGGTCGGACGCGGCGACGTTGCCGACCGCCCGCGCCCCGGCATGGGCCCGCTCGGCGGCATCAACGCCGCGCTCCACCACGCCGCAAGCCATGGCTACGGCGAAGTGCTCACCTGCGGCGTCGATTGCGGCGGCCTTGGCCCGCAGACCCGCGCCGATCTCGCTCCCGCGCCCGCCTATGTCGCGGATCAGCCCGTCATCGGCCTCTGGCCCGCTTCCGCCGCACCCGCGCTCGACGCCTTCCTCGCCTCCGATGCCAAGCATTCGATGCGCGCCTTTGCCACCATGATCGGCGCGCGCGCCGTCAGCCTTTCGGCCAGCCCCGCCAATATCAACACGCGCGAAGACCTTGCCCTCGCGCAGGAGCACCTCGATGGACAGTGAACGCGAAACCTATCGCCCCCAGCCCGATTTCGGCACGCCCGAAGTGCGCGGGGCCGCGACCGTCACGCTGACCATCGATGGCCGCGAAGTCTCGGTCGCACCCGGCACCACGGTGATGCGCGCCGCCGCCGTCTCGGGCGGTTCGATCCCCAAGCTCTGCGCGACCGACAGCGTCAAGCAATTCGGCTCGTGCCGCCTCTGCCTCGTCGAGATCGACGGGATGCGCGGCACACCCGCCAGCTGCACCACGCTCGTCTCCGAGGGCATGAAGGTCCACACCCAGACCAAGAAGCTCGAAAAGCTGCGGCGCGGGGTGATGGAACTCTACATCTCCGACCACCCGCTCGATTGCCTCACCTGCAGCGCCAACAACGATTGCGAATTGCAGGATCAGGCCGCCGCCGTGGGCCTGCGCGATGTGCGCTATGGCTATGAGGGTGCGAACAACCTCGCCCAGCCGATGGACGTGTCGAACCCCTACTTCGATTTCGATCCCTCCAAGTGCATCATGTGTTCGCGCTGCGTGCGCGCCTGCGATGAAGTGCAGGGCACCCTCGCGCTCACCATCGAAGGCCGGGGCTTTGACAGCAAGGTGAGCGCCGGCCTCGCCTCCGACAGCTTCCTCTCCTCCGAATGCGTTTCCTGCGGCGCCTGCGTACAGGCCTGCCCCACGGCGACCTTGCAGGAAAAGGCGGTCAAGGAAATCGGCAAGCCCGAACGCGCCACCGTCACCACCTGCGCCTATTGCGGCGTCGGCTGCACCTTCCGTGCCGAAACGCGGGGCGAGGAAGTCGTGCGCATGGTGCCGTGGAAGGATGGCAAGGCCAATCGCGGCCATTCGTGCGTCAAGGGCCGCTTCGCCTGGGGCTATGCCCAGCATCAGGAGCGCGTGCTCTCCCCAATGATCCGTTCGTCGATCGACGAGCCCTGGCAGGAAGTCAGCTGGGACGAAGCCATTGCCCACACCGCCAGCGAGCTTAAGCGCATCTCCGCCAAGTATGGCCGCAACGCGCTTGGCGGCATCACCTCCAGCCGCTGCACCAATGAGGAAACCTTCCTCGTCCAGAAGCTGGTCCGCGCTGGGTTCGGCACCAACAACGTCGATACCTGCGCGCGCGTCTGCCACTCGCCCACCGGCTACGGCCTCAAGACCACCTTCGGCACCTCGGCGGGCACGCAGGACTTCGATTCGGTCGAAGACAGCGACGTCATCCTCGTCATCGGCGCCAACCCGACCGACGGCCATCCCGTCTTCGCCAGCCGGATGAAGCGCCGCTTGCGGCAGGGCGCCAAGCTGATCGTGATCGATCCGCGCCGCACCGACCTGGTGCGCAGCCCGCACATCAGCGCCGACTATCACCTGCCGCTGCGCCCGGGCACCAATGTCGCGGTGCTCACCGCCATCGCGCACGTGATCGTCACCGAAGGCCTCGCCGATGAAGCGTTCGTGCGCGAACGCTGCGACCTCGAGGAATATCGCCACTGGGCCGATTTCGTCAGCCTTGACCGCAACAGCCCCGAATTCCTCGAACCCGTCACCGGCGTTTCCGCCGCTGATCTGCGCGGAGCCGCCCGCCTGTTTGCCAAGGGCGGCAACGGTGCGATCTACTACGGCCTCGGCGTCACCGAACACAGCCAGGGTTCGTCCACCGTCATGGCCATCGCCAACCTCGCCATGGCGACGGGCAACATCGGCCGCCGCGGTGTCGGCGTGAACCCGCTGCGCGGCCAGAACAACGTGCAGGGCGCCTGCGACATGGGCAGCTTCCCGCACGAACTCTCAGGCTATCGCCACGTTTCGGACCTTGCGACCCGCCAGCTGTTCGAAGCGGAATGGGGCGTGCCGATCGATCCCGAACCGGGCCTGCGCATCAACAACATGCTCGATGCCGCGACCGATGGCCTGTTCAAGGCGATCTACATCCAGGGCGAGGACATCCTCCAGTCCGACCCGGACACCAAGCACGTCGCCGCCGGCCTCGCCGCGATGGAATGCGTGATCGTGCAGGACTTGTTCCTCAACGAAACCGCCAACTACGCGCATGTCTTCCTGCCCGGCTCCACGTTCCTTGAAAAAAACGGCACCTTCACCAACGCCGAACGCCGCATCCAGCCGGTGCGCAAGGTGATGGAACCGAAGAACGGCTACGAGGACTGGGAGATCACCCAGCTCATGGCGCAGGCGATGGGCCTCGATTGGGCCTATACCCACCCGCGCGAGATCATGGACGAGATCGCCCGCCTCACGCCGACTTTCGCGGGCGTCAGCTTCGCGCGGCTCGACGCTGAAGGCTCGCTGCAATGGCCGGTGAATGACGCAGCGCCGGATGGTTCGCCGATCATGCACATCGATGGCTTCGTGCGCGGGAAGGGCAAGTTCGTGGTGACCGACTACGTGCCGACCGACGAGCGCACCGGGCCGCGCTTCCCGCTGCTCCTCACCACGGGCCGCATCCTCAGCCAGTACAACGTTGGCGCGCAGACCCGCCGCACCGCCAACGTCGTCTGGCACCCTGAGGACTTGCTCGAAATCCACCCGGCCGACGCGGAAAACCGCGGCATCAAGTCGGGCGACTGGGTGCGCCTCGCCAGCCGCTCGGGCGAGACGACGCTGCGCGCCACCGTCACCGATCGCGTCGCGCCGGGCGTGGTCTACACCACGTTCCACCACCCGGTGACACAGGCCAACGTGATCACCACCGACTATTCGGACTGGGCCACCAATTGCCCCGAATACAAGGTGACCGCCGTGCAGATCACCCCCTCCAACGGCCCGACCGACTGGCAGGAGGAATACGAGGCGCAGGCCTCGCGCTCGCGCCGCATCCGGGGCCATGAAGCTGCAATGGAGCCCGCCGAATGAGCGCGCACACCACCGAAAAGCTGGTCTACATGGCCAACCAGATCGCGCGGAACGTGACGCACGAGCCGGACCCCGTCACCATGATCGCCGATCACATCCACGCCTTCTGGTCGCCCCGGATGATAGCCGATGTTCTGGCTGTGCTGGACGGGCCGGAAGGCGCGGCGCTCGATCCCGTGGCGCGCGCGGCGCTTGACCGGCTCGCCGCGCATGCTGCCTGAAGCTGCTCGGCAGCATACATTCGCGGAACATTTCGCCGATGGCCGCGCGCCCGCCCCGCGCGAGCGGCTGCTAGCGATCGAGGCGCCCATCGCGGTCGAGATCAACGGCCTCGGCTATGCGGTGATGATGGCGACGCCATCGGATCTTGGCGACTACGCGCTCGGCTTCTGCCTTTCCGAACAGCTGATCGCCGCGCCCGAACAGCTTCTGTCCGCCGAAGCGAGCGAAGTCCCCGCTGGTGGCTGGATGCTGCGGATTCAGCTCGCCGCCGATGATGCCGCTCCGCTGATGGAGCGCGCCCGCCTGCGCCTGGCCGAGGGCAGCTGCGGCCTCTGCGGCATCGAAAGCCTTGAGCAGGTCCTGCGCCCGCTGCCGCCGGTTACGGCGCAAATCGAAGTCGATGACGCGGCGATCTTTCGCGCCGTTGCTGCGCTCCCCGATCTCCAGCCGCTCGGCAAAGCCACCCGCGCCGTCCATGCCGCCGCATTCTGCACTCCCGATGGCACCGTGCATCTGGTGCGCGAGGATGTCGGCCGCCACAACGCGCTCGACAAGCTGCTGGGCGCGATGGCACAGGCCGGGCTCAAGGCAGGGGAGGGCTTCATCGTCCTAACCGCGCGGTGCAGTTTCGAACTTGTGCAGAAGGCGGTGCTGGCAGGCTGCCCGCTGCTCGTCACGATCTCCGCCGCCTCCACCCTCGCCGCGCAGCAGGCCGCCACCCACGGCCTGCGCCTGGTCTCGCTGGCGCGCGAGGACAGCTTTCTCAGCGACTAGGATTCCGGTTTACCCCCGGATGCTTTAGACATCCCCGGGTGACCACCGCGCCCGCCAGTACCCGCTTCACCGATCGCCCCGGCCTCAGCCGCCGCGCGCGTGCGTGGCTGATGCTGGCGGTCGCGCTGCTTCACGTCGCGCTCGGCTTCGCGATCTTCACCGGCCTTGCGGGCAGCGCGATCACGGCGATCCAGCAGGCGGCGACCGCAGCCTATTCGGTTCCGCTCGATCCGCCGCCACCCCCTCCGTCGCCCCCGGCCAGCCCGGTCCCAACGCCCCAGCCAGCCGGAGCCGAAGGTGCTGCTGCCAAGGCGGCCAAGCCCAAGCCCGTGGTCGCCGCGCCCGCGAAGATTCCCACCAAGGCGATGATCGCCGCCCCCGCCGCTTCCACCGGGGATGCAACGAAATCGGGTGCAACCAGCCTTGGCAGCGGCACCGGCGGCGGCACCTCGGGCTCCGGCACGGGCAGCGGTGGCAGCGGCGATGGCGCGGGCGCGGGGGCCAGCCGCGCGATCAAGATTGCGGGCGAGATCACGGCCACGCGCGATTATCCGGCGCGAACCCGCAACCTGCGGCTGGGCAAGAGCGTCATCGTGGTGCTCACCGTGGGCACCGATGGCCGTGTCCACGGCTGCCGCATCCACCAGCCGAGCCCCGACGCCGAGGCCGATGCCATCACCTGCCGCCTGGCGACCGAACGCTTCCGCTTCCGCCCGGCAACCGACCGCGCCGGCAATCCGGTTTCGTCCGAATTCGGCTGGCAGCAGCGGTGGTTCGCGCCATGAGCGACCGTCAGAAGCCTCAAACGATCAACGCCGAGGCCACTTTCCGCGATCTGTTCACAATCTGGACGTATCAGGCACGACATGATTGAATTTGGACCCTAACAGCATTGCCGTGACTTATACGTAGGCTATTGCCATAGACCGAGCTGCCGCCGAAGGTGGCTTTGTCCGGAGCCGCGAAACAGGAACCCGATGGACACTATCATTCCCGTTGTTCTGTGCGGCGGCAGCGGCACCCGCCTCTGGCCGCGTTCCCGCAAGACTTGCCCCAAGCCGTTCCTGCCGCTGGTCGGCGATACCACGCTGTTCGAGGCGACGGTGCTGCGCTGCCCGGCGGAGGCCGGATTCGGCGCGCCCATCGTGGTCACCGGCGCCGCGCATCTCGAGCATGTCGAGGCGCAGCTTCCCGATCCTGCCCGCAGCACCGTGATCGTCGAGCCTGAAGGCAAGAACACCGCCGCCGCGATTGCTCTTGCCGCCTTGCGCCTGCCCGAAGACGCGGTGATGCTGGTCTGCCCGAGCGATCACCACATCGGCGATGTGGCGGCCTTTCAGGCTGCCGCACGCGAAGCGGCTGCCCTTGCGCGCGGCGGCTGGCTGGTCTCATTCGGCATTGCTGCAACTGCGCCCGAAACCGGGTTTGGCTATCTGCGCCGCGGCGATTCGATTGAAGGCTCCGGCGGCTTTGCCGTGGCGCAGTTCGTCGAAAAGCCTGATCTGCAGCGCGCGATCGGTTTCCTGGCCGATGGCGGCTATGCGTGGAACGGCGGCATCTTCGCGTTCCGCGCGGGCACCTTCCTCGAGGAACTTGCCGCCTATCGCCCGGCGCTGGCTGCTGCGGTGCAGGCCGCCGTTGCGGAAGGCTGGCAGGATGGCACGCGCTTCTATCCCGATCCGGCCGCTTTCGCGCGAATCGAAGGCGAATCGGTCGATTACGCCGTCATGGAAAACACCGCTCGCGCCGCCATGGTCCCCGCTGCCATGGCATGGTCCGATATCGGCAACTGGCAGGCGCTGCATGAAGCGCTCGACCGCGATGACGAAGGCAATGCATCGCGCGGACGCGCCGAACTCGTCGATTGCACGAATGTCCTCGTCGAGAGCGATGGGCCGCGCGTTTCGGTGATTGGGGCGCGCGATCTGATCGTCGTGGTCGACAAGGACGAAGTGCTCGTCTGCACGGCTGACGGCGCGCAGAAAGTCGGCAAGCTTTCAGGCGCGGTGAACCAATGAGCCTGCTTGCCGTGCGCACCGTGGAGAAGCCGTGGGGGCGCGATCAGCTGCCTGCCCCGTTCATGGCTCCCTACGGCAAGCGCATCGGCGAGATCTGGTTCGAACCCATCGAGGAAGTCTGTTCGCTCCTCGTCAAATACATCTTCACGAGCGAGAAGCTCTCGGTCCAGGTCCACCCGGACGACGCGCAGGCCAAGGACCTGGGCGAGTATGATACGGGCAAGGAGGAATGCTGGCTGGTGATCGATGCCGAGCCGGGCGCCACGCTCGGCATCGGCTTTCACGAACCGATCGGGCCAGAGGCCATGCGCGCCGCCGCGCTGGATGGCAGCATCGAGGACCTGCTGGTCTGGCACCCGGTGCAGGCGGGCGACTTCTTTTACATTCCTGCAGGCACCGTCCACGCCATCGGTGCCGGGGTCAGTCTGATCGAGATCCAGCAGAACTCCGATATCACCTACCGGCTCTACGACTATGGCCGCCCGCGCCCGCTCCATCTCGACAAGGGCATCGCCGTTGCCAAGGGCGAACCCTACGCGGCGGCTCTCCACCGCCATCTTTCGCCCACCGGAACGGTGGAACTCGCGCGCGGGCCCTATTTCACCGCCCACCGCGTCGAAGGCGTGCCAGATGCCGCGCTGCTGACGGAATATGCCGGCCCCATGCTCGTGCTGCCACGCCGGGGCGAGGTGGAGCTGGGCGGCCATGTGCTCCGTCCGGGCGAGTGCGCCGCCGCGCCTGCGGCCAGCGCCATCACCTTCACGCCGGAAAGCCAGAGCATTCTCGTCCGTGCTGCCTGAATACACTGGCATGATCGCACAGACCATCCAGCTCGCGCTGGCGCCGGTCTTCGTGCTCGTGGCCATCGGCAATATCATGAACATCCTCACCACGCGCCTTGCGCGCATGGTCGATCGTTCGCGCCACCTGCAGACGCTTCACCCCGGCACCCAGGGCAGCGAGCACGATGTGATCGTGGTCGAAATGCGCATCATCGACCAGCGGATCGCGCACATCGGTCATGCGCTGCTGTGTCTGGTGATCAGCGGCCTCGCCATCGGCACCACGGTCGCGGCGTTGTTCCTCAGCGAACTCGTCAATGCCGATCTGCGCGTGGTGACGGCGCTCACGTTCGTCGCTGCCATCGCGCTGCTCATGTGCGCGCTGGTCCTGCTCCTGCTTGAAACCCGCCTCGCCGCCCGCGCGCTGCGCCTGCCGCCTGAACTGCTCGAACTCGAACGCGGCGATCTTTAAATCCCAGCTCACAAAATGGGGACTGTCCCCATTTTCCGCAAGCATTCCTTTGCAAAATAATAGTTTTTGAGCGCGAGTATGCCCAAAAACGCCATCTGAAAAATAGGGACTGTCCCTATTTAACGCAGCAGATGCCCCGTCCGGTCGCGCTTGGTATCAAGATAGCGCGCGTTGTGCGGATTGGCGGGCAGCTGGTGCGCCACGCGCTCGCTCACTGTCACGCCCACGGCTTCCAGCGCTGCCACCTTGGCCGGGTTGTTGGTCAACAGCCGCACCGCCCTCACGCCCAGCAGATCGAGCATCCGCGCCGCCACCGGAAAATCGCGCGCTTCGCTTGGCAGGCCCAGCCGCTCGTTGGCGTCCACGGTGTCAAAGCCCTGATCCTGCAGTTCATAGGCGCGCAGCTTGTTGATGAGGCCGATGCCGCGCCCTTCCTGCCTGAGGTAGAGCAGCAGCCCCCAGCCACCCGCGTTGGCCTCCTCCGCCATGCGCGCCAGCGCCGCATCAAGCTGCGGCCCGCAATCGCACTTGAGGCTGCCGAGCACATCGCCCGTCAGGCATTCGCTGTGGAGCCGCACCAGCGGCACATGGTCCCCGCTTTGCGTGCCGATCACCAGCGCGACATGCTCGCGCAGATCGTCGCGCGCGCGGAAGGCGATAATCTCGGCGTGCTCGCAGGCATCGACCGGCAGCCGCGCGCGCGCCTGGATGGTAAGCTCCATCGGATCCTTGAACGCGGCAAGATCGGCCGGCGTTACATGGGCTGAAGGCTCAACCCCGGTCGCGACCATGAATGCCGGCAGGATCCCCGCCAGCCGCGCCAGCTCCATCGCCGCAACTGCCGCCGTCTGCGCGGGGCAGGGGTCGGCGCGGAACGGTCCGCGCATCGGCTCGGCCAGATCGAGCGCGGGATCGGCGAGCCGGCGTGCGGCGTGGAGCGAAAAGGGCTCTGCGCCGTGGATCATCACCGGCATATGCGGTTCCGCCGCATCGCGCTGGTTGGCAAGCTTCAGGGTGGCGGCGCGCGCGTGGGAAATCAGCAGCCGCGCGGCATAGAGCCCGGGCTGCACGAACGCGGTCTCTGCCGGCAGCAGATCGAGCGCCCCGTCCGGACCTTCCACCCGGATCGCCCAGCCATGGCGCAGCGCATCGAGCGCCAGCGCCACCGCACGCGGCTCTCCGCTCAAAGCGCGAACTCCGTCACCAGCGGAATATGGTCGGAAGGCTGATCCCAGCGCCGCGTCTCCTCGACGAAGCGGTGCGAGAGCGATTGTGCGGCAAGCTCCGGCGAGGCCCACATATGGTCGAGCCGCCGCCCCTGATCCTTCTCGCGCCAGTAGGAACGGTAGGACCACCACGAATAGTTCCGCTCGGGCGCGGGGATGTGCTTGCGCCCCAAGTCCACCCAGCCATGCGCATCGCCGAATGCGCCCAGCGCCGCCACTTCCTGCGGCGTGTGGCTGACGACCTTGAGCAGCGCCTTGTGATTGTAGACGTCGCAGTCCAGCGGGGCGATGTTGAAGTCCCCCACGATCAGCGTCGGCCGGTCAAGCGCATCGGCCCAGCGCGTCATCCGCTCAAGGAACGCCAGCTTCTGGCCGAACTTGGGGTTTGCTTCCGGATCGGGAATGTCCCCGCCCGCCGGGATATAGACATTATCGAGAATCAGGCCCTGGCCCGCGCCGAGCACCTCGACCCCCACATGCCGCGCCTCGCCATTGGCCTGCCAGTCGTGCCGGTTCACCTCGCGGATCGGCACCCGGCTCACGGTCGCGACACCGTGGTAGCCCTTCTGCCCATGCACCGCGCGGTGGGTGTAGCCCAGCCGCTCGAACATCTCGTGCGGGAACAGCGCCTCGGCGGTCTTGATCTCTTGCAGGCACAGCACGTCGGGTGCCTGCTCGGTCAGAAACCGTTCGACCTGATCGATGCGCAGCCGCACCGAATTGATGTTCCAGGTAGCGACGGTGAGCGTGGGAGAAGCCATGGCCGCGCTTTACGGTCCTGAGGCGACAGCGGCAAGCGGATGGTCGTGCAATCGTCGCGCTAGCGGGGGGGCATGAGTCCGCTTCCGGGGGAACCTGGGGACCTGAACAAAAAACCCTCGGACCGGGGGCGTGGTCCGAGGGTTCCTTGTGCGTTCGTCACGCTGTCATGACGGAAGGGGGATTGTGGACCGGGTAACAGGGGGGGGCGAACCCGGTCGGATCCGTCTTGACCCCTTCTTTCTAGGACCCCGCCGCTTGCTGGCGGATGAACGGTGTTGTCAGGGAAGTCCGAAACTGGTCGCAAATTGTCGCAGGATCGTGATGGCCCTGCGGCGCTACGATGAAGTGCCGACTATTTGCGGCCAGCGGTCCGCGGGTCGTTCCAGCGGAAGATGTTGGACGGAAGTGCGATGCCATAGCGCTGATTCGAAAGCCGCACGGTCGTCCGCCGGTTCTGCGAATCGAGCGCGATCCAGCTGTTGAGCTCCCACCCGCCGGGCGCGCCGGCCTTGCGCAGCATGATCATGGTGATCGAGCCATATTCGGGGTGGCGAGGATCGCGCACATCCATGCTGAGCACATCAGAATGGCCGGTCGGGTTCAGCGTGGCAAAGCGCGCCACGTCCTTGTTCGGATCGAGCAGTGCGCCCAGCGGGCTGTTGCGGATCGGCCAGCGCTGCACCTGCCGCACCTCGTAGTCGATCAGCGTCAGCGCCGCGCCGTCAGAAACGATCAGCAGCGGCACACCCGCCTGATACTGAAAGCGGATCCTGCCGGGGCGCTGCATGGAAAGCACGCCGGTCAGGCGCTGGCCATTGCGGTCGGTCTGGACGAAATCGGCCTGCAAGGTGGTGATCGCGCGCAGGGCGGCGACCGCTTGCTCGATCTGCGGATTCACCACGGGCGCCGCAGCGGGCGGTGCGGCAGCCACGGTCACGACAGGCGCCGCCAACGCAAACAGCGCGGCGGCGACAAAGGAACGGGGGGCGGAAAGCCGGCGGGCAAGGGAGAAGTTCATGGTCATCCCTATACCACTGCCGAAGGGCCATTGAACCCGGCGTGAACCCGATTTCGGGCCATGCGCCGGGCCATAAGCCGCTTACTTGATCTTGGCTTCCTTGAACTCGACATGCTTGCGCACAACCGGGTCATACTTGCGGAACACCATCTTCTCGGTGGTGTTGCGCGGGTTCTTCTTCGTGACATAGAAGAAGCCGGTGTCGGCGGTCGAGACCAGGCGGATCTTGACGGTAGTGGGCTTGGCCATGGCTTTATCCTGAACTTGCGCCAGAAACACGAAAGCGCGCATAAAAACGAATACGGCGGCGCGTTGCCACGCCGCCAGATAGGGGCCGGTCGTTGTGAGCGAATCGCGCAAAAGTCAAGTGTCGGGATAGGGCTTCAGCGGTTTGAGCACCCCGAAGTGCTCCTTCGCGCACGGTTCCGCCAGCGGCGGCAGCCCCGGAACCGTCTCCTCCACCTGCTTGATCGGCAGCCGGTCCAGCAGATCGCGCACCAATGTCAGCCGCCCCCGGCGCTGATCGTTGAAATCGACGAGGGTCCACGGCGCGTGCTTGGTGTGCGTCGCCTGCAGCATCGCTTCGCGCGCTTCGGTATAGGCCCGGTACTTGCCGCGCGCGGCGACGTCGATGGGCGATATCTTCCAGCGCTTGGTGGGGTCATCGTGCCGCTCGGCCAGCCGCTCTTCCTGCTCCTCCTGATCGCAGGTGAGCCAGTACTTGAACAGCAGCAGCCCATCATCGACCAGCATCCGCTCGAACGTTGGCGCTGCGTCCAGAAAGGCCGCAACCTGCGGCTCGGTGGCAAAGCCCATGACCTTTTCGACCCCCGCCCGGTTGTACCAGCTGCGGTCGAACAGCACGATTTCGCCGCCCGCTGGCAGATGCGGCACATAGCGCTGGAAGTACCACTGCGTCTTTTCCCGGTCGGTCGGTGATGGCAGGGCGACAGTGCGCACTTGCCGCGGGTTGAGCTTCTGCGAGATCGCGTTGATCGCGCCGGTCTTGCCCGCCGTATCGCGCCCTTCCAGGATCACGAGGATCCGCGCGCCGCATTGCCGCACCCAGCCCGCCATCGCGGTGAGTTCGGCCTGCATCGCCTCGAGCGCGTCTTCGTAGTCCTTGCGGCCCAATGCGTCCTTGCTCACGGCAGTTCCTCTCGCTCTGGAAGGGCAGACTGTCGCACCCCTGCTGCTTTGGCAATCGCTGCCGATTGCGCGGGGTGGGCGGACCTGCTAAAAGTTGCAATTGAAACCATGTCCGACCTCATCGAACTCGCCGCCGATTTCACGCGGCTCCCCGAACTGCCTGCCGGCCTCTTCACCGCGCCGCTGCAGCGTCCGCCGCATGTCGGTGAGGATTGGCTCGAACCGCATCAGACGGATTACTCGGCGGACGAGCACCGCGTGTGGGACGATCTCTTCGCCCGCCAGATGCAGATCCTGCCCGGCCGTGCCGCGACTGCCTTCCTCAAGGGGCTGGAACGCCTCGATCTCGGCCGCGGCGGCGTGCCCGATTTCGCGCGGCTCTCGGCAGAGCTTGGCGCGCTCACCGGCTGGAGTGTCGTGCCGGTGCCGATGCTGATCCCCGATCATGTGTTCTTCTGGCACCTCGCCAACCGCCGCTTTCCCGCCGGCAACTTCATCCGCCCGCGCGAACGCTTCGACTATATCGAGGAGCCGGACGTCTTCCACGATGTGTTCGGCCACGTGCCGATGCTCACCGACCCGGTCTTTGCGGACTACATGCAGGAATATGGCCGCGCCGGGTGGAAGGCGATGCGCTACAACCGCCTGAAGGCGCTCGGCGCGCTCTACTGGTATACGGTCGAATTCGGGCTGATCATGGAAGCCGATGGCCTGAGGGCCTATGGCGCGGGCATCCTTTCCGGCCCCGCCGAAGCGGTCTTCGCGCTCGAGGCGCAGTCACCCAACCGGATCATGCTCCACGTCGACCGAGTTATGCGCACGGACTACGCGATCGATGATCTCCAGCCGACCTACTTCGTGATCGAAAGCTTCGCCGATCTCTACCGCCAGACCGTGGAGCGCGATTTCGACCGGCTCTATCGCGGGCTGGGCGCGGGGTTCACCTATGCCGGCAGCGCGGTGATCGATGTAGACGATGTGCTCCACCGGGGCACGCTGGAATACCACTTGCGCGGCGGGCGCGGCTCAGGCGCTGCTCCCATCTAGACCCACAGCAGCCAGGCGAGGCCGAGGGCGCCCAGCACAATCCGGTAAACGGCAAATGGCGTGAAGCCGCGCTTGCTGACATAGCCGATGAAGAGCTTGATCACGATCAGCGAGACAAGGAACGAAACCACCGAGCCGATCGCGATTTCCTTCATGCCGACAGGGCCTGCGCCCGCCGCAAGTTCGTGCCGGTGATCCCAGAGCTGCTTCACCGTCGCGCCCAGCATCGTCGGCACCGCGAGGAAGAAACTGAACTCGGCCGCCGCCTTGCGGTTCTCGCCCATCACCAGCGCGCCCATGATCGTCGCGCCTGAACGCGAGACGCCGGGGATCACCGCGAGGCACTGCATCATGCCGATGCGAATCGCCTGCGCGAGCGGCATCTGCCCCACCGGCCGGTACGTCTGGTGCGATACCAGCCGCTCCACCGCCACGATGGCAAAGCCGCCCACGATCAGCGCGATGCAGACCACCACCGGGTTTTCCAGCAGCAGGTCGATCCGTGATTTGAACAGCACGCCGACGATGGCCGCCGGAATGAAGGCCGCCAGCACGTTGCGCACGAAAGCGATCGATTCGCGCGATCCACGCAGCGCGCCCACCGCAACGTCCATGAAGGTGCGCCAATAGAGCACCACCACTGCCATCACCGCCGGCAGCTGGATCACCACGTTGAACACTTCCCAGGTCTTCGCGTCATAGCCGAACAGCTCCGACGCAAGGATCAGGTGCCCGGTCGAGGAGACGGGGATGAACTCGGTAAGCCCCTCGACAATGCCGAGCAGAATGGCGGTGATGGTCGTATCCATGGCGCGCAGGGGTCGCCGCAGCGCAGCATTCTGTCAAGCGCAAGTGGGGCTTAAACTTTTGTCATCTCACCAGATCCGCACGCGGTCCTTGGGCGCGAGGCAGAGCTTCTCGCCCGGCTTCACCTTGAAGGCCGCATACCAGGGATCGAAATTGCGCACGACCGCGTTGACCCGCGCCTCTGCCAGCGAGTGCGGATCGGTCTTGAGCTGCTGGCGCGCCAATTGCTCGCGTATCTTCTCGCGCCACGATTGCGCGTAGGAGAGGAAGAACCGCTGGTCGCCGGTCAGCCCGTCGATCACCGGGGCAGGCTTGCCGCCCAGCGAAAGCTTGTAGGCGGTATAGGCCATCGAAAGGCCGGCAAGGTCACCGATGTTCTCTCCCAGCGTCAGCCGACCGTTGTGGCAGGTCTTGCCGTCATCATAGGGGCAGACCTTGTCGTACTGCGCGGCAAGCTTGGCCCCCAGCGCGTCGAATGTCTTGCGGTCCGCCTTGGTCCACCAGTCCTTGAGTGCGCCGGTGCCATCATAGCGCGAACCCTCGTCGTCGAACCCGTGGCCGATCTCGTGGCCGATGGTCGCACCCACCGCGCCATAGTTCACCGCCGGATCGGCGTTCGGATTGAAGTAGGGCGGCTGCAGAAAGGCGGCCGGGAACACGATTTCGTTCGCGGTCGGCTGGTAATAGGCGTTCACCGTCTGCGGCGTCATCAGCCACTTGGTCTTGTCGACGGGCTTCGCCAGCTCGTCCAGCATGTCCTGCCACGCCCAGCGCCCCGCCTCGATCGCGTTGGCCAGCGGCTGGCCCGGCTTGATGTCCATGCCGGCATAAGTCTTGAACTTGTCGGGATAGCCGATCTTCACCGTGAAGGCGTCCAGCTTGGCCAGCGCGGCCTTGCGCGTCGCCGGGCTCATCCACGCCAGGGTCTTGAGCTTGGAGGCCAGCGCCGCCCGCAGGTTGCCGACGAGCGTGACCATCGCCGCCTTGCTTGAAGGGGGGAAGTGCTTCTCGACATAGGCCTTGCCGATCGCCTCGCCCATCTGGCCCTGCACCGCCGAAAGCGCGCGCTGCCAGCGCTGGCGGTCGCGCTCGCGGCCCTGCAGCGTCTTGCCGTAGAAGGCAAAGCGGGCATCATCGATGTCGCTCGGCAGCACGGCGGCATTGGTGATCAGGAAATGCGCCGCAGCCCAGGCCTGCAGCGTGCCGATATCTTCCTCGCCCAGCAGCTTGATCAGCGCGGGGAAGCCGCCGCCCAGCTTGCCGAGGTCCTCCTTGGTCAGGCCCAGCTTTGCCGCCTTGTCCGCGCTCGGCAGGATTTCGGCCACGAACACCGAATTGACCTTGCCCAGTCCCGAACCTTCGAGCAGCGACAGGACCGGGAACGCATCGCCCATGGCCACCAGGTCATCGCGCGAGACGCGGTTGGTCGTCAGCAGCGGGTTTCGCTGCACCGCCTTGTCCCAGTCCACCACCGCGATCTTGCGTTCGAAGTCGTAGACTTTCGCTGCCGTCACGGCCGGATCGGCATAGCCTGCCTTGCCCAGCATGAATGTCAGCAGATCGCGGTACTTGCCCTGCAGCTCGCGGTTACGCTCGTTGTCGACAAGGTAATAATCGCGGTCCGGCATGCCGAGCCCGCCGACCCCGGTATAGACCGCATTGGCGCCCGGCTTTTCGGCATCGATCTGCACCGAAAAACCGACCGGCGAAGGAAAGCCCGGCGCGGCAAACAGCGCGGCGAGGTCGGCGCGCGTCCTGGCGGCCTTGATCCGGTCGAAATAGGGCTGCGCGGGCGCCATGCCCGCAGCATTGATGGCGTTCTGATCAACGAACGCGCGGTAGCTATCGGCAATGCGCTGGCCGTCGCTGCCGGGGGCCTGCGGCGTTGCGACAAGGTCTTCGACGATCTGCCTGACCGACTTTTCCGCGCCCAGCACGAGTGCCAATGCCACGCCGCTATAGGGATATTGCGGCGGTATCACCTCGCTGCGCTCCCACTTGCCGTTCACATAGGCGAAGAAGTCGTCACCCGGCTTCACGGCGGGGTCGATATCGGCCGGATTGACGCCCCAGCCGCCGAAGGTCGGGATGCGGTAACCGTCGATTTCGGCGGAGGCTGCTGCCGTATCGGCGTGGGCGGCGAGGGGTATGGCCAGCGCAAACAGCGAGGCAGCGGAGAGCGCGCCCTTGATGTGCTTCAACATGGCTCGGAGATTTCCAATCGATTGCGAATGTACCGTAACGGGACACTAGCCATCGCGCTGCGCTTGTCCAGCACCCACCAGTATTACCGATTTGCGGCTGATCAGGCCTCGGCGCTGTCGAACTGCAACCGGGCGAGGCGGGCATAGAGCCCATCCTGCGCCGAAAGCGCGTTGTGCGTGCCCTGTTCGACGATGCGGCCCTTTTCCATCACTATAATGCGGTCTGCCGCGCGCACGGTGGCGAGCCGGTGCGCAATAACCAATGTGGTGCGCGCCTTCATCAGCCGGTCGAGCGCGTCCTGCACCAGCCGCTCGCTCTCGGCGTCGAGCGCGCTGGTCGCTTCATCGAGCAGCAGGATCGGCGCATCGCGCAGCAGTGCGCGCGCAATCGCGATGCGCTGGCGCTGCCCGCCCGAAAGCCGCGCGCCGTCCTCGCCCAGGAACGTATCGAGCCCCTGCGGCAGTTCCTTGAGGAACGCAGCCGCATTGGCGGCCTCAGCCGCTTCCCAGATCTGCGCGTCGCTTGCGGCCCAGTTGCCATAGCGCAGGTTGTCCCGCGCGGAGGCGGCAAACAGCACGCCTTCCTGCGGCACCAGCGCCATGCGCGCGCGCACTTCGGCGGGGTCCGCCTGCGGCAGCGGCACGCCGTCGATCCGCACGGTGCCCGCATGCGGATCGTAGAACCGCTCGGCCAGCAGGAAGAGCGTGGACTTGCCCGCGCCCGAAGGCCCGACGATCGCGACCGTCTCGCCCGGCTCCACCGCCAGCGAGAAGTCCTCCAGCGCGGCCACTTCCGGGCGGCTGGGATAGCGGAACGAGACGTTCTGGAACGCGATCTGCCCGCGCGGCGGCTGCGGCAGATGCAGCGGCCGCGCCGGGGCGGTGATCTCGGGCTGTTCGAGCAGCAGTTCATTGAGCCGCCCCGCAGCGCCCGCACCGCGCAGCAGGTCGCCATAGACTTCCGTGAGCGACCCGACCGCGCCCGCCACGATCCCGCCCGTCAGCACGAACGCGGCGATGGTGCCGCCGCTGATCGATCCGCTCGCCACCGCCGTCGCGCCCTGCCACATCAGCGTGGCGATCCCGCCGAACACCAGGACGATCACGATCGCGGTCATGATCGAGCGGATCATGATGCGCCGCTTGGCTGCGCTGAAGGTGCGCTCCACCGCCTCGCCAAACCGGCCCGCCTCGCGCTCTTCCTGCCCGAAGGCCTGCACCACCTTCATCGCGCCGAGCACTTCGCTGATCTGCACGCCGATATCCGCCACGCGGTCCTGGCTGGAGCGCGAAGCCTTGCGCAGCCTTGAGCCAAAGAACACGATCGGCCCGACGACGACCGGAATGCCCACCAGCAGCCCGGCGGTGAGCGCGGGGGCCAGCGTGAAGAGATAGGCGAGCCCGCCGAGTGCCGTGATCGAATTCCTGAGCGCGATGGAAACAGTGGTGCCCACCACCTGCTCGATGATCGCGGTGTCCGAGGTCATGCGCGAGGAGATTTCCTTCGGACTGTTCGTCTCGAAGAAACTCGGCGGCATGCGGAGAAGATTGCCCTGCACCTTGAGCCGGATGTCTGCCACCACGCGCTCGCCCAGCCACGAGACATAGTAGAAGCGCACCGCGGTGCCGAGGCCCAGAATCACCACCACCACCAGCAGCCAGCGGAACGAGCCGTTGATCGTCTCGGCATTGGCGCCCTTGCCGAAAGCCTTGTCGATGATCGACTTGAAGCTGGCCGGAACGGCGATGGTCGCACCCGATGTGATCAGCAGCGCGGTGAGCGCAATGGCCAGTTCGCTGGGATAGGACGCGCCTTCGCGCAGCAGCATGCGCAGCGGGCTCAAGGTGCGCGCAGGCCGGGCGGCAGGTGCGGCTTCGGCAGCCGGAACTTCGGGGCCGGTGTTCTCGGTTTTGGCGTCCATCGCACCCGCCCTAGCCCATGCGGCGAGGGGCCGAAAGGGGGCAGCGGGGCATTCGCGCCCAGCTTGGGTCGATGGTGCGTTGCACAAGGCCGAGATGTGCGGCACACTGGGCGCAATCGGAGCAGCGTACGGCTCCGCAACAACAAAAAGGTGTTCGCAGTGCTCTACAAGGCTTACGAGATCCAGCGCTCCATGCTCAACGCAGGCAGCGCCATGGCATCGATGAGTGCCGACATGCTGGCCGATCCGCGCAATCCCTGGGCGCCGTTCGGCGGCACGCAGATGCTCGCCTCCGCGCTGGAGGTGTTCGCCCACGCCGCCGCGCCGCGCGGCAAGCCCACCTTCGGTCTCAAGGTCATCACCGTCGATGGCATGCCCCACGCGGTGAACGAGACGGTGGAGATCCAGCAGCCCTTCGGCAACTTGCGCAAGTTCACGCACGAAGGCCTGCCCGCAGATGCGCCGCGCCTGCTGATCGTCGCGCCGATGAGCGGCCACTACGCCACGCTGCTGCGCGGCACGGTAGAGCGCATGCTCGAACGCTCCGTCGTCTACATCACCGATTGGGCGGACGCGAAGTACGTGCCGATGGCCGAAGGACGCTTCGATCTCGACGAATACATCGACTACCTGATCGGCTATCTCGAGCACATCGGCCCTGGCACGCACATGATGGCGGTGTGCCAGCCCTCGGTCCCCGCGCTTGCCGCAACGGGCGTGATGGCGGTGCGCGAGAACCCGTGCCGCCCGGTCACGCTTACCATGATGGGCGGCCCGATCGACACGCGCGAGAGCCCGACCGCGGTCAACGACCACGCGATCACCAAGCCTTACGTGTGGTTCAAGCACAACGTGATCACCACCGTCCCGGCCAACTATCCCGGCGCCGGACGGCAGGTCTATCCGGGCTTCGTCCAGCTCGCGAGCTTCATGTCGATGAACCTCGGCAGCCACATGATGAGCCACTATGGCCTGTTCAAGCACCTCATCCAGGGTGACGGCGAGAGCGCGGACGCGGCCAAGGCGTTCTATGACGAGTACCGCGCGGTGTGCGACATGACCGCCGAGTTCTACCTCCAGACCGTCGACGTCGTGTTCCAGACCCACGCGCTGCCCAAGGGCGAACTCGTCCACCGCGGCATCCGCGTCGATCTCGCCGCGATCAAGGATACCGCGATCCTGTGCATCGAGGGTGAGCGCGACGATATCTCGGGCATCGGCCAGACCAAGGCCGCGCTCAAGGTCACGCCGAACCTTCCGGAAAAGCTGAAGAAGTATCATCTCGCGCCAGAAGTCGGCCACTACGGCATCTTCAACGGCTCGCGCTGGCGCACCTCGATCGCTCCGGTGGTCGAAGGCTGGATCCGCAGCAACAGCACCGCGCGCAAGCTGAGCGTGGTGGCCTGATCCACCGCCCCGCTGCCCGGGCGGCGGGGCGGATCACCGGCAGCTGGTGGCAGGAAACCGCGCCGGCTCTGTACTGAAACGGCACGCATGGGCTGAGCAGACCCCTGTCCGGGGCGGATTCGCGCGTCCGAAACAAAGTGCAACGGTCCGGAAAAGCGGGTGCTGCATTTGTCTGGCACCTGCTCGTCCATGGAAATGGTATCTCATCACATCCATGGCGGCGCTCCGCCGGGTCCTGCCTCCGGCGGCGATGGCAGCGCCTGGTCGCAGGGCGTTGCACCTTTGCCGCGCGTCAGCGTCGTGCTGCCGGTCCACAACGGCGCCGCCTATCTCGATGCCGCGATCGGTTCGATCCTCGGCCAGACCTTCCGCGATTTCGAACTGATCTGCGTCGACGATGGCTCCACCGACGAAACGCCGAGCATCCTCAGGCGCCATGCGCAGGCGGATGGCCGGGTGCGGATCATCACCAACCGCCCCAACAAGGGCCTGCCCGGCGCGCTCAACACCGGCTTCGCGGCGGCGCGCGGGATGCTCCATACGTGGACGTCGGACGACAACATTGCCCGGCCGCACATGCTGGCGCGGCTGGTGGCGGCGCTTGATGCCGATCCCGGCGTCGCGATCGCCTATGCCGATTTCAGCGTGATCGACGCGAACGGCGCGGTGATCGGCTGCCACAAGATGGGGCCCGCCTGCGATCTTCTGCTCGGCAATCGCATCGGCGCTGCCTTCCTCTACCGCGCCGAAGTCACCAAGGCGCTCTCCGGCTATGACGAGGCGCTGTTCGGCGTCGAGGACTACGACTTCTGGCTGCGCGCCTCGCGCCGCTTCTACTTCGTCAAGCTCGACGAGGATCTCTATCTCTACCGCCGCCACGAGGCGAGCCTGACGGGTCGCCGCGCGCTGCGCATCCACCGGCTGGGCTCGCAGGTCATCCGCCGCGAATTGGCGCGGGTGCCCAGTCGGACATTGCGCGCGCGGGCGCTCGTCGAACATGGCCTTGCAAGCCGCCTCGATCCGCGGCTCGACATGCTGGTGCGCGGGTTGATCCTGTCACCGGGGCTGGCAAGGGGCAGGATCACGGCGATCCTGCGCCACTGTGTCCATCACCTCGTCCGGGCGCTTACACGAAGAACTGGGTAATCCATTCGCAGATCAGCGCGGGCTTGGGCTCACCCTCGATCTCGACGGTGATTTCCATGGTCTGCTGCCACTGGCCGGGGCGCTTTTCGTCGAGCTCCAGCAGCTTGAACACGCCGCGCACGCGCTTGCCAGAGCGCACAGGCGCAAGGAACCGGGTCTTGTTGCCGCCATAGTTGACGCCCATTTTCACGCCTTCGGGGCGCGGGCAATCGCTTTCCATCGTCAGCAGCGGGATCAGCGAGAGGGTGAGGAACCCGTGCGCGATCGTCCCGCCAAACGGCGTCAGCTTGGCCTTCTCCTCATCGATGTGGATGAACTGGAAGTCGCCAGTCGCCTCGGCGAACTGGTTGATCCGCTCCTGCGTCACTTCGACCCATGCCGAGGTGCCCACCACCTCGCCGACCAGCTCCTTGATTGCGCCCGGTGCCATCGTCTTCATTGCATCGTCTCCCGCTGCGAGAATTGTCTGTTGCCTTCCCATGGCGGCAAGTGGCGGACCGTTCAACAATCTCGTTGCGTGGGGGTACTTGCGGGGGGCGTTCAGCGGGAAAGGGCGGTGCTGCGGTTCAGGCGGGGTTGCAGCGCATTGAGCGCACGCTGCGCGGGAAGCTCGACCCATGCGTGCGAGAGGCCCGAGACCACGACGAGCAGGCCAATGAACGCAGCGAGCTTCCAGACATTGAGCTGCAGGTCCGCGCCGACAAAGGCCAGCTTGAACACGATGAACAGGCCGAAATGGCACAAGTACGTCGAATAGCTCACCTCGCCCAGCCAGTGTACCGGGCCGCTGGCGAGCCGGCGCGCGATCCGGCCATCCGCCAGCGCCATCGCCAGCAGCACCAGCAGCAGCGTCAGCGGCACCCATGCCGTCTCGGGCAGGGCAAACCACAGCCCGGCACCGCAAGTGGCCGCAGCAGCGCCGCCGCAGGCATGGCCGATGCGCTGCGCTGAAGGCAGGCCGCGCCAGTGGAGCCAGAGCCGCGCGGCCAGCGTCCCGGCGGTGAATTCGATCAGGCATCGCGCGAGGCCGAGCGAGGTGATCGCATCGCCAAGGCTGGAATGGCCCAGCGCGGCAAACAGCGCGAAAAGCCCCATCAGCAGCAGGCAGAGCCCGGCCACCAGTCCCGCTGGCCCCCATGCGGGGCGGCCCGCCACGGCCAGCAGCGGGAACAGCAGGTAGGCCGCCATTTCCGTGCTGATCGACCAGGCCGGGTGATTCCACGCCAGCGCGCCGGTGAAGCCCCAGTTCTGGATCAGCACCACGTGAAGCGGCAGTTCGCCGAAAGGATAGCCCGCATGATCGCGCCCGATGATCGTCAGCAGGATGGCCAGCATGACAAAGCCTGAGAGCACCACCGCATGCAGCGGCCAGATCCGCGCGATGCGGCGCCACCAGAAGGCGCCGATGTCTGCCGGCGCGAACCGGGCGAGCCGCGGGCCGTACGTCAGCCAGAGCACGAAGCCGGAGAGCATGAAGAACAGATCGACCGCGAGGTACCCCTTGGCGAGGACCGCGATCACCGGAGCGGGCAGGATGGCGGCAAGCGACAGGCGAATATGGTAGAACACGACCAGCCACGCCGCGAGCCCGCGCAGGCCGGTCAGCGCTTCGAGCCGCAGCGGCTGCGCTGTCATCGTGCGAGGCTCCCGGGCAGGGGCGGCTCATTCGCTGGTTCGCTGCCATCTGCCGCCACGCTCTTCTTGCGCTGCTGCCACTGCGACGGGGGTGCCAGACGGCGCGCCACCTGCATGGCAAGCGCGATCTGGAGGCCGATCAGCATGAAGATGAAGGGCTGGAACGCGATGCCCACGAACAGGGCGCCGAACAGGTAGACACAGTGGCCCGATTGCAGCGCCAGCGCCAGCGAGCGGTCCGCCTGGCTGACCACATCGGTCTTGCGGCGCAGCCGGCGTTGGATCAGCTCAAGCTGGAACAGGCCGGAGACATGCAGCAGCAGCCACATGCCAAGGCCCGGCCAACCCTGCTCGCCCAGCATCTCGAAATAGCCCGAATGATAGGCGCGCGCCTTTTCCTCGATCCGCTGCGTCTCGATCGCGGTGTTGTTGTCGCCCGCGTTCTCCGCTTTGATCGTGTCATAGCTGACCCGGTTCTGGCGGAACGCATCGAAGCCGCCGCCGAACGGGCGCGTCTTCACGAAGTCCAGCGTCCACATCCACACCGCCATGCGCGTCGAGGCGGACTGGTCCGACTTGTGGTTCTCGATCGTGTTCATCCGGTCGAGATAGCTTTGTGGCAGGAACGGCACGGCCGCGCAGGCGAGCCCCGCGATGACCCCGATGTAGAGCAGCGGCCGCTTCACCGAACGGAGCGAGAGCCCGATGAGAATGACCAGGCAGATCAGGCCGGTGCGGGTCTGCGTGCCGATCGGGATCAGGCAGCATGCGAAGCCCAGCGCCAGCGCGAACAGCGTGACGAGTTTGCCGGGCGGAAAGATCGTGCCGAACCGCGCCAGCCAGACGATCAGCGGGATCGTGGCGACCGCCACCATCGACAGCGTGCTACCTTCGTAGATGCCGGTGTTGTCGTTCACCAGCAGCCTGAGCTCGCCATAGCCGCCTCCACCGGACGCGATCGTCTTGATCCCGCCGCCGATCACGATGCAGCCCAGCGAGAACACCATGACCAGCACCAGCGCTTCGATCCGCAGCCGCGTGCGCACGGTGAGCGGAAGGAACAGGGCAAAGACGAGCGCCTTCCACACCCAGCTCCACTTTTCGAGCGCTTCTTCGGGGAAATCGGCGCTGCGGGTGGTCAGCCCGCAATAGATCAGCAGCATTAGCAGCAGGAACTGGCGCGGCGAGAAGCGTATCCCGGTCTTGTCGTCCGCCACCGCCCAGGCGGTCACCGCGCCGATGAAGGCGATCAGGCTGATGGGGATCGATTGGAGGAAGCCCCAGCTGACCTTCTGCGGCGCGAGAATATCGATATAGGCGTAGGCCAGCACGAACAGGAACGGCCGCCGGATCCCGGCAGCGAAAAACGCGGTCACGAAGGCGGTGAGGAAGAGATTAAGCACCGGGGGTGCCGTCCCCGCGCAGTGGCGCCTTCGCCTTGCGCCGCAGCGGCCCGCGCCGGAAACCGGGCAAGGTCGGCTCCTGATCGAGATCGTCGCGGTGCAGCAGGCGCCAGACGGCAATCGCCATCAGTACATGCGGCAAGACCACGGTGAAGATATCGATCATGCGGCCATGCCCAGGCTTAACATCCGGCCCCTGATCGAACCGTCTGATCCTGCTGTTTAGGCAAACTCGGTTGACGCGGCGTTAAGTCCTGCCGTGCCATGGCAATCCGCATGACCCGGGTCCTGCATATCCTCGATCATTCGCTTCCGCTGCAGAGCGGCTACACCTTCCGCACCCGCGCGATCCTGAAAGCGCAGGAAGGGTTGGGGCACGAAGTGCGCGGACTGACCGGCCAGCGCCACACCGCTGCGCTGACGGGCGAGGAGCCGGAGACGCATGACGCGCTGCAATTCTATCGCACCCCCGGCACGCCGGCCGGTCCGCGGTCCCGTCTTCCGGGCCTCAGCGAATGGCAGGAGATCGGCGCGCTCGCCCGGCGCATCGAGGGCGTCGCCCACGAATGGCGTCCAGAGATTCTCCATGCCCATTCGCCCGCGCTCGGCGGGCTCGCCGCCGTGCGCGCCGGCCGCCGGCTCGGCCTCCCCGTCGTCTACGAGATCCGCGCCTTCTGGGAAGACGCGGCGGTCGGCAACGGCACCGGCAGCGAGGGCTCGCTGCGCTACCGGCTGACCCGCGCGCTCGAAGACCGCGTGGTGCGCGGCGCGAATGCCGTCGTCACGATCTGCGAGGGCCTGCGCAGCGATCTCGTCACGCGCGGCGTACCCGCTTCCAAGATCACGATCATGCCCAATGGCGTGGACCTTGCGCTGTTCGGCCAGCCTCTGGAACGCGATGCCGCGTTTGCCCGCAGCCTCGGGCTGGGCGAGGGGCCGGTGATCGGCTTCCTCGGCAGTTTCTATCCCTATGAAGGCCTCGACGACCTCATCGCCGCGATGCCGATGATCCTCGCGCGCCAGAGCGATGCCCGCCTGCTGCTCGTCGGCGGCGGCCCGGCAGAAGCGGCCTTGCGCGCCCAGGCCGCCGCATCGCCCGCTGCGCACGCGATCCACTTCATCGGCCGCGTGCCGCACCACGAAGTGGACCGGTACTACGCGCTCGTCGATGTCGTCTGCTATCCGCGCAAGGCGATGCGACTCACCGATCTCGTCACGCCGCTGAAACCGCTGGAGGCCATGGCCCAGGGCAAGCTTGTGGCCGCGAGCGCTGTCGGCGGCCACCGCGAACTGATCGAGGACGGAATGACCGGCACCTTGTTCCCGCCCGATGATCCCGCCGGTCTTGCTGCCGCGATGGCCGCGCTGCTGGGTGATCGCGGGATGTGGGATGCCCGCCGCACGGTCGCCCGCGCCTTCGTCGAACGCGCGCATGACTGGTCCGTCAATGCGGCGCGTTATGATTCCGTTTACCAAACCCTGTTAACCCGGAAGCAAGCAATCTCCGGCGCTGCGGCCTGATCCAGGGACGCGCTATTCCGGGGGCACCATTGGACCGGGATCTGAAACGCGCCATGAGTACGTTCCGCCAGAAAGTTCAGGCCACGACGAACTGGGTGAAGCCCGATCCGCAGGATATGGACCCGGCACCGCGCCGCGCCCGCCGCGCGGGCAAGCGCAAGCGTCCCAGCGCGCCGGTCACCGCTCATCGCCTGTTCCCCGCCCTTGCGGCCGTGTGGTTCGCGGCGCTGCTGGGCCTCGGCAGTCTCGCCATTCCCGGCAGTTTGCTGGGAGCGATCGTGGTCAAGACCGGGCTGCCGGCGCTCGTGCCCGCCGCCGCCCCGCCGCTTGGATTTACCGCGCATCTGCTGGTCGCCTTCGCGCTTGCCATGTTCGGCGCTGCGCTGGGCCTTGCCCTTGGGATTCGCCTGCGTCCGGCGGGATCCGCCGAGGCCCGCAGCGCCGAAACGGTTGTACCGGTCGCCCAGCCCGAGCCGGACGACGTCTACAAGGTCCGCGCCCGCGATGCCCACCCCGATGCGCCGCCGCGCCGTCCGCTGGTGCTGGCCGAAGCATTTGCCGATCCGCTCGTCGAAGCTGCCGCCGAACCGGAGCCGGAACTGGCCGAGCCGCTGCTGCGCCGCAAGCGCAGCCTTCCGGACAGCGAGGCGGTGCGCGAGACGGTGCACGAGACGGGCCCGTGGCTTCCCGAATTCACCCCCGGCGGCACCGGTGCCATCCGTCCGCTCGATCTCTCCGCGCTCGATCTCGGCGATCCGGACATCGCCGAAACAGAAATCGCCGAGACCGAAGTGGCAGAGCGTCCGGCCGAACCTGCACCTGCCCCCGAAGCGGCCGCAATCCCCGCCGCGCCCGCGCTGATTGCCGCGACCCCGCAGCTCCCCGCTGGCTTCGCTGCCGCGCTGCCCGATGTGCCGGACGGCAAGTGGTCGCCCGTCGCCGGAGCGCCGCTCGAAAGCCTTGGCCTTGTCCAGTTGATCGAACGCCTGGCCCTCGCCATCGCCGCGCAGAAGGCTGCCAATGAAGCGGTCATCAAGGCCGACGATGCTGCCGAGGCCGTCGCCGTTTCAGCGGTCGAACCTGCACCGCTCGCCGCCAAGGAAGTACCCGTCCAGCCCGTATCCGTGCCCGGTCCCTTCTCGCGCCCGCATATCGCCAGCGTCGCTGGCGCTGAAGAAGCGCCCGCTTTCGGCTCCGCCCGCGAAGGCATCCTGCGCCGCCTCGGTGCGCTTGCTGCCGGCGATTCGACCGGCGACGAGGCTGATGATGCCCCCGCACCGCGGCAGTTCGCGCGTCCCGTGTCAGTCGCCGCGCCGGTTGAAGCTGTCGTCCCGCTCCGGCCGGCTGATCCCGCCGCACCGGCACCTGCACCGGCGGCCGCAGCCCTTGCATCGCAACCCGATGCCGATGCGGCTCTGCGCTCTGCGCTGGCCACGCTCCAGCGCATGACTGCCCGCGGCTGACGCTACGGCAAGGCCGATGGTAGCGCCCGGTGAAAGCCGGGTTCTGCCACGCATCCGTATTTCCGGCCGGATCGTCGCCGGACCCTTCGGGCAATTCGCGCAGCGCAGTTGCAAAATAACATTCCTGCAGTCATGGGGGGATTCCGCGCAACTTTCGTTGTCCTCAGGACAGCGTGATTCGCGCTGGGCGTATCAACCGACGTCATTTGACCGAGTGCAGGGCGATTTAAGTGATGGGTTTTCCGCAGGTTCAGGGCCTTTACGATCCGCGCAACGAACATGACGCATGCGGCGTCGGCTTCGTCGCGCATATCAAAGGCATCAAAAGCCACGGAATTATCGAGCAAGCGCTTGAAATCCTGCGTAATCTCGATCACCGCGGCGCGGTTGGCGCCGATCCGCTGCTGGGCGATGGCGCGGGTATCCTGATCCAGATCCCCGATGCGCTGCTGCGCCGCTGGGCACAAGGCGAAGGCAAGGACCTTCCCGCGCCCGGCGACTATGCCGTCGCGATGTGCTTCCTGCCCCAGGACGAGCCCGCGCGCGACTTCGTGATCGAGGTGTTCGAGCGCTTCATCGCCAAGGAAGGCCAGCACCTCGTCGGCTGGCGCGATGTGCCCACCACGCTCGATGGCCTCGGCAAGACCGTGATCGAACAGATGCCGGTGATGCGCCAGTGCATCATCCGGCGCGGTGAGAACTGCCCCGATCAGGACGCGTTCGAGCGCAAGCTGCTCGCCATCCGCAAGCAGACGCAGAACCCGCTCGCCGCCATGGCCGAAAAGCATGGGCTGCCGGGCGTTACGCAGCTCTACATGCCCAGCTTCTCGTCGCGCACCGTGGTCTACAAGGGCCTGCTGCTCGCCGATCAGGTCGGCTCGTTCTACGATGATCTGCGCGATCCGCTGTGCGTCTCGGCGCTCGGCCTCGTCCACCAGCGCTTCTCGACCAACACCTTCCCCAGCTGGAAGCTGGCGCACCCCTACCGGTTCATCGCCCACAACGGTGAGATCAACACCGTGCGCGGCAACGTCAACTGGATGAACGCGCGCCGCCGCACCATGGAGTCGGAGCTGCTCGGCCCCGATCTCGACAAGATGTGGCCGCTCATCCCGCATGGCCAGTCAGACACCGCCAGCCTCGACAACGCGCTCGAACTGCTGCTCGCGGGCGGCTACAGCCTCGCCCACGCGGTGATGATGCTGATCCCTGAGGCCTGGGCCGGCAATCCGCTGATGGATGCCAAGCGCCGCGCCTTCTATGAATACCATGCCGCGCTGATGGAGCCGTGGGACGGCCCTGCCGCGGTCGCCTTCACCGATGGTCGCCAGATCGGCGCCACGCTTGATCGCAACGGTCTGCGCCCCGCGCGTTTCTCGATCACGCGCGATGATCTCGTCTGCATGGCGTCCGAAAGCGGCGTGCTGCCGTTCCGTGAGGAAGACATCGTGCGCAAGTGGCGGCTCCAGCCCGGCCGCATGCTGCTGATCGACCTTGAGGAAGGCCGCATCATCGAGGACGAGGAAATCAAGGCCCGCCTCGCCAGCGACGAACCCTACGAGGAGTGGCTTGCCGCCGCGCAGTACAAGCTCAAGGAGCTCGCCGTGGTCGAGCCCGAGGAAGGCGAACTGCCCGAGCCGACCGCTTCGCTCCTCGATCGCCAGCAGGCGTTCGGCTACACGCAGGAAGACATTTCCCGTTTCCTCGAACCGATGGCGACGACCGGCGATGATCCGCTGGGCTCGATGGGCACCGATACGCCCATCGCCGTCCTCTCGGACCGTTCGCGCCTGCTGTTCGATTATTTCAAGCAGAACTTCGCGCAGGTCACCAACCCGCCGATCGATCCGATCCGCGAGGAACTGGTCATGAGCCTCGTCTCGATGATCGGCCCGCGCCCGAACCTGCTCGGCCACGATGCCGGCACGCACAAGCGGCTCGAAGTCGATCAGCCGATCCTCACCAACGCCGATATCGCCAAGATCCGCTCGGTCGAAGCCGCGCTCGACGGCGCCTTCCGCACCGAGACGATCGACACGACCTGGGACGCCAAGACCGGCGCTGCCGGCCTCGAAATGGCGATCAAGGAAATGTGCTGGGCCGCCACCGAAGCGGTGCTCGCGGACAAGAACATCCTCATCCTGTCCGACCGCGCGCAGGATGCGGGCCGCATCGCGATGCCCGCGCTGCTCGCCACCGCCGCCGTCCACCACCACCTCGTCCGCCAGGGCCTGCGCATGCAGACCGGCCTCGTCGTGGAAACCGGCGAAGCGCGCGAAGTGCACCACTTCTGCGTCCTCGCGGGCTATGGCGCGGAAGCGATCAACCCCTATCTCGCGTTCGAGACGCTGGAATCGATCCGCGTTTCCCGCGAACTGCCGCTCTCGGCTTACGAGGTCGAAAAGAACTACATCAAGGCCATCGACAAGGGCATCCTCAAGGTCATGTCCAAGATGGGCATCTCGACCTACCAGTCCTATTGCGGCGCGCAGATCTTCGATGCGGTCGGCCTCTCGTCGGCCTTCATCGACAAGTACTTCACCGGCACCGCCACGATGATCGAAGGCGTCGGCCTCACCGAAATCGCCGAGGAAACCGTGCGCCGCCACGCTGCGGCCTATGGCGACAGCCCGCTCTACCGCAAGATGCTCGATGTCGGCGGCATGTACCAGCTGCGCCTGCGCGGTGAGGAACACGCGTGGACGGCGGAGAATGTCGCGGCACTCCAGCACGCGGTGCGCGGCAATATCCCGGACAAGTACCGCGAGTTCGCGCAGACCATCAACGACCAGTCGGCACGCATGCTTACGATCCGCGGCCTGCTCGAATTCAAGCCCGCGAACGATCCCGTTCCGCTGGAAGAGGTCGAATCCGCGAGCGATATCGTCAAGCGCTTCGCCACCGGCGCGATGTCGTTCGGCTCGATCAGCCGCGAGGCGCACACCACGCTCGCCGTCGCGATGAACCGCATCGGCGGCAAGTCCAACACCGGTGAAGGCGGCGAGGAGCCCGATCGCTTCGTGCCCTTGCCCAACGGCGATTCGATGCGCTCGGCGATCAAGCAGGTCGCCTCGGGCCGCTTCGGCGTCACCACCGAATACCTCGTCAATGCCGACGACATCCAGATCAAGATGGCCCAGGGCGCCAAGCCCGGCGAAGGCGGCCAGCTGCCGGGTGACAAGGTCGACAAGGTGATCGGCAAGACCCGGCATTCAACGCCCGGCGTCGGCCTGATCTCGCCGCCGCCGCACCACGATATCTACTCGATCGAGGATCTCGCCCAGCTGATCCACGACCTCAAGAACGTGAACGGCAAGGCGCGCGTCTCGGTCAAGCTCGTCTCCGAAGTCGGCGTCGGCACGGTCGCGGCGGGTGTCTCGAAGTGCAAGGCGGACCACGTCACCATCTCGGGTTACGAAGGCGGCACCGGCGCTTCGCCGCTCACTTCGCTGACGCACGCGGGCAGCCCGTGGGAAATCGGCCTCGCCGAAACCCAGCAGACGCTGCTGCTCAACAACCTGCGCAGCCGCATCGCGGTGCAGGCCGATGGCGGCCTGCGCACCGGGCGTGACGTTGCGGTCGCCGCGCTCCTCGGCGCGGACGAGTTCGGCTTTGCCACCGCCCCGCTCATCGCGGCAGGCTGCATCATGATGCGCAAGTGCCATCTCAACACCTGCCCGGTCGGCGTCGCCACGCAGGATCCGGTGCTGCGCGCACGCTTCACCGGCCAGCCCGAACACGTGATCAACTACTTCTTCTTCGTCGCGGAAGAGCTGCGCGCCATCATGGCCGAACTCGGCTTCCGCACCGTCGGTGAAATGGTTGGCCGTGTCGATTGCCTCGATACCCGCGCCGCGATCACGCACTGGAAGGCGCGCGGCATCGATCTCTCTCGCCTCCTCCACCGCGTCGAACCCGCAGCCGGCACCACGCTCGGCTGGAGCGGCACGCAGGACCACGGTCTCGATGCCGCGCTCGACAACGTGCTGATCGCCGCTGCCGAACCCGCGCTCGAACGCGGCGAGGCGGTGCGCATCGAAAGCAAGGTGCGCAACGTCAACCGCACCGTCGGCGCCATGCTCTCGGGCGAAGTGGCCAAGCGCTATGGCCATCGCGGCCTGCCCTCCGGCACGATCCACGTCACGCTCTCCGGGGTTGCGGGTCAGTCGTTCGGCGCATTCCTTGCGCACGGCGTCACGCTCGATCTCACCGGCGATGCCAACGACTATGTCGGCAAAGGCCTCTCCGGCGGCCGCGTCATCGTCCGTCCGCCTTCGCATGTGGACCGCGCCGCGAACGAGAACATCATCGTCGGCAACACCGTGCTCTACGGCGCCATCGCGGGTGAGGCCTACTTCAACGGCGTCGCGGGCGAACGCTTCGCGGTGCGCAATTCGGGCGCCGTCGCGGTGGTCGAAGGCACCGGCGATCATGGCTGCGAATACATGACCGGCGGCGTGGTCGTCGTACTCGGCAAGACGGGGCGCAACTTCGCCGCGGGCATGTCGGGCGGCGTCGCCTATGTCTATGATCCGGAAGGCCGTTTCCCGGCGCTGTGCAACGCTGCGATGGTGGACATTCTCCCCGTCAGCACCGAGCGCGACGAGGATGAAGGCACCGGCAGGCCCCAGCAGCGCGGAGTGGACGTCACCGATTTCGGCATGGGCGATATGCTCCGCCACGATGCAGAACGCCTGCGCATTCTCGTCGAGCGCCACCACCTCCACACCGGCAGCAAGCACGCCCGCGCGCTGCTTGATAACTGGGCGGAGGCGCTGCCGCACTTCGTCAAGGTCATGCCGCGCGATTACGCCCGCGCGCTGCGCCAGCTCGAAGCCGAGCGCGCCGCAGCCGCCAGCGTAGCCGCAGAATAATCCTAGGGTATCAAGAACATGGGCAAGGCAACCGGCTTCCTCGAAATCGATCGCAAGGATCGTTCCTACGACGCCCCGCAGGAGCGTCTGAAGCACTACCGCGAATTCGTCATCCCGCATGACGACAGCACGCTCAAGGGCCAGGCGGCGCGCTGCATGAATTGCGGCATTCCGTATTGTCACAACGGCTGCCCGGTGAACAACCAGATCCCGGACTGGAACCACCTCGTCTACGAGAACGACTGGCGCACCGCGCTCGACAATCTCCACTCGACCAACAACTTCCCCGAATTCACCGGCCGCATCTGCCCCGCCCCGTGCGAGGCCGCCTGCACGCTCAACCTCGTCGACCAGCCCGTCACCATCAAGTCGATCGAATGCTCGATCGTCGACAAGGGCTGGAAGGAAGGCTGGATCGAACCGCAGGTGCCCGCGCACAAGACGGGCAAGACCGTCGCCGTCGTCGGCTCCGGCCCCGCAGGCCTCGCCTGCGCGCAGCAACTCGCCCGCGCCGGCCATTCGGTGACGGTCTTCGAAAAGTCGGACCGCGTCGGCGGCCTGCTCCGCTACGGCATCCCCGATTTCAAGCTCGAGAAGCACCTCATCAACCGCCGCCTCGTCCAGATGATGGCCGAAGGGGTCGAGTTCCGCACCTCGGTCGAAGTCGGCGTCACGGTCTCGGTCGCCAGCCTGCTTGAAAACTTCGACAAGGTCGTCCTCGCCGGCGGCGCCGAAGATCCGCGCCCCATCGGCATCCCCGGCTTCGAACTCCCCGGCGTGCGCTACGCCATGGAATTCCTCACCCAGCAGAACAAGCGCGTCGCCGGAGACGACGAAATCCGCGCCGCCCCGCGCGGCTCGCTCCTCGCCACCGGCAAGCACGTCGTCGTCATCGGCGGCGGTGACACGGGGTCAGACTGCGTCGGCACCTCAAATCGCCAGGGCGCGCTCTCGGTCACCCAGCTCGAAATCATGCCGCGCCCGCCCGAAAAGGAAGACAAGGCGCTCACCTGGCCCAACTGGCCGCTCAAGCTGCGCACCTCCTCCAGCCACGAAGAAGGCGTCGAGCGCGAGTTCGCCGTCCTCACCAAGCGTGTGCTGGGTGAAAACGACGTGTCCGGCCTCGAATGCGTCCGCGTCGAGTGGAAGAACGGCAAGATGGAGGAAGTGCCCGATAGCACCTTCGTCATCCCCGCCGATCTCATCTTCCTCGCCATGGGCTTCGTCGGCCCGCGAAGGGCAGGCCTGCTCGAACAGTCCGGCGTCGAACTTGATGCGCGCGGCAACGTGAAGGCGGGCACCGTCGACTACCACACCAGCCACGAACGCATCTTCACCTGCGGTGATATGCGCCGCGGCCAGAGCCTCGTCGTCTGGGCCATCCGCGAAGGCCGCCAATGCGCCCGCGCCGTGGACGAAGCCCTGATGGGCGCAAGCGAACTCCCGCGCTGAGCCATTGATCCTCCCCATTTTTGCGAAGCACAAATGGGGAGGTGGCAGCCCGCAGGGCTGACAGAGGGGTAATTCAACCTCCGGCGGGCAAGGACCATCGCCCTTGCATCCCATCACCGCGTCAGCGCCATCCCCACGCCAACCGCCCCGCATTCCCGCCCGCGCGCCGCAGCTTGTCCGCCATTCCGCAGCCTGTTTTCACAATGACAGCCCGCGCCGGGCCTGATAATCAAGCCCCACATTACTAACGGGTTCGCGCAACATCGTCGGTCATCCAGCGGCTCCGGCTCCACGGAGTGCTCGCTGTTTGCGCCAAGCGGGAGCCCGTTCGCCATGCCAGACCTTCGTCTCGACACCTACCCGCAAGACATGAAGGCGCTTGCGCTGCTCGTGACCGATGCCAGCACGGTGCCCGGCGGCCACCGGGTGCAACGTGTGGCCTCCACCGCAATGGTCGATATCAATGTCGTCGCCACGGGCGCGGCGCAGATCACGATGCTGGTCAAGGAATCAGGCCTCTATTGCAAGGGGTTCCGCAACGGCAACGGCACCTTCTACTTCAAGGACGAGAACAACGGCGCCAACGAGCTTCGCTTCGGGTGCAGCTATGTCGGCAGCAACAGCTTGGGCATTTTTACCGATGGGGGCACCGACATCGCCAAGAAACCGCGCGCGAAAAAGGACATCGTCCAATCGGTGACGACCCTCGCCGCCTTCGCGGGCGGCAACGATCTGCACCTCAAGGAACACCTCGCAACGATGGTCTTCTGCGTGTCGGAAGCGATCCGCTTCACGATTGTCTATGATCGCATCGTCGAGGTGTGCAAAGGCGCCGGCGCGACCTTCAGCTTTCGCGATCTGCGCGCTTACGTGCAGAACTGGTCGGAACTGTCGAGCGGTGGACGCGTAGCCGGCACGACGCCCAACAAGGTCTTCACGTCACACGGTTGATGAAACCCGCTCCGCTCCCGGCACGCGTCGCGATCGGTTTACGGGTCAAGAAAGTGGAGCCTCCGGCGGGCAAGGGCCATCGCCCTTGCATCCCGTCATCGTGTCAGGATGCACCCCCACGCTTCGTCACTCACGTCACTCCCGCCACCCCCGTCATTCCCCCCACATCCTCGTCATTCCCGCGCAGGCGGGAATCCAGAGCCCCACACACCGCGCAAGCCGCCCTGGTTTCCCGCCGTCGCGGGAATGACGAAGGGTTGGTGGTAGCGGCAGCCGGTTCGAAGCAAAGTGATTGAGGAACACGCACCGCAACGCCCAAGCTTCCCAAAAGCCCTCTCCACTTCAGGGGAGAGGGTTGGGAGAGAGGGGGGCTGCCCCCAAGACTGACGCAACCCGCAAATCACCCCACCAGATCCTCCCCATTTGTGCTGCGCAAAAATGGGGAGGATCACTGGCCATAAATAACAGACGCGCGCGTCAGATATAAACCGCTGTCCTACAGGTAGGCACCTGCGGCATGCTCCTGTGATGGTCATGCCCATGCCTCGCTTGTCCAACGATTCCCGCACCTTCCGGCGCAGCGGGGCGGGCCTGCCGGGGGCTCCCGAGTTTTCGCTCAGGACTGTGTCAACCGTGTCAACTTGCGGGCAAAATCACCCCGTAGAGGTCGTGCGCGTCGGCGTCCTCCACCAGCACTTCGGCGAAGTCTCCGGCCTTCAGGCCCTCGGGCACGTTGCGCAGGTAGACGGCGCCGTCGATTTCGGGCGCGTCGGCCTGAGACCGGGCGGTGGCGCCCACGTCGCCGTCTTCGTCGGGTTCGCCCACTTCGTCGATGATCACGCGGACGGTGCGGCCCACTTTGGCGGCGAGCTTGGCGGCGCTGATCGCTTCGGTTTTCGCCATGATCCGGGCGTAGCGTTCTTCCTTGACCTCTTCCGGCACCGGATCGGGCAGGTCGTTGGCGGCGGCGCCAGCCACGGGTTCGAAGCGGAAGGCGCCGACGCGGTCGAGCTGGGCTTCATCCAGCCAGTCGAGCAAGTACTGGAAGTCCGCCTCGGTCTCACCGGGGAAGCCGACGACGAAGCTGGAGCGGATGGTGATGTCCGGGCAGATCGCGCGCCAGGCCTTCAGGCGTTCGAGCACCTTGGCCTCGTTGGCGGGGCGCTTCATGGCGCGCAGCACATTGGGGCTGGCGTGCTGGAACGGGATGTCGAGGTAGGGCGTGAGGAGCCCTTCGGCCATCAGCGGGATGACCGCATCGACGTGGGGGTAGGGGTAGACGTAGTGCAGGCGCACCCACGGCGTCTGGCCGTCCGGCGTGCGCAGCTGGCCGAGTTCGCGGGCGAGGTCGGTCATGTGGGTGCGGACCTCGCGCCCCTTCCACTGGCGGGTCTCATGGCGGACGTCCACGCCATAGGCCGAAGTGTCCTGGCTGATGACGAGCAGTTCGCGCGTGCCCGCCGCGACGAGCTTTTCGGCTTCGCGCAGCACCGCATCGATGCGGCGGCTGGCGAGTTTGCCGCGCAGGCTCGGGATGATGCAGAAGGCGCAGGCGTGGTTGCAGCCTTCGGAAATCTTGAGGTAGCTGTAGTGGCGCGGGGTGAGCTTCACGTCGCCCGGATCGGCCTGCGGGATCAGGTCGACATACGGCCCCATCGAGGGCGGCGCGGCTTCGTGGACGGCTTCGACGACGGCTTCATACTGGTGCGCGCCCGTCACGGCGAGAACGCTGGGGAAGCGCGCGCGGATCGCTTCGGCTTCGTTGCCCATGCACCCCGTCACGATCACGCGGCCGTTTTCGGCGATGGCTTCGCCGATCGCGGCAAGGCTTTCCTCCTTCGCCGAATCGAGGAACCCGCAGGTGTTGACCAGCACGACGTCCGCCCCCGCGTAGTCCGCGCTCATGGCATAGCCATCGGCGCGCAGGCGGGTGAGGATGCGTTCGCTGTCGACGAGCGCCTTGGGGCAGCCGAGGCTGACCATGCCGACTTTGGGGGCGTCCGGAAGGATGATGGGTGTGGTGGCCATGGCGGGGGCGCTTACACGCAATTGACCGGGCCGTCACCACACGCTATGGGCCAGCCATGATCATTCGCATCACCAAGGGCGCGGGGGAGGACATTATCGCCATCGCACGCGCGGAAGGTTCCCGTGTCGAAACGCGCTTTGCGTGGAAGGGGCCGGTGCCGCATGATGCAGTCCACGTGATCGTCGAACGCGCGCTGGACCTTAAGGGTGCGTTCTGGGGGCTGGTTGCGGCGGGTCGGCATCCAGAAGAGATTCAGGCGCTCGCCAAGGCCGGCGGACATGCCAGCGCCAGCCGGGCGGGGGTGCCCGATGAGGGGATCATCGAGCTCCTGCAGGCGGAGCGGCTGGTCGAATGCTACGAGGCGCTGCTGTGGGGCGGCGGCGGATCGCGCGAGGATGTGCTGGCGATGGCGGGGCCTTCGTGCGAGGGCAGCCATGTCGCCTGCCCGCAGATCAGCGAGGATCAGCACGCCGCGATTGTCTCGGCGATCGCGGAGCTGGCGGACGCATGGCGGGTAGCACCGCGCGGGACTGTCCGCGAATGGGCGTGGCCATGAAGGAAAGGCTTTTGAAATGGGTCCGGTAAACTGGCTGGCGGTCATCGTTGCGGCCTTGGCGGCGCTGGCGCTTGGCGCAGCATGGCATGGCCCGGCGGCGCGGCGGCCTGCGCAAGTGCTGCTGGCGGGCGCGCTGCTGCTGCTCACGGCCACCATGATGGGGCACATGTTTGCCCGCGTCGGCGCGGCGACTTTGGCGGTGAAGCCGTGGCTCTATTTCATGATGTCGGGCGGGTTGGCGCTCGCTTTCGTGGCGCCCGCACTGGCGATTGGCGAGGCGCGGGCCGGGGCTTCGGCGGTAAAAGTGGTCCAGGGTGCGGCGTTCTGGATCGCCAGCTACCTGCTGATGGGCCTCGTGTTCTTTCTGTTCAAAGCCTGATCGGAAGATACAGCGCCGGGTTGCGCGGGGACGTGCCCTTGCGCAGTTCGAAGTGAAGGCCGGGGCGCTTGGCCTCGCCGCTCTTGCCGATGCGGGCGATGATCTGGCGCGCCTTCACCATCTGGCCTTCCTTGACGCGGACCTGCCCGAGATAGGCATAGGCAGTGACCCAACTGCCGCCGTGGTCGATCAGGATCAGCTGGCCGAAGCGCTCGGGCTCGGTCCCGGCGAAGACAACCCTGCCGGCGGCGGCGGCGTGGACGGTCATCCCGGCGAAGGCGGCAAGATCGATGCCGTTGTTGGGCAGGCCCTTGACCGGGGCGCCGAACCTCGCGGTGACCGCGCCGGAGGTGGGCCAGGCGAGGCGCGGAGCGCCGGCCTCGCGGCTGGCGGGCGGCGGTGCGGGTTTGCGGGCCGCGACGGTGGGCGGGCTGGCGCGCCGGGGCGAGCTATCTGGGGCGGGCCGCTTGAGCACTTGCCCGACGCGCAGGATATAGGGCGCGCGCAGATGGTTGGCGGCGGCGAGCGCTTCTACGCTGACGCCCATGCGCTGCGCGATCACGCTGAAGCTGTCACCCGCCCGGACGGTGTAGGGCCCCGCGCTATCGAGCAGGTTTTCGGGCTGGGCTTGTGCGGAAGGGCTTGCTGCCAGAAGCAGCAGCGCCGCCGCAGCAAGCCGGAGCCGCGCCATCAGCCGAGCGGGACGAGGCGGGTCACGCCGCCCATGTAGGGCTTGAGCACCTCGGGCACCTCGACCGTGCCATCGCCCTGCTGGTAGTTTTCCAGCACCGCGACGAGCGTGCGGCCCACGGCGAGGCCGGAACCGTTGAGCGTGTGGACGAATTCGGTGCCCTTCGCGCCCTCGGGCCGGTAGCGCGCGTTCATGCGCCGGGCCTGGAAATCGCCGCAGTTGGAGCAGGAGCTGATTTCCCGGAACGCGCCCTGCCCGGGCAGCCAGACTTCGAGATCATAAGTCTTGCGCGCGGTGAAGCCCATGTCGCCCGCGCAGAGCAGCATCTTGCGGTAGGGGAGATCGAGCGCCTGCAGGATCGATTCCGCGGCCTCGGTCATGCGCTCGTGCTCGGCGTCCGAATCCTCGGGCCGCGTGATCGACACGAGTTCGACCTTTTCGAACTGGTGCTGGCGGATGAACCCACGCGTATCACGCCCCGCCGCGCCAGCTTCGGAGCGGAAGCAGGGGGTGAGCGCGGTGAGGCGCAAGGGGAGGGCGCTATCGGCAAGGATCTGGCCGAGGACAGAGTTGGTGAGGCTGACTTCGGCAGTGGGGATCAGCCAGCGGCCATCGGTCGTCTTGAACAAGTCCTCGGAAAACTTTGGAAGCTGGCCGGTGCCGAAGGCGGCTTCGTCCTTCACCATGAGCGGCGGGTTGCACTCGGTGTAGCCGTTCTCGCCGGTCTGGCGATCCAGCATGAACTGGGCAAGCGCGCGGTGGAGGCGGGCCATCTGGCCGCGCAGGAAGGTGAAGCGTGCGCCTGCGATCAGCGCGCCGGTTTCGAAATCGAGGCCGAGCGGCGGGCCGAGATCGGCGTGTTCGATGGGCTGGAAATCGAAGGTGCGCGGCGTGCCCCAGCGGCTGACTTCGACGTTGCCGGCCTCGTCCTCGCCTTCCGGTACATCGGCGGCGGGGAGGTTGGGGAGGGCCGCGAGCGCGGCATTGAGCTCGGCAGTGAGGCGGCGCTCGTCCTCTTCCAGCGCGGGGAGTGCGGTTTTTAGTTCGGCGACTTCGGATTTCAGCGCCTCAGCGGTGTCCTTGTCGCCCTTGCCCATGGCGGCGCCGATGGCCTTCGAGGCCTCGTTGCGGCGGGCCTGCGCTTCCTGCATCCGCGTGGCGACATCGCGCCGGGCGGTATCGAGCGCGAGGATCGCTGCCGATTGCGGGGCAACGCCGCGGCGGGCGAGGGCGGTGTCGAACCCGGCGGGGTTCTCGCGGATCAGGCGGATGTCATGCATGGTCCGGGCGCTATGCCGTCTGCCAGCGCCCGGAGCAAGTGTGTGGCGATCAGGTGTGCAGGCCGAGCGCGCTGTAGAGCGGGCAAACGCCGGCAAAGGCGGTCACGATCGGCACGATGGCCACAAGCGCGATCATGGGGTGGCCGAGGATCAGGCTGAACACGATGATCACGGCGGCGAGCAGCAGGCGGATCACTTGATCGGCATCGCCGACATTGCTCTGGAACATGGGTCAGGTCCTCCACTTGGCTTGGTGTGGAGCAGTTGTGCCTGCCCGAGAGGGGGCGGACATTGATGCGGATCAAGTGGGGACTTTGGTTTACCGCGAGGGACGGGGGTGGGTACCCTCAGATCGCCCGGTATTGCGGATGGCCGCCTTGCAGCACTTCCAGGATCGGCAGCGGGAAGGCTGCGTCTGGATCGAACACCGGTTGATCGGGGATCGGGTGCGACCAATCGAGCACATAGTCGCGGCGGGAAATGCGCCATTCGTCGCCACGCTTTTCAAAGGCGTCGAGATAGCGGCCGCCATAGAGGGTCCCGCCATAGCTGCCCGCGTCGCTGCGGCGGGCTCCTGCGGTAAGGCCGTAGGTTTCGACTTCGGCGTGAGTCGCGCTGGTGAAGCGGATCGCGGGCGTGTTGAGGAAGTGCCAGCGCCGCGCGCTGCGGCGTTCGATGGCCATGACGACGGGGAGGAAATCGGCGGCGCTGCCCTTGAAGAAGCCGTAGTCGATGGCAGCGTCGGGCCAGAAGCAGCTCGCCTGCCCTTCATCATCGAGCCAGTCTAGCGTGCGCGAATAGCGTGCGAGGACGTCGGCGATGGCATCCTTGGCGAGGAGCTCGTCGAGCGACGTCGCAGCGCTCATGCGCGGCCGCTCCACCATGCGGGAATGGTGATCGGGAAGCGTTCCTGGGCGGTCTTGAGGTCGGCGTCGGCATCGGCGGGCAGCGGCGCATCGACCGTGGGGGGGAGGCCGCCGCCGGAGCCCTTGACCGGATCGACATATTCGAGGCGGATGTCTTCCAGCACGGCGGCAAAATCGTGGCCTTCATGGTGCGGCGACATCTGGTGGCGGTAGAAGGCCACCTTGTCGTCGAACGAGAGCAGGCAATAGTAGAGGTTTGGCGCCTCGCCCTTCCAGTATTCGTAGCGCTTCACGCCTGTTTCGGTGCTCCACGTCTGGTGGATCATGTCGGCCATGATCTCTTCCCATTGGGCTTCCGAACCGGGCTTGATCTTGATGTGCGCGAGAAGGGTGGTCATTGGACAGGCTCCCTTTGGAAAGTGCAGTGAAGCGCAAGCGTGCCGAGCATGATGCCCGGCTGGTGCAGGAAAGTGTTGCCGGGGGCGTAGTCCAGCGCGGCCAGCCGGTCGCACAGGCGGTTCCAGGCGATGGTCTGCTCGAGCCGCGAGAGGCCGGTGCCGGGGCAGACGCGCGGGCCGGCGGAGAAAGCGAGATGGCGGGTGACGGCGGCGCGGTCGAGCTTGAGGTCGAGCGGGTCGTCGAATTCGTCGGGATCGATATTGGCGGCGCCCCAGCGCAGGTGGAGCGTTGAGCCTGCCGGAACCTCGACACCCTGGAAGACCTCGTCCTGCGAAGTGATGCGGGTGGAAAGGCCCTGGGTTGGGGAACGCAGGCGCATGCCTTCCTCGGTGAAGGGGCGGATCAGTGCGCGGTCAGCCTTGAGCTTTGCGAAGAGGCCGGGGCGCTCGATCAGGAGCTGGGCCTGCTCGGCAAGGGCGTACTGCGTGGTCTCCAGTCCGCCGATGACCATGGCGTAGACGATGCCGTCGATCTCGTCGTCGGTCAGCTTGCGGTCCAAGGCCTCGTAGTGGACCTGCGTGAGGTAGCTGATCATGTCCTCGCCCGGATCGGCGCGGCGGCGGCGGACGTGATCGCGAACGTAGTCGGAGAAACCGGCGAGCAGGCGGAACTTATCGGCGCTCTGCTCGGGCGTGAGCACGTTGTTGTGCCCGCAGCCGTGGACATAGGACATGACTTGCGCATTGCCCCAGATTTCGAGGTCCTTCACATCCTCCAGCGGGAAGCCGAGCACGCTGGCCATTGTGCGCTGGGGCAGGGGACGTGCGAAATCGGCAACGAAATCAAATTGCTCGCCGCTTATCCAGGCGTCGATCAGGGCATCGACAAGGCCGGTGATCATCGCCTCGTGCCGCTTGGCGCCGGGTCCGACCCACGGGTCGGTAAGCTGCTGGCGGTGCGCGCGCCACAGTTCCGGATTGGGGCGCAGCGAGGCGATGGATTTCACCATGGCATCGATATCGGGCATCGCGCGGACCGAGGCTGGATCGGCCTTACGCGCTTCCAGCAGCAGCGAAAGCGTGGGCGGATAGCGATCCCAATCGCGCACCACGCGGGCGATATCCTCGTACTTGGAGAGGATGAAGGCGTCGTGGTCGGGCGTCATCCCTTCGCCGGGGAGGCGCAGCACCGGGGCTTCGGCATGGAGGATGGCATAGGCCTCGTACCAGTGCTCCGCTGCACCGGGGGCGAACAGATCGACATCCGCCAGCGCGTGCGGACACGGCATCGGGCTCAGCTCGTGATTGACGCGGCGCATTGCCTCTCTCCCCCTGGCTCTATTCAAATCGCCAGTTGTTGTTGGGGGGATGGTGCATGACCAATGCGCAGGCTGCCATGCTCACTTTTGCCAAGATCACCAGATGGCAGCGCTGGACGGAAGGGACTGCACCATGACCCGCGTCGCCAAGATTGCCCCCGAGGATTGGGATCCGCGCCTGCGCGCTGCGCTGAAGCCGGAAGACCGGACCGAGATCGAGCAGGGGATGATCCGCTTCCTTGCCCATTGCCCGGATCAGGTGCTGGGCATGATGCAATTTGCCGGAGCGTTGAAGGTCCATCGCCAGCTGCCCGAGAAGCTGGTGGAGCTCGTGCGGCTGCGCGTCGCCTTCTTCAATCAGTGCCGCAGCTGCATGGCGATCCGCTATACCGATGCGCTGGAAGATGGGGTGACGGAGGACCTCGTCTGCTCGCTGGAGCGGCCGCAGGAAGCGGAGAACCTGACCCCGGCGGAGAAGGCGGCGATCCGTTTTGGCGAGGCGATGGCGACCGACCATCTGCGCATCGATGAGGCGATGTATGCCGATCTGCGCAAGCATTTCAGCGAGTCGGAGATTGTCGAACTCGGCATGACCTGCGCGTTTTTCGTCGGTTTCGGGCGGCTCGCGGCAACGCTGCACATGGTGGAAGAACTGCCCGATGCGTTCCGCCGCGAAGGACCGGTTGCGCCCTGGGGCGAGGAACGGGTGGTTGTGCGATGAGTGATGGTGCGGACGAGCTGGGGATCAACCTGTTCGACCCGGCGGTGCAGCAGTGCCCCTATGACGCTTATCGCACGCTGAGGGATCAGGCCCCCGCCTATCGTCAGCCGGGCACCAACATGTATGTGGTGACGCGCTATGAGGACGTGCGGCGGGTGCTGCTCGATTCCGAGACGTTTCCGAGCAGCCCCAAGAGTATCGGGTTGCAGACGCTCTCTGCCAATGTCGAACGGCAGAAGAAGGTGGTCGAGCGCTTCAAGGAGCGCGGCTGGCTGCCCGAGCCGACCTTGAGCGGGCGCGATGATCCCAACCACAAGCAGATGCGCGCGATGTTCAATGAGGCGTTCAAGCCGAGCCGGATCAAGGAGATCGATCCGATGGTGGAAACGCTCGCCTATGAACTGATCGATGGCTTCGTGGCGGATGGGCGCTGCGAATGGGTCAGCCAGTTCTGCGTTCCGCTGCCGCTCTACATCATCGGCGAGCAGATGGGCGCACGCCGCGAGGACATGTGGAAGATCAAGCGCTGGACCGACGCCTTCTTCAAGCGCATCTCGATGATGCTGCCCGAAGAAGACGAGATCGAGATGGTCGACCGCGAGATCGAGGCGCAGCATTATTTCCAGCCGATCTTCGAGCGGCTGCGGACCAAGCCTGATGACTCGCTGATCAGCGTGCTGGTCAACACCGTGATCGAAGGCTGGGGGCGGCCGCTGAGCGACAACGAGCTGCATGCCGAGATGATGGCAGATACTTTTGTCGGTGGCAGCGAAACGACAACCAATGCGCTGGCGGCGGGGATGAAGCTGCTGATCGAAAACAAGGACGTCTGGCACAAGCTGAAGTCCGATCCCGAGCGCTACATGAAGACCTTCGTGGAAGAAGTGGTCCGGCTGGAATCGCCGGTGCAGAGCCTGATGCGGTTCTGCGCGAAGGACACCGAGCTGGAAGGCACGGTGATCCCCAAGGGCGCGCTGGTGAACGTGCGCTTTGCCGCCGCCAACCGGGATGAGCGGGTGTTCGAGTGCCCCGAGAAACTCGATCTCGACCGGCCCAAGGCGGGCGCACACATGGGCTTCGGTTCAGGCACGCACCACTGCCTCGGCGCGCCGCTGGCGCGGCGGGAGCTGGCGTGGGGCTTCCAGGCTGTGGTCGACCGGTTCGAGGATATGCACTTCGCGGATGGGGCGAATGATTTTTCAGTCCACCCGCACTTCCTGCTGCGAAGCCTGAAGGCGCTGCATATCGAGTTTGAGGCGAAGAAGATTTAGACAATGCAGAAGGTTGGGGGCTTCCGCGCTGGCCTAAGCGGGCGCGGCATTTCTCCTCAACTGCCCTGTGGCAGAGAATAGCCCCCGCGTCTTCATAGCGAAGTCCGACGTTCGCGCAATGTGCGCTTGCGAGGCATGTGACCGCAAATGAGGGGCTGACGGATTGTTCCGTCGGCCCCTCTTTTGTGCCTGCCCCCTACTTCGCCACCTCGAACACCATCAGCGCGTTGCCGGGGGCGTGGCTGTACATGCCGTAGCCCGAGTTCACGAAGACCTTGCCCTTCCACACGGCAGCGCCGGGGCCGCTCATCGAGCCGCCCTTGGCCGTCTGGCCGCCGATCGCTGGCATGGGCTGGGTGGTGTCGTATTGCCACAGGATCGCGCCGCTATCGGCATCATATGCGCGCAGCATGCCATCTAGGTGGCCGCCGAAGACGACGCCCGGAATGCTGGTGACGGCGGCGGAGATGCCCGGATCGCAGAACTTGCGGCCTTCGCAATTGTCCTTGGCTTTGGCCTGCCAGATCACGTTGCCAGTAGCAGCGTCAAGCGCGTGGAGCCCTGCGCCGCGGATCGCGGGATCATAGAGGCGTGCGTCGCCGGTATCGGCCATGTCGTTGATGGGGACGAAAACGCGGTTGCCCTCTGCCGACATGCCGAAGTGGACGCCGCCCTGCGTGCCGCCGTGGCCAAGCCGGGTCATCCACCTGACCTTGCCGCTATCGGGATCGAGACCCCAGGCTTGGCCCGACTTCTGCCCGATAACGAGCATCTTGGCGCCGGTACCGGTATCGATCAGCAGCGGCGAGGCGGCGACATCATAGTCAGGCCCGCCTTCCTTGGGGCACGAACCAAGGCCCATCATGCAGCCGACGTTCCAGGCGTCGCCGAGGGTGAGCTGCGTGTGCCAGACGCGCGCGCCGGTGCGGGCATCGACCGCGAAGATCGCATCGGAGCCATCATCGGCGGGGGTGGAATAGTTCTCGCCCGAGCCGAAGTAGACGCGGTTCGTGGCGGCGTCATAGGTCGGGCTGTTCCACACGGGCGCGCCGGAGGGGCCGAGGATCTGGGTGCCGTCGACAGTCTTGCCCTGCGGCACCGGCTGCCCGGCGGTGTAGGCACACCATTTTTCAGCGCCTGTTTCCGGATCGACCGCAACGACCGAGCCGCGGAACGTGCAGCACGGATAGGCCGGGTTGCCGGCCTGCACGACCTCGAGCGAAGATACCGGCACATAGAGCAGCCCGCCGCCCAAGGTGGGCGTGCCGGTGATCGTGGCATCGGCATGATCGCTCATCTTGCTGGCCCAAAGCTCCTTGCCGGTCATGGCATCGAGCGCGTGGACCTTGCCGAGGAGGTCGCCGAAATAGAGCCGTTTGGTGGCGGCATCGGTGACGATCGCGGTGCGCACTTCGGCGCTGAGGCGCGTGGTCCATTTGGTGCAGCCGGTGTCCGGATCGAAGGCATAGACGGTGCCGTCCTGGCTGCCGACGAAGAGCGTTCCCCAACCTATCGTGGGCTGCGAGCGGATGTGAGTCGCGGCCGGATAGGCAAACGCCCACTTGAGTTTCAGCTTGGGCACATCGGCCTTGGCAAGGCCGGCGATCCCGGCGGGGATGAAGCGGCGGTTGTCATGCCCCCAGCCGATATCGGCCGGCACGTCAGTCATGTCGAACCTGGCGGCGGCGCCCTTGCAGCGCGGCGGCGGGGCCGGGCGCTGGTAGGATGCATAGGGTGTGCGGGTGAGATACTCGGCGACCTGGATCTTTTCCGCAGGGGTGAGGCTGGCGGCCTGCTGGCGCATCACGCCGCTGGTCATTGCGGTGACGATCGCATCGGGCGCAAGCATCGCGAGGAAGCCGGGCGAGGGCGCCTTGGGCACGCCGCCGAGGTGGCACATTGCGCAGGCCCGTTCGAAGATCGGGCGGCCCGGTGCGGTTTCGGGATTGATGGAGGGGCCGGCACGGGAATTCATGTCTTCGGTCGACTTGATCCGCTGGGGCGTCGCTGCATTCAATCCGGCGGCGAGTGCCAGCGCAGCGAGGCCAGACAGGACCGCAATGCGGCTGGATTTGAACAGCATGGTATGAGACCCCAATCTCAATCGAGCGAACGGTAGAACGAAAGCTTCATGTCTTCGGCGAGGCAGGCGAGAACGGGCGGCACCAGCCGGTCATGAAAGTCGATGTGCATGTGCGTCTCGAACGCCGCATCGTCGCGGAACGTCGCGACACACTGGAACAGGTCCGGGTCTTCTTCTGATTGAAACAGTTCGTAGACCAGCGCGCCCGGTTCGTGTTCGAACACCAGCTTCTTGAGCTCGGTCTGGAGCGCGATCAGCTCATCCCGTTTTTCCGGCTTGGTGCGCAGTTGCGCGATGAAGCTCTTTGCAGTCATGGTGTCAGTCAGCCTTGGGCAGCGGGTTCGAGATCGTAGAGCAGTTCGCGCGCGTAGGAGCCGTCCATGCAGGCGATCATCCGCTCGATGAGAGGCTGATTGTGAGGGTACGCCCCATGGGCCTTGTCCGCTTCCTCGTCCGTGAAACGTTCGTAGACCGCGAACATGCCCGGCTCCGCAAGCCGGTAGAACTGATAGGAAAGCGTGCCTGGCTCACCGGGCGCGAGCGCTTCCATCTCTTTGGCGAGTGCGATGAATTCGGCTTCCTTGTCGGCGCGGATGCGGAAGCGGGAAAGGAAGGAAAAGGCCATTCGGGGTCCTTCGGGGTTCAGGCTTTGCGGGCCTGTTCATAGGAAATCCAGCTGGGCAGCCGCTCGGGGTAATCTGCCAGCTTCGGCTCGGCATAGGCGTGGTTGCGATCAGGCCGGGCGAGGATGCCGGGGTAGGCTTCCACCGGCACGTAGTAGAGAAAGCCGATCACGCGCTCGGCAAACTTCCAGCCTGCGGGCGTCTTGCGGTAGCGATCATCATAGCGGATCGCGGCGACCATCATCCGGCCATGGCGCATCAATTCGGCATGGCCGGCAACGCGGCCGGTGGCGGTCTCGTCATCCACGAAATCGATCTGGATATCGTGCATCACGTGATGGCCGGGGCCGAGCACCGCAAAGCGGCCATCGAACTGCGCCATGATCGCATCGGGCCCGGCCGCGTGCATCACCCCGTCGTGCGAGCGCAGCACGGCATCCTCGGCAAACAGCGCGCGCACTGCATCGATCCAGCGATCATCGATATCGAAGCTGTAGCGCGCGACGAGTTGACGGATTTGCGATTCGGCTTCCAGCCGCGCGATGCGCTTTTCCAGATCGGCGCCTGGGCTCGCCTCAAGATCAGGCATGCAGCTGTGCTTTCTCTCCCGCAGGCCGCTTCGCGCGGCCCTGCTTTGCGATCATGATACCGGGCCTTGGCCTGAAAACAATCATGAATGTTTGAAGGCTGCCGCCGCGTACATTTCTGATCCGAGGATTGCAGTCTGAGCGCGGCGGGGCCGCGGAGATACGCCGTTTGCTGCGCTGGACGCAGGGGCATGCGCGAGGTGTGAGGCAAATGGCGCAGGTGTTTCCGAAGGGCATCGCGCCTCTCTAAAAAAACATACATGTCTGCTTGCAAAATGCGCCCCGGAGTCTATCCTTGAGCCCACACCGCACACGAATGCGGGGCATGAGGAGATGGGGATGGCACTGAGGGACCTTCGCTGGTCGGCGGCATTTGGCGCAATGGCTGCAGCGATGCTGGCAACGCCGGCTCTGGCAAATGACGAGGCTCAGGCGGCGCAGCCGCAAACAGGCCAGGCGCAGTCAAGCGCCGATGACATGGCGAGCGGCCGACTGGGCGAAATCGTTGTGACGGCCACGCGGCGCGATTCCAACCTGCAGCGTACGCCGGTCGCGGTGTCTGCGGTTGATGCCAATCTGATCCGCCAGTCGAGCCCGCGCGATATCGGCGATCTCGCCGCCTTCGTGCCGAACTTCTCGGCCAACACGATCACCAACTTCAACGCTGCCTCGTTTGCGATGCGCGGCGTGGGCCAGACCTCGATCATCGTTTACTTCGAGCCGCCGGTCGCGGTGCTCGTGGACGACTTCGTGGTGCCTTCGGTGCAGACCCAGCTGCTCGACACCTTCGATATCTCGCAGGTCGAAGTGCTGCGCGGCCCGCAGGGCACACTTTTTGGCAAGAACACCACGGGCGGTGCGGTGACTGTGCGCACCAAGCGCCCTGAGCTGGGCGTTGTCGGTGTTGACGGCCGCGTCGAGATCGGCTCGTTCGGCAGCCGCCGCCTGCAGCTAGCCGCCAACGTGCCGATCTTCAGCAACATGGCGCTGCGCGTTGTGGCAGGTGCCGAAAAGTCGGACGGCTATTACAAGAATGGTGCCTGCTACGGCCCGGTGGTCAGCTTTGTTCCGGGCAATTTCTCGGGCGTTTCGGGCTGCCTCGATGGCAAGGCTGCTGGCGGCAAGGATGTCGTCAACCTGCGCGGCAAGTTGCTGTGGGAACCGACCAGCCGTCTGCGCATCCTCGCGCAGTATGAATGGCTGCGCGACCGGTCGCAAACCGTGCCGTCGGTCAACGAGAACTATGGCTACAAGGGCTCGACGCCGTTCCTGACGGACATCCTCAACACGATCCGCCAGAACCCGAACAGCAGTGATCCGCTCGACAACGCCGCGGTGACCTACCGTCAGGACGGCCTGATCAAGATGAAGGACGGCCAGCGGATCTCGGTCGATGGCTTCTACCTCAACGCCGACTACGATCTCGATTTCGGTAAGCTGACCTCGGTCACCGGCTGGCGCCGCCAGCTTTCACGCATTCCGAACTCCTATGCCGGCGCTGCGCCGATCGGGCTCGACGGCACGCCGCTGTCGTTCTTCGATGCGACGCGTGACGACAACCGCAAGACCTTCCAGCAGGAACTGCGCTTTGCCACCAATACCGGCACGGCGTTCGATGCCGTGATTGGCGGGTTCTACCAGCGCGAAACGGTCGATTTCTGCGTGGCGCAGCTCCTTGGCTTCCTCGACCTGACGTCCGGTCCGCTGCCGTTCGGTAACTGGAACGACACGCCCTACATCCTGTGCAACGCGCAGCGGTCCAATTCGAAGGCGGTCTTCGCTGAGGGCACTTACAAGATCACCCCCGAACTCTCGCTGACCGGCGGCGTGCGCTATACCTGGGAAAACAAGACCTGGTATGGCCGCAACCAGGCGTTCATCCCGCAGCTTGGCGGTGGTTTCGATCCCACGATCAAGATCAACGAAGCGCTGGATGCCAGCGTGTTCAAGTTCCCCGCCAACGTGGTGACGGTGAACAACAAGTCGAACAAGCCGACCTGGCGCATCACGCTCGGCTATCAGGCGACGCCGGACATTTATGCCTACGCGAACTATTCGCGCGGCTTCAAGAGCGGCGGGTTTAACGACCAGATTGGCGGCTTCGCGGCCTTCGCGACCGACCTCGACGCCTTCCGTGAAGCGGCGCGCGCCACGCGCCCGGAAACGGCGGATTCGTTCGAGGCCGGCATCAAGACCGAGCTGTGGGATCACCGCCTGCGTTTCAACCTCACCGGCTTCTACGTGAAGTACAAGGATCTGCAGAAGCAGCTCAACGTGCCGATCGTGGTCAATGGCAACCCGAACCAGGTCACGCTGTTCGTCAACGCGGCGAGCGCCACGGTGAAGGGCATCGAGGCGGAAGCCACCGCGCGCCTGTTCAAGGGCTTCACCCTGCGCGGCGTGCTTGGCTACCAGAACGGCAAGTACAACCAGTACACCGCTGCCGGCGCCGGCTACAACCTCGCCGACGCGCCGCTGGACCGCGCGCCCGAATGGCAGTGGACGATCGACGGTGCCTATGAAGTGCCGCTCGGTTCGAACTACAAGATCATCGCCAACGCTTCGGCGGCCTATACGGCGAAGAACCTCAACACACAGTCGATCACCGATATCGACGGCAACACCTTCCTAAACGCGCGTACGCTGGTGAACGCCTCGCTCACGCTCTCGCAGATCGACGACAAGTATTACGTCAAGGCCATCGGCCGGAACCTGACGGACGAGCGCTACCGGATCGCCTCGCAGAACGTGGCGGGCCTGTGGCTCAACTCGAACTTCGGCGCGCCGCGCTACTTCGGTGTCGAAGTCGGCGTGAAGTTCCGCGGTCCCTGAGCAGGGAACATGCGGCAAGACTGAAAAGCCTGCGGGCCGTCGTGTGGGGAAACCCGGCGGCGGCCCGCAATCATGATCGGGAACGACAATGAACGCCTTGGACCTCTGGGATATTCACACCGGCAAGCGCTTTCCCTTCGATGCACGGGCGCCGCGGATCGATAACGGCACCGCCCGCCCGGCGCCGGACCGCTATGTGAGCCCCGCCTACGCCGCAGAGGAATGGGACAAGGTCTTCGCGAAAAGCTGGCTGCTGGCCGGTCCGCTCTCTGACATTCCCGAGCCGGGCGATTTCATGAAGTTCGATGTGGGGCCGGAGAGCTTCATCGTGGTGCGCGATGATGATGGTACGGTCCGCGCGCACTACAACGTGTGCCCGCACCGGGGCAGCCAACTCGTCAGCGCGGATCTCGGTTCCGTCGGCCAGTTTACCTGCCCGTTCCACTCGTGGCAGTTCGCACTTGATGGCAAGTGCACCGCGATCACCGATAAAGAGACGTTCCGGCCGGAAGTGCTGTGCCATGGCACCGATCTTTCGTCGGTGCGCTGCGAAGTAGCGGCAGGCTTCGTGTTCGTGTCGATGGACCCGGAGATCAAGCCGCTCGCCGAGTTTCTCGGGCCGATCCTGCCGCAGCTCGAGCTCTACGAGATCGACCAGATGTACGTGGTGCAGCATCGCCGGTCGGACTGGGGATCGAACTGGAAGGGCGGGGTCGATGCTTTCGCCGAGATCTATCACCTCCACGCCGTCCATCCGCAGACGCAGTGCTTGATGGATGATCGCACCCAGATCGATTTGTGGCCGGGCGGGCTCAGCCGCCAGTTCGTGCCGTTTGCGCAGCCGAGCCCGCGCTTTCCCGATCAGGAAAGCGTCAATCCCGGCATCCAGATGATGCTGCGCGATGCAGGCATCGACCCCGCAACCTACGAAGGCTCCGCGCGCGAGACCCGCACCGCCGTGCAGCAAGCCAAGCGCAAGCGGTCGGACGAGTTGGGGCTGCGCTATGAGCGCTTCAGCGACAGCCAGCTTTCGGACTCCGTGGTCTACTCGGTGTTTCCGAACGTGCAGATCGGCTGCCATCCCGAAGCGGTGTTCCTCCACCGCTTCCTGCCGCACCCCACCGATCCGAACCAGTTCACCTATGATACCTGCATCCTCTACCGCCATGTCGATGCGCCGGGTTACTCGGCCCCGGCGTGGATGGGGATGGGCGAGGATGTCGATCTTTCAGGCCGCACGCGCCCGGATGTGATCCACACCAGGCTGGGCGAGCCGCCGTGCCTTGGCGAAGTGCTCGATCAGGACAGCGACCTCTTGCCGGTGGTCCAGAAGGGCGCGCGTTCGCGCGGGTTCAAAGGGCCGCTGTGGAGCGAGCAGGAAGGGCGCTTGCGGCACTTTCATGCCGAGCTTGACCGGATGATGCAGGGTTGAACGGCGCGGCGCGGGGTCTGGCCCCGCGCCGTTCGCCTCAGAATGGCCGGATCGTCAGCCCGTTGTCGATCACCAGTTCCGCGCCGGTAATGTAGCGGCTTTCGTCGCTCGCCAGGAATACCACGAGCGCTGCGACATCCTTGGGGTGGCCGGGCGAGCCATGCGGCAGCACGCCATCAGGAATGTCCTTGGCCTCACCCGGGCGGCCTTCGGCCTGCTGCACCATCGGCGTCTCGATCGCGCCGGGGTGGATCGAGTTGCAGCGGATCTTGTAGCCCTTGACCTGCGCCATCACCGCGACCGACTTTGACATCGAGCGGACCGCGCCCTTGGCGGCGGAATAGGCGAAGAAGATCGGATAGCCGAGCAGCGCGCCGACCGATGACATGTTGATGATCGAGCCGCCGCCGCTCTTGTTCATCAGCGGGATCGCGTGCTTCATGCCGAGGAACACGCCGTCGATCATGATCGAATTGACCCAGCGGAACTTGTCGAGGCTGGTGTCTTCGACATCGGCGTTGAGCACGACGCCGGCGTTGTTGACCAGCACATGCAGGCCGCCGAACTTTGCCTCGATCGCGGCGTAAGTGGCGATCCACTGCGCCTCGTCTGCGACATCGAGCGCCAGTGCCATCGCATCGCCGCCGATCCTGTCGGCCACAGCCTGCGCGGCGGCGAGGTTCACGTCAGTGACGACGACCTTGGCGCCTTCGGCCGCGAGCGCTTCGCAGTCTGCCGCGCCCAATCCCGATCCGCCGCCGGTGACGAGTGCCACCTTGCCTTCAAGCCGGCCCATACTCGCTCTCCTGTCTTGCGCGCGCGGTTCAGGCCGCGCCGTCTTCTGAGAAATAGTCCGGCATCCCCGCCGGCCAGATCACGCCCCATTGCGCCTGCCCGCCATCGATGATCATGAGATCACCGTTGATGAAGCGTCCGGCGGGGCTGGCGAGATAGGCGATGGCCTCGGCTACGTCCCAGGCATTGCCGCGCATCTTCAAGGGGTTGGCCTTGTGGAAGCGGGCAAGCGCTTCTTCCGGATACATGCGGAAACCCTCGGTCTCGATCACGCCGGGGCCGATGCAGTTGACGCGGATATCGTGGGGCGCCCACTCGGTGGCGACCGTCTTCGAGAGGTAGATCACCCCTGCGCGCGCGGCGCAGGTGTGCGCGGCCTGCGGCATGCCGCGTTCGACATTGGCGACGATGTTGATGACATGGCCCGGCTTGCCGTCGGCACGCCAGCGCTTGGCGGCTTCCTGCATCATCCACCAGGTGCCGTTGAGGTTGGTATCGATCACCGCGAGCCAGCCCTTGCGGCTGAAATCGATCGCGTCCTGCGGGAACTGCCCGCCTGCATTGTTGACCAGCGTATCGAGGCCGCCGAAGTGATCATGGACCGCGCCGATCATCGCCTCAACCGCTTCGGGATCGCGGATATTGGCCTCGAGGCAGAGGATTTCGCGCCCGGTTTCCTCGCGGATCAGCGCAGCCGTGGTATCGAGCTTTTCACGCGTGCGGCCGCAGATCGCGACATTGGCGCCCAGCTTTGCGGCGAGAAACGCGGCGGCCTTGCCCATGCCGCTACCCGCGCCGGAGATCAGGATGGTGTGCCCATCGAGCAGGTCATCGCGGAAGATCGTCTGCTGCGTGCGCAGCGCCTCTTCATCAAGCCCGCGCTTGGGGCGGCCGGGATCGCCGGGTTCGGGACGGAAGATGCGCGGGGTATGTATATCGGGCGCGTTCAACGGTTCATCCCCCATTCGTTCGTTCCCGCATAGCTAGAACACCCGCACAGAAAAAACAAACAGGTTTGATTTTGATTTGTGCTTCGCAGCCCCGATTTGCACAAGGTGCGCGGGACTTGGCGGGGGCTCTGCCGCTCCCGCAAAAGCGCCGCCAATCAGTCCTTGGCGGCAGGAGCGAGCGCGCGGATCTGGGCCTCGAGATGGCGCAGCATCGGCTCGACCTGCGAGGGTTCCATTCCGCCGGTCTGGAGCGAGATCGCCATGCCTTCGAGGATCGTCTGCGAGAGCGTCATCGCGAGGGCAAAGTTGGGCGAGCCGAGCCATTCGGGGAAAAGCGCTTCCGCCTGCGCATTGAACTTCTCACGGAATTCGTCCTGCAAGGGCGAGAGGATCGAGGCGAGATCGGCATCGGTCCGCGCCGCGACCGCAAGCTCGTGGAACGCGATGAACGCGGGCTTCTGGAGCTGGCGCCAGTAGGTTTCGACGAGATCGGTTACCTCGTGCTCCGGCCGGTCAGCCGCGCGGCGGAAGGCGCGCAGGCGCTTTTCGTGGAGTTCCGTGATCGCCGCCTTGATCAGGGCCGAGCCGTTTTCGAAGTGGTGGACCATCGCCCCGCGCGAAAGGCCGGCTTCTTCCGCCACTTTGGGCGTGGTCGTGTTGGCATAACCGTATTTGACGAGGCAGCGCACCGTTGCGTCGATCAGGCGGGCACGCGTCTGGGCCGCCTTGGCTGCCTGCAGAGTGCGCGTGCGATCAGCCGCCGGGCGTACGGGCCGAGGGGCGGGCCGTGCCGCCCGCGTGCGTGATAGAGCCATGCGTTTTACTTGCCTGAACCGCTGCGCACCGGGTCCGGTACGCCTTGAAAACACCCTTAATGCGTTTTCATGCCTCGTAAAACCGCTGCCTCGACCGGTTCGGGGACAAGTACCCCGGCCTGCATCGCGGCGGCTGGTTGCCGATGGCATGATAGACATCGAATCAGCCGCACTGCACTTCCGTGCCGCGCTGGTTCAAGGCGTAACGCATCGCGCAGAAAAAGACAGATATGATTGTCTTTTTCGGCATCCTGTGTATCTCCGCATCAAGACCAATAAGGGGCCTGTCAGGCCGGGGGATGCATGACCGACGCGCAGCCAATCGCCACTGCACCTGTGCTTACCATGGGCGGCATGATCCGCGCTTCGGCGCAGGCCTTTGCCGAACGCGAGGCAGTGGTCTTCCCCGATCGGCGCATCACCTACGCGGGGCTTGATGCCGCAGCGCGACGCTGGGCCGCGGCCCTGATCGCGCTGGGCGTGCAGCCGGGCCAGCATGTCGGCCTGTTCATGCCGACATGCCCGCAATTTATCGAGGCTTTCTATGGCATTGCGATGGCCGGTGCCGTCGCCGTGCCAATCAATGCCCGGTATCAATCGCACGAGCTCGCCTATCTGGTGCGCGACGCCGATCTGGTTGTGCTGGTGACGGCAGGGCATGTGGCCGAGGGGCTGGACTACCGCGACCGGGTGCGCGCGGCGCTGCCTTCGCTGGCAGGCGCGGACACGGCGCGGGGGCTGAGCCTGGATGAAGCGCCGATGCTCCACACGATCATCTCGCTCGATGCCGCAGGCGCGGACGGGATGCTGCCGGTGGACAAGGCGCTGGCGCTGGGCGAGGGCACCGAAGCGCCGCTGATCGACCGGCGGATCGACGATGTCGATGCAGAGGACATCGCGATGATCCTCTATACCAGCGGGACGACGGCGAACCCCAAGGGCGCGCTCATTTCGCACCGCGCGCAAGTGGGCAACAGCCGGAACCTCGGCAAGCGCTACCTCTGCACGGCGGAGGACAAGGTGTGGTCGCCGCTGCCGATCTTCCACATCGCCGGCATCCTGCCGATGACGATGATCCTCGATCTGGGCGGGGTCTACATGACTGTGCCGCATTTCGAAGCGGGGCAGGCGCTGGCGATGCTGGGCGCGGAAGGCGCGACGATTGCCTATCCCAGCTTCGTCACGATCATGCAGGATCTGATCAATCATCCCACGTTCAAGACCACCGATCTTTCGAAGCTGCGCGTGATGAACTCCAACTTCGCGGTGCAGCCGGCGTGGATCAAGGACGCGGTGGTCTCCGCGATGCCGCACACGATCCAGGTGGGCACTTATGGCCTGACCGAGGCGGCGGGCACGGTTTCGACGAGCCGGCTGGACGACAGCTTCGAGGTGCGCACGGGGCGTTGCGGGTATCCGCTCGAGGACTGGGAGATGCGCATCGTCGATCCCGAAACCGGGCGTGACTGCGGTGCGGGCGAGCGCGGCGAGATCGTGCTGCGCGGGCCGCATATGCTGAAGGGCTATTACAACGCGCCGGAAAAGTCCGCCGAGGCGCTTCGGGATGGCTGGTTCTATACCGGCGACGTCGGCTCGGTCGATGCGGGCGGGAACGTGATGTTCCATGGGCGCACCAAGGACATGCTCAAGGTCGGCGGCGAGAATGTCGCGGCGGCGGAAATCGAATCCATGCTGCAGACCCATCCGGCGGTAAAGCTGGCGCAAGTCGTGGGCATTCCCGATGACCGCTATGTTGAAGTGGCGGCAGCCTTCGTAGAGCTGGCCGAAGGATCGGACGCGAGCGAGGCGGAGCTGATCGCGCACTGCAAGGGCAAGCTCGCGGGCTTCAAGATCCCGCGCCATGTGCGCATGGTGAGCGAGTGGCCGATGTCGACCTCGAAGATCCAGAAGTTCAAGCTGCGCGGCCAGCTGATCGAGGAACTGGGGTTGGGGTGAGCGCGAATTGAGGGTGACACAGGGTTACACCGTGTCACCTACAAATCGGTATGCCAAATGCATGATATGGCTGAAAAAATGCCGTGAAACGGATACGGCGACACGGTTTGCGTGCTGTGTTTTGTGAGCGAATCTGACGATTTCAAAGAGCGGGACGCAAGCTGCGTGCCGGGCATATCAGACCGGGTCAGTGTAGGAAAATCGGTGCGCACAACAGCTCAGGATTGCTTCGCTACGTGCGCAATGACGAGGTGAACGGTCCGTAGTGCCTCGGCGTTCAAACCGTCTCGGCGTTCCCGAAGATCACCGTCGCCTGCGCCGAAAGCGTGCCGCCGTTGCCGTGGGCGAGGGCGGTTTTCGCGCCAGCGATCTGGTTGGCCGCCGTCCCGCGCATCTGGCGCACCGCTTCGACCATCGCGAACATGCCGTACATGCCGGGGTGGCAGCATGAGAGGCCGCCGCCGTTGGTGTTGACCGGCAGCGAACCGCCGGGGGAAATCGCGCCGCTCGCCACGAACTTGCCGCCTTCGCCCTTGGCGCAGAAGCCGAGGTCTTCAAGGAACAGGATCGTGTTGATGGTGAAGGCATCGTAGAGTTGGACGGTGTCGATCTGGCCGGGCGTCAGGCCCGCCATCGCCATCGCGCGGGGGCCGGATTCAGCGGCGGAAGTCACCGTGATGTCCTCGGCCTGCGTGACCGAGTTGTACCAGGTCGCGGCGGCTGCGCCGAGCACGGGGACGAGCGGCTGGGGACCATCCTTGGCGCGGTCGGTGCGGGTGAGGACGAGCGCGGCGGCGCCATCCGTCACCAGGCAGCAATCGCGCGCGCGGATCGGGCTGCTGATGAGGCGCGAGGCGATGACGTCCTCGACCGAAAGCGGTCCCTTGGCAAAGGCCTCGGGATTGGTGTTGGCCCAGAGCCGCGCGGCAACCGCCACGCTCGCCAATTCCTCACGCGTCGTGCCGTACTGGTGCATATGGCGCGCGGCGGCGAGCGCGTAGAACGAAAGCGGGTACATCGGATTGTAGGGCGCGTCCCACCGGTCGGGCCGTGCGGGGGTAGAGAGCTTGCCGCCACTCGAACGCTGGTTGGCGCCATAGGCGATCACCGCGCAATCGAGGTACCCGGCATCGAGCATCATGCACGCGGTGACGAGGTGGCTCATGAATGAGGCACCGCCCGCGCGGTTGTTGTCGGTAAAGCGCGGGTGCAGGCCGAGATACTGCGCGAGGCTGAGGCCGGCGAAGAGATCATCGGGCAGCGCGATGAACAGGCCATCGACTTCCGAGAGGCCGATCGCGGCATCGGCGAGCGCGAGCTGGACGGCCTTGCCCGCCATTTCGATCGTCGAGTGGCCTGGCATTTCGCCCACGCCGAAAGTGGAAGCGCCTGCCACCGAAACACGGCCGCGCGGGAAAATGTCACCCATGGGCCTGCTCCACTGGATCGAAGACAATCTTGGGGGTCTCTCCGCCGACAATGCGCGCCTTGACCGCCATGCCGATGTGGAGCGTTTCGGGGCTAACGCCTTCAACACAGCCCATCATGCGCGCACCTTCCGCGAGGTCGATCAGCACGACGTTATAAGGCGGCTCGGGGGGTTTGCGCTGAATCCACGTGGCGGAATAGACGGTGCCAAGGCCCGTAGCCTCGAACCATTCGAGCTGCGCGCCGGTGCCAGGCGCGAAGGCGCGCGGGGGGAACACAGTGGCGCCGCCCGCAACCGGGCGCTGGAGGAGGAAGCGGCCCTCGGCAAGGGCGGCATCCCATTCGGCAGATGGGCCGCTCATGGCAGCACCGCGCCGCTGGCGACCATGGCCGCGATCTCGTCCTCAGCGAAGCCTGCCTCGGCGAGCACCGCGCTGTTGTCTGCGCCCAACGTCGGCCCGGGATCGCCAATGGCGCCGGGGGTGCCGGAAAAGTTCGTGGGGATGCCGGGATAGCGCAAGGTGCCAAGCTCCGTTTCAGCGCTGTGCCAGAAGCCCGTCTCGACCAGATGCGGATCGTGGAGCAGGTCCTGCAGCGAGGCGATGGGGGTTGCGGGGATTTCGGCGCGGCGGAACAGCTCCATCCACGCTTCGGTGCTGCGGGTAATCATCACCTTCTCGACCTCGGCCAGCACTGCCGAGATATTCTCGCTGCGGCTGCGCATCGAGGCGAACATCGGATCGTTCGACCACGCGGGATTGCCGAGTTCGCGGAAGAAGGCCAGCCACTGCTTGTCGTTGTAGATCATCACGCCGACATGGCCGTCCGCCGTCTTGTAGGGACGGCGAGAGGGCGAGGTGGCGCGGGGGTAGACCGGCGGGCCCAGCGGCGGATCGAACAGCGAGCCGCAGATGTGTTCGGTCGCGGCGAAGGAGACCAGCGTCTCGAACATCGGGACTTCGATTTCCTGGCCCTCGCCCGTCTTTTCGCGCGCATAGAGCGCGGCGATCACGGCATAGGCACCGGTGAGGCCGGCAACCTTGTCTGCAATGACGGTGGCGCTGTAGGTCGGCTCGCCGCCGGAAAGCTTGGCCTGCAGATCGACGATGCCCGAGGCGGCCTGCACGATGTCGTCATAGGCCGGATAGTCGCGGTAGGGGCCGCTGCGGCCATAGCCATAGAGATTGGCGTAGATGATCTTCGGATTGGCCGCCTTCAGCGCGGCATAGTCCAGCCCCAGCCGTGCGATGGCCTGCGCGCGCATCGAATGGATGAAGACGTCCGCGTCTTTGGCAAGGCGCAGCACGGCATCGCGTGCGGCCTGCTGCTTGAGATCGAGCGCGAGGCTGCGCTTGCCGCGGTTGACGTTGAGGAACATCGCGCCGCGCGTGGGATCGGGGCCGGGCGGGATGAAGCGCGTGGTATCGCCGGAGGGGCCTTCGATCTTGATCACGTCGGCGCCCAAGTCGGCGAAGATCTGCGTGGCGTAGGGGCCCATCAGCACGGCTGTGAGATCGAGCACGCGAACGCCCGCGAGGGGCCCTTTGCCGCGCCCGCTCATGCCCTCAATCCAGTGCTGCTTCCGGCGCTGAAGATGAGCCTTGAATGCCCCATGATTCTCCCGTTTCTCCAGCCTCTCCGCCGGTCGTTGACCTCGCTATGGCGGACCATAAAAAAGCATTCAAGCATGTTTTTTTCTTGGCGGGTGAGCCCCGCCCCCATAGAGTGCGCGGCGACAAGAGGAGCGGGCATTTCGAGCCATGCGCGCAAGCGCCGATGGTAGCCCCGCCGCAGGAAAGGACAAGGCATGGATCTGGGACTTCAGGGCAAGAAGGCGATCGTCGTCGGCGGCGCCCGCGGCATCGGCTATGCGGTGGCCGAGATCCTGGCACGCGAGGGTGCCGATGTGGCGATCAGCGCGCGCGGCGAAGATAGCGTGAAGGACGCGGTGGCGGCGCTCTCGCGCTATGGCACGCACGTGGTGGGCAAGCCCTGCAACGTGAAGAAGGCGGACGACTACAAGGCATGGCTGGAGTGGGCCATCGAAGCGCTGGAAGGCGTCGACGTGCTCGTGCCGCTCAGCTCGGCGGGCGGCGGCATGGGCAGCGAAAAGTACTGGCACAACGCGTTCGAGACCGATGTGATGGGCCCGGTGCGCGCGATCGAGGCGGTGATCCCGGTGATGACCCAGCGCAAGGGCGGCTCCATCGTGCTCGTTGCGACTACCAGCGCATTGGAGGCCATGGGCGGCCCGCAGGCCTACAACGCGATGAAAGCCTCGCTGATCACGTATGGCAAGCAGCTGGCGCTGGCGCATGGCAAGGATGGTATCCGCGTCAATGTCGTCTCGCCCGGCCCCATCGAGTTCGAGGGCGGCAACTGGGACATGATCAAGGGCACGATGGAGAAGTTCTACCAGTCGCAGCTGCGCCAGCAGCCGATGGGGCGGCTCGGGAAGCCCGAAGAAGTGGCGCGCGCGATCGTGTTCCTTGCCAGCGAGGCGGCCAGCTGGTGCAGCGGTTCGCACCTCGTGGTCGATGGCGCCTTCACCAACCGGACGCACTTCTGAGATGAGTGAGCCCGTGACCCACCGGCCCGTCACGTGGGATACGTCGAAGATGGACGTGAAGCGCGTCGTCGATGTGATCCGCGTTTCGCCCGACGACAATCCCAGCCGCACGCCGGTGGACAAGGCGCCCGATCCGCAGTTGGGGCATGATCTGATCCCGGCAGAGCGGTACTACTCCGAAGAATTCATGAAGCTCGAATGGGAGCGGGTGTGGACAAAGGTTTGGCTGCTCGGCGGGCGCGCCGACGATATCCCGGAGCCGGGCGATTACATCTGCACCGAGATCGGCAAGGAAAGCGTGCTGATCGTGCGCCAGCATGATGGCTCATTGCGCTGCTTCCCCAATGTGTGCCTCCACCGCGGCAACCGCCTGCGGCCCGAGGGGATCGGCAACGCGCAAGCGTTTCGCTGCATGTATCACCACTGGACCTACGGGCTTGATGGCAAGATCGAGCGCCTGCCGGACCTCTGCACCTTCCCGCAAGGGGGGCCTCCGGGCATGACCTTGCCGAGCCTGCCGGTGACGGAGTGGAACAGCTTCGTGTGGTTCTCGCTGAACCCGGATGTGGAACCGTTCGACGACTACATCGCCCCGCTGAAGGACCACCTCGAGCCCTATCACCCCGAGCGCATGGCGTGGAAACGCGATGTGACGGTGGAGTGGGACTGCAACTGGAAGGCCTCGGTCGATGCCTTCAACGAGACCTATCACGTGCAGGGCATCCACCCGCAACTGCTGTGGTATCTCGATGACGTCAACGTGCAGATCGACTGCTACGAACGGCACAACCGCTACCTGATCCCGTTCGCCGCGATCTCCCCGCGCGTTGCGATGCCGAGCACGATCCCGCCCGCGATCGACGAGATCATGCGCCATGCGGGGATGGACCCGGCGGAGTACGAAGGCCGCGTGAGCGACATTCGCCGCGATGTGCAGCTGTTCAAGCGGGCCAACGGCAAAGCGCAGGGCAAGGACTATTCGGCGCTGAACGACGATCAGCTGACCGATGATTACCACTACATGATCTTTCCGAACGTGGCGCTCAACGTCCATGCGGACGACATCATGATGTTCCGCCAGCGTCCGCACGCGACCGATCCGAACAAGATGCTCTATGACGTGTGGGTGTTCGAGCTGGTGCCCGAAGGCGAGCCTTGGCCCGAGCGCGCGAAGCATCGCCGCTTCAAGCATGGCGACCGCAGCATCGGGCAAGTGCTCGATCAGGATGCCTACAACCTGCCCACGGTGCAGGCGGGGATGAAGAGCAGCGGTTTTCCGGGCCTGTGGATCGGCGAGCAGGAACTGCGCATCCGCCATTTCCACAAGGTGCTCGACGATTACATCTACGGGCCGGGCTGCAAGCAGCCGGGGGACTTGTGAGCGAGCGCATCCTCCATGTGATCGGTTCCCCGCGGGGGGATCGCTCGCGTTCGGTGAAGGTGGCGCAGCGGCTGATTGCGGGGCTGGTGGCCGCGAACCCCGACGCCGTGGTCGAGACACTGAACGTATGCGAGGCGGAGCTTCCCGCACTGACCGGCCCGGTAATCGAGGGGCGCTATGCGCTGATCGAGGGCCGCGAAGTGGCGGACGAAGTGCGCGCTGCTTGGGCGCAGATCGGCGCGGCGGTGGCGCATTTCCTCTCGTTCGATTGCGTCGTGTTCAGCGTGCCGATGTGGAACTTCGGCATTCCCTGGCAGCTCAAGCAGTACATCGACACGATCACCCAGCCGGGCATGGCGTTTCGCGTCTCGGAAACGGGCGTGGAAGGGTTGGGTGCGGGCAAGCGGGCCATTCTGGTGGCCTCGGGCGCGCTCGACATCCGGCCAGGCGCACCCGGCGCGGAGCTGGATCATCAGGTGCGCTTCATGCAGGCGTGGCTGGGCTTTATCGGCATCACCGACCTGCATGTGGTCCACTTGCGGCCAACTTACGGCCCGCCCGAAGCGGTCGAGGCCGCGATGGACGAGGCCTATGCCTCCGCCGAAGCGCTGGTGGCCGATCTGTCGCGCGCATCGCGCGTATAGACGAGGTTGGTGCTCTCGAAGGTCACACACTCGGTGCCGTCTTCAAGGCTGACGACATAGCGCGTGACAGCGGTGCCGCGTGGCTTGCCGCTGCGCGAGGGCTCCAGACTGAGGATCTCGCTGGAAACGCGCAAGCTGTCCCCCGCGCGCACAGCACGTTTGAGGCGCAGCCGGTCCCAGCCCACGCCGCAGACGAAATCGATATCGCCATTGATCGCGTGGTCCATCTGCCGCCAGATCGCCAGTACATGGATGCCGCTTGCGACAACCTCGCCGAAGACCGAAGCGCGCGCGGCTTCGGGATCGGTGTGAAACCATTGCGGATCGTGCGCGCGGGCAAATTCGACGATTTCCGCCTCGGTGACGGTGCGCGTGGGCGAGAGTTTCGCCTCACCCACGCGCAAGTCCTCGAAGGTCCGCCAGGGCGTGCCGAGCGGGGATAGCGTATCCGTCATTCGCGGACGATGAAGGGCGCGAGCACCGGCTTCACGCGCAAGTTCTCCGGCACGTTCTCAACGCCGATCCGGCGGTCGAGCTCTTCGTGCCAGTTGTAGATGCGGCGCTCCTGATAATTGAGCGACATGCCCTTGAAGCCCGGACCTTCGACCGATTCCTGAATCTGCGGGGCGAACTGCAGGTCTTCGTAAAGAATGCGCTCCCAGTTCTTGATGCGCATCTCCCATAGCGGGTGGGGGTTGGCGGCATCATGCTCGGGCGCGAGCCAGGTCGAAACGACGCGGGTGCGCTTGGGTCCCATCGGCCAGAATTGCAGCAGCGGAATGCCGGTCGGCGCGGGCGGCATGATGAAGTTGGGGTAGATCGAATAGCTGACGTTGTTCTTCGCCACGAACTCCGAGATCGTCGGGATCTCGGGCATGCCGACGGTGCCGGGATCGATCCAGCCTTCACGGCGGTTGGGCGTTGCCATGCGGCTATGGCCATTGGGCCAGAGCGTGACGATCATTGCGCGGTGATCGAGGAAGCGGTCGACCGTGTTCTCGTGGATCGACTTGAGATGATAGACTTCAAGGAACGCGTCGAGCAGCACCTTGACGTTGCACTCGGTCTCGTAAGTCCGGCTATCGACGAGGCGCAGCGTTTCAAGCTGAAGCTGTTCGAGTTCTGCCGCCATCGGGCCGATATGCTGGATCAGCGGTTCGGCATCCGGATCGGCGTTGAGGAAGATCAGGCTGCCGAGCAGCTCGCAGCGCACCTGGCTGAGCGAGTGGCAGGAAAAATCGAAGCCCTCTGCAAAATCGCGCCGGTCGCGCACGGCGGTGAGCTTGCCTTCCAGCGTATAGGACCAGCCATGATAGCCGCAGACGAACCCACGCGAAGTGCCGCTCTCCTCCTTTACGAGAGGTGCGCCGCGGTGCTGGCACGTGTTGTAGTAGGCGCGGATGTCCCCCGCGAGCGTGCGGGTGACGATGACAGGGGAGCCGGTGTTGCGGCAGAGGAACCATGAACCGGGTTCGGGAAGCTGGTCCACGTGCCCCGCATAGAGCCACGAGCGCTGCCACATCCCCTTTTCCTCGAGTTCAAGGAAGGCGGGATCGACATAGCGTCCGCCGGGGATCGAGGGGAGCGCAGGGAAATCGACCGGCGGACCATTGCGCTCGCGTTCCCAGGTCATGCGTGCGAGATCGTCGGCAGGCGGCGATACGATGGGGGGCTTGGCGGTCAGGGCTTCGGACATCGGTTGCTCTCCCGGAACGCCCGAGTACGCCGGCGCTCCGTTTGCAGTTTAAAAACATTCATGTATGCTTGTAAAGCGATGGTTTAGAGGTCTTCTTTGGTCATTTTTTAATCTATAAAACATAGGCTTGCCTAGGTATGGCGGGCAAGGCGGGAGTGAAGCGAATGGAGATTTTGGCGGGTATCTTTCACCATGGCGTGATCGTCGACGATCTGGAAGCGGCCATGGCCCGGTTCAGTGCGACGATGGGCTGTACCTGGACCCCGGTGCGCACGTTCGATCCGATGCCGGTGTGGAACGCGGCGGGCGAGCAGCTCGAGGCGAAGCTGCGCGTGGTCTATTCGCATCAGGGGCCGCTGCGGATGGAACTCATCGAAAGCGTCCCGGGCTCGGCCTATGACGCAATGCGCGCGCTGGGCCCCTCGCACCTTGGTGTGTGGGTCGATTCGGTGGCGGACAGCGTGGCGGCGATGCTGGCGGATGGCTGGGAACTGGTGCTCGGCGGCGCGCCGGCCGATCAGGGCCACGGCGCGATCGCCTATCTCTCGCGTCCCGGCAGCCCGGTGATCGAACTGGTGGCGCGCGCGATCACGCCGATGATGGAAGAATGGTGGGCGGCGACGGAGTGAGTAGGGGAGTGAGTGGGGCAATGAGCACGACCTGGCATGATCTGCTGCCCGAGGCCGACTTCCCGGCCGAGGGCAAGCTCGCGGCGCGGGTGGCGGGCTGGCACGTGCTGGTGCTGCGCGCGGACGACGGCAGCTTTCGCGCTGTCAACGACCGCTGCACGCATCAGGCAGCGCAGCTTTCCGGAGGCCGCGTGCGGCGCGGCGCGGTGATGTGCCCGCTCCACGGCGCGCGGTTCGATGTGCTGACAGGCAAGTGCCTCGGCGCGGCCTATCCCGATTTGCGCACCTTTGCGGTGCGCGTGGAAGGCGGCCGGATCGCGGTGGAAGTGCCAGATGCGCCGCCGGGGCCGGGGGAAATGCCAGTGACAAGCTAGGGCTGGCACCACCGGCGAGGCCGGTGGTGGGCGCGGCAGGGATTGAACCTGCGACCCCACCCGTGTGAAGGGTGTGCTCTACCACTGAGCTACGCGCCCGCGCGGCGGGGCCACGCGCATGGCATGGCGGCCGGACAGGGGCGGGCCTCTGCCATGACGGGGCTTGATTGACAAGTGGGGGGATCAAGATATTTGCGGCCCCCATGACCGAAGAAGCTTCAGCTCCCGAATCTGCCGTTCCCGCCACCAACGCCGGACCGGACGTGCCCCCCGATCACCTCGCGATCAATCCGCGCAGCCCGTTCTTCGATGCGGAGAAGCTGCGCAGGGGCATCGGCATCCGCTTCAAGGGCACGGTGCGCCGCAATGTCGAGGAGTATTGCATCTCCGAAGGCTGGGTGCGCGTGCAGGCGGGCAAGACCATGGACCGCAAGGGCAACCCGCTGACGCTGAAGCTCTCCGGGCCGGTCGAGGCGTGGTACGAAGATCTTGGCGACGATGCGCCGGTGGCGAAGCTCTGATTTTCTGATCCTCTCCATTTTCCCCTGAGCTTGTCGAAGGGGTAAATGGGGAAGATCACGGCGGCAATAGCCGCCCGCGTTCGCGCTCAACCAGTCCTGTGAGCCACGTCTTGAACGCCTGAACGCGTGCGAGCGCATGCGTATCCTTGTGCATGACGAGCCAGAACGATCTGGTGATGCGCCGCTCCGGCAGCACGGGCACGAGGCTGAGGTCCGCATCACCGATGAAGCAGGGCAGCACCCCGATGCCTGCGCCTGCGGCGATCAGGCGGTGCTGCGCGTTGATCGAGGACGAGCGGACCGTGGCGGCAAGGCCGGGCTCGATCTCCGCGAGGTAGCGCAGTTCGGGAGCGTAGAGCAGATCGGGCACATAGCCGACGAGGGCGTGGCCCTTGGCGAGGTCTGACGGGCGGCGCAGCGGGGCGTGGCCGGAAAGGTACTCCGGGCAGGCGTAGAGCCTGAGGTGGTAGTCTGACAGCTTGCCCGCGATGACGGGGCCAGCACGCGGGCGCGAGAGGGTGACGGCAAGGTCCGCCTCGCGCTTCGAAGGGCTGAGGAAGCCGGAGTTCGCCACCAGGTCGATCACCAGCCTTGGATGTGCAGCAGTAAAGCTGCCGAGCGCGGGGGCGACGATCCAGCTGGCGAAACCTTCGGAAAGGCTGACGCGCAGCAGGCCCGCCGGGCCGCCGCCGCCATGTTCGGCAATGCGGCTCGCGGCGCGCTCCATGGCTTCGACTTCGACCAGCATAGCCTCGCCCGCTTCGGTGAGCACCTGGCCCTCGCGCGTCTGTTCGAACAGGGTGGCGCCGATGCGGGTTTCGAGGCGGCGCAGGCGGCGGCCCATGGTCGTGGCATCGACGCCTATGGCCTGCGCCGCGCGGGCGAGCTGCCCGGCACGGGCGATGGCGAGAAAGGTCTGGAAATCACTCCAGTCTGGGGCCTGCATCATTGCAGGCATCCCTCGCATTTTCTCACCTTGCTTGCAAATCGTCGGGGGTGCAGGGAAATGCCCAAGGTCCACGGACCATTTCGTCAGGAAAGGATGCAGCATGCGCCAGATCGATCATTTCATTGTCGGCGGTTCGGGCGGGGCTCCGGCACGCAAGGGCCCGGTGTTCGATCCCAACACCGGCGCAGTGCAAGCTGAAGTCGCGCTGGGCACGTCCGATACGCTGGAACGCGCGGTGCAGGCCGCGCTGGCGGCGCAGCCTGCCTGGGCTGCGGTCAACCCGCAGCGTCGTGCCCGCGTGATGTTCGAATTCAAGCGGCTGGTCGAGGCGAACATCGACGAGCTGGCGCATCTGCTTTCGTCCGAACATGGCAAGGTCATCGCCGATTCGAAGGGTGACATCCAGCGCGGGCTCGAAGTGATCGAGTTCTGCTGCGGCATCCCGCATGTGCTGAAGGGTGAATATACGCAAGGCGCAGGTCCCGGCATCGACATCTATTCGATGCGCCAGCCGATCGGCATTGGTGCAGGCATCACGCCGTTCAACTTCCCGGGCATGATCCCGCTGTGGATGTCGGGTGTTGCCATCGCCACCGGCAATGCCTTCATCATCAAGCCTTCAGAGCGCGATCCTTCCGTGCCCGTGCGCTTTGCCGAGCTGTTCCTTGAGGCAGGTCTGCCCGAAGGCATCTGCCAGGTCGTCCATGGCGACAAGGAAATGGTCGACGCCATCCTGGATCATCCGGCGATCGCCGCGGTGAGCTTCGTCGGCTCGTCTGATATCGCGCATTATGTCTACAACCGCGGCGTCGCCGCCGGAAAGCGCGTGCAGGCGATGGGCGGGGCCAAGAACCACGGCATCGTGATGCCGGATGCCGATCTCGATCAGGTGGTGAATGATCTGGCGGGCGCCGCTTTCGGTTCGGCGGGCGAGCGCTGCATGGCGCTGCCGGTGGTCGTGCCGGTTGGTGAGGAAACCGCCGAGCGGCTCAAGGCCAAGCTGATCCCGGCGATCGAAAAGCTGCGCGTCGGCATCTCGACCGATGCCGATTGCCACTACGGTCCGGTCGTCACTGCCGCGCACAAGGCGAACATCGAGCGCTGGATCGACCGCTGCGAGGCGGAGGGCGGCGAGATCGTGATCGACGGGCGCGGCTTCACCTTGCAGGGCCATGAGAACGGCTTCTTCGTCGGCCCGACGCTGATCGACCACGTCACGGCCGACATGGAAAGCTACCAGAACGAGATCTTCGGCCCCGTGCTGCAGATCGTGCGCGCGAAGGACTTCGAGGAAGCGCTCGCGCTGCCTTCGAAGCACCAGTATGGCAACGGCGTGGCGCTGTTCACCCGCAGCGGCAACGCGGCGCGCGAGTTTGCAGCGCGGGTCAATGTCGGCATGGTCGGCATAAACGTGCCGATCCCCGTGCCGGTTGCCTATCACACCTTCGGCGGCTGGAAGCGGTCGGCCTTCGGTGACACCAACCAGCACGGCATGGAAGGCGTCAAGTTCTGGACGAAGGTCAAGACCGTCACGCAGCGTTGGCCGGATGGGCTGCCTGACAGCGGCAACGCCTTTGTTATCCCGACGATGGCGTAATCCTTGTCCAAGTCGCGCGTTTCCAGCGGTTCGCCGCTCGAACCGGTGATCGGCTTTTCCCGGGCAATCCGCACGGGCAAGCAGATCATGGTGGCAGGAACGGCACCGATCGAGCCGGATGGATCGACCACACCCGGCGACGCGGCGGCGCAGATGGAGCGCTGCTGCGCGATCGTGGCGCGCGCGATTGCTGACCTTGGCGGCGATATCGCCGATACGGTGCGGACCTGCATCTACCTGACCGATCGGGCCGATTTCGATGCGGTGGCCCGCGTTCATGGCAAGTGGTTTGGCGCGGCGCGGCCCGCGACGACAACGCTCATCGTATCGGGTTTCGTCCGTCCGGAATGGAAGGTCGAGATCGAAGCCGAGGTGATGGAGGCGTGATGCTGGCCGCATCCGAAGCCGGAAGCGGGGGCGCCCTTCGCGGGCTGAGCGCACCGTTCGCGGCGGCGGCCTGCGCCAAACCTTGCCTGCCCCGGCGCTTCGGCTAGGACCGACAGAGGCCGCTCGTCGGCTCCCCGTTTTACCCTTCCTGCAATGCAAGGCCAGAGCATGACCGACCAATTCCAGCTCACCGACGACCAGATCGCCATTCAGGAGATGGCGCGCCGCTTTACCGCCGATGCGATCACCCCGTTCGCGGCGCAGTGGGACGAGGAGCACAGCTTTCCGCTGGATACGATCAAGGCGGCGGCAGAGCTCGGCTTCGCCTCGATCTACGTGAGCGAGGAAAGCGGCGGAATCGGGCTAGGGCGGCTGGAATCGGCGCTGATCATGGAAGCCATGGCTTATGGCTGTCCCACGACCAGCGCGTTCATCTCGATCCACAACATGGCCTCGTGGATGATCGACCGCTTCGGCGGGGAGGAAATCAAGGGCCGCTATTTGCCCTCGCTGATCACGATGGACAAGATCGCGAGCTATTGCCTGACGGAGCCTGGCTCGGGATCGGACGCGGCAGCGCTGCGCACCACGGCTCGGCTGGAGGGCGACCATTATGTCGTCAACGGCACCAAGCAGTTCATCTCGGGCGGCGGGGTAAGCGACATTTACGTGACGATGGTTCGCACAGGAGAGGCGGGACCGAAGGGTATCTCGTGCCTGGTGATCGAGAAAGGCACGCCGGGGCTCAGCTTCGGCGCGCCCGAGCGCAAGCTGGGCTGGAACGCCTCGCCCACTGCGCAGGTGATCTTCGAGAACGTGAAAGTGCCCGTGGCCAACCGCGTCGGCGCGGAGGGCGATGGCTTCCGCTTTGCCATGGCCGGGCTTGATGGCGGGCGGCTCAATATCGGGGCATGCTCGCTTGGCGGGGCGCAGCGCTGCCTCGATGAGGCGATCAGGTATGCCAAGGAACGCAGCCAGTTCGGCCAGCCGATCGCCGATTTCCAGAACACCCAGTTCCAGCTGGCCGATATGGCGACCGAGCTCGAGGCGGCGCGCGCGCTGCTCTATCTCGCGGCCGCCAAGGTGACGAGCAATGCGCCGGACAAGACGCGCTTTTCGGCGATGGCCAAGCGCTTTGCCACCGATACCGGCTCTTCGGTGGTCGACCGCGCGCTGCAGGTGTTTGGCGGCTACGGCTATCTCAAGGACTATCCGATCGAGCGCTTCTGGCGCGACCTGCGCGTGCACCGCATCCTGGAGGGAACCAACGAGGTGATGAAGATGATCGTGGGTCGGGATCTGCTGCGCCAGTAAGCCGGAACGCAAAGGGATTTGGGAGAGAGCAAGGCAATGACCGACGATATTCTGGTCCGTACTGAAGGGGGCATGGGCGTGCTTTCGCTCAATCGCCCCAAGGCGATCCACGCGCTCAACCGGGCGATGGTGGACGGCATGACAGCCGCGCTGCTGGCGTGGCGCGATGATCCCGCGATCGGCGCAGTGATCATCGATCATTCCGAAGGACGCGGCTTCTGCGCGGGTGGCGATATCGCTTTCCTGCGCAATTCGGCGCTGACCGATGAGGGCGTTTCGGGCCGCAAGTTCTTCTTCGACGAGTACCGCCTCAACCACCTGATCATGACTTATGAAAAGCCCATCGTGGCGTTCATGGACGGGATCACCATGGGCGGCGGCGTCGGCATTGCCGATCCGGCGCGCTACCGCGTCGCGACCGAGAACACTCGGCTTGCCATGCCCGAAACCGGCATTGGCCTGTTTCCCGATGTGGGCGGCGGCTGGTTCCTTTCACGCATGAAGGGGCGGCTGGGCCAGTACCTCGCGCTCACCGGCGCGCGGATGGACGGGGCCGAATGCCTCTGGGCGGGTTCGGCAACGCACTACCTGCCTGCCGCCGCGCTGGCCGAGGTGAAGGCAAGGATCGCGGCGAACCCGGACGATATTCCAGCGATCCTGCACAGCTTCGCCGCCGTGCCGCCCGAACCCAAGATCGCGGCGCAGGCGGACGATATCGCGCGGCTGTTCGCTTCGGACCGCTACGAGGACATTCTCGCCGCGCTCGAAGCCGATGGCAGCGAATTTGCCGCCACCACGCTGGCGACATTGCACACCAAGAGCCCGCAAACTTGCAAGGTCGCGTTGCGCCAGCTGGCGACCAGCCTGACCCTGCCCGATTTCGCCGCAAACATGGTGATGGAATACCGCATCTGCAGCCGCGTGCTGGTGCGCCCTGATTTTGCCGAGGGCGTGCGCGCGGTGATCGTGGACAAGGACAATGCCCCCAAGTGGAACCCGGCCACGCCCGAAGGCGTGACCGAAGACATGCTGGACGCGATCTTCGCGCCCCTGACTGCCAGCGAGGAATGGAGCCCCCTATGACGTATGAAACGATTCTGGTCGAACAGCGCGGCGCCGTCACGCTGATCACGCTCAACCGCCCCAAGTCCTTGAATGCGCTCAATTCACAGGTGCTTGAGGAACTCATCGAAGCCTTCGCTGCCTACGAGGCCGACCCGGCGCAGCGCTGCGCCGTGCTCACCGGCTCGGGCGAGAAGGCATTTGCCGCCGGCGCGGACATCAAGGAAATGGCCGACAAGGCCGCGACCGATTTCTACACCGGCGACTTCTTCTCGCGCTGGACCAGCCATCTGGTGAAGACCACGCGCAAGCCGTGGATCGCGGCCGTGAACGGCTTCGCGCTCGGCGGCGGCTGCGAGCTTGCCATGATGGCGGACTTCATCATCGCTTCGGAAAACGCCAAGTTCGGCCAGCCCGAGATCAAGCTTGGCGTGGCGCCCGGCATGGGCGGTTCGCAGCGCCTGACCCGCGCGGTGGGCAAGGCCAAGGCGATGGACATGTGCCTCACCAGCCGGATGATGGACGCGGTGGAAGCTGAGCGTTCGGGCCTCGTCAGCCGCGTCGTGCCGCTGGCCTCGCTGGTCGACGAAGCGGTCGCCGCCGCCGAAGCCATCGCCGCGATGCCGCCGGTGGCCGTGATCGCCAACAAGGAAATGGTCAATGCCGCGTTCGAGCTGACGCTCGATCAGGGCCTGCTGTTCGAACGCCGCGTGTTCCAGATCCTGACGGCGACCGAGGACAAGGCCGAAGGCATGGCCGCCTTTATCGAAAAGCGCCCCGGCGTGTGGAAGGGAAGGTAGACCCATGAAAATCGCATTTATCGGCCTCGGCAACATGGGCGGCGGCATGGCCGCAAATCTGGTCAAGGCGGGGCATGACGTCCACGCGTTCGATCTGGCGGAAGCGGCGCTTGCGCGCGCGAAGGAGAGCGGCTGCACCACCTACACCTCGGTGAAGGAGGCGGTGCAGGGCGCCGATGCCGTCGTCTCGATGCTGCCCAACGGCGCCATCGTGAAGTCGGTCTACACCGCCGATGTGATCGGCCATGCGCCGACCTCTGCCCTTCTGCTCGATTGTTCGACCATCGACGTCGCCACCGCGCGCGAAGTTGCCGCGCTGGCCGCGGATGCTGGCTATGCGATGGTCGATGCGCCGGTTTCGGGCGGGATCGCGGCGGCCAATGGCGGCACGCTCACCTTCATGGTCGGCGGCAGCGCGGACGCGTTCGCGCGCGGTGAGCCGATCCTGGCCGCGATGGGCAAGGCGGTGATCCATGCCGGGGAAAGCGGCGCAGGTCAGGCGGCGAAGATCTGCAACAACATGCTGCTCGGCGCCTCGATGATCGCGACTTGCGAGACCTTTGCCATGGCCGAGAAGCTGGGGCTCGATCTCCAGACCTTCTTCGACATTTCGTCCAAGGCGTCGGGCCAGTGCTGGTCGATGACGAGCTATTGCCCGGTGCCCGGTGTTGGCCCGACGACTCCGGCGGACAATGGCTATCAGGGCGGCTTTGCCACCGCACTGATGCTCAAGGATCTGAAGCTCGCGATGGAAGCGGCCAAGGGTGCCGGGGCTGACGTGCCGATGGGTGCGCGCGCGGCGGAGCTCTATGCGGCGTTTGCCGATGCGGGCAACGGCGGGCTCGATTTCTCGGCGATAATCAAGACGCTTTGATAGCCTCCACCCGCTCGGGCTCAACCCGGTCCGAGCGGGTGTCTCCCCCGGAGATGGCGGGTCTGTGAAGGCCTGCTCAGCGCACGCGGCTGGCGATGATGCGGCCGATGGGATCGCGGGCCAGGTTGGGGGAGACCGCAAGGGTGCGGTCTTCCTTGACCGGGACTTTCACCGTTTCCCGCGCAGCCAGCGGGCGCCGTGCGGGCGTTCGGTTCGTTTCTGGAACGATGCCCTTGAGGAAGTCGGGCCCGATGCGGGAGGTGTAGGCTGCCTTGGGCGCGTCAGCCGAAGCAAGCACGGTCAGTCGTTCACTGGGTCCGAGGGTCTTTGGCGGCTTGCGGTTGTAGATAAAGCCCTCAACCGGCCAGTGCGTGGTGCCGAGCCCGCCAAGCGGCGCATACCACACGCGCACTTCGCTCCAGTCGTTCGCGGGCGAGACATCCACCGCGCGGACATTGTCTTCCATCTGGCCACGGCGCCCCTCGATGGGAGACCAATTGGCGTGGCGCAGCAGGATGGTACGCGAATCGAGGATGCGGCTGACGGCGGCGACATGGCCGAGTTGCATCGCGCCGTAAGGGCGGAATGCCATGACCGCGCCGACCTTGGGCAGGGTGCCGCGCGCATAGTGGCCGGCCGCCTGATCCCACCAGGTGTGGGCGTCACCATAGAGCTGGATGCCGGTGACCTTGCGCGCATAAGGCACGCACTGGATGTAGGGCAGGGCGAAATCTCGCCCGATATCTTCGGCGTTATCGTCGCTCGCACCGGCAGGATCCGGCGCGATCGGCCGTGCATGTGCCTGGAGCGGCACTGCTGCGAGCAGAAAGAGGAGTGCGAGTCGCAGGGGTACCGGGATCATGCAGGCAGCTTTGCCCGCGCTGTGGTTAAAGCTGCTCAAGCGAAGCTGGTTAACGAACCATTTCGGCCTCGAGGCACGCGCGGCGAGTCCACGCTGCGCTTGCGTTCCGGGCGCGTTGGGGCCACGGGAGGGCCATGTTGCCCCAGGTTATCATCATCGGCCGCCCCAATGTCGGCAAGTCGACTCTGTTCAATCGGCTGGTCGGCAAGAAGCTCGCGCTCGTCGACGACCAGCCCGGCGTGACGCGCGACCGCCGCTTTGGCGATGCGGATCTGCTCGGCCTGAGGTTTACCATTGTCGATACGGCAGGCTGGGAAGACCTCGATGCGGAGACGCTGCCGGGCCGCATGCGCCAGCAGACCGAGGCCTCGCTGGTGGGCGCGGACGTGGCGCTGTTCGTGATCGATGCGCGTGCCGGGGTGACCCCGCTCGACGAGGAAATCGCGCGTTATCTGCGCTCAAGCCGCATTCCCATCGTGCTCATGGCCAACAAGGCTGAAGGGCGCGCGGGTGATCCGGGGCTCTATGATGCCTTCGCGCTGGGCTTTGGCGAGCCGGTCGCGTTTTCCGCAGAGCATGGGCAGGGCCTCGCCGATCTGTTCGAGGCGCTGCGCCCGCATATCGAAGGCACGGACGGCGAAGGCGATGCCGGGCCTGACGCCGAGATCGAAGACGAAGAGGAGTTCGATCCCGAATCGGTCCTCAAGCTCGCCATCGTCGGGCGCCCCAATGCGGGCAAGTCTACCCTGATCAACAAGCTGCTCGGCGAAAACCGGCTGCTGACGGGGCCGGAGGCGGGGATCACACGCGATTCGATCGCGATCGACTGGCAGTGGTTCGATCCGACGAGCGACGCCTACCGCCCGGTGCGGCTGATCGACACGGCGGGGATGCGCAAGAAGGCGCAAGTCGTCGAAAAGCTGGAGAAGATGTCCGTCGCCGATGCGCGCCGCGCGATCGACTTTGCCGAAGTTGTCGTGCTGCTGCTCGATGCAACGCGCGGGCTGGAACATCAGGACCTCAAGATCGCCTCGATGGTGCTCGAGGAAGGCCGCGCGCTGATGATCGCGATCAACAAGTGGGACGTGGCGGAGGATCCCTCCGGCCTGTTCAACGGAATCCGCGCCGCGCTTGAGGAAGGCCTGGCGCAAGTGCGCGGGGTGCCGCTGCTGGCGGTTTCGGCGCGCACGGGCAAGGGGCTCGACCAGATGCTGACCGCCGCCTTCGATATCCGCGCGGCATGGTCGAAGCGCGTGCCGACTTCGGCGCTCAATCGCTGGTTCGACGATGCGCTTGCTGCCAATCCGCCGCCCGCACCGGGCGGAAAGCGCATCAAGCTGCGCTACATCACGCAGGCGCGCATCCGGCCGCCGAGCTTCGTGATGTTCGGCACGCGGCTCGATCAGCTTCCCGAAAGCTATCGCCGCTATCTGGTCAACGGTATCCGCCGCGAACTGGGCTTCGACGCGGTACCGATCCGGCTGACCTTGCGCAGCCCGACCAACCCGTTCGCGAAGAAGTAGGACACGCCATGCCCGATACCGCCCTGCCGCTTGACCCCGCGATGCTGCCGCATAGCGCGGGTGCTGCCATCATGCGCGGTGCGGCGGGCAAGTGCCCGCGCTGCGGCGGCACGCATCTGTTCGCTGGCGGGCTGAAGCCTGTCGAACGCTGCCGGATGTGCGGGCAAAACTGGACGTTGCACGCGGCGGACGATTTCCCGCCCTATATCGCGATCCTCCTCACCGGGCACCTGATGGCGCCGGTGATCATCGGCCTCGGCAAGATGGAATCCTTGCCAGCGTGGGCGATGATGCTGATCGCGCTGGCCATGGCCGCCGCGCTGATCGCCGCCATACTGCGCCCAGCCAAGGGCGGCGTGATCGCGCTGCAATGGTGGCTGGGGATGCAGGGCTTTGCCGGGCATGCGGGCAAGGTTGAGGCAGGGGTGGCCTGAGGCCAGCACCAACCCACCCTCGTCGCCCCGTGCTTGACACGGGGCTTGGCTTATCGCGCGACCTCACGTTTGGCATGTAAGCCCGATGGATAACGGTGGCTCAGTCTAAACTTGGGCGAACCAGATCAAGGCAAGAGCAGCGCCGCTTGGCGACGCCGAAAGCTAGCCAAGCCCCGTGTCAAGCACGGGGCGACGATGGGTTTTGGGTGGCGATGTGGTTAGCAGCTCTGGCGTGGATTGGGTGAGAAGAAGGCGCCCATCTTACTCGCGACATTCGCGCAGAACATCTTCAGCCCACAAACGTTCGTTTCCATCAAGCTGTGGCAGCATCTCGCTGATCGCTGATCGAACAGGCGCTGGTATCCGGTGGGTGGGGAGTTCCGAGAAGATGTAAAGAACGGAAGCGCAGGTCTCTGCGTCAAGCAGGAGCGGGAGGAGCACGGTGGCATCCGCGACGTGCAACCAATCGATGATGTTTCTGATTCCGCCCTCGCCTGAACGCAGCGATTGGTCGATTTCTTTTAAGGTCATGCCCTGTAATTTGGCTGTTCCTCTGAATATCCGCAATCGGGATGCATCCCGAAGGGCGGCTTTCAGCCCCAATCTGGCCAAAGCCGCCTCCCCCTCACAAAAAGTTGTTCGGCCAGATCATCGTGCGCCACATATGCGCGGTGGGCGAACCATCGAAGCCCAGCCCTTCCTCCGGCTCCCTGAAGTTCCGGCCGATCACGTCTTCCAGTTCCTCGGGCACCACCACCGGGAAATCGTCGAAGAAGTAGGTGTCGTAGAGCGTCATCTGCCGCGCGGTCATGTACCACTTGTGGTTCCTGGCATATTCGGCGTCGCGCAGGAGGTAGTCGGGCACCTGATAGTCCGGACCGAAGAAGGCGTGATAGCTTTCGGGATAGGCATAGCCGACGCTTTCATCGGGCACATAGCGCAGCGCCTGGTGGTATTTCACCGCGAAGGCGACTTCGGGATCGACATAGGGCTCGACCAACTGCGCGCTCCAGTAGCCGTGGTCGCAGCGGATCAGGCAGCCGTTGGAAATGTCGTGCAGCAGGCAGGCCATCACGACCTTTTCCGGCAGCCCATCATCCAGCGCGCGCTTGGCGCTGACGAGGAGGTGGCGCACGGTGATATCGCCGAAGCGGCAGCGGAAGAAATCGAGCAGGCGCGGGCGCTCGGGCATCCGGGGCAGGGCGGGATTGTCGCCCATCATGAACACCGTCTTGGGGTTCAGGCGCTTGAGCAGCTCGCCCTCGTTGTCAACGAAATCGCTGCCCTTCCAGCCAACGGGGGATGGGTAGATCAGGCGTTCGCGGCCATCTTGCGGCCACTCTCGGTCCTTGGGGGGTCTGGTGTCGTCGGTCATGGATGCGAGGGTAGGCGCGGCGCTGCCACTGGGCAAGCGCCGCGCCGATTGGTCAGAGAACCTCGAACAGCCCCGCCGCGCCCATGCCGCCGCCGACGCACATCGTCACGACGACATGCTTCGCGCCCCGGCGCTTGCCTTCGATCAGGGCATGCATGACCCCGCGCGCGCCGGTCATGCCATAGGGATGGCCGATGGAGATCGCGCCGCCGTTGACGTTGAGCAGCTCGTTCGGAATGCCCAGCTTGTCGCGGCAATAGAGCACCTGCACCGCGAAAGCTTCGTTCAGCTCCCACAGGCCGATGTCATCCATCTTGAGGCCGAAGCGCTTCAGCAGCGCGGGGACGGCGAAGACCGGGCCGATGCCCATTTCGTCAGGCTCGGTGCCCGCAGCCGCCATGCCGACATAGCGGCCCAGCGGCGCGAGGCCCTTCTTCGCGGCGACGGCAGCTTCCATCAGCACGACAGCGGCGGAACCGTCGGAAAGCTGGCTGGCGTTGCCTGCCGTCACGATGCCGCCCTCGATCACGGGCTTGAGCGCCTGCAGGTTCTCCAAGGTGGTCGAGGGGCGGTTGCCCTCGTCCTTGGTGAGCGTCACGTCGTGCATCGTGATCTCGCCGGTTTCCTTGTTCTGCACGCCCATCGAGCTGGTGGTCGGCACGATTTCGGCATCGAACTTGCCCGCAGCCTGCGCGGCGGCGGTGCGCTGCTGCGATTGCAGCGCGTATTCGTCGCAGGCCTCGCGGCTGATGCCATAGCGCTTGCCGACGATCTCGGCGGTCTGCAGCATCGGCATGTAGACCGCGTTGTGCATGGCAACGAGGCTGCGGTCGGGCGCGACGCGCATGTCCTTGGTCTGGACGAGGCTGATCGATTCCTGACCGCCCGCGGCGACCACATCCATGCGGTCGACGATGATCTGCTTGGCGGCGGTGGCGATGGTCATCAGGCCCGACGAGCACTGGCGGTCCATGCTCATGCCCGAAACGGTGACGGGAAGCCCCGCACGCAGCGCGACCTGGCGGGCGATATTGCCGGCCTGCGCGCCCTGCTGGAGCGCAGAGCCCCACAGCACGTCGTCAATCTCGCCGCCCTCGATCCCGGCGCGCGCGACGGCGGCCTCCAATGAAAGCGCGCCGAGCGTGGCGCCGGCAGTGGCGTTGAACGCGCCCTTGTAAGCGCGCCCGATGGGGGTGCGGGCGGCGGAAACGATGACGGCATCACGCATGGTTGGTCTCCTTGGAATCCGGGGTAAGTACGGGGTTCTGGGCTATCGGGTTACCGCCGAAGTGATCGCGCAGTTCGCGCTTCAATACTTTGCCGATGGGGCTGCGCGGCAGTTCGTCGACCACTTCGATGCGGGCGATGCGCTGCGTCTTGCCGAGCGCGCGGTTGGCTTCAAGCCGGATTGCTTCGGGATCGGCGGAAGTATCGGCGAGCACGATCACCGCAAGCGGCGTTTCGCCCCACTGATCGCTGGGCACTCCTACAACGGCGGCTTCCTTCACGGCAGGCTGGCGGGTGAGTTCGGCTTCAAGATCGGTCGGGAAGATGTTGAACCCGCCCGAGATGATCATGTCCTTGGCGCGGTCCATCAGGATCAGGAAGCCGTCCTCGTCGAACTTGCCGATATCGCCGTGGCGGATGTAGCGCACCCCATCCTTGTCGAACCACTCCATCTCGCGCGTCTTGGCGGGCTGGCCGTGGTAGCCGTTCATCATGATGGGGGAACGGCCGACGATCTCGCCAGTTTCGCCCTGTGGCAGCTCGTTGCCGTCCTCGTCGATGATCTTCATCACGTGGCCGGGCGAGGGCTGACCGACGGTGTGGAGCTTGTCCGGGAACTTGTGCGCGAGGAGCGTGGTCGTAGCCCCGCCTTCGGTGAGGCCGTAGCCTTCGACGAGGCCGCCCGGCCAGCGCTTCAGCACATCGGCCTTGAGCCAGGCCGGGAAGGGCGCGGAGGTGCAGCCCTTCAGCCGGTAGGCCGATAGATCGAAGCTGTCGAAGTCCGGCAGTTCCATGATCCGGCGGTACTGCACCGGCACGAGCATGGCGTTGGTGACGCGCTCACGCTCGCTGAGGGCAAGGAACGTGCGCGCATCGAACTTCTTCATCAGCACGACCTTGCCCGCCGCCGTCAGCGTAGGGAGGAAGCTGACGAGCGTGGTGTTTGAATAGAGCGGGGTCGAGTTGATCGTTACCGTATCGTCGTCATAACCGCCGATGATCGTGCGCCGGGCATACTCGTAGCGCATCTGGTGTGATTGGACGATGCCCTTGGGCACGCCCGTGGTGCCCGAGGAATAGATGATGTTGAAGGGGTCTTCGGGCGCGGGGAGGCGCTCTTCCGGCTTCGCGCCGTTCGGGGCGATCCACTCCGAAAAGGGGGTGCCCGCATCGCTATCATCGAGCGCGATGCGCTTGACGTGATCCGGGAAGGGCAGGTCTGCGAGCCCCTCGGCCATGGCCTTGTCGAGCAGCAGCACGCGGCTGGTGCTGTCTGCCAGCATGGCGAGCACTGTTGGCGGCGCGGCGGTGGAGGTGAGCGGCGCGGCGACGGCCCCGGCGCGCAGCGCGCCGAGGAAGGCGAGCGCGGTGTTCACCGAATTGCTCGCCGCAATGGCGACAGGCTCGTTCGCCTGCACCCCTTCGCGCTGGAGCGCAGCGGCCACGCGGTCGAGCATCGTATCGAGTTCGGCCCATGACAGGCGCGAAGTTTCATCCGCCAGCGCGATGGCCTCTCCCCGCCGGGCCGCATGGGCGTGCAGGATCACGCTCAGCGGGATGAACGGGGCTTCGACGATATCCTCGATGCGCATGGCCGGTGCTGCCCTTAGTCGAAGGCTTCGCCCGCAGCGGCTTTCCTTGCCAGCAGCGGAGCAACAGGGAGGCCGTGCTTTTCAAGACCTGCGACGACAGTGGCAAGGCCGATATGGCTCGCCCAATACATCGGGCCGCCGGTCCATGCGGGCCAGCCATAGCCGTTGAGCCAGACGGTATCGATATCGGACGCGCGCTGCGAAATGCCTTCTTCGAGGATGAGGGCACCTTCGCTGATCATGGGATAGAGCAGGCGTTCAAGGATCTCCTGCGCATCAATGCTGCGCTGGGGCTTGCCGGCCTTGGCCGCCCATTCGGCGATCAGGCCGCGCGTAACGTCGCTGGGGGTGCGCTGGCGGTTGGCGTCGTAGTCGTAGAAGCCCTTGCCGGTCTTCTGGCCCCAGCGGCCAAGCGCACAGAGCGCCTCGCGCAGGGTTTCGATGCGGTTCGGGTCGCGGTGCCAGCCGATGTCGAGGCCCGCAAGGTCCGCCATCTGGAACGGGCCCATCGGGAAGCCGAATTCGAGGAGGGCGTTATCGACCTCGGCGAAGTCTGCGCCTTCCATGATGAGGGCGTTGGCCTGTTCCTGCCGCTTGCCGAGCATGCGATTGCCGATAAAGCCGTGGCACACGCCCGAGACCACCGGGACCTTCCCGATCTTCACCGAGAGCGCCATCACCGTGCCGAGCACATCCTTGGCAGTGGCGGAACCGCGCACCACTTCGAGCAGCTTCATCACGTTGGCGGGCGAGAAGAAGTGCATGCCGAGCACGGCTTCGGGGCGCTTCGTGCTGGCGGCGATCTCGTTCACGTCAAGGTAGCTGGTGTTGCTGGCGAGGATCGCACCCTGCTTTACGATACCGTCAAGCTTGCCGAAGACCTCTTTCTTGACGTCCATGCTTTCATAGACAGCCTCGATCACCAGATCGGCATCGGCCAGCGCACCGAAATCGAGCGAGGGGGTGAGGCGCCCCATCGCGGCTTCGGCCAGCGCGGCGTCCATCTTGCCGCGCTTGACGGTGTTCTCGTAGTTCTTGCGCATCGTGGCGACGCCGCGATCGAGCGCTTCCTGCGTCATCTCCACGATGGTGACGGGGATGCCCGCCGTCAGGAAGTTCATCGTGATTCCGCCGCCCATCGTGCCGGCGCCGATCACGCCGACCTTGTTGATGGGCAGCAGAGCGGTGTCTGCGGGGATATCGTCGATCGTCGCGGCGAGTTTGCGCGCGGCGTCGATGTGGTCCTTGGCGCCGGGGATGGGATCGGACATTTCGTTGTCTCCTTGGATGCGATCAGGCGTAACTGTGCGTCATCGCCGAATAGGCCAGTGTCTTGAGCTGGCGGCGGATGGGATAGCTGGAGGACGGAAAGAGCTGGGTCATGAAGACCATGTGGAGCTTTTCCACCGGATCGATGAAGAAGGCGGTGGAATGGATGCCGCCCCAGTGGAATTCGCCATTGGTGCCGGGAATGAGCGTCTTGGCGGGATCGATCACGACGCCAAAGCCGAGGCCGAAGCCGACGCCCGCGTTGCCGGATTCGCTGAACAACGCCTTGGAAAGTGTGGTGAGGTCCGCACCGCCAGGGAGGTGGTTGCTCGCCATGAGCGCCAGCGTCTTGGGCGAGATGAGCGGCGCACCGCCCTTGGCGAGAGCGGCACAGAAGCGGTGGTAATCGGCAGTCGTCGAAAGCAGCCCGCCGCCGCCGCTTTCGAAGCGCGGCGGGCGCAGCGTGTTTGATTTTTCCGCGTGATCGATCAGCGTGGGCGCGCCCATCGGGTTCCACGCCCAGCTATCGGTGAGGCGGTGCGCCTTCGCGGGCGGGCAGTGGAAACCGGTATCGACCATGCCGAGCGGGGCGAAGATGCGGCTCGCGAAGAACTCGCCGAGGCTCATGCCGGAGAGGCGCGCCACGATCACGCCGAGGACATCGGTGCTGACCGAGTAGTTCCAGCTCGTCCCCGGATCGAATTCGAGCGGCAGCTTGGCGAGTTCGGCAATGAAATGGTCGTTGCCGGGCAGCGAGGCATGCCCGTCAAGCCGGCCCTTGCGATAGGCGGCATCGACATTGGTGCGGTTCTGGATGCCGTAGGTGAGGCCCGACATGTGGGTGAGCAGGTCGACCATGCGCATCGGATTGGTGGTGGCACGGGTCGGAAAGAACGGCGCATCGCCGCCGCCGCCGTTGTAGATGCCGAGTCCGGCGAATTCCGGGATCACCTTGGTGACAGGATCGTCGAGCGCGACTTTGCCTTCCTCCAGCAGCATCATGAAAGCGATGCTGGTGAGCGGCTTGGTCATCGAGGCGATGCGGAAGATTGCGTCGTCCGGCAGCGGCGTGCCATCGGCGCGGGCTTTGCCGAGTGTCACGCGGTGGAAGGGCTGGCCATCCCGCGCGATCAGCAGATCGGCATTTGGCAGCAGGCCGGGGGCGACATAGCGCTCCTCCAGAAACGCACCGATGCGGGCGAGGCGACTGGCATCGAAGCCATGGGCGGTGGGATCGTCAATATCCATCAGCCGAACACCGCAACAGATTGCAGGCCGTGCATCACTTCCACGCCTTCGCTGTTCCACAGGCGCAGTGTTTCGCTGCTGAAACCCTCGCCCATGTGGTTCGAGCTGGTTTCAAGCAGCCACCAGCCATCGCGCGTTTTCGGCACTTCGCCGAGGATCGTCAGCGCCCAGGTGATCGAACTGATCGGCCCCATCCGTTCCATCGCGCGCGCCGAACCGGGCGGCAGCGCATCGCCGATGCCGACGAGTTCGGCGACCGGATCGAGCCCGGAGCGATCCTTGAGACGCACCCAACGGCGGATCGTGCCCGGAGGGGAACCGCCAGCCGGATCGGCGCGGCGCATGTCCATTCGCGCGGTGAAGGCGGGGGCATAGTCGCTGGAGGTGAGCCGGGGTGAGTCCTCGGGCTGGATCAGGTTCGGCAAGACGGCGGCTGCTACGGTCCCGTTGCTTGCCCGGCCTGCGCCAAACAGCCAGAGCGTGCGCTGCGCCAATGCGCCTTCGCAGGTGAGCGAGGTTTCCACCTGCGCGACGCTCTTCCCCTGCCGGAGCATCACGACTTCGACTTCGAGATGCTCGCCAACCGGCGCGACGAAGCCGACTTGCGCGGCGCGCAGCGGTGGCAGGTCGGGGAATGCCAGCTTCGCGGCGGAATAGGCAATGAACGCGGCCGTGCCGCCATACATCGTGCGGCCCTGCATCCAGCCTGCAGCGCCATCCAGCTTGAAGCGCCCGCTGCCCAGCGGTTCGAGCCGTGCGGCCAGCGCGCCGAAGCTCATATCCGCTTCGGCAGAGCCATTGGTGACAGCATCCGGGTGCTCGGCTTCCGGCAAATCTGCGTCCTTCCCACGAATCTTCTTATGCAGCGGGATTAGGTCATCGAGAGAGATCAGGGAAGCGCTTTGCGCGAGGCCCGTAGGCGAAAAAATGCAGCAATTCCGCCGGATTCGGTGCCTTCCGCTACGGCATCCGGGCCTTTCGGGCCCCTTGCTGCAAACCGGGCGCGGCTCTAGTCTCGCCGCAAGCAGGTGCCGCCGATACGAGCGATGCCCATGAGGATGCCATGACCGAACCGAGCCCAGAACCAACAGGCGCACTTCCCACGATTCCCGCCGGTTGGCCCGTGCATACGCTGCCGGAAATCCGCGCCGAACTCTGCGCGCCGGGCATGCCGTTCGAGATGGAAACCGTCACGATCCGGGGCGTGCCGACGCGGGTGTGGAAGAATGCGCTGCCCGATCTGCGCGGCGTGCTAGCGGCGGCACGCACGCATGGCCCGGCCGATTTCCTTGTCTACGGCGAAGAACGCGTGAGCTTCGATGGCTTTCACCGCGCAGTCGCGGCGCTCATGTCGGCGCTGGCCGCACGCGGCGTGGGCAAGGGCGACCGGGTGGCGCTGGCCATGCGCAATCTGCCGGAATGGCCGGTGGCGTTCATGGCCGTCTGCGCGCTCGGGGCGATCATCGTGCCGCTTAATGCGTGGTGGACGGGCGAGGAACTGGCCTTTGCACTGGAAGACAGCGGCTCTCGGTTGCTGATCGCCGATGCCGATCGCTGGACGCGGATCGCGCCGCATGCGGCGGGTTTGCCGCTGCAGCACGTGGTCGTATCGCGCGGGGCTGGCGAAGGTGCCGAGCGGCTCGAGGATATGATTGGCGCACCGGGCAGTTGGTCCGCGCTGCCCGATGCGGAACTGCCCCCGGCTGAGATCGCCAGCGATGATCCCGCCGGCATCTTCTATACCAGCGGCACGACCGGCCGGCCCAAGGGCGCGCTCGGAACGCATCGCAACCTCACGACCAATATCATGACGAGCGCGTGGAGCGCCGCGCAATCGGCAAGGCGGCGCGGCGAGGGATTGCCCGAACCGCGCTCACGCGTAATCCTGCTGGCGGTGCCCTTCTTCCATGCCACGGCCTTTTCGGCGACCTTGATGGGCTCGCTCGCGGGCGGCAGCCGCCTCGTGCTGCTCCACAAGTGGGATACGCTGGAGGCGATGCGCCTGATCGAAACGGAGCGCGTTTCGATGACCGGCGGCGTGCCGTTCATCGCCTGGCAGCTGATCGAGCATCCAGAACGACACAAGTTCGATCTCTCCACGCTCGAGGCGATTTCCTATGGCGGCGCGCCTTCCGCTCCCGAGCTTGTCTCCGCGATCTGGCAGAACTTCGGCGCGCTCCCCGGCAACGGCTGGGGCATGACCGAGACCTCCGCCACGGTGACCCATCACATGGCTGAGGACTACCTCAACCGGCCCTCCAGCTGCGGCCCGCCGGCGCCGGTCGCCAGCCTCGAAATCCGCGCCGACGATGGGGTGACGGTCCTCCCGCCGAACAGCGTGGGTGAACTTTGGGCGAGCGGGCCGATGATCGTGGCGGGCTACTGGAACCGGCCAGAGGCGACAGCGCAGACCTTCGTTGATGGCTGGGTGCGCACTGGCGACCTTGCGAAGCTGGATGATGAGGGCTTCTGCACGATCGTCGACCGCGCCAAGGACGTGATCATCCGGGGCGGCGAGAACATCTACTCGATCGAGGTCGAAAACGTGCTCTACGAGCATCCCGCCGTGACCGATGCGGCGCTGGTGGGCATTCCGCACCGCACCTTGGGGGAGGAACCGGCGGCGGTCGTCTATCTCGCGCCGGGAGCGGCAGCGAGCGAGGACGAACTCAAGGCTTTCGTGGCAGCACGGCTGGCCGGGTTCAAGGTGCCGGTGCGGATCGCCTTCACGGCTGAGACCCTGCCGCGCAATGCCAACGGCAAGATCCTGAAGAAGGAGCTCAAGGCGATGCTGACGGCTTCCGGGCTGGCAGAAACGTGAGATGGCGCGGGCTGAGGGCTGTGCGATGGGTGTGACAGGAATTGGGGAGACGGGATGATGAGCGAGGCAGAAACGACAGGCGAACGGCGTTCGGGCGGATGCCTGTGCGGGGCGGTGCGCTATGAAACCGCCTGGCCGCCACTGCTGACGGGCGTGTGCCACTGCCGCCATTGCCAGAAGCAGGCGGGCACGGCGTTTTCGGTCCTCGTCGCCGTGCCGTTCGCCGCGCTGGAGCGTTCGGGCGAGCTTACCACCTATGAGGACGGCAGCGAATCCGGCAACCCGGTGATGCGCAAGTTTTGCGGCACATGCGGCTCGCCCGTATTCAGCGAAACGCCGGACGGGATGGCGCAGGGGATGATCTTCATCAAGGCGGGCACGCTGGACAATCCCGACGAGCTGGCACCCACCGTCCATTTCTGGACGGCGAGCAAGCAGAACTGGGTGACGCTGCCCGAAGGCGCGGCGCTGCTCGAAAAGCAGTAGATCGGGCGCGCCGATTTCCCATCCACCCCGCGCAAACACGCGGCGGATGGGGGCTTTTTTGCGCTCCTATTCAATGCGCCAGCTTGTTGGAGGGCGCCAGCATGGCAATATGTTTGTCGTGCAAGATCTCTGCGTCTGGTGAAGCTCGACCTGCCCACTTGACGCGCTTCAAAACCAGGACACGTCATGGCTGATATTGACCCCCAGATCGACCGCTCCGACCGCTGCCCGGGGATCACTTATACCGACATGCTGGCAGTCGATACGCGGCCCGCGCCCGATTACCTCGTGATGGAATCGACGCAGGAACTGGGCGACGAACCGCTCGATCCGGATCGCTACACCAGCCCCGCCTTCATGGCGCTGGAAGACGAGAAGATGTGGCCCAACGTGTGGCAGTTCGCCGCGCGCGAGGAGGACATGCCCGATCCCGGCGACACGGTGGTCTACGAGATCGGCGACAAGTCGTTCCTGCTGATCCGGCAGCCTGACGGCGGCGTGCGCGCGTTCTACAACGTGTGCCTCCACCGTGGGCGCAAGTTGCGGCTGGAAAGCGGGCGCGCGATCAACCTGCGCTGCCCGTTCCACGGCTTCACCTGGAACAACGATGGCAGCCTCAAGGAAATCCCCTGCGCGTGGGATTTCAAGCACCTTGAGGACAAGGACCTCTCGCTCCCCGAACTGAAAGTCGAGCGCTGGCAGGGCTTCATCCTCATCACCGAGAACCACGATCTGCCCGGTTTCCGCGAGTGGATCGGCCCCGGTGTCGAGCACTACGACAACTGGCGGCTGGATGAATGCACCACCGGCGCGTGGGTGGCGAAGGTGGTGCCAGCCAACTGGAAGGCCGTCTCAGAGGCGTTCATGGAAGCCTGGCACTCGGTCGTCACGCATCCGCAGATCCTGCCGTTCACAGCGGACGCCAACACGCGCTACGATCTCTACGGCGATCACATGAACCGGGCTATCACGCCCAATGGGACGCTTTCGCCCCACCTCAAGGGCAAGGATCAGCTCTATGTGATCAACAAGCTGGCCGAGTTCCTTGGCGCAGGCGATGGGCGCGGCCGCCGCAATGCAGCCGAACCGACCGACCTCATGGGCTTCAATGCGGATGATCCTCTGCTGGCGCGCAAGGTGTTGGCGCAGGCCAACCGCGAAGGCTTCGCGGCGATGAACGGGCATGATTACTCGCAGGCCTCGGACAGCGAGATGCTCGACAACCTGACTTATAATATCTTCCCCAACTGGTCGCCGTGGGGCGGCTTCGTGCCGAACATCGTCTATCGCTGGCGGCCGTGGCAGGATGCCGATCACTGCCTGATGGAAGTGCGCATACTGATGCGCGCGCAGAAGGGCGAGAAGCCGGCGCGCGGACCCGAGATGTTCATGATCCCGGATGGCGAACCGTTCACCTATGCCTCGCACCTTATCGGTGCGGCGCTGGCCGGGGTGTTCGATCAGGACATGGAAAACCTGCCGCATGTGCAGGCGGGCATGAAGGCAAGCAAGAACAAGCGGCTGGAACTCGGCCACTATCAGGAAACCCGCATCCGCCAGTTCCACAAGACGATGGACAAGTACATTTCCGGCGAACTGCCCAAGACGGCGTGATGCAAAGGCTGGAAGGGCGCGTCGCGCTCGTGACGGGCGCGCTGCGCGGCATTGGCCTTGCGGCGGTGGAGCGGTTGCTGGCCGAAGGCGCGTCGGTGGTTCTCACCGACCTTCCCGATCCCGGCGCGACGGAAGTTGTCGCAGTGCTCGGCCGGTTGGGGCCATCTGCGCATTATCTGCCGCTCAATGTGACGCAGGAGGCTGATTGGCAGGCGGTCGCGGCGCAGGTTCGTGCCGACCATGGCCGGCTCGATGTGCTGGTCGCCAATGCCGGGACCGACTGCACTTCGCGGGTCGAGGAGATCAGCCTTGCCGATTGGCACCGCGTCATGGCGGTCAATGTCGATGGCCTGTTCCTCGGCGTGAAGCACTGCGCGCCGCTGATGGAAGAGACCGGACGGACCACGCGCGGCGGCGCTTCGGTCATTGCGATCAGTTCGATCATGGGGATCGTCGGCATTGCCGATGCCTCGGCCTACAACACCTCCAAGGGCGCGGTGCGCTTGTTCTGCAAGGCGGTGGCGATCGAGTTTGCGCAGAAGCGCATGCCGATCCGCGTCAACTCCGTGCACCCCGGCTTCGTGCGCACGCGGCTGCTTGAGGAAGGCATGGCGGGGTGGGTGGAAAAAGGCATGGGCACCTCGGTCGAGGCGCTGATGGAGGGTCTGGGCGCGAGCACACCGATGGGCCGCATCGCCGAACCGGACGAGATCGCGCCCGCCATCGCCTTTCTCGCGTCGGACGATGCGAGCTACGTGACGGGTGCGGAACTTGTCGTCGATGGCGGGTGGACCGCGCAGTAGTGCTTAAAGCTCCACCACCACCTTGCCGATGTTCGCGCCGGTGAAGAGCTTGGTGAAGGCCTCGGGCGTCGCTTCGAGGCCGTGGCTGACTTCGAAGGGCAGGCGCAGCTGGCCGGCGGCGGCGAGGTGGGCGAGCTGCGGATTGAATTCGGGCTCGCGGGCGTAGAAGTCCGGCGAGAAGAAGCCTTCGATGCGCAGGCGCTTCATCAGTACCTGATCGAAGCGGTAGGGACCGGGCACGGGGCCTTGGGCGATATAGTTGGTGATGAGCCCGCAGACCGCGACGCGACCGAACAGCGCCATATTGGCCAGCGCAGCATCGAGGATTGCGCCGCCGACATTGTCGAAATAGACGTCGATGCCATCGGGGCAGAGCCGCGCGAGTTCGGCTTCGACATCGGCCGACTTGTAGTCGATCGCGCCATCGAAGCCGTATTCGCTCGTCAGCAGGTCGCACTTGGCCGCGCCCCCGGCGATGCCGATTACGCGGCAGCCTTGCGCCTTGGCGATCTGGCCGGCCATGAGCCCGGTGCAGCCCGCCGCAGCGGACACGACGAAGGTTTCGCCCGCCTTCACTGCGCCAGTTTCGACGACGCCGACCCAGGCTGTCCAGCCGTTGGCGCCGTAGATGCCGACATACTCTTTCAGGTCGTCGTGCGTGTCGTCCAGTGTGGTGCAATAGGTCGCATCGGGCTCGACCACCGAAAAGTCCGCCCACTGGCCGTAGCAGCGCACGCGGTCTCCCGCCTTGTACTCGGGGTGGCGGCTGTCCACGACCACGCCCAGCACCGTGCCGATCAGCTTCGCGCCCAGCGGCGTGCCGGGCTGGTAGCTGTCCTCGCGGTCGGTCATGTACATGCGGGTGCCGCTGTCCATCGAGAGCACCTTGTTCGCGACGAGAATCTGACCCTCGCCAAGCGCGGGCAGCGTTTCGGTCTCCAGCGCGAAGGCTTCGGCATAAGCATTACCGACAGGGCGGTGGGCGAGGATCCAGTGGCGGTTTGCGGTGCTCATTCGGTGTCCTTCGGCTGGGGCTGCCGTGCATCAAGCCCGCCTTTCGCCCCCAAGGCCACTGGCGGAAATGAGCGGCGCCTCTGTTCTTTGGCCCCCTCTCTTTCATCAGTGGGCCGGGGGCAGGAATGCCGATAGCCTCCGCACTCAAAATACTGGGAGACGTGTCTTGGCCGATAAGACCCTGCGTACCTTCTGCCGCTTCTGCCATGCCAGCTGCGCCATGCTGGTCGATGTCGAAGGCGACAAGGTCACGGCGGTGCGGGGCGATCCCGAGAACCCGCTGTTCAATGGCTATACGTGCGTGAAGGGCCGCCAGATGCCCGAGATGCACAACTTGCCAGAGCGGCACCTGCGGCCATTGGTGCGCAAGGACGGCGTCAAGGGCGGGGAGTTCGTGGAGACTTCGACCGCCGAGGCGCTCAAGCTGGTGGCCGACAAGATCCGCGCCGTGATCGCCGAGCATGGGCCACATTCCGTGGCGCTCTATTGCGGCACCAACGCGTTCCAGAACAGCGCGGTACTGGGCACGTCCTTCGCGCTGGCCGAGGCGCTGGGCACGCGCAATTACTATACCAGCGTGACGGTGGACCAGCCCGCGAAGGTGTTCACCACGGCGCGCTACGGCCAGTGGATGGGCGGGCCGAACAACTTCGAGGAATCCGACGTCGTCATGTTCGTCGGCAACAATCCGCTCGTCTCGCACTACACGCCGAGCGGCGGGGTGCCCCCGTTCTCGCCCTCGCGGCGCCTGCGCGATGCCAAGGCGCGGGGGATGAAGGTGATCGTGGCCGATCCGCGCCAGAGCGACACCGGCAACCTGGCCGACCTCTACCTGCAGGTGAAGCCGGGCGAAGACCCGGCGCTGCTGGGCGGCATGCTGCACGTGATCATCAAGGAAGGGCTCTTCGACCGCAACTTCGTGGCGGCGCACGTCGACGGATTCGACGCGCTGGCCGATGCGGTGAAGGACTTCACGCCCGAACTCGCCGAAACGCGCGCTGGGGTTCCGGCGGAGCAGATCGTGGCGGCCGCCCGCATGTTCGCCCGCGCCGCGAAGGGCCGGGTGGTGACGGGGACGGGGCCGGAGATGGCCGGGCGCGGCACGCTGACCGAATACCTCGTGACTGCGCTCAATGTGGTTTGCGCGCGGTTCAACCAGGCGGGGGACAAAGTGGCGAACCCGATGGTGTTCATGCCGTTTGCGGCGGGGCCGAAGAAGGCGCAAGTCGCGCCGCCGATGCCGATGTTCGGCGATGGCTTTGCCCAGTCGCGCATTCGCGGGATCGGCAAGCTGGGGCAGGAAATGCCCTGCCCGGTGCTGGCGGACGAGATCCTCACTCCCGGCGAAGGCCAGATCAAGGTGCTGATCTCGATCGGCGGCAACCCAGAGATCGCCTTCCCCAACCAGCGCAAGGTGAGGAAAGCGCTCGAAACGCTGGAAATGTTTGTTCAGGTCGATCCCTATATGTCGGCCAGCGCCAAGCGCGCCGACGTGATCCTCGCGCCTTCGATGTGCCTTGAGCGTGAGGACATCAACAACGTCTCGCAGCCGTTCTGCGAGGAGCCTTATGCGCATTACGGCGAGGCTATGGTGCCGGCGCCGGGCGACACGATGGACGAGTACGAGATGCTGTGGTGGCTCGCCAAGCATCTGGGGCTGGAACTCAAGCTACCCGGCGGGCCCTGCCCGATGGACGCGGTGCCCGACAAGATGACCATGCTCGACCTCATCTCGCACGGCTGCCTCGTCAAGCCAAGCAAGGCGCGCGCGGATTCGCTGGCAAGCGCAACCCCGGGCGGGGCGATGTTCTATCCCGAGGCGCATGCGGTGATCGAACCGGCCGATCCCGATGCGGCGAACCGGTTCCAGCTGGGGGCTGGCGAAATGCCGGCGGCGTTTGCGGGTTATGCGGCGCAGCGGCCTGAAGCGGACGGCTTCGATTTCCGCCTGATCTCGCGCCGCTCCAAGCACCGCTACAACAGCAACGGGCACATCTCCGAATTCCTCAAGAAGAAGATGCCGACCAACCCGGCCTACTTCAATCCGGAGGACTTGGCCGAGCTTGGTGTGGAGGATGGTGCGGTGATCGAGATTGCCTCGCGCGTCGCCTCGATCCATGCGGTAGCCAGCGCCAGCGACAAGGTGCGGCGCGGGGTGATCTCTATGTCGCACGCCTGGGGCAACGATGATTCCGGCAAGGACGACGTGATGACGGTTGGCGCTTCGACCAACCGCCTGATCGATGATGCCGAGGATGCCGATCCGATCACCGGCATGGTGCTGCAGAGTGCGATCCCGGTGCGGGTGGTGGCTGCCTGACGGCATTTTAACGCCGCGTTTGCCGCTCTGGATTCCCGCCTGCGCGGGGATGACGAACTGTCTTTGACATAATTCTCGTCATTCCCGCGCAGGCGGGAATCCAGAGCCCCATCGCGCTGACCCGGCCAACCCCAAACAGAAAAAGGCCGCCCCGGTTTCCCGGGACGGCCTTTCCTCTTTTCGTTCCGATGTGTGGAAATCAGAACTTGAAGCTGGCTTCCACGAAGACCTGGCGGCCGCGGTTAAGCAGCACGTTGCGGTCGTCGCCCTGCGGCACGTAAGTCGCCGAACCCGGAGTGCCGAGCCCGCCGGGGCCGGCGAGGAACGGACGCGCGCCGCTCGACTGGACGAAGCGCTTGTCGGTGATGTTGATGCCCACCAGCGAGAGCTTCCACTTGCCCGTGGGATCGCCAATCGAGAGGCTGCCGTCGATGGTTGCCCAGCCCTTCTGGATCGGATCGTTCACGCTCGTCGTGTCGGTGTAGTAGCTGCTCGAGAACGCGAGGTTCGAGTGGGTGCCGATCTGGAGCGAGTCGCTGACCGGCACGTTATAGTCGAACCCGACGTTGCCTGCCCATTCCGGCGCGCGCGAAGCTGCACGGCCCTGGAGCGGCGATCCGTCGATCGCCGAAGCCAGCGGCTTGGTGAAGGTCGCCTTGGTATAGGCGAGCGCACCGTTGAGACGCAGGCCCTCGACCGGGGTCCGCCACGAGAAGTCGATATCGACACCCTTGGTGGTCAGTTCCGAGGCGTTGAAGGTCTTGAACTGGACCTTGGTCGCATCGAACACCTGCAGCTGGATATCGCTGAACACATAGTAGAACAGCGAGCCGTTGAGGGTGATCGTGCGGCCCGCCATCTGCGACTTCACACCAAGCTCGCCGCCCTTGGCGCGCTCCGACCTGAAGATCAGGCCCTGGGCCACGGCATCACGCGTGGCCGGGTTGTTGAAGCCGAGCAGGCTGTTCGAAGGCAGCGCGCTGTTGTCGATACCGCCCGACTTGTAGCCGGTCTTGTAGGCGGCATAGATGTTGAGATCGTCGCTCGCCTTGTAGCGCAGCGTGACTTCCGGCGAGACGTTGTGATCCTTGAACGGGATCGGGCCCGAGAAGAAGCCGCTGCTGATGAACGCCGGGGTCGCCGAGAGGAAGGCATGGACGTAGGGCACGGAGATCGTGTTGACCTTGTCTTCCTTGGTCCAGCGCACGCCGCCCGAAAGTTCGAGCTGTTCGGTCAGCTTGTAGTTGCCGCTGGCGAAGAGCGAGTAAGCCTTCGTGGTGGTGTGGTGCTTCTTGTACCAGTCAAACGAGCTGCCGGTGATCGGATCAGCCGCGATGATCGAGATGTTCACACCCTGCTGCGAGGTGTTGAAATCGATGTTGCGGTGTTCGTAGAAGCCGCCGACCATGAAGTTGAACGGACCATCGAAGCTGCTGGTCAGGCGGATTTCCTGGGTCCACTGCTTGGTGGCGTTGAGCGGGTCGCTCGAACCGAAGCCCTGGGCCGAGCCCGGGGTGTTCACGGCGGCAAGGCGCGGCGCGATCAGATTGAGCGGAACGCCGTTCGGATTGAACGCAGGACCGACGCCGACCGAGCTGTAGGTATCGGAATCGACCGAGTTGATATTGAAGTAGCCGGTCACCGAGCTCAGCTTGAGGTTGTCGGTCACATCAAGGTCCATGCGCAGGCGCGTGAGCCAGATATCGGTCTGGCCAAACGGGTGGCCCGGATACCGGCCGTCACCCGCAGCGCTGCCGGTGGGATAGCCGCCGGCCTGCGTGGGCGAGGGATCGCTGATCGCATAGTAGCGGTCGCCGATGTTGCAGTTTGCGCCCGATGGGATTGCGACAGCGCCGCCCAGCAGCACGACTTCGTCAGCACGGCCATTCTTGCCGCAGTCGATATCCTGGTGGCCGATGGCGCCATCGTTGCGGTTGGTGATGTAGTTCACCTTGAGGTTCGCGGTGAACGCGCTCGAGGGATCCCATTGCAGGGTCAGCCGGCTGTTGAAATCGCGCATGCCGCGATTGCGGATCTTGGCCGGAATGCCCGGCTGGATCTGGGTGTACTTCGAGATATCGTTGTACTGCGCAGCGACGCGGATGCCGAGCGTCGGGGTGATCGGACCGGAAATGTACCCACCGATGACATAGCCGTCCTCGACGAATTCATAGCTGGCCTTGCCGCCCACTTCCCACTGCTTGGTGGGATCGTTCGAGCGCAGGCCGAGCACGCCTGCGGTGGCGCTCTTGCCGAAGTAGAGCGTCTGCGGGCCCTTCATCACGTCGACCTGCTTGATGTCGAAGAAGCCGGCCTGGAGGAGGCGCATCGAGGAGAGCTGGATGCCGTCCATATCGAGCGCGACGGCAGAGTCGAACGCGGCGGAAATTGCCGAGGAGCCGACGCCGCGCAGCGCGATCGAGCCGCCCGAACCCGAGCCGCCCGAGTAGATGTTGAGCGTGGGAACGTGCGTGCCGAGCGCTTCGGCCTTGGTCGCCTGATCGCGGTTGATCGCATCGGCGGTAATCGCGGTGATCGTCACCGGCACGTTCTGCAGCGTTTCCGTGGACTTGCGCGCGATAACCGTGATCGCGTTGCCATCATCGACAGTGGCACCGCCCGTTGCTTCTGCCGCCGCAGCATCCGCGGCGTGCGCCAGTCCTGGCAGCGCCAGCGACGTTGCCGCAACACCTGCAAAAAGCGCGACGCGAAACAGCGACGCGTTTGTCCTCAACCCCATAGCAATCCTCCCAACTTTCAGTAGGCGTTTATCGTGCTGTTATTGCGTGATTTTGCGCCCACAATCCCAAATGCTAGGCTAGGGCGCAGGGGGCGAACAGCAACTATCAAAAAGGGTGACGGATGGGCGCATTTTGTGCGCCGTGTGACCGCAAAAACGCAGGGATTCCGTAGGGTCAGGCCGGGTGTGAAAGACCTCGGCGAACCGTTTATTCGGCGCTCAGACTTGGCGCACAATTGGGTCTCCTCCGTGCAAAAAGAGGAGACCCCGTTTTGTCCGATTTATCGGCTCTTGGGCGGAATTTCGCTGTCGAGCCAGAGATTGAGCTTGTTGTGGAAATCGCGGATCTTGCTTTCCTGATAGCTCGCGAAAATCACCTCGCCCTTGGGATGATTGTGCAGGCCCTTCTGCACCGCAGCATGGTTGAGCCCGTCCTGGTTGAAGATCTTGTTGAGGTAGCTGCCGAACTCGGTGGCCTTGGTGTAGTCGTCCTCCAGATCGAGGAAGGTGCATTTGGCGGGCGCCGGTCGCTCGGCGCCTTCGGGCACCTGCACCATGTACATCACCTCGTGCAGCGACTGCTCGGGATTGTCGCCGTCCGGCCGGAAGCGGTAAAAGATCGGGTTGAAATCTGCCCAGGGGTGGAGGTTGGGGAAGACCGAATAGAAGATCGCGTCGATCATGTCGGCATCGCTGAACTGGTCGATCGCATCGCCCCATTGCGGGCGCATCAGCTCGCGCCGGTCGCGCGCGGCATCGGCGCGGAAGTCCTCGGTCGAGGCCGAGGCGAAGCGGGTGGGCATGTTTTCGTCACCCGGCGCGATCTTGCCGCCGATCCAGTTGCACATGTGCGCGTCGGCGCTGACGACTTCGCCGTCGACGTGAGCGCCGGTCATGTCGAACAGGCCGGTCTTGCCATCCGGGCGGGTCACCTCGACGCGGTTTTCCTCGATGCGGCGGTAGACGTGGCCGCTGAGGGGATGGCGGAAGCTGGTGAACGCTTGGCCCTCGGGGAAGGCGGATGGATCGGGCGCATCGAGATCGGTGTGCGCGCTCGGCGGGCCCGAGGCAGACATGGCGCGCGAGATATTGGGCCACACATCGTACTTCGAGCCGGTATCGAGGAACATCGGCAGCAGTTCCGGGTGCGTGCCGACGACATGGTAGGATTCCATGAAGGCTTCCTGCGCCACCTTCCAGTTGCACGGCAGGCGCTTGACCATGTGCGCGGCCTTGTAGCGGCGCTTGAACGGCAGCGAGAAGTGGCGGTCGATATCGCCGAGGAAATCGGCGAGCGGTTCGGCATTCGGGTCCGGATTGATGAACACGAAGCCGCCCCAGTGGCCGACCGAGATGGCAGGGAGCGAGTATTCCTCTTCGGTGACCGAGGGGAAATCCCAGTGGCTGGGCACTTCCTTGAGCTGGCCATCGAGATGCCACGACCAGCCGTGGAACGGGCAGCGCAGGACCTTGAGGCCCTTTTTGTGCGCCTCACACAATTGCCGGCCGCGGTGGAGGCAGGCGTTGGGGAAGGCCTTGACCGCGCCCGGGCCATCACCGGGGGCATTGCGCACGATGATGAAGGATAGCCCGGCGATCTCGTAGACATAGGTATCGCCGACATTGGGGATGTCGTCCTCATGGCAGGCCATCTGCCACACGCGCTTCCACAGCCGCTCGACTTCGCGCTCGTGCTCTTCCTTCGTCCAGTAGCGGTGCGTGGGGACCTTGGTCACGCCGCCGGGATAGGGCGAATCTTCCAGGTAGACGGCTGGCGGCGGAACGGTGTCCGCCTTGATCACATCGTTGTAGGTCACGCCGGCGGTGCGGTCGTGTCCGGTCTTGGTTTCAACCATTTGTCCGCTCTCCCTTGGACTTGGGCGTCAGTCTACGCTTGCGGGGAGTCGGGGCCATTGATCATTTTGAGGGGACCCCGCGCAATGCCGCCAGCGGCGATGAGATAGAACAGCACGGCAGGGATGGCGAAGGCCGTGCTCACGCCGATCACCGCCCAGGTCAGTGCCTTGGTGCCGAACATGGGGGTGAGGCTGGTGCTGGCAAAGCCGACGAGGAAGAGGCCGAGCGCTTGTCCGATGAGGTTGTTGAAGATCATCGCGACCGCCATCGCCATCGCGCGCTCATCCGGGCGCACGGCGAGCTGGATCAGCGAGACGGTGGGTGCCTGGGCGACGAGGAACACGAGATAGCCGCACGAGAACAGGCCGAGGAAGGCCCAGAACTGCGTGCTCATGAGCGCCGCGAGGTAGAACGGCAGGCAGCCCAGCGTGGCGATCGCCGGTAGCCATGCGCGCCAGCGGGCATCGCGCCGCACCAGCCAGTCGGTCAGGTAGCCGCCCAGCACCGGGCCGGGAATGCCGCCCAGCACGAAAGCAAGGCCAAGATAGAACCCGACATCGGCGGTGGAGACCGGAAACCCCCGCAGCATGATCGCGGCGAGCCAGGTGGCGAAGACATAGCCCGTCACGATCATGCAGCCAAAGGCGAGCGAGGCGGCAAGGAACACGCGGTTGGCAAGGAGTTCGCGCACTCCGGTGGACCACGCGGCCAGCCCCTCGGCAAGGCTGACCTTGGGCGGGATCGGGCGACCGCCGGGCTCCTTGACCGTGAAGAAGACGAACAGCGCGAACAGGATGCCGGGGATGCCGAGCAGCATGAAGGTCATCCGCCAGCCGACCGCATGAGCCAGCACGCCGCCGAGGATCAGCCCCGCCGCTGTGCCAAGCGTGGGGCCGAGGAAATAGATACCCATCGCGCGGCCAAGCTCATGGCCTTTGAAGGTCTGCGTGAGGAGCGAGGTGCCGGCGGGGCCGCTGCCCGATTCGCCGATGCCCACGCCCATCCGCGCGAGGAAGAAGGTCCAGAAGCCGGTAGCGGCGCCGCACAGCGCGGTCATCAGGCTCCACGAGGCGATCGACACCGCGATGATCAGCGGCCGGCTCATCCGGTCCGCCAGCCAGGCGATGGGGAGCCCGCAGACGACGTAGAGCACAGTGAAGGCGAAGCCGGTGATCAGGCCGATTTGCGTGTCCGTCAGCGTGAAGGCATGCTTGATGTCTTCGAGCATGATCGAAAGGATCAGCCGGTCGGCGATGTTGAGCATGCCGCCGAAGGTGATCACGGCGAGCACGAAATGGCGGTAGTGGCGATGCTCTCCCAAGACGCCCGCTCCTTCTTTGCAACAGGGCTAGGCATTCGCGGGGCCGGGGGCGACTAACACAAAGGGGGAGGGGCGTAGGGGCTGCCTACCATTTTCAATGATCGTCGGTCCCGGGATTTGGTGCCACGATACTCGCAACAACGGGACCTTGTGACAATCGGTCCGATCCTGCGGGAAAGGTTTTATGACGCAGCTTGAGCCCATTGCGGAAAACTTGTGGACCAACGAGGCGGAACCGGCGCTGATCGGCGGGCGGCTGCCTTCGGGCAAGATCGTGTTTCCCTATCCCAGCGGCGATGCGGCGGAGGGCGTCGAGCCCTGGCGCCTTTCGCGCAAGGGCACGCTCTGGTCGTGGACCCGGCAGGATTTCCAGCCCAAGGAACCCTTCGAGGGCCCGGAGCCCTTCCAGCCCTACCTCCTCGGCTATGTCGAACTGCCCGGCGAGGTGATCGTCGAGACCCGCATCGTCGATTGCGTGCTCGAGGATCTGAAGCTCGGCATGCCGATGGAATTCGTGGTCGCGCCGTTTGACGCGACCCGTTCGACTTATGCGTTTCGTCCGGAGAAAGCGTGATGGAAGACGTCTATATCATCGGGGCGGGCATCCACCCCTTCGGCCGCACTGATGGTCGTTCGGGCCGCGATCAGGGCGTGTTTGCCGTGCGGCAAGCCATGGCCGATGCCGGGATCGACTGGACAGACGTGGGCTGCGCCTATGGCGGTTCGGCGGCGGCGGGCAGCGCGGACATCATGGTCAATGAACTGGGCCTCACCGGCCTGCCCTTCATCAACGTGGCCAACGGCTGCGCAACGGGCGGCTCCGCGCTGGCTTCGGCGCGCAACGCGATTGCGGCGGGCGAGTTCGACGTGGCGCTGGCGGTCGGCTTCGACAAGCACCCCCGCGGCGCGTTCAATGCCAAGCCGCGCGATTATGGCCTGCCCGAATGGTACGGCCAGACCGGCATGATGCTGACGACCCAGTTCTTCGCGCTGAAGATCCAGCGCTACATGCAGCTCTACGGGATCAGCCGCGAGACGCTGGGTCGCGTGGCCGAAAAGGCGTTCCGCAACGGCGTCCATGCCGATCACGCCTGGCGCCGTTCGCCGGTCGATCTGGAGACGATCCTTAACTCGCCGATGGTGAATGACCCGCTGACCAAATACATGTTCTGCGCGCCCGCAGAAGGCGCGGTGGCGCTGATCCTCGCGAGCGGCAAGAAGGTGCGCGAACTGGGCGCCGATGCGGTGAAGATTGCCAGCGTGGCCGTCCGCACGCGCCCACCGGGTTCGTTCGAGGTGTTTGCGCCCTCGGTCGATATCGAGAACGGCGGCAAGCCCACGATCCTCGCGTCCAAGGCGGCGTTCGAGCAGGCGGGCATCGGGCCGGAGGACATTTCGGTCGCCCAGCTGCAGGATACCGAATCCGGCGCCGAGATCATGCACATGGCCGAGAACGGCTTCTGCAAGGATGGCGATCAGGAGCAGTGGCTGCGTGAGGGCCGCACCGAGGTGACCGGCACCCTGCCGGTCAACACCGACGGCGGCTGCCTGGCCTGCGGTGAACCCATCGGCGCTTCGGGCCTGCGTCAGGTCTATGAAAACACCGTGCAGCTTCGCGGACGCGGCGGCGGGCGGCAGGTGCCGAACAATCCCAAGGCCGCCTACAGCCATGTCTATGGCGCACCCGGCCTGTCCGGCGTCTGCATCCTGGAGCGCTGACGCATGGGGAAAATGACCGGCAAGGTCGCCCTGATTTCGGGCGGCGCGGAAGGCATTGGCGGCACGGTTGCGGCGCTGTTCGTGGCCGAGGGCGGCAGCGTGATGCTGGGCGACCTGCAGCTCGACAAGGCCAAGGCCCATGCCGCGACGCTCGGCCCCAATGCCGATGCGGTGCAGCTGGACGTGCGTGATCTGGCGCAGTGGGAAGCGGCCGTGGCGGCAACCTTGGCGCGCTTCGGCAAGCTGACGACGCTGTGCAACATCGCAGGGATTTCCGAGCCGGGGAACACTGTCGATGTCGATCTCGACAGCTGGCACCGGCATATCGATATCAACCTCACGGGCAGCTTCTACGGCTGCCGTGCCGCGCTCCCGGCGCTGGCGGCATCCGATGAACCTGCCACTATCGTCAACATCGGCTCGATGCTCGCGCACCGCGCGGCTGGCGGCATGGCGGCCTATTGCGCGTCCAAGGCGGGGGTGACGCACCTTACGAAGACCGTGGCGCTCGATTGCGCCGAGCGGGGGTTGAAGATACGCGCCAACACCGTGCATCCCGGTGCGATCCGCACGCCGATGTACAACCGCTATCTCAACGCCGGCGGTGCGACCCCTGAGCAGATCGAGGCCGTGATGGCCTCCGCGCACCCGATGGGCCGCGTGGGCGAGCCTGATGAAGTGGCCCGCGCGATCCTGTTCCTGTCCTGCGAGGATTCGAGTTTCACCAGCGGGACCGACCTCAATGTCGACGGGGCCAGCGCGATCCGCAGCTAGGTCCAGAAATTCCGGCTGCACCGGGCCAGAGAGCCGGGCAGCTTCTACCCAAAGAGGAGAGATGCGAAATGGCTCTGGTATCCGTCGTGGGCGCAACCGGCCGGCAGGGGCTGGCACAAGTGCGTCAGCTTGTCGCCGCAGGTCATCAGGTCCGCGCACTTTCGCGCAACGAGAAGCCCGATCTCGGGCCGACCAACGCCGATATCGAGACGCGGGTGATCGATCTCTATGACCGGTCGACCTACACCAAGGCGCTCGAGGGTTCGGACGCGGTGTTCTACAACCACCCGCTGCAGCTGCGCGATTCGCGCGCCGAACTCGCCGGCTGGATCGGCGAGGCGGCCAAGGAAGTCGATGCCAAGCGCTTCGTGTGGAACACCTCGAGCTGGATCCCGGACAAGCCCGGCGATGCCTTCACTTATGCCGGCAACACGGCGGGCATCAATGCGCTTTTCCGCTCTGGCGTGCCGGCCACAGTGTTCGGCTCGGTGCTGTTCATGGACAACCTGCTGACCAACTGGGCGCGGCCCTTCATCATGCACGAGCGCCGCTACGTCTATCCGCACAAGCCGACGCTGGGTGCGAACTGGATCAGCCTCGATGATGTGGCCAAGATCATGATCCACGCGATGGACCGGCCGGACATGGAAGGTACCTGGATGAACATCGGCGGGCCGGAGCGCCTGCTGCCGCCGCAGGTCGCGCAGATCCTTTCGGACCACTTCGGCTACACGGTGAAGTACGATCCCTGCACCCCTGAGGAGTTCGGCGACCTGCTGGTGGCCGCGCTGGGGGATTCAATGGCGGAAGCGGAGCGCAAACCCTTCTCGGCAGGGATCGCGGCCTTCTACAACTACAACAACAACGCGCCGACCAAGCCCTTCGAGGTGAATACCGAAGCGATGATGGAGCGCCTGCCGGGCGTAGAGCTCGAAACGCTGGCCCAGTGGGTGGCGCGGCAGGACTGGTCAGACACGGCGCACCGGCCATCGGCGGGGTAGTTCCGCACCACTCCCAAACCCGCTCGCCCTGAGCTTGTCGAAGGGTGCTGGCGCGGCCGCCGCGGATGATGCTTCGACAAGCTCAGCATGAGCGGGTTTGGGGTGGGATATTCCGGTGTAGAGGCTGGACAAGAAACCGGCGCGGTGCGACCACCTGCGCCGGTTTTTTGTTTGCGAATGAGGCGTTTCATGCGGTTGCTGGGGATTTCTGCGCTGGCTTTGGCATTGGGTCTGAGCACGGCGGCACTGGCGGCGGAAAAGCCGGCGGATGCGGCCAAGCCTGCCGAGGCGGCGAAGGCCGCGCCTTCTGCATTGTTTGAGCCGGACGAAGTGTCGAGCGAAGGGTCCGTCACCGTTCACGGTGCGCGGATCGACTACAAGGCGGTGGCAGGCACGCTCGTGGTCCATGCCAAGGGCTGGGACGATGCGGCAAAGCCCAAGGCCGAAGCGGTTGGGGACGAGGCACCCGCCGAAGCCTCGATGTTCTACACCGCCTATTTCAAGAAGGGCGCTCCCGCTGCGGATCGCCCGCTCCTCTTCGTGTTCAACGGCGGGCCGGGTTCCTCCACCGTATGGCTCCACATGGGCGCCTTCGGCCCGCGCCGGGTGGTGACGGCGGACGGCAGCCATACGCCGCCTGCGCCCTACCGCGCGGTCGACAACGGCGAGAGCCCGCTCGATGTGGCGGACCTTGTCTTCATTGATGCGCCGGGGGCGGGGTTCAGCCGGATCGCCGGCAAGGACAAGGAGAAGGCGTTCTACGGCATCGATCAGGACGTTTACGCCTTTGCCGAGTTCATCAAGCAGTTCCTGGCCAAGTACCAGCGCTGGAATTCCCCGCGCTACCTTTTCGGTGAAAGCTACGGCACGCCGCGCGCGGTGGCGCTGGCGGCGCGGTTGCAGAATGCGGATTCGGTCGATCTCAACGGGATCATGCTGCTTTCGACGACGCTGGCGTTCGATTTCTGGGCAGATGCGCCGCAGTGGAACCCCGGCAACGACCTGCCCTATATCGTGACCTTGCCGACGTACGCTGCAACCGCCTGGTACCATAACCGCGTTCCCGGCGGCCGCCCCGCCGCGCTCGAACCGTTCCTTGCCGAGGCCGAGCGTTTTGCGACCGGAGACTATGCTGCTGCTCTGATCGAGGGGAACGACCTTCCGGCGACGCGCAAGCAGGAGATTGCCGAGAAGCTGGCGCGCTACACCGGCCTTACCCCGGCCTACATCCTGCGCTCCAATCTCAGGGTCAATCTCGGTCAGTTCAACCGCAATCTGATGGACGAGACCGGGCAGACCGTGGGCCGGCTCGACACACGCTTCGCCGGGCCGAGTCTCGATGTGCTCAGCAAGGAAGCGGACTACGATCCGCAGTCCACCGCGATCAGTTCAGCCTATGTCTCGGCCTTCAACGATTATGCGCGCGGCACGCTGCGCTTCGGCGCGGGCAAGGCGTTCAAGCTGTTTGCCAACGTGGGCGAATGGGACCTCAAGCACACCCCGCCGGGCGCCGGATACGCGGTGGAAGGCGCAGCGAACGTGCTCCCCGATCTGGCCTTCGCCCTGAAGACCAACCCATCGCTGCGGGTGCTGGTGCTGGGCGGCTATTACGACACCGCAACGCCTTACTTCGAAGGCCGCTTCCAGATGCGGCACTTGCCCGTTCCGGAGAGCCTGCGCGCGAACATTTCGTACAAGTATTACCCGTCAGGCCACATGGTTTATGCGCACGAGGATTCGCTGAAGGCGCTGCACGATGATGTGGCAGCGTTTGTGAAGGGGCGCGGGAACTAGCCGGCTTTGGCGGCTAGCCAGCGCCGGGTTGCCTCTGCCACTGCCTTGGCCCGATCGAAAGGATCGGGGCAGGCTTCGCGCAGGGCCTTGGAGCGCAGTTCGATGCTGAGCGGGATGCCGGATGGGAATGCCTGGTACATCGCGGCCAGCGGGAGCGCGCCTTCTCCGCATTGCTGCCTGAGGTCGATGGCATCGGTGATGATCGCGCCGAAGTCTGCCGGATCGGGGCGCTGGGCGGGTGCGTCGCAGAACTGGGCGTAGGGCAGGAGTTCGCGCGGAATTTTCGCGAGATCGGCGACCGGGCTTTGCGAGCGGTCGACGTGGATCGGATCGATAAGGAGTGCGCGCAGGGGGTGTGCGACCATATCCAGCACGCTGAGGGCCATCGCGAGCGTCTTCACTTCCGTGAAGATCCCGAATTCCAGCGCTACACGCATGCCGGAGCTCTCGGCATGGACGCAAAGCTCGTGGAGGCGCGCGGCGGTTTGCGCCATGTCGGGATCGGAGGATACGCACAGCACGTTCTGCGCGCCCAATTCCGCGCCGACATCGATGACCTTCTTGTGGAGCGCCATGTCGCTGCCGGGCTGGATCCAGATCACCTCGACGTCGAGCAGCGGGAGGCCCGTGTCCGCCAATGCGGAGCGGGCCTCGCGCGTCTTTGTATAACTCCAATCACCGGGCTCGACCCAGAGGCCTGTCATGTCGAAACCGCCCGCAGCCGCGGCGCGGATCGTATCGACGGGGCCGAATTCGGGTACGATGCCCGAGGCGAAGGAGATAGGGTTCATCAGATCGAGCTTCCCCCGTCGATGCGGAATTCGGCGCCGGTGGTGAAGGTGGATTCATCGGAAGCGAGGTAGACCGCGATGGCGGCGATCTCCTCGGGCGTGCCGATGCGGCCGATCGGGTGAACGGCGACCCAACCGGCGTAGACTTCCTCCGGATTGGGCACTTGCGCCAGCACCTTGTCGAGGATCGGGGTGCGGATCACGCCGGGGTGGATCGAGTTGCAGCGAATGCCGTAGCCGCTCTTGCCGCAGTGCGCGGCGACGGATTTGGTCATGATGGCGACTGCCGCTTTTGCACCGTTGTAGGCCACAAGGTCAGCGGTCGCCTTGATCCCGGCGAGCGAGGACATGTTGATGATCGAGCCGCCTGTCTGCTTCATCTTGGCGACGGCATACTTGCAGCCGAGGAACACGCCGACGACGTCGATCTCGAATTCGTGGCGGAACTGTTCGAGCGTGACCTGCTCGATATTGCCGGCGGTGGTTATGCCGGCGTTGTTGATCACGCAGTCCAGCGCCTGGATGCCGTCGACAGCCGCGGCCCAGTCGGCTTCCTGCGTCACGTCGAGGTGGATGTAGCGCGCGTTTGCGCCGAGCTGCGCGGCGAGCGCTTCGCCGCCAGCGTCATCGATATCGGCGATCACGACGGAAGCGCCTTCAGCGACGAAGCGCGCGGCCATGGCGGCGCCGAGGCCTGAGGAGCCACCGGTGATGAGGGCGGTCTTGCCGTTCAGTCGCATAGTTTCATCCTCTTTTCAAAAACCTGATCAAACCCCAAACCGCTCATGCTGAGCCTGTCGAAGCATCATGCCCGACCGTCGCGTCAGCACCCTTCGACAGGCTCAGGGTGAGCGGGGCTGGGAATCGGTGGGGGTTTTCACACATTCGCCGGCTCGACCCGTTCCCAATCGTGGTATGCCTGCCGCGCCACGATGATCCAGCGCCCGCCGCGCTTTTCCATGCGGTCGCAGTAGCGGCCTGCGACGATCCAGTCGGTGGCCTTGCCGTGGGTCGGCACGGGGGTGCCTTCCATGTGGCCGGCCTCGATGAAGTGGTAGGCGACGAAGTTGGCTTCGGTCTCCACGCTCAGGCCATCGGGCGCGAAGGTGAAGTGGACGTTGCCGATGGTGTGGTGCGTCGCGGGGATCGTGCCCAGCACGGCACTGGCAAAACCGATAAACTCGTCCGGCGATCCGATGAAGGTGGAGTGGCGATGGACATGGTCATCAGCGAAGCACGAGCGGACCAGAGCCCAGTCTTTCCGGTCGATTCCCTTGCAATAGCGGTGCAGCAGATCGCGCACTTCCTCGCGTGCCAGCAGTTCCTCTGTCGTCACTGGCACGGCCTCGCCCCTCTCTTTTGCTAGTAACGTCTGCCTAGCATCCGGGGTGAATTGGTGGGAACTTGCATAATTGAGAGGAACGCAGCGTTATGGGCAGGCTAGCTGGAAAAGTTGCGATCATCACGGGCGCGGCCAAGGGCCTCGGCGAGGCAGACGCGCGCATGTTCGTGCGCGAAGGCGCGCGGGTGATCCTGACCGATGTGGACCGCGAGAATGGCGAGCGCGTCGCGGCCGAGATCGGCGAGATGGCCGAGTTCCGCTACCTCGACGTGCGCCACGATGCCGAATGGAAGGCGCTGGTCGATGATGTCGTGGCGCGGCACGGCAAGCTCGATGTGCTGGTGAACAATGCCGGCGTGGTCGAACTCGGCGATATCGAGACGCAGACCGAGAAGGACTACCGTTTCATCATGGCGGTGAGCGCGGACGGCACCTGGTTCGGCTGCCAGCACGCGGTGCGCGTGATGAAGGAGACGGGTGGCGGCTCGATCATCAACATGGCCTCGATCGCATCGGTCCAGGGCGAAAGCGCAGTGGCGGCGTATTGCGCAGCAAAGGGCGCGGTAGAGGGGCTGACGCGGGCGGTGGCAGTGCATTGTGCGCGCCAAGGCTACAACATCCGCTGCAATTCAATCCACCCGGCGGGCATCCTGACGCCGATGGTGATCGAAGTAGGCCGTCAGGCGGCGCTCATGCGCGGGGCGGAAGAAGCGCTCAATGGCGGACCGATCACCAAGCTCGGCGAGCCCGACGACATCGCCTACACGGTGGTGTTTCTCGCCTCGGACGAAAGCAAGTTCATCAATGGCGCGGCGATCCGCGTGGATGACGCGAAATCGGTGATCGCGGGCAACGCCTGATATCGCCTCAGGAAGGGAGTTCTGGCCATGATGGATCAGCAGACGGTCGATACGATCAAGCGGCTGATGGAATGGGAAGGGGCGCGTGACCGCCCGCCCGAAGGCTTCCCGCATCTGCCGGACCTGCCCGCCGGGCGCTACACGAGCCAGGAGTATTACGATCTCGAGCAGCAGTACATCTGGAAGAAGAGCTGGCTGTTTGCCGCGCATCTCGATGAAGTGCCCGAACCGGGCTGCTTCATGCAGTGGGACAATGCCGGTCAGCCGCTGATCATCGTCCACGGCATGGATGGCGTAGTCCGCGCGTTCTACAACACCTGCCGCCATCGCGGCGCGCCGGTGGTGACCGAGCAGCGCGGGCGCAGCCCACGGCTGATGTGTGGCTATCACAACTGGACGTACAAGACCGACGGCGAACTCGTCGGCGTCCCCGAAGCGCAGGACTTCACCGGCCTCGACAAGTCCTGCCGCAGCCTGATTTCGGTGCGCTGCGAGATGTATGGCAAGCTGATCTTCGTCAACCTCGATGACCAGGCCATGTCCCTGCGCGACTGGATGGGGCCGATCTGGGACGAATGGGAGGAGTTCGCGTTCGACAAGGTGAAGCTCGCCGCGCGCCAGTCGTTCGATCTCAAGTGCAACTGGAAGGTGGCGATGGAGGCCAACATGGAGGTGTACCATGTGCCCTTCATCCATCCCGGCACAGTGGCGCCGCTGGTCGATCACAAGCGCAACGTCAACACGATGTACCGCAATGGCCACGCGCGGATGATCGCGCCCGCGCCGAGAAACACCGACCGCGAACATGTGCGCGCGATCGATAACCCGCCGGAATGGCAGTCGATCGAGACGGTGGGCGAACTCGGGCGCACCACCACACAGAGCTACACGATGTTCCCCAACTGGGTCTCGCCGCTCTCCAACTTTTTCATTCCGCCGCTGATCTTTTGGCCGGCTTCGCTGAATACTACCCGGCTCGAACTCATCACCATGGCGCTCGACTGGGGTGATGGCCCGGTGCCAGACCTCTGGACCGTCCCCGACGGGATGGGCGGGCGTCAACTGAGCCCAATCATCGAGGAAGACACCCAGTTTGGTGAGGCGATCCAGAAGTCGATGGAAAGCGACGGCTTCAAGTCCGTGCCGCTGAGCTATCAGGAAGCGCGCATCTACAGCTTCCACCAGACCTGCGACAAGATGATCGGGCTGGATCGGGTGCCGCCGCAACTCGCGGTGGAGCAGGTCATTGGTCAGGAATGGGTCTGGCCGAATGATCCTCGGGTGGCGCAGATGGAACGGCAGGTCGAAACAGCATGAGCATTCTGGACGGGTTTCGCATCGACGGGCAAATTGCGGTCGTCACCGGCGCAGGCAAGGGCATCGGGCGGGCGATTGCCATTGCGCTGGCAGAGGCCGGTGCGGATGTCGCGCTCGGCGCGCGGACCGCGGCAGATATCGAGGCGGTAGCGGACGAAATCCGCGCGCGCGGGCGGCGGGCGCTGGCCGTACCGACCGATGCCACCAGCATGGCCGCGCTCGAAAACCTTGCCGCGCGGGCGGCGGAGGAGCTGGGGCCGGTCAGCATCTGGGTGAGCAATGCTGGCGGCATCCCCGATGGCAATCCGCGCTATCTCACCAAGACCACCGAGGCGAGCTGGGACGCGCAGGTCGATCTCAACCTCAAGGCCGTGTGGATGGGCGCCGTGGTCGCGGCCAAGGCCATGGGCGAAGCGGGCGGGGTGATCCTCAACACCTCCTCACGCGCCGCGTTCGGGCCGCAAGTGAAGAACGGTCCCTATGCGGCGGCCAAGGCCGGGGTGAACAGCCTGACGCAGACGCTTTCGCGCGAATTGGCGCCGAAGATCCGTGTCAACGCCGTCGCGCCCGGGCCGATCCCGACCGAGAACTTCAACGACTGCATGCGCACCGACGACGAAGCCAAGCGCGAGGCGCTGCGCGAAATGATCGGCATCCCGCTGCAGCGTTTCGGGCGCGAGGAGGATATCGCGGCGGCGGCGCTCTATTTCGTTTCGCCCGCTTCAGGCTGGGTGACGGGGCAGTGCCTCTATGTCGCCGGGGGGCTGTGAGGTGAGCGAACAGACCGACGTCCTGATTATCGGCGCGGGCGCGGCGGGCATGGCAGCCGCGCTTTCGGCGCATGCGGCGGGCGCCGAGGTTGTGCTCGTCGAAAAGGGCGAGCGGCTGGGCGGCACGGCGGCGGTTTCGGGCGGGATCATCTGGGCAGCGAACAACCCCCGGATGCAGGCCGCCGGAGTGGCCGACAGCGAGGCGGACGCGCTCGCCTATTTCGGCAGCCTCGATCACGGCGAGATGGAGCCCGAAGTGCTCGGCGCCTTCGTGCGCGAGGCGCCGGGCGCGCTGGCCTTTCTGGAAGAAGCGGGTGCGCTCGCGGTCAGCATTCTTCCGGGCTATCCGGACTATTACCTCGACCGGCCCGGCGCGAAACCGGAAGGCGGCCGCGCGCTGGATAACGAGCTGTTCGATTTCACGACGCTGGGGCCTTGGGCCGAGAAGGTATTCAGCGACGGCGTGATCCAGCGGATGATGCTGCGCGAAACGCCGCTGGGCGGCAGCAGCGGCTATGTCGATCCGGCGGAGCTCAAGCGCCGCGCGGACGCGGACTTGCGCGGGTTCGGGCAGGCGATGGTCGGGCGATTGCTCGCAGCGTGCCTGGCGCGCGGGATCGAGCCGCAGCTGGGTATGAAGGCTGACCGGCTGATCGTGGAAGAGGGCCGGGTGGTCGGCGTGGCGTTTGCGGGCGGGCGCAGCATACGTGCGGCACGCGGGGTCATTCTGGCGACTGGCGGGTTCGAGTGGAACGAGGCGCTGAAGAAGACGTTTCTGCGCGGGCCGCTCGATATGCCTGCCTCCCCGCCGGGGAACACCGGCGACGGGCTGAAGCTGGCGATGTCGGTCGGCGCGGGGCTGGGCAACATGACGAGCGCGTGGTGGGTGCCGACGCTTTCGATCGGCGGCGCACACTGGGCGGGCGGGGAGCAGCGGGCGAGCCCGGTGCTGATCGAGCGGACCCTGCCGCACAGCCTGCTGGTCAACCGGGCGGGCAAGCGGTTTTGCAACGAGGCGATCAATTATTCCTCGCTTGCGGGGGCCTTCCACCTCTTCGATCCCGCGACCTACGATTATCCCAACAATCCGGCATGGCTCGTGTTCGATGCACAGTACCGCGCGCGCTATCCGATCGGGCCGGTGATGCCCTTCGATGCGCTGCCGGACTGGGTTTTTGCGGCGGATACGCTGGAAGAGCTGGCAGCGAAGATCGACGTCGATGCTGCAGCCATGCTGCAAACCGTCGAGCGCTTCAACGCGCATGCTGCCAACGCTCAAGACCCCGATTTCGGGCGCGGCGTGAGCACATACGATCATTTCTATGGAGACCGTTCGCGGCCCGGTGCGGCGGCAACGCTGGGGCCACTCAGCCAAGGGCCGTTCCATGCGGTGCAGCTCAAGCTTGGCGCGCTTGGCACCAATGGCGGGGCGCGGACCAATGCGGCGGCGCAAGTGCTGGATGTGGAGGGCGAGCCGATTCCGGGGCTTTATGGCGCAGGCAATGTGATCGCTTGCCCGACGGGTAGTGTTTATGCGGGCGCGGGCGGCACCTTGGGGCCGGCGCTGACTTTCGGCTGCATCGCGGGCCGCACGGCCGCGCGGCTTGCCAACCAATAAGGAAGGATTTTCGAACATGCGCATTCTGGTGCTGGGCGCGACGGGCGACCAGGGGCATCCGCTGCTGACCCGGCTGCAGGCGGCGGGGATGACCCCGGTGGCGGCGCTGCGCAATCCGGCCGCGCTTGCAGGGACCGAGTTCGCCGATGTCGAAACCGTGGCGGCGGATATCTACGATGAGGCTTCGATGATCGCAGCGGCGAGGGGCATGGACGCGATCGCTGCGCATCTGCCCTTCGTGTTCGACCGCGATCTTGCGTGCAAGATGGGCGCGAACATCGCCGCGGCGGGGCGCGCGAATGGCGTGAAACGCATTGTCTTCCACACCAGCTGCCACATCGCGGACGAGGATATCGGCAGCCCGGCGATGGACGGACGGCGCGATATCATCGCGGCAATTGCGGGCAGCGGCTGTGAATGGGCGATCATCGAATCGCGCGTGTTCATGGACAACATGATCCGCAGCTGGAACAAGCCCGGCATCGTGGGCAAGGGCGTGTTCGCCTATCCGGCCAAGCCCGATCTCAAGATCTCGTGGATCTGCCTTGATGATGTGGCGGCCTTCATGGTCGAGGCGCTGGCCAATCCCGATCTGCCGAGCGGGCGCTACCGCGTCGGCGGGCCGGAGGCGCTGGTGGGCGATCAAGTGGCAGCGATCCTGAGCGAGGTTTCTGGCAAGCACATCGTGTTCAAGAGCCTGACGCCGGATGACTTCGCTTCGGCCATGAGCCTGCTGGTGACAGGTTCGCCGGACGTGAAGCCGGCCTCGATCTATGACGGGATGGCGCAGTTTTACCGGTGGTATAACGCGCAGCCGCAGTCGCCGCTGGTGGTGACGCCTGAGGAGATGGCGAAGCATTTCCAGCACAAGCCGGCGAGTCTGGCGCGGTGGGCGGCGCGGCAGGACTGGAACGATCCGCGTGATCCGGCGCTCGCCACGCGTATGGCCGGGATGTCGCGCTAGATCCTGCCCTTTGGGGCTCATCCAATTCGGTAGGTCCGGATGCGCGGCGGTGCCGCTAGTCTCATTTCCGAAACAACGCTTCTGGGAGATTCCGCGTGACTGAAACCCGCCAATGGCTGCTAAATGGACACCCGCGCGGCCGCCCCATCAACGATGACGACCTCAAGCTGGTGACGACCTCGCTGCCCGAACCGGGGCCGGGCCAGATGCTGCTGAAGACGCACTACCTCGGCTTCGATCCGGCGCAGAAGGGCTGGATGGAGAACATTGCGGACTACGTCGCGCCAATGGCGATTGGCGATGTGATGCGCGGCTCGGGCATCGTCGAGGTCGTCGCAAGCAACGGCGGCAAGTTCCCGGTGGGCACCACGCTCGCGGGCTCGATCAACTGGAGCGAGTACCTTATTCATGATGGCGAGGGCCTCATCCCGTGCATGCCCGATCTGCCGCCGACGGCGATGCTCTCGATCCTCGGCACCACGGGCGTGACGGCCTATTGCGGCCTGTTCAAGGTGGGCGAGCCGGTCGCTGGCGACGTGGTGGTCGTCTCGGGCGCGGCGGGTGCTACCGGTTCGATTGTCGGCCAGCTGGCAAAGATCGCGGGCTGCACCGTGATCGGCATCGCGGGCGGGCCGGAGAAGTGCGAATGGCTCGTCAAGGAAGCGGGCTATGACCACGCCATCGACTACAAGGCCGGGCCGATCCGGGCGCAACTGAAGGAACTGGCGCCGAACGGGATCAACGTGATCTTCGACAATGTCGGCGGCAAGATCCTCAACGACATGCTGGCCTGCATCGCGACCAATGCACGCGTGGTGATCTGCGGCGGCATCAGCCGCTATGAAACGGGCAACCTGCCGGCCGGGCCGGAGAACTATTTCAACCTCGTGTTCCGCCGGGCGCGGATGCAGGGCTTCATCGTGCTCGATTGGGCCAGCGAATTCCCGGACATCCGCCGCCGCCTGGTGAAGTGGGTGAATGAAGGCCGTCTGGCCTACCGCGAGGACGTGCAGAACGGCTTCGAGAATGCACCTGCCACCTTGCAGCGGTTGTTCTCTGGTTCGAACAAGGGCAAGCAGCTGCTCAAGCTGTAAAACTGTAAGGAGAGAACGCCATGGCAACCGTCGCGATTACCGGGGCCGCGCGCGGCATCGGACTTGAGCTTGCTGCGCAGCATGTTGCAGCAGGCGACACCGTGATCGCGCTGCCGCGCAAGGCCAGTGCGGCGCTGGAGGCGCTTGCGGCGTCCTCGGGCGGGAAGCTCACGATCCATCCTTGCGACGTGGCGAGCGATGCTTCGGTGCGCGCGGCAGCGGCATCGAGCGGGGACGGCGCGATCGACGTTCTCTATAACGTTGCGGGCGTGACCGGGCCCATGGCCAATGAGCTGGAAGGCGCGGACTGGGATGCGTGGAACGAGGCATTCGCAATCATGGTGCAGGGGCCGCTGCGCGTATTGCAGGCGTTCCTGCCGCGGCTTGGCGAAGGCAGCCGGGTGATCAACGTGACCAGCCAGCTGGGCGCTTCGTCGTGGGCGATGGGTGGCATGTATGCCTATGCTTCTGCCAAGGCGGCGCTCAACAGGCTCATGGCTTCGGTGGCCATCGATCTCAAGGGCAAGGGAATCGTGATCGGGCTGGTCCACCCCGGCTGGGTGCAGACCGACATGGGCGGTCCGCATGCGCAGATCACACCCACCGAAAGCGCGGCAGGGCTGCGCAAGCTGGGCGCGGAATGGACGCTCGCCGATACCGGCGCGTTCCGCAAATGGAACGGCGAGCCGCACGAGTGGTAAGCGCGGCCAGAGACCACTGACAGGCAGTTGAACACGAAAAGCCGGCCCCGCCAAAGGGCCGGCTTTTCTGCTGGGGAAGCCCCGCGCGGCACCGGGGCGGCAGGGGGGTTTTGCGATCCGGCACAGCTGCCGGTTTCCCTATCAAAAGTACTGAAAAGCCGCATAAACAGTTGAGCCGCCGGGCGGGATTGGTACCCTCGCTACAGTTCGCCGACCCGCGCAAGAATCCGGGCGGCGGCATAAGCAAGCGGGAGAGGTGAAATGCGCCAGACTGATTCGGTGCGACAGGAATTTCTTGCGGGCACGGCGCGCGTCGCCGTTCTTGCGATGCTCGTGCCCGGCGCGCTGCTGGCGGCAAGCCCCGCGCTGGCCGCCGCTGAAGCGGCCGCACCGCCGCAGTCCGGTGCCACGGCTGAAACACCCGCCGCGAGCGGTGTCGAGGACATCATCGTCACCGCCCGTCGCCGTTCGGAAAGCGTGCAGAGCATTCCGGTTTCGGTGCAGGCGATCAGCGCCGCAACCGTGCAGGCGCGCGATCTCACCAGCCTTGAGAAGATTGCTGCGGCCACGCCGCAGTTCACCGTTGCGCGCGCCTCGAACGGCGCCGGCGCGCAGCTGACCATGCGCGGCATCGGTTCGAACGCCACCTCGATCGGCATCGAGCAGTCGGTCGCGATCGTGGTCGACAGTGTCTATTACGGCCAGGGCCGCGTCATCAACGAGGGCTTCTTCGATCTCGCCCGTGTCGAGATTCTGAAAGGACCCCAGGCGCTGTTCTATGGCAAGAACGCGACCGCCGGCGTGATCAGCCTGACCACCGCCGATCCGGGCAAGGACCGCGAGATCCTGGCGCGCGTCGGCTATGAAGTGAATGCCCGCCAGCTTTATGGCGAGCTGATCTACTCGACGCCGCTGAGCGAAGCGCTTGGCCTGCGCCTTGCCGTGCGCGGTTCGAAGATGTTCGGCGGGTACTACCGCAATGCTGCAGGCTCGCAGGCCTACAACACGTTCGACGTGGCGACTGGCACGGTCAATCCGCATACCGCTGCGGCGGCAGCGGCGGACCAGCCGCAGGAGCGCGAACTGATCGGCCGTGCCACCCTGAAGTATGACGGCGGCAGCGGCCTTACCGCGACGCTCAAGGCATCGGGTTCGTGGAACGACACGATCGGCAACGGCTGGAACTATTCGGCGGTGCGCTGCCCGACCGGTGCGACGGCGCTGAACCCGGCTTACAAGTGCGATGGTGGCTTCAAGCTCTACCAGAACAACTTCCCCGTCGATATCGCGCAGGCGACGCCTTATGGCCGCAGCAACGGCGATCTCTACAACACCTACAAGTCGTGGCAGATGACCGGCACGGTCAACTACGACATGAACAACGTCACGCTGAACTCGGTCACCAACTACAACTGGAACAACAACAAGTTCGGCTGCGACTGCGACTTCCTCGGCGGCGGCGTGTGGGCGACGGAGAACGCCAGTTATCACGCCTTCAGCCAGGAACTGCGGGCGCTGACGAAGTTCGATTCGCCGGTCAACCTGATGATCGGCGGGCTCTACCAGAAGACCAAGCGCACGTTCTTCCAGGCGGTGCTCTTCGCCAATATCGAAAACTCGAAGGCGCCGACCGGCATGCGCTATGTCGCTTATTCCAAGGATTCGGCAACCGACGGCGAGACCCTTTCGGCCTATGGCCAGGCGATCTGGAAGATCCTGCCCACGCTCGAGGCGACGGCGGGTGTGCGCTACACGCACGAGACCAAAAACAGCGTCTTCACCCAGCCTTACGTCAATCCCGCGCTGACCGGCATTTTCCGGCCGCAGAGCGCGGCGACCAACGGCACCTTGACCGGGGACCAGACGTTCGAGGACTGGTCGCCGGACGTGACGATTAGCTGGAAGCCCAGTTCGGACGTGATGGTCTATGGTGCGTACAAGACTGCCTACAAATCGGGCGGTTTCTCGAACAGCGCGATCAACTCCGCGCTGGTGACGAACAATCCTTCTGCTGACCTTGCGTTCAACCCCGAACGCGGCCGCGGCTTCGAGGCAGGCATCAAGACCACGCTGTTCGACCGCCAGCTGCGTGCGAACCTGACGCTGTACAACTACAAGTACACCAACCTGCAGATCGACTTCTTCAACTCGCAGGTCTTCGCCTATGTGACCTACAACGCGGGTGCGGCGCGTTCGAAGGGTGTCGAGCTGGAGCTGGAATATGCGCCGCGCGGGGTTCCCGGTCTCTCGCTCCACGGCACGCTGAACTACAACCGGGCGCGCTACATCGATTTCATCGCACCTTGCTGGTCTGGGCAGAGCATTGCGGCGGGCTGCTCGCTGCGCGTGGCCGGCATCGAGCGGCAGGATCTGAGCGGCACGCCGACTTCGGCCGCACCGGAATGGACCGCGACGGCGGGCGTTTACTATGAAACCGACATCGGATCGAGCCTGAAGATCGGCGGCAATATCGATACGCGCAGCTCGAGCTCGTACCTCGGATCGAGCTTTGGCGATCCCTATACCCGGCAGGACGGCTATGCCGTGCTCGATGCGGGTATCAGGATCGGCGCGCAGAATGATCGCTGGCAGTTTGCCGTGATCGGCAAGAACCTGACCAACAAGTTCTACTTCATCGGCGGCGGCACCGCACCGCTGACGGGCGCGGGAACCGGCACCAACAATGCCACGCTGGGCGATATCATCGGCTATGGTTCGATGCCGCGCACGGTGCGGCTGCAGGCCACCTTCCGGTACTGACCGGAACAGGGAGGGGCATGAAGGAGTTTTTCGGGCATGAACCTTGAAACCAGTCTGCCTCTCCCTGCGGAGCCCGGCGCGGCACGCTGCCCCGGGCCGAGCACGCGCGACATCATCCTCGCCGATGGGCAGGATGTGCCGCCCGCGTTGATAGCCGAGGCCTATGCCTTCGCCGGCGATGCCGACATCGATTACGACCGCTATACCTCGCCCGATTTCATGGCGCGCGAGTTCACCCATCTGTGGGCGCGCACCTGGCAATGGGCCGCGCGCGAGGAGCATGTTCCCGAGGCGGGCGATTACATCACCTACGATATCGGGCCGTGGTCGATCCTGATCGTGCGCGGTGATGACGGGGAAATCCGCGCCTATCGCAACGTGTGCCTGCACCGCGGCACACAGCTCAAGCGGTCCGACACCAGCGGCAATGCGGTGGAGATCCGCTGTCCGTTCCACGGCTGGCGCTGGTCCTTGGAGGGGGAACTTTCGCACCTGCCGTGCCGGTGGGATTTCCCGCATGTGAAGGACGAGGAATTCCAGCTGCCGCAAGTGCGGATGGAGACCTGGGGCGGGTTCATTTTCATCAACCTCGATGACAATGCGCGTCCGCTCAAGGAGCAACTGGGGCCGCTTGCCGAGCACTTTTCGGGCCGCTGGGACCTCTCCGACCGGCGAATTTCGCTGCACTTGCAGAAGGAATTGCCGACCAACTGGAAGGCCGCGCAGGAGGCGTTTCTCGAGGCCTACCACGTCTATGAAACGCACGCGCAAGCACTGCCGACGGCGGCGGATGCCAATGCGCAATATGACCTGTTCAGCGATCACGTGACACGGTTTGTGCACACCATCGGCGTGGCGAGCCCGCATTATACCGGCACGCAGACCGAGGCCGAACTGTTCGACAAGCTGCGAGTAGGCGGAGGCCCGCTTCCGGAAGGCCGAACGGCGCGCTCTTATGCTGCACAATTGCTGCGCGAACAGATGTCCGAGGCTCTGGGCGTGCCGCTCGATCAGTATTCGGACAGCGAGATGCTCGATTCCATCGAATATCACCTGTTCCCGAATATGTGCCTGTTTCCCGGCGTCTCGCTGCCGATGATCTACCGGTTCCGGCCGATCGGGAACGACCCCTCGCGCTCGCTGTTCGATCTGATGTTCCTGAAGCTGGTGCCGCCGGGCACGCCGGTGGAGCATCCGCCCGAGCCGGTGCGGCTGACGGTCGAGCAATCCTATGCCGAGGCGCCGGGGATGAACCCGGGGCTGGGCGGGGTCTATGATCAGGATACCGACAATCTGGCGCTGCAATACCAAGGCTTTCTGGGTTCGGCCAAGCGCGGGCAGACGCTGGGGAACTATCAGGAGGCGCGAATTCGACAGTTCCACCAGACGATCGATCACTATCTAACAAGGGACTGATGATGGACCCGATCGATCGATTGATATCCTGGCAGGCCATTTATGACCTGAGCTGCGACTACATGCGCGCGCAGGACCGGCTTGATCCGGCGCTGCATATCGCGGTGTTTCACGAAGATGCGACGACCGACTACGGCGCCGGCTGGCAGGGCGATGCGCCCGGGTTTGTCGAATTTGCGCAGCGGGTGCTGACGCCGCAAAAGGCCAATCACCACATGATCGGGCAAGTGCGCATCGATTTCGAGAGCGCTGACATGGCCTTCGGCGAGGTCTATTTTCAGGCGCACCACCGGATTGCTGCGGAAGGCGGCGAGCGGGACATGTTCGTCGCAGGGCGCTATGTCGATCGCTACGAGCGGCGCGAAGGTGTGTGGAAGATCGCGCACCGCAGCGAACTCGTCGACTGGGTGCGCGATGAGCCGGCGGCTGATCTGCCGGGGGGTGAGACGATGTTTCCGTGGGGTGCGAGAGCGCCGAACGATCTCAGTTGCCGCCGCGAGGAGATGAGCCTGCGATGAGCAAGGTTTGCCCCGAAGAGCTGGCCGACAAGGTGGCGATCATGGATGTGCTCAGCCGCTATGCGCGCGGGATCGACCGCTGCGATCTGGCGGTGCTGCGCGAGGTCTGGTGGCCGGAAGCCGTGGCCGATTACGGGACCGGAGAGGTCAATGCACTGGCGTGGTCGGACGGCGTGGTGCCCGCGCTTGCTGCAATGCGCCGGACGCAGCATTTTCTGGGCAACATGCTGATCGATATCGACGGCGCGCATGCCACAGCAGAGACCTATTGCCGCGCGTGGCATGAGGTCGATTCCCCCGATGGCCCTTACGAGATGGAAGTCGGCGGCCGCTACCTCGACCGGCTCGAGCGGCGCGGCGACGACTGGCGGCTGCTGCACCGGCGCTATGTGCTCGACTGGAGCCGCAATGGGCCATCGACCGCGCAGTGGGATGGGCCGCTCTATGGCGCGCTCACGCGGCACGGGAAGCGCCTGCCAGACGATCCCCTCTATACCGGAGACTGAACATATGGCCGCTGACCTTGATCCGCGCGTTGCGCTGCTGCTCGACAAGATGGCCTGCACCGAGCTCGTCCACCGCCTCGCACGCGGGATCGACCGCTGCGATGCCGATCTGGTGCGCGCGGTGTTCCACCCCGATGCAACTGATGACCACGGGATGTACAAGGGCACGGCCGAAGCTTTCGTGCCGTGGGTGATGGACGTGCTCGCCGGCATGCGCCGCACGCAGCATGTGATCGGCAATGTGCTGATCGAGGTGGAAGGCGACAGGGCGCAGGGCGAGGCCTATTTCATCGCGCACCATCATGTTCCGGGCGCAGAGGGGGACAATTTCATGGTTGCCGCCGGGCGCTATCTCGACCGGTTCGAGCGCCGCGAGGGCGAATGGCGCATTTCGCATCGCCATGCGGTCTATGACTGGAGTACAGTCGCCCCATCGACCGACATGTGGGACCGCGGGGCCATGCCGGACTACGCCTTTGGCGCACGCAGCCACGCCGATCCATCCTACAATCACTTTGCCGGTGCCTGATAAAGGAGACCATGTCATGACGACTGAGACAACGACTTCGGCCGAACTCGCCCGTGCCCGCGCCACTTCGCTGGCCGATATCTCGCCGCTTGCCGATCCGCCGCTCGGCAATGCGCCGATCACGCCGGACCGCTACTTCTCCAAGGAATGGGCCGACCGCGAATGGGAGAAGGTCTGGACCAAGACCTGGCAGATCGCCGGTACGCAGGCACAGATCCCCAATGCGGGCGACTGGCTGACCGCCGATTTCGGCCCAGAAACCATCGTCTGCGTGCGCGGTGATGATGGCGCGGTGCGCGCGTTCTACAACGTGTGCCAGCACCGCGCGATGCCGGTGGTCACGGGCGAGCAGGGCCATTCCAAGCGGCTCGTGTGCCCCTATCACGGCTGGACCTATGACCTCACCGGCAAGCTCAAGGTCGTGCCCGACGAGGCTGATTTCGTGCAGGGCTCGCCCTGCGGCAAGCTCAATCTCGTCGAGGTGAAGTGCGAGACCTGGGCCGGCTTCGTGTGGATCAACATGGACAAGGACGCCGCCCCGCTGCGCCAGTTCATGGGGCCGATCGCCGATCAGATCGATACCTATCCGATGGACGCGATGGTGCGCACGCACTGGGTGACGATCGAGGGCAACTTCAACTGGAAGCTGGTGCAGGACAACTTCAACGAGAGCTATCACGTGCCCTTCGTCCACCCGCAGACGAAGTTCGTGATGGAATATGGCTACAACCACTGCCAGTTCGATCTCTATCCCGAAGGCCATGCGCGCATGTTCATGCCGGGCGCGGGGCCGACGAAACAGCTGCGCGGCGGCGAGGCCGAGACGCTCGAAATGCTGCGCGAGGAGCTGGTGTTCTGGGATCTCGATCCCGAACAGTTCCGCGGCGGCAAGACGGGCGAGATCCGCAAGGCGCTCCAGCAGGCCAAGCGCGAAAAGGGCGCATCGAAGGGCTTCGACTTTTCGACCTATCACGATGACCAGCTGACCGACCACTGGCACTACACGATCTTCCCGAACCTCTCGTTCAGCCTCAAGCCCGATGGCAACATCTGGCTGCGCGCGCGGCCGCACGAGACTGATCCCGAGAAGTGCTACTTCGACATGTGGTACATGACGCTCTTCCCCGCCGGGACGACGCGCTACTACTCACAGTCGATGTCCGAATGGGTCGACGTTTCGGTGCCTGCGCCGCACGTGCAGGGCAAGTGGGGCGATGTTTCCGCCGGGCCCGGCATCGATCAGGACGTTTCGGTATGGGAAGCCCAGCAGCGCGGCCTGCATTCGCGCGGGTACAAGCGCGATTATCTCGCCTGGCAGGAGCGCCGGGTGCGGTATTTCCATGAGAATCTGGAAAAGTGGATGGCGGATTGATGCGATAGCTCTCTCCCCTGAAGGGGAGAGAGCGTCACATGGTCAGGCCACCTTCACCAGCACTTTACCGATCGCTCCGCCGCCCAGCATCTTTGCATAGGCTGCGAGCGTGTTTTCGAGGCCATGCGTTTCGTCGAAGCGCGAGATGAGGCGGCCTTCGTCGTGCCACTGGCGCAAGGGGGGGATGAACTCCTCCGCACGGCCGAAGTGATCGGGGACGAAGAAGCCTTCGATGCGCAGGCGCTTCATCAGCACCTGATCGTAACGCGCGGGGCCGGGGAGCGGCTTGTCGGCATCGTAGGCGGCTACGAGGCCGCAGACCGCGACAGAGCCGAACAGCGCCATGCTGGGCAGGATGGCATCAAGGATCGGCCCGCCGACATTGTCGAAATAGGCGTTCAGCCCGCCCGGTACTTCGGCGGCGAGGCGGGCTTCGATGTCGTCCGCCTTGTAGTCGATTGCGATATCGGCACCCAGCTCCTCGGTGAGATAGGCGCACTTGGCCGGTCCGCCCGCAATGCCGACGACATGCGCGCCGAGATTGCGCGCGACTTGCACAGCAAGGCTGCCGGTGGAGCCAGCTGCGGCCGAGACGGCGATCCACTGGCCGGGTTGGATGCGCGCGGTATCACGCACGCCGAGCAGCGCCGTCCAGCCGTTCATGCCGAGCGCGCCGAAATGCTCGCGCAGGTCGGGCAGGCTTTCGTCGAGCACCATGAGGCCGGCCATGGCTGGGGTGACAACGGAATAATCCGCCCACTGGCCGAAGCCCCGCACAAGCGTGCCTTGCGCAAAGGCGGGATCGCGGCTTTCGACAATGCGGCCGATGACGAGGCCGGACATTTTCGAGCCGAGCGGCAGCGGCGGCTGATAACCATCGGTGCGCGGGCTCATCCACATGCGCGTGCCGGCGTCCATCGAGAGCCACTCAGCGGCAATGCGGACTTCGCCTTCAGCGAGCGGCTGAAGCCGTTCCTCGCGCAACGAGAGGGCGCTGGCGAAGTCGTCGCCCTTGGGATGGGCATCGAGCTGCCAGAAGCGGTTGGTGGTCATGGAAGCAGCTTTCAGCGCAAACGGATGGTGGTGATGAGATCGCGCTCCGGCGCGCCTTCGCGGGCAGCGTCCGCCACCATCGCGTAGAAGCCGAGCAGGCTGGCGCGCGGGGCATAGAGCTCGGTCATGTGGCCGAGGCTCGCGCTGGTATCTGCAAAGGCATAGACGAAGCCATCGGCCATTTCCGCGCGCATCGCGCAAGGGGCGCCTTGGGCGGCAAACTCTGCCAGCGCTGCATCGACATCATCGACGAACACGGCAACGTGGTGGAGCCCATAGCGGCCCGAACCTTCCGGATACATGTCATGGAACGGTGAGGGACCGGGATTGTTCTGCTGCACGAACTCCACCATTACCTCGCCCCATTGCCCGTAGGCGGAGCTGTGATCGTGCAGACGCTCCACGCCCCGGTGAACCGCCCGCGCCACCGGGATATTGTCCGCGACGAAGAATGGGCCGGAGCCATAGGCTGCATGGTGCGCAGCCGCCGCCGCACGCACATCTGCGCAGAAATAGGCGACCTGCCGGATGGGCAGGCCCATTAGCTGACTTTGGCCATCAGGCGAACAGCGATTCCGGCGTTTCGATCAGTGCCTTCAGCGTCTGCAGGAAGGCCGCACCCGCCGCGCCATCGATCGCGCGGTGATCGACCGAGAGCGAGAGCTTGATCTGGCCTTCGAAGGCGATGTCACCCTCAGCCGTTTCAGTCGCCACGCGGTTGATGCCGCCGACCGCAAGGATCGCCCCCTGCGGCGGGTTGATGATCGCGTCGAATTCCTCGATCCCGAACATTCCGAGGTTCGAGATGCTGAAAGTGCCGCCATCCATGTCCTCGAAGCTGAGGCGCCCAGCCTGCGCCTTGTCGATGAGGGCGCGGGTGGTGGTGGCGATCTGCGCGATGTGCATGCGATCGGCCTGGCGCACGATCGGCGTGACGAGGCCCTTGGGGCTCGCGACTGCGATGGCGACGTCGGCATGCGGGAAGCTGTGCACCGCATCGGCAGCGACCTGCACGTTGACGTCCGGGTGGCGAACCAGCGCCATGGCGACGGCCTTGACAAGGTAGTCGTTGATCGAGGCTTTCGTCCCCATCACGACATTGGCTGTCTTGCGCAGCGCGACGAGTTCATCGACCCGCGCCGAGACGCGCAGGTAGAAGTGCGGGATGGTCTGCTTCGCCTCGGTCAGGCGGCGGGCGACGACCTTGCGCACCTTGTCGAAGGGCTGGACAACCGGCGTGTTGGCGACCGCCACGAAGGGTGCGCCGAACACGGGTGCGGGGGCGGCTTCGGGCACGGCAGGCTTGACCGCGCCGAGCACGTCGGCCTTCGAGATACGGCCGCGCGGGCCGGTGCCCTTGAGGGTACTGAGATCGATGCCATATTGCGCGGCAAGGCGCGCGGCGAGGGGCGAGGCGAAGGCCGTGCGGGTTTCTGCCGGGAGTTCGGCGGGGCCCTGCGGCGTGTAGACCCGCTCAGGGCGCATCGCCTGGACGACATCCTGATAGGTGATGCGGCCACCGCGGCCCGAACCGGCGATGGGTTCGATATCGACGCCGTGGGCTTCGGCAAGCTTGAGCGCTTCGGGGCTGATCGCGCGGTTGGTAACGATCTTCTTGGGTTCCGACGCAGCGGTCGGCGCAGGTTCGGGGGCGGCCGCAGCCGGCGCCGGCTCGGCGCTCGTGGCCTTGGCGGCGACACCGGTTTCTGCCGGCTTGAACGCAGCGATGAAGGCATCGACTTCGGCATCGGTGGTGGCGGCATCGGTGAACACGCCGAGCAGCGCGCCGACTGGGTGCGGCTGGTCGCTCGCGGGGACGAGCACGCGCTTCAGCACGGCGTCGTATTCCGCTTCGACTTCGTTGGTGATCTTGTCGGTTTCGATGAGGCAGATGACCTGGCCGCGCGTGAAGGCCTGGCCTTCCTTGACCATCCATTCGGCAATGGTGCCCTCGGTCATTTCGATGCCCCACTTGGGCATGCAGAAGGGGCGAATATCAGCCATGACGGCAATCCTTAGCGGTAGGAGAGGACCTTGCGCACCGCCGCTTCGATCTTGGGGATCGAGGGCAGGTACGCGGATTCCAGCTCGCGCGCGAACGGGACGGGGGTGTGCGGCGGAGTGACGCTGAGCGGTGGGGCCTTGAGGCTGGCGAAGGCCTTTTCAGCGACCATCGCGCAGATATCGCCCGCAAAGCTGCAGCGCGGATTGGTTTCGTCCACCACCACGAGGCGGCCCGTGACTTCGACCGAATCGAGGATCGCTTCCTCGTCGAGCGGGCTGGTCGTGCGCGGATCGATCACGTCGCAGCCGATGCCTTCGGCGGCCAGCTTGTCGGCGACAGCTTCGCAGAAGCCGAGCAGCAGGCCGGTCGAGACGATCGTCACATCATTGCCCGCGCGGGTGAGGCGCGCGTGGCCGAACGGGATCATGAAATCCTTGTCGTCCGGCACATCGCCCTTCACGCCGTAGAGCGCCTTGTGTTCAAGGAAGATCACCGGATCATCATCGCGGATCGCGGTGCGCAGAAGGCCCTTCACGTCGGCCGGGGTGCTGGGCATCACGACCTTGAGGCCGGGCATGCCAGTGAGGATCTGATGGACCGCCTGGCTGTGCTGCGCGGCGGCGTTATAACCCGCGCCCCAGGCCATGCGGATCACGGCGGGGCACTTGGTCTTGCCGCCGAACATGTAGCGGAACTTGGCGAGCTGGTTCCAGATCTGATCAAGCGAGACGCCGATGAAGTCTGCGAACATCAGTTCGGCCACCGGGCGCTTGCCCGCGAGCGCGAGGCCCGCAGCTGCGCCCATGATCGCGCTTTCCGAGATCGGGGTGTCGATCACGCGGTCGCCGCCAAACTTGCCATAGAGCCCGGCCGAGGTCGACCAGATGCCGCCGATCGCTTCGGGGCCACCGGCGGTGCCGTTGCCGCCCACCACGTCTTCGCCCAGCACGACGACGTTTTCGTCGCGCTCCATTTCCTCGGCGATCGTGGAGAGGACCGCCTCGCGATACATCATTCTTGCCATTGGTCGCGCTCCTCGGGGAGATCAGTACGAGATGTAGACGTCTTCGAGGACGTCTTCGGGGGTGGGCCGCGGGGCGGCCTTGGCCTTGGCGACGGCGGTTTCGATCGCCTCCATCACATCGGCATCGACGGCATCGATATCGGCGTCGGTGAGCAGGCCTGCGCCCGTCACACTGGCACGGAACTTCTTGATGCAATCGCGCGTCTCGCGGATGCGGTCGAGCTCGCCCGGGCCGCGATAGCGTTGCGGATCGCCTTCGAAGTGGCCGAAGAAGCGCTCGGTATCAAACTCGACCGCCGCCGGGCCATTGCCGGGGATGCGGACGTAATCGAGCACTTCGCGCATGGTTTCGTAGACCGAGAAGAAGTCCGTCCCGTCACCGCGCCAGACCTTCATGCCAAAGGCTTCGGCGCGGCTGGCGATGTCCTTGTTCGTGCCGACCGCGTATTCGAAGCCGGTGTGCTCGGAATAGTGGTTGTTCTCGAACACGAAGATGCAGGCCGCCTTGGTGACCACCGCCATGTTCATCGCCTCGAACGTGGTGCCCTGGTTGCACGCGCCGTCGCCCGAGAAGGCGATGGAGACATGTCCCTTGCCATCGATCTTGGCGGCGATCCCCGCACCCACCGCAATCGGCGCGCCCGCGCCGACGATGCCGTTGGCGCCGAGCATGCCCTTGTCGATATCTGCGATGTGCATCGAGCCGCCCTTGCCCTTGCACAGGCCGTCGCGGCTGCCCCAGATCTCGGCCATCATGCCGTTCACGTCGCAGCCCTTGGCAAGGCAGTGGCCGTGGCCGCGATGGGTGGAGACGATCTTGTCGTCCGGCGAAAGATGCTCGCACACGCCGACCGCGACGGCTTCCTGCCCGCAGTAGAGGTGGGTGAAGCCCGCGATCTCGCCGGTCTGGATATCGACGTGGAGACGTTCCTCGAACTCGCGGATGACCTTCATCTGGCGATAGGCTCGCAGCAATTCGTCGCGGCTGAGTTGCACCTTCAATCTCCCGGTTTGCTGGCCAGCACGGCGGCGGTGGCCGCGCTCGGATCATGGATTCACTTGGCCACCCGGCGCACCGCTTGAGAAGCCATAAAAGTGATAGGTAAGCGCAGAGTTCCGCGCAATCAGCGATCCGTGCGGGGCACCGTGCTCCCGGCGATGACCGAGGCGCCATCGTCGATCACGTGGCTCTGACCTGTGATGAAGCGGCTTTCGTCCGAGGCCAGGAAGAGCACGAGATTGGCGACATCGACGGGGGCACCGAGGCGGTTCATCGCGGTGGCGTTGTCGTGCACCGGCGCGGCAGCGCCAAGCGCGGCGAGCTTGCCGCCGAGGCTTTGCACCATCGGCGTGTCGATCCCGGCGGGGAGCACCGAATTGCAGCGCACGCCGCGTCCGTTCTTGATCGAGTAAGCGGCGGTAGCGCGGGTATAGGCATCGATCGCGCCCTTGGCGGCGCTATAGGCGGCAAACGTCGGCTCGCCCTGAATCGCGGCGATGGAGGCCATGTTGACGATCGAGCCGCCACCGTTCACGGCCATCGCCGGGATGGCATGCTTGGTGCCGAAGACGACGCCGTCGAGGCTGACGGCCATGATCTTGCGGTAGTTCACTTCGGTCAGCGTTTCGGGATCGCCGAATTCGACAATGCCAGCGTTGTTGACGAGGACGTCGAGCCGGCCGTGGCGGGCGACGATGTCCGCAATCAGCGTTTCCCACTCTGCCTCGCTCGTCACGTCGAGGCGCTTGTATTCCGCGCTCTCGCCCAGTTCGGCGGCGAGCGCGCTCCCGGCGGCGTCATCCACGTCGGTCAGGATCACGCGCGCGCCCTCGGCCACGAAGAGGCGGGCGTCTGCCGCGCCGAGGCCCTTGGCGGCGCCGGTGATGATGGCGACCTTGCCTTTCAGACGGTCCATCGCCTCACCCCTCCAGCTTCACCGCGCCGGGGCGCGGCGGGCCGGCTTCGCGGGCTACCAGCGCACAATCGTGGTAGTGGATGGTGTATTCGACCATCAGGCCATCGACGCAGCGGGTGGTTTCCGCAAGCGAGGTGCTGATGCGGTTTCCGGTGAGCTTCGAGGTCATCGTCATGCGCAGCTGCAGGCAGAAGAAGTTCTCGTCCGTCAGGATGCCGAGGCGGTCGACCACCACGTCGTCCCAGTAGCTCCAGACGTGGGGGAACAGGCGGATCAGCGCGTCCTGCCCCTTCCAGTCGCCGCCGAAGGGAAGCTCCGGCGGTTCGTGGACGACATAATCGGGCGAGGTGATCGCCATCACGCCGGCCCAATCACCCTTGTCGATGCAGCCGAGCATGGTGTGGGCGAGCTCGAGCGGAGTTTTGCTCATGAGATCAGAACTGCACGCGCTTGGTGAAGCCGCCGTCGATCACGAGATTGACTCCGGTGGAGTATGACGAGGCGGGGCTGGCAAGGAACACGACCGAGCGCGCAACCTCGTCCGGCGCGCCGAGGCGGCCCATCGGCATCTGCGCCTTGATGCTCTTGTAGAAGTCCGGCATCGCGCCCTGGATCATCTCCCAGCTGCCACCGGGGAACTCGATCGGACCGGGCGAGACTGTGTTGACGCGGATGCCCTTGGGCGCGAGAGCCTGCGAAAGCTGCGAGGCATAAGTGATCAGCGCGGCTTTGATCGCGTTGTAGGCCTGCGGCATGATGAAGGTCTCGATCGCGGCGGTGGACGACATCACGATGATCGAGCCTGCGCCCGAGGCCTCCAGCGCCGGGGTGAGCGTTTCGATGCCCTTGACGGCAGCCATGATGTCCACGTCGAGGCACTTTTGCCAATCCTGCGTGGCACCGGCGCCGGAAACGCTGGCCATGTTGATGAAGATGTCGCAGCCGCCGAGCTTCTCCACCGCGCCATTGAGCCAAGCGACGTAGCCCTCGATGTTGTTCGTCATGTCGAAGGCGTCGCCATGCGCCTTGCCCTCGTTGCCGGCGAGTGCGGCGAGGGCCGTGTCGATCTTGGCCTGATCGCGCGAGAAGAACGCGACGTCGGCGCCTTCGGTGGTGAGGATCTTGAGGATTTCGAGGCCGATGCCGCGGGCCCCGCCGTTCATGATGACTTTCTTGCCCTTGAGACCCAGATCCATCGCGCTCTCCATCCATGGCTTTCGCCCGGTGAACCCGGGCCTTTGCGACGCCAGAATAGCCAAAACGAGGGCGCTGACAGCGCGCGGAATTGATAGTTTCTGAGCCATCTGAATCGCCTTAGGCTCCCCTCCAATTGGGAGAGAATATGGCTATCACCGGACCGATCGAGGACCAGCTCGCCATCCGCGCGCTGCACGACAACTATGCCGACGCCGTGTTTCGGCGCGACGCCACCGATTGGGGCGCGCTCTGGGCGGACGATGCCGTCTGGGATCTGGCGGGTCACATCGTGAACGGCAAGGAATCCATCGTCGGCCTGTGGCAGGGCGCGATGGGCACCTTCGCCTTCGTCGGCTTCTTCTATCAGACCGGCGCCATCGTCATCGAGGGCGATACCGCCACGGGCCGCGTCTACACCAACGAGACGCTCGAAGACCTCGAAGGCAACCTGCGCCGCAGCATCGGCCGCTACGAGGACACGTACGTCAAGCGCGGCGGAACCTGGCTCTATCAGAGCCGCAGTTTTTCAGTTCTGAAGGGGTATTCGTGATGATCGTGGTTGTCGCAGGTGAGATCGATTTTGCGCCGGAAGTCCGTGACGAGGTTCTGAAGGACGCCCAGCCGCTGATCGACATGGCTCTCGCGGAGAAGGGCTGCCGCCATTACGCGTGGAGCCTCGATCCGCACCATCCGGGCCGCATCCACGTGTTCGAGGAGTGGGAGACCGCCGAGGACCTTGCCGTGCACCTGCTCGCCGAATCCTACTTCAAGATGGGCGCGCATCTCGCCGGGTTCACCATCCTGGGTGCCAATACACGCAAGTATCGCTGCGACATTTCGGAACCGGTCTATGGCCCGGACGGGGTCGCGACGGCGAACTTCCTCACCGCAAAGGACTGACTGCGATGACCAATCTCTCGGGCAAGGTGGCTGTCGTGATCGGCGCGGCGGGTGCGGGCAACATGGGCCAGCACATCGCCCAAACGCTTGCCGATGCGGGGGCCAAAGTCGTCGTCGCGGGGCGCAAGGCGGAGGAGCTCAAGAAGTTTGCCGGCGTGATCGCAGGCGATTGGGCGCTGTGCGACTTGTCGAAAAAGGCCGATGTCGAGGCACTGGCGACCACGGTGCTGGACCGCCACGGCAAGGTGGACATCGCGATCAACGCGACCGGTTGGGGCCTGCTCAAGGGCCTCCATGAGATCACCGAGGAAGAGCTCGACCAGATCATCGCGCTGCAGCTTAAGGGCGTGCACTATTTCTTGAGCGCGTTCGTCAGGGCAATGCCGCATGGCGGTTCGCTGATCCAGATCTCCTCGGCCACCACGCAGTGCGTGATCGACGATCATGCCGCCTATATCGCGACCAAGGCAGGTTCTGAGGCGCTGATCCGCTGCGTCGCCAACCAGTATGGCCCGCAGGGCATCCGCGCCAATGTGCTCTCGCCCGGCTTCACCGAAAGCCCGATGACCGAGCAGTCCTTTGCGGTGCCCGGTCTCGTCGATGCCTTCACCAAGGAATATCCGCTGGGCCGCGTTGGCACTTCGGAGGATATCGCCAAGGCGGCGCTGTGGGTGGTGAGCGACGATTGCTTCATGTCGGGCCAGAACCTGCAGATCAACGGCGGCCTGACCTTGCGCCGCAATCCGCGGCCGGGCGAGATCAGCGCAGCGATCGGTGCTGCGATGGCGGCGTTGCAGGCGCAGAGCTGAGCCAAACGCTGATCCATTCATTCCCGAAAGCCCTCTCTCCGGCTGGAGAGGGGGCTTTTCTTGTTTCGTCACCCCGGACTTGATCCGGGGTTTGGCTTCTTGGGTCACGCGCTGCGCCCCAAGAAAAGCCCAGCCCCGGGTCAAGCCCGGGGTGACGGCGGGTGTGGAGATTATGCGGTTTGGAAGGCGCGGAAGGCGGCTAGCGCTTACCCCGCCTTCTCTGCCTCCATCTGCGCCTTGATCATCGCGCGCAGCTGGTCCTTGCGGATCTTGCCCGAGGCAGTGCGGGGGAATGTGTCCACCCATTCGATGCGTTCGGGGCACTTCTGCCTGGCGAGGCCAGCCTCGCTGACGAAGGCTGAAAGCGCGGCCATGTCCGGCCGATCTTCGCCCATCGGGATGAGATAGGCGCAGATGCCTTCACCAAGGCGCGGGTGCGGCATCGAGACGACGGCAGCTTCCTTGATCGCGGGGTTCAGGTGGAGCACATCCTCGATTTCCTTGGCGCTGATGTTCTCGCCGCCCCGGATGATGAGGTCTTTCTTGCGCCCGGTGATGACGAGTGCGCCCGAGGGGGTGATCCTGCCGATATCGCCGGTGCGGAAGAAGCCGTCATCCGTCAGCGATTCGCGGGTCTGCTCCGGGTCGGCATAGCCGAGGAACATCGCGGGGCCGCGCACGAGAATTTCGCCATCGGTGCCATGGGGCACTTCGTTGCCGTCGTCGTCCACCAGCCGCAGTTCGTAATCGAGCGCGGCGCCATCGGTTTCAGCCGCTTCCACGAGGCTGTTTTCCGGCAGGATGCCGGGGGTCGCCAGCGGCACTTCGCTGCTGCCGTAGACACGGTAGGCGCAGGGGTGCGCGAGGCGCTTGTTGGCGGTGTAGACCAGTTCCGAGGGGATGGCCGCGCCGCCGCAGGCGAAGCGGCGGAAGGTGGGCAGCTTGGAGCCGACTGCCTCCGCCGCGTCGCATAGTTCCTGCAGGAAGGGCGTGGCAGCGACGGTGGAGGTGATCCCGTAGCGGTCAATCAGTTCGACCGCGTCCTTGGCCTTCCACACTTCCATGAGGACGACCTGGCTGCCCGAGGCGAAGGGCTTTTCGAGCCCGCCGGAGAAGCCGCTGATGTGGGTAACGGGCGAAGGCATCAGCGTGATGTCGTTCGGTACGCCGCTATAGTGCCTGCCGAACTGCGCGACCCGATCCAGCGTGTTGTGCGAATGGAGCACACCCTTGGGCCGGCCGGTGGTACCCGAGGTGTAGAGGATGAGCTTCAGCGCGTTGGGATCGACCTTGTCGAGCGGGGTATTGAGTCCCCGCCCATGCTCGACCAGCGCGGCAAAATCAGGGCTCCGTTCGGCGGGGCGCACATAGATAACGTGCTTGAGGTCCGGCAGGTGCGGGCGCACGCGGTCCACCATCCCGGCGAAGTCGTAGTTCCGGAAGCTCTCAGCTACGAAGAACGCGCGGGCTTTGCTGTCGCCCAGCATCTGGATCACTTCGGCATCGCGGTAGATCGGCACGATCGGAGCGATAACGAAGCCGCCGAGATTGGCCGCCAGGTTGATCACCGAGGCTTCGACCCAGTTGGGCACCTGGAAGCCGATCACGTCGCCCGTGCGCAGGCCCAGATCGTGGAGCGCGCGGGCGAGCGCTTCGCCGTCCGCCAGCAGGCTGGCGTAAGTCGGCGCGGCGGGATTATTGAGGTATACGACCTTGTCCGGATCGGTCTCGGCCCAGCGGCGCGCGTAATCGCCGATAGTCATGTTGGTCCAGCTGCCGTCGGCGGCAAACTGCGCGAGGTGCGCGGGGATCTTGGTCATGTGGGGCCTTTGTCAGTTCGCCAGAGTTTGCTGGTAGAGCGGGTTGTCCTCGGCGTAGAAGTTGCAGTGGAAGCCGCTCGGCACGCGGAAGGGAATGAGGACGCGGGCGATGGGGCCGGCAGCAATGTCCTTGGCGGCAAAGATCGCCAATTCGCTGGTGCCGCTGTTCGCGGGGTGGACGAGCGTCATGGCATAGCCGTCTGCCTCGTCCGTGCTGCCGAGGCGCGGCGCGAAGACCAGCTCGCCCGCAGCGGCGCCCGCGCCGAAGTGCCAGATGTCCTCCTCGCCGGTCTCAGTGTCATAGCGCAGCACCGCGTCCATGCCTTCGACCCGCCCATCGCGCGATTTCAGGTTGATGTTGGCAAAGCTGTGGCGGCTCTTGCGAGTCATCAGGCGGTCGTCGGGGCGGGGGAACTGGATGTCGCGCCCGTTGAGGACCTCTTCCTTGATCCAGCCGGTGTTGCCGGTGGGGTCGATGGTCCAGCGGCGCAGGCTCTGCTGGGTATCGAGATGGGTGCGGCGCGCGCCGGTCTCGTCCGGGAACAAGGCCGTGCCATTGGCGGCGGCGACGTCGGCAATGATCTTGCCGTCCTCTTCCCACACGTTGAGTTCGTGGAACATGTGCCGCGGCTCGAACTCGAACCACTTGATCTGATCCGCCGTGCCTTCGCGCGGCATGACCGCGAACTTGGTCGGGCGGTCGTTGACCCATGCCGTCATCGGCCCGCCTGCGGCAAAGCGCTTGAGGTCGGTGTCGATCGGGATGAACGGGAAGATTGCCCAGTTTTCCGTCAGCAGGAAGGTGTGCATCAGGCTGAAGTGCGGCATCGGGATGATCTCGGTCTTGCGGATCGTTCCGTCCGCCGCAACCACGTCATAGCGCATTTCCGCCGGGCCCATCATGCCGTGGATGGCAGCGCCGGTGTTGATCATCTCGCGCGTCTTGTAGTCGATCTTGGGATGGGCGGAGAAGCTGGAGGTGACGAGGCCGCCGTAGGTTTCCTCGTGCAGCGTATCCAGCTTTCGCGGATCAAGCGCCACCGGGGGCGCGCCTTCCATCAGCGCGAGAAGCTGGCCGCCGTGGAGGATGATGTTGGTGTTGCCGGTGTTGTAGCGCTTGCCCTGCACGCTGGGGTCCGAGGTCATCGGATTGCCGAAAATGCCGAACAGACGGCGCCCGGCGGCTTTCTCGAGTTCGAGCTTCTCGGTCTTGACCCAGCGGTTGCGCAGCGAGACGCGGCCATCCGCGAACTCGAACGCGAAGACCATGCCGTCGCCATCGAACCAGTGGTAGTCGCCCTCGCGCGGGGCATAGAGCGGATCGGGGCCGTTGCGATAGAACATGCCGGCGAGATCGTCAGGCAGCTTGCCCACAACGATCAGATCGGGCGCATCGGCCTCGAACCGGATCGGCGCGTGGTGGCCGGAAAGGTAGGGGTGATCGAAGAACGGTTCTGCCATGGTCCCCAGAATCCTTGTGAAGTTCCCATATCGCCGCGCTGGCTGGCGGCCTGCCCGCACTGTGGGTGGGATGGGGGGCACGTTCACCTGACAAAATGGGGAGTGAGCCACGCTCCAATGGGCAAAAATGAGAGTCGTCTTGGCTGTGGCGGGGTCTAGGCTCTAGCGTTTCGGGGAGTCCCCCGTTCAGGAGCTTGTCCGTGCCAGAATTGCTCGATGTAAATCGCCGTTTCCTTCTGGTCCGCCGCCCCAATGGCGCGCCGGTGGCCGAAGACTTCAGCCTGGTTTCCGAACCGCTGCCTGAGCTGGCGGAAGGCCAGTTTCTGATCCGCAATCACTACGCCTCGCTCGATCCCGCCATGCGCGGCTGGATGGACGATGCGCCGAGCTACATGCCGCCGATCCCGCTGGGGACCTCGGTGCGCGCCTCGACCGTGGGCGAAGTGGTGGCGAGCAAGACCGCCGATTTCCCGGTGGGGCAGTGGGTTTCGGGGCTCAATGCGATCGAGGAATACTCGGTCTCGCAGTCCGGCGGCTTCAGCGCGGCCATCGATCCGACCATCGTGCCTTCGCCGACGAACTTCCTCTCGGTGCTCGGCGCGGTGGGGATGACTGCCTATTTCGGCTACCTGGAAGTGTGCAAGCCGCAGCCGGGCGATGTGGTGATGGTGACCGGCGCGGCGGGCGCAGTTGGCTCGCTGGTTGGCCAGATCGCCAAGCTCAAGGGCGCAAGCAAAGTCATTGGCATCGCGGGCGGGTCGGAGAAGTGCAAGCGGCTGGTGGAGCGCTACGGCTTCGATGTCGCCATCGACTATCGCGGCAAGAGCGTGGACCAGCTCTCGGCCGAGATCGCAGCGGCTGCGCCGCAGGGCGTCAACGTGATCTTCGAGAACGTGGGCGGCGATATCCTTGATGCGGGGCTCAACAACCTCGCGATGTATGCCCGCATCGGCCTCTGCGGCCTGATCAGCGAGTACAACAACGCGGGCGAAAAGACTGGCGCACGCAATGTGTGGCAGCTGATCGTGAAGCGCGCTTCGCTGACGGGCCTGCTCGTGGCCGATTATGTGCCGCGCTTCGGCGAAGGCATCGCCGCGATGGCGGGCTGGATGACCGAGGGCAAGCTGGTGTTTGACGAGCATGTCGATGAAGGCATCGACAATGCCTTGCCTGCGTTCCTGCGGCTGTTCAGCGGCTCGAACGACGGCAAGATGATCCTGAAGCTGAGCTAAGGCATGGCGAAGACGCTCCTCGTCCTTTCCGGTGGCCATCCTTACGAGGAAGGTCCGTTTGCGGCGTTTCTGGAAAGTCTCGGCGATTGGGAGGTGACCCACTACGTCCATCCCGAAGCCGAGGAGCGGGTGGCCGCCGGGGCCGCAGATAACGCAGACGCCATGCTGTTCTACGATATGCCGGGCTATACCTTTGCCGATGGCACGGTGAAGACGGCGGCGCCGTCGTCAGGCTTCAAGGCGGCGCTGGAGCGGCGGTTCGCCAGTGGGCGCGGCGCGGTCATGCTGCACCATGCGATTGCCGGCTGGGCCGAGTGGCCGCAATGGAGCGAGTGGCTGGGCGGACGGTTCCTCTATCAGCCCGGCCCGGTGCGCGGGGAAATGAAGCTCGATTCGGGCTATCGTCATGACGTGGACTACACGGCCGAACTGGTGGCGGAACATCCGGTGCTGGTCGGCGTCCCGGCAACATTCCCGGTGAATGACGAGCTCTATCTAGGCGAGGTGTTCGAGGGCGAAGTGACACCGCTGATCCGCGCGCAGCATGATTACGTGGCGGCAAACTTCTATTCGGCGGCGCATGCCGTGGCCGGGCGGATGTTCGACAACAGCGATTGGCCGCACCCGCCGGGCAGCAATCTGGTGGCGTGGACGAAGCCGATCGGCACGGCGCAGATGGTCTACTGCCAGTTCGGCGATGGGCCGCACACCTATGCGAACCCCGTCGTCCGCCGCGTGGTTGCCAATGCGCTGGAATGGACAGCGCAGAGCTAAGGGAGAAGCGCATGAGCCCGCAGGAGATCGTCGAGGCCTTCATCGCCGCGTGGAACCGGGGCGATGCCCCCGCGGCCTTCGCCATGATGGCGGAGGATATCGTCTGGCATAACATCCCGATGGAGCCGGCCGTCGGCCTCGCCGGGGTTCAGGCGCTGATGGGGCAGTTTCCGCCCATCGAAGGCACCGAGTGGATCACCCACCACATCGCCGCCAATGGCAATGTCGTGTTGACCGAGCGTACCGACAAGTTTCTGGTCGCCGGGCGCTGGCGTTCGATCCGCGTTTCGGGGACGTTCGAGATCAACGCCGAAGGCAAGGTCAGCCGGTGGCGTGATTACTTCGACATGGCCGAGTTCCAGCGGGAGTTTGCCTGACATGACGATTGCGCGTGGGCGTGACCTCACCGGTCGGCGCGCTGTCGTCACCGGCGCGGCATCGGGCATGGGCGCGGCGGCAGCGGCGCGGCTGCTGGCCGAGGGTGCGCATGTGCTCGGCGTTGACCGGGTGGGCGCAGGGATCGTCGGCACGCATACGCTGGTGGCAGACCTTGGCGATCCCGAAGCCATCGCCGCGATCGCCGGGGCGGCGGAAAGCCTGCTCGGCGGCTGCGACATCCTGATCAACAACGCGGGCGTCTGCCCCAACGGCCCGTTTACCGAGATGACCGAGGAAGCGTGGAACGCCGCGCTATCGATCAACGTGACCGCGGTGATGAAGCTGACCCGCGCGCTGATGCCGATGCTGGCCGCCTCCGGCCATGGGCGGGTGGTCAATGTCGGCTCGATCATGTCGCGCTATGGCGATGCGGGGCTGGTGGCCTACACCACCTCGAAGCATGCGGTGCTGGGGCTGACCCGCGCGCTGGCAATGGAACTGGGGCCAAACGGGATCACGGTGAACTGCGTGCAGCCGGGCGCCATTGCGACGGGCATGACGCGCGATCTGTTCGAAGGCACGCCGGGCGCGAAGGACTATTACGCGGGCCGTTCGGCGCTGGGCCGGATCGGTCAGCCGGAAGATGTGGCGGATGTCATGGTGTTCCTTGCGACCGACGATGCGCGCTTTATCACGGGGCAGGGGATCATGGTCGACGGCGGCGTTATGGTACACTCTTGAAAACCTGCCCGGCAGGGCAAACGAACCTAGCATTTTCGCGCGTGGCACGGGGTATTTGACGGTGCCACATCCAAGCTGAACCAAGTGGGAACTACCATGAATGAAATGACCAGCGCGAAATCACTGCTCGATCCCGAGGTGATGCAGAACCCGTTCCCGCTCTACCAGTGGGCCCACGCCAATGCGCCGGTGATCGAGCTGCCCGAAACTGGCATGAAGATCATCATGAGCTACGAGATGTGTTCGGAAGCGGCAGGGCGTCCGGATGATTTTTCGAACGACTTCAGCGGCGTGCTTTCGGGCGCGCTGGCCGAGGATCCGGAAGTGAGCGGCATTCTGGCCGAAGGCTGGCCGCAGATGAACACGCTGCTGACCGCCGATCCGCCGGTCCACACGCGCTTCCGCAAGCTCGTCAACCTCGCCTTCTCGATGCCGCGCGTGAATGCGCTCGAAGCGGGTATTCGCGACAAGGTGACCAAGCTGATCGACGGCTTCATCGAGGACGGCGAGTGTGATTTCGTGACCGCGTTCAGCGTCGGCCTGCCGGTGCAGGTGATCTGCGAGCAGCTGGGCTTTTCCGAAGCCGAGCGCGCCGACGTCAAGCGCTGGTCGGACGCCTTTGCGGACCGGCTCGGCCACATGATCCCGCGTGAGCGCGAGATCGAGTGCGCGCACGAGATCGTCGACTTCCAGCGCAAGCTCAAGGTCAAGATCGACGCGCGCCGCGAGGCGCCAACCGACGATCTGCTGTCCGACGTGGTCAACGCCCGGCTCGACGGCGAAACGCCGCTCAACGATGCCGAAATCCTCTCGATCGCGCAGCAGCTGATGGTGGCTGGCAACGAGACGACCACGCACTCGCTGGCGGGCGGCATCGTCCACCTCGCGCAGAATCCGGACCAGCAGGACAAGGTCCGCGCCAATCCCGCGCTGATCGGCAACATGATCGAGGAAGTGTTGCGGCTCGATACGCCGACGGCGGGCATGTGGCGGCTGGTGAAGAAGGACACCGAGCTGGGCGGGCGCAGCTACAAGGCGGGCGAGATGGTCATGCTGCGCTATGCTGCGGCGAACCGCGACCCGGCGAAGTATCCCGATCCTGACAAGTTCGATGTCGAGCGCACCAATGCGCGCACGCACCTCGCGTTTGGCAAGGGCATCCACATGTGCGTGGGCAACATGCTGAGCCGCAAGGAAATGACTGTCGCCTTCACCGAGTTACTGCGCCGGCTCGACGATATCCGTATCAAGGACGGCGCGGAGCTGCGCGTTTCCCCGAACCTGCTGCTGCGCGGGTTCGTTTCGGTGCCAATTACCTTCAAGAAGGCAGCTGCATGAACTTCGATCTCGACGAGAACCAGGAGCTGTTCAAGGCGGCGGTCGAGCGCTTTTGCCAGGGACAGGACGTGGCGGCTCGGCGCGCGGCGCGGTCGCTTCCGGGCGGCATCGACCGCGCGCGGTGGAAGGAGCTGGCGGAACTGGGGCTGATCGGCCTTGCTGCCGGTGAAGCCGATGGCGGTATGGATGGATCGCACGGCGATCTCGCCGTGGTGGCGCAGGCGCTGGGCCATGCGCAGGCGGTCGAGCCGTGGCTCGAATGCGGTTTCCTCCCCGCGCGGCTGCTGGCTGGCTCGGCCCATCTTGAGGGCGTCATCGCGGGCGAGACAATTGCGGCCTTCGCCTTTGCCGAGCCGGGTCGGCGCTTCGTGCTCGAAGCACAGGGCGTCAAGGCGAAGGGCGGCAAGCTTTCCGGCACAAAGCAGTTCGTGCTGGGCGGCGGTGCGGCGGATGTGTTCGTGGTGACCGCCGAGGAAGACGGCAAGACCGGGCTTTACGTGGTTGATGCCAAGGCGGCGGAAGTCGAAGTGCGGCCCTATCCGGTCGCGGATGGCGGCGTCGCGGCGATCGTGACGTTCCACGATGCGGCGGCGGAAGGCCCGCTCACGGCGGACCTCGCCGCGGTGATCGACGAGGCGCGGCTGATGGCGGCGGCGGAGATGACCGGCATTGCCCAGCGCCTGTTTGCCGACACGCTGGAATACCTCAAGACGCGCGAGCAGTTTGGCCAGCCCTTGGGGCGGTTCCAGGTGCTTCAGCACCGCATGGTCGATGCCTATGCGCGGGTCGAGAGCATACAGTCCGCGATTCTTCGCGCGCTGCTGCAGCCTGCGGCGCCGATGGCGGCGATCAAGGCCCATGTTGCTGAAAACGCGATCTGGGTCGGCCATCAGGCGGTGCAGCTGCACGGCGGCATGGGCATGAGCGACGAGCTCGGCATCGGCCACGGGCTCAAGCGGATCGTGCTCTTGTCCAAGCTGTTCGGCGATCCGGCGAGCGATATTCTGGATTACGCCCGCGCGGCGTGACCGCGGCGGGTAATTGGAGTGTTAGGAATGACCAAGCGGATCGATGCCCACTTCGTGGCCGCCGGCAAATACCACGATATCGACTTCGCCCGGCTCGAAGTGCTCAAGCTGCTGGGCGAGCATCCGGAAATCCGCACCACCGTCGCGATGGACTTTTCGAACACCGAGCGGCTGGAGCAGTGCCAGTTCCTCGTGACCTACACCTGCACTGTGCTGCCGACGCCGGAAGAAACGGTGAAGATCAAGGAATTCCTCGATCGGGGCGGGCGCTGGCTGGCGCTCCATGGCACCAATTCGATCCTCAAGTTCGTCGAAGGCGGGGTCGATTGCCCCGAAGAGCGCGACGACGTGATGGAAGTGCTCGGCACCCAGTTCAAGGCGCATCCGCCCATCGGGCCGTTTCGTGTCGAGGTGGTCGACAAGACCCATCCGCTTACGCAGGGTCTCGAAGATTTCGACGTGATCGACGAGCTTTACATCATGAAGGAAAAGGCGCCGATCAAGATCCTGATGCAGACGCGCTTCGATGGTGAGGCAACCGGATTCATCGAAGCGAACTATTCGAATGTCGTCGTGCCGATCCTCTACTTGCGCGATCACGGCAAGGGCGGGGTGCTCTACAATACGCTCGGCCACTGCCGCAGCCACTTCGATGTCATTGAATTGCTGCCCTTTTGGACACATCCCGAACGCTGCAGTTGGAACTATCCCGTGTATTACGAGACACTGCGCCGCGGCATTCGCTGGGCCATGAGTGAGATAGCCTGATGGATATGGATTTTGCCCCCGAGGATCTCGCCTTCCAGAAGGAAGTGCGCGCATTCCTCGACGACAAGCTCAACGCCCGCCTGCGCGAGGGCGCGGCCAGCACGCCGAGCGTGTTCACCGAGCCCGACATCACCCGCGAATGGCAGGCGATCCTCGCCGAGAAGGGCTGGCTCGCCACCTCGTGGCCGGTCGAGGACGGTGGTCCGGGCTGGACGCCGACGCAGAAGTACATCTTCGAGAAGGAATGCGCGATTGCCGGCGCGCCCTCGCTGCCGATCCTCGGCCTGCGCCTCGTTGGCCCGGTGATCTGCCATTTCGGCACGCCCGAGCAGAAGGCCCGTTTCCTCCCCCGCATCATTTCGGGCGAGGATTACTGGTGCCAGGGCTATTCGGAACCCGGCGCGGGGTCAGACCTTGCCGCCGTGAAGACGCGTGCGGAGCGTGTGGGCGACAAATACTTGGTCAACGGCTCCAAGATATGGACCACCCACGCGCATCACGCCAACTGGATCTTCGCGCTCGTCCGCACCGATCCCACCGTGCAGAAGCAGCGCGGCATCAGCTTCCTCCTCATCCCGATGGAGCAGCCGGGGGTCAGCGTTTCACCGATCATCACGATGGCGAATGACCACGAGGTCAACGCGACCTTCTTCGACAATGCCGAAACCCCGGCGGACAACCTGATCGGCGAGGAAGGGCAGGGCTGGACGATCGCCATGTTCCTGCTCGAGAACGAGCGCGGTGGTTCGTGCGCGGCACCGGCGCTGTTGGCCAAGCTAGACCGGATCGAACGCTGGGCGCGCGAGGAAGCCTCGGGCACCAACGGCACCATGATCCACGATCCCAACATCTCTCAGCGTCTGGCCCGCCTGCGGCTTGAGGCGCAAGCCTTCGAAGTGACCGAGCTGCGCATCCTGGCCGAGCTCGCCAAGGGCCGCCCGGCCGGGCCGCAGACCTCGCTGGTCAAGCTGACGAGCTCGAACCTGCGGCAAGCGATCGATGAACTCGCGGTGGACCTGTTCGGCTATGACGGGTTGCAGCTCCCCGTCACCCGCCCGCTCTATGGCAACGAGGCCCCCGAATATGTCGGCAGCCGCGCTGCGCAGCTTTCGATGCCCGCCTATCTCAACGGCCGCGCCTACACGATCTTCGGCGGCTCGGACGAAGTGCAGAAGACCATTATCGCCAAGCAGGTCTTGGGCCTCTGACCTGTTACCCGGAAGCCCCACTTCCGAACCGTTTCGGATGGGGCTTCCGCTACGGCACGCAGTAGGTTAGCATGCGAATCGACCCGGATGGCGGAATAACCGGCACCGGCCAGAGGATGCAGCATGGACTGGGCGAACACCACCTTCGAGCAGGTGACGATTCGGGCCGTTGAAGACGTGCGGCCCGCCGCAATTGCCATTCGCGACGTTGCCTTGAAGCTTGACCTGCGCATAGCGGTCTGCCCCGACATTTCGTCGAAGGAGCAGATGCTCGATGCCGATGGCAAGATCATCAACGCCGACATCTTCGGCTGGACCGCCGATGGCGAGCGCTGGTGGGAGAACGGCACGCTGGCGCTCTCCTCGCCCTTCCCGCGCGCCAGCCGCTACGAGAGCGAGCCCTTCTGGTGCAACGCCCACGGTGCCTTCACCGTCAGCCGCAACAACTACCTTGAAGACCTGAACTTTTCGGAGTTCCACAAGTTCAGCAAGGCGCGGGCGATGATCGTCATCCCCTCGCACCTCTCGTTCGGCCAGATCGCAGCGGCGAGCTTCGTGCCGGTGGACAAGACGCTCGACGACCTTTCGAACGTGTTTGCCGAGCACGGCGATTTCCTCGGCGCGCTGACCCGGCGCTTCGTGGCGAGCTACGTCAGCACGATGCGCACGCAGCAGTGGATCCCGAGCGATTGCCGCCTTTCGAAGCGCGAAGTGGAATGCCTGCGCTGGGCCGCCATCGGCAAGACCGACAAGGAAATCAGCCTGATCCTGGCGCTGAGCCACGCCACCGTGCGCTATCACATCCAGCGCGCGGGCGAGAAACTCAACGCGGTGAACCGCAGCCAGGCCGTCTTCAAGGCGGGACAATTGGGGTATTTAGGGGCGGCTGCCTGAGGGCCGTCCAAACCCCAACCACCATTTCGTCATCCCCGCGAAGGCGGGGATCCAGAGCCGGCGCAGCGCAATGTTGCCCTGGATCCCCGCCTTCGCGGAGATGACGAGGTATTGGGGCGGACCTTAAACCCCCATCATCCCCGCCGTGCTCGCCCCATCGATCCCATATTCCGAACCGGAGATGAAACCCGCTTCGTCCGAGGCAAGGAATGCCACCAGCGCGGCTACTTCCTCGACCTGCGCCATGCGGCCAATCGGCGCCATGGCTTCGAACTGTGCACGCGCGGCGGCGCTGTCGGGCGAGCGGTCAATCACGCCCCGGATCAATTCGGTCTCGACCACGCCGGGGTGGATCGAATTGACGCGGATCTTCGTCTTCAGAGTGGCGCAGTGGAGCGCCGAGGATTTCATCAGCGCAATCAGCGCGCCCTTGCTCGCTGAATAGGCGACATAGTTGGCGAGCGGCCGATAGGCGCTCATCGAAGAGTTCACCACGATCGAGCCGGTAGGCCCATCTGGGTTGGCGCGCATCGCCCGGATCGCGTGCTGGATGGTCAGCATCACGCCGGTGAGGTTTACCCCCATGACCCGCTCCCACGCTTCCATGGTGATGTCCTCAACGCTGCTGTCGCCGGTTTCGATACCGGCGTTGGCGAAGGCAATGTCGAGCCGGCCATGCTCGGCCTTGATCTGGGCCATCAGCGCCTCCCACGCGGCGGCATCTTCCACGCGGTGCGCGACGAACTGCGCGCCGGTTTCGGCGCAGAGCGCGGCGGCGGCATCGGCCTTGGAGCCGGTGAACACGACCTTCGCGCCCTCGCTCGCGAGCCGCCGCACGGTGCCCGCCCCGATGCCCGAAGTGCCCCCGGTGATCAGCGCCACTTTGCCTGCGAACCGTCCGCTCATTGCTCTCTCCCTGATATCCTGGCGCGATCCTAGAGCGCGCGGCGGCAGCGCCCTACTGGCAAATTTGATCTGGGATTACCGCCCCCAAACCCGTCGTTCGCCCACCACGGCAATCGCACCGCTGGTGCCGACCGGCTCCACCGTTCCATCCATGAAGAAGCCAAGCATCGCGGGATCGGCCACATCGATGTGGCAGAGCGTGCGCTTGCTCTCTGGCGTGCGCGCGATGACCACACCAGCCGAAGGCACGCCCTCGCGATTGTGGAACACGGTGTAGCTCTCGACCTTCGCGGGGCCGACATAGTCTTTGTCGAGTTCGGGCACAGGCCCGCGCGCCGCATCCGCCTCGGCCTGATAGTCGAAGTTCTGCGGGAAGCGCGCGGCGGCGATGGGCTGGCGCGAGACGACGATACAATGGTTGTCCGTCGCGTAGCCGCCGTTGGCGAACAGGAACCCGGTCTGGCCATCGCCGCCCCCTGAGTCATTCGGGCGCAGGCGCTCCACCATCGAGACGACCGCATGGCTCATGTAATTGGCGATGGGGCCGCCGCCGAATGTCAGCCCGCCAAACACCGTGGCGGGCTTATCCAGTGGCCAGCCGAGCACGCGGCGCGCCATCTTGGGGACGCAGGGGAAGCAGCTGTAAAGCTCGACATGGTCGAAGTCGGCGCCGGTCATCGCGTTGAGCTCCAGCGTGCGGCGGATCGCGGTGTCCATGCTGGAGGAGCGATCATAGCGGTCGCGGCGCAGGATGCTGGGGTCCTCCTTCGCAGCGGCGCCCATGCCGACGTAGATCAGCCGCTCCTCGGGAATGCCGCGCCGCCGCGCTTCGGCGAGGCTGGCGACAAGGAAGCCTGCACCCTGATTGACCGACGAATTGGCTACGGTGAGCTTGGTATAAGGGAAAGCGAGCGGGCGGTTGGTTGGGCCGGGGGTAAGGATCTCCTCAGCGCTCACGGCTTTCCTGATCCACGCGCCTTCATTGGCGGCGGCAACCTGGCTCATGCCCGCCCAGATCGCGCCGCTTTCGGCCTGCGCTTCGGCCAAGGTCTGGCCATAAGCGGCGCGACCGGCATTTTCGTAAATCGGGTAGACATCGACCGGCGCGGTCAGGCCATGCGCCTGCGCGTAAGTGGGATCGCGGCGGGTGGAGACATTGCGGACCGCGTTGTAGCTCTTGTCCTCGCCTTTTGCCGCCAGCGCGGCAAGGCCTGCGGCGGTGCGCAGGGCTTCCGCGCCGACCACGGCGGCAAGTTTCACTTCGCCTGCGCCGATGCGGTTTGCGGCTTCGTTGAGCAGGCGGATCGGGGTGTCGCCATGCGGGGCTTCGGACTGGTAGTTCACCGCCGGGTTCGCGCCGATGGCTGCGGCCACGCGGTCGCACAGATTGCCGAGGTGGCGGAAGCTGATTTGGTCAACGATGGCGAGGCTGTCGAGGTCGCCGAGCAGATTTCCGCCCGCATCGGTTTCCGCGATGCGCAGCGCTGCGGCCATCAGGCCCGGCGGATCGAGCCCGAGATCGGGGCTCGCGGGCCGGTCGTTCAACTGGCCGACGCCGATGATGACAGGTATGCGTTCGGGATCGGTCATCGCATTCATCGGGCAGTCTCCAGATAGGATTTGGTGGCGACCATCTCGCGGATCTTCTCGGGGATCGTTTCGAGCACGCCTGCCGCTTCAAGGGAACAGCATTCGGCTTCGTCCATACCCAGCCAGTCGTGCATCACGGCGTAAGTGTCCTGGCACATGAGCGGGGCAGGGCGGGCGTCCGCATCCGGGATCGATTGCCAGACCGCAGGGCGCCGCTCGGCGGTCATCGGTTCGGGGAGCAGATTGTGCGGATCGCTGCGGAAGAGGCCGCGCGCGGCGTAGTAGGGGTGATCGGCAAGATCGGCGGCGCGGAGCATGGGCGCGGCGGGCACGCCGGCGGCCTGCAGGGTCTGCGCCGCTTCTTCCGGGGTCCGCTGCGCAAGCCATTCGGCCAGATCCTCGCCGCCGATCACGCCAGAGAGGCGCTCCCGGTCCGCCGCGTCGCGCGGGCTGACGACGCACCATGCGTCCTCCCCGGCGCAGGCGAACACGCCCGATGCGGCATCCTCGCGCGCGGGCAGGCCCAGCGCCGTGGCCGCGATCTCGTTGGCAAGGTGCGCCAGCATTACCTCGGCCTGGCTCACGTCGACATGACCGCCGCGCCCGGTGCGCATGCGGCGCGCCAGCAGCGCCATGACCGCGCTCGCGCCGATCCGGCTGCAGACATGATCGGGGTAGATCGTGACCGAATCGGAGAAGCTCTCGGGATCGTCAGGATAGCGCCACATCGCGGTCAGCCCCGCGGCGGCGCGCACCAGGGGGCCATAGCCCATGCGCTTCGACCATGGGCCGCTCGCGCCGAACGCGCTCGATTCGACCGCGATCAGGCGCGGGTTGATGCGGCTGAGCTCTTCATAGCCGAGGCCGAGCGATTCCAGTGTGCCGGGCTTGAAATTGGAGAGCATCACGTCCGCATCCGCCACCATGCGGCGCAGCAGGGCTTTTCCTTCCTCGGACTTGAGGTTGAGGCCGAGGCTGCGCTTGTTGCGGTGCCCGGCGCCGAAGCTGCTGGAAAGGCCGATCTTCAGCCAGGTCTGGCGCGAGCCATCGGGGAAGGCGCTCGATTCGATCTTCACGACATCTGCGCCGAGATCGGCGAGCAGCCGCCCGGTCTCCGCGCCGACGACGATGACGCCGAGATCGAGGACTTTAAGGCCTTCGAGCGGTCTGGCGGGATGGACTGATGCGGGGGTAGGGGCGGGGGTGGGGTGCTCGGCAGTGCTGGCATGGATGGGGCCCATGCGCTCGCCATCGATCACCATCAGGCCATTGGGGAACGGCACGGGGCGACCTGCGTCGCTATCTGCCTCGGCAAACATGCCGCGCGCGCGGATATGGTCGGCGGTAAGGCAATCGGCGAGGGTGTTGAGCCCGGCGAGGGGGACGCCGTGCTGCTGCCCGAGCGCCTCGATCTCGGCGCGGGTCTTGTCCGCCAGAAACGCCTGCATCGCCGCGAGCAGTTCCCTGCTCTTGAAGCGGACCATGATGTCGTTGAATTCGGCGCCGGCGAACTCCGGGGGCGAGCCCATCATCGCGTGCATCCCCTGCCACTGGCGCGGGGCGAGCACGCAAAGGCGGACGTAGCCATCGGCGACGGGGATGATCGGATATTGCACGCCCTTGGGCGGGCGGCCGGGGGGCAGCGAGGCGGCAGGGCGGCCATTGGTGGCGCTGCCGGAAATGCCGAAAGCGGGATCAAGCGCCTGCATCGCGCCATCAAGCGCAGCGTAGTCGACATGGGTGCCGATGCCGCTCACCAGCGCCTGCGTCAGCGCGGCCATGGCGACGAAGGCACCTTGCGCCACGGCGCATTGCAGCGCGATCTCGCCCGGCGGGAGCAGCGGCGCACGGCCCTTGATGCCTGAGCGCGAGAGTTCGCTGGTAAGGGCGTGGAGCACGCCGTCAGTCCACTGCCAGTGCGACCATGCGTTGCCGAGGCCGAAGCCGGTGGCGGTCATGTGGACGAGCGCGTGGTTGGCGGCGCGGATCGCGGCCCAATCGATGCTGTCCGATTCGGCGGAGAGGTCTTCGATGATCAGGTCAGCGCAGGCCAGGCGTGCGGGGAGGTCTGCTTCCTCGATCGCTTCGATTCGCTTGCCGAGATTGGCCGTCCAATAGGCGAGTTCGGCGCGGGGTTGATCCTGCGGGCAGCCGCCGCGTCCGCCCAGTTCAAGGCGGATCACCTCGGCGCCGAGTTCACGCATGGTTCGGGCAATTCCCGCGAGCGGGCTGGCGACGAGATCGACCACCACGAGGCCGGAAAGCGGGCGATCGATGGCCTCTGGCTGCATTCCGGGTCCCTCCCGATTATTATTGGACGAACACCGTCCATAAAGGATACAAGGAATCCATGCAACGTTCTTCGCCCGATTCTGCGCCTGTTGCGGAGCCGCGACCGAGGGGGCGTCCGCGCAATCCAGACTTCGAGGCGCGCATTCTGGCGGCGGCGGCGCAAGTCTATGGCGCGGGGGGCTGGGCGGGCTTCAGCCTTGATGCGGTGGCGCGGGCGGCGGGGATCGGCAAGTCGACGCTCTATGCGCGCTGGACGAGCGGGGAGGACTTGCTCTGCGCGATGATCGAGCAGCGCTGGCAGGCGCTGGCGGCGATCGACACCGGAAGTCTCCACGGCGATCTCACCGCATTCGGCGCGCTGGTTCTGGCGCGCTATCTGGAGACGGGTGGCGGGGTGGCGCGGCACATGCGGCGCGATCTCATGACCCATCCCGAGCTTGCAGCCCGGATCGGGCCAGTGCTGGGCGCTGTGACGGCGCAGGCCATCGCGATTCTGCGGCGAGGCCGGGCGCGGGGCCAACTGCGCGATGGCGTGAGCGCGGCGCTCGCGTCCGACATGCTGCTTTCGGCCATGGAATCGCATGCCGGGCGGCTCGGGCCGGGGGAGACGATGAGCGAGGCGGCGATCACGGCCTATGCGGCGCGGGTGGCGGAGCTGCTGATCGGCGGGATCGGCGCATGACCGGGCTGGCTGTCAATATGGGCAGGTTTGCCGCGCGGCGCGGCATGACAGAAACGGAGTTTGCGCCCGCAGAGGCGCGAAGGGGGAGCGAGGCGGCATGACCTATCGCACGATCACGGTGGAGAAGCGCGGCGCGGCGGACTGGCTGACGCTGAACCGCCCCGATCAGCTCAATTCCATTTCGCTGGAGATGGTGGACGAGCTTTCCCACTACTTCGGCGCCCTGTTCAACGACCGCGAAACGCGCGTGGTGGTGATGCGCGGGGCCGGGCGGGCCTTCTGCGCCGGGCTTGATATCAAGGACCGACAAGCGGCGAATGGCCCTGATCCGTTTGGCGGGGGCTTCGGCTTTCAGGGCCATCTGGCAGACGTCTATGTGAAGATGCGGCGCTGCCCGCAGCCGATTCTGGCGCTGGTGCACGGTGCGGCTTGCGGCGGAGGCTTTGCGTTCGTGCTGGCGGCAGACATCCGCATTGCGGGCGAGAGCGCCAGGATGAATGCTGCTTTCATCAAGCTGGGGCTTTCCTCCTGCGACATGGGCGTCAGCTACTTCCTGCCTCGCCTCGTCGGCACTTCGGTTGCCTCGGAGCTTATGCTGACCGGGCGCTTCATCCATGCGCCGCGCGCGCTGGCGACGGGGCTGGTGAGCGAGGTAGTGCCCGACGACCAGCTCGAAACCGTGGCAGAAGGTTATGTCGCTGACATGCTCGCGGCCTCACCGCGCGGGCTGCGCATGACCAAGGAGGGGTTGAGCCTCGCGGTGGATGCGCCGAGCCTTGAAGCAGCGATGGCGATCGAGAACCGCAACCAGCTGATGACCGCCGCCAGCCCCAATTTCGCCGAAGGGATGCGCGCCTTCCTCGAAAAGCGCCGCCCGAACTACATTCCAGACTGAACGGACAACGGACCATGTCGCACGCCAAATATCCGCTGATGTTCTCCGCCCTGACGATCCGGGGCAACCGGCTCAAGAACCGCATTATCATGGGCTCGATGCATTCCGGCCTCGAAGATCTGCCCAATGCGGCGGAGCGCCTTTCGGCCTACTTTGTCGAGCGCGTGAAAGGCGGGGTCGGCATGATCATCACCGGCGGCATCACCCCGCACCCCAGCGGCGGGCGCGGCGCGAAGCTGAGCGAGCCGAGCGAAATTCCGATGCACCGCGCGGTGACGGAAGCGGTCCATGCCGCCGATCCGGAGGTCAAGATCTGCATGCAGATCCTGCACTCAGGCCCAATGGCTAACGTGCGCGAAGCAGTCGGTCCCTCGCCGGTTCGTTCGCGCCTCGCCAAGCATGCGCCGCTCGAACTCGATGAAGCGGGAATCGAGGAACAGATCGCCGCCTTTGCCAACTGCGCGGCGCTGGCCGTGGAGGCGGGCTATGATGGGGTCGAGATCATCGGCTCGGCAGGCTATCTGATTTCCACCTTCCTCGTCGAGAAGACCAACCAGCGCTCCGACCGCTGGGGCGGCTCGTGGGAAAACCGCATGCGCTTTCCCATCGAGATCGTGCGCCGCACCCGTGCCGCACTCGGCGATGACAAGATGCTGATCTTCCGCATTTCCGCGATGGACATGCTCGAAGGCGGGCTCGCGTGGGAGGAAGTGACGAGCCTGGCAAAGGCGCTGGAAGCGAACGGCGCGGACGTGATCAGCACGCACTTCTGCTGGCACGAAAGCCAGGTGCCGACCATCGCGACAATGGTGCCGCGCGCGGCCTTTGCGCAGGTGACCGGCAAGCTGCGCGATGTGGTTTCGATCCCGCTCATTACCAGCAACCGCATCAACATGCCGCATGTGGCCGAAGAGGTGCTGGCGCGCGGGGATGCCGACCTCATCTCGATGGCGCGGCCGATGCTGGCCGACGCGGAGATCGTGAAGAAGGCATGGCAAGGCCGCGAGGACGAGATCAACACCTGCATCGCCTGCAACCAGGCCTGCCTTGATCATACGTTCACCGGCCAGCTGACGAGCTGCCTCGTCAACGCGCGGGCGTGCCGCGAGACGGAGATCACGGTGGCGCCGGCCACGACGGCGCGGCGGATCGCGGTGGTCGGCGCAGGGCCGGCGGGGCTTGCCTATGCGACGATCGCTTCGGGGCGCGGACACAAGGTGACGCTGTTCGATGCGGCGGACGAGATCGGCGGGCAGTTCAATCTGGCGCGCAAGATCCCGGGCAAGGAAGAATTCGACGAGACGATCCGCTATTTCGGGCGGATGATCGAGGTGAACGGGATCGAATTGAAGCTCGCCACGCGGGTCAATGCCGATATGCTGGCGGCGGGCGGGTTCGACGAGATCGTGATCGCCACCGGCATCACGCCGAGGAAGCCCGATATCGAGGGCATCGATCACCCCAAGGCCGTCCGCTATGTCGATGTGATCACCGGCAAGGCGCAGGTGGGCCAGAAAGTGGCGATCATGGGCGCGGGCGGGATCGGCTTCGACGTAGCGGAGCTGATCACTCATGCGGGGACGCCGGGTTCGCTCGATGTCGATGTGTTTGCCAAGGAATGGGGCATCGATTTCAAGAACCACCCGCGCGGCGGGGTGACCGGGGTGGTGCCCGAAGTCGCCTCGAGCGGGCGCGAGGTCTGGCTGCTGCAGCGCAAGGCGAGCGCGGTGGGCAAGGGGCTGGGCCGCACCACCGGCTGGACGCACCGCATCACCTTGCAGCGGCGCGGCGTGCAGATGCTGGGCGGGGTGGAGTATGACCGGATCGACGATTCCGGCCTCCACATCCGCGTGGAGGGCGAGCCTCGGCTGCTGGAAGTCGATACCGTGATCGTTTGCGCCGGGCAGGAACCGGCGCGCGGGCTTTATGATGACCTCGTCGCGCGGGGCCTTTCGCCGCAGCTGATCGGTGGTGCCTACGAGGCGGCGGAACTCGATGCCAAGCGGGCGATTCTGCAAGCGACCGAACTGGCGGTGGCTGTCTAGGACTTGTGGGCGTGGCGGTGCGGCGCCGGATAATGCACGCGGAGCGGACGGCAGGCGCCGCCCGTCGCCGCACTCACTCCTTATACAGTATGAAATATATCTAAAGATATGTATCGGTGCTGGTTTCCATAGCAGGAATCCGCTAGTCCCATCTGGTCGGACCGTCGGGAACTTGTTGTATGGTATGGCATACCTTGCCAATCCAGGCGCATTCAGCGCCGGAGCGGGATGCAAACTATCGTTTGGCAGAGGCTTGCGATTCGGCAGGAGCCCCGCTGGCGCGAGGCTTTGCCGCGCTGGTAGAGCCCTATGCTGATTTTTTTGCCTATAGCACCGGTGCAGGCGGCAACGCGGCCGCACTGATCGAGGGCCTGCTCCGGCTGGAGACCATGGCTGCGGCGATCGAAGCCAGGATCGCGCCCTTGTGGCACGATCTGGCGCGGAGCGCGCTGACAGTGGCCGAGGACGAGAACAAGCAGCGGGCCGATCGCCTGTTCGGGCTCGATGGCAGGGCCGGGTTGCTGGGCGAAGTCAGGCGCTTGCAGCGCCTTGCCGCGCAGGAATTGCCCCACATGTCCGAAGCGGACAAAGCCGCATTTCTGGGCGCGCTGATCGCTTTTGTCGGTGCGTTCCTGCCCGGTGATAGCGGCGCGGTGGAGCATTCCGGGGTGCTTGCGCTGCCGGTCTATCTGCAGGCGCTGGCTCTTGTCGTGCTGGTGCGGGATTGGATTGCCGCACCTCCGGGGTTGGCAGAGCAGGCCGCCATCAGTCGCCACCGGGCGTTTCTGCTCGGTGCCGGATGCCCGGCAGGTCCAGTGGTCGCTGCGTTCCACGCTGCAGCGCAGGCGCTGGCCCGCTAAGGCTGCGGCCTACTGGCTGCGGCCGCGCGCTTGCACCGCGAGGCGGCGCGCTTCGACTTCTTCCGGTTTGACCGCCGAGTTTGCGGCGGAGGAGCGGCTGGCCTCCAGCGCTATGCCCTCGCCAAAGGGCAGGGCATAGCCATCGTCGATCAGCGCCTTGTAATTGCGCAGGAAAGTGGGGTCGATCGAAGCCATGTCACGCGCGATCTGCTGCGCGGCGGATAGCAAGGCCTCAGGCTCGACCACGCGGTTGACGAGGCCCCAGCGCTCGGCGGTGGCAGCATCGAGGAAGTTGCCGGTGAACGAGAGTTCCTTGGCCCGGCTGATCCCGATCAGGCGCGGGAGCTTCTGCGAGAGGCCCCAGCCGGGATAGACGCCGACGCGTGCGTGGGTATCGGCAAAGCGCGCGTTGGTGGAGGCGATCAACACATCGCAGGCGAGCGCGACTTCGAAGCCGCCGGTGATGGCGACACCGTTGATCGCGCCGACAACGGGCTTGCGGCAGATTTCGATCGCCTTGACCGGATTTTCGGAAGCGCCTTCAGCGTTCGCCGCGCCCAGCGCGCCGGCCTGGGAACCGAGTTCCTTGAGATCGAGCCCGGCGGTGAAGGCGCGCGTGCCGGCGCCGGTGAGCACGACGGCGCGAACGGCATCATCTGCATCGAGCGCGGTCATCACTTCGGCAAGGCGCGCGCGCAGGGCCTTCGACAGCGCATTCATCGCCTCGGGCCGGTTGAGCGTGACGGTGGCGACACCGTCTGCGATATCGACGAGGATGAGATCGGTCATGGCGTGATCCTTAGGTAGGCAGGGCCGCTTTGACCACGGCGCGCGGGGCCATGCACCTCTGCTTATTGCGGAGGCTGCGACATCCCGCCGTAGAGATCCATGAAATTGCGCGCCGCATCGCGTTCGGTGGGATCCTTGAAGGCAATATCGAGATCGGGCGCGCTGCCCAGGATGTGCATCAGCGCCCAAAGCGCAAAGCGGCGTGCCGGATCGGTTTCCAGCCCGAAATCGACGGAGAGGCGCTCGGCCCCGGCAGCAAGCTCGGCAGCGCTGAGGCCGCCAAGGTCCGCCGTGCCGAAGTAGCGGCGCATGAGATCATCGAAGCCCATCAGCCTTGTTCCTCCCCAAAACGCGAACGGCACGCGAGAGAAGGTCCCCCGCGTGCCGTTCTGGCATCATCAGCGCACCTTGCGGGCGCATGACGGATCAGCCGTTAAGCTTGTCCTTGACCGACTTCGCGGCAGCGAAAGTCAGCTTGCGCGAAGCGGCGATCTGGATGGGGGCGCCGGTCGAGGGGTTGCGGCCTTCGCGGGCCGGGCTTTCCTTGACCTTGAACTTCCCGAACGCGCTCAGCGAGACTTCCTCGCCCTTGGCAGCCGCATCGGCAATCGCCGCGAACACGGTGTCGACCAGCTTCTTGGCATCGGCCTTGGTGAGGCCCGCGCTGGCAGCAACGGCTTCGGCGAGTTCAGCAGTATTCATGATCCCAATTCTCCAACGGTTGGACGCGCCGGTTAGCTTGGCCTGCGCCCTGCGTCCAGCCTCGAACACGCAGAATACGCTGGAATCTGGGGGAATCCGGATGAACCTGCCCATCGCTGTCGCCGGAACGATGTTCAAGTAGCGGCGATTTTGACGACAGAACATTGCTTGACGATATCGGCAGGGCGACTGCGCATCCGATCAGCGCTGAATCTGGCCAAATCCATTGCTGGCGTTCCGGCCACCAACTGGCTCGGCGTTATCGCAGCAGCGTGGCAGTTGATGCTGCGTCTCCGTGGCCTGGCTGAAACCGCGGGGCGGCGAAGCTGAACGGCACGTCGGCGCTTCCACCATAGAGTTCGTGGTGCGGAGCAGCTTCGGCGAACGCAGCGGCAAGGTTGAAGAGGTTGGTCTGCGCCTCGTCCATCCCGTCCAGCGCGTAGTTGGCCAGTTCCTCCAGCATATCCGGCAGCCGAGGCATGACCGCCGCATAGAAGCTGGCAAAGTCTGCCGCGCTCGCGCCCCAGCGGATCCGGCTGCGATCATTCTCGGTGGCCCGCCCCCACTGCTCCGCGATGGCGGTGAGGTCCGAAAACGCAGCTGGCAGCGCAAGTGTCGTGGTCATCGGCGTTCTCCTCAGCGCGCAAGATACTGGTCGAGCGTGCGCGCGGCGTGACGGATCATGAACTCCTGATCCATGAGCTGCATGGTATCGATCGCACCCGAGCGAATGCCGAGGAAGGTGTCCTCCATGGTGCCGGTGTCCTCCAGCCAGGCATTGCGGTGGAGCGCATTGACGTGCAGCTGCGCGATCCGCTCTGCCGCATTGCGGGCAGGCCTGAAGTAGTTGATGCCCTCCCATAATGTGCGGCCATGATCGAGCGGCCAGAACTGGTGCGTGAAAAAGGCCATGCCGGGATAGCCGCACCCCGCCGCAAGGTGGATCAGGAAGTTCGGAAAGATGTTCGGCAGTTCGAACTGGAAGTCGCTGCGCCCCGTGGGATTGATCCCGGGCGGCACGAGTTCGGGCCGCGGGCCATGCTCGCGGTCGGCATGAAGAACCCCGGCAAACTGTGCCGTCGAGGCTGCCGCGTCCATTCCGCCACCGTAGATCGTCGAGGAGGCATGCGGCCCTACCAGCTTGAAATCGGCGTGCTCGATGCCGGTGAAGCCAGGCAGCGATCCGGCGTGGATGGTGGGGACGTGGTACCCTTCCGAGAACGCGTAGAGGGCCACTTTCCAGTTGCATTCCAGCACGGTCGAATAGCGGAATGCCGTGGTTGCCTCGTGGTAGGGGAAACCGCTGAACAAGGCGCCGAAGTCTCCCAGATAGTCGGCGAGGCTCTGTTCAGGCTGATCCGCGAAGTTGATGAAGATGAACCCCTCCCACGTATCGCAGGTAATCTCCCGCAGGCCGAGGCAGGCCTTGTCGAGCTGCCCGAAGCCGCTTTCCAGCGGCACCGAGCGCAGTGGTCCGTCGGTGCTGAACACCCAGCCATGGAACCGGCACGAAAGGACATTGGCCCTCGCCTTGCCGAAGCTCTCGAAGCCGCTGCTTGGCACAACCTTGTTGCCGCGGTGGGTGCAGACATTGTGGAACGCACGGACCTTGCCGTCCTTGCCGCGCACGATCAGCACGGAAGTATCGGCGACCGGCATTTCCTTGACCTTGTAGTCGCCCCGGTCGGGGATCTCCCAATCCGTTGCGACCTTGAGCCAGGCACGACCGAAGACCTTCTCCCGCTCAAGCGCATAGATTTCGGGATCGCGAATGGCATCGATCGCGACCGGACCGACGCCCAGCTCCGTTCTGATCTGATCGATCGAACGGCCGAGATGGGCGAATTTCTCCGCGCCCGGACGCAGCGTTGCACCGGAAAGATCATTCATGTGAAGTCTCCTAGGTCAGGAATGGGGACGAGCTCAGGCGTCCGACAATTGTGCCGGTTTCGGCTGCCAGCCGTCCGGGTAGTGCGAGATCAGGTCCGCCTCGAGCTCGAGGTAGGCGAAGCGCCACCGGCCCTCGTCGAGCCTGACTTGCGCCTTGTAACGGCCGCCGATCCAGTAGGCCTTGCCGCTGGCTGCCGTGGCTGCCTCCCACAGATAGAAGTCGACCGTTCCCGTCGTTTGATCCTCGGCCAGGGCAACCATGGGCGAGACCAGAAAATGGAGTGTCCACCGGAAGCCGGCATCGGCGTTGCCCGCGACCCCGGCGGCGATCGCTTCGCTTCCCTCGAAGCTGCCGTACTGATCGATCACGAACCGGCTGTCAGCCGTGAACAGCGGGCGAAGCGCTGCTGCCGATGGACCAGCGTCGAAGGCGCGCCCGAGGTCTGCAATCAGGTCGTCAATGGCGCGCAGCGCTTCAAGCTGGCGCAGGCGCTGTTCGAGATTGCCTGTGTCCAATGTCTTTCTCCCTGTCGCTGCCGGGGTGGCACGGGGCCACAGCCTTGGGCCACCCCGGCATTCGTCAGAACGAGAACCGTGCCGAGAGATACCACTCGCGCGGGCGGCCATAGACGCCCTCGGTGACCCCGCCGAAGGAATCGGCGTAACCCGAGCCGAGATAGAGTGCCTTGGTCAGGTTCTTTACGCCGAGGGTCGCCCCCCACTTCTCCGTCGGGTCGGTGTAGGCAATCGCCGCGTTGACGAGGTGGTAGCCGTCCTGGATCAGCAGCGGCGTGTTGATCGCATCGTTGTAGACGCGCGTGCGGTACGACCAGTCGATGCGCGGCTGGAAGCTGCCGATGTTGCCCGCCTGGATGTTGTAGGAAACCGCCGCGCTCATCGTCCAGCGCGGGGCATTCTGGAGCTTGGTTGCTGTCGTGACACCGGCATTGAGCGCGCGGATGTCGACATTGCGGTACTTGGCATCGAGATAGCCGAGACCGCCCTCGATCCGCAGTCCATCCACGGGCCGCGCCTGGAACTCCAGTTCGAAGCCCTGGATGCGCGCTTCGGCAGCGTTCTGGATGATCGGTGCAAAGCCGAGGGTGGGATCGTTCACCGTAATCTGCAGGTTCTTGTAATTATTGAGGAACACTGCACCATTCAGGCGAAGCTTGCGGTCAAACAGATCGCTCTTGAAGCCGAATTCGTAGGTCTCGCTGGTTTCGGGCCGGAACGAGGGAATGAACGCGAAGGGCGGGAACACACGCTGGGTGAAGCCGCCGCCCTTGAAGCCCTTCGAGTAGGACACGTAGGTCAGGAGCTCAGGGCTGAAGCGGTAGGACAGGCTGGTCATCGGCGTCCACGCCTTGTCCTTGATCGAGGACGTCCGCCCCAGCGGCCCCATCAGCGGATCGCCGTTCTTGAGCCCGGACCCATCAGGATTGAGCGGCGCACCGGTCAGGAAGCCGGCTTCGACCACGAACTGGTTCTCGTTGCTGAAGGACTTCTTGTCTTGCGTCCAGCGGATGCCTGCGGTCAGGTTGAGATTGGGCACCACTTCGTAGGTCGCCTGGCCGAAGAATGCCAAGCTTTGGCCCTTCAGCGCCGCGCCGCTAAGGAAGACGGCGTCGACGATCTCAACCAGATCGCGATGGTTGCCGCTCTCGTCGGAGTAGTAGCCACCGATTACCCAGTTGAGCTTCTTGTCGAACAAATCGCCCAGAAGTTGCACTTCCTGCGAGAACTGGTGCTGCTTCCAGTCGCTGTTGGTCTGGATGATCGAGGCAGGGCTGTGATCAGAATCGCGCGTCCAGAAGCCAGTCACCTTGCGGTAGGCGGTGATCGACTTGATCGAGAAGTTGGGAGCAACCTTCCACTCGGCCGTGCCGGAAGCGCCCCAGATGTTCACATTCGAGGCTGACTGATAGGGCTTGGGATTGAACCGGTTGAACACGTTCGAGACGGTCGTGAAAGTGCCGCCATGCCGGTAGGGTCCAACAACCCATTGGCTGTTGTAGCAGGAGGTATTGGTCAGCCGCGCCGGGTTGGTCGTGTCGAGGCAGACCCCAGGTGCGCCGGAATAGGCGGCATTCCAGTACTGGGCAGCCGGTGCGTTTTCGTTGATGGCGATGGCCACGTTGGGCGCCGAATTCTCGCGGGTGCGCGAACCGTCCACCGCAAGGTCGATGGTGAAATCGCTGCTCGGCTCCAGCCTGAGCGCGAACCGGCCCGCCAGATTGTCGGTATCGCCGAGATCCGGTGCACCCGCGATCACGCCTTTCACGTAGCCGTTGCGCTTGTGATAGAACCCGGCGAAGCTCGAATAGACGCCTTCAGCAAGCGGCACATCGACGTTGCCCTTGATCTGGATGCGACCGAAGCTGCCCGTGGTGGCTTCCAGCGCACCGCCAAGATCGCGGCCCGGCTTCTTGGTCACCACGCTCACGGCGCCGCCGATGGTGTTGCGGCCAAACAGCGTGCCCTGCGGCCCGCGCAGGACCTCGATCCGCTCGACATTGAGAACGTCCAGCACGTTGCCCACGCCGCGCGAGATGTAGACACCATCCAGGTAGAGCCCGACACCGGGATCGGCAGAGAGCTGGTAATCGTTCTGGCCGATGCCGCGGATGAAGATCGCGGCGGTGGCGTTGCTGGCGGAAACCGGGACCGAGCTGTTGAACTTCACGTTCGGGGTGAAGTCGCCGATCTGGGTGACGTTGTCGATCCCGCGCTCCTGCAGGCCAGCGCCGGTGACTGCGGAGATGGCGATGGGGGTGTCTTGCAGCGATTCAGCGCGCCGGCGTGCGGTGACGGTGATCTCTTCGACCCCGGTGTTTTCGGCTGCTTGTGCCTGCTGGGCCGTGTCGGCGGCCTGCGCGTGCGCAGTCCCGGTCCCAACCAGCACTGCAAACAGCGATGCGCCCATGAGCAACCCGCAGCGCTTGATCGCTTCCGCACGGATCTGCTTGACCGGCATCCCCCCGGACATCACCGACAATCTTTGCATAATTAACTCCCCGTCATTACCTGATTGTGTGCGACCGGAGCAGAACGGGCCAGTGGCGATGGTTTGCCAGACAGCCCGGACCCCAAGCCCGATTATGCAAGTGTGATGCCTTGAGTGCCCGCAAAGCTGCTAGCCTCTGAACGCCGGCTAGGACATGTCAGCGCCGCGAACATGGCCATGGATAGCATACTGCTTGGGGAGAACCGTCCGCGCGTACACTGAAGGCAGCCATGCGGGACGGCGCCACGAACAAGGGGGCAGCCTTGCGACCGCCCCCTTTCTGCTCAAACTGTACGAAGATCCTCGCCTGCTGACCGTTCCGGGTCTGGCGGCGCCGGTTGGGCTCAGTGGAAGCCGATGCGCTTCAGCGTCTCCGATGGGCGCTGCCCGAAACGCTCGGTATAGTCGCGCGCGAACTTCGACAGGTGGGTGAACCCGCAGGAGAGGGCGACCTCAGTCACCGTGAGGCCGGTTTCGGCGGCCTCCTGCAACTGGCGATGCGCGAGCGAAAGTCGGCAGTTCTTGAGGTATACCATGGGTGTCGTCCCGCGGAACCGGCGGAAGCCCGTATGCAGCGAGCGCGCCGATACGCCCGACACCACGATCATCTCGTCAAGCGTGATCGGATCGGCGGCATGGTGCCGGATGAACTCCTCGACCCGGCGCACATAGTAAGGAGCCGGTGCTGCGGCCGGGGTATCGAAGAGTTCGGAATGATTGTGCGGCACGGCGGCAAGCAGCAACCGCTGCAGCGCCTGTTCGACCGAGCCAACCACGCGGGTATGGCTGAAGGAGGATGATCCCCGGTCCAGATCGTCGCAGATCGTGCGCACCAATTGCGCGAAGCTGACGGCGGCGCCCGCGAGCGAGACCGGCGTGTGGCAGAACCGCAGGTCAGCCGCCTTGAACCCGAGTTCCTGGGAAAGCGCGGCCTCGAGACCGCCCTTCGATAGCTTCACCGTGAAATGCTTGTAGCCTTCGCCAAAGACCTGCTGGACCCGCTCTCCGGGATTGAGCACGCACATGTGCCCCGGCTCCAGCTCGAAAGTCCGTTTGCCCTGCGTGATCCTCACCGCGCCGAACAGCGAGAACTGGACGAGATAGAGATTATCCATCGGGGGAATGTCGACGATGACCCGCCCGAAGGGATTGCCATAGTCCGTGGCGTTGAAGGAAACCGATCGAAGCGACGCATGGTGGTGGCGAAAAGCGATGGGCGGCCTGCCGCCCTCAAGGCGCAAATCGTGCGGGCAGAACATCTCGCTCATGTGGTGATGCACCTGGTCGATGTCGTGCGACAGCAGACGCGGAAAACTCGCCAGCGGCATGCCGCTGCCGTCCCAGCGGCTTGATGCGAGTGCAGGTACCATAAGCGCGGCTCCCCCCTTTGTTATCCAATAGCCGGTCAGGCTCCCAGAACCACTCCATCCATGATCACATCGGGCTTCGGATAGGCCCGTTTGCTGTGGCTGAGTCCCTGATTCAGCAGCATATCGCATGTCATCAGACCTACCAGCCCGGGATTCAGAACAGGCACGGGCAAATGCTCGGCCAGATAGCGGTGCGACTGGTGCATTGTCGTTGAACCGAGGATCAGAACATCGGCGCCGTCCTCTTCGATGGCGCGCTGCGCGGCCTCCAGCAAAAGCGGAAACACGCTGTCCTCCTTGCCGGCCAGCAGTTCGCTGGTATCGGGGCGCACGCCGATCGAGCGTACCGACGCTAATCGTCCAGCGAGGCCGTTCTCGGCGAGGATCTTGTCATAAAGCCAGCGCCACCGGTCCCACATGCTGAGGATCGAGAAGCGGCGCCCCAATTGTGCAGCGAGGGCATATGTCGGCTGGGCTGCGCCGACTACGGGAATGGACAGCCGCGAGCGGAGTGCGGCGACCCCGGAGTCGCTCATCGAGTTGACGCAGACCGCAGCGCACCCGTCGGCTTCAGCGCTCGCACCGGCTTCGAGGCAGAAGGCATCCGCAATCGAACCCTCGTAGATCGAGCCGAGCGCGCCGCCGCCTCTGGCCGCGCAGGTCATCTCGACCGTCACCCCCCGATCCGCCAGCTCCGGGGGAACCTGAGCGGAAAAGGCACGCAGACCTTCTTCCGGCACAGGTACGGGGATGATCATCCTGATCTTTCGGTCGCTCACGCCATACCTCACTGGATAGCTGGCTCAGCCGGTAACGGCCTCTGCGGCGAGGCAGGGCAGCGCGCCGCAGCCCGATCACTCGATGACAATAAGGTGACCCGCGCGTGACATCAGGTCCAATACTGAATGCGGCACTGTACCAGACCCAAAAGGTATGATCCGACGCTCCCCGATCATCTCCCGGCGGGACACCTTTCTGCCGCTCTGGCCCATTTCCGCAGTCAGCGGCCAGCCCTTGCGCCTTCGGGATAGCCCGACCTGATCCCAGGGCGCAGCCTTGGGCGAATAAGCAGAGTCATGGAGAGGGTATGACGAGCACAAGTCAGTTGCCGGATCATTTCGCCGATCTCGCTCCGTTTCTCGAATGGGCACAGCCAACCGAAGTCGGGCGCAACGCCAAGCGGTGGCGTTCCTCGCTGGAAGAGAGCCAGCGGTTCTACGACGCCATGCTCGAGCGCGGACCGGCGGCGTTGGAGTATCTCGGCGGGTTCGCGCTGGATGCCATCAGCGGACCGGATCGTAGCCTGCTGAACCTGTGCCTCGCGCTCGCCGAGTGTTCGGCGACCATCGAGATGTACGAGAATCCGCAGCCCAAATACGTCTTTCCCATCGAACGGTTCGTGCCGGTGCACGACACCTGGGATGCTGCAAACCGGGGAGCAACGCTATGACCACCGCGCCGTGCCGCTTCATGGACCGCTACCCCGAGGAAGGCCGCGATCCCGTCCCGGTGGAGCGCTATACCTCCACGGAATACTTCGATCTTGAGCGCGAACGCGTATTCCGCCGCAAATGGCTGAACGTCGGCAATGTGCTCCAGGCACCCAAGCCCGGGGACTACTTTGTCGCCGACCTCAAGATCCTCGATACTTCGCTGCTGGTCATTCATGGCAAGGATGGCAAGTTCAGAGCCTTCCACAACCAGTGCTCGCACCGCGGCGCGCCGGTGGCGTGGGATGCGCAGGGCTCGTGCAAGGGCTATCTGGCCTGCCGGTTCCATGGCTGGGTCTACGATACCACCGGCAAGCTGGTGCATATCTCCGATGCCGAGAATTTCCCCGGCGTGAAGCCTGAAGACAACGGCCTGACCCCCGTTCATTGCGAGGTCTGGGAGAGCTTCGTCTTCGTCAATCTGGCCGCCGAGCCGGAAGAGACGCTGGCCGAGTTCCTCGCCCCGGTGGCGGGCGAGATCGGGCGATACGACTTCAGCGGCTTCACCCCGGCATTCTCCTACCGGATCGATGAGGCGGTGAACTGGAAGACGCTGCAGGAAGCGCAGCTGGAAGGCTGGCACCTGCCCTTCCTGCATGAAAAGACCCTCGCCCGCGCCGTGAAGACCGATGGCAATCAGTATCGGCACGCCAGCATCGAGCTTTACGGACTTCACGGCGTGCTCGGCTCGCCGCCGCCAGACAGCTTCACGCCCTCGCCCGTGGCGCAACTGGCCAGCCGCTTTGGCACCGGTACCGTCCAGGCCTTTGGCGCGAAGGTCGAGAACGAGGGTGAAGGCTACAAGTTTCGGGGCTCGTTCGATTTCTGGCACATCTTCCCCAACTTCTTCGTGGGGCTGCTGAACGGTCTCTACTTCACGTTCAACATCTGGCCCGTCGCGGTCGACCGTAGCGTGTGGGAGATCAAGGGGTACTATCCGCCGGTCACGACCGCCGGGGAGCTCTTCGCGCGTGAATACTCCAAGGTGGGCTTGCGTGATCCGATGATGGAAGATTGCTTCACCCATGAGCTGATCTGCGCGCAGCTCAAGTCCGGCGCGAAGCAGCATATCCATTTCCAGGATGAGGAAACACTGGTCCGGCACCTCGGCAATGGGGTTGAGCGCTGCGTCCGCGGCCTTGCCTGAGCTGACGCGCCGAGAGATCCGGGAGTGACCATGCGCAAGACTATGACAACGGGCGTGCTCGTGGTCGGGGCAGGGCACGCCGGCGCGGCCGTTGCCGCGCAGTTGCGCCAGGCTGGCTATGCCGCCCCGATCATGCTGGTCAACGACGAGGCGCGCCTGCCCTATGAGCGCCCGCCGCTCTCGAAGTTCTGCTTGCTCGACGCAGCGCAAGCTGAAGCGCCCTTGCTGCGTCCCCGCCACTTCTGGGCCGATGCCGAGATCGACCTTGTGAGCGGGGTGGAAGTTGCCGCCCTGAATCCGCCGGAGCGAAAGGCGGCATTGTCCGATGGCCGGGCCATTGCGTTCGACTGGTGCGTCCTTGCCACGGGCGGAAGGGCACGGGCACTCACCTGTCCTGGCGCCGATCTGCCGGGCAGCCATGTCCTGCGCAATCATGCCGATATGGAGCGCCTCCGTCGGCACCTCGCCACCGCGCAGAACATCGCGGTGATCGGGGGCGGCTATGTCGGGCTTGAAGTGGCGGCATCCGCGCGCGCTTTGGGCAAGTCCGTCACGGTGATCGAGGCGCAACAGCGGGTTCTCTCGCGGGTGACCTCCGCGCCCGTATCCCGCTTCTTCGAAAGCATGCACCGGCGCCATGGCGTGGATTTCCACCTCGGGCGAGCCGTATCGGCGCTCGCAGGCCACGAACGCGTCGAGGCGGTGGTGCTGGATGATGGCACCGAGGTGGCGGCGGATGCGGTCATCGTCGGGATCGGGATCGATGCCGAGACCGCTCTCGCCGAGGCTGCCGGGATTGCCTGCCATGGCGGCGTTGTGGTGGACGCCCACTTCCGCAGTTCAGCCCCCCGCATCCTCGCGATCGGCGATTGCGCGCGCCATCCCAACGACTTCGCGGGCGGCATGTGGCGCCTCGAATCCGTGCAGCATGCCCAGGATTCCGCCGCAGTGGCCGCCATGACGATCATGGGCGAAACGCGGGTCTATCAGGACGTGCCGACATTCTGGTCCGAACAGTATGACCTGCGGCTGCAATCGGCCGGAATCGCGCGCGATGCAGACGACTTTGTGGTGCGCGGCGATCTGGACCACGGCCCGTTCTCGATCGTCTATCTGCGCGAAGGCCGGATGATCGCGGTCGATTGTGTCAACAATGCCCGCGAGTTCATGGTTGCCCGCAAGCTGATCGGGACGCGTGCGAGCCTTGACCGGGCATTGGTCAGCGACACGTCCGTTTCCCTCCGGGCCTTCGCCTAGCCGTGGCCGTGCGCAGCGCTCGCGTGGATCTCGCAGCTGATCCGGATCAGCGTCGCCAGTTCGGGCGTTACATCGCCGGAGCGATGGACCATCATGATTGGCGAGCGCGCGCCGCGGTCCGCAAGCGGCAGATAGCGGACATCATCCCGGCGCAGGCGCTGCACCGACTCCGGGACAACGGCAAAACCGGCATAGGCGGCGACCAGGCCGATCGCGGTCTGGAGTTCGCGCACTTCCATGATCTTGGCGGGCGTCAGGCCAAGGTCATGGATCACGCCCAGCACCTGATCCGCGTAGCTCGGGCGTGCCGGCCTCGGATAGACGATCAGCGGCTCAACCAACAATTCGGACAAGTGCACGGCGCGGCCAACCGATACGAGATGGTGATCCGCCGGAACCGCCGCGACCAGAGGTTCATCCGCCAGCACGATGCGACGAACCGCCGGGTCCTCGACGCGCAGGCGGCCGAAACCCACATCGATCCGGCCTTCCTTGAGCGCCGTGATCTGCTCGACCGAAGAGCACTCCAGCAACGAAACGTCCGCACTGATCGACTCTTCGCGAAAGCGGCGGATCACCTGCGGCAGCAACCCGTAAAGCGTCGAGCCGACGAAGCCGATAACGAACCGGCGCCCGCCCTGATCGGACAGGCGGCCGACCATCGACTGGATCTGCTCCATCCCGGCCAGCACCTGGACCGCCTGCTCATGCAGAAGTCGGCCTGCCTCGGTCAGCTTCAACGGGCGGCTCGACCTGTCGACCAGCTCAGCCCCGACTTCTTCCTCAAGCAGGCGGATCTGCCGGCTGAGGGGCGGCTGCGCCATGTTGAGCACTTGCGCCGCGCGCGTGAAATTGCGCTCCCTAGCGACGGCGACGAAGTACCTGAGGCGCCTGAGATCCATATCATACCCTCAAGGTCTTGCCGTTTTCCGGGGGCATTCATGGTCAATCGGCAAAAATCGACCTGTTTTCAGTCTCTATCAGCTTCAAAGACCATCCTGCCATGACAGTCAAGATAACGCACATCGATACCTGGATTGTCGATGTACCGACAATTCGCCCGCACGTTCTGGCCATGACCTCAATCAGCCGCCAAAGCATGACGCTGGTCCGCATTCACACTTCCGATGGCGTCATCGGGCTCGGCGAAGGCACGACGATCGGGGGGCTGGCCTATGGCGAAGAGAGCCCGGAATCGATCAAGCTGACGATCGACCAGTACATGGCGCCCTTGCTGATGGGTCAGATGCTGATCGATCCGGCCGCGCAGCTGGCACCGATCCGCAGCACCATTGTCGGCAACCACTTCGCCAGGAACGCCGTGGAGACCGCGCTGCTGGATATCCAGGGGCAGCGGCTCGGCGTGCCGCTCTCCACGCTTCTGGGCGGGCGCCAGCGCGATCGGATTCCGGTGCTCTGGACCCTTGCGAGTGGCGACACCGCCAAGGATATTGCGGAGGCGGAGGCCCTGATCGCCGACCGGCGACACAACATTTTCAAGCTGAAGATCGGCAAGCGCGCTCTGCGTCAGGATGTGGCGCATGTCGCCGCAATCAAGCGCGCGCTGGGCGACGAGGCGTCCGTGCGGGTCGACGTCAATCAGGCCTGGGACGCCGTCACCGCACTGCGCGGTGCCGCCATGCTCGCCGACGCCGGCGTCGATCTGATCGAGCAGCCACTGCCCCGCGCCGATCGACTGGGGATGGCGCACCTGACCAGGCATTCGCCCCTCCCCATAATGGCGGACGAAGCCTTGCGCGGCCCGGTCGATGCGGTCGACTACGTCGCCGCCCGGGCCTGCCATGCCTTCTCGATCAAACCGGCGCAGGCTGGCGGATTGTTCGCGGCGCGCGACGTTGCGGCGATCGGGGAGGCCGGGCAGATCGGCATCTACGGAGGCACGATGCTGGAAGGCAGCATCGGCACCGCCGCATCGGCGCACCTGTTCGCGACGCTTCCCTCGCTCGGCTGGGGCACGGAACTGTTCGGGCCGCTCCTCCAGACCGAGGACATTCTGACCGAACCGCTCGAATATCGCGACTTTGCCCTGACGGTACCGGCTGCGCCGGGGCTCGGGCTCAGTCTCGATCTCGACAAGATCAACCACTTTCGCCGCGATGCGCCGTCAAGAACGGTCAGCACGCCGGGCCGACAGGAGAACAGCTGATGCTTTTCATGGTAAGAATGGATGTGCACGTGCCCCACGAGCTCGATCCTGCGAAGTTTGACGCACTCAAGGCCACCGAGAAAGCGCGGGCGGAGGACCTGCAGCGCAGCGGCAAATGGCGGCACCTCTGGCGCATCGCCGGACAATACGCGAACATCAGCATCTTCGATGTCGCCGATGCGGCCGAGCTCCACGAACTGATGATCAGCCTCCCGCTGTTCCCCTACATGACCACCGAGGTGACGGCCCTGTGCCGCCACCCTTCCGCCATCTCCGCCGACTGAACCGCAACGAGGAGGATGCCATGACCGACATCGTGAAATCACCGGCCGTGCAGGCCCTGTTCGACCGCGCCGCCGGGCTGGACCAGACCGGCGGCAACGCGCGGCTGAAGGCGATCCTGCGCGATCTGCTCGAGGCGCTCGCCGTCACCATCGAGAAGCACGACATTTCCGAAAGCGAGTTCTGGGCCGGGCTGTCCTTCCTCCAGAACGGTGTGCAGGAGTTCGGGCTGATCGCACCGGGAATCGGGATCGAGCATTTCCTTGATCTGCACATGGACGCCAAGGACGCGGAAGAGGGCGTCAGCGGCGGCACGCCGCGCACGATCGAAGGGCCGCTCTATGTGGCCGGTGCCCCGCTCGTCGATGGCGACCTGACCCGCACCAACGACGTGAACCTGACCACTGATCCCGATGAAACGGAAACCCTGACGATGTCGGGCACCGTGACAGGCCCGGATGGCGAGCCGGTGAAGGATGCGGTGCTGCATGTCTGGCACGCCAACTCCAAGGGCTTCTATTCGCACTTCGACCCGACCGGCGCCCAATCGCCGTTCAACAACCGCCGCCGGATCAAACTCGGTTCCGATGGCCGCTACGCGTTCCGCTCCAAGATGCCGCGCGGCTATGCGTGCCCTCCCGGCGGTGCGACCGAGCAGCTCATGCACGCGCTCGGCCGGCACGGAAACCGCCCGGCTCACGTCCATTTCTTCCTTGAAGCGCCGGGGTATCGCACGCTCACCACTCAGATCAATTTCGGCGATGATCCACACGCCCGCGACGACTTCGCGTTCGGTACGCGCGAAGGGCTGCTGCCTGTGCCCGAGCGGACCGGCGATGGGGCGCATATCGCTTTCGACTTCTGCATGCAGAAGGCCCGCTCGGCTGATGAGCAAGGCTTCTCGCAGCGCCCGCGGGCAGCCGCGTGAGCAAGGTGTTTCCCACTCCGGCGGCGGCGCTTGAAGGGCTGCTGTTCGATGGAATGACCATCATGTCCGGCGGGTTCGGGCTCTCGGGCAATCCCGAGAGCTTGATTCCGGAGATCCGGGCCAGCGGGGTGCGGAACCTCACGGTGATCTCCAACAATGCGGGAGCCGAAGGCTTCGGGCTCTGGATGCTGCTGCAGACCCGGCAAATCCGGAAGATGATCAGCTCCTACGTGGGTGAGAACAAGTTGTTCGAACAGCAGTACCTTTCGGGCGAACTCGAGCTTGAACTCAACCCGCAGGGCACTCTGGCCGAGCGGATCAGGGCAGGGGGAGCCGGGATTGCCGCGTTCTACACGCGCACGGGCGTCGGCACGGTGGTTGCCGAGGGCAAGCCGACCGAGATCTTTGAAGGCGACGAGTATGTGCGGGAAACCTGGCTCAGGGCAGACCTCGCGATCGTGAAGGCCTGGAAAGCCGATACCGCAGGCAATCTGCTGTTCCGCAAGACCGCGCGCAATTTCAATCCGGACATGGCAACCGCAGGCAGGGTGACCGTGGCGGAAGTGGAGGAAATCGTCCCCGAAGGCGCAATCGATCCGGACTGCGTGCACACGCCGGGCATCTATGTCGACCGGGTGGTTCTCAGCACGATCAACGAAAAGCGGATCGAACAGCGCACTGTGCGCCAGCGGGAGCCGGCCTGATGCCCTGGACTCGCGATCAAATGGCCGCGCGCGCCGCCCTTGAACTGCACGATGGCGCCTATGTAAATCTTGGCATCGGCATCCCCACGCTTGTTGCCAACCACATTCCGTCCGGCGTCCACGTGACGCTGCAATCGGAAAACGGCATGCTCGGGATGGGGCCTTTCCCCTTCGACGACGAGGTCGATCCCGATCTCATCAACGCGGGCAAGCAGACGATCACCCAGCTGCCCTCGTCGAGCTTCTTTTCTTCCTCCGCGAGCTTCGCAATGATCCGGGGCGGGCATATCGACGTTGCCATCCTCGGCGCGATGGAAGTCAGCGCGCGCGGCGACATCGCCAACTGGACCATACCCGGCAAGATGGTGAAGGGCATGGGCGGGGCGATGGACCTTGTCGCCGGGGTCAAACGGGTGGTCGTCATCATGGACCACTGCAGCAAGGACGGCGCGCCCAAGATCGTCACCCAGTGTTCGCTCCCCCTCACGGGCCGCGGGGTGGTGGATATGATCATCACCGATCTTGCGGTTCTGGCCTGCACGCGCGGCGCGGACCGGCTGAAGGTGCTCGAACTCGCCCCCGGCGTCTCGGCCGAAACCGTTCGCGAACGCACCAGCGCCTCGCTCGATCTGACCGGCCTGGCCGGCTGAACCAACTTTCGACAGGTGAGACGATGACACAAAGCAGCGGCCTTGCAGCGATGAACGATGGCGCGGCCATCGCCTGGACCCTCGAAGGGCCGGAGGATGGTCCGGTCCTGTTGCTGTCCAACTCTCTGGGGACGAGCAGCGCCATGTGGCAACCGCAGCTGCCGGCGTTCGCCGCCCGCTACCGCGTCCTGCGCTATGATACGCGGGGCCACGGCCAGTCAGCCGTTTCCCTGGGTGACTACGGCCTCGATCGTCTGGGCCGCGACGTTGTGGACCTGCTCGATGCCCTCGGCCTCGATCAGGTGGATTTCTGCGGCCTCTCGCTGGGGGGCATGACCGGGCAATGGCTGGGCGTTTTCGCGCCGGACCGGGTGCGGCGACTGGTGCTTGCCAATACTTCCGCCTTCATGGGACCACCGACCGGCTGGCAGGATCGGATGAACCGCGTGCGCCGCGAAGGCATGGCCGCGATTGCCGACGCGGTGATCGCGCGCTGGTTCACCCCCGCGTTTGCCAGCACCCCCGCAACTGCCGAAGTTCTCGAAACCCTGCTGAAAACCGACCCTGCTGGATATGCCGGGTGCTGCGCCGCGATCCGCGACATGGACCTGCGCCGGATTGTCTCGCTTATCGACCGGCCCACGCTCGTGATCAGCGGCGTGCAGGACCCGGCAACCCCGCCCGAGCATGCCGAGTTTCTGCATCAGGCAATTACCGGCTCCACGCTCGTCTCGTTCGATGCCAGCCACCTGTCCAACATCGAACAGCCTGCGGCCTTTGCCGAGGCGGTACTGGAATTTCTCGACTAATGTCCTAGCGCTCGATGCGCAGTTCGCCGTCCTGTTCCATCACCGCGTAGGCACGGATCGGCACCGAGCAGGGCGCCGCGCGCGGCTCGCCCGTGCTGATGCAGAACGATCCCATGTGGAACGGGCAGAAAATCTGGCCATTCTCCACATAGCCTTCCGACAGCGAGGCTTCGCCGTGGCTGCACAAGTCGTCCGTGCAGTAGAAGCCGTCCTTCCAGCGATAGACAGCCAGCGCGTGGCCATCGTCCAGCTCCACCCGCAGGGGTTCGTCGGCGGGCACGTCGGCGGCCCGGCACAGTGTCAACACAGAGGTCTCCTTAAGATCGGATGGTCAGCCACGAACGCTCAGGCCATGGGCACTTTGCCGGCCCACGGCGCTGCGGCCAGACTGGAAAGGCGCGGATCGAGCCGCACGCGGTCGAACCGCCACTCACCGCCGTGCTCGCTGAGTTCGCTGTCATACCAGCCGCCGTACCAGGTATCGCACGCGCTGCCGTCGTCCTGCCTCATGGTTGCGAGCTCCCACAGGTACCACCGGCAAGTCGCGGTGGTCGCATCCGGGCCAAGTTCGATCAGCGGCGAGACCATGTAGTGCAGCGACCAGGTGACGAAGCCCTGCGCCAGTTCGGACAAGCCGGCGGCAATCGCGTCGCGCCCCTGCAGGTGCGCAACGCCGTCCAGCTGCCATTCGGCATCCGGATGGAACAGCGGCTCGAGGATGGCGGGATCGTTCTTGCGGTCGGCGCCCACGGCATACGTCGCGATCAGTTTCCGGATCGCCTCACAGGCCTCGATGCGCCGCAGCCGCAGTTCGAGTTCGGCGGGCACGATCAGCGCGGTCCGTTGGGCGGGAGCGCCTGCCAGGTCTGGTCGCGGCCGTGGACCGCGACGAAACGCTGTTCCTCGAAGGCGTAAGGCACGCCCACCTGGCCCCGGTAGAACTCGATGTGCGGCGCGACTTCGGCCATCGACAGCGCAATGTTGAAAATGCCACGATGCGATTCCGGCAGCTCGCCGAGCGGGAAGGCGTCGCAGGCATCGAGGATCGCCTCGATATGCGGCAGCACGCCTCCATAAAGGGCGTGAAGATCCGCTTCGCTGGCTTCGCGGCGCGCACAGGTGCGCTCGTCCGCAGTGCCAAGGTTCCAGCGGGCGAAGGGGATCAGTGCCTCGAACCCGGCGGGGACGGTCATTGGCTGGTTCATGCTCAGGGTCCTTCCAGCGGGATCAGGCGTTGACGTAATCGTCCACAACCTTGCAGTTGTGGCGGATGAGGATCTCTTCGTCCTGCAGGTGCTGGACCTTCTTCGCGCCCGAAAGCATGGCGCGGTAGGTGTCTTCCATCGTCGCGGTATCCTCCAGCCAGGCGTTGCGCTGGAGAACCATCGACCGTTCGAAGCCCCAGAGCTCACTGTAGGTGCGCGGCTTCTTCAGGTAATATTTGCCTTCCCACAGCGTCTTGTCGTGCGCGATCGGCCAGAACTGGTGGGTAAACCAGATACCCTCGGAGACGTGCAGGAGCACGCTGGGGAACAGCACGCTCAGCTCGAAGGCCCAGTCCGGCTCGCGGTTGGGGTTGAGTGTTGGCGGCAGGCTCGAGGCGCCGCCCTGCGCGGCCAGCGATCCGCGCGAGCGCTCGTTGGCCAGATCGCCGATCGGGGTGCGCGGCAGGTTGTCGACCTGAAGCCTGACCGAACAAGTCCGGTGCGGTCCGAACAGCTCCACATCCTCGATCGGCCCCTTGAACACGTTGGGGAAGGACCCGGCGTGGATGGTGTCGACATGGTAAGCCTCGGCAAAGGCGTCCGATGCGACCTTCCAGTTGCAGTTGAGGGTCGTGTAATAAGTGAAGCCGTGGTCGCAGGCGGCGAAATCGAACCCGCCGAAATGATCGGCATAACCGCCAAGGAAGTCCTTGAGCGATTGGACCGGGCCGGGATCGACATTGACGAAAACAAACCCGGCCCAGGTATCGCAGTGCACTTCGGTCAGGCCGTTTTCAGCCTTGTCGAAGCAGCTGTAGAAGCGCTCCTCCTGCGGCACGTTCACCAGCTCGCCCTGCGCGTTGTAGACCCAGCCGTGAAACCGGCAGGTAACCACCCCGGCGCGATTGCGCCCGTAGGTTTCCTGGCCGGTCTCGGTCACCACGGTGTTGCCGCGGTGCGAGCAGGCGTTGTGGAACGCGCGGATGACCTTGTCCTTCCCGCGCATGATGATCACCGAGGTATCGGCGAGGTCCAGCCGGCGGACCTTGTAGGAGCCTACCTCCGGAACTTCCCGTTCAAGCGCGACATAGAGCCACTGCTTCTTGAAGATCCTCTCTTTCTCTTTTTCGTAGTACGCGGGGTCGATGTAGGGCGCGACCGGAAGCGGTTCCTGGCCGAGATCGGGGTATTTGCGCGCCCAGCGGCCGGGTTCCTTGTCGATCTGAAGTGCCTCAGTTGCCATGCTCGCTCTCCTGCGCCTGTCACTCTCGGATCGGACCGGGCGCGCTGATGGGTTGGACCTGTGCTGCGCGGGGACTTGCCTCCCCCTCAGCAATCCTGCGCCGATGAGCTAGCCTTGCGGTCAGCCGCATCGCTATCCCGCGACTGCACCGCCCTGCACGCGGGGCGCACAAATGCGCTCAGCCGTACTGTTCCTCGACGAGATGAAGGATGCCGAGCCGGGCGAGGATCGTCTTGGGGCACATGAAGGTGACCCGCACCACACCGGGCAGCCGGCTGATCTCGATGGACCCCGCGATGGTCGCGCGATTCATCACTTCGTCATAGGGAATGCCCGTGATCCGCGCCGCGCGATCGAGGCCGTTCTTGGTCGCATCGTTGAGGGTTGCCCCCGACCCGATGAAGGTGATCGGTGCGTTGTCTTCGATCTCGTTCTGGCCATACCTGGCGCCGAGTGCGATCACCGCGTCCCGTTCGGCGGCATCGAGCGGACGGGCGAGGAACGGGACATCGTCGAGATTCTGCAGCAGGATCGGGCCATCGAGCGCGAGGCCCTTGATCACCTCGACCTGCAGTTCAACCTCGCCGGCGACATCGGTGGCATGCCCGGCGATCTCCCCGTTGCCCTGCTGGGCGTGCATGTCGCCCATGTAGATTCCGCCGCCGGGAATCTTGACCGGGCAGATCAGGATCGCACCTTCGCGGACGCTGTTCGTGTCCATGTGTCCGTCCGTCTTGTGCCGGTCGAGTTCTTCTTGCGAGAAGCTGTAGCCATGCGGCGCATCGAGCAGGAAGGTGCCGAAGTCCCCGGCATTGTGCGAATCCGGCAGATCGCGTGAGGGGGATGTGCCGATGTTGCCGAGGAAAGGCCGCATGCGGGCGGCGAGGCCGGCGATGTCTGCGCGGGCCAGCGAGAGGATCGAGTGCTGGGCCGAAGCCTCAGGCAGCGCGGAATTGACTTTCGCGTCCTGCGCCAGCGCCTCGGCCACCTGCTTGTTCACGGTCAGCGAGACCTGGTTCTCGCGATCGAGGACGATCACATAACCATTGCTGAAACGGAAGGCACTCACTTCTGCGCCGCAGCTGTCGCAATGCACCGCATCGTCACCTATGCCTTCGACATGGCTGGAAGGCGCCGTCGTTCCGCAAGCCGGGCACAGCTTGGCCACGAACGGATCGCCGACATAGCGGCCATCGACGAACTCCATCACGCCCGACGAGGTCGCCAGCGAAGTGACCCGAACCTTGCGCAGACGGATGGCGATCGCATCGCCGATCTCTGCGCCTTCGACGAGCACGGGCCGGGTTACTTCGTGCCCGCCCTGAAACTTCGGCGTGATCATCGGACCCCAGCATCCGGGCGGCGTCCCCGTGCGGATGACGCCGCCATCGCGCACGATTGCAGCCGGTGCGATGCCGGGCCCGACGATGCCGCCGCTGTATTCGTAAACTCCAACCTCGTCGCGAACGCTCGCCATGATCATGCTCCCTGAGGCCGGTGACTACCTCTGTGCCAAGCGGACTCAGCGCTCGGTATCGGCAGTCATACGAGGGGGATGAATGCGGCCAAAAGGCTGCCAGCGCAGGAATTAGCCGCTCAGCGAAGCAAAGCGCCGATGGCAGCACTCCGATCAGGGGTTGGCCGGGTCAGCCCGTGCCCATCACCTTTCCAAGGCCGCCGCTGTCCTTGTCCAGCCGCCGCCGAGCGCCTGATAAAGCTGCACGCGCGCCGTCAGCGCATCGGTTTCGAGGCTGACGAGCGCCAGATCGGCACTCAGCAACCCGCGCTGCGCGTCGAGTTGTTCGAGATAGCCCGAATAGCCTGCGCGGTAGCGATTGGTGGCGAGCCGCAGCCCCTCGGCCAAGGTATCGCGCTGGTGCCGCGCGAGCGCGATCTGCTCGTCGATGCCCTTGATGAAGGCCAGCGCGTCCTCGACCTCGCGAAAACCTTGCAGCACGGCGCGGCGATAGGCGAAGGCGGCCTGATCGCGCTGCCCCGCCGCGGCTTCGGCCCCCGCGCGCAGGCGCCCGCCTGCAAAGATCGGTGCAAGCGCGCTGCCGCCGAGCTGCCAGAGCGTGATGGGATCAGCGAGCAGGCTCGAAATCGCCAGCCCCCCGCTCAGCCCGAGGCGCAGCTGCGGCAGGAAGCGCTTGCGCGCGGCGGAAAGCGCTGCGTCGGTGGCGGCGAGCTGGTCTGCCGCCTGGGCAATGTCCGGGCGGCGCTCGAGCAGGGCCGAAGGCAGCCCGGCGGGTACCGCAGGCACGGCAAGGCTGGCGAGCGGCTTGCCGCGTTCGATGGCACCGGGAGTGTCCCCGGAAAGCTGGCTCAGGCTGTCTTCGTTGCGCCGGATCGCGGCCTCGATCTGCGGGATGATCTGCGCGGTCGCGTCATATTCGGCGCGGGCCTGCTGCAGCTCGAGCTTCGGCGAATAGCCCGCCCGGTCGCGCGATTGGGCAATGCGCAGGGACTCAGCGCGGGCGGCCAGCGTCTCTCTTGCGACGTGCAGCCGCGCATCGAGGCCGAGCAGTGCGATGTACTGGCTGGACACAGCCCCCGCCACAGCCAGCCGCACACCGTCATGCGCCGCCTCGCTCGCGAGAAAGGCCGCGCGTGAGGCCATCACGGAATCAGCGAGGCGACCGAACAGGTCCACTTCGTAGCTTGCGGAAAGCTGCGGCTGGGCGAAGTCCTGATTGAGCGGGGTGCCGAAGGCGCTGACCGTGCGCGAATGGCCGCCCGCCAGTCCTGCATCGAGCGTGGGCAGAAGCTGCGCGCGCGCCAGCGCCACATTGGCCCGCGCCTCGCGCACTCGCCCGGCGGCGATGGCGACATCCGGGTTGTTGGCGACGGCGTGCTCGACCAGCTGCGCGAGCGCCGGATCGCCGAAGGATTGCCACCACTGCGCATCGATGGCGCCGCCACCCTGATCGGCCCCGCCGCGCCACGCAGGCGGCGGCGCTATCGGCGGCGCGTTCTGCGGCTGCCCGCCGGAAACGCAGGCGCCCAAAAGCAGGACAGGCATGAGCAGGGCGGCGCGCATCATCATTGCCCCATCGCGCGTGTGTCCAACGACACTTCGACCGACATGCCCGGCCGCAGCCGCCGCGCCGCCGCCTGTCCGGGGTCTACCCCAATGCGCACCGCGATCCGCTGCGCGACCTTGACGAAATTGCCGGTCGCATTGTCAGCCTTGATCACCGCAAATTCCGATCCGGCAGCGGGGGAGATGTTCTGTACATGGCCGGTCAGCACCTTCCCGCCCAGCGCATCGACGCGGAACGTGGCAGGCTGGCCGACCGCCATGGCACGCGTCTGGCTCTCCTTGAAGTTGGCGACGATCCAAGCATCGTGGGGAACAAGGAAGACGAGCTGGGTACCCGGTGTGACATAGGCGCCATTGCGCACGCCGATCTCGGAAAGCTGGCCATCGGCCGGCGCGCGGATCACGGTGTTTTCGAGATCGATCTGCGCCAGCCGCAGCTGCGCTTTTGCCGCCTCGACTGCCGCGCGCAGGCCGTCGCGTCCGACGACCACGGTTCGCACATCCTGCGTGCCGATGGCGCGCCCTGCCTCGGCCTGACGCACCCCGGCTTCCGCTGCCATCAGCGCGGCGTGGGTCTGGTCGCGTTCGCGCTCCGAGATCGATCCGTCGGCCACGAGGGCATCTGCGCGCTTCATGTCTGCGCGGGCACGATCGAGCTGCGCGTGGGCATTGGCGATTGCGGCATCCTGGCTGAGCGTCGCCGTCTCGCGCGAGCGCTGGGCCTGCGCGGAATTAGCCAGCGCGGCTTCCTGTGCCGCAACGTTGGCCTCGGCCTGCGCCACCCGCGCGCGGTAGATGCGGTCGTCGATCGTCGCGATGATCTGGCCGGCCTTCACCTCGGTGAAATCCTGCACCGGCACTGATGTCACATAACCGCTGACTTGCGGCGCGATGATTGTTACCCGACCGCGCACATAGGCGTTATCGGTCGCTTCGGTAATCCCGGTGAAGGGCGGGAGACGCCACGCATAGAGCAGGGCCACGATCGCCAGCAGCGCCACCACGATGATGATCGCCACCGTCGTCCGGCTTTTGGTGGGCGGGCTCCAGCCTGCGGGCGGTGTGGCCGCGACTTGCGGATCGGCGGCGGTGCCGGGCGGCGAAGCGGTGCCGGGCGGAGAAGAGGTGATGGTGGCGGTCTCGGTCATGGCTTTGGCCTCATGGGTTTGGCTGCGCGGCTGCCTGTGCAGCCTGCGCCATTTTCTGCTGCAACAGGATGACGGGTGATGGCTCGCGCCGCCGCCAGATCGACCATCGAATGGCAAGGCCCCACAGCTCGGTCAGCACCGCCAGCGCGCCGACCAGCAGGAACACATCGTTGAAGGCGAGAATATTGGCCTCACGCGCAACTTGCTGCGCAACGAGCGCGCCGCCTGCCGCGCCGCGCAGCGCGGCGTCACCCTGGGTCGGCGCTAGCACCACCGCACTGCCGCGCATCCGCGCCGCGACGACCGGATCGGTCATCACGATCGACTGCACCAGTTCGTGCGAGTGGTACTTCTCGCGCTCGATCTGGAAGGTGCCCAGCAGCGCCGTCCCGACCAACCCACCGACGCTCTGGCTCATGGCGAAGAGGACAACAAAGCTGATGAAGTGCTTTGGCCCCGCCAGTAGCGTGCGCGAGATGCCGATGACCATCGCCTGCGCCAGGAACAGCAGCGAGGCAAACCCGATTAGCGCCTGGCTGAAATAGAGGTTTTCCGGCCGCGTCAGATTGGTGGCCGAGGCATCGATGAACGCCCCGATCGCGATCAGCAGCACGGCAAAGTTGATCGGCGCGGTGAGGTTGCTGGGCCGGAACGTAAGAATTGCCGTCGCGAGGCCCGCGAGCGAGGCGGCAACGACGATCAGGTTCAGCGTCACCATCTGGTCGTTGCTCATGCCAAGGACAGTGAGCAGGCCGATCGAGCCGAATGCCTGTTCGGAGAGGAGGATGCGGATCGAGGCGGCAACGAGGATCAGCCGCACGAGGTGGCGCGTGCCGAGCCAGCGTGTCTGGATCAGCGGATTTTCCCGCAGATGCTCCAGGATGAGCGAGGCGCCGATCAGCACGACGCTCAGCACCAGCGCGATCCCCATCCACGGGCGCTCGGTCCACCATTCGACGCGGCCTTCGGAGAGCACCGCGACGAGGAGGCCAATGCCCGGCGCAAACAGCGCGAAGGTGAGGAAATCGAGCGGCTCGAACACCTTTTCGCGCTCGCTAGGCGGCAACGGGAGCGCCATGACCGCCGCGAGCGTGGCCAGCGCGAGGCCGAGCTCGAACCAGTAGAGCATGTGCCAGTCTCCCCAATCCAGCAGCCGGGGCGAGAGCGCGCGGGCGAGCGGTGTCGCCAGCATGGGCACGCAGATGCCGATCATCGCGCCCGCCAGCCGGCGCGGCGCGGTCATGCTCTGCATGAAATAGAGGATCGTCAGCGTCGAAAGGCCGCTTGCCGCGATGCCGCTAATCGCCCGGACGGCGACTGCTGACCAGAAATCGTGAACGAAAAGGTGCAGCAGCGTGGACACCGCATAGGCCGCGAGCATCCAGCGGATGAACGGCTGCAATCCGAACTGCTGGCGATACTTTACCAGCAAGAGGTTGGACGGCACATTTGTCATGAAATACGCCGCCGTCAGCCAGGTCGCCTCGTCGCTGTAGAGTCCGAGCGAGCCTTGCGCGAAGCCCAGATTGACAAGGGTCAGCGCATTGCCCAGCCCGCCGGTGATGCCGACCAGCGCGCCAATCGCGAAATAGCCGCGCCGCCGCGCCGCCGCGATGCGGGATGATCGGGATTCGCGGGCGAACCCGGCAGCGTCGGCCGTTCGTGCGGCTTGAAGACATAGGGCGCCTCCTCGGTCATCGTGGCGCCCCTTCAATGCCCGCCCGCATTGCTGCCGCGCTCAACGCCAATAGGCATTGGCGGCGGCGATCGTCTGGAAGTTCACCGCCACGACATGCGATGAGGCGATGAGGGCATTCGCGTCGTCCTCGTAGATCGGACGCAACTTCTGGCGCACTTCGTCCGAAGGCTGGGTGAGCTTCACCGCCATGCGCGACAGCTTCATCGCGAGGGCAAAGCCGGCTTCGGGCGTGTCGGTCACAAGTGTTTCAAGCCAGGTGGTCATGATCTCGCTCCTTCAGTGCAAGGCAAATGCAAAGTGTTATCGATGCCGCCCGGAATCGCGCGTTCCAGCAACATTTTTATCGTGTTTTTCGGTACTTGGCTTGCCGAAAGTAAAGCGCAAGGGCCGCTCTCGGCCGCGGTGACCGCGATCATTGCCCGAGGCGCCCAGCCCCCCGCAGATTGTGGGCCGAAGCGCAGGATGTCTGCCATCGCGTTTGGCAGGGGCTGCCTCTGCGGTGCGGGCAAGATCGCTGGGCAGGTCGCTCATGGCAGTGTCTCCGGCATCGGCGAAGCCTCGTTTTGCTGTTGCCGAGTTAAGCCCGTTTCCCGCCAAGTGTTATCGGCCAGCGCGGCATTTGATTGTTGCCCGAAACGCCCCAATATGCCCGGTATCGGGAAAGCGGTCAGGCATGGCCGGGTCTGGCGCGTAGCTATCCGATTGCTCATCGTCGCGCCCCAGGCACAGAGCTAGAGGTCCCAGCAGGGAGGGTTGCGGAAGGTCTCTCTCAGCCAGTTTATCAGCACCGTCATTTTCGCTCACGCGCTGCGGGCGAGTAGCAGACGAACAGCTCCGCGCCCTCGGTCAACGCGTGCTTCCGCGCGGTGCGCTGGATCAGGCAGGCCGCGATCGCGCGTTCCAGTTCAGGTAGCCGCTCGCTGACGGCGGCCATGGCAGGCTTCGCGCTCGCGGCGGAAAACCGCACCCGGGTGAAGCTTTTCGTGCTGATGCACGCGCCGACCCCCAGAGTCTCCTCTGGGCGGAAGTGCTGAAAAACCCGCTGCTCTGGCATCTGCGGTTCGGCGGGCCGGACAATGCCGAATTGCGTTAAACTCTGCGCGAAAAGGTCTGTCGAGGCAGCGAGCCTGCTTGCACGACGTCTTTGAACCACGATTTGCCAAATGAGAAGGAGCATTCTAGTTGTGTGAAGAATGCGCCAGCGCGAAGAGGATCCTGTCTTGCAAAAACGCCTGCTCGGAATGGCCATGGCCTTGGCGGCGTTGCCGGTGTCGGTTGCCATGGCCGCCGAACCGCTTCCCGCCCTTCGCGATCGCCAACTGCTGGTGGACGGCAAACCCTATCTGGCGCTGGGCGGCGAGCTCCACAATTCCAGCGCTTCCAGCCCGGAATACATGGGTTCGGTGTGGGACAAGCTTCAGGCCATGCACGTGCGAACGGTGATCTCGACCGTGTCGTGGGATGACTCGGAGCCAAAGGAAGGCCGGTTCGATTTCAGCCTGGTCGACGCGCAGATCGCCGAGGCGCGCAGGCGCGATATGCGGATCGTGCTGATCTGGTTCGGGGCGTTCAAGAATGCGGCGTCAACGTATGCGCCAGCGTGGGTCCGCGCAGACACTTCGCGCTTCCCCCGTGCGGTCGCCAAGGGCGCACTGAAGGAGGTGTTCACCTACCCCGGCGCCATGCCCAAGCCGGTGCTTTCGGTGTTCTCGCCCGAATTGCTCAAGGCTGATCGCAAGGCTTTCGCGGCGCTGATGAAGCATCTGGCCACGGCCGATCCGGACCACCGCGTGATCATGGTGCAGGTGAACAACGAATCCGGACTGCTACGCGACAGCCGCGATCGCTCGGCTCTGGCAGAAGCGGCGTGGAGAGCACCGGTGCCGACGGAACTCTTGAGGTTCCTTGCCGCAAACCGCAGTGCCCTGAAACCCGAACTCGATGCGTTGTGGGCCCGTCAGGGTCGCCGCGCCTCCGGCACGTGGGCCGAGGTATTCGGAACCGACTGGCAGGCCGACGAGGTGTTCATGGCCTGGCACTTTGCCCGATACATGGAAGCTCTGGCCGCAGCGGGCAAACGGGAACTCAAGCTGCCGATGTATACCAATGGCTGGCTCGGTCCGCAGGAAGGCCAGCCCACGGCAGGGCAGTATCCCAGCGGCGGCCCCGCGCGGCGCGTGCTCGATGTCTGGCGCGCAGCGGCGCCTTCGTTCGATATGCTCTCACCCGACATCTACACGCCCAACGTCAAGCAGGTGCTGGCCGACTACGATCATGCGGGAAACCCCGTGTTCGTGCCCGAGGCTGAATTTCGCACTGGCAACCTGTTCTGGGCGCTCGGGCAGCACCGTGCGATCGGTTACTCGGTATTCGGGATCGAGGATGGGCGGGTCGATAGCCAACTCGCGCAAGCCTTGTCCCAGCTCTCCGGCATGGACGCGGTGATTGCCCGCGCGCAGGCGGAAGGACGCATCGCAGGGGTTCTGCTCGACGATGGCAAGCCCGCCGTGATCACGTTGGGCGGCTACAGCATTACGGTCCAGGAAACGATGGGACTGTTGCGGCAAATGCTGCTCGACGTTGGACTGCAGGCACCCCCGCCGCCACCGCCACTCCCCAGCGAGACGGAAGGCCCGCTGGCCCGGCCTGCGCCGGGCGATGGCAGGGCCTTCGGCATCATCATTGCCGAGGGGAACGACACGTTCCAGATCATCGGCAAGGGCTTTACTGCAGACTTCTCCAAGGGTTCGGCGCTCGCCGAACTCGACCGGGTGGAAGAAGGTCGCATGACTGCCGAGGGCTGGAAGCCCGGTCGAAACCTCAACGGTGACGAACGCCTGAGCATTGTGCCGACTGACCGGGTCGGCACGATCCGGATCAGGCTGATGCCTCCGGGCTGAGCGCAGCGACCTAGAAACCTGCTCCCAAGCGCAGGCCCAATCTGACATCGGGCGCGCCCCGGCTCAGCCCGGCTTCGCTTTGCAGCCCCAACTGCAGCTTGCGTCCAAGAGCAACGCCCACTCCGAAGCCGATGCTCTGGCGGTCAGCGCGCGCGCGCGCTGCGGATTGCTCGTAGGAATAGGAAATCGCCGCCGATGCCCGCGAAGAGAGCGCAATGCGCGTTCCGGCCGAGGCCGCGAGCGTGTTGCGCACGGCAAACCCCGCCGGCTTGCCGACGAGAGTGTATCCCACCGCCGCAAACGGGGTAATGCCGCCGCGCAAGGGACGCGCGATTTCGGCGTTCACTGCGTAATCGACCTTGCCGGTTCCCAGACCCTTGCTGCGCGAGGCTGTCGGCAGCTTTACCCCGGCACCGAGCGAGGCGATGAAGCCTTCTGCTGGCAGGTCGTAGGCGGCCTCGATTGCCGCATCGCCGATCCCTTCGCGCCGCGTGCGCACCGTTTGGCTGGTGTTGCTGCCCAGCAGCGGGGTTCCAAACAGACCGCCCTGACTGACGACCACGTCAATCGGCGCCGTTGTCCGCACATAAGGTATGGCCGCTGCCAGCCTCACTCGCCCCTTGCGAAGTCCCACACCGATCTTCGCCGAAGCGGTTTCGACCTTCGCACCGGTGCCGTAAGTGCCTTGTTCATAGTCCACACCGCCAAAGACCTCGGCAGTAGTTCGGCTTTTTGGGGGCTCATGCGGGCCAGGTGCAGAAAGCTCCTGCGCCGAGGCGGGGAAGGGCAACGAGAGAACTGCGGTCAGAACGCCGGAAATCATGAATTTGCGCATGGTCGTCTCCACGAGATGGCGGCTCACAGGGCCGTGCCTTCGTGGCGAAAACGAACGCCGCGCGCCGCTTAATCCATCGTGTCGGCATTCATTGTGGCGTCTTGCGCCAACCGCGCGCCCTCGCGTCCTGTTCCTGCGCAGCGTCGAGTGCGCCGTCCGGCGCCATGTCCTGCGCCATGGCCATCAGCGCGGCATCGGTGCTGCCCGCTTGGCGATAATCGCCCGACTGGCCTGCCGGAGCGCCAAACACCTTACGTAGCTGCCAGCCCCGTTCATCGCGGCAAGCGATTCCGGCCTGCGCCTTGCCCGCGAAGGCGCGGCAATAAGTGCCGGTCCTGTCGCGGAAGCTGAGCAGGATGCGCGTCGGTGCCGTCCCGGATGTTTCAGCGGACAGTTGCTTGCCGAGCGCATCGGCAAGTGGCCCTGAAGCATAGTCCGAACCATTCGCCATCGGGGTTTCCCGATCTGCAAGCCGGGGCAGCAGGACGGCCAGAACCAGCGTGGCAGCCAACGCAGGTCCGGCAATCCACGCCCAGCGCCGCGACAAGCCTGGCCGCCGGTCCGTAGCGGGAGCCGGCCGGCGGCTCGCCCGTTCCTTCCGCGCTGCGGCGAAATCGATCACCTGGCCTTGTGGCTCCCCCAATGCTGCCGTCAGTCGCTCCGGGATGGGCGCATCCATGATCGGGGCGAAATGGGCGGAAAGCTGGTCCCGCAGTGCGCGATGCTGCACCACCTGGCGGACAAGATCGGGGTCGAGCGCGACCACTGCGGCAATGGCCCGCGCCTCCGCTTCCGGGAGCTGACCATCGGCAAAGGCCGCAAGCTGTTCCGGGGTGATTGTCATGGCGTAGTCCCAAGCAAAGTGAGCAATGCATCGCGGCCGCGTACCAGCCGCGAATTCAGCGTACCGACCGGGCAGCCGACGATCTCGGCGGCTTCCTTGTAGGAGTAGCCCTCGACCATCACGAGCAGCACCGCCTCGCGCTGCTCGGTAGGCAGGCGCGCGAGGGCGCGATCGATGTTGCCAAGCTCGACAACAGCTTCCTGATCGCCGCTGGCTCCTTCGGCTGCGCCGTGTTCCTCATCGACGAAGGTTTGCCACCGGCGTGAGCGGGAACGCGTTTCGTCAATCCAGATGTTGCGCATGATCCTGAACATCCAGCTGTCGAGCCGCGTCCCTTCCTGCCATTGATCCCGGCGGACAAGCGCACGTTCGATGGTCATCTGGCACAGATCGTCGCCATCGGCCTGATCGCGCGCCAGCCCGGCCGCAAACCGCCGCAGGCGCGGCAGGTGCGTCAGGATCTGCAATTCGAAGCGTTCGGCCAGCTTTCTGCCCTTTCATGGATGAAACGCTCGGCCCCACTCGTTTAATCCGCAGTTCAGCAAAAAGAATCAAGGCTTCAAAGTCATGCATTTGCGCCTGCTCCTAGCACTCACGCTGGTCGTTGCTGCCGCTCCGGCTGCTGCCCAGCTCGGCCTGCCCGGCATCGACCAGACGCTGGGCCGGGTCAGGGGCAGCATAGACGGTCTTGTCGATCAGACGGTGAGCACCAGCCTCGAGACGGTGGATCGCCTTGCCTCGGTCCGGACCCTGCGGCTGGACCGGCTGGTGCGAGATCACCGCGAAGCGATCGAGTTCGACGGGGATGGCCAGCCCGCGCGGCGCGGCGAGCTTCTGCTCGAAGGTGCGGACGATGCATCGCTCGCACGTGCGCTGCAGAACGGTTTCACCCTCATCGCCCGAGAGGATGTGCCCGAGCTTGGCATCTCGGTCGTCCGCCTTGCGGTGCCAGCCGGCCAGTCGCTTGCCCGAGCGCAGCGGGAGCTGCACGGGCTGCTGCCTGGCGCGACGATCGCTGCGGATCAGCTCTACCTCGCATCTGGCAAGGCAGCAGCCGGCTCGCCCGGCAAGGCGGTGCCGCCGCTCGGCGCCGTGTCCACGCGGATCGGGGTGATCGACGGGGCGCCTGCGGCTTCCGCGGCCGTCGCTGCCTTGCGCGGCTTTGCGCGCGGTGCGCCGCTTGCCAGCGATCATGGCAGCGCGGTCGTCTCGCTGCTGCGGCATGCGGGTGCTTCCCAGATCGTGGCGGCTGATGTCTATGGCACCGATCCCGCCGGCGGCAATGCCATGGCCATCGCGCAGGCGCTGGGCTGGATGGTCGCGCAGCAGGCGCGGGTCGTCTCGATCAGCCTGGTCGGTCCGCGCAATCCGGTGCTGGAGCGCGCGATCAAGGCGGTCCAGGCGCGCGGCGCGGTCGTGGTGGCGGCTGTCGGCAACGATGGTCCTGCCGCGCCGGCGTCGTTTCCCGCTTCCTATCCCGGCGTGCTCGCCGTGACAGCAGTCGATGGCCGCAACCGCGCCCTGATCGAAGCCGGCCGCGCGCTCCATCTCGATTATGCCGCGCCGGGCGCCGATATGCTGGCGGCCAACGCTGCCGGGGTGTGGAAGCCGGTGCGCGGCACATCCTTCGCCGCGCCTCTGGTCGCGGTGCGTGCCGCGCATGCCTTGTCAGTTGCAGACGCGCGCTGGCAGGCCGAGCTTGACGGCGAAGCGCACGATCTTGGCCGCCGCGGGCCTGATCCCGTCTTCGGGCGCGGCCTCATCTGCGGCCTGTGCCGCCGCATGCGATGAAATTTTTGCCTGTGATGGATTAAGCCGCAACGCCCATCCGTTTCCCTTGCATGCGGCACGAAAGGATCGTGCCCGCACCGGAACGAAAGGGAATTGCCATGAAGATCCTTCTCGCATCGACCACCGCGCTGTTTCTTACCATCGTGCCCGCGCACGCCCAGCTCATCGGCGGAGGCGGCGCACTTGGCGGCACACTGGGCGGCACACTGGGTGGCACCTTGGGCGGAACGCTGGGCGGCACCTTGAGCGGCCCGGGCAGCATTGGCTCGACGATGGACACCGTCCGCTCGCCGGTCGACACTGTCGGGACCGCCACGCGCGCGAGCTCGAAGTCCAGCGCCCGCACCGCCGGCAGTCAGAACGTCAACGCGAAAAGCGGCACGGTTCATGCCGATCGCAGCGCCAATGCCGGGCTGACCGGGATGGCGGCGCAGGCAGTTTCCACGCCTGCACAGGCGATGGCGGGCAGCGCCTCGGGTGGCGCTTCGGGCAGCGCCGCAGGTAGCGCCGATGCGCAGCTCATCGGCACCGATGCGCTGACCCAGACCGCCACGGGCACACTCACCGCGGCCCGCACCGCTGCGTCCGATGCCGCGATGACCGCGCGCAGCAGCGCGGGGATGATCGGCTCGGCCGCCCGGCAGAATGCGGGTTCGGCCAGCGGCGGTGCAACGGGAACGGCGAACGGCAGCGCCAACGGCCTGCTGTCTGGCGCATCGGGCAATCTGGCTGCTGCGGGCAGTCTGGCGGCGGCTGGCGAAGGAGCCTTCTCCGTCAACCGCGGCATGAGCGTCCTCGGCCCTGACGGGAACCGCCTGGGCAAGGTCCGCAGTGTTATCGCGGATACGCATGGTGAAGTGCAGGCGGTCCTCGTCAAGGTCGATGGCGCAACCGCCACGCTGCCGGCTGCCAATTTCTCGGGCAAGGGCAATGCGCTTGTCTCGGCGATGGGCGAGAGCCAGATCAAGCAGCAACAGGCCGCTGCGAAGAGCGCGGCGCCCAAGCAGGGAACGCCAGCGCGGTCCACGGCCCGGAAATGACCTGGTGCAGTGACCTCGGGCAGTGATCTCGCTGCTGCCCAATTTCCAAACCGACGTCACCGTGATGTGGCTCGGTAGCAGGACAATGCCGAGTAGGTGGGTGAATTTGCAGATGGAGAATGGCGGCGTGCGCCTGTCCTGGCTGGGGGCGTGCGTATCGATCTGCACAGATTATCACCCACCGATCTCGACTTCCTTTTCATAACTTATATTTTTCAATTACTTGCATTAATTGTTATGTACCTGCTGGAGCCGCAAGTCTCCCGCACCGGTGGTAATGGCGGCCCGGGCTTCGACGAACTGGCTTGCGCGGGGCATTGTCTCTCCAATCACCAGCCATGATGCGGCGGCACCCTTTGCCTTGCCGCCACCGCGATGAAAACAGAGCGACATACGAATTCAGACTTGGCGAATGGAGGCCGGAATCCGCCGCCCGCAGATCGCATGGACCTTGCCTGGCACCGCTGTTAGCGTTGCAGGATGGCGAGAGGGTCAATCTGTGAACCGGTCGAGGTCCACCCTCGTGCCCTGGTGCGGGCCGAGCGCGTCATGGCGGCCTTGGCCGACCCTGCGCCCGAACGATTTGCGCACTTTCACGATGCCGCCGAACTGGTCTGGTTCCAGGCGATTTCGGGTGAACTGGTCAGCGAGGACGGTGTCTTCACGCTGCGCGCCGGAACGCTCGTGTTCGTGCCTTCCATGCGCCATCACGATTTTGCCATAACCGAGGGCGCGCACAGCTGGGTTCTGGCACATCTCGATCCATCGCTGACAGCGGCCATTTCTGCGCGCGAGGCGCAGATCTCGCTCGGCCGCTGCACGGCGATCACGTTTGATGGCGCCATGCGCGGCCGCATGAACACGCTGTTCGACTGGCTACTGGAACTTGCGGCCAATCCCGCCCCTGCGCGTGCGACAACCGCGGGCATCGTCGAACTGATACTCGGGACGATTGCGCTCGCCGGTGATGGCCACCCGGAGAAAGCGCCTGGCGAGAGCGGCGGGCTCGATCGGCTCAGGCCAGCGCTCGACCTCGTGGCGCGGAGCCCTGCAAGCCCGATAACGTTGAGCAGCGCGGCCAGTGCCTGCCACCTCTCGGAAGCCTATTTCTCGCGCCGCTTCAAGCTGGTCTTTGGCAATACCTTTTCGGATTGCCTGCGCTCCTATCGGTTGCGACTGGCGGCGCAGCGGCTGCTTTCGGGCGGGGAGCGGATCAACGAAATCGCCTACAAGACCGGCTTTGCCAGCCCCGCGCACCTTGCCGACCAGTTCCGCAGGCGCTTCGGCATGAGCCCGCGCGAGTACCGGGCCAAGGCCCGCAAAGGTCAAGAACACGAAAGCAATTGACTGGTTTTGTCCGCTGGTTTTCCAAGCTCAGCCCGTGCGATAATCTTTCCATGTCAGACCAAGATTGCATTGATCCGTTTCGCGCCGAGCGTCAGGCCCATGGCATCCTGATTGCCGATTTCGTCGGCGAAACCATCCCGATGATCCTGCGCCATGCCGATGTTCGCCAGGCAGCGAAGGATTGGACGATCTTCTCGTCGGATGCGCCGATGCGGGTGCCGATCCCGTCAGAGGAGGGCGTGCGGTCGGTTCGCCAGTTGCCGATCGAGGCCGATCCGCCGCTCCACACCCAGTTTCGCGATCTGCTCAAGCCGATCTTCCTGCGCCCATTGGCGCCGGACTATCAGGCCCGCATCGACGCGCTGATCGCGCGGCTGATCGAAGCCGCCACCGCCCAGCCGGAGATCGAGATCGTGCGCGGGTTTGCTCTGCCGCTGCAATCGCGCGCGCTCACTTATCTGCTGGGCATGCCGGAAGAGGCGGCTGAGGAATGGATCGGCTGGGGCACCCATGTCTTTCACGATGGCGAAGACAGCACGGGGAAGGGGGCAACGCTTGACCGCTATATCCGCGGTGCGCTCGATGCCGCCGATGTCGTCCATGGCACCGACTTCTTTGCGATCCTGCGCCGCGCAACGGTCGATGGCCGCGCGCTGACAATCGACGAGATGATCGGGATCGCGAATCTGACCTTTGCCGGCGGCCGTGACACGGTGATCCATTCGGTCAGCCGCATCATTGCCTACTTTGCCGCACACCGCGAGGAGCTTGCCGCCCTTGCCGCTGATCACAAGCGGATCGCCTTCGCGACCGAAGAGTTCGTCCGCTTCATATCACCGCTCACCCACATCGGCCGCGTCTGTGCCCATCGCACGCAACTGGGCAGCCACGACGTGCAGGCGGACGAGCGCATCTCACTGTGCTGGGCTTCGGCGAATCACGATGAACGCGTGTTCGAAGATCCCGGGGTGGTCAGGCTCGACCGGTCGCCCAATCCGCACCTGGGCTTCGGCAGCGGGGTGCACAACTGCCTCGGCGCAACCCAGGCCCGCGCGATCCTGCGCAGCCTCATCCAGCAACTGGCCACACAGACCAGCGCGATCACCGTGCTGGGCGAGGAGCGTCAATACGAAGAGCAAACCGATTATCGCCGTTGGGTCGGCTTTGAATCGCTGCTCGTGCACATGGAGCGCTGAGCCGGGTGCCGATCAGCGCGCTACGCTCGGTCGGCGCGCGATCGGGGGGGCATTCACTCCACACTGAGTTGAGATCAGGCCGGCACCAAGCGGCACGGCTGCGAGTTCATCGCTGCCAAAGTAGATCTCCCCACCGAAACCCGCGGGACCTGCGGCGACAGCGTCCCCGATATCGACGAGGACAGAGCAGTCCATACCTCTGGCGCCAGGCCCCGGCAGATGCATGAGCGCGCGACCTTGCTTGTCATGCGCAGTAACAGTCTGTCGGCCGCCGACCGAGAGGCCGCGCAACGTCGTTACACTCAGATTGCCAGAGGTTCTAACTCATATCCTTACCCACGCCTGTGGGAGACAGATGGAAATGAGCGGCAAGAGGCTAAAGCGCGTCACCCTGCCTAAGTGGTTGAGCCTTTTCCGGCTTAAGAACTTTGGGAAACGGCCTGAAATAGGCCGTTGGCGGAGACGGAGTCCGTCTAACTAAGGTTCGGATACGGTCGCAGGATGTCAGATAATGGGCTAAAACATAGTAGTTTATGAGATTGATAGTTCATATGCGTTCGCATCTGTCCCTTTCCGTTCATGGGCAACCGCGCTATTATCGTGGGCATCGCTATGGGCAACAAGGACGGTCCGCCATGCCTCGCAAGCTGCACAATGCTCTAACCCCAGTCTCTGTCCGCAGCGCCGCCCCCGGTCGCCATGCTGATGGCGGAGGACTGTATCTGCGGGTTCAGGATGGCGGGGCACGCTCTTGGCTGTTCCGTTCCACCGCTGGCGGCAAGGCGCGCGACATTGGTCTAGGCCCGGCTGCTGGTGCTGGTGCGATCGCGCTGGCCGATGCACGCACCATGGCCCGCGAACTGTCCATACAAGCCGCGAAGGGCGAGGCACTGGAGGGCAAGCGTACCAAAGCCCGCAAAGCCGCCGCACAGGCACAAGCCGAGGCTTTAACGCGCCGAAGCTTCCGCGACGTGGCCGAGGCGTTCATTGATCGCAAAGAGGGCGGCTGGCGCAATGACAAGCATCGCCAGCAATGGCGCAACACGCTCGCGACCTACGCCTATCCGATCATCGGTGACTTGCCCGTTTCGCTGATTGGCACCGATCACGTTTTGCAGGTGCTGGAGCCGATCTGGCGCTCCAAGCCGGAAACCGCCAGCCGGGTGCGGGGAAGGATTGAAAACGTGCTGTCCGCTGCCACGGTGCAGGGAATGCGCTCTGGCGAAAACCCGGCGCTCTGGCGCGGGCATCTGGACCATATCCTGCCAAAGCCGGGGAAGCTGCAACGGGGCCACCATGCCGCGCTTGCCTATGGCGAGTTGCCCGCATTCATGGCGGACCTTCGCAAGCGGGAGGCAGTCGCAGCGCGGGCGCTGGAGTTTACAATCCTGACAGCCGCGCGCACCGGCGAGGTGATCGGCGCGACATGGGCCGAGATCGACCTAGCGGCGGCCATTTGGACCGTTCCCGCCAGCCGCATGAAAGCGGGCAAAGAACATACCGTGCCGCTTCCCCCGCGCGTTGTGGCCATTCTGGAGGCCGTCCAGCCGCTCAACACCAAGCGCCGCGCCGCTTCCCCAGTGTTCCCCGCCAGCGATGGCGAGGCGCTGTCCGGCATGGCAATGGCGATGCTTATCCGCCGGATGCACAAAGCAGAGCAGGCCGAGGGCCGGCCCGGCTGGATCGATCGCAAGGAAGGCGGGCGCTTGATTACCTCGCACGGATTCCGCTCCACCTTCCGTGATTGGGCTGGCGAGCAATCGGCCTTCCCCCACGAAGTGATCGAACACGCTTTGGCGCACCAGATTCCGGACAAGGCTGAGGCATCCTATGCCCGCGCCACGTTGCTACCCCGCCGCGTCAAGCTGATGGATGCATGGGCCGAGTACTGCGCCCACCCCGCCACGGCTGGCGGCACTGTCATGCCGATTCGGCAGGCCGAGGCCGTCTAAGGTTTTACCGGGCAGTGGGCCCGATGGAAGCGGGCCAGCTAAGGGATTGCGCCGCAGTGCTGACCCTGCCCGTCAGGTGTAGCGACCGACTTGCCAGCGTGGCTCGGTCGGCGCGCCGCCCTGCTAGGTCATCGGCAATTTTACCGGGGCACCCGAGAGCTCTATGGCAGTTCTGGAACTAAAAGGATCGAAAACCAATCTGCCGCTTCCGACATCTCTGGATGATGATCGTACAAAGGGCCGATCTTGGGACGAAGCCGTCGTTCCCTCGTCGCGCGTTGTACGGCAGGTTCTTTCCCAAAACCCGACACCCAGATTTCGCCCGCCTGGCCAAGAACTCCGACCAGGCCAGTTTATGAAAGGCTGGCCCTGGGCGGGAAGGAGGCTTGGGCCGACACATTTGGTTGCTGAGCAGCTTCTCGATAGGATCACCAGTCGCAGCGAGCGAATGTTGTGGTCGCGTCGTGGACTCGGAAATAACATCAGGCCGTCGGCACGGTCCCGCCATCGATCACATATTCAGTGCCGGTGATCGTGCCGGCGCGATCTGATGCGAGGAAGGCAATCAGACTGGCAATTTCTGCGGGCTGTGATGGGCGGCCGATCGGCACTCCGCCGAGCGATTGCATGATCATCTGCTTACCCTGCTCCACGTTGACGCCGTGCTCGGCGGCCAGCCGGCGCGCCAGATCGATCGACGATTCGGTTTCGATCCAGCCGGGCGACACCCGCACCACACGCACGCCTTGGGGCGCGACCTCCTTGGACAGACTTTTGCTGTAAGTGGATAGGGCCGCCTTGGCCGCCGCATAGGCGGTGGTCGCATCAGGCAGGGGCAATTCGCGCTGAATCGATGTGACGTGGATGACCACTCCGGAGCCGCGCGCCGTCATGGCCGGAACCAGCGCGCGATCGAGCCGAACAGCGGGCATCAGATTGAGATCGAGCTCACTCTGCCAATGCGCCTCTCCCAGCGCCTGATAGCCACCTGCGGGCGATGAGGAACCGCCCAGCATGTGCACGATGATATCGACCCCGCCGAACCGCTCCAGCACCGCGTCGGAGACCGCGGTGCATCCTGCACTCGTTGTCAGGTCGGCGGCAATGAACCGCGCGTCCGGCATGTCGGCCGGCTTGCTGCGTGCCGTGGTGAGTACGCGTGCGCCTAGTTCTTCGAACAGCGCAACGGTGGCAGCTCCTGCCCCACGGGTGCCGGAGGTGACAAGGGCGCGCTTGCCCTCCAGCGTCAGGAACGGGCTCATGGGACGATCTCCAGCTCGGCGATCCGGTCTCCTTCGGTGACGAACCGATAGCGCAGATCTACCGGGCTGCCGGGGAAATTGCCGAAGAGGCGGCTGGTGACGACGGTGTGGTGGCCATCCTGTGCCATCGCGAACGGTTCGACCGTGTAGGTGTACTGGGTGGAGGCATGCGCCATCCACTGACGGATCGCCTCGCGCCCGGCATAAGTGTTGCCTTCGTCGATCACGATGGCATCGGGCGTGAAGCAGGCGGCAATCGATCCGGCGTCGCTGGCTTTGTCGGCAGCGAAATAGCGGGCGATCGGGTCGGGCAGATCAAGGCTCATCAGCATTCTCCGGTTGGGTTCGAAAATGACCGACACCGGAATAGGGCTTTGACGTCGTCCGCATAAGCGGGATAAATAGGGACAAGGAATTTCGAGAAATGGGACAATGCGCAGCTACAGCCTTGCTGATTTCGATGCGGTGCTGGCTATCGGGCGCAGAGGCTCGTTCCGCGCGGCCGCGCTCGATCTTGGCGTGTCAACGACCGCGCTCAGCAACATGATTGCCAAACTCGAAAGCCAGCTTGGCGTGCGCCTGTTCAATCGCACCACGCGCAGCGTTGCGCTGACGGATGCGGGGCGCCGGTTCATCGAACAGGTCTCGCCTGCTCTCACGGATATTCACCAGGCGCTCGACACGGTTCGCGCGCAGCAGGATACTCCTGCCGGCACCCTGCGGATCAACACTTTCGCCACCGCCGGGCGCGAGGTGCTTGGCCCGTTGGTGCTCGAATGCCTGAAGCGGTTTCCCGAGATCCGCATCGATCTGGTGACCGAGGGCAACCTCGTGGACATTGTTGCCCATGGTTTCGATTTCGGCATCCGCAGCCGGAATCTCGTGCCCAGCGACATGATCGCCATTCCGCTAGGACCGCCGCGTCGTCACGCTGTGGTCGCCTCACCCGACTATCTGGCGGAGCGCGGCAAGCCTCATGTTCCGGCGGACCTCGCCAGACACGACTGCATCCGCACGCGGCTGCCCAATGGCGCGCTGCTGCGCTGGCAGTTCGAAGCCGAAGGGCAGCCGGTGCAGGTGGATGTCGATGGCCCGCTTACGCTCGACGAGGCCAGTCTGGCGCGGATCGCTGTGCTCGCCTCCGTCGGAATCGGCTATTTCATGGAATCCGATGTGCGTGAGGATATCGCGGCGGGAAGGCTGGCGCGGTTGCTCGCGGCGTGGACACCGCCGCTTGCGCCGATTTGTCTCTATTACCCCAGCCGCCGCAATCCGCCGGCAGCCTTCCGGGTCTTTGTTGAACTCGCGCGCGAACTCGCACGGGCGGGGGCCGAATAGAACGGCCATGACCTACCGGGCATCACGCCTCGGTCGTAACCTCGAGGCGGACCTCGATGTTGCCGCGCACTGCATGGGAATACGGGCAGACCGTGTCGGCTTCGGCCACGAGAGCTTCAGCTTCGGCGGGGGCAAGTCCGGGCAGCGCGATGGCGAGGGTCACGGCGAGGCCAAAGCCTTTGTCCGCGCGCGGGCCGATGCCGACCGTGGCGCTGACACTGGCATCGGCGGGCACATTTGCATGTGTGCCCTGCGAGCCGACGAACTTCATCGCACTGAGGAAGCAGGCAGCATAGCCAGCGGCGAGCAGCTGTTCGGGGTTGTTGCCCTTGCCGTTGCCGCCGAGCTCCTTCGGCGTCGCGAGCGACACTTCGAAGCTCCCGTCATCGGTGCGGGCGCGGCCATCGCGGCCGCCAGTGGCGGTGGCGCGGGTGGAATAGAGGATCTTGGTCATGGGAATGGTCCTTTCTGCTTCGGAGGTTTGTGGGGATCAGTTGCCAAACGCGCCGCGCAGGCGTGCGGCACCAAGGGAGATGGCCGCGCGGGCCGGTTCACTGCGGGCCAGGGGATTGAGCATGACGAAATCGTGGATCGTGCCATCGAAGCGAGTGGTGGCGACCGGCACCCCGGCTTCAATCAGGTGGCGACCATAGGCCTCGCCCTCGTCACGCAGCAGATCGTTCTCCGCCACGATGATGGTTGCCTCGGGCAGACTGGACAGCTGACTCGTCGTGGCGCGCAGCGGGAAGGCGAGCACGTCCTTGCGGTTTTCAGCCGGGTAGTTGGCCTCGAGGAAGTAATCCATCGCCTTGCGGGTCAGGAACGGGCCCTTGCCGAACTCCCGGTACGAGGCATCGTTCGAGACGTCGTCGGTCACCGGATAGAACAACAGCTGGTGGCTGATGTGCGGCCCGGCGCGATCCTTGGCCATCATGGTCACGGCAATCGCCATATTGCCGCCCGCGCTGTCTCCGGCCACCGCCAGCCGTGTGCCGTCGATACCAAGGTCCGCACCATGGGCCGCAACATATTCGAGGGCGGCATAGGCCTGCTCGTTGTTCACCGGATAGCGAACTTCGGGAGCGTTGTCGTATTCGACGAAGACCACCGCCGCGCGGGCCTGTACCGCCAGTTCGCGGATGAGGTGATCATGCGTGTTGCGATCGCCCATCACCCAGCCGCCGCCGTGATAATAGAGCACCGCGGGCAGATTGCCCCGGGCATCCGCCGGACGGACCAAGCGGATGCGCACCGCGCCGGTGGGGCCGATTTTCCAGACCAGATCCTGCGTGGTCGTGGGGGCAGAGGCTTCCACCTTGTCGTGCTGCACCCCGGCCAGAACGGCGCGGGCATCGACATAGGTCCGTTCGTAGATCGGCTGCCCGGCGGCGGCAGCCTCGGCAAAGCCCGCGGCGGCAGGTTCGAGCGTCTGCGCAAGCACAGTTGCGGGCGACAGGGCCAGCAGGGCGCTGGAGGCGAGGGCGGAGAGCAGGATGGACTTGGTCATGGCTTGGCTCCCTATTTATATCGCTCACGTTTAGATCGTGTGCGATATAAATAGCCTGATGAGTCGCACTGTCAACCCTTGCGATTTAATCGCGTACGATTTATATTGCGGGCATGACCCAAGCCCCCCCCTCTGCCCCTGAAGGCAATCCGCTCGACCAGTTCCTTTGCTTTTCCGTCTATGCGGCGGGATTGGCGTTCAACCGCGTCTACAAGCCGCTGCTTGATCCCTACGGCATCACCTATCCGCAGTATCTCGCGCTGGTGGCGCTGAGTGACAAGGACGGCCAGACGGTCAGCGAGCTAGGCGAGCGGCTCCATCTGGAATCGAACACGCTCACCCCGCTGATCAAGCGGCTCGAAGCAGCCGGCTTGGTGACTCGCACGCGCGACAAGCAGGATGAACGGGTTGTCCGCCTGGGCCTGACAGAGGCCGGCAGCGACCTTGCCAGGACAGCTCTGGGCTGTGTCCCAGCTCAAGTCCTGAAAGCGACCGGCATGGACCAGATTGCGCTGGAAAAGCTCAACAACAGTCTAGCTACGCTCGGTGTCGCGCTCCGAGACACCGCGGGCCGATAGGGGGTGATCGTCTGCCTGCCCGTCGCGAGGAATGCTATCGACGGTGTTCATGCTCTCAATTCTCCCCGCCCAGGTATGACACCCGCAGGGAGCAGGGTGAGCAAAGTGCTCCACGCCCCCACTCGAACCATCGTTGCAGATGCATGAACGCCGACAGTCCAAGATCCCTTTGCTGAGGTTCCGCTTCCGGATGCCGCCGAAGGCGAACGCCGTATCTTGGGACAAAACAGTCATTCCTTCGCGACTTGCGCAGCGGCACTTTCCTCACCAAAACCCGCCACACAGATTTTGCCTGACCAGCCTCGCAGCGCGACCGCAACGGGGTCTTACGCTGAATACTGGTTGCTGGCGTTTCTAAGTCGGATGCGGATCCTTGAAAGTAGGTGGCCTATGTGTGTTGCCGTTTTCCTCAGACACCAGCCAGCGCAGCGAAGGCTCCGCAAGCGGCCAGCCGGTTGAGGCAAACGCCCACATTGGCATCCGGGTAAAGCTGGCTCGCGGCCTGGGCTGCATGGCCAACTGTTTCACCCATCCGCAGCCCCACTAGAAGGCGGTGGCTTGGGGGATCGAGTTCAAAGCCGACGACGTCTGCGCCTTGACGGGCAAAGATCGCGCCTCCCGATCGGCGCTCCGGCACAAACCTCTCCTCGCATCCGTTGCGGTAGGCAAGCCAGATTGTCATCGCTGGCGTCGCAAGCCACGCGAAGCGCGTTGAAGGATGAGCCTTCAGCTTGAGCGCGCCCTGCTGTTCGGGTGGCAACCTTGCGAGATCCTCGATGGACAATGCCGGTCCGTCTGGGGCGCTCAGCGCTTCAATGTGGAGCAGCTCACAGCGCGCGACGTCGGGCAAGCAGGGCAGCACACGGCTCCCCGCTTCTCGCGCCAGCCATTCGGGGAAATCGCGAAACAAATGCGCAGCAGGCCGAATGTCCGGCAAGCCGTGCCGCACAAAGGCCAGGGCAAGGGCCTCGAACTTGCGGGCACCGACGATCTCGCGGGTGACCGGAAAACTGCCGGCAAGGACATCGACCGCTCGCAGCAGCACCGGATTGCGATAGACCTGTATCGACGAGGCCATCGGCAACGGCTGACTGCGCTGGTCGGCAGGGTCCTTTCGGAGCGCTGCAAGTTCAGGCATCCTCTTGATCCTGTTCTGTGGTGGCCGCGATGGCTCAGCCGGCCTATCCGTTTTCACGCTTCGCCCGCGCAATCGTATACCGGCGTTGCTTGCGTTGGGAGCGGCGCCCCGTCCGCAGGGTGCGGGGGGTGGGGACAGGGCGCCGCAGGTACCGGCCGAGGGGTCAAGTCGCCGGACCGAAGTGACGGCATGCGCCTTACATCTGGTGGAATACGTCCGAACTGAGCAGCGCAGCAGGTTCGGTGCCTTCATTGATCCACCAGTGCGAAATGCCATCGGCTTCGCGGGCGATATCGCCTGCGTGGTGGACGATCGGCACTGCGCAGCTGCTGCGATGCTCGGTGATCTGGCCGCTGACAGTGATGATCAGGGCCGGGCGATCCTTGTGGGCATGCAGCGGGACAATGCCGCCGGGCTGCACGACGAGGCGGCGCGTGCGCAGCAACCGGCCCTGGACGCCGATTTCCTTGGCCAGATCGATTGAACCGATCACGGTGTCGGTGACGTCCTTGGGCATGGTCGGCGCACCGGTCAGCGTGGTGGTGGCAGGCACTTCCCCTCCCTGCGGGCAGTCGGCCGCCACGGCCGGGGTGGCCAAGGCAAGCGGTGCGGCAACTGCCAGTAAAGAAACGAGCGTAGTCTTGAGCATGGCGACAATCCTTGTTCGAGGTTCCTGACCTCTGCGGAAACAGCGGCGAGAGGCTGGCCCCTCGACCCCATCAGTTTCCTTCGCCAAGCTCTGCGCTTCCAATCGGTTTGCCGCATCGAAGCCATGCCGACCCCACATGGCTGGCCCGGCCATAACAGCGGTGCATGGAAAGCCGAAGTAATCGGCATTTCAGCTACCACACTGAAAAAGCCACCTTCTGGCAGTCACTCCAACCGGAGATTGCCTCATGAATATTGCACAACCCGCCTGCGAACTCACCACTTGCCGCCCGCTCGAGGGCCAACTCGCCGTGGTCACCGGCTCCACCAGCGGTATCGGGCTGGGCATTGCCACGGCATTGGCAGGTGCCGGCGCCAATGTGGTCCTGAACGGCTTCGGTTCGCGCGAAGAGATCGCCGCAACGATCGCCTCGCTCGGCGAACTGGACGTCGAGGTCGAACACGATGCAGCGGACCTGCTCAACACCGGAGGCGCCGCAGCGCTCGTCGAAGGCGCGATCGAACGGCATGGCCGGATCGATATCCTCGTGAACAATGCCGGGATCCAGCACGTCAGCCCGATCGAGAGCTTTCCTGTCGAGCGCTGGAATGCGATCCAGGCGCTCAATCTTGGTGCCGCCTTCCACACGGTACGTGCCGCAATGCCGGCGATGAAAGCAGCCGGGTTCGGCCGGATCATCAACGTCGCATCCGCGCACGGTATGGTCGCCTCGCCCTTCAAGAGCGCCTATGTCGCCGCCAAGCACGGCGTGCTCGGCCTCACCAAGACCGTCGCGCTCGAGGTTGCCCGCGACGGCATCACCTGCAACGCGATCTGCCCCGGCTATGTGTGGACCCCGCTGGTCGAGCAGCAGATCGCCGATACGGCCAGGGCGCGCGGGCTCACCCATCAGCAGGTCATCGAAGACGTCCTGCTTGCCGCCCAGCCCAGCAAGCGCTTTGCCACGGTCGAGGAAATCGGCGCTCTTGCGCTGTTCCTCGCCGGTCCGATGGCGTCTTCGATCAACGGCGCGGCAATCCCGGTCGATGGCGGCTGGACCGCGCAGTAGGATGAGCGAGCGTTATCCACCCGGCGGCCCGCGCGTGGTTGTGGTCGGAGCCGGTTTCGGCGGTCTTGCCGCAGTGCAGGCGCTGGCGCGGGCTCCGGTCGCGATCACCCTGATCGACCAGCGCAACCATCACCTGTTCCAGCCGCTGCTCTATCAGGTCGCGACTGCAGCGCTGTCGCCGGCCGATATCGCCGGGCCGATCCGTGCGATCCTCGCCGGGCAGGACAACGTCCGCGTCGTGCTCGATATCGTGATCGGAGTGGACCGCGATCGGTGCGAAGTGCTGATGGCGAGCGGCAAGCGCGCGGCCTACGACTGGCTGATCATCGCCACCGGCGCGCGGCACAGCTATTTCGGGCGTGAAGATTGGGCCTGCCATGCGCCCGGCATCAAATCGATCGAGGATGCGACGGCCGTGCGGCGCAAGGTCCTGCTCGCGCTGGAACAGGCCGAGACCGAAACTGACCCGAACCGGCGCGAGGCTCTGCTCACCTTCGTGGTGATCGGTGGCGGCCCGACCGGGGTCGAGATGGCCGGCGCGATTGCGGAACTGGCGCAACGTTCCGTCAACCGCGATTTCCGTTCGATCACGCCACATTGCTCGAAGGTTATCCTGATCAATCTTGCGCCGCGTCTGCTTGAAACATTTCCTGCAGACCTTTCGGCTGCGGCGCTGGCGGACCTTGAACGCCTGGGCGTCGAAGTGCGGCTTTCGACAGCGGTCGAACACATCGCCCCCGATCATGTCGTTGCCGGGGGGCAGACGATCCACACCCACACCGCGATCTGGGCGGCCGGCGTCGAAGGATCACCAGCCGCGAGCTGGCTGGGGGCCGAGGCTGATCGCGCCGGCCGCGTGAAGGTGGACGGGGCATTCCATCCACTGGGCCAGGAGCGGATTTTCGTGATCGGCGACACAGCAAATTGCCCGGGCAGCGATGGTCTTCCGCTGCCCGGGATCGCCCCGGTCGCCAAGCAGCAGGGCAAACATGCCGCACGGGTAATCATCGCCGAGTTGCTCGGCCGCTCGCCGCCGCGGTTTCGGTATCGCAACTACGGCAATCTCGCGACGATCGGGCGCAGTCACGCTGTTGCCGATCTCGGCCGCGTCCGGCTGCGCGGGCTCTGGGCCTGGCTGCTGTGGTCGACGGTGCACGTCTATTTTCTGGTCGGCTTTCGCAACCGCTTCGTGGTCGGGCTGAACCTTGCCTGGAACTACCTGACCTTCGCGCGCCACGCCCGGCTGATCACGGGCGAGCCCGCCGGCACCAATCCCGTTCCCTCGTTTCACCTTCCGCACGGAGAAGACTATGTCCAAGCTGCATGATGAACTCGCCGAACGCGGCCAGATCGTTCTGGTTTTCCAGGGCGGCGGTGCGCTCGGGGCCTATCAGGCAGGTGTCTATCAGGCACTCCACGAAGCGGGGGTCGAACCGGACTGGGTGATCGGAACCTCGATCGGTGCGATCAATGCTGCACTGATCGCAGGGGCGCCTAAGGACGAGCGGATCGCCCGGCTCGACGCGTTCTGGAGCCGCGTGGCGACCAGCAAGTTCATGGGTCTGCCCCTGCCGGACTGGACCGGCCTCCCCATCCGCAACATGATGACGATCGCCAGCGGATTGCCGGCCTTCTTCAGCCCGCGTCCCCTGGCGTTTACCAACCCGTTCCTGCCACTGGGCGCTAATGCCTCTGCCTACTATTCGGTCTCGCCGCTGCGCGAACTGCTGGGCGAGCTGATCGATTTCGACCGGGTCAACACAGGCGCCATGCGTCTCTCGGTCGGCGCGGCAAAGGTCCAGTCTGCGGAGATGGTCTATTTCGACAGCCGCGCCGAGCCGCTCGCCGTCGATCACGTGCTGGCCTCTGGCGCGCTGCCGCCAGCCTTCCCGGCGGTGCGGATCGACGGGGAGCTCTACTGGGATGGCGGCATCCTCTCCAACACCCCGGTCGAGGCCGTGTTCGACGACGAGCCGCGCCGGAGCGGAACGGTCTTTGCCGTCCATCTGTGGAACCCGCATGGGCCCGAACCGGATTCGATCTGGCAGGTGATGAACCGCCAGAAGGACCTGCAGTATTCGAGCCGTGCCGCGCAGAACATCAAGCGCCAGCGCCAGCTCCACCGGCTGCGCCATGTGGTCACCGAGATCGCCAAGCTGGTGCCCGACACGGCCGCCTCTGCCGAGCGGCTGGCCGAACTGCGCGGCTATGGCTGCGAAACGCGGATGAACGTCATCCGTCTGCTGGCCCCCTCGCTCGATAACGAGGATCATTCGAAGGATATCGATTTCAGCCCGACCGGCATTCGCCTGCGCCGTGAGGCCGGATACCGGCACACGCGCGAGGCGCTGGCGCAGGCGCCGTGGCGCAAGGAGATCGAACCGCTAGACGGACTCGTGCTGCATGAGATTCGCGGCGGCGAGGTCATCCGCGCTGCGGGCGCGGTCTCAACCACCTTGTAGTCAATGCGGTGCGATCCGCATAAAGTGCGGGTCTACAGGAGTAGAACATGACCCATCCTCTGGTCGCGGCGCTCGACGAAACCTTTCGGAAAGTCAGGGACAAGGACTGGCCGCTCGCCGACCGGCTGCGCGCGATCGCCGAAGAGGTGCGCACCCGCAGTCCGGAATTCGCGAGCGCGGTCGATACGTTCGTGAACCGGCTCCAGGCAGCGCAAGCCGGTACCGGCGCTCCGCAAGTGGGGCAGCAGATGCCGCGCTTCACCATGCCCGACCAGAACGGCAGCCTCGTCTCGCTCGACACCATTCTCGAGCAGGGCCCGGCAGTCCTCGCGTTTCATCGGGGGCACTGGTGCCCCTATTGCCGGATGAACATGGTCGGCCTCGCTGAAATTCAGGATAGCCTTGGCGATGCACAGATCGTCGCCATCTCGGCCGAGCGCCAGCAGTACACGCAGAAGCTGCGCGCAGAATCCGGCGCCCGGTTTCCCTTCCTGACCGACCTCGACGGCGGCTACGCTTTGACCGCCGGGCTGGCGATCTGGGTTGACGAAGTGATGGCCGCGATGATCGCGGGGGCCGGCTGGGACATCCCTGGCTATCAGGGTGGTTCGGCCTGGATCCTGCCGGTCCCTTCCGTGTTCATCCTCGACCGCGAGGGCATCGTGCGGACGCGCCATGTTGATCCGGACTATCGCCGCCGGATGGAACTGGATGCGATCATTGCAGGAGTGCGGGCGCTTGCCAATTGAACCGGGCAAGGGAACTCGATCTGCAAAGAGCCCGCTCAGGTTCGGTCAACATGCGCCTTCCCTCAATGATCGGCTGGACACCATCGCCGCCGACCTGCGCGCCCGCGACCCGGACGGCGCCGAGGTGGTTGACCGGTTCATTGCCCGGCTGAAAGCCGCCTGCATCGGCGATGACACACCCGCGGCCGGAGAGGCGCTGCCGTTCTTCATCATGCCCGATCAGGATGGCCGGCTGACCTCGCTTGATGCGTTGTTGCGGCAAGGGCCACTGGTCCTGGTGATTCACCGCGGCCACTGGTGCCCCTACTGCCACGCGACGCTGTCCACTCTTGCCGAGCTGCACAGCAGGCTTCTGCCAGCGAGGATCGTCGCAGTCTCTGCTGAAACCCAGCGCTTCACTCGCCGGATCCGAGCAGAAACCGGTGCACAGTTTCCGTTCCTGAGCGATGTCGACGCCGCCTATGCCGAGACGATCGGGCTGGCTGTCACCATCGAACCACCGCTGCGCGACCTGCTTGAAAAGTCGGGCAAGCGGATCCCCGATTTCCAGGGTGGACGACGCTGGGTTCTGCCGGTTCCGGCGGTTTTCCTGCTCGATCAGGACGGCATTGTTCGAGCGCGGCACGTCGATCCCAACTATCGGCGCAGGATGGACGTGGATGTTCTGCTGGAGGCAGTGGCGAAGCTAGCTGGCTAGCCGCGCCTCCCAATCGGCAGACCGGACCAGACCCAGCAGCGCCGTCGCCTCGCGCGAACGGGCCCGACCTGCAATCGAGTAGACGGCGACCGTCCTGCGCAAGTCGAGGCCGGGGCACGGCATATGTCGCAGGCCGCCCGAACGGAAACTGCTGCGCGGCAGGATCGCGATACCGAACTTCGCTTCGACGAGTGTTTCGAGGTCCCGGTTGCACGTGACCTGATGCGCATCTTCAAAGCGAATCCCGGATGCTTCAAGCGAAGCTGGACTGAGTTCGGACCCGTCTTCCTGCGCATGGACCAGCAAACGCGAGCGCTGCAGGAGTTCGACCTGCAGCTCGACGTCGTTGATCGTTGAAAGGGCATGGTCGTTGGCGATCACCAGATCGAAGGACTCGCTGAACATCGGCCAGGTATCGAGCCGGTCCCAGCTGTCTCCCAGGGGACCACCGAACGCGAGCTCGATTTCACCGGACTTGAGCCATTCGGCAATCTCCTTGCCACCACCCCGCCGGATCACCAGCTGGAGCCCTGTGAAAGCACGCTGAAGTTCGGATAAGGCGAACAGCACCACTTCGACATCGAGCGTCAGTGAAACGCCGATTGCCAGCGTCGCAATATCGCCAGCCTTGACCTTGGCGGCGAGGGCCTTGGCACCCAGCGCGCTTTCGTAGCACTGGGTTAGCGGCGGCAACATCCGCGTGCCGAGGTCGGTTAGGTGGCTGAGCCGACCTTCGCGGCGAATCAGTTCACCGCCCAGCTCATCCTCGAGCTGCTTGATCGCGCGGGTCAGCGCCGGCTGCGTGACATTGCAGGCCTCCGCCGCGCGCGTGAAATTGAGTGTCTTGGCTACTGCCAGAAAGTAGCGGACCTGTTGCATCTCCATGGTGTCGCTTCCCCCAAATCCCCGGACTAGGCTTGATTCTTGCGAAGGATCGGACCAGCGAGTCGCAATCTGCGCAATCTCGGGCCGGCGAGCAAGCCCGTCGCGATGCCGACGACCATCATCGCTATCGCAAGCCAGGCATGTGGCTGCAGCCCGGGCAGACCGGCCAGAATGAGGTTATCGTTGCCACCAGGGACCAGCGCGCCGCCGAGACCCATCAGGGCTCCCCCGGCAAGGCAAGTGAGCGAGCGGCGCACTGAGAACGGCGCAAACGCCGCCGTTCTCCAGCCACCGGCTATCGCGCCGCCGATCAGCGCGAAGAGGAGCAGGATCGTGCTGGAACCGGGCAGTGCGCCGCTGTGCGCCGCCCGGCCGAGCGCCTCGGTATAGGTCCAGGGGCCAGCGGCGACGCAGAGCACCACAAACGTGATGCCGATTGCGATTGTGGCATGGCGATAGTCCCAAACGCCCGCAATCGGCGTTTCGGCACGGCGCACTGCCAGGATCTGCCGACCGCTTGCTGCGAGGCTTGCAGCGAACAGCAGCGAGAGGGCAAGAGCAACGGGAAGCGAGATCGGCGCCGCCATGGAAGGCGCGGCGAAGGCGCCGGCAAACCGGGCGTGGAGCAAGCTCCCCAGAAAGAAGCCCGGCGGGGTCAGCAGGAAATGGAGGTCGCCTTTCCCGATGCGCGCTATAGCCCCGAATACGCAGGCCTCGTTGAGCCATGCTCCGAGCCCGAGCAGGGCGCCACCGAACACGACACCGAGGCTGGCCGGATATTCGGGGCTGGCGGCAAAGCGCAGCCCAGCCGCACGTACCGCCACCCCCAGCGCCGCCACCCACAAACTGCATTCGAGCAGGGCGAGCAGCCGTCCGAGGCGGCGTTCGGAGAGCACTTGTCCAACTGCCGCGACCATGCAGGTCCCGCCATGCTGGATCGAAAACCCCATCACCGCGGCGCAGAGCAACGCCACGACGAGGATGACCGGATGTGCCGGATCGGCGAGCCCGCCCGTCATTACCTGTTCCCCGCTCCCGTCATGGCATCAGGGGTTGGTCGCGGCGCTTGCGATCGACATGGCCACCTCGCTCGCCATCTTGAACTGAGGATCCTTGTCGGTGATGCCATAGCGCTTGGCGATAAAGCCAAAGTCGCTCCAGGCCACCCAGACACTGCCATCAGCCTGTTCCACCACCAGCATGCGCACAGGCCAGTCGAGACCGGCGTAGGGGTTCGACTGAAGGAACTGCACGCCCAGCGGCGGATTGCCGAACAGCACCAGCGTGGAGCGTGCCGTCTTGAGATTGGCCTGTGCGCCAAGCCCGGACTGGTCGATCGTGTCGAAGAAGCGGATGCCCTTGGCCTGCACATCCGCCTTCAAGCGGACTAAGGTCTCGTCAAAGTTGTTCGCGCTCTTGAGGCGGACGACTCCAGTCGCGGGCGCAGCCGACTGGCTGGCTGCAGGCGCAGCGGTCTGAGCAGTGGCCGCGCCGGGGCCCGCCGCAAGGGCCGCAGCCATGAGCACGAGGACAGGGCGAAATCGAGCGGTCATCAGGAAGTCCCCTTCAATGCAATTGATCGCCTGACGTCTCCCACCGGTTCCGTGCTCGCTCAAATGCTGTTGGAGAATAGGTTCCATGCACAATGCTGATTGCCCGGCGTCCAGCTTGCTCAGTCCCTATCGATCCGATGCGGTCGCGGCATTTCACGCCAAGCCGTTCTTGCAGCAGGAGACCTGCATCGAATTGAGAGGAAAGCTTCATGACCATGCAGACTTCGTTTCCGCCCAAGGTGCCGGGCGCGGCTGACGGCGCGCGTGATTGCGCCATGCCGACAGGACACACACTGAGGCCGGAACTTGCCGCGTTCTACGTCCTCCGCGCGAAGGACAGGTTCCCGCCGCAGCGGATCGCCATAAAGGGTGTCCTCGCCGAACTGGCTCTTCATCGGGGTCGCGATTGAGCTTGTCAGCCCTGCCGGTTCCGTAGGAAACTAGGGGCTAGCGCAGTGGCGAACGGGAATGCGAGCAAACCGTCGACAGTTTGTCCTAAGTGCACTGGCAGGTCTCGTCGCTGGCCTGCCGGGTTCGGCGCGTGCCGGCACGGGTGGCGCAACAGCCATGACCATCCGCAGGCACAGGCTGTTCATCCCTGCCGAGATCAACGGCCATCGCGTTCAGGCGCTGCTGGACTCGGCTGCCGAACTGACGCTGCTCGACCGCGCCTTTGCGCGCAGACTGGATTTGCTGGGAGGCACCAAAGTCGATGCCAAGGGATCGGGTGCCGGGAAAGTTGGCGCAGAACTGATCGAGGCCGTGACGATGACCGCGCCCGGGATAATCCGGCACACCGGTCCTGCCGCCGCCATCGATCTTGGCGATGTATCCCGGCGCCTCAATGGTGCTCCGATCGACGTCATTCTGGGGCGCGACTATTTTGATCTGGTGCGGCTGGAAATCGACATTGATGCCCGGCGGCTTCGACCGCTTGCGCCGGATGAACCGGCAAGAGGTCTCCTGTTTCCGCTCAAGACAGCGTTCGGCGTCGAGACCATCATCGTCAACGCCGAGGGACACGGTGCCGAAGCGACCATCGATCTGGGCAATGGCGGCAATCCGATGGTCAGCCGCGCGTTCGCCGCGCACATTGGTGCGTTTAACGATGGCCGTGCGATGGGCAAGAGCCGCGGCGGCGGGACCGGCGGCGAAGCGGAGCGCGTGCACTTCATTCTCAAGGCCTTGAGTATTGGCCCGAAAAACTTCGTGGACATCCCCGTCATCGTCGACGTTGGAGAGGGCGCAACCGATATGAACATCGGTACATCGATCTTGCGGCGCTTTGTGGTAACGACCGACTTTGCCAATCATCAAGTCTGGCGGTTACCAAAGTGAGCCTTGCCAGCAGCTGACCGGAGATTTTGTGCCAGGGATTTAGCGAGCAGGCGAGGAGGCAAATTGCTGACTGCCGAGATCTGGTCGACTGCAGCTGAAGCCAGTCTCCGAGTTTTGGGACAAAGCTGCCATTCCCTCGCGATGTCCACAGCGGCGGGTTCGTTGCCAAAACCCGACTCTCGGTTGGTGTCTTTCGGGGCGCGAATCGTGACAACGACGGAGTCGTCTCATCAACTGCGGCATTGTGGTGGAAAGAGAATCAAGAGTTGAACGATGCATTAGTCGGATGCTCGGCAAATGCGGCGCACGAGTTCGCGTAACCAGCGATGAGCCGGGTCGGTATCGAGCCGTGGATGCCACAGCAAGGCAACGGTAAACGGCTCAAGCGGAACAGGCATCTCGAAGGTCGCCAAAGCGAACCTCAGGCCAGCAGTATGCCGCTCCGGAACGGTGGCGATCAGGTCGGTGTCTCTTGCCAACGCAAGGGCTGCCGAGAAACCATCAACGGTTGCAACGATCGTGCGATGAAGTCCCGCAGCGGCAAGGAGATCGTCTATTCCCCCAAGATTCAGCCCTTGCCGCCATGCGACAACATGACACCAGTCGACGTAGTCGGCGGGTTGGACGATCTTTCCGGCGAGCGGGTGGTCCGCGCGAACCACTCCAACATAGCGGTCGGTGAAAAGCGCCTGCGACCGGACCTCCGGGCCTAGGGTCCCGGAAACCACGCCCGTCTCCAGATCGATGCTTCCGTCACGCAGGCCTTCACTGCTCTTATCCAGCTTGCGCACAAAGCGTAGTTGCACATCGGGCGCTTCTTGCTGGACCTGAGCGATAAGCTGGGGTCCGAAGGTTTCGGCAAATCCGTCGCTTGTGCGCAAAGTGAAGATCCGCCGCAGGGTTGCGAGTTCGAGCCTGTCTGTCGGCCGAAGAATTGCTGTCGCTTCCTCGACCACTTCGCGCACTTTTGCCGCCATTTCCAAGGCACGCGGTGTTGGAACGAGGCCTCGACCCGCCCGGACAAGCAATTGATCGCCGGTTACCTCGCGCAGCCGGGTTAGCGTACGGCTCATGGCTGAAGGACTGAGATTCAACCGTCGGGCGGCGCCGACGACGCTGCCCTCGGCGAGCAGCACATCGAGGGCAACAAGCAAATTGAAGTCGGGCAGGGACACGGTGCCGGTCCCTAACTCAATAGTGCATCAAACGCAAATATATCGTGCAACCAATGCGTCTTCTGCATGGTTCCGAAGCGGCGTAAAGCGCGTCTCGCACTCATCGGAGACGCATGATGACTAATAGCAGCCTGGACCGATTTATCGCTGCCGTTCGCGCGGATTGGGGGCAGATAAGCACTCGCCTTGTCCGGCAGTGTCGAGATCATCTCGATCAGTTGACCGCCAGCCCCGAGGCCGAAGACTGGCTGGCCACCCTTGTTGCGGAGCGCCCCGCAACGCGCGAGTTGCACCGCGAGCCGGGCAGTTTCATGCTTCTGGCTCACGCCGAGCAGGGGGGACTATACCGACCTCCCCACGACCATGGCCGCGCGTGGGTCGTCTATGCCGTGCAGTCGGGTGAGCTCGAAATTGGAACATATGCTCGGGTGGCCGGTCCGGATGGTGACAGGCTTGTTCGGCGTGAGACGACGGTCCTGAAACCCGGGAACGCTCGAGCCTATCTGCCCGGCGATATTCATGACACGCGGTGCCTGACGCCGCAGGCTCTCGTTTTCCGTTTCACCGAGCGTGACTTGAAGCACGAAGATCAGGTCGATCACCAAATCACGCGGTTTGTCGAACGGGATGGCGAATGGTTCGCCCCGATCGCATGAGCCGGTGGAGGTCACGGGACGCCCTAAGCATTCTTGCGGTTCTGTCCGCGATGGCGCTGGTTGTGCTCGATGCGGGCCTGATCAACGTCGCATTGCCCAGTCTGGCGCGATCCCTTGGCGTCGCACCAGCTCAGATCATTATGGCGGTCAGTTGCTATCAGGCTGCCCTGGTCGTTGGCCTGCTGCCATCCGCCCATGTGGCAGAAAGGTTCGGAGAACGGCGTGTGTTTATCGCCGGTCTCCTACTGTTCACGGCGGCGTCGGTTGGCTGCGCCTTTGCGGTCAATTTGCCGATGCTTCTCATTGCCAGGGTGCTTCAGGGCCTTGGAGGGGGAGCGATCATGGCTCTTGGTGTAGCGCTGCTCCGCAGTGCGCTCGGAACCGACCGCCTTGGCATGGCTATTGGCTGGAACGCGCTTACTGTCGCGGTATGCGGTGCGGCCGCACCGTTCTGCGGGGCAGCCATAGTGGCAATCGCGCCTTGGCCTTGGCTGTTCATGATCAAGCTCCCGCTGGCTGCCGTTTCGCTGTTCGCTGCAATGGCTTTGCCCGTGGACAAGCACCAGGCATCTCACATCGATCTCGCGAGCCTCTTCCTCCACGCGTGCACCTGCTGCGCGTTCATGGTGGCGGCACAGATCGGCGCGGACCATGGTTGGGTGGCAATTTCGATCGCAGCGCTGGCGATCGTGTCGGCGACAATGATGTTTCTGAGGGGCAGACATGCCAAGCAACCGGTCTGGCCGATCGATCTTCTGGCGGTGCGTCCTCTGCGTATCTCGGTTGCGGCCTCGATCTGCTGTTTCACGGCGCAATCGGCTGGTCTGATCGCGTTACCATTCTATCTTCAATTGAACCTTGGCAGCGGGCCGCTCGGCGCGGGAACCATTTTGAGCCTCTGGCCGCTGACAGTCGCCGCGACGAGCGTGGTCGCCGGCCGGCTTTCGGAGCGCTTCGGCTCTCCCATGGTCTGCGTCATGGGGGCAATCGTTCTCGGCTCAGGTCTCTTGCTCTCAACGCTGCATACTTCGAACATGTTCGCGCAGATGGCTGCAGGCGCGGCTCTATGCGGGCTGGGATTCGGGCTCTTTCAGGTACCGAACAATCGAACGCTGTTTCTCACTGCCCCGGCGTACCGCAGTGCAGCTGCCGGTGGTTTGCAAGGCACGGCGCGGGTCGTTGGACAAACCGTAGGCGCAATGTTGATTGGGTGGTTATTCACCACGGCGTCCACTCCGAAAGCTCCAATTCTCGGGTTTGCGATTGGCTCTCTGTTTGCCTTTGCAGCTGCTGCGATCAGCAGTCTTGCATTGGTTGAGCGGGCGGAGCCTAAATTTCGAAAACTGAGAAATGTCATGGCTCAGACTATTGGTGGAGAGTGAACATGAAGCACTTGATTTGCGCGCTGGCCCTTTTCGCGATTGCTGCGCCATCTGCCGGCGAAGCGCAGCAGGAAAGCCATTCTTCTGCTACTGATGCGGTGACGGTGCAGCAGTCGGTTGCGGAGGACCCGGGGCACGCTCCGATCCCGCTTGTAATCTGGTCGCCGGCGAGCGGAACCAGCCTGCCCATGATCCTCATTTCGCATGGAACAGCAGCGGGTCCTCTCAGCCATGTCGATACCGCAAGGGCATTGGCGGCTGCGGGTTTTGTGGTGGTCGCTCCGATGCATCCCGGGGACAATTTCCAGGACGACTCGATTGTCGGAAAGTCGGCCTGGTTTGTTGATCGGTCCCGGCAGGTTCACCAAACTATCAGTGACATGCTTGAGAAGTGGTCGGATCACAGCCGTATCAAGCCCAAAGCCATAGGCATCTTCGGCTTTTCCGCGGGAGCGACGACCGCACTTGTCTCGATCGGGGGAAAACCTGATCTCGCGCAGGTGGCGGACCACTGCGCCAAATCCCCCGAGTTCGTTTGCAAGATCCTGGCGCCTCGCGCCGCGGATCAGGCGCCTCAGTTCATTCATGATGACCGAATTGCTGCTGCGGTGATCGCTGCACCCGGCTTAGGCTTCGCATTCGAGCCGAACGGATTGAAGGAAGTTAGAGTCCCGGTCCAGTTGTGGACGGGTGAAGCGGATCAGACTGTCCCCTACGCCAGCAACACCGCTATCGTGCGCCGCCTGCTCACCTCAGACATTGATTTCCACAACGTACCGAACGGAAGCCATCTCTCGTTTCTCGCACCGTGTAACGCCGAGACACCTCGGTTTCTGTGCCAGGACGAGCCGAATTTCGATCGCGCAGCGTTTCACGTAGTTTTCAACCAGGCGCTGACCGCATTCTTCCAAGCGAAGCTCTTGCCGGGCAGGTGATGGCCTCTCTGGCGGAGGCGACATTTTTGATTCCAGTAGCCCACTCTGGGAACCGGGATCGCGGGGGCAAATGAAGTTGCTAGGGAATCTGTCATCCCGGTCTTCAACCTGAAGCATTCATGGGCGCGGTCAAAGCGCGGTCAGAAAGCGCTTGGACGGCTTTTGGTCGAAGCAGACTGACATTTTGGCGGTCGAAAGCGACCGGGATTGGTCGACAGGAGCCTCGCAGCATTTCCTACGGGGGCAACCTGACGTTCTTCCGATGGCCAATTTTGGCCAACGGAGAATGAACATGGAATTGCCTGATACCGAACACACATCCCCCAAGCGCCAGGTCTGGAACGCTGGGCGCACTGTAGGAGCGAAGCGGGCGCTGAAGCCGAAGCAAATTTGGGAGATCAGATTCTACCTTAATCAACGCCGCCGCTTTCGAGATCGGGCCTTGTTCGACCTGGCTATCGACAGCAAGCTGCGTGCCTGCGACCTCGTGCAGATGAAAATCGGCGACCTTGTGAGCGGTGGGCAGATCCGAACGCGCGCGATTGTCATGCAGCAGAAAACGGGAAGACCTGTTCAATTCGAACTGCTCCCCGACGCCCGGAACAGCCTCTTGGCGTGGCTTGAACGCCGCGGCGGCACGGTGGACGACTATGTCTTTCCAAGTCGGGTTGATTACAGCGGCCATCTGAGCACCCGCCAGTACGCCCGGCTTGTCGATGAATGGGTGACTGGGGTTGGTCTGATGCGAAGTGACTATGGCACCCACTCGCTTCGCCGGACGAAGGCGTCAATCATCTATCGGGCGACAGGCAACCTGCGCGCCGTCCAGATCCTCCTCGGCCATAGCAAGATCGAGAATACGGTCCGATACCTCGGAATTGACGTGGAGGATGCACTTGCCCTCGCCGAGAATACTGAGATCTGAACCGTTGGCTCCTCGTTGCTGGCGAGGGGCCAACTTCGCCGGGCCGGGGACAAACCCGTCATGCCATCCATATGAGTTTAGAGGCAGCTCCAAAGCTGAAACCTGACGCCCTGCGAACGGTCCGTTGGGAGAGAATTGCGATCACAATTCGGTCGATCGGACCGCTAGCGAGATCTGACGTGAGGACCGGCGGATCGGAACGGGCGGCTGCCGTGAGGCTGCGTCGACCCCCTCAACATCGATGCTGGCAAGCAGGGTGGGGATACAACCCGGGAAACGGCGGTTCGTTCAATATGAAATGTAACTGAGAATCATTTGCATTAGCAAATAGTCACTGGCATAGGCGAGGCGCCCTCAAGCAACAGACCTGAAAGACTCCATCGATGCCAACGCTTGCTTTCGTTCTGCTCGCCGCAGCAGCTGGCGCAACACCCGGAAATGCCGACAATGCTGCACCGGCGACGACTTCGGCCGCAGATGTCGCAAGCACTGAAGCGACCAGTGAAGCGCCAGGGCGCGATGCAACGATTGTGGTGACCGGTCAGCGCACCGAAGGTCGAGAGGACTACGGTGTGAAAGAGCAGCGCACCGCCACCCGTCTGCCGCTCAGCCAGCGCGAGACGCCCCAATCGGTCAGCGTGGTCACCCGCTCGCAGATCGAGGACTTCCAACTCAATGACGTCAACCAGTTGCTGGCGACGGTTCCCGGTGTCAGCGTGCTCGCTGCGGAAACCGACCGCGTCTACTATTCGGCGCGCGGCTACGATATCCAGACATTCCAGATCGATGGCGTGGGCATGCCGTTTGCGTTCGGCATCCAGACCGGCTCGCTCGACACAGCGATCTACGACCGCATCGAGGTGGTGCGCGGTGCGCCGGGCCTGCTATCGCCCACTGGCAATCCGTCGGCCGTCGTCAACTTCATCCGCAAGCGACCCCATCGCGATGCACGCGTGTCTGCATCGGCGCAGTATGGTTCCTACGACAATCTGCGGCTCGACGGCGATGTCAGCGTGCCGCTGACCAATGGCGGGTCGGTGCGTGCTCGCGCGGTGGGTGCCTACCTTGATACTGAAAGCTACCTTGATCGCTACCAGCTGCGGCGCTGGACCGGGTATGGCATCATCGAGGCCGATCTTGGCCCAGATACGGTTGCAAGCGCGGGTTATGCCCACCAGAACCACCGCAGTCAGGCGGCCCAATGGGGCGGGGTGCCGCTCTATCATACGGATGGAACGCCCGTCGAATTCGCACGGTCGGACAACACCGGGCCAGACTGGGCTGGCTGGCAAGTCACCGAACGGCAGGCTTTCGGCGATATCACGCATCACTTCGGCCCGGACTGGGCCGCGACGCTCACCATCCTGCGCCGCGCCAACAACGAGAACAACAAGCTGTTTTATGTCTATGGCAATCCCGAACGCGCAACCGGGCTCGGCATTCTCAGCTATCCTGGCGCGTTCCTTGGCAGCACCCGCAACCTGACCATCGACGCGCATGTATCGGGCAAGGTCTCGGCAGGCGGGCGCCAGCACGACGTTCTTGTCGGCTTCGTGCGCAGTGCCGAGCGCTATCTCCAGAACTCGGCCTATGATTTCAGCGCCATCGGCATTTCGGTACCGCTGGATCAGCTGTTTTCGGGCACTTTCCCGGAACCGGACTTTCCTGCCTTCACAGAAAGCCTGAACATCAACCGGCGGCAGGAAACTGTCTATGGCCTCGCCCGTCTGCATCTTGCCGAACCGTTTCGGCTCATGCTGGGCGGAAACTACACCCGCGCGCGCAGTGCCGGAGTGTCCTACGGCGCCGAGCAGAACTACAATCGCAGCAAGTTCCTGCCCTTCGTGGGGGCCACGCTCGATATCGCCCCGCGCGTGACGGTCTATGCAAGCTATGCCACCATCTTCAATCCGCAGACCGAATACGATGCGAACAACCGGCTGCTCGATCCGATCGAAGGCAACAATCTCGAGGCAGGCATCAAGGCAGAGCTGGCGCAAGGGCGGCTTCTGGCCACTGCTGCCGTGTTCCGCGCACAGCAGGACAACACCGCGCAGGCGGCTGGGTTCGATACGGTGCGGGGCCGCACGATTTATATCGGGGTGGATTCAAGGTCCGAAGGTGTGGAACTCGAACTGGCCGGATCGCCGGTGCCCGGCCTGCAACTGACCGCCGGCTTCACCGCGATGCGGATCAGCAACGAGGACGGCACGCCCGCGAGAACGTTCGTGCCGCGCACGACCGCCAAGCTCAACCTCGCCTACTCCCCGCCATCGCTACAGGCGCTCAGGCTGGGGGCTTCGCTTCAATACAATGGGCGCTTCACGCTGAACAGCGGCGCGCTCTCGTCGACGACTGGCCAGCCGATCATCCTCGCGCAGGATCGCTATGTCGTGCTCGATCTGCTGGCGAGCTATGCCCTGACCCCTCACGTCTCGCTCAGCGCTAATGTCCGCAACGCAACCAATGCGAAGTATCTGTCGTCGCTCACTTTTGGCCAGAGCTTCTATGCTGCGCCGAGGACCGCGCTCGGCACGCTTACCGTGCGGTTCTGACGCGGTGGCAGGCGAAGCGCTGGTGCTTCCGCTCGGCTGGGCCCTGGCGGCTCTGGCGCTCGGCCTCGTGCGGCTTGGCTGGAGCATCAGCCGCGGCATCGCGCTGACCGGCTGGGCAATCGGCACCGCAACTGTCGCCATGCTGGGCGCTCACTCCGGGGTTTGGGGGATCGCGACCGGATTCGTCGTGGGCATCGTTGCCGCGCTGGCTCTCGTCCTGCATGCAGCTGCGCGGTCCGCACATAGGGCACCGCGACGGGAACTGCGAAAGTCGGCTTTGCCCGCTGGCCGCGAAGATATCTCGCTCGCACGCCGCCTTGCGGTCTTCGTGCTGGTCGTCCCCGGCGCGTTCTGTGCAGCATTGTGGCTCGCCTATGCCAGTCAGGCCCTGTTGCGCGGAGGCGGGCCGCCAAGTGCAGACAGCGTTGCGTTCACCCTTTTTGTCGCGCCGGTGATCTGGGCGCTGCTGATTGTCTGGCAGATGCTCGAACCCGGCCCGGTCCGGATGCTCCGTCCGCTCGCGCTGACCGTAGCAGCCGGACTCGCGCTGTGGAGCCTTGCATGAACGCCGAAGGACAGCAAAAGTCCAGCCTCGCGCAGCGGGCCCTTGCCGCACACGGCGCGATCGCCTTGCTGGCATCGGCGCTGCTCTACATCATCGCGCTCAGCGGCACGCTCGTTGTCGTGGCCCCGCAGTTGCAGCGCTGGGAGCAGCCTGCTGCCCCGGAGCAAAGAGCCATCAGCCCTGCAGCCGTCCAGTCCGCGATAGCCGCCGCACTGGCGCGTGATGCGGGCAAATCGCCAAGTACGTTCCTCTATGTGCGTCTGCCTGACGAGGACCTCCCGCGCACCACGGTAACGACGGATCACGCCTCCTGGTACGTCGATGGCGCAGGCCAGCCGATAGCCCCCGAAGCGAACGCCTGGACCGAGTTTCTCCTTGCGCTGCATATCAACCTGACTTTGCCGGTAACCTGGGGCATGCTCGTTGTTGGCGGCATCGGCGTGGCCCTTGCCGCGATCACGCTGACCGGCGTGCTCGCGCTTCCGAAGATTATCCGCGACGCGTTTCGGCTGCGCGCGCGCCATGATCCGTGGATCGCGCGTGCCGACTGGCACAACCGGCTGGGCACCTGGACCTTGCCCTTTGCCCTGACCATCGCCTTGACCGGCGCGGTGATCGGCCTCGGGTCCGCAAGCGTTGCGCTGCTTGCCCGCAGCGATGCAGGCGGCAACTTACTGGCAATTTACGGCCTGATCTTCGGCGAGGAACCGCGAGAAGATCCGGTGCCCGCGCCGCTCGCAAACACCGCGCGGGCGCTGGCAATCCTGACCGCGCGCATTCCGAACGTGCGGCCGACGTTTGTCATCATCGATCATCCCGGCACGCGGGGGCAGGGGATCCAGATCCTCGCCGAACATCCCCGCCGCCTGATTTACGGCGAATCCTATCGCTTCAATGCTGCGGGCGACTACCTCGGGAAGGTCGGTCTGTCCGACGGAGAAGTGGGCCGCCAAGCCCTTGCATCGATCTATCGCCTGCACTTCGGCACGTTCGCCGGGCTTCCGGTGGCGCTTGCCTATGTCGCGATGGGCCTTGCGCTGTGCGCCATCACTGCGACCGGAACCACGCTGTGGCTGCGCAAGCGTGAACGGGCGGGTTATAGCGTCACGCGGCTTGCCGCAGGCTGGAAGACCGTGGTCTGGGGAACTCCGCTTGTGCTGGTGTTCGCGCTATGGGCACGCTGGCTTGTGGGTCCGGATGTGCCGCTGGCCATGCTGTTCTGGTTGACGCTGGCTGCAATGATAGGTGGTATGATAGCCTGGCCACGCGTTGCCTGCGACCATGCATTGCGGATTGCCCTGGCCACTGCGCTCGGATGCACAGGGGCAGCACATCTTGTGGTTTCAGGCCTGGGCCCCAGCCCACTCCTGATCGTGAACCTAGCTCTTCTGATGACGGCAACGGTTGTCGCGGCCAGCGCGAAACGCGGGGTCGGACAAACCGAGCCGCAATCCTGTGATCCAACAGATTAGCAGGCAGCGCGCATTTCGTCCTGGCTGGGCGATCAGCAGGCTTGACTGCAGCCAACCTCGGCCACTGCTGGTGCTGGAACCTCGCAAGTCGATTGTCGACATAGGCTCACGCGTGATGATGGGACTTTCCAATTGTGCATCGTCGGTGCCGGGATCGTCAGCTCAGGCCGCCAGCGGACGTTCACCCAACGGCACCGGAATGTCGCATTCTGGTCGCGTGCTGCCGGAAGCGGAACGCCGCATTGTGGGACTTTTCAGTCATTCGCACCATGTCAAACTTCGGCAGGTATCTACCCTAATCCAGTCATCTGTCCTTTTTATATCATCTTGGTCTCGCCGCCATCGACCCGAAGCGCGATCCCGGTCATCCAGCGGGCTCGCGGTGAGACAAGGAATGCAATCGCCTCGGCGATATCTTCCGGTTCTCCCAACCGAGCAATCCCCGTCCGGGCCATGAAGCCAGCCATAGCGGAGGCAGGATTGGTCCCGTCGACGGCGGCAAGCTGCCGGAACATCGCGCGGCGCCTGTCGGTCAGCACCGCGCCGGGGAGGAGGCTGTTGACCTGTATGCCGTCAAGCAATCCGCGCTCAGCGAAGGCCTTGGCGAGCGCGATGATTGCCGCATTGATGACGCCGACCGCGGCAAATTCGGGCTTGGGCGCAAGAGCAGACGCGCCTGAAGTGATGACGACTGACCCGCTGGCAGCCTTGAGTGCATCCCACGCGGCGAGGGTCATGCGGCGTGCCGCGTGGAACTTGAGCGAAAGGCCATCATCCCAATCGCCATCGCTGAGCGCGAAGAGATCCTTCTGCGGTACGGCCCCCGCGACGCAGATCAGAGCATCGAGCCGCGCGGTTTCTCGAAGTACGCTGCGCACCACTTCGGCGGGCGCATCGGGCCGACGCAGATCGCGGGTAATGCTGATCGCAGCCGCGCCCGCCTCGCGCACGGCGGCTGCCGTCTCCTCCAGCAATGCAAGATCACGGCCGACAAACGCAACCTGGTCGAAATCGCGCGCCAGCCGCAAGGCGACAGCTCGGCCAATCCCGCGGCTGGCCCCCGTAACGAGGGCAACGCGCGCACTCATTGCTGACCCCGCATTGGAGGAAGTAGCAGCAATGCGATCGCGGGGCGGCGCAGGCGCGAACTCATCATGTCGGGTAAACCTTGGCAGGATAGGGGGTCAGCCGACGGCCCAGCAAGGCCACCGGCCGGTCTCAAGGGCTTACTGGACTGGGACGTAGTCGAACTTGCCCGGCTGGATGATGAAGAACACGCAGGGTTCCTTGGAAAGGCACTGGGTGACGTGCGCTTCCTCGCCCTTCTGGAACCAGTAGGATCCGGCCGGCAGCGGGATGATCTTGCCGCCGGGCAACTGGTTTGCGCCGATCCCCATAATCACCACCGCGAAGTAATCCTCGGTGTGGGTGTGAACGGGGCTGACGAAGCCCGCCGGCATGTGAATGAAGGTGCCGTGGCGGCCGTGTTGCAGATCGCCGTAGGCAGGGCCAGCCTGAAGCTCGCCCTTCTCTGTCTTCACGCCCGAGTTGAAGAACGAGATCTGGTCGGCAGGAATGCTGACAGACGGGCCTTCGTGCGCAGGATGGGCAGCATCCTGAGCGGTGGCGAATCCGGCGCAGCCGATGGCGAGCGCCATGGCGGCAGCGGCGAGCAGTGACTTCTTGAACATGGACTTTCTCCGAATGGGTTTGGGCGTACGGTGGCTCAGCGCGCAAACGCGCGAATAATCTCGCCCGCTACCTGCGGGGCGTTCTCGTCGAGCACGAAGTGGCCGCTATCCAGCCAGACCAGTTCGGCCTCCGGGAGATCCTGGCGGAAGGCTTCGGCGCCCGCCGGGGTGAAGAATGGATCATTGCGGCCCCAGACGATCAGCGTCTGCGGCGCATACGCGCGGAATGCGGCATGCCAGCTTTCGTAAGCGACCACGTTGGTCTGATAATCGACCAGCAGATTCAGCATATTGGCATCGGTGCCCGGTCGATCGAGCAGCGCTTGATCGTGCGTCCAGTTGTCCGGACTGATGGCAGCCACGTTGCGTGCGCCGACGAGGTACTGGAACTGCGTCGTCCCGGCTGCGAGGAACATGCGGGCGCCCGCTTCGGTCTCCGCGTTGCGTTCTTCCCACAACGGCAGGAACACCTTGGCGGCTGGCTCGCCAACACCCTCGAGATAGGCATTTGTGTTCTGGATCACGAAGCCGCGCACGGCCTCAGGACGGTCGGTGAACAGGCGGAAACCGACCGGGCCGCCGAAATCCTGCATATAGAGGACGTAGGAGGTGAGGCCGAGTTGGTCGATCAGCCCCGCGACATGCGTGGTGAGGTTGTCGAAGGTGTAGTCGAACTCGCGGGCCGAGGGCGCGTCGGACTGGCCGAAGCCGATGTAGTCCGGCGCGATCACGTGGAACCGGTCCGCCAGCAGCGGGATCAGGTTGCGGAACATGAAGCTCGACGTGGGGAAGCCGTGGAGCAGCACGATCGTCGGCAGCGCAGGGTTCCCGGCTTCGCGGTAGAACATCCGGCGGCCATTCACGGCCGTGTAGTTGTAGGTGATCTGGGTCATGATTGCGATCCTTGTCAGGGCGGACACCGGGGCCGGTGCCAGCGTCGACGCCGACCTAGATCCTTCCGTTATTGCGGAGTATTCGCTATGATCGGGAAGTTATCTCCCGCTGAATGGAAGGTTTATGGACCGCTTCGAGGCTCTTCGCACGCTGATCGCGGCCGTCGACGGCGGCAGCCTCTCCGCCGCCTCACGCATGCTTCGCATGCCGCTGTCGACGGTGAGCCGGAAGATTTCCGAGCTGGAGGACCACCTCACCACGCAGATCCTCGTGCGCACGCCGCGAAAGCTGCTGCTGACCGATGCGGGCGAAACTTTCGTACACACCGTCCGGCGCCTGCTTGCCGAGCTGGACGAGGCCGAGCGCGCCGCTGCGGGTGAGTATCGTGAGCCGCTAGGCGAACTGCTCGTCACCGCACCGATCGCCTTCGGAAAGCTGCATATCCTGCCCATCGTGCTCGAATTCCTGCGCGACTATCCCAAGGTCGACGTGCGGCTCGTGCTGGCGGACAAGATCATCGATCTTGTCGACAACCATGTCGATGTCGCCGCCCGGCTGGGGCGTCTGCCTGATAGCGGGCTGATCGGGATGCGGGTTGGCGAGGTGCGCTGGATCACCGTTGCCAGCCCCCACTACCTGGCGCGGCGCGGTACGCCCGAAACCCCGGCGGCGCTTGTCGATCACGATTGTCTTGCTTTCGAGGGGCTCCACACCTCGCGCAGCTGGCGCTTCGCCGGGGATGCCGACGGCAGCGCGCTCGCCATCAATCCGCGGCTCGGCGTCAACACCGCCGATGCACTGGTCGAGGCGGCGCGCAACGGGCTCGGCATCGCGCGGATGACTTCCTACCAGGCCGCTACCGCGCTGCGCGACGGGCAGCTGATGGAAATCCTGAAGCCCTTCGTCGGCGATCCGATCCCGGTGCACCTTGTCCACACCGGGCCACCGCTCGTGCCGCTCAAGCTGCGCGCCTTTCTCGATTTCGCAGCACCCCGGCTTCGCGCATCGATTGGCGCCCTGCCGCGCTAGATTTGGCGCAGGGCCGCGATTGCAGAAAGATCGCGCGCAGTCGCATCAGGTCGGGGTGAGAGCGTCTCTTCGGTCACGCCCAGACGATTGATCCATGCGGTGCGGTAGCCATACCACTTGGCGCCCAGCGCATCCCAGCCACCGAAGGCGACAAACCCGATCTTGTCGCGCGGCAGCCCGAAATGCCCTTCAGCCATGGCATAGGCCCGCGGCGAAGGCTTGAACGCGCGGACCTGATCCGTGCTAAGTGGCGCATCCATCCACTGGTCAAGCCGGTTGGCGCGCATGTTGGAAAGCAGCATGTCGGGGCCAAGGTTGGAGAGGAAGGCTAGGCGCACGCCAGACTTGTGCAGCGCCTCGAGCGTGGCTGCCGTGTCAGGCCAAGCGGGAAGCCTGCCGTAGACCGCGACGAGAGCCTGCCGCTGCTGGGGCGTGAGGTCGATGCCCATGGCCTGCGCGCTGAAGTCCAGCGCCGCATCCGCGATTGCGGAAAAGCCGCTGTAGCGACCCGCCGACGTTTCGAGCCAGGACAGGGCGAACAGCTTGTTTGCCCAGGCCGCTGCCAGCTGCGCTCCCTTCTCCGGCACGAGCTGGGCCACAGCGGCGCCGACCGGGCGGGGATCGAGCAGTGTGAATCCATCGAACGCCAGCGCCTTGATGGCAGGCCGTGGGCCGGTCGCTGCGCCCAGTCCTTGTGCGGCGGCACGACTGCCCAGCGCCGCTGCAGAAAGGAGAGAAAGCAGCGCACCGCGCCGCGCGAGGGAGGGCAATTTCATCAGGGAGGCTCCAGCCAATATGGGGGGACACACCCACTTTCGCACGGGCTTCGCCAAAAGTTTCAGAAACTTGGAGAATCCGCGCAGGGCATTGCGCGCGATGCCTTTTGGCTGGAGCACCTTGCACAGCAGGATATTGATGTGACCGGGTGGCCAATCCGCAATCTCCGCCACGCGTTCAAAGCCTGCGCTTTCGTAAAACGCAGGCGCCTGAAAGCTGTAGCTCGTGACAAAGACCTGCTCCAAGCTGCGGCGCTTCGCTCCGTCGGTGAACGCGGCCAGCAGCCTGCGGCCATGCCCCCGCCCGCGCAGGTGCTCTGCTACCCACAGCTGCTTGATTTCCGCACACCCCGCCCAGCTATGGCCGGCGCACGCGGCAGCGATGCGCCCTTCATCGTCGCGGATGACATAGGCAAGGCCGCGCGCATCGTCGCGCCCGGTCATCATCCGGTTGTGCGCGTAGAGGTGATCCTCAAGTGCATCGATCTCTGCCAACGCAAGATCGTGTTCGGCAAGCGGCTCTGCTGCCGCACCTGCCCGCCCCGGTCTGTCCAGCCGGAGAAACAGTAACGGATAGCGCCGCCCCTGTTCATCCAGCTCGGACCGCCCCGTCCGGCGAAACCCGAGCCGCTCATAAAAGCCGACTGCCCGCCCGTTCTGTTCATTGACAGTGGCGGTCAGGACCGGTGCAGGCGAAAGTGCGAGCGCATGGTTCAGCAGTGCCCTCCCAATGCCGCATCCGTGATGCGCCGGATGCACGAACAAGGCTTCCATCGCCGCATCGACAATCTGCATGAACGCGATCGCCTGGTCGTGCTCGTCTACCGCGAACCACAGCGGTGGATCGGGCAGCCAGTGCTGTACCTCGTGATCGATCGCATCGCGGTCCGCTGCGGAGAGGAAGTCATGAGTTGCATCGACTGCCGCGCGCCAGATCTCGACGACGCGGGCGCCGTCGGCGGGACCGGCGCGGCGGATGGTGATCACGCGGCAGCGACCCGGGCAATGTGCATCCGCATCGCGCAGCGTCGCTCGCTGTGTAGTCCCGCAGCCAGCTCATTCCGCAGGATGTCCTGCAGACGGGCGTCGCAATCCTCGGGCGAGAGCACCATGAAGCCCAGACGCCGATACATCGGCTCATTCCACGCCACGCCGACGAAGGTGGACAGCGTCAGCGCCTGCAGACCCTGCTCGCGCGCGAATGCAGCGGCCTCTCCGATCATCGCTCGACCAATGCCCCGGCGTTGCTGGTCCTGACGGACCGATAGCTCCCAGATGTGCAGCGCGTCTTCCGTTTGTTGTGCCGCGAGAAAGCCGGCCAATGATCCGTCCTCAGCTTCAGCGACCCAGCAGGCGCCGCCTGCGATCAGTTCGAGATGGCGCTGCGGCGGGATATTGTCGCCATCGGCGATCCAGGCAAGTTCGGGAACGGTGCGAAAAAGCTCGCCCGCCGATTGCTCGATGGGGGGAAGCAGCGGGACATCGGCAGGCACGGTCGGCCGGATAGAGATCGTCATTTCCTCGACTCTTCGGCAAAGATGCGATGAAAGTTACTGAGCTCGCTGGCAGGAATGTCGGATACGGCCCAGTATTCGAGGCCCCCCGCATTCCACGTCTCGATCGCGTAACCCTGCCGGGCCAGCGCCGCATCACGTGCACCGGCCGGTTGGGGCCGGATGAAGAGATTGATGGTGTGGAGCCGGCGCTTGAACACCAGCGTGGCGACTGTCCGGCCTTCCAGGACATCGAGCCTGCCCCCGACTAGCGGAAACCCTTGCGGGGCGAGATCGACGACCGGCGGCGAGAAATCGATCCGGCCATTGAACCACGGCTTGACCGTGTGCCGATCCGATGTCGCAACATCGACCAGGTGGCCGCTCTGGAGCGAGCGGATCTGGCTGCTGATCACTTCGTCGGCAAGGATCGGCGCGGTTGCCGTGGGCACCGCCAGCAAAAGCGCAAGACTGGCCGCAAGCGCACCGATCGCACCTCCACCCAGCCACGGCATGACACCGGGGCGCGGCCGCTGCCGTGCAGGCGATACCGCTTCACCCGCCAGTGCCTCGATCCGTGCACGCAAGTGGGCTGGCGCAGTGCTGTGCAGCCCTGACCCGCGCAGGGCGCGGCGCAATTGCTTGGCTTTGGCATAGGCCTCGCGGCATCCCGCGCAGCCTCTCAGGTGGTCTTCGAGTGCGGCGGTGGCCAGCGGGTCGAGCTCATCATCGAGCATCGCCTGCAGGGCAAGCTCACGGTCCTGGCAAGGCTGTGTCATGCCTCTCCTCGCTTTCTGTCCGGCGTATCCCCATCGAGCAGCAACACGCCGAGCATCTGCCGTGCCCGCGCCAGCCGCGACATGACCGTGCCGATTGGCGCCTCCGTCACTGCGGCGATGTCGCGATAAGGCAGTTCCTCGAGCTCGCGCAGCACCAGGGCTTCGCGAAACGGCTCCGGAAGGGCTTCGATCATCTGCCGCAGTTCGGCCATCTCCGCGAGCTTGTGCTGATCATCTGGTGCCGCGAGTTCGGCCAGTTCGTCATCCGAGCCGGTCGATGCCGCCCGCGTGTGCGCCCGCGCCCAGTCATGATGGCAATTGCGCAGAATGGCGAAAAGCCACGCCCGGGAATCGCCGCGGCACTGATCGATTGCCTTGAGCGCGCGCTCGAACGCATCCTGAACGATATCTTCAGCGGCGCCATCATCGCGGCACAGAAACCGGGCGTAGCGCCACGCGCTGTCGAGATGGGGCAGGATCAGCGACGCGAACCGGGCCGCCTGACCGTGCCCCGCATCGCGCGGCCGGTCGCGGCTGAAAGTCAGCGTGAGCCAGGGGGATCGTCGCCAGCGGGTCATCGCTATGCCTTGTGCTCACTTCTGCTGCGCAAGGTAAGCAATGATATCTGCCCGATCCTGCGGCTTGACGACCGAGAAATACATCTTCGTACTCGGCACCAGTTTTTGCGGGTTGGTCAGCCATTTGTCGAGATTGGCAGGCGTCCACACCAGACCGGACTTCCGCAGCGCCGCGGAATAGGCGTAGTCGGGCACGGACCCTGCCGCCCTCCCGACCACACCGCGATGGCGCGGGCCGACATCGTTTTCGCCGAGCGAGTGGCAGCCCATGCAGGACTGATAGAGCCGTGCCCCGTTGACAGCATTGCCGCCCGGAATTGCGGCGGCCGGCTTCCTGTCAAGCATGGCTTGGTGGCGCGCAGGGCGGGCAGGTCCGGTTCCAGCCGAAGCGCTGCCTGCCAGCACTGCAAGCGCGGTGACAAGAAGCAGGGATCGCGGCCTTGGCGCACATCGTTGCATAAACATGATCACGGTTCCGGTTCAGGCCAGCGCGGCATCGAGAATGGCGATGGGGGTGTCGCTCGCGGCAAAGCGCAGCGTGGAAACGCCGATCTGCGAGCGCAATTGTTCTGGCGCGACGACCAGCGGTCCCGGCCCGGGCCCGACACCGGGCGCAGGCTGCGGATAGGCAGTCGAGCGGGCGGCGTGAAAGCTCATGTGTCCTTCGAGCTTGCGCTGGACCTGATGCACATGGCCATTGAGCGCGGTGACCGAACCGAAGCGGCCGAGCAGTGCGAGCGCGGTTGCCCCATCCTCGGTGCCCCAGCCCCAATCGGGATACAGCGCCCACAGCGGAAAGTGCGAGAGCACGACAATGGGGGTTGAGGATGAGAGACCTGCAAGGTCCGCCTTGAGCCACGCGAGTTGGTCCGCGCCCAGAGTACCCATGCCTTTGCTGCCGAGCTGGACCACGTTCACCAGAGCGACGAAATGCACGCCTTTGACATCGAAGCTGTACCAGCCGTTGCCTTTTGCCTCCGGCGCAAAACGCGCGATGTAGGGCCGTGGATCGTTGCCATCGACCAGATCGTGTTCGCCCGGCACGAAATGGATCGGCAGCCCGATCTCTCCCAGCACCTGCTGTGCGAGATCAAACTGTTCGGGCTTCGCGAGGTGGCTGATATCACCAGTGTGCACCACGAAATCGGGCTGGACGGGCAGGGCCCGGACCTTCGCCACGGTTTCACGCAGCGTTGCCACGGGATCGGGATTGGCAGCCTTGGCAAAGCCGATGTGGGTATCGCTGATCTGCAGGAACGTGAAGGGCGCGGTCGCCACGCCGGGCTCCTTCCCCAAGGGCACGGCGGCAATGGCTTGATCGAGCGTCAGCGATGCGGCGATCCCGCCGCTCAGCGCATAGAGCGCGCCGGTCCCGGACCAACCCAGACATTTCAAGGCCTGGCGTCGTCCAAGCAGCGAGCTATCCGTCACCACGTGCAATCTCCTTCAAGGGTTTTCAAAGGAGAGACTGGCGATGAAAGGCCTTTATTCCCCGAGATACGTGAAAATTGTTCGCCATCGGGTCAGAAGCAGTCAATTCTGCCTCAATGCTCGAGCCCGGATTGATGCCATTGGAACGAACCTCATGGCAGCTTTTTTCAGACACGGACGTTCAAGGTGCGATGTGGGACAGACAGGATTTGCGAAGGGTTTCGGGCGCTTGCGTACGAAAGCCTCCAGTGCAGGAACCCGCGGGCCCCGGGCGCTGGTCTATGGGTAAAGCTACTTTGGGATGGTCCTTGTGGGTGAGCGCTGCCGGTCCGGCAGTGCTCCGGGCGACCTGATCGAAGTGATTTTGGGCGGTGTCACATGGCTCCTGGCGTTGGTTTGGCCGGCCGATATGCCCTTAGCCCAAGGTAGTCCTGGGACAGGCATGCGCTGGACCATCGGCCAGGACGCTATAGGCGCAACCGTCGTGCAGGCTGAGCCATGCCGGATCATGGCGCATTCTCCCGGAGAGGCGGTGCCGATGACGGCGGCGCACGGGGCTGGCACCACCGGGCGAAGGACTCGATGATGGTCATGTGCCCGCCGCAGCATGGACAGGGCGGGCGATGATCGGGAGGTTCGTCGGGTTCGGGTTCCTCGGCTGGCGCCGCCACGCCCAGCAGCCTGCGGGCGAGCGCCATGGTGTCCTTGTGGGTTGAACTGGCGAGCAGACCGTAATGCCGGATGCGGTGGAAGCCGCGCGGCAGGACGTGGAGCAGGAAGCGGCGGATGAACTCGTCGGTCGCCAGCGTCATGACCTGCTGCCGTTCGGCCCCGTCGCGGCGATAGTCCTTGTAGCGGAACGTCACACCGCCCTCGTCGAAGGCGATGAGCCGCCGGTTCGAGATGGCAACGCGGTGGGTATAGCGCGCAAGATAGGCCAGCACCGCCTCCGGCCCGGCGAAGGGCGGCTTGGCATAGACCACCCAGCGCTTCTTACGGATGGGCGAGAGATGGCGCAGGAAGGCCTTGCGGGCGGCAAGGTGGGCCTGAGCGCCGAAGAAGCCCAGCTTGCCGGCATCGAACAAGGCCAGCAGGCGCGTGAGGAACAAGCGGCGGAACAACGCTCCCAGCACGCGGGCCGGCAGCAGGAAGGCTGGCCGCGAGGAGATCCACCGCGAGCCGTCCGGAGCGATCCCGCCGCCGGGCACGATCATGTGCACGTGCGGGTGGTGGGTCAGTGCCGATCCCCACGTGTGCAAGACGGCAGTGATGCCGATCCGCGCGCCGAGGTGCCTGGGATCGGCGGCGATGGTCAGCATCGTGTCGGCCGCCGCGCGGAACAGCAGGTCATAGACCGCCGCCTTGTTCTGCCACGCGATATCCGCGACCCCGGCAGGCACGGTGAACACGACGTGGAAGTAGCCGACCGGCAGCAGATCGGCCTCGCGCGCGGCCAGCCAGGTGCGCGCGGCGGCGCCCTGACACTTGGGACAATGCCGGTTGCGGCACGAGTTATAGGCGATCCGCCAGTGCCCGCAGTCGTCGCAGGCCTCGACATGACCGCCCAGGGCAGCGGTGCGGCAGGTCTCGATCGCCGTCATGACCTTGAGCTGGCCGAGGCTGAGATGCCCGGCATGGGCTGCGCGATAAGCGGGCCCGGCGCTGCGGAAGATATCGGCGACCTCGAGTGAGGAGCGCACCGGTTCAGCCCGGGGGCGCTCTGCCCTCCATCACGGCTACGATCTGGTCGAGCGGGCTGGTCACCGCCCGCATGGTCTTGCTCGAGACCTGGGCGTAGATGCCGGTCGTGTTGATGTTCACGTGTCCCAGCAGGACCTGGATGACGCGAATATCGACGCCCTGCTCGAGCAGGTGAGTGGCGAACGAGTGCCGCAAGGTGTGCGGGCTTACCCGCTTGCGGATCTCGGCACGCTCGGCCGCCTCCTGCACCACGCGGTGCAACTGGCGAGCCGAGACCGGATCCGTGCCGCTGCGGCCGGGGAACAGCCAGCCATGGGGCAGCATCACGCCGCGCCGCTTGCCTTCGCGCCACCACTGCCGGAGCAGGTCGAGCAGATGCGGTGAGAGCATGGCATTGCGGTCCTTGCGCCCCTTGCCCTGCTCGACACGGATCAGCATCCGGGTGCTGTCGATGTCATCGACCTTGAGGTGGGCAACCTCCGAGACCCGCAGACCCGCGCCATAGGCCACGCTGAGCGCTGCCTTGTACTTGATGCCTGGCGCCGCCTCGAGCAGCCGCGCGGTCTCCTCGACGCTCAGGACCACCCGCAACTTGGGCGCGACGTGAATGACGACAAGCCCCAGCGCCATCTCCGGCCGCCTCAGGGTGATACCGAAGAGGAACCGCAGCGCCGACACGGCCCCATTGATGGTCGCGGGACCAACGGCACGTTCATGCTGATCGAGCTGGAAGCGCCGGAGATCTTCGAGGGTGGCCGTATCGGGGGGCTGACCAAGAAAAGCAGCGAAGCGCCGGACGTGGCGGATGTAATCCTTCTGCGTGTGCTCCCCAAGCCCACGCATTTGCATATCCTGCAGCATCCGCTGGCGCAGCGATGCGTTCGGGGCGGCGGTCGTGACAGCATCCATCGTGAGTTCCTTTGCGTTGAAGGAACTCCACGGTCGCAAGGCGACCCTGCCGCTCGCAAAGCCTGAACAATACTACGCTACATCACCCCAAGCGACCCTCCCGCGCAGCGGGTTCGTGCTCTGGTCGCAAGCGGCCGTGCAAACGAGAGGGTCGACGACTACGGCTACAAGCCGTACCAGCTTCGCACTGCTAAATCGCTGCAGGCAAAATCAGATGGACAAGAAGAGCAGAGTGCGAGTCCGGCCGATCTCGAATACCGGCGTGAGGGACAAGAAGTTCCAGCGCTTCGGCCGTCAGACAAAGATCCCGCTGCATGAACTTGTCGTGCTTATGGACCTGGAAAAGGGTGTCCTCACCAGCCTTGACCAGTATCTCGCTAAGCACAAGGGCATTCCAGACAGACGCATTGCCCTCGCACTGCGGAAACTCATTTCCGGTTCGGCCCAGCGCAGTCAGTATAGGTTGGTCGTCGTAAAGCATCCGAGCCTGCCACCTGATCCCGGCGGTGCGAAGAGCGGACAGAGACATTCCACAACGGAAAGTCATCACCTGATCGTCGAACGTTTTGAATACCTTGTCTCGCAGGGCGACAAGAAAGGCATCGCGATAGAAACCGTTATGTCGGAGTTTGACGTCACGGAACGTACGGTTCGACGCGCTCTTCGCGAAGAGCAAGAGCGCAGAGAGTCGCAGGCGTATCGCGTAGAAATTCAACAAAACGTCGCAAACGGCATGTCCCTTCGCGAAGCAATATTTGTCGCCGGAGAATCGCGTCGGAAGAAATGACGAGTGACAGATTACTTGGCCAGGTTTTTTGCCACCCAAACACTGTAGCCTTCACGCTGCACCTCCCATAACTGGTCCGCCGTTCACTCAAGAACGGAGAAGACCGTAGCCGATAGACTTCGGGGTCAGCGTCCAGCACCACGTTGATACCAACGCTTTCGTCGTCGCAGCGGTCTGCCAACGCCATCGCAACGGGTGTGGTGAGCGCCGGCGCGACGACAACAAGCTGATTACGAGCGGAAGATATGAGTTCAATCAGGCAATCATCGTTCGCAACTGCAAATGTTTGGTCCGGTCCCCCAGGCGTTGCCATGCGCATACTCCCCGTTGCTCCCGGCTGGAGCCGGGTGGTTCGTAACGTTCGAGCACGGGGCAGCACGCCTCCCGTATTTCCTACGAGAGGTCTTATATTCCGGGAGCCGCCCGACAAAGGCGGACCCGTGCTCGGCACACGTCGTGCACCGCTTAGGCTTACGAGACCCGAGCGGTGAAAGGGTGTTAGTCGGGACGTGGCTGATTTTCTATGGAAGCCTGGCTTCTCTTAAAGTGGTGCGGTTGATGGGCTTGCTCGATGATGATGCCGATGTGCCGACAAGGTCAGATGACAAAATGCCAACACCGCTGACAGAGCACTGTCTGACATGGTGTCGAGGCGGCAAAGCCTCGGGCTCTAGAGGCTGGATTCACCAGCGAACGAGATTGGCAGGAGCGGCTCGTTGTTCTGGCCCAACTGGAAACCGGTAACGCCAGGGAAGATGCTGCTCACTGCGAGGTCATTGCCGAGCAAAACGGGCAAGAGTACACTGACCCTTATGACAACTCTACCAACCGCACCGATCTCGACGGACCTGCAGCCGGCGCCTGAGCCAGTGGCGCGCCTCTGCGGGGGCTGGGGCGAGCGAGTGGAGTTTCAGGCAACGCCCTCGCCGCCGCAGCCGACTCCGAGCGAGCCGGAGGTGGAAGCTGAACTGTCTGCGCGCGTTTGCGAGGGGATTAGGGAGGGCTTCGTTACGGATGGGATGCTGCCGAACCGGCTGATCTGCCGGGACGACAGTTGGCTGGAGGCGTATCAGAACGACAGTCGGTCGTTTGAGGGCTGGGAATTGCCGACCATGCTGGATGGGCCAGAGGATCGTGCGATGTTTCTGTACGATCTATCGATGACCTCCGAAGAAATGACGAAGGTGCCCTTCCGGCTGGTCTGCCGGGAGACTGAGCCGTTCGACACAACCGGGGCCGTGTCTTTGGACGATTGGGAATTGCTGCTCGATTCGAGCGAACCGGAAACGCCGCTCACGTCGGTCGAGAAGTAGTCGGCCACCCGCCATAACGGCCTGAACGCAGCGAAATCTATCTTGATAACCGCGACGAGACTTTCTTCGTCTTCTTTCTGACAGACGGCAAGCACGTTCAGAGGGGCCAACTAGATCGGCACATTCGTGCGCCAGCATATAAGGATTGTCTTGCGCTGCGCTCGCAGCCGTTAAGCTGGCGTGCGTTGGTTACCCCGTAGGACGTAGTGGCTATCAACAATTCGCCCGCGTTCAATGCTGACCGCCGACTGCTACAAGCCTTTAGTGGGCTTAGTCGTGGGCAACGAGCAGAGGTGGGCGATTAATTGTTTAAAATCAACGACGCTTGGCGGAGACGGAGGGATTCGAACCCTCGGTACCGGTAATCCCAGTACGACGGTTTAGCAAACCGTTGGTTTCAGCCACTCACCCACGTCTCCGGATCGCAGCGGCGAGGGGGCGCTATAGCGAGGGAGTGGGGGGGCGGCAAGGGGCTTCCTGCGGGTGTTTGTGGTCGCAATTCCGACAAACGTCCGGGATTCGCCTCGGCGTGAAATCGACTCGGCTCATCGCCGGTTCATTGTGCCGGGCCAAAAGATGAGGGCCTGATAGGGTGCCAAAAAGTTCGGCCCAAGCGCTGGTGCCGGGTGTTCGGTGCCGACAAACCGGCAAAAGGCCGCAGGATAGGAATTGGGTGATGAAGCTGAGCCGGAACATCGCGATCGCGCTTGCCGCCATGGGACTAGTGCTGGGCGCCGGTGCGCGGGCGCAGGTGCAGCAGATCGATCCCAACACCGCGATCGATGGCGACTTGCCGGCAAAACCGGGTTCGCAAGCACTTCCGCCGGCCCCTGCTCAGCTGGCACCCTCGCCAAGCGCGCCGGCGGCACCTGCCGGAACGACAAGCTCGGACGATCCGTCATTTTCCTCCCCGGCTGCAAGCAGCGCGGCGGCGGGGCCGGGCATGGCCTCGATTCCTCCGGCGGCCGGTGCAGCCAAGGGCACTGCCGCCGATGGCACGACGTACCGCGAGGACGATCTCATTGGCGCGGCTGAGGGTGTGTTCGGCAAGGGCGCCAAGGGGCTGGCGCTGATGATCCAGGATATCCTCAAGAAGCAGGGCCAACCCAATGCCTATATCACCGGGCGCGAGGCTGGCGGTGCGGTGGTCGTGGGGCTGCGTTATGGCTCGGGCACGCTGCATCACAAGATCGAAGGCGAGCGGCCGGTCTACTGGACGGGGCCTTCGCTTGGCTTCGACCTTGGTGCCAATGCGGCGAACACCTTCGTGCTCGTCTACAACCTCAATGACAGCGAGGACTTGTTCAAGCGCTTCGGTGCGGGCGAAGGGCAGGCCTATTTCGTCGGCGGCTTCAATGTGAGCTATCTGCGGCGCGGCGATGTGGTGGTGATCCCGGTGCGCTTCGGCGCGGGGCTGCGGCTCGGGGTAAATGCGGGCTACATGAAGTTCAGCCGCACCCAGAAGTGGATGCCGTTCTGAGCGTTTAGCACATGCCCACAGCCCCTTGTGCCCGGCGCGGTTTGGGGGCAAAGGCGCGCCCATGCTCGAGACCCTGAACGCCCAGCCCGCCGATGCGCTGCTTGCGCTGATCAAGCTCCACAACGCCGATCCCCGGCCGACCAAGATCGACCTTGGTGTGGGCGTCTATCGCACAGGAGATGGCGACACGCCGGTGTTCGGCGCGATCAAGGCGGCCGAGCGCATTCTGCTCGAGACGCAGGATTCCAAGGCTTATCTCGGACCCGAGGGCGACATGGGCTTTGTCCATGCGCTGATCCCTTACGTGTTCGGCACCGATTTCGACCGCAGCCGCGTGGAAGGCATGCAGGCTCCCGGCGGCACCGGCGCGGTGCGCCTCGCGGTGGAAGTGGCTGCGCGCGCGGGCGCCAAGCGGATCCTGATGGGCGTGCCTTCGTGGCCCAACCACGCGCAGATCGTGGCGGCGGTGGGCCTGGAGCTCAAGACCTTCAAGCACATGACTGCGGACGGCACAGCCGACCTCGAGGCGCTGCGCGCCGCGCTGGCCGATGCCGCGCCGGGCGATGTCGTGCTGCTCCATGGCTGCTGCCACAACCCCACCGGCGTCGATTACACGCCGGCGCAGTGGGACGAGATCGCGCCGATGGTGGCCGCTTCCGGCGTGCTGCCGCTGATCGACCTTGCCTATCAGGGGCTGGGCGACGGTATGGAAGCCGATGCCTATGGCCTGCGCAAGGTGCTTGCCGCCGTGCCGGAAGCACTGGTGGCCTACAGCTGCGACAAGAATTTCGGTCTCTATCGCGACCGTGTCGGCGCGTTCTATGCGGTGACGAGCGATGCTGCGGCGCTGGCCAATGCCATGGGCAATGGCGCAACGATCGCGCGCGCGAGCTGGTCGATGCCGCCCGATCACGGTGCGGCGGCTGTGCGGCTGATCCTCGGTGATGCCACGCTCACCGCGCAGTGGATCGATGAGCTCACCGCGATGCGCGCGCGCATGGCCGAAGTGCGCGAGCGGCTGGCTGCCGCGCAGCAGATCGGGCCGATCAACATGGCGCCGCTCGGGCACCAGAAGGGCCTGTTCTCGATGCTGCCGCTTTCGGGCGAGCAGATCATGGCGCTGCGCGAGAAGCATGGCGTCTACATGGCCGGATCGGGCCGCGTGAACATCGCGGGCCTGACGACCGGCAATATCGAGAGCTTCATCGGCGCGCTGCGCGACATCGCGGGCTGAACGGTCTGCGTTTTGCTCGCGCTAGTTGGCGCGCGCTTCCGGATGACGCCCCGCGCGCTGCGGCAGCACGAGGATCAACAGCGCGATCAGCGCTGTGAGCAGGGCGGTGGCAAGCGGGCGGCTGATCTCAAGCCCGCCGCTTGCAAGGGGCTTGTCGAAGAAATCGCCCACGGTTGCGCCGAGCGGCCGGGTCAGGATGAAGGCGGCCCAGAACAGCACGACGCGGCTTGCGCTGGTGAACCAGACAAGCAGCGCAACCACGCCCAAGGCCGCACTGAACACCAGCGCGCCGCCGCCATAGCCTGCGCCGGCATCGGCCACCCAGTCTCCCAGCGCGGTTCCAAGCGTCTGCGAGAAGGTGATGGTGATCCAGTAATAGAGCTCGGCTGCAGGAGTAGCCACGGTATCGGCCGCGATGGTGCCGAGGCTGCGGTACCATACAAGGAGCGAGGCGAGCACGCAGGCCAGCAGTAGCAAAGAGCCGCCGGAGTAACCGATCCCGAGCGAGCGGGTGGCAAAGTCTGCCAGCGTGGTGCCCGCCGTAGTGGAGGCGATGATCGTGGCCCAGTATAGCCAGGGCGCAAAGCGGCTCGCACGGATCTGCAACCAGACAAGGAGTGCGAGCGCCGCGCCGAAGATCAGCGTGCCGACAAGGTATCCGTTGAGCCCCGCAGCCCCCGCATCAGGCGTGGTCTCGCCCAGCCAGGTCATCGAGACGGTATCGCCGCCGGTTTCGCCCAGCGTGGTGGCGAGGATCTTGATCAGCCAGAAGCCGAGCGTGATCGCGGGGACCTTGGCTTCGGTGCTGATCCTCGCCATGTCTCAGCCCGCCGAAGCGAGGCTCTGCATCCGCTTGAGGTAGCGGGCGAGGACGTCGATCTCGAGGTTCACTTCACGGCCCGGCGCGAGCGTGCCCAGCGTGGTCACTTCGGCGGTGTGCGGGATGATGTTGAGCATGAAGTGGCACGCGCCGTCCGGCTGGTCGGCCAGATCGTTCACGGTGAGCGAAACGCCGTCGACGGTGATCGAGCCTTTGGCGGCGATGTAGGGTGCCAGTTCCGGCGGGGCCGCCACGACCACGTGCCACGAGCCGCCGGTCTGATCTACCGAGACCACACGGCCCACGGCATCGACATGGCCGGTCACGATGTGGCCGCCGAGTTCGTCGCCCAGCTTGAGCGCGGGTTCGAGATTGAGCGGGGCATGTTCGTGCCACTGCGCCGGGGCGGTGCGGCTGATCGTTTCGCCCGAGACGTCAACCGCGAACCAGCTGTCCCCCGCCGTGCCACCGCGATCGACGACCGTCAGGCAGACGCCCGAGCAGGCGATCGAGGCGCCGATGGCGATCTTCGCCGGGTCCATTGCGCAGGCAATCGTCACGCGCGTATCGCCCTTTGTGGCGATGGCGCGGATGCGGCCGACTTCGGTGACGATGCCTGTGAACATGGGTCTGTGGTCTCCTTCAGCGGATGCGGTCGTAGACGTCGAGCGTATCGCTGCCAAGCCGCCGCTGATCGATCAGGCACCACCGGCCCTGTGCCTCGGCGAGGGAGGCGAGGCCGATCTCGCCCAGGCCGCGCCGGCCTGCGCCGATCAGGATGGGGGCGCGGTAGAGCAGCAGGCGATCGATGCTGTCTGCGGCGAGGAAGGCGGCGGCAGCGCCCGCGCCGCCTTCGATGAGGAGATACTGCGCCTCGCCGAAGCGGCCGTCCGCCGGATCGGCGATGGCCTGCCAACCTTCAGGCGCGGTGCCGCGCGTGAGCACCCAGCGTGCGGGGCTGCGCGCAGCGAGGCCGGGGAGGCGCACATCGAGCCGGGGCGAATCGGCGCGCAGCGTCTCGCCGCCGACGAGGATGGCATCGCAGCGGGCCCGCATGGCATGGCCATGGGCGCGCGCTTCGGGGCCGGTGATCCACTGGCTGGTGCCGTCGGCCATCGCGATGCAGCCATCGAGCGAGGTGGCGAGCTTGAGCGTGGTGTGCGGGCGGCCAAAGTGGGCGCGGGTGAGGTAGCCTTCAAGCGAGCGCAGGGCGGCAGGCGAGGGGACCAGCTCTGCCGCAATGCCCGCTTCGCGCAGCAGCGCGATTCCCGCTCCGGCGGTGCGCGGATCGGGATCCTCGCAGCCGATCACCACACGGGCAAGCCCGGCATCGCGCAAACTGTGCGCGCAGGCGGGGCCGCGCGGGCTATCGTGGGCGCAGGGTTCGAGCGTGACGTAAGCCGTGGCGCCGCGTGCTGCTTCGCCTGCTTGCAACAGCGCCTGCGCCTCTGCATGTGGGCGGCCGCCGGGTTGGGTCCAGCCGCGCCCGATCATGCGGCCATGCTTGACGATCAGCGCGCCGACAGCGGGGTTCGGGTGGCTGAACGGGCGGCCGCGCGCGGCGAGCGCAGCGGCGGCATCCAGCCAGTCGGCATCGCTGAAGGCCACCGGGTTCAGGGCGCCTTGGCGGTCGAGGGTGCGGGGGCGGCGGTGGGCTTCACTACCAGCCGATCGAGCAGCGCCTTGTCGCGCGCAGCCGCAGCGCGGGCTTCGGCCTCGCGCTCGGCTTGCGCCTGGCGGTCCATCGCCTCGGTATCAAGGCCGGTGGCGGCACCGACCGCCTTGTACATCTTGCGCACATCGTCGGCGCGCGCCTGCTCGGCCGCAGCTTCGGCGCGGGCTTTCTTCGTCGCCTCGATATTGCCGGCGATGATTTCGGCATCACTGCGGTCGGCGCGCCAGCTTTCGAAGTAGATCACCTCGGGCGGGCGCGGCAGGCCGCGGCCGCCCTGCTGCCACATGACCGAGAAGATCCCGAGCGTGACCAGCATCGCCAGCGCCAGCGATCGCAGGCGGTACTCGCTTGGCGCACCAAGGATCTGCCAGAAGTCCTTGGCGGCGCGCACCGGGGAGACGTTGCGGAAAAACTCTTTCATGACGGCCTAGATAGAGCGTGGTGCGGTCCTGCGCCAGTGCCTGCCGCGTCGACTAACCGAAGGGGTGGTAGAGGCCGCGCCCCTCCGCCTTGAGCCAGCGATTGGCATGTTCGATCGGCGCTTCGTAAATCTCGTCGAGATGCGCGTGGAATGCCGGGCTGTGATCGAAGTGGGTCATGTGCGCCACCTCGTGCGCGACGACCGAGCGGCGCACGAAATCGGGGGCCATGACCAGCCGCCAGTTGATGCGGATTACGCCGCGGCTGCTGCAGCTACCCCAGCGGCGGAGCGCGCGCGACAGCGCCAGTTTCGGCACCGGCTGACCGGCGCGGGCGCAGTAGTGGGCAAGGTCGGCGCCCGCCAACCGCAGCGCTTCGGCTTCGAGCCAGCGGCGCAGGCGTCCTTCCATGCCATCGGCCGGACCGCCCAGCAAAAGCTGGCCGTCCGTGATTGCCGGGCGGCGCGGGGCACCCTGTCGCCATTCGACCCGCAGCGCCTCTCCGCGAACGGTGAGCGTGCAGCCGGGCTCGATCCGCGTCGGGGGCGGGATGCGCTGCAACTGCGCGGCCAGCCAGTCGCGGCGCTGCTCGGCAAAGCGCAGGGCATCGGTACTGCGCCCCCATTCGGGCATCGAGATGCGCGCCTCGCTGCCATCGGGAGCAAGGCGCAAGGTGATGCGGCGCGCAGTGCGCAGGCGGCGGATAACCACCGGCAATTCGCGGTCTCCCACCATCAGCGTGCGGGGCGGCGGTGCTGGGCGCGCCGTACGTCCCCGGGGTAGCAGGCGCTGCAGCGAGATCATGCGTCTTTCGCCCCGAAGGCGAGGCCTTCCGGCACGATATGCTCCTCGAGCGGGCCGGCCAGCACTTCGCTCACCGCACGGCCGATCACCGAATTGCCGGTGCGGCGCACTTCCTCGCGGTCTCCGCATTCAAGGTAGTGCCAGGCGGGCAGGGGCATGCCGTCCGCACGCAGGCGATAGGCGCAGGTCGCAGGCAGCCAGGGCACTTCGCGCACAAGCCGGGGGGTGAGGCGCAGGCAATCGGGCACCATCGCCTTGCGGTGGCGATAATCCGAGCAGCGCCCGGTGGAGAGATCGAGCAGGCGGCACGCGACGTTGGTGTGATGGACCTCGCCGGTGTCCTCGTCTTCCAGCTTGTGGAGGCAGCACTTGCCACAGCCGTCGCACAGCGCTTCCCACTCATCGCGGGTCAGCGCCTCGATCGGCTTGTCCCAGAAACGGCCGGAAGAGGGCAGCGAGCCGGGCATCAGCGCCTCAATGCACCCATTTGGCGAGTTCGTCAGCCACGGCGTTCGCATCCTTGTCGACCGGCAGCAGCGCGATCGGCTGGCCTTGCGGCCCCATGAGATAGGCCGCGCGGCTGTGATCCATCAGATAGTCGTTGGGGCCTGTGCCCTGACCCTTCTTGTAATAGACCGCGTAGGACTTGGCGATCTGCGCAATCTGCGCGTCGCTGCCAGTGAGGCCGATGAGCTCCTTGCCGAAATGCGCGGCGAACTGGCCGACTATCTCGGGCTTGTCGCGCGCGGGATCGATGGTGATGAACAGCGGGACGACCTTGGCCGCGAGATCGGGATGCGCCTTGGCAAAGCGGTGGTAGCCCTGCATCAGCACCTGCACATCGAGAGGGCAGACATCGGGGCAGAACGAATAACCGAAATAGAGCGTGGTGTAGCGCCCCTTGAAATCAGCGGCGCGCACCGTCTTGCCCGTCTTGTCGACCAGCGTGAAATCGCCGCCGATGGCTGCGCCTTCAAGCGGCGGTGGTTCGCTGGAAGCGCCGCCGCACGCGGAAAGCAGGAGAAGCGCGGAAGCCGCGAGGGCGCTGCGCAAGCGGGCACGAATAGGTCTCTTGGGGTCCATGGCGCGGCGGTTCATGCTCTGCTAACCAGCGGCTTGCAAGGGGCGACTCTGCTGCAGGACGGGCAGAGTGTGCGCTTTATCGAGAAGGACGGGGCAGACGTGATGAGGGACAGGACGGTGATCGCACGCGGGCTTCGCGCAGGGCTGGCCGCCGCCGCGCTGCTGGGCGCGCTGGGCGCGGCTATCCCCGCGCATGCGCAGTTCTCCGAAAGCTACAAATTCCTCGAAGCCGTGCGCAAGAAGGACGGCCAGAAGGTGACCGACGCGCTCAATGAGCCGGGCACCCAGATCGTCAACACCCGCGATGTCAGCACCGGCGAAAGCGGGCTGCACATCGTGACCGCGCGGCGCGACCTGACGTGGATGCAGTTTCTCGTCTCGCACGGGGCCAACGTCAATGTGCGCGATGCCAGGGGCACAACGCCGCTGGTGCTGGCCTGCAATCTGGGCTTCATCGAGGGTGTCGATTACCTGATCACCTCGGGCGCCAAGGTGGACGAGCCCAACAATACCGGCGAAACGCCGCTGATCACCGCCGTGCATCGGCGCGATCTGGCCATGGTGCGGTTGTTGCTGAAGGCCGGTGCCAATCCGGACCGTCCGGACAATTCGGGCCGCTCCGCGCGCGATTATGCGCTGCTGGATGGCAAGGACAGTGCGGTCGCAAACGAGATCGCGAACTCGGCCAAGGGGGGCGCGGCGGGTCAGAAGAAGACCTACGGCCCCTCGTTCTGATCGGACGGACCATGATCGACGCAGCAACCGCCGACCTTTCGCTCGAGGGTCTTCGCCTTAGCCTTGCCCCGCATATCGCCGAAGCCGCCGCGTTCGACGGCTGGACCGAAGTAGCAGTGAACGAGGCCGCCGAGATCGCCGGGATCGATCCCGCAGCGGCGCGCTTTGCCTTTCAGGGCGAGGGCGGACAATCGGCGGCAATGGCGATGATCACCGCGTGGGCGGGCAGTATCGACCGCGCGATGGCCGAGGCGCTGCCAGCCAAGCACCTTGCGACCATGAAAGTACGCGAGCGGATCACGGCGCTCGTCACTTTCCGGCTCGACCAGATTGCCGGGCGCGAGGAAGCGCTGCGCGGCGCGCTGATCGAGATGGCCAAACCCTGGAACATCCCCGCCGCGACCAAGCTCGCGTGGCGCAGCGCGGATGCGATGTGGCGGCTCGCAGGCGATACCGCGACCGACTACAACCACTATACAAAGCGCGCGATCCTCGGCTCGATCTATGCCGCGACGCTGGCGGTCATGGCTGAGGACAAGAGCGAGGACCGCGAGGAGACGCGCGCCTTCCTCGCCCGCCGAATCGACGGCATCATGCGCTTCGAGAAGGCCAAGGCCCGTTTCACCGCAAAACCTGCGGATGAGACCTTCAGCGTGACCCGGTTGCTCGGCCGCTTGCGCTATCCGGCGCGGTGATCGCAAGCAGTTATTGCGAATGACTTGCAATGACGCGGGCGGTGTGGCAGCGCTCGCGGTGTGACACTCGACGAACTCCCCCTTGGCAAGCCCGCGCGGATCATCTCCGTCGATTGGGATGCGCTCGTGCCTGAAGAAGCCCAGCGACTGAAGGCGCTGGGGATCGAGGAAGGCGCCGAAGTGCGGCTTGCCTATCGCGGCGTCTTTCTGGGGCGCGATCCCCTTGCGATCGAGATCGGCCGGATGACGGTGGCGCTGCGGCGCGTGCATGCCCGGGCGATGCAAGTCGAACTCATGACGGTGCCCGCAGCATGACCCGCCAGACGATGATCGCCGCGCTGGTCGGCAATCCCAATGCGGGCAAGAGCGCGCTGTTCAATGCGCTGACTGGCGCACGGCAGAAGATCGCCAACTATCCGGGCGTGACGGTGGAACGCAAATCGGGGCGCATGCTGCTGCCGAGCGGCGAACCCGTTGAACTGGCCGATCTGCCCGGCTCCTACAGCCTCAATCCTTCGAGCCCGGACGAGGAAGTCACCCGCGATGTGATCATGGGCCGCATGGCCGGGCAGACCCAGCCCGACGTGCTGGTGATCGTGCTCGATGCCTCGAATCTCGAGCAGCATCTGGTCTTTGCGCAGGAAATCATCGAGCTTGGCCGGCCGGTGGTCGTCGCGCTCAACATGGTGGACCTGGCCGAGCGCGACGGGCTGGTGATCGATCCCGGTGCGCTATCCTCGGCGCTGGGGGTTCCGGTCTATCCCACCGTGGCGGTGCGGCGGCGCGGGCTGGCCGAACTCATCGCGGCGGTCGCCGCGCTGCGCGACGCGCCGGCGGATCAGGCACCCGCACCGCGCCCGCATGTCACCGGGCCCGAGCGCCGCATGCTGGCTCGCCAGATGGCGCGCGGGGCGATCCTTTCCGAAACCGCGCAGCACCGCATCCATGCGCAGCTTGACCGGGTGCTGCTGCATCCCTGGCTTGGTCCGCCGATCCTCCTCGCGCTGCTGTTCGTGGTGTTCCAGGCCGTGTTCAGCTGGGCTGCGCCGCTGCAGGATGCGCTCGATGGCGGTGCTTCCGCCCTCGGTGATGCGGTGCGCGGCGCACTTCCCGCATCGCTCCTGCGCGATTTCCTGACCGACGGTGTGATCGCGGGCGTCGGCTCGGTGGTGGTGTTCCTGCCGCAGATCCTGATCCTGTTCTTCTTCATCCTGACGATGGAGGCGACCGGCTACATGGCGCGTGCCGCCTTCCTGATGGACCGCGCGATGGCGGGCGTCGGCCTTTCGGGCCGCAGCTTCATCCCGCTGCTTTCCAGCTTTGCCTGCGCCGTGCCGGGGATCATGGCGACCCGCAGCATCACCGATCCAAAGGACCGCCTGACCACGATCCTGATCGCCCCGCTGATGACCTGCTCGGCGCGGCTGCCGGTCTACACCGTGATCATCGCCGCCTTCGTGCCCAACGCCCAAGTGCTGCCGGGCATCGGCCAACAGGGCCTCGTGCTGTTCGGGCTCTATGTCTTCGGCGTGCTCGGCGCGATGGGCGCGGCGCTGCTGCTGCGGCGGACGGTGACCAAGGGTGCGGCTTCTGGCTTCATCATGGAAATGCCCAAGTACCAGCTGCCGACAGTCAAGGACCTCGCGCTCGGGCTGTGGCAGCGCGCCTATGTCTTCCTGCGCCGCGCAGGGACGATGATCCTGAGCGTGACCGTGGTGCTCTGGCTGCTGCTCAATTTCCCGCGTGCGGACAACCCGCAGGATCAGGTCAATGCCTCGGTCGCGGGGCATATTGCCAACGGGCTTGCCGTGGTGATCGAACCGATCGGCTTCAACCGCGATATCGCGCTCGCGCTGATTCCCGCGATGGCCGCGCGTGAGGTGGCCGTCAGCGCGCTGGCGACGACTTACGCTGTGGGCGCGAGCGATGATGCCGCGCAGGGCCAGGCGCTGGGCGCCCAGCTCAAATCGAACTGGAGCCTGGCTACCGCGCTCGCCTTCCTCGCCTGGTTCGTCTTCGCGCCGCAATGCATGTCGACCATCGCGGTCACCCGGCGCGAGACCAACGGGTGGACCTGGCCCGCCTTCATGCTCGCCTACCTGTTCGGCCTCGCCTATGTGGCGGCGGGCATCACGTACTGGATCGCGGTGGCCTGCGGGCTGGGGTGAGTTGTGGAAAAATTGGGGCGGTGCCAGACTCGCTCTGACCGGCGCCAAGGGCTAGGCCTTGGCCTCACACGGTACAGGATCGCGAATCAATGGCAGGCAGCGTCAACAAGGTCATTCTGATCGGCAATCTCGGGCAGGACCCCGAGGTGAAGAGCTTCCAGAACGGCGGGCGTATCGCCAATCTGCGCATCGCCACCAGCGAACAGTGGAAGGACAAGGCCACCGGCGAGCGCAAGGAGCGCACCGAGTGGCACAGCGTCGTGCTCCAGTCCGATGGGCTGGTCGGCGTGGCCGAACGCTTTCTCAAGAAGGGCAGCAAGGTCTACATCGAAGGCCAGCTGCGCACCCGCAAGTGGCAGGACCAGTCCGGCAATGACCGCTACACGACCGAGATTTCGGTCGGCGTCGGCGGTTCGCTGACCATGCTTGATGGCCCGCAGGGCGGTTCGGGCGGCGGCGGCATGGGCGGCGGCGGTGGCCAGCGCTCGGGCGGCGGCTGGAACGAAGGCGGCTCCTCCAGCGTCGGCGGTCGTTCGGGCGGTGCCTCGTCCGGTGGCGGCTGGAACCAGGGCGGCGGCGGCGGTTCGCCGGCCGGCGGTTTCGGCGATGATCTCGACGACGATATCCCGTTCTGAGCCGCGGCTCAGAAGGATTGCAGCCTAATTCCCAAACCGCTCATGCTGAGCTTGTCGAAGCATTACAGCGCTAACGTCGCGCCAGCACTCTTCGACAGGTTCAAGGTGAGCGGGAATTGGAAGGCTTATGCGTGCGGATCAGGTCCCGCGCGTATCGCCGTAAAGGTGGATGTGCAGGCGGTCGGTAAAGCGCCAGCCGTGCGTGAGCGCGGCGCCGGCGAGCCACTTTGACCGCTCGCGAAGCACCTCGCTGGAGGTGCCCTCGGGCATCAGGAACAGCCGCTCGGGCGGGATGTGGTAGAGCGCCTGCAGTTCGGCAACTTCGTTGAGGTCGTCCTCGCTGCCCACCACGAACTTGAACCAAGCCTTCTGGCTCGCCGCCCATTCGCGCATCAGATCGGGGACGATGGCAAGGTTCTCGGCGTTGCCTGAGTGTGAAAGCTTGGGGCTGACGTTGAACTGATCGACCAGCTGGGTGATCGCGTGGGGCGGCGGGACGCTGCCGTTGGTCTCGATCTCGACCTCCAGAGCGGGGATCGCTTCCTTGAGCATGGGGATGAGCCGGCCAAGCGCCGGAGCCTGCAGCAGCGGTTCGCCCCCGGTGATCACGAGCCGCGTCGGCCTGAGCGCGAGAATGCGCATGGCCACCTCGCGCACGTCGAGCGTGATCTGGTTGTCGATCCGCTCGAACGTCACATCATCGCGATGCGGGCGGATATCGCCGGTGAAGCGCCAGGTATAAGCGGTGTCGCACCAGCGGCAGGCAAGATTGCAGCGCGAGAGACGCACGAACACGCAAGGACGGCCCGTCGAAGGGCCTTCGCCCTGCAGCGAAGGGAAGATTTCGGGCTCGCCGGGCGTGGTGGTGGCCAGCGTCAGGCTCATCCCAGGCGCGCCAGTGCAGCGGCGAGGCGGGTCGCCTCGGCGCGGTGGTGGGCGTGGTCGGCACGGGCCTTCTCGACCGCTTCGGGCTTGGCCTTTTCGGCGAAGGCTGGGTTCGAGAGGCGGTCTTCGAGCGACTTGCCTTCCTTCTCGGCAGCCGCAAGTGCCTTTTCTAGGCGGGCTTTTTCTGCGGCAATGTCGATCACGCCTTCAAGCGGAACGATGAGGCTGGCATCGCCTGCACCGATCTGCATCGCCGCGCCTGCGGGTGCCGGGGCGAAGTGGATCGCGCTGAGGCGGCCGAGGCGCTCGATGGCGGCGGGATTGTTCTCAATGATCGCGCGCGTCGCGTCGCTCGGTTCGGGCAGATAGGCTTCGAGCCGCGCGCCGGGTGCTATGCCCAGCTCGTTCTTGGCGCCGCGCAAGTTGGAAACCAGCGCGATCAGCCATTCGACTTCCGCCTTTGCGGCAGAATCGACGCTGGCCACAGGAGCGGGCCATTCCGCCACGATCAGCTCTGCCGAACGCTCACCCAGCGCATGCCACAGCTCTTCGGTCACGAAGGGCATGAAGGGGTGGAGCATGACGAGGATCTGGTCGAGCACCCAGCCGGCGACGGCACGGGTCTCGTCATCGAAGCTGCCCTTGATCAGTTCGATGTACCAATCGCAGAACTGGTCCCAAACGAAGTGATAGACCGTGTTCGCGGCGGCATCGAAGCGCAAGTCCGCCATCGCCTGATCCAGCGCGGCAACGGTTTCGACCACTTCGCCGATAATCCAGCGGTTGACCGCGCTGGTAGCAGCGGGGGCGGCCACCGAAGTGCTGCCGGTGATCCCGTTCGCCATGCAGAACCGCGCGGCGTTCCACAGCTTGGTCGCGAAGTTGCGATAGCCCTCGACGCGGCGCTCATCCATCTTCACGTCGCGGCCCTGGCTTTCCATGGCGCACATGAAGAAGCGCAGCGCATCCGCGCCGTACTTGTCGATCAGGCCCAGCGGATCGACGACGTTGCCCTTGGACTTGGACATCTTCTGCCCGTCCGCCGCGCGCACCAGACCATGCAGATAGAGCCGCTTCCACGGCACTTCCTTCATGAAGTGGATGCCCTGCATCGCCATCCGCGCATCCCAGAAGAACAGGATGTCGAACCCGGAAATCAGCAGATCGTTGGGGTAGTGCTTCTTGAGCAGTGGCGCATCCGCCTCCGGCCAGCCGAGCGTGGCGAAGGGCCAGAGCGCGGAGGAGAACCAGGTGTCGAGCACGTCCTCGTCGCGATAAATATGAATTTTATCTAAGTGCATTTCAGGGCCATTCGCCCCACCTGAAACCACTGAATCCCAGTTTAGATAGTCTGCTTCTGTGTCATGGACGTAAACTTCATCCTCTGATCCATAATACTCACGCACCTTCGAAATCAGACTTTCTTCGTCCTCTGCAACGAAAGCAACTTCCTCAATAAACGAAGAAAGATCGGTGATGGCTGCCTCAGATGAAGCTCTCTTCGGTCCATACCAAGCCGGAATCCGGTGCCCCCACCACAGCTGTCGGCTCACGCACCACGGCTGGATGTTTTCCATCCAGTTGAAGAACGTCTTCTCCCAGGTCTTCGGCACGATCTCGATCGCGCCCGAGCGCACCGCCTCCATCGGTGCGACGGCAAGCTTTTCGGCATCGACATACCACTGGTCTGTCAGCCACGGTTCGATCACCACGCCGCCGCGGTCACCGAACGGGGTCTGGATCGTGCGCGGTTCGGCGTCGAGCTGCGTTTCCTCGCCGTCCTTGACCTTGACCACATGCGGCACTAGGCGGCCCGCTTCCTTCATCCGCTGCACGATCAGCGCGCGTGCATCGAAGCGGTCCATGCCGACGAATTCATCCGGCACCAGCCCGTCCGCCGTCTGCACCACACGGGCTTCGGCATCGAACATGTTGAGCATGTCGCCCGCCTTGATCCCGGCGCGGCGGCCCACTTCGAAATCGTTGAAATCGTGCCCCGGCGTGATCTTCACCGCGCCCGAACCCAATTCGGGATCGGCGTGCTCGTCGGCCACGATCTGCAAGCGGCGCCCGGTAAGCGGTTGCACGACATACTGCCCGATCACCGCCTTGTAGCGCGGATCATCAGCGTTCACCGCCACCAGCATATCGGCCAGCATCGTCTCAGGCCGGGTGGTAGCGACTTCGATAAAGTCCAGCCCATCTTCGCGCACTGCGCCGTCAGCAAGCGGGTACTTGAACCGCCAGAACGAGCCCTTCACCTCGCGCGTCTCAACCTCGAGGTCCGAGATCGCGGTCTTGAGCTTGGGATCCCAGTTCACCAGCCGCTTGTCGCGGTAGATCAGGCCCTGATTGTAGAGATCGACGAAGACCTTCACGACCGCCTTGGTGAAGTGCGGGTCCATCGTGAACTGCTCGCGGCTCCAGTCCATCGAACAGCCAAGGCGGCGCAGCTGGCCGGTGATCGTGCCGCCGCTTTCCGCCTTCCACTCCCAGACCTTCTCCACGAACTGCTCGCGCGTGTAGTTGGTGCGCTTGTCCTGACGCGCTTCCATCTGGCGTTCGACCACCATCTGCGTGGCGATGCCGGCATGGTCGGTGCCGACCACCCACAGCGCATCCTTGCCGCGCAGGCGTTCGTAGCGGATCACCACGTCCTGCAGTGTGTTGTCGAGCGCGTGGCCGATGTGGAGCGAGCCGGTCACGTTCGGCGGCGGGTTCACGATGGTGAAGGGCGCGGCATCGGGGCGTTCGGGCCGGAACAGGCCGTTCGCTTCCCAGTGGGCATACCACTTGGCCTCGAGCCCGGCAGGCTCGAACGTCTTGGCGAGGGTTCCGGCCTCGCTGGCTTCGGGATTGGTCGTTTCGTTCATGATCCGGGGCCTTGCCATCGCAGGGACGGCGCTGCAAGCGTTCGCGCGGATGGGCAGGGTGTCGGCCCGCGCTTGCGGCTTTGGCCGATTTCCCGCATGAAGCCACTACCATGCGGGCATCAGCCGATTTTTCGACCGAGCAGGGCGCCGAAGGGGCGACAACGCTGGTATTTTCCGGCCCCATGACCGTTTCCGCGCTCGGCACGCTCGATCACCGGCTGCGCGCGCTCGAAGGGCCCTTCGCGGCGATCGATATCAGCCACGCAACGCGCATCGATACCGTGGGCGCGTGGACCGCGTGGAGCCTGTCGCAGCGCCTCGGCGCGCCGCTCACCGGCGCTTCGCCCGAAGCAGAGCGGTTGATCGCGGCGATCAGCGCGGTCGATGACAACACCTCTTCGGTCGAGGGGCACCGCCTGCCGATCCTGCTGCGCGTGCCCGATCATGTCGGCCAGGTGATGAGCGGGCTGGGGCAGGGAATGCTGCTCGTGCTCGGCTTCCTCGGCCAGATCGTGCTGGCGAGCGGAGTGCTGCTGCGCCATCCGAGCCGCTTTCGCCTGCGCGCGCTGGTGCACCAGATGGAGCTGATGGGCGTCAACGCGCTCGCCATCATCGGCCTGATGAGCTTCCTCGTCGGCATCGTCATCGCGCAGCAGGGTGCGGTGCAGCTGCGGCAGTTCGGTGCCGAGATCTACACGGTGAACCTCGTCGGCCGGCTTTCCTTGCGAGAGCTGGGCATTCTGATGACGGCGATCATGGTCGCGGGCCGCTCAGGCTCGGCCTTTGCCGCGCAGCTCGGCACGATGAAGCTGACCGAGGAGATCGACGCGATGCGCACTATCGGGGTTTCCCCGATAGAGGCGCTGGTGATCCCGCGCCTGCTGGCGACCATGCTGATGATGCCGCTGCTCGGCACCTATTCGGCGGTGATCGGGATCATCGGCGGCGCGGCGCTTTCGGCGCTTACGCTGGGCATTCCCTTCTTCACCTTCCTCGCGCGCATCCAGGAAGTGGTGCCGGTGCACGATGTGTGGGTTGGCCTGATCAAGGGGCCGGTGTTTGGCCTGATCGTCGCCACATCGGGCTGCTTTCAGGGGCTGCAGGTGAAGAGCGACGCCGAAGAAGTCGGCACGCGCACGACAGCGGCGGTGGTCATGGCGATCTTCATGGTGATCGTGCTCGACGCGTTCTTCGCGGTGTTCTTCTCGGAAGTGGGCTGGGGATGAGCGAGGAGGGTTTCCTTACCGCTTGCGCCGCTCCGCCCCCGCCGGGGAGCGAGGCGGACCATTTCCCGATCCGCGTGCGCGGCCTCAAGAACGTGTTCGGCGAACACGTGGTGCATGAGAACCTCGACCTCGATGTGCGGCGGGGCGAAATCCTGGGCGTGGTTGGCGGATCGGGCACGGGCAAATCGGTGCTGATGCGCTCGATCATCGGGCTGCAGATCCCCGAGGCAGGATCGATCGAGGTGCTCGGCAGCCCGATCACCGATGCGCGCGATGATGACGACATCGATATCCGCTGCCGTTGGGGCATCCTGTTTCAGGGCGGCGCGCTGTTCTCCACGCTGACGGTGGCGGAGAACGTCGAGGTTCCCCTGCGAGAGTTCTATCCCGAGATCACCGACGAGCTGCGCCATGAAATCGCGCGCTACAAGGTGCTGCTTTCGGGACTGCCGGCGGAAGCGACCAGCAAGTATCCGAGCGAGCTTTCGGGCGGAATGAAGAAGCGCGCCGGCCTTGCCCGTGCGCTCGCGCTCGATCCTGAGCTTCTGTTCCTCGACGAGCCGACCGCCGGGCTCGATCCCATCGGCGCGGCGGGGTTCGATCAACTGATCCGCAGCCTGCAACAGACGCTGGGTCTCACCGTTTTCCTCATCACTCACGATCTCGATACGCTCTACGAAATCTGCGACCGGGTGGCGGTGATCGCCGACAAGCGCGTGATCGCGGTGGGCACGATCCCCGAATTGATCGCGACCGAACACCCGTGGATCAAGGCCTACTTCAACGGTCCGCGCGGCCGCGCGGCCATGGCGGCGAACGAGCGCAACGAGCGCAACGGTGCCCTTGGCACTGCTGGTGATCAGGCATAGGGATAGCCGATGGAAACGCGCGCCAATCATATCTGGGTGGGGATCGTCACCATCCTGCTCATGGCGGGGCTGGCCGCGCTGCTTATCTGGATCGCACGGCTGAGCCAGCACGAGCAGAACGACTACGACATCTTCTTCAAGCAATCGGTGGACGGCGTCGCGAAGGGTTCGGAAGTGTCCTATTCCGGCGTGCCGGTCGGGCAGGTGAAGGACATCACGCTGTGGGAAAAGGACCCGAGCTTCGTGCGCGTGCGCATCAAGATCGATCGCAAGGTGCCGATCCTCCAGGGCACCACGGCGAGCCTGCAGGGCAGCTTCACCGGCGTCTCGACCATTCAGCTCTCCGGCGCGATCAAGGGCGCGCCGCCGATTGACGAGCCGGGGCCGGGCGGCGCACCGGTCATCCCGACCAAGCGCAGCGGGCTCGGCGAAATCCTCTCGAACGCGCCGCTGCTGCTGGAGCGATTGGCGACCTTGTCAGAGCGGCTGACGATGGTGCTGTCTGACCAGAACCAGAAGGCCTTTGCCAATATCCTCGCGCATACCGACCAGCTTACCGGCAATCTCGCCAGCGCCTCGCCCGAGGTGAAAAAGTCGCTCGCCGAACTGCAACTCACCCTGCAGCAGGCGACCACTACGCTAGCGACAGTGGACAAGCTGGCGGCCTCGACCGACGCGTCGATCAACGACCCGGCGAGCGGCCTTGCCAAGCAGCTGCGCGCGACGCTCAAGTCGGCGCAGGCGGCGGCGGATTCGCTGCAGGCGACGATGGACGAGACCAAGCCCGCCGCGAAACAGTTCAACGAGCGCACCCTCCCGGCGTTCGAGGCCACGCTGCGCGATATCGAGGCGACCTCGCGGTCGATCCGCGCGATGACTGACCAGATCGGCGACCGTGGCATCAGCAGTGTCGTGGGAAGCCCCAAACTGCCGGATTACAAGCCATGAGCGTCCGCATGACCCGACCTTTTGCCGCAACGTTTGTGGTGCTGGCTGCGATCAGCGCCGGATTGGGGGGCTGCGTCAGTATCGGGGCAAAGCCGCCCGGTACGTTCCTCAGCCTGACGTCGGACGCGGTGCCCGCGGTCGGTTCCAGCAGCAGCGGCACGCTGAGCGACGCGACCGTGGTCGTCGAACCCGGTGCGGCGGCACCGGTTTCGGTGCTGCGCATTCCCGTGCAGATCGATGCAACCAGCGTTGCCTATATCAAGGGGACGCAGTGGGTCGAGCGGCCGAGCCGCGCGTTCCAGCACCTGCTTGCCGACACGCTGCGCGCGCGCGGAAAGGGGCTGGTGGTCGAGATCGATCGCAACACCACCGGCACACGCATCGGCGGCCGTTTGCTCGCCATGGGCTTCGATGTGCCGACGCGCTCTGCCATCGTGCGCTTTGATGCAATGAAGTGGCTGCCCGATGGGCGGATCGAGACGCGGCGGTTTGAAAGCACGGTTCCGGGTGTCGATGCCGAGCCAGACGTGATCGGGCCTGCGCTCAACCGCGCCGCAAACAAGGTTGCGGGCGAAATCGCGGACTGGGTTTCAGCTCAGTAGTTCCACTGGACCTGCGCCCGGACGATATCGCCTTGCGCCCGGCCGGCGCGGCGTTCGTCCGCTTCGTTGCGCTTCACGTTCGCGTAGCTGACGGTCACTTCCAACTCTTTCATCGGTAGCCATTCGACGCCCATTTCGGTCTCGTCCGTTTCGAGCCGAGGCGCGTTGATTGCTGCCTTCCAGCCGCCGCGATAGTGCTGCCAGCGCACGAAGGGGATGATCTGGCCGACCGGCGTGTGCGCGGCGCGGACCATGCCCATGACATAGCCGCCCGTGGTGCGCTTGCTCACGATCTCGCCCAGCGCAGGATCCCACTGCGGCCCCTTGCCCCAGGTCCATTCGGCCTGAATGCCGAAAGGCTTGGGGTAGATCATGCCGTGTACCGCCACATGGTCGTCGCGGTAGGCGAGGGTGGAGACCCCGCCGCTGCGCACTTCGGGCCGGAATTGGTTGCGCATGGCCGCACCACCAAACTCGGCCACCTGGCCTTCGAAGATGCCGCCCAGACCATCGAGCTTCAGCGGGATGGACATCATGGCGACGGTCATCAGCCCGCCAGAGCGTTCGGTGCGATTGGTGCCTTGTCCATTGAACACGCCGACGCCGAAAGCGCCGTAGTTGCCGAACATCTTCTGCCCGTCGGCGGTCAGCGCATCCCAGATCTTCTGGAGCTTGACCGGGGTGAAATAGGCGACCGCACCGAGATCGCGCTCGCCAGGCACCGGCGCGTTGATCGCATCGGTGCGGTCGAGCGGAATGCGGTTGCTGGACGACTGCATGTTCTCCCAGCCGAAGGGCACCTTTGACTGTCCGAACCGCAGGCGCAGCGTCTTCGCCTTGTCGAGGAACACGTCGGCATAGGCATCGCGCATCTGGAAGAAGTTCTCGCGCCGTTCGGTGCCCGATTGATTGCTGACGGAGCTGGCGAGATCGCCTTGCATGTAAAGCGAAACGCGGTCGGACAGATCGCCCTGCACGACGAGGCGGGCGCGGCGGATCGAGAAATTGCCGTTCTCATTGATCCCCGCATCCTGCACCGAACGCAGGCGCGACACGCCGCTGGGGGCGGATTTCGGACCGGAGATGATCTCGTTCATGCGCAGCTGGGTGTAGCCGCGCAACATGATCTTTTCGTACCAAGCCTTCTTCTTCTTGTCCGCACCGTGCGCAGCGGCGGGTGCTGGAGCCGCCATAGCGGCTAGCTGCACTGGCGCGGCCGCTGGCTGAGCAGGTGTTGCCGCCAAAGCCGCGGCGGGGGCCGCCTGGACAGGCTGCGCATGGTTGGCGGCCTGCAGGGCCTCGACCATCGCCGTCAGCCGATCGACCTGTGCTTGCAGCGCGGCGATCTTTGCGTCCTGGCTGGCAGGATCGACCTGCGCCTGGGCAGATCCTGCCACGCCGATCAGGCTGGTGGCCAGCAGTGCTGCGCGAAACGCCGTGGTACTCATGCCCGAAACTGCCTTCCGATCCTCGTTTACGGGTCGGCGGCTAGGCAGTGGCCATGACACTTTTATGACATTTTTGCTGCGAGTTTGACGGTAACCTTGCAGTCGAGGTAGCGTAAGTATCTGGTTTTGAATGAACTATCTGCGCCAAGTGTGACAATCTGCAACAATTTGTCACAAATCAGTCAACGGCTGGTCAGCCCCGTGCCAGCACGGCAAACCGCGCGGCAGCGGCAAATGCGGCGTGGCGGCGGGCGCGGCGGATCTCGGCCTCGTCATCCTTGCCCCAGAGCTCGGCCTGCCAGTCTTCCTCGAGGTTGGCCGCATCCCACAGCGCATCGATATCCGCACCGGGTTCGACCGCCATCAGGCCCAGCACCAGCGAGGCAGCGAGCGAGGCCGTGGTCTTCACCGCCGCCAGCGTGAAGCCGTCACGGCTCGCCAGATCCTCGCGCAGGCGCGCCAGCGTTTCATCGGGCTGCGGGCGGTGCATGATCCCGGCGACACGCACGAAGCGCACCTCCCAGCGCGCCTCGGCAGCGGCGAGCAGCGGATCCCATGCCGCGCGCTGGCGGATGCCGAGCGCTTCGTCGGGCTCGGCGCGGTAGCATAGCGTGTCCGTCTCGCCATAGGGCACGAGTTCCTCCACCACCGCCGCCTTGCCGGGGACGACCACATCGATGGCGTAGTCGGCCAGATCGCGGAAGACGAAGCGCGCTGGATCAATCTCCTCGCCCTGTCCCGACCATTCGGCGGCGAGCGCTTCGGCCAGCGGGGCGCTCGGCACGATCTGCGCGTGTCCGCCGACGGTGCGCAAGGGGCGGCCATCGAGCATGACCCGGAAGCCGGTGCCTTCGGCGGCAACAGTAACGGCCTTGTAGAACCGCTTCACGGACGGCTTTTCCAGCGCCGCGCGAGGAGTACGGGGGCCGCGAAGAAGTCGATGAGGCCGGCACCGAGCAGCGCATAGCCGGCCGCCTCGGGGAGCTTCGGCAGCCAGCCGACTTTGCCGGAAATGATCAGAACACCCGCAAAGGCGAGCAATGCGCCCGAAAGCCGCACCAGTTGCAGCACCGCAAAGCGCGCGGCGGCTGGATCACCGGCGGGATCCTTTTCCGTCGGCTCGCTCATTCCATGCCCTTCAGCAGCAGGCGCAGCTCGGCGATCGATCCGGCGACTGCCTCGGCACCCGCCTCGACCAGTTCGCGCGGGTGGTGGTAGCCCCAATCGACGCCGATTGCGCGGACCCCGGCGTTGACGGCCATCGCCATGTCGAACGCAGTATCGCCGATCATCGCGGTCTCGCTCGCAGCAGCGCCGCTTTCAGCAAGGCAGGCCTCGATCATGCTGGGATGCGGCTTAGACGGGTGCCGATCGGCTGTCTGCAGCGTGATGAAGTGCCCGGTAAGGCCGTGCGATTCGAGGCAATGGACAAGGCCGCGGTCACTCTTTCCCGTGGCGACGCCGAGCAGCCAGCCCGCGCCCGCCAGTTCCTCGATCAATCCGGCGATGCCTTCGTAAAGCGGCTCGGCCACCTGGCCTGCCATGCGGCGTTCGCGGAAGGCATCCCGGTAGAGTTGGGCGAGCAAGGTGTGATCATCGCCGGTGGCATCGGGGCGCAGGCGGCGCATTGCCTCGGGCAGCGAAAGGCCCACGACGCGGCGCGTGGCGTTGCGGTCTGGCGGGGTCAGCCCGGCCGCGGCAAAGGCCGCATCCATCGCGGCGCAGATATCGGCCTGGCTATCAACCAGCGTGCCGTCGCAATCGAAGATGGCGAGGCGTGATGTCATGCCGCTAGCCCTTCCATCAGCGCGGCGAGCGCGAGCTTGCCTCCGCTCTTCAGCCCCTCGATCAGCCTTGCCCGTTCTTCAGCAGGCTTGTTCTGGGAAAGCTTCACCGTGGGCCGCCAGGCCTCGATCGCGAGTTCGAAGCCGACGATCATGTCCATCATCCGGTCGCGCTTGATCCGCGCCATCTTGTCCATGGTCCAGGGCGTGCCTTCGGTGACCCGCGCCTCGTGATGGGCGGAGACGTCTTCGAGCAGCGCGTGGAGGCCATCGCGGTCCATCCGCCGCACCGGGCCTTCCATCTCGAGCGCGAGGTAGTTCCACGTCGGCACCTGATCGGGATCGCTGTACCAGCGCGCCGAGATATAGCCGTCTGGCCCATTGACCACCGCCAGCGCGCGTGCGCCATCGAGGTGGCGGGTGAGCGCGTTGCCGAGCGCGAGGTGGAAGCGCAGCGTTCCTGCTTCCGTCAGCAGCAGTGGCACATGGGCGACGCGCGGGCCGTCGGGAGTCGTCAGAAACACCATGCCAAAGCCGGCTTCCGCGATCAGCGCGGAAAACAGCGACCGGTCATCGCTTGACGGATTTGGGCGGAAGGCAGGGTTCGGGTGCATCAGCCTCTCGGACTACGGCGCGGCGCCCCGCTGGTTGGGGCTTTCGGCTTGCTGCCGCCGCTCTTGCCCGTTGCGGGCGCGCGGCGCACCGGCTTGCCGCCGTTGGCGCTACGTTCCGCCGCATTGCGTTCGGCGGAGGCACGCCCGGCGGATGCGCGGGCGAGGTCGGTCCCGGTGGGCGCCTTGCTGCCAGGGCCCTTCTTGACGCCCGCGCGCGCCTTGGGCGCGGTGCGGCCGCTGGGCGGGGCATCGATGCGCTTGCGGCGCTCGCCCCTGCGTTCCTTGCGGTATTCCTTGGCGTGCGCCTTGGCGGCGCGCTTCTCGATCACCTTGTCGGGGATCAGCTTGACCGGCTCCAGCGGCAGATCGCCATCGGCTTCCTCGAAGCCGAGCTGCGCCATGCTAGCGGCGAAGTGGTCGGGCAGCGGCGCCGTCACGTCGAGCAGATCGCCTTCGGGATGCTCGATCCGCAGGCGGCGCGCGTGGAGGTGCATCTTGCGGCTGATCGAGCCGGTGAGGAACGCGGCCTGCCCGCCATACTTGCCGTCACCCACGATGGGGTGGCCGATCGCCGCCATGTGGACGCGTAGCTGGTGGGTGCGCCCCGTGAGCGGCTGCAGTTCGACCCAGCAGGCGGAATTGCCCGCGCGGCCGATCACCCGGTAGCGGGTGCGGGCAGATTGGCCATGCTCGCTCTCGTCGACCATCATCTTCTCGCCGCCGGTGCCCGGCTGCTTGGCGAGCGGAAGCTCGATCAGACCGTCCTTCACATCGGGCACGCCGGTGATCAGTGCCCAGTAGATCTTGCGCGCGGTGCGCCCCGAAAAACGCTTCGAAAAGAATGCCGCGCTGCCCGGGGTGCGGGCGATCAGCAGGACGCCCGAGGTATCCTTGTCGAGCCGGTGGACGAGGCGCGGGCGCGGGCCCTTCTCCTCGGCATAGGCATCGAGCAGGCCGTCGACGTGTTCATGCGTGCCGCTGCCGCCCTGCGTGGCAAGGCCCGGCGGCTTGTTGAGCACGATCGCGGCGCGGTCCTGCGTGAGGACCATGCTTTCCGCGAGCGCGATCTGTTCCTCGGTCAGCGGCTTTTTTGGCCGAGTGCCCTTGATCCCGGCGGGCGCGCTGCCGCCCGGCGGCACGCGCAGCACCTGGCCCTTTTCGAGCCGCGTATCGACATCGGCGCGCTTGCCATCGACGCGCAGCTGCCCGGTGCGCGCCCAGCGCGAAACAGTCGCGAAGCCCACGGTGGGCAGGTTGCGCTTGAACCAGCGGTCGAGCCGCACGCCGTCGTCATCCTTGACGACAGTGAACTGGCGGACGTCATCCGCGTTTCCGGGGCCGGTCATGCCGCCACCCGCATCAGCCAGAGGCCGCTGAACAGCGCGGCAAAGCCCGCTACGAGCGAGACCGCGACATATGTTGCCGCGAGGCCCAGTGCGCCGCGTTCGACGAACAGCGCGAACTCCAGCGCGAAGGAGGAAAAGGTGGTGAAACCGCCCAGGACGCCGACGCCGAGCAGCAGGCGCCAAGCCTCGCCCCCCGTCCCGTGCCGGGCCAGCCAGCCGATCAGGATGCCCATCGCGGCGCTGCCCAGAACGTTGACCGTGAGCGTGGCCCAGGGAAATGCGCTGGCCGCGACTGGTCCGATTGTGCCAAGAAACAGGCGGCCAGTCTGGTAGCGCAGCCATGCGCCGAGAGCGCCGCCAGCAGCGACAGCAAGGCCAGGGGGAACGCTGGCAAGCAGAGGTGGGGTGGTTGTCATTGGCCAAGCCCCTAACGCAGGCGGGCGCCGATTGCACGAGATTGCTTGCCTTGCGGGGGCTCTTTTGGTAGCGGGCGCCGCGTGAGAGCCGATCCATTCGGATTCGGCGCGTTTTCTATTTCTGCCATTTACGGTGATTCCCGCTGGGTGCGGGCTCTCGCCATCAGCATTGAGGTGTAGCGGTTTATGCAGATTCTCGTTCGCGACAACAATGTCGACCAGGCCCTTCGCGCGCTCAAGAAGAAGCTGCAGCGTGAGGGCGTGTATCGCGAGATGAAGCTGCGCCGTCACTTTGAAAAGCCCTCGGAAAAGCGCGCCCGTGAAAAGGCTGCCGCTGTCCGCCGCGCCCGCAAGATGGAGCGCAAGCGGCTTGAGCGCGACGGCGGCAAGTAAGCTGTCATAAGGGCCGGACGATCCCGGCCCTTAGCCTCTTGCGATAAGGGTCCGGCTGGGCCAAGAGGGCGCCGTATTCGCGGCGCCCTTTCGCTTGTCCGGCACACGTCGGCCGCGCTTTGAGGGCATGGAATCGGGGCCGTCCCGCCGGTCCCACAAAAGGGGAAGACATGTCGGAAATCACCCGCGTTCCGCTCCAGCCGGTCGGCAAGGGATCGCTCACCCGCATCTGGATCGGCGTGATTCTCGCGCTGCTGATCGGCGCGACTGCCGCCTGGGCCACGCGCTATCAGGGCCTCGTCGTTGAAACCCTCACGGCGGGTTCCGGCCCTTCGCCAACGGTGGGTGATGTCGTGCTGGTCAACTATGCCGGCCACCTCGCCAACGGCAAGGAATTCGACAAGGGCACGCAGGTTGCGATGCCGGTCGAAGGCGTGATCCCCGGTTTCAGCCAAGGGCTGCAGAAGATGCAGCGCAAGGGCAAGTACAAGCTGATCATCCCTGCCGTGCTCGCCTATGGCGCTGCGGAGCAGAAGAACCCCTCGACGGGTGAAGTCGTGATCCCGGCGAACAGCGATCTGACGTTCGATGTCGAACTGCTCGATTTCAAGAGCGCAGCCGAGATCGAGCAACGCCGCCAGATGCTCCAGCAAATGCAGCAGCAGATGGGTAGCGCGCCGAAGGCCGGTTCTGGTGCTGGCGCCGCGCCTGAAAGCATGCCGCAGCCCTGATTTTCCGGTTCCCGGCCAGCGGCATGCCCGCTGGCCCTATATCTTCGAGAGACAGCCATGTCCGTAGACACTGCCACGGTGGCCAGAATCGCCTCGCTGGCCCGCATCAAGGTGACCGAAGACGAGATCGCGGCGATGGTGCCCGAACTCAACGGCATCCTCGCCTGGGTTGAACAGCTCGGCGAAGTGAACGTGGAAGGCATCGCGCCGATGACGGCGGTGATCCCCAACAAGCAGCGCCTGCGCGATGACGTGGTGGGCGCCGATTCGCTGACCGGCGGCGGCGTGCAGGGCAAGGTGCTGTCCAACGCGCCGGCGGGCGAACATGGCTTCTTCGGCGTGCCCAAGGTGATTGAATAATGAGCGACCTTACAGACCTTGGCGTCGCCGCGATCCGCGATGGCGTGGCGAAGGGTGATTTCGCCGCGACCGAAGTGGCGTGTGCTTTCAACGCAGCCGTCGCCGCAGCGCAGCCTGCGCTCAACGCCTTCATCACGCTGACGCCCGAAAAGGCGCTCGAAGCCGCCGCCGCCGTCGATGCGGACCGCGCGGCGGGCAAGGCGCTGGGCAAGATGGCGGGTGTGCCGATCGGCATGAAGGATCTCTTCGCGACGACAGGGACCAAGACCACCGCCGCCTCGAACATCCTTGGCAACTTCGTGCCGCCTTACGAATCCACCGTAAGCCAGAAGCTGTGGGATGCGGGCGCGGGCATGCTCGGCAAGCTCAATCTCGATCAGTTCGCGATGGGCTCCTCGAACGAGACGAGCGCGTTCGGCAACGTGATTTCGCCGTGGCGGCGTGAGGGCAGTACGGCTCAGCTGGCCCCCGGTGGTTCCTCGGGTGGTTCGTCCGCCGCCGTCTCCGCGCGCATTGCCCCGGCGGCAACTGGTACCGATACCGGTGGCTCGATCCGCCAGCCGGCCGCCTTCACCGGCATTTCGGGCATCAAGCCGACCTATGGCCGCTGCTCGCGCTGGGGCATCGTCGCGTTTGCCTCCAGCCTCGATCAGGCTGGCCCGATGGCGCGCGATGTGCGCGATTGCGCGATCATGCTGGAAGCGATGGCGGGCTTCGATCCCAAGGATTCGACCAGCCTCGACATGCCCGTGCCGGAGTGGGAAGCCAGCCTCAACGCCGACCTGCGCGGCAAGAAGGTCGGCATCCCGCGCGAATACCGGATGGACGGCATGGACGCCGATGTCGCCCGCGTGTGGGACGAAGGCATCGCCTGGCTCAAGGACGCGGGCGCCGAGATCGTCGACATCAATCTCGCGCACACCAAGTACGCGCTGCCCGCGTATTACATCATCGCGCCTGCCGAAGCCTCGTCCAACCTCGCGCGCTATGATGGTGTGCGGTATGGTCTGCGCGATCTTCCGCAGGGAGCCGGCCTGCAGGACATGTATGCCGCCACCCGCGCCGCCGGGTTCGGTGCCGAAGTGAAGCGCCGCATCATGATCGGCACCTACGTGCTCTCGGCGGGCTTCTACGATGCCTATTACACGCAGGCGCAGAAGGTCCGCACCCTCATCAGCCGCGACTTCATGGACGCTTTCCAGAGCGTCGACGTGATCCTCGCTCCCACCGCGCCGACCGCCGCCTTCGGGCTGGGCGAAATGGTGAGCGATCCGCTGGCGATGTATCTCAACGACGTGTTCGCCGTGCCCGCCTCGCTGGCCGGCCTCCCCGCCATGTCGGTGCCTGCGGGCCTCGACCGGCAGGGCCTGCCGCTGGGGCTTCAGCTCATCGGCCGTCCGTTCGATGAACAGGGCGTGCTCGATGCGGGTCTCGCGATCGAAGCCCGCGCGGGGTTCACCGCGCGTCCGGCGAAGTGGTGGTAAGCATGAGCGACTATCGTATCCAGGGCGCAACCGGGGAATGGGAGGTCGTTGTCGGCCTCGAGGTCCATGCGCAGATCAGCACGCAGTCGAAGCTGTTTTCCGGCGCGGCCACCGCGTTCGGCGCGGAGCCCAACACGCAGGTCAGCCTCGTCGATGCGGCGATGCCCGGCATGCTGCCGGTGCCCAACCGCGAGTGCATCCGGCAGGCGGTGCGCACCGGCCTTGCCATCAATGCGCAGATCAACAAGTGGTCGCGGTTTGATCGCAAGAACTACTTCTACGCGGATCTGCCGCAGGGCTACCAGATCAGCCAGCTCTATCACCCCATCGTGGGTGAGGGCAGCCTTGAGGTGCAGCTCGACGACAAGAACCCCGAGAGCACCAAGACCATCGGGATCGAGCGCATCCATGTCGAGCAGGATGCGGGCAAGCTGATGCACGATCAGCACCCGACGATGTCCTATGTCGACCTCAACCGCTCGGGCGTGGCGTTGATGGAAATCGTCAGCCGCCCGGACATGCGCTCGCCCGCCGAGGCCGGAGCCTATCTCGCCAAGCTGCGCACGATCCTGCGCTATGTCGGTTCGTGCGATGGCAACATGGACCAGGGCTCGATGCGCGCAGACGTCAATGTCAGCGTGCGGAGGCCCGGCGAGCCGTTCGGTACGCGGACCGAGACGAAGAACGTCAATTCGGTGCGCTTCGTGATGGCCGTGGTCGAGCAGGAGGCCAAGCGTCAGGTCGCGCTGATCGAGGACGGCGGCAAGGTCGTGCAGGAAACCCGGCTCTATGATCCGGACCGCAACGAGACGCGTTCGATGCGCAGCAAGGAAGATGCGCACGATTACCGCTACTTCCCCGACCCCGATCTGCTGCCAGTGGAACTCGATGACGCGTTCGTCGAGGAATGCCGCGCCAGCCTGCCCGAACTGCCCGACGCCAAGCGCCACCGCTACGAAACGGTGCTGGGCCTTTCGGCTTACAACGCCGGCGTGCTGACTGCCGAGGTCGAAACCTCGCGCTGGTTTGAGGCGCTGCTGGCGCAGAGCGCCGCGCAGCAGGGCAAGCCCGAGAGCGAGGTTGCCAAGCAGGCGGCCAACTGGCTGACCTCCGAGCTGTTCGGCGCGCTCAACAAGCTCGGCAAGGGCCTGCTGGAAAGCCCCGTCAGCCCGGAAGCGGGCGGCGAACTGCTCGCGCTCGTCGGCAAGGGTACGATTTCCGGCAGCGCGGCCAAGCAGGTGCTGGAGATCATGCTCGAAACGGGTGACGCCCCCGGCGTGATCGTCGAGCGCGAGGGCCTGACGCAGACGTCCGACACCGGCGCGATCGAAGCGGCGGTCGATGCCGTGCTCGCCGCGAATGCTGACAAGGTCGCCCAGTACAAGGGCGGCAAGGAAGCGCTGTTCGGCTTCTTCGTCGGCCAGACGATGAAGGCGATGCAGGGCAAGGGCAACCCGCAGCTGGTCAACGAAGTGCTGAAAGCGAAGCTCGCTTGATCCGCCGGGTCCGGTGATCCGGACCCGGCGATTTCCCCGACAGAAACCGAATCGGGCTTCCAATCTCGCAGGCGATGTGCTGCTATTCCCGCCATCAAGAGGGGGGATGCTTGCTTCGAAATCATGTTCTGGCGGCCGTGCTGGCCGTCGCTATCGCGTCTGCGCCTGCCATGGCGCAGCAGGCTGCCGCGCAGGAAGCCGCGCCGGCGCCAGTATTGGCGCCAGTATCGGCCCCCGCTCCGGCTGCTGAGGCGGCGGCAGCGCCCGCCGCTCCGGAGGCAACGATCCCCTCTCCCGAGGGGCTTGTGATGCCCAAGCTCGATTTTACCGCGACACCGGAGATCGAACAGGACTTCGACAAGTACTTCTATTTCCACCGCGCCAACACATCGTTTGTCGAAGCCTATGTCGACATCCACGAATGCGATGCGCTGGCGAGCGGGAGCAGCATCTACTTCAATTCCTCCACAGCGACTGCCGCCGCCCTGGCCAATTCGAGCGTGCTTGCCGCAGGGGTCGGCGGGGCGATTGCCGGGGCGATGATGGATGCCATCTTCGGCTCCTCCGCCCGGCGCGCGCAGCGGCGCCAGAACGTGCGCAACTGCATGTATTTCAAGGATTACAAGCGCTATGGCCTGAGCCGCGATTTGTGGACCGAATTCAATTTCGAGGAAGGCATGGGCCGCAAGAAGGAAGGCGTCCGCAATGATGCGCTGGCGCTGCAGGCGCTGGTCGCTTCCGGACCCGCGCCGACCACGAAGGAGCTGGGGCTGTGAAGATCATGCGCACCTTGATCGCTGCCGCGCTCGCAGCAACCTGCCTGGCCGGAGGCGCCCTGCGCGCCGAGCCGGTCGAGGAAAAGAATGTCGTCTCGGGCAAGACCACGCTTGATCCGGCCAAGGGCTATATCCTTGTCAGCGGGCCGGCCCGGCAGTTCGGCATGTTCCTGCGCGTGCCGGACGAATCCACGTTCGCGACCTGGGAGAAGGACCGGCAGAAGGCGCTCGACAAGGCACTGCGCGCCTACAAGACCGAACATGCGAACTGGCAGGTCTTGGCAAACAACGCCAAGGCCGACCACTCCAAGCCGCCGGCAGAGCCTGTCCAACCCACGCTGGAAACCGTGCAGGTCGATCCGCCCGAGCTGCGCGATGTGGCCGCGTTCGGTCCGCAGTTCGTCTACACCAAGGGCGAGACGGTGACTTATCTGCAGGCGGTGAAGCCCGGCACCTATCGCTGGTACGGCAACGTCATTGGCGGTGCGGGCTTGCCGGCTGGCGGTACCTGCATGTGCATGGGTACGGTGCAGTTCGAGGTGAAAGCCGGGGTCGTCACCGATACCGGCAACTGGCTCCAATCGGCGCCTCACGGCAGCGAGGACATGGACGTTGCGCGGCTTGCGCTCAAGGAAGCCAACGACAAGCGCGTGGCCGCCGGCAAGGAGCCGCGCCTGCCATTGCCCCCGTCCGAGCCACGGTTCGGCGTGCCCGCCAGCCTGAAGGACTGGCCTTCGGTTCAGGCCGAGTTTCATGCCAGCGGCAAGCTCAACAACTACTACGGCATCTTCATTTCGCGTCTCTCCCCGGTGCCCGGCGTGCTCGGCTATCACCGTGACACGCCGGTCGATCTGCGCACCGGGCAGGAGATCGAAAGCCCGACGCTGGTGAGCCGGGCCAGGATCAAGAAATAGGCGGTGAGGGGCTAGCCCCTCACTCCCCCTTCACCACTTCCACCGGCAGGCCGAGGCCATCGAGCTGCGGCTTGACCTTGGCCGCATCGCCGACGACGACCCAGACAAGGCGGCTGGGATCGATGGTCTTCCTCGCGGCGGCATCGAGATCGGCCGGGGTCATCGTGCGGTAGCGGGCGGGGAGCGTGGCGTAGTAATCGTCCGGACGCTTGTAGGTCTCGATCTTGGCAACGCCATCCAGCACCGCACCCGAGGTTTCGAACGCGCCGGGAAGTTCGCGCGCGCTGCCTTGCGTGGCGAGCGCGGTTTCTTCCGGCGTGGTGCCCTTCGCGCCGAGGTAGCGCGTCATTTCCCCGCGCAGTTCGGTGATCGAGGGGCCGGTCTGGTCGGTCTGGACCGGGGCGTATAGCATGAACAGCAGCCGGTCGGCCCGGTCGTTGATCAGGCTGGCGACGCCGTAGGACCAGCCCTTGGTTTCGCGCAGGTTGGTGTTCATGCGGCTGAGGAAATCGCCGCCGAGCACATCATTGGCGGTGCGCAGGGTCACGGTATCGTCGGTGCCCTTGGCGGCGATCACCTCACCGCCGAGGATCATCGACTGCGGCGAGCCGGGGCGGTCGATCAGCACGATGCGCGGGGTGGGCGCGGGAATCGGTGCGGAGAAGTCCTTGACCGGCGGGGCCATGCGGTTTGCCGGCCAGTTGCCGAAGCTCTTCTCAAGCAAGGGCATGACATCGGCCAGCGTGGTGTCGCCCACGACGTAGATTGTCGCGCGGTCCGGCCGCAGCCAGCGGGCATGGAAGGCCGCGAGATCGGCCCGGGTCAGCTTCTTGACGACGTCCGCCTCGCCCGTGCCGGTCGGGGCATAGCCATAGGGGTGCGCAGGGCCGTAAATCGCGGGGTAGAGCACGCGGCTGGCGAGCGAATAGGGATCGGTGCGTTCGGACTGGATCGTGCTCAGCTGCTGGGCGCGCACGCGCTCCAGCTCGGCCGGATCGAGCGCCGGGTGGCGCACATAGTCCGCAAGAAGATCGAGCGAGGGCGCGAGGTTGGGCACCAGCGCGTTCAGCTCGAACGCGGTTGAATCCGGCAGGCCCATGCCGCCGATCGAGGCGCCCAGCGTTTCCTTGGCGCGGGCGAGCGCGGAGGAATCGAGGCTGGTGGTGCCTTCGTTCATCAAGCGCAGCAGCAGGGCAGTGGTGCCGCGCGCGCCAAGCGGATCGGCGGCATAGCCCGCATCGAAGGAGACCCGCACCGATACGATCGGCACTGCGCTGCGGCGGGCGAAGACGACTTTCATGCCGTTCTTGAGGCTGGTGCGCTCGATGGCGGGGAAATCGAGCGTGGGCACGTCACCAGCAGGCGGGATCTTGCTGCGATCGGCATCGGCGGTGGTTGCCGCCACGGCGACAGGCGCGGCAGGCGCGGCGACAGCCGGGGGCAGCGCCGCATCGCCGCCGCGCGCTTCGCCGCCACTGGTACGTTCGCCGGGGACGACAGTGAGCGCGAAGACCGGGCGCTTCATCCACTTGGCCAGCGCATCGCGCACTGCGGCGGGGGTGAGCTTCGCCGCGGCTTCCAGTTCCTTGCGGTAGTGCGCCGGATCGCCCGAATAGATCAGCCCTTCGGCCAGCGTCGCCGCCTTGCCGCCGCCGCCCACCGATTCAAGCGAGCGGATCTCGCCCGCCGCGAAGGTGGTTGCGGCGCGGGCGAGCTCATCCGGCGTGGGGCCCTCGGTCATCAGTCGCGTGAGCTGCGCATCGAGCGCCGCGCCGACCTTGGCCGGGTCCGCACCCGGTTTCACATCGGCTTCCATCACGAACTGGCCGCCCTGCGCGAAGATATCGGCGTGGGCGGAGGCCGATACGGCGATCTGCGCACCGCGCACCAGCGCATCATCGAGTCGCGAGCTGGCCAGCCCGCCGAGGATCAGGCCGCCGACCTGCAGCGGGAGATAGTCCGGATTGTCGAGCCCGGGGACCGCCCACATGCGGTAGACGCGGGTGGTGGCGACACGGTCCTGCACGGTGCGCGCGATGGGCGCGGGCAGGGTCGGCACCGGCACGCTGACCGGCTGGACGGCGGGACCGGCAGGAATCGCGCCGAACCACTTTTCCACCTTGGCCTTCGCGGTGGCGAGATCGAGATCGCCCGCAAGCACCAGCACTGCATTGTTCGGGCCGTAGTGATCGCGGAACCAGCCCTTCACATCATCGAGGCTGGCGCTGTCGAGATCGGCCATCGAGCCGATGGTGGTGTGGTGGTAAGGATTACCGGCCGGATAGAGCGTTTCGTACTCTTCGTATTCGATCAGGCCGAAGGGGGCGTTATCGCCCTGCCGCTTCTCGTTCTGGACGACGCCGCGCTGGTTATCGAGCTTCTCCTGCGTCACCGCGCCGAGGAGGTGGCCCATCCGGTCGCTTTCGAGCATCAGCGCGCGGTCGAGCGCGGCCTTGGGCACGGTCTCGTAGTAGTTGGTGCGGTCGAACCAGGTCGTGCCATTGGCATCGGTCGCGCCGATTTCCTTGAGCGGACCGAAGAAGTCGTCCGGCGCGTTTTCCGAGCCGTTGAACATCAGGTGCTCGAACAGGTGGGCAAAGCCGGTCTTGCCGCGCGGCTCGTTCTTCGAGCCGACCTTGTACCACACCGACAGCGCCACGACGGGCGCCTTGCGATCGGTGTGGACGAGGACGGTGAGGCCGTTGGGGAGCGTGAAGCGCTCGTAGGGAATGTTCACCGAGTTGACGAGTTCGGCGACCGGCGCGGCCTTGATTTGGGGCGCCGCAGGATCGGCAGCGAGTGCCGGCACGGCGGCGAGGAGGACGGGGAGCGCAAGCAAAGAGGCCATCAGCGAACGGGGCAGCGAACGGGGCAGCGAACGGGGCATGGTGATCCTGCGGCTGGCGCGGCGTGCCGGACGGCGGCCGCGCTGGGAGGGGATGTCGCTCTGTTTCAGAGCATGGCTTGGCTGAACAGAAGCAAAATCGAATCGGGCGTCCACTTGCCCCGATGGGCGGGCCTCTGGGCGGCAAGTTGACACAGTTGACACTGTCCTGAGGAATAATTGCAATCGATCACTGGCGGGCTTTTGATCGATGAAAACGATCAGGGGCCGGATCGGTGCGATGCAGACTAACGTCATGCGTTCAAGCATACCGGCAAGCTGGCCTGTAGGACAGGCGGTGCCCGACGAACGTCATCTGTGCATCGACAGGCGCGCAATTAGTGGGCGCTAGGCAGTTGCTGGCGGCTGCGGCAGCCAAGGTGCCGAGGTTCCCGGCACAAGGGGACCCGGAGAGAGCTACGGACGGATTTTTGATCCATGTCCTTGTGTGGCTGAAATGACACACTACCTTCGGGGCATCAGGAGGAAATCTACCCCATGAACCTCGAGAAATTCACCGATCGCGCCAAGGGCTTCCTGCAGGCGGCGCAAACCGTTGCCATCCGCAATAGCCACCAGCGGATTGGCCCCGAACATGTGCTGAAGGCCTTGCTGGAAGACAGCGAAGGCATGGCATCCGGGCTGATCCAGCGCGCCGGGGGCACGGCGTCTGTCGCGCTCGCGGAGACCGACAAGGCGCTGGCCAAGATTCCGGCGGTATCCGGCGGCGGAGCGCAGCAGACGCCCGGGCTGGATAACGATGCCGTGCGCGTGCTCGATGCGGCGGAGCAGATCGCGGCGAAGAGCGGCGATGCCTATGTGACCGTGGAGCGCATGCTTGTCGCGCTGACGCTGGCGACCACGACCGCGGCGGGGCAGGCGCTCAAGACCGCGAACGTGACCGCGCAGGCGCTGGAGGCGGCGATCACCGCGCTGCGCGGTGGCCGCACGGCGGACAGCGCCGGGGCGGAAAACGCCTATGAGGCGATGAAGAAGTATGCCCGCGACCTGACGGAAGCGGCGCGCGAGGGCAAGCTCGACCCGGTGATCGGTCGCGACGAGGAAATCCGCCGCACGATCCAGATCCTGGCGCGGCGGACCAAGAACAACCCCGCGCTGATCGGCGAACCGGGCGTGGGCAAGACCGCGATTGCGGAAGGGCTTGCGATCCGCATCGCCAATGGCGACGTGCCCGATAGCCTCAAGCATCGGCGACTGATGTCGCTCGACATGGGCAGCCTGATTGCGGGCGCGAAGTATCGCGGCGAATTCGAGGAGCGCCTCAAGGCCGTGCTCGACGAGGTGAAGGGCGCCGAGGGCGAGATCATCCTGTTCATCGACGAGATGCACACGCTGATCGGTGCGGGCAAATCGGAAGGCGCGATGGATGCGGGCAACCTGCTGAAGCCGGCGCTGGCGCGCGGCGAACTGCACTGCATCGGGGCGACCACGCTCGATGAGTACCAGAAGTATGTCGAGAAGGACCCCGCGCTGCAGCGGCGGTTCCAGCCGGTGTTCGTGGGTGAGCCGACCGTGGAGGACACGATCTCGATCCTGCGCGGGCTGAAGGAGAAGTATGAGTTGCACCACGGCGTGCGGATCACCGACGGTGCGATTGTCGCGGCAGCGACGCTGTCCAACCGCTACATCGCGGACCGCTTCCTGCCCGATAAGGCCATCGACCTGATGGACGAGGCGGCGAGCCGACTGCGCATGGAAGTGGAGAGCAAGCCCGAGGAGATCGAGAACCTCGACCGGCGGATCATCCAGCTGAAGATCGAGGAAATGGCGCTCGCGAAGGAGAGCGACAGTGCTTCGAAGGACCGGCTGGCGGCGCTGCGCGAGGAACTGGCCAATCTGGAGCAGCAATCGAGCGAGCTGACGACGCGCTGGCAGAACGAGCGCGACAAGATCGCGGCCGAAGGCAAGATCAAGGAAGCGCTCGATGCGGCGCGGCTCGAGCTGGAGCAGGCGCAGCGGCAGGGCGATCTCGGCAAGGCGGGGGAGCTGGCCTATGGCCGGATTCCCGAGCTCGAAAAGCAGCTGGCCGAAGCCCAAGGCATGGCGGAGAACGCGCTGCTGCGCGAGGAAGTGACTGCCGATGACATCGCGGGCGTGGTGAGCCGCTGGACCGGCGTGCCGGTGGAGCGGATGCTGCAGGGCGAGCGCGAGAAGCTGCTCAAGATGGAAGAGACCATCGGCAAGCGGGTGATCGGACAGCGCGACGCTGTGGTCGCGGTCTCCAAGGCGGTGCGGCGCGCGCGGGCGGGCTTGCAGGACCCGAACCGGCCCCTGGGCTCGTTCCTGTTTCTTGGCCCCACGGGCGTGGGCAAGACCGAGCTGACCAAGGCGCTCGCGGGCTTCCTGTTCGACGACGACAACGCGATGGTGCGCATCGACATGTCGGAGTTCATGGAGAAGCATTCCGTGAGCCGGCTGATCGGCGCGCCTCCGGGCTATGTCGGCTACGATGAAGGCGGCGTGCTGACCGAGGCGGTGCGGCGGCGGCCCTATCAGGTCGTGCTGTTCGACGAGGTGGAAAAGGCGCATCAGGACGTGTTCAACGTGCTGCTGCAAGTGCTCGACGATGGCCGTCTGACCGACGGGCAGGGCCGCGTGGTGGACTTCACCAACACGCTGATCGTGCTGACCTCCAACCTTGGCAGCCAGTACCTCGCCAATCTGGAAGAGGGGCAGGACGTGAGCACGGTCGAGCCGCAGGTGATGGACGTGGTGCGCGGGCACTTCCGGCCGGAATTCCTGAACCGGCTGGACGAGATCATCCTGTTCCACCGGCTGGGCCACGAACACATGGCGCCGATCGTCGATCTGCAGGTGGCGCGGGTGCAGCAGCTGCTGAAGGACCGCAAGATCGTGATCGACCTGACCGATGCGGCGAAGCGCTGGCTGGGCCGGGTGGGCTATGATCCGGTCTATGGCGCAAGGCCGCTGAAGCGCGCGGTGCAGCGCTATGTGCAGGATCCGCTCGCCGAACGGCTGCTGGGGGGCGAAATCCCCGATGGCAGCACGGTTCGGATTGATGAGGGCGACGGCGCGCTCACGTTTGTGGTGGGGTGAATTGGTTCGCCCCGTGGCGCGGAGGCGCCGAGAAGAGAAGGGGGTTCGCGCAGAGATCGCAGAGATCGCAGAGATAGAGAGAATTCGGGCCGGAGGCCCTGACGCATTCTCCTTGCCGAAGGACAAGAAGCGGCTTCGCCGTGAACTCCAAGGTCTCTGCGGACTCGGCGATCTCTGCGCGAAATCAATCCTTGCAAGCGCAGACTTCGCCCGCTGCCACCGCGCGGCCGCAGGCGCGGCATAGGATGTGTTCGCCCTCGGTCAGCCCATGGCCGAGCGCGACGCGTTCGTCGAACACGAAGCATTCGCCCTGCCACAGGCTCTCTTCGGCGGGCACGTCTTCGAGATAGCGCAGGATGCCGCCCTGAAGGTGGTAGACCTCCTCAACGCCTTCGGCCTTGAGGAAGGCGGTCGATTTCTCGCAGCGGATGCCGCCGGTGCAGAACATCGCGACCTTTGGCTGTTTTCCGGCACCCAGAAGGCGGTCCCGTTCGCGGCGGAACCAGGCGGGGAATTCGCGGAAGCTGCGCGTTTCGGGATTGATCGCGCCCGCGAAGGTGCCGACGGCGACCTCATAGGCGTTGCGCGTGTCGATCACGATGGTTTCGGGATCGGCAATTAGCGCGTTCCAATCGTGCGCGGCGACATAGGTGCCGACCGCGGCGAGGGGATCGATATCGGGCTCGCCCATCGTCACGATCTCGCGCTTCAGGCGGACCTTGAGGCGGCCGAAGGGCATCGCCTCGGCGGTGGATAGTTTCACATCAAGGTCGGCGCAGCCGGGCAGGGCGCGGATCGACGCGAGCACGCGCGTGATGCCTTGCGCGGTGCCGGCGATGGTGCCGTTGATGCCCTCTCCGGCCAGGATCAGCGTGCCCTTGATGCCGGCGGACTCGCAGGCTTCGAGCAGCGGCGTGCGCAGCGCTGCCGGGTCCGGGAAGCGGGCGAAGCGATAGAGTGCGGCAACAGTGATGGGGGCGGGTTCGGCCATGGCCGTGCCTCCTAGAGCCGATTGGGCTCGCGCGGCAAGGGTGGTCGGCTGGGGCATTTTCGCCACACTTGCGCGGAAGAAAAACAGACGAATCGACCTGCTTGGGCACGCCGCACTCGGCTCATCGCACTGTTCATTTTCAGTACAGGCGCCGGGCGTATCGACAGGCCACCGCGAACATATACAGTTATGACTCGCAACATTTGCGAAGTGTTTCTGGAATGCAAGCGTGTATCCAAGAGAAAGGGTCGCGTGATGAGGAATAACTATTTGCTACTTGCTTCGGCTTGTGTTGCTGTAGCGATGGCTAACAGTGCAAATGCGCAGACATATGTCGGTGTATCGGCAGGTGTTTCTGCTCCGCACAATTCGAATAACCAAGGTACATTCACTTCCGATGTACCTGCCACGACCTCGCCGGCTTACCCGGCCATCGCCTCGGGCACGCCGCTGGGCTGGAAGACCAGCTTCGACGTGGGCTACAACTTCGCGGCGCAGGTCGGCCACCGCTTCGACAACGGCTTCCGCATCGAGGGCGAGTTCGCCTTCACGCGCGCCAATGTGCGGCGCCACAGCGGCGTGACTGTGGGTGGCACCAACATCGATGCCATCGACGCCTCGATCCTGACGCGCGGCCCGACCGTGGGTTCGACCGTGGGCCAGGTGGTCGATAGCGGGATCGGCAGCCAGCGCGGCATCGCCGGTTTCGTCAACGCCTACTACGACATCAACACCGGCAGCGCGTTCCAGCCCTATGTGGGCGGCGGCGTGGGCGTGCAGGAAACGAAGTTCGACTATCGCCCCTCGAACATCGATGTCGGGCAGGGCAAGGAAACCAACTTCGCGTGGCAGCTGATGGCCGGCGCGACTTACAAGCTGGGGCCGAAGTTCGAGCTGTTCGGCCAGTACAACTACCGCGATGGCGGCAAGACGACGCTGCCGCTCGACCTCGTGCCGGCGGATCTGCAGGCGAAGAGCCGGCAGTCGCTGGTCTCGGTCGGCTTCCGCATTCCCCTCGGCAAGTAAGGGCGTGACGGAGGGGCCGTGGGGGCATCTGGCGCTCTCACGGCCCCTTGCGGTCTAGCTCCTCGTTGAGGCGCAGCGACGTGCGCCAGAAGAAAAAGGCCGGGACGAACCCGATCACCGCCGCGCCATAGAGCACCCAGCGCACGCTTTCCTCCCCGGCCATGGGCTTGATCCCGTCTGACAGCATCCCGAAGAACAGGGGGCCGAGGCCCAGCCCGATGAGGTTCTGGCTGAACAGCAGCAGCGCGCTCGCCATCGCCCGCGCTTCGGGTTTGACCAGCCCCTGCGCGCTGGAGAAACAGGGGCCGTAGTAGAGCGAGTTGAGCGCAGTGGGGAGCATCAGCAGGGCGAGGGCCCAGCGCCAGTCGGTCATGCAATAGGCGGCGATGGAAAGCGGGACCGCCACGGCAAAGCCAATGGCCGGCGCGGTCATCACATGGCGGCGGTTGACCTTGCCGAAGCGGTCCGCCAGCCAGCCACCTGCGAGCGTGCCGATGATGGCGGCGACCCCGCCCCAGATGCCGAACCAGAACCCGGTATCGCCCGGGCTGAGGCCGTGGGTGCGCTGGAAGAAGATCGTCGTCCACGTCGCCTTGCCATAGCTGAGAAACGCTGCCGCCGAGCCAGCCGCGAGCAACAGCACGAAGGCGCGCGAGCCCAGAATTTCGGTCAGCGCCTCGCGGTTGGACAAGGTGCGGGGCGGCGGGGCGGCATTGGCTGCGCGCAGGGCTTCGCCCGCGCGGCGCGGATCGCGCAGCAGCAGGACGACCGCGCCGGCCAGCACGATGCCGGGCACGCCGACCACGACAAACGCCGCCCGCCAGCCATAGGCATCCGCCAGCTGGCCGCCGATCAGCATGCCGAGCAGGGTGCCGATGGGGATGCCGAGCGCATAGATGGACAAGGCCGAGGCGCGCTTTTCGGGCGGTGCGAGATCGGCAATCAGCGAATGCGCGGCGGGCGAACACCCGGCCTCGCCCACGCCGACGCCGATCCGGGCGAGCAGCAATTGCACGAAATTCTGCGCCTGCCCGCACAGCGCCGTCATCCCCGACCAGATGATCAGCGCCCCGGCGATCAGCCCGACGCGGTTGGTCGAGGGCTTGTCAGCAAATCGCGCGATGGGAATGCCGAGGAAGGTGTAGAAAGCGGCGAAGGCGATCCCCGTCATCAGCCCGATCTGCGTATCGGACAGGCCAAGATCGCGGCGGATCGGTTCGGCGAGAATGTTGACGATCTGGCGATCGAGGAAATTGAAGATGTAGACGACGAGGAGGACGGCGAGCACGAGGCGCAGGGACTGGGGTTTGGGTGCTACGGATTTAAGCGCTTGCCCGGCTGGTTCGGTCATCCTCATCCTTTCGCGGGTCTTGCGCCTGCAACGCAGGACATAGGGGGCGTTGCTTCGGAACGCCAGAGGGGTTGGGGCGTGTTGAGGTGTCACTGGATTTAATGATTTGCGGAGAATTTTGGCTGTATCTAATGTGGCGTTGTTGGTGGTCCATGTTTAAGGGGCAACATTTGTGAGTACAGTAGCCGTTCTGGTCTTTCTGGCAGCTATCGTCGGTGTGTTCAGGCCGTACATCGATGGCGCAAAGCGCTGGCAGTTTGGCGTAGCGGCCTTTTTGGCTTTTGCTGTGGTCGGCATCACCGCGCCAAAGACTGCGCCGGAGCCTGGCAGGTCAACGACTCCGGTGAATACTGCCACAACCAAGGCTGCCGCTACGACGGGCAGCGCAGCGACTGCGCCTGCTGGTGCGGAAGAAGTCACTGCGTGGGTATATCAAACGAAGAAAGATGAAATGCGCGGCGGTGAGGATAGATTCGCTCAGGTCGATGCTCTTGAACCTATTAAGCTGGATTTTCCATATGGCGAACAAACTGGACAGATACTGGTTCGGCAGTCATCTAAATTTGGCTTTGATATTCTAGTTGGCGTTCCGAGTGGTCAGATTTTATGCAACAGTTTTCAGAATACCCACGTTAGCGTCAAGTTTGACAACGGCCCCGTGCAAAAATTTGCGTGTACTGATGCAAATGATGGTTCAAACAACATGGTTTTTATAGAGAACTCTAAAAGTTTTCTGTCGCAACTAAAAAAATCCCGTAAAACAGTCGTTGAAGCTGAGTTCTTTCAGAACGGGTTGCAGCAAATGACCTTCAATACTGCGAATCTGAATTGGAAATGAGGGCTGAAAAATGGCGATGGTTCAGAAAGAGGTCAGCGATCGATCAGGGTTTGGTAAGTTGATCAAGTGGATTTTTATTGTCTTTAACATTCTCATGTTCTTTTGGATGATCACTGGCATTTCTGCTGCCGGAGACGCCAGCCAAAACGTTAGTAACGATGCCGAGCGTGCAGGTGCAGCAATCGGCACGGCTCTAGGAGTCGGTTTGCTCTTGTTTATTTGGGGCGTTGGCGATGTGATCCTTGGTATGTTTGTCCTATTTACAAGGCGGAAGAAGATCATAACTGTCGAGGAGTGATGACAAGCTAGAGCGAGTTTGAAACCATCCCACCACACGCGACGTTGGCGGTCCACCTCCCCATTCGCACTTTGTGAAAATGGGGGGGACTTCAGGCGCCCGCCTTCACCGCGTAGTTCCACGCCATGTCCGCCAGCGGGCCGACCCGGTCGGACATCGCAGCAGCGTGGGCGCTGCTGGCGGTGCCGTCGAGGTAGCGCTTCTTGATGCCCTGGATGATGCCGGCGAGGCGGAAGTAGTTGTAGGCGAGGTACCAATCCATGCCGGCGATGCCGTCGCGGTTTGTCTTCTCGCAGTAGCGCGCGATCACTTCATCGAGTTCGGGGATGCCGAGTGCGGCGCGGTCGAGGTCCATGACGCCGGAGCGGCCGCCGTTTTCGGTCGACCATGCCATCGCGAAGTAGGTGAAATCGGCCAGCGGATCGCCGAGTGTCGAGAGTTCCCAGTCGAGCACGGCGAGCGGCTTGGGCGCGCCGTGGGCGAAGATCATGTTGTCTATGCGGTAGTCACCGTGGACGACACTCACGCGGGTCTGTTCGGGCAGGGTGCGCGGGAGCCATTCGATAAGGCGCTCCATCGGCTCCATGCGTTCGGTTTCGGAGAGGCGGTACTGCTTGGTCCAGCGATCGACCTGGCGGCCGAAGTAGTTGCCGGGCTTGCCGAATTCGCTGAGGCCAACGGAGTCCACATCGACGCTGTGGAGCGCGGCGAGGGTATCGACCATGGCGAAGTAGGTGGCGCGGCGGTCTTCGGGGGTGGCGCCGGGCATGGCGCCGTCCCAGATGGTGCGGCCATCGACGCAGCCCATGACATAGAACATTGCGCCCGCGACCGATTCATCGGTGCACAGGCCATACTGCGGGGCGACCGGGAAGCCGGTGGGGCCGAGCGCGGACTGGACCTTGAATTCGCGGTCCACCGCGTGGGCGGAGGGGAGCAGCTTGCCCAGCGGCTTGCGCCTGAGGACGTAGGGGCCGGACGGCGCGTCGATCCGGTAGGTGGGGTTCGACTGGCCGCCCTTGAACTTCGAGACGGTGAGTGGGCCCTGAAAGCCCGCCACGTTGGCTTCGAACCAAGCGGTGAGCTTTGCCTCGTCCAGCTTGTCTGCGCCTTCGGGGGCGACGGTACCGGTGAAGGCGGCCTGAGCGTCGATGACAGGCTCGGTCATGAGTCGAACACGATAACCGAGCGGGCGGAGTGGCCCTGCTTCATCTTTTCGAACCCTTCGTTGATGCCTTCCAAGGGGATGCGTTCGGCAATGATGCTGTCGAGGTCCAAGAGGCCGCGCATGTAGAAATCGACGAGGCGCGGGAGATCGACCGGGAAATGGTTGCCGCCCATGATCGCGCCTTGGAGCTTCTTGCCCGAAAGCAGATCGATGGCGGAGAGGCCGACCTTATGGTTCAGCGGCATCATGCCGAGGATCGTGGCGGTGCCGCCGCGGCGCAGCGCGGCGACGGCGAGATCGCCCGAGGCAGGGCGACCGACGGCTTCGATGGCATGGTGGACGCCGCCCTTGGTCATTTCCTGGATCTGCTTGGCGGCATCGGGATCGAGCGCATCGATCACGTCGGTGGCGCCGAGCTTGATCGCGAGTTCGCGCTTTTCGGGCATGGGATCGGCGGCGATGATGCGGCCTGCGCCGGCGATCTTGGCGGCGTTGATCGTGGCGAGGCCCACGCCGCCGCAGCCGATCACCGCGACGGTTTCACCCGGCGTGACCTTGCAGGCGTTGAAGATCGTGCCCGCGCCAGTGGTGACGGCGCAGCCGATCACGGCGGCGCGGTCGAGCGGCATTTCGGGGTTGATCGCGACGCAGGCGTGTTCGTGAATCAGCATCATTTCGGCGAAGGCCGAGAGATTGAGCATCTGGTTGACGACGCTGCCGTCGCTCGAGCGGGTGAGGCGGGGAGCCTCGCCCGGGCGGCGGCGGGTATCACCGCCGAGGCAGAGCGACATGCGGCCCGTGACGCAGAACTCGCAGTGGCCGCAGAAGGCCGAGAGGCAGGTGACGACGGCGTCGCCCTTCTTGACCGTGCGGACTTCGCTGCCGACTTCCTCGACAATGCCGGCGGCTTCATGGCCCGCGACGCAGGGCATCGGGTGAGGATAGGCGCCATCGATGAAGTGCAGGTCCGAATGGCACAGGCCGCAGGCGGCGGTGCGGATCAGCACTTCGTGCGGGCCGGGCTTGGACACGGTGAGCTGGTCGATGACGAGCGGGGTGCCGGCGGCTTCGAGGATGGCGGCTTTCATTGTCGTATTCTCCGACTGTGAGGCTCCTCCCCCGTGAGGGGCAGGCTGGGTGGGGGCGTACTGCCTTGCCGAGACGCCGAACGCCCCTCCCCGGCCCTCCCCTCACGGGGGAGGGGGAAGGCCGGAGCGGGTCTGATCGTCTTAGCGCGAGATGGCCATGTCGCCCGAGGTGAAGCCCGGGTCGCTGGGCAGATCGGTGTGGCGCGCGTATTCGATGCGGGCGACGGCGCGGGCGTGGACTTCGTCCGGACCGTCCGCGAGGCGCAGGGTGCGCTGGTGGGCGTAGGCTTCGGCGAGGCCGAAGTCTTCCGAGACACCGCCGCCGCCGTGGGCCTGGATCGCATCATCGATGATGCGCAGCGCCATGTTGGGCGCCTGCACCTTAATCATCGCGATTTCGAGCGCGGCGGCCTTGTTGCCGACCTTGTCCATCATGTCCGCCGCCTTGAGGCAGAGCAGACGCGTCATCTCGATATCGATGCGGGCGCGGGCGATGCGCTCTTCCCACACCGACTGCTCCGAAATCCGCTTGCCGAAGGCGACGCGCGACTGGAGGCGCTTGGCCATCTTGGCGAGCGCTTCTTCGGCGACGCCGATGGTGCGCATGCAGTGGTGGATGCGGCCCGGCCCGAGGCGTCCCTGCGCGATTTCGAAGCCGCGGCCTTCGCCGAGCACGACGTTGGAGACGGGCACGCGGACGTTTTCGAGCAGCACTTCCATGTGGCCGTGCGGCGCGTCGTCATAACCGAAGACGGGGAGGTGGCGCAGGATGTTCACGCCGGGCGCGTCCATGGGGACGAGCACCTGGCTCTGCTGCGCGTGGCGCTTGGCGCTGGTATCGGTCTTGCCCATGACGATGGCGATCTTGCAGCGCGGATCGCCAAGGCCCGAGGACCACCACTTGCGGCCGTTGATGACGTATTCATCGCCTTCGCGCACCATGCGGGTTTCGATGTTGGTCGCGTCCGACGAGGCGACCAGCGGCTCGGTCATCAGAAAGGCGGAGCGAATCTCGCCGTTCATCAGCGGGCGCAGCCACTGCTCCTTCTGCTCGCGCGTGCCGTAGCGGTGGAACACTTCCATGTTGCCGGTATCGGGCGCGGAGCAGTTGAACACTTCGCTGGCCCAGCCGATGCGGCCCATTTCCTCGGCGCAGAGCGCGTATTCGAGGTTGGTGAGGCCGGGGCCTTCGAACTCGAACGTATCATCGACATGGTGATGGCCCGAGTTCTGCGGCGGCATGAACAGGTTCCAGATGCCGGCGGCCTTGGCCTTGGCTTTCTCTTCCTCGACCACCTGCAGCACCTTCCAGCGGCCGCCGCTGGCCTGTTCGGCCTTGTAGTCCTTGTGGCGCGGGCGAACGTTGCTCTCGATGAAATCGCGGACGCGGTTGCGCCAGTAGACCTGCCGTTCGGTGGGTTCGAAATCCATATCTGCTCTCCTGCGGTGCGGGCTGGGGCACCGTTCTTGTCTCTTGATTTAATCTGTCGGTTAAACCTTGCGCCAGATCAAGCGCAGAAAGTTCAGGATGCTTGCGCTTCGGCTGCCGCTTTCATCTGGCGCAGCGCTTCGAACAGATCGGGCACTTCGGGATCCCACGAATGGCGCGGGCCGATGGTGAGGCCGCCATCGACGATGATCGAGGTGCCGTTCACGAAGCTGGCGGCCTCGCTGCACAGATAGAGCACGGCTTCGCCAATATCATTGGGCTGGCCGCCGCGCGCGACAGGCTGGGCGGCCTGGCTCATCATCGCGATGGCGCCCTTGGCCTGCGCTTCGAGTTCGGCTGGGACGTCCAGCGAGGTGGTGAAGATGTTGGTGTTGATGAAGCCGGGCTGGACGGCGTTCACACGGATCTGGTGGCGGGCGAGATCGGCAGCGCTGGTCTTGGTGAGGTGGAGCACGCCGGCCTTGGCGACGGCGTAGGCATTGGGCGAGTAGCCGGGGCCGACTGCGGCAACGCTGGACGTATTCACGATGGCAGCACCCTTGCGGCCGATCATGTGGGGCACCGCATAGCGGATGCCGAAGGCGACCGAACGGAGCAGGAGGTGCATCGTGCGGTCCCAGCCCTCGGGCTCGATCTCGTCGATCTTGGCCATGTCGCCGCCCGCGCCGGCATTGTTGAACACGGCGTCGATCCCGCCGGTTTCGGCGGCGGCGCGGTCCATCAGGGCCTTGATGTCCTCGGTGTTGCACACGTCGCAGCGCACGGTGTGGACTTCGCCGTTGGATTCGGCGGCGGTGGCTGCAAGGCCGGCTTCATCGATATCGGCGGCGTAGACCTTCGCGCCCTCGGCGGCGAACAGGAGCGCGGTGGCGCGGCCGATGCCGGAGGCGGCCCCGGTGACGACGACGGTCTTGTTGTGGAATCGCATTGGAACCTCTCCATGTTTCTGATTTTGGCGTGAGCTTAGGCTGCTGCGCCCCTTCGTCAATGCCGATCGGGTTGACGCTACGGCATGCGGGAGTGGTGCGGATTGGCAGAAAACCGTGCCGAAATCGGTGCTTGCCAGCGTGCGCTGAGTCGCCTTAACCTTCCGATTCAAAGAGGAGACACGAGCGATGTCGGACCTGGAGACTTTCCGCGCGGAGATCCGCGCGTGGATCGAGGCGAACTGCCCGGAAGAGATGCGCCGCCCTGTGCAGGGCGAGGACGACATCTGCTGGGGCGGGCGCAATTTCGTGTTCAAGAGCGCGGCGCAGAAGCAGTGGATGGAGGTCTGCGCGGCCAAGGGCTATACCGTGCCGGACTGGCCGGTGGCCTATGGCGGCGCGGGGATGAACCCGGCCGAGGCCAAGATCTGGCGCGAGGAAATGACGCGCGCCGGGGCGCGGCCGCCGCTTTCGAGCTTCGGCATCTGGATGCTGGGGCCCGCGCTGCTCAAGTTCGGGACCGAGGAGCAGAAAGTCCACTATCTGGGGCAGGTGGCGCGCGGGGAAATCCGCTGGTGTCAGGGCTATTCCGAGCCGGGTTCGGGGTCCGACCTCGTGTCCTTGCAGACTTATGGCGAGGACAAGGGCGACCACTGGGTCGTCAACGGCCAGAAGATCTGGACGAGCTATGCCGACAAGGCGGACTGGATCTTCTGCCTCGTCCGCACCGACAAGACCAATGTCTATCAGGGAATCTCGTTCCTGCTGTTCGACATGACAACGCCGGGGGTGACGACCAAGCCGATCAAGCTGATCAGCGGTTCCTCGCCGTTTTGCGAGACGTTTTTCGACAATGTGGTGGTGCCCAAGAGCCAGATCGTCGGCCAGCTCAACCGGGGCTGGGACGTGGCGAAGTACCTCCTTGGCCATGAGCGCGAGATGATCTCGGGCGCGGGCGGCGGCGAGCAGACGAGCACGATCGGCAAGGTGCTGACGCGCAATGGGCTCGACGATCCGATGCTGCGCGCGGAACTGGCGGCGTTCGATATCGATGCGCTGGCCTTCGCGGCGATGGGCGAGAAGTTCCTCGACGAGATCAAGGTGGGCAAGGCGCACCCCGCGCAGCCCAACATGATGAAATACGCCGGGACCGAGCTCAACAAGCGGCGGCACGAGCTGCTGATGGCGGCAGGCGGCAGCACCGCGTTGGAGTGGGAGAGCGAGGAGACGCGCGGCGGGGCGCCTTCGCGGTCGTGGCTGCGCACCAAGGCCAATTCGATCGAGGGCGGCACGAGCGAGGTCATGCTCAACGTTGTCGCCAAGCGCATTCTCGAACTGCCGGGAGCGTAAGGGGTTCGTCCGCCCCACCCCGCTCACCCTGAGCCTGTCGAAGGGTGCTGGCGCAACCGTCGGGCATGATGCTTCGACAAGCTCAGCATGAGCGGGATTGGGTTTTTTGATGGCATTCAAGGCTTAGGAGCAAATCCATGCCGCTGTACTATACCGAAGATCAGGCCATGCTGGCCGATAGCGTCACCGGCTTCATGGCCGACGAGGGCGGGATCAAGAAGCAGTTGCGCCACTGGCGTGACTTCAATTGCAAGGACGGCTTCGGGCACGCCCTGTGGAAGCAGTTTGCCGAGATGGGGCTGACGGGCATGCTGGCGGCGGAAGCCGATGGCGGGCTTGCCATGGGGCATGTCGAGGCGGGCATCGTGCTCGCCGAGATCGGGCGAAACCTGACGCCATCGCCGTTCCTGACGACGTCGGTGATGGGCGTGACGGCGCTGAAGGAAGCCTCTGACGAGCTGCGCGGGCGCTGGTTGCCCGGGATCATCGCGGGCGAGACGGTGCTGGCCGTCGCGATCGACGAGGGCGCGAAGCACAAGCCCGAAAAGATTGCCTGCCGTGCCGAGCGCGCGGGCAACGGCTTCCGCCTGACGGGCGCGAAGGACTTCGTGGTGCATGGAACGTCGGCTGACGCAATCATCGTGGCGGCGCGCACATCGGGCAGCGATAGCGATGCGGATGGCGTGACGCTGTTTGCCGTGCCCAAGGATGCGGCCGGGATCGGGCATAATGCGGTGCGGCTGGTTGATAGTTCGATGGCGAGCCACGTGCGGTTCGATGGCGTCGAGCTCGACGGTTCGGCCGTGATCGGCGAAGTCGATGGCGGGCGCGCGGTGCTGAACAAGGTGCTGAGCGCGGGCCGCATCGGCGCGGCGGCGGAGCAGACGGGCGTCGGCGGCGGGGCCTTTGCCATGACCACGACCTACCTCAAGACGCGCAAGCAGTTCGGCAAGCTGATCGGCGAATTCCAGGCGCTGCAGCACCGCGCGGCGCACCTCTATTCCGAGCTGGAGATCGCCGAGGCCGTGGTGATCAAGGCGCAGCAGCTGCTGGATGGCGGCTCGGAGCGGGCCGAGCTGATGGTCTCGGTGGCCAAGGCCAAGGCGGCGCGGGCGTGCAATCTGGCGGTGCGCGAGGGCGTGCAGATGCACGGCGGCGTGGGCATGACCGACGAATACGACATCGGACTCTACATGAAGCGCGAACGCGCGCTGACCGAGTTCATGGGCGATGCGAATTATCATGCCGAGCGCGTTGCGCAGCTCAGCGGCTATTGAGGATCAGACAGATGGATTTTGCCAAGCTTTTCAGCCTTGAAGGCCGCGTGGCGGTGGTGACGGGCGGTTCGCGCGGGATCGGGCGGATGATCGCCGAGGGCTTCATCGCGGCGGGCTGCGAACGGGTCTATATCACCGCGCGCAAGGCCGCAGTGGTCGAGGCGACGGCGGCGGAACTGGGGCCGCGCTGCATCGCGCTGCCGGGCGATATCTCGACTTACGCGGGCATCGAGGCGCTGGCCGAGGACCTTGCGCAGCGCGAGAGCCGGATCGACATCCTCGTCAACAATGCTGGCGTGGCCTGGGGCGCGGAGTTTGATGATTTCCCGGAAATGGGCTGGGACAAGGTGATGAACCTCAACGTCAAGACGCCCTTCTTCCTGACACAGAAGCTGCACGGCCTGCTCAAGGCGGGCGCGGTGGATCAGGCGGCCAAGGTGATTAACATCGCCTCGATCGATGGCCTGCGCGTCAACCCCTGGGAAACCTACAGCTATCAGGCCTCGAAAGCGGCGCTGGTCCACCTGACGCGGCGCATGGCGGCGCGGCTGGTGCAGGACAACATCATCGTCAACGCGATCTGCCCCGGCGCGTTCGCCTCGGAAATGAACAAGGCGGCGGCGAACAATCCCGAGGCTTCGGCGCGGGGCATCCCCTTGAAGCGCATCGGCAATCTGGAGGACATGGCGGGCGGCGCGATCTTCCTTGCCAGCCGCGCGGGCGATTATGTGATCGGCACGCCGCTGCCGATCGATGGCGGGATCGTGAACGCCTATATCCCCGAGAACCATATCAACCCGCTGGGGGAGTAACACCATGAGCCGCGCGGTCCGCCAGCTTGCCGATGGGTTCCACTTCGGCGAGGGGCCGCGCTGGCATGAGGAGCGGCTGTGGTTCAGCGATTTCTACAGCCGCACCATCCGCTCGGTCGATCTGGCGGGCGACCACCGGATCGAACTGGAACTCGATGATCAGCCTTCGGGGCTGGGCTGGATGCCGGATGGCTCGCTGCTGTTTGTTTCCATGCGCAAGCGGCAGGTGTGGCGGCGCTGGCCTGACGGGCGGCTGGCGATGCATGCCGATCTGGCGGATCTGACGGCGCATCTGTGCAACGACATGGTGGTCGATGCCGAGGGGCGGGCCTATGTCGGCAACTTCGGGTTCGATCTCGACCACGAGCTGCGCGCGCGGGGCGTGGAAGCGGTGCTGGCGGAGCATCCCAAAGCCAACCTGGTGCTGGTGCAGCCTGACGGATCGGTTTCGGTCGCGGCGCCGGATATGAGCTTTCCCAACGGCACGGTGATCACGCCCGATGGCAAAACGCTGATCATCGGCGAGACGCTGGGCGGGCGACTGACGGCGTTTGATATTGGCGACGGCGGGGCGCTTTCGGGGCGGCGGGTGTGGGCGGATACCATGCCGCGCGTGCCCGATGGCATTGCGCTCGATGCCGAAGGCGCGGTGTGGATTGCGAACCCGATTGCCCCCGAATGCGCGCGGATCGGCGAGGGCGGGGCGGTGCTGGAGGTCGTCTCGACCGGCGAGATGCCGTGTTATGCCTGCATGCTCGGCGGGCCGGAGGGACGGCACTTGTTCATGCTCTGCGCGCCGAGCAGCGATGCGGACGTGGCGAAAAGCGCGGCGAAGGGTGTGGTGCTGGTGGCCGAAGTGGATGCAGCGCGGGCCGGGCGGCCGTGACCATGCCTGATCCAGACGCGGTGCGGGCCATCGGCGACTGCGAGCTTGCGATTACGCGGCAGATCGCCGCACCTCGTCCGCAGGTGTTCCGGGCATGGGCCGAGGATGCGCTTTTCCGACAGTGGTGGATGCCGGAGGGGTTGGGCGCGACCTTGCTGGAATGCGAGATCGATCTGCGCACCGGGGGGTCGTACCGGCTGGTTTATGCCTTTGGCGAGGAAGGCACGATGGCGTTCCACGGCACGTATCCCGAGGTAGTGCCCGATGCGCGAATCGTCTGGACCAATGCCGAGGACCCCGACGGGGCGGTGACGACGGTAACTCTCGCCGATCATGATGGCGGGACTGTGCTGACCTATCACGAGCGCTACCCTTCGCGCGAGGCGCGGGATGAGGCGCTGGAGGGTTCGGCGATGGCCTTGCCGGGGCAGCTGGATCAGCTGGCGGCGCTGCTAGCGGCCTAAGGCCGCATAAGCTCGCGGACGAAGCCGATGAGGCCGGTCTGGCGCGCGCGCTTCATGCGTTCGGCGTGGAGGATTTCGCGGACCTTGGCGAAGCACTGGTCGATATCGTCGTTGACCACCACGTAATCATAGCCGTCCCAGTGGCTGATTTCGGCGCGGGCGCGTTCCATGCGGGTGGCGATGACTTCGGCGCTGTCGGTGCCGCGACCCGTCAGGCGGCGGCGCAGTTCATCGATGCTGGGGGGGAGCAGGAATACCCGCACAACATCGGTTTCGAGCTTCTGGTAAAGCTGCTGTGTGCCCTGCCAATCGATATCGAAAAGGTAGTCGCGGCCCTCGCGCAGGCCTGCCTTCACCTGGGCCTTGGGCGTGCCGTAGCTGTTGCCGAAGACATGGGCCCATTCGAGGAACTCTTCGTTTTCGACCATGCGGTCGAATTCGGCACGGGTAACGAAGTGGTAGTCCTTCCCGTCGACCTCGCCGGGGCGCATCGGGCGCGTGGTGGCCGAGACCGAGAGGCAGATGGCGGGATCGGCCTCCAGCAGCATGCGCGAGATCGTGGTTTTGCCCGCGCCCGAGGGCGAGGACATGATGAACATCAGGCCGCGACGGTGGAGTGCGTCGGACGTTTGGGGAGTCGGCTGGACCATGCGCGCTGTTGGCGCATGGGGGGCGTTTCGGTCAAGCTTTGCGATTCTTCCGACGCTCATGGAGCGTCTTGGCCAGCAGTGCTCCGCCGACGATGATGGCGCCAGGGACCGAGCGGGTGGCGATGCGCGTGGCGGCGGCAGTAAGGATTCGCGCGCCGAGGCTGCGTTTCGGCTTCGCGGCCTTTGCGGCTTTCGCGCCAGCGGCTTTCGCGGCGGCTTTAAGCGCCTCGGGCGCGGCGCCGAGGATACCGCGATCGACGCTGCGCTTCAGCAAGGTGGAGCCGGTGCGCATGGCGACGCCGGCGAGGATCGCGCGCGTGACGGGCCCGACGGGATCGGGCGGCGAATCGCCTGCAGGTTCGCTTGCGGAGGGTTCCGGCACCTTCGGCGCGGGCCCGGTCATTTCTTCCGGCCGAAATCCACGGTGACGACGTTGGAACCATCATCCGGGCCTGCGGGCCCGCTGCCATCAGGCGAATCATTTTCCGCGTCGTGCAGCGGTTCGTCCTCGTCGTCGCTGTCGCCCGACGTCTGAAACCGGAGGCCGAAATCGACCGCCGGATCGACGAAGGCGGTGATCGCGCTGAACGGGACCACCAGCGTGGAGGGAATCTGGTTGAACGATAGGCCGACGCTGAAGCCTTCGGGTGTGACCTTGAGGTCCCAGAACTTGTTCTGGAGCACGATGGTCATTTCGTCCGGGAAGCGCTCCTTGAGGCGGGTCGGGATCGCCACGCCGGGAGCGCCGGTTTTGAAGGTGATGTAGAAATGGTGCGCGCCGGGGAGCGTGCCGCCGGTGGTTTCAACCTGGCCGAGCACACGGCCGACTACCGCGCGCAGGGCTTCCTGCACGATTTCATCGTAGGGGATCAGGCTGTCGGGTGCATCGCTCATCCTGCCTAGGGTGGCTTGGAGCGCCGCGCGGGTCAAGAGGGTGCGGCGTGCAGGCAATTGATTCTGTGCGGAACCAGCCTATAGGCGGGGGCCATGCGCACCGGATCGATCGCCCGCACCACGCACGAAACCGACATCCAGGTTTCGGTGAACCTTGATGGCACCGGCACTTTCGACGTCAGCACCGGCATCGGCTTCCTCGATCACATGATCGAGCAGTTCAGCCGCCACTCGCTGATCGACGTGACGTGCCACGTGAAGGGCGACCTCCATGTCGACCAGCACCACACGACCGAGGACAGCGCGATCGCGCTGGGGCAGGCGATTGCGCAGGCGCTGGGCGACAAGAAGGGCATCACCCGCTACGGCACGGCCTATTCGCCGATGGATGAAGCCCTTGCGAGGGTTGCGCTCGACATTTCGGGGCGGCCGGTGCTGATCTGGAAGGCAAGCTTCACCCAGCCGCGTCTGGGCGAGATGGACACCGAGCTGTTCGAGCACTGGTTCCAGTCGATCAGCCAGGCGGCCGGGATCACGCTGCACATCGAATGCCTCTACGGCCAGAATAATCACCACATCATCGAGGGCATCTACAAGGGCTTTGCCCGGGCGATGCGCTCGGCGGTGGAGATCGATCCGCGCAAGGGCGATGCGGTGCCGAGCACCAAGGGCATCCTCGGTGGCTGAAGTCATCCTTCGACAAGCTCAGGATGAGCGGGCGCAATGACCGAGGTCATTGCCTTGGTCGACTACGGCGCGGGGAACCTGCGCTCGGTCGCCAATGCGCTGAAGGCGGCGGGGGCGGAAGGCGTCGCGGTGACGGCGGACCCCAACGTGGTGCGCGCGGCGGACCGGATCGTGCTGCCGGGTGTCGGCGCGTTCAAGGCCTGTGTGGAGGCGCTGCGCGGCGTGCCGGGGCTGGTCGAGGCGATGAGCGAGCGCGTGCTGGTGGGCGGCGCGCCGTTCCTGGGCATTTGCGTGGGGATGCAGCTGCTGGCGGACCGGGGCATCGAGTTCGGCGTGACCGAGGGGCTGGGCTGGATCGGCGGCGAAGTGCGCGCGATTCTGCCGAGCGATCCGAGCATCAAGGTGCCGCACATGGGCTGGAACGATGTCGCCCCGATGCACCACAACGCATTGATCGTGCCGGGTGAGGCCTATTTCCTGCATTCCTACCACTTCGTGCCGGAGGAAGGCGCGAGCATTGCGGCGATGACCGACCATGGCGGCGGGCTGGTTGCGGCGGTGGGGCAGGACAATGTGCTGGGCGTGCAGTTTCACCCGGAGAAGAGCCAGGACTATGGGCTGGCGCTCTTGGGGCGTTTTCTGGAGTGGAAGCCTTGAGCGGTCGCGCCTCGACTTTGGCGTGGTTACCCCCACCCAGCCTCCCCCGAACGGGGGAGGGGCTTGCCATGTATAAATCGACGGGTGGTGCTCTGCGATGATCGTTTTTCCGGCAATTGACCTCAAGGGCGGGCAGGTCGTGCGGCTGGCCGAGGGCGATATGGCGCGCGCAACGGTCTATGGCGATGATCCGGCGGCGCAGGCCACGCTGTTTGCGGAAGCGGGCTCGCAGTACCTCCATGTCGTTGACCTTGACGGCGCGTTCGCGGGTGAGGCGGTGAACCGCGCGGCGGTCGAGGGCATCCTCAAGGTGTTTCCGGGCCACGTGCAGCTGGGCGGGGGTATCCGCAATCCCATTGCGGTCGATGGCTGGTTCGATCTTGGCGTGAGCCGGGTGGTGATCGGCACGGCGGCTTTGAAAGACCCGCAGTTCGTGAAGGACATGGCCAAGGCCTATCCCGGCGGGATCGTGGTGGCGGTCGATGCGCGCGATGGGATGGTTGCGACCGAGGGCTGGGCCGAGGTTTCCGACGTTTCCATCGTCGATATGGCGCGGCGGTTTGAGGATGCGGGGGTGGCCTCGATCCTGTTTACCGACGTGGGGCGCGATGGGCTGCTCAAGGGCTGCAATATTGACGCGACGCTCGATCTGGCGCGCGCGACCCGGCTGCCGGTGATAGCCAGCGGCGGGGTGAAGGGCATCGACGATATCCGGATGCTCAAGATCCACGAGGCGGACGGGATCGAGGGCGTGATCACGGGCCGCGCGCTGTTCGAGGGGCGGCTGGACTTGGCCGCCGCGATAGCGATGGCTGAGGCGTGATGGCATGACCGTCCGCGTCCGTGTCATTCCCTGCCTTGATGTGCGCGATGGGCGTGTGGTGAAGGGTGTGAACTTTGTCGATCTGCGCGATGCGGGCGATCCGGTCGAGCAGGCGCGGGCCTATGACAAGGCGGGCGCGGACGAGCTGTGCTTTCTCGATATTTCGGCGACGCATGAGGGGCGCGGGACGCTGCTCGATGTCGTCGCACGGACGGCTGAGGTTTGCTTCATGCCGCTGACGGTGGGCGGCGGGGTGCGTGAGCCTGAAGATGCGCGCGCGCTGCTGCTGGCCGGCGCAGACAAGGTGGCGGTCAATTCCGCAGCGGTCGCGCGGCCCGAACTGGTGCGCGATATTGCCGAGCGGTTTGGCGCGCAGTGCGTGGTCGGCTCGGTCGATGCGCGGCGGGTGGCACCGGGCAAGTGGGAGATTTTCACGCACGGCGGGCGGCGGCCCACGGGGATCGATGCGTTGGCCCATGCGGAGAACCTGGCCAAGTTGGGGGCGGGCGAGCTGCTCGTCACCTCGATGGACGGAGACGGCACGCAGGCGGGTTATGATCTGGAGCTGACCCGGCGGATTGCCGATGCGGTGCCGGTGCCGGTGATTGCCAGCGGGGGTGTCGGCAATCTCGATCACCTCGTGGCGGGTGTGCGTGAGGGGCATGCCAGCGCGGTGCTCGCGGCTTCGATCTTCCACTTCGGCACGCACTCGATCGCCGAGGCGCATGCCGCCTTGCGCGCGGCGGGGATTCCGGCGCGGGGATAGGTCTCGCTAGTGTCGGAATTCTTGACAAATGCCGCCCAAACGCTGCGGACGTTAACTAGCGAAATAGGCTTATTTCCTTGATTTTCGGGATGTTGGCACAGGGATTGCTTTAACCTTTTGGCAAGGTCTTTTATTGGAAATCCCCCGCGTGCTCCGCTTTATTCCCATTGCCCTTGTCGTGTTTGCCACCACAACCGTCCCTGCCCTTGCGCAGGCGAGCGGCGGCATCGCCATTCCTGAACCGACCGACGGCGCGCTTTTTGCCATCGGGCTCGCAGGCCTGATCATCGGCCGCCGCGTGGCGCGCCGCAAAGAGGACTGAGGCAGCCCTCAGCGCCGGGTGGCTCGACTTCGCCTGACACCAACGGAGGTGGGGGCGGGCGGAGTGGGCGCGCGATAGCTTCTGGCCCGCTTGACCTTCCCATCGCCGCGCGCCATGCCCGCTGCGATGTCTTCCTCCACCGATCCGACCACGCTCCTCTCCCGGCTCGAAGCCACGATCGCTGCGCGCCGCGCTGCCGGTTCTGCTACTGGCCCCGATGCCAGCTATGTCGCGCGCCTGCACGCCAAAGGGCGCGGCAAGATGGCGCAGAAGGTGGGCGAGGAGGCGACCGAAGTGGTGATCGCCGCGCTCACCGGCAGCCCTGAGGCGCTGGTGGGGGAAGCGGCGGACCTGCTCTTCCACCTCTTCGTGCTGATGGGCGATTGCGGCGTTTCGCTGGCCCAGGTGACCGCCGAACTGGAGCGGCGCGAGGGCACGTCAGGGATTGCCGAGAAAGCCAGCAGGAGCAGTTGAACCATGGCGGTCGATGCCACCCAGCCTTACGATGACCAGAACGTCTTCGCGAAGATCCTGCGCGGGGAAATCCCCTGCCGGAAGGTCTACGAGGATGAGTGGAGCCTCGCCTTTCACGACATCAACCCGCAATCGCCGACGCATGTGCTGGTGATCCCCAAGGGCGCCTACGTGAGCTGGGACGATTTTTCGGCAAAGGCTTCGGATGGCGAGATCACCGGGTTCGTGCGCGCGGTGGGGCATGTGGCGCGCGCGGCGGGGCTGGTCGCGCCGGGATACCGGCTGCTGGCGAACACCGGCACGAATGCCCATCAGGAAGTGCCGCATCTGCATGTGCATGTGTTTGCCGGCCGTCAGCTCGGCCCGCTGCTGGCGCGGGTGGACTGAAACCTTCCTGAAGCGGTTAACAAATTGCCGCGTTTGATCTTGCCTCGCGAGTCGCGGCAAGGCTAGGACAGCGCGGCATATGCCTGCTCCGCTTCCTCCTTCCGGCTGTTTTGACGGCGCGCGCCATCTTTATGCGATACGCGTTTACTTTGAGGACACCGATCTTTCGGGCGTGGTCTATCACGCGAATTACCTACGCTGGTTCGAGCGGGCGCGGTCGGACATGTTGCGCCTGCTCGGCATCGATCAGCGCGGTGCGCATGAAGCGGGGGAAGGCGCTTTTGCGGTGACCGACCTTGCGCTGAAGTATCTCCGCCCGGCGCGGCTCGATGACGATGTGGTGATCGAAAGCACCGTCGCCGAAGTTTCACGCGTCACGTGCAGTCTGGTGCAGAAGGCCTGGCGCGGCGAGGACTTGCTTGCCGAGGGCCGGGTCCGCGTTGCGTTCGTCTCTCCGCTGGGCCGCGCGCGGCGGCTGCCTGCATCGTTCCATTCCGCTTTCACGGCGCTGCTGGCGCCTCCCCCTGAAGGGTCCGTCCATCCATGATGCTTTCCGTTCTTGCCGCTGCCGCCGTGCCTGTCGCCGCCGGGGCGACTGCGGGCATGCCGACCCGGCTCAACCCGGTCGCGCTGTTCCTTCATGCCGATATCGTGGTTCAGGTGGTGATGGGCGCGCTGGTGCTCGCCTCGGTCTGGGTGTGGACGATCATCGTCTCCTTCTCGCTGCGCATGGGCAGCGCCGAGCGCAAGTGCGACAAGTATGAGACGGCGTTCTGGGAAGCGCGCGATGTCGATGCCTTCCACAAGGAGAACGGCGGCAAGGACGTGCCGAGCGCGCGGATCGTGACGGCGGCGCTGGCAGAATGGCGGCGCTCCACCTCTGGCAAGACGATCGACCGCGAGGGTACGCGCCAGCGGCTCAATTCGGCGATGGAAAGCGTGGTGACGGCGGAAACGGACCGGCTGGCGGGGCGGCTCAATTTCCTCGCCACGGTGGGTGCGGTGGCGCCATTCGTCGGGCTGTTCGGCACGGTGTGGGGCATCATGGACAGCTTTTTCAACATCGGGGCGCAGCAGAATTCCTCGCTCGCGGTGGTGGCGCCGGGCATCTCGGAAGCGCTGTTCGCGACCGCCATCGGCCTGTTCGCGGCGATCCCGGCGGTGATTGCCTACAACCGCTTTTCGCACCGGGTGAACCGCTTCGAGACGCGGATGTTCCGCTTTGCCGACCGCTTTCATGCGACCTTGAGCCGCGAGTTGGAGCAGTAACGCCATGGCGATGAGCATGGGCTCTGGCGGTGGCGGGCGGCGCGGGCGGCGGGGGCGCGGGCGCGGCGCGGCGATGAGCGAGATCAACGTGACGCCGCTGGTCGACGTGATGCTGGTGCTGCTGATCATCTTCATGGTGACCGCGCCGATGCTGACCGCGGGCGTGCCGATCGACTTGCCGGACAGCCGGGCCGAGGCGCTCAAGACCGACCAGAAGGCGATAACTGTGAGCATGGACGGCGAGGGGCGGATTTTCCTCGACGACCAGGAACTCGCGCCGGGTGAGCTTTCCGATCGGCTGACGGGGCTGGCAGTGGCGGGGCCGGGTGGCCAGCTGCCCGTCGTCACGCTGCGCGCGGATCGCAGCCTCGATTATGGCCGGGTGGTCGCGGTGATGGGCGCGCTCAATGCCGCAGGGTTCAAGTCGATCTCGCTGGTCACCAACGGTTCAGTCACGGCGCCTTAAGCGCGATGGGCATGACGGCCTCTTCCTCCTCCCAAGGCCTCACGCGCGAGGAAGCGCCCATACCGTTTGGGGCGCTTGGCATCGCGCTGGCCGCGCATGTCGCGTTGATTGCGGCGCTGACGCTCTCGCCGCCGGGCAAATCGATCATGTCGCCCCCCGAACGGATGACGGTGACCTTCGCCGAAGAGACTGCCGACCAATCGACCTCGCCGCAGCCCGAGACCGAAGCTGCGCCCGATGTCGCGCCGGTGCTGGGCGAGCCTGCGCCAGAGCCCGCGCCGCCGCAGCCTGCGCCGCAGATCGCGCCGCCTCAGCCCAAGCCGCAGCCCCAGCCCCAACCATTGCCAAAGCCCGCGCCTCCGCCACCGCCTCAGGCAAAGCCGGCGCCGCAGCCCAGGCCTGTTGCGAGGCCGCAGCCTGTCATCAAGCCGCAGCCGCAACAGCGTGCCGTGCCTGCGCCGCCGCAGAAGCCGGCGCAAAAGGCAGCCGCCGCGCCGCCGCTTGACCCGCGCCAGCGGCGGCGGCCCGATGCGACGAGCGGCGCCAGCCAACTGGGCTCCGATTTCCTCAAGGGGATCAATACGGGGACCCGGCCGGGCGCGACGGGCAATCCGGCCGATGCGCTGAGCGATACTGCCAAGGCCGCGATCCGCGTCACGATCAACCGCAAGGTGGTGCCGCCGTGGAACAGCTGTCCGCTGAGCGGCGTCGAGATCGAGAAGCTGCGCGCGAAAGTGACCTTCCAGCTTGATCGCAGCGGGAATATCGTCAGCATTGCAACGCCGGTTCTTTCCGGCCAGACTCCTGCCAACACGCCGCAGGTGGGTCGCTTCACCGAATGCGCGGTTCGCGCGATCAGGACGGCGGCTCCGTTCAACCTTCCTGTCGAAACGTATGATTTCTGGAAGACCTACACGCTCAATTTCAGGAAAGAGTAGAGCCCTTGCGTAGCACTCTTGTCGTTGGCCTTTGCGCGTTCCTCGCCGCCTCGCCGGTTCTGGCGCAACCTGCCACACCTGCACCCCAGCCTGCCGCATCGGCCGCGCCGGCGGATTCCTCGCCAGAGGAAGACGTGGTCGGCACGATCAACAACGATGCTGCCATCGCGATCCCGACCTTCCCGACCAACGAGATGCTGCCCACCGCAGCCGATGGCGGGAACACAGAGGCGCTCGGGCGCAATCTTGCGCGGGTGATCTACGGCGATCTCAAGAACAACGGGCTGTTCCGCCCGGTCGGTCCCGATTCGCTGCCAGGCATTGCCTATGGCGAAGTGACCGCGCCGGCGTTTCCGAACTGGCGCGCGCGGTCGGCGGAGATGCTGGTACAGGGCTTCGTCAAGGGCGGGGTCGATGGCCGGCTGACAGTGGGCTGCTACCTCTATGACGTGGCGCTGGGCAGCGAGCTGGCGCGGCAGGGCTATGTGGTGAAGCCCGAGGAGTGGCGCCGCGCGGCGCACAAGTGTGCGGACATGGTCTATTCGCGGCTTTCAGGGGAAAGCCCGTTTTTCGACAGCAAGATCGCCTATATCGCCGAGACGGGGCCGAAGGATCATCGCCGCAAGCAGCTGGCGATCATGGATTCGGACGGGGCCAACCACCGCTTCATCACCAACGGCCAGGCAACCGCGCTGACCCCGCGCTATTCGCCGGACTATTCGAAGATCGCCTACCTCAGCTTCCTCAACGGCACCCCGCGCATCTATGTCTATGATATCGGCAGCGGGCAGCAGCGACTGGTGACCGAGGGCAAGGGGCCGACTTTCGCGCCGCGCTGGTCGCCCGATGGCAAGTCCATCCTCTATTCGATGGCGATTGCCGGGAATACGGACATCTACCGCGTGCCCGCAACCGGCGGCGAATCGGTGAAGCTGACGGATTCGCCGGGGATCGACGTGGGCGGCAGCTATTCGCCCGATGGCAGCAAGATCGTGTTCGAAAGCGACCGTTCAGGCAGCCAGCAGATCTACGTGATGAACGCCGATGGCACGAACCAGAAGCGCATCAGCTTTTTCGGCGGACGCTCCGCCACGCCCGAATGGAGCCCGCGCGGTGACCAGATCGCGTTCACCCACATCGCGGGCAATCTTCGCATCGCGGTGATGAACCCATCGGGCGGCGAGATGCGCTACCTTACCGACAGCTGGCAGGATGAAGCGCCGACATGGTCGCCCAACGGCCGCATCGTGCAGTTTTTCCGCACCGCAAAGACCACCGGCAAGACCTCGATCTGGCAGGTGGACCTGACCGGAGGCAACGAGCGGCGGCTGAATACGCCGGTCGATGCATCGGACCCCGCATGGGGCCCGGTTCTGCCCTGAACTGGTGCCAAAACCGTTTGCCGATTCGCCTTGTGCAATGCACTCTGGCGCTGATTGACCAAAGGAGACCCGTCCGTGACCCGCAAGATCATCCCATCGAAAGTCTTGACTGGCCTGCTGCTCACCTCCGGCCTCGTGCTTGCCGGTTGCGCCACCAAGCCCAAGGAACTGCCGCCGCAGCCGACCGGCGCGACGACCACGACGACGACCACGCCGCCGCCGGTCAGCCAGCCGATGGGGCCGGTGCCGGGCAGCCAGGCCGATTTCATGGCCTCGGTGCTGGGCGACACGATCCTGTTCGACACGGACCGCTATAACGTGGACAGCGAGGATCAGGGCATCCTGCAGAGCCAGGCGCAGTGGCTGGCGCGCTATCCCGGCAAGCGCGTGACCATCGAAGGACACTGCGACGAGCGCGGCACGCGTGATTATAACCTTGCTTTGGGCGAGCGCAGGGCCAATGCGGCGAAGAACTACCTCGTCAGCCTCGGCATCGATGCTTCGCGCATCACCACGGTGAGCTATGGCAAGGAGCGCCCGGTCGCTCTGGGTTCGGACGAGGCAAGCTGGGCGAAGAACCGCCGTGCGGTGACGATCACCGTACAGTGAAAAGGGATTAGCCACTTCGATGGCACGGCAAGGCAGATCGGCTGACTGGGGTTTCCCACGCTGGCGCGGCTATGGTGGCGCGCGCGAGGCGGCCCCGGTGCGCCTGTGCGACCGGGCCGGCTGCGACGAGAAGGGCGACCGGCCTGCTCCCAAATCGCCCAACAACCCGGACCGGTGGTATTTCTGCGAGCGCCATGCCGCCGAATACAACGCCGGGTGGAACTACTTCGAAGGGCTCGACAAGGAAGAGGCCGAGCTGCGCGAGAAGGCCGAGCGGGGCGAGGCTTCGGGCTATGCGCAATCGGCCTATCAGGCCTGGGCAGGCCCCGGCGACGGCAGCCGCAGCCGCGACGAGATGCGCGCGCTGGAAGCGCTGGGGCTGGAAGTGGACGCCGATTTCGAGGCGGTGCGCAAGGCGTGGCGCAGTCGTGCCAAGGAAGTGCATCCCGATGTGCGCCCCGGCGATGCCGAAGCGGCGGCGGAGTTCCTGAAGCTGCAGACGGCCTATGAAGTGCTGCGCGCCGCCGAGGAGCGGCGCGAGTGGAAGGGGTCTGACGCGGGCTGAGGGCCTGGCGCATGGTGTCTCGACTTCCAGCCCTTCAGGCTGGAAGTTCATCCCGAGCGACGTCGAGGGGCTCGACACCAACGGGACTTTGTTTTCTGCTCAGCCGATTTCTTCGCTGAGCAATTCCGCGATGCGGGCTTCTTTTGGAAAACCTTCCGCCACCCAGCGGGCTTCGACCGCGCGGAGGATGCGGGCGACTTCGGGGCCGGCGCTGACGCCGCGAGCGACGATCGTGCCGCCTTTGAGCGGAAACCGCGGGATATCCCAGCCATCGAGCGGGGTGGTGTCGCTGCCAGTGATCAGCAAGCGATCAAGCGCGGCTTCGCGGCCGACCTTGTAGGCGAGCGGGCGGGCGGGTTCCTCGGGGCTGGTCCGCGCGGCGACGAGGGCGAGGTGCTTGCGCTGGGCGATCGAGAGCCTGAGGCGCGCGGCGATCTGTTCGGCCAGCAGCGGATCGGCAGGGAGTAGCGCGGCGAGGCGGCGCAGGGGTTCGGGCGCAAGGGCGCGGGCTGCTTCGGCGGCGAGGAGCGGCGGGAGCGCGGCGGGATCGGCTTCGGGCAGGATCACGCCAAGCACGCCGAGTTCAGCCATGCGCGCGACGGTGGGCGTCGGGTTGGGCAGCGCCAGCAGCATGAGGAGTTCGCTGGCGATGCGTTCGCGCGAGAGGCCCTTGAGGCCCGGCGCGAGCGCACTGCAGGCGGCTTCCGCCTCTGCATCAGCAGGAAGCGAGCCGAAGCGGGCCTGGAAGCGGAAATAGCGCAGGATGCGCAGGTAATCCTCGCGGATGCGCGCCTCTGCATCGCCGATGAAGCGCAGGCGGCGGGCCTTGAGGTCTGCGAGGCCGCCGAAGTAGTCGTGAACCGTCAGGCCCTGCGGATCGGCGTAGAGCGCGTTGATCGTGAAATCGCGGCGGGCCGCGTCTTCCGACCAGTCGGTTGAAAACGCGACGGTGGCGTGGCGGCCGTCGGTCGAGACATCGCGGCGCAGGGTCGTGATCTCGACCGGGCCGTCAGCGAGCACGGCGGTGACGGTGCCGTGGGCAAGGCCGGTGGGAACACTGCGGATGCCTGCGGCCTTGAGCCGCTCGATCACCGCAGGCGGTTCGAGCGGGGTGGCCATGTCGATGTCCTTCACCGCGATGCCCAGCAGCGTATCACGCACCGCACCGCCGACGTAGCGGACGAGGCCTTCTCCGGCCGGATCGAGCGCGGCGACGAGTGCGGCGAGGTCTTCGCGACGGGTCCAGTCGGCCGCAGGAAGGCGCGTTTCAGCCATGCCAGCGGATCCGCTGCGCAAGATTGGCGATAATCCCGGCGGTGACGCCCCAGATGCGGTGCTCATTCCACTGGATATCGATGTAGCTGCCGCGCCGCCCGGCCCATTCGCTCTCCCGCCGGACGTGGTTGGCGGGATCGAGCACGAAGCCGAGCGGGGGCTCGAACCAGCTCGCCACTTCGGCAGGATTGGGCTGGATGGGCAGGTCTGGCGGAACCATCGCGAGGACGGGGGTGATGTCGTAGCCGGTGCCAGTGCGGTACTGGTCGGTCGCGCCGATCACGTCCACCAGCGCGGGATCGATGCCGAGCTCCTCGTTCGCCTCGCGCAGCGCGGCCTCGATCGGGGTTTCGCCCGCATCGATTTTGCCGCCGGGGAACGCGGCCTGCCCGGGGTGCGCGCGCATGTGCGAGGGGCGGTGGATGAGGAGCACGCCGGGGCCTTGCGCATGGTCTGGCCGGTCGGTGACGGCGATCAGCACGGCGGCGGCGCGCAAGGGCGTATCGGGAAGCGGGCGCCAGTCCTCGTAAGCGGGCGGGACGGGGAGGGCATGCCCGACGTCGAAAAGTTCGGCGAGGCGTTCGCGCAGGCTCATGCGGGCAGCAGGCTGAAGCGGGTGCCCCGGCTTTCGACCGCGAGCGCTTCGGGTTCGGAGAGCGTGAGCGCGTGGTCGATCAGCTGGCCGTAGGTGCTGCGGTTGAGCCGCGCTTCGGTGCCATGGCGCACGGCGAGGTAGAAGGCAGGCACTTCGGGCGTGCCCGCAGCGCGCAAGGGGTGGTCGGGACCGGCGAGGACCACGTCGTCGCTATTGAGGCGGAACGCGATGACCGGGTGGCCGTTCTCGTCGCTGCGGACTTCCATGTCGGTCGCGATGAAGGCGGCGTCATCCACCGCGATGGCGAGCTTTTCGACCGGGGTGACGAGCCAGTGCCGGCCTGCTGCATCGCGGGTGAGGAGCGAGGAAAAGGCGCGGACCATGGCCGGGCGGGTGATCCTGCCGCCCTCGTGGAACCACGTGCCGTCTGCCGCGATGCGCATGTGGCTTTCGCCGATGTTCGCGGGCGACCAGCTCTCTACCGCTGGCAAGCGGCGTGAAGCGATGGCCTCTGCCAGTTCGCTCAGCGAAAGCGCTGCAAGTTCGGGGGGCGGTTCATAGGGCACGAACCGCCGATGCCAGATCAGATCAGCCGCGCCAAGGGCCGAGCATGCCCCCTGTGGGCAGGACGGCCGGATTGGCGGTGCGGCAGAGCAGGCGCGCCGGGTCCCACGGGCCGGGCAGCTTCCATCCGCCGGTGTGCGCGGCGGAAAAGCCGAAGAAGCGGCCATAATAATCCAGATCGCCGATCATCACCTGCGGCAGCGGTGCGCGCGGATCGATTGCGGTGAGGCTGGCGGTGACGAGCGCCTTGCCATAGCCCTGGCCTTGAAGGCCCGGGAGGACAGCGACCGGGCCGACCATGATCATCGGGTGGGCGCGGCCGCTTTCATCGTTCAGCGCGACAGGCCAGCACTGGATCGTGCCGGCGATATGCTCGCCTTCATCGAGCGCGGCGAAGGACAGGCCGGGGAGCCACTCGGTCCCCTCGCGTACCTTGTAGGCCGTGCGCGCGAAGCGGTCCGGCCCGAAGGCGGCATCGAGCACCTCTTCGATCAGCGCGGAATCGATATCGGCAAGCGGGATCAGCGTGGCCAAGGGGATGCGGGCTTTCGGGTGGATGGCGGAAGGCGCGCCGATAGCGGGCGAGGGGGCCGGGGGCAAGCGCGGGGTCACGATCCGGTCAGCACGACGACTGTATTGTAGGCCATGTGGAGCACGACGGCCGGGGCGAGCCTGCCGGTGCGCTTGAACATCACGCAATTGAGCGCCCCGAGCAGGCCCACCGGAAGCCATGCGATCGGCGGGTGATAGATCGCGAAGAAGGCGGCGGCGGCAAGCACCGCTTTCCAGCCGCCCCATTGCCGATCCAGCGCCCGGTAGAGCAGGCCGCGGAACAGATATTCCTCGGCAAAGGGCGCGCAAAGGATCGCGATGAAGGCATAGCTGAAGCGCAAGGACGGGTTGGCGGCCCACTGGGCGTGAGTCGCCGCGATGTCGTGCGCAAACGGGGAAAACATGGCGAGGATGTGGATATAGGCCCAGGCGAAGCCGCCGAGCAGCAGGCCGAGTGCGAGGCCTTCCGCCATCGCCCGCCCGTGATAGCGCAGGAGGTTCCACAGCGTCTCCCACGGTGCGACGAACATGTGCACGGCCTGCGCGGGCGGAGGAGACCACAGCCACGCGGCTGCTGGATTCATGCCGCGATCTTCCAGGACGCGCGCTGTCACCATCGAGACGAGCACGGCGCTGGCCGAATAGCCGACGGCCATGGCCAGCGGCAGATTTTCACGCCCGCCGATGCCCGCAACGAAGGCGGCGATCACGGAGGAAAGCTCCAGCATCGCGCTGACCGCGATCATCGCGTGCATCAGCGTGGGCGGCGGCGGCAGCTTTTCCGACCAGGGATCATAGAGATAGGGCAGCCGAGCGCGGAAGTTTTCCCACATCGCGGCGGCGGTGACCCATGAATAGACGATGCCGACGATGGCAAGCGACCAGACCTGCGTGCAGATGCCGATCGCGAAGGTCAGCATGCCGAGCTGCGCGGCCCAGCGCCGCCCGGAGGGGATCGGCTGCGCTTCGCCCGATTCCGAAACGACCGTGACCAGCGTGACAGCCTTTTCGGCCATGCTGCGGGCGAAGAGGTACCAGCCCACGCCGACCAGCGCGATCTTCCACCAATCCTGCGGGAACAGCGCGCAGCCCAGCAGCAGGACCACTGCAACCAGCAGTGTTGCGATCAGCGACCACAGCCAGGCCTTGGCCTTGAGCACGCTTTCGATCCCTTGCGGCCAGGTCAGCGCGATCCACAGCGCCGAGCCTTCCGAGACCAGCGACTTGGGGCCGAGAACCCAGAGCATGTAGGTGCCGAGCGCGATCGCTGCACCGGCGAGGAGGTTCCAGGATTGGGCGGCGAGACTGAGTGCGCCGCGCAGCTGGAACATGTTGTAGCCAGCGACGGTGAGCGGGATCAGGATGGTCTGCACGATGGCGCTGCGATCGCGCAGGAACCACAGGACTTCCTTGCGAAACAGCGGCTCGCGGCCGAAGCGCGTCTGCCGTGCGGGTCCTGTGGTCAGCGTTTCGGCCGCGAAGGCACCCGACAGGCCATTGCGCAGCGCGCGCACGCTGAGCCAGACGGCGAAGCCGAGCATGGCGGCGGCGAGGAGCCAGCCAAAGGCGATGGCACGCAGGAACGAGCGGCCCCCCGCACCATCAAAGCCGAGCAGCAAGGCGAGCAGGGGCGCGGGCAGGCGCGCGGCGATGGCAAGGGTGCCGGCAAAGTGCCCGACCAGCCAGTCGATCGTGGCGGCGCCGACAATCGGGCCAACCATGCCGACGAAACCGAACCAGCTGATGACGCCGATCATGCCGCCGCGGGTGCGCGGGGACAGGCGCAGCACCGCGGAAATTTCAAGCGCCTTGCCCAGGCAGCCCGCCGCAATGGTGAGGGGAATGCCGATCACCACCGCGCCGATGAGGCCCAGCAGCACATCGTAGGTGAGACCGAGCAGGGCGCCGACGAACAGCGGTCCGGCCCAATAGGTAGGGTTGGCGGCAAGCGGCGCGATCATCTCGGCAAGGAAGACCGCGCCGGGTTGCACCGGGTGCGAGAAGAGCCATTCCCACATGGGATGGCGGCAGCGCTGGATGTCGAGCTCCAGTCCCTCGCCCTGGCATACCAGCGTTACCAGCCAGAGCAGGACGAGCAGCGATCCCAGCAGCGCGGGGATTGGTTGCGAGAGACCTTGCGGGGTGAGGCCGGGTTCTGCGCTTTCGGCAAGGACAAGCCCGTTGCTGCCTGGTGCCGCGACGCGCGCGCGCAGCTTTGCCGCGATCTCTTTTTCGTCCTCGCCGCGCTGATCCCGCGCGATCCTTGCCGCTTCGTCGCCGATGGCCTCCGCCAGCGAATCGCTGCGGACCCGCGGCGAGGCAAAGGATGTCTGATCGGCTTCCTGCACCTGTTCGAGGAATTCCTCGCTGACAACCATGTGCCCGTGGAGCTCTGCTTCGGCGCGCTGGCCGGCGGTTACCGCAACAAACACCGAGCCTGCCGCGAAGCCATGGATGACGAGGCTGATGATCAGGCCGACCAGCAAGCCGACGCCCGACCAATCCGTTCCCTTGCCGTCGCTTCTTTGGCTGAGCAGCTGCTGCTGCCGCTTGCTGCGCCCGCTCTGGCGGCGGCGCGCCGATGCCAGCAGCAGGCGCACGGTGCCCCAATAGCCGGGGGGAGAGGCGGCGCTCATTCCTGCGCGGGCCGGGCGGTCAGCTTCAGGAACAGCGCTTCGAGATCGGGCTCGCCGTGGCGGGCAGCGAGCGCGCCAAGCTCGCCCTGTTCGACCACGCGGCCTTCGTTCACGATCACCGCGTGCGAGCACAGGCGCGCAACGTGGTCCATCAGATGGGTCGAGAAGAGGACCGTGGTGCCGGTGGCCGCTGCCTCGTTCACCAGATCATAGAACAGGCGGGTAGATTCTACGTCGAGCCCGTTGGTCGGCTCATCCAGCACGAGCAGGCGCGGCTGGTGCAGCATGGCGAGCAGCAGGCCGAGCTTCTTCTTCATGCCGCGCGAGTATTCCTCGGCATATTTGTCGAGATCGTCGGCAAGGCGCATGCGCACCGCGAGGGCTTCGATCCTCGCCATCGCCTCCGGCACGTCGAGGCCGTGCATCCCGGCGCTGAGCGCAAGAACCTCGCGGCCGGACAGGTAGGAATAGAACACCGGCTCGTCGGGCAGGAAGCCGATCGCGCGCTTGACCTCGACCCGGTCCTCGAACGCATCGAGCCCGGCGACGCGCAGCGTGCCCGATGTGGCCTTGAGAATGCCCATGAGCAGGCGGAACAGCGTGGTCTTGCCCGCGCCGTTGGGGCCGAGCAGGCCGCAAATCTGGCCGGGCGGAACGCGGAAGGAAACGTCGGTCAGTGCGGTCTTGGGGCCGAACGACTTCGAGACGCGTTCGATAATGACGATATCGTCATCCATGCGGGCCGCGCTCGACTGGCAGGAGAGGTGAAAGCCGCCCGGATAGCGCCAATGCAGCCGAGCGTACCGGCAGACCTATTCTACACCAATATGGTTCCATTACTCCAAGTCTAACAGACAATTACGGCCAAGCAACCGCAGCGTCTCACAAGATCACTTCCACCGGGGCGGGGGCGGGCATGGTGTGAAGATCCCAGAAATGCCCGGCGATCGTTTCGGGCGCAAGCGGTGTGCCGGGGAGGATCTGGCCGGTGACGGTGACCGTGCCGACGCGGATCGCCGAGCCTTCCAGTTCCTTGTGCAGCGCCTGGGCAAGGTTGCGGATCCCGGCCTTGCCGATGGCGAGCGAGGCGGCCGGGAGCCAGCCGGTGGGATCGAGCGCGAGGCCGCCGCCGGTGAACAGCACCGTGCCCTTCCCGCGCGCCTGCATGGCCGGAAGCACCGCCTGCACCGCCGCCAGCGCACCGCCGACGTTGACACGGAAGTCCGCCACCAAGCCATCGAGCGGGATCTGCGAGGGGACCGCAGGCGTGGCGCTGTAGGCATTGTAGATCAGCACTTCGATCGGCCCCAGCTCGGCCTCGACAGCGTGGACGGTGGAACCGAGGGCGGTGAAATCACCGGCATCAACCGCGCGCAGATCGAGTTTTTGGCCCTGTTCTGCCATGGCGGCTGCGAGCGCAGCGGATTTTTCGGGACTGCGCGCCAAGCCCGCGATCGCATAGCCACCGGCGGCAAAGCGCTGGGCAAGCGCGGCGGAAAGACCGGGCCCCATGCCGATGATGAGCGCGACGGGGCGCGTGGCAGACATGCGCTGTTCTCCTCTTCCAGTGACCGTCTCAGCCCTCGCCGGCGGTCTTGAATCCTCACGATACTGCGCCCTTGCGGACGCTGTATATGAGGAATTCGAACGGCAGGCCGCTCGATCAGTGCGTCTTGCGCGCCAGCAGCCGCAGCCGCGAGTTGAATTCGCCGCGATCGACGTAGCAGCCGTGGAGATGGCGGAAGCCGGTTGCCGGGTTGAATGCCTCGCGCCCGTGCAGCACGCGGCGGTTGTCGAACACGATCATCTCGCCCGCCTTGAGCTTGAAGGTGAGCCGGTAGGCGGGGTCGCGCGTCATCGCCATGAAGGCGCGGTAGGCGCGGTAGTAGGCGGGCATGACGTCCGCCGGCATATCGAACGTGGCGGCGATATGCGCGTTCCAGCGGATTTCGCTGATGGCACCCGCGCGGTCCCCAGTGGCATTCAGCGTGATCACCGGGGCGTGGGTGCGGATATCGGCGTCTGCATCGTGGAAGCGGAAGGGGATGGCGATTTCGCTGAGCAGGCGGAAAGCCTCCGGATCCTTCGCGCGCAGATCCTCGGCCAGGGCAAAGCCATCGGCAAAGAGCGAGCCGCCGCCCTCGGCCTCGTTGGCGAGGCAGTGGAGGAACTGGAAGCCCGGTGGCACTTCCTGATTGGGCAGATCGGTGTGCAGCGGCAGGGTGACGGCGGTATAGGCAAGGTTGTTGGGATCGGGCTTGCTGACGACCTCGAAGGTCATGCCGAAGTTGGTTTCGCGCAGGAAACCGATCTTGCAGGCAATCTCCACGCCCGCGTCGATCCGGTCGTCGAGGCCATCGACGATCGAAAGACCGACGGCGGCGGTATCCTGCATCCACGCGCGCAATGCGCCATCATTCTCGAGCAGCTGGGCCGCAGCATAGCGCGGCACGCTGGCCGGGGTGAGATCCGCGCGCCAGAGCCGGGGCACAATCGCGGCGGGGTCCTTTGTGGCGCAGCCGGGACGATGCTCGAAGAGCAGGGCCATGGGCACGCGGCTGACATGGCCATCGGCGAAGTGCAGGATCACTTCGTCGCCCGCGCGCTCGGCATCCAGCAGGACCGGCTCGGGATCGAGCGTCAGCAGATCGAGCACGCGTTCCTCGGTCTGCGGGTGGAAGGCGCTGGGGCAATTGTCGCGAAGCCAGAGCGTGGGATAAGTCACGCGGCCCGAGCGGGACCACGTAGCGAGGAGGGCATCCGCCCGCACCTCAAGGGCTGAGATTTTCATGGAAACGTCCCGTCATGGAGCAAGGGTCAGCTGACGATGTTGATCAGCCCTTGCGTGGCGGCGGGCGCCAATCCTGCACCTTGCCATAGCGGAACGACGCGGGGCGCCGGCCATGGATCAGGTCTAAGCAGGAGAATGTCATGATGCTGCAGCGTATGGCGTATCGTTTGGTTGGACAACTGTAAAACAAGCGTTGCCCTCATTGCCACTTGCTGCGCAGCATGCCACCCCTGCGGGCGATGGATAAAACGCAAGGCAGCGCAAGAACCGCGGCGAAGGACAACGTTCCCTTTGTCCCCACCTTGATCGGCATTGGCGCGGCAACCGCGGCGGCGCATATCGGCAATAACTTCACCACTTATCTGGTCGGCGGACTGATGGACCGGTTCGGTTTCACACCCTTTGCGATGGGCGCGTGGAACATGGCCGAGACGCTGAGCTATGCTGCCGCGATGTTTCTTGTCGCGCCGCGCGCGCGCGGGCTCGATGCGCGGGTGCTGGCGATGATCGCGAGCGTGGTGGTGATTGCGGCGCAGGCAGGATCGGCGCTGACAGGGGCCTATCCGCTCTTGCTCGCCGGGCGGATCGGCACGGGGCTGGGCTTTGGCCTGATGAACAGCGCGCTCAATCTGGCGGCGGGGCGCACGGGCAATCCGGCGCGGTGGATCTCGCTGGGGATCGCGGTGCAGACCTTGCTCTATAGCGGGATCGCGATTGTGGTGCCGCTGGTCGGGCGCGACTATGGCGCGAACGGGATGTTCCTTGGGCTGGCGGGGATTTCCGTGCTGTTTGGCCTGTGCGCACTGCTGCTGCCGGGGGGCAAGGGTGCAGTCGAGGAACACGCGCAAGCGGCGGCGCCCATCGGCGCGGAAGGATGGCGCGTGCTGGCGGCGATGGCGCTGTTCGCGTTTGGCTCGCTGGCGATCTGGCCCTTCATCGAGCGGACCGCGCACGCCATCGGCATCCCGGCGACGCAGTTCGGGCTTTATCAGAGCGCGGCGGTGCTCGCGAGTGCGGTGGGCAATGCCGGGCTGGCCATGGTGATCGGCCGCTTGCCGCGCGCCTGGCCGCTGGCGGCGGCGCTGGGCATGTGCGCCTTGATGTGCGGCTTGCTGACCACGGTGGGGAGCGAGGCGGCGTTTGGTGCGGCCTTCGTCGCGTTCATGGTGAGCTGGTTCCTGACCTATCCGCTGCTGCTGCGGCTTGCCTATGCGCAGCCCGCCGGAGAGCGGCTGGCGGTGATGACCACGGGGACGTGGCTGCTTTCGCAGAGCCTCGGCTCGCTGGCGGCAGGCGCAATGGCGCAGGGCTTTGGCGCTTATACGCTGATCGGCCCGGTCGGCGGCGTGATCTGCGCGCTGGCGATTGCTGCGGCCATGCCGGTGGCGAGAAGGTTGGACGGGAAAGTGGGCTCAACTTCGTGAAGAGACCTTTCCCAACCCCGCTCACCCTGAGCTTGTCGAAGGGTGCTGGCGCAACTGTTGTGCGTGATGCTTCGACAGGCTCAGCATGAGCGGTTTTGGGAATGGAGCCAGCTAGGCGGCACTCGCGAGATAAGCTTCCAGCTTTGCGATCAGCGCGGCCTTGTCAGCCGCTGGCAGCCATGCGGCTTCAAAACCGTTGCGGGCGATTCCGGCGAGATCGGCGCGGGTGAGGTTGCTGCGGGAGACGGCGCGCAGCAGCACCTCGTTGATGTATTCGCTCGCCATGTAGGCGGGGTCGTCTGACGAGATCGTGACCTTGAGGCCGGCGTCCAGCATCGAACGCACCACATCGACCGGCTGGGCGATGCCGCGCCGCAGGGTGCCGGAGAAGGTGGGGCAGACGGTGAAATACATCCCCCGCTGTTTGGCGATGGCGACGAGTTCGGGCGACTGCACGATATTTCCGCCGTGGTCGATCCGGTCGACCTTGAGGTCCACGAGCGCGGTGCGGATGTTCTTCAAGGTGTCGACCTGATCGACATCGCAGTGGGCCGTGACGTGGAGGCCGTTGGCGCGGGCCTTGGCGAAGTGGGCGGCGAACTTTTCGGGCGGGTGGCCCGCTTCATCCGAATCGAGCCCGACGCCGACGAGGTGCTGCTTGAAGGGCAGCGCGGCATCGAGCGCGGCCATGGCGCTTTCCGCTGAAAGATCGCGCACGAAACACAGGATGAGCTGCGAGCGGATGCCGAGCTTCGCCTCGGCGTCGCGGCGGGCGCGGGTGATGCCCATGATCACGGCTTCCATCGCCACGCCGCGCTTCAGGTGCTCCTGCGGATCGAAGAACATTTCGGTGTAGATCACGTTCTGCGAGGCGGCCTTGGCGAGGTAGGCGTAGGCGAGATCGTAGAAATCCGGCTCCTTCAGCAGCACTTTCATGCCGTCGTAGTAGATCGCGAGGAAGCTAGGCAGGTCGTGGTACTGGTAGCTCGCCTTCATCGCCGCGACGTCGGCGAACGGGAGGTTCAGGCCGTTGCGCTTGGCGAGGGCAAACTTCATCTCGGCCTCTAGCGTGCCTTCGAGGTGCACGTGGTATTCGGTCTTGGGCAGGCCCTTGATGAAGGTGACAAGCGCGGGATCGACGCCTTCGGCGGGCGCGGCTGCATAAACCCAGCGGGGGAGCATGGCGAGCGTGGTTGCGGCGGTGAGGCCAGCCATGAGTGTGCGACGTGTGATCATGTATTCGGCCCCCGGATTGTCCCTTTGCGGGCACATTCGGGATGCAAATGGGCGGGGTCAATCGGGTTTTGTGCAATGGACCGTGCTGGAAATGCGTTCAGCTTTCCGCAAAGGTGAACGGCTCGGGCGTCTTGCGGTAGTCGTCCGGGAGAATCTCGCGGCCCAAGGGCGGTTCGGCGCGGGCGGTGCAGGTGGCGCGATTGCAGAGGCGGCAGGTGACGCCAATGGGCGTGGGGGCGGGCTGTTCGCCGCGGGCGTAGATTAGCCTTGCCGCGTGTTCGGCGGTGCAGCCCAGCGCAATCGCGCGCAGCACGGCGGGCTTGCCATGGCCGCCGCCGCCCGAGGTGACAGAGCGCGCGACGCTGAAGAAGCGCTCGCCGCCGGGGAGTTCGAGCCACTGGGTGAGCACTTCGCCCGGGCGCCGGAAGCAATCGTGCAGGCTCCACAGCGGGCAGCCGCCGCCGTGCGCTGCGAAGGGGAAGCCGGCGCCGTCCAGCCGCTTTGAAACGTTGCCAGCCGCATCAACGCGGATGAAGAAGAACGGCACGCGCTCCTGCCCGGGGCGATTGAGCGTGGTGAGGCGGTGGGCGACCTGCTCGAAGCTCGCGCCGAATTGGCCGGACAGCGCCTCGATATCGTAGGCGCGCGCTTCCACCGCGCGGGCGAAGCGGTCGTAGGGCATGATCAGCGCGGCCGCGCCATAGGCGGCGAGCGCGCGGCGGACGAGCTGCGCGGCGGTTTCGCTCGAGAAGCTGGCACCGCGCACGAGGGCGGCGATCTCGCTGCGCAGCGCGGTATAGGCGATGTGGAGCGCGATCTGCCAGCGGCGCGCCTGCGGGCTCAGCGTCTCGTCGATCAGCAGCTGTTCGGCGTGGCGGTCATAGCGGCGCAGCGCGTCCATCATGATCTCTGCCGGCATGAGGCGCACGCGCAGGCCCTGTCCGCGCAGATATTCGGCGAGCCCGCCTTCCTGCAGGCCGCCGAGCTTTTCGATCTCCTCCGAAAGGGCCTCGGCCTTGCTGTCGAGCGCGGGGAAGTAGTTGCGGCGCTGGGCGACGAATCGGCGCGCTTCGGCGAGCGGATTGGCCACATCGCTGCCCGCGCCGCCGCGAAGCCCGGCCAGCGCCTGCTGTTCGCGCATGTAGGCCGTGTGGAGGCGCAGCATGGCCTCGGTCACGCCGGGATAGCTCGTGGCGACGTCCGCCACTTCGAGTGCGGGCAAATCGATCTCGGCGAAGATCGGATCCTTCAGCACGTCGGCAAGGCGGCGGGCGTAGTCGTCGCGCTCGTCCGCCGCGAGCTCGCTGACATCGAGCTTGTAGGCCTTGGCGAGACGCAGCAGGAGATCGGCGGTGAGCGGGCGCTGGTTGCGTTCGAGCAGCGCGATATAGCTCGGTGAGATCGCGAGATCGTCGGCCATGACCGCCTGCGTGAGGCCAAGTTCACGGCGCAAGCGCTTCAAGCGGGGGCCAAGGTAGAGCGGGCGCGATTCCATGGGTTCGGGCAGTCCTGTGAAGCCTGTACAACTTTACAAGCATATTCTGTAAAGTTTGACAACATGACTGCGCTGCGGGTTTCGCGGGTGCGTTCGCGGGTCTAGCCGGGGTGCATCAAGCCTACCCCAGACAGGAAGCGAGACCCATGACCTATTCCCAGACCATCAACGAAGCCGCCAAGGCGATCGCGCCCTTCGGCAAGCCCTGGGACGGGATCGACGCCGCTTCGGTGGCGCGCATGCGTCTGCAGAACCGCTTCCAGACCGGGCTCGACATCGCGCGCTACACCGCCAAGATCATGCGCGCCGATATGGCCGCCTATGACGCCGATCCGGCCAAGTACACGCAGTCGCTCGGCTGCTGGCACGGGTTCATCGGCCAGCAGAAGATGATCTCCATCAAAAAGCACTTCGGCACGACAAAGGGCCGCTACCTCTACCTTTCGGGCTGGATGGTCGCCGCGCTGCGCAGCGAGTTCGGCCCGCTGCCTGACCAGTCGATGCACGAGAAGACCAGCGTTCCGGCGCTGATCGAGGAGCTCTACACGTTCCTGCGCCAGGCTGATGCGCGTGAGCTGGGCATGCTGTTCCGCGAACTCGATGCGGCGAAGGCTGCGGGGGACGCGGTCAACACGCACCGCCTGCTGCACAAGATCGACGAGTACCAGACCCACGTGGTGCCGATCATCGCGGATATCGACGCGGGCTTCGGCAATGCCGAGGCGACCTACCTTCTCGCCAAGAAGTTCATCGAAGCGGGCGCCTGCTGCATCCAGATCGAGAACCAGGTCTCGGACGAAAAGCAGTGCGGCCATCAGGACGGCAAGGTGACCGTGCCGCATGAGGACTTCCTCGCGAAGATCCGCGCTGTCCGCTACGCATTCATGGAACTGGGCGTTGATGACGGCGTCATCGTGGCGCGCACCGACAGCTTGGGCGCTGGCCTCACCAAGCAGATCGCGTTCGTGAAGGAGCCGGGCGACCTGGCGGACCAGTACAACGCGTTCCTCGATTGCGAGGAAGTCGATGCGGCCAATCTTGGCCACGGCGATGTGCTGATCGCCCGCGATGGCAAGCTGATGCGTCCCAAGCGCCTGCCTTCGAACCTCTTCCAGTTCCGCCCCGGCACGGGTGAGGACCGCTGCGTGCTCGATTGCATCGCATCCTTGCAGAACGGCGCGGACCTGCTCTGGATCGAGACCGAGAAGCCCCACATCGGCCAGATCGGCGGCATGGTGCGCCGCATCCGCGAAGTGATCCCGAACGCCAAGCTCGTCTACAACAACAGCCCCAGCTTCAACTGGACGCTGAACTTCCGCCAGCAGGTGTTCGATGCCTGGAATGCGGAAGGCAAGGACACCAGCGCCTATGATCGGGCGAAGCTGATGAGCGTGGACTACGACGGCACCGCGCTGGCGGACGAGGCCGACGAGCGCATCCGCACCTTCCAGCGCGATTCGGCGCGGGAAGCGGGGATCTTCCATCACCTCATCACGCTGCCGACCTACCACACTGCGGCGCTCAGCACCGACAATCTGGCGCGCGAATACTTCGGCGATGCGGGCATGCTGGGCTACGTCAAGAACGTCCAGCGCGAGGAGATCCGCCAGGGCATCGCCTGCGTGAAGCATCAGAACATGGCCGGGTCTGACCTTGGCGATGATCACAAGGAATACTTCGCCGGCGAGGCCGCGCTCAAAGCGGGCGGCGCACACAACACGATGAACCAGTTCGCAGCGTAAGCACCGAGCAGAGGAGCAGGACAATGGCTGAACCGACCCGGGCCCGTGCGGTCCTTTCCACCGAAGACTTCAAGCTGATCCGCGAGGCAGTGCTGCATTACCTCAAGGTGATCGAGGACCAGCCGGAATCGGTGAAGTTCTCGCACCTCTACCACCGGCTCGGGAGCGCAATGGGCCGGTAATTCGCCCCCGCGCCCCACACGATACTTTCCTGGGGAGGAAAGCTGGCCCGCCGTGCGACATATCGCGCGGCGGGCCTTTTTGCCTGTGTCGTGTCGTGTTGTGTCGTGTCGTGCCGGTCAGCGCCGCGCGGCGATCCAGGCATCGACCTTGGTTTCCAGAATCGAAAGCGGCATGCTGCCCGATCCGATCAGCAGATCATGGAACGAGCGGATGTCGAACTTCGCGCCCAGGTCGTGCTCGGCCTTGCGGCGCAGTTCCATGATCTTGAGCATGCCGATCTTGTAGCCGGTCGCCTGCCCCGGGAGCGTGATGTAGCGGCGCACTTCGGACCGGGCCTGATCGGGCGTGGCCCGGCCGCTTTCGATCATGTAGGCGACCGCCTTCTCCTCGTCCCAGCCAAGCGCATGGATACCGGTATCGACCACCAGCCGCGCCGCGCGAAACACCTCGGCATCGAGCCGCATGAAATCGCTGGCAACGTCGGGATAGGCGCCCATTTCCTTGCACAGCGCTTCCGCATAGAGGCCCCAGCCTTCGCCGAACGCGACATAGCGGGTGGCCTGGCGGAAGCGCGGCCCCGCAGTCTGGCCGATCTGGATATCGCCCTGCATGACGTGGCCCGGCACACCTTCGTGGCACATCAGGTCGATGATCGCATCGGGTGAGGGATCGCTGGTCTGGCCGAGCAGGTGGACATAGACGCGGCCCGGGCGCGAACCATCGGCGCTGGGCCCGGCCGCATGCGCTGCCCCGCCGGTCACTTCGCTGAACGAGGGTTCGCGCACCACTTCCATGGCCCGTGTCGGCAGGGTGCCGAAGAATTTGGGCAGCAGCGTGCGGTTGTGCGCGATCGCGGCATTGGCCTTCTGCAGATAATCAGCGCGCAGTGCGTCGGTCCATGGCTGGGGCGGGTTCTTGCGCGCCAGCTCGGCGTAGAACGCAAAACGATCCTTGAACCCGCCGGCCTGCGCGAGCTTGTCCTGCTCGCCCTCGATCCGCGTGACCTCGGCAAGACCGATCTGATGGATCTGCGCGGGCGTGAGATCGGTGGTGGTGTTGAGCCTGAGCGCGGCGGCGTACCAATCGGCACCGCCGGGCAGCGAAACCGCGCCGACCCGGCCGGAGGGTGCGGTTGGCAGGTCTTCCTTTGCCCAGGCGATCACCCGTTCATAGGCGGGCCGGATCGTCAGCAAGGCGGCGCGCGTATCGGCCAGCAAGGTATTCGCCTCTGCCGGGGTGACCTTGCCGCTGGCCTGCAACTTCTGAAGCTTGGCCTGCGCATCGGCCCACAGCGGCGAATCCTCGCCCGCGCCGAACGGGGCGCCGGAGATGATCGCACCGCTGCCGGAAATCACCCGCTCGATCTGGAAGCGCGGCGCCCGGACGCCGGCGGCATCGGCCGCGCGGCTCCGTCGGATCGCCTCGTCCAGCACCGCCGGAATGGCGCGCAGCCGCGCGGCATAGGCGCGCATGTCGTCTGCATCCTTGACCAAGTGCGTGTTGACCAGGAAATCGGGCAATTGCGAATGGAGCGAATAGAGGAAGGAATAGAACGGCGGCGTATAGGTGCGGAAGCGATAGGCCAGTTCGGCGCGCTCGAGCTCAAGCGCCCAGATGTCGTAGTTGGTCTGTCCTTCCGCCGTAAGCTTGCTGCGGTCAAACTGCGCCTTCATCTGCGTCACGCTGGCCCGGCGCCATTCGAGGCGTTGCAGCGCGGCCGCATCGCTGATGTCGTCCAACTGATCCTTGCCCACCTTGTCGCCGAGGTAGGTGGCGAGCTGGGGTTGTTGCCGCAGCTGCTCGGCGAAGGCCTGATCGAGGAAGGCATAGAGCCGGCCGGTTTCGCTTTGGGCCGGTACGGCGGGCGCTTGCGCCTGCGGTGTCTGCGCGGTGGCGGGGGCTGCCACAGATAGGGACAGCAGTAGGGTAAGGGCAACGCGGTTCGTGAAAGGCTTGCGCACATCGGGCTCCTTGGATGACGCCGAACGCTATCGCTTCGCAAGGCCGTAGCGAAGGGCTTTCTGCGCTGACCCCAAGCTGGGCTTTCATCGCCGCAAAATCCTCTCGTTGGCTTTAGTCTATCGTTTTAGTAGAAATAAACTTCCGACTCGGGAGCCGCATCGATGAAGACCGCGCTGATCATCCGCCATGTACCGCGTGAAGGCGTTGCCGGCTTCCGCGCGCCGATCGAGGCGGCGGGCTACGTGATCAACCGGGTGGATGTAATCGACCACGATTTTCACGCGCTGGACCTCGTCTCGCCCGATCTGGTGGTGATGATGGGCGGGCCGATGGGTGTCTACGAGCGCGAGGCGCATCCGTGGATTACCTGCCAATTGAAGCTGCTGGCGCGGCGGCTGGCGGCGGACCGGCCGACGCTGGGCGTTTGCTTCGGATCGCAGATGATCGCGGCGGCGCTGGGGGCAGATGTCTATGCCGGGCCGGTCAAGGAAATCGGATTCGCGCCGGTGACGATCCGCGACCGCGAGGGGCCGCTGCGCCATCTGGCGGAGGTGCCGGTGCTGCATTGGCACGGCGATACGTTCACCCTGCCCGATGGAGCGGAGCTGCTGGCTTCGAGTCCGCTCTATCCGCATCAGGCGTTCCGCAAGGGGCGCAACGTGCTGGCACTGCAGTTCCATGCCGAGATGGGCGAGGACGAGCGCTTCGAGGACTGGATCGCGCAGGACATGGATTACCTGACTGCCGCCGGGAAGTGCCCGAACGAACTGCGCACAGATCATGCGGCGCATGGGCCGGGCGCAGTTGCCGCCGGGCGGGCGATGATCGCGGAGTGGCTGGCGGGACTTGCCGCCTAAAGACTTTCGCGCCAGCGGCTGAGGCGCGCAATGGCATCCTCCAGCATCGCAGGCGGCTTGCAGTGGCACAGGCGCACGATGGTGGTGGGGCCACCTTCCCCTTCCCAGAGCGCGGAGAGCGGGATCGAGGCGACCCCCGCCTCGCGCACCGCGCGTTCGCTGAAAGTGCGGTCGTCAAGCGCGATACCGCTGGCGGGCAGGTCGATGCAGGCGAACCAGGTGGCCTTGCTAGCGAGCACGGCAAAGCCCGCGCGCTTCAGGCCTTCGATGAGGACGGCGCGCGAGGCGGACCATTCGGCATGGAGCGCCCCGGTGATCGCGGGATCGGCGAGGCCTTCGGCGGCGGCCCATTGCAGCATCGGCGGGGTGGTGAAGGTGAGGAACTGGTGCGCCTTGCCCAGCACTGCGGCGAGCGCGGCATCGCCGACCATCCAGCCGACCTTCCAGCCCGTCGCGCCGAAGATCTTCCCGGCCGAGCCGATCTTGATCGTGCGCTGCGCCATGCCGGGCTCGGCCAGCAGCGATTGGTGCGCACGGCCATCGAAGCGCACGGCTTCCCACACTTCGTCGCAGATGGCGACGAGATCGTGCTCGCAGGCGATCCGGGCGAGGAGGGCGAGTTCCTCCCCGCTCGCGACCGAGCCGGTGGGATTGAGCGGATCATTGAGGATCAGGGCGCGGGTGCGCGGGCTTATCGCAGCGCGGATCGCGGCTTCGTCATAATGCCAGCCCGGCGGGCTTAGCGGCACGAACACCGGCACACCGCCAGCACGGCGGACCAGTGGGGCATAGGCATCGTAGGCGGGCGAGAAGAGGAGCACTTCATCGCCTGCCCCGACGACGGCAAGGATCGCGGCGGCAATCGCTTCGGTCGCGCCCGAAGTGACGACGATTTGCTCGCGCGCAAGGGCAAGGCCCTGGGTCCGCGCGTAGAATCCGGCGACCGCATCGCGCAGTTCGGGCACGCCCATGCTCGGCGGGTACTGCTGCGAGCGGGTTTCCATCGCGCGCATCGCGGCAGTGGTGAGCGCGGCGGGCGGCGGCGTATCGGGAAAGCCCTGGCCCAGATTGATCGCGCCGAGGCTGCGGGCAAGGCCCGACATGTGCTCGAACACGGTAACGGGCATTTCGGCGTAGATGGGATTGAGGCGAAGATCGGTCATCGCGCTCCACGCTAGCGCTGCGGTGGCAGCCTGCCCAGCCCCGTCTCGACAGGAAGCTGGCTGGGGCGGGAGGATTCGAACCTCCGAATGCCGGTACCAAAAACCGGTGCCTTACCACTTGGCGACGCCCCAGCGGGAAGGCGCGCTTATAGCGGCGCGTTCATGAATGAAAAGGGGCGGATGGGGCAGGATTTCGCCCCATCCGCCGGACCGTCAGAGCGTCCCTTCCGGCAGCGACGCGAAATCGGCGGCGCTGTGGCGTTCGGGCAGGCCATTGGGGCGATTGACCAGCTTGCCGCGCTTCACCGCGGGGCGGGCGTCGATCTCGGCAACCCAGCGGCCGACTGCTTCGTATTCGTGCATCGAAAGGAAGGTCGCCGCATCGCCATAAGCATCGCCGCGATAGATATTGCCGAGCCAGGGATGGGTGGCGATATCGGCGATGGTGTATTCATCACCGGCGAGGAAACGGGTTTTCTTGAGCTGGTTGTTGGCGACATCGAACAGGCGCTTGGTTTCCATCGCATAGCGATCGATCGCATATTCGATCTTGAACGGGGCATAGGCGTAGAAGTGGCCGAAGCCGCCGCCCATGAACGGGGCCGAGCCGACCTGCCAGAACAGCCACGAGAGCACTTCGGCGCGGGCGGGGCCTTCCTTGGGCAGGAAGTGGCCGAACTTTTCGGCAAGGTGGACCAGCATCGCGCCCGATTCGAACAGGCGGAAGGGTTCGGGGCCGCTCTTGTCGAGCATCGCGGGAATCTTGGAATTGGGATTGAGATCGGTAAAGCCGCTGCCGAACTGGTCGCCTTCGAAGATCTTGATCAGCCAGGCATCATATTCCGCAGCCGTAATGCCAAGCTCGAGCAATTCCTCGAGCAGGATCGTGACCTTCTGGCCATTGGGCGTGCCGAGCGAGTAGAGTTGGAAGGGGTGCTCGCCGACCGGCAACTCCACTTCCTTCTGCGCACCGGCAGTGGGGCGGTTGACGCCGGCAAAGGCGCCGCCGTTCTCCTTGTTCCAGGTCCAGACTTTGGGCGGCACGTATTCTTCGGACATCGGGATCTCCTTGCGGGAAGTTTTGCTTGCCCCAAGAGTGGCGCTGCCGCGCGCGGATGGCAAGGCGCAGGGGCCGCGCAGATATTCTGCTCGCGCCCCACCTTTTTCTATCGCGAGGTTCGAGGCGGCAGCCAAAAAATAGGGACAGTCCCTATTTTAATTCAGAGGTAAGCAGGAGGTAATCTACTAAAATATAATTTAAAAATGGGGACTGTCCCTATTTTTTGAGCGCAATCCGCGTCAGTGTCGGGACCAATTCGTCGAAATGGTCAATCACCGCGTCCGCGCCGAGTTCATCGGCGGGCAGATCGTTGAAGCCGAAGCGGACCGCGACGACGGGCAGATTGGCGGCGCGTGCCGCGCCCACATCGAAGGTGGTATCGCCGACAAAGGCGGCGCGGCCACCACCGCAGCGAGCGACCATTTCATGGAGCATGTCGGGCGCAGGCTTGGCGCGGCCGGGGCCGAGCGTATCGCCGCCGATGATTGTGGCGAAGCGGGAGGTGAGGCCAAGCTCGTCGAACAGGCGGCGGGCAAGGTCTTCGCGCTTGTTGGTGGCAATGGCGAGGTGGACGCCGCGTGCGGCCAACGCTTCCAGCATGGCCTCGCCGCCGGGGAACAGCGCGGTGTGGCGGGCGATGTTATCGGCGTAGAAGGCAAGGAGCCGCTCCTGCAACGCGGGAAAATCGATGCCATCCAGCCCGCCGCTGACGGTGAGCGCGTTGTGCAGAAGCTGTGCGCTGCCGCCGCCGATGTAGCGCCGTGCCTCGTCCAGCGGGACGAGCGGGCGGCCGACATGGGCAAGCGCATGGTTGAGCGCATGACCGATGTCGTAAGCCGTATCGAGCAGCGTGCCATCGAGGTCGAAGCCGACGATCTGGAAGGGAAAATCCGTCATGCCGCGCTCCGTGGCGGCGCGTTCTGGAAACTGCAAGCAAATGCTGGCAAGGAACGCGCATGACTGACGCCTCCTCCCCGCCTGAACACCCATTGGCTCTTGTTGTCCTCGCCGCCGGCAAGGGCACCCGCATGAAAAGCGACCTGCACAAGGTGCTGCACCCGATCGCCGGGCGGCCCATGCTGATGCACCTGCTTGCGAGCGCCGATGCGCTGGACCCGGCGCGCAAGGTCGTGGTGGTCGGCGCGGGGCGCGAACAGCTGGCGGCGGCGCTGGGCGACAGCGCGGAGCTGGCGGTGCAGGATCCACAGCTCGGCACCGGCCATGCCGTCCAGCAGGCGGAGAGCGCGCTTGCCGGGTTCGCGGGGGATGTGCTGATCCTCTATGGCGATGTGCCGTTCGTGCGCACGGAAACGATGCGGGCGATGCTGGAACGGCTGCATGGGCCGGACAATCCGGCAGTCGTGGTGCTGGCCTTCGAGCCTGAGGATGCGCTGCAATATGGCCGGGTGATCGCCGAGAACGGCGTCGTCACCAAGATGGTCGAGCACAAGGATGCGAGCGCCGAGGAGCGCGCCTGCCGCCTGTGCAATTCTGGCCTGATGGCGGTGCGCGGGGAGGAGCTCTTTGCGCTGCTGGCGCGCGTGGGCAACGACAACGCGCAAGGCGAATACTACCTCACCGATATCGTCAACGTGGCCAATTCCGACGGGCGGGTGTGCGCGGTGGTGGTGACGGACGATCCGGACGAAGTGGCGGGGATCAACAGCCGCGCCGAACTCGCCGAGGCGGAAGGACGCTGGCAGAAGAAGCGGCGGTTGCAGGCGATGGCCGATGGCGCCAGCCTCGTCGCGCCCGAGACGGTGTGGTTTTCGTGGGATACCGTGCTTGGCCGCGATGTGACGGTGGAACAGAACGTGGTGTTCGGCCCGGGCGTGACAGTGGCGGACGGCGTGGTGATCCACGCTTTCTGCCATATCGAAGGCGCGCGGCTGGAAAGCGGTGTTTCAGTTGGGCCCTTCGCGCGGCTGCGCCCCGGCGCGGTGCTGGAAGAAAAGGCGCGCGTCGGCAATTTCGTCGAAGTGAAGAACGCGGTGCTCCATGCCGGCGCCAAGGCCAATCACCTGACCTATCTGGGCGATGCCGATGTGGGCGCAGGCGCGAACATCGGTGCGGGCACGATCACCTGCAATTATGATGGCTACTTCAAGTATCGCACCGTTATCGGCGAGCGTGCCTTCATCGGATCGAACTCCGCGCTGATCGCGCCGGTGAAGATCGGGGCGGACGCCATCGTGGCGGCGGGCAGTGCGGTGAGCCGCGACGTGGCTGACGGCGAATTGCGGCTGGTCCGCGCCGAACAACTGGTCAAGCCCGGCTGGGCCGACCGCTTCCACGACGCGATGAAGCGCAAGAAGGCGGAGCGGAAGTAGAGGGGGCGCAAATGATCACCGTAGTCCCGGCAGCCGAGGAGCATCTCGAAGGCTGGGCCACGCTGCGGCACTTGCTGTGGGATGAGTCTTCGCAAGCGGAGCACTGCGCAGAAGCCGAGGAACAACTGGCCGAGCCGGAGCGGTTCCTCAATCTGGTTGCGCTCGATGGCGCAGCAGTCGTCGGCTTTGCCGAAGCGTCGATCCGCCACGAGTACGTGAACGGCTGCGAGGATTCCCCGGTGCTGTTCCTCGAAGGCATCTGCGTCGCGCCGGAAGCGAGGCGGCAGGGCCTCGCGCGACGGCTGGTTGCGGCCGTGGCGGACTGGGGCCGGGCACAGGGGTGCCGCGAATTCGCTTCCGATACCTGGCATGACGACACCGAAAGCCATGCCTTCCATCTCGCCGCCGGTTTTGCCGAGACCGAGCGGGTGGTCTATTTCCGGCAGGAGCTCTGATCGTGCCTATCGCCCAGCTCAATGTTGCCCGCTTCCGCCGCCCGAAGGCCGATCCCGCCAACCAGCCCTTCATGGACGCGCTCGATCACGTTAACGCGCAGGCCGATGTGGCGGATGGCTTTATCTGGCGGCTGGTGGGTGAGGGCGATGCCAACGATGCCACCGCGATCGAGGCCGTGGCGGGGGATGCCGATTTCATCGTCAACCTCTCGGTCTGGCGTGATGTGCCCTCGCTGGAGGCCTTTGCCTATCGCCAGGCCGATCACCGCAGCGTTCTGGCGCGGCGGGCCGAATGGTTCGATCCGATGGAGCCTTCGTTGGCGCTGTGGGAAGTTCCCGAAGGGCATATCCCGAGCGTGGCTGAAGCGCTGGATAAGCTCGCCGAACTGGGCCGTGACGGACCGGGCGCGGCGGTGTTCACCTTCCGCTGGTGGCGCGAGAACCGCTAGTAGTACCGCGCCGCAAACCGGTCGATGAAGGCGACGAGGTTCGGCGTCTGGCCGATGGCGCGGCGGACCTCGCTTTCGAACGGGGCGCGCCAGATGTTGACGAGCTGGGCGTAGACCACCGCGTCGGTCGAGCTGGGCTCGGCGCCGAAGAACCAGTCCGACGCGCCGAGGATATCGGAAAGCGCATTGACGTCGCGGCGGCCGATGGCGGCGATTTCCGCAGCGCTGTGGATGCCCATGCCGTGGCCTTCAAGCTGCTTCTTCACTCCGCGCCGGGCGATGGGGCCGAGCACGCGGCGTAGCGGCACGGCGAGGCCGCCGAGCACGACATCGCGGAACTGGCGCCAGTTGGCCTCGTTCATCCAGCGATCATGGACCATCGTCCAGTAGAGATTTTCGTCGATCAGCCGCTGGATCGCCACCGCCGTGCCGCGCAGGGCGGGGGTCAGGTGGGCATCGGGATTGACACCGAACCGCTCGGCAAGGTGCGCGATGATGAAGGTCGAATCGCCCAGTTTCTGGCCATCGAGTTCGATCCACGGGGCCTTGCCCTTGGGGCCAGCAAAGGGCGTGGCTGCAGTCATGCTCTCGTGCGGGATGCCGGTCATGCGCAGCCATGCGTCGAGCTTGAGGCAGAACGGGCTGACGGTGGGCAGGCCCCAAGCCCCGGGCAGGTGATAGACCTTGAGGGTGGACGTAGCGGCCATCGTGGGTTCCCCTTCCCGCATCGGCTGTACCGACTTGTTTACGTCTGAAGACTATAGGGGATCGGGGCGGAGACAAGCCCCGACCAATCCGCTTGACATGATATCATGATATGATATCGCAATATCACTATGACGCGCATCCTTGCCGACCTGCCTGATGAAGACATCCGTTGGCTCGATGCCCGCGCGGCCGAGCAGGGAAAGTCGCGCGCCTCGGTGCTGCGCGATGCGGTGGCTACCTACAAGGCGCAGGCCGCGTCTCCGGGCACGGACTGGATCGATCTGGGTTTCGGTCTGTGGAAGGATCGCACCGATATCGGCGATTCCGTCGAATGGCAGCGGCGCGAGCGAGCATCGTGGACGCGCCCCTGGGATGACGACTACGAGGCGACCAAGGCGGAGTTTCCGGACCTGTTCGATGCCGAAGACGATCGCCAGCGCGCTGTCTATCTCGCCATGCGCCATGCTGCAGCCTCGCCGGAAGATGACGCCGCGTGAGTGACTATGCGTTCGATGCCAACATCGTGATCGATGCACTGCTCGGCTATGATCGCGCGCGGGCCGAGCTCAAGCGCGCGGCCTCGGCGGGACGGCGGCTGTGGCTCAGCCGCTTGGCCTGGGTGGAGATTCTCTCGAAAGGCGAAGGCCAGACCCTGCGCGAGACCGAAGCATTCCTTGACCGGTTCGCGATTGACGAAATCGATGTGGAGATCGCGTCGCGCGCAGCAGCCTTGCGGCGCGAACGGCCGCGTTTGAAATCGCCGGACGCGATCATCCTTGCCACCGCACTCACCCGCGGCCGCGTCCTTGTCACCCGCAACACCAAGGATTTCCCGGCCGAGATGCCCGGCATCCGCGTCCCCTATACTCTCTAGACGAAGGCACCTCCCCATGTGCGGAATTATCGGAATTGTCGGCAAGGAACAGGTCGCGGACCGGCTGGTCGATGGCCTGCGCCGCATGGAATACCGGGGCTATGACAGCGCGGGTATCTGCCTTGTCGCCGATGGCCAGCTGGTGCGCCGCCGGGCCGAGGGCAAGCTGAACAACCTCGTTCTCGAACTGGCCCGCCATCCGGCCGCAGGCCACATCGGCATTGCCCACACCCGCTGGGCCACCCACGGCGCGCCGACGACCAGCAACGCCCACCCGCACGCGACGGACGAAGTGGCGCTGGTACACAACGGGATCATCGAAAACTTCAAGCCGCTGCGCGATGCCCTGATCGCGCGCGGTCGCAAGTTCGAGAGCGAGACCGACACCGAAGTCGTCGCGCACCTCGTTTCGGAACAGGTCGAGGCCGGCCATTCGCCGCAGGACGCGGTGAAGGCCGTGCTGCCCACGCTGCGCGGCGCTTTTGCGCTGGCGATTGCCTTCCGCCTGCACGACGACATGCTGATCGGCGCGCGGCTCGGCTCGCCGCTGGTGGTGGGCTATGGCGAGGGCGAGACCTATCTGGGGTCCGATGCGCTGGCGCTGGCTCCGCTGACCCAGCGGATCACCTATCTGGAAGAGGGCGACTGGGTGGTGATCACGCGTGAGGGCGCGACGATCTACGACGTGAACAACAACCTCGTGACGCGGCCTATCGTGGCTTCGGGCGCGACAGCGGCGGCGATCGAGAAGGGCGAGTTTCGCCACTTCATGCAGAAGGAAATCTTCGAACAGCCGACCGTGGTGGCGCAGACCCTGCGCAGCTACTTGCGCCGGATCGACCAGACCGTGGCGCTGCCGCAGATCGATTTCGACCTTTCGAGCATCAGCCGCGTGACCATCGTCGCCTGCGGAACGAGCTTCTATGCGGGGATGGTCGCGAAGTACTGGTTCGAGCAGTTTGCGCGCCTGCCGGTCGATATCGATGTGGCGAGCGAGTTCCGCTACCGCGATCCCGTGCTCGAAAAAGGGGGACTGTCCCTATTTATCTCGCAGAGCGGCGAGACGGCGGACACGCTGGCCGCGCTGCGCCATTGCAAGGCGGAAGGGCAGACCATCGCAGTGGTAGTCAACGTGCCGACCAGTTCGATGGCCCGCGAGGCGGACCTGCTGCTGCCGACCCACGCCGGGCCGGAAATCGGCGTCGCCTCGACCAAGGCGTTTACCTGCCAGCTGGCCGTTCTGGCCGCGCTGGCTGCGCATCTGGCGGTCAAGCGCGGGCGGCTGACGCGCGAGGAAGAAGCCGATATCGTCAACCAGCTGGCCGAGACGCCCGCTGCTCTGAACGCCGCGCTCAGCCATGACGACGAGATCGCGGCCATGGCCCACCTCATCGCCCCGGCGCGCGACGTGCTCTATCTGGGCCGCGGGCCGGACTATCCGCTGGCGCTGGAAGGCGCGCTGAAGCTTAAGGAAATCAGCTACATCCATGCCGAAGGCTATGCCTCGGGCGAAATGAAGCACGGGCCGATCGCGCTGATCGACGAGGCCGTGCCGGTGATCGTGCTCGCGCCTTCGGGGCCGTTGTTCGAGAAGACCGTGAGCAACATGCAGGAAGTGCGCGCGCGCGGCGGCAAGGTCGTGCTGATTTCGGATGCGGCGGGGATCGAGGAAGCGGGCGAGGGCTGCCTCGCCACGATCGAGATGCCGCGCGTCCACCCGCTGATCGCGCCGCTGGTCTATGCCGTGCCGGTGCAGCTGCTGGCCTATCACGTGGCCGTGGCGAAGGGGACCGATGTGGACCAGCCGCGCAATCTGGCGAAGTCGGTCACCGTCGAATGACCACGAGGGCCGGCCCTTTCGTTCGCGAACTGCCGGTCCTGCTGTTCATCGCCGCGTCCTCGCTGCTGATCCGCATCTGGTGGATGGACAATCCGGTCGTCGATCACGACGAGCAGTTCTATTCCTACGTCGCCACTGCCATGCTCGATGGGCAGGTGCCCTATGTCGACATCTGGGATCGCAAGCCGGTCGGCCTGTTCCTGCTGTATGAGGGCGCGCATGCGCTGCTCGGGCGCGGGGCCTTCGCCTATCTCGCCATGGCCAACCTGTTTGCCTGCATCGGGGCCTGGCTCGCCTATCGCATGACGGCAGTGCTGGCCGACCGCCGCACTGGCTGGGTCGCAGCGCTGCTCTACCTCCTTGCGATGACCGTGTTCGGATGCCGCGGCGCGCAGAGCGAGCTGCTGTTCACGCCGTTCTGCATGGGCATGATGTACCTTGCGATGGTCTATCCGGGTTCGCTGCGGGCGATGATGCTGGCCATGCTGCTGGGCGGGTTCGCGCTCCAGATCAAGTATACCGCCGCGCCGTTCTGTGCGGTGTTTGCCGCGTTCGTGCTGGTGGAGGACTATCGCCGGCTCCGCGCGGTGCTGCCGGTGTTGCGGCGGGCTTGCCTCTATGCGCTGGCGGGCCTTGCGCCCACGATCGCGATCGGCGCGTGGTATGCGGCTGCGGGCCATTGGGATGACTTCATCTACGCCAACTTCGTCTCGATCTTCGAACGCAAGACGAGCATCGGACGGTTTCATCCCAAGACCCTGACGGTGATCGCGCCGTTCCTGCTGATGATCGCAGCCGGGGTCTGGGCAAGGTTCCGGCTTGGCCAGACCTATCCGCGCCGGGCCAGTGCCCTCGTCGTGGTGATGACGGTGGGGGCGCTCGCCTCGATCTACTTTCCGAGCAATGTGCTGGCCTACTACTACGCCTTCCTTGCCCCGTTCGCCGTGCTGCTGGCGGCGCCGTTCTACGATCTGCGCCAGCGCGCTGGCTGGTTTGGTGCGGCGGTGCTGGTCGGGGCGCTTGTCGTCGTGGGTAACTTTCCGCAGAACATCGCTGCCGGTCGCACTGATGTGGCGCAGTTCCACGCCATGGTCGAGCGGATCAAGGCGGGCGGCCCGAGCCGCACGCTTTATGTCTTTTCCGGGCCGACGGCGGCCTATGCGTCCACGGACACGCGCCCGATTGCAAGGTATCCCTTCCCGTTCCACAGCGCTGAATACATGGAGCACGGCGCGGTGGGGTGGCCGCAGGAGCAGATCGTCGCCGAGTTCCTTGCAAAGCGCCCGATGTTCATCCTGACGCGGTCCGACCTGAGCATCTACGCGACCTCGTTCACGGCACCGACGGTGATGAATGAGGCTCGCGCCCACTACACGCCGGTCGGGGAATACCTGATCCTGGGGGACGGGCTGACCTTGTGGCAACGGCGGCCCGAGCCTGCGCCGGGCGCGAACTGACCGCCGGTCAGGCCTCGCCCGCGCTCGCCCGCAACGCTGCGATGTGCTCCGGCCCGATCCCGCAGCACCCCCCGAGAATCGAGGCGCCGGCTGCGTGCCACGCCGCGGCGAAGCGGCCATAACCGTCCGGCGTCAGGTCCTCGCGGATGGGCGTAAGGCCGCTGTTGGCTTCGGCATCGGCGGCCATGGGCGGGAAGGCATTGGCATAGACGCCGATGCGGATGGGGCTGTCAGGCCCCAGCTCTGCATGCGCGGCGCGCACGGCGGCTTCCATCACTTCGGGCTGGCTGCAATTGAACAGCAGCGCCGCCGCGCCGATCTCCTGCGCAAGGCGGGCGGCTTCGGCCACGCTCTCACCTGAGCGCAAGACCGGCTCGGCGGTCGGCTGCCCATCCTCCAGCGTGAACGAGAGCCACAGCGGCTTGGCCGTGGGCGCGGTGAGCGAGGCGGCCAGCCGCGCTTCGACGAGCGAGGACAGGGTCTCCGCAAGCCAGTGGTCGATGCTGGGCGCGAGCGCTGCGACGAGGACTTCGAGCACCGGGCGGGCACGGTCGAGATCGACGAGATCGGGGCGGTAGGACCCGCAGATGGGCGGCAGCGATCCCGCGACATGCACCTTTCGTCCCGTGGACTCTTGTGCTGAATCAGCGACTTCGCGCGCCAGCTGTCCGGCGAGGGCCGTGAGCGCGGCGCCCTGCTCGGCAAAGCGTTGCTCGCCGATATGGAAGGGGACGATGGCATAGGAATTGGTCGTGATCACGTCCGCTCCGGCCGCTACATAAGCACGGTGGACGGCGCTGACGAACTGCGGCCCCTCGATCAGTGCGAGCGCCGACCATTCGGGCTGACGAAAAGGCGCTCCGCTGCGGGCAAGTTCGCGGCCGGTGCCGCCATCGAGGATCAGGAGGGGGGCATTCATGGTCGGGACGAAACTCGCGCTAAGGGTGGCCTGCAGGCGCTAGCACGGTGCCAGGCAAAGCGGCAGGTGCAAGCTGCAGGTACCGCAGCCAGAAGGTAAAAAATGTGCCAGGCCATTCGTTACGGAACGGGCTTGTGCCCGTAGTTTCAGGCGCCTGAAAAACAGCCGGAACGGCGGAGCCTGCAGCGGAGCGCTCCGCGCGCTTACCATTGCGCAAGGTTTCCCCACTAAGCCGCGAAGTGTGACGCGAACCACTGATCAAACCTTGCCCGCCCTGCCGCGGGAACTTCCGGCGATGGCCGTGCTGGGCCTCTCCGATTCGGCGGAAGGTGATTGGGGGCGACTGCGCGGATTGCAGTATTCCGGTCTCGCCCGGCTAACCCGTCCCAGGCTGGTCGCCCATGGGCTTGCGGCCATGCTCGTCGTTCAGGCGCTGTGGGGGGCGATCCCGATTGCGGTGCTGCTGGGCTGGGCTGTGGCGCTCGCCGGGGTGCTGGCCTGGGGCGCAAGCTTCGACCGCACGCTGGAGGATGCCGATCGCCGCCGGATGACCCGGCACGAAATTCACCGCCACACCGTGTGCACCGTTGCGGCGGGCCTGGTGTGGGTCTTGCCGATCCTCGTCATGTCGCCCTTCGCCTCGCCCGAGCAGCGGCTGCTGGTCTGGACGATCATGGCGATGCTGATGGCCGGCACGGCGCTGGCTTTCGCTGCCGTTCCGCTCGGCGCGGTGCTGTTCAACGCGATCCTTGGCGCGGCGAGCGTCGTGGTATTTGTCTTCTTCGGCAAGGTGACGGCGGCGGCTGCGGCAGTGACCTTCGTGATCTTCCTTTGGGTCGGCAGCCTCGAGGCGGCGCGCATGTTCCTCGCCGGCAAAGTCGCCGAAGCGGGCGTCGCGGAAAAGAGCGAGGTCGTCTCGCTGCTGCTGCGCGAGTTCGAGGAAGGCGAGGCGGACTGGCTGTGGCAGACCGATTCCAACCGCCGGGTCCGTGCCGCGAGCCCCCGCTTTGCCTTCGCGCTGGGTGAGGATCCCGAAGACATCGACGGCAAGCCGCTGATCCAGCTGATTGCCGGATCGGCATGGGAAAGCGGGCATTTCCATTCCTCGCTGCATGATCTGGCCGAACGGTTGAAGCGGCGCGAGAGCTTTTCGAACCTGCTGGTCCACGTGACCCTGCACGGCAACAACCGCTGGTGGGAGCTCTCCGCTTCGCCGCGATTTAACGACAACGGCAATTTCATCGGCTTCCGCGGTGTCGGTTCGGACGTAACCGAGCAGCGCGAGAGCGCCGACAAGATCGCCTATCTCGCCCGCTACGACACGCTGACCGGCCTGCCCAATCGCCTGATGCTGACCGAGACGCTGGGCGAGGCGATGTGCGAGGCGGACCGCTGGCGGATGCGCTGCGGTTTCATGATGATCGACCTCGACCGGTTCAAGGCGGTCAACGATACGCTTGGGCACCTCGTTGGCGACCAGCTGCTCGCGAAGGTTTCGGACCGGCTGAAGTCGCTGATGAGCGAGAACGAGCTGTGCGGGCGCCTTGGCGGCGACGAGTTCGCGATCGTGGTGCGCGATACGGGCGACGGGACGCGGATCCGCGAAGTGGCTTATGCGGTCATCACCGCGCTTTCGCAGCCTTACGAGATCGACCACCATACGCTCTATGTCGGCGCGAGCGTCGGCTCGGCGATCGGGCCGCGCGATGGCGCGACGGTCGAGACGCTGATGCGCAACGCCGACCTCGCGCTCTACCGCGCCAAGGACGAGGGCGGCGGGCTGCACTTCGATTACGAGCCTTCGCTGCATGCGCATGCCGAGGAGCGGCGCAAGCTTGAGTTTGCGCTGCGCCACGCGCTGGAGCGCGGGGAATTTGCGCTGGCCTATCAGCCGGTGGTCGACGCGATCACCGAGGAGCCGGTGAGCTTCGAGGCGCTGCTGCGCTGGCATTCGGCGGACCATGGCCCGATCAGTCCCGCCAAGTTCATTCCGCTCGCCGAAGACACCCGGCTCATCGTGCCGATCGGCGAATGGGTGCTGCGCACCGCGTGCTTCGAGGCGATGAACTGGCCGGACCCGATCAAGGTGGCAGTCAACGTTTCGGGCGAGCAGCTGCTCGATCCGAGCTTTGCCGAAGTGGTGGTCTCCGCGCTGGCCGCCAGCGGCCTGCCGCCGCACCGGCTCGAGATCGAGGTGACCGAAAGCATCTTCGTGCGCGACGGGACGGCGGCGCAGCAGACGCTGGAGCGGATCATGTCGTTGGGCTGCGGCGTGGCGCTCGATGATTTCGGGACGGGTTACTCCTCGCTGGGGTACCTCCGGAAACTGCGCTTCTCGACGATCAAGGTGGACCGTAGCTTCGTGCAGGGCGCGGCGAAGGACAATCCCGAGAGCCTCGCCATCGTGCGCGCCGTGGTGGCGATGGCCGACGCGCTCGAGATGTCGACGACCGCCGAAGGTGTCGAGACCGAGGAAGAACTTGCCAAGATCCGCCTGCTTGGCTGCAAGAAAATCCAGGGCTACTACTTCGGCCGCCCGATGACCGCGCGCGACGCGGGCGCGCTGTTCGATACGATGGACTGGCGCCGCCAGCAGGCCTGAGATCAGGCCGCGGCGCCGAGGCCTGCCAGCACGCTTTCAAACAAGGCGCGGCCATCGCTGCCGCCCTGCGCGGGTTCGATCATGCGTTCGGGGTGGGGCATCATGCCGAGCACGTTGCCGGCGGCGTTGAGGACGCCCGCGATATCGCGCTGCGAGCCGTTGACGGGCTCGGCGTAGCGGAAGGCGACGCGGCCTTCGCCTTCGAGGCGGTCCAGCGTTTCGGCATCGGCGAAGTAGTTGCCATCGTGGTGCGCGACGGGGATCGTGATGCGCTGGCCAGCGGTGTAGCGCGCGGTGAACAGCGACTGGTTGTTTTCCACCACCAGCGGCACATCGCGGCAGACGAAGCGGATGCCCGCGTTGCGCATCAGCGCGCCGGGGAGCAGCCCGGCTTCGGTGAGCACCTGGAAACCGTTGCACACGCCGAGCACGGTGACACCGCGATGGGCGGCGGCGACCACCGCCTGCATCACCGGCGAGCGCGCGGCCATTGCGCCCGAGCGCAGATAATCGCCGTAGGAAAAGCCGCCGGGCAGCGCGATGAAATCGAGGCCCGCAGGCAGTTCGGCATCGCCGTGCCACACGCGGTGGACCGTGCCGCCGGTGATCTTCTCGATTGCTACCGCCATGTCACGATCGCAGTTGGAGCCGGGGAAGGTGATGACAGCGGCGGTGAAAGCCATGGTCAGGCCACTTTCTCGATGCGGAAGTTCTCGATCACCTGGTTGGCGAGGAGCTTGCGGCACATGTCTTCCAGCGCGGTGTCGGTGGTGCTGTCGGCCACGTCCATTTCGATCAGGCGGCCGGCGCGCACATCGTTGACGCCTTCGAAGCCGAGGCCTTCGAGCGCGTGATGAATGGCGCGGCCCTGGGGATCGAGCACGCCGTTCTTGAGGCTGACATGAACGCGGATCTTCATGGGCGAACGGCCTTTCCGGACGGCTGGGGGGAGACTCGGACGCGCCTATGCTCCGGCGCGGACCGAAGCGCAAGGCGGCGGAAGTTGACACGGTTGACACAGTCCAGAGCGAAAAACCGAAGCGGTTCCATCTGCGTCCGCCGGACGGCTGCCGGGAGCCCCGCAAAATCATCAAAAATGGCGGAAATGCTGGCCATGCCGCCCTTATAGCAGAAGGACGCGCTGTAGGAAAATCTGGGCAGCCGGAGCCATCCACCGCTTTTAAATAACAGACGCGTCTGTTATTTATTCGGCCATGGCCCGAGTCACACCCCCCGATCGCGATGACCGCATTCTCGATGCGGCGCGCGACGCCTTTGCCACGCGCGGATTTGCCGCGACGACGATGGACGACATCGCGCAGCGGGTGGGGATCAGCCGTAGCGCGATCTACAGCCGGTTCGAGACCAAAGAGGCGTTGTTTCGCGCGCTGGTCGAAGGGATGATCGGGCATGTGTTGCCCGAGGCCATGCCGGACCTTGGGGGCGTGAGCGCGCCCGATGCGCTGCGGCGGTTCATTCACGTGGTGATGGTGCGGCTGGGGAGCGGCAACATTGCCTTCCTGCCGCGCCTGATCATCGGGGAGGGGCAGGCCTTTCCCGATCTGGTGAAGTTCTACCACGATCATGCGATCACCCGCGTGCTCGGCGCGATCGAGGCGATCATCCGCCACGGCGTGGCGCGCGGCGAGTTCACTTGCGCCAATCCGGCGCTGGCGGCGCGCAGCGTGGCGGGCGGCATGATCTTTTCCGCGCTGTGGCGCATCGTGTTCGAGCCGGTGGGCGCGGAGCCGCTCTATATCGAGGCGATGGCGGTGAGCCATGCGGAGGTGCTGCTGAAGGGGCTGACGGCCCGGGGAGATTTCGCATGAGCCTGCGCGCGCGCCTGCCGATCCTGCTGTTGCTGGCCGCGCTGGGGGGTGGGGCCGTGTGGTTCTTCACGCGCAGCAGCGCGCCCGATCCGTGGCTGGGCTATGTCGAGGGTGAGGCGCTTTATGTGGCCGCGCCGGTTTCAGGCACGCTGGCGAGCCGGCCAGTGGAGCGCGGCGGGCGGGTGCGTGCAGGCGCAGCGCTGTTTGCGCTCGATCCGCGTAGCGCGGATGCGAGCGCGGCGCAGGCGGCGGCGCAAGTGCAATCGGCGCAGGCTTCGCTCAGCGATCTGGGCGCGGCGCGCGAGCGGACGCCCGAGATCGACGTGGCGCGCGCAGCGGAAGCGGCGGCAAGGGCGCAGCTGGTGCGGGCGGAGGCGGACTTCCGGCGCTTTGCCGATCTCGCGGCCAAGGGCTTTGCCAGCCGCACGCAATTGGATGCGGCGCGCGCGGCGAGGGACAGCGCGGCAGCGCAGGTGGCGCAGGCGCAGGCGCAGCAGCGCAGCGGCGCGCTCAGTGTGGGGCGCGGTACGCAGCAGGCTGCGGCGGCTGCGCAGGTCGAGGGTGCCAAGGCGGCGCTGGCGGCCGAGGCGCGGCGGCGACAGGAAATCGCGCCGACCTCCCCGGCGGCGGGGCAGGTGGAGCAGACCTATTTCAATCCGGGGGAATGGGTGCCGGCGAACCAGCCGGTCGTCTCGATCATTCCGGATGACAAGCGCAAGATCCGCTTCTTCGTGCCGCAGGACAAGGTGGCGGGGCTGCGCATGGGGCAGGCAGTGCGCTTTACTTGCGATGGCTGCGGGGCGGAGCGGACCGCGACGGTGCGCTTCATCGCGCCGCGCGCGGAATATACGCCGCCGGTGATCTACAGCGAGCATGCGCGCTCGAAGCTGGTGTTCATGGTGGAGGCCATGCTGCCGACAGACCAGCCGCTGCCGCTAGGGCTGCCGGTGGCGGTGAGCGCAAAATGAACCTGCCCCTCCACCATCCTGCGGATGGTCCCCCTCCCCGTTCCGGGGAGGAATTGGTCATCGATGTGCGGGGGCTGACCAAGAAGTTTGGCGGGCGGACCGTTGTCGATGCGGTCGATCTTGCAGTGGCGCGGGGGCGGATCTGCGGGTTTCTGGGGCCGAACGGTTCGGGCAAGACGACGACCTTGCGGATGATCTGCGGGCTGCTGATCCCCGATGCGGGCGAAGGCACCGTGCTGGGCGAGGACCTGCGCACGCGGCGCAGCGCGATCAAGGCGCGCGTGGGATACATGACGCAGAAGTTCGGGCTGTTTTCGGACCTGACGATTGCGGAGAATCTGGAGTTCTTTGCGCGGGTGCATGGGCTGGACCGGCGGCGCGAACGCGTGGCGGAGGCGCTGGAGCAGCTGGGGCTGACGAGCCGCGGCGATCAGCTGGCGGGCAAGCTTTCGGGCGGTTGGAAACAGCGCCTCGCGCTCGCGGCCTGCGTCCTGCACGGGCCGGAAATCCTGCTGCTGGACGAGCCGACCGCAGGCGTCGATCCGCAGGCGCGGCGCGAGTTCTGGGAGCAGATTCATGGGCTGGCGGCGGGCGGGATGACCGTGCTCGTCTCCACCCACTATATGGACGAGGCCGAGCGCTGCCACGAGATCGCCTATATCGCCTATGGGCGGATGCTGGCGCGGGGGAGCATTGCCCAAGTCGTGGCGGATTCGGGCCTCAAGGCTTTGCAGGGGGAAGGGCCGGGGGCTGACCGGCTGGCTAAGGAGATCGAGGCGCGGGCAGGCGTGGCGATGGCGGCGCCTTTCGGTACGGCGCTGCATGTCTGCGGGCCTGACATGGCGGCGCTGCATGCGGCGGTGGCACCTTGGGCCGATACGATTGCGTTCCGCGAGGCGAGCCCGAGCCTGGAGGACGTGTTCATCCATCTGATGCGCGGGGCCGAGGATAACTCGGTGGTGGTGCACGCATGAGGATTTTCTCGCGCAGAGGCGCTGGGGCGCGGAGAAGAGGGGTTCGCGCAGAGACCGCAGAGAGCGCAAAGGTGTCGCGCTTTGCGGCGAAGCCGCGTGATACCTTCAAGCCTGTGCGTGGATGCAAAGGGCCTGCGGCGCTCGGAACATCTCTGCGATCTCTGCGGTCTCTGCGCGAACCAAATCCTTCTTCTTTCCGCGCCTCTGCGCCGCTGCGCGAAACAATGGTCCCGGCATGAGCGCGACCCCGTTGCAGCGCATCGGCGCGATGGTGTTCAAGGAAGTGCGGCAGATGCTGCGCGACCGGGGCACGGTGGGCATGATGCTGGTCATGCCGCTGATGCAGCTGATGATCTTCGGCTATGCGATCAACAACGATCCGCGCGGGCTGCCGATGGCGATCGAGCGGGGGGACAATTCGGTGTTTGCCCGCTCCATCGATGCGGCGCTGCGGAACACGACCTACTTCAAGGTGACCGAGTTGGTGGAAAGCCCCGGTGCGGGCGAGGAACTGCTGCAGAACGGCAAAGTGCAGTTCGTGGTGACGATCCCCGCTGATTTCGGGCGCGATCTGGTGCGCGGGCGGCGGCCGCAATTGCTGGTGACGGCGGACGCGACCGATCCCGCCGCCACCGGTCCGGCGCTGGGCGCGATCAGCGAGGCGGTGGCGACCGCGCTGGGGCACGATCTGATCGGGCCGCTGGGGAGCCGCGCGGCGGGGCCATCGCCGGTCGATCTGGTGCTGCACCGGAGCTATAACCCCGAAGGGATCACCAGCCACAACGTGGTGCCCGGCCTGCTCGCCATCGTGCTTTCGATGACGATGGTGATGCTGACCGCGCTATCGGTGACGCGCGAGGTGGAGCAGGGGACGATGGAGAACCTGCTGGCGACGCCGCTGCGCCCGTTCGAGGTGATGGTGGGCAAGATCGTGCCCTATCTGGGCATCGGCGTGGTGCAACTGAGCGTGATCCTGCTGGCGGCGCGGTTCCTGTTTCAGGTGCCGTTTGCGGGGCCGCTACCGCTGCTGCTGGGGGCGACGCTGCTGTTCATGGTGACGAGCCTTGGGCTGGGCTTCACGCTTTCGACCTTGGCGCAGAGCCAGCTGCAGGCGATGCAGATGAGCTTTTTCTATATCCTGCCCTCGGTGCTGCTTTCGGGCTTTGCCTTTCCCTATCGCGGGATGCCGGGCTGGGCGCAGACGCTGGCCGAAGTGCTGCCGACGACGCATTTCATCCGGCTGGTGCGCGGGATCATGCTGAAGGGCTGGGGGATCATCGATGCCTTGCCGGAGATGGGCGTGCTGGCGGGGATGCTGGCGCTGCTGGGGTTCGTGGCGGTGCGGCGCTATCAGGATACGGTGGCTTAGAGAGCAGGGGTGGGGGCACCTTCGGGGAGGACGAGCGCGACGACGGCCTGATCGGGGGCGAGGTAGCGCTTCGCGAGGGACTGGAGATCGGCGGCGGTGAGTGCATCGAGGCGCTGGCGGGCCTTGAAGTAGCGTTCGAGGCGTTCGGGCTGGCTTTGTGCGCGTTCGGTGAGGGCGAGCCAGCCGGCGTTGGTCTTGAGCAGGTTGTCGAGCCTTTCCCGCATCGGGGCGCGGGCGCGGGCGAGGACGTCGGCATCGATGGGTGCGGCGGCGAGGCCGGCGATGGTGCGCTCGATCGCGGTGCGGGTGGCGGCGACATCGGCCACATCGACCGAGGCGTTGACGCTGAACGTGCCCCAGCCGCGCCAGACCCGGCTGAGCGAGGAGGAGGTGGCGGGCGAATAGGCCTTGCCGAGCGCCTCGCGCACCACATCGAGCACTTCGATGCCAGCGACTTCCTGCAGGAGTTCGAGGCCGATGGCGGTTACGGGATCGCTGTCGTCGGTGGTGGGCCAGACATAGCGGACGATCGCCTGGTTGGCCTCGCCCTTGTGGCGGATCACGGTGAGGCCGCGCTGGGGGGTGAAGCTGCGCTGGCGGGCTTCCTCGTAGGGGCGGAAATCGGGTTCGCGCGCGGGGAGGGCGCCGAAGGTGCGGGCGGCCATGGCAATGGTGGCATCGGGATCGAGATCGCCGACGAGGGTAAGCTCGATCGCGCCGTTTGCGAGGCGATCGCCGATATCGGCCTTGAGCCGCGCCATGGTGAGCGCCTGATAGGCTTCGGGCGGCTGGATGGTGAAGCGCGGATCGCCGCTGGAAAGGAGGCCGGGGAGCGTGTTGGCAATCGCGGAGGCGGGGGTGGCATCGCGCCGCGCGAAGAAGTTGGTCATCGTCTGGTGGTAGAGGATGTCTGCCGAAGCGCGCCAGCCGGGATCGGTGATCTGCGCGGCGAGCAGCTGGAGCTGGAGTTCGAGATCGCGGCGGGTGGTGCCCGCACCCATCGCGAAAGCATCGCCCGATGCTGCGATGCCGTTGCCGACGGAGTGGCCAGCGAGCAGGGTCTGCAGATCATCGAGGCTGTGCTTGCCGAGGCCGCCGGTGGGGAGCATTGCGGTCATTTCGGTGGCGAGGGGATTGGCCCGGGTATCGAGCAGTTCGCCGCCATCGACGTATAGGCGGACAAGCACGCGGTCCTGTTCGAGATCGGTGCGCCGCAGATTGAGGCGCACGCCGTTGGCGAAGCGGATCTGGCGCAGGCCGAGATCGGCGCGGGTGACGTCGCTGGCAATCGTGCCGGGCGTGCCGAAATCGGTATAGCCGAAAATGCCCGAGGGCGCGCTGACCTTGAGGCGCAGGGGCGCGCGCAGCGCTTCGTTCCAGGTGGCGCGCAGGGCCTTCTCGCCGGTTGCAGCGCCAGTGGCGGGCGCGGTGCGGCCCTGGAAGCGGATCAGCGGGTTATCGAGCGGCAGTACCTCGGCGCGCAGCGCGGCGAGCACGGCGGCGGGGGTGAACGAGGCGGCGTGGCGGTTGAAGCGTTCGAGCGCGGAGGCGGGGGTCGTGGGCACCTTTTCATCGCGCAGGAGCTGGATCACCGCGCCGACGAGCGCATCGTTGCTGCGCGTTTCGGCGGCGGCGGCGGCGTTTTCCAAGCTCGTGCGCGCATTGGCGACCTGTTCGGCCACTTCGGCTGCGGTGAAGCCCCTGGCCAGCGCCTCGCGGTAGACCTGCGCGGCGGCGAAGAGACCATCGCGCCAGCCCTTGTCCGGCGTATCGACGACGAGATTGGTGGTGCGGCCGATGTGGAAGACTTCGCTGGTGCCAAGCCCCGCGCCGCGAAACGGCGGCTGCGCGATGCGGCTGAGGCGCTGCATGCGGCGGTTGATCACGCCGTAGCCGATCTGGCGCAGGAGATCGACGCGGCGCTGCTCTTCGGTATCGGGCTCGCGGCGCCAGCGGCCATGGCGCGAGACGGTGACGCGTTCCGATAGCGCCGGATCGAGGTGGATGCGCGCGGCGCCCTGCTGATCGGGATGGACGCGGCCCTGAGCGGGGCGCTTTGCGGGGGCGCGGGCGGGCCAATCGGCAAACCGCTTGGCGATCGCCGCCTCGACCGCATCGGCATCGAAATCGCCGACGACGATCAACGTGGTTTTCGCAGGCACATATTCGCGCGCCCAGAATGCCTTGAGCGCGTCCGACGTGGCGGCTTTCAGCGAATCCGCCGTGCCGATGGGGAGCCGATCCCGGAAGTGCGCGGCGGGATAGAGGAAGGCCATCTGGTCCTTGTTGTTGTCCAGCGCATAGCCTTGCCCGTCGCGCAGTTCGGACAGGACAACGCCGCGTTCGCGCTCCACGGCGGCGGGATCGAAGGCAAGCTCGCTCGCCGTCTCGCGCAGCAGCATGAGCGCGGTATCGAGGAGCCGGGGTTCGTTTCGCGGCAGGCTCAGCATGTAGAGCGTGTGTTCGAAGCTGGTCTGCGCGTTGGTATCGGCCCCGAAGGCGAGCCCCTCGCGCTCGAGCAGCTTGATCATCTCGCCCTCGGGCACATGGGCGCTGCCGTTGAAGGCCATATGCTCGACGAAATGGGCAAAGCCGCGCTCGCCATCCTGCTCGTCGAGCGAGCCGGCATCGATCTGGAGGCGGACTTCGGCAGTGGCCTTGGGGCTCGCATTGTGGCGGATAACGTAGCGCATGCCATTGGGCAGGCGGCCGAAGCGAAAGGCGGGATCGGGCGCGAGGTCGCTGTGTTCGAAGGCCCAGACGGGCGCAGGTTTTGCCGCGGCCGGTGCAAGCGGCACGGCGGCGAGGACGAGCAGGGCGAACAGGCGGACGAAAGCGCGGTGGAACATCACCGGCGGTTCTGGCGGCTTGCGGGTGAATGCGCAATGACGCTTGGCAGCGGAGGGCCTGCTGTTAAGCTCGCGCCATCGTGATGAGGGGAATGGAACATGAAACTGCGCACAGGTCTGGCTCTGGGGCTGCTGCTGGCGAGTGCGGGGACCGCCTGGGCAGCGCCGGCCAAGGCGCCCGTCTATGACGAGCGGCCACAGGCGATCACGCAGCCGGTTGCGGCGCGCGATTACGAGCGGCGCGCGGTCGAGATCCCGATGCGCGACGGGGTGAAGCTGCACACGGTGATCATGGTGCCCAAGGGCGCGAAGAATGCAGCCATGCTCCTCACGCGCACGCCCTACAATGCCGAGGAAATGACCAGCCAGCATGGCTCGCCGATCATGGCCGTGGCGCTGGATGGCTATGACCATGCGCCCGATGTGGTGAGCGCGGGCGGCTATATCCGCGTGGTGCAGGACGTGCGCGGCAAGTATGGCTCCGAGGGCACGTATGTGATGAACCGGCCCTTCGTGGGGACGTCACTCAACCCGACGAAGACCGACCACGCGACCGACACTTATGACACCATCGACTGGCTGGTGAAGAACGTGCCCGAAAGCAACGGGCGGGTGGGCATCATCGGGATCAGCTATGACGGCTTCACCGCGCTCGCCGCGCTGGTGAACCCGCATCCGGCGCTGAAAGTGGCGGTGCCGATGAACCCGATGGTCGATGGCTGGCGCGGCGATGACTGGTTCCACAACGGCGCGTTCCGCCAGATCGGCATCAGCTATATCTGGGAGCAGGTGGCGACGCGCGACAACGCCAACAAGTATGAAGTGGCCGAGGCTGACGCCTATGCGCACTTCATGAAGTATGGCTCGGCGGGCGCGCTGGCGACCGCGCAGGGGCTCGATCAGATCGGGTTTTGGCAGAAGCTGAAGGCGCATCAGGCGTGGGACGGGTTCTGGCAGGAACAGGCGATGGACAAGGTGCTGGCCAAGGCGCCGCTCAAGGTGCCGACTCTGCTGGTTCATTCGCTGTGGGATCAGGAGGATATCTACGGCGCGCCGGCGGTTTGGAAGGCGCTGAAGGGCGCGGATAAAGACGGCCTGCTGCATATGTCGATCGGGCCGTGGTATCACGGGCAGGCGATCGAGAAGGCCGATACGCTGGGCGCGCTGCATTGGGATGCGGACACCGGCAAGTGGTGGCGGATGAACGTGCTGGCGCCGTTCCTGGCGCACTATCTCTATGACAAGCCGATGGACGTGCCGACGGTGACGGCGTTCCAGAGCGGCACCAACCAGTGGCAGCGGTTGCCGGGCTGGCCTGCAGCGAAGGGGGAGAAGAAGCTTTATCTGCTGCCGGGCGAGGGGCTGGGCTTCGAGCCTTCGGCTGCGGCGGGGACGGTGGACTATGTCTCCGACCCGGCCAAGCCCGTGACGTATTACCCCCGGCCCAACCAGCAGGAAGGCTATGACGGCAATCCCTGGCCGACCTGGCTGGTGGGCGACCAGCGCGCGGTTTCGGGGCGGCCCGATGTGCTGGCCTTCGTCGGCCCGGTGCTCGACAAGCCGGTGACGATCGCGGGTGCGCCGGTGGTGCACCTGACGGCATCGACCAGCGGGACCGACAGCGACTGGGTGGTGAAGCTGATCGACGTCTATCCCGATGCGGTGCCGGGCGATCGGGCGATGGGCGGATACGAGCTGGCGGTGGGCATGGACATCTTCCGCGGCCGCTTCCGCGAGACCTTGAGCGAGGCGCGGCCGCTGAAGGCCGGGGCGGCGCTGGGCTATGTGTTTGAACTGCCGCAGGCGAACCACGTGTTCCTGCCGGGGCACCGGATCATGGTGCAAGTGCAATCGAGCTGGTTCCCGCTTTATGACCGCAACCCGCAGACGTTTGTGCCTTCGATTTTGGATGCGAAGCCGGGGGATTATGTGAAGGCGGTGCAGAAGGTGAGCGTGGGGGGGGAGAGCGGGAGTTATATTGCGCTGCCGGTGGTGGAGTAGGGGCAAGGAAGCCGCACCGCAAGCCTCCGGCGGGCAAGGGCCACAGCCCTTGCTTCCCGAACTTCGTTCGGAGCCTGGCCCCCACCTTCGTCATTCCCGCGAAGGCGGGAATCCAGAGCGGCCAAACACTGCCGCGGTGGGGGGATTGGGGATTTAGTAAAGTGTCACCGTAATCCCGTAATCCGTCACCGTAATCCCGGTGGTGGAGTGAAGGAGGTATTTGGAGATTTGGTAAACTGTCACCGTAATTGCGTAATTGTGGTCACCGTAATTGCAAATCACCAAACCCTCGTCTTTCCCACGAAGGCGGGAAATAGGTATGCTGTCCCCGGAAATGCTACTGTCCCCGGAAATTCTAAAGCGTTGATCAGTTTATCTTTCGTTCTGTCTCATAGTGGGCTTATGCCATGGCATCCGATCACGTCCAAGACCTCATCACGACCCTTCAGCAAACAGGCGCGCGACAGCTTAACGATCGAGTGTGTGCGATCATCAGCGCCGCATTCATCGAAGGATGCCTTGGTGATTTAATCGTAACAAAGATGCCATCCCTAAACGGTGAACTAAGAAAAAAAATGTTCGAAGGTACGGGAGCCTTATCTACCGCAGCAGCGAGAATGGATGTTGCCTTTGCCTTAGGGATTATAGAAAAAAGTTGGTACAATGACTTAATTCAGATAGCTAGAATAAGAAACAGGTTCGCACATAATGTCAGGATAACATCTTTCGAGGATGGGGATATTCCTGAAATTATTGGAAAAATGAGATACCGACTTGGAGATGGTCAGGATTACGGTGACCAAGATGCGCAAGCCCGTGCTTATCTTCGTGAAGACTGGGATAAGTCGGGCAACCGAGAGAAATTTAACTCGACTGCCTCATATCTGATCATAACGCTGAGCAATTTGGTATGCGCCGCCGAGCGAACTGGCGCGTAGCATGGCGGCAAATCTCAATGATTACGTGATTACGGTGACACTTTACCAAATCCCCAAATCCGAGAGGCAGCGTCGTGGCTGCCGCTCTGGATTCCCGCCTTCGCGGGAATGACGAAGGGTGGGGTAGAGCCCGGGACTGGTTTGGGGATGCAAGGGCTGTGGCCCTTGCCCGCCGGAGGCTCTTTCTTCTGAGGTAGATACCCCTCCGTCAGCGCTTCGCGCTGCCACCTCCATGAGACAAGCTCGGGGAGGGATTACCCCTCGGACCCGCCTGCGGGCTGCCACCGCCCCATTTGTCCCTGCGCAAAAATGGGGAGGAGCTTGCGGTCAGCCTGCTGCCGCGCGCTGGGCCGGTTCGCCGGCGAGGCGGTCGATCAGGGCGGGGACGGCGGCGTCTGGTACGGGGCGGCTGACGAGGTAGCCCTGGATGAGGTCGCAGCCTTCGTGGCGCAGGGCTTCCATGGTGGATTCGAACTCGACGCCTTCGGCCAGCGTCTCGATGCCGAGCGCGGCGGCGAGGGTGGTGATGGCGCGGATGATCGCGCCGGCGCTGGCATCGCGGCCGAGATCGCGCACGAAGCTCTGGTCGATCTTGAGCTTGTCGAACGGGAAGCTGCGCAAGTAGCTGAGCGAGGAATAGCCCGTGCCGAAATCATCGAGCGCGATGCGCACGCCGAGTGCGCGCAGGCTGTGGAGCATGGCGAGGGTGCGCTCCACGTTGCCGATGAAGATGCTTTCGGTGATTTCGAGTTCGAGCCGGTGCGCGGGGAGGCCCGAGGCGGCGAGCGACTGGACGATGGTCTGCGCGAGCACGGGGCTGATGAACTGGCGCGGCGAGATGTTGACCGCGACGGAGAGTTCGCCGGGCCAGGCGGCGGCGCGGGCGCAGGCATCGCGGATCACCCATTCGCCGATCTGGACGATGAGGCCGGTTTCCTCCGCCAGCGGGATGAAATCGGCGGGGCTGACCAGGCCGCGCTCCGGATGGTTCCAGCGGATCAGCGCCTCGAAGCCTTTGAGGCGCTGCTGCGTCATTGAGTAGAGCGGCTGGAAATGCAGTTCGAAGCCGCCTTCGCGCACGGCGCGGCGCAGATCGAGTTCGAGCTGGCGGCGGCGGCGCGCTTCTTCATCGAGCGCGGCCTCGAAGAAGTGGTAGGTGCCTTTGCCCTCGCTCTTGGCGCGGTAGAGCGCGAGATCGGCGTTCTTGAGCAATTCGTCGCTGGTGGCGCCGTCCGAGGGACCGACGGCGACGCCGAAGCTGGCGGTGAGCTGCACCGCGCGGCCGCCGATATCGACTTCATCGTTGAGCGCGGCGTGGATCGTGCGGGCGAGCGAGGCGGGATCGGCGCTTTCGCTGAGGCCAGTGACGAGGAGGCCGAATTCGTCGCCGCCGAAGCGGGCGACCATGTGATCGGGGAAGCGCTCCTGCAGGCGCTGGCCGGCCTGGCAAAGCAGGGCATCGCCGACGGGGTGGCCGAGCGTATCGTTGATGATCTTGAAATTGTCGAGATCGACGAAGACGACCATGGTCCGGTTGGCAGGCGTCTGCCGGGCGACGGCGCGATCGAGCTTTTCGATGAAAAAGCGGCGGTTGGGGAGCGTGGTCAGGCCATCATGCAGCGCGCTGTGGACGATCTGGCGTTCGCGCTCCTCGATCGCATCGACCATGGCATTGAAGCTGAGCGCGAGATCGGCGACTTCGGCGTCGCCCGTCACCGCGACCTTGGCGACAGTGCCGCCGGCATAGCGCCGTGCGGCTTCGGCGAGCTGGCTGAGCGGGCGGCCGATGCTGCGCGCGATGCGCAGGGCGAGCCACAGGCCCGCGAGCGTCCCCACGAGGGCGATGCCGAGCAGCACGGTGTTGAGCGCGCGGTAGGCCTGCATCGCCTGCGCGAGCGAGTGGCTGAGGATGAGGCGCGGTTCGATGCCGCGCTGGAGGCTGGGTAGCGCGGATAGCCGCACGAGCTGAAGCCCCTGGGGCGAAGGCAGTTCGCCGATGCGGCCGAGGCCAAGCGCGCGCTGCGCCGGGGCGAGCGTGGCGGCGGGTGCGACCGAGGCCTTGACCGGGACGGCGGAGAGGCGGCCCAATGCTTCGAGATCGCGCGTGCCGAGCGGCTGGGCGAGGATGAGCCAGCCGGAGAGATCGGGGATCTCGATCGGGGCGACGACGGCGAGCCCGAGCCGGCCCTTGAGATCGATCACGCCGCTGCTTTGCCCGGCATCGAGCGCGGGGAGGAGCGTCTTGCCATCGAGAGCAGGCGCGCCGGGGCTGGTGACCACGGTGCCATCGAGCATGACGACCGCCGCGACCTCGGCCCCGCTGCGTTCGCCGAGGCTGGCGAGCGCGGAGCCGAGCGTGGCGCGGTCATTGAGGGCAAAGGCCTCGCGGAAGCCGAAATCGCGGGCGACGACCACCGCCGCATCGCGCAGTTGCCCGGCGCGGCTGGCGATGAGCTGTTCGAACACGCGCGCGTTGGCGGCCATGTCGCGTTCGGCCACGCGGTGGGCGAACAGGCTGACGCCGCTGCCGGCGACCGCGACGGTGACGGCCATGACTCCGGCCAGCAGCGCCATGAACAGCGCGGCGATGCGCGCGCGCAAGGTGCGCGGGCGGAGGGCGGCGAGGCGGGCGAGGAGGGCGTGCGGCATCGGATCAGCGCAGCTCTATCGTGACGCGCGCCGGGGTGCCGGGCGCGATGGTGAGGGTCTGGACGGCTTCGTTGGCGCTGCTGCGCAGGCGCGGGTGCCACACGGTGATGCGGTAGGTGCCGGGCGCGAGCCCATCGATCTGGCCGCGCCCGTTGAGATCGGTGGCGGCGGCATAAGGCGTGGCGACGACGCGGATGTAGCCGCGCATCTTGTCGTGGATATTGCAGCCGAGCGCGACGGTGCCGGTGATCGGAAAGCGCTGCGAGCGCGTCTGATCGCGGCCGTAGAGATCGATCTGGAAGCGCGCAGGCTTCGAGAAGCTGTAGATGCTGTGGCGCACGATATCGAGATTGGGGAAGGCGACCGAGGCGCCCTGCGGCACGATCAGGGTGCCGGGAACGAAGGTCTGGTTGCGCTGGGCCATGGCATAGCGCCACGGGAATGCGACGGCGCGCGTGCTGCCGGAGGGCGGTGGAACTTCGATCACCGCGCCTTCGACGGGCAGGCCGCGCTGGTCGAACACCTGCACCATGCTTTGCTGCGGCCCCGTTGCCGAAACGCCGAGCAGGCAGGCAAGCCCGAGCGGCAGCCGAGACACGAAGCGCAAGTCCATATGTGCGGATTCGCACGCTTTTCCTAAGATATGGTCAATCTTGCGGTGAACTGCCTTTACCATTCATCAAGGGGGTTGGGCTAACTTCGGAGTATGCCGAAAAACCTCGTACTTCCTGCACTCGCCTGCTGGCTGGGGGTGATGCTTTCCGGCGCTTCGGCGGCGGCGCGCGAAGCGATCACCTTCGATAGCGGCAAGCTGATCCTCACGAACGGCGTGACGACGATCGAAGGCAGCGGCGGCGGCGGGCTTGCCACCTGGGCGACGATTTCGGGCATGGGCACGAACCGCGCGGTGGGCATTTCGGCGCATGTGACCGGGGTGGAGCTGCCCGACTTCCGGCTCGACACCCACGGCATCGCCATCGGCATCCGCGACCGGGTTGAGCTCGCTTATGCGCGGCAGAACTTCAACACGCGCCATGTGGGCGCGGCGCTGGGGCTGGGGCGCGGGTTCCAGTTCAATCAGGATATCTTTTCGGCCAAGGTCCGGCTGGCGGGCGATCTCGTCTATGGCCCCGGCTGGCTGCCGCAGATCAGCGTGGGGGCCGAGCACAAGCGCAATCTCGATGGCGCGGTGGTGCGCGCGGTGGGGGCGAGGGCTTCGGCCGGCACCGATTTCACCGTGAGCGCGACCAAACTGTTTCTGGGCGCGAGCGTGCTGGCCAATGCCACGGTGCGGCTGACCAAGGCCAACCAGTTTGGCCTGCTCGGCTTTGGCGGGGACAGGAACGGCGGGCGCAGCGTGCAGTTCGAGGGTTCGCTGGGGTGGATGCTGACCTCGCGGCTGGTGGTGGGCGGCGAATGGCGCACACGGCCGGACAACTTGCAGATTGCGCACGAGGATGATGCCAAGGACCTGTTCGCGGCCTGGGCAGTGACCCGGCACGTGACGGTAACGGCGGCCTATGTCGACGTGGGTTCGGTGGCGACATTCAAGAACCAGCGCGGCGGGCTGCTTTCGCTGCAGCTGGCATATTGAGAGGGCCGAGGATGATGTTTCTGCTGCCGCTGCTGATGGCCGCTGCGCCAGTGGTCGAACCGCCGGTGGTCGAGCCGCCAGTGGTTGAACCGTCAGCCGGGCCGGCTCCGACCGGTACGGAAGCGCCGGTCGACTGGGACAAGGAATTCGGCGTCGTGCGCAAGGAGCGCGATCCCGTGACGGGGGAGATTCCGATCGATCCCTATGTGCAGAGCGACGCCAATGCCGGGGCGAAGCCGTTTACCGGCGAGGGTATGGCGCGTGCCTTTGGCGGGCAGGCGGGCATCCGCCGGATCACCGACCGCACGCTGGAGCTGAGCGAGGCGGATCCCCGGATCAAGGCGATCTTCGAGGAGCACGACATGGTGCGGCTGCGGCGCACGCTGTTCGAGCAGGTGTGCTTTATCCTGAATGCAGGGTGCAGCTATTCGGGCCGGGACATGAAGGCCACGCACAAGGGGCTTGGTACGACGCGCGCCGATCTCAACGCGCTGGTCGAGAACCTGCAAGCCGCGATGCGCGAGGCGCATGTGCCGTTTGCAGCGCAGAACCGGCTGCTGGCGAAGCTGGCGCCGATGGACCGGGATGTGACGGAGCGGTGATTTCCACCGCCCCCTGCGCCCACCTCTGAAGAGGAGGGGGCTATGTCCCTTGCCCGTCCTTCAACAAGCTCAGGATGAGCGGGGGTTGCTTCCCTTTACCCCTCCGTCAGCGCTTCGCGCTGCCACCTCCCCGTTTGTGCTTCGCAAAAACGGGGAGGACCTTTGAGGTTACTTCTTGCCGCGCAGTTTGCGGTGGGCGCCGAGGTCGAAGACTTCGCTGGGGCCGCCGTCGTTTTCGAGCAGGCCGAGGCGGCGGGCGACTTCCTGGTAGGCTTCTTCTTCGCCGCCGAGATCGCGGCGGAAGCGATCCTTGTCGAGCTTTTCGCCGGTGACCATGTCCCACAGGCGGCAGCCATCGGGGCTGATCTCGTCCGCCAGGATCACGCGGCTGTAGTCGCCATCCCAGATGCGGCCGAATTCGAGCTTGAAATCGACGAGGCGGATGTTGATCGCGGCGAACATGCCGACCATGAAATCGTTCACGCGGATCGCCATCGAGGAGATGTCCTGCATCTCCTCGTTGCTGGCCCAGCCGAAGCAGGCGATGTGCTCTTCGGCGACCAGCGGATCGCCCAGCGCATCGTCCTTGTAGTAGTATTCGATCAGGGTGTGGGGCAGCGGCTCACCCTCAGGGATGCCGAGGCGCTTGCTGATCGAGCCTGCCGCGACATTGCGCACGACCACTTCGATCGGGATGATTTCCACCTGCCGAACGAGCTGTTCGCGCATGTTGAGGCGGCGGATGAAGTGGGTGGGGATGCCGATATGCGCCAGGCGGGTGAACACATACTCGCTGATGCGATTGTTGATCACGCCCTTGCCGTTGATCGTGCCGCGCTTCTGCGCGTTGAAGGCGGTGGCATCATCCTTGAAATACTGGATGATCGTGCCAGGCTCCGGACCTTCATAGAGGATCTTGGCCTTGCCTTCGTAGATCTGGCGGCGACGGGACATGGGCGATTCTTTCCTAGGCGCTGGGCCAAAGATAGGCCACTTGCGGCAAATCAAAAGCCCCGGCGGAGCAAGGAAATCGCCGGAGCGATACCTGCGCTGGGCCGGGGCGAGCGCGATGCCCTTAGGACAAAATGCGCGTCCGCGCAAATGGACACAAAATCGGCGGCACATTCGATAATTTCGAACAATCAAGACAAGTTTATCCGGCTGAACCGGACCAATGGTGTGCGGTAAACAGGCTTCACACAATGCGGCGGGCGCGATTCGGTGCCCCTTTCCGCGAAGCAAAGGATACATCCGATGGCAAAGGTTCTGGTGCTCTATCATTCGGCTTACGGCCATGTGGAAACGATGGCGAACGCGATCGCCGAAGGTGCGCGCGCGGCGGGCGCCGAAGTGGACGTGAAGCGCGTGCCCGAGACGGTGCCGCTGGAGGTGGCGCAGGCCGCGCATTTCAAGCTCGATCAGGCCGCGCCGGTGGCGACGGTGGCGGAGCTGGAGAACTACGACGCGATCGTGGTCGGCACCGGCACGCGCTTTGGCCGGATTTCCAGCCAGATGGCAGCGTTCCTCGATCAGGCGGGCGGCCTGTGGGCGCGCGGCGCACTGAACGGCAAGGTTGGCGCGGCGTTCGTTTCGACCGCGACGCAGCACGGCGGGCAGGAGACGACGCTGTTTTCGGTGATCACCAACCTGCTGCACTTCGGCATGACCATCGTGGGCCTCGACTATGGCCATCAGGGCCAGATGCGGAACGATGAAGTGGTCGGCGGTGCGCCTTACGGGGCGACCACGGTGGCCGGCGGCGACGGCAGCCGCCAGCCGAGCGACACCGATCTGGAAGGCGCGCGCTATCTGGGCAAGCGTGTGGCGACGACGGCGGCGAAGCTGTTCGGGTAATACCCCTCCGGCCTATTCCCCTCTCCCAACCCTCTCCCCTGAAGGGGAGAGGGCTTCGGGCGTTTTGCGTTTTTGTAATGTGGTGCATTACCTTCGGCCTCGCTAGATACGCGGCGCTGAAGGAGACCCGCCCATGAGCCGTGCTGATACCATCGCCCTGCTGACCCGCTATTACGCCGCGTTCAACGCGGGCGACTGGCAGGGGATGCTCGATTGTCTGAGCGAGACGGTCGCGCACGACGTGAACCAGGGCGAGCGGGTGACCGGCAAGGACAAGTTTGCCGCGTTCCTTGGCCACATGGAGCGCTGCTACAAGGAAGAGCTGCGGGACATCGTGCTGATGGCGACCGATGATGGGTCGCGCGCGGCGGCGGAGTTCGTGGTGCACGGCGCCTATCTCGCCACCGACGAGGGGCTGCCCGAGGCGAACGGCCAGACCTATGTGCTGCCGGCGGGCGCGTTCATTGCGGTGGATGAGGGCAAGATCACGCGGCTGACGATGTATTACAATCTGGCCGACTGGACCGCGCAGGTGGTTGGTTGAGCGTTACCGTCCGCCCGCTGACCGGCGCGGAAATCGGCGCGGCGCTGGGGGATCTGGCACAGCTGCGCATTCGCGTCTTTGCGGCGTATCCCTATCTCTATGACGGCGATGCGGCTTACGAGGCCGAGTATCTGGCCGAATATGCCGCGGCGGCGGATGCGGTGCTGGTTGCGGCGTTTGACGGGGCGCGCATTGTGGGGGCGGCGACGGCGGCGCCGATGATCCATCAGAAGGCGGAGTTCCGCGAACCCTTTGCGGCGCGCGGGCTGGATGTGAACCGCTTGTTCTATTTTGGCGAGAGCGTGCTGCTGCCCGAGTATCGCGGGCTCGGGATCGGTCATGCGTTTTTCGATCACCGCGAGGCGCAGGCGCGGGCGTGCGGGGCCAATGCGGCGTGCTTTGCGGCGGTGATCCGGCCGGACGATCACCCGGCCCGGCCTGAGGGCTATGTGCCGCACGATGCGTTCTGGACGAAGCGCGGCTATGCCGTGGTGCCGGGGCTGGTGACGGAGCTGGCGTGGAAGGAGCATGGCGAGGCGGGCGAGAGCCTGAAGGCCATGCAGTATTGGCTGAGGACGTGGTGAGCATGGGCGTGGAAGCGGGGCGAAAAATGGGGACAGTCCCCAAGAAAAAAGGGGACAGTCCCCATTTTTCGCCCCGCTACACCATCGCTGCCGCGCAGTATCCGATCGAGCAGCTGGCCGACTGGGATGCCTATGCGGCGAAGCTGACGCGCTGGGTGGCCGATGCTGCTGAGGGCGGCGCGGCGCTGGCGGTGTTTCCTGAGTATGGCGCGATGGAACTGGCGAGCCTTGAGCCCGAAACGATGGGCGATCTGGCAGGATCGCTGGCCAGCGTGGCGGGGCTGATCGGGCGGGTGGATGCGCTCCACGCCGAGCTTTCGACGCGGTTTGGCTTGCACATTCTGGCGGCGAGCCTGCCGCGGCTGGATGCGGACGGGCGCTATCGCAATGCGGCGCGGCTGTTTGCGCCGAATGGCAAGGCGGGCACGCAGGACAAGCTGGTGATGACGCGCTTCGAGCGCGAGCAGTGGTTCGTTTCGGCGGGCGCGGAGGGGCTGGCGCTGTTCGAGACGGCGCTGGGCCGGATCGCAGTGCTGATCTGCTATGACAGCGAGTTTCCGCTGCTGGCGCGCGCGGCGGTGGATGCGGGGGCGCATGTGCTTCTGGTGCCGAGTTGCACGGATAGCCTGCATGGCTACTGGCGCGTGCGGCTGGGGGCGCAGGCGCGCGCGTTGGAAGGCCAGTGCTATGCGGTGCAGGCGCCGACAGTGGGGATCGCGGACTGGTCTCCGGCGGTGGACGTGAACCGGGGGGCAGCGGGGGTCTATGGGCCGCCGGACCGCGGGATGCCCGAGGACGGGGTGATCGCGCTGGGTGCCGAGGGCGAGAGCGCGTGGGTTTTTGGCGAGATCGATCTGGCATGCGTGGCGCAATTGCGCGCCGATGGCGGCGTCCTCAATGCGCGGGACTGGCGCGATCAGCCTGGCGCGGGGCCGCTGCCGGCGGTGCGGGTGGTCTCGCTGCTGTAATGCCCCTGACTTGGGCTCGGCTTAGCGGGTGCATTCCGCCGGGAGTTTCGCCATGATGATCCGCCTTCTGCTGCTGGTTCTGGGAATGGTGATGACCGCAACGCCGCTTGCCGCCAAGCCGCTGATCTTCGCGCATCGCGGGGCTTCCGCATGGCTGCCGGAGGAAACGCTGGCCGCCTATGCGAAGGCGATTGCGGATGGGGCGGATTTCATCGAGCCCGATCTGGTGCCGACCAAGGACGGCGTGCTGGTGGCGCGGCACGAGAGCAACATCACCGAGACGACCGATGTGGCAGCGCACCCGGAATTTGCTGCGCGCAAGGCGGTGAAGGTGATCGACGGGCGGCGGCAGGACGGCTGGTTTACCGAGGATTTCACGCTGGCGGAGCTGAAAACCTTGCGCGCGAAGGAGCGGCTGGGGGCGCTGCGGCCGGAGAGCATGCGCCATGATGGCCAGTTCGAGGTGGCGACGTTTGACGAGATCGTGGCGCTGGCGGCGCGGAGTGGCAGGCGCGTCGGGCTGATTCCCGAGCTCAAGCATCCGACGTATTTTGCGGGGCTGGGGTTTGACACGCCGGGCAAGCTGGTCGCGGCGATCAAGGCTTCGGATTATCTGCGGCGCGCGCCGGTGATCGTGCAGTGCTTCGAGATCGCGACGCTGAAGCGGCTGCACCGGGAGCTGGCGGGGATGGGCAATGTGGCGCTGTTGCAGCTGATCCAGTCAAGCGATGTGAAGCAGCCCGCCGATGTGGTCGCAGCAGGCGGCGCGCTGACCTTCGACGAGATGGTGACGCCCAAGGGCCTCGCCGAGATCGCGATCTATGCGCAGTGGATCGGCCCGCCGCTGCGGCGGGTAATTCCGCTGGACGCTGAGGGCAATGCGGGCGCGCCCGCTGCGCTGATCACGGATGCGCACAAAGCGGGACTGAAGGTGGGCGTGTTCACCTTCCGGCCGGAGAACCAGTTCTTGCCTACCAATCTGCGGCGGGGCGAACCCGGTGCGCGGTGGCCGCAGGGCATGGTTGCCGATGTGCGTCAGTTCGTGGCGGCGGGGGTGGACGGGTTCTTTGCCGATGATCCGGCGCTGGGGCGCGCGGCGGTGGAGGGTGATCCGCTGAAGTGAGCATTCAGGCGGCGGCAGCGTCGTTGGCGGGCGTGGCCGCCGCGCGCGCCTCAGCCTTGGCCTGATAGAGCGCCTTGTCGGCGAAATCGAACAGGTCATCGGCGTCTGCGCCGTCATCCGGCCAGAGAGCGACGCCGACGCTGGCGCCCACGGTGATGGGGTGGCCATCGATCATGTGCGGGCGCACGAGCGCGATGAGCAGTTGATCGGCGAGCGGCGCGGTGATCAGCGGGGAGTGCGGGGGGATGAGGATGGCGAACTCATCACCGCCCTGGCGCACCACGAGGCCGCGCGCGCCGATTGTTTCGCTGAGGCGGGCGGCGACCGAGCAGAGCAGCTTGTCGCCAAAGGCGTGGCCGTAGCGATCGTTCACCAACTTGAAGCCATCGAGATCGAGCAGTGCGAGCTTGAACGGGCGCGTGCGGGTGGAGGGGCGCAGGAGCTGGGCGATCTGATCATCGAGCGCGCGGCGGTTGGCGAGGCCGGTGAGCGGGTCGGTATGGGCCAGATCGCGGGTCTGCGCCTGGAGTTGCAGCAGATCGACCAGCATGGCGTGGCCCTGGAGGATGAAGCGGATGAGGATTGCGGTGGCGAGGATCAGGCTGGTGGCGGCGGCCATTTCTCCCACCCGGCCGGACGAGAGCATCAGCACGGTGATCGGCAGCACCCCGACCGCGAGATTGAGGATCGCGGCGGCGCGGATCGAGGAGAGGCAATAGGCCGTGGCGAGCGAGCCCATGGTGAGGATCATCGCGAAGTTGGCGTGGTTTTCGGGCGGCGAGGCGAGCCAGTTCACCACGCACCACGCGCTGCACATCGAGCCGACCCAGCCGGAGACGTGGTTGGTCTTGACGACGAGGATGCGCGCGCGGCGCAGGCTCATGCGGCGCCGGCGGCTCTGCGCGTTTTCGATGAGGCCCAGCACGCAGAGCAGCGCGAGCAGCGCGGGCATGCCGAAGCGCACGCCCCAGTGGACATGCGCCGCGCCGACCCAGGCCGCAGTGGGCGTGGTGGCGATCAGCATGAGGTACATCAGCGGCGTTTGCGTTTCGACACGCTGGGCGCGCAGGATGGTGAAATCATCCCGGATCGCATCCGGTATCGGCGGCATGAGCCGCGCGCGCAGGCGGGTGAGAGCACCGATCATGCAAAGGGGTTTTACTGTGAAGGCGTAAAGGCCGTGTTAACGATGTTTTTGGGCTGAATGGGCCTGTGCCTGCCTGCAACGGGGTGACTGCATCCGCGGCTTTGGCTAGGGCTTACGGGATGATCACGAATGAAACCGGTCCGCGCTGATGGACGCCGCACAGCAGGTTCATGAGCAGTTTGTCGCCGCGCTGGAGGCGGGGCACTTGCAGCGCAGGAGCAATCTGGGGCTGGCCGCGGTGGGGCTTTCCCCGCAGCGCGCCGCCGCCTTGCTGCACAGCCAGATGGTGAGCCGGCAGCTCGACCGGCTGAGCCGCAAGCTGCAGGCGCGGGGCGAGGGGTTCTATACCATCGGCTCTTCGGGGCACGAGGGGAATGCCGCGCTGGCCGAGGCGCTGCGCGTGGATGACGTGGCGTTCCTGCATTACCGCGATGCCGCGTTCCAGATCCACCGCGCGAACCGCGTACCGGGCGAAAACCCGATGTGGGACATGCTGCTTTCCTTCACCGCGAGCGCGGATGATCCGATTTCGGGCGGGCGGCACAAGGTGCTGGGTTCGAAGCGGCTGGCGATTCCGCCGCAGACGAGCACGATTGCGAGCCACCTGCCCAAGGCGGTGGGGGCGGCGTTTTCCATCGGGATTGCGCGGCGGATGGGCTTTGAGGAGACGACGCTGGCGAAGGACGGCGTGGTGCTGTGCTCGTTCGGCGATGCTTCGGCCAACCATTCGACCGCGGTGGGTGCGCTGAACACGGCGGCCTGGGCGGCGTTTCAGGGGGCGCCGATGCCGATTGTTTTCCTGTGCGAGGACAACGGCATCGGCATTTCGACGCGCACGCCCAAGGGGTGGGTCGAGGCGAACTGGTCGGGCCGGGCGGGGCTGCACTACATCGCCTGCGATGGCTGCGATCTGGCGGACGCGTGGCGCGGGGCGAGCGAGGCGGTCGATTATGCGCGGCGGTATCGCAAGCCCGTGTTCCTGCACATGAAGACGGTGCGGCTCTATGGCCATGCCGGGAACGATGTGCAGCAGGTCTATATGTCGAAGGCGGATATCACGGCGGACAATGCGCGCGATCCGCTGCTGGCCAGCGCGGCCCTGCTGATCGAGGAAGGCATGATGAGCGCCGCCGATGTGCGCAGCGCCTATGACGCGATCGAGGCGCAGTTGCTGCGGCAGGTGGAGCTGGCGATAAAGCGGCCCAAGCTGCCCGATGCAGCGGCGGTGATGGCCAGCATCGTGCCGCCCAGGCGCGAAGGGGTTGAGCGACCCTTGGCGCGTGCCGAGGCGCGGGAAGCGGTGTTTGCGGATGAAGCGGCGGCGATGGAGAAGCCGCAGCATATGGCGCGGCTCATCTCGTGGGGCATGGCGGATATTCTGCTGCAATACCCGAACGCGATTGTCTGCGGCGAGGATGTGGGGCCCAAGGGCGGCGTCTATAATGCGACGGCGCGGCTGCACGCGCGGTTTGGCTCGGCACGGGTGATCAATACGCTGCTGGATGAGCAGGCCATTCTGGGGCTGGCCATCGGCGCGGCGCACAACGGGCTGCTGCCGATGCCGGAGATCCAGTTCCTGGCGTACGTCCATAATGCCGAGGACCAGATCCGGGGCGAGGCGGCGACTTTGTCGTTCTTTTCCAATGGGCAATATACCAACCCGATGGTCGTGCGGATTGCCGGGCTGCCTTACCAGAAGGGCTTTGGCGGGCACTTCCACAACGATAACAGCTTGGCCGTGTTCCGCGATATTCCGGGGCTGGTGATCGCGGTGCCTTCGAGCGGCCGCGAGGCCGTGCTGATGCTGCGCGAATGCGTGCGGCTGGCGCATGAAGAGCAGCGCGTGGTGATCTTCGTCGAGCCGATTGCGCTCTACATGACGCGCGATCTGCATGCCGAGGGCGATGGGCTGTGGACTTCGGTTTATGAAGCGCCGGGGGTGAGCGAAATCCGGGTGGGCGAGATCGGGGTGCATGGTGAGGGGACGGACCTTGCCATCGTGACTTATGGCAACGGGGTTTATCTATCGCTGCAGGCGCAGAAGCTGCTGGCCGAGCAGGGCGTGGCGGTGCGGGTGATCGATCTGCGCTGGATTGCACCACTGGCCGAGGACGCGCTGCTGGAGGCTGCCGCGCCATGCGGGCGAGTGCTGGTGGTCGACGAGTGCCGCGAGACGGGTTCGCAGAGCGAGGCCTTGCTGGCGCTGATGGCCTTGAGGGCGCCGGACAAGGCGCTGGGCGTGCTGGCGGCGACGGACAGCTTCATCCCGCTGGCGCGCGCGGCGACACATACGCTGCCGAGCCGGGACGGGATTGTGGCGAAGGCGCTGGAGATGGTGCGTGGTTAGCGCAGCTTGGTCTGGGGGCTGTCACCTCGCGGGCGCAGTTGCCCCTCTCCAACTCCGGCTAGGCAGCAAGCTGCCAAGCCTGCGTATCCTCTCCCCGCACGGGGAGAGGGCAGGGAGAAGAGTGCCATGAAGGAAACCGTCGTTGTCGTCTGCCCCGGGCGCGGCACCTACAATGCGCCCGAGCTGGGCTATCTCGCGCGGCACCATGCGGGATCGCCGTGGCTGGCGCATTTCGACGGGGTGTGCGCCGCTGCCGGGAAGCCGACGCTGAGCGAGCTTGATGGGGCGAAGAAGTTTGACCCGAAGCTGCATCCGCGCGGGGATGTGGCGGCGCCGCTGATCCATGCCTGTGCCTATCTGGATTTCCTGAGCCTCGACCGCGAGCGGTTCGAGGTTGTTGCCGTCACCGGCAATTCGATGGGCTGGTATACCGCGCTGGCCTGCGCAGGTGTGGTATCGGGCGAGCATGGGTTTGCCATTGCCGATGCGATGGGGCTGAATTCGCAGAAGCACGAGAGCGGCGGGCAGGCGGTGATCGTGATGGCGGGCGAGGACTGGCGGGTCGATCCGGCAACCGCGCGCGCGGTCGAGGCGGCCTGCGCGCGTGTGGGCGTGCTGCCTTCGATCCGGCTGGGCGGAATGCTGGTGGTGGCGGGGCCGGAAGCGGCGCTTGATGCGCTGACTGCGCAATTGCCGCCGCTGCCGCGCCCGCCGCTGCGGCTGCCGGGGCATGGGCCGTTTCACACGCCCCTGATGCAGGCGAGCGCCGATGCGGCGCGCGCTTCGCTGCCGGCGGCGTGGTTTGGTGCGCCGCAAGTGCCGCTGATCGATGGGCGCGGGAAGGTGTGGCGGCGCTTCGAAGCCGACCCGCAAGCGCTGTGGGACTATACCTTCGGGCACCAGATCCTCGCGGCTTACGACTTTACCGCGGCGATGACGGTGGCGCTGAGGGAGTTCGCGCCCGACCGCGTGGTGCTGCTGGGACCGGGCGAAACGCTGGGTGGCGCCATTGGGCAAACCATGATTGCGCAGCGATGGCTGGACATTGACAGCAAATACGTGTTTTCCCTTAGGCAGGAAGAGGATCCGTTTCTCGTCGCAATGGGCCGGGAAGCCCAGCGGCGGCTCATCACCATCTGAGCTATGGGGCAGCTTGTGAGCCAGCCGTCGGTTCTGTTCGTATGCCTGGGTAATATCTGCCGCTCTCCGCTGGCCGAGGCCGCGCTGCGCGCCGAGGCGGTTGCGGCGGGGCTGGCGATCACCATCGATTCTGCCGGGACCGGCGGATGGCACGCGGGGGAGCCGCCCGATCATGGCGCGATCACCGAAGCGGCGCGCCACGGGATCGACATTACAGGCTACCGCGCGCGGCAGGTGCGGCGCGAGGATTTCCAGCGCTTCGGCTATATCTTTGCGTTGGATCAGCAGAACCTGCGCGATTTGCGGCGGATCGAGCCGGGCGGGCTGCTCGGCCGCTCGACGGCGCGGCTGAGCCTGCTGATGGACATGGTGCCGGGGCGCGAGGGGACGGCGGTGATCGATCCCTTCGGCGGGAGCGCCGAGGATTTCGCGCAGACCTGGATCGATGTGCGCGAGGCGGCGCGGTACATCGTGACGCGGCTGGGTGGTTAGGTTCTGGGCGGTTAGGTTCTGGCCCGCTCGCGCCGCTCCGCATCGAGCAGGGCGCGCTTGCGTTCCAGCCCCCAGCGGTAGCCACCGAGGCTGCCGTCCGCGCGCAAGGCGCGGTGGCAGGGGATGAGGAGCGCGATGCGGTTCGCAGCGCAGGCGCTGGCGGCGGCGCGGACGGCACGCGGCCTTTCGGCGCCGGCGGCGACTTCGGAATAGCTCACCACAGCGCCCGGCTTCACCGACAGGAGAAAGCGCCAGACGCGGATCTGGAAGGCGGTGCCGCGCAGATCGAGCGGGAGATCGGGGCGGGGGGCAGACTGTTCGAAATGGGCGGCGAGCGCAGCCATCCAGTCATCCAGCGGGGCTGTCGCCGCGAGCGCAGCGGGGAGGAGCGCAGCCTTGGGAAATTCGGCGGCGAGCTGGGCAAGCAGCGCTTCTGCGCTTTCGCCGAACTGGACGAAGCAGACGCCGCGCCGGGTGGCGGCCATCATCAGCGGGCCGAGCATGGTTTCGCGGGTGGCATGGACGATGTGCTCACCCTCGCCGCCTGCGCGATAGGCGCTCGGGGTCATGCCGAGGCTGCCATCGGCCATGTCATAGATGCGGCTGGTCGAGCCGTAGCCTGCATCGAGGCTGGCTTCGAGCACGCCTTCGCCTTCGCGCAAGGCCAGCTTGAAGCGGGCGAGGCGGCGGGCGGACTGATACTCGCGCGGGGAGACGCCGAGCACGGCCTTGAACGCGCGCTGGAAATGGCTGGGGCTCATCCCGGCCTGATCGGCGAGGTGGGCGAGGGGGAGCGCATCCTCCGCATGATCGGCAATGTAGCGGGCCATGGCCTGCATCAGCGCGGTGGCAGGTTCCTGCGCGGCGGCGGGGTGGCAGCGGCGGCAGGCGCGGAAACCGGCGGCTTCAGCCTCAACCGGGGCGGCGAAGAAGCGGACGTTCTCGCGCTTGGCGAGGCGCGAAGGGCAGGAGGGTCGGCAATAGACGCCGGTGGTCTTGACGGCATAGACGAAAGTGCCGTCCGCCGCCTTTGCGCGCGCGGTGACATGGTGCCAGCGGGCTTCGTCGAGGGCTTCGGGGCTTGCCACGGGCTGGGCGTAGCGTGCGGGGGAGGGAATTGCCAAGGACATCTGGGGGCTCCTGCCGAGGTTAGCAGCGGGATAGCGGGCAGGGCGTGACGATGCGCTCCGGAGCTTGCGGTGCAATCCCGCTAGGCGAGGGCCATCAGGCTGGCGTTGCCGCCGGCGGCGGTGGTGTTGACCGAGAGGGTGACTTCCTCGAGCAGGAGATGGAGCGGGGTGCCGCCGGGAGCAGATATGTGCAAGGGGACGATGGCGCCTTCGCGCTGCGCCAGCTGGCGGCTGGCTTCGGCGATGCGCGATGCGGGGCCTTCGATCAGCATGGCGGCGAGATCCGGGATCTGGCTGAGGTCTGCTCCGTCCCACAGCACACGGGCGGCGAGCGCCGCAGGGAAGCCGGCGGGGCGGGTTGCGATCGGGCTGGGAACGGTGATCACGGCGATGTTGCCCGTTGCCAGCACGGCGGCGACCTGCTGCCACAGCACCTCGACGCTGGTGGCGCTGCAGGCGATCCGGCCGCGCGGGGCGAGGCGGTACGTGTTGCGTTCGCCGACCGGGCCGGGAAGTTCTGCCGTGAAGCCGAGAAGCGAGGCCTTGGCGGCGTCCCATGCCGCGCTGGCGGCGGCGGCGAGGCCTTGCGCGGAGGCCCGCAGGGCGAAGGCGGCAAGGGCGGTGTCCGGCTCGGCGGGGCGTTCGGCTGCGGGCAGGCTGGGCACGGCGCCCGGGGCGAAGCGGGTGAGATAGAGCGGGCCACCTGCCTTGGGGCCGGTGCCCGAAAGGCCGCGCCCGCCGAAGGGCTGCACGCCAACGACCGCGCCGATCATGTTGCGGTTCACGTAGAGATTGCCCGCGTGGATGCGGCTGGTCACGCGCTCGACGGTCTGGTCGATGCGGGTGTGGAGGCCGAAGGTGAGGCCGTAGCCCGAGGCGTTGATGGCCTCGATGAGGCTGTCCATGTCCTCGGCGCGGAAGCGGACGACGTGGAGGACGGGGCCGAAGACTTCGGCCTTGAGATCGCGCGGACTCGCCAGTTCGATCAGCGTGGGGGCAATGAAGGTGCCCTCTGCCGTTTCGGGGACGAGGGGCATTTCCGTCACGGGGAAACCGGCGGCGCGCATGGCGGTGACATGTGCGGCGATGCCGGTGCGGGCGCGCTGTGAGATGACCGGGCCGACATCGGTGGCGAGGGTGGCGGGGTTGCCGACCGCGAGTTCGGCCATCGCGGCTTTCAGCATGTTGAGGGTGCGGTCTGCGATATCCTGCTGCAGGCAGAGCAGGCGCAAGGCAGAGCAGCGCTGGCCCGCGCTGTCGAACGCGGAGGCGAGGACATCGGCCACGACCTGTTCGGCGAGGGCGGAGCTATCGACCACCATCGCGTTGAGCCCGCCGGTTTCGGCGATGAAGGGGATGGGGGCGCCGTGGGCTGTCAGGCGACCGGCGAGCGATTGCTGGATCGCGCGTGCGGTGGCGGTGGAGCCGGTGAAGACGACGCCTTGCGTTCCGGGCGCGGCGACGAGGGCGGCGCCGATCTCTCCGCCGCCGGGGAGGAAATGGAGCGCGTCTGCGGGAATGCCGGCGGCGTGCAGAATGCGCACGGCATCGGCGGCGACGAGCGGGGTTTCGGGGGCTGGCTTGGCGAGGACCGGATTGCCGGTGGCGAGCGCGGCGGCGATCTGGCCGGTGAAGATGGCCAGCGGGAAGTTCCACGGGCTGATGCAGACCACGGGGCCGAGCGAGTGCGCCTCAGCGGGCAGGCGGCGCGCTTCGGCGGCGTAGTAGCGCAGGAAATCGACCGCTTCGCGCACTTCGGCGAGGGCATTGGCGGCGCTCTTGCCGGCCTCGCGGATGAGGAGCGCGATGAGGGGGATGCGCGCGGCTTCCATCGCATCGGCGGCGCGTTCGAGCGCGGCAGCGCGGGTTGCGGTGGGGGTTGCGCTCCAGCTTGATGCGGCGGCTGCGCTCGCGGCGCGGGCGGCGTCTTCCGGGGTTGCGGGGTGGACATGGCCGACGACGTCGCGGTGGTCGGCGGGGTTCAGCACCGGCTGCGCGGGGCGGGCGGGATCACCGGCGCGGTGGTCCTGCGCGGCGCTGGCGATCAGGGCTTCGGCGAGCGCGGCAAGGGTCGGTTCGTCGGCAAGATCGAGGCCCTTGGCATTCTGGCGGTCGGCGAACAAGGCCTGCGGGAGGGCGATAGCGGGGTGCGGCGCGCCGGGCTGGGGTTCGGCGGCGACCACGGCGGCGGGGTCTTCGATCAGGGCTTCGACGGGCACGTCAGGATCGGCGATGCGGTTGACGAAGGACGAGTTCGCGCCGTTCTCAAGGAGGCGGCGGACGAGATAGGCAAGCAGCGTTTCGTGCGTGCCGACGGGGGCGTAGACACGGCAGGGGCGGGCGAGCTTTTCGGGGCCGACCACTTCCTCATAGAGCGGTTCGCCCATGCCGTGGAGGCACTGGAACTCGTAGTCGCCGGGGGTGAAATCCGGGCCGGCGAGGTGGAGCACGCTGGCGAGCGTTTGCGCGTTGTGGGTGGCGAACTGGGGGAACACGGCATCGCGCGCGGCGAGGAGCTTTTGCGCGCAGGCCTGATAGGCGAGATCGGTGTGGACCTTGCGGGTGTAGACCGGGAAGTCGCTGAGGCCAGCTTCCTGCGCGCGCTTTATTTCGGCGTCCCAGTAGGCGCCTTTGACGAGGCGGACCATGATCCGGCGGCCCGCGCGGCGGGCGAGATCGACGATCCAGTCGATCACCATGGGGCAGCGCTTTTGGTAGGCCTGAATGACGAAGCCGAGGCCGTTCCAGCCTGCGAGGGTGGGGGCGTGGGCAAGCCCTTCGAGAATGTCGAGCGAGAGTTCGAGGCGGTCGGTCTCTTCGGCGTCGATGTTGAAGCCGATGTCGTAGCTTTTGGCGAGCTCGGCGAGGGCGAGAACGCGGGGAGCGAGTTCGGCCATGACGCGGTGCGCCTGCGCGCGGGCATAGCGGGGGTGGAGTGCGGAGAGCTTGATCGAGATGCCGGGGCCGGAGACGATGCCGCGCCCGGCGCTGGCGGTTCCGATGGCGTGGATCGCGGCGGTGTAGGCCTCCAGATAGCGCGCGGCATCGGCGGCGGTGGCGGCGGCTTCGCCCAGCATATCGTAGCTGAAGGCGAAGCCCTGCGCTTCGCGGCGGCGGGCGCGGGTGAGCGCGTCCTCGATCGTTTCGCCCATCACGAACTGTTCGCCCATCATGCGCATGGCGACATCGACGCCGCGCCGGATGACCGGTTCGCCAAGGCGGTGGACCATGCGGGTGAGCGCGTGGCCGAGGCCGGTGGCATCGACGCTTGCCACGAGCTTGCCGGTGATGACGAGGCCCCAGGTGGCTGCGTTGACGAAGAGCGGCTTGTCACCGCCGAGGTGCGCGGCCCAGTTGCCCGTGGCGAGCTTGTCGCGGATCAGCGCGTCGCGCGTGGCATCGTCGGGGATGCGCAGGAGCGCTTCGGCGAGGCACATGAGCGCGACGCCTTCGTGGCTGGAAAGCGCGAATTCCTGCACGAGCGCCTGCACGCCGCCCGAGTTGCCCCTATGCCGGGCCTTGGCGCGCAGGGCTTCGATGAGCTCGCGCGCGGTCGCGGCGATGCCCGCGCGGTCTGCGTGGGGGAGCGTGGCGGCGGCGAGCAGGGGGCGGACCGCCTCGCGCTCGGCGATGCGCGTGGCCTGCGTGATGGCGCGGCGGAGCGGGGTTTCGGGGGCGATGCGCGGGGCGAAGGGTGGGAGGCTGGGCATGGTGGGAGAATACCAGAAACGCGTCAGGCTATTTGCCCGATTTGCGTTGCCGTACAGACCACTTGGCCTTAGTTTTCGCACTATGGCAGGCGATATGCATACTGATAGTGATAAGGACGGGTCACTTGACCGGTTTGACCGCGCCATTCTGGCCATTCTGGCGGTGGACGGGCGGCTGCCGATCACCGAACTGGCGCAGCGCATCGGCCTTTCCAAATCGCCGACGCAGGCGCGGCTCAGGCGGTTGATCGTGGAAGGGTATATCCGGGGATTCCGGGCCATTCTCGATCCGCGCAAGCTGGGGATGGACCATGTCGCCTTTACCGAAGTGAAGCTTTCCGACACGCGCGAGGCCGCGCTGGAGGCGTTCCGGCTGGCGGTGCTGCGCATTCCCGAAATCGAGGAATGCCACATGATCGCCTCGAGCTTCGACTATCTGCTGAAAGTGCGCACGGCGGACATCCGCCGCTACCGCGAAGTGCTGGGCGAGAAGATTTCGAGCCTGCCGCATGTGGCGAACACTTCCACCTTCGTGGCGATGGAGACCGTGCGCGATCCGCATGATTGAGCGGGAAACATGATCACAAAATGAGTGAGTTCGTAGGGTTTGCTTGTCGCATTGCTACCCGCATAACAATAATGTGATCACATTTTGCGTTGACAATCGCCAGGCAGGCCCGGTATTTCCACCTGATGACCGACCCTATCGTGGACCATTTCTCGCCCGCCTCGCCTTATGCCGGCATGCCGACGTACTATGCCGCGAGCGCGAACCCCACGCCTCGGCGGCCGGAGCTGCTGGGTGAGGAACGCGCGGACATCTGCGTGGTGGGTGCAGGCTTCACCGGCATGGGCGCGGCGCTGGAACTGGCCGAGCGCGGGTACAAGGTGATCGTGGTCGAGGGCGAGCGCGTGGGCTGGGGCGCTTCGGGGCGCAACGGCGGGCAGTTGGTCAATGGCTACAGCCGCCGCATGCTCGAAGTGCGCCAGCACTATGGCGTGGAGGCGGAGAAGGCGTTTGGTGCGATGGCGCTGGAGGGTCAGTCGATCATCCGCGAGCGCGTGGCCAAGTATGGCATCCAGTGCGACTTGCGCGCGGGCAACGCGATCATGGCGATGAGCAAGCCGCAGCTGAAGACGCTGGTCGAGCGCACCGAGGAATGGCATCGGCATGGCCACACGCAGATGTTCCTGGCGGAAGGCGCAGCCGCGCGCGAGCACATCAATTCGGACCGCTATGTCGGCGGCATGTTCGACCCCATCGGCGGGCACATGCATTCGCTGAACTATGTGCTGGGCGAAGCGGCGGCGTTCGAGAGCCTGGGCGGGCGGATCTTCGAGAACTCGCGCGTCACGCATGTCGATCGCGGTGCGGAGCCGGTGGTGCATACCGCCAAGGGCATGGTGCGCGCGAACAAGGTGCTGGTCTGCGGCAATGCTTACCTCGGCGATGCAGCGCCCGATCTTTCGGGGCGCGTGCTGCCGGTTTCGAGCCAGGTGATTGCGACCGAGGTGCTGGGGGATGAGCTGCTGGAGACGCTCTTTCCGACCAACTATTGCATCGAGGATATCCGCTATATCCCGGACTATTATCGGCGCACGGCGGACGGCCGGCTGCTCTATGGCGGCGGCACGATCTATGGCGGGTTCGATCCCGCTTCGATCGAGGGCAAGATCCTGCCGCAGATGTTCCAGACCTTCCCGCAGCTGAAGGGCACCAAGGTCGAGTTCCAGTGGAGCGGCAATTTCGCGCTGACGATGACGCGCTATCCGCAGATGGGGCGCGTTTCGGACAGCGTCTATTTCTCGCAGGGCGACAGCGGGCACGGGGTGACGACGACGCAGATGCTGGGGCGCCGACTGGCCGAAGCGATTGACGGGCAGATGACCAAATTCGACGTCTTTGCCTCGCTGCCGTACATCCCGTTCGTGGGCGGAAAGCTGTTTCGCGTGCCCTACTGCGTGGTGGGCGCGTGGTACTATGGGATGAGGGATCGCCTTGGAATCTAGGGATGAATCCTGAATCTCAAGTTAACTTGAGGTGCGATTCAGGTTCCTGATTCCTTTCAATGACTTGATTCATTTGGCTTGCGGTGGGGTGCCGGTTTCCGTGGTGCGTTCTTCCTCTCCATTCGTCATTCCCGCGAAGGCGGGAATCCATAGACTGACGCGCTGTGCATGCCGCTCTGGATTCCCGCCTTCGCGGGAATGACGAGGGTGGGGCGTTAGGCCTTTTCGTTGATCCGATTATCGTCACCCCGTGCTTGACACGGGGTTGGGCTTTTCTTCTGGCGCGACGCTCAAAAAGATAAGCCAAGGCCCGTGTCGAGCACGGGCCGACGAGGTTTGCTGGTGTCGGTAGGCTTTAGCCGTGTCGTTCCAGCGCGGCGTGGACCTTGTCGATCAGGCCGGGCTTCCATTCGGACTCCTCGCCGACGACTTCGGGGCGGTCGGTGCACCAGCCGATCAGCATGAGCGAGCGCGTGAGCAGGAAGAGGTCGAGCTGCGCGAGGACGTCCTGTGGCAGCGCGCGGCGGCTGGCGTAGCCGGTCAGGAAACGATCGCGCAGAGCGGCGAATTGGGGTTCGCTGGCGGCGCTCCACAGGGTGACGGCCATGTCGAATGCGGGCCAGCCCCAGGCGCAATCGTCGAAATCGATGAGGCCCAATTGGTCTCCGCTGACGAGGACGTTGGCGGGGTGGGCGTCGGCGTGGATGAGGATGAGCGGATCGGTGAGCGCGGCGAGGCGGGCGGCGGCGAGGCTGCGCGCTTCGGTTAGGAGGCCGCGCTCTTCGGCGGTGAGGCTGGGCACGTCCCAGAAGCGGCCCCAGAAGGGCGTTTCGCCGACGAGGCCTTCCAAATCGAGGCGGTGGCGGTTGAAGCCTGCGGGCGGGGTCCAGCCAGAGGTGGCGTTGTGCAGATCGGCGAGGAGCGCGCCGGTGCGCTCGAACCAGGGCCAGGTTTCGGGGCCGCGATCCTTGCCGAGCAGGTCTGCGAGTGTCTGGCCGGGGTGCCAGAGCGTCATGCCGGCGAGGCGGCGGGCTTCGGGATCGGGGGTGGGGACTTCGGCATACCACGCGCCATTGCGCGTGCGGCGGCCGGTGGGGACGATGAGGCCGCTGGCGGCAAGGTGCGCGGTGAGTTCGCGATCGGATTCGAGCGCGGGGAGGGCGTGGTAGCCGGGGCGGTGGAGGCGCAGGGCCCAGGTGGTGCCATCGGGCGCGTCGGCGCGGAAGACGACGTTTTCGCTTTTGCCGATGGGATGCGGTTCGGTTTCGGGGAGGCCGAAGGCGGTGAGGGCGGCGCGGGCGGCGGGGAGATAGGCCGCGATTTCAGGCATACGTGACGCGGTCGAAGGCATCGAGGAAAGCGAGCGCGTCTTCGCGGGGAAGGACGAGCGGGGGGCGGATTTTCACGCAGTTGTTGAAGGCGCCGTCGACCGAGGTGAGGAAGCCTTCGCGGCGAAGTGCGCAGACGAGGGCGAAGGCGTGGGCGGCGTCCGGTCCGCCGTGGTCGTCCACGAATTCGGCGGCGAGGAAGAGGCCCTTGCCGCGTACGTCGAGGAGGCCGGGGGTGTGGCCGAGGCGCTGTTTCAGGCCGGCCTTGAGTTCGGCGCCGAGGGTGCGGGCGTGATCGACGAGGCCTTCTTCCTCGATCACATCGAGCACGGCGCAGCCGACTGCGCCTTGCAGGGGGCTGGCGGCGAAGGTGTTGAAATAGCGGGTTTCGGCTCGGAATTGCTCGACGATCTCGCGGCGGGCGGTGGTGGCGGCGAGGGGGAGACCGGCGCCCATCGGTTTGCCGGTGACGACGATGTCCGGGGTGAGGCCGACATGGTCATAGCCCCACCACGTGCCGCTGCGGCCATAGCCGGCTTGGACTTCGTCGGCGATGATCAGGCCGCCCTCGGCGCGGACGAGGGCTTCGGCCTTGGCCATGAAGCCCTCCGGAATATCGGGCAGGCCCTCGTTGGCGAGGATCGGGCAGAGGATGAGGGCGGCGAAGCCTTGGCCGGTGGCTTTGAGGTCGTCGATCGCGGTCTTGAGGCGGGCGATATAGGCGTCTGCCGATGCCTCGCCGGGGACAAGGGGGCGGAGCGTTTCGGGGAAGGGGATCGAGCGGACCCAGGGGTGGCGGGTGTCGCCGGCGGGGAGGTTCGTCAGCGCGCCGACGACGGTGTTGTTCCCGTGGTAGGTGTGATCGGTGCAGACGATCCCTTGTGCGCCGGTGGCCATGCGGGCCATGCGCAGCGCGATTTCGATGGCTTCGGTGCCGGAGCAGGAGAACACCGCGCTTTCCGTGACGCGCTGGAGCGCGGTGAGGCGTTCGGCGAGCGCAATCGCGGGTTCGCTGAGGTAGCGGCTGTGGGTGTTGAGCGTGGCCTGCTGGCGGGCCATCGCCTCGACAATCCGGGGGTGCGCGTGGCCGACCGAGGCGACGTTGTTGTACATGTCGACATAGCGGCGGCCGTCCGCGCCGAAGAGGCTGGCGCCCAGCCCACGCACCAGATGCAGCGGTTCATCGTAGAACAGCTTGGCGCCGCGCCCGAAGGCGCGGTCCCGCCGCTGGAGCAGCGGATCAGGCCCAGAGTTAGGCGTTGCGGAGGTACCAGTCATAATCGAGCGCGGTGACCTCGCTGAAGAAGCGGTCCTGTTCGGTGCGCTTCACCGCGCAGTACATGTCGACGAAGGTATCGCCGAGATAGTCGCGCATGAGCGCCGAGGCGTGGAGTGCGTCGACGGCGGCGTACCAGTTGCCGGGAACCTGATAGGGGCTGTCCGCCGCGGCCTTGTAGCCATCGCCGACGACCGCCGGGCCGGGATCGATCTTGTTCACCATGCCGTGGTGGACGCCTGCGAGCATGGCGGCGAGCGCGAGGTAGGGATTGGCATCGGCCCCGGCGAAGCGGTGCTCGACGTGGCGCGATTGCGGCGGACCGGCGGGGACGCGCAGGCTCACGGAGCGGTTGTTGACGCCCCAGATCGGCGCGGTGGGCGCGTAGCTGTTGGCGCGGAAGCGGCGGTAGGAATTGGCGTTGGGGGCGAACACGCCGAAGGCCTGTGATTGCGTTTCGCGCAGGCCGCCGATGGCGTGGCGCATCTGCTCGGTGCCTTCGGGGTCTTCGCTCGCGAAGACATTCTTGCCGCCCGCGTCCGCCATGCTGAAATGGAGGTGCATCGAGCTGCCGGCGGAATGGCTGAAGGGCTTGGCCATGAAGGTGGCGGCCATGCCCTGGGTCTGCGCGACGCCCTTGGCGAGGCGCTTGTACATCTGCGCTTCGTCGCCCGCGCGCAGGGCATCGGGGCGGTGGTGGAGGGTAAGCTCGACCTGGCCTTGTGCGTATTCCGAGATCACGGCCTCGAGCGGGATGCCCTGCACGTCCGCCTGCCGCCACAGCTCCTTGAAGAAGGGGGCGAAGTCCTGAATGTCGGTGAGGCTGAATACGTCGATGAGGTGGGGCTGCGCAGCCGTGTGCGGCGAGCGGGCGAGGTGGACTTCGCCGCGCGGGCCGCGCACGGGATCGACGAGGTAGTATTCGATCTCGCAGGCGACGACGGGGGTGAGGCCGAGCGGCTTGAAGCGGTCCACCACGCGGGCGAGGACGTGGCGCGGATCGAGTTCGCAGGGGGTGCCGTCTGCGTAGTACATCGATGTGATCACTTGCGCGACGTCGTCGCCCAGCCAAGGCGCCTTGACCAGCGTGCCGGGGACGGGGCGCAGCATATAGTCCGGATCGCCGTTGCCCCAGACGAGGCCGGTGTCCTCGCAGTCCTGCCCGGTCACGTCTGCCACCAGCATCGAGCTGGGATAGAGGCGGCCGGTTTCGTAGATCGTCATGAGCTCGCTCTTGCGCACGCGCTTGCCACGCGGGACGCCGGAGAGCGCGGTGAAGATCACTTCGATGAAGGCGATTTCCGGGTTGGCGGCGAGGAAATCGCGCGCTTCAGCCGGGTCGGTGATCATGGATTGCGGGGTGGTCATCGGTCTGCGCGGTCCTTGGGGAGCTTTCGTATCGGGTGGTATGGAGCAGGGCGGGGGGAGTCAATCACGCGGTGCTGGAGAAGGGGAAGGGGTTCTCGCAGAGACGCGAAGGAGAAGAGAGGGCGCAGAGACGAGGCGTGGCGCGTGGCGTGGTGTCCCGCAGGGAGGAATCGTGCCATGCGTCATTGCAGCGGCTTCGCCGCAAGGAGCGACCTCTTCGCGATCTCCCCTTCTGCTTCGCGTCTCTGCGAGACACCGAAAGCCTCTAGGCCAGCGCGCGATTTTGTGATCACATGGCGGCATGATGGTAACAGACCTCGTCGCCGAGACCCAAGGCGGAGCGGATGATCCGCGCACGCTGCACCAGCAGGTGCTGGCGCGGCTGCGGCAGTCCATCCTGCTTGGGCGGATCGAGCCGGGGCAGGCACTGACGATCCGGGGGTTGGCGGCGGACCTCGGCGTGAGCGCGATGCCGGTGCGCGAGGCGCTGCGCCAGCTGGTGGCGGAGCGCGCGCTGGAGCTGATGGACAACCGGCGGGTGCGGATTCCGCCGATGACGATCGAGCGCTTCGACGACCTGATCGCGGCGCGCGTGGTGCTGGAAGCCGAGGCGGCGGCGCGGGCCATGCCCTATGTGACGGAAGGCCTGATCACGCGGCTGGAGGCGGAAGACGCGGTGATCAACGAGGCCGAGGCGGCGCGCGACTATGACACCTGGATCGGGGCGAACTTTGCTTTCCATGCGATGCTTTACGGGGCGGCGGGGCAATCGGCCTTCCTGCCGCTGATCGAATCGCTGTGGCTGCAGATCGGCCCCTTCCTGCGCCGGGCGATGCGCACGCTTGCGGGCCATTACACGGTGGATCGGCACAGCGAGGCGCTGGCGGCGCTGCGGCGGCGCGATACGATGGCGCTGCGGATCGCGATCGAGGCCGATATCCGCGATGGCATCGCGCATATCGGCAGCACGCTGATCAGGAGCGAGGCCTTGGGGGCTGCGCGTGGTCCTTCGACAGGCTCAGGGCGAGCGGAAGTTGTGAGTGAGGCGGTTTAGAACGGGGGACGATATGGCATGAGCGAGCAGGGCGGCCAGCAGAATAGCCAACCAAGTTTGGCGAAAGGCGCATTGTCGGCGCTGGAATCGACGATCATGGGGATCGCGGGGACATCGCCAGCCTTCACCGTCGCGGTGACGACCGGCACGATCTATGCCGCGATCGGGCCGCTTTCGGTGGGGAGCCTGCTCTATAGCGGCGTGATCATGCTGGGCATCATGTTTGCCTTTGCCAAGCTTAACCGGGTGATGCCCGATGCAGGGGCCGCCTTTGCCTGGGTGGGTTCGGTGTTTGGCCCGACCTGGGGCTTCTTTGCTGGGTGGGGGCTGATGGTCGCCTCGGTGGTGTTCATGGTTTCCGCCACTTTGCCCGCCGCGACCGCCACGCTGCTGCTCTTCGCGCCCGATCAGGTGGAGAACACCCCGCTGGTGACGGCGATTGCGGCGGTGTGGCTGACGCTGGTGACCGCCATCGTGCTGCGCGGGATCAAGCATGCCAGCACCGCGCAGGTGATCGTGACGGTGATCGAGGCGGCCATCGTCGTCGCGCTGCTGGGCGCGGCGGTGATCTGGTTTGGCGCCACCCCGGCGCACGCGCCCGCGCTTTCGTGGATCGCGCCGGGATCGTTCACGTTCAAGTCGTTCGCCGATGGCGCGATCGTCTCGGTGTTTTTCTACTGGGGCTGGGACGTGACGATGAACCTGGGCGAGGAGACCGAGCCGGAGGACGCCTCCAAGGGCGCGTTCTGGGCGATGATCAACCTCATCGTGTTTTTCGTGATCCTGATGACGGTGGTGCTGATCGCGCTTTCCGACAAGGAGATCGCCGCAGCCAATACCAATGTGCTCTATGCGATTTCGGCCAAGATTTTCCCTGCGCCGTGGAGCTATCTTGTGGTGCTGGCGACGGTGCTGAGCACGGTGGGCGCGCTGGAGACGCAAATCCTGCAGTTCAGCCGCAGCATGTATTCGATGGCGCGCGCGGGCGTGCTGCATCCGCGCTATGCCGCTGTGCACGAGGAGTGGCAGACGCCGTGGGCGGCGACGCTGGTGATCTGGGCACTGGGCCTCGTGCTGCTGTTTGCGGCGTCCTACATGTCGTCGGTCGCGGCGATCCTCGAAAGCTCGATCGAGGCGATTGGGCTGCAGATCTGCTTCTACATGGGGCTGACGGGCTATGCCTCGGCCTGGCATTTCCGGGGGCTGCTGCGGACGGACATGCGCGAGGCGTTCACCCATGTGGTGATGCCGCTGATCGGCGCGCTGTTCATGACCCTCGTGGCGGCCTGGGTGATCCCGACCTTCAGCCCGATTGTGCTGACGGTGGGCATCGGCGGGCTGGCGCTGGGCTTCATCCCGCTTTCCATCGGCTGGTGGCGCAATGCGCGGGGCGGCGCTTTGCCGGCGTAAACCTGCGCGAAATGTAACGGAATATGCCTGGACGTTAACCGCCTGTTCGGTCCGGACTGCTAGCCCTTGAGGCTGGAGACCCGATTTTGAACGACGCATCCTTTACCATACGGCCGGGGAAGGCACGCCCTCCCGGAGCGGGCGAGGCTGATGCCAGCTTTGCCGTGCTGCCGTGGCGCGCATGGGATTCGCCGGATGCCCGCGCGGGCTGGGATGCGCTGGCGGCGCGGGCAGGCACGCCCAACCCGTTTTTCGAGCCATGGTACCTGCTGCCGGGCCTTGCACGGTTCGATCCGCAGGAGCGCATCCACATCGCCGCGCTGATGCGGGGGGATGCCCCGCAGGCGCTGCTGCCCTTGCAGCGCGCGCGGCGCTATGGCCAGCACCCGCTGCCGCATCTGGCGGTGTGGCTCCATGCCAATGCCTTCCTTGGCGCGCCGCTGGTGGCGCAAGGGGCCGAGGAAGCGTTCTGGGAAGCGCTGCTTGACTGGGCGGACCGCAACGCCGGGCTGGCGGCCTTTCTCCACGCGGCCGCGCTGCCGCTGGAGACGGCGCTGGCCGAGGCGCTGCTGGCGGTGGGCGCGCGGCAGCGCCGGCAGATCGTGCTGGTTCACCGCGAAGAGCGCGCGATGCTGGCTTCACCGCTGGGGCCGTCTGCCTATCTGGAGCATGCGCTGCCGGGCAAGAAGCGCAAGGAATTGCGCCGCCAGCAGGCGCGGCTGGCGGAGCAGGGCACGCTTGCCGCCTTGCGCTGCGCCGATGGCGAAGGCATCGCGCTGTGGATCGAGGAGTTTCTTGCGCTGGAGGCGCGGGGCTGGAAGGGCAGCGCGGGCAGCGCGCTGGCCTGCGCGGGCGAGACGGCGGGGCTGTTTCGCGAGAGCATGACGGCGGCGGCGGAGCGCGGCTGCCTCGAGCGGCTGAGCCTTGAACTGGACGGCGAGCCGATCGCCATGCTGGCGACGCTGATCGCGCCGCCGGGGGCATTCTCCTACAAGACCGCGTTCGACGAGCGCTTTGCGCGCTTTTCGCCGGGCGTGCTGCTGCAGCTGGAAAATCTGGCGCTGCTGGAGCGCGCGGGCGTTCGCTGGGCCGATAGCTGCGCGGTGCCCGACCATCCGATGATCGATTCGCTATGGCGCGAACGCCGCGCGATCGGGCGCTTTTCCATCGCCATTGGCGGCCCGGCGCGGCGCGCGCTGTTTCGCCGCATCGTTTCCTTCGAACTGTCTCGCAATCCGCAGGGCCTGAAATGAGCTGTACCGTGTTCGAAGCAGAGGCGCGCGCCGCCTTTGCCGCTGCCTATCCTGAAGTGCCGCACCGCCTGCGGCATGAGCTGCGCGGCCATGCGCTGCTGACGTTGGATGCGCTGGCGGACCTGGCCGAGGCGCTGCCGGAGCAATCCCGCGAATACAACCGCGCCGACTTGCCGGTGGGGCTCAACGGCATCGTGCCGCCGGGCAATGGCCTTGGCATCGGCGAGACGATCCGGCGCATCAACGAAACGGGCAGCTGGGCCGCGCTCAAGAACATCGAGCAGGTTCCGGCCTACCGCGAGCTGCTGCTGGCGCTGCTGGAGGAGCTGCGCCCGGCGATCGAGGCGCGCACGGGGGCGATGCTGCGGCCGCAGGGCTTCGTGTTCATCACCAGCCCGAACGGGGTGACGCCGTATCACTTTGATCCGGAGCACAATATTCTGCTGCATCTGGCGGGCGTGAAGGCGATGACGCTGTTTCCGCAAGGGAACCCGAACTACGCGCCCGACGAGACGCATGAGGCCTACCACACCGGCGGGGGGCGGGAGCTTTACTGGCGGGATGAGCTGGATCGCGGCGGCACCGAATGGAAGCTGCGACCGGGCGAGGCGCTCTATGTGCCGGTGATGGCACCGCATTACGTGCGCAACGGACCGGCGAGCGCGATTTCGCTTTCGATCACGTGGCGTTCGGAATGGAGCTTTGCGGAAGCCGATGCGCGGGCATTCAACGCGGTGCTGCGACGCATGGGGCTTTCGCCGCGCGCGCCGGGGCGCTGGCCTGCGGACAACCGGGCCAAAGCAGCCGGCTGGCGCATGCTGCGGCGGCTGCCGGGGTTTGGCTGAAGGCAGCTTTCCGTTGACGCAAACGTCAGGTTGGGCAATGCCGCCCGCCATGAGCGAAACACCCGAAAGTTCCGATCCGGCTGATCTCGTCGCCGGCTTGCTGCGCCTGCTCGATGTTACGGATGGCGGAAATGACCACTTTGCCGGAGCGCGCAAGCCCGGCGGGGTGGGGCGCGTGTTTGGCGGGCAGGTGATCGGGCAGGCGCTGGCAAGTGCAGAGCGCACCGTGCCTGCGGACCGGCCTGTCCATTCGCTCCACGCCTATTTCCTGCGCAGCGGGAACGAGGATTATGGCATCGATTTCGAGGTGATGCGCGATCTCGATGGCGGGAGTTTCGCCAATCGGCGCGTGGTGGCGAGCCAGCAGGGACAGGATGGCAAAGTGAGGCCGATCCTGAGCATGGTCGCCTCGTTCCACAAGCGCGAGCCGGGGGTGGAGCACGCCGAGGACATGCCGGTGGTGGCCGAGCCCGAGAGCCTGCGCAGCGAGGCGGACTTGCGCGCAGAATATGCCGACAAGGTGCCCGAGCGGCAGCGCCACATGATGCTGCAACCGCGCCCGATCGAGCTGCGCCCGGTGGAATCGCGCCACTGGATGGGCGGCCCCCCGCGCGAGCCCTTGTCGCACACCTGGATGCGCGCGGTGGCGCCGCTGCCCGATGATCCCAAGATCCACCGCGCGGTGCTGGCCTATGCCAGCGACATGACACTGCTCGGCACCGCCACGTTGCCGCACGAGATCAGCTGGGCCAAGGGCAACATGATGGGCGCCAGCCTTGATCATGCGATCTGGTTTCACGACGATTTCCGCGCCGACGAATGGATGCTCTATGTGTGCGACAGCCCATGGGCAGGCCGCGCGCGCGGGTTCAACCGGGGGCGGATCTTCACGCGCGAGGGCAAGCTGATCGCCAATGTGGCGCAGGAAGGGCTGATCCGGCCGCTGACGAAGAAAAGCGAAGGCTGACCTATTTCTTGCCCGGCGGGCAGTTCACGATGGCTTCGAGCAGGGTGACCTGCACCAGCGACGTGGACACCATGGTGAGCAGGCGGTCGGTGTTGGTCTTGTCGGCCAGCGAGAGCACGATCGCATCGAAGGCCTTGCAGCGCTGCAGCGTGGTGATGCCGCCGCCATATTGATTGCCGATCATCGTCAGGTAGCGGTCATAGGGATCGGTGCGGCGCGAGATTTTCGCGGCGGGCTTCGCGGCAAGTGCGGGTGCGGCGGCGGGGCTGGGCGGTGCCTTGCGCGCTACGCCGGGGGCCGGTTTTGCCGCGATGGAGGTCGATGCCAGCGTGCGCTTGCCGGGTGCTGCCTTGCCGGGCGCTGCCTTGCCGGGGGCTGCCTTGCCGGCGGCCAGCTTGGCCGGGGCTGTCTTCACGGGTGCGGGCTTCGCCGGGGCGGCTGGTGCCGGGGGGCTGGCAGCCGCGACCAGCGGGGCGGCGCGGGGCGCGGGCTTGACGGGGAGGCTGCGCAGGAAGCTGGAGACGCGGTCGTTCGCTTCGGCAAACATGGTGCGGCGCGAACTGTTCATGCCGTCCAGATGATCGCTGATTGGCACGCTGACATGGCGGCAGCGCACCCCGACGCCCATCATCATCATCTGGAACTCGACAAGGCGGGCAGCCTGCACGGTGGCGGCATCGGGGCACACCGCAGCGGTTTCGGCAGCCTGCGCGGTGACCGGCGCGAGCACGAGCGCGAGGGCACCGACAAGCCCGGCACCGCGCGGAAAGCGCGCCGGAGTCACGGCTGCTTCGCGGCCTCGCACGCGCGGATCGGCACCGCCATGAGCGTATTGAACGCGCTGACCAGCGCCGATTGGGCGGTGAAGGCGGCCGCGGCGACCGGGCCATAGGCGCGGGCCTCGGCGGCGACCGCGTTCATCGGATTGATATCGCCGCTGAGCTGGTTGGTATCGTAGAGATCCTGAAGCTGATGCATGTAGGCGATCGTCGCATCGTTGTTGCGCTTCGACGCTTCGACGGCCGTGACATAGGTCTGATCGTGGAAGGCATTGCGCGCTTCGGCCGAGCAGAAGCTGGCGGGGAAAGCGAGAGGCGGGATTGCCGCGAGCTGCGGGCGTGACGGCAGAACGAAACCGGCAGGTAGCGGGCCGACCGCGATCGGGCGCGGATCCCCCGCCGGTGCAGCGCTGGCCGAGAGTGCTGCTGCATCGGGCACGGCAACCGGCGGTCCGGCAACTTCGACAAGGCGGGACGGAGCCGCGCCGGGAACCGCCAGCGGAGCGGCGGCGGGGGCGAGCAGGGCGGTGTCTGGCGCGGGGCCTCCTTCGGCCACCTCGACAATCGGGGCTGGCGAGGGCGCGCCGAGGCGCTGGCTATCTCCCAGCGCGCCGAGCAGACGGCGCAGCGCGGCGCTGTCGCTGCTTTCGGGTTCCGGATCGGCCGGCTCGGCGGCGGTGACATAGGGCGCGGATTCGGCTGCGGACCTGGTGGCCACGATGGGCGCGGATGGCGGCGCCGAGCGCGCGGCTTTTGCGGCGGCAAGCTGCTTCGGAGCGGGTGCCGGTGCCGGCGTTGGCGTTGGTGCCGGTGGTGCTGCCATCGCCGTCACGACTGGGGGCGCGGGCTGCGGTGTGGGCACGACCTGCGCGGGTGCAGGTACGGGTGCGGGGGCAGGGGCAGGGGCAGGGGCAGAGGCAGGGGCAGAGGCGGCGAGCGGGCGCAGTTTTACCAGCTTGACCCGCGCCACCGCAGCAAACGTGCCGTTCGGATACTGCGCGAGGTAAGCTTCGTAGAGCGCCGGATCGTTGCCGCTTTCGACCGACTGCCAGTAGGTCAGCTCGAACTGGGAGCCGACGCCGGTGGTGGCCTGGCCTTGCGCCGAGATTGGCGCGGCCAGCGGAAATGCAAGCGCGGCGAGCGCCACGACGAGCATCCGTGCCGGCGATTGCCGCACGGGCGCGCCTGCGCTGTATGATGCCCCTCTGTCCACCGTGCCCCTCGGATCGCCTGCCATCTGCCTGCGATAGGCAAATGTCACTATCACACGATAGTAAAGATTCGGAGTCGATATGGATTGATCTGGCCATGCGCCCCTTTCCTTATAGGGCAGGGGCAACACAGGTGCGCAGCGGAACCGCCTTCAGGCGCCCGGATGGTAGAAATCGTAGACTGCCTGCGCGACCGTGGCGCTTACCCCTGGCGCGCGCTGGAGATCTTCGAGGCTGGCAGCGCGGACCTTGCCGGCGGTGCCGAAGTGCAGCAGCAGCGCGCGCTTGCGGGCCGGGCCGATGCCGGGGACTTCATCAAGCGGGCTGGCGGTGATCGCGCGGCTGCGCTTGGCGCGGTGCGCGCCGATGGCGAAGCGGTGGACTTCATCGCGCAGGCGCTGGAGGTGGAACAGCACTGGCGAGTTCACGGGCAGCATCTTCTCGCGCCCGTCCATGAAGTGGAACACCTCGCGCCCCTCGCGCCCGTGGTGCGGGCCCTTGGCGATGCCGATGAGGGTGACATCCTCGATGCCCATGGCCTCCAGCGTCTCGCGCGCGGCGTTGAGCTGCCCCTTGCCGCCGTCGATGAGGACGAGATCGGGCCATGTGCCAGCCTCGCGGTCCGGGTCGTCGTCTTGCGCCTTGGCGAAGCGGCGCTGGAACACCTCGCGCATCATGCCGAAATCGTCGTTGGTCTGCGCGGTCTTGATGTTCCACTTGCGGTACTGGCCGGTGAGGAAGCCTTCCGGCCCCGCGACGATCATCGCGCCGAGCGCATGGGCGCCCTGCACGTGGGAGTTGTCGTAGACTTCGACGCGCTGGGGGGCTTCGCCGAGTTCGAGGAATTCGGCCATTTCGCGCCAGGTGCGGGCCTTCGTGCCGCTTTCGGCAAGGCGGCGTTCAAGCGCTTCGACCGCATTGCGCTGCGCCTGTTCCATCAGGCGGCGGCGGTCGCCGCGCTGGGGGACCGAGACTTCGACCTTGCCGCCCGCCGCGCCGTGGAGCGCTTCGGCGAGAAGGTCGGCTTCGGGCAACTCGCGGTCGACGAGGATCAGGCGCGGCGGGGGGACTTCCTCGTAGAACTGGGCGAGGAAGCTGGTCATGACCTCGTGCTCCTCCAGCCCTTCGGTGTGGCCGGGGAAGAAGGCGCGGTGGCCCCAGTTCTGGCCGCCGCGGATGAAGAACGCCTGGATGCTGATCTGGCCGCCCTTGCTTGCGATCGCGAACACGTCCGCATCGCCGACGCCTTCGGCGTTCACCGCCTGGCTGCCCTGGATGAAGGTGGCGGCGCGCAGGCGGTCGCGCAGCATGGCCGCGCGCTCATAATCCAGCGCTTCGGCGGCCGCGCTCATCTGCGTTTCGATTTCCTTCTGCACCGCGCCCGATTTGCCGCCGAGGAAGTCCTTCGCCTGCCGCACGAGCTCGGCGTAGTCCGCCTCGCTGATCCGGTCGACGCAGGGGGCCGAGCAGCGCTTGATCTGATAGAGCAGGCAGGGCCGATCGCGGCGCGACATGTAGCCATCGTTGCAGCTGCGCAGCAGGAACAGCTTCTGCACCGCGTTGATCGTGGTGTTGACCGAACCGGCGCTGGCGAAGGGGCCGTAGTAATTGCCCTTGGCGCGCCGCGCGCCGCGGTGCTTGCTGATGCGCGGGAAGGCGTGATCGGCGCGCAGGAGGATGAAGGGAAACGATTTGTCGTCGCGCAGCAGCACGTTGTAGGGCGGACGATAGCGCTTGATCAGCTGCGCTTCGAGCAGCAGCGCCTCGGCCTCCGAATTGGTCGTGACGATGGTCATCGAGCGCGTCTGGCTGACCATGCGCTTGAGGCGTTGGGGCAGGCGATCGACCTGGGTGTAGTTCGCCACGCGGTTCTTCAGCGCACGCGCCTTGCCGACATAGAGCACATCGCCGCGCGCATCGTGCATGCGGTAGACGCCGGGCTTGGGCTTCAAGGTGGCGACGACTTCGCGGATGGCGGCGACACCGCGTTCGATATCCGGCTGGTCCGAACCGCGCACGGTGTAGGTCGCCTTGTCCTCGTTGAACCGCTCCGAGGCCTGCGGCAGCAGGGGTTCCGGCACTTGCGGGCCGGAGTGATTTTCGGACGGGGAAGGGGGTGTGCGGCGCGCCATGGCGGGTTCGAGATAGTCGTTCGGGCGCGGCTTGGGGAGGGGCGGCGGGCAGATATCCCCGCGCAGAGACCTGCCATTAGGGGAATCCTGCTAGTCCCATCACGATGGTCGCTTAAAGAATTCGGGCGCAGACCTGCGCGCATCATGAATGCACGTTCCTGCCAACCGATCATACCGCTGCCCCGCCTCACCGGACGCCGTGCGATGCCACGGGTGCGGCTCTATATTCCGGCCAAGGTGCTGCTGCTTCAGGGACACAAGAACTGCCTGCTCGACGACCTTTCACAGTCTGGTGCGCGGGTGACGATTGCGGCCAAGCTGCCGATGCCCGGCGCGGGCGTGGTGCTGACGACGCAGGGACTTGAGGTGTTCGGCAGCGTGGTGTGGTCGCAGGGCGCGCGCTTCGGCATCGTGTTCGAGGAGCCGCTGCCGCTGCACGAGGTGGTGCGCGTGCGCCACTTGGCCGATGCGCGCGGCGATCACGAAAGGGCGCAAGCGCGGCGCCACGAGCGCGGTTTTCCGCGGGGACGGCCAGGGCTGCGCGTCCATTCCTCCTGATCAGAACTGCTTGCGCAATTCGATGCTGAACACGCGGCCCTCTGGATTGAGGTAGCCGCGCTGGTAGCGCAGCGGGGTGGCGCCGGTCTGGTCGGTGACGTTCTGGACCGCATCGAACAGGTTGTTGACCCCCAGCGCGATGCGCGTGCCTTTGAAGAACGGCGCGCGGCTGACAAGCTTTGGCATGCGGCCGAGATCGATGAAGCCGCGCAAGTTGAACGTGGCGAGATCGCCGAAATCGAGGCGTGATGCGCCCGGAACGCCCGCGCTACTCGCTTGGGCGCCAGCGACTTGCGTGCCGCTGGAGTATGTGCCTGAAATGCGCAGACCGAAGCCGCGATAGAAGCCGCCGCCTTCGAGCGTGGCGCTGCGCCGTGAAATGCCTGCGCCCGAAAGCGCATCGCCGTTCAGCAGATCGAGCACGCGCCCGCCGGGAACGATCCGCGCGGTCTCATCGAGTTCCTGCGTGTAGGCGAGGCTGAGGTTCCAGTGGCCGCGTCCGTCGCCGCCGAAGCCGCCGCGCCCTCCGCCTCCGCCGCCGCCTGCAGGGCGAGCGCCGCCGGGGCCGCCGCTGCCCGGTCGACGCGTGCCGGCAAAGGCACCGCGCCGCGCGTTGGGATCGGGTTTGCCGAAGGGGCCGCCGAAATTGAGGCTGGCGCGCAGGCGCGAACCGGTGGTTTCGGCAAATGTCACCGCGCGCTGATCCACGCTGACGATCCGCCCGGAGCTATCGCGCAAGACGCGGCCGGGGAAGGCGGCCTCGACATCGGGCGTGAGCAGCGGGAAGGCGTTGGTCGTACCCTGCGAGCGGTTGCGGAAGTATTCGACCAGCAGCGCGGATTCCTTGCCGATCGGCAGATCCCAGTTCGCCGAAAGTTTGATATCGCGCTGGCGCTCCTTGGTCAGCGCAGGATTGCCGCCGGTGATGACGGTGGCGAGCACGCTCTCCCCGCGCGTGAAATCGTAGAGCGCGACACCGGTGGTGACGGTGACCGGTGCGCCAAGATCAGCAAGGCCCGGTGCCTTTTCGCTGGCGATGTAGTTGGCGGCGAAGGTCAGCTTGGGCGTGGCGCCCCAGGTAAGGCCGGCGCCCCACGCGGTGAGCCCGCCGAAATCGGAGACGGTGTGCGCCTCGGCGTTCACGTTGAGCGAGATATCGCCCAGCTTGCCGCCGAAGCCTTCGCGGCGGCTGGTGATGGGCAGATCGAGGCTGAAACCGGCCTGCCCATCGCCGCGCTTGAGATTTGCGGGCGCTCCCAGCTGGCGCGAATCGGCAGAGCGGAGGCCGGAATAGGCGAACCCCGCCTTGAGCGTGAGCGCGGTCTGCCCGCCGGGCAGGCGCAGCGGGGAGCCGGTGACGGTGGCCAGCGTCGTCGCAGTATCCGATTTGCTGCGCGCAATGCCTTGCGGCGCGGGCAGCACCGCGTCTGCGGGGAGGGCGCCGAAGGGAGAAAACGCGCCCTGATCGACCATGGTCTGCAGCCCGGAGAGGTCTGCGCGCGCATCGATCGTGGTGGTGGTGGCGACATGGCTGCCGTCCGATGTCCAGGCAAGCTGCCACGCGCCGAGCGGCACGTTGAGCGTCGCCCCGGCTGAAACGGTATCGGACACGGTGCGACTGGCCAGCGGGGCGGGCAGCTGCGTGGTGCGCTGGGTGAGGCTGCCATCGGGCGCGGTGAGGACAATCGTGTTGAGCCCGTTGAGGCTGCGGTTGTCGTTGCGCTGGACAAGGCCGTTGAGGGTGATCGAAGCCCCGGTGCCGAGCGATTTCGCCCAGGTGCCATTGAGCACCGCGCTGCGTGCATCGGCCAGCAGCGTGCGGTAATCGCCCTGCTTCGGATCGGTGGAGACAGTCGCCGCGCCGCTGGCGGCGGGCTGGACGATGCCGCGCTCCGCCTCGGTCAGGGGCGAACGGCGCTCGAGCGTGCCGGTGAGGTTGATCCGGCTCGCCTTCTCGATGCGGGTGAGCGTCGCTTCCTCGCTGAGATCGCTGAAGCCGCCCGCGCCGGGAAGCTTGACCTCGGTCTCGCTGCCGAAACTGCGGAACTTGTCCTTGAGGATGAAGTTGACCACGCGCTGGTCGGGCCGGAACCCGTATTTGAGCGCGACTTCCTCGGGCAGGACTTCGACCCGGCGGATCGCCTCGGGCGGGATCGAACGGATCTCGCGGAAGCTGGCGATGCGCAGGCCATTGAGCAGGACCGAAGGCGTGCCGTCGCCGCGCCCCCGCCCGGTTCCCGTCTGCGGGGCGAGCGCGGTAAGCAGCGCTTGGAGCGAGCCTGCGCCATAGGCGGCGATATCGTCCTCGCTAAGCGTGATGATGGGCGGGACGGCGGTCTCCACCTCGCCGCGCACGCGGGTCGCGACAACGACGATGTCGCCGTCCGCATCGGTGGTGCCGGTTTCGGGGTCTGGCGCGGGTGCAGCGGCGGGTTGCTGCTCCTGCTCCTGCCCCTGTGCCTGCTGGGCCGGTGTGGCGGCGGGAGCGGCTGCGGCCGGAAGCGGTGTCAGCGCGAGCAGCGCCATGGCTGCGGCGCGATCTGGCAGTACCATCGGTCAGTATCCCGTTGTCGGCCCGGGCAATCCGGCCCGGCGCGAGGTTGCTGCCCCCCTCTGGCAGCTCGTAGGGCGGTGCACCTCTGGCCGACAATGACCCTTTCGTATCAATTTGTCGCAGCGCAGCATTTGCCTTCGCGCTTTTCTTTTTGTGCCGAGATCGCTATGCGCCGCGCGCGTGGGTGTTTTTACGCGCCCGCAATGCGTGCAACCTACACCCACGAAAAGGCAATCGACCCCGCCTATGGCGAAAGAAGAACTCCTCGAGATGCGCGGCCAGGTGGTCGAACTCCTGCCCAACGCGATGTTCCGCGTGAAGCTTGAGAACGAACACGAGATCCTTGGCCACACCGCCGGCAAGATGCGCAAGAACCGTATCCGCGTGCTGGTGGGCGACGAGGTTCTGGTCGAGCTGACGCCCTATGATCTGACCAAGGGCCGCATCACCTACCGCTTCATGCCCGGTCGTTCGGGGCCCGGCCAGTTCTAAGCAGCACGGCAATGATGGCTGCCATGACGGCTGCGGCTTGATGGCCGTGCCGTCGGCATCCGGGACTCGCGAGCTCGTGCTGGCTTCCGCCAGCCCGCGCCGCCGCGAATTGCTGGCCCGGCTCGGCATACCCGCGCCGCGCATCCTCGCCACCGATATCGACGAGACCCCGCTGCCCCGCGAACAGCCGCGCGCGCATGCGGTGCGCCTTGCGGCTGGCAAGGCGCGCGCGGCGGCGGCACTGGCGCCGGACGCGGTGATCCTTGCCGGTGACACCGTGGTCGGCGTGGGGCGCCGCATCCTGCCCAAGGCCGAGGACGAGGCAACGGCGCGCCGCTGTCTCGCGCTGCTATCCGGTCGCCGCCACCGCGTGTTTTCCGCGATCGCCGTGCTGACGCCCGATGGCACGCTGCGCGAGGCGCTGAGCGAGACGGTGGTGCGGTTCAAGCGGCTCGAGCCCGCCGAGATCGAGGCCTATATCGCCGGGGGCGAATGGCACGGGAAAGCCGGCGGCTATGCCATCCAGGGTAGTGCCGAGGGGTTTTGCGTCTGGCTCGCCGGGAGCCACTCGGGCGTGGTCGGCCTGCCGCTCTATGAAACGCGGCGGCTGCTGCGCGCGGCGGGGCTGACGATTGCCTGATATGCCAACGATTTCCGGGCCAGAATGGCTGATCGAGAGCGGCATCGGCGAGGAGCGGGCAATCCTTGTCGAGCAGGGTGAAATCATCGCCGCGCGGGTGGTGTGGGATGAGCCGTGGCGTGCGGGCGCAGTGGTGGAAGCGCGGCTCGGTGCGCGCATTCCCGGCACCCGCCGCGCCGTGGTGCGCCTGCCCGATGGCAGCGAGGCGCTGGGTGAGGGCTTCGATCCCAAGCTGACCGAGGGGCAGGCGGTGCGGGTGCGGGTGATGCGCTCCGCGATTGCCGAGAAGGGCCGCGCCAAGCTGCCGCAAGTTCGCCCCGCCGCAGCAGGGGATGCACCCGGGCCAGCACCCTCGCTGCTGGAAGAGCTTTCTGACGGCCCGCATCCGGTGCGCAGCGTGCCGATGCACGGGCGCGATTTTGCCGAGGCGGGCTGGGACGACCTCGTCGCCGAAGCGCTGACCGGCGAGGTGGCGTTTGCCGGGGGCAGCCTTGTGGTCAGCCCGACGCCCGCGATGACCGTGATCGATATCGACGGCCCGCCGCCGCTCCCCGCGCTGGCGCTGGCCGCCGTGCCCGCGATCGCCGCGGCGCTGCGGCGCTTCGACATTGGCGGGTCGGTGGGGATCGATTTTCCCTCGCTCGCCGAAAAGGCGCAGCGCCGCGCGGTGGACGAGGCGCTGGCCGAGACGCTCGCCGCCGCAGGCTGGCAGGGCGAGCGCACGGGGATGAACGGATTCGGCTTTGTCCAGCTCGTTTCGCGGCTGGAGCGGCCCTCGCTGATCGCCCGCTTTGCGCGCGCGCCCGCCGCCGCTGCCGCCCGCCGCCTGCTGCGCATGGCCGAGCGGGTGGCGGAGCCCGGCACGCTGCTTCTCACCGCCCACCCCGCCGTGCGCCGCGCGATGCGCAGCGAATGGGAAGCCGAACTCGCCCGCCGCACCGGCCGAAACATCCAGTGGCACGAGGACGCAGGGCTTGCGCCCGCCGCCACCTTCGCGCAGGCGATTGCAGCATGACCACACCCGCTGCGCCCATTCGCCGCTGCCCCATCTGCCGCAAGCCGCGCGTGACCGAATACGCGCCGTTCTGCTCGTCGCGCTGCCGCGACCGCGATCTCGTGAACTGGCTGGAGGAGGGCTATACCCTGCCCGGGCCGGTGGTGGACCCGGAAGGCGACATCTAGGCAGCCAGTTTTCGGCAACTGGGGGCTGGACAAGGGCCCAAGCCTTCGCCATAGGCGCGCTTCCAACGCGCGGACGAGCCATGTCGGCCCCCCGCGACGGCGATGCCCGGGTAGCTCAGTTGGTAGAGCACGTGACTGAAAATCACGGTGTCGGCGGTTCGACTCCGTCCCCGGGCACCATTGGCCTTCCGCACCGCATTAGTCAGCTGACCCGATATTCCGCGTTCGCTGACGCAATGATATTCATCCCTTCCCCGCATGTCGCCGAAATCTCAGTTTTCACGATTTTGCGACGGTCACGCATGTCCGTGCCAGCCGCCTTTCGCAGGTCCGGCTCCAATCGTCAGAAGCTACAATCCCATCACGCCCCACCGATGTGTTGAGTAGGGCTGGTTGCGAAGGGTCTGGTTTTGAGAACTGGTGGTGCGATGGCTCCCGTTCGCCACCACGCAAGGCCCCAGGCACCTTCTGGTCGATCCCGTTGAACAACAATCCGTGACATAGGCCGAGACACGGCGTAGGGCGCCGCGATGTCGGTGCAGCCACGCCGCCACGCCGGTTGTGTTTGCAGGCGTGGGCGTCGCTCGCCGTCAGATGCATCCTGGCGGATTGCGATCCCATCGCACGGGAGAGCAGGCGCCCCCTTCGGAGACGACCCCGTTTATGGCAGGTTACAAGGAACCCGGGCACGAGGCTCGGCGCGCGGCGGCAGCGTCTGCGCGAGAACAGGCACTCGCAAAACTCAAGGCACGAGCCCCGCTTGATCCCGCAGCGCAGGCAGAACGCATTGCCGCGGCCAAGGCGCGTGAGGAAATGCAGGCCGAAAAGCGCGCGTTGCTCGCCGCGAAAAAGGCGCAGGAACTTGCCGAGAAGGCTGATCGCGCTGCCAAGGTAGCGCCTGCCCTTACCGAAGCGGAGCGCAAGGCGGCTCGGGACGCAAAGTATGCGGCCCGCAAGGCACGCAAGAAGTAGCGCTTGAAGCATCTTGCCAGCGCCAACGGCCTATCCGCTTTGAATGCCGGCGAGCACCTCGTCGACACCGCTTTCGTTCCGGATGGGAGCAGGCTCCGCCTCATCCGGAATGGGACTGATTTCGCGATCCTGCTCGACGACAATGAACTGATGAGCACCGACCTTTCGGCCTCGGAAGGTGTGCTCGCCAGCGCGGTCTGCGCCGAACTCGGCGGCCGCGCCCCGCTTCATATGCTCATCGGCGGCTACGGCATGGGCTATACGCTGCGATCCGCGCTCCGGGTGCTCGGCAGCGATGCTGAAGTGACGGTTGCGGAAATCGTGCCGAAGATCGTCGAGTGGGCGAAAGGGCCCATGGCGTGCATCACCGATGGGTGTCTCGATGACCCGCGTGTGCAACTGGTACAGGACGACGTTGCCTTTTTGATTGAATCCGCGGCGCAAGGTTACGATTGCATCCTGCTTGACGTCGACAACGGACCGGAAGGCCTCACGCGCCGGGCGAATGATTGGCTCTATTCCCGGGAAGGGGTAGCGGCCGCATGGTCTGCTTTGAAGGACGGCGGAATTCTCGGCGTCTGGTCTGCATCGCACGACGACAGATTTGCTGGAGCACTTGCCCGCAGTGGCTTCGCGGTCACGGTGATCGAGACCGATCGGGGGCCGGGTTCGTCCCCGCCCGGGCGAGACGAACAGCATGTGATCATAATGGCAGTCAAGCGCAGGTAATGGCTAGCCTCGCGAAGTTTCCGAGGCTGTCATGTGGTTGCTTTCGGATCGTTCGCCGTTGGCAGCAGTCGGGTGCTGGACGGCGCGTCGAAAATCGACTGAATGGCCGGACCGGCTCGGATTGAGCCAGTCCGGACCGCCCTCAAAGGCCTGAATTCAAGATCGCAGTCAGACCGCAGAAAAATGGACGCGAAAGCAGATGCGCGTGGCTGCGACCTCGACAACGGCCATGTTTTCACTAGCACTTTGGACAAGTGGACTAGCTCGGGCTGGTGGAGGACCCTCCCGGGCAATGCGGCCGCCGAGTGCCAATTGAGGAAGCATCGCAATGCCTTACCAGCCCTTCGACCTTAGCGGGAAAGTAGCGCTTGTGACCGGGGGGAACGGCGGCATCGGCCTCGGCATGGCGGAGGCTCTCGCGCAGGCCGGGGCGTCCGTTGTTATCTGGGGAACGAACCCGGCCAAGAATGCTGCAGCGAAGATCAGGCTGGAGGAAACCGGAGCGCGCATCGCCTGCGAGATCGTGGACGTTTCGGACGAACACGCGGTGTGCGCGGCGATGGAAAAGGCGGTCGCCGAATTCGGCCGTGTCGATACGGTCGTGGCCAATGCCGGCGTTGGCGGTGGGGCTCCGTTCGACGAGTTTCCGACCGAGCAATGGCGCAAGGTCATGGCGGTCAATCTGGACGGCGTGTTCTTTACGCTGCGCGAGGCATGCAAGCATATGAAGGCGCGCGCCGAAGCGGGCGATCCGGGGGGATCGCTGGTAGCGATCTCGTCGACTTCGGCCATCCACGGCGCGGCGCGCAACCAGGCTTATGGCGCTGCCAAGGGAGCGCTGTGTTCGCTTGTTCGGGCAACCGCTGTCGAGTTTGCCCGCTACGGCGTGCGCGCCAATGCGGTGCTTCCGGGCTGGACGGTCAGCGAAATGACCGAAGCCGCGCAGGCGAACGAGAAGTTCAACCGGCAGGTGATTTCGCGCGTGCCGTTCCGGCAATGGATCGAGCCTGAGGATTTCGGCGGGATCGCGGTCTACCTCGCCTCCGATGCATCGCGGTTCCACACCGGAGACAGCATCGTCCTTGATGGCGGGTACACGATCTATTGACCGAACTGGAGTTGCCCCGATGGAAGATGCGCCCCTTTCTCTGGTGCTGAGCGACACGCCGCAGGCCGGTATCCGCCGGCTCACGCTGAACCGTCCGGAGAAGCGCAACGCGCTCTCGAATGCCCTCAGGACCGAGCTGTTCGCGGCGCTCGAAGAGGCCGACAAGGACCCCGAGGTTCGGGTGATCATCCTGCGGGGGGCCGGGGCCTGCTTTTCCGCCGGTTATGACCTTTCGCCGGAGGCCGGCATGCAGGAGCCGCCCTATTACACCGCAGGCGGCGCGGGCTTCTGGCCGCGGCACGTCGTCGAGGGGGTGTTCCGGATCTGGGATCTGGCGAAACCCGTTGTTGCACAGGTTCACGGCTGGTGCCTTGCCGGGGCGACGGAGCTCGCAACGGCCTGCGACCTCATTTACCTGAGCGAGGACGCGCAGATCGGCTACCCGCCGGTGCGCGGCATGAGCCCGCCCGATACCCAGTTCCATCCGTGGCTGTGCGGCCTCCGCTCGGCGATGGAGCAGATGCTGACCGGGGATTCGCTGTCTGCCCAGGAAGCGGTGCGCGTGGGCTTTGCCAACCGGGTGTTCCCTGCCGATGAGCTTGAAGGCGAAGTCCTCAAGATCGCGGAGCGGATCGCGAAGATCCCGCCCGAGGTCCAGCAGATCAACAAGCGATCGGTACACCGCGCGATGGAAGCGATGGGGCTGCGCTCTGCGATCCGTGCGGGCACGGAAATGCAGGCCTTGGCGATGACCACGGAAGCTTCCCGGCAGACCTTCGCCGGCTTCCGCGCTGGTGACGTCCGCGGTGCGCTCGATGCTCGCGATCGGTCTTTCGGAGATTACCGCACGTCGGCCCCGGCTAGCGCTGCAATCGCAAAGGCGCCCGCTGAAACGAAATAAGCGAACGGGCTAGGCTATCGCGAATCGTCGCCCGCGCTAAGCGGTCAGCGTTCAGCCTTTCCTTGATGGCATGATCCCCGGGTCCGCAGGGCTGGTTGCCCCGCCATGGGTATATTCCGAAGCTGTGCCCGGCCGCGCTGGCGGGCTACCCAGCATTCGACGTCGGCAATCGCCCGCGCCCCTAAACCAAGAAAACCCGATCTTCACGGCCAGGTTGTTCGAGCCGCCCCGGCCTCTGCCGGGCTGTCGGCCCTGTTCGTCGTCGGCCTGCTGCAGATCCAGATCCCCCCCTCTTACCCTGTGGCCGCATCTTGCGGCCTCACCAAAAAAGAACGGATACTTCATGAGGAAAATTCTCGTCGGCCTGATGCTGGCCACCAGTGCGCTCGGCACTAGCGCCTATGCCTCCGATGCCGGGCCCTACATCACCCTGGAAGGTGGCGCGGTAAAGCAGCAGCGCTCGGATGTCAGTGGCCCAGGGGGCTATGAGCACACGGATCGGTTCAAGACCGGCTGGGAAGCCGGCGGCGCGATCGGTTATGATTTCGGCCATTTCCGGCTTGAGGCGGAAGGGTTTTATGCCCGTTCGAAGCTGCGCACCCAGACGCGCCCGGTCGGAACCCCGCTGCCGAATGGCGAATACACCTCGAATGGCAATCTCTCTGGCGAGACCAGCACTTGGGCCGGCATGGCTAACGCGCTCGTCGGTCTCGGCCATTGGGGCGGGATCAAGGCCTATGCCGGTGGCGGTGTCGGCTATGCCCGGACGCGGCTCGCGGAGAACCTGCCTGGCGCGGTATCGCTCAACGATCGCGCGCATGGCTTTGCCTGGCAGGCGCTCGCCGGGCTGACGGTGCCGCTCGGCCGCAATGTCGATTTCGGCGTAAAGTACCGCTACTTCCGCCCCGATGGCGCAGATACGTTCCTCGCCGCCGATGGCTTCTCGCGGAAGGCCGACCTGCGCTCGCATTCGTTGCTCGCAACGCTCACGTTCAGCTTCGGCAGCCCCGCAGTCGAACCGGAACCCGAGGCAGCTCCGCCGCCGCCCCCGCCGCCGATGATGGCGCCGCCTCCTCCGCCCCCGCCGCCTCCGCCGCCGGTGGTTACCTGCAACCGCGGCCCGTTCATCGTGTTCTTCGATTGGGACATGTCGGACATCTCGCCCGAAGCGGCCAGCGTGCTGGACAACGCGGTGCAGGCCTATGGCAACTGCTCCAACGTCGCCATCATGCTCGCCGGCCACACCGACAGTTCGGGCTCCTCGAAGTACAACCTCGGTCTCTCGTCACGCCGCGACAGCGCCGTGCAGAGCTACCTGACCGGGCATGGCATCGCCTCTGGTGCGATCACCAGCCAGGCCTTCGGTGAGACCCAGCAGCGGGTGCCCACGGCTGACGGCGTTCGCGAAGTGCAGAACCGCCGCGTGGAGATCAGCTACGGTCCGGGTTCGGGCTTCTGATCGCACAGGTTGCAACCGGCCTTCGGGCCCGGACATGGGGTCGGCAGAGATGCCGGCCCCATTCGCCGTTGCGCCGGCCGGGGATCAGCTTTCGATCATGAGGACCTTGCGGGCGAGTTCGGGCAGCGAACGCACGCCCATGCGGTGCATGATTTCGGCGCGGTGATTCTCGACCGTGCGCTGGCTGATGCCGAGGTCCGCCGCGATGTTCTTGCTGGGCTCGCCCGCAAGGACCATCTCCATAACTTCCTTCTGCCGCGTGGTGAGCGCGGCAAAGCAGGCTGCCGCTTCGGCCTGCGCGATATCGGCGATGCGGATCGTGTGCGACTGCTCTGCCGCGCGGTCGATGCTCTCCATCAGCGCATCGCGCCCCACCGGCTTGGTGATGAAATCGCAGGCACCGGCGCGCATCGCCGCCACCGCAAGGCCGATGTCGCCATCGCCGGTGATGAGAATGACCGGCAAGTGATCCCCCCGCGCGCGCAGTTCGCCCAGCAGGCCGATGCCGCTCAGCCCCGGCAGATGCGCATCGACCAGCAGGCACCCCGGCCGCCCCGCGCGGTAGACCGCGAGAAAGTCCTCGGCACTGGTGAAGTCCTGCACTTCGCGGCCATGCGCGGTGAGCAGATCGCGGATCGCTTCGCAGACATGCGGCTCGTCGTCGATCACATAAGTCACCGGCACGACTTGCGGGGTGTGGCCCGGCGGCATGGCGATGACCGGGGCCGGCGCCGGTGGGCACAGCGATTCCACCGCGCGCAGCAGCGCTGCCGGGTTTACCGGCTTCTTGAGATGGATGCAGTTCGCCTCGGCAATGCTGTCGCGCGCGGCGGTGGAGATATCGCCGGTAAGCACGATAGCGGGAAGCGGGCGGTGCAGCCGCGATCTGAGCGCCATGAGCAGGTCCACCCCGCTCTGGCCTGAAGGCAGGTTGTAGTCGGTCAGCAGGATATCGGGGCGGATCGCACCTCCTGAGACCAAGCGCAGCGCTTCCGTCCCATTGGCGGCACAGCTCACCATGTGTCCGTTATCCCGCAGCAGCTGCGCGACGAGATCGAGCAGATCGGGATCATCCTCGACCACCATGATCGCCGAGGGACGCGCGATTGGAGCGGATCCGGGGTCCGGAACCGGCTCGCCCGGGGGCGATGGAGGCAGGCGGGTCTCGCCTTTGCGCAAGGGAACGGTGATCGCGAAGACCGATCCGCGCCCCGGCACCGAACGGACATCGACGGGATGGCGCAGCAGCCGCCCCAGCCGGCGCACGATAGAGAGGCCAAGCCCCAGCCCGAGACCGCTCTCGCGCGCGGGGTTGTCGACCTGGTGAAATTCCTCGAAGATGCTTTCAAGCTGCGAGGCCTCGATGCCGATGCCGGTATCCCACACCTCGATGCGCAAGGTCTCACCGCGCCGCCGGCAGCCCAGCAGGATGCGCCCGGTGCGCGTGTACTTGACCGCATTGCCAAGGAGATTGCGCACCATCTGCTCGAGCAGGCGCGGATCGCTTTCGATCCAGGCAGAGCTTGGCATGAACCGCAGCGAGAGATCGCGCGCTTCGGTGAGCGCGAGGAACTCGCCGTGCAGGCGGCCGAGCATCTCGCCCGCCGGGAACACCACGGTTTCGGGCTGCACCGCGCCCGCCTCGATCTGGCTGATGTTGAGCAGCACGTCGAGCATGCCGGAAAGCGCGCCCAGCGTCTTGTCGAAGCGCGCCATGAGTTCGGCCGCGCGTTCGCCGGTGAAGTTGGGGGCAAGGAAGTCCTTGAGCAGCGCAAGCGCCTGCAGCGGCTGGCGCAGATCGTGGCTTGCCGCAGCAAGAAAGCGAGATTTGGCGGCGTTGGCGCGCTCGGCCTCGAGCTTGGCTTCCTCCAGCGCCGAGGTGACGTGCTTGCGATCGGTGATATCGGCAAAGGTGATCACCACGCCTTCGATGCGGCTGTCGTGCGCCCGGTAGGGGAAGATGCGGCGCACGTACCAGGTATCGCCGGGGGCATGCACCTCGCGCTCGATCGTGGCCTCGTTGTCGAGCACGCGCTGCGCATCGGCGAGAAGTTCGGGGTCATCGGCAATCGGTCTGAGATCTGCCAGAGGCCGCCCGACATCGCTGGCGATCACGTTGTAGAGCGGGCTGATCGCAGGGGTGAACAGGCGGATGCGCAAGGCCGCATCGAGGAACATCGTGCCGACATTGGTGCTGAACAGCACGTTCTGGAGATCGTCCGAGGCGAGCCGTTGACGGTCGAGCGTTTCCTGCAGCTGGCTGTTGAGCGCGGTCAGCACCTCGTTGAGCGATTGCAGCTCCTCCTTCGAGGTGAGCAGCTCCTCGTTGGTCGACTGGAACTCCTCGTTGACCGAAAGCGCCTCCTCGTTGATCGCCTTCTGCTCCTGGCCCGCGATCTCGCGCTCGTGGATCGCGGCCTGCAACTCGGCGTGCGCATCGACCAGCTCGCGTTCGAGTTCGGCGATGCGGCTGGCCTGCTCCGGGGCGAGGTCTGCGTGCGGGGCACCGTTGGCCGCCGGCCGTTCGGCAAAGCAGACGAGGATCAGCTGTTCCGCAGTATCAAGCAGCAGTTCGACGGTGATGGCGAAATCGACCTGCGCGCCATCGATCGTCAGTCGCACTGTGCCGCCATCGACGCGTGGTTCATCGCGGCTGACACGCCGGATCGCCTGGCGCAGCCGCGTTCTCAGGGTCGGAGAGGCCATGCCGAGCAGATCCTGCGTGGGATACCCGGGCGTCACCCGAAGAAACCGGTGCGTCGGCCCCATCGAGAAGAGGCATTCGCTCTGCTGGTTGACGAGTACCGCGGCAGGCGCGTGATTGGCGAGCACGGCCCGGTTGCAGATCTCCGCGAGGCTGCGGCGCACAGCGGGCGATTCGTTTCCGGCGGTGGCCAGCATGGGCAGCTTGCCATCAAAGCTCAGGGGAAAACCCGGCTCACCCGGTCGAGTCCGCGCGACGTGGCGGTAGCAGCATTCGGCGCGGGCCACCGGCGCGAAGCGGGGGTCGGGCTTGGCGATCGTCTCCGCTGTGCCAAGCAGGAGGAAGCCGCCTTCCTTGAGCGCGAAATGGAACAGTGAAATGATCCGGCCTTGCGCCGCCGCATCAAGGTAGATCAGCAGGTTGCGGCAGGAGATGAGATCGAGACGCGAGAACGGCGGATCGCTGAGCACGTCCTGCACCGAGAACACGACATGGTGGCGCAGCGCCGGGACGACGCGGTAGCCGGTATCCTCCTCGGTGAAGTAGCGCGCCAGCCGCTCGGGCGAGACCACCGCTGCGATATCGTGCGAATAGAGCCCTTCGCGCGCGGCGGCGATGGCATCGGGGTCGAGGTCGGAGGCGAAGATCTGCAGCTTGAGATCGCGCCGCGCGCCGGCGAGCGCATCGTGGCAGACCATCGCGATCGAATAGGCTTCCTCGCCGGTGCTGCAACCGGCCACCCAGATGCGCAGCGCCTGCCCGGGCTCCAGCCGTTCGATCAGCTCGGGCAGGATCTCGGTCTCGAAACTTTCGAAGACCTTGGGGTCCCGGAAGAAGCTGGTCACGTTGATGAGGAGGTCGCTCGCGAGCAGCGCGCACTCTTCCGCATCGCCGCGCAGCCGCTCGGCGTAGGCCGCCATGTCGCCTGCGGTCATCGCCAGCAGCGCCATGCGCCGCGTGATCCGCCGGGTGATCGTCCCGGGCTTGTAGTGGCTGAAGTCCTGCCCGGTCGTTTGTTTGAGCGCGGCGAGGATCGCGGCAAGGCCGGCAGAGGTATCGAGCTGGGGCTGCACGCTGGCGATGAAGCCGGGGCGGGTGACGCGGGCGGCAAAGGCGATCAGCGCTTCGGGCATGGCCGCCACCGGCAGCACGGCATCGACGAGCGCGGTATCGATTGCGGCCTGCGGCATGCCCGGATGTTCGGCCTCGGCCGGGGTCTGGGCCAGGATCATCCCGCCCGCCCCGTGCAGCGCGGGGATGCTGTGGCAGCCATCGCCGCCGGTACCGGACAGGATGACGGCAGCGCTCTGGCTCCCGCACGAGGCGGCGAGCGAGCGGATCAGCCAGTCCAGCGGCAGGCGCGCGCCATGTCCGGCCTCGGGCGCGGAAAGGCGCAAGGTTCCTGCACGCACCGAAAGGTAGCGGCCGGGGGGGATGACATAGACGTGATCGGGCACCAGCGGCCGGCCATGCACGGCTTCGACCACTGGCATCGCAGTGTGTTCGGCCAGCAGTTCCACCATCAGGCTCTTGTGGTGCGGATCGAGGTGCTGGACGACAATGAAGGCCATGCCGGTCGCCGCTGGCAGCGCATCGAACAGGCGCGAGGTTGCCTCAAGCCCGCCCGCCGAAGCGCCGATCGCGATGATCGGGAGCACCGCGCGGGGTGGCAGGTCTTTCCTCTGTGGTGGTCGGCTTGCAACGTGCGGCGGGCTTACCACCGCAGGAACGAGGCGGCAGACCTCCTGCGCCGGAGGCACTGGCCATAAACTCTCTGCGTCATCTCGTGCCCTTCGTGATGACGGTGCCTAACACACCTCGTCAGCACTCACCCCATCGCAAATGGCGCGAGCCACCGGCCGGTTGGCCGATGGCTCTGCTTTTCTTGTTCGGCGCGGCAGCGTTCAGCCGCCGACGCGGATCGCACCCAGCGAAGTGAGCAGGCCGAACGCCTGCAGTAGCCACAAGACCACCGCGATGACCACGACCGCGTTGAGGATGGATTTGATCTTGCCGTCCATGGGCAGGTAATTGTTGATCAGCCAGAGAATGACCCCGACCACGACCAGAATGACGATGAGATTGATCAGTGACATAGCGTGATACTCTTGCAAGGTGCCCTGCAATCAGGCCCGTAGTGTTTGGCAAGACCGTGCCGGAACTTCGCCGCAGCATAGGTTCCGGCACGCTCCCGTGTGACTTGGCCCGATTTTGCGGGAGGGGAGGCACTATCGAGCCAAGACGCAGTCAGGGTTGGGGCTGCCTCGCAGCCTCGGCTGAGGTGGAGGCCTTCTCAGGGCCCTGTGCAGCGCGGGCGCTGCCTCCATTGAAGTTGTTCGGCCCGGCGTTGGGCCCCATCTGGCGATCAGGCTGCGCCGCGCTGCTGCCATGTTCGGGAAACCGATAAGGCTCTGCGCTGTACCGCGACATGTCCGGAGCGCTGCGTCTGTCCTCAACCGCGCGGGTGCGGCGCTGTTGTTCCTCGATCTGCCGGTTATCGCCGTGAAGATCCTGGCCATGCTGGCCTTCGGTCCGCCGCCGATCGTGCCTTCGTCCGCTATTGCGATCGGAGCCCCAGTCCCGGCGCTTCTCGCGCTCGCCCCACTCCGGGCGATAGGCGTTGTCGTATTGCGACTGCCACCGCTGGCGCTGGCCATAGAACGGCCGGCCGCGATAGTGGTTGTCCCAATAGGAGCCGAATGCAAACGAGATGATGCCCACGCCCATGTTGGCCCCGACGCCGCGGCGGCGGCCAGCATACTGGATGCGAAGGGCTTCGCCCGCGATCCAGCCGCGATTGGCCCGGTAGGTGACATCGCACCAAGTCCAGTCACGCAGGCAGCCGTGTACATTGACCATCGTGCCGCGGCGCACCGTGCGCACGGTGGGATAATCGCGCAGCGGTCCGGAATAGAGCCGCGTTGAAACGGCGGTGTAGCCGCGCATGGTTTGCGCCGTGGCACCGGTCAGCGGCACGGCGGCGGCAACCAGCGCTGCCAAAGTGAGGATCGAGCGCATCAACAGGGCTCCCTTCTTGATCTATCAGGCAGTAGTGAGCAGCGCGCGGCGGCTTTACGCGCCGCGCTGCGGGGGCCGTTCAGCGGCAGCGGACATTGCGCCCACGATCGATCTGGCGGCCAGCAACGCCGCCGACAACGGCGCCAAGCACGGTGCCGAGCGCTTCGGACCCGCCGGGAGCGATCACGTTGCCCAGCATTCCGCCGCCGATCGCGCCGATCACAAGGCCGGTGGTTCCATCGGAGCGGCGGCAATAATAGCGTCCGTCGTTTCCGCGATAGATCCGCTCGTTGTTGTCCATCCGCCGTTCGCGATAGCGGCTGGAATCCTTGCGGTAGTAGCGATTGGCCTCATAGCCGCCGTAGCTCGGATCTGGGCGGTTGTAGTCGTAGTTGCTCCACTGCGAGTTCATGGGTTCGGGGCCGCCATATTGGGCGCATCCGGCAAGGAGGCCGGAGGCGGCGATGGCCATCAGGATTGTACGCATGGGCTGTGCTTCCTTGTGCAGCGAGCCGGACGGAGCGGGTTGCACCGACCGGACGTCACATGGGACCCATCAAACTTAGAAGCCTCCCGCCAGCGCGACAGGATCGGAAACTACCCACGCGGCGCTCTGCAATCCCCGCTGCAAGGGGGCCGCCCGCGCGTATATTCCGCAAGCGGAGCGCGAGGCTCCACGCGGGGCACCGTGCAGAAACGGGGCACCATTGAAGGCACCCCGTTCGTGACATGGCATGATAATCGTCCGTTCAGGCGCCGAAGCCGCCGTCGATGGTTTGCAGCGATCCGGTGATCATCGCGCCGTGGGGGCCGGCAAGATAGGCGGTCAGTTCGGCAATCTCGTTTGGCCGGGCGTGGCGCTTGATCGCCATGAAGCTGTGCATCGTCGCGGCCATGGGCCCTTCGGCCGGGTTCATGTCGCTGTCGGTCGGGCCCGGCTGGATGCTGTTCACGGTGATGCCGCGATCCCCGAAATCACGCGCGAGGCCGCGCACCATGCCCTGCACGGCAGACTTGGTCATGGCATAGGCCGCACCGCCCGCGAAGGGCATCCGGTCGCCATTGACCGAGCCGATCACGATGATGCGCCCGTTTTCGTTCATGCGCCGCGCGGCTTCCACCGCCGCGTGATAGGGCGCGCGGATGTTGACGTCGATCATGTGGTCGATGGCGTCCGGATCGAGCGTGAGCGGATCACCCATTACGAGGGTGCCGGCGTTGATCACCAGCACATCGAGCGGCCCACGGCTGGCAATCGTGGCGGCCAGCGCATCGCGGTCGGCGCTGTTGGCCTGGATCGCTTCCGCCCCGGTCTCGGCGGCCAGAGCTTCGGCGGCATCGCGCGATCCGGCATAAGTAAAGGCGGTGGCGGCACCGCTCGCGGCGAAGCGGCGCACGATCGCGGCGCCGATGCCCCGGCTGCCGCCGAGGATGAGGGCGGTCTTTGCGGCAAGATCAGTCATGGTCAGTCTCCTTGTTGTGGGGGGGCAGAGCGACCGGACATCCGGTCTGCGTGGCCCCTCTGCTGGACCTGAAGATGCCGATGATGCATCGTTCGCACTAGCCGCCCGATCCGGGTTCTTGCTGACGGAATAGCCGAACGATGATGAAGCTCGATGGCGTTGCCGCGTTCGTCACCACGGTCGATGCAGGCTCGATCAGTGCGGCGGCGCGGCGGCTCGGCCTTGCCAAGTCGGTGGTCAGCGAGCGGCTGGCCGAGCTGGAGCGAACGCTGGGCGCGACGCTGATCCAGCGCTCGACGCGCCGCCTTGCGCTCACCAACAGCGGCGAGACCTTTCTGCCCCGAGCCCAGCGCATCCTGCGCGAGATGGAAGCCGCCGCCTCGGAACTCGATGCGACCAGCGGCAAGCTCGCCGGTCCGCTGCGGCTTTCCGCGCCGGTCGGCTTCGGCACACTGCACCTGGGGCCGGCGCTGGCCCGCTTTCTTCAGGACCACCCCGATATCGAGCTCTCGCTGGAACTTGATGATGCCTTCGTCGATGCGGCGACAGGCGGGTTTGATGCCGTGCTGCGTCATGGTGCGATCGGGGACGGGCGACTGATCGCGCGGCGGCTGGCCTCCAGCCGCCGCCTGCTGGTGGCCGCGCCGGACTATCTGGCTGAGCATGGCGTGCCCGCAAGCCTCGCCGATCTCGAGGCGCATCGCGGCATCCTCTACGCCAACCGCTCGGGCGACTGGCGCTTTGCCACGGGGCACGGCTGGACGGTGGTCCGCCCGCGCCCGGCGCTCAGGGTCAATAACGGGCTGGTGATGCGCGATGCCGCGCTTGCCGGTCTGGGCCTTGCCCTGCTGCCCACTTTCTTCGTCCACGAAGAACTGCGACGCGGCGCGCTGGTTGAAGTGAACCCCGGTTGGCCGGCGGAAGGGGCCGAATTGTTCCTCACTTATCCGCGTGATCATGGCGCATCGGCCAAGATTCGCGCGCTGGGCGATTGCCTGCGCCGCACCTTCGGCGATCCGCCCTACTGGGAAGCGACCTGACCGCAGTCTGGCACAAAAAAAGCCCCTCCGGTGAGGGAGGGGCTTCGAGGCTTTTCAGATCAGTGTTGGCTCAATGGCCAACGTGCGTTGCCAGCGCTGCGAGCAGCAGCAGGGCGACGATGTTGGTGATCTTGATCATCGGGTTCACGGCGGGGCCGGCGGTGTCCTTGTAGGGATCGCCCACCGTGTCACCGGTGACAGCGGCCTTGTGGGCTTCGCTGCCCTTGCCGCCGTGGTTGCCGTCTTCGATGTACTTCTTGGCGTTGTCCCATGCGCCGCCGCCCGAGGTCATCGAGATGGCGACGAAGAGGCCGGAGACGATCACGCCGAGGAGCAGGGCACCCAGCGCGGCGAAGCCGTTGGCCGGGCCTGCGACGGCGGCGATCACGAAGTACACCACGATCGGTGCGAGCACCGGCAGCAGCGACGGGATGATCATTTCCTTGATCGCAGCCTTGGTGACGAGATCGACGGTCCGCGCGTAGTCCGGCTTCACATCGTAGGTCATGATGCCGGGGTTTTCGCGGAACTGGTCGCGCACGTCCTTCACCACGTCGCCAGCGGCGCGGCCCACGGCGGTCATGCCCATGGCTCCGAAGAGATAGGGCAGGAGCGCGCCGAGCAGGAGGCCGACGATGACGTAGGGGTTTTCGAGGCTGAACGACACGTTGAGATCGGGGAAGAACTCTCTGAGGTCGGTCGTGTAGGTGGCGAAGAGCACCAGCGCGGCAAGGCCTGCCGAGCCGATGGCATAGCCCTTGGTGACGGCCTTGGTGGTGTTGCCCACCGCATCGAGCGCGTCGGTCTTTTCACGGACCGAATCGTCGAGGCCGGCCATTTCGGCGATGCCGCCGGCGTTGTCGGTAACGGGTCCGTAAGCGTCCAGCGCGACGACCATGCCGGCCAGCGCCAGCATCGCGGTAGCAGCATAGGCAATGCCCATGAGGCCGGCGAGCTTGAAGGCGATGATGATGCCCGCGCAGATCACGAGCGTGGGCATGGCGGTCGATTCAAGGCTGATGGCGAGGCCCTGGATCACGTTGGTGCCGTGGCCGGTTTCCGAAGCCTTGGCGATCGAGCGGACCGGGCGGTAGTTGGTGCCGGTGTAGTATTCCGTGATCCAGATGATCACGCCGGTGATGACGAGACCGAGGAAGGCGCAATAGAACAGGATGCGGCCGGTGTAGGCCTGATCCCCGATGGGCGCTTCCATATCGCCGCCGAGGCTGTGGCTGATCGCCCACCAGATGGCAGGGACGGAGAGCACGGCGGTGACCAGGAAGCCCTTGTACATCGCGCCCATGATGTTCTTGCCGCCACCGAGGCGGACAAAGTATGTGCCGATGATCGAGGTGACGATGCAGACGCCACCGATGAGCAGCGGCATCGCCATGAGATCGATCAGGTTGCTGGCGTTCTTGAGGAGGAGCGCGGTGAGGATCATCGTCGCGCCGACGGTGACGACGTAGGTCTCGAACAAGTCGGCGGCCATGCCGGCGCAGTCACCCACGTTATCGCCCACGTTGTCCGCGATCACGGCGGGGTTGCGTGGGTCATCTTCGGGGATCCCGGCTTCGACCTTGCCGACGAGATCGGCGCCGACGTCTGCGGCCTTGGTGAAGATGCCGCCGCCGAGGCGCGCGAAGATCGAGATGAGCGAGGCGCCGAACGCGAGGCCGGTGAGGGCGAGGACCACGGTGCGGTCTTCACCGCCGACGCTGTAGCCGCCGGGGCCGGTGAGATACCAGAACAGGCCCGCAATCGCGAGGAGCGCAAGGCCGGCTACGAGCATGCCGGTGATCGCGCCCGCGCGGAAGGCGAGCGTGAGGCCGGCCTGCAGGCCCGTCTGCGCGGCGGCAGCGGTGCGCACGTTGGCACGGACCGAAATGTTCATGCCGATGAACCCGGCGACGCCCGAGAGGACGGCACCGATGACGAAGCCTGCGGCCGAGATGGGCCCGAGCGCGGCAGCGACGATGACGGCCATGATCACGCCGACGATGGCGATCGTGGTATACTGGCGCTTCAGGTAAGCTTGCGCGCCCTCCTGAATGGCGGCAGCGATTTCCTGCATCTTGGCATTGCCGGCCGGTGCGCCGAGCACCTGCTGGCTGGTGACGAAGCCATAGATGATGGCCACGACCCCCAATACGATTGCGGTTACGGTTAAACTCACAACAGACACCCCCTTTATTGACCGGCCTTTTTCGGCCGGTACCCGTCGTTCGCGGGTCGGGGCGGGAGGCTAGTGCATAATTTTCATGCCGCAAGCCTTCAGGTGTGATTTTTCAGCAATGTTCATAGCCGAGCGGGCCTTCCGGCGGAGTGTCACCGAGGAGTAGAGGTACGATCCCGAGGGGCAGCACGGTGCCGATGCGATGCGCCTGGCAGGGCGGCGCGGTGCCGGTGGGAAGGGTGAATAGCAGCTCGTAGTCGTCCCCCCAACTCAGCGCATCGCGGGCACGTTCGACCGGCAGTTCGGCGGGGAGGGGAATCGCGACCGGATCGAGCGCAAATGTCGCCGCGCTCGCCGCTGCCATGCGGCTCGCATCGAGCAGCAACCCGTCCGATACGTCCATCATCGCGGTGACGAGCGGCGCCAGCGCGCGGCCTTCGGCAAGCCGGGGCAGGGGGCGGCGGTAAGCAGATGTGTCGGCTGAAGTGTTACCGGCGGAGAGCGCCTCGAACCCCAGCATGGCCGCGCCGACGGAGCCGGTGATCCAGATGCCGTCTCCGGCCTGCGCGCCGCTGCGCGAGGGGACAGGCCGATGCGTGGCGCGGCCCAGCGCGGTGAGGCCAAGCGACTGCGCCCCGGTCCCGCGCACGGTATCCCCGCCCAGCAGCGGCACGCCGAAATGCGTCAGCGCCTCGCCCAGACCCTCGGCAAAGCGGGTGTTCTCGGCGGCGAGCGTATAGCCCAGCAGCACGCCGAGCGGCTCGGCGCCCTTTGCGGCAAGGTCCGAAAGGTTGGTGGCGAGGAGCTTCCATGCGATGTCTGCCGGGTCTTGCCCGGGCAGCCAGTGTACGCCCTCGACCATCATGTCGTGGGTGAGGATAAGGGCTTCTCCGCCCACCTCCAGCACCGCGCAATCATCGGCAAGGCCGCGCGCCGCGGGGTGCGAGGCGAGCGCCTGCAGTGCGGCGATGAAGGCGAATTCGGCGCTCACTCACTCCCCCTGCGGACCCACCCACATCCGCTCACCCTGAGCCTGTCGAAGGGTGCTGGCACGGCGGCTGTGCCAGCATCCTTCGACAAGCTCAGCATGAGCGGGGTTGGGGGCGGACGGGAAGAGGGGCGCACCCCGTCTCAATCCCCTGTAAAAACCGGAGCGCGCTTTTCCAGAATCGCGTTCACCGCTTCCTTGTGGTCTGCAGTTTCATGCACGATGGCCTGGAACGCAGCCGAAAGCTCGAGCACATCGCCCGCGCGGCCATGCTGGGCCTCGCGCAGCAAGCGCTTGGTCAGGCGCAGCGCGCGGGGGCTGTTGGCGGCGATTTCCTCGGCGAGCGCGACGGCCTTTTCCAGCAGCTGGTCCGCCGGGACCACATCGCCAACAAGCCCGATGGACTGGGCATAGGCAGCATCGAACGTCCGGCCCGTCAGGAACAGTTCCGCCGCCTTCGAATAGCCGATGATCTTCTGCAGCGTCCAAGCGCCGCCATCGCCGGGGATGATGCCGACCTTGATGAAGCTGGCCGCCATCTTCGCGCTATCGGCGGCAAGGCGCAGATCGCACACGCAGGCCAGATCGAGGCCGAGCCCGATGGCGTGGCCGTTGATTGCCGCGATCATCGGCACTTCGCAATCAAGCATGGCGCGGGTCGCGCGCTGGACGCCGCGCCGGTAGTTCGCGGCGGTCGAGTCGGGCTGGTCGAGCGGGCCGATGCCCTGCCGATCACGAATGCCCTTGATGTTGCCGCCCGTGCAGAAGGCGCGGCCCGCACCCGTCAACACGATGGCGCTGACCGAGCGGTCGTTCGCCAGGCGGAAGAACGTATCGACGATGTTGTCGCAATCTTCCAGCGTGCCAATGGCGTTCATCGATTCGGCGCGGTCCATGGTGAGGATGGCAACGCGGCCGCGGCGCTCTTCGTGGAGGAATGGGGTGGTCATGGTGGCTCTCCCGATTTGCCCCTCTGGGCTGTGGCACTAGCAATCTTGCGATTGCGATGGCCCGCGCGCTGCCATAGTGACGGCGGTGATGCAAATATTCCCGCTCCATCCGTTCCTCCCTGAGGGGGACATTCCCGCCCTGCGCCAACAGGTTCGCGACCTTGTGGCGAAGCACGAAGCCAAGTGGCCGATCGAGCTGCGCGCCAATTGCTGGTTCAGCTTCGACGAGGAATTCTCGAAGGCGCTGGGCAGCGCCGGCCTGCTCGGCATGACCTGGCCCAAGCAATATGGCGGGCACGAGCGCACGATGCTCGAACGCTATGTCGTGCTGGAAGAGCTGCTCGCGGCAGGCGCGCCTGCGGGGCTGCACTGGATTGCCGACCGGCAGACCGGCCCGCTCCTCCTGCGCTATGGCACCGAGGCGCAGCGCGAGAAGTATCTGCCGGGCATGGCGCGGGGCGAGATCTACGCCTGCATCGGCCTGTCCGAACCCGGCTCGGGATCGGACCTTGCCAGCGTGCGCACTTCGGCGAAGAAGACCAACGAGGGCTGGCGCATCAACGGCCAGAAGGTGTGGACCAGCGGCGCACATCGCAGCCACGCCGCGCTCACCCTGCTGCGCACCGAAGAGGGCAGCGAGCGCCACACCGGCCTTTCGCAGATGATGATCGACCTCGATACGCCGGGGATCACCATCCGCCCGATCATCGACATGACGGGCACGCACCACTTCAACGAGATCTGGTTCGAGGATGTCCTCCTGCCGCATGATGCGCTGGTGGGCGTGGAAGGCAATGGCTGGAAGCAGGTCGTGGCCGAACTCGCGCTCGAACGGTCGGGGCCGGAGCGCTATCTCTCCAGCCACATGCTGCTTGTCGCACTGATCGACGCCATGGGGCCGGAGCCCGACGCGCCGACCGCGCAGCTGATCGGGCGGCTTACGGCGGAGATGTGGACGCTGCGGCAGATGTCGATGTCCACCATCGCCAAGCTGGCGGCGGGCGAGGATCCGGTGGTCGAGGCCGCCATCGTCAAGGACCTCGGCAATGCCTACGAACAGGCGCTGCCGCGCATGGTGCAGGCGGCTGTCTCCGCAGACCTTGCGGGCAAGAGCGACCTCTCGCGCCTGCTGACATGGATTCTGGTCGCGAGCCCGAGCTTCTCGCTGCGCGGCGGCACGCCGGAAGTGCTGCGCGGGATCATTGCCAAGGGCCTCGGCCTGCGGTGAACATTTTCCCACGCCCCGTTCGTGTCGAGCGAAGTCGAGACACCAAGCGCGGCGTTCATGTGTCTCGACTTCGCTCGACACGAACGGAGTTGGGGTTTGAGTTTTTCATGAGGAACAAGCTCTGATGAGCGACAACCGTACACTGCTGACCGACATGGCAGCCGGCCTGTTCGCCGATCTGGCGGGCAAGCCTTTCGATGTGGCCTGGCCGCAAGTGGCCGAGGCGGGCTTTGCCTCGCTCTTGGTGCCAGAGGATGCGGGCGGCTTCGGCGGGGACTGGGGCGATGTGCTCGCCGTGCTGCGCCTTGCGGGGCTGAACGCCTTGGCCGCGCCGCTGGCCGAGCCGGTGATCGCGCATTACCTGCTGGCGAAGGCGGAGATTGCCGCGCCAGAGGGCCTGATTTCCATCGCCGCGCCCGGAGCCCGCGTGCCCTATGGCCGCCATGCTGCGGCGGTGGTGCATGTGGAGGGCGGCACACTCTCGCTCTATCAAGCCGAGTCTCTCGCGTTCGACGAAGGGCTTTCCCCTGCAGGTGAGCCTTGGGATGCCATCAGCTTCACAGGCGCAGCAGCGGCAACGGCGGCGTGTGACGTCGATCTGCTGGCGCTGGGCGCGTTCGCTCGCGTGGCGCAGGCCTCGGGCGCGCTGGAGGCGGCGTTCACGCTGGCCATCGATCACGTGAACACCCGCGTCCAGTTCGGCCGTGCGCTGGCGAAGTTCCAGGCGGTGCAGCAGGCGATGGCCGAGTTTTCCGAGGAGGCGGCAGCCGTCGACGCCTCCGCCGCAGCCTGCGCGGCGGCGCTCGATTACGGGCACGCCAGCTTCGAGATCGCGGCGGCCAAGCTGCGCATGGGGATCGCCGTGGACCGCGCGGTGCCCATCGCGCACCGCATGCACGGCGCCATCGGCTTCACCATCGAATACGCCCTCAACCACCTGACCCGCCGCCTGATGGGCTGGCGCAGCGAATTCGGCGGCGACGCCTTCTGGGCCGAGCGGCTGGGCAAGCGCGTGGCGGGGCTGGGCGGGCATGGCCTGTGGCGCGAAATGGCGGCGCGGACGGACCGGTTGGTGGGGTGAGGGGACTAGTGAGCTTGCCTATCAAGCCGTGTGTTGCACATATTATATGCGCGATGCGGCAGGGCTGCCTGCACAGTTGACCTGGTTGGTTATGTAACGTCATTCAATGGGGCGTTTTTACCACACCGGATGAGTTTGCCCCCTGTCCATTGCGACTATCATCTAAAGGGGTTCGCTTAAAAAGAAACGGCGGCGTAACCGCCGCCGTTTCATGCTCGTGAGATGCGACGGTTAACCGTTCGAGCCACCATCGCCGATCTTCAAGGTATTCATTTCGCGTCTCCTTTTTGATGTCCAGAATGGTCCTGAGGGTTAGGTAGGCGATCAAACCCAACATCGCAAGGCGAACCTTGTTCTCAACGGGGGGTATCAGAAGCTGGTTCGACCTGGGCCGTCTGATCATAAACAGTTGCGTGGGCTGCGACCTTTGCGACGTCATCCTCGATCGCAGTGCCCACACTGGGGCGCCACCAGAGGTTTACGCTATTAAATGGTAGGATAGGGCCATCGACCTTCCATTCGGCTGTTCTGCCCGGATGGGGTGCCCGCACGACCTTCATTGTTGACGCCGTGCGTTCCGAGGCACCAAATTTTAGCCCAGGCACACTTACGTCAAGTCGGATCGTAGCTCCCATTGTGGGCCTACGAAAACCGAATGTGTCATTATCGGACATATCTTTGACTAACACGGCTTCTATTAACACCTCCTTACTTTCTTGAGCCTGCAGTTCCACACGGAACTCATAGTCCAGCTCGCCATCGTCTGTCTTCTTGCCGCGGCTTCGGAGTGCCTCGCCCTCAATTGTTTCGTCCGCAATTTGGATAAGCGTCACCTTAGCATGCTCTTCAAGCGGTCCTTCCCGAACGGGGATGCCATAGGTCGAGGTATAGGTTCGATCAGCGGGCCCAACGTTTCGAAGGTCGTACCGGACTGTGACTGTTACAAGCACGAGCTTATCTTTGGCGTCGCCCGCAGCTTCTGCCGCCTTACCCGATAGGCTCTCTACCTTGTAGCTCAAGCTATAGTTTTCCCGCATCAAGGTCTCTTCAAGGCAGGTCGAGATGACTGATCGGACATAGTCCGGATCGTGCCTAATAGAGTACACGCCTTGAAACACATCTTGGGAAATTAGGCGGCGGGATTCTTCAATCGCTTGATTGTGCTCCTTGCGCGAACCGGCTTCAATAGCGATCGCAACGACCCAAGCGATAATCAGTGCGTAGCCGATCTCCGCGAGCCAGAGAATCGGCACCGAAAAATTAAATATCCTCGACGGCGCAGTTGAATGATGATCCGCTGTAGTAGCCCCACTAGGAATGCCATCTGCGTGGACCCAAATCCCATGCTCAACCGCGATTGCGGCTAGCACGCAAAAGGCACCAACGACGAGAGGCCACCAGATGATCGGCGCTGGAAGCATGCCCTTTCGAGTTCTCGAGCGGTCCTTATAGCTTCCCCCAATGGGCTCATTCGCTTGCAGGTTATCCAACTCAGGCATGAATCCCCCTCTCCGGCAAAGAGTATACTGCCCTGTCAATTCAAGCGCAATAACTGTCAGTAGGTAAAAAACTAGAAGAAAATAACAAAATTCACAAAATAAAATTAAATAATTTTTTGCCAAGAAATCTCAAAAAAGAAAAAAGTCGAAATAAAAATCAGTGCTAGAAATTATTCTATTTAAATAGATTTAAAAAATACAGATTGTTTTAATTACTAATTAGCATTATATGCTGATATATATGGATATCAATGATAATATGCTCATATTTAAAGATTTTATTGATAGGATTGCCACAGATTTATCGCGCAGTGATCATCTTCGCCAACGCACAAGGTACGCCCCCACCATCCCCACCCCAATCCCTTGACCCCACCCCCGACACCCCTTAATCGTTCAGTTAAACGAACGCATACGGGAGTCGAGTGCCATGGCTGTTGCCTATATCGTTGATGCAGTGCGGACCGCTGGCGGGCGGCGGAATGGGCGGCTGGCGGGGGTTCACCCGGTCGATCTTTCGGCGGCGACCTTGGATGCCATTGTCGAGCGCACGGGGATCGATGGCGCGGCGGTGGATGATGTCATCATGGGCTGCGTCTCGCAGGGCGGGCAGCAGGCGGGGCAGGTGGGGCGCAATGCCGTGCTCGCCGCGAAGCGCCTGCCGGATTCGGTCCCGGCCGTCACGATCGACCGCCAGTGCGGCTCTTCGCAGCAGGCGATCCAGTTTGCCGCGCAGGCAGTGATGTCGGGCGTGCAGGACATGGTGATCGCCGCGGGCGTCGAGAGCATGACCCGCGTGCCGATGGGCTCCACCGCGATCTTTCACATGAAAGAGGGGCTGGGCAACTACAAGTCGCCGCAGCTGGAAGAGAAGTATCCGGGCATCATGTTCTCGCAGTTCATGGGCGCGGAAATGATCGTGAAGAAGCATGGCTTCACCAAGGATCAACTCGATCAGTTCGCGCTCTCCAGCCACCTCAAGGCGATTGCCGCGACGCAGGCGAACGCCTTCGGCGGCGAGATCGTGCCCATCGCCATCGAGACGGCGGACGGCCCCGCCATGCACACCGTGGACGAAGGCATCCGCTTCGATGCGAGCCTTGAATCGATCTCGGGCGTCAAGCTGCTCTCGCCCGATGGCTCGCTGACCGCGGCGAGCTCCAGCCAGATCTGCGACGGCGCGAGCGCGGCGCTGATCGTTTCGGAAGCGGCGCTGAAGGCCCACGGCCTCACCCCGCTGGCGCGCATCCACAACCTGACCGTGACGGCGGGCGATCCGGTGATCATGCTGGAAGAACCGCTCTTCGCCACCGACCGCGCGCTGCAGCGGGCCGGCATGAAGATCAGCGATATCGACCTTTATGAAGTGAACGAGGCCTTCGCCTCGGTGCCGATGGCCTGGCTGAAGCACACCGGCGCGGACCCGGAGAAGCTCAACGTGAACGGCGGCGCGATTGCGCTCGGCCACCCGCTTGGCGCTTCGGGCACCAAGCTGATGTCCACGCTGCTCCATGCGCTGAAGGCGCGCGGCGGCAAGTATGGTTTGCAGACGATGTGCGAAGGCGGCGGCGTTGCCAACGTGACCATCGTTGAAATGATGTAACTAATCCCTTCCCATGGGGAGAGGGACACGTTTATGTTTTTGGGAGAGAATTGCCATGAAGCTTGATAGTTCCGTTTCCGCAGTCGTCACCGGCGGCGCTTCCGGCCTTGGTGCCGCCACCGCCCGCGCGCTGGCCGCGAAGGGCGTGAAGGTCGCCATCTTCGACATGCAGAAGGAAAAGGGCGAGGCCGTCGCGGCGGAAATCGGCGGCGTGTTCTGCGAAGTGAACGTGACCAGCGACGAGAGCGTGGACGCTGGCTTTGCCAAGGCGCGCGCGGCCATCGGGCAGGAGCGCATCCTCGTGAACTGCGCGGGCACCGGCAACGCGGTGAAGACCGCCAGCCGCAGCAAGGAAGACGGCTCGATCAAGCACTTTCCGCTCGAAGCCTTCAACTGGCTGATCCAGATCAACCTCGTCGGCACGTTCCGCTGCATCGCCAAATCGGCGGCGGGCATGATGACGCTTGACCCGCAGGAAGACGGTGATCGCGGCGCGATCGTGAACACCGCGTCGGTCGCAGCCGAGGATGGCCAGATCGGGCAGGCGGCCTACTCCGCCTCGAAGGGCGGCGTTGTCGGCATGACGCTTCCCATCGCGCGCGACCTGATGAGCGAGGGCATCCGCGTCAACACCATCCTGCCGGGCATCTTCGATACCCCGCTGCTGGCAGGCGCGCCGCAGAACGTGCGCGATGCGCTTTCGGCCTCGGTGCCGTTCCCCAAGCGTCTGGGCCAGCCGGCGGAATACGCCCAGCTTGCGCTGACCATGATCGAATGCGGTTACTTCAATGGCGAGGACGTGCGGCTTGACGGCGCGATCCGTATGGCGCCGAGGTAACTTCGGGCGTTGATGAATAAATAGGGACAGTCCCCCTTTTAATGGGGACTGTCCCTGTTTTTGGGAGAGAGCCGAAAATGGCCGACTACACGCAGATCCTGCTCGATGTGGCCGATGGCGTCGCGACGCTGACGCTCAATCGTCCGCACAAGATGAACGCCTACACGCGCACGATGATGACCGAGATCATCGACGCGTTCGACCGCACCGATGCCGATGACAGCGTGCGCGCGGTGATCGTGACGGGGGCGGGCGACCGGGCCTTCTGCGCGGGCGCGGATCTGACACCGGACGACGGCGCACGGCCCTTTTCCGATCCGACCGAAGTGCCGCTGAACGATGTGAAAGTGCGCGACGGAGGCGGATATTGCACCCTGCGCATCTTCAATTCGAAGAAGCCGGTGATCGGCGCGATCAACGGCGCGGCGGTGGGCATCGGCGCGACGATGCAACTGCCGATGGATTTCCGCCTCGCCAGCACTTCGGCGCGTTTCGGCTTCGTGTTTGCGCGGCGCGGGATCGTGCCCGAGGCGGCTTCGAGCTGGTTCCTGCCGCGCATCGTGGGGATGAGCCAGGCGCTCGAATGGTGCATGACAGGGCGCGTGTTCGGCGCGGAGGAAGCGTTGGCCGGTGGCCTCGTCCGCTCGCTCCATGCGCCGGAGGACCTGTTGCCCGCCGCGCACGCGTTGGCGCGTGAGATTGCCGACAACACCAGCGCCGTCTCCGTAGCGATGACGCGTGCGATGCTGTGGCGCAATTCGGCCACGCCGCACCCGATGCACGCCCACCGCGTTGATAGCCGCGCGATCTATCAGCTTTCGCGCGGGGCCGATGCGAAGGAAGGTGTGGCCAGCTTCCTCGAAAAGCGCGCTCCGGCCTACCCCGGACGCGTTTCTTCGGATATGCCGGGGTTCTACCCTTGGTGGGAAGAACCGGGCTGGGAATGAAAGAGCAGACGAACGTGGCAACAGTGGGGGAAACCGGCGGAGAACAGCCGGGCGCAAGGGAACTGCTGCTGGAGACCGCCTCGCAGATCATGCGCGAGGGCGACCAGGTCGATATCTCGCTGTCCGAGCTTTCGCTGCGCTCGGGGCTCAATTCGGCGCTGGTGAAGTACTATTTCGGCAACAAGGCCGGGATGCTGGGCGAACTGCTCGACCGCGACATGGTGGCGATCATCAAGTCGGTCGAGGCGCTGCTCGCCAAGGACAGCATGAGCCCGGAAGCCAAGCTGCGGATGCACATTGCGCGCTGCGTCGATACCTACTTTGCGTTCCCCTACCTCAATCGGCTGCTGATGCGGCTGGTGCGCGACAGCGACCCGTCCGAGGCGAAGCGGATTGCCGACAAGTATCTCGCGCCGCTCAACAAGGCCTATGACCGGCTGATCAGCGACGGGGTGAAGGCGGGCGTGTTCCGGCCGATCGATCCGCAGCTGTTCTATTTCACCGTCACCGGTGCGGCGGACCGGTTCTTTTCGGCGCGGCTGGTGCTGCGGCACTGCTTCGATCAGGACACGCTGACCGAGGAATTGCGTGACCGCTATCGCGAGCATACCGTGGACTTCATCATGGCGGGTATTCTCGCCCGGTGACCAATCCGGTGAGAGCTGGATGCGCTTTTGCTTGCGCGGCGCGGCGGCAGGCCTAGAACCGGGGTATGGCTGACACGCAATCCAGGCTGTCCGACTTCATCCCCTATCGCCTCGCGATTACGTCGAACGCGGTCAGCAGCCTGATTTCGGGCGAATATCATAGCGAATTCGGCCTCAAGATCCCCGAATGGCGGATCATGGCGGTGCTCGGCGATGCCGGTCCGCTGACGCAGCGCGACCTTGTGCGCGCGACCTTGATGGACAAAGTGGCGGTGAACCGCGCGTGCAAGATGCTGGGCGAGCGCGCGCTGGTTGCGCGCAGCCCGAACGAGGCGGACGGGCGCTCGCACCACTTGTGGCTGACGGACGAGGGGCGCGCCATGTACGACCGGATCTGGCCCAACGCGCTTTCGACTTACGAGAAGATCTTCGCCGCGCTTTCGCCGGCTGAAACGGCCAAACTGAGAGCGCTGCTCGACAAATTGTTGCGCGCGGTACGCACCATCGAAGGGGAAAGCCCATGAAACTGGCAAGCTTGCCGCAGCGGCGCGACGGCCGCCTGATCGTCGTTTCGGACGATCTCGCCTGGTATGCCGATGCCGATCACGTCGTGCCCACGATGCAGGGTCTGCTCGACGAGTGGGAGCGACATGCGCCCTATCTTGAGGCGCTGGCGATCGAGCTCCAGCACGGGGCGATCCCGCGCAAGCGCTTCCACGAGCGTGAGGCGACGGCGCCGCTGCCGCGTGCCTTCCAGTGGGCGGATGGCAGCGCCTACGTGAATCACGTCGAACTGGTGCGCCAGGCGCGCGGCGCTCAGCTTCCGGCAAGCTTCTGGACCGATCCGCTGATGTATCAGGGGGGCAGCGACGATCTGCGCGGCGCGCGCGATCCGCTGGTGCTCCGCGATGAGGCGTGGGGCGGCGACCTTGAGGCCGAAGTGGTGGTGGTGACGGGCGATGTGCCGCAAGGTGTCTCGCCGGAAGCCGCGCTCGATCACATCCGGCTGGTCGGTCTCGTCAACGATGTGTCGCTGCGCGGGCTTATCCCCGATGAACTCGCCAAGGGGTTCGGCTTCGTGCAATCGAAGCCCGCCAGCCATTTCTCGCCGGTGTTCGTCACGCCCGCGAGCCTTGGGGCGGCATGGGCCGGTGGCAAGCTTCATCTGCCGCTGCATGTCGACCTCAACGGTCACGCGTTCGGGCGGCTTGAGGCGGGCGAGGAGATGACCTTCGATTTCGGCACGCTGATCGCGCATCTGGCGAAGACGAGGGCGATCGGCGCGGGCTCGATCATCGGGTCGGGCACCGTTTCCAATCGCGATCCGGACGGATCACCGGGGCGGCCAGTTGCCGAAGGCGGGCGCGGTTATGCCTGCATCGCCGAACAGCGCATGGTCGAGACGATCCGCGACGGCGCGCCGGCAACGCCGTTTCTCCGCCATGGCGATACGGTGCGGATCGAAGCGAAGGATGCCAAGGGCCACAGCGTGTTCGGCGCCATCGAGCAGCAGGTGGTGGCGGGGTAGAGAGAGAAGCTACCCCTCCGACCTGCCTTCGGCAGGCCACCTCCTCATTTGTGCTACGCAAAAATGGGGAGGAGCAGGAGAACCCCTCCTCTTTTCCTCCCCATTTTTCCGAAGGACAAATGGGGAGGTGGCAGCGCGAAGCGCTGACGGAGGGGTAATCTACTTACGTCTTCCGATTGAGGAAGTTGTCGCTGATCGAGCAGGCCGCGGGGCCGAGGATCACGACGAACAGCGTCGGCAGGATGAACAGGATCAGCGGGATGGTCATGATCGCCGGCAGACGCGCGGCCTTTTCCTCGGCGCGCATCATGCGTTCGTTGCGGAATTCGGCCGAGAGCACGCGCAACGCCGAAGCGAGCGGGGTGCCATAACGCTCGGTCTGGATCATCGTCGTCACCACGCCCTTCACCGATTCAAGATTGACGCGGTACGCCAGGTTCTCGAACGCCATGCGGCGTTCGGTGAGGAACGAGAGTTCGATTGCAGTTAGCGCGAATTCATCGCCAAGCTCGGGATAGGCGCGGCCCAGTTCGCGCGCGACGCGGCCGAAGGCGGCGTCCACGGTGAGACCGGCCTCGGCGCAGATCACCAGCAGATCGAGCGCATCGGGCAGGCCCTTGCGGATTTCCTTGGTGCGCTTGTTGATGAGGTTCTTGATCCAGATGTCCGGACCTTTGTAGCCGAAACCCACCGCGCCCGCGAACAGGCCGAACTTCTTGAAGGCCGACCACAGCGGGAAATAGTTCACTCCGTAGATCAACACGCCGAACACCAGGCCGAGCACAATCGGGCCGATCATCCGGGCGAGCACGACCGCGACGGCCCATTCCTTCTTGCGGATGCCGGCCTGTGCCAGCCTCTGCTGGATATCGTGGAGCTGGCTGTCCTGCAGAACCTTCAGCGATTCGAGGAAGGTCTTGATGCTGTCGGTCGTCTCGTTGCGGCGGACGATGCTCTGGCGCTTCTTCGCGTTGACCGTGACGATGCCGGCCTTGAGCTGGTCGCGCCGGTCGTTGAGCGCCTTGACGCGCTTGGCCATGGGATCGCGCACCGTGACCGCGGCGTAGATCGCCAGCAGCATCGCGGCGGCGGCGATACCCATGAGGATCGAGCCGACGTAGATGACGTCGACGCCGAGGAGCGTGGGACCGTGCGGGGGAGGGTTGACTGGCATGATGGGTCTCAGATCTCGAAGTTGACCATTTGCTTCATGATCCAGGCACCAATGCCCAGCCACACGAGGCCGCCGATGCCGGCAATGATGAGCCGCTCATCCACGAAGAACTGTCCGAGGTAGCGCGGGTTGATGGAGTAGATCAGTGCGAAGACGATGAACGGCAGCGAGCCGACGATGTAGGCCGAAGCCTTGGATTCCGAGCTCATCGCCGCAATCTTGAGCTTCATTTGCGCACGCTTGCGCAGCACGTCGGCCAGGTTCGCCAGCGTTTCGGCGAGGTTGCCGCCGGTTTCGCGCTGGATGGCCAGCGTGATGCAGAAGAAGCTGAACTCGGCCATGTCGAGCCGGTTGGCGGTCTCCTGGAGCGCTTCCTCCATGGTGCGGCCAACCTTGATGCGATCGGTGACGAGCTTGAACTCCTCACCCACGGGGCCGGGCAGTTCGTGCGCGACGACGACCAGGGTTTCCGTGATCGGCAAGCCCGAGCGCAGGCCGCGTACGAGCAGTTCGAGCGCATCGGGAAACTTGGCGACGAACCCGACCTTGCGCTTGTTGATCGCGCGACCGACCAGCCAGTGCGGAATACCCGCACCCACCAGCACGCCGGCACCGACTCCCATTAGCAGCGCGCCGGATTTGATGAAGATGAGCAGCGCGATACCGACGGCAAGCCCGATCGACACGTAGAGATACTGGGAGAGCGTCCAGCCCTTGCCGGTCTGGTGCAGGCGAAGCGCAAGCGCCTCAAGGCGCGAGCCGGAACCCGCCTTCTTGAAGGTGGCAGGTTTGCGGTTGGCCACCGCCTTGCGATACTGCGCCTCGACCTTGTCCACCGCGCTTTCCGAGTGGCGGAAGCGCACGGACTGAAGCCGGCGCGAAGCTTCACGGCTGGCCGAGGGGCCGCTCAGCGCGAGGGCCATCAGCAGCAGAACCAGCGCCGCACCGCCGCCAAGGATCACGAGTTGCATCATGTTCATGGCTGGGTCCTGCCAGTTCTCTCAGTACGTGCGGTGCCGGCGCCGATGGCCCCCGTGCAGGGGTACAAGCGCCGGCCGCGGATCATGCGGGGTTTCCGGCCTTGGCTTTGCCGGAGGAGAGCATCTTCTTGATGTCGAACTTGCCGAGCAGCGAGGTCTTGGCCCCCGGTGCGCCGCCGTTCTTGTTGCCGCCCTTGTCGGCAGCCTTGGCGGGCTTGCCCTTGGCCTTGGCATCAACCACTTCGCCATCGCTGCCGGTAGCGATGATGGCGGTGCCAAGGTCGCGCAGGGCCGCGCCCGCCTTGCTGGCGCGGTTGGCGGCAACGAAGGTCTGGCCGAGCTTGGCCGCATTGGCGGCGGCCTTGACGTCGTAGGGTATGGTGTAGTTGATCTTGCGCTCGATCGAGGCTTCGAAGTCCGAACGGCTGATCTCGCCGATGCCGGAGTGGACCTTGTTGGCCACCACGATCGTTTCGGCATGCTTGGCATTGCTCTTGAGCCACGAAAGCAGGCGGATCGCATCGCGTGCGCCAGCAAGCGTGAGCTCGGTGGCCACGACCACCACGTTCACGTCTGCCAGAAGGTGCGGGAAGTTGATCAGCATGTTCCGCGGCAGATCGATCATCGTCATTTCGAACGCGTGGCGGAATTCCTCCTCCAGTTGAACGAAAGCGCTGCCATCGGTCATCAGCGGGGCGCTGATCGGGGCTTCGGCCGAAAGGATCGCCAGGTTATCGTTGGCGCGGATCATCGCGCGTTCGATGAACAGGCCGTCGATGCGGCTCGGGTTGTCGATCGCGTCGGTCAGGCCGCGGCCCGGTTCGAGATCGAGCGTGAGCGCGCCGGTGCCGAAGTGCACATCGAGATCGAGTAGCGCCGTCGGCAGGCGGTGATCGCTGCTGAACAGCCACGCCAGCGAGGTCGCGATGGTCGAGGCGCCGACGCCGCCGCGCGTGCCGACCACTGCGGTCGAGACGTGGCGCTTGACGGTCGCGCCATCAGCGGACTTGGGCGAGGCGAAGATCGCCTGCGCCTGCACCAGTGCATCGCGCACCTGGCCCGGTGTCAGCGGCTTCAGGAGGTAGTCCTGGATGCCCGATGCAAGCAGGTCGCGATAGAGGCGCACGTCGTTGACCTGGCCGACAGCGATCACCACGGTGCCCGGCTCGCAGACTTCGGCCAGCGCGTTGATATCGCTCAGCGGGTCGCCGCTTTCGGAGAGGTCGACCATCAGGATGGCCGGGCTCGCCGCGATCGAGAGGGATTGGATCGCGTTGCGCAGGCCGCCCTTGTTGCACTTTTCCGGCTGCCAGCCCATGTCGGCCGTGACCGGACGCAGCACATCGAGCGCCGCGTCGTCGCACATGAAGGCCGCGAACATATCGCGGTTGGCGGTTTTCCAGGTCGCGCTCATCGATCAGTTACCCCCGGACTTGCTGGAAACGGACTTCAGGCCCTGCGCGCCGGTGGCCGGCATCTGGCGATAGGCTTCGATCGCCTTGGTGTTGCTCTGGACCAGCGTGGTGCTGCTGCCCTTGGCGCCGTGAACGAGGTCTTCCTTGTTGGCGACCATCGCAGCCATGTTGCTGTTCACCGCGCAGCCGTAGTTGGGCGAGGTGGCATTGTTGGTGCGGTTGTCGATCTTGTCCGACCAGTCCGGGCAGCCCGGTACGCTGGCTTCGGAGCGCGAGACGACGATGCGGGCGGTGCCCGGCGCGATCGCGCCTTCGGTCACAGGAGCGACTTCGGCGAGGAGGATGCCGAAGCGGCCGGCCACCTGCTCGACCGAATTGCGCGTCTGATCCGAATCGACCGGATCATCGAGCGAAACGCGGTCGCCATAACCAAGGCTCAGCGCATCGAGCCAGCCAGCGAGGCGGCGCTGTTCGGAAACGGGCAGGCCGCCGCCGGGGAGCGTCGAGACATCGAACACGTAGCTGGTGCGCTGCACGACCGGCTGACGCACGCTTTCAAGGCTGCGGTTCATGTCGGCAGTGGGGCTGTTGCAAGCGGCAAGCGGCAGGCTCAGCACACCGGCAAGGCAAAGGACGCGGATGGCCCCCTTGGCGGGACGAGCGATACGGGGCAGACGAATGGACATGGGGTAGCCCTTTCTCACTGGATGCTGAAGCCGGGCGCCGCATCGGCGCTGGCCTGACGATTGCGGGCAGGACGGTTCGCCTTCTTCGGCGCGGCTGCGGGCGCGGCCGGTGCGCCGGCTGCATCGGGCAGCGGTGCATCGAGCGCACCGACCTTCGGGCCGTTCGACTGGACCGTGCCGGGCGTCTCGGTCGGCTTGGGCCGATCACCACCCGTCACGCCATCCGATTCCATATGGCCAAGGAACTGCTGGAGCGCGGTCGAGGTCTTGAAGCCGTCGGTGGGCAGCTTGATCTCGCTCGAATCGACCGGGTTGACGAGATAGGGCGTGACCACGATGACCAGCTCGGTTTCGCCCTTGCGGAACGAGGTCGAGCGGAACAGCGAGCCCAGGATCGGGATGTCACCGGCGCCGGGCATCTTGGTGATCGTGTTCTGCGCGTTGTTGCGCAGCAGGCCGGCGATCATGAAGCTTTGGCCCGAGCCCAGCTCGACCGTGGTCTCGGCGCTGCGCACGGTGAGCGCGGAGACCGAGAAGCTGTTGCTGATGATCGCGCCGTCAGACGAAAGTTCGGACACTTCCGGCTTCACCCGCAGCGAGATGCGCCCGTTGGCGAGCACGGTGGGGGTGTAGGCGAGGCTGATGCCGTACTTCTTGAATTCGATCGAGGTGTTGCCGAGGCCGGTCGAAACCGGGATCGGGTATTCACCGCCGGCGAGGAACGTGGCGGTTTCACCCGAGAGCGCGGTGAGGTTCGGTTCGGCCAGCGAAGTGACAAGACCGATGGTTTCGCCCAGATCGAGCGCGCCAAGGACGTTGACGCCGAACAGCTTTGTCAGGCCCGCCAGCGTGGACTGGCCCTGCAGCGGTGTCACGTTGGTGCCGTCCATCAGCACGGCCTTGCCGGTCGTGGGATCGAAGCCATAGCCCTTGACCGAGGTGCCAATGCCGAGCGGCAGGTTGGGATCGGTGGTGATCGTCGTCGCCGGCGAGCGGCCCTGGTTCAGGCCGAACTTGAAGCCGCTGGAGCCGTCGATCGTTGTGAAGTTGGAGCCGACCTGGCGGATCAGCGAGCGGTTCACTTCGGCGAACTTCACATGGAGGTTCACCTGCAGTGGGGTTGCCATCTTGAGGCGGCTGATCACGTTGGTCTTGTCGTCGACGAAGGCTTTGACGAGGCGCTCGGCCTCGGCGGCATCCTCGGGCGCGGCGATCGTGCCGGTGAGGAGCACCGTGTTGTTCATCGTCGAGGTAACGATGTGCGCTTCGGGCATCGCGAGCTTCAGCATCTGGTCGACGCTGTCGATGTTGGTGCCGACGCGGACATTGGCCGACCACACCACGTCACCGTTCGCGTTGCTGGCATAGACCGTGGTCTCGCCGCCCGCCTTGCCGAACACGTAGAGCTGGTTGGTGGACTTCACCTGGACATCGGCGATGTTGTCGTTGGCGACGAACACGTCGGTCATCTTGCCCGGCAGCGTGACCAGCTGGCCGCGACCGATCGAGATCGCGATGCTGCGGGCCGGGCTGGTCACCGTCTGGGCCAGGGCCGGCGCGGGAGCCGAGGCGAGCGCCAGCGGAACAGCGAGGGCGACGAGAGGGAGGAGGCGGGATGCGATACGGGCCTTCATGGTCTTGCCTTTCGCGGGCGCAGTTTGGGCCTTGATGGAAGCGAGGGTGGTCATGTCAGTGGTTCCCTACGCTGACTTCCTGGGTATCCTTGCCGCGGGTCACGCGGACCACCGGGCCAGGGTTCAGGAGCGAACGGGCAGCGGAGGTCATCGAGCCACCCGGCATCGCCCGCGGCATCGCCGAGATCGCTTTTGCCATCGCGGCAGCCGGATCGGCATTGTTGACGTTCTTCGGCTGGAAGCGCGACACGTCACCGCCGGTGGCGAAGCTGTTGCCGGTCGCCTCGATGGGCTTCGACATCGCCTGCTTGATGATCCGCTCCTCATCGGCCTTGCTGGCGCCGGTGGGGATCTTGATCTGGCCCAGGGCGATGGCTTGATCGAGTTCGCTCGAATTGTCGGCCAGCGAGCGCAGCGAGAGGCTGAGCGTGCCGACAGTCTGCGCTACCGCGATCTTTTCGGCGATCTTGGGCGTGGCTTCCACAGTCACGGTGCTGAAGGTGCGCACGCGGGTCTTGCCTTCGATCTGCTCCTGCTCGGTCGATTGGTCGGTAGCGAGCACGCGCAGGTTGCGCATGATGGTTTCGGCAGCCTTGAGCGGCTGGCCCACGCCTTTCACCGTCTGGGTGAGAACGAGGTCGATATGGTCACCGGGGAAGACGAAGCCCGCAACGGCGGTGCGCGCGCTCACCGGAATGGTGACGGCGCGCATGCCCGGCCCGAGCGCGGCGGCGAGGAAGCCGCGGTCACCGGGGGAGACGAGGCTACCCTGGGTCACCGGTTCGCCCGCCGTGATCGGATGGCGCACGACAGTGCCGAGCAGCTTCGACATGTCGGTCTTGTCTTCGGTGAAGTAGACGTCCTGGACAAGGTCCTTCGGCCAGGGCTGATAGCCCATGGCGTCAGCCGTGATGATGGTGCCGGCAGGGAGCGCGCGATTGGCGACGAGCACCTTGGCGCCCAACTGCACCTTCGCGGCGGCCGCTGCCTGCGGCGATGCGGCGCCCGCAAACAGGCTCCTGGCAGCAAAGGCCGTGCCGATCGCCACGATCAGCGCCCCTACCAGCAGCAACAGCTTCTTCCTGTCCATGGCTACAATCCTGCCGTTTGATCCGCCCGCTTGTTTCGGGCAAAATGGTTAATATAGCGTCAGCCCGCCGAAACGGCGTGCAAGGCGCTCCAGTCGGTGGTGGTGATGATCCAGAGTCCGGCGGTCGCGATGGCGATGCCGTAGGGGACCTTGAGCTTGTCCTTCTGGCGCCGCGCGATGTGCCACATGCCCATCGTGATGGTCAGCACGCCGCCCGCGAGCGCCATGATGACCAGCAATTTGAGGAACAGCAGCGCCGGCATCCACAGTGCCAGAGCGGTGAGAAGCTTCACGTCGCCGCCACCCATGGCTTTCAGCGCGAAGAGCCCGGCGAGGACGAAGAACGTCACCACCGCAAGGCCGATCTGCAGAGCGACCCCCGGCCATAGCGCCAGACCGGATGCCCACCAGAACAGCGGAGCACCCGCCGCAATGGCGGCATTCAGCCAGTTGTCGATCTGGCGGCGGCGGATATCGGTGATCGCGGCAACCGTTAGTGCGATTGCCAAGGCCCCGACCAGTCCGTAAACGATGTGAGTTCCCTGCATGAGGGGTCTCATACGAGACAATCACTTACCAAACGGTAACCAAACAGGCGCCGCATATCCGGGCACTTGCGGATGCCGCCAAAGCTTTGTGACAGGAGTGCTGGCGTGAATGCAGTGTTGGACGGCTCCTGCGATGTCAGGCGGACGATACCCGCTACCGCGCGGGAATGGCGCTGGGCTCTGCCCGATGGCCACGAGGTTCGCCGCATCAGTTTCGCACCCCCCGCCGGCAGGGCTCGCGGGTCGATCCTGTTCATGCCTGGGCGAGCGGATTTCTACGAGAAGTATCTGGAAACATTGGCAGAATGGGCTGCGGCAGGCTGGCACGTGAGCGCGGCCGACTGGCGCGGGCAGGGCGCCTCCGGGCGCATGACGCCGGACCCAATGGTAGGCGATATTGCCGACTTTTCGATCTGGATTGCCGACCTTCGCGCGCTGTGGTCCGACTGGGCGCGCACCACCCCCGGGCCCCATGTTCTGGCCGGTCATTCGATGGGTGGGCACCTCGTTCTGCGTGCGGTGGCAGAGGGTGCGGCCAGCCCCGATGCCGTCGTGCTGAGCGCGCCGATGCTCGGATTCGTCACGGCGATTCCCCAGTTTGTTCAGCATATCTATGGAAAGATCATGTGCCGGATCGGTAACCCGGAGCGCATGGCCTGGAAGACGAGCGAGAAGCCCGGCTCTGCCAGCAACGATCGCATGAACCTGCTGACGCATGATTCGGACCGCTATTCCGACGAATTGTGGTGGCGCGCGGCGCGGCCCGAGCTCGAAATCGGACCGGCCAGCTGGCGCTGGGTGGAGCGCGCGGCGGCCTCGATCGAAAGCCTGCGCGCGCGCGGCGTGCTCGAAGCGGTGATGGCGCCGGTGCTGCTGCTTGCGGCCAAGCGCGATGCGCTGGTTTCGTGGCCGGCCATCGAACAGGCGGCTGATCGCCTGCCACGCGGCGAACTCGTCGCATGGGGCCCCGAAGCGCGCCACGAACTGCTGCGTGAGGCGGATCCGGTGCGGCGGCAGGTCATGGCCGCGATCGGGAGTTTCCTTGATCGCGCAGTTCCGGCAAAGGCGGTCTGAAGCCTATGACTGCGCACGAACTCTTTGACATCGCCGTCGTCGGCGCCGGCATGGCGGGGTCCAGCCTCGCGGCCGAATGCGCCCCGCACGCCCGCGTGCTGCTCATCGAGGCGGAGGATACGCCCGGCTACCACACCACTGGCCGCTCTGCCGCGTTCTGGCACGAGACGATTGGCGGGCCGCAGATATATCCGCTCACCGCGGCCTCGGGGCCTTGGCTCGCCGAACACGGCTTCCTCAGCCCGCGTGGTGGCCTGCATATCGGGCGCGAGGATCACCGCGCCACGGCTGAGGCCTTCGTCGCGGAATTCCTGGCAGCCGGTGCGCGGATCGAGCTCATCGGGCGCCGCCAGCTCGAACAGATCGTGCCGGGTCTGCGGCCGAACTGGATCATCGGCGCGTGGGAGCCCGAATGCGCGGACATCGATGTTGCCGCGATGCACCAGCACTATCTTGCCGCCGCGCGCAAGGCAGGCAGTGTGCTCAGGGTCCGCGCGCGGCTCGATGGCGTGGAGCGCACGGGCGCAGACTGGACGCTCTCGTGGAGCGGCGCTGCGGGGCCGGGGGCGGCACGCGCCGCGCTGCTGGTCAACGCGGCGGGGGCCTGGGCCGATGGCGTGGCGCAGCTTGCCGGGGCCGCGCCGCTTGGCATCCAGCCGCTGCGCCGCTCGATGGTGCAACTGCGAGTTGATCCGGTCCCGCCGGAGGCGCTGCCGCTGACGCTGAGCTTCGATGAGGATTTCTATTTCCGCCCGCAAGGCGGCCGTCTCTGGCTTTCGCCGCACGACGAGACGCCCGACGTAGCGCGCGATGCCGCGCCCGAGGAACTCGATATCGCCAAGGCGATCGACCGGATGGAGCAGGCGGTCGATTGGAAGGTGCTCGGTCTGGAGCGGCGCTGGGCGGGCCTTCGCAGCTTTTCGCCCGACCGGCTGCCGGTTTTCGGCTTTGATCCCGCGCGCGATGGCCTGTTCTGGTTTGCCGGGCAGGGCGGCTTTGGCATCCAGACCGCGCCCGCTGCCGCGCGACTGAGCGCACAGCAACTGCTCGGCCTGCCGCGCGATGCGATGACCGAATCGATCGACGCAGCGTGCTATTCGCCCGCTCGGTTTGCCGCGTAGCGCCGCATTTCCGACTCCCACTGGGCCTGTGTCGTGCTAAACGAGAACGGGGTCCGTATATTTACCTAGGGAGTTAAGGATATGGCGCACCGTTTCGAAATCCGGAAGAACAAGGCCGGCGAGTTCGTGGCCTACTTCTGCTACAACGATGAGACGATCTTCTGGACCGAAGGCTACAAGTCGAAGGCCAGCGCGAAGAATGCCATCGATTCGGTGCTGAAGAACGGTCCGGGTGCTGAGGTGGTCGATACGACGACCGACTGAGCCGGATCAGGCCGCAATAGCTGCATCGCTGGCGAGTTTGTCCACCCGCTCGTTCTCCGGGTGGCCGTCGTGGCCTTTCACCCAGACCCACTCGATCTTGTGCGGACGGGCCGCGGCGACCAGCGCGCGCCACAGGTCTTCGTTCTTGACCGGCTTGTTGTCGGCGGTCTTCCAGCCCTTCTTCTGCCAGCCGAAGATCCATTTGGTGATGCCGTCGAGCACGTAGCGGCTATCGGTGTGCAGCGTGACCTGGCAGGGCTGCTTGAGCGCCTCCAGCGCGCGGATGGCAGCCATCATTTCCATGCGGTTGTTGGTGGTTTCGCGCTCGCTGCCCGAAAGTTCCTTCTCCACCTCGCCCATTCGCAGCAGCGCGCCCCAGCCGCCCTTGCCGGGATTGCCCTTGCAGGCCCCGTCGGTGAAAATGGCGACGTGCTTCATGCAAAGATCCCCGGATTGGCCTTGTAGAACCCCAGCCGCCGCGCCGGGCCCATCGGGTCCTTGGGGGTGACGAGTGCATCGGCGGGCGTGTTGAGCCAGTCCCACGCGCGGCTCATCGCAAAGCGCATCGCCGCGCCCTCGGCCAGCAGCGGCAGCGCGGCGCGCTCATCGGCGTTCAGCGGGCGCACGCTTTCGTAGCCTTCGATCAGCGCTGACGACACATCGGGCCGGAAGGTATCGTCCTTGTCGAAACACCACGCGACATGCGTGACTGCCAGATCGTAAGCGATGATGTCGTTGCAGGCGAAGTAGAAGTCGATCAGGCCGGTGACCTTGTCGCCCAGCATCAGCACATTGTCCGGAAAGAGATCGGCATGGATCACGCCTGAGGGCAGGCCGGTGGGCCAGCTTTCGGCAAGGCGCGGCAGTTCATTCGCCACGATCTTCGCGAGTTCGGGATTGATTCGCGCCAGGCCCTCCGCGCCGCAGGCCGCGGCCAGCCGCTGCCATTCCGCCACGCCCATGCCATTGGCGCGGCTGCCGGGGAAATCGGCAGCGGCCAGGTGCAGCCGCGCCAGTTCCCCGCCCACTGCGCGTGCCTGTCCGGCGGTCGGCGTGCTGACCGAGACGCCAGGCAGGTACTCGATCAGCGCCAGCGCCTTGTCTTCCCCCGCCGGCCCGGGCCGGGTGACATAGAGGTTGCCCTCCCGGTCATGGATCGTGCGCGGCACAGGGCAACGCCTCGCCGCCAGATGATCGAGCAGCGACAGGAAGTAGGGCAGGTCTTCCAGCTCGATGCGGAATTCGTACATGGTGAGGATGAAGCGCGCGCCGCTTCCATCGCCGCCGGTCGTCTCGAGCAGCCAGTTGCTGTTGGAAACGCCCTCCGCGATCCCTTTCGCGGAAACCAGCGTGCCGACATCGAAACGGGCGATCAGCGCGGCCATCTCCTCCGCGCCGAGGTGTGTGTAGACTGCCATGGGGCCAGCTTCAGTCCGCGAGCTGGCGCGGCAGCTTGAACACCATGTTCTCGACCGTGGTGGTCACGGTCTCTTCATCCACCGTGCGCCACTCCCGCAGCCGGTCGACCACTTCGCGCACCAGCACTTCGGGGGCGGATGCCCCGGCGGTGAGGCCCAGCGTCTCGACCCCGACAAGCCAGCTTGGATCGATCTCGCTGCCGCGCTGGATCAGGCGCGCGGGCGTGCCCTCGCGCTCGGCCACTTCGACAAGGCGCAGCGAATTGGAGCTGTTGGGCGCACCGATCACGAGCAGGAGCTGGCACCGCGCCGCGATGGACTTGACCGCGGTCTGCCGGTTCGACGTGGCGTAGCAGATATCCTCGGCGCGCGGGCCGCTGATGTCGGGAAAACGAGTCCGCAGCGTGGCCACGATCTCGCGCGTGTCGTCGACCGAAAGCGTCGTCTGCGTGAGAAACGAAAGCGCCGTTCCCGCCGGGAAATCGAGCGCTGCCACATCGTCCAGCGTTTCGACCAGCGTGATCGAGCCTTCGGGCACCTGGCCCATCGTGCCGATCACTTCGGGGTGCCCCTTGTGGCCGACGAAGAGGATATGCCGCCCTGCCTCGACCTGCCGTTCCGCCTGGCGGTGGACCTTGCTGACCAGCGGGCAGGTGGCATCAAGCCAGTCGAGCCCGCGTTCGGTCGCGGCGGCGGGGACCACTTTGGGCACGCCATGGGCGGAAAACACCACCGGCGCGCCATCGGGCACTTCATCGAGTTCCTCGACGAAGACCGCGCCCTTGGCCTTCAGCCCGTCGACCACGAAGCGGTTGTGCACGATCTCGTGCCGCACGAAGACCGGCTGGCCGAACCGGTCGAGCGCGCGCTCGACAATTTCGATCGCGCGGTCGACCCCGGCGCAGAATCCGCGCGGGGCAGCGATCAACAGCTTGAGCGGGGCCAGATCGGTTTGGGCAAGGCCGCTCTGGGCGGCGGCGGGCGAAGTCGGTGCGGTGGTGGTCATCACGGGCGACCTTAGCAGGGGGGCGCGCCTGCGCAAACCCGCCACGAGGGGGGCATGCAGCATTGCGCCGGGGGATTGCGGTGGCTAGAGGATGCGCTCTACGCTGCCCGAGGATGCCTGAATGACCCCGTCTGCCTTTCGTCCTGCTTCCTTCCGGCGTCTCGCTCCGCTGGCTGCGCTGGCCCTCGTGGGCACGCTGGGCGCGTGCAAGGGCGGCGGCGGCGAGCTGGTGGTGGACGACAGCGTGGGCGTCACCGCGCTGCGCAGCCCGTGCCCCCTGGTCGAAATTCCGGACATGACCGGTGATGTCACGCTGTTTACCGATCCCGCCCGCACCGATGCGGGCGCGATCGACCTGACCGCCTCGATCACCAATCTGCGCAGCACCTGCGATGATGCCAAGGGCCAGACCGAGCTCAGCACCGAAGCCACCTTCGATGTCTATGCGCGCCGCACCGATACGCGGGGCGCGCGCCGGGTGGTGCTTCCCTATTTCTCCGCCGTGATGCGCGGCGGCAATGTCGTGATCGCCAAGCGGCTCGGCTCTGTGACGATCGATTTCGTTGACGGGCAGGAGCGCGCGCAGGCCACGGGCCGCGCCGGTTCGACTGTCGACCGCAGCGAAGCGACGCTGCCCGATAACGTGCGCAAGCTCCTCACTCGCAAGCGCAAGGCCGGGCAGGCCGACGCCGCGACCGATCCGCTCGCGCTGCCCGAAGTGCGCTCGGCGCTCGCCAAGGCGAGCTTCGAGCTGGTGGTGGGCTTCCAGCTCACCGATGCGCAGCTGAAGTACAACGCTACGCGGTAATCGGGTGGAAGGTGCTGAAGAGCGCGTGACGCTGCACCAACCAGCGCGCTAGTTTGTTGGCGAACGCGCGCGGTTGGGCTAACGGCGCGCTCATGACCGAGACCGCAACCGCTTCCGCTCTTCCCCTCTTCGCCGATTTCGCCGGTGTGATCGACCGCGCGCTCGATGCGCTGGTCGCCGCCGGCACGCTGCCCGAGGGCCTTGCACGAAGCGGGGTGACCTGCGAGCCGCCGCGCGAGGCCAGCCATGGCGATATCTCCACCAACGCCGCGATGGTGCTGGCCAAGCCTGCCGGCACCAATCCGCGCGCGCTTGCCGCGCTGCTGGTGGAAGAGCTGACGCGCGAACCCCGCGTTGCCTCCGCCGAGATCGCCGGGCCGGGCTTCATCAACCTGCGGCTGGCAGACAGCGCCTGGCTCGCCGAACTCGCGCAGATCGCCGCCAAGGCTGGCGACTATGGCCGCTCCGGGATGGGCGGGGGCAGCATGGTGAACGTCGAGTACGTGTCTGCCAACCCGACCGGGCCGATGCACATGGGCCACTGCCGCGGCGCGGTGGTGGGCGATGCGCTCGCCAGCCTGCTCGAATTCGCCGGGCACCGGGTGACGCGCGAATACTACGTCAACGATGCCGGTGCGCAGGTCGATGTGCTCGCCCGCTCGGTCCACTTGCGGTACCGCGAGGCGCTTGGCGAGGCAGTGGGCGCCGTGCCCGAGGGGCTCTATCCGGGTGAATATCTGGTCCCGGTCGGGCAGGCGCTCGCCGCCGAATTCGGTGATGCCTATGCCAAGGCGCCCGAAGCCGATTGGCTCGTGCCCTTCCGCACCCGCGCTGTCGCAGCCATGATGGACATGATCCGCGCCGATCTCGCCACGCTTGGCATCCATCACGATCTGTTCTCGTCAGAGGCGGAACTGCAGGCCTCCGGCAAGGTCGATGCGGCCGAAACGTGGCTGCGCGCGCATGATCTGGTCTATGACGGGGAGCTTGAGGCACCCAAGGGCAAGCTGCCCGATGATTGGGAACCGGTGGCGCTGCCCTTGTTCCGCTCGACCAAGTTCGGCGACGATCAGGATCGCCCGATCAAGAAATCGAACGGCAGCTGGACCTATTTCGGCGCGGACCTCGCCTATCACTTCCAGAAGGCGCAGGCCGCCGATGCGCTCGTCGATATATGGGGCGCGGACCATGCCGGCACCGTCAAGCGGATCAAGGCCGCCGTCGCCGCGTTGACCAGCGCCGAATCCGGCACGCCCAAGCCGTTTGAGGTCAAGCTTGTCCAGATGGTTCAGCTGATGAAGGGTGGCCAGCCGTTCAAGATGTCGAAGCGCGCGGGCAATTTCGTCACGCTCGCCGATGTGGTTGATATGGTCGGCAAGGACGTGGTGCGTTTCACCATGCTCACCCGCAAGCCCGATGCGCAGATGGACTTCGATTTCGACAAGGTGGTCGAAGCCTCGAAGGACAATCCGGTGTTCTATGTGCAGTATGCCCATGCGCGGATTCACTCCACCTTGCGCAAGGCGGCGGCAGAGGGCTTTGCGCCCGCGCCGGAGCATGTCGCGCTGCTGGGCGCGGAGGAGATCGGCCTCGTCAAGCTTGCCGCGCAGTTCCCGCGCGTGGTCGAAAGCGCCGCCGCCGCGCGCGAGCCGCACCGGGTGGCGTTCTTCCTCTATGACCTCGCCGCCGGCTTCCACGCCTATTGGAACGTGGGGAACGACCGGCCTGACAAGCGCTTCATTGTGGCACAGGATGCAGCGCTCACATCGGCACGACTTTTCCTCGGCGTTCAAATCGGGCAAGTGGTGAAGAACGGGCTGGCCATATTGGGCGTAGAGGCCGCCGAGGAGCTTTGACGCGATGGTTATCAGCGGAGCCGAAGGGACCGGCGAAGGGGACGACAACACTGGCATGCCGATCAATCCGGCAGCTTGGGGTGAAGCAGCGCAGCACGCTGCCGCCGAGGGCACCGAGGCGATGCAGGGCGCAGCGCATGATGCCGTCAGCACGCCCTTCGATGGCGCGCAGGACGATCGCCTCGCCCTTGGCGACGAGGAACGCCTGCCCTGGCTGGAAAGCGCGGACGATGTCGATTTCGACGAACCGGCGGATGGCAACAGCCGCCTGATCGGCTTCGCTGTGCTGGCGTTCCTGCTGCTGGCAGCGCTGGTCGGCGGCATCTACGTGATTTCGCACCGGAACGCCGGCTCGGCCGCCGCCGATGGCAGCCTGATCACGGCTGACAAGGAACCCTACAAGATCGCGCCCAAGGATCCCGGCGGCAAGACGTTCGAAGGTACCGGCGATGCAAGCTTCAAGGTCAGCGAGGGCGAGAAGCCCGTTGCCAATCTTGCCGGCAGCACGGCCCCCGGTTCAACGCCCGCCACTCCTGCTCCGAAGCCTTCCGCTGCGGCCTCTGCGCCTGCACCGGCTGGCCCCGCATCGGGCATCGGCGTGCAGGTGGGCGCGTTCTCGACAGCTGCGTCGGCTGAAACGGCGTGGTCCAAGCTCGTCTCCGCGCATGATGCACTCTCGGGCCTGTCGCACCGCGTGGTCGAGGGCAAGGCCGATATGGCGACCGTGTTCCGTCTGCAGGCCGTGGCGGGAGACTTCGCGGCTGCCAACGCGCTTTGCGCCAAGCTGCAGGCCGGCGGCCTCAAGTGCCAGGTGAAGCGCTGATCTGATTTTACCCCTCCGTCAGCGCTACGCGCTGCCACCTCCCCATTTGCACTTCGTGAAAATGGGGAGGACGAAGAAGATCCTCCCTGTTTTTGCCGAAGGCACAAACGGGGAGGTGGCCTGCCGCAGGCAGGTCGGAGGGGTTCTTCCTTTCCCTTTTCCCCCGTGATCCACAGCCTCCAGCCTTGCCAGCCGTGCGCATTTGGGCGAATCCAGCCCCATGCTCCCGGCGATCTTTGGCCTATCGGGTCTCACTCTCAGCGATGACGAGCGCGCATTCTTCCGCGATGCCGATCCGGCGGGTTACATCCTGTTTGGCCGCAACGTCGAAAGCCGCGCCCAGCTGCGCGCACTGACCGATGCGCTACGAGAGCTGCACGGGCGGGAGCGTACGTTTATCTGCATCGATCAGGAAGGCGGGCGCGTCGCGCGGATGAAGCCGCCGGTCTGGGCGGCCTATCCGCCCGGCGCGGCGTTCGACCGGCTCTACGAGATCGCCCCGATCAGCGCGATCGAGGCCGCGCGCGCCCATGCCGAGGCGCTGGGGATCGACCTTGCCGAAGCGGGCATCAGCGTCGATTGCCTGCCGCTGCTCGATGTGCGGCAGGAAGGCGCGCACGACGTGATCGGCGACCGCGCCCTGGGGCACGAGCCGCTGCGCGTGGCGGCACTGGGCCGGGCCATGCTGGAGGGCCTTGCACGCGCAGGCGTCGCGGGCGTGATCAAGCACATCCCCGGCCACGGCCGCGCCGGGGTGGATAGCCACAAGGAGCTCCCCACCGTCACTGCCAGTGCGGAGGACCTCGAAACCGACCTCGCACCCTTCCGCAGCCTCAACGACAGCCTGATCGGCATGACCGCCCATGTGCGCTACACCGCGTGGGACGACGAGAACCCCGCCACGCTTTCGTCCGCGGTGATCCGCGAGGTGATCCGTGGCCGCATCGGCTTCGACGGCCTGCTGCTCACCGACGATCTCGACATGCAGGCGCTCGGCGGCGCGGTGCCCGATCGCGCCGCGCGGGCGCAGGCGGCGGGCTGCGATATCGCGCTCAATTGCTGGGCGAAGATGGACGACATGGTCGGCATCGCCAGCGCGCTCGCGCCGATGTCTGCCGAGACCGCTGCGCGGCTGGAGCGCGCGCTGGCCGCGACCGGCGATTTCAGCGCTCCGGTGGACCTCGCCCGGCAGGCCGAGCGGACCGAGACGCGCGACCGGCTGCTGGCACTCGCGACGTGATCGAGGAAGCCGCCCTTGCTGCCCCGCTTGCGGGCGATGATTGGGACGAGACCCCGCTCGATGTACCGCCCGAAGCGCGCAGCGGGGAGCCTGACACGCTGACCCTGGCCATCGACGGCTGGGAAGGGCCGCTCCATCTCCTGCTCGATCTGGCGCGGCGGCAGAAGGTCGATCTGCGCAAGATCTCGATCCTCGCGCTCGTCGATCAATATCTCGCTTACGTGGAGCGCGCCGGGGCGCAGCGGCTCGAGCTTGCGGCGGATTACCTCGTGATGGCGGCCTGGCTCGCCTGGCTGAAATCGCTTCTGCTCCTGCCGCGCGATCCAGAAGTCCAGCCGAGCCCGGAGGAACTTGCGCTGCGCCTGCAATTGCGCCTCCAGCGGCTTGGCGCGATGCGCGAGGCGGGGGCGCGGCTCATGGCGCGCGACCGGCTGGGCCGCGATGTCTTCGCGCGCGGGGCGCCGGAGGGGCTGCGCGTCGATCGGCAGGTCAGCTGGCAGTGCGATCTCTTCGCGCTGATGCAAGCCTATGGCCATATCCAGCACCGCAATCGGCCCGTTGTCCACATGGTCCGCGCGCGGCCGGTGATGACGCTGGAAGCCGCCATTGCGCGGGTTGAGGCGCTGATCGGCGCGGCGATCGACTGGACCGAACTCAGCCTCTTCCTCCCGGTGCAGGAAGTCGGCGGCGATCCACGCCTTGCCCGCTCGGCGCTTGCTTCCAGCTTTGTCGCCGCGCTCGAGCTTGCCAAGCAGGGCAAAGTCGAACTGGCGCAGGAAGCGACTTTCGCGCCGTTGCTGCTGCGCAGAGGGCGCGGATGAACCCGCCGGACGAGATCGAACGCGCGGTCGAGGCCGCGCTGTTCGCCGCCGAAGCGCCGATGACCGCCGAAGAACTCTCGCGCCATCTTGGCGGGGCGGACGTGGCCCCCGCGCTCGAAGCGCTGGCCGCGCACTACGCCGGACGCGGGATCGAACTCGTCATGCGGGGGATGAGCTGGCACTTTCAGACCGCGCCCGATCTCGCTCACTTGCTGCGCCGCGAGCGCGAGGACGTGCGCCGCCTTTCGCGCGCGGCGACCGAGGCACTGGCCATCATCGCCTATCACGAACCCGTCAGCCGCGCCGAGATCGAGGCGATCCGCGGCGTGCAGACTGCCAAGGGCACGCTCGATGTGCTGATGGAAGCGGGCTGGATCAAAGTTGCGGGCCGCCGCGAAGGTCCGGGCCGTCCGACCATTTACGCGACGACGCCGGCGTTTCTCGCGCATTTCGGCCTCGAATCGCGGCGCGATCTGCCGGGGATCGAGGAACTGCGCGCGGCGGGCCTGCTCGATCCGCTCGAGGCAGTGTTTGCCGGCGAGCAGGATGTTGAAGCGGACGTTGAATCGGGCGGGGAACCGGACGAAACAAACGAGGCTTGACGAATCTTCGCGAGCTTGCTGGCAGTTTCGCGCAGGATGTCCTATCTGAAGGGACATAAAGGAGAATACCCATGGGCGCTCTGTCCCTTCCGCATCTGATCATTCTGGCGCTGGTTGTCCTCATCCTGTTCGGCCGTGGCCGCATTTCCGAGATGATGGGCGATTTCGGCAAGGGTATCAAAAGCTTCAAGCAGGGCATGAACGAGGGTGCGGACACGCCGCTTGTCCAGCCGCCTGCGCAGATCCAGCAGCAGCCGGTGGCTCCGGCCACGCCCACCGCCCAGCCAGAGCAGACCGGCTCCGGCCCCGCCGCCTGATCCCGCACACACCCCCGCACCCGATCAGGGCCTGATACGATGTTCGGCATTGCGCCAGACGAGATGCTCCTCGTCGTGATCGTGGCGATCATCGTCATCGGTCCCAAGGACCTGCCGCTTGCATTGCGCACGGCGGGGCGCTGGATCGGCAAGATCCGCCGTGTTTCCGGCCACTTCCGCACCGGGCTCGAAACCATGATCCGCGAGGCGGAGATGGAGGAGATGGAGCGCAAGTGGAAGGAACAGAACGCAGCGATCATGGCGGCTCATCCCGCCTCTGATCCGGCCGCAGGCCAGAGCGCGGAGGCAACCGCCGATCAGAACGATCCGCCGCCCCTCATGCAGCCGCTGCCCGCGCCCGCGCCGATCGATCCCGAAGTGGCCGCCGTCGCGCCGACCGAGCCTCTGGCAGAGCCGGTGGCCGAGCCACTGGCCGAATCGGTTGGTGAAATGCTCCCCATCGCCGAACGCCCCGCGCGCGCCAGAAGCCCCGGTAGCGGCAACGCATGATGGTCCGCGATATCGACGAGACGCAGGCTCCACTGCTCGATCACCTGCTGGAGCTGCGCACCCGCCTGCTGCGCTGCGTCTATGCCATCGCGATTGCCTTCGTGGTGTGCTTCTATTTTGCCAACCAGATCCTTGCGATTCTGGTCCAGCCGCTGGTTCATGCCTTTCCGGCGGGGCAGGGCAAGCTCATCTACACCAAGCTCTATTCGGCGTTCTTCGTCGATCTCAAGGTCTCGCTCTTCGCGGCCTTCCTCATCAGTTTTCCGGTGATCGCCAACCAGCTCTGGGCCTTCATCGCGCCGGGGCTCTATGCGCGCGAAAAGAAGGCCTTCCTGCCGTTCCTGATCGCCACGCCGATCCTGTTCACGATGGGCGCGAGCCTTGCCTATTTCATCGTGATGCCCACCGCCTTCCGCTGGTTCATCGGTTTCCAGGGGGATCGCGGCGGCCTGCAGCTTGAAGCGCTGCCGGGGATCGAGGAATACCTCAACCTCGTGATGCAGTTCATCTTCGCCTTCGGGATCAGCTTCCTGCTGCCCGTGCTGCTGATGCTGCTCAACCGCGCCGGGATCGTCACCCGCGCGCAGCTCGTAGCGGCGCGGCGCTATGTGATCGTCGGGATCACCGCGCTCGCTGCCGTGATCACCCCGCCCGATGTGCTCAGCCAGCTCATGCTCGCTATTCCGCTGATGATCCTCTTCGAAGGCACGCTCGTCGTCATGCGCTTTGCCGAGAACAAGGACGCTGCGGAAAAGGCCAAGGCGGAGATCGCGGAGGCCTGATCGGTCAGTATCGGGTCACTCCGAAGCCGTGGCGCGGGAAGTGGACGTTGACGGCGCCGGTCATTGCGTGTTCGCGGCGGATCACAATGGTCTGGGTGTCGCACCGCAGCAGGGTGCCGTGGCTTGGCATCACACCGTAATCGACCGGGGCCACGTTGACTTCGGTGCCGGGCGGAAAGGCGGGGATATCGCTGACCTGCTCGACTGGCAGGGGATCGGCGGCGTGGGCGGTGGCAAGCGCATCGTCTGCCGAGATCGCTTCACCCGGATGCTCACTGAACCTGCGCATGCGGTCCATCCAGCCGCTGACGCGGGTGTGGGCCGCGAGCCAGTCGGCCATGCCGCCGCCAGCGTGGATGAACCACAGCATGTGGTAGACCGCGAAATCGGCAACGCTGACGTCTGCACCAAACAGGCAGGCACGGCCATCGCCGAGCTGGGCCTCCATTTCGGCTAGGAACCGGGCATAGCGCGCCTTGGCCTCATCGACGGCGGGACGGCGGACCTGCGCGCCTTGCGCGAAGTTGGCGCGGTCTTCGGCGAAGGCTTGCGCGGTGGCGGGATCGGCGAAGAAATTGCCCATGTTCTCGGGCATGAAGCGCAAGGTCACCGCCGCCCAGAACAGCTCGGTATCGACCCAGCGCGCGAGGGTTTGCACGGCAAGCAACTGGCTGGCGGGAAAGAGGCTGGGGCCGCTGCCCTTGCCGTCGAGGTATTCGGCAATCAGCGCGGTATCGCAGTAGACGTCCGCACCGACCTGCAGCACCGGAATGCGCCGGTATCCACCCGTGAGCGCAATGGTCGCCGGGCGCGGCATGACCATCGATACCTGCAGTGAGCGCCAAGCCAGCCCCTTGGCGCCGAAGATGGCCCGCACCTTTTCCGAGAAGGGCGATTCCGGGTAGTGGTGCAGGATCAGGTCGGTCATTGCTGTGGCCCCTACTTCTTCACCGGCTCCGCACCCGCCGCGCCGCCTTCGGGCTTGTCGGCATCCCAGACCTTGCCGCCGCCGACCCAGGTTTCAAACACTCTGGTCTTGCGGATGGCTTCGGGCGTGGCGATCATCGGGTCGGTATCGACGAAGATGAAATCGGCGCGCAGCCCGGGCGCCAGCCGGCCGAAGCGCTTTTCGGCGAAACCGGCGTAGGCGGCCTGCGCGGTGTATCCGGCCAGTGCCGTCTCGCGGCCGACGCGTTCCTGCGGCTGCCAGCCTTGCGGCGGCTGGCCGTTCTCGTCCACGCGGCTGATCGCGGCGGCAAAGCCGGCCCAGGGATCGGGGAGCTCGACCGGGGAGTCGGAGCCAAACGCCAGCACAGCCCCGTTTGCCTTGGCCGAGGCCCAGGCATAGGCACCCGCCAGCCGGTTCGGCCCGAGCCGGGCCTCCGCCATCAGGCGATCCGAAGTCTGGTGGACGGGCTGCATCGAGGCGATGAGCCCGACCGACTTCGCCACCCGCGCGGCAATCGGCCAGTCGGCAGGATCGATCACTTGCGCATGTTCGATGCGCCAGCGGCGATCACCCTTGTAGGTCTGCGCAAGGTCTTCCATCGCGCCGAGCAGCACCGCGTTCGCCTCATCGCCGATGGCGTGGACGGCGATCTGGTACTGGTCCATCGCCGCGCGGCTCATCAGGTTGCCGAGCTGCGTCTGCGTAAGGCGGGGGAGACCGCGCGTATCGGGCTTGTCCGCATAGGGCGCCTTGAGCCAGGCCCCGCGCGATCCCAGCGCGCCGTCCATGTAGAGCTTCACACCGTTGAGCCGCAGCCGGTCTGCATAGAGCCAGGGCGAGGGGCCGGGGCCGCCGATCTCGACCGTGTTCTCGATCCCCGAGCCATAGGCCATGATCCGCACGTAGAGCGTGTTGAGGTCACCTGCGCGGCGGAAGGTCTGCCAGTCTTCCATGGTCGAGCCCATATCCGCCACGGCGGTGAGGCCGCGCCGGTAGAACTCGCGCTGGGCGAGTGCAAAAGCGGAGTCGTAATCGCGCGCCGTCGGCGGCGGGACATGCGCGCCGACGAGATCGGAAGCGTTGTCGACCAGCACGCCCGCCGGGCTGCCATCAGCAAGACGGATGATCTCGCCCCCGCCGGGCGCCTTGCTTGCGGCGGTCACCCCGCCAGCCTTGAGTGCGGCGGTATTGGCCCAGCCGGCATGCCCATCGGCGCGTTCAAGCCATACGGGGCGGTCCGCGACCACGGCATCAAGTTCGGCGGCGGTCGGGAAGCGGCCAAGCTTCCAGCGCTCCTGATTCCAGCCGCGCCCGATCAGCCACGGCCTGTCGGGGTGCGCCCTGGCATAGGCGGCGATCTTTTCGAGCGCCTCGGCCAGGCTGTTCGTTTCCGAAAGGTCGAGCGTCAGCGCGGCAAAGCCGGTGCTCATCACGTGAACGTGCGCATCGATCAGGCCGGGCAGCATGATCCGCCCCTTGCCGTCGATGCGGTACTGGAAGCCCTTCTTCGGCGTCTTCTCGCCTTCGTGGATCAGCGCCTTCACCACGCCGGCATCGTCCATCAGCATGGCCTTGAACCGCTCGACATGGCCGTCCGCGCCGATGGTCTGGCCGGCCACGTTGTCGATCAGCGTGTCGGCGTGGACGGGGGCGGCGAATGCCAAAGTTGCGAAAGCGGCGAGGCCAAAACGGACCATCAGTTGTTCCCCCGGCGCGGCAGGCGGCGGATCAGGGCGCTCGTGTCCTGCCGTCCGCCGCCCAGTGCCTGCACATCGGCGTAGAACTGGTCGATCAGCGCGGTGGTGGGCACGCTGGCCCCCACGCCGCGCGCTTCCTCGATGGCGAGGCCGAGGTCCTTGCGCATCCAGTCGACCGCGAACCCGAAATCGAATTCGTCCTTCGCCATGGTGTGCCAGCGGTTGTCCATCTGCCACGATTGCGCGGCGCCGCCGGAGATCGCCTCGAACACCTTGTCGAGATCGAGCCGGGCGGCCTGCGCGAAGCGGATAGCCTCCGCAAGGCCCGCGATGGCACCGGCGATGCACATCTGGTTGGCCATCTTGGCCGTCTGCCCCGCGCCCGGCTTGCCGACATGGACCACACGCTTGGCATAGGCGGAAAGCACTTCGCGTGCCGCATCGACCGCCTTTTCGCTGCCGCCGCACATGATCGAAAGCGTGCCAGCCTCTGCGCCCGATTGCCCGCCGGTGACGGGTGCATCGACGCAGAGCAGCTCCTTGTCGCGCCCCTCGACCGCAATCTGGCGGGCAATTCGTGCCGAAACGGTGGTGTGATCGATAAACAGCGCACCCCGCTTCAGCGTGGAGAACACGCCGGTCGGGCTGAGCACGACGTCCGAGAGATCGTCATCGTTGCCGACACAGGTGATCACCACGTCCGCACCTTCCGCCGCTTCCGCCGGGCTCGTGGCCACGCGCCCGGCAAGCCCCGGATGCGCCGCCTGCCAGGCCTGTGCCCGCGCCGGTGTGCGGTTGTAGATGGTGAGGTGATGGCCGGCAGTGCCGAGGTGGCGGGCCATGGCCCCGCCCATTACGCCAAGACCAAGGAAGGAAACATTGAGCGGTAGAGAAGCTGCGTCTGTCATGCCCGGCGTTCTAGCCGCTTTGCCGCGCGCTGCCAGCCAGAATCGCGCCACCTCTGCGCAAACGGTGCTTGCCGCGCGATGGCGCAGCGGGCTAGCGCGCCGCCCATGTCTCGTACTTCTGGGCCTCGCACTTCTGGATTCGCCGCGTTTGCCGCGCCTGCCTTCTGGCTCTGCCTGACCGGCGCGGTGACGCTGGCCTTGCTTCCCCACGCGACCAATCTTCCCGAACTGAACGACAAGGCGCAGCACATGCTGGCCTTTGGCACGCTAGCGCTGCTAGGCACGTTCGCGTTTCCGCGCTTCCCGAAGCTCCATCTGGCCGAGCGGCTGTCGTTCCTCGGCGCGCTGGTCGAGGTGCTCCAGGCGATCCCCTCGCTCCACCGCGATTGCGATATTCGCGACTGGATCGCCGATACGATCGCGATCGTGGCCGTGCTGGCCTTGCTCCATCTGTTCAATCTGCCCCGGCGCAAGCGCTGATCGCGACGAAGGTTCCCTTCAGGGCAGGTTTCGATTAGGGGCCGTAGCCCATGAACACGACGACAACCGCCGCCCCGCTGCTGACCCTTGACGACGTGCGCGCCGCTGCCGCGCGGATCGCCGGACAGGTCGTGCGCACGCCCACGCTGCACAGCAAGACGCTCAGCGAGATTACCGGTGCGGAGATCTGGCTGAAGTTCGAGAACCTGCAGTTCACCGCCGCCTACAAGGAGCGCGGCGCGCTCAATGCGCTGCTCCAGCTTTCGGACGAGCAGCGCGCGAAGGGCGTGATCGCGGCTTCTGCAGGCAACCACGCGCAGGGGCTTTCGTATCACGGCACGCGGCTTGGCATGCCCGTCACCATCGTGATGCCGCGCACCACGCCCACGGTGAAGATCATGCAGACCGAAAGCGTCGGCGGCAACGTCGTGCTCGAGGGCGAGACGTTCGACGAGGCCTATGCCCACGCCCGCAAGCTCGAGGCCGAGCGCGGGATGACCTTCGTCCATCCCTTCGACGATCCCCACGTGGCCGCAGGGCAAGGCACCGTGGCGCTCGAAATGCTGGAGGATGTCCCCGGGCTCGATACGCTGGTCGTACCGATCGGCGGGGGCGGCCTGCTTTCGGGCATGGGCACCGCCGCGCGCGGGATCAAGCCTTCGATCGGGCTGGTCGGCGTGCAGGCCACGCTGTTCCCCTCGATGTATGCCAAGCTCAAGGGCCTCGATCTGCCCTGCGGCGGCGATACGATCGCGGAAGGCATCGCGGTGAAGGAGCCGGGCACATTCACGTCCGCCGTGCTCAAGAAGATCGTCGACGATATCGTGTTGGTGAGCGAACCGGCGCTGGAAACCGCCGTCGCGGTGCTGCTGCAGATCGAGAAGACCGTGGTTGAAGGCGCGGGCGCGGCGGGGCTTGCCGCGGTGATGACGCACCGCAAGCGCTTTGCCGGGCGCAAGATCGGCCTCGTGCTGTGCGGCGGCAATATCGATACGCGCCTTCTTGCCAATGTGCTGCTGCGCGATCTTGCCCGCTCGGGGCGGCTTGCCCGCCTCAGGCTCACCTTGCAGGACCGTCCGGGCGCGCTGTTCAAGGTGGTGGAGGATTTCAACCGCCACCAGGTCAACATTCTCGAGGTCTGGCACAACCGCATCTTCACCTCGCTGCCGGCCAAGGGCCTTACTGCGGAGATTGAATGCGAGGCGCGCGACCGCGAGCAGATCGATCTGCTGGTCGCGAGCCTGCGCGCCAAGGGCTACGATGTGACGCAAGTGGAACTCGGTTAAGCCTCTTTCGTCACACTCCCAGCCGTTCGCATCCCGTTTCGGTACGGTCACCGGCCTGTCCTGGGCTCGGCTACGAAATCCCTGCTGATTAACTACCTTTGATGGTTAATCGCTCTTTCACCAATCGCCCGGGTAAGGCATGTTGCCTCTGTCAGCGCTGCAGGATGGTCCGGCGGCGCGAGAGGATACCGCCCAGGCCGTGACTGCGCCCGTCCGCTTTCCCCGCTTCTTCGTGACGAGCCCGATGCCGTGCCCCTATCTGCCGGGGAAGACGGAGCGAAAGGTGTTCACGGAGCTCAAGGGCCCCAATGCCGACGAGCTCAACGATGCGCTGGGCCGCATCGGCTTTCGCCGCAGCCAGACAGTGGCCTATCGCCCCAGCTGCATCGATTGCTCGGCCTGCATTTCGGTGCGCGTGGCGGCGGGTGAGTTCGTGCCCTCGGCTACCCAGCGCAAGAACCTCAAGCGCAACAGCGATCTTGTCGTCTCCGCCTGCAAGCCGTGGTCCACGCCGGAACAATTCGAGCTGCTCCAGCGTTATCTGGCCGCGCGCCATCCCGGTGGCGGCATGGCCTCGATGGACGAGATGGATTTTGCCGACATGGTCGAGCATACCCCGGTCCAGAGCTTCGTGATCGAGTATCGCGAGCCTGGAATTGACGGGAGGCCCGGCAAGCTTGTCGGCGCATGCCTGACCGACCGTCAGGGCGATGGGCTGTCGATGATCTACAGCTTCTACGAACCTGATCATGCCGAGCGGCGGGGGCTTGGCAATTTCATCATTCTGGACCACATCCTTCATGCCGCCCGAATTGGTCTTCCCTATGTCTATCTCGGATATTGGGTCGAAGGATCGGCGCGGATGCAGTACAAGGTCCGCTATCGGCCGCTCGAACGGCTGGGCCGCGAAGGATGGGAACGCTTTGACCCCGATGAGCAGGCCCGCGCGATCGACCGCGCTGCGACCGCAGGGGGTGCGGATCGGCGAATCGCGGACGATACCGGCAAGGACGGTCTTGCCGCCGCACAGGCACAGTACCGCCAGATCTGAAGCCTGGCGGGCCTTCCTGCCGGCCCTTCTGCTCGCCATTCTGCCGCAATTGGCGCACGCCCAGTCGCGTGATGCGGATCAGGCGCTCGAGGATCTGATCCCCGATTCCGCGCTCGACGATCCCAAGACCTGGGCGAACCAGACCGACGCCGCCAAGGTTGCCGTGCCCGATCCGAGCACGCTGCTCTCACCCGATGCAATCGCGCCGCTGACCGGCATTCCCGCGATCACGCTGGCCTGGCCCGACGCTGCGGAGCTGCCGCCGATCGAGCTGCTCACGCCCGATGCGGATATCGGCGAGGCGGCCGAACAGGCCAAGGCCGCCGGCGAAGCGCTGGCGACCGATGCCGATCCGGGCAGTGGGCGCGGGATCGGCCAGATTCCGGGGGCAAGCCTGTTCCCGATTACGCCCCAATTGGCGCTCGCCTTTCCGCCGGACGTCGAGACCCTGCCAGAGCGCGAGGCCGTGACCACACGCTTCGGCACGCTCGCCACGTTGCGCAAGTTCGGCAACGAGGAAGATAACCTCGCGCAGCTCACCCGGCGCGCACGGCAGGACACCGACCTGCTGCAGCAGGTGCTGAGGGTCTATGGCTATTACGACGCCGAGGTGTTCCAGAGCACGACCGGCTATGCCGCGCCTGCCGAAGGCAGCGGGCCGGGGCCGGCGATCGATCTCAAGAAAGTCGGCGTGCGCTTCGATGTGCGCCCGGGGCCGCGTTATACTCTCTCGCGCATCGACCTGGGCGATATTGCCGCCGCGCACGATGCCGCTGCGCTGACGCGCGCCTTCGCGCTCGCGCCGGGCGATCCGGTCAATACCGACCGCATCGTTGTCGAGCGCGATCACCTGATTACCGCGCTCGGCGAAGGCGGCCATGCCTTTGCCAAGGTGGGCGAACCCGATCTCACGATCGACCATGCGGTGCGCACCGGCGATCTCACCCTGCCCGTCACCAGCGGCGGGCAATATGTGATGGGTGAGATCCACAGTTCGCTGCCCGATTACCTTTCCGCCCGCCACCTCGCGCGGATTGCCCGCTTCCGGCCGGGTGATCCCTTCCGCAAGTCGCGTGTCGATGATCTCAGGCAGGCGATCCTGGCAACCGGCCTCGTGTCGGCAGTCACGGTCACGCCGCGGGAAGTCACCCCGGCGGCCAATCCGCAGCCGGGCGTCGCCGATGTCGACGTCACCCTGTCCAAGGCGCCGCAGCGCACGATTGCCGGGCTCATCGGTTATTCGAGCGGCGAGGGCCTGCGGGTCGAAGCGAGCTGGGAGAACCGCAACATGTTCCCGCCCGAAGGCCTCGTGCGCTTCCGCGGCGTGGTCGGTACGCGTGAGCAGCTGGCGGGCGCGACCTATCGTCGCAACAATTTCTTCGGGCGCGATCAGGTGCTTACCGCCGATCTCTATGCCCAGACCCGTCGGACGGACGCGTATCAGGCGCGCACACTCTCGTTCTCGACGACGTTCGAGAAGCAGACGACGCTGATCTTCCAGAAGGCCTGGGTGTGGTCCGCCGGGTTTGAACTGCTCGCCACGAGCGAACTGCCCGCCGCCGCCGGTTCCACCCGCACCACCTATTTCATCGGCGCGCTGCCCTTGCGCGGCGCTTATGACGGCAGCAACGACCTGCTCGATCCGCGGCGCGGCGTGCGCGTTTCGGTGCGGCTGAGCCCAGAAGTTTCGGTGCAAAACGGCATGAAGTCCAGCTACTTGCGCGCGCAACTCGATGCGAGCGCCTACCAGCCTGTCAGCAGCCGCGTGGTGCTGGCAGAGCGCGTGCGGCTGGGCACGATTCCGGGCACCGATGTCAATTCCATCGCGCCTTCGCGGCGGTTCTATGCCGGCGGCGGCGCATCGGTGCGCGGCTTTGCCTATCAGGCAGTCGGCCCGCGCGATGCTCTCGGCAATCCGAGCGGCGGGCGCAGTCTTTCCGAATTCTCCTTGGAAGCGCGCGTGAAGACCGGGCTGATGGGCGGCGCGGTCAGCGTGGTGCCGTTCGTCGATGCGGGCACAGTGGGCACAACGGCCTCGCCCACGGTCAACGGCCTCAAGGTCGGCGTGGGCCTTGGCCTGCGCTACCAGACCAGCTTTGGCCCGATCCGCATCGATCTGGGCACGCCGGTCAATCCCTCGAAGGGCGATAGCCGCATCGGCGTCTACGTCAGCCTGGGGCAGGCGTTCTGATGGCGAGTGCCGCGCCGCCCGAGCCGCCTGCCGCTCTGCCGCCGCGCAGGGGGCCGGTTCGGCGCCTGCTCGGCTGGGGCCGCGGGCTGCTCCTTGCCGCGCTGCTGTTCGTGCTGGCTATCGCCGGCTCGATGGTCGTGCTCGATTCCTCGATCGGTCACCGCTTCGTGGCGGACCGCATTGCCGCCATCGTGCCGGGTTCGGGCCTGCGCATCCGAATCGGGCGGATCGATGGCACGCTGCTGGGTGCGATGAGCCTGCACGAAGTGGTACTGAGCGATCCTGACGGGCGCTTCATGGTCGTGCCCGAAGCCACGCTCGATTGGCGTCCGCTCGCCTGGTTCGGGCTCGATCCGCGCTCAGGACTGTTCAAGGGCCTCGATATTCGCGCACTGATCCTCAAGCGCGGCACGCTGCTGCGCGCGCCCCGCCTTAGGCCCGGCGATCCGAACGAGCCGATCCTGCCCGATTTCGATATCCGCATCGGCAAGCTGGCCGCGGAAAACCTTGCCATCGAGCGCGGCGTTACGGGTGAGCGGCGGCGGATCGACTTTGCCGCGGTTACCGATATCCGGCGCGGACGGGCGCTGGTCAGCCTTGGCGGACGGCTGGGCGGACGCGACCGGCTGCGCCTGCGGCTCGATAGCGCGCCGGATCGCAACAGGTTCGCGCTCGATTTCATCTACAACGCGCCGAAGGACGGCCTGCTTGCCGCACTGACTGGGCTGAAGCGCGACATTTCCGCGCGCGCGGGCGGCAAGGGCACGTTTCAGGAGTGGCACGGCTGGAGCGTGGCGACCGAGGGCGGGCGCAAGCTGGCGGCATTCCAGCTCGAGAACCGCAGCGGGCATTACACGCTGGCCGGGCAGGTCTTCCCTGGCGATCTGCTGGGTGATGCCGCGCGGCGCGCGAGCGGCGGGAAGCTTTCCATCGTGGCAGACGGAACCGCCGGCGGCGGTGTGCTGCGCGGGCGGCTTTTCGCCGGGGGCGCTGCGCTCAGGGCCACGGCGGAGGGCGGGCTCGATCTCGTGAACAACCGCGCCGAAGCGGTAAAGGTCCGCGCCGTTCTCGCGCGACCGGAGCTGCTGCTGGCTGGCACGGGCACCGAACTGCAGGGCGCGCGGCTCGATGCGACGGTCGATGGCCGCTTCGCTGCGCTTGCGATCATCCACGACCTGCGCGCCGCGCGCCTGCGCAGCGGACCGGTACTTGCCGAAGGATTGCGCACGGCGGGCACGGCCTATTGGGATGGCAAGCGCCTGCGCCTGCCGCTCGCACTTACGGCGCAGCGGCTGAAGACCGGGCAGGCCATGGTCGATCCGCGCCTGCCGGGTGCGCGTCTTTCTGGCGACCTTGTGCTGGCCGGCAGCAAGCTCACGTCGGACCGGCTCGATCTCACGCTGAAGGGCGCGTCTGCCAGGCTGGTCCTCGCTGGTGATCTGGCGCGCAGCCGCTTTGCCATCTCGGGCCCGGTCACCGCGCGGGGCATCGCGCTGCCCGATCTGGGTGTGGCCGATGGCGAGGCGCGCATTGCGCTGACCGTGGGGGCCGGTCAACCGTGGCTGCTCAGCGCCGATGGTGCCGGGCGCATGGCGCGGATCGACAATGCCACGCTGGCCAACCTGACGGGCGGCAATGTCCGCGCGCGGGCTTCACTCACTCTTGGCGGCAACCAGCCGCTGATCGTGCGGCGGGGCGAGCTGACTTCGGCCAAGCTCACCATGGCGCTGCGCAGCTGGACTCAGGCGAACGGCGTGACGACGCTGGCCGGGCAGGGCCGCCATCTCGAATACGGGCCGTTCACCTTCGATGCGGCGCTGGCAAAGGATGGCCCGCGTGCCACGCTCGTGCTTGCCGATCCGCTCCCGGCCGCCAGTCTCAAGGACGTGCGCCTTGCGCTGAGCCCCGAAGGCGATGGCTTTCGCATTGAGACCAAGGGGGATTCGCGGCTCGGGGCGTTCAGCAGTCTCGTCCTGCTCACGGCGCCGAAGGACGCGCCGGTGCACCTCGGGATCGAGCAGTTCATCGTCTACCAGACCCGGATCACCGGCAGCGTCGAGATCGGCAAGCAGGGTGCGACAGGCAGTCTGGCGCTCGCGGGGGGCGGGGTGACTGGCACCATCGACCTCGCACCGGACGGGACGGGGCAGGCGCTCAAGGCCGCGATCACGGCGCGCGGTGCCCGCTTTGGTGGCGAGAACCCGATCGCAATCGGCAATGCCGAGATCACCGCCGACGGGCGCATCGAAGGCGGCGACACCACCTTGCAGGCCACGCTAAAGGCCGAGGGGATCAGTGCGGGCAAGTTCTTCATTGGCCGGCTTGCGGCGGACGCCGCGCTCGTCAACGGATCGGGCAGCGTCACCGCTTCGCTCGCCGGGCGGCGCGGCACGAGCTTTGCGCTGCAGGGCACCGCCGCCTTTTCGCCCGAAAAGATCGTTGCCTTCGTCGCGGGGGACTATGCCGGGCGCGCTATCTCGATGCCGCGCCGCGCGGTGCTGGAGCGCGAGCCTGACGAAGCGGGTGGTGGCGCAGCGGCAGGCTGGCGACTTCAACCCACTCAGGTCGATTTCGGGCGGGGCAGCGTGATCGCCAGCGGCCATGTGCTGGGCGGGGCGACCCAGCTCAAGCTCATGCTCTCTCGCATGCCGCTCTCGGTGCTTGATATCGTGCTGCCGGATCTCGGCCTCGGCGGGCTCGCCTCAGGCGTGATCGATTATGAGAACGACCACCTCGGCGCGCCTTCGGGCCATGCAGCGGTGGAGCTCAAGGGCCTTACCCGCTCGGGCCTTGTCCTGACCTCAAGGCCGCTTGACCTTGCGCTGGTCGCGGAACTCAATCCCGCCGCGCTGCAGGTCCGCGCGGTGGCGCGTGAAGGCGCGGCGATGCGCGGGCGGGTGCAGGCACTGGTGACCGACCTGCCGCGCGGCGGCACCATGCTCGAGCGGCTGCGGGGCGGCACCCTCAAGGCAGAGCTGCGCTATAGCGGCCCCGCTGAGGCGCTGTGGCGGCTCGCCGCGATCGAGGTGATCGATCTCACCGGCCCGCTCGGCGCTGCGGCGAGCGTCACGGGTTCGATCGACCACCCGGTGATCACCGGCGCGGTCGCCACGCGTGCGCTGCGCGTCCAGTCGAACCTCACCGGCTCTGATGTGCGCGATATCGAGGCGCTCGGCAGCTTCGCCGATGCCCGGCTCAGTCTGGCCCACTTCAGCGGCACGACGCCCGGTGGCTCGGGCGGCGGAGGCACGGTGAGCGGCAGCGGCACGGTCGATCTCTCCAACCTGGCGACGCGCGGAGTCGGCCTCGATCTCAGGCTGGCGGCCACGAACGCGCTGCTGATCAACCGCGACGACATGGCCGCGACCATCACCGGGCCGCTGCGCCTGATCTCCGACGGTATTGGTGGGACGATCGCCGGGCGCGTGCATATCGATCGCGCGCGCTGGACGCTGGGCCGCGCCAATGTGACCGAAGCGTTGCCGGCGATTACCACGCACGAAGTCAACCAGCGCGCCGATGTCGCCCCGCCGCGCGTGCCTTACACACCTTGGAAGTACCTGATCGACGCTGCCGGCGCGGACCGCATCGATGTGCGCGGGCTCGGCCTTGAAAGCGAATGGGGCGCCGATGTGCGCCTGCGCGGGGATACCGCCAATCCGCAGATCTTCGGCAGTGCCGATCTGGTGCGCGGTGGCTATGAGTTCGCCGGGCGGCGCTTTGATCTCACGCGCGGACGGATCCGCTTTGTCGGCGAAGTGCCGGTCGATCCCCGGCTCGATATCGTGGCCGAAGGCGATGCCAACGGGGTGAGCGCCAAGATCGCCATCAGCGGTTCGGCGCTCAAGCCGCAGATCGCGTTCAGTTCGGTCCCCGCGCTGCCCGAGGAAGAGTTGCTCAGCCGCATGCTGTTCGGCAGTTCGATCACCCAGATTTCCGCGCCGGAAGCGGTGCAACTGGCCTCGGCGCTCGCCAGCTTCCGCAGCGGCGGCGGGCTCGATCCGATCAACAAGGTGCGCAATGCCATCGGGCTCGATCGGCTGCGGATCATCAGCGCCGATGCTTCGGTCGGACGCAGCACGTCGATTGCGGTGGGCAAGTACATCGGCCGCCGCATCTTCGTGGAGCTGATCACCGACGGGCGCGGCTACAGTGCGACTTCGGTGGAGTTTCGCATGACGCGCTGGCTGGTGCTGCTGGGCACCATCTCCACGATCGGCGACGAAAGCCTCAACCTCAAGGCATCGAAGGATTATTGAGGCGGCTGGAGGTTGATCGCCGGGTCAGGCGGCACAATGTTTCTCGCAGAGGCGCGGAGGAGGCAGAGACCGCAGAGATGCGGGATCGCGCCGAAGGCTCTGCTTCACAAAGCAGCGACACGGGGGCCATCAAAATTGCTTTACCCGGCGGCTTCGCCGATGGCCCAATCGCTTTGCGGTCTCTGCTCCCTCTGCATCTCTGCGAGAAATAGGCCAGACCAGCGACCGCTGCTCCCGCCAAACAAAAACCCCGCGCTACCTGAGCAGCGCGGGGTTCTGTTTCAGCAAGTGTGGCGGGTTCAGGCCCCGGCGATGGTCTTCAGTTCCATGAAGTCCTTCAGGCCGTAGACGCCGCCTTCGCGGCCGTTGCCCGATTGCTTGTAGCCGCCGAAGGCACCGCCCTTGACGCCGCCCCACTGGTTGACCGCGACCAGGCCAGCGCGCAGGCGGCCGACAATGCCCTTGGCGGTCTCGACATCGCCGGTGACGACTGCCGAAAGCCCGTAGGCGGTGCGGTTGGCGAGCTCGATGCCATCCTCGATGCCGTCGTAGGTGGTGATCGTGGCGACGGGGCCGAAGGTTTCCTCGCGGAAGATCGTCATGTCCGGCGTCACGTCAGAGAACACCGTCGGGCGGATGAAGTAGCCGCGGTTGACGTTGTCGGGCAGGCCCGGGCCGCCTTCGAGCAGCGAAGCGCCCTCGGCGATCGAGGTGTCGATCAGCGACTGGATCTTGGTCCACTGCGCCTTGTTCACCACCGGCCCGATGTGCGCGCCGTCCTCGGCCGGATTGCCGACTTTCACCGCCGCGAAGTAGTTCTTCACGAAAGTCTCGGCCTCTTCCTTGCGCGACTTGGGAACGAGCAAGCGGGTGGGGGCGATGCAGCTCTGGCCGGTGTTGGCGACCACGCCCTGCAGTGTGCCAGGCAGCGTCGCGGCAAAATCCGCATCCTCGAGAATGAGGTTGGGTGACTTGCCGCCCAGTTCCTGATGCACGCGCTTCACGGTGTCAGCCGCGTTCTTGGCGATCTGGATGCCGGCGCGGGTCGAGCCGGTAAAGCTCACCATATCGACATCGGGGTGGACGGTAAGCGCCACGCCGACGCCCGGGCCATCGCCCTGGACGAGGTTGAACACGCCCGCCGGCACGCCTGCGGCATGCATGACTTCAGCGATGATCACCGCGTTGGAGGGGCATTCTTCCGAAGGCTTGAGCACGATCGTGTTGCCCGCAGCAATGCAGGGCGCGATCTTGGCGCAGATCTGGTTGAGCGGCCAGTTCCACGGCGTGATCGCCGCGACCACGCCGATCGGTTCGTGTACGAAGCGGGCGTTGGCGCCGGGAACGGGCGATTCCCATTCAAAGCCCTCAAGCGCCTCGAGCGTGCCGAGAATGTAGCCGATGCCAGCGCCCACCTGCGCGGTGCCGGCAAACCCGATCGGCGCGCCCATTTCCTCGCTGATCACCTTGGCGAAATCGGGAATGCGCTTCTTGTATTCATCGAGAATGCGCACGAGCAGCGCCTTGCGTTCTTCCACCGGGGTGGCGGCAAAGGCTGGGAAAGCGGCCTTGGCGGCGGCGACGGCCTTGTCGACATCGGCCTGGCTGCCCAGCGTGATGACCGCGCAGGCCTCTTCGGTCGCGGGATTGATCACCTCATGGCGCTTGCCGCCTTCGCTATCTACCCAGGCGCCGTTGATGTAGTGCTGCAGATGCTCGCGCATCAGTGTTCTCCCAAGATTGTTGGATTGCCAAACGGTTGAGCGGTGTGCCCGACGATGACAAGTCCGGTACGTGATTGCAACGTATTTGGCGACGGACCGGACCATCCGCAAGGATTGGCCGGAATGGCCATGCGAGATACCAACGAATCACGAGCAGGATCGGGTGCCACGGGCCTGCTGATGGCTATCACAACACGTCAACCTTGACCGGTCACGCTTTAGATAGTCGCGACGGCCGCTGGTTACGCAATTTCCGGCCCCACGCGCGTAGCTGGCGCTAACTGTTTCTTTCCATCCTGTCGGTAAGTCTGGCTCGATGGGTCTTGACCACCTCAGCTGCGGTTCTGCCGCGCGATCGTCTGTACGCAATCTGCGAACTGGCTGGATCGCGCTTGCGACGTTCCTGGCGCTGATCGCGCTGTCTGCGCTGCTGGTCGCGGTTTTCTCCGGATCGACCCGCATCGCCGACGAACTCGCGCGCGAGGACGAGCGGGTGCTCGTCACCCGCTATCTCGATCAGCTGGGTAGCCAGATCGTTGCGGCGCAAAAAGTGCAACTCACCTGGGACGATGCCATGCGCAATGCCGTGCTGGCGGACAACGAGGCTTGGGCGAACCATTTCCTCGGCGATTTCGTCTGGAACAACCTTGAGACCGACGCAATGTTCCTGGTCCGGCCCGATGGGTCGCTGGTACACGGCTGGGCGCAGGGGCGGCCGACCGGCGAGGTCGGCTATCAGGAAGTGCGCTGGCATGTCGAGGACATGATCGATCGGGCCAAGCACAACGTGCCACTGGGCGGGCGCATCGCGGGCATGAAGAAGCTGGCCGACATCGATTGGCCGGTGGCCGCATCGGGCCAGCCGCTCAACCGCTGGGCGGCGACGCCGGTGCTGCGGCATGGCCGGCCAGCGTTCCTCTCGGTCGTCGCGATCGTGCCCGATAACGACTATACCCTGCTCCGCCGCGAACCCAATTACGTCGCGACGCTGCGCTATCTCGATGGCTCGATCCTCACCAAGATGGGCAGCGATCTCGTGTTGCGCGATCTCAGCTTTGTGCCGGATGAGGCGCGGATCGGCGCCGCCAATGCCGTGCCGCTGAGCACTGCCTTCGGCGATCACATCGGCTGGATCACCTGGACAGCCAAGGTGCCCGGGCCCAAGATCGTCCAGCGCACCGCGCCTGTGCTCGCCGCGTTCATCCTGTTCTTCCTCGGCGTGGTCGCGGGCGGCGCGGTGATCGTGCGGCGCATGCGCATGACGGCGAACGAGCTCAAGGCCAGTGAAGCGCAGGCCCAGCACAATGCGCTGCACGATGCGATGACCGGCCTGCCCAACCGCGTATACTACATGCAGCGCCTGCGCACCCTGCTCACGGAATTCTTCGAGGGTGAGGCGCGGGGGAACCTGTTTGTCGCCTATATCGACATCGATGGCTTCAAGCTGGTCAACGATACGATGGGTCATCACGTTGGCGATGAACTGGTCCGCATGGTCGCCCACCGCCTGCGTGAGGCGCTGCCGCGCGAGGCCTTCATCGCGCGCTTCGGCGGCGATGAATTCGTGCTGCTTCACGCCAGCGAGGATGGCGCGCGCGCTGCTGACCGGCTGGGCAACAAGATCATGCAGCTGATGCGCAGGCCCTTCCTGATTTCGGGCAACACGCTCGAAGTTTCGGTCAGCTGCGGAATCAGCTGGGGGCCGGAACAGAGCGAGGACCCCGGCGAATTGCTGCGCCGCGCCGATATCGCGCTCTACCGCGCCAAGCAGCGCGGGCGCGGGCGCTATCGCCGCTTCACGCCGGATATGGACGCGAGCGTCAAACTGCGGCGCGAAATGGAAATGGAGCTGCGCCTCGCGATCACGCGCGGCGAGCTCTCGGTCGCCTACCAGCCCGTGGTCGAAACCGGCTCGGGCATTATAGGCGGATTCGAGGCGCTGCTGCGCTGGAACCACCCCGAGCGCGGGGAGATCCGTCCGGACCTCTTCGTGCCGATCGCCGAGCAGGGCGGCCTGATGATCCCGCTTGGCACCTGGGTGCTGCGCCATGTGTTCACCGAGTGCCGCGACTGGCCGGACTGCGACATTTCGGTCAACCTCTCGCCGCTCCAGATCATGGCCGGAGATTTCCTGCCGATGCTCGCGGGTCTGCTTGAAGAGACCGGCATGGACCCGCAGCGGCTGGTGTTCGAAGTGACCGAAGGCGTCATGCTCGATCGTAGCGCGCATGTGATCGGCGTGCTGCGCGAGCTCAACCGGATGGGTATCCGCGTTGCGCTCGACGATTTCGGGATTGGCTATTCCTCGCTCTCGTACTTGCGCTCGTTCCAGTTCGACCGGATCAAGATCGACCGCTCGTTTGTCTCGAACATCGAGCGTGACCGCGATGCCCACTCGATCCTCTGCGCGATCACCACGCTGGGCAAGACACTGCGGATGAAGGTCGTGGCCGAGGGTGTCGAGACCGAAGTGCAGCGTCTGCTGGTGCAGGCCGCCGGCTGCGAGCTGGTGCAGGGCTACCTGTTCTGGGCCGCGCTCCCCGCCGAAGAAGCGCTCGGACTGCTGGCCGAGCGCGACGCCGAGGCCGTGTTGCGGCGGGCGTCCTAAGGCTTCTCCGGCAGGATTGTCATGTCCGACGCCTGCCACGCGGGTGCGACACTGACGGTGAATTCGAGGCGGCTATCGGCATCGATGCGGTGCGGCACGCCGGGCGGCAGCAGCACGACCGACCCTTGCGCCACATCCTGCACCTTGCCGCCGATGGTGACACGGCCCTTGCCGGCGGCGACCACCATCACTTCGCTGCCTTCACGCGTCACCGTCAGCGGGATCGCCGCGCCCTTCTGCAGCACGAAGCGGGCGACGCTGATCGCCTGCGAGCGCTGCGGCGCGGTGCGGCCGACGAGTTCCTCCACCGCTACCGGCGGCACCAGCGCGGGCTTGGGCGCGGTGCTGTCCGCCGGGCGTCGGGCGGATTCGTCGCGGGTGAGCCCTGCGATCTCGGCGGCGAACTTCGGGTAGAGCGCCGTCAGTTCGTCGCGGTAGCCAGGTTCGTAGTCGGCATATTCAAAGCCGGGCGAAAGCGTGTTGGCCCCGAAGCTGTACGCCGTCTGCGGATCGCCGATGGGACGCGCGCCCATCCAGGTGCCGCGCGGCACCATGATTTGCGGTTCCTCGCCCTTCAGCACGTTGCTGCCCCAGATCCGCGTCTCGCCGTGCCCATCGGGATAGAGCAGCAGGATCTGCGCCGGGCTGCCGCCGTAGAAATGCCAGAGCTCGTCGGTGGCGAGCCGGTGCATCGCGGAGAAATCGCTGCGGGTGAACACCGCGTAGATGGCCGTATAAGCCCAGCGCTTGCCCTTGTAGCGCTCGGCCAGCGCACCTTCGATCACGTCGTCGCTCTTGAAGGTCTGCAGGAACCACGGCCCTTCATGGGGGATGTTCTGCATGTGATAGTGATCGATGATCGCGCGCGCGGCTGGCGGCATCGGATCGGAGGCCACAGGCTCGGCAGCTGCATGGGAGCACCAAAGCAGCGCGGCTGCGGCAAGAAGCGGTCTGTTCATGGGTAAAGCTGTTGGCAAATCGGGGCGGGCTTGCCTACCCGCAAAACGGTATCAGCCGGCGCTGGCAGCGGTCTCGGCGCTCGCGGTCACGGTGCGCGGATATATGAAGCCCTTGGCCGCGCTCGGGCGCAGGCCCAGCGAGCGGGTGGGGGCGTACCACACGCGCACTTCGCTCCAGTCACCAGCGGCGGAAACATCTACCGCCATCACGCCGCGCTCGACCATGCCGGGACGCGACCAGTTGGCGTGATCGATCAGGATGTGGCGCTGGTCGATAACCTTGTTCACCACCGCGACGTGGCCATAGGGCATCGAATGCGTACCGGCGAAAGCGAGCACCGCGCCGGGCTTTGGCGCCTGGCCGCGCTCGTAGCGGCCTTCGGCATGGCTCCACCAATCGCGCGCATTGCCGCTGAGTTGCACGTCCGAAATCTGGCGCGCGTACGTCACGCACTGGAGCCGGGCCTGCGCTGCCGAGGGCAGGGCGAACATCGAAAGGAGTGCGATAAGGGCTGCGACCACGTTCTTGTGCATATGCAGCATCTCTAAGGATCTGGGTCGATTCGAGGAGTCCGCGCGCCTTCCGTTCATCCTGCCGCAATCACCGTTCATCCCGAGTCCATGTGGGGCTGTGGAAAAAGATCACAGCTGCCGCGCAGATATCTTCGCGCGGCTATCCTCCTCATTCGCTCAAACGAAAAAGGCGCCCGGTTTCCCGGACGCCCCTTCCTGAAACGCAGCCCTGAAAAAATCAGGCGCTGTAGTACATGTCGAACTCGACGGCCGAGGGCGTGGTTTCCCAGCGCATCACTTCGGGCCACTTGAGTTCGATATAGGCTTCGATCTGGTCCTTGGTGAACACGCCGCCCTGGAGGAGGAAGTCGTGATCGGCGACCAGCGCGTCGAGCGCTTCACGGAGCGAACCGCAGACGGTCGGCACTTCGGCAAGTTCGGCCGGCGGCAGATCGTAGAGGTTTTTGTCCATGGCTTCGCCCGGGTGGATCTTGTTCTTGATCCCGTCGAGGCCAGCCATGAGCAGTGCCGAGTAGCACAGGTAGGGGTTGGCCATCGCGTCGGGGAAGCGGAATTCCACGCGCTTTGCCTTGGCGCCCGAACCGTAGGGGATGCGGCACGAGGCCGAACGGTTGCGCGCCGAGTAGGCGAGCAGCACCGGAGCCTCGAAGCCCGGCACCAGACGCTTGTAGCTGTTGGTGGTCGGGTTGGTGAAGGCATTGAGCGCCTTCGCGTGCTTGATCACGCCGCCGATGAAGTAGAGGCACATGTCAGACAGACCGGCATAGCCGTTGCCTGCGAAGAGCGGCTTGCCCTGATCCCAGATCGAGATGTGGGTGTGCATGCCGCTGCCGTTGTCCGACTTGATCGGCTTGGGCATGAACGTGGCGGTCTTGCCATAAGCCTGCGCGACCTGGTGGACGACGTACTTGTAGACCTGCATGCGGTCGGCGGTCTGGACGAGCGTGCCGAACGTGAGGCCGAGCTCGTGCTGGGCCGAGGCCACTTCGTGGTGATGCTTGTCGCAGGGCAGGCCCATGTCGATCATGGTGCGCACCATCTCGGCGCGGATGTCGACGCAGCTATCGACCGGAGCGACCGGGAAGTAGCCGCCCTTGGCGCGCGGACGGTGGGCAAGGTTGCCGGCTTCGTAATCGCGGTTCGAGTTGGTCGGCAGCTCGATGTCGTCGATCTTGAAGCCGTTGCCGTCATAGCCGTCGTAGAACTTGACGTCATCGAAGATGAAGAATTCGGCTTCGGGGCCGACGTAGACGGTATCGCCCACGCCGCTCGCCTTGACAAAGGCTTCGGCGCGCTTGGCGGTCGAGCGCGGATCGCGGGCGTAGAGTTCGCCGGTCGAAGGCTCGACGATGTCGCAGCAGATGATCATCATCGGGGTGGCCGAGAACGGATCGACGTAAACTGCGCTGAGGTCCGGCTTCAGGATCATGTCGGACTCGTTGATGGCCTTCCAGCCCTCGATCGAGGAGCCGTCGAACATCAGGCCGTCTTCCAGTTCGTCCTCGCCAAGCACGGTGGAGACCATCGTGAGGTGCTGCCACTTGCCCTTGGGATCGGTGAAGCGCAGATCAACCCATTCGATTTCCTCGTCCTTGATGCGAGCGAGAATGTCCTTTGCAGTAGCCATCGCTGGTCCTTTAACTGGCCCCGGCCCGTGCAGGGGCGCTCAGTGAACAAAAACTTGGGGTCACAAGTCTGGAGAGGGCGCCGGCCCGCAGCCATCTCCGGTTGAAGCCATCTCCGGTTGAAGAATGCCTGATCTTAAATGGCGTCGTTATCGCGCTCGCCAGTGCGGATGCGCAGCGCGCTTTCCACCGCGAACACGAAGATCTTGCCATCGCCGATGCGGCCCGTCTGCGCTGCGGTGGCAATCGCCTCGACCACGCGGTCGACCATGGCGTCGGTCACTACCACTTCGAGTTTCACCTTGGGCAGGAAGTCGACGACATATTCGGCGCCGCGATAGAGTTCGGTATGGCCCTTCTGCCGGCCGAAGCCCTTGGCTTCGGTGACGGTGATGCCGGAAACGCCGATTTCGTGGAGCGCTTCCTTCACCTCGTCCAGCTTGAAGGGCTTGATGATCGCTTCGACCTTTTTCACTCGATCAATCCCTGCAGGCAGACCGGTTCCCGGCCTTGCGGCCCTGACCGGCGGTGTTGGTATTCGTACGGAGCCCGATACCGGATCAGCTATCCAAGAATCGTGCCACGCGGGTACTACCCTCCACTAGGACAGGAAAGGGCGTCGCGAAAGCCGGAAAAGCGGCCTGTCTGGCAAGAATGCAAGGCGCACGCGTGCCCGTGCATTGCGCAAGTTGCGCGGAAAAGGCGTATTGGTGCACAAGATTTGCGCAGGGACTGCCTGATTTTTAGGCAGAGGGAGGAACTTATCCCTCCGTCAGCCCGCAGGCGGGTCGGAGGGGTTCTTCAGGACGCGTAAGGCGGGCGGTGCAGGCCGGCGGGGCTCAGGGTGAAGATCTCGCAGCCCGTTTCGGTCACCGCGATCGAATGTTCGAACTGGGCGGAAAGCGAGCGGTCGCGCGTCACTGCCGTCCAGCCATCGTCGAGCAGCTTCACCCCCGGCTTGCCGAGGTTGATCATCGGCTCGATCGTGAAGAACATGCCGGGCTTGAGTTCGGGTCCGGTGCCTTTGTGCGCAGCGTGGATCACTTCGGGCGCATCGTGAAACAGGCGCCCCAGGCCGTGGCCGCAAAACTCGCGCACCACGCCGTAGCGGTGGCGCTCCGCATGGGCCTGGATCGCCGCGCCGATATCGCCGAGCCGCGCGCCGGGGCGGACCTGCTCGATGCCGATCATCAGGCATTCGTAGGTGACATCGACCAGCCGCTTCGCCTTGAGCGCGACATCGCCGACGAGGTACATGCGGCTGGAATCGCCGTGCCAGCCATCAAGCAGCGGCGTCACGTCGATATTGACGATATCGCCCTCGCGCAGGATGCGGCTTTCGGACGGGATGCCGTGGCACACCACGTGGTTGATCGAGATGCAGCACGAATGAGTATAGCCGCGATAGCCCAATGTGGCGGGGACGGCGCCGCCATCGAGGGTCATCTGCCGCACGGCATCATCGATCGCGGCGGTGCTGATGCCGGGCTGGACCATCGGCACCAGCGCATCGAGGATTTCAGCCGCAAGGCGTCCGGCCTTGCGCATGCCTTCAAAGCCCGCAGGCCCATGCAGCTTGATCGTGCCGTCACGCGGCATCACATCGGTTTCGTCGGCGATCACATAGTCGGTCATGGCGGCCATGTAGCGTGTCTGTACGAAAATTGCGAGTGTGCTGCGCCGTGCTGGCATGCGGCCCGGTGCAGTTTCCTCTCGCACTTGCCGCGCTCCTGCGGCAAGGATCGTGATTACGATGAACCAGCTTGATGCACTGATCCAGCCCGATCGCGGCCAGAAGGCCATTCCGCTCCACCTGATCGACAAGGCGGGCCTGCCCGGCTGGCTTGCCGGCCTCACCGCCGCGCAGCGCGCCGTGCTTGCCGGACAGGGCTTTGAAGGCGGGGCGGGCGAAACTGCGATCGTGCCTGATGCGGCCGGTACAGGCGAGGGGTGGTTCGCGGTGGCGGGGGTGGCCGATCCGGCGAAGCTTTCGAGCTGGTGCCTTGCGCCATTGGCGGACCGGCTACCGGCAGGGACCTATCGGCTTGCCAGCCCCGGCGCGGAAGGCCCCGCGCTGATCGGCTGGCGGCTCGCGCAGTACCGCTTTGATCGCTATCGCAGCGAGCCTTCCGACAAGGGCGCGCGGCTGCTGCTGACGGGCGCGCTCGGCGCAATGAATGCGGCGCTCGCGGAGGCCGAGGCGGTCATCCTGGTGCGCGATCTGGTCAATACCCCGGCGGAAGACATGGGCCCCGCACAGCTCGAGGCGGAGGCGCGCGCGCTCGCCAAGGCGCATCACGCGGTGATCCATGTCGTTTCGGGCGATGCGCTGGAGCGGGACTATCCGATGGTCCACGCGGTGGGCCGTGCGGCAGCGCGCAGCCATGCGCCGCGGCTGATCGAGATCGAATGGGGCGATCCCGCGCACCCGCGCCTCGCCATTGTTGGCAAGGGCGTGTGCTTCGATTCCGGCGGGCTCGACATGAAGCCAAGCTCGGCGATGGCGCTGATGAAGAAGGACATGGGCGGCGCGGCGCATGCACTGGCGCTCGCGGGCCTCGTGATGGGTGCGGGGCTGCCGGTGCGGCTGCATGTGCTGGTCCCGGCGGTGGAGAACGCGGTTTCGGGCAACGCTTTCCGCCCCGGCGACGTGCTGCGCTCGCGTGCGGGGCTTTCGGTCGAAATCACCAACACCGATGCCGAGGGGCGGCTGGTGCTGGGCGATGCGCTGGTGCGCGCCTGCGAGACCAAGCCCGAACTGTTGATCGATTTCGCGACGCTGACGGGTGCAGCGCGCGTGGCGCTCGGCCCCGATCTTCCGGCGATGTTCGCGCGGACGGATGAGACGGCGCATGGCCTCCTGTCCGCCGGCCTCGAACGCGACGATCCGTGCTGGCGGCTGCCGCTGCATGATGGCTACCGCGAGATGCTCAAGTCCGATGTCGCGGACCTCCAGAACAGCCCCTCGGGCGGGTTTGCGGGGGCGACGGTTGCGGCGCTGTTCCTCGACCGGTTCGTGGCCGAGGGGGTGGACTGGGCGCACTTCGATACCTTCGCCTGGCGCCCCGCCGCCAAGCCCGGCCGGCCCAAAGGCGGCGAAGCGCTGGGCCTGCGCGCGAGTTGGGGGCTGATCCAGTCTCGTTTTGGAAAAGAGCGCATGCCTTGAACCCTGAGCCTGATGCCTATAAGCGCCCGGCTTTCGTCTTTGCCGGAAAGCCTGACGTGACCGATCTGATCCTGCCCGCTCTCAAGGCATCCTATTCGCTTGCTGGCCCCGCGCCCAGGGCCGAGGGGCCTTCGCATACCCGCGCGGTGCGCGGCGATCTGGCGCATGTGCGTTATGCCGGACAGGTCTTCGTCTCGCACTACGCGGTGCCGACGCCGCGTACGGTGGGGGCAGAGGGCGCTACCTTGCGCACGGCTGGGCGCGATGATGCAGAGGTGATCGGCACGCTGGCGGCGGGCGAGACGTTCAACCTGCTCGACAAGGCAGGCGGCTGGGGCTGGGGACAGCAGGGCGAGGATGGCCTCGTCGGCTATCTGCCGCTGACGGCGCTGGAGCCATGACCGTACAGGTCTTCATCGACGGCGCGGCGGGTACCACCGGCCTCGAGATCGCCGACCGGATTGCGGGCCGCACCGAGTTCGGCCTGATCGCGTTGAGCGATGCCGAGCGCAAGAATGCAGGCGCGCGCGCCGAAGCGCTCAATGCGGCGGATGTCGCGATCCTGTGCCTGCCCGATGATGCCGCGCGCGAGGCGGTTTCGCTGATCACCAACGACACGACCCGGGTGATCGACGCCTCGACCGCGCACCGGGTCGCGCCGGGCTGGACTTACGGCTTTCCCGAGATCGTCGGCCGTGACGCGGTGGCCAATGCCAAGCGCGTTTCCAACCCCGGTTGTTACCCCACCGGCTTCCTCGGCCTGCTGGTGCCCTTGCTGCGCGCGGGTCTGCTGCCGGCGGACTGGCCCTACACGGTCAATGCCGTCTCGGGCTATTCGGGCGGCGGCAAGGCGCTTATCGCGCGCTTCGAGGCCGATACGGACGTCGCCTTCCGCGCATATGGCCTTGGCCTTGGGCACAAGCATGTGGCCGAGATGCAGGGGCACGCGGGCCTGACCCATGCCCCGATCTTCGCGCCTGCGGTTGTCCCCGCACATCGCGGCATGGTCGTCGAGGTTCCGGTGCCGCTCGCTGCCATCCCCGGTGCCGCTGCGCCGGATGCGCTGCGCGAGGCGTTGGCGGCGTTCTATGCGGGCAGCCCGCTGGTGCGCGTGCTCGACGGCGTGCCGGACGAACTGCTGCTGCGTCGCTCCGATGCCCCGCGCGACGGGCTCGACCTTTACGTTTTCGGCAGCAAGGATGGCACGCAGGCACGGCTCGTCGCGCTGCTTGATAATCTCGGCAAGGGCGCCAGCGGTGCGGCGGTGCAGAGCCTCAATCTGATGAGCGGCTTGCCGGAGACCGCGGGGCTCAGGCTCTGATGTGGCCCAAGCCTGATCCGGTTTTGCCCGGGCAGGAAAGTGTCTGGGACTATCCCCGCCCAGCCGTCGCGCGGTCATGCACCGCGCATGTGGTGATCGCGCATCGCGGGCAGATCATCGCCGATACGCGCCGCAGCGTGCAGACGCTCGAGACCAGCCATCCGCCAAGCTACTACATCCATCCGGATGACATGGCGCCGGGGGTGCTGCGGCGGGCCTCCGGCTCATCGATGTGCGAATGGAAGGGCGCGGCAGCGTACTGGGATGTCGTGGTCGATGGCGAAGTCCTGCCGCAGGTCGGGTGGAGCTATCCGGGCCCCACGCGCGGGTTCCTGGCGCTCAAGGATCATGTCGCGTTCTATGCGGCGCCCTTCGATCGGTGCAGTGTGGATGGCGAGACGGTGATTCCGCAGGCCGGCGGCTTCTATGGCGGCTGGATCACCAGCAAGGTGACTGGCCCCTTCAAGGGCGGGCCGGGCAGCCGGGGCTGGTAGGGGATTCGCCATAGCCGGGCGGGCATGGCGGAATGGCAGGAACGTCCGCGTGAGCGGTTTGAACCGCTGGCGCGCGTTCAGCCGTCTCTGCGAAACCATTTGTCCCAGATTGCAGTGATTACCGCGATCGGGAACACAACGACTGCCAAGAGGGTGAGGCTTGAGACGATTGGCCATAGATTCCAGCCGTTGAACACATTGAGATATTCCAAAAATGCTATCATTTGATAGAATACTCGCAGCGATTATACTTTGAACCTACCAATTGAGATGATCTTCCTGCAAGCGAAGACCAAGCTCTACGCGGGAAGGACGCTTGCTCTGCGCGCCATCATAAGTAAAAAGACTGGATGCCATCCGACATCGAGATCTCGCGCGCCGCGACGCTGAAGCCCATCCTCCAGATCGCCGAGCGCGCCGGAATCCCGGCTGCCGCGGTCGAGCCTTATGGCCACTACAAGGCCAAGCTCGATCTGGCGCTGCTCGAAGCCGAGGCGGGCAAGGCGCCGGGCAAGCTGATCCTTGTCACCGCGATCAACCCCACCCCGGCGGGCGAGGGCAAGACGACGACCTCGGTCGGCCTTGCCGATGCGCTGAACCGGATCGGCAAGCGCACCATGCTGGCCCTTCGCGAACCCTCGCTTGGCCCCTGTTTCGGCACCAAGGGCGGGGCGACTGGCGGCGGCTACGCGCAAGTCGTGCCGATGGAGGATATCAACCTCCACTTCACCGGCGATTTCCATGCGATCACCAGCGCGCACAATCTTCTCGCCGCGATGATCGATAACCACGTCTACTGGGGCAACACGCTCGATCTTGATGTGCGGCGGATCGTGTGGCGGCGCGTGCTCGATATCAACGACCGCGCGCTGCGCGATATCGCGCAAGGGCTGGGCGGGCGGGCCAACGGGTTCCCGCGCGAATCCGGGTTCGATATCACCGTCGCTTCGGAAGTCATGGCGATCCTGTGCCTCGCCGAGGATCTCGCGGATCTGGAAGCGCGGCTCGGGCGGATCGTGGTCGGCTATACGCGCAGTGGTCGCCCTGTTACCGCGCGCGAACTGAAGGCCGATGGCGCGATGGCCGTGCTGCTGGCGCAGGCGATCAAGCCCAATCTCGTGCAGACGCTGGAAGGCAATCCTGCGCTCGTCCACGGCGGACCGTTTGCCAATATCGCGCATGGCTGCAATTCGGTGCGGGCGACGCGCGCGGGGTTGGCGCTGGCGGACTATGTGGTGACCGAGGCGGGCTTTGGCGCAGACCTCGGTGCGGAAAAGTTCTTCGATATCAAGTGCCGGCAGGCTGGCCTCAAGCCGGCGGCGGCGGTGATCGTCGCCACGGTGCGCGCGCTGAAAATGAACGGCGGCGTTGCCAAGAATGCGCTGGCGCCGACCGATGTCGAGGCGGTGAAGCGCGGCGGGGTAAACCTCGTGCGGCATATCGAGAACGTGCGCCAGTTCGGCGTGCCTGCTGTCGTCGCGATCAATCGCTTCCCCACCGACAGCGACGAGGAGATTGCCGCTGTCCAGGCCATCGCCGCCGCGCATGGTTCGCAGGCACTGGTCTGCACGCACTGGGCTGAAGGCGGCGCGGGTGCGGTCGATCTGGCCGAACGGGTGGTGCAACTGGCCGAAACGCCCTCGCAGTTCGCGCCGCTCTATGATGATGCGCTGCCGCTGTTCGAGAAGATCAATACCATCGCCACCCGCATCTACCGCGCCGAATGCGCGATTGCCGATCCGGCGGTGCGGACGCAGCTCGCCGCTTGGGAAGAGCAGGGGCACGGCGCGCTGCCGGTGTGCATCGCCAAGACACAGTATGGCTTCTCCACCGATCCTGCCGCGCTGGGCGCGCCGACCGGCCATGTGATCCCGGTGCGCGAAGTGCGGCTTTCGGCAGGCGCGGGCTTTGTCGTGGCGATCTGCGGCGAGATCATGACCATGCCCGGCCTGCCGCAGGTGCCCGCGGCAGAACGCATCCACATCAATCCCGAAGGGCGGATCGAGGGCCTCTTCTAGGCCCTACTTCCCAAAGCTGATCGCCGGCTTTTCGGCATCGGGCAGCGTGCCGCCCATCAGCTTGGCCAGCGTCGGCGCGATCGCGCGCATGTCGATCTCGCCCAGCTTGCGGCCCTTGGGAATGCCCTTGCCCATGATCATGAAGGTGGAGCGCATTTCGGGTGCTGCCGGGAAATAGCCGTGCATGCCCTTGACCGGCGAGGGGAACGACAGCGGCAGGGTGCCGTTCACGAGCGGACCGGCCACGGCGCCGATTTTGAGGTTCACATAGAAGCTGGCGTCGGGATTGGCCCCCTCCGCCGCGATGGCGGGGCCTTCGATCACGCGTTCGAACTTGGCAGCGGGATCGGCGGCCAGCTTGTCGAGCACGGCCTTGACCCTGGCTTTCAGCGCAGCATCGTTTGGCCGCGCCAGGCGGATCGCGAACGAGCCGCCCGAACCCCACGGCGTTGCATCGGCGGACGCGATCTTGCCGTCCGGACCCAGCGTGACGAGCCCGGCATCGATGAACGGGCGGTAGAGGTTGATCACTGTATCCACCGGCGCAAACCCGTGATCGCTGACGAGCGCGATCACCGCATCGGGATGGACCTGCATTTCGGCCGCCACGAGTTCGCCGACGAAACCGTCAATCTGCTCCAGCGCTGCGTGCGATTCGGCGGAGCCCGGGCCGGTCTCGTGCTCGGTATGGTCCAGCGCGGCGAGATACATCGTCATGAAGCCGGGCTGGTACTTCACGATCATCCCCACGCCGAATTCGGTGCGGATCTGGTCGCCCAGCAGGTCTTCGGATTTGCCATCGGCGTAGGCCGCGCCGGTCGCCGTCTCCAGATCGCCGACAAGGCCCGGTGTCGCCAGCGCATTGACCAGCTTGCGGTCGTCGGGATGGCCGGTGCGCCAGATCTGCGGGAGGTTCCACGTCACGTTCTTCGCCGCGACGGAAACCGGCCAGTGGACGTTGCCGGTGGTGAGGCCGGCATCACGGGCCGCATCCCACAGGGTGCGGGCCTTGTTGTCCTCGGCATACCAGAACCAGCCGCTCTGGTTGATCTGGGTGGGATCGTAGGTGGTGTTGTTCACGATGCCATGCTTGGCCGGCGATACGCCGGTGATCAGCGTGGTGTGGCTGGGATAGGTTACCGAGGGCAGCACGCCGACGACGCCCGTGGCATAGGCGCCCTCGGTCATGAAGCGGCGCAAGGTCTCGACCCTGAGGCCACGCGCCTCGGCGTCGAGCACGTCGCCGGGGCGCAGTCCATCGATCGAGATGAGGAGGACAGGAGCGGCGCGCGCTTCCTCTGCCGCTGCGCCAGAAAGCACCGGGGCGATGAGCGCAAGGGCGAGAGGAAGCGCGCGGCGCATCAGAAGCCCACCTTCACGGTCGCGAAGACCTGACGCGGGGCACCGGCGAGCAGCGTCTGGTTGTCGCCGCTGTTGCCGAAGCCGTTCGAACCGATCGTGGCGACATAGCGCTTGTCGAACAGGTTGGTTGCGTTGATCTGCAGTTCCACCGGCTTGCGCATGCCCAGATCGAACCGGTAGCCGAGCGTCGCATCGACGAGCGCGCGGCCGGGGACCGACTGGTCGTTGGTGTAGGTGAAGTAACGCTTCGACATGTAATCAACCCCGACGCGGCCATAGAGCGGCCCCTGATCGTACGAAACTTCGCCATGGACAAGGTGCTTGGGGCTGTCGGTCACGGTTTTCCCGGCGGTGGGGATCGTGGTGACGGTGCCGTTGGCCCGGATCACCACGTCGTCGCGGTAGGTGTTGTCGTTGTAGCTGTACGAAGCCAGCACCGACCAGCCGTGGCCGATGCGCAGCTCGCCGCTCGCCTCGATGCCCGCCGAGCGCACGCCGCCGACGTTCTGCAGCGCGTTGGCCGCGCCGACGATGCCCACCGAGGTCGGGATCGCCAGCAGGCGGTTGCGGAAGTTCACCAGATAGCCCGCAAGCACACCGTGGAAGATGCCGCTGTTGTAGCGCAGGCCCGCCTCGTACGTGTCCGACTGCTCGGGCTTGAGGAAGGGCTTGATCGCGTCGAACCCGGCCTGGCTCGAGGAGAACGGACCTGCCGTGGTGGCCGAGGCGAAGGCGCGCGTCACCTGCGTGAAGCCGGCGAAAGCTTCGATCGCGGGCGAGAAGCGGTAGCTGATGCCCGCGTGCGGCTGGAACCAGTCCTTGGTCGAAAGATCGCCCCGCGTGCGTCCGCCTGCGACGATCGGGTTGGCGTGGTTGTCCACCTTGAAGCCCTTCCAGCCGAGGCTGATCCGGGCGTCACCCAGCTTGATCTCGTCCTCGACGTAGTACTGGAACGTCTTGGTGTTGAAATCGATATCCCACTGCGTCGCGAACGGATCGTGCTGGAACTTCAGGTGGTCGCGGCCCGGATTGGTGCGGCTGGCATAGGCATAGAAGCGCCGCGCCTGGTTGAAATCATTGTTTTCGTACCACGCGCCCACGGTGATGTTGTTCATGCCGAGATCGGCGTTGAGGCTGCCGAACACACCCTTGCGGTTGATGTCGTATTCGGTGGTGCGCAGCGCCATCGGCACGCCGGTCGGGCTGTTGACATAGGGCGTGCCCCAGGTGCCCTGGCCCGAGTTCTTGTGGAGATAGGTCTTGAGCTTCAGCGTCAGCACCGAGGCGAGCGGCGCGGTGAGGCCGACGGCGGCGAGCGTGTCGCGGCGCAGGCCCGAAGCGTCGTAATAGGCATCATCCGCGGTCTTGATCGGCGAGGGATAGACCTTGCCCGCAGCCGGGTTGAGCGGGGTTGTGCCAGTCTCGCCCCGGTTGGCGGCAATATCGGCCACCTGCACGGCCAGCGCATACTTGCCCGGGCCGAAGTTGTCCCAATCGTAGCCGAGGCGGTTGATCTGGTCGAGGCTGAGGTCCTGATAGTCCTGCTCGGCGCGGTCGGAATAGCTGAAGTAGCCGTCGAGCGTCACGTCGCCCAGCGGCAGGATGCCCTTGGCGTTGACGTTCAGCTGGCGCTGCTTGCCGTCGCCCTTCCACTTGTCGGTGGTGGCATAGACGACCGAGCCGAAGGCGCGCGCACCGTTTTCCGTGCCGATGCCGCCGCGCAGGAAGCCGCGCCAGGTGTTGTTCGAGCCGTAGGTGCCGCTGGCGTCGAGGCCGAGCGCGGTCTTCGGATCGATGGTGCTGAAGCTCAGCGTGCCGCCGAGGTTGTTGGTCGACTGCGTGTCGATCGCGCCCGAGCCCTGGCTGACGACGGTCGAGCCGATGTTTTCCGCAGTGACCGCGCGGCTGATGTGAAGGCCGTTGTAGTTGCCGTACGACATGTCGCCGAGTGGGATGCCATCGAGGTTGAAGCCCAGCTGGTTCTGGTTGAAGCCGCGCAGGGTGATGCGGGTCGACCATTCATACGTGCCGAACGCATCGGCCGACTGGAAGTTGACCGACGGCAGCTTGGCGATGGCGCGCAGCGGGCTGGTGCCGGCGGCCTGGATGGCAAGGTCCGCACCCGAAAGTTCCTGGACCTGGCGGGTCTTGCCGGTGCCGTAGACGACGATGGCTTCGCCGTCGCCGCCATCGGTTGCGGGGGCCGCAGCTGCCTCGACGGCAGGTGCAGCCTGCGGTTCGGTGGCCGCAAAAGCGGGGGTTGCGGCAAACGCCGTGGTGGCGAGCAGCAGAGTGGCAAGGCGCATTGTAAACTCCCTCATAAACGCTTGGATTGCTGCGCCCGCTAAGGCCCTGAGGTGACAGTTTTATGCTTGTTTTATGACGCCTTGCGTCATACTCGCCGCGCAGCCCGCCGGTGCTCTGGCGCACAGCAAAACGCCCCGCGCGCATTGCTGCGCCGGAGCGTTCTTGCCTTGCGGAAAAAGCAGCGCGGGCTGGCCGCGCGCCTGATCAGTCTTCCGGTGCGATCGTGACCTTGAGGCCGTCGAGATCGGCGGTCAGCTGCACCTGGCACGAAAGGCGCGAGGTTTCGCCCCGGTGGTCGGAGCTTTCCAGCAGGTCGTTCTCGTCTTCGCTCATCTTCGGCAGCTTGTCGGCGAAGGCCGGGTCCACATAGATGTGGCAGGTCGCGCAAGAGCAGCAGCCGCCGCACAGCGCGAGGAGTTCGTCAAAGCCGTTGTCGCGGATCGCTTCCATGACCGAAAGGCCGGCAGCGGCCTCGACAGTGGATTCTTCACCCGAGCGGTTCACCACGACAAGCTTCGGCATCGATCATGTCTCCTGTTGAGAGCGCACCGGTCCCCGGCATGACGCTCTCTAGCCCCATTTGACCGGGGCTGCTATCGCGCGGGGGGTCATTTGGCAAGGTGCTGCGCTGCATCATGGCCTCAAAAGGAAAGCTGTTACTGATGGGCCTCAACGCCAGCCAGATTGCCGAAGGGCTTGCCCACGTCTCCGCGATGAACCCGAAGATTGCCGAAGCTCTCGCGCGCGTCGGCCATCCCGCCCCGCGCATCCGCCCGCGCGGTTATGCGACTTTGCTGCGCACGATCGTGGGCCAGCAAGTCAGTGTCGCCGCCGCTTCGTCGGTCTGGACCAAGCTCTCGGCGCTGCTAGGGGACGACATTCCCCCGCACGACCTCCTTGCCGCCGATTTCGATTCGCTGCGCGCCTGCGGCCTTTCGCGCCAGAAGCAGGGTTATGCGCGGTCCTTGTGCGAACTCGTGGTGACGGGCGAACTGGCTCTCCATTCGCTGCCGGAGGATGACGAGGAAGCGATCGCGGAGCTCACCAAGATCAAGGGCATCGGACGCTGGTCGGCGGAAATCTACCTTCTCTTCGCGGAAGGACGGCCCGATATCTGGCCGGCAGGCGATCTTGCCGTGCAGGCGGGCATGGCGAAACTGCTGGGGCTCGAAGAGCGCCCCGACGAGAAGCAGGCCCGCGCTCTCGCCGAAGACTGGCGCCCGCACCGCGGCGCGGCGGCGATCTTCACTTGGCATTGCTATGACAATCCAGCGCTGTAGGCTTCCGTCCAGACAACAACGACCGAGGGTGTAAGGTTGTGGCGCAAAAGACGATCTTCATCACCGGCGGCGCATCGGGCATCGGGCGCGCGGTGGCCGAGCGGTTTGGCCGGGCGGGCTGGTTTGTCGGCATTGCCGATATCAACGAGGACGGGATGGCCGGCACCGCCGCGCTGATCCCGGCGGGCTTTTCCTCGCAGCACAAGCTGGATGTGCGCGACCGCGCCGCATGGGACGCGGCGCTGGCGGACTGCGCCGAGGCCTCGGGCGGAAAGATCGACGTGGTGTTCAACAACGCCGGCATCCCCCTTGGCGGGCGGTTGACCGACTGCAGCGCCGAGGAAGTCGAACGCACGCTCGACATCAACCTCAAGGGCGTGATCTTCGGCGCGCAGGCGGCTTATCCGTGGCTCAAGGCTGCGGCCCCCGGCTCATGCCTGCTCAACACCGCGAGCGCGGCGGGGATCTATGGCATGCCCGGCGGCTCGATCTATTCCGCGACCAAGTTCGGCGTTCGCTCGATCACCGAATCGCTGGATGGCGAGTGGAAGGACGATGGCATCAGCGTGCGCGATCTGATGCCGAGCTTCATCGAAACCCCGTTGCTCGATCATGCGCCCAATCGCGCCTCGAACGCGGATATCCGGGGGCAGGTCAGTTCCGCCGGGCTCGAAATCACGCCGGTGAGCGAAGTGGCCGAGGCGGCGTGGGCGGCGGTGCATGGGCAGAAGATCCACACGCTGGTCGGCAAGACCGCGAAGAAACTGGCCTTTGCCGCGCGCTGGATGCCGGGTGCCTTGCGCAAGCAGGTCAGCGGCCTTGGGCGGCCAATGGGGGGCTGATCAGTCGAAGCTCGTGTCGTCAGGCTGCGCCGTTAGAGCCTTGCGGCGCAGCAGGAAGATTACCGCGACGACCGGCAGCGAGAACGACAGCATCCACGCGTCAAACGGGGAGGCCTTGAACGCCGCACTGCCCAGCAGGAAGAAGCCGAGCGGCCGGAAGATCCACACGCCGGTCGTCCAGTTGAGCGTGAACTGGCCAAGGCCGAGAGCAGACCCGATGGCCCAGAGCCAGCGCCGCCGCACGCCTGTGCTGCGCCCGATGAGGATCAGCGCGGTGACGATCGTGAGCGTCGAGAGCACCATCGCGGCCAGCCAGAAGTAGTGCAGCGCGCCTTTTCCTGCGAGCGTGAAGGCCCCGCCCGTGGTCGGCTGATGGTCAGAGGGCGCGGCATGCCATCCCACGATCTGCGGCCCGCCGGGCGCCACCTTCATGACGATCTGGATCACCGCCCATCTGGTTCCCGCGCCGAATTCGTAGTTGAGCGCCTTCAGGGTCTGCGAGGCGCCGTTCACCGTATTGGTCTGGACGGCGACGGTCACCAGCCTGGTGTTCGTGGCCTTGGGGATGCCGGCCTGAAACGACCGCTCGATGCCGAGCGTCTGCGCATAAAGTTGCGGCTCCATGCTGGCCTTGACCGAATCGAGCTGCCCTGACTGCAGCGCGGCGATGAAGCGGACCGCGAGGGACTGCTCCTGCGGCGTGGCGAGCGTTTCGTTGACCTGCGACTGCGAGCAAGCGGCCAGAAGCAGGCTGAGGATCACCAGAATGATGCGCATGCCCCCGATCCTTCCACTTTGCCCCAGACTGCGGATTTCTGCGTAGCTGGAATGGCTTGCCGCAGCAATCGGGACAGGCAACCGGGCCACGCAACTGGGCTGGCCTAGCCCGCGAACCCGTCAATCGCACTGGCAAGCGCCACGTCGCGCTTGCTCAGCCCGCCCGCATCGTGCGTCGTTAGCGTGATCTCCACGCGGTTGTAGACGTTGAACCACTCCGGGTGGTGATCGGCCTTTTCGGCAAGGATCGCCACGCGGGTCATGAAGCCGAAAGCCTCAGCGAAATCGGCGAAGCGGAAGGTGCGGGTCATGGCGAGGCCGTCTTCGCGCAGGGACCAGGCGGGCAGGGCGGCGAGGGCGGCGGTGCGTTCGGCATCGGTGAGGGCGGCAATGGCCACAATCGGTCTCCTTGGCAGTGCGGCGTCTTTCCCCTATCGCGTGAACCGATGCAACCGTGCCGTCTCGCTGCCTATGATCTTGCCTGCCGGCGCGGTGACCGGCTGCTGTTCAGGGGCGTGGGCTTCGAACTGACCGGGGGGGAAGCGCTGCACCTTTCCGGCCCCAACGGCATCGGCAAATCGAGCCTGATGCGCATTCTGGCGGGCCTGCTGCGCGCCTACAACGGCCATGTCGAGCACGAGGGCGCTATGGCGCTTTCGGATGAACGGCCCGCGCTTGACCCGCACCGGCCGCTGGGTGAGGCGCTGGCGTTCTGGCGGCAAGTTGATTGCGCAGGCGAGGCGCGCGCCGATTTCGGGCTTGAAGACCTGCTCGATGTGCCGGTGCGCTATCTTTCCACCGGCCAGCGCAAGCGCGCGGCGCTGGCGCGGCTGGCGGCGAGCGGTGCGCGGATCTGGCTGCTCGATGAGCCGCTGAACGGGCTTGACACGCATTGGGGCGCCAGCGCGCAGGCCGCGATCGAGGCGCACCGCGCGCTCGGCGGCATTGCGGTGATCGCCTCGCACCAACCGCTGCAATTGCAGAAACTGCGCACGCTTTCGCTGCTGGAGCATCTGCCATGAGGGCGCTGTGGACGATCTTCCGCCGCGATCTGACGCTGCTGCTGATGGGCGCGCCGGGACGGGGCGGGGCGCTGCTGCCGCTGCTGTTTTTCCTCGCGGTTGCCATGCTCTATCCCTTTGCAGTGGGCCCCGATGCCAAGCTGCTGGCGCGTACCGGCGCGGGCGTGATCTGGGTTGCCGCACTGCTGGCCGCGATCCTGCCGCTGGACCGGCTGGTAGAGCCGGATCTGGAGGCCGGCTTTTTTGATCAATGGGCGCTGCGCGGGATTGCCGAGGAAGGCGTGCTGGCGCTGCGCATCCTCGCGCATTGGCTCAGCTTTGGCGTGCCGCTCATGCTCGCGGCGCCGCTGGCGGCGGGGTTGCTCAATCTGGACGGTGCGCAGTTGTGGACGGTGGAGTTGGGGCTGCTGCTCGGCACGCCGGGCCTTGCGGCCATCGGTGTCACCATCGCGGCGCTCACGGCCGGCCTGCGCGCAGGCGCGGCGCTGGGCGGACTGCTGGCGATACCGCTGACGGTGCCGTTGCTCATCTTCGGTGCGGGCTCGCTCCAGCCAGGCGGGGAGGGCGGGCTGCTGCTGCTCGCCGCGTCCAGTCTTGCGTCCTTGGCCATCGCGCCGTTTGCCGCGGCGGGGGCCATTCGTGCGGGGCGGGAGTAGACGGGTTTTCGCGCAGAGATCGCAGAGAGCGCAGAGTTTTTGTTCTCGCGGCGCAGCCGCGCTTTCTCTCCGACGTGCGGCTACCAGAACAAAAGCCTGCGGCGCGGTGTGAACTCTTTGCGATCTCTGCGGTCTCTGCGCGAAACAATCACACTTGCGCTCCTGAAAGCGCAATTGCATTGCGGCCAGCGCGGCGGCGCATTACCTCCCGCAGCATGACAAGCACCGCGCCGCCACCCGCCGTCCTCGCCGATACCCTCTCGCTGATCGGCAACACGCCGCTTGTCCTCCTTAAGGGGCCAAGTGAAGCTGCGGGCTGCGAGATCTACGGGAAGTGCGAGTTTGCCAACCCCGGCGCTTCGGTGAAGGACCGCGCCGCGTTGTGGATCGTGCGCGACGCAGAAGCGAAGGGCCTGTTGAAGCCCGGCGGCACCATCGTTGAAGGCACGGCGGGCAACACCGGCATTGGCCTTGCGCTTGTCGCCAACGCGCTGGGCTACAAGACCGTGATCGTGATGCCCGAAACGCAATCGCGCGAGAAGATGGACACGCTGCGCGCGCTGCGGGCCGAGCTGGTGCTGGTCCCCGCCGCGCCGTTCTCCAATCCGGGGCACTTCGTCCACACCTCGCGCCGCATTGCCGAGGAAACCGAAGGCGCGATCTGGGCCAACCAGTTCGACAATATCGCCAACCGCCGCGCCCATATCGAAAGCACCGCGCCCGAAATCTGGGCACAGATGGAAGGCCGCGTCGATGGCTTCATCTGCGCAGCGGGCACCGGCGGCACGATCGCCGGGGTCGGCTTCGGGCTCAAGGCCTTCGACGAGGCCGTGACGATCGGCCTCGCCGACCCGCACGGCGCTGCGCTCTACAACTACTATGCCCACGGCGAACTGAAATCCGAAGGCTCCTCGGTCGCGGAAGGCATCGGGCAGGGGCGCATCACGGCAAATCTCGAAGGCGCGCCGATCGATACGCAGTTCCGCATTTCGGACGAGGAAGGCCTCGAATGGGTGCGCCGCCTGCTGGCTGAGGAAGGGCTGTGCCTTGGCCTTTCGAGCGGCATCAACGTGGCGGGCGCAGTGGCGCTGGGCAAGCAACTCGGCCCCGGCAAACGCGTGGCGACGATCCTGTGTGACACCGGCTTCCGCTACCTCTCCTCGCTCTACAACCCGGAGTGGCTGCGCGCGAAGGGCCTGCCCATCTTTCCCTGGCTTGGATGACCTTCCCCTCGTTGGCATAAGCGGGTAAGATCGGGCGGATGGCACTCTTCGGCCTCATCCCTGATCGCCGCCCGTCGCCGGACGCAGCGGCTGAAACCCCGGCGGAAGCCGCGCGGCTGGCCGCGTTGCAGCCCGCGTATCCCGGCCCGCGCGAACTGCGCGCGCAGGCGGTACATCGGCTGCAGATCGGGCTGTTCGGCCTTGCCGGGATGCTGCTCATCGTCAGCCTTGCCAACGTGATCATGGACCGCGCCAAGCAGGTCGAGCGCACCACGGCGGGAACGCCCGCTGCTGCGGCCAGCCCCAGCGCGAGCCCCAGCACGGCCAACGATCCGCTGGTCGATATGGGCGTCGCACCCGAACTGCCGGTGGCAGGCGGCGCCAAGCCCGCGCGCCAGGCACCGCGCCCGCCCGGCAACTGAGCGGCAGCCGCACAATCCTGATCCTTGCCGCCGGCGCACTGGCGCTGGCCAGTTGCACGCGCGCTTCGCCGCCGCCCGCGCTCGGCCTGTTCACCAGCCTGCCGATTCTGTGGAGCGAGGCGGACGGCATGGGGGCGCAGCTTGCTCCTTCTGAAAAGCCGCACTGGGCCCGCCCCGTGCTTGAGGCAGGCCGCCACCTTGTCCCGCTCGACACGCTCCTTGCGCCGGGGCCGCTGGCCGACCTTTTCGTTGCGCAGCCGCGTCCGCTGGAGCCGGCGGAGAACGTCGCGCTTGATGCCTGGGTGCGGGGCGGGGGGCACCTCCTGCTGTTTGCCGATCCGCTGCTCACGGCGGAAAGCCGCTTCGCGCTCGGCGATCCGCGCCGCCCCGCCGATACCGTGCTGCTGGGTCCGATCCTGGCGCATTGGGGCCTTGCGCTGCGCGATGCGGGCAAGGGGCGGGAAAGCGCGGGAACGCCGTTTCCCGTGAATGCCCCGGGTGAACTCACCCTGCTTCCGGGGCCGGTGCAGGACTGCCGGATCGAGCAGGCCGGCCTCATCGCGGCGTGCAGGATCGGCAAGGGTTTCGTGCTGATCGTGGCCGATGCCGCGCTACTCGAACCCGCCGAGGGCCCGGAAGCCGCATCCCGCGCCGAGGCGCTGCGCACCCTGATGCGCCGGGCCTTTGCCCGCTGACGCGGGAATCGGCGGGAAACGACCACGGGAAAGTGCGGGAACGAAGCGGAGCTGCTCCCCGGCTGCGCGTCTTAACCATAAAATTTGGCGGAATTGCGTGATTTCGTCCAAAATCCCGCCAAGCTACCTGAGCGTTACGTGGTTGCCCCAAGCAAAGATTCATCCACTGGAATCAACGTTTGGACGCAATTTCCCGCATTTTCCCCTTTTCGCCCGGACCCTCCCGCGTTAAGACGACACTTCATCAGGACGGACTCCATGACGCATCCACGGGGGATGAGTCGGCCACGCGGGTGTGCGCGGCCGGGTTGGGAGGCTTTCGTCCGAGGCGGGGAAGCGGCACGTGGCTGGGGCGCAGTCGCAGTATTGGGGGCAGGGCTTTTCGCCGCGCGGCGAGAAGAACCGTTTTGTCCTCCCTGCAGACTTCCGCCAGACCGTGCGCGAAGCTTCGCGCGGGCAGCGCCTCCTCTGCCTCGACAAGCACGCCAAGCACCCCTGCCTCGTCGGTTTCGGCGAATCCCGCGCGGAAAGCTTTGCCGAGATGCTCGCACATGAAGAACGCGTCGCGATCGAGCGCGGCGAGCCGTTCGATATTGACGTTCGTGCCGCGCAGATCGGCGGCTTTGCCCGGGTCAGCTTCGATGATTCCGGCCGCTTCGTCCTGCCCGAATATCTCGGCGAACAGGCCGATGTGGGCGATGCGCTCTATTTCCATGGCGGCATGCACCAGATCACGATCTGGGCCCCCGATGTGCTGTTTGCGATGGGGCCTGAATGGGACTCGGTCAAATCCGCATGCCGCGCCCGCATGGCCGAGATCTCGGCCAAGGCGGCCCGCAAATGAGCGTGCAGCTGCCCCATATCCCCGTGCTCCTCGATGAGGTCGTCGCCGCGCTGACCCCCCAGGGCGGCCTGACGCCCGGTTCCCTTGTCGTGGACGCCACCTTCGGCGCAGGCGGATACACCCGCCGCCTGCTCGGTGCCGGTGCCACCGTCCATGCTTTCGATCGCGACCCCGATGCGATTGCGGCAGGGCGGGCCTGGGGGGAAGTTTCAGAAGTGCCGCCCCGCCTCGTGCTGCACCAGCGCCGCTTTTCCGAACTTGCCGAGGGGCTGGCGGAAGCGGGTGTCGGCTCGGTGCAGGGCATTGTCTTCGATATCGGCGTCAGCTCGATGCAGCTCGATCAGGCAGCGCGCGGGTTCGCCTTCTCCAGCAATGGCCCACTCGACATGCGCATGTCGCAGGAAGGCGAAAGCGCTGCGGATTTCCTCAATGGCGCCACCGAGGAAGCGATTGCCGATGTGCTTTACCACTATGGCGAGGAGCGCCAGTCGCGCCGCATTGCCCGCGCCGTGGTCGCGGCCCGCCCGCTCACGACCACCGGCCAGTTTGCCGAAGTGGTGCGCAAGGCGCTCGGCTATCGCCCCGGCGCGCCGAAGGACCCCGCCACGCGCAGCTTCCAGGCGGTGCGGATCCACGTGAACGGTGAACTGGACGAGCTGCAGGCTGGCCTTGCTGCGGCAGAGCGCGTGCTGGCCCCGGGCGGCCGCCTCGCCGTCGTCAGTTTCCACAGCCTCGAAGACCGCATCGTCAAGCAGTTCCTCCGCGAAGCCGCCGGAGCCGTGCCGGCCGGTTCACGCCACCTGCCCGTCAGCACACCCACTGCCGCGCCTGTGTTCGAAAAACCCTCCGCCGCGATCCGCCCCGCAGCGGAAGAGCAGGCGCGCAACCCGCGCGCGCGCTCTGCCACGCTGCGCTGGGCCGTGCGCACGGCGGCCCCGGCCAGAGGAGTGATGGCGGCATGATGGTCAGCGCCAACCGCTTCCGCTCGATCGGCTGGATCGCGCTGCTGCTCGTCTGCGCAGCGATCGTCATGGTGCTCGCTTTCCGCGTCAATGCGCTACGCAGCCAGGTCCACCGCACCGAGCTGCAGATCGTCGCGCTGCGCAAGGAGAAGCTCTACCTCGAAACCGAGGTGGAAACCCGCGCCAACCAGCAGCAGCTGAAGCTGTGGAACGATGTCGAGTTCGGCTATGTCGCGCCGACCGCCGGTCAGTACCTTTCGAACGAGCGCCAGCTCGCCGCTTTCGCCAAGCCGGATGGTCCAGGCAGCCCTGCACCGATCCGCGTGGCGAGCGCGGACGATGCCGTTGCGGCCGAAGCAGCGTTCCCTTCGGTGATGTCCGGCCTTGCCGCTGCGGCCGATATTGCCGCGCCGGTCGTCACTGCGGACGAGGATGACGACAAGCCTGTGGCCAAGCCCGCAGATGCCGCCGACCGCGCCAAGGCCACCGCAAACCTCGGCGCGCGCCTTGCGATGGTCGCACCGCTGAAAAAGGACGGCAAGAACAAGCCCGAAAAGACCGGCAAGGACAGCAAGGCAAAGGGCGGCGAGACGAAGGCGTCCCTCGCCAGAACGACGAAGACCTCGAAGGACGAGGCGGCGCGGCCCGGCAAGGGCGCGAAGCTTGCCGCAGCCAAGCCCGAGAAGTCCGCCAAGGCCACCAAGCCTGCCAAGCCCGCACGCGCGGGAAGCAAGACCGCCCCGTGAATGCGCTGACCGCCTCCGCCGCAATCGCCACCGGCCGCGTCCAGCTCGCCAATGTGCGCCAGAGCGCGCTCGTCACTGCGCGGCTGCGCGCGCTGTGGATCATGGTGCTGTTCGTTTTCGTCACGCTGACGGCCTGCGTGCGTATCGCGCAGCTCGGCCTGTTCGAGCGGACGCCAGAGCGCGCTTCGCTGGCCGAGGCGCTGCTGCCCTCGCGCGGGGAAATCACCGATCGCAACGGCATCGCGCTGGCGCGCGCCTTCGCGTCTTATTCCTTGTGGTTCAATCCCAAGGCGCTGGGCGAGGGCGGTGCGCCGCTGGTCAAGACGCCCGAGGAAGTCGCCCGCGCGCTCGTCGGCATCTTCCCCGATGCGGACTACACCGATCTCGTGGCGCGTCTGAAGGCGGGCAAGCCCTGCTATCTGCGCCGCCGGGTGCTGCCGGAAGACGCCAACAGGGTCTTCGCGCTGGGCGAACCCGCGCTCGAATTCCCGCGCGAGGAGCAGCGTTTCTATCCGCAGGGCTCACTAGCCGCCCACGTGCTCGGCTATGTGGACGAGGCCGGCAAGGGCCATGTCGGGATGGAACAGGTGCTGGAGCCGCGCCTGCTCGATCCGGCGTATCGCGGCACGCCCACCGCGCTTTCCATCGACGCGCGGGCGCAGGGCGCGCTGGAAGACGAGCTTGGCCGCGGCATGATGGAGACCAATGCCAAGGGCGCCGCCGGGGTCATCCTCGATGCGGATAGCGGCGAAGTCGTCGCGCTGGCCTCGCTGCCCTCGTTCAACCCCAATCGTTCGGACCTTGCCTACAACGATCTTGTGTTCAACCGCGTGTCGAACCAGGTCTACGAGCTTGGTTCCACGTTCAAGCCGATCACCATCGCCTCGGCCATCGACGCCGGCGTGGTGACCGATCTTGCGACGCGCTATCCTTCGGTGCCGTTCCAGATCGGCAAGTTCACGATTCACGACAGCCACAACTTCGGCACTTCGCTCAATGTGCCCGAAGCGCTGATCCACTCGTCGAACGTCGTGCTGGCGCATGTCGCCGACCTGCTGGGGCCGGTCGCGCTGAAGCACACGATGGAGCAGCTCGGCATGAACGAGCGCCCGACGATCGAGCTGCCTGCGCGCGGCTTCCCGCTCTGGCCGCGTGGCGGGAGCGAAGGTGGCAAGGGCGATTGGGCGCGGCTGACGACGATGACGGTGAGCTATGGTCACGGCATCGCGGTCACCCCGCTGCACCTCGCCTCGGCCTATGCCGCGCTCGTCAACGGCGGGATCTGGCGTCCGGCCACGCTCTACAAGGTGGACCCGGCGCACCTCGCCCCCGGTCGCCGCGTGTTCCAGGCCTCGACCAGCGCGCGCCTGCGCCAGCTGCTGCGCATGATCGTGGTCGATGGCACCGGCCGCAAGGCGGACGCGCCGGGCTTCCGCGTCGGCGGCAAGACCGGCTCGGCGGAAAAGCCGGGCAGCGGCGGTTATCGCAAGACTTCGCTGATCGCGACCTTCGCGGCGGCTTTCCCGATGGACAAGCCGCGCTATGTGGTGATCGTGATGCTCGACGAACCCCAAGCCACCCAGCAGACCAGCGGCCAGCGCACCGCCGCGTGGAACGCCGCGCCCATCGTCGGCCGGCTGGTGCCGCGCATCGGCCCGATGCTGGGCGTGGTGCCCGATGCGCACCATGACGTCGACATTTCCGATCTCAGCCCGCTGGTCGGTTCCGGAGAAGGCGAATGAACCTTGCGGCCCTTGCCGCTGCGGCGGGTATCGCGCTGCCTGAAACACCTGCCGTGCTGGCCAGTGCCAACGTCACGGGCTTCGCCATCGATCACCGCAAGGTCGCCCCCGGCACCGTGTTCGGCGCCTTCGTCGGCACGCGGGTGAACGGCGAGGATTTCATTGCGGACGCCATCAAGGCCGGCGCGATTGCGGTTGTCGCGCGGCCCGAGGCGAAGGTGGAAGGCGCGGTTCATATTGCCGACCCCGCGCCGCGCAGGGCTTTCGCGCGCCTTGCCGCGCCGTTCTTCGCTCCGGTCCCTGAAACGCTCGTCGCCGTGACGGGGACCAACGGCAAGACCTCCACGGTCGAGATGACACGCCAGCTCTGGCGCATGGCCGGTTTCCGCGCCGCCTCGATCGGCACGCTGGGCGTTACCACGGCGGACGAGAGCGTCTCCACCGGGCTCACCACGCCCGATATCGTCACCTTCCTCGCCAATCTTGCAGGCCTTGCGCGCGAGGGGGTGAGCCATGTCGCCTACGAGGCTTCGAGCCACGGGCTTGATCAGTTCCGCAACGAAGGCCCTCGGGTCGCAGCCGGTGCCTTCACCAATCTCAGCCGGGATCACCTCGACTACCACGGCACGATGGACGTCTATTTTGCGGCCAAGATGCGCCTGTTCGGGGATGTCGTAGCCGAAGACGGCGCGGCGGTGATCTGGGCGGACGATGCGTGGTCTGCGCAGGCGATTGCGGCGGCCAGGGCGCGCGGGCTGAAGCTGATCACGGTGGGCGAGCAGGGCGAGACACTGCGGCTGATCTCGCGCACGCCCACGCTGCTGGGGCAGACGCTGGAACTCGCGTTCGAGGGCACCACGCGCAAGCTCGATCTTCCGCTGATCGGGGCCTATCAGGCCGCCAACGCGCTGGTTTCGGCGGGGCTGGTGATCGCGACGGGCGGCGATCCCGCCGCCACGCTGGCCGCGTTGTCCCGCATCCAGCCCGTGCGCGGGCGGCTTGAGCGCGCGGCCATCACGCGCAGCGGCGCGCCCGTCTATGTCGATTACGCGCATACCCCCGATGCGATCACCGCCGCAATTGCCGCGCTGCGCCCGCATGTCGGCAAGAACGGCCGCCTCATCACCGTATTCGGCGCGGGCGGCGACCGTGACGAGGGGAAGCGCCCCGAAATGGGCCGTGCGGCCTGCGCGGGGTCCGAAGCTGTGATCGTCACCGACGACAATCCGCGCGGGGAGGATCCCGCACTGATCCGCGCCGCCGTGATGGGTGGCTGCAACGAACGCGCCCGCGAAGTGCCGGGCCGCCGCGAAGCCATCGCCGCCGCCATTGGCGATGCGGGGGCGGGTGACATCGTCCTCGTGGCCGGCAAGGGCCACGAACAAGGCCAGATCGTCGGGCGCGGCGAGGCATCACGCGTCCTTCCCTTCGATGACGTGCAAGTGGCGCGGGAGTGCAGCCAATGAATGCCATGAGTGCCCTCCTTGAATGGCCGGTCGAGGCTAGCGATGTCATCGGCCTCGCGCTGTGGAGCGCGGACGAGATCGCGGCGGCAACCGGCGGCACGGCCTCGGGCGTGTTCGAGGTTTCGGGCTGCGCGACCGACAGCCGGGAAGTGCAGCCGGGCGACCTGTTCATCGCGCTCAAGGGCGCGGAAAGCGATGGCCACCGCTTCCTTGAAGGCGCTTTCGCGCGGGGGGCTGCGGCGGCGCTGGTCGAGCGGGCGGTGCCCTATCCGCATGTGCTGGTGGAAAGCACGACGCAGGCGCTGGTCGATCTCGGTCACGCGGCCCGCGCGCGCGTCGACGCGATGGACGCCGTGGTGATCGGCGTCACCGGCTCTGCGGGCAAGACGGGCGTGAAAGAGGCGCTGTTCGCCGCGCTGGATCGGGGCAGCAGAGGCCGCGCGCATCGGTCGGTCAAGAGCTACAACAATCACGTCGGCGTGCCGCTCAGCCTCGCGCGGATGTCCGCGCGCAGCCGCTTCGGCGTGTTCGAGATGGGGATGAACCATGCAGGCGAGCTTGCCGCGCTGACCCGGCTGGTGCGCCCGCATATCGCCATCGTCACCACGATCGCACCGGCGCATATCGGCCATTTCTCGGGCGAGGAAGCCATTGCGCAGGCCAAGGCGGAAATCTTCGAAGGGCTGGAAGCGGGCGGCATCGCGATCATCCCGGCAGACAACCCGCACTTTGCGCTGCTGCGGGAAGCCGCCGCGCGCCATGCCGGGCACGTCGTCAGCTTCGGACGCGGCGCGCAGGCCGATGCGCGCCTGCTCGATGCGGTGCCCGCGCCGGGTGGCGGCACGCTGGTCACTGCCGCGTTCTCCGGCCCGCTCGGCCCGCGCAAGCTGTGCTACACGATTGCCCAGCCGGGCGCGCATTGGGTCGACAATTCACTCGCCGTCATGGCAGCGGTCGCCGCAGCGGGCGGCGATCTCGGCGCGGCGGGCCTTGCGCTGTCCGAGATGGAAGGCCTCGCCGGGCGCGGCGCGCGCCATGTCATCCCCGCACCGGGCGGCGATGGTTCGGGCAAGGCGCTGCTGATCGACGAAAGCTACAACGCCAACCCCGCCTCGATGCGCGCGACGATTGCTTCGCTCGGCCAGGTCCCCGCGCGCCGCCGCATCGCCGTGCTTGGCGCGATGAAGGAACTGGGCGCGGCTTCGGACGGCTACCACGCTGAACTCGCCGAGCCGCTGATCGCTGCAGGCGTCGAGCGGATCATTCTGGTTGGGCCCGAAATGGCCGTTCTTGCCAAGGCGCTGGGGAAAAGCGCCGGGCCTGCGCTTGCCGCGCGAATCGAACTCGACCATGCCGAAAGCGCTGCAGAAGCGGCGGAATGCCTTGCTGCGGATGCTCCGCAGGGTGGTGACGCCATTCTGGTGAAAGGGTCGAATTCGGTCGGGCTCGCCACACTGGTGCGCGCTCTGACTGCAAAGGCCAAAACGGGCATGGCCAAGACGGCCGGGGAAAACTGAATGCTCTATGTTCTGGCGCATTGGCTGCATTTCGAGGGCATCGCCAACCTGATCCGCTACCAGTCGTTCCGGTCTGGCGCAGCGCTGATGACGGCGCTGGTGATTGGCCTGATCATCGGCCCGCGCTTCATCAACATGCTGCGCGTGCGGCAGGGCAAGGGCCAGCCGATCCGCGCCGATGGGCCGCAATCGCACCTTGCCAAGCGCGGCACGCCGACGATGGGCGGGCTGATGATCGTCATCAGCCTCGCGATTTCGCTGCTGCTGTGGATGGACCTCACCAGCAAGTTTGTCTGGGCCTGCCTTGTCGTGACGCTGGGCTTCGGCCTCATCGGGTTCCTCGATGATTACGCCAAGGTCACCAAGTACGCCCACGCCGGGCTTTCCGCGCGGATCCGGCTGCTGGCCGAATTTGTCGTGGCAGGCGCCGCGCTTGCGCTGGTGGTGACGGACACCAACCTTTATCTGCCGGTGTTCAGCAATCTCTATGTGCCGATGGGGCCGTTCTACTACCTGTTTGCCGCCTTCGTCATCGTCGGCGCGGGCAATGCGGTGAACCTGACCGACGGGCTTGACGGCCTCGCCACCATGCCTGTCATCATTGCGGCGGGCACCTTCGCGATCATCGCCTACCTCGCGGGCCGCGTGGACTACGCGCATTACCTTGGCATCCAGCATGTGCCGCGCGCGGGTGAGCTTTCGATCTTCTGCGGCGCGGTGATGGGCGCGGGCCTTGCGTTCCTGTGGTTCAATGCGCCGCCTGCCGCGGTGTTCATGGGCGATACCGGCAGCCTTGCGCTGGGCGGCACGCTGGGCGTCATCGCGGTCTCGATCCACCACGAAATCGTGCTCGGCATTGTCGGCGGGCTGTTCGTGATGGAGGCGGTGTCGGTCATCGTGCAAGTCTTCGTCTACAAACGCACCGGCAAGCGCGTGTTCCGCATGGCACCGATCCACCACCATTTCGAGCAACTGGGCTGGAAGGAATCGACCGTCGTCATCCGTTTCTGGATCGTGTCGATCGTGCTCGCGCTGATCGGCCTTGCCACGCTGAAGGTGCGGTAAGCGTGCCGTGCCAAAGCCCATGATCGTCTCCTCCGCCTTTGCCGGCAAACGCTATGCAGTCCTCGGGCTCGCCCGTTCGGGGCTCGCGAGTGTGGATACGCTGCTGGCAAGCGGGGCCGACGTGACGGCGTGGGACGGGCGCGAGGATGCGCGCGCAAGTGTCGAGGGCCGCGCGACGATTGCCGATCCGCTGGCGATTGATCTCACGGGGTTCGATGGCATGGTGGTTTCCCCGGGGGTGCCGCTCAATCGCCACCCCATCGCTGCCCACGCGCGCGCGGCGGGCGTGCCGATCATTGGCGATATCGAGCTTTTCGCGCAGGCCCGCGCCAGCCTGCCGCCGCACAAGGTCGTCGCGATTACCGGCACCAACGGCAAATCGACCACCACCTCGCTGATGCACCACATCGTGAAGGAAGCCGGCCTTCCCACCGTGATGGGCGGCAATATCGGGCTGCCCATTCTCGGCCAGCCGCCGCTGCCGGAAGGCGGCGTCTATGTGCTGGAGCTTTCGAGCTACCAGATCGACCTCACCTACAGCCTCCACGCCGATCTCGCCGCTTTCATCAACCTCAGCCCTGATCATCTTGATCGCTATGATGGTTATGAAGGCTATGGCGCCTCCAAGGCGCGGCTGTTCCAGATGCAGCAGGCGGGGCAGTTTGCCGTGTTCGGCTGCGGCGATGAAGATACCCGGCGGATTGCGGCGGAGATCGCGGCCCACCGCCCTGAAGGCGATGTAGCGGTGGTCGATCCCGCCGCGCTGACCGGGCAGGCCGAATGGCCTTCGCTGCAGGGACCGCACAATCTCCAGAATGCCGCGATTGCGGTGGCCATGGCCCAGCGCCTCGGCATTGCCGAACCCGTCTGGCGCGCGGCACTCGCCAGCTTCGTCGGCCTGCCGCACCGCATGGAACGCGTCGCCGAAGCGAACGGCGTCCTCTTCATCAACGACAGCAAGGCGACCAATCCCGCCTCGACTGCGCCAGCACTCGGCGCTTGGCCGCGCGTTCACTGGATCCTCGGCGGCCTGCCCAAGGGCGACGATCTGGATGCTTGCGCCCCCTATTTCAGCCACGTCGTGCAGGCCTACACGATCGGCGAGGCTGGGCCTCGCTTTGCCGAAATCCTCGAGCCGGTCATGCCCGTCCAGCGCAGCGAAATGCTGTGTGATGCGGTGCGTCAGGCGATGGATGGGGCCCAGCCCGGCGATGTCGTGATGCTTTCGCCTGCCTGCGCAAGCTTCGACCAGTTCCGCGATTTCGAGGCGCGGGGTGACAGCTTCCGCCAGATCGTCACCGCGCTGATTGCCGAGAGGGGAGCGGCATGAACGGCCATCAGCCCACCCGGCAAGTCGCCACCCAGCTGCCCGGCGGCGGCGTGCGGATCGCGCCGCGCACCAATTGTTATCGCCGCACCCGCCGCAGCGAACTGGTGATCTGGTGGCGCGAGATCGACCGCGTCCTGCTCGCACTCGTGCTCATGCTGGTCACGGTCGGCACGGTGGCGGTCGCCGCCTCGTCCCCGGCGAGCGCGCACCGGCTCTCGACGCAGACCAAAAGCCTCGGCGATCTCTACTTCTTCTGGCTGCACCTGCGCTTCCTCAGCGTCGGGCTGTTCGCGATGTTCGTCGCCTCGCTCCTGCCCAAGGAAACCACGCGGCGGCTCGCCATCCTGCTGGCCGCAGCCATGCTTGTCGCGCTCGTGCTGGTGCCCTTTCTCGGCAACGAGGTGAAAGGGGCCAAACGCTGGCTGTGGATCGGTTTCAGCCTCCAGCCCTCCGAATTTCTGAAGCCCGGCTTTGCCGTTGCAGTCGCGTGGATCCTTTCGTGGCGGGTGCGCGATCCCAACATCCCGGTGATCCCGATCACCGTCGGCCTCATGCTGCTCATCGCCGCGCTGCTCATGGCGCAGCCCGATTTCGGCTCGACCGTGCTGTTCGGCGGCGTGTGGTTCGTCCTCGTGCTGCTCTCCGGTCTCGATCTCACCAAGATTGGCTTGAGCGTGGGCGGCGCCCTGGCCGCGGTGGTGCTGGCCTATTTCTTCTACCCCAACGCCACGCACCGCATTGATGCGTTCCTTTCGGGCGGCAGCGAGTTCGATCAGGTGGACCTCGCCATGCGCACGCTGGTCAGCGGCGGCTGGAGCGGCAGTGGCCTGTGGCTGGGCAGCCGCAAGATGGCGCTGCCCGAGGCGCATACCGACTATATCTTCTCGGTGATCGGCGAGGAATTCGGCCTGATCGCCTGCGCGCTGATCGTGGTGCTCTATTGTGCCATCGTGATCCGCGTGATGATGCGCCTCGCGGACGAGGAAGACCTGTTCACCGTCCTCGCCGCAGCGGGCCTTACCGCGCAGCTGGCGGGGCAGGCCTTCATCAACATTCTCGTCAACCTCCAACTTTTCCCGTCCAAGGGCATGACGCTTCCGCTCATCAGCTACGGCGGCTCCTCCACAATCGCGCTGCTGCTCGGCGTCGGGTTCCTCCTCGCCATCACGCGGCGCAATCCCTATCTCTCGCGCGAGATGACGGACCTGAGGGAGCTCGCGCGCACATGACGAATCATATCCCCGGCGTCTCGCGCCATTTCGTCCTCGCGGCGGGCGGCACCGGCGGGCATCTGCTACCCGCGTTCGCGCTGGCGACCGAGCTTGAGCGGCGCGGACATCACGTCGCGCTGGTGACGGACGAGCGCGGCGCGAAGATACCCGGCAAGCCCTCGTTCCTGCCCGCGCATGTCCTGCCCGCCGGACGGCTCGGCAAGAACCCGATTGCACTGGTCAAGGGCCTTGCCGCGATCTGGCGCGGGCGCGCGATGGCGCTGCGCCTGTTTGAAAGCTTTCAGCCGTCCTGCGTGGTCGGTTTTGGCGGCTATCCGGCGCTGCCTGCGCTGCTCGCCGCGCGCTCGGCGCGCATCCCCACGGTGATCCACGAACAGAACGCTGTGCTCGGCCGGGTCAACCGCCTGCTGGCAAAGCGCGTGGATGCCATCGCCACGGCCTACATGGAAGTCGAGCGGCTCGATCCGGGGCTCTGGGGCAAGGTCCACCGCGTCGGCAATCCGGTGCGCGCGGAAGTGCTGGCGCTGCGCGGCGAGGCATTCCCGGCGTTCAGCGAGGACAGCCTGTTCCGCGTGCTTGTCACCGGCGGCAGCCAGGGCGCATCGATCCTCTCCGAAGTCGTCCCCGATGGCCTCGCCATGCTCCCGCCCGCACTGCGCCACCGCCTCCAGGTGACCCAGCAGTGCCGCCCGGAAGACCTCGAAGCCGTCCGCGCGCGCTATGCCGGGCACCAGATCCCCGCCGAACTCGGCACCTATTTCGAGGACATGGCGAGCCGCCTTGCCGAAACGCACTTGTTCATCGGCCGCTCGGGTGCATCGACGATTGCTGAGCTGACGGCGGTCGGCCGCCCCGCGATCCTCGTGCCGCTGCCCATCGCGACCGACGACCATCAGGCCGTCAACGCGCGCGAGATGGTGAAAGCGGGCGGCGCACGGGCGATCCGCCAATCGGGCTTCACCCCCAAGGAACTTGCCAAGCAGATCCAAACCATGGCGCTGAATCCCACATCGCTCGCCAATGCCGCCCATGCTGCGTGGAATTGCGGCCTACCCAATGCCGTCAAGGACCTTGCCGACCTCGTCGAGGGCTTCGGCGGCGTGCCGCTAATGGATGTGATCCGCATGGAAGGTGCGGCACAGTCCGCCAGTACCCAGCAGGCGCTTGCAAAGGAGAGCGCCGAATGAAGGGCGTCGGCACCGAGATCGGCACGATCCATTTCGTCGGTATTGGCGGCATCGGCATGTCCGGCATTGCCGAGGTGATGCACAACATGGGCTATAGCGTGCAAGGCTCCGACATGGCGGAAAGCTATGTCGTCGATGGCCTGCGCTCGCGCGGCATCCCGGTGATGATCGGGCAGCGCGCGGAAAACGTCGAAGGCGCAGCCGTTGTCGTTACGTCCACCGCCGTGAAGCGCGACAACCCGGAAGTCGTCGCCGCGCTGGAAGGCCGCATCCCCGTCGTGCGCCGCGCAGAAATGCTCGCTGAGCTGATGCGGCTCAAAAACACCGTCGCGGTGGCGGGTACGCATGGCAAGACAACCACGACCTCGATGGTGGCCTGCCTGCTCGATGCCGGCGGGGTCGATCCCACCGTGATCAACGGCGGCATCATCAATTCCTATGGCTCCAACGCCCGGCTGGGTGACAGCGAGTGGATGGTGGTCGAGGCCGACGAAAGCGACGGTTCGTTCCTGCGGCTCGATGGCACCCTCGCGGTCGTCACCAACATCGATCCCGAGCACCTCGATCACTACGGCTCGTTCGAGAAGGTCAAGGACAGCTTCGTCGAGTTCATCGAGAACGTGCCGTTCTACGGTGCGGCGATCCTGTGCATCGATCATCCCGAAGTGCAGGCGATCATCCCCAAGGTGCGCGATCGCCGCGTGGTGACCTATGGCTTTTCCGCGCAGGCCGATGTGCGCGGTGAGGCGGTCACGCCAATCCCCGGCGGCAACCGCTTCACCGCCGTGCTGCGCCAGCGCGACGGCAGCTTCCGCCGGATCGAGGGCATCGAGCTCCCCATGCCCGGACGCCACAACGTGCAGAACGCGCTCGCCGCCGTCGCCGTCGCGGTGGAAATGGGCGTTTCGGAAGAGCTGATCCGCACCGGCTTTGCGAAGTTCGGCGGGGTCAAGCGCCGCTTCACCAAGGTTGGCGAAGTCGACGGGGTGACAGTCATCGATGATTACGGCCACCACCCGGTCGAGATCCGCGCCGTGCTCGCCGCCGCGCGCGAGGGCGTGCAGGGGCGGGTGATCGCCGTCGTCCAGCCGCACCGTTTCACCCGCCTGCGCGATCACATGGAAGAGTTTCAGGGCGCGTTCAATGATGCCGACGTGGTCTATGCCGCGCCTGTCTATCCCGCCGGCGAGCAGCCCATCGAGGGCGTGGACAGCGCCGAGATGGTTGAGGGCATCAAGGCACGCGGGCACCGCTCAGCCCACCTGATCGCGGGCGCGGATGCGCTGGCCGTGGAACTCGCCGGCGTGATCCAGCCGGGCGACATGGTCGTGTGCCTCGGCGCGGGCGATATCACCAAGTGGGCGGCAGGGTTGGCCGGCGCGATTGCGACGCAGCGGGGGGCGGCGTGACCACGCTCACCGCCTTGCCTCCGGTTCGCGGCAAGCTGACCCCCAACGCCCCGCTCGCCCCGCTCGTCTGGTTCAAGTCCGGCGGCACCGCCGAGTGGCTGTTCGAGCCCAGGGACGTGGCTGATCTGCAGCACTTCCTCGCTGGCCTCGCGCCCAATGTGTCCGTCATGGCGCTCGGTCTCGGCTCCAACCTGATTGTCCGCGATGGCGGCGTCCCCGGCGTCGTCGTCCGCCTCGGCAAGGCCTTCGCGCAGGTCGAGAAGGTGGACGAAGCCACGCTGAATTGCGGCGGTGGCGCCTCGGGCATCCTCGTCTCCAGTACCGCGCGCGACAATGGTATTGCGGGTCTGGAGTTCCTCCGCTCGATCCCCGGCACTGTCGGCGGCTTCGTGCGCATGAACGGCGGGGCTTATGGCCGCGAGGTGAAGGATATCCTGATCGATTGCGACGTGGTGATCCGCTCCGGCGAGATCGTCACGCTGCCAGTCAGCGAACTCGGCTACACTTACCGCCATTCAAACCTGACCGATGGCTGCATCGTCGTCGCCGCGCGCTTCCGTGGGCACCCCGGCGACACGCAAGCGATCCAGGCGGAAATGGACCGCATCAGCGCCGCGCGCGAAGCCAGCCAGCCGCTGCGCAGCAAGACCGGCGGCAGCACCTTCAAGAACCCCGATGGCGGCAAGGCGTGGGAACTCGTCGACAAGGCCGGCTGCCGGGGGCTGATGCTCGGCGGCGCGCAGGTTTCCGAAAAGCACACCAATTTCCTCATCAACACCGGCGAAGCCACCAGCGCCGAGATCGAAGCGCTGGGTGAGGACGTGCGGCGGCGCGTGAAGGAACAGTCGGGCGTAGACCTGCAGTGGGAAATTCAGCGAGTAGGAAGACCGTGACGCTCCCCAAACTCCATATCGCGGTCCTGATGGGCGGATGGTCGAGCGAGCGGCCCGTTTCGCTCATGTCCGGCAATGGCGTGGCCGATGCGCTGGAGGCCAAGGGCCACCGCGTCACCCGCATCGACATGGGCCGCGATGTCGCGCAGCGCCTTGCCGAAGCCGCGCCCGATGTCGTGTTCAACGCGCTCCATGGCACGCCGGGGGAAGATGGCACGGTGCAGGGCCTGATGGACCTGATGGGCCTCACCTACACGCACTCCGGCCTCGCCACTTCGGTCATTGCCATCGACAAGCAGCTGACCAAGCAGGCGCTCGTGCCTCACGGCATCCCCATGCCCGGCGGGCGCATTGTGCAGAGCGCGGAGCTGTTCGAGCGCGATCCGCTGCCGCGTCCTTATGTCGTGAAGCCGGTCAACGAAGGCTCCTCGGTCGGCGTGGCCATCGTCACCAAGGATGGCAACTACGGCGATCCGATCAGCCGTGACAGCATCGGCCCGTGGAACGAGTTCGACGAGCTGCTCGCCGAGCCCTTCATCCGCGGCCGCGAGCTGACCACCGCCGTGCTCGTCGACAAGGCGCTTCTTGTTACCGAACTCAAGCCCAAGTCCGGGTTCTACGATTTCGACGCCAAGTATACCGACGGCATGACCGACCATATCTGCCCGGCCGAAATCCCCGAAGACATCGCCGAGGCTTGCAAGGACATAGCGCTCCGCGCGCACCAGTTGCTCGGCTGCAAGGGCACCAGCCGCAGCGATTTCCGCTGGGATGACGAGCAGGGCGTCGAAGGCCTGTTCCTGCTGGAGGTCAACACCCAGCCGGGCATGACCCCGCTCAGCCTCGTGCCCGAACAGGCGCGCGCGCTGGGCATGGACTATGGCGATCTCGTCGAGGCAATAGTCGCCGATGCGCTCGCTTCAGCGAAGAAGGAGGCCTGAGCCATGGCGCAGACCATTCGCCGGGGCGGGAAAGCGGTGCGCAAGGTTGCGGCGGCCAGCGGCACCAAGCGCAAGGTGACCGCCGCCCGCCGCCAGACCGGCTCGGCGATCGACCAGATCATGCAATGGATGCCCTTCAGCGAGGAAACGCTGCACCGCATCCTGATGTTCGTCATCCTTGGCGGCGCGGCGGTGCTGATGTGGATCGTTGCCAGCATGGCGGGTGTGCCGCAGCTGGCAGAAGCCGAGATGGCGCTGATCGCCTCCAAGTCCGGCTTCGAGGTCAAGCGCGTCGAAGTGCGCGGCGTCAACCGCATGAACGAGCTCAAGATCTACGAGAAGGTGCTCGGCCAGCGCGATCAGGCCATGCCCCGGCTCGATATCGCGAGCCTTCGCGATGAACTGCTCCAGCTTTCGTGGGTGAAGGACGCCCGCGTCTCGCGCCAGTTGCCCGATACGCTGGTGGTCGATGTGATCGAACGTAGCCCCCATGCCGTGATGCGCCGCGACGGCAAGCTGACCCTGATTGACGAGACCGGCCACCCGCTCGAGGCGGTGAATCCGGGCAAGGCCCGGGGCCTGCTCGTCCTTTCCGGCAATGGCGCGGAAGGCCGCGTGCCCGATCTCGTCCACCTCCTCGATGCCGCACCCGCGCTGCGCCCGCAGGTGGCGGAGGCCGAATGGATCGGCAACCGCCGCTGGAACCTGACGTTCAAGACCCGCCAGGTCGTCGCGCTGCCCGAGGGCGATACCCAGGCGGCGAGCGCGCTGCTCACTTTCGCCCGCATGGACGGCGTGGACCGCCTGCTCGGCGGCAAGGTGGCGAGCTTCGACATGCGCAACCCTGATCGCATCTACATGCGGGTGCCCGGCCGCGCGGATGAAGTGGCCGCCGCCGCCCGCGCCGAAACGACTGCCAAGGCCAATGCCGCCGCCGCGAAGACCGAAGCCGCGCGCAGCGCCGTCGCATCCGCCGCACCCGCCAAGGGCGGCCCCGCCAAAGTCACTATCGCCAAGACCGTGCAGGATTGATCGTCCGGCCATGGCTGCCCCCCGCATCACCAAGGTTTTCGCTGCCGTCAATCTCGGCTCGTTCCGGGTCTCGGCGATCATCGCCGGGCTGACCGAGGCGGGCGAGATGGTCGTCATGGGTTCGGGCCATCGCCAGTCGCAGGGGATCAAGCGCGGCTACGTGACCGATATGGTCGCCGCCACCCATTCGGTGCGCGATGCGATCGAGCGCGCCGAGAAGATGGCCAATGCCAGCGTGCAGAGCGTGTGGATCGGCTGTTCGGGTGCAGGCCTTGCCAGCACCACCGCCAAGGTTGAAGTCGAGATCGGCGGGCGGCGGATCGAGAGCGACGATATCGAGCACCTGCTGATTGCCGGTCGCGAGGTGATCCAGCCCGATGGCCGCACCGTGCTCCACGCCCAGCCCGCGCACTACACGCTCGATGGCGCAGACGGCGTGCCCAATCCCAAGGGCCTCCATGCCGAGCGGCTCGCGGTCGATATCCATGTCATGCTTGCGGACGGTGCGCCGGTGCGCAACCTCAAGGAAACGGTCGAAAACGCGCACTTGCGGGTCGAGGCTGTCGTCGGCTCACCCATTGCTGCGGGCCATGCCTGCCTCTCTTCCGAGGAGCGCGAACTGGGTGTGGCGCTGATCGAATTCGGCGCGGAAGTGACGACCGTCTCGGTCTATGCGGGCGGCATGCTGCTGGGCATGCAGGCGATTGCCTTCGGCTCTGGCGATATTACCGATGCCATCGCCTCGGCCTTCGGCATTCGCCGCTATCAGGCCGAACGGCTGAAATGCATGGCCGGTTCCGCGCTGGCGAGCCCCGCCGATCACCGCGAGATGATCCCGGTCAACGCCCCGGGCGATCCCGAGCAGGGCGCACCCGTGGCGCGCCACGCCGACGACAAGAACCGCATCCCTCGCGCCGAGCTCGTCTCGGTGATCACCCAGCAGCTCGGCGTGTTCACCGACGAAGTGGGGCGGGCCTTGAAAGCGCTCGGCTTCAACGGCAAGCGCGGCCAGCAGGTGGTGCTGACAGGCGGCGGCGCGCAGCTTCCGGGGCTTGCCGACTATGCGCAGGCCGCGCTGGGCCGCCCGGTGCGCATCGGTTCGCCGCCCACCATGCTGGGCCTGCCGCCGGGCCATGCGACGCCCAGTTCCTCCACGCTTGTCGGCCTGATGCTCTATGCTGCGGCCGATCCTGTCGATATCCGCAAGATCGGGCCGACCTGGGGGCCTACGCAATCCTACAGCGGGCTGGGTCTGCTGCAGCGCATCTGGCGTGCGATGAAAGACTATTTCTGATGGTGGAGGGCCGATCAAACCCTCCTACTTGTGGAAAAACCTGTCGAAGCTTTGATTCGGTCAAACAATCCGTGCCAAAGCAATTGTTACGATTTCCGGGGCTCCGTTTCTGGCCCCCCGCAGACCCGCACGGGAGAGCGCTATGAGCATCAACATCGGACCGCCGGCCATCGACGAACTGCGGCCGCGCATCACCGTCATCGGCGTGGGCGGGGCGGGCGGCAACGCCATCGCCAACATGATCAACGCGAAGATCGAAGGCGTCGATTTCGTCGTCGTCAACACCGACGCGCAGGCGCTCAACAATTCGATCGCGGACAACCGCATCCAGTTGGGGCCGGACATGACGCAGGGCCTCGGCGCCGGCGCCCGTCCCGAGGTCGGCCGTGCCGCTGCGGAAGAAACGATCGAGGACATCGAACGCGCGCTTGAAGGCGTGCACATGTGCTTCATCGCCGCAGGCATGGGTGGCGGTACCGGCACCGGCGCTGCACCCGTGATCGCCGAAGCCGCGCGCCGCAAGGGCGTGCTGACGGTTGGTGTCGTCACGAAGCCGTTCCTGTTCGAAGGCACGCGCCGCATGCGCGCCGCCGAATCCGGCATTGCCGAGCTGCAGAAGCACGTCGATACGCTGATCGTCATTCCGAACCAGAACCTGTTCCTCGTCGCCAAGGCGGAGACCACGTTCAAGGAAGCCTTCCAGCTGGCCGACGAAGTGCTGCAGCAGGGCGTCCGTTCGATCACCGATCTCATGGTCATGCCCGGCCTGATCAACCTCGACTTTGCCGACGTGCGTTCGGTCATGGGCGAGATGGGCAAGGCGATGATGGGCACCGGCGAGGGCGAAGGCCCGAACCGCGCGCTCGAAGCGGCGGAACGCGCGATTGCCAATCCGCTGCTCGACGGCGTTTCGATGCAGGGCGCCAAGGGCGTGATCATCTCGATCATCGGCGGCGACGACATGAAGCTGCTCGAAGTCGACGAAGCGGCCAACCACATCCGCGAACTGGTCGATCCCAACGCGAACATCATCTGGGGCTCGGCGTTCAACCCGCACCTCGATGGCAAGATCCGCGTCTCGGTGGTTGCCACCGGTATCGAGCAGAGCGCCGAGATGGCCGAATCCGCGGCTCGCCCGGCGACGACCGGGGGCCTGCGCGGTCCCGCGTTCCCGGGTGGTATGGCTCGTCCTGCCGCACCCGAACCGGCGCCCGAGCCGGTTGCCGCCGCGCCGCAGCCGTTCGCACCACTGCCCAGCTTTGCCCCGCCTGAACCGGCCGCAAGCGAGCCGGAACCCGCGGGCGCCGCGCCTGCCGAGGAACCGCTCGATCTGACGCTCGACTTGTCCGATGTTCAGGAATCCGCGCCGCCTGCCGCAGGAGCCGGTGAGCTTGAACTCGGGCTCGGTGATGCCGAGCCTGTTCCGCCGCGCTTCGGCCGTGCGCAGCCCGACCCTTCGGGCGATGCGCCGCCGCGCAGCGCGCCGGGCAGCACGCTGTTTGAACGGATGGCCAATCTCTCGCGCGGTGGGGGCCGCGTGGGCGAAGAAGATGCTGATGGCGAAGATGGCAGCGCGCTCAACATCCCGCGCTTCCTCGGTCGTCAGAACAACCAGTAAAGCCGCACGGTTCGGCGCAAGGGATTTGGCATGTGCGGTGCGGTGGCTAGGGGGTGGCCAGCGCACCGCGAGCCGCCCCGCTTTGTTGCCACTGTCGCCGGCTCAGCTTTGCGTGTCCCCCAAGCCGCGATAAGGTCGGCCCCATGATCCGACGCTTCTTCTGCTCCGGGCTCCGGCACCGTGTTTCGCCCGTCCGCTTCGGGCTGTTTCTTGGCACGGCCCTCGCACTTGCCCAGCCCGCCTGGGCGCAACAGCGGGCCGGGGCTGTCGATGATGACGCGGTCGAGCCGGTTCCCAGCACGTCGGTCCCGGTCGTCCAGCCGATCACGCCAAGCCCCACGCGCATGCTCAATGCCGCGCTGGCCCGGCTTGCGCGCGATCCGCGCGATATCAGTGCGCTGCTCGATGCCGGGGGCGCTGCGCTCGATCTGGGCGATACCGATGCGGCGATCGGCTTCCTCACCCGCGCTGAACAGGTGGCGCCCGGTACGGCCGGAGTGCGGGCGCGGATGGGCATTGCAATGCTGCGCGCGAACCAGCCGTTCGAGGCAATCCGCTGGTTCGATCTGGCCGAGCAGGCGGGCTTCAACCGCGCCGAAATGGCCCCCGATCGCGGGCTTGCCTACGATCTCATCGGCGACAATGCGGCGGCCCAGCGCGAGTACCAGCTGGCCCTTTCCGCTGGCCGCAATGACGAGACGAGCCGCCGCTACGCGCTGAGCCTCGTCATTGCTGGCGACCGGCGCGGTGCCGAGCTCATCATCCAGCCCATGCTCGAGCGGCAGGATCGCGGCGCCTGGCGCGTGCGCACCTTCATCATGGCCATCGCCGGGCAGAGCGAGGAAGCCGAAGGCATTGCTCGCGCGACGATGCCCGCCGATCTTGCCGCAGCGATCTCGCCCTATCTGCGCTACATGCCGCGCCTTACGCCCGCACAACAGGCTGCCGCCGCCAATCTTGGCCGCTTCCCGCGCGCGGCCGACATTGGCCGCGATGATCCGCAGGTCGTGCAGTATGCGCTCGCCCACCCGCGCGCGCCGCGCGTCGATGCCGCGCTTGTGCCGCAGGGCGAAGCCCTGGGTGCGCGCGGACGTGACGATCGTTCAAAGCGCCGCCGTCCGGGCAAGGAAGACCGCCGCGAGACGGTGCTCGCCGCCGCCACGCCCGCGCCTGCACCAATTCCGCCACCGCCGCCGGCTTCGACAGTACCTGCGGTCACGGCGCCATGGGGCCTCCAGCCGGGCACCCGCACCGCCGCAGCGCAGCAGCAGCCGCAGTCCTCGCCCCAGAGCCTCACGGTCCCTGCCCAGACAGCACCGGCCCGCCCGACTGTTCTGTCGAAGCTCGATGTGCCGCCGGGTACGCCGCTGGCACCCCCAGCGGCACCGCGCCCGGTTACTTCCACGCCCATCCCTGCGCCCACGCCAACGCCGCCGCCTGCATTGGCGCTGGCACCTGCGCCGACGCCCGCACCGGCCATCACGCCGCCCGCTACGGCACCGCAAGTCACCAAGCCGGTCACACCCACCCCGGCTCCTGCACCTGCTCAGGTGGCAACGGCCGCGCCTGCGACGACGTCTTCGGCTCCGGCTCAGGCACCGTCCTTGGCCCCGTCCTCGGCGCCCACCCCGCCACCTGGGCCGCAATTCGCGCTGCTGGCACCTCCGCCCGCCGCCTCCGCATCGGCAGCGGTCCCCCCCGCTTCGACCGCGCCGACGCCGACTCCGCTGCCGCAGCCCACGCCGCCGCCTCCGGCGCAAGCCGCGACCGCACCCGCCGATTTCCGCACCATGTTCGATGGCTTCAAGCCGCCCGAGCAGGAAGCCTCCGCCAAAACCGAGGCGGTCGATCTCGCGCGGATCGAAGCGCTGCGCGAATCGGCCAAGGCGCCTTCAGCCAAATCGAAGGATCGCGGCGCCAAGGATCGCAACACCAGGGATCGGGGCGAGCGCCCGGATGGCCCCACCGCGGTTTCGCGCACCAGCGATCAGGATGCGCCGGAAGCCGCCGTCACCCGCGGCGGCAAGGACAAGGCCGAAAAGGGCCAGACCGGCAAGGAAACGGCGGCCAAGGCGGCGAAGGACAAGCTCGCGCTCAACACCGATTGCCTCGAAACCCCCGCCAAGGGCAAGACGGGCAAGGGCAAGGCAGCTCCGGCCAAGGGCAGAACCGCCGCAAAGTCGTCTGCCAAAACGAAAGGCAAGGGGGCCGCAGAGGCCCAGTGCCCGCCCGAAAACGGCAAGGCGCAGAAGGGCAAGAACGGCAAGGCCGAGCCCGCGCACGCCAGCCGGATCTGGGTCCAGGTGCTCACCGGTTCGAACCGCACCGCCATGGGCAAGGAGTGGCAGCGCCTTGTCAACGCGTCCGCCGCGCTCAGGGGCCGCAAGCCCTCGATCACGCCGTGGCGTAGCAATTATCGTTTGCTCACAGGGCCTTTCGCGAGCGACGCGGAAGCGCTGGCCTTCGTCGACAGGCTGCGCAAGGACGGCGTCGGCAGCTTCGAGTGGACGAGCCCGGCCGGTCAGGCGGTCGACAGCCTCGGCGTGAAGTAGCAGCTGGGGCGGAAGCGGGGCTCCACCGCTTCTCCACAGCTTATGAACAGACTAGTCGAGTTTTGCCCAGCCCCGGACGGGGCCCCGATTGCCGCCACGGGCCCTCTCCGCGATGGCTCGCAAGGGCCCAGTCCGGGACCCGAGGAACACCCGATGCGCACCGGCCATGAAGACAGCGAACGCGAAGATGCGGCGCCCGTCGATATGCTCGCCTCGCTGTTCGAGGCGCGCGGCTGGCCGTGCGAGTTCGTTTCCGAAGACGAGATTCACGGCGAAATCCAGGGCAGCTGGGCGAGCTATCAGCTGCGCTGCATCTGGCGCAGCGAGGACCACGTCCTGCAGATTCTCTGCCTGCCCGATATCCGCGTGCCCGAAGACAAGCGCCATGCGATGTTCGAGATCATGGCGCTCATCAACGAGCAGGTGTGGCTCGGCCACTTCGATATCTGGTCGAACGGCTCGGTCCTGCTTTACCGCCACGGGCTGATGCTGGGCGACGATGGCCTTCTCAGCCTCGTCCAGGCGCAGACCGCGATCGAGGCTGCGGTCGACGAGTGCGACCGGTTCTACCCCGCGTTCCAGTTCCTGCTCTGGGGCGACAAGTCCCCCTCTGATGCGCTCGCCAGCGCGCTGATCGACGCCGCGGGCGAAGCCTGACACCCCCTCCCGCTTGCGGGAGAGGTTGGGGGAGGGCATGTGCAATGCCTAACTTTTCAAGCGAGAGCCCAACGTGACCTTCTCCCTTCTCCAGTTCGGCTGCGGCAACATGGGCGGCGCGATGCTCGCCGGCTGGCTCGCTGCCGGGTTCGATCCGGCTGCCTTCACCGTGGTCGATCCGCTGCTGGCAGAGGCGCCCACCGGCGTGCGGCTGCTGCGCGAAGGGCCAGAGGGCGCGGAGCGTGCCGATGTGGTGCTCCTCGGCTTCAAGCCGCAGCAGTTCACCGCTTCCGCCGCCGCCATTGCGCCGCATGTGGGGGAGGGCACGTTGCTGCTCTCGATCCTCGCCGGGGTTGATTGCCGCACCCTGCGCGCCGCGTTCCCGCAGGCCGCTGCGATCGTGCGCGTGATGCCCAACCTCGCTGCCGCGATCGGCAAGTCGCCCATCGCGCTTTACGGTGATGCCGCAGGCCCCTTGCGGGAGCGGACCGAGGCGCTGATGGCCCCGCTCGGCCCCGCTGAATGGCTGGCGGAGGAAAGCGCGATGGATATCGTCACCGCGCTCGCCGGGTCCGGCCCCGCTTTCGTCTACCGCTTCATCGATGCGCTGGGCGAAGCGGCTGCCACGCTCGGTCTGCCGCGCGTACAGGCCGACCGGCTGGCACTCGCCATGGTCGAGGGCGCCGCCGCGCTCGCGGCTTCCGCCCCCGTAGCGCCCGGCGAACTGGCCCGCCGCGTCGCCAGCCCCGGCGGCACCACCGAAGCCGGCCTCAGGGTTCTGGATGCGGACCAGCGCCTTGCCGCGCTGATCACCGACACCCTGCGCGCCGCCCGCGATCGCAGCGAAGAGCTTACGGAAGCCGCCAGAAGATAGCGCCAGAAAATAGCGCCGGAAAATGGGGACTGTCCCTATTTTTCCGGATGCGGGCCAAAACCGGAACTTATTACGCTTTGACACACTCTGTTATGACCCTCCTGCTTGAAAAGGCATGGGTTTGGGGCGATATTGGCAGCACTCGGTCCATCCCGGGCCGAAACGGAGTTTGGTACGTCATGGCAAACTGGAATGACCCCCAGCCCTCGGGCTGGAGCCCGGCAGGCTTCGGCGCTGCGGCGGGTCTCGCCGGGCGCGGCGCCGCGTATGATGCGGGTCTGCGCCGCTACATGCTGTCGATCTACAACTACATGGCCTCGGGCGTTCTGCTCTCGGGCGTGGTCGCGCTGCTGTTCGCTACCTCGGGCATGGCGGATGCCGTGTTCGGCACGCCGCTGCGCTGGCTCGTCGCGCTCGCCCCGCTCGCCATCGTCATGGTGATGAGCTTCGGCGCGAACCGCATTTCGACGACCACGATGCAGGGCCTGTTCTGGGCGTTCAGCGTGCTGATGGGCATTTCGCTCTCGGCGATCTTCGCGGTCTATACCGGCCCTTCGATCGCGGCGACGTTCTTCGCCACTGCGGGCGCCTTCGCTGGTCTCAGCCTCTATGGCTACACCACCACGAAGAGCCTGTCCGGCCTCGGCACGTTCCTGATCATGGGCCTCGTCGGCATCCTGATCGCCAGCCTGATCAACATCTTCTTGCAGTCGGCGGGCCTTGCCTGGGGCATCAGCTTCCTCGGCGTGCTGATTTTCGCGGGCCTCACCGCCTACGATACGCAGAAGCTCAAGCTGATGTACGATCAGGTCGCGGGCACCGATTTCGCGGGCAAGATGATCGTGCTCGGCGCGCTCACGCTCTACCTCGATTTCGTCAACATGTTCACGTTCCTGCTGCAGTTCATGGGCGATCGCCGCTGATCTGAAGCGCATTGTTTCACATTACCGTGCCCGGCGGGCCATCCGGCTCGCCGGGCATTTTCATTGCGCGGTGGGCCGGTTAGACCACGTAAGTTTTTTTCCGGGGGAACACTCTCGCATGCCACGTACCTCGCGCCCTGCGGCGCCAGCATTCTTCCAGATCGCCCGGTTCCTTCCGGCCGCTGTCCTTGCGGCCGCTTTGGCGAGCTGCGCCGCGCCTGCGCCGCCGCCACCCCCGCCGCCGCCGCCACCCAAGCCCAAGCCCTATATTCCGCCACCGCCCAAGCCCGTCCCGCCGTCCGGCGCCAGCGACAATCTCACCATTCCCCCGCTCGATGCAGGCGGCCTGCGCCAGTCGGTGAACCGAAATATCTCGCCCACGCAGATGCTGTGGAACCTGCGCTCGGCCTTCAACGTCGCCGCGCTCAATTGCAGCGATCCCAAGCACGCCGAAATTCTGCCGCGCTACAAGGTCTTCCTGAAGAGCTATAACACCACGCTGATGGCCGCGAACCGCAAGGTCGATGCCGAGTTCAAGGCACGCTACGGCGCGAAGTTCACCGCCCCGCGTGAGGCTTACATGACCTCGGTTTACAACCACTTCGCGCTGCCGCCGGCCATGCCGGAATTCTGCAATGCGGTGCTGGCAGTCACCGGCGATCTCGCCGAGATCACGCCCGCCGCACCAAAAGCGGCTCCCCCGAAAAAGGCCGGAGCCAAGGTTGCCGCGGCCAGGACGCCCACTCTGAAGCCGGCCGAACTGGAAGCCTTCGCGCTGCGCAGCCTGCCCAGCATCGAGATCGTTTATGACGATTTTTACCGGCGTTATGAAAAGTACCGGCTCGATCTCGCCGAATGGAACGCCAGGTACGGCCCGCCTGCCGCGCCTGCGGCGACCAGCGGGACGCCCTGAAGGATTTTTCGCAGAGACGCAGAGAGAAGAGCGCAGAGAGGATGTTTGCAGCCCAGCCGCAAGCCGGGAGATGCGGCAGCTCATCTTATGGCAAGAGCGGCTGCGCTGCCATCGGGGGCATCTTCGCGGTCTTCTTTTCCTTCCCATCTCTGCGAGAAACCTGCGGAGCCAGCGTCGCCCGCATTTTGCACTTGGCAAGCGCCCGCCCGCTGGGCTAATGGCCGCGCTCCCGGCGGGAGGGCTTCGTGCCTGAATGCCGGAGGATACTGGGAACGGGGCCGTAGCTCAGATGGGAGAGCGCGTCGTTCGCAATGACGAGGTCAGGGGTTCGATCCCCCTCGGCTCCACCAGTATGCCGTAAATTGGCCCTCTTGGCCTGCGATCCTTCGACAAGCTCAGGATGAGCGGTCGTCGGTGCCTACCCCACATCCGCTCAGCCTGAGCTTGTCGAAGGCCGCGCGCTTCGATAGCTCCATTCCATGCATTTTCTCGACCAGGCCAAGATCTTCATTCGCTCCGGCGCGGGCGGTCCCGGTGCGGTCAGCTTCCGGCGCGAGAAGTATGTGGAATATGGCGGCCCCGATGGCGGCAATGGCGGCAAGGGCGGGGATATCATCTTCGAGGCGATCAGCGGCCTCAACACCCTGATCGACTTTCGCTACACCCAGCATTTCAAGGCCCCGCGCGGCGGCGGCGGCGCGGGCAAGAACCGCACCGGCGCGGGGGGCGAGGATCTTGTCGTCAAGGTCCCCGTCGGCACGCAGGTGATCGACGAGGACGGTGAGACGGTGCTGCTCGATCTCACCGAGCCGGGCATGCGCGCCGTCCTGCTGCGCGGCGGCGATGGCGGTCGCGGCAACCTCTCCTTCAAATCCTCCACCAACCGCGCCCCGCGCCAGGTCGGCCCCGGCTGGCCCGGGCAGGAAATGTACGTCTGGCTGCGGCTGAAGCTGCTCGCTGATGCGGGCCTCGTCGGCCTGCCCAATGCCGGCAAGTCCACCTTCATCAACCAGATCACCAACACCAAGGCCAAGGTGGGTGACTACGCCTTCACCACCTTGCGCCCGCAGCTCGGCGTGGTGCGCCATCGCAACCGCGAATTCGTGCTGGCCGATATTCCCGGCCTCATCGCCGGCGCTGCCGAAGGGGCCGGGGTGGGCGACCGCTTCCTTGGCCACATCGAACGCTGCCGCGTGTTGATCCACCTCATCGATATCAACGGCACCGATCCCGCCGAGGCGCTGCACATCGTCGAGGAAGAGCTCGAAGCCTATGGCGGCGGTCTTGAAGACAAGCCGCGCCTCATCGCGCTCAACAAGATCGACACCGTCGATGCCGAACTCGTCAAGGCCTTCCGCGCCGAGCTCCGCGCCGCCGGGGCAAAGCGCGTATTCCCGATCTCGGGCGCGACCGGCAAGGGCATGAACGCTCTGCTCGACGCTGTCCTCGAGCACCTCCCCGCCGCCACCGCCACCGAACGGCCGGATGGCGAGGTCGAAGACGCCGAAGACCAGAAGCCCTGGTCGCCGATCTGAGCAGTACCGCAGCTCGACTACGCACGCCCCCCAGCACCTCGTCATCCCCGCGCAGGCGGGGATTCAGAGCAACTGGCGCTGCATATGCGGCACGGGATTCCCGCCTTCGCGGGAATGACGAAGCGCAGTAGGGCAACCCCTTCACGCGCCGCCGCATTTCCCCTAAGCGGCGGCCACCATGTCAATTGACCACCTCGCCCAGCTGACTGACGCCGTCGAGACCCCGCGCCTTGTCATCAAGGTTGGCTCGGCGCTGCTCGTCGGCAGGGATGGCCAGCCGCGCCGGGCGTGGCTCACGCTGCTGGTGGCGGAAATTGCCGCCGCCCGTGCGCGGGGGCAGGATGTCATCGTCGTGTCCTCGGGCGCAATTGCGCTCGGCGCGCGCAAGCTTGGCCTCGCGCGGGGCGGGCGGGGGAGCCTCGCCGATGCGCAGGCCGCCGCCGCCGTCGGTCAGATCGCGCTGGCGGGGCTCTGGGCCGAGCTGCTCGCCGCGCATGGCCTGATTGCCGCACAAGTGCTGCTCACGCTCGAGGATCTCGAAGACCGCCGCCGCTATCTCAACGTCACCGCGACGCTCGGCACGCTGCTCGCATCGGGCGCGGTGCCGGTGATCAACGAGAACGACACCGTCGCCACCGAGGAAATCCGCTTCGGCGACAATGATCGCCTCGCCGCCCGCGTCGGGCAGGCGGCGGATGCCAGCGCCGTGCTGCTGCTCTCGGACATCGATGGGCTTTACGATCGCGATCCCCGCCTCGAAGGCGCGGTGCGCGTGCCCGTGGTGCGCGGCGTCACGCCTGAAATCCACGCGATGGCGACGGGCGGTTCCTCCTCCGGCCTAGGCTCGGGCGGGATGACCTCCAAGCTGCAGGCTGCCGAGATTGCGGGCCTTGCCGGCATTGCGCTTGCGATCATTGATGGCCGCCCTGATAGCCCCATCGCTGCGGCCTTGGGCGAGGAACGCGGCACCCTGTTTTGTCCGCCCCAACGCTCTAGGCGCAAGGCCCGCGCGCGCAAGGCCTGGCTTGGCGGCAAGTTGCGCATGAAGGGCGCGGTCACGGTCGATGCGGGCGCCGCTGCGGCCCTCGCGCGCGGCTCCAGTCTGCTTGCCGCCGGGGTAACGGCGGTGGAAGGCACTTTCCTGCGCGGCGATGCGATCGCCGTCCACGGCCCCGATGGCGCGGTCCTTGCGCGCGGCCTCAGCGAATACGACGCGGCGGAATGCGCTGCGCTGATGGGCCATCCTTCGGCTGACCACGAGGCGCTGCTTGGCTACGCCCCACGCTCGGCGCTGATCCACCGCGATCAGCTGGTGATGCTGTGAGCAGCAAGGGCGATCTCGTAGCGGTTACCGGCGCGACCGGATTTGTCGGGCAGGCGGTGCTCCTGTCCGCCGCTCGCCACCACATCGATGTCCGCGCGCTCACCCGGCGCAAGCAGCGCCTGCGCGGCGGGGTGGAATGGACCCTCGGCGATCTGGCCGACAAGGATGCGCTGAAGCGCCTGATGGAGGGCGCCAGTGCGGTGATCCACATCGCCGGGGTGGTCAATACGCCCGATCCAGCGGGTTTCGAGGAAGGCAACGTGCAAGGCACATTGCGCGTGATCGAGGCCGCGCACGAAATGGGCGTGGGGCGCATGATCCACGTCTCCTCGCTCGCCGCGCGCGAACCGCAGCTGTCGATCTACGGCGCTTCCAAGCTGCGCGGCGAACGACTGGTTCGTGCCTCGGGCCTCGATTGGACGGTGGTGCGCCCGCCCGCCGTGTTCGGCCCGCGCGATACCGAAATGCTCGAGCTGTTCCGCCTCGCGCGCCGCGGCATCGTGCCGCTGCCGCCGCCTGGGCGACTTTCGGTGATCCATGTCGCCGATCTTGCCGAGCTGCTGCTCGCGCTGCTCCCCAGCAGCGAGGAGGCCACGCACCATGTGTTCGAGCCCGATGATGGCGAACCCGGCGGCTGGACGCATGTGCGCCTCGCGCAGGCGATCGGCGCGGCGGCCAATGCCGGGACCGGGCGCGAAAAGCCGATCCGCCCGCTGTCGCTGTCGCCGCGCATGGTTGGCCTCGCCGCCCGTGCCGACCGCCTGTTTCGCGGCAGCAAGGCCAAGCTGACGCCCGACCGCGCGCGCTATATCTGCCATCCGGACTGGACCGTGGGAGAGGGCGCGCAGCCGCCCCGCAGCCTCTGGCGCCCGCGTATCGATACGCGCGAAGGGCTGCACGCCACTGCAGCATGGTACCGCGAGGCGGGCTGGCTCAAATAGCCGCTTCGGCCGGCTCCGCAGGCTTCGGCTGCAGCCCGGCCAGCCGCGCCGCGACCATGCCCTGCAGCGGCAGCCGCGCCTTCATTCGCACTGCCAGCAGCGCGGTGCCGCTCACCTTGCGCTGCACGAACAGCGTATCCATCGGCGGCAGGTGCCAGGTGTCGCGGTCCTGCGCCACCGGCTCGCCGAAATCGCGTAAGCGGGCCACGAAGCTGCGGTCGGCAAAATCGAAGATCTCGGCCTTGTTCACATGCTCCAGGATCACCCCGATCACGCCTTCAAACGCCGCGCCATGCCGCGCCATCTGCTCTTCGGATGCGAACCCCACCTCGCAAATGCGCCGCTTGAGTTCCGCCGGATCGCCATCGAGGCCCGCCTGCATCATCCGCGCATAAGCGGCCTGCGTTTCCTCCGGCACACCCCGCGCCGCGCCGAAATCGAGCAGCACCACGCGGCCGGTTTCGGGCTGCCAGCGGTAGTTGGCGAAGTTGGGGTCGGTCTGCATGAAGCCGAATTCGAACAGCTCGCGCAGCACCAGATCGAGCATCGCGCCCATCACCCGGTCGCGCACATCCTGCGGCGCATCGGCCAGCGTATCGATGGGCTTGGCGGCGATGAAGTCCATCGTCAGCACGCCCGGCCCGGTGAGTTCATCCACCGGCGCGGGGACCACGAACTGCGCCTCGCCCGCCAGCATCGCACCATAGCGGCGCATCTGCTCGGCCTCGCGCAAGTAGTCTGCTTCCTCGTGCAGCTGCCGCTTCGCCTCCGCCAGCAGCGGCGTGATATCGAGCGCCTTGGGCAGCAGGCCGGAAACGCGCAGCAAGGTCGCCACGTTGTCGATATCGGCATCGATGCTGGCGGCGATCCCCGGATATTGCACCTTCACCGCCACCGTGCGCCCGTCGTGCATCACCGCGCGGTGGACTTGCCCGATGGAAGCGGCGGCAATCGGTGTCGCCTCGAAGCGGGCGAAACGCCGCCGCCAGTCCGGCCCCCAGGCCGCGGCGAGCACCGTCTGCAGCTGCTTGGGCGGCATGAAGTGCGCCGCATCGCGCAGCCGCGCGAGGATCGCGGTCAGCTCCTGCGGCAGGAGGTCCCCCGCATCGAGCGAGATCATCTGCCCCAGCTTCATCGCCGCGCCGCGCAGCCGCGACAGCTGCTCGGTCACGCGCGTGGCATTGGCGGGGGTGAGCAGCAGGTCCGACATCGCCGGCCGCTCGCCGCGCGCAAGGCGCTTGGCCCCTTCGGCGATCACCCCGCCCGCGACGCCGCCAGCCAGCTGGCCGAATGCGGAGAAGCGCGAGAGGCGGCTGGTGGGAACCTTGCGATACCTGTCGTCGCTCAACGCATCATCCTCTGAAGTGCGGGCCGCACCCGCAGAAAACGCACATAGGCCCATTCGAGCGCCGAGAGCACTACGGGATTGCGCGCCATGAGGCCCAGGGGACGAAATAGCGGGATCGCCCGCCACATCGCCGCAAACGCCGCCGCGCCATCGAGCAGCACACCATCCTCGCGCGCATGGAGCCTTGCCAGCAGAAGCGTCCGATCACGCGGACAGGCGGCCCCGTCCTCGCTCACGTCGACAAATTCGATCCGCCGCGCCCGGTCCAGCCGCCGCATCAGCGCGATCTCGCGCGTGCAGAGCGGGCAGGCGCCATCGTACCAGACGGTGAGGGGGGCAGAGGACATGGAACGCGCCTAGGCCTTGGGGCGAGGGCGCGGCAAGGTGCTCAATGGTGAGGGAAATCCCTCAGAACGCCGGATCATACCCCGGCGGCAGCTCGCCATCGGTTGCCGTGCTGTCCGGCGAACCGGGTACGTGAATGCCGCACTCCACCTTGTCCCAGCCCTTCCAGCGCCCCGAACGCGGGTCTTCTCCGGCGGCGACCTTGCTGGTGCAGGGGGCGCAGCCGATCGAGGGATAGCCCTGCGCCACCAGCGGATGGCGCGGCAGATCGTGGAGCGCCATGTAGGCCTCAAGGTCCTCGGAGTTCCACGAGGCGAGCGGATTGAACTTCAGCCGCCCTTCCGCATCGGTGCGGTCGATCTCGAAGCGAGGGAGGCCGCTGCGCGTGGCCGATTGAAAGCCCTTGCGCCCGCTGATCGAGGCATCGAACGACAGGAGCGCGCGGGCCAGCGGCTGCACCTTGCGGAGATCGCAGCAGCCATCCGGGTCCCACGACCAGCGCAGACCGTTCTCGTCCTTCTTGGCGACCAGATCGATGTCCGGCTCGACGATCAGGAGGTTCGTGAGCCCCAGATGGGCCACCAGCGCGTCGCGATAGGTGATCGTTTCCGGGAAATGCTTGTGTGTTTCGAGGAAGATCACCGGGATCGACGGGTCCACCTGAGCGATCAGATGCAACAGCACCGCGCTTTCCGCGCCGAAGCTGGAGACAACGGCAACCTCGCCGATCAGCTTGTCCTTGAGGACGCTGCGCAGCATTTCGGGCGTGTCGGTCCCGCGGAACAGGTTGTTGAGCCGGATCGCGTCACTTTCGGTGAAGCGCGGCGCGGTCGCGATCCGGTCTACGGCTCTCGTCTGTTCAGAGGCCATGGCGCTTGGCCCAAATGGGCGAGCGGCCGTCCACCGTCTTCTGATAGACATCGGGCCAGGTCGCGAAGGCCTGCTGCGCGGCTTCGGGCGCGATCGGCTTGGCGGGTGCAAAGCCATCGAACCCGCAGCGCTTCATGTGGCTCAGCTGATCGAGCAGGACATCACCCACCGCGCGCAGCTCGCCCTTGTAACCATGCTCGCGCAGGATCCGCGCCGAGCTATAGCCGCGCCCGTCGCCATAGGCCGGGAAGCTCACCTCGACGAGCGCGAGACGCGAAAGATGCGGCAGCAGCGCGCGCGCGTCCTCGCCCGGCTCGATGCGGACGGCCGCCGCGTTGTCGGACGCCAGAAAGTCCGCCAGCGAAAGCACGGGGGCGCCGCTCGCCGAATCGACGCGCAGGCGCAGCAAAGTCTCAGCCATAGATCGCCTCCTTGAACGGCGCAGCGCCAATGCGGCGGTAGGTATCGATGAAGCGCTCGCCCTCGGCGCGCGACTTCAGGTAGACTTCGGTCGCGGTTTCGATCGCATCGACGATCCCGTCCTCGCTGAAGCCGGGGCCGACGATCTGCGCGAGCGAAGTATCCGCCGCTTCCGAGCCGCCAAACAGCAGCTGGTAGTTCTCGGTGCCCTTCTTATCGACGCCGAGAATGCCGATGTGGCCCGCGTGGTGGTGCCCGCAGGCGTTGATGCAGCCCGAAATCTTGAGCTTCAGTTCGCCCAGCGTGCGCTGCCGTTCGGGCGAGGCAAACCGCTCGGAAATCTTCTGCGCCAGCGGGATCGAACGCGCATTGGCAAGGCTGCAATAGTCGAGCCCCGGGCAGGCGATGATATCGCCGATCAGGTCGAGGTTCGCGGTGGCAAGGCCCGCCGCATCGAGCTTCTGCCACAGCGCGTAGAGATCGCTCTGCTTTACATGCGGCAGCACGATATTCTGCGTGTGTGTCACGCGCAGTTCGTCGAGGCTGTAGGCTTCGGCAAGGTCAGCCATCAGGCGGATCTGGTCCGCCGTGGCATCGCCCGGAATGCCGCCCGCAGGCTTGAGGCTGATGACAACCGCCTTGTAGCCCGCCTGCTTGTGCGCGGCGGTGTTCTGGTCCGCCCACACCGCAAAGTCCGGATCGCTGCGGTCATAGCCGTCTGCCAGCCCGCTCTCGAGGCCGGGATCGGCGAAGAACGCGGCAATGCGCTCGAACTCGGCCTGCGGCGGCTCCAGCCCCAGAGTGAGGATATGCGCGAACTCTTCCTCCACCTGACGGCGGTATTCGTCCGCGCCGATCTCGTGGACAAGGATCTTGATCCGCGCCTTGTACTTGTTGTCGCGCCGGCCATAGCGGTTGTAGACGCGCAGGCAGGCCTCGGCGTAGCTCACCATCTGCAGCGCAGGCACGAACTCGCGGATCACCGGGGCGATCATCGGCGTGCGCCCCATGCCGCCGCCGACATGGAAGCGCGCACCGATCTCGCCCGCTTCGTTCGTCACGATCTGGATGCCGATATCATGCAGCCGCATCGCCGCGCGGTCGGTATCGCTCGCGATCACCGCAATCTTGAACTTGCGCGGCAGGTAATCGAACTCCGGATGGAAGCTCGACCACTGGCGCAGCAGCTCGGCATAAGGGCGCGGATCGACCAGCTCGTCCGCCGCCGCTCCGGCAAAGTGGTCCGAGCTGATGTTGCGGATGCAGTTGCCGCTTGTCTGGATCGCATGCATCTCGACCGTCGCGAGATCCGCGAGGATCTGCGGCGTGTCTTCGAGCTTGATCCAGTTGTACTGGATGTTCTGCCGCGTGGTGAAGTGGCCATAGCCGCGGTCATACCGTTGCGCGATATCGCCGAGCAGGCGCATCTGCCGCCCGTTGAGCGTGCCATAAGGGATGGCCACCCGCAGCATGTAGGCGTGCAGCTGCAAATAGAGCCCGTTCTTCAGCCGCAGCGGCTTGAACTGGTCCTCGGTGATCTCGCCCGCCATGCGCCGCGCCACCTGGCCGCGGAATTCTTCCACGCGGGCATCGACCATCGCCTGATCGTATTCGTCATACTGGTACATGTTCAGATCACCTGCTTCGCGGCGTCGGGATCGCCGGGGCGGAGGGAAAGGTCGAGCCGCACGGTCGGGCCAAGCGCCCGGATGCGGTCCTTGATATGCGCGGGGCGGACGCCCTCGGCGGTCTTGGTCGCGGCAATCGCATAGCTCGCGTTGACGCGCTGCGCAGCTTCCTCGGCAGCGAGGATTGCAGCCGCGGCATCGCCTACGTCCACCGCATCATTCACATCGCGCGACCAGCTCTTGCCGTCCCACCAGACGACATCGCCGGATGCCAGATCATTCCCCGTCAAAATCTTCACGCAGCGTTCTCCGCTATCCTTGCAAGTTCCAGATGCCGCTCGCGCGCGGTCACTTCGCCGATCACGATGAGGGCAGGGCTCTTGACCTTCTGCTCGGCGACCAGCGCGCCAAGCCCGGCGAGCGCGCCGCGCAGCACGCGCATCGAAGGCCGCGCCGCGTTCTCGATCACCGCCACCGGCATGTCGGGCGCAAGGCCGTCGGCCATCAGCTTCTCGGCAATCGCATCGCTCGTGGCGACGCCCATGTAGATCACCAGCGTGCGGCCCACGCCCGCCAGGCCGGCCCAGTTCTGATCGGCGAGGCCCTTGCACTGCCCGGCCACGAAGCTGACGATCGAGGCGTTCTCGCGGTGCGTCAGCGGAATCTGCGCCGCCGCCGCTGCGCCCAGCGCCGCGCTCACACCCGGCACGACCTGAACCGGAACCCCGGCGGCATGGCAGGCCTCTGCCTCTTCACCGCCGCGCCCGAAGATAAACGGATCGCCGCCCTTGAGCCGCACCACATCGTGCCCCGCCAGCGCCTCACGCACCAGCAGCGCGTTGATATCGTCCTGCTGCATGGTGTGCCGTGCGCGGCTTTTCGCCACTGAAACCAGCCGCGCGCCCTCGGGGACCATTGCCATGATCGCCGGATCGACCAGGCCATCATGCACGACCAGCGTCGCCGCGCTCAGCAAACGCGCCGCACGCAGCGTCAAAAGGTCCGGATCACCCGGGCCTGCGCCTACGAGGTAGACGGTTCCGATTCTGTTGGGCGCACTGTCCATGGCGGCCAGATGGTCGCTCCGATGCGCAATCGCCAGCGAGGAAAGCTAGGGGGGCGGCTAGGTAAGCTTTAGCGCGCGGCCGGCCTCTGCCGACGCCGACGTTTTCCTGTGTTCGCTGCCCGAACAGGTGATACTGTCAACAGGCTATAAAACAGGGGAGAAGCCGAATGGAACTGGTGCACGAGTTCACTTTCAGAGCCGGTCTGAAGCCGCCGTTGCCGATCGGTGCTGGCCCCATCGGCACGCGCATGTACTACGAGATCGACGGCGGCGAAGTGGTCGGCGAGCGCCTGAACGGCACCATCCGCGGCGGCGGCGAGTGGGCGCTGATCGGGCCCGACGGCTTCCTGAGGGTCGACGTTCGCGCGCAAGTCGAAACCCCGGATGGGGCCTTTCTCTACGTCCAGTATTTCGGCCTGCTCGAAATGAACGCGGCCGTCATGGGCGCCATCGAAAACGGCACCGGCACCGAGTTCGCCGATCAATACTTCTGCACCAATCCAAGGATCGAGACCGGCGACCCGCGCTACAGCTGGGTCAACACAACGTTCTTCGTCGGTGAAGGCCGCGTCCTGCCGGGGCTTGGCATCGAATACCGCGTCTACCGTCCGGCGAGGGGCCCCGCAGGCTAACGCTCTCTGACCGGCCAGCCCCCCTTCCCGGCGGGGAGGGGATGGGGGAGGGGGAGCGGCGCTCGCCCTTCAAGAGTAGCGCACCCCCACCCAGCCTCCCCCGAACGGGGTGGGGACGAAAGACCGCTTACGTCAGGGTTCCACGCCCCAGCGCCTCGGACAGCACCCGCAGCCCATCCGAATCCCGCAGCGTCACGTCTGATTGCGGCAGCGGAATGCTTACCCCGCTGTCCTTCAGCGCATGCCACGTTGCCTTCAGTACATCCGAGCGCACGTTGCCGACGCCGTTTTCCGGATCGTCGATCGAGATGTAGATGAGGAGCTCGATTGCGCTCGGGCCGAAGGCGTTGAGGAGGATCGAAGGCTCCGGGTCGCGCAGCACGCGCGGTACGGTCAGCGCGGCTTCCAGCAGCAGCTTTTCCGCAAGGTCCAGGTCGCTTTCATAGGCTATCCCGATGGGAATCGTGATCCCCACCAGCCGCGAGGAGTACGACCAGTTCTCCACTTGCGTGGTCATCAGGATTTCGTTCGGGATCAGGATTTCGCGGTTATCGCGCGTCGTCACCGAAACCGCGCGCACGCCGATGCTGTGCACCACGCCGAAAGTGCTACCCTTGGTGTCGGTCACTGCGATCACGTCGCCCGGCTTTATCGAGCGGTCCATGAGGAGGATCACGCCCGCGATCAGGTTGCCGAAAGTCTTCTGCAAACCAAAGCCGACTGCGAGGCCGAAGGCGCCCGAAAATACCGTCAGCGTGGTGAGATTGATCCCCACCGCATCTATGCCGACGAGCACCGCGATGGTCCACACCGTCACCGTCATCAGCTTCTCGCCGAGCGCGCGCTGCGTCCCGTCTAGGCCCTTCATGCTGCGGACCGTGCGCCGCCCGATCCGGCCGGCCACGCGCCCGAACACGATCACGAGCACGACGACGACGATCATCCACACCGCGTTGAACAGCGAGATATGCGTGCGGCCGACATCGAAGCCGACATCGTCGAGCGAGGCAGCCCATTCGGTCACCGTGCGGCGCAGCTTGGTCCACTCGCTCATGCCGCCTCACTCCAAACGCCCAGCGCGCGTTCCAGATCGGCGATCAGGTCGGCCGTATCTTCAAGGCCAATCGAAAGCCGCACACCAAAGCGGTCGCCTTCGTCCAGCCCGGGCAGCGGCCAGGGGCTTGCGGTGCGGATCGGCGCGGGATCGACCGGGGTGGCCAGGCTCTCGAACCCGCCCCACGAAAAGCCGATGCCGAACAGCGCCAGCGCATCGATCAGCGCGTCGCGCGCTGCGGAGGTTCCGCCCTTGAGTACGAAGCTGAACAGGCCGCAGCCACCGGTGAAATCGCGCTCCCACAGGTCATGCCCCGGCGACCCCGGCAGCATCGGGCAGAGCACTTTGGCCACCTCCGGCCGCCCTTCCAGCCATTGCGCAATCGCCAGTGCCGAGGTCGTCTCCTGCGCCAGCCGCAGCCCCATGGTGCGCAGCCCCCGCAGCATCAGCGCGGCATCATCGGGCGAGACGACATTGCCCAGTCCCTGTGCCCGCACGCGCAGCTTCCTGTGCCATTCCGGCCCCGCGCTCGCGCTGCCCATCATCACGTCGGAGTGCCCGCCGACATGCTTGGTCAGGCTCATGATCGCAATGTCCGCCCCGCGCTCCAGCGCCGGAAAGCCCAATGGCGAGGCCCAGGTGTTGTCGAGCACCACGGTCAGCCCGCGCGCCTTGGCGATGGCGGAAAGCGACGGTACGTCGCAGACTTCGATGGTGAGGCTGCCCGGCGATTCCAGCAGCACCGCCTTGGTGCGCGGGCAGATCGCCGCCTCGAACGCCGCCGGATCGCCGGCATCGAACCAGCGCGTCTCCACGCCGAAATCCTTGAGGAGGCCGCGCCCCATGGCCCGGCTCGGCTCGTAGGCATTGTCGATCATCAGCAGCACATCGCCCGGCCGCAGCACCGTGAGCAGCGCGCCCATGATCGCCGCCACGCCCGAGGGATACAGCACTGTGCCCTCGGCTCCGGGCTCCAGCGCCGTCAACGCCTCGGCCAAGGCCCACTGCGTCGGCGCGCCCCGGCGGCCATAGTAGAACTTGCCGTCCTCGTTGGCCGGATGCGCCCTCAGCGCCGCCATATCGGGATAGAGGTGCGTGCTCGCCCGGAAGACCGGCGGATTGACCACCGCACCGGGATGGTCCGCCGTGCCCGTCCATTCGGCCCGCCGGCCGACGCCCACAAGCCGCGTGCCGGTGCCGAGGTTTTCGCTGTCATGTTCCGCCATGCGCCACCTTTAGGGGCATTTTCCGGCGAAGGGAATCACGCAGTCCAACCCAAACCCAGACCTGCGCCAAAGCCCGCTCATGCTGAGCCTGTCGAAGCATCTTGCGCAACGGCTGCACCAACACCCTTCGACACGCTCAGGGTGAGCGGGGAAGGGAAGTGCGAGGCAGGTTCCTGAACCAGGCCCAAGAGGGGGCCAAAATCGATTAGAGGATCGGGGGGAGGCACACAGCATTGCCGGGCCTCCCCACACAGTCGGGGGAAGCACTCACAGCCAGGCCGGACTTCCCACTCAAGTTTGGGGGAAAGCACTTGGCAAAGCCCGACTTTCCACTCCGCCTACAAAACTGCCACGCGCCAGACGGCTTGCAAAGCAGAGAACGGTTGGAAACGGACCCTTTCCGAAGATGCCCCTACCGCGCCGCGCCCGTCTCTTTCGGCGTCTCCGGATCCGCGCCCCATTCGCTCCAGCTGCCGTCATAGAGTGCCACATCATCCTTGCCGATGAGGTGCAGCGCGAAGATCAGCACGTTGGCGGTCACACCTGAACCGCAGCTGGTGATGATCCGGCGGGTGAGGTCCACGCCGGCCGCCTCGAACACATCCCGGATGTCGCCCAGGCTCTTCCACGTGCCATCCGGGCGAAACAGGCTGGCGTAATAGACATTGCGCGCGCCCGGAATGTGCCCGCTGGCAAGCCCCGGCTTCACTTCGGCCACTTCGCCTGTAAACCGCCCCGGGCCGCGCGCATCGATCACCAATTCGCGCCCGCTGCTCAGGTTCGCCAGCACGTCTTCCTTGCTGCGCACGGTGCGGTCATCGCTCCACACGGTGAAATGCCGGTGCCGCAGCGTTTCGCGCCCTTGCGCGCATTTGCGGCCTTCTGCCTTCCACTTGGCGATCCCGCCATCGAGCAGCGCCACGTTGGTCGCGCCGAACATCGTCAGCATGAACCACGCGCGCGTGGCGGTCTTCACCGGGCTATCGTCATAGAGCACGATCCGGCTGCCATCGCCGAGGCCCAGGCTCTGCATCTTGCTGGCAAAGCGCTCGGCGCTGGGCAGCATATTGAGCCCCGGCCGCGCCGGATCGGTGAGCTCCGCCAGGTTCATGAACACCGCGCCGGGGATGTGGCACGCCTCGTATTCCAGCACCGGATCGCGGCCGTGCTCGGGTAGGAATGCGCTGGCATCAACGATGCGCAGATCGCTCGCGCCCAGCTCGTTGGCGAGCCACTGGGTCGAGACCAGGGAATCCATGTGCTTAGCTCCGTCCTGCGTGCGGCCCGTCTGTGCGGGTCCTTGGGGACGAGACTAGACCCGCCCCCTGCTGCCGTCACGCCAAAAATGTTGCGAATCCGCCATTCCTTGCCGGAGGGTTTCTCGCAGAGAACAGGAAGGAAGCAGAGACCGCCGAGGAGCGGAGTGCAGCGGCGAAGCCGCAAGATAGATCGTGCGCCGCCTGCCCAATGCTGCCGCCGACTGGCCGCGCAGCCTCTTTGCGCTCTTCCCGCACCTTTGCGCCTCTGCGAGAAACCCCTTTCCCCTTCAGACAGCCCGCTTGCTCCGCCGTCTCCGCCGGTGCAAAGGCGCGGCGCAAGAAAGGACCAGCCATGACCGATATCGGCGCCACCCCCCTCCACCTTGGCCAGACCAGCAGCCTGCCCGCCTCGCCCGAGGAGGCCGTGCTCGATTACGTGCCCAATCCGCGCGCCGGGGCGCTGTTTCTGGTCCGCTTTGCCGCGCCCGAATTCACCTCGCTCTGCCCGGTGACCGGCCAGCCCGATTTCGCGCATCTCGTGATCGACTACGCGCCGGGCGAGACGATCGTGGAATCGAAGTCGCTGAAGCTGTTCCTCGGCGCGTTCCGCAATCACGCCGGCTTCCACGAGGATGTCACCGTCGGCATCGGCCAGCGGCTGTTCACCGAAATGAGCCCGCGCTGGCTGCGCATCGGCGGCTACTGGTATCCGCGCGGCGGCATCCCGATCGATGTGTTTTGGCAATCCGACGCGCCCCCCGCCGGGCTGTGGGTGCCCGATCAGGGGGTCGCGTCCTATCGCGGCCGCGGGTAAGGTTTCGGGTGGGGCGCGGGCGGTTCACCAGCCCCAGCGACGCCCGGCCGCCTCGTCGATCCAGTGATCGATCCGGTCATAATCGCGGTTGATCTTGCCCACCGCGCGCCAGTCGCCTTCCCGGCATTCGTGCTGCTCTTTCCACTGCAGCCGGTCGATATCTCGCTGGATGCGCTGCGCTGTGCGGTAATCGATCAGGCCCCGGCTGGTCTTGAAGCGCAACTCGCGCTCCAGCCCATAGCCGCGCTGGCCTGAGCAGGTACCGCCGGGATAACCCTGCCAGCCGCCGCCTCCGGGCTGAGCATAGCCATATCCATTGCCGCGCCAGTCCTGTGCGCTGGCCGAACCGCCGAGAGTCACAGCGCTGCCGAGTGCGAGCGCGGTGGCAAGAACCTTGGTCATCGTCTTCATCGTACTACCCCTTCACTGGTGTCGATGGAGCGATTCTGCCTGATTCGCCGTGGCATGAGGCTGAATGTGTCGTTGGCCTCTGTTCATATTCAATGGGACTTTGCTGAACGAACGGCGCGCCCTCTTGCGCACACCGCGCTCCCTGCCGAAAAGGAGGTGCAAGAGGGCGGAGGGCCCCGGGGGAGAGTGTGTACATGAACGGCGATACCGATTTCACCGGCCGCAAGGTCCTCGTCGTCGGCGGATCGAGCGGCATCGGTAACGGCGTGGCGCACGCCTTCCGCCAGCGCGGCGCGGCGGTCCATGTCTGGGGCACGCGGGCGCGGGCGCAGGACTACGATCCCGCCGAGGGTTCGGATCTCGCCGGTCTCGGCTACACCTGCGTCGATGTCGGCGATCCCGCCGCGATCGAAGCCGCGCCCTTGCCCTTCGCCAGCCTCGATGTCCTCGTCCTCTCGCAGGGCACCGTCGTCTACAAGCGCGGCGAGTTCGAGCAGGCGGGCTGGGACAAGGTCATGGCAATCAACCTCGACAGCCTGATGAACTGCGCGCGCAAGTTCAAATCACAACTCGCGGAGACCAGAGGCAGCCTGATCACGGTGAGTTCGGTCGCGGGCTTCGGCGCCAATGTCGGCAATCCGGCCTATGCCGCGTCCAAGGCCGGCGCGGTCAGCCTCACCCGCACGCTTGGCAATGCCTGGGCGGGGGAGGGCATCCGCGTGAACGGCATCGCCCCCGGCCTCGTCGATACCAAGCTCACCAAAGTCACGACCCAGAACCCGCAGCGCCTCGCTGGCTCCATTGCCCGCATCCCGCAAGGCCGCCTCGGCACGCCGGAAGACATGGCCGGTGCCGTCCTCTTCCTCGCCTCGCCGCTCGCCGCCTATGTCACCGGGCAGACGCTCATCGTCGATGGAGGACTCACGCTGTGAATCACAGTCGAATGCACTTCCCCGCCGCCCCCACTCCGCTCACGCTGAGCTTGTCGAAGGGTGTTTGCCGCAAGCGCTGCGCCAGCATGCTTCGACAAGCTCAGCATGAGCGGGATTGGTTGCGGTATGGCGGGGCGAAAGCACGGAAAGGTCTCTGCGCATGAAAGCCCTGCGCTACTACGGCGCGCGCGATGTCCGCTATGAAAGCATGGACGATCCCGCGCCCCAATCGCTGGCAGACGCCGTGGTGCGCGTCACCGCCTGCTCGATCTGCGGCTCCGATCTGCACATCTACCACGGCCACGGCTTTTCGGAGGACAAGGGCTTCTGTGTCGGCCACGAGGCGGTGGGCGAAGTGGTCGAAGTCGGCAGCGCGGTCCAGCGCCACAAGGTCGGCGATCTCGTCATGCTCCCCGCTGCGGTCGGCTGCGGCCGCTGCCGTTCGTGCCTCGCGGGCGTGGTCCACACCTGCGAGTTCAATGCCAGTGCCTGCTACGGCCTCTCCGCCCGCCTGCAAGGCTCGCAGGCCGAAGCCGTGCGCGTGCCCGCCGCAGACATGAACGCCGTCCCCATCCCCGAAGGCGTCAGCGAAGATCAGGCGCTGATGATGACCGACGCGCTGGCGACGGCATGGTTCGGCGCGCGCCAGGCCGATATACGGCCCGGCTCGTCGGTCGCCGTCATCGGCCTCGGCCCCATCGGCCTGATGGCGGTCGAAAGCGCCTATGTGATGGGCGCGCACGTGGTCTACGCCGTCGATCCGATCCCCGAACGCCGCGCGATGGCGGAAGCATCGGGCGCGATCGCGCTCCACCCGGGCGAAGCGCTCGAACGCATCAAGGTGGACACGAAAGGCCGCAAGCTCGATTGCGTCGTCGAAGTCGTCGGCAGCGACGCGACGGTCGATTTCGCGCTGCGGCTGGTGCGCCCGCGCGGCACAGTCTCGGTCATCGGCGTCCAGCAATCGCGCCGCTTTGCCTTCCCGCTGGAACGCGCCTTCGCCGCCGGCCTCACCTTCCGCATCGGCACCTGCTCAGTGCCGGAGGAATTGCCCGCGCTGTTCCCGCTCGTCCAGTCCGGCCGCCTGAAACCCGAACGCACGATCACCCACCGCATGCCCTTGAGCGAAGGCGCGGAGGCTTATCGGTTGTTCGAAGCGCGCGAGGCAGGGGCGTTGAAAATGGTGCTGACGCCGGATTGAGGGCCGCCCAACACACCCCAGAACCGCTCATGCTGAGCTTGTCGAAGCATCACACGCAACCGTCGCGCCAGCACCCTTCGACAAGCTCAGGGTTAGCGGTTGGGGGAAAACGGGTCTACCCCGCCACCACCAGCTCAACCCCCGCCGCCTTCACCATCGCCGCATGATCCGGCGCGATCCCCGCGTCGGTCACCAGCACATCCACTTCATCCAGCCCGCACACAATCGTGCCCGAACCGCTCGCGAACTTCGCCGAATCCACCAGCAGGATCACCTGCTCCGCCCGGTCGATCAGCCGCCGCTCCGCCGCCACCAGCACCACGTCCTGCTGCATTACCCCCTGCGGCCCCACCGAAGCCGCGCCCATGAACAGCTTGGGCGCGTGGAAGCGCGGCATCGATTCCTCGCCTGCCGCCGCGAGGATAATGTTCTGCTCGCGAAACACCGTGCCCGATGGCACCAGAATGCGCGTGCCCGCCTGCGGCAGCAGCGCGTTCACGATGTGGAGCGAATTGGTCAGCACCTGCAGCCCCAGCCCCGCCAGATGCGGGCACATCTGCAAGGTCGTCGTGCCGCCGTCGATCATCACGCCTTCGCCCGGCTCGCACAGCGCTGCCGCCGCCGCGCCGATGGCGCGCTTGGCGGCCATGTTGCGGTTGATCGATTGGTCGAACGGCGTGCCCGCCAGTTGCAGCACCGGCGCGCGCGGCCCTTCGGCCAGCTTCGCCCCGCCGTGCACCCGCACGATGGCCCCGGCATCCTCCAGCCGCGCCAGATCGCGCCGGATCGTCGCGGGCGAGGCATCGAGCGTCGCTTCCAGTTCGCGATAGGTCACGAAGCCGGTGCCCTGCATCGCCTCGACGATCACCTTTTCGCGTTCCGCCGCGTGCACCCGTGCCCCCTTGATTACATGCAATCAAAAACCGTCATGCCGCTCGGCCTCGAGTTGTTCAAGGCTTTTGCCCTCATTGCGCGGCGCCCACACAAAGCCGATCACGCCCGAGACAATGAGGAACCCCGTCAGGATCACCGCCAGCGTGGTAAAGCCCGTCGCCGTCAGCAGCGGAACGAAGAAGCTGAACACGCCAAGGCTCACCCGCACGATGGCAAAGCACACCCCCTGCGCGGTCGAGCGCAGCATGGTCGGAAACATCTCCGCGCTCCACAGCTGGAAAAAGCTCTGCGCGCCAAACCCGCCGCCAAACTGCAGCAGGAACACATAGAGCAGCGCCACCGGGATCGTCAGCGGGAAGACCGCCAGCAGCCCCATGCCCACCACCTGCACCGCCGCCGAGATCGCGAACAGCGTCCGCTGGTTCACCCGGTCCGCCAATTGCATGAACACGAGCCCGATGGAGGCCATCCCGATGGCAAAGCTCAGCGCCTGAATGCCCACCGCCTGCGCCTGCGTCGCTGCGCCCACGGTGCGCAGGATATAGGGGAAGAAGAACCCGTTGGTCCCCGCCCACAAGTTCCAGAAGCCGTACATGCCGACAAGGCCAAGGATCGAGCCGAGGTGCTTGCCCTTGAACAGCGAGGATATCGGCGGCCGCTGCTCGCCCGATGCCTGCGCTTCCTTCCACCGCACCGATTCCGCCATGCGCGAACGCAGGAACGCCAGCGCAATCGCAATGACCAGCAGATGCGCAAAAACGATCCGCGCGCCAAGCTCGCCAAGCCCTGTCAGCGCGAGGCTCATCAGCAGCACCACGACCGGCCCCAGGTACCACAGCACTTGCGCCATACCCGAATGCCGCGCCCGTGCGCCATCGGGCGCACCCTCGGCAATCAGCGACCACGAGGCCGGAATATCCGCGCCCACCGCCAGCCCCACGATCAGGAACCCCGCCACGATCATCCACGGCGCCACGGCAAAGACGAGCAGCGCCATGCCCGCGGCGTAGATCAGCATGTCCCACTGGTAGATCGTCTTGCGCCCCAGCCGGTCGCACAGGATCCCGCCCACCAGCGCGCCCACGCCCGCACCAATCGCATTCGGCCCGAACGCGCCCAGCAGCCCGAGGAACCCCGGCGAAAGGTGATAATGCTCCTGCCACAGCGCCAGCGCCACCGATCCCGCCACGATCGAGCCCGCATCAATATAGTTGGCGAGCCCCGCCAGAATCGTGTCACGCCATGCGGTTTTCCCGTGCGCTGCCTCGCTCAAACGCTATCCCCTCACCAAGTTGTCCCGGCCGATCTGGCTCACCCGCGTTACGCCCGTCAGCGCCATGGCGACGCGCATTTCCGCATCGATCAGGCGCAGCATCTTCGAAACCCCGGCCTCGCCGCCCGCCGCCAGCGCAAAGGCCCATGCCCGCCCCAGCAGCACGCCCTTCGCGCCCAGCGCCAGCATCCGCACCACATCGAGGCCTGACCGCACGCCGCCATCGGCCAGCACAGTCAGCCGGTTGCCCACCGCATCGGCAATCGGCGGCAAGGCGCGCGCGCTCGAAAGCACGCCGTCGAGTTGCCGCCCGCCGTGGTTGGAAACCACAATGCCATCGGCGCCCACTTCGGCGGCCTGCCGCGCATCCTCGGGATCGAGGATTCCCTTGATGATCAGCGGTCCAGACCACTCACTGCGGATAAAATCGAGGTCGCGCCAATGGATCGAGGGATCGAAGTTCGCGCGCATCCACGCGAAGAAATCCTCAAGGCCGGTCCGCCCCTTCAGCACGGGCGCAATATTGCCAAGGTGATGCGGACGGCCCCAGAGCCCCACGTCCCACGCCCAACCGGGCCGCATCGCCGCCTGCGCAGCGCGCCGCAGATCGCCCATCAGTCCCGAAGCCCCCGCAAGGCCCGAGCGCACATCGCGGTAGCGGCTGCCCGGCACCGGCATGTCCACGGTGAACATCAGCGCGCTCACCTGCGCCTCCCGCGCCTCCGCCAAGAGCGCGCGCATATGCCCCCGGTCGCGGATCATGTAGAGCTGGAACCAGAAGGGTTTGCTCGCCGCTCCTGCCACTTCCCCCAAGGGGCAGACCGAGACGGTCGAGAGCGTGAACGGCACCCCGGCTTTCTCCGCCGCGCGCACGGCCTGAACTTCGCCCCGCCGCGCGTTCATCCCCGCCAGCCCGATCGGCGCGAGCGCCACCGGCATCGCTTGGCTTCGGCCGAACAGCTCCGCCGAAAGATCGATATCCGCCACATCGGCGAGCACCCGCTGCCGCAGCGCAATCCCCGCCAGATCGCTCACGTTCCGCCGCAGCGTTTCCTCGGCATAGGAACCGCCATCGAGATACTCGAACAGGAAGTGCGGCAGCCGCCGCCGTGCGGCTTCGCGGAAATCGGCGATATTGGCGATGATCACGGCGCAGTCTCCATCCGCCAGCGCGCGCGAAAGGCAGAGAGATCGCCGGCCAGCGGCTCCACCTGCCGCAACTCGGCGGATGGCACCAGCCCCGGATTGGCCAGCCGCAGCGCGCCGAACGCCGCATCGCCCGGCCCATCCGCGACCATCACGCGCATGTCCGGCCGCAGCGCCGCCAGCGCTCGCACGAAGACCTGCGCTCCGGCAAAGCGACCCTCCACCAGCAGTGTCTCGCGCGCGCCGATCAGGTCGAGCGAAGCATCCGCCACCAGCGCGGCATAAAGACACGCCGCCGCGCGCCGGTCATCCGGCTCGCCAATCCACCGCGCCGCGTGATCCGGGAACGGCCCGCAGCCCGGCGCCAGAGTCGGCAGCAGCATCGCGCCATTCGCCAGCAGTTCCGGCACTGCCGCGATCAGCTCGGCCTGCTCCGCCAGCGCATCGACCGCCGCACCGTCTGCCGCGATCTCGATCTCCCGCCCGCCCATAAATCGCGCCGAAGGCGCCGCGCGCCCCTCGACGTCCACGTTCACCAGACAATCGCGCCCCTCCGGCAGAACCGGTGCGCTCCGCTGCGCCCGCCGCATCGCGACAAACCACGTGCCGGTTGAAAGCACCGTCGCCTCGTGGTCCGCAATCTCGGCAAACCCGCGCGCCCCGTGCAGCGCCGCGTTGGAATCGTGGACCCCGGCCAGCACGCGCACTTGCGGGGAGAGCCCCGTTGCCGCCGCAATCTCCGGCTTCAGCATGCCCACCACATCGCCCGCATGGGCCAGCGGCGCAAACTGCGCGGCCCAGCCCATGCGCTTGGCCAAAGGCGAAAACCCGCCCGCCGCCGGCTCCCACAGATCGGTATGGCACCCAAGCGAGCTCACCTCGCTCACCGCCACTCCGCTCAGAAACCAAGCCCAGTATTGCGCCCAGGGCAGCAGGGTCGTCCCCGCCAGCGCGCCCTGTTCCTCAAGCGACCACAGTAGCGCGCCAAGGTTCAATCCGTGGGGCAGGGCAGGGGAGCCCGTCACGCCGAACGGATCCCGCGCAGCCCGGTAGCGCGCCATCGCGTCTGTCGGAATCGCCGCTTCATAGTCAAGCGGCGCAAAGGCCAGCGCGCCATCCCGAAGCGCCGCGACCCCGGCGCCGTGGCCTACCGGTACAATCGCTTCAACCGGATGTGCCGCCCACGCCCCCAGCGCCTCGACCAGCCAGCGAGAAATCCCCGCCACATCGAGCACGGCGCCCGCCACCGCATTGGGCCGCGCACGCGCGTCGAGCCGACGCCCGGCGCGGTCCCACAGCGAGACCTTGCTCAGGCTTTTGCCCATATCGATCACGATGAAAGCGCCCTCGTTCAGCGCCCGTCTCCCCTTATCTGAAACGATCATTATCAATCAATATTGATCGTTTCCAGTAGAAATGTTAGCAACCGCTTCGAAGGCAGCCTCGCTGCCGCTGCCGGATGCCTGTGATGAACGCCCATACCCCCCCAATGCCTTCAAGCTCAGCTCCCGCGATCCCCTTCGCCGTGCCCGTCAGCCGCTGGGACGACGCCCACGCCGCCACGCTGCGGCCTGAGGAATTGCTCCTCTATCGCTCCAACCTCCTTGGCAGCGACCTTACCGTCACCAACTTCGGCGGCGGCAACACGTCCGCCAAGCTCACCGGCACCGATCCTCTTACCGGTGCCGAAGTCCCTGTCCTCTGGGTCAAAGGCTCGGGCGGCGATATCGGCTCGATGAAACTGGACGGCTTCTCCACGCTCTATCAGGACAAGCTCCTCGCCCTCGAAGCGCACTATTCCGGCCCGGACGACGACGACACAATGGTCGGCTTTCTCCCCCACTGCACCTTCAACCTCAATGCCCGCGCCGCCAGCATCGATACGCCGCTGCATTCGCTGCTGCCCTTCGCCCACGTCGATCACGTCCACCCCGATGCGATCATCGCGCTCGCCGCCAGCTCGGGCGGTGAGGCGGCAACGCAGGCGATCTGGGGCGGCAGGATCGGCTGGCTGCCGTGGAAACGCCCCGGCTACACCCTTGGCGTGATGCTGCGCGATTATGTCCGCGCCAATCCGCACGTACAGGGCGTCATGCTGGCCGGCCACGGCGTGATCTGCTGGGCGGACAGCGCCAAGGCCGCCTACGAACACACCATCAGCCTGATCGCCGATGCCGCCCGCTATCTCAACAAGGCGATGGCCGGAAAGCCCGCGTTCGGCGGCCAGATCGTCGCCCCGCATCCGGACCGCCACGCCATTGCCGCCGATCTCATGCCCCGCCTGCGCGGGCTGATGACGGGCACTCGCCGCAAGCTCGGCCACTTCTCGGATGATGCCGAAGCGCTCGAATTCACCGGCAACGCCGATTTCCAGCGCCTCGCCGCGCTCGGTACCTCTTGCCCCGATCACTTCCTGCGCACCAAGATCGCCCCCCTCACGCTCGATCCCGCCCGCCTGACGGATGACACCTACCTCGCGCAGCAACTGGCGGACTACCGCGCGCTCTACGCCGCCTATTACGAACGCTGCAAACGGCCGAACTCCCCTGCCATGCGCGATCCCAACCCGGTCGTCGTGCTGGTGCCGGGCCTTGGCCGGATCACCTTCGCATCCGACAAGACCACCGCGCGCCTTGCCGGAGAATTCTATGGCAACGCCATCAACGTCATGCGCGGCGCGGAAGCCATCGGCGACTACATCGCGCTCGACGAACAGGAAGCCTTCGACATCGAGTACTGGCTGCTCGAGGAAGCCAAGCTCCAGCGCATGCCCGCGCCAAAGCCCATGGTCGGCCGCATCGCGCTCGTCACCGGCGGGGCAGGGGGCATCGGCGCCGCCACCGCGTTGCGCCTCCTTAAGGAAGGCGCCTGCGTGCTGCTGGCCGACCGCGACGGCGATGCGCTGGAGGCCACCCGCGCAGGCCTCGCGCAGCAGTTCGGCAAGGATGTGATCCGCACCGCCACCTTCGACGTTACCGACGAAGCCGCCGTCACCGCCGCCTTCGCCACTTGCGCGCGCGAATTCGGCGGGCTCGACATGCTCGTCGCCAATGCCGGAATCGCCTCCTCCGCCACCATCGAGGAAACGACCCTAAGCCTCTGGCACCGCAACCACGATGTCCTCGCGCAGGGCTACTTCCTCACCGCCCGCGCGGCATGGCCGCTGCTCAAGCGCATGAAGGATCAGGGCGGCTCGTCGGTCGTCTTCATCGGCTCGAAGAACGCCGTAGCCGCCGCCGCCGGGGCCTCCGCCTATGCCTCGGCCAAGGCCGCCGCCAACCACCTCGCGCGCTGCCTTGCGCTGGAAGGCGCGCCCGATGGCATCCGCGTCAATATCGTGAACCCTGACGCCGTGATCCGCGGCAGTCGCATCTGGGACGGCGACTGGCGCCGCGAACGCGCCGCCGCCAACAAGGTCGATGCGGGCGAGGAGCTCGAAGCCCACTACCGCAACCGCTCGATGCTGAAGCGCGATGTGCTCCCCGAAGACATCGCCGAAGCCGCCGCGTGGCTCGCTTCCGATCTTTCCGCCAAGTCCACCGGCAACATGATCAATGTTGACGCAGGCAACGTGCAGGCGTTCACGCGGTGATGTCGATAAACATCAGATCCACAAACACCCTTGTCACCCTGAACTTGTTTCAGGGTCCATCTCTCCGCCTGAACGGAGTGCCGAGTTCGAGAACCAAGCCTCGCGGTTTGCCGTCTTCCAGATAGCGCCGCGTATCCGGCACGATGGACCCTGAAACAAGTTCAGGGTGACGGACGATGAGAGAGTGATTGTCCCGCACCTGTAGGGAGCGGCAGAAAGGAATACGATGATTGAGCTGCCCATCTCGTCCGACCTCATCGCAGACCGCAACCACGTCCACCGCGAGGCACTGGAAGACGACTACGCCGCCTTGGGTCGCAAACTCGCCCGCACCGGGATCGAAATCGATGCCATCAAGGCCAAGGTCGCGGCCTTCTCCGTCGCCGTCCCCTCATGGGGCGCGGGGCGCGGCGGCACGCGCTTTGCCAAGTTTCCGATCCCTGGCGAGCCGACGAACATTCACGAAAAGCTGGAAGACTGCGCCGTCATCCAGCAGCTCGGCCGCAGCACCCCGCGCGTCTCGCCCCATTTCCCGTGGGACAAGGTGAGCGATTACAAGGCGCTGCGCGAAGAGGCCGCCGCGCTTGGCCTCGGCTTCGATGCGGTCAATTCCAACACCTTCCAGGACCAGCCCGGCCAGCCCCACACTTATGCCAACGGCTCACTCGCCGCGCAGGATGCCGCGACGCGCAGCCAAGCCGTCGAGCACAACATCGAATGCATCGAAATCGGCCGCCAGCTCGGCTCCACCGATCTCACCGTCTGGGTCGGCGATGGCACCAATTTCCCCGGCCAGCAGGATCTCGGCCGCAGCCTAGACCGCTATCTCGAAGCCGCCGCGCAGATCTACGCCGCGCTGCCGGACGACTGGCGCATGCTGCTCGAACACAAGATGTTCGAGCCCGCGTTCTACTCCACCGTCATTTCCGACTGGGGCTCCTCGATCCTCGCCGCGCAGGAGCTCGGCCCCAAGGCCAAGTGCCTCGTCGATCTCGGCCACCACGCGCCGAACGTGAATATCGAACAGATCGTCGCACGCCTCCACCGCTTCGGGAAGCTCGGCGGCTTCCACTTCAACGATAGCAAATACGGCGACGACGATCTCGATTCAGGCGCGATCAACCCGCATCAGCTGTTCCTCGTGTTCAACGAACTGGCCGAGGCCGAAGCCAATCCGCGCGCCAATGAACGGGAAGGGGGCTTCAACCCCAGCTACATGATAGACCAGTCGCACAACGTCACCGATCCCATTGAATCGATGCTCTCGTCCGCCGAGACGATCACCCAGTGCTACGCCAAAGCCGCACTGGTGGACCGCGCCGCGCTCCATGCCGCGCAGGAAGCCAACGATACGATGATGGCCTTTCAGGCGCTGCGCCGCGCCTACAACACCGATGTCGCCCCCATCCTCGCCATGGCGCGCCTGGAGGCGGGCGGCGCGATCGATGTGCTGGAGGCCTTCCGCCTCAGCCAATACCGCAGCCGCAAGGCACAGGAACGCAAGGTCGTGGGGCTTGGGGCGGGGATCGTCTGAAGATTGCACCGGATTTCTGACGATATCTTGTCAAAATCCTGTCACGAAACTGGCATTCGATTGCAACCGATGGTCTAGAGACTGCCGGATTCCGGGAGCCTGACCATCAGACAGATCGCCGCCTTGCCCTATCGCTTCGAAGACGTCGCCGCCGATGCGGGGGTGCGCGTAATGCTGGTCACCTCGCGCGAGACGAAGCGCTGGGTCATTCCCAAGGGCAATCTCAGCGCGTCGATGCTGCCCCACCTCGCCGCAGCGCGCGAAGCGGAAGAGGAAGCGGGCGTTGCCGGGGCGGCTTGCCCCACCCCGCTCGGCAGCTACCGCTACCGCAAGAAGCGCGGCAACGGCGCCTCGCTGATGGTCGATGTCGATGTCTTCCCGCTTGCTGTCACGCGCGAAATGCCCGCGTGGAAGGAACAGCACCAGCGCGAGCGCCGCTGGTTCACGCTGGCCGAAGCGGCAGACGCGGTGGACGAGCCCGATCTGCGCGATCTCATCCAATCTTTCGCCGCATCCGAATTCAGGGCAGCGACACAGCGCACGAGTGTGCTAGGGGCCGTGGCGCACCACACACGGATCGGATCGATGTTCGCCTGGTTTCAGCGTCTCTTGCCCCAATCGGGCAACTTCTTCGATATGTTCGAGGCTCACGCCACCACAGTCCTCGCCGCTTCCGATGCGATGGCGCGGCTGCTCGAAGAAGGCTCATCCAGCGCCGATCACATCCGCGAGATCAACGAGCGCGAGAACGACGCTGACGAGATCACTCGCACCGTGCTGCAAACGGTGCGCAAGACCTTCCTCACCCCGTTCGACCGCGGCGCGATCACCAGCCTGATCGGCGCGATGGACGATACGGTGGACGAGATGCAGGCCGCCGCCAACGCGATCAGCATCTATGAGGTGAAAACGTTCGCCCCCGAAATGCGCGATATGGCCGCGATCATCGTCGATGCCGCCCGCGTCATGGCAGAGGCCGTGCCGCTGCTGCGCGATGTCGGGCGCAACGGAGCGCGACTTCATGAACTGACCGAACGGCTTGTGCGCATGGAAGCGCATGCGGACGAGATCCACGCAGCGGGCCTGCGCCGTGCGCTGCGCGATCATGGCGCCACCGATACGCTGCGCTTCGTGGTCGAGCGCGAGGTCTACAAGCACCTCGAACGCATCGTCGATGCCTTTGAAGATGCCGCGAACGAGATCGACGGCATCGTGATCGACCATTCGTAAGCCATGCACGAGCTTGCTTTCCCGCTGCTCGTCGGGCTGATCGCGATCGCGCTCGCGTTCGATTACCTGAACGGCCTGCACGATGCCGCCAATTCGATCGCCACGGTGGTCGCCACCCGGCTGCTCACGCCGGTGCAGGCGGTCGTTTTCGCGGCCGTGTTCAATGCTGGCGCCTATTTCCTGACGATCACCTTCCCCAGCCTCCAGGCCGTGGCCGCGACTATCGGCAAGGGCCTGATCGACAAGGACCTCGTCACCCCCGCAGTCGTCTTCGGCGCGCTGATCGGGGCCTCGGTGTGGAACATCCTCACCTGGCTCAAGGGCATTCCCTCTTCCAGCAGCCACGCGCTGGTCGGCGGTCTGATCGGCTCGGGGCTTGCCCATGCGGGCCTCTCGGGCATCCAGTGGAGCGGACTGAACAAGACGCTGATCGCCATCGTGCTTTCGCCCACGATCGGCATGCTGCTGGCGATGGTGGTCATGCTCATCACCAGCTGGCTGTTTCGCCGCTCCTCCGCGCGCACGGCGGAAACGCGCTTCCGCTATCTGCACCTCGTCTCGTCCGCCGCCTATTCGCTCAGCCACGGCTTGAATGATGCGCAGAAGACGATGGGGATCATCACGGTCCTGCTCTATTCCACCGGTCGCCTCACTGGCCCGTTCGAAGTGCCGCACTGGGTTGCGATCAGCTGCTATATCGCGATCGGGCTCGGCACGCTGACAGGCGGGTGGAAGATCATCGAGACGATGGGCGGGCGCATCACCAAGCTTTCGCAGCATCAGGGCTTCAGCGCCTCGTTTGCGGGTTCGATCGTGCTGTTCGGCGCCTCGGCATTGGGCGTCCCCGTCTCGACCACCCACACCGTCACCGGCGCGATCATCGGCGCGGGCACCGCCCGCCGCGCGTCTGCCGTGCGCTGGGGCGTGGCGCAGAGCGTGGTCGTGGCATGGATCATCACGATCCCCGCCTCCGCCGCCGTGGGCGCGCTGTTCTACGGCCTGACGACGCTGTTCTGATCACACCTCGGTCGGCTTCAACGCCTCCACCGTCATGCCAAAACCCTCGTCATTCCCGCGAAGGCGGGAATCCAGAGCGGCCCACGCGATGGCCGCGCACAAACGCCCTGGACCCCCGCGTGCAGGGGGTGACGATCAATGAAAGCAAATCGGGTGATGGTGCCGGCTACAGGATTCGAACCCGTGGCCCCCTGATTACAAATCAGGTGCTCTACCAACTGAGCTAAGCCGGCCCTGGCGCCGTCCTTAGCGTCAGGTGGCGCCAAAGGTCCAGCCCTCGGTGCGGGCAATTGCATCCGTCAGCCCAGAGGGCGACCACAGCGCCGGATCGTGCGCCACCTTGCGCAGCCATGCCGCCGCCATCAGCGCATCGCTCGTGTGATCATCCACCGCGCCCACGATGCCCACCGGCGCGCTCCCCAGCCGGGCGAGCGCTTCGTCGAGCTCCGCGCCATCCCTGACCTTCGACCGGCTCGCGCTGCGCCCCGCCGCCATGGCCGCAATCGTCGTGTAGATTTCGCAGATCACCGAGCCCGCCGCGGGCAGCGGATCGATCGGCCAGACCGCATGCCGCCCGCCGAGCCGGTGCAGCACCCGCATCCCCGAAAGGCTCGATTTGCCCACTTGCGCCGCGCCGACGAGGTTGAAGTTCGAATAGGGCGAGCACCCCATGGCCTGCTGCGCCAGCTCGGAAGCCCTGAGCCGCCCGCGCCCGCCTCCGAACGCCGCCCCCTCGCGTCCGCCATGCCGCCGGAAGTGCGCCGAAGCCTCGGGATGATCGACAAACGCCCCCACCGATAAGTGCGGCTCATGGCCGCAAATCGCATCGATCAGCGCCCACAAGCCCTTCGCGTCCGCCGGGCTCTCCGCCCAACCGGGAAAGAACGCGCCGCGATCCACGAAGGCGAGGGAAATGCCCAGATCCATCCCCACCAAGGCATCCGCCGGCAAGTCATCCCGGAGCCACTCGAGCACCTCGCTCCGCGACCAGCGATGCCCCGGCCGCACCAGCTTCGGCGCCGCGCCGCCCGCCCCGCAGATCGCCACCGCAATCCCCCGGTGCCGCTCCCCCGCCGCGCCGGACCAGTCAATCGCTGCGAAATGTTTGAAACGCTGCGGCTTCATTCCCCCCGCCGCTCGCGCCGCTTCTTGTCCCACCAATCCAGCCGCTTCACGATCTCGCGCTCGAACCCGCGCTCCACCGGCTTGTAGAACTGCTGTGGCCGCATCTCTTCCGGCCAGTAGTCCGCGCCGGAAAAGCCATCCTCGGCCTCGTGGTCATAGGAATAGCCTTCGCCATAGCCGATGTCCTTCATCAGCTTGGTCGGCGCATTCAGGATATGCGGGGGCGGGCTGAGCGAACCTGTCTCCCGCGCGCTCTTGAAGGCCGCCTTCTGCGCCGCATAAGCCGCGTTCGATTTGGGCGCTGTCGCCAGGTAGAGGCAGGCTTGCACGATGGCCAGCTCTCCTTCCGGCGAGCCCAGAAACTGGTACGCATCCTTCGCCGCGAGGCACTGCACCAGCGCCTGCGGGTCCGCCAGTCCGATATCCTCGCTCGCAAAGCGCACCAGCCGCCGCAGCACGTAGAGCGGCTCCTCGCCCGCCGTCAGCATCCGCGCCATGTAGTAGAGCGCGGCTTGCGGGTCCGATCCGCGCAGCGCCTTGTGGAGCGCCGAAATCAGGTTGTAATGCCCGTCGCGGTCCTTGTCGTAGACCGCCACGCGCCGCATCAGGAACTTCGCCAGTTCCTCCGGCCCCAGCGGCGCGGGCAAGGACACGTCAAACAGCGTCTCGGCCTGCCCCAGCAGGAACCGCCCGTCGCCATCCGCCGAAGCGATCAGCGCCTCGCGCGCAGGCGGGGTGAGGGGGAGCCTGAGCCCCGTCAGCTCCTCCGCCCGCGCCAGCAGCGATCCCAGCGCGTCGGCATCCAGCCGGTGCAGGATCAGCACTTGCGCCCGGCTCAGCAGCGCCGCGTTCAGCGCAAAGCTCGGGTTCTCGGTCGTCGCGCCCACCAGCGTGACGGTGCCCTTCTCGACATAGGGCAGAAACCCGTCCTGCTGCGCGCGGTTGAAGCGGTGGATCTCGTCCACGAACAGCAGCGTCTTGCGCCCGATCTGCGCCATGGCCTCGGCCTCGCCAAAGGCCTTCTTGAGGTCCGCCACGCCAGAAAACACCGCGCTGATCGCCACATAGCGCAAGCCCACCGCATCGGCGAGCAGCCGCGCGATGGTCGTCTTGCCGGTGCCCGGCGGGCCCCACAGGATGATCGAGGAAAGCTTCCCCGCCGCCACCATCCGGCCAATCGCGCCATCCGGCCCGGTCAGGTGATCCTGTCCGACGACTTCGCCAAGGTTCGCCGGACGCAACCGCTCGGCCAGCGGCGCATCGTGGCCGGCAGCATCGCGCGGCGTTTCGGCAGGGGAGGGGGCGAAGAGGTCGGACATCCGACTCCGGCGATACCAACGCAGGCCTTGCCCGTCACCCCGCACGTTGCGCGGCGCGCCCAGCGCAGGAAGAATAGCCGAACCCCGGGTCAAGCCCGGGGTGACGGGATTATGTATCTGAAACATAGCTCATTTCTTCCTTCGTCACCCCGGACTTGATCCGGGGTTTGGCTTCCTTCCGCCGCCCGACCAGCAAAAACTCTCGCTCACCCTCTTGCCAAGAGCGTTTAAAGATATATCTTAGAGCCATCATGAAGCATCAAGGATATGCAATGCGATTTCACAGACACGGCCATGACCATGGCCACAAACACGGCCTCGGGCATCACTTCGCCATGAAAATGATGGCGCGCGGCTTCGGCGGAGGATGGGGTCATCGCGGCGGCGGTTGGGGCGGCGGATTCGGCGGCGAAGACTGGGACGATGAAGGCCCAGGCTTTCGCGGTCGCGGCCGCCACGGCGGGCGGGGTGGACGCATGTTCGGCCCCGGCGAATTGCGCCTGCTCCTGCTCCTCCTGCTCGATGAACAAGACCGCCACGGCTACGAACTCATCAAGGCCATCGAGGAATTGGCCGCCGGCGCCTATGCGCCCAGCCCCGGCGTGGTCTACCCCACGCTCCAACTGCTGGTTGATGAAGGCATGATCACCGAAGTTCCGGGGGAGGGCGCCCGCAAGGCCTTCACCATGACCGAGGCCGGCCGCTCCGAACTCGCGCCCCGGATGGAGGAAGCCAAGGCCGTCGTCCAGCGCCTCGGCGATTTCGGCAAGGCCCGGTCCGAGGCGGAAGGCCGCAGCGGCAGCCCGCCTTTGCGCCGCGCCGTCGCCAATCTCATGCTCGCTTTGCGCCACAAGGCCGGCGGCGGGCTGGATGAGGCTACCGCGCACCAGATCGCCGATATCCTGGACGAAGCGGCGCGCAAGATCGAACGCCTGGGCGCCGCGCAATGAGCAGCGCACAGGCCATCGTCGCCACCCAGCATGCCAGCAAATACCTCCAGCAGGTCTGCAAACACTGGGAACACAACCTCGCCGTCACCTTCGATGCGCAGCAGGGCACCGTCACCTTCCCGCGTGACGCGCGCGGCGCAGCGTGGGCGGGGGATGCGGTGGTCACCTTCACCGCGCAGCCCGATGCACTCGAATGCCACATCGCCGCCAGCGAGCCGGGCCAGCGGGACGGCCTCAAGGGCGCGGTCGAGCGTCACATCGATCGCTTCGCCTTCCGCGAAGAGCTGACGTGGGCATGGTCCGATCTGGATGGCTGATTGCCAGCGCTCCCTCTCCGGCGTAAGCTCCCCGCCGGAGAGGGAGATCATCCATGCCCCTGAACCCAAGACCGAAAACCCCCGTATCGTTCTGGATCATCGCGGTGCTCAGCCTGCTGTGGAATCTGTTCGGCTGCTACGATTACCTGATGTCGAAGCTCTCGCCCGAAAGCTACTTCGCCAGCATGGGCATGAACGCCGAAAGCGCCGCCTATATGGCCAAGCTTCCCGCATGGCTCACTGCATTCTGGGCGCTCGGCGTCTGGGGCTCGCTGCTGGGCTCGCTGCTGCTCATTGCCCGCTCGCGCCAGGCCGCTCCGGCCTTCGCGCTTTCGCTCCTCGGCCTTGCTGTCAGCCAGCTCACGCAGGCATTCTGGTTCCACCCGCCGGAGGCCGCACCGGCGGGACTCGTGCTCACGATCTGGAGTGCGCTCGTCTTTTTCCTGATCTACGCGCGCAGCATGGCAGCCAAAGGCGTGCTCACCTGATCGCTACATCGCTGCCCCGGCTCCCCTTGCCGCAAATCACGATTGCATCCGTATCGGATATTCGCGTCGCGCGCCCATCCATGGCACTCTTCTAGGTATTAAGCCCTATTGGGCTGGGGAGAGCTGACGATGGTAGGGACCACCACCTTCAACGTCTTCGTCGATCGCGCGTCAGGCGCCTTCGATGTGAGCGTCGATTACTACATCCCCGGCTATAACGATCCGGAGACTTTCGAGCAGTTCTACGAAACCACGTGGAATTTCTCCTACTCCGGCTCGGACGGCTACTATGGCTACGGCGGCTACGGATGGGACAGCGGCTTCGGCTCCATCAGCCTCAGCTTTGCGGGCGATACGATTGCCGATGGCAGCCTCGATTTCTACGCCGTCAACGGTTTCAGCGGCGAGGAAGCGTCCGGCCGCTTCCGCATCCTCAACGCCGCGCTCGCGCAGAACAGCGTCACCCTCACGGCGGCCGTCACCGATGGCGATGCCATCTTGCTCGGCGGCGCGGGCAATGATGCGCTGACCGGGGCGGGCGGCAACGATCTGCTCGACGCAGGCGGCGGGGCCGATACGCTCGTCGCCGGCGCAGGCAACGACAAGCTCGACGGCGGCAGCGGCGCCGATCGGATGACCGGCGGCACCGGCGACGATACCTACTACGTCGACGATACCGGCGACAGGATCGTCGAAGACATTGGCGGCGGCCATGATCTCGTCTTCTCGACCATCAGCACCATTCTTGCCCCCAATATCGAGGACCTGATCCTCTGGGGCAACGGCCCGCTGAACGGGACGGGCAACGGCGAGGCCAACGCCCTCTACGGCAACAACGAGGCCAATACGCTCTCCGGCCTCGGCGGTGACGATGTGCTCTATGGCTATGACGGGAATGACAAGCTCGAGGGCGGCCAGGGCAGCGACCGGCTCGATGGGGGGAGCGGCGACGACCTCATGACCGGCGGTACGGGCGATGATGCCTATGTCATCGACAGCGCCGGCGACCGTATCGTCGAGGCAGCGGGCGGCGGCGTGGACGAGGCCCGCATCGATGGCCGCTCCACCTATTCGCTTGGCGCCGAAGTTGAAAACCTCACCAATCTGGTCGCGCTGCCGGTCTTCACAGGCATCGGCAACGGGCTCGGCAATGTCATTTCCGGCGCGGGTGGGATGGACCAGCTCTTCGGCCTTGGCGGCGCGGACCGGCTGGTCGGCGGCGATGGCAACGATACGCTCGAGGGCGGCTTGGGCGCAGACCAGCTGGTCGGCGGCAACGGCACCGATTACGCGAGCTATGCCTCGGCAAGCGGCGCTGTCACCGTCAACCTCGGCGGCCTCCCCGGATCGGGCGAGGCGGCGGGCGATACCTTCTTCAGCATCGAGAACATCATCGGCAGCCGCTTTGCCGATAGCCTCACCGGCAATGCCGCCAGCAACTACATCTTCGGCGGGGCGGGAGACGACAGCATTGCAGGTGGCGGCGGTGCCGATTGGTTCGTCGGCGGCCTTGGCGGTGATACGCTGGTCGGCGATGGCGACGACGGCGCCAGCTATGCCGGTTCCACCAGCGGCGTTACCGTCAGTCTCGCCGCGCAGACCGCCAGCGGCGGCGATGCCACCGGTGACGTGCTGACCGGCATCCGCAACATCATCGGCAGCGATCAGAACGATACGCTGACCGGCAATACCGAGGGCAACATTCTCGTCGGCGGTGGCGGCGTCGATCGGATCGACGGCGGCAACGGCAATGACGTGATCCGCGGCGGTGCCGGGGCCGATACGCTGATCGGCGGCGCAGGCATCGACAGGCTCGATTACACTGGCTCCGCCGCTGCCGTCACGGTTGATCTCGGTGCTGGCACCGCCAGCGGCGGCGATGCCACCGGCGATACCTTCTCGGGCTTCGAGGGTGTCGAGGGGTCTGCTCTGGGCGATACGCTCAAGGCCGGCGCGACCGGCAATACCCTGATGGGCGGTGCCGGCGCCGATACGCTGACCGGCGGTGCGGGCCGCGATACCGTCATCGGCGGCGCGGGAGCCGACACGATGAGCGGCGGCGGCGACATCGATACCTTGAGCTATGAGACGTCGACCACATGGGTCTCGGTCGATCTCAATTCCGGTCAGGGCTTTGGTGACGATGGGCAGGGCGACAGCTTCACCGGCTTCGAGAACCTGCGCGGCGGCCGCGCGAGCGATGCGCTCTATGGTAATGCCGGGGTCAACACGATCACGGGCGGCGAGGGCGGCGACTATATCGACGGGCGCGCCGGCAACGATGTGCTCCTTGGCGGCACCGGCGATGATGCCTTCGTGCTCGGGCCGGACAGCGGCTGGGACCGCATTCGCGATTTCACCGCCGGCGGCACCGAGGACCGGCTGCTCATTGCGTGGGACAGCCGCTACGATACCTTTGCCGAGGTCATGGCCGCTTCCCGGCAGCAGGGCAGCGACACCATCATCTCGCTCGCACCCGGCATCGGCGTCGTGCTCGAAGGCGTGCTCAAGGCAAACCTCACTGCGGCCGATTTCGTGTTCTGAACGGGTGGCTTAGCGGAACGCTCAGCGCTGCTTCAGCGCGTCCTTCTGCCGGATCAGCCTGAGGTACGTGTCCGCCACGGCCTGGTTGATCGCATCCCAGCTGAAATCGAGGCTGCGCTTTTCGCCCGCAGCGCCATGCGCTGCACGCAGTGCGCCATCCTCGACATAGGCGCGCAGGGCCTCGGCAAACTGGTGCAGCGCACCTGGCGCGATGAGGCGGCCCGAAACGCGATCGGAAACGAGGCTCTGGCTCCCGGTGGCTGCCGCTGCCACCACCGGCACGCCGCAGGCCATCGCTTCCAGCGTCACGTTGCCGAACGTCTCGGTTACCGATGGGTTGAACAGCACGTCCATCGCCGCCACTGCGCGGCCCAGATCCTTGCCGCCCTGAAACCCGGTGAAGACAGCGCCCGGCAGCCGCGCCTCGAACCACGCGCGCGCCGGGCCTTCGCCCACCACCATCACCCGGTGGCGCGTGCCATCCTTTGCGCTGCGGCGGGCGAGTTCGTCGATCGTGTCCGAAAACACGTCGAGCCCCTTTTCCATCACCAGCCGGCCGAGGAAGCCGATCACCACCTCGTCGTCGGCAATGCCCAGGCTGCGCCGCCATTCCGGATCGCGCCGCCCGGGATTGAAGATCGTCCGATCCACCCCGCGTGACCACAGCGAGATGTCATAGTTCATCCGCTCCTCGCGCAGCACTTGCGCCATCGATTCCGATGGGGCGACCAGCGCATCGCAGCGGCGATAGAACCGGCGTAGCAGCGCGGTCAGGATCGGCTCCAGCCAGGCCATGTTGTAATAGCGCGGATAAGTGTCGAAGCGGGTGTGTACGCTCGCCAGCACCGGCAATCCGCGCCCCCGCGCCCAGCTGACGGCGCGGTGTGCGGCAGGGTCCGGCGATGAGACGTGGACGACATTGGGCTGAAACGCCTTGAGATCGGCGCGTGCCTTGCGGCCCAGCGAAAACGGGATGCGGTATTCCGCGCGCCCCGGCACCGGGAATGAAGGCAGCCCCACCAGCTTGCCCATCGAAGGAAATGCGGGCTTGCGCACCTTGGGCGCATAGACATGGACTTGCGCACCCTGCCGCTGGAGATAACCCACCAGCCGGTTCAGCGCCTGGTTCGCCCCGTCGCGCACATAGTTGTAGTTGCCGCTCAGCAGCGCCACGCGCAGCCCCTTCAGCGGGGCGTCCACGGGTGATGCGTCCTGCACTGGTTCTACAATGGCGGTCTCGGCGGCGGTCTCGGCGGTGCGGTCCATCCGCGCGCCCATAGTGTCTTTTGCCCACATAAGAAAGGCGCACCGGTCATCTGCGGGCGCATGCGCTGCGCAAGTGACCGGTGCGAGCAGGGTTATCGTGAAAGCGTAGGGGTGCGACCAGACCCGAGTTTACCAGCCGCGCCAGCCTCCGCGATGCTCCCAGCGTTCGTGTTCTTCCCAGCGTTCGTGTTCGCGCCAGCGCCGCCACTGTTCGTAGCGCGGATCATAGCCCCGCCAGCCCGGATAGGCGCGGTAGGCCGGATAGGCGCGATAGACCGGATAGGCGGGGTAATACCCGCCATAATAGCGCGGCCGATTGTCGTAGCGGACATAGACGTCCGAATTGTTGTTCGATGCGATCGCTGCGCCCACGGCAAGGCCGAGCACGCCCGCGCCGATCGCCACGGCGGTATCATCGCCGCGCCGGCCGTGTGCCTCTGCCGGCACCGCCATCACCATGCTGCCGGCGGCAAGCGCGGCAGCGACAAGTCCTGGTTTCCAAAGCTTCATGGCTCTTCTCCTGCGCGGGGCCGGTCCCGGGCCTGCGCTCATCCGTGAAAGGGAGCGCCCCCGCCCTGAACCGTTTCTGAAGCGGCGCGCCCGATGCGGCGCGCCGCCCCGATATTGCGATCAGTTGCCCCGGTATTCGTCCTGATCAGTGTCCGGATCGCGATAGCCGCGCCGGTCGTAGTACCCGTCGTTGCCCTGCGGATAGCCATCGCGGCTGTAGCCCGGCTGCCCGCCCTGATAGCGCTGGTCATAGGGATCGCCGTTGTAGGCGCCCTGCCAGCTCGGCTGGCCCCGATACTGGTTCTGGTACTGAACCTGGCCGCGGTAGCGGTTGTCGTAGCGGCGGTCGTAGTGATCGCGGTTGCGGTTGCTGTTTGCCGCCGAAACGATGATCGCGCCCAGCGCCAGCCCGATGATCCCGCCCGCGATCGCCGCCCCGGTGCCGTCGCCGCCGCGGTGGTGGCGATAGCCGCCATAAGGATCGGCCATGGCCGGCGTGGCACTGGCGAGCGCCGTGGCGGCAAGGGCGATGGCAAGCGTCCCCTTCTTTGCAAACCTCAACATGGTCCGTCTCCTGAGGCGAAGGAAAGGCTGACTGGAACATCCCGCCGCGATTCGTCGCCGTCGAAGATCTGTCTAGGCCTCGCTGCCTGAACGGAGGCGGGATAGCGCTTGCAGGATTTGTTCAGATTAAAGGCGCTTTTGCTGAACGCCTTTATCAACCGCCACCCGGTCTGCTTCGCTCGGACGCTAAAAAAACTCTTGGAAACAGATGGGTAAAGACATTCCTCAGGTCCAGCATACCCGGCAAGCAGAAACGCCGGATTTTCGCAGGGCCATGGCGGACCGTTGCCACCTGAAAGAAACCGAGCGAATCCGTCATGACGATTCGCGATATTCAGAATGGGCTGGCAGCGCGCCGCGCGAACGAGGCCTGGGGTTGCCTTATTCCGGGCGGTTCCGGCTGACCCACAGTCCGGCGCGCGCGTCGTCGTAGAGCGAGCGCACTTCGGACCGTGCCAGCATCGGCATCAGATTGCGCTCGAACCCGGTGAGCCACCGCCGCAGCTCGGCCAGCTCCGGCGCGCGCGACCCTGCGGCTGGTTGCAAGGCGCGTGATGCGGCCAGCAGCCGGTCCCGCTCCCGTGCAAGGCCTTGTCCGGCATAGCGCTCGTTGATCAGTCCCAGCTGGTGGCGTGCCCCGGCCACGGCAATCGCCGCCGTTTCCGGATCGCCCGCAGCAGCAAGGTGCTCCGCCGCCATGACCGAGAGACGCACGAGCGCAATTTGATCGGCAAGACGGCGCGGCTGTTCCTGCTCCGCACCGCAATCGCCGATCGCGCGGACATAGGCCGCGAGCGCAGAAAGCGCCGCAGGCGAAGGCTCGCGCCCGGAAAACTCCTCGACGATAAGTCCTCGCAGGAACCGCTCGAGCGCGCCGGAAGCAGGATCCCGCGATACGTTCACCGGGAATGCCAGATCAGGGATCGGTTTGGGATCGAACCGTCCATTGGCCCGCGCCGGGCTGAAGAAGCTGGAGCTGACATCCGCCGTCCCGGGCCCTGCCGAAACACCGTCCAGCTGAAAGTGCGGATTGCGCCGCCCGTTGCTGTGGCAGCTGGCGCAGCTCATGTCCGCGCGCGCGGCCTGCCCACCCAGCAGCATCGGGGCGTTAAACAGAGCTTCGCCGATCATGACCTGCGCATCGCCCGCTGCCGCCCGCGAACACATCGCCGGCTGGCGGGTCAGCGCCGCCGCCTCATGCCCGGGCGCAATCCAGATCAGCGCGCTCAGCGCAGGCGCGCCGGCGCCCCACGCGCTCGTTGCCACGATCAGCGCCAGCGCGGCGCTGGCCGTCAGGAGGCGGATTTGCCAGACTCCCGCAGCCACCGGCGCAGTTCGTCGGCCTGCTGGCACCCGAAACCGCACAGGCCATCCAGCCGCGCAAGGTGTTGCCGCGCTCCGGCCACATCCCCCAGCTCCAGCTTGAGCTCGCCGTAGTATTCCAGCGCGCCGCGATGGGTCGGCGCCACCGCCAGCGCCATCTCATACCAGCCACGCGCCGCGTCATAGCGGTGCAGCTTGCGGTTGGCGAAACCGAGGTAGGTCAGGATGTCGGGATGGGGGCCCGCCGCCCACAGCGAACTTTCCAGCTCGGCAATGGCCTCGCCATAGCGGTGCTCGTTGATCTTGCTCACCGCCGAAACATAGACAGCGTCGATCGAAGCGAGCGGCGCGATGGCGCGCTGCGGCGCATAGGCCTGCGGAGATCCTGCCATCGCGGCATCCACAGCCGCAATTGCCGCATCGAGGCTGGCCGCATCCGGGCAGGTCCCCGCGCACTGCGTCTTGCGCGCGGTGAGCATGTCGCGCTGCTCGCCCGCCTTGGCGGTATCGCCCAGCTTCGCCAGCACGACGCCAAGATCGCGGTGCGCATCGATCATCGTGGCATCATGGCGCACCGCCTGTTCCAGCGGCCGCTTCGCCTTCTTGAATTCACCCATCTGCAGATAGCTCGAACCAAGCAGATACTGCGCGGGCGCATGCGTCGCCACCACATCGGTCACATGCCGGAAAGCCGTTACCGCATCCTTGAAGTTCTGCGCCTGATAGGCCGCAATGCCCTTCTGGTATTCCGCTGCCGGATCATATTGCGGCGCAGACTGGCTTGGTGCCGACATGCCGCCGCCCCCGCCGCCACCGCCGCCCGCTGCCAGCACCGGTCCCACCGGCACGAGCGCCAGCAGCGCCCCAAGGGAAATGACACGAAGCCCCGCATGAATGGACATGACCCTGCTCCCGATGCTGCTCCCGCCCAGCCAATGCTGCGCGAATCCCACATAAGACTTACCACGACGATCAACGGATCAGCGCAGGGTTTTATTCCGGGCAGGGCGCATTTTTTGAAAGGCCGGGCGGCTGACCACCCCCCCAAACGCAAAAAGGGCGGCCCGCAAAGGCCGCCCTCCTGTCTGGACCCAGGCCCGCGCTCACCGCTTGATGCGCGGCATGCCCATGAAATCGCCCTTGCCCACCTTCACGCCCTGTGCGCGCAGGATCGCATAGGCGGTCGTGGCGTGGAAATAGAAGTTGGGCTGCGCGAACGAGAGCAGGAAGTTCGCGCCAGTGAAGGGCAGCTTCATCTCGCCAAACGCAAACAGCGTGTCGCTCTCGCCCAGCGCTTCGAACTCCGCCGGGTCCAGCGCGGAAAGCTCGGCGATGGCGCCCTGAATGGCCGCATGGAGGCCCGCGAAGTCCGTCGGCCACGGCGTCAGATCGGGTTCAAACAGGCCGGCCTTGACCCCGGCGACGGCCCCCACCGAATGCGCTGCGCAGCTCTTCACCTGATAGCCCAGCGGCAGCATGTCGGGTGCCAGCCGCGCATCGATCAGATCGCTTTCGCCGCGCCCATGCTCGGCGCAGAACGCCTCGGCCTTGTCCAGCAGCTTGTCCACTGCACCCAGAATCTGGAGGTTGGAAGGCACGACGGCATCGTAAAGGGAAATCGGCATCATTCTGCTCCGGTTGTTTCGGCGCAGGCTATGTCATTGCCGGGCGGTAAGGTCCATGCCCGCTGGCCCCAAACGAAAAGGGCGGCCTGCAAAGGCCGCCCCTCGTGTCTCATCCGAAGCTCGCAGCGCTTACGCCGCTTCCTTCTTCCGCCCGGCCTTCTTGCGCTCGTGCGGATCGAGCAGCGCCTTGCGCAGGCGGATCGACTTCGGCGTCACTTCGACCATTTCGTCGTCGTCGATATAGGCGATGGCCTGTTCCAGCGTCATGATCTTCGGCGGGGTCAGGCGGATCGCATCGTCCTTGCCGGTCGAACGGAAGTTCGTCAGCTGCTTCGACTTCATCGGATTGACTTCGAGATCGTCGGGCTTGGCGTTTTCGCCGATGATCATGCCTTCATAGAGCGGCGTGCCCACGCCCACGAACAGGATGCCGCGCTCTTCCAGCGGCCCGAGTGCATAGGCCACCGCCTCGCCCGCGCCGTTGGAGATCAGCACGCCGTTCTTGCGGCCTTCGATCCGGCCCTTGTAGGGGCCATACTTCTCGAACAGGCGGTTCATGATGCCGGTGCCGCGCGTGTCCGAAAGGAACTCGCCGTGATAGCCGATCAGGCCGCGCGAGGGTGCCGAGAAAGTGATGCGCGTCTTGCCGCCGCCCGAGGGGCGCATGTCGGTCATCTCGCCCTTGCGGGTCGCCATCTTTTCCACGACCGTGCCGGCGAACTCGTCGTCAACGTCGATCACGACGGTTTCATAAGGCTCGGTCCGGCCGCCGTCCTCGTCTTCGCCATAGAGCACGCGCGGGCGGCTGATGCCGAGCTCGAAGCCCTCGCGGCGCATCGTCTCGATCAGCACGCCCAGCTGCAGTTCGCCGCGGCCGGCCACTTCGAAGCTGTCCTTGTCGGCGCTCTCGGTCACCTTGATCGCCACGTTCGATTCGGCTTCGCGCTCCAGCCGGTCGCGGATCATGCGGCTGGTCACCTTGGTGCCCTCGCGCCCCGCCATCGGCGAATCGTTCACCGCAAAGCGCATCGAAAGCGTCGGCGGATCGATCGGCTGCGCATAAAGCGGCTCGGTCACGGTTGGATCGGCGATGGTGTTGGCCACTGTCGCCACGGTCAGGCCCGCGATGGAGATGATGTCGCCCGCCTTGGCTTCGTCCACCGGCACGCGCTCAAGGCCCCGGAACGCCATGATCTTCGAGGCGCGGCCCGTCTCGACGATCTTGCCGTCGCGGTCCAGCGCGTGGATCGGCGAGTTGACCTTGATCGTGCCCGACTGGACCTTGCCGGTCAGGATGCGGCCAAGGAAGTTGTCACGGTCGAGCAAGGTCACGAGGAACTTGAACTGCCCGTCAACGTCCGCAGCCGGCGGCGGCACGTGATCGACGATCTTCTGGAACAGCGGGTTCAGCGTGCCCTCGCGCGCTTCCTGGTCTTCGCTGGCATAGCCATTGCGGCCCGAGGCATAGAGCACCGGGAATTCCAGCTGCTCGTCATTGGCATCGAGGCTGACGAACAGGTCGAACACTTCGTCGAGCACTTCCTGCGGACGGCCATCGGGGCGGTCGATCTTGTTGACGACGACGATGGGTTTCAGGCCCAGCGCCAGCGCCTTGCCGGTCACGAACTTGGTCTGCGGCATCGCGCCTTCGCTGCTGTCCACCAGCAGGATCACGCCGTCCACCATGCTCAGGATGCGCTCCACCTCGCCGCCGAAGTCGGCGTGGCCGGGCGTATCGACGATGTTGATGTGCGTGCCGTTCCACTCGACCGAGGTGCACTTGGCGAGAATGGTGATCCCGCGCTCCTTTTCGAGGTCGTTCGAATCCATCGCGCGCTCTTCCACGCGCTGGTTGTCGCGGAACGTGCCGGACTGGCGGAACAGCTGGTCCACCAGCGTGGTCTTGCCGTGGTCGACGTGCGCGATGATCGCGATATTGCGCAGGGTATTGGACATGAAGACGCTTTCGATAGAATCACGGGATCAGCGCAGGCCGCAGGCAGCACGCCGTGCCCAGCGTTGAGGCCGGGTCATCGGCGCGCGCTTACCCGTAATTGTGCGATGCGGCAAGGGTGGCCAGCGTGCAATGCGCAGCAACCCTTGCCTCAAACGCCGATTGATGGCTCTACCTGCCATAACGGTATCACGAAAGGCCCCTGCGCGATGAACTGGATGTTGCTGCCCTACCGCCGCTACGCCGAATTCACCGGCCGCTCGCGCCGCCGCGAATACTGGATGTTCGTGCTGTTCTGGGTGCTGGTCTTCGCGGTGCTCAACGCGCTGTTCGGCACCAACGAGGTCGTCCGCACCTCTACGGACCTTGGCACCGGCTTCAGCTATGGCAGCCGCCTGACGGGCGGGGGTGGGGTGATCGGCAGCCTGTTCGCGCTGGTGAGCTTCATCCCCGCGCTCGCCGTTTCGGTGCGCCGCCTGCACGATCAGGACCGCACCGGCTGGCTGCTGCTGCTCATGTTCCTCCCCTTCTTCGGCGGTTTTGCGCTGTTCGTCCTGATGTGCCTCGAAGGCACGCGCGGCTCCAACCAGTACGGCCCCGATCCCAAGGACCCTGGCAGCGTGGATGTGTTCCGCTGAAGAGTGGTTTCGCGCAGAGATCGCAGAGATCGCAGAGGCATTCCGGCCACGGCTAAGCTGCTTTTGATCACTTCCGTTGGATCAACAAGGGCCTGCAGCCCGAACGAAGCCGCGCTAGCACTCTTCTCTGCGGTCTCTGCGATCTCTGCGCGAAACCAATCAAAGCGCCCGCAGCGCTTCCGCCGGCCGGGTCCGCAGCACCGATAGCGATCCCGCCACCGCCAGCACCATCACCAGCGCCACGCCTCCAGCCAAAACGCCCAGCACGCGGCCCCAGTCCGGCGCCCAGTCGAACTCGAACAGTTCCACGATCACCAGCCACGCGGTCCCGCCGCCCAGCACCAGCGCCACCAGCGCCAGCACGGCGCTCAGCAGCGCATATTCCGCCGCCAGCAGCGCGAGGAGTTGCCCCCGGCTCGCGCCCAGCACGCGCAGGATCACGCTGTCATACTGTCGCGCCGCCCGCGCCACCGCGATGGCGCCGGCCAGCACGGCCAGCCCGGCCAGCACCGCCACGCTCGCCGCGGCAAAGATCGCGGTGCCGACTTGCCCCAGCAGCGTACGCGCCTGCCCCAGCACCGGCCCCACCTCGATCACCGAACTTTCCGGCAGCGCCTTGACCAGCCCCGAAAGGATCGCGCGCCGCACGGCCTGCCGCTTCTCCGGTGCCGCCCCCCCGTGACCTCCTAGCGTGATCGTCGCGGCAAAGGTATGCGGCGCGTCTTCCAGCGCATTGGGGCTGAACACCAGCGCATAGTTGAACCCGAACGAGGACCAGTCGATCCGCCGCAGCGAAGCCACCCGCGCCTCGCGCTCGGTGCCGAGCAGGCTGATGCGCAGCCTGTCGCCCACCTTGAGGCCAATGGCTTTTGCCTGATCCTCGTCGACCGAAACCAGCGGTTCGCCCTTGTAGTCCTTCGGCCACCAGCGCCCGGCGCTCAGCACGTTGCCTTGCGGGATATCCTCGGCATAGGTCAACCCCCGGTCGCCGCGTAGCAGCCACGAATCCTCGGGGATCGCCTTGAGCGCCGTCACCTCGGTCATCGCGCCTTCCGGCCCATAGGCCAGCACCGCGCCGCGCATCGAAGGCAACATCCGCACCGCCGCGCCCGGCGCCTCGCGCCGCACCAGCGCCTTGAACGTTTCCGCGCCAGCACCGCGCGGCACGTCGAGCACGAAGTAATCCGGCGCCCGCTGCGGCACGCGCTTGGCGATATTGGCATCGATGCTCGTCTGCACTGCCGCCAGCATCACGAAGGCCGCCAGCGCAAAGCCCAGCGCCACCACCAAGGCGGAAGTCTGCGCCCCCGGCCGGTGCAGATTGCCCAGCGCCATGCGCAGCAAGGGCCGCTTGGGCCGGGGCAGCCGCGCCGCCACCCACGAAAGGCCCCGCCCGATCAGCGCGAGAAGCGCAAAAACCGCCGCCGCCCCGCCGAGGAACCCTGCTGCCAGCCACGGTTGCGGCGAAGTCAGCACCGCCAGCGCTGCAATCCCGCTCAGCCCCACACCCACCGGCAGCACCCACAACGGCACTCGCCAGCCGCGCCCCAGCGGCGCCACCCGCGCCCTCAGCAAGGCCATCGCCGGCACCCGCCGCGCGTCCAGCAGCGGCGGCGCGGCAAAGGTCAGTGCGATCAGCAGGCCATAGGCTCCCGCCACCGCCAGCGCCCCCGCATCCGCGGTGAACCCCGGCGGGATCGGCAGCAACCCCTCCAGCGCCCGCGCCAGCAGCGGGGTGATGCCCACGCCCAGCAGCAGCCCCAGCGCAATCGCCGCCAGTGCCGCCGCCGCGATCTGCAGCAGGTAGATCCGCACAATATCGCCCGCATCCGCGCCAAGGATCTTCAGCGTCGCAATGCTTGCCCGCCGCGCCTCGAGGTACGAGGAGACGCCCCCCGCAATCCCGATTCCCGCAATCCCCAGCGCCGCCAGCGCCACCAGCACCAGAAACTGCCCCATGCGCTCGACAAACCTGTCCAGCCCCGGCGAAGCCTTGTCGCGCGTGCGGACCTGAAACCCGCTGCTCGCAAACCGCGCCTTGAAGGCATCGGAAAGCGCCGCCGGATCGGCCTTTTGCGGCAACCGCAGCCGGTACTTCCACCGCGCCATCGAGCCGACTTGCACCAGCCCCGAGGCAGCGAGCGCTTCCTCGCTCACGATCACTGTCGGCCCCAGCGCAAAGCCTTCGGAGAGGCGGTCCGGCTCGCCCGCGATTACGCCGCCGATGATGAGTTCGGCCTGACCGATCTTCAGTCGGTCTCCCGCCTTGACCCCCAGCCGGTCGCCCACGCCGGGATCGATCCACGCGGTCATCCCCTGCGGCGCACCGGCGCGGCGTCCGCCCTCCACGGTGAACGCGCCATACAGCGGCCACCGCGCATCGACCGCCTTCAATTCCACCGGCACCGCATCGTCCGCGCTTTCGGCCCGCCGCGCCATCGCCTGCAGCCGCACGCCCTGCGAAACCGTGCCCAGCCCGCGCATCGCTTCCAGCTCCGCAGGTGCGGCCTCGCGCCCGGCCAAGGTCAGCTCCAGATCGCCGCCCAGCATGGACTGCCCACGCGCCGCCAGCTCACGCCCGATCCCGCCCGTCAGCGTTCCAATGGCAGAAAGCGCCGCCGTCCCCAGCACAAGGCACACGATCAGCAGCCGCAGCCCGCGAAACCGCCAGTCCAGCCCCCGCCGCGCCAGCCGCCAGGCAAGACTCCAGCGGCTCACAACGCGCTGTCCGAAACGATCCGTCCATCCTCCAGCCGTACGATCCGCCCGCAGCGCTGCGCCAGTGCCTCGTCATGCGTCACCATCAGCAAGGTCGCGCCCACGTCCGCCACTTGCGCAAACAGCAGATCCGCCACCGCCTCGCCATTGGCATGGTCAAGGTTGCCCGTCGGCTCGTCGGCAAAGACCAGCGCCGGGCGCGGAGCCAGCGCGCGGGCAATCGCCACGCGCTGTTGCTCGCCGCCCGAAAGCTGCGCCGGATAGTGCCCCATGCGGTGCGCGAGGCCCACCGCCTCCAGCGCCGCTCTTGCAGCAGGTGCCGCATCGCGCACGCCTGCCAGCTCCATCGGCGTTGCCACGTTTTCCAGCGCGGTCATCGTCGGCAGCAGGTGAAACGCCTGCAGCACCACGCCGATCCGTCCGCGCCGCGCCGCCGCCAGCGCATCCTCGGAAAGGCCCATGAAGTCCTGACCAGCGACCGTCAGCGTGCCGCTTCCTGCGCGCTCCAGCCCCGCCAGCACCGCCAGCAGAGAACTCTTGCCCGAACCCGAAGGCCCCAGCAGCGCGACTGTCTCCCCCGGCATGACCGCAAGGCTCACCCCGCGCAGCACATTAACCCGCGCCTCGCCTTGTCCAAGGCTCAGCGCCAGATCACGCGCGTCGATGACGGGGGCTGAGATCAGGGGGGCAGGGGAGGGCGAGCCGGTGGCGGTGCTTGTCACTTCCCGCTATTGCCACGAATGGGTTGCACCTCGCAACCTAGCCCTTGAGGACTCCCGATGCGCCGCCTGATCCCGCTGCTTGCCCTCGCGATGGCCGCCTGCTCGCAGCCAGCGCCGCCGCCCGAAGCCCTCCAGACAAAGGCCGCCGCCGCCGCGCCCGCCATTCCCGCCGATGCGCCCGTCATCCTCGCCTTCGGAGACAGCCTCTACGCCGGCTACCGTCTCGCACCGGGTGAGGGCTATCCGCCCCGCCTCGAAGCCGCGCTGAACGCTGGCGGCATCAAGGCCCGCGTCGTCAATGCCGGCGTCTCGGGCGATACCACCGCCGCCGCGCGCGAACGGCTCGCCTTCACGCTCGACAACCAGAGGCGCAAGCCCGCGCTCGTCCTCGTCGGCCTCGGCGGCAACGATATGCTGCGCGGCCTGCCGCCCACCGAAACGCGCGCCAATCTCGATGCGATCCTGACGGAACTCGACAAGCGCGACATCCCCGCGATGCTCACCGGCATGCTCGCCGCGCCCAACATGGGGAAGGACTACGTCAGCGCCTTCAACCCCATTTTCCCTGCGCTCGCTGCCAAGCACAAGGCTCCGCTCGTCCCGTTCTTCCTGCAGGCGGTGATCGGCAACGACAAGCTTCTGCTCGATGACCACATCCACCCCACGGCGGAAGGCGTGAACCGGATCGTCGCGGCGACCAAAGACGATGTGGCGAAGGCGCTCAAGGCCGCAACGGAGCGCTAGGGTTCGCTCAATTCGGATTGCTTCACCACTCGTACAGGCAACCTTGCCCCCAAAAAATAGGGACAGTCCCCATTTTACGAAATCATTCATACCCACATAAATAACTGTTTAATAAAAATAAAATAGGGACAGTCCCTATTTTTTCCGCAAGCGGGAGGGGGCAAGCGCAACCCTACCTACTCCCGCACAACCGCCCCATCCGCCACGCGCCACACCGCGGCGTTCGCGCCCAGACCCTCGAACGGCGCTAGCTCCGTCCCCGTCATCCACACTTGCGCGCCCGCCTCGGCCAGCCGCTCGTAAAGGGCCGCGCGCCGCACCGGATCGAGGTGCGCCGCGATTTCATCCAGCAGCAGCACTTGCGGCCGAGCGCCTGCCGTCAGCGCTGCATGGGCGAGCACGATCGAAATCAGCATGGCCTTCTGTTCGCCGGTCGAACAGTCCGCCGCTGGTGCGGCCTTGGCCGCCAGCGTTACGCCCAGATCATCGCGGTGCGGCCCGGTCAAAGTCCGCCCCGCCGCGCGGTCGCGCCGCCGCCCTTCGCGCAAAGCCGCGCGCAAGGCCTCCGCCTCAACCGGCCCGCCCGCGACATAGGCCAGCGCCGGCCGCGCAAACGGCGCCTCGGGCAGATCCGCCAGCGCGCCCGCCAGTCCATCGATCAGTCCCGCCCGCGCCCGCGCCAGTTCCGCGCCCGCTTCGGCGAGGCCGACCTCGATCCCGTCGAGCCACAGCGGATCAGGCTCCCCCGGTCCTTCCAGCAGCCGGTTCCGCTCGCGCAGCGCCGTCTCGTAGCGGCTGGCGACCCGCGCATGCCCCGGTTCCACCGCCAGCACCAGCCTGTCGAGAAACCGCCGCCGCGCGCCCGCGCCTTCGGCAAACAGGCGGTCCATCGCAGGCGTCAGCCAGGTGATCGAAAGCCATTCGCCCAGCCGCGCCGCGGGCCCTTCCGCGCCGTTGATGCGCACCGTCCGCCGCCCCGGTGCTGCGGGCGTGGTCGCGGTCGCCAGCGCCACGTCGCCGCCGCCTAGTTCCGCCGCCACGGCAAAGCTGCCATCCCCGCCGCGCGCCGCCATTTCCGCCGGATTCGCACGCCGCAGGCCGCGCCCTGGCGAGAGTAGCGAGATCGCCTCCAGCACATTGGTTTTCCCCGCGCCGTTCTCCCCGATCAGCACGTTGAAGCGCGCCGTCTCCTCCAGCCGCGTCGCGGCATGGTTGCGAAAATCGCGCAAGGTGAGGCGGGTGAGGGGCATCATTCAGCCGTTAGATGGATTCTCTCGGAGGCGCAAAAGGAAGGGGTCTCGCGCAGAGATCGCAGAGGCGCGGAGAAAATGATTTTCGCGCAGAGATCGCAGAGTTCGCAAAGATGTTGAGTGCGCCGCAGGCTCTCTTCTGAGAGACGACCTCACGAAATGTTAGCGCGGCTTCGCCGCAAGATGAACATCTCAGCGATCTCTGCGCGCTCTGCGCGAACCATTTTTCCTTTCTCCGCGCCTTTGCGCCTCCGCGCGAAAATCTCTTCCCTTCGCCGCCTCACATCGCCGCGATCCCTGAGAAGATCTAACCCTCACCCCGCTCCAGCAGCCCGTGCTTCTTCAGGCAGTGCCGCAGCTGATCATAGGTCAGCCCCAGCGCCTTCGCCGTCTGCCGCTGGTTATACCGATTGCGGCCCAGATGGTGCTCCAGGATCGCCCGCTCGTGCGCATCGACCGCGCCGCGCAAGTCGCTCACGCCGTCCAGATCGTGCTGAACCACAGGCGCAGGGGCCTCCGCCGGCGCGCTCCCCGCCGCCTTCACCGGTGCCGCCGCCACCCCCGCTGGCCGCCACGGGCTTTCGAACGGATCGAACTGGATATGCCCTATCGCGCGCGAAGGGTCGTCCCAGCGATAGACTGCGCGCTCCACCACATTGCGCAGCTCGCGCACATTGCCCGGCCAGGCATAGTCTTCCATCTGCTTCGCCACGTGCGCGGCAAAGCCCGGCCAGCTTGGCCAGCCCAGCTCTGCCGCCATGCGCCGCGCATAGTAGTCGGCCAGCACCGCAATGTCCCCCTCGCGCACGCGCAGCGGGGGGAGCGTGATCACCTCGAAGCTGAGCCGGTCGAGCAAGTCGGGCCGGAAGCGCCCTTCGTCGGCCATTCTCGGCAGGTTCTCGTTGGTCGCCGCCACGATCCGCACATCGACCATGATCGGCTTGTTAGCCCCGATCCGCGCCACTTCGCCATATTCCACCGCGCGCAGCAACCGCTCCTGCGCGCCCATTGAAAGCGTGCCCAGCTCGTCGAGGAACAGCGTGCCGCCATGCGCCTCTTCAAACCTGCCCGCCCGCGCCCGCGTCGCGCCGGTAAAGGCGCCCGCCTCGTGTCCGAACAGCTCCGCCTCGATCAAGGTCTCGGGCAGCGCCGCGCAGTTCATCGTCACCAGCGGTTCCTGCCACCGCGTCGAAAGGCGGTGGAGGCGTTCGGCGATCAGTTCCTTGCCGGTCCCGCGCTCACCGATCACCAGCACCGGGCGGCGCATCGGCGCGGCGCGGCTGGCGCGCTCCACCGCATCGAGGAAGGCGCTCGATTGGCCGATGAACTGAACTTCGCGATCCATGGAACGCCCCGCTTCGTAGCTTGTCCCAAGGTCTAGCAGAAATTCCCAAGCCTAGGCAAGAATCCCCACATAAGCGATTTCGCTGATCCGCCAAAACGCCGGAATTGCTGGGCTTCTGCAGTTTGGCACGCCCCATGCAAAGCAAGGATCAATTCCCGCACAGGGAACCAACAGGAGACTTTCGATGTACACTGCCCGCTTCTTCTCGACCCAGCTCGGCCGCGCGGCGCTGATCAGCATCGCAGCGATGACGGCGCTCAACGTCGCCGTCGCCACCCGCCCGGTTGCCGCCGCGGCTCCCCAGGTCGTCGCCTCCAGCGCCGCGATCACGGGTGAGCTCGCCTGATGGGCGCGGACACGCCCTTCAAGCCAGTCGGGCGCTCGCAATCCCGTTTCGAAATCGAGCTTGGTGCGCTACGCCGTCCCGATACCGAAACCCCGCGGCCTTCCGCCTCGTTTACCACCGGAGCCAACCTGATGGGCATCTTCTCCCGCACCCGCGACATCATCGCCGCCAACTTCAACGACCTGCTCGACAAGGCGGATGACCCGGCCAAGATGATCCGCATGATCATCATGGAGATGGAGGAAACCCTCGTCGAAGTGCGCGCCTCGGCTGCCCGCACCATCGCCGATCAGAAGGAGATGGCCCGCCACGTCGCCAAGCTCGATCGGCTCCAGGCCGATTGGGCGGACAAGGCCCAGCTCGCCCTTTCCAAGGGCCGCGAAGACCTCGCCCGCGCCGCGCTCGTCGAAAAGAACAAGGCCGCCGACATGGGCGCGCAGCTTGCCGGCGAAATCAAGGTGCTCGACGATTCGATGCGCGCCTACGAGGCTGACATCGAAAAGCTGCAGACCCGCCTGCGCGAAGCCCGCAGCCGCCAGACCGCGATCGCGGCCCGCCTCGAAAGCGCCGAAAACCGCGTCCGCCTGCGCACGCTGATGACCAGCGAACGCGTCGACGAGGCTCTCTCGCGCTTCGACCAGCTCGAACGCCGCGTCGATTATGCCGAAGGCCGTGCCGATGCGCTCAGTCTCGCCGATGGCGCCCAGCCCAACCTCGCGGACGAAATCGCCGCGCTCGCCGGGCAGGACAAGGTCGATGAGGAACTCGAAGCCATGAAGCGCGCGCTTGGGCAGAGCGAAAGCAAGGAGGGCTGATCGATGGAAGAGATTTTTGTCCCGCTGATCGCGATGGTCTCGCTGTTCATCGCCTTCCCGTGGATCGTGCTCCACTTCATTACCAAGTGGAAAACCGCCGCCACGCTCACCTCGGGCGATGAGGCGCTGCTCGACGAGCTCTATCAGCTCGCCCGCCGCCTCGATGAACGCATGGACACCGTCGAACGCCTCGTCGCCGCCGACAATCCGGAATTCCGTCCCGCTCGGGTTCTGCCCGATCTCGACGCCGACAATCAGAAATTGCGCGAGCTGGACCGTCTGGTCGCGCAGCAGAGGGGGATTTCCAAATGAGCAATCAGCTGCCCCAGCGCACCAAGTTCTATCGCGACAAGGTCAACGGCAAGTTCATGGGCGTGTGCTCCGGCATCGCCGACTACACCGGGATCGATGTCCTGTGGGTCCGGATCGGCTTCCTGGTCCTTGCCTTCTCGATGGGTTGGCCGTTCCTGATCTACTTCGCGCTGGGCTTCCTGGCCGAAAAGAAGCCCGCCCGGCTCTATGTCGACCGCGAAGAGCAGAAGTTCTGGCAGGGCGTGCGCCAGTCGCCGGCCCGCACCGCACGGGAAGTGCGCAGCACCTTCCGCGATATCGACCGCCGCCTCGCCGAAGTCGAACAGTTCTACGTTTCGGGCAATCCGCGCCTCTCGGCAGAGATCGAGAAGCTGCGCTGATCGCCTGAACCTCCCCGGGGGAATTTCCATGGACAACGGTACGCTCGCGCTAATGATCCCGGTGCTTGCGCTGATCATCCCGATCATTGCGATCTGGACCTCGCACCAGCAGAAGATCGAGAAGATCCGCTCTGATGCGCTGGGCGAAGTCGGCAATCAGGCTGCCGCCCGCGCCGCCGCACTCGAAGAACGGGTCCGCGTCCTCGAAGCCATTGTCACCGACAAGAGCTACGACGTCGCCAGCCAGATCGAGGCGCTGCGGGATTCGGCGCGCCGGGATGGCTCGGCCATCGAACACGGGAGGAACTGATGGGCGCCGAGGAAATCTCGAAACTCGTGGAGCTCACCCCGCTGATCAGCACGATCACGCTGGCCACGCTCGGTGGCTGGGTGCTGACCACCTGGCTGCGCATCCGCCACGGCTACCCGCTTGATGGTGCCTGGGGGCAGGCGGTCTATCCCAAGACCAGCACCGCCGAGCAGGAGCGGATCAAGCTGCTCAGCCAGGAAAACGCCCAGCTCCGCGCCGAACTCGGCTCGGTCAAGGATCGCCTCGCCAATGTCGAGCGCATCGTCACCGACAGCGGCTATCAGTTGACTCACGAGATCGAGGCGCTGCGCGCCTCCGACACCAAAGCGCCGCATACCACCAGGAGCACCAAGCAATGAACGCCGCCGATGCGATTGCCTTTGCCGCGCTGATGATCGGCCTGATTTCGATCATCGGGGTCGTCGCCGATGTCTACAAGCGCCGCCTCGCCTTCAAGGAGCGCAAGCTGGAGCTCGCCGCCAAGGAAAGCGCCGAACAGGCCGCCAGCTTTGCCGCGCAGGCGCAGAAGCTCGAACAGCGGGTCCGTGTCCTCGAACGCATCGCCACTGATCGCCAGGGCCAGGAAGTGGCCGCGCTCGCCAGCGAGATCGAAGACCTGCGCACCGCAACCGCCAACTGATTTCCCCACCTGAACCCCGTCACCTGAGGACTGATCCATGAGCTTCTGGAGCGCCATTGTCGCGATCGTCGCGATCCTCGCCTGGGCCAAGATGCGCAGCGCCCGTTACGAGGCCGGCCTTGGCCACCCGCTCGCCGAACTGCGCAATGCCAGCCGGGCCGATCCCGCGCTCGAACGCGAAGTGATCGAACTGAGGAAGCGCGTCGAAGTGCTCGAACGCATCCTCACCGATGGCCGCGATGCCAGCCGCCTCGCGCAGGATATCGAAGCCCTGCGCGAACACTGAGACGAAGGAGAGTGCCGCCATGCCCTTCACAACAGCCGCCGTGCTCGCCGCCGCCTCGCTGGTGGCCATCGCGATCCTTGCCCGCACTGCACTCACCGCGTGGAACGGCTGGCTCGATCTCCAGCGCACCCAGCTCGCCCGCCCGGCGGATGGCACCCACCACGCGCTCGGCATGATCGATCTCAGCGACATCAAGGAACGCCTGCGCAAACTCGAAGCCATTGCCGCCGGCGTCGATCTCTGACGACTACGGTCCTCCCCATTTTTGCCGCAGGCACAAACGGGGAGGTGGCCCGCGAAGCGGGTCGGAGGGGTAATCCCTCCCCGAACTCGTCTCGGGGAGGTGGCAGCCCACAGGGCTGACGGAGGGGTACTCTCTACCGTCTTGCCCACCGCGCCCAATCCGCTATGTCCGCCGCCCATGAGCCAGCTCGACGACATCCTTGAAGAGTATGAATTCCTCGACGCGGACGAACGCTACCGTCTGCTGATCGATCTCGGTCGCAAGCTGGAACCCATGCCCGAAGCGCTGAAAACCGACGCCACCCTCGTGCGCGGCTGCTCGGCCAGCGTCTGGGTCTACCCGGTCGCCGGTGATGGCAACGCGCTGCACTTCCTCGCCGATAGCAACGCCGCGATCACCAAGGGCATCGTCGCGCTCGTCCTCGCCGCGGTGCAGGACCGGCCGGCCGGCGAAGTCGCCGAAACCGATATCGCTGCGCTCCTCGCGCCCTTCGACCTCAAGAACCAGCTCTCATCGAACCGCACCCAGGGCGTCCCCAACATGATCGCCCTCGTGCGCGAACACGCCGCGCGGATCGCGCAGGGGTAGCCACATGCGCCGCCACCTCTGGACCGGCGCTGGCCTCATGTTCGTTGGCATCGGCACAGTCGGCGCGTTCCTGCCGCTGCTCCCCACGGTGCCGTTCCTGCTCCTTGCGCTGTTCTGCTTCGCGCGCGGCAATCCGGTGTGGGAGCAGCGCCTGCTCGACCACCCGACCTATGGCCCGCTGCTCCTCGATTGGCGCCAGCGCCGCGCCATCCCCCGCCGCGCCAAATGGGCCGCGCTGATCGCGATGGCCGTCTCGGTACTGGTGACGGGCTTCACCGCCGGCTGGCCATGGGTGCTGATCCCGCTCGCCGTGATGGCCCTTTCCGGCACCTGGATCTGGACCCGCAACGAATAAATAGGGACAGTCCCCATTTTTTATTGGCGTGAAAACAGGTGTAAATTACTCTTTGCGCTTGGTGAAAATGGGGACTGTCCCTATTTTTCGGGCCTGCGCGCGCTCAATCCACCGCGTCGCGCACCACCGCAATCCCAGCCTCGCGCTGGCGCCGCAGTTCCTGCTTCAGCTTGGCCGGATCGAGCGCGATGATGAAGCCGAAGCTCACCCCGCCTTCCTTGCCGATCGTCGCATGGTGCAACTTGTGCGCCTGCACCACCCGCTTGAAATAGCCCTTGCGCGGCACATACCGAAACCAGCGCTGGTGGACGAGGCCGTCGTGGATCAGCGTATAGATGATCCCGTAGATCAGCACGCCCACGCCGATCCAGGTCGCCGGCCACCAAGCATAGGCGCCGGCCACCAGCGGACTGCCAATCATGAACCCGCTGATCGACATCGCCGCGCCGACCACGGCATAAAGGTCGTTGCGCTCGAAAAAGCTGTCATGCGGCTCGTGGTGGTCGCGGTGCCAGGCCCAGCCGAAGCCGTGCATGACATACTTGTGGCTGCTCCACGCCACGAACTCCATCGCCCATACGGTTGCGAACACGATCAGGAACTGAATCATGCGCAGCCCTCTACACCACCAAGCGCCGCGTTCCCAGCCATCCTCTCGGGCAGGTCTGAAATGCCCCCAACGGGCAACAAAATTGCGTCACCGCCCGCTGCCACGCCTTGAAATGCCCCCGCGCCGGGTCTAGCGCGCCATACCATGAACAGCACCGCCAAAACGCTCTACGAAAAGATCTGGGCCGCCCACGTCGTCGAGGATCGCGACGATGGCACCAGCCTCGTCTACATCGATCGCCACCTCGTCCATGAAGTGACGAGCCCGCAGGCGTTCGAGGCGCTGCGCCTTACCGGGCGCAAGGTGCGCCGCCCCGATCTCACGCTCGCGGTGCCCGATCACAACCTGCCGACAACCGCCCGCCGCGATTCCCACGGCGCGCGCGTGCCGATCCCCGATCGCGAAAGCGCCGCGCAGCTCGAAGCGCTCGAAGCCAACGCGCCCGCCTTCGGCATCCGCTATATCGGCGATGCGGATGCAGAGCAGGGCATCGTCCACGTCGTCGGGCCGGAGCAGGGCTTCTCGCTCCCCGGCGCGACCATCGTCTGCGGCGATAGCCACACCGCATGCCACGGCGGCCTCGGCGCGCTCGCCTTCGGCATCGGCACGAGCGAGGTCGAGCACGTCCTCGCCACGCAGACGCTGCTCCTGAAGCGCTCCAAGACGATGGAAGTCCGCGTCGAAGGCACGCTGCTCCCCGGCGTCACCGCCAAGGATGTCGTCCTCCACATCACCGGCGTGCTCGGCGCGGCGGGCGGCACCGGCCATGTCATCGAATATACCGGGCAGGTCATCCGCGACCTCTCCATCGAAGGCCGCCTCACCGTCTCCAACATGGCGATCGAACACGGCGCCCGCGCCGGCCTCATCGCGCCGGATGACAAGACCTTCGCCTACCTCAAGGGCCGCCCCTACGCGCCCAAGGGTGAGGAATGGGACAAGGCCGTCGCCTGGTGGCGCAGTCTCGCCACCGATGCCGGCGCGAAGTACGACAAGACGGTCGTGATCGATGCCAAGGACATCGCCCCCAGCGTCACCTGGGGCACCAGCCCGGAAGACGTCCTCCCCATCACCGGCGTCGTCCCCGCGCCCGAAAGCTTCGCCGATCCGTCCAAGCAGGCCGCCGCGCGCGCCAGCCTCGATTACATGGGGCTCGAACCCGGCCAGCCGCTCACTTCGGTCGAGATCCAGAACGTGTTCATCGGCAGCTGCACCAACAGCCGCATCGAAGACCTGCGCGCTGCTGCCGCCGTGCTCAAGGGCCGCAAGAAGGCCGCGAACGTCACCTGGGCCATCGTCGTCCCCGGCTCGGGCCTCGTGAAGCGTCAGGCCGAGGAAGAGGGCCTCGACAAGGTGTTCATCGAGGCCGGCCTCGAATGGCGCGAACCGGGCTGCTCGGCCTGCCTCGGCATGAACCCGGACAAGGTCCCCCCCGGCGAACGCTGCGCCAGCACCTCCAACCGCAACTTCGTCGGCCGCCAGGGCCCTGGCGCGCGCACGCACCTCGTCTCGCCCGCCATGGCCGCCGCCGCAGCGGTGACGGGCCGCCTGACGGACGTGCGCGAACTGGTCTGAGCCGCCCCGACTCCACCTCCCGCAGCGCCTCCCGCTCGCCTTGTCCGGTTATGCTGTCGGCCCGCCTTGCCCTGTGCACGGCTGGTCGACAGCGCCAATTCGGGCTGATTCAGGCATTTGTACGTATCGGCAACGTTCTGTCGCAGCACCCGCACGGTGCAGCCTTGCCACGACCTATCTGAACCCGTCTGTTCATCTGGCAGAAAGCCTGCTCCAGCAGGGAAGAGACGAAGCCGTTCATCTTGGCGCCGCAAAACCTTGCTGCGGCGCATCCGGCTTCTGCCCGCGGCACCCCCGCGCGGCGTCATGACAGAGCTTGAAGGAGTAACCCGATGCGTTCCCTTAACACCGGAAAGACCGGCCTGATCCTCGCAGCAACGCTTGCCGCGTCGCTGCCGGCCGGCCAATTCGCGCTGGCGCAGGAGCTCCCGCCCGTCGACCAGAGCCAGCAGACCCAGGCCCAGCCCCCCGTCGCCACCGGCGCCGAGCTGCGCACCACCGTCGCCCCCACCAGCGATGCCGCCGCCTTGCCCAAGGGACCGGACATCAAGGGCGTAATCTCGCGCCGCAGCGCAGACCGCATGGAAATCACTGCCGATGATGGCACCAAGACCATCGTCAACGTCAACGACTACACCAAGATCCGCTCGAGCAAGGGCCTCTTCGGCATGAGCCGCCAGCAGTTGGCCGCCAATGCGCTGCTCAATGGCCTCCCCGTCACGGTCCACACCTTGCAGTCGGGCGATGCGCTCATGGCGGCTGATATCCAGTTCAAGGACAAGGATCTCAAGATCGCCAACATGATCCGCACCGGCACCAAGCAGGGCTTCGAGGAGCAGAGCGCCGCCACCGCCGAAGTCCGCGCGATGACCGAGGCGCTGCGGACCCGCTTTGGCGATATTGACGACTACAATATCAAGAGCACCACCAACGTGAACTTCGCCTCGGGCAAGACGCTGCTGACGCCGCAGGGCAAGGCCGATCTTTGCGCCACCGCCACGCAGGCGCAGGGGATCAAGAACGCGGTCCTGCTCGTCGTCGGCTATGCCGATTCCAAGGGCAACGAAGATCTCAACCAGCGCCTCAGCGATCAGCGCGCGACCCGCGTGGTCAACTATCTGCAGCAGGCCTGCGGCTGGAAGCCCTACAAGATGCTCACGCCCTCGGGCATGGCCACCGCCAATCCTCTGGCGGACAACAGCACCCCCGAAGGCCGCGCGCAGAACCGCCGCGTTGCGGTCAACGTGATGGTCAGCAAGGCCGTCGACGGGATGTAAGGAAACTGTTTCTCGCAGAGACGCGAAGGAAGAAGAGACCGCGAAGCGGCTTCAGGCAGACACGGTCAAAGCTCCGGCCCACGCCGGCTCACCACCACCGCGTCTCGGCGCCCTTCTTTCCCTTTGCGTCTCTGCGAGAAACCCCTTCTTCCCATCACACCTGCGGATAGCCCCCTTCGCCCGCTTGCAATCACGGCTCGCCAAGGCCACTTCGAAGGTGAGGCGGGATCAAGGAGCACGTCCGTGACCAAGAAGACCGATAAAGAGAGCAGCAACAGCTGGACCGGCCCGGCCGCGATTGCCGGCGCAGCCATCGGCTCGGCCGCACTGGCCGCCGCTCTCCTCTATTCCTCGCGCCGCAAGGAACGCGCGGAAAAGGCGGCTCCCAAGCCCCCCGTCGATCCCATCGACACGGACTGATTTTCGCGCAAACGCAGAAGGTTCGCGCAGGGAGCGCAGAGACCGCAAAGCTATCAGGGCTTGCACGCGCCGCAGGCCATTTCGATCTCTTCAAGGCGGCCTCGCCGCCGCCTTCTTCTCTGCGAACCCTGCGCTCTCTGCGCGAACACTCTTTCGATCGCTTCGCGCATGCCGCAATCCTTGCAACCTGCGCCAACACCGGTCTAAAGCCCGCGCCATGGAACCCGTCACCACCATCGATGGCCGCGCCATCCCGTTCGGCCGCAAAAACGTCGATACCGACGTGATCATCCCTGCTGCCTGGCTCAAGACGATCAGCCGCGAAGGCCTCGGTCGCGGCGCGTTCGAAGCGCTGCGCAAGGATCCGGACAACATCTTCGACAGCGCCGAATTCAAGGGCTCGCCGATCCTCATCGCGGGTGACAACTTCGGCTGCGGCTCCAGCCGCGAGCACGCCGCCTGGGCGCTGCTCGATCTCGGCATCAAGGCCGTCATCGCGCCTTCGTTCTCGGATATCTTCTCGGGCAATGCCTTCAAGAACGGGATCGTCACGGTCGTCCTCCCGCAGGAAGCCATCGACCGCCTGATGGAAGTCGCGGCAACCGAACCCGTCCACATCGACCTCGAAGCCCAGACCGTGACGACGCCCTTCCAGGACCGCTTCACCTTCGAGATCGACGCCTTCCGCAAGCACTGCCTGCTGAACGGCCTCGACGAAGTCGGCCTCACCATGGCCCGCGGCGATGCGATCAGCGCCTACGAAGCCAAAGCCAGCGCCGAGCGCCCTTTCCTCGTCCACCCGGCCTGAGGCCACCGCCGCGTAACCTGCCTGTTTCTCGCAGAGACGCTGAGGAAAAGGAAGACCGCAGAGAGGCCGGGAAGGCGGCGAAGCCGCTTGTTCCTTGGAACGAGGTATCATCGTACAGCTGTCGCTGAAGGCGAGTGCGGCATCGTTGCGCTCTTCTTATCCTTCGCGTCTCTGCGAGAATCCCCTCCCTTAACCACCCGCTTAAATAGGGCTTCCCAAGCCCGCCAAAACATGGCTCAAAGGTGCCAACCAAAGCACCGGAGAGATCGATGAAAGCCCTCAGAACCCACGCCGTCGGCGGCCCCGAAACCCTCACGCTTGACGAAATCGATGAACCCACCGCCGGCCCCGGTCAGGTCGTCGTCGCGGTCAAGGCTTGCGCGATCAACTTCCCCGATACGCTGATGATCCGCGACATGTACCAGTTCAAGCCGCAACGCCCCTATTCGCCCGGCGGCGAGTTCTCCGGCGTGATCGAAAGCGTGGGCGAGGGCGTCACCCAGTGGAAGGTGGGGGACCGCGTCATCGGCATGTGCGGCAATGGCGGCCTCGCCGAGAAAGTCGCGCTCGATCAGGGCCGCATGTTCCCGCTGCCCGAAGGCGTCTCGTTCGAAACCGGCGCCTCGCTGCTGATGACCTACGGCACCACGATCCACGGCCTCAAGGATCGCGGCCGCATCAAGGCGGGGGAGACCATGCTCGTCCTCGGCGCTGCCGGCGGCGTCGGCATTTCCGCGATCGAACTCGGCAAGGCCTATGGCAACCGCGTGATCGCCGCCGTCTCCAGCGAGGAAAAGGCCGCCGCCGCCCGCGAAGCCGGCGCGGATGATGTCGTGATCTACGGCCGCCCGCCGTTCGACAAGGACCAGAGCAAGGCCCTCGCCGATGCCTTCAAGGCCGCCTGCGGACCGAACGGCGCGGACATCGTCTACGATATCGTCGGCGGCGATTATTCCGAACCCGCGGTGCGCGCCATCGCGTGGGAAGGCCGCTTCCTCGTCGTCGGCTTCCCCGCCGGCATCGCGAAGCTGCCGCTCAACCTCACGCTGCTCAAATCCTGCGATGTCTGCGGCGTATTCTGGGGCGCCTTCACCGCGCGCGAACCGCAGAAGAACGCCGAGCACGTCGCCGAACTGTTCGAACTGCTCAAAGCCGGCAAGATCAACCCCCGCGTCAGCGCCCGCTTCCCGCTCGAGCGCGGCGGCGAAGCCATCGCCATGCTCGCGGACCGCAAGGCGGTGGGCAAAGTCGTGGTCACGATGGACTGAGCCGAGGGAGGGGGAGGGCGGACGCTCCCCCCTCTCGTCGCTACGCGCCGCGCAATGACCAGGTGCAGGTAGCCTTCTCCTCCCCATTTTCACGAAGTGCGAATGGGGAGGTGGCCTGCCGCAGGCAGGTCGGAGGGGTTCTTCCTTCTACTTCACCTTCGCCCAGACCTGCGTCTTGCACAGCGGCCAGACCAAGCACCCCTTCACCACCAGTTCCCCGGGCGAGCGCAGCGAAACCGTCGCCGCATAGGTCCCGCCGTCGTTGGGATTGTAGATCGTCCCCTTCCAGCTCCCGCCCGCCGGTTTCAGCCCGCGGAAGATATACATCCCCAGCAAGGGCCGTCCCCGCAGCGCCGGGTTCTTGTTGTTGCGGTCGAACTTGTCCTCCGCGCCGCCGCTCGATCCGCCGAGGATCTTCCCGCAAAGCCCGCCATCGCATTGGCTCACCTCGATCAGCCCGCCGCGCTCGGGCGTGCGCCACTGGCCATAGGGGCTCGCCTGCTCCGCCGCACTTGCTCCCGCAGCAAGCAACAGGGCACCAACCAACAAGAACGTCCGCATCCTCATTTCCCCCTGCTACGCCATCCATAGGCTGGCAGCGCCAGCTGCCAATGGATCGCCGCACCCCGCAGGCCAAAGCCCGCCAATGCCGCCACCGGCCATACGATCATCTTGTCGATCCCCGCCATATGTCCACACGCGCACAGCGCCGAGGTGAGCGCGGCGGGCGTCACATAAAGCTCGGGCCGCATGATGATCGAGGGCCGCCCCGCGATCACGTCGCGGATCACCCCGCCCACGCAGCCGGTGATCACGCCCATCAGCGCGGCTGGAACCGGCGCCACGCCCAGCGCCAGTGCCTTTGCCGTCCCCAGCACGGCATAGGCGCCAAGCCCCGCTGCATCGGCCCATTCGATCACCCGCGTGCTCTCGCCCTGCCACCAGCGCGAAGGGCTGAACCACACCATCAGCGCCACGCCCAGACACACCGGCGCGGTCCAGGCATTGTGGACCCAGAACACCGGCGCCCCGATCAGCAGATCGCGCACCGTGCCGCCGCCCACGCCCGTCACCACCGCAAAGAACGCCATCGTCACGAACGTCTGGCGCATCCGCGCCGCCAGCAGCGCCCCGCTCAGCGCGGTGATCGCGATGCCCGCCGGGTCCAGCGCCGCGATCAGGGCAAAGACATCCGAAGCCGGCAATCGCGGCGCCGCGGGCAAGCTCAATGCAAGGATGGAAATCGGGCTCATTGACGCTCCACTTAGGACGAAAGTAACCAGTGCGTGCCTAGGATGAGAGCCGGAACGGTCTCTTTCTCCAACAGGCTCCCTGCGCGCAGTGAAGAATCTGCTCAAGACCTGGCACGGCGCAAAGCCGCCGCAACCGTCGCCTCCCGGCGATGATGCCGCGCATCGGCTGGCCGTGTTCGAGGATATCGAGCGTGGCCATTCCGGTTGGTTCTGGGCCACCGATGCCTCCGGCTGCCTGACCTATATCTCCCCCGCCGCCTGTGAACGCTTCGGTCTTACGCCGGAAATGCTGATCGGTCAGCCCTTTACCAGCCTGTTCGAAACTGATCCCGAAAACCCCGGCGAACGCTCGGACCGCCCGCTGCAGTTCCTGCTTGGCACGCACACGCGGATCGCGGACGTGACCGTGCGCCTCGCCCCTGATCGCTGCGCACCCGGCACGCGCCTCGCATGGTGGGCGCTTTCCGGCCAGCCCAAGATCGATGTGGCGAAGCCGGGAACGGACGGCGCGTTCCACGGCTATCGCGGCAGCGCGCGCGATATCACGGTGGAATACGAACGCCGCATCGAGGATTCGCGCCTTGCCGAATTCGATTCGCTCACCGGCCTTGCCAATCGTCACCGCATCACCCGCCGCTTCGATTCTGTGCTCGCCGCGTTCAAAGGCACCCTGCGTCCCGCCACGCTGATGATGCTCGATCTCGATCGGTTCAAGCACGTCAACGATACGCTCGGCCACCCCGCGGGCGACGAACTCCTCCGTCAGGTCGCCCAGCGCCTCACCCGCGTCGTGGGCTCGGCGGGCGAGATCGGCCGCCTTGGCGGCGACGAGTTCCAGATCCTGCTCGCCGATCAGGAAGATCGCGGCAAGCTTGGCGAACTGGCCGACAGGATCATCGGCCTCATCTCACAGCCCTATTCCATCGACGACAATCACGTCGTCATCGGCGTCTCGATCGGCATGGCCATCGCCCCGTTCGATGGCACCGAGCGCGAGGATATCGTCCGCGCCGCCGATCTTGCGCTCTATGCTGCGAAGCACGGCGGACGCGGCCAGTTCCGTTTCTACTCTTCCGACCTGAAGGATGAGAAGGAAGAGCGCCGTCTGCTCGAAGAAGCGCTGCGCGAAGCGATCGCCTCGGTCGATGGTTCGGACGAAAGCTGGGACGACCCCCAACTCGGCATGGTCTACCAGCCCGTCGTGCGCACCGATGATCACGCCGTCGTCGGCTTTGAGGCGCTGATGCGCTGGGAGCATCCGCAGCGCGGCGCGATTCCGCCTTCGGTGTTCATCCCCGTTGCCGAAGATACCGGCATGATCCTCCAGCTCGGCGCCTGGGCGCTGCGCCAGGCCGCGCGCGATGCCGCGCTCTGGCCGCACCCCTTGCGCGTCGCGGTCAATGTTTCGGCAGTGCAGTTCGCCCACCCCGATTTTCCCGGCATCGTGTCCGATGTGCTCGATGCCAGCGGCCTCGATCCGGATCGGCTGGAGCTTGAACTCACCGAATCGGTGTTCATGGGCGATAGCGAAGTCACCGATGGCGCGTTCAAGGCGCTGAAGTCCCTTGGCGTCCGCCTCGCGCTCGATGATTTCGGCACCGGCTACTCTTCGCTCAGCTACTTGCGCGCCGCGCCGTTCGACAAGCTCAAGGTTGATCGCAGCTTCGTCGAAAGCTGCACCCTCAGCGATCAGAACAGCGCCAAGATCATCGCCGCGATCATCGGGCTGGCCGATGCTTTGGGCATGGAAACTACCGTCGAAGGCGTCGAGGCCTTCGATCAGCGCGATGTCGTTTGCGCCAAGGGCGCCCGGTTCATCCAGGGCTTCCTCTATTCGCCCCCGCTCCATCAAGCGGTGCTGCTCCAACGCATGGCGGCGGGCGAACTGCGCATCCCGCCCGAAGGCCCCCAGCGCCACCGGCCGGAGCGCCGCTCGGTCTATCGCCGCATCGGCGTGATCCACGAAGACCACCGCTACGAAGCGCTGCTACGCAATCTCTCGGCCACCGGCGCAGGGATCGAGGGCCTCGTCGGCGTGCCCGTCGGCACCAGCCTTGTGCTCGATCTCGGCGCGGGCCAGCTCGCCGTCGTCACCGTCTCGCGCTCCGAAGATGCGACCATCGGCGTCGAATTCGAAACCCCGCTGGTCAGCGACGGCGCCGGCGGCCTCGTCACGCGCTACCGCGCCAGCCCCTATGCCCTCGCCACCGCCGCCCGCATGGCCAGCAGCAGCACCCCCCAGTTCCTCGAAGTGGAAGTCCGCAAGCGCGCCTGAAGGTCCTCCCCATTTTTGCGGAACGCACAAATGGGGAGGTGGCCCGCGAAGCGGGTCGGAGGGGTAATTCCTCCCCGGCACGGGGAGGGGGATCACCGAATGTGATGGAGGGGCGCCCTCAGTAGGAAATAGTTTCGCGCAGAGACCGCAGAGACCGCAGAGATCGCAGAGAAGCGTCGGCAACCTGCCGCAACCCCTCTGCGCCCTCTGCGAACTCTGCGCGAACCAATCTGCGGCAAGAGCCGCGAACGTCAAATATGAATCGGCTTGCCCCCAATGCCCATCGCCGCTTCCTTCAGCGCCTCGGCATGGGTCGGATGCGCGTGGCTGGTATAGGCGATGTCTTCCGCCGTCGCGCCAAACTCCAGCGCCAGCGCCGCTTCGGCAATCATCGATCCCGCGACCGAGGCGATGCACCACACGCCCAGCACCCGCTCGGTTTTCGCGTCCGCGATCACCTTCACGAAGCCGTCGGGTTCGTGGTTGGTCTTGGCGCGGCTGTTCGCCAGCATCGGGAACTTCGAAACCTTCACCTCGCCCTTCTCGCGCGCCGCCTCTTCGGTCAGGCCCACGCCCGCGATCTCGGGGAAGGTATAGACCACGCTCGGGATCACGGCGTGGTTCACGATGCCCGTCTGCCCGGCGATGAACTCCGCCACCGCGACGCCCTCATCTTCAGCCTTGTGCGCCAGCATCGGCCCCGGGATCACGTCGCCGATGGCCCAGACGCCCGGCACCGCGGTGCGGAAATCATGCCCCGTCTCGATCTGCCCGCGCTTGTTCAGTTCAAGGCCGATCCTCTCGAGCCCCAGCCCTTCCACATTCGGCCGCCGCCCGATCGAAACGAGCACGCAGTCCGCGCTCAGCGTTTCCGCCGCGCCGCCTGCCGAAGGTTCCACCGTCAAGGTCGCGGTCTTGCCCTTCACGGCAACGCCCGTGACCTTGGTGGAAAGCTTCAGCTCCATGCCCTGCTTCTTGAAGATCTTCGCGGCTTCCTTGCGCACATCGCCGTCCATGCCGGGCAGCAACTGGTCGAGGAATTCCACCACCGTCACCTTCGCGCCGAGCCGCCGCCACACCGATCCCAGCTCCAGCCCGATCACGCCGCCGCCGATCACCACGAGATGCTCCGGCACCCGCTCCAGCGCCAGCGCGCCGGTGGAATCGACCACCACGCCCGCGTCGTTGTCCACCGTCACGCCCGGCAGCGGCGTCACGCTCGAACCGGTCGCGATCACCACGTCTCGCGCGGTCACCTTCGCGCCCGCCACGACAACCGTGTGCGCATCCTCGAACGCGGCATAGCCCTTGAGCCAGGTCACTTTGTTCTTCTTGAACAGGAACTCGATCCCGCCGGTCAGCTGCTTGACCGAATCCACCTTCTGCGCCTGCATCGCCGCCAGATCGAGCGTCACCGGCCCGGTCTTGATGCCGTACTTGGCAAAGGTCCCGTCCACCGCCTCGGCAAACTTCTCCGAGCCGTGCAGCAGCGCCTTGGAAGGAATGCACCCCACGTTGAGGCACGTGCCGCCCAGCGTCTCGCGCCCATCGGCGCAAGCCACCTTCAGCCCCAGCTGCGCCGCCCGGATCGCCGCGACATAGCCGCCGGGGCCGGCACCGATGATGAGGACGTCGTAGTTGTATTCAGCCATGTTGAGGCTCTTTCCTTGCGGGTCTTCCACCATCCCTCGTCATTCCCGCGAAGGCGGGAATCCAGGGCGGCGCAGAACTGGATTCCCGCCTTCGCGGGAATGACGAAAGTCTTGTACCAGATCACATATCGATCAGCAGCCGCGTCGGATCCTCGATCGCTTCCTTGATCGTCTTCAGCGCCGTCACCGCCTCGCGCCCGTCGATGATCCGGTGATCATACGAAAGCGCGATGTACATCATCGGCCGCACCACGATCTGCCCGCCCCGCACCACCGGCCGGTCCTCGATCCGGTGAAGGCCCAGCACCGCAGACTGCGGCGGATTGATGATCGGGGTGGACATCAGCCCGCCAAACACACCGCCGTTCGAGATCGTGAACGTGCCGCCCGCCATGTCGGCCATGGTCAGCGTCCCGTCGCGGGCCTTCTTGCCGTATTCGGCGATGGCCTTCTCGATGCCCGCAAAGCTCATCTTGTCGACATCGCGCACCACCGGCACGACGAGGCCATTGGGCGCCGAAACCGCGACTGAAATGTCCACGTAATCGAAGTAGACGATCTCATCACCCTGCATCTGCGCGTTGACCGAAGGAATGTCCTTCAGCGCCAGCACCGAAGCCTTGGCGAAGAAGCTCATCAGGCCAAGCTTCACGCCGTGCTTCTTCTCGAACACGTCCTTGTACTTCGCGCGCGCTTCCATCACCGCGCTCATGTCCACGTCGTTGAACGTGGTGAGCATCGCGGCGGTTTCCTGCGCCTGCTTCAGCCGCTTGGCGATGGTCTGGCGCAGGCGGGTCATCTTGACCCGCTCTTCGTTGCGCCCGCCCGAAACCGCCACGACCGGAGCCGGGGCAGGGGCCGGAACCGCCACGACCGGCGCGGGCGCAGCCTGCTTGGCCACCGCCGCCGCCAGCACGTCTTCCTTGGTCAGGCGCCCGTCCTTGCCGGTGCCCTTCACCGTGGCCGGGTCGATCCCATGCTCCAGCACCGCGCGCCGCACCGCCGGCGAAAGCGCCGCCGCATCGTCAGCGACAGCCGCCGGGGCAGGGGCTGAAGCAGCCGCCGGAGCAGGGGCCGCCGCAGCCACCCCGCTCGTCTCGATCATCCCCAGCACCGCGCCCACCGCCACGGTATCACCCTCGGCGGCCACATGCGCGCCCATGATCCCCGCAACGGGGGAGGGCACTTCGACCGCAACCTTGTCGGTCTCAAGGCTCGCGATGGGTTCATCCAGCGCCACCGCCTCGCCGGGCTGCTTCAGCCACTGGCCAACCGTCGCTTCGCTGACGCTTTCGCCCAGAACCGGAACTTTGACTTCGATAGACATGGGATTGTCTTCCTGAGAAAATTGCGGCCGATCAGGCCTTCTTCTTGGTCCGGCGCAGCTCGCCGCGCACCGAAAGCGAAAGCGCGTTGCTCACCAGCGCGGCCTGTTCGGCTGCGTGGCGCTTGGCAAGGCCCGTCGCCGGGGACGCCGCCGCAGAACGCCCGGCATAGCGCGCGCGCTTCACCTTGCTGCCCGATGCCTTCAGCGATTCCTCGATCAGCGGCTCGACAAAGAACCACGCGCCGTTGTTGCGCGGCTCTTCCTGGCACCACACCACCTCTTCAAGCTGCGTCATGCGCGAAAGCCGCAGCGCCAGCGGCTCGCCCGGGAACGGGTAGAGCTGCTCCAGCCGGATGATCTGCGTATCGGTGATCCCCGCCGCATCGCGCGCCTCGATCAGGTCGTAGGCGACCTTGCCGCTGCACAGCACGACGCGCTTGGTGTTCGCATCGCTCGCCGGATTCAGGTCGGAAAGGATGCGCATGAAGTGCCCCTCGCCAACAAAGTCCGAAGCCTTCGATTTCGCCAGCGGATGGCGCAGCAGGCTCTTGGGCGTCATGATGATCAGCGGCTTGCGGAAGGGCCGCTGCATCTGCCGGCGCAGCACGTGGAAGTAGTTCGCCGGGCTGGTGATGTTGCACACCTGGATATTGTCCTCGGCGCAGAGCTGGAGATAGCGCTCCAGCCGCGCGGAGGAGTGCTCCGGACCCTGGCCTTCATAGCCATGCGGCAGCAGCATCACGAGGCCGTTGGCCCGCAGCCACTTGGCTTCCGAAGCCGCGATATACTGGTCGATCACGATCTGCGCGCCGTTGGCAAAGTCCCCAAACTGCGCTTCCCACAGCACCAGCGTCTTCGGGTCCGCGCTCGCATAGCCATATTCGAAGCCCAGCACGCCGTATTCAGAGAGCGGGCTGTCATGCACTTCGAACTTGCCGTGGGGCAGGGTGGTCAGCGGCACGAACTTGCGCTCGCTGGTCTGATCGACCCACACCGCATGGCGCTGGCTGAACGTGCCGCGCCCCGAATCCTGGCCCGAAAGCCGCACGTTGAAGCCTTCGGTCAGCAGGCTGCCAAACGCGAGCGCCTCGCCGGTTGCCCAGTCAAAACCCTCGCCTTCCGCAAACATCGCCTTCTTGGCCTCGATCACGCGGCCCAGTGTCTTGTGGATGGTCAGGTCGTCGGGCACCGTGGTCAGCGTCCGGCCCAGCGCGTCAAACCGCTTCTGGTCGATCCCGGTCGCCACGTTGCGGCGCGCGGTTTCCGGGTCCGCCGGCTTGTTCAGCCCGCTCCAGCGCCCGCCAAACCAGTCGGCATGGTTGGCCTTGTAACCCTTGGCTGCCTCGAACTCGGCCTCCAGCGTCGCGACGAAGCGGTCCTCGGTCTCGCCCTTCCAGTCCTTGTCGATCACGCCCTGCTCGATCAGGCGGCGCGCATAGACTTCCGAAACCGCCGGGTGCTGCTTGATCCGCGCATACATCAGCGGCTGGGTAAAGCTGGGCTCGTCGCCCTCGTTGTGGCCAAAGCGGCGATAGCACCACATGTCGACCACCACATCGCGGCCGAACTTCTGGCGATAGTCGATCGCCAGCTTGCACGCGAAGGTCACCGCTTCGGGATCATCGCCGTTTACGTGGATGATCGGCGCCTGCACGCCCTTCGCCACGTCGGACGGGTAGGGCGAACCGCGCGAGAACTGCGGGCTGGTGGTAAAGCCGATCTGGTTGTTGATGATGAAGTGCAGGCACCCGCCGGTGTTATACCCCTTCACGCCCGAAAAGCCGAGGCACTCCCACACGATGCCCTGGCCCGCAAAGGCGGCGTCGCCGTGGATCAGGATCGGCAGCACCTGCTTGTGCTTGCCTGGGCCGATATCCTCGCGGAACGCCTGCTGCGCGCGCGCCTTGCCCAGCACGACGGGATCGACGGTTTCCAGATGGCTTGGGTTGGGCTGCAAGCTCATATGCACCTTGATCCCGTCGAACTCGCGGTCCGTGCTGGTGCCGAGGTGATACTTCACGTCGCCCGAACCGCCAACGTCCTCGGGGTTCGCGCTGCCGCCGGAAAACTCATGGAAGATCACGCGGTAAGGCTTGGCCAGCACATTCGCCAGCACGTTGAGGCGCCCCCGATGCGCCATGCCATAGATGATCTCGCGCACGCCAAGCTGGCCGCCATACTTGATGACAGCCTCCAGCGCCGGAATCATCGATTCCCCGCCATCAAGGCCAAAGCGCTTGGTGCCGACGTACTTCTTGCCGAGGAACTTCTCGTACTGCTCGCCGCGTACCACCGCCGCCAGAATGGCCTTCTTGCCGTTGGGGGTGAAATCGATGGACTTGTCGCCGCCCTCGATCCGGTCCTGCAGGAACTTGCGCTCCTCCACGTCCGCGATGTGCATGTATTCGAGGCCAACCTTGCCGCAATAGTTGCGCTGCAGCACGCTCACGATTTCGCGCGGGGTCGCCCACTGCATGCCGAGCACGCCGCCGACGAAGACCTTCTTGTCGAGGTCAGGCCCCACAAAGCCGTGGTATTCCGGGGTGATGTCCGCCGGCAGTTCCTGCCGCGCAAGGCCGAGTGGATCGAGGTCCGCGGCCAGATGCCCGCGCACGCGGTAGGTGCGCACCAGCATCATCGCGCGGATCGAAGCGCCCGCCGCCGCTTCCAGCGCGGCTTCGTCCAGCGGCGCGCCAGCCGCCTTCGCGGCCTTGGCGATTTCCTGCTTGAGCGCCATCGGGTCGAGCGCGCGGGTCAGGTCGTCGCCCGCGCCGGGATCGCTCACCGGCCAGCGCTTCGAAGCCCAGGAAGGCCCCGCCTGCGGACCCTCCTGCAACGGATCCACTTCGAAAGCGCGCTCTTCGTAACCCATCTCTCACTCCTCTCGCCCCGGGGAGGTTGGGGCGTCGGACCACTTGCTTTCCCATGAGCGAAATGCGCCGCCCGGAACGATAACCATGCAAACCCGCACAACCAGCGGGTTTACCCGTGTCCCTGCAAAAGGAGCGCACTCCCGGGGCCACGTAAAACCTCGTAGCTGAACGGGGCGCGAACCTGCTGCGGGCAGGTCTTCGCGCCCCGGCCCAGCCTCACGCCAGCCCACTCAGGCGAGCGACGGGTCGATCCCCTTGCACGCCACCAGCAGCTCCTTCACCGCATCGACCGAAACCTGCAGGCCGGCCTTGTCGGCGTCGTCCAGTTCGATTTCGATGATCTTTTCCACGCCGCCCGCACCGATCATCACCGGCACGCCCACGTAGAGTCCGTCAACGCCGTACTGGCCATCGACATAGGCCGCGCAGGGCAGGATGCGCTTCTGGTCGCTGAGATAGGCTTCGGCCATCGCGATGCCCGAAGTGGCGGGCGCATAGAACGCCGAGCCGGTCTTGAGCAGGGCCACGATCTCGCCGCCGCCGCTGCGGGTGCGCTGCACGATCGCGTCGATGCGCTCCTGCGTCGAAAGACCCATCTTGACGAGGTCGGGCACGGGGATGCCGTTGACGGTCGAATAGCGTGTCACCGGCACCATCGTATCGCCATGGCCGCCGAGCACGAAGGTGTTCACGTCCTTGACCGAAACCTGGAACTCATCGGCAATGAAGTGGCTGAAACGCGCCGAATCCAGCACGCCCGCCATGCCCACCACCATGTGATGCGGCAGGCCCGAAAATTCGCGCAGCGCCCAGACCATCGCGTCGAGTGGATTGGTGATGCAGATCACGAAGGCGTTCGGCGCATTGGCCTTGATGCCCTCGCCCACGGCCTTCATCACCTTGAGGTTGATGCCGAGCAGGTCGTCGCGGCTCATGCCCGGCTTGCGCGCAACGCCGGCGGTCACGATGATGACATCGGCCCCGGCGATATCGGCATAATCATTGGAACCGGTGATCTTCGCGTCAAACCCTTCAACCGGGCCGCACTGCGAAAGATCGAGCGCCTTGCCCTGCGGCACGCCCTCGACCACGTCGAACAGTACGATGTCGCCAAGTTCTTTCTGCGCCGCGAGGTGCGCGAGCGTACCGCCGATGTTGCCGGCGCCGATCAGCGCGATTTTCTTGCGAGCCATGCCTTTGCATTCCTTTCCCGGATACGCGGGACACGCAGCCCTGTCAGGCCGCCCGAGAGCTACCGCCATAAGGGCCTCCCGCGTCCCGCATGACGGGAAGGAATCCAAGCGGATAGGAGCGACCTAAGCCTGCAGGATGGTGATTGCAAGGCGCAAAAACCCGCTCTCTGCGGGTTTTTGTGATAACAGTTCGCAATAGCAAAAGGGCTTGCTTGCGCCTCAGCCTTGCAGTCTGGCCCGCGCTGCGCAGGCCCGTGCGAGCGGCCCGTCCAGCATCGCGCAGACCGCGAGCCACCACTCGGCACTGGCACTGTCGCCGCTCTCGGCCGCGATTTCCGCCGCCTCGCACGCGCGCTGCGCGGCAGACAGGCCATGCGCGGCGAACAGCCGCAGCGCTGCGGTGAGCAGCGCGTCGTCCTGCGGATCGGAATCGTTGGCACCGGCCTTGTGCGCTGCCAGCGCAGCGCCGTTGTCGTTGAAAGCGCGCGGCACACGCAGCGCGCGCGGGCGCAAGTCGCCCCAGTGGAGGCAGGGCGAGATGATCCCGTAGCGAGGGGCAAAATGCAGCATGGGGGGCTCTCCTCGGTTGCCGATGGAGCGGATATAGCAGGCCGGGGTGAACAGCGCGTTCGCCCTTAGGGTAAAGGTATAGCTAACCCTACTTAGCGGAGAACAAGTATAATCAGTACAGTGGTTTAAGGATGATGCCAGAGCGCGCCGAAATGGGCCTCCCTGGCAAGATGAGCCCGCATTGGGCTGAACCTAGCCGCCCGGCTGGGCAATCCATTTGCCGGCATTTTCGTAGGCGGGATTGACCGTCGCCCCGCCCGGCAATTGCCCCGCGCGGTACAGCGCATCGCCCCCGCGCGCCTCGACTGCGGGCGCAAACTGCGGCGTGGCCGCGCGCGGCTCGCCATAGCTCGGCAGCGGGGACTGGCCGAACGAGGCTGCATTGCGGCCCGCCGCGCCCGGTGCCGCCTGTGCAGACTTGAGCGCTTCGATCCGCCCCGCCTCGAACGCCTTTTCCAGCTGGATCGGATCGGCCACGTCCGCCGCCGCCGGAGTCCAGGTGCGCGGATGCGGGGCCGCCACCGGCTCTCCGCCCGAATAGACCGCATTGAACGCGATCGGCCGTCCTGCCGCGCCGCTCCAGCGATAGAACCGGTGCGCGCCGATCGTGCCGATGAAGGTCAGGCTGTCCGCCCAGTAGGGATGCACCGCGCTGGTATGGTAATGCGTCGCCAGCCCCACCGGCGCATAGACGGACCCTGCCAGCGCATCGGCGGCCACGCGCCGCGCGCGGTCCCAGAACGCGGCCACGGGCCGCCGCGCCATCGATCCGTCGCAGGCAAAGCTGAACTGGCAGCCTGCGCGCTCCGATCCCTGATAGACCACGCCGCAAACCGTCTTGGGCCAGGCCGGATGCGCCACGCGGTTGAGCACAACTTGCGCCACTGCGCGCTGCCCGGCATCGGGCTCGCTCGCCGCCTCGTAATAGATCGCCGCCGTCAGGCACTGCAGCGCGCGCGATTGATCAAGGCTCGTGCCCCGCATCGCGATTGGCCGCGCCGCCGGTCCCACGCCAGTGATCGGGGCCGCGTCGTCGCCATGGATCTGCGCCAGCTGCGCATCCCACGCAGACTTCGCCGCATCGGGCGCGAGCATGCCGGTGTCATCGCTCGCCAGATAATAGAACGCCGAGCCCGGAAAGCTGTCGCCCGGCCGCTCGAACGGCTGCAACCCATCGCGCGCCTGCGCCGAAGGCACTCCCGGCGCGATCCACCCCGGCCCCGCCAGCCACAGCGCAAAGCCCAACACCGCAACGCCAAGGATTCCGCCCCAGCGCTTGAAAAGCCTCTCCCGTGCGGGGGAGGGCATGTCATGCACTACCGGCGCCGCAGCCACCTTGACCGCAGGCACCACCACCCGCCGAGGCGCCAGTGCCTGGGGCGGCAGCTTCACCGGCCGGTAGTCAATGATCAGAGGCATGGAACAGAGGGACTCATTTAGCGGCATTGCAGCGCTAGAGCCTCTGTGGGGCTTGCGCATCCTGCCATTTCACCCCGTCCCGCTAAGGCACAGGCCCCTGTCAGAGCATTAACGCCAACTCCGCCGCAGTTCCTCTTCCCTCTCCATTTTTGCGAAGCACAAATGGGGAGGTGGCATCGCGGAGCGATGACGGAGGGGGACTTGCCCCAAAGTGCAGGTCCCGCTACACATCCCCTCGACGCCACCGGTGCCCGCGAAAGCGGGCTAAGAGGGAATTCGGACAAGTCTTCAACGATTTGCCCCCGAAGCTGCCCCCGCAACTGTGCCCGGATAGCGCCCTGTCCATCATGCCACTGGCCGCAAGGCTGGGAAGGCGGGCAGGGGGCGATGACCCCGGGCGAGCCAGGAAACCTGCCGGTGTGTGGTCGTTCCGCGGCCGGGCGGGGTGTACCGGGCGCATGCGTGAGACGGCGCGCCTTATGGCCCCGCGCACTCTCCCGCCATGGACGGCAACGTCCATGGGCCGGGAGGAAAACCGAATGAAAAATCTGTATCTTGCCGCCGCAGCCTCATGCGCTCTGGCAACCCCCGCGCTTGCCCAGCAGGCCGATCAGATCACCGTCATCGCCACCGGCAGCCCGAGCCGCATCGACCAGACCGGCCAGCCCATCACCGTCCTCACCGCCGCCGATCTCGCCCGCCTGCAAGGCCCCGATATCACCCGCGCGCTCGAACAGGTCCCCGGCCTCACGCTCAGCCGCAATGGCGGCCCCGGCGCTTTCACCGGCGTCCGCCTGCGCGGCTCCGATAGCGAACAAGTCCTTGTCCTCATCGACGGCGTCCGCGTCGAAGACGTCGCCGCCCCCGGCGCGGGCTTCGATTTCGGCACGCTCACCACCGGCGGCATCGAACGCATCGACGTCCTGCGCGGCTCCAACTCGGTCACCTGGGGCAGCGCGGCGCTCGGCGGCGTCATCGCCATCCAGACGCGCGAACTGAACGGCTATGAGGCCAGCGCCGAAGGCGGCAGCCGCGGCTCCTTTGCGGGAGAGGCCGCCGCCGGCCTTGCACGCGAAAAGTATGCCCTCTCGCTCACCGGCGGCTACACCACCACCGATGGCGTCTCCGCCGCTGCGGTCGGCACCGAAGCGGACGGCGCGCGCCAATGGCACTTCGGCGGCAAGGCCCGCCTCGATCTCGCCCCCGGCCTCTCCTTCGTCGCCAATGCGCGCTACGCCGATACCCGCACCGAGATCGACGGCTACCCCGCGCCAAACTACACCTTCGCCGATACCCCCGAATACCAGACCACCCGTCAGGCCTCCGGCCGCGCCGATCTGCGCTACGAAGGCGCGTGGCTCACCCTGAACACCGGCTTCGCCCTCTCCGATACGAAGCGCGATTACTACGACCCCACTTTCGGCCCAAATGGCGGCACTGCCCCCAGCTACGGCTACCGCGGCCGCAGCCACCGCGCCGATCTCACCGGCCGCGCCACACTGCCCGCAAATTTCGCGCTCGATTTCGGCGCGGACAGCGAATGGACGCGCTATTCCGGCACCTTCGATGCCCGCCAGACCGCGCGCCAGACCAGCGGCCACATGATGCTCGGCTGGTACACCGATGCCATCTCGCTCGCCGCTGGCCTGCGCTATGATGATCACAGCCGCTTCGGCAATGCCACCACCCTTGGCGCCAACGGCACCGTCCGCCTCGCGCCAAACCTGCGCCTGCGCGCCAGCTACGGTGAGGGCTTCAAGGCTCCCACGCTGTTCCAGCTCCTCTCGGACTACGGCAACGCCGCGCTCCAGCCCGAACGCAGCCGCAGCTACGATGCGGGCCTTGAATACAAGAGCGGCCCCGTCACCGCCGCCGTCACGGTCTACCGCCGCGATAGCCGCAACCTGATCGCCTTCGTCTCCTGCTTCGGCCAGACCTCCGCGATCTGCACCAATCGTCCCTTCGGCACTTACGACAATGTCGGCAAGGCCCGCGCCGAAGGCGCCGAGGCCGAACTCACCCTGCGGCCCACCGCCAGGTTCACTCTGCGCAGCCTTTACACTTACACCAAGGCCCGCAATCTCACCCCCGGCACTGCCCAGTTCGGCAACGATCTCGCCCGCCGCCCGCGCCACGCGCTCACGCTCAGCGGCGATTGGGAAACCCCGCTGGCAGGCTTCGCGCTTGGCGCAGACCTGCGCCTCATCAGCCAAAGCTTCGACAACGCGTCGAACACCGTCCGCCTCCCCGGCGGCCCGGTCGCCACGCTCCGCGCCAGCCTCCCGCTGCACGACCGCGTGACGCTCTACGCCCGCGTCGAAAATGTCTTCGACAACCGCCTCCCCACCGCCGCCGGCTACAGCGCCGTCGGCCGAGGCGCCTTCGCCGGCCTCAGGGTGCGCTACTGATGCCGCAGAACCCTTCCACTTTGTCCTCCCCATTTTTGCGCAGCACAAATGGGGAGGTGGCCCGCCGCAGGCGGGTCGGAGGGGTTCTTTGCCTCCTGCTCGCGGCGCTCACCGCCTGCACCCCGCAGCCCAAAGGCGAAACACCGCGCGAACAGGCCCACCGCATCCCCACGATCGTCAGCCTCAACCCCTGCGCCGACGCGATCCTCGCCGAAGTCACCGCCCCCGGCCAGCTCCTCGCGCTTTCGCACTACAGCGCCGATCCCCGCGCCGCCTCGATGGACCCGGCCAAGGCCCGCCAGTTCCCCACCACGCGCGGCACGCTCGAGGAAGTCCTCACGCTTCGCCCCGATGTGGTGGTCGATAGCACCTTCGTCCCCCCCGCCACCGCCGCAGCCTACCGGCGCCTCGGCCTGCGCCTCGAAACCATCGGCATCGCCAGCACGGTCGAGGAAAGCCGCGCCCAGATCCGCGGGCTCGCCGCGATGGCCGGTAACCCCACGCAAGGCGAAGCGCTCATCGCGCGCATCGATGCGGCCCTCGCCGCCGCCGCGCCCACCCGTGCGGGCGCCTTGCCCGCGCTGGTGTGGGAGCCCGGCGGCATCGTCCCGGGGGACAACACCCTGATCGCCGATCTCCTGCGCCGCACCGGCTTCGCCAATTTCGCCGCCGCGCGCGGGCTGGGGCAGGCGGACCAGCTCCCGCTCGAACGCGTCCTCGCCGATCCCCCGCGCGTGATCCTCGTCGCCGGGTCAGACCGCGCGCTCAGCCATCCCGCGCTGACCCATCTCACCGGCACCACCCGCGCAGCGCTTGATCCGCGTCTGCTCTACTGCGCCGGCCCCACCATCATCCCCGCCGCCCAGCGCCTCGCCGAAGTGCGGCGCACTCTTTCTCCCCTCCCCATTTTTGCCGCAGGCACAAATGGGGAGGGGGCTCGCGAAGCGAGACGGAGGGGTTCTTCTCCCCTCCCGCATGCGGGAGGGGTCCGGGAAGGGTCTGTTCCGCCCAAGCTGATAGCCAGCCAATGACCCGCCCCGTCCCCCTTCTCCTTGCGGCACTGGCCATCGCGATCCCCCTCAGCCTCCTCGCCGGGCAAGTCTGGCTCAACCCCTTCGCGCCCCACACCGTCAACGCCTTCACCATCCTCGCCGAACTGCGCGCGCCCCGCGCCGCGCTGGCGCTGGTCATCGGTGCGGGGCTGGGCGGGGCAGGGGCCGCGATGCAGGGCTACTTGCGCAATCCGCTGGCTGATCCCGGCCTCTTCGGCGTCGCCCCCACTGCCGCGTTCGGCGCGGTGCTCAGCCTCGCGCTCGGTCTCGGCACGCTGCTCCCGCTCGCCTCGCTGCTTGGCGCGGCCATCGCCATGGCCGCGCTAGCGCTCATCGCGGGCAATGCCAGCGGGCAGAACAGCACCACCCTGTTCGCGCTCGCGGGGCTCATGCTCGCCAGCCTCTCCGGCGCGCTCACCAGCCTCGTCATCAGCCTCGCGCCCAATCCCTTCGCGCTCAGCGAGATCGTCACCTGGCTGATGGGCAGCCTCGAAAGCCGCTCGTGGCACGATGTCCTGCTCGCCGCGCCGCCCACCGCGCTTGGCCTGATCCTTCTTTCCCGCGCCGCTCCTGCGCTCGATGCGCTCACTCTGGGTGAGGAAACCGCCCGCTCCCTGGGCGTGGATCCCACCCGCCTGCTCTGGCTCGTGGTTCTCGGCACCGGCCTCGTCGTGGGCGCCGGGGTCGCCGCCGCCGGGATCATCGGCTTTGTCGGCCTCGTCGTGCCCCACATCCTGCGCCCCTATACCGATCAGCGCCCGTCCAGCCTGCTCCTCCCCAGCGCGCTGGGCGGGGCGCTGCTCCTGCTCATCGCCGATTGTCTCTGCCGCCTGCTGCCGCTCGCGGGCGGCGAACTGCGCATCGGCATTGCGCTAAGCCTCCTGGGCGCGCCGTTCTTCCTGCACCTGCTCCTGCGCCTGAGGAGCGAACTGGCATGAACCTTGCTCCCCGAAACCTCACAGCCGAAAACCTCACCGTCCCCGGCCGCCTCGCCAGCCTCACCACCGCACTCCGCCCCGGCGAACTGACCGCAATCTGCGGCCCCAACGGCGCGGGCAAGACCACCTTGCTGCGGGCACTCGCGGGGCTGGAGGCCGGCCCCGTCACCCTCGGCGAAACCCCGCTCGCCGTCCTCCCGCCGCGCCGCCGCGCGCAGGAGATCGGCTATCTGCCCCAGCATGCCGAGCCCGCGTGGAACCTCACCGTCGAAGCACTCGTCCGCCTCGGCCGCCTGCCGCACCGCACCTCGCGCGCCGAGGATGAGGCCGCCGCCAAAGCCGCACTCACCGCGCTCGATGCCGCGCACCTCGCGCCCCGCGGCATCCACACCCTCTCCGGCGGCGAACGCGCCCGCGTCCTCCTCGCCCGCGTCCTCGCCGGCCAGCCCCGCTGGATCCTCGCCGACGAACCCCTCGCCAGCCTCGACCTCGCCCACGCCGCCACGCTCCTCGCGCATTTCCGGGGGCTCGCCGATGCCGGGGCAGGGGTCGTCCTCGTCGTCCACAGCCTCGCCCACGCGATGAACCACGCAGACCGCGTCATCGTCCTCCAAAACGGCCGCCTCGCCGCCGATGGGCCGCCAGCGGTCGCCCTCTCCGAGGAAATCATCGAACACGTCTGGAACGTCCGCGCGCAGTGGACCGGCCCCCAAGGCGCCCGCGCGCTTTCGCTTTAAATCCGCACACCCCCGCACGGTCGAGGGCTCATGCGGTCTAGTGCCGTACCCCGCTCAGCGCCGCCGCAAGTTCCCGCACAGATGGATAAAGAGGCTCTGCCGCCTTGGGCAGGCTTGACATCTCATAACGCTTGTCGCATATAAACGACAAATGTTCGAAGTCCGGCAGACCGATGAATTTGCCCGCTGGCATCAAGGGCTGCGCGATCCCCGGGCGCAACTCAAGATTGCCCAGCGCATCATGCGATTGCAGGCAGGCAACCCGGGTGATTGGAAATCGCTTGGCGGGAGCCTCAGCGAGCTGCGGATCGATCATGGTCCGGGCTACCGGGTCTACTACACGGTCCGCGATCAGGTGGTTTATATTCTGCTTTGTGGCAGCGACAAGCAGGGGCAGGGCGCTGCAATCAAGCGCGCAAATGAATTGGCCGATCAAATTTGATTGATGACGAGGATTGCCCTCCCTCGGGAAGATCAGGGCATGGGAATGAGCGATGACGAAGCTGACCACTACGCCTTTTGATGCGGCCAAGTTCATTCGCACCGCGGATGATGTGCTTGATACGTTGAACGATGCTCTGGAAAGCGGCGATGCGGCTTATGTCGCCAGCACGCTCGGCGTGATTGCGCGATCCGAGGGCATGAGCAAGTTGGCCAGCGCGACGGGAATGAACCGCCAGGCGCTTTACACCGCGCTCAGCGAATGCGGGAATCCCACGCTCGATACCTTGCTCAAGGTACTGGCCGCACTCGGCGTGCGTCTCAAGGCAGAGGGCGTGTCTGCCGCCGCCTGATCTGCCTGAAGATACGGGGGCACAACCCCGGCTCTGTCGAGCGGCTTTCTTGCCCCCCGCGCCACCTTGCTATCGCGCGCCCCGCCACCCACGTGTCGCAAAACGCCCGCGCGCCTCTTGCCGGAATCGAACAAATCTGGAACAGACTGCCCCCATGTCCCTCAGCACCATCTCCATTCGCGGCGCGCGTGAGCACAATCTCAAGGGGATCGACGTCGATCTCCCGCGCGATAGCCTGATCGTCATAACCGGCCTTTCGGGCTCGGGCAAATCGAGCCTCGCGTTCGACACGATCTATGCCGAAGGCCAGCGCCGCTATGTCGAGAGCCTCTCGGCCTATGCGCGCCAGTTCCTCGAGATGATGCAGAAGCCCGATGTCGAACATATCGACGGGCTCAGCCCCGCGATCTCGATCGAGCAGAAGACCACCAGCCGCAACCCGCGCTCCACCGTGGCGACTGTCACCGAGATCTACGACTATATGCGCCTCCTCTGGGCGCGCGTCGGCATTCCCTATTCGCCCGCCACGGGCCTGCCCATCGCGGCACAAACGGTCACCCAGATGGTCGACCGCGTGCTCGCCCTGCCGGAAGGCACGCGCGCCTATCTGCTCGCCCCCGTCGTGCGCGGCCGCAAGGGTGAGTACCGCAAGGAGCTCGCCGAATGGCAACGCGCCGGCTACACCCGCGTGCGCATCAATGGCGATCTGATGGCCATCGAGGACGCCCCCGCGCTCGACAAGAAGCTCAAGCACGACATCGAAGTCGTGGTCGATCGCATCGCGGTCAAGCAGGCCGACGAAGGCTTCCGCACCCGGCTGGCAGGCAGCTTCGAGCAGGCGCTCAAGCTGGCGGATGGCACCGTTTATCTCGATCTGGCGGATACCACGGTTGAGGCGATTGGTGGGCAAGGGGCTGCTCCCACCCCCGCTCAGCCTGAGCCTGTCGAAGGCCCCTCGGGCAAGCGCAGCGCCAAGGGCATGAAGAAAACCGGCCTCCCCGCCAACCGCATCGTCTTCTCCGAAAAGTTTGCCTGCCCGGTCAGCGGCTTCACCATCGAGTCCATCGAACCCCGCCTCTTCTCTTTCAACGCCCCGCAAGGCGCGTGCCCCGCCTGCGACGGCCTCGGCGAAAAGCTCCTGTTCGATCCCCAGCTCGTCGTGCCGAACGAAGCGCTCAGCCTCAAGCAGGGCGCGGTCGTGCCCTGGGCCAAGTCCAACCCGCCGTCGCCCTACTACATGCAGGTGCTCGCCAGCCTCGCCGGCCACTTCGGCTTCAGCCTTGAAACGCCGTGGGAAAAGCTCCCCGGCGAGGCCAAGGTCGTCATCCTCTACGGCACCGCCGGCAAGGCCGTCCCGCTCACCTTCGTCGATGGCCGGAAAAGCTACACCGTCCAGAAGGCCTTCGAAGGCGTGATCGGCAATCTCAACCGCCGCATGCTCCAAACCGAAAGCGCGTGGATGCGCGAGGAGCTTTCGAAGTTCCAGACCGCGCAGCCCTGCGAGACCTGCCACGGCGCCCGCCTCAAGCCCGAGGCGCTGAGCGTCAAGGTCGCCATGGCCGACATCTCGTCGATCACGCACCTCTCCGTCGCCGCTGCGGTGGAATGGTTCGGCGCGCTCGATGCCCAGCTCACCTCGCAGCAGAGCCAGATCGCCAAGGCCATCCTCAAGGAAATCAACGAGCGCCTCGGCTTCCTCAACAACGTCGGCCTCGATTACCTCAACCTCGATCGCACCTCCGGCACCCTCTCCGGCGGTGAGAGCCAGCGCATCCGCCTCGCCAGCCAGATCGGCTCCGGCCTCTCCGGCGTGCTCTACGTGCTCGACGAGCCCAGCATCGGCCTCCACCAGCGCGACAACGATCGCCTGCTCATCACCCTCAAGCGCCTGCGCGATCTCGGCAACACCGTCATCGTCGTCGAGCACGATGAAGACGCGATCCGCACCGCCGATCACATCGTCGATCTCGGCCCCGGCGCCGGCGTCCACGGCGGCGAGATCGTCGCGCAGGGCGATCTCCAGGCGATCCTGACGAACCCCAACAGCCTCACCGGCCAATACCTCACCGGCGCCCGCCGCATCGAAGTGCCGAAGAAGCGCCGCAAGGGCAACGGCCTCAAGCTCACCGTCGAAGGCGCCCGCGCCAACAACCTGCAGAACGTCACCGCCTCCATCCCGCTCGGCACGTTCACCTGCGTCACCGGCGTCTCCGGCTCCGGCAAATCGAGCTTCACGATCGATACGCTCCACGCCGTCGCCGCGCGCACCTTGAACGGCGCCCGCGTCATCGCCGGCGCGCATGATCGCGTCACCGGCCTCGAACACTGCGACAAGGTGATCGAGATCGACCAGTCCCCCATCGGCCGCACCCCGCGCTCCAACCCCGCCACCTACACCGGCAGCTTCACCCTCATCCGCGATTGGTTCGCCGGCCTCCCCGAAAGCGCCGCGCGCGGTTACAAGCCCGGCCGCTTCAGCTTCAACGTCAAGGGCGGCCGCTGCGAGAAGTGCCAGGGCGACGGCCTCATCAAGATCGAGATGCACTTCCTGCCCGATGTCTACGTCACCTGCGAGGAGTGCGACGGCCGCCGCTACAACCGCGAAACGCTCGAGGTGAAGTTCAAGGGCCACTCCATCGCCGATGTGCTGGATATGACGATCGAGGACGCCGAGGAATTCTTCAAGGCCGTCCCCCCGATCCGCGATCGGATGCACATGCTCAACGAAGTCGGCCTCGGCTACGTCAAGGTCGGCCAGCAGGCCACCACGCTCTCCGGCGGCGAAGCGCAGCGCGTCAAGCTCGCCAAGGAACTCGCCCGCCGCTCCACCGGGCAAACGCTCTACATCCTCGACGAGCCCACCACCGGCCTCCACTTCGAAGACGTGCGCAAGCTCCTCGAAGTGCTCCACCGCCTCGTCGATCAGGGCAACAGCGTCGTCGTCATCGAACACAACCTCGATGTGATCAAAACGGCCGACTGGCTGCTCGATCTCGGCCCCGAAGGCGGCGTGCGCGGCGGCGAGCTGGTCGCCGAAGGCACGCCCGAGCAGGTCGCCAAAAACCCCCGCAGCTTCACCGGCCACTACCTCGCGCCGCTCCTCAAACGCTGACAGTTGTTCCTCCCCATTTTCACGAAGTGCAAATGGGGAGGTGTCAGCCCGTAAGGGCTGACGGAGGGGTTCTTCCTTCCCGTCCACCCCGGCAACAATACGTTATAACATAGCAACGCAACCACGCCGCCCGCCTGCTATGCGCTGCGCAGTCGCACCCCACTCCGCAAGACGCCATCGTCAGGACCTGGCCCCCATGAACACCGCCCACTGCACCGCCCTCGCGGCCGCGCTCACCCTCCTCGCGCCCGCCGCGCATGCCCAAAGCCAAAGCACACCCGCCCGCCCCGCCGGCCCGCCCGCACCGCCCACCTGGGTCCTCACCGTCGGCGTCGCGCCCATCGTCGCCCCCGCCTGGCAAGGCTCGCGCGATACCGCTTTCTCGATCTTCCCGGATATCCGCCTGGCCTACAAGGATGCCGTCTTCGCCTCGGTGCAGGAAGGCCTCGGCTGGAACGCGATCAACCGCGATGGCTGGAAGATCGGCCCCATCGCCCGCCTCCGCTTTGGCCGACGCGAATCCACCGGCGGCTCGCCCTTCCTCGTCGCCGGCGGCAGCGATGCCCTGCGCGGCTTCGGCAACGTCGGCCTCGCCGGGGAATTCGGCGGCTTCGTGCAATATAGTCCAGACCGCCGCCTCGCCCTGCGCACCGAAGTCCGCCAGGGCACCGGCGGCCACGAGGGCCTCGTCGCCGAACCCTCGATCCGCTTCACCGATCGCGCCGGCGCGTTCCGCTATTCGCTCACCGCGCGCAGCACCTTCGCCAGCGCGAAGTACACGCAGGTCTACTTCGGCGTGACCCCCGATCAAGCCGCCCGCGCCGGCCTCACGGCTTACCAGACGGGCTCCGGCCTCGTCTCCGCAGGGCTGGGCGGCACGCTCACCCGCCCCCTGGGGAGCCGCGGCCAGCACGGCGCGCTCACCCTCCTCGCCGGCTACGACCGCCTCGGCAACGCCGCCGCCAACAGCACCCTCATCCGCGAACGCGGCCGCCGCGATCAATTCACCCTCGGCCTCGCCTACGGCTACCGCTTCACCTGGAAATAAGCCCCCATTCCTCCCCATTTTTGCGGCACGCACAAATGGGGAGGGGGACCGCCTCGCTCATCCTGAGCCTGTCGAAGGAAGCAGGTGGTGGAGGGGTAGTTCCTCCCCGGAACGGGGAGGGGAACCACCGAAGGTGGTGGAGGGGCACCCTCGGCAAACACACCACCCCCGCAAACACAAATCCCATCCGCCCCCACCACTGCGGACCCACCCACAAAGCAAAAGCAAAGAAGAGGGCCATCGCCCCGCACCCCGAAAAATCGAAATGCGTCAAAAAGCAAATGCCGGTCCCGATTGACGGGTGTTTGCAAGTCGGTAGCTTAGCCCTCGAAAGGGAACCGCTATGGATTTAGAGGAAGCGCTTCGTCGAGTGTATCTTGGACGTTCAATTGCATTCATGGGGGCTGGCTTCTCAGCCGGGATTGCCGCGATCGAAGGTTCCGTCCCATATGGCTTTGAATTTGCAGCTGAACTTGGGGGCGCAGCTGGAGAGACAGACCACCTGTCGTTGGATTTGGCTGCGAGCATTTATGAGCAAAACAAATGTGTCCCTTCACTTAGGGAACTCATACAAAAGCGGTTTACTGTAAAATCGCAGTCCGATCCCCAAACGGTCATAGCATGCTTGCCGTGGCGACGGATATACACGACGAATTATGATAATTCAATCGAGTTTGGCCGTGCTAGTAGAGGTTTAAATTACAGCGTTGCTACTTCAAGTGATCGTCCAGTACACCATGCGCACGAATTCACGGTTGTTCATCTTCATGGTTATGTTGATCGCCTTTCTACAGAGGACTGGGAAGAGGAATACGTCCTCACTAATGAACAGTATGCGTCGGACAAGCTCAGAGAATCTGGCTGGATCGAGATGTTTAGAAATGACGTCGAGTATGCTGATTCGCTAATATTTTTTGGCTATGGAGTAGGAGATATTGATGTCGCCCGTTTGTTGTTTTCAAACCCGAGCCTGAAAGATAAGACATTCTTCTTAATTGGAAAAGGTGCCCCTAGATCGGTTGAAATCCGTGCATCTGCATTTGGATCAACTCACAGGCTCGATACTGATGAAGTTTGCGCAATGATACCCCCAGCAGATAGGATAGACGTCCCCAAGGCCAGTCCGTTTCTTGCCGCTCTTCGTGATGTTTGCCTAGTGCCATCCCCGGAAAAGCCGAGTCGCAAAGATGTCGTTGATCTTCTAATTAAAGGTGACTGTAATCCAGATTTCATTTCGAGAGATTTAGTAAACGGGACGACAGATTACTACGTATCTCGAGATGAGATTAGTGCGAAGCTTGCCGAGCCGAATAAGGGTGCTTTGCGTTGGTTCGTGCACGGGGGGGTTGGGGGAAGGGAAGTCCATCTGTCTGAACGAGATTGCGCACTCATTTTTGTCGCAGGGACGTCGGGTCCTGCGATTGGACGGAGATCTTGATGGTTTTGCTGACGACTTGGACTTCCTTAGCTCTCTAACATCTGATGATCACAAAAAGACAGTAATATTTGTCGAAGGTGGAATTGCACTTGCTACAGAACTCAGAGGGTTAATTGAGCGGTTTCCACTGATTTCATTTGTTGCAACTCAGAGAAGTGCAGTGTTGCAAACGCGGATGACTAGTCTATCCAATACACTTGGCGATGATTTTGATTTAATCGATATATCTGTTTTGTCGTCAAGCGAGGCAGATCGACTGAATGAGCTTCTTTACGAGAATGGGCTGTGGGGCGATCGGCAAGGCTTGAAATTTCTAGAGCGGTCTAGGCTTCTCACGCGCCGTTACAAAGGTAGCTTGGCTAGCGTTCTTTTGGATGTTTGTAAGTCGACTGACATTTTTTCGCGAGTTTCGCGCTTGTTCGACGGAATTGATGGCCGCGTGAGCGGTCTTCGCAAGAGCGTAGTAACCGCGCTTTCACTAGCATATGCAGGTAGTAATCTTACAGTTTCGCAGTTAAGTGAAATCGTGGGGAGTGATGTATTTAAACTGAGTTCGACGCAGACAAATGAAGTAATTAGAGAATTTTTTGATATAAGCCGGAATAGAATTTCAGTAAGATCTCCAGCATTTGCACAGGCTGTTCTTAAGGATTCTGTCTCAGATAGTACATTAGTGAGTGAGCTTCCGTGGATTATAGCACGCCTTGATCGACTTTGTTTGGATATACGGGCTTATGAGGAGCCTGTTAAGCAGATGATGAGATTTGGGTTCATTGAAAGAATACTTGCGGATGACAATCAAAAAGAGGCGAAATTAGTTTCTTATTTTGAAAATATTCGATCTACCGGTGTAGGTGTGTCAAATCCACAGTTTTGGCTTCAATATGCAATTGCTTGCATGTCATTCAAAAAATATGAAGATGCTGGATTTCATTTTACGACAGCATTCGGTTTGACAAAAAATCGAGGTGGGTACGATCCTTATCAAATAGAAAATACCTATGCGCGGTTTCTTCTTGAAAGTCGATCTAGAACCGATAAGTGGGATGACTATTATGATGCATTTATGTCCGCTCACGAAATTTTATCGAAGCAAATGTCGTCAGTAAGGGAAGGTTACTATCCTTATCGTGTTGCGCGTTTATACCTTGAGTTTGTGGATGCAAGAATTGGATCGATGGATAAGGCCCAGAAGAGGCAAGTATTTGACAGTTGTGGGAGATTATTGGTTCTAGCGGACAAAGCTCCTCCCGTAGTCCGTCGTAGTAAGTATTGGCGGGAATCAAAAGAAGCGCTTAATGCTACTAGAGATGTCATTTCTGAGCTTATCTAGAATGTTGTTGAGCAAGAGTGATTAGCTTCAATTTCGATCAAAATTAGGGTTTGGGAAAAAATTTTTTCCTACACACCCCCACCCATGCCACAATGATCCCCCTTTGTTCCAATCGGGAGTCGCACGGCATGGCACAGCACAATTCCAGCGGGTTCGGGCGCGGGTGGATTCCCATGGAGCGCGATCTGGGGCTGCCCGATGATGTCGATCCTTTTGCTCCCCTCCCGCCTGCGGGAGGGGCTGGGGGAGGGCATGTTGGGTCAAGCGCAGCGTATCCCGAACACACCCTCCCCCCAACCCCCTCCCGCAGGCGGGAGGGGGAGTTCACCTTCTCGCGCCCCTTCACGCCGGACCGCCGCGTGCGCTTCCTCCATTTCCTTGCCACCACCGGCAATGTCCGCCGCGCCTGCGCTGCGGTCGGCGTTTCGGCGCAGGCGGCCTATGTCCACAAGCGGCGCGATGCCGCGTTCTCCCATGGCTGGCACGCTGCGCTGCTCCTTGCGCGCGATGCGGCGGAGGAAGTGCTGGCCGAACGCGCGATGAATGGGGTGCAGGAGACGATCTTCTACCGGGGTGAGGCTGTCGGCCACCGCGTCCGCTTCGATGCGCGCCTGCTGCTGGCCCACATCGCGCGGCTCGATCGCCATGCCGATCAGGCGGTGCAGGAGGGTGAGCCCGCGCCGGGCATCGCCGCCCGCTTCGATGAATACCTCGCCGAGCTGCGCGAAGCGGCGGAGCCCGGTGACGAACCCGCCTTCGCGCCGCCGGACTATGATTTCGATGCCCCGCCGCAATGGACCCCCGCGCAGCCCACCCGCGAGGAAGCCCTCCTCGCCGCGCGCGAAGAGGTGCTCTATGCCTTCCCCCCTGAATCGGAGGACCTCCCCGCCGAAGCGCTCGCCGGGCTCGATCTCGATGCCATCGATCCCATCGATATCTGGCCCGAGGCGCTCGCCCAAGCCCAGCACACCGCCGAAACCGCCGCCGCCGCCGAATGGGACGCCGCCAGCCAGACCCGCCTCGCCGCGCTCGACATGCTGTTCGATGAACACGAATTCCCGCCGCCCGCCGAACCGGCCATCGAAACCAAGTCCGCCAAACTCCCTCAGGACCGTGTCAACCGTGTCAACTTGCGCGCCCTGATTGCGGCCCGCCCGCCCCTGTCCCTTACGCCGCTGTCCCTCACGCCCCCCAGCGCAGCACATAGGGCTGGCGCGGATTGCCGGTGATTTCGGCCACCACGCGCCGCTGGGCCTGCGCGCCGCCGGGGCCGCGCGCCGTGGCGATGATCGTCACCACCCGGCCGCGCCAGTCCGCCGGATCGCTGATCGGGAAGGCGGGGCGCTGACCGGCGATCTCGCTCTCCGCGCCGTCCGTGCGGGGCTCGTCGTCCTGGTCGATCCAGTCGTCGAAGCTGTCGCGCAGGGTCTTCACTTGCGGCGGCGGCAGGCCCAGCGCGCCGTCAGCCCGGGGCGGGTGAGCCGGGCGAGCGCGATCTCCACCCCCGCATCCGCCGCCCCGCCACCGGCATCCCCCGCCGGCCCCACGGTGCGGATGTCGATCACGATGCTGTCTGCCGGCACCGGCATGATCCGCTCGGCGATGTTGAGCCCCGCCATGACCTTGATGCGGCTGACTACCGGCGCGCGCATCGCGGCGCTCCACCCGCCGCCCGGTGGCAAAGGCGATGCCCTCCGCCGCCTCACGGTCGAGCGGGTTTGCCGCCGAGTGTGTTGCAGCCATCGCAGGATTTGTTGGGGGAGCGCAGCCATCGCGACGCCCGCGCGTGCAATTTCAGCCGGATTGGCCAATTCATCAAAAATTCAGCGCTGCAGCGCTATAGCGGGGCATCACGCTTCTGCGCTGCAGGCGAGCGTTACACCCCTCTCCTGGCGGCGGCAGCTTCGGCTTCCGCCGCCGTTTTTCAATCCGCCCCGTTCGCGCCCAGAGCGCGGATCACACCGGTGATCTCGGACGCAGGGATCGCGCCCTCGGTCATGGCGAGCTTGCCCGAGCGGTTGTCGCGCACCACGATGGCGGGTGTGCCGGTCACCCCGGCGGCATTGGCGGCGTTGAATTCCTGGCCCAGCGCCTGAACCGTATCCGGCGCATGGACGCAGGCATCGAGCGCGGCCATGTCGTTCACGCCGGCTTCCCGAGCGAGGGCTTCGACACTTGCGCCCGTGGTTTCGGGAAGACCGGCGCCATTGGTCCGCGTCAGCTCCATGTAGCGATCGAGAAACCGGAAGTAGCCAGCCGGAGGCGTCTGCCGGCTCACGCAGATGGCCGTTGCCGACGCAACGAATGCTGCCCGCCCATGCATGGGCAGCGGCAGCAGGCGCACCACGAGGTTCACCCGGCCGCCACTGGTATCGACGACCTTTTCCGGCGTCCGCCCCAGCATCTTGCAGTAGGGGCATTCGGGATCGAGCCAAACGATCACGCTGAAATCGCTCGCGGGCTGCCCATAGACCGGCTCACGCGCCGCATCGACCGGCGCGACCGTGCCAGCGCTGTGCCAGATCGATTCCGCAGCGGCCTGCGCCGAGGCAGGGGATGCCGCCAGCGCCGCAAGGGCGGATGCCGCCAGAAGCAGGCCGGTGTTGAGGGGGCGGAGTCGGTGCATCGGTGGGCCTTCGGCTGAGACGGTGAAACGGATATGACAGCGCAGGAGACCGCCCATCGCGCAAAGCATAGGCGCCGAATTCGCTCTAGGCAATTTGGTGCGGGGTTGTATATCCCGGAATATAGCTGACTGGAGCTGTCCTTGCCGTCTCTGCTGCGCCGCCTTCGCCATGGCCTTGCCCTTTGCCTGCTCCTGATCACGGCGCAGGTCTCTCCGGCGCATGCCCAAGCGCGCGGCCCACTCGTGCTGGCGGCCTCCAGTCTGCAGGAAGCGCTGACCCTGGCTGCGGACAGCTGGGCAAAGAAGGGGCACCCTCGGCCCGTCCTGTCGTTTGCAGCATCGTCCGCGCTCGCGCGCCAGATCGCGGCCAAGGCACCGGCCGACCTCTTCTTCTCCGCCGATGAGGAGTGGATGGATTATGTCGCAGCGCGCAATCTGATCGTTTCCGCCACCCGTGCCGATCTGCTCACCAACCGCCTCGTCATCGTCGCCCCCGCCAAGAGCCGCGTGAGCCTTGCGGTGAGGCCCGGCTTTCCGCTTGCGGCCGCGCTTGGCGGCGGGCGGCTCGCGCTTGCCGATCCCGATGCGGTTCCCGCTGGCCGCTATGCCAAGGAAGCGCTGACCCGGCTCAAGGTCTGGCCGAGCGTGGAGGGCAGCCTGGCCCGTGCAGAGAATGTGCGGGCGGCGCTGGCGCTGGTCGCGCGCGGGGCGGCTCCGCTCGGCATCGTCTATGCCACGGATGCGCGGGCTGACGGAGCTGTCCGCGTGGCAGGCTGGATTCCGGCGAACATGCACCGGCCGATCGTCTATCCGCTCGCCCGCCTCGTCGCCTCGTCCAATCCGGAGGCGGAGGGCTTCCGCCGCTTTCTCGTTTCGGCGGAAGGCAAGGGCATCCTCAGCCGCTACGGCTTCGGCACGCGCTGAGCGGCGATGGATCTGGCATCGGCATGACCGCCGAGGAATGGGGCATCGTCCTGCTCTCGCTGCAGGTCAGCCTCGCTGCGATTGCCGGCGCGCTGCCGCTGGCATTCGGCCTCGCCTGGGCGCTCGCGCGGCTGCGCTTTCCGGGCAAGATCCTGCTTGATGGCATTGTCCACCTGCCGCTGGTGCTGCCGCCAGTCGTGATCGGCTGGTTACTGCTGATCGCCTTTGCGCCGGAAGGACCGGGGGGGCGGCTGCTTGCCCTGTTCGGCGTCACCGTGCTGTTCCGCTGGACCGGCGCGGCCATCGCTGCTGCCGTGATGGCGCTGCCGCTGATGGTGCGCGCGATCCGGCTCAGTCTCGAAGCCGTCGATCCCCGGCTCGAACAGGCCGCGCGCACGCTGGGTGCGGGGCGCTGGCGCACCTTCGCCACGATCACGCTGCCGCTTGCCGCGCCGGGCGTGCTGGCGGGCGCAGTGCTCGGCTTCGCGCGCTCGCTCGGCGAGTTCGGCGCCACGATCACCTTTGTCTCCAACATTCCTGAGGAAACCCGCACACTGCCGCTGGCGATCTATGCCGCGCTCCAGCTGCCCGAAGGCGAGAGCGCGGTCTGGCGGTTGGCGCTGATGGCCGTGGCGCTCTCACTGGCGGCGCTGGTCGCCTCCGAGGCGCTCAGCCGCGCTTCGGGTAGTGGCAGGGGCGGCCATGTCCTTTGATGTTGACGTTAGGCTGCAGCGGGGGGAGCGCACGATTGCCTGCCGCTTCACCGCTCCGGCAGGGATCACCGCGCTGGTGGGGCCGTCAGGCGTGGGCAAGTCGAGCATGCTGGAGGCGATTGCCGGCTTGTTGCGCCCTTCCGCCGGGCGGATCGCGGTCGGCAGCACCGTTCTTTTTGACAGCGCGCAGGGCGTGAACCTGCCGCCCGAGCAGCGCGCCTGCGGCATGGTGTTTCAGGACTTGCGCCTCTTTCCGCACCATCGCGTGCGCGACAACCTGCTCTATGGTTACAAGCTCGCGCCGCCCGAGCGCCGCTTCCTCGGCCTCGACGAAGCCGCGGCTTTCCTCGACATCGCCCCGCTGCTCGGCCGCCGCCCGCGTACGCTTTCAGGGGGCGAGGCGCAGCGCGTCGCCATCGGGCGGGCGCTGCTTTCGGGCCCGCGCTTCCTGCTGATGGACGAACCGCTCACCGCGCTCGACGATGCGCGGCGCGAGGCGATCATTGCGGTCATCGGACGCATCCGCGCCGAGTTGGCGCTGCCCATCCTGCTCGTCAGCCACGACCGCGCCGATGTCGCCCGGCTGGCGGATCAGGTGGTGGAGTTTGGACCCTAGATTTCCAGCTGGCTGCCGAGTTCGATTACGCGGTTGGTCGGCAGGCGGAAGAAAACCATCGCGCTTTCCGCATTGCGCACCATCCATGCGAACAGCTTTTCGCGCCAGATCGCCATGCCCGGGCGCTTTGAGGCGATCAGCGTCTGGCGGGCGAGGAAATAGCTCGTCTCCATCGGCTTGAACGCCCCGCCAGCGCGCGTTTCGGCGGCAAGTTCGGCGGGCACATTGGCCTCGTCCATGAAACCGATGCGGATGATCATGCGGTAGAACCCGTAGCCGAGGTCTTCCACCTCGCGCCGCTTTTCGGGCGGCACGTGCGGCACGTTCTGGGTCTCCACCGTCAGCACCACCACCCGGTCATGCAGGATGTGGTTGTGCTTGAGGTTGTGGAGCAGCGCGGGCGGAATGCCTTCCACGTTGGAGGCGAGGAACACCGAAGTGCCGGCCACGCGCCGCACCTTCGGGCAGACCGAACCGAGGAAGATGTCAAACGGCATCGAATCCTCGGCCAGCCGCTCGCGCATGATGCGGCGGCCGGTGGACCACGTGCTCAGCATGGTGAAGGTGATGCTTGCGCCCAACAGCGGGAACCAGCCGCCATCGGGAATCTTGGTCATGTTCGAGGAGAAGTAGGCGCCGTCCACCAGCAGGAACAGGCAGGTGAAGAACCCAGCAATCGGCGCGGGCCACTTCCAGACCTGGAAGGCAAGCACCCCGAACATGCACGAGGTTATGAACATCGTGCCGGTGTTGGCGATGCCGTACGCCGAGGCGAGGTTGCCCGAAGTGCGGAAGCCCAGCACCAGCATCACCACCAGCGCCAGCAGCGTCCAGTTGACGATCGGGACGTAGATCTGCCCCGCGGCGCTCGCGCTCGTGTGGCGGATGCGGATGCGCGGCAGATAGCCGAGCTGCACCGCCTGCTGCGAGACCGAGAACGCGCCGGAAATCACCGCCTGGCTGGCAATCACGGTCGCGGCTGTTGCGAGCAGCACCAGCGGCAGGCGCAGAGCATCAGGGGCGAGCATGAAGAACGGGTTGGCCACCGTTTCCGGCCGGTTCATGATCATCGCTGCCTGCCCGAGGTAGTTCAGCAACAGGCACGGGAAGGCGAGGCACAGCCACGCCGCCATGATTGCAGGCCGGCCAAAGTGGCCCATATCGGCATAGAGCGCTTCGGCTCCAGTCACCGCCAGCACGATCGAACCCAGCGCGAGGTAGGCCATCAGTGGGTCGTCGGCGAAGAAGAGCACTGCGTACATGGGGTTGAGCGCCCAAAGGATATTCGGCGCTTCCATGATCCCGATCACGCCCAGCACGGCGATGGTCAGAAAATAGAACATCATCACCGGGCCGAACAGCTTGCCCATCGCCGCAGTGCCCCGCGACTGGATGGCGAACAGGCCGATCAGGATCGCGATCGAGATCGGCAGGACCAGATGCTCGAAGCCGGGGTGGACCACCGTCAGGCCCTCGACCGCAGACAGCACTGAAACCGCCGGCGTGATCATCGCATCGCCGAAGAACAATGCCGTGGCCGTGAGGCCGAACACGGACATGACATATGTCCAGCGCCGGTCTGACAGGCAGCGGCTGACAAGCGCGAGCAGGGCCAGGCTGCCACCTTCGCCCTTGTTGTCTGCGCGCAGCACGAGGAACAGGTACTTCACCGTCACGATGACGATCATCGTCCAGAACACGATGCTGAGCACGCCGAACACATGTAGCTGATCCACCTTCATGAGGTGGTGGCCGACAAAGGTTTCCTTGAACGAATAGAGCGGCGAGGTGCCGATATCGCCGAAAACCACACCGATCGCGCCGACGGCCAGCGTGGCAAGACCTTCGCGCTGGTGGCCGTGGCCTTGCTCATCCGGGTGCTGCTCGCCACTCCCTGCGGGGGCATCGGCTGGGGCTGTGGCCCCTGCAACTGCCCCAGCCCCTGCAACGGCCGGGCCGGAAACGGGCTCACCGCCTGCAGGCGCGCCATCCTGAATCGCGTTGTGGTCCATCGGCGCGCCGCTACTCCTGCCGCCGGATACAAGCGAGAGTTATTTTCAGGCGACCGGCCCCTGGCGCAAGCACCCGGTCAATTCGGCGGATCTGCCAGAGCACCAGCGGGCGCCGAAGCGGCGGGTGAGGGCGCCGGTTCCACCAGCTTGTCCGCCGGCAGGATCACGATCGGCGCTGCCGTGCGCGCACCTGCCGGATCGCGCACCGGGCGTGTTGCCGTGCTGCCGATCACGCCCGCGTTTTCGATCGCGCGCGCAATCGGCGTGTAGATCGGCACATCGCCGTTGTGCTTCACCTTGCCGAGATGCCGGTCCACATCATAGCGCGCGGCATCGGGCATCAGCCACGATTGCTCAAGCGCGCCCGCCGCCGCCAGCACGCGCGCCTTGGCGATGTAGGCGTTGGCAATCGCGGTGTTCGAATTGCTTCGCGCCACCAGCAATTCACGCGCGAGGTCCAGCACGTCGAGCGTGGTGATGAGGCCCGCGCGCTGCTGGAGGATCGCGCCTTCATAGGCCTTGCGCGCGGATTCTTCTGCCGCGCGGTAGCTGGCGATGGCCGCTTGCTGTGCCTGCCAGTCGTTCCACGATGCGGCGAGGGTCGCCCGGCTTTCCCGCAGCGACGCATCGAGCAGGCGCCAGTCGGCATCGTTTGCCGCCATGGCTTCGCTCACCCGCGCGCGGCGCAACCCGCTTTCGAAGATCGGCCCCGAAATGATGAACTGCCCGCGCAGGCCCCGCTGCCGCAAATCGTCGCTATAGGCGCTCTGCGAGCCGTAGCTTGCGCTTCCCTGGAAATCGATGCGCGGCATGAGATCGGACTTGGCCGCCGCCACGCTGGCGCGCGAGACTTTCTCGCGCGCTTGTGCCGCAAGGATCACCGGGCTGTGCATTTCCGAATAGGCATAGGCTTCCTCCAGTTGCCGCACCGGCAGTTGGAGCGGATTTGGCGGCACCAGATCGCCCGCGGGCACGCCGACCATGCGCAGGAAGCTCGCCTCGCTGGAGGCAGCATCGCGCTGCGCCCCATAGACCTGGGCCTGTCCCAGCGCGACGCGGGTGGAAATCTGCTGGACGTCCGTCGCGGTCACTTCGCGCACCGCGAGCCGCGCCTTGTTGTCATTCAGCTGGCGTTCCAGCGCCGCAAGGTTGTCCTTGGCGATCAGCACCGCAGCCCGATCCCGCAGCACGCCGATATAGCTCGTGATGGCATCGAGCAGCGCCTGCTGCTCGGTCGAACGCAGCACCTGCCGCTGGAACTCCAGCTGCGCGGCCGAGTTGCGCTCCTGCGAGGCATTGCGGCCGAAGGTGAAGATCGGCTGCGTCAGTACGGCAGAAGCGGCTGTGGTCCAGCCTGACAAGGCAACCGGAAGGCCGCGCCGCTGCTCGAACCGGTCGCTCTGGAAGGTTGTGGCAAGGCTGTAGTTCAGCTTGGGGCCGTAGTTCGCCCGGGCCTGCGCGATGCGGTAATCGTAGCTTTTTACCGTCGAGCGCTGCGCCAGCAGCAAGGGCGAGGTCCAATAGGCAAGCCGCAGCGCATCGGTCAGCGATGTGATCGGCGCTCCGCTCGTCGCGCGTTCAGCGATGTCGGCGGGGGTTTCTGCGGGCAGTTCTGGACGCAGCGCGATGCGGTCTGCCTCCGGAATTGCGGTGTCGTCGGCGCTGTCCGCCCCCCCGTCTGCCCTGATGTCGCCCCCGTCGCGTCCGCTGTCGGGATCGTCGTTGCCATAACTGCCCGCCGGAGCGCCGCTATCGGGCGGGCCTTGCATGGGTGGGGCAGGCAGCGCCGCATCCTCTGCGAAAGCGGGAGCCAGCGCAGCGCACGCGGCGCTGGCGGCACACGCGGCCAGCAGTGCGGCGCGCAAGGGCAGGGCAGGTATCATCGCCATGCCGCTCAGTTGTCGCGGAAGGCGCGCATGAACTGGTCCATGAACGGCTTCGTGAGGTAGGACAGCAGCGAGCGGTTGCCGGTTTCGATATAGACTTCGGCCGGCATGCCGCTGCGCAGCGCGAGGCCTTCCTTCTTCACCGCGGCCAGGTCCACTTCGATCCGCACCATGTAATAGGCCTGCCGCGATTCGGGGTTCTCGGTGCGGTCGGTCGCCACATAAGTGACCTTGCCGAGGATTTCCGGCGTGGTCGGCCGGTTGAACGACGTGAAGCGCACGCGGGCGGTCTGCCCCTTCATGGTCTGGTCGATGTCCGAAGGGTTGATCATCGCCTCCACCACGAACGTATCGCGATCGGGCACGATTTCCATGATGGGTTCAGCGGGGCGCACCACATCGCCGATCGCGGCGAACGCGATCTTTTCGATCACCCCGGTGTAAGGCGCGCGGATCTCGCTGCGGTCCTGCTGGTCGGATGCGGCCACGCTGCGCAGCTGCTGCTGATTGAGCACCGTGTTGACCTGCGCGAGATCGGTGCCTGCCTGCACGCGCCGCGTCTGGCCGAGCTGGATCGATTGTTCCTGCGCTTCGGTGATCTTGGCGCGGGCCTGCGCGATCTGTGCCTGGAGCGAGCCGACATTGCCATCCAGATCTACCGCCGTGCGCTCCAGCTGGTTCAGGCGGTTGATCGTGACGAGCTGCTTGTCCCACAGGTCCTTGACGCCCTGCCGTTCGGGCTCGATCAACTTGCGCTGCTGTTTGAGCGCGGAAATCTGGGATTCCAGCCCGTGGATTTCCTCGTTGTATTGCAGCACCCGCGCGGCAAGCTGCGCGCGCAGCCCCGCTTCCTCGGTCTGGCGGATCGCGAAGAGCCGCGCCTCGTCGGTCATGGCCTTCGCAGCGCTGGTGCTTTTCGAATTCGTCAACTGGGGCGGGAACAGCAACTTGCCGGAGCCGAGCCGTTCCGCCTCCAGCCGCGCCTTCTGCGCCAGCAGTTGCTCGACCGTGAGGTTGGAATAGGTCGCGTCGGCGCCGGTCACAGTGTCGTCGAGCCGCATGAGCAGTTGGCCCTGCGCGACGTGCTCGCCATTGCGAACGTAGATCGCCTTGATCACGCCGCCGGTCGGGTGGGCGATGCGCTTCACGCGCGATTCGACACCGACCGAGCCGCCGCCGATCACCGCGCCGCCCATCGGAACGAGGGCCGCGAGCGCGAAGAGCACGATAAACAGGCCGCCGACAGCATAGAGCAGCCGCTTTAGCAGGACCGGCGAGTTCGCCTTCTCAGCCCCTTCCTCGCCGAACACCGGCAGCAACTGGCGCACGGGATCGGAAACGGTGGTGGGCAATGTCATGCGGTGGCTTCCTTGGCCGAATTGCTCTCACCGGGCGCGCCCTGCGGGACCTGCGCCGCCGCGCCGCCGGGGCCGTTCTGGGCCTGCATGCGTTGCAGCACTTCGTCGCGCGGGCCGAAATCGGCGAGACGGCCGCTGTTGATCACGGCAAGGTGGGTCGCCGGGCCAAGCGTGGCCGGGCGGTGGGTGATCATGATCACGATGCCGCCGCGCGCGCGCATCCCGGCAATCGCGTTGGCCAGCGCGGCATCGCCCGCCGCGTCGAGATTGGAGTTGGCTTCGTCGAGCACGAGGAGAAACGGATCGCCATAGAGCGCGCGGGCGAGGCCGACTCGCTGGCGCTGGCCGGCGGAAAGTTCCACCGCTCCCGCCGAGACCGGCGTTTCATAGCCATCGGGCAATGCGAGGATCACTTCGTGCAGGCCGGCCGCCTTGGCCGCAGCCATGACGCCCGCCGATGTGGCCGCAGGATCAAAGCGCGCAATGTTCTGGCCGATCGTGCCGTCCACGAGGTCGACCGTCTGCGGCACATAGCCGAAATAGCTGCCCAGCGCTTCCGGGTCCCACTGGTCGAGCGTCGCCCCGTCCAGCCGCACTTCGCCGCGGTTGGCTTTCCAGATGCCCAGAATTGCGCGCACCAGCGTCGTCTTGCCGGCGGCGCTGGGGCCGATCACCGCCAGCACCTGGCCCGGCGTGAGCGTGAACGACACCCCCGATAGTGTGAGGCGCTGCGTGCCCGGAGGTGCGACCCAGATATCGCGCACCGAAAGCTCGGATGAAGGGCGCTCCAGCGTGACGCCGCGCACGGGCGGCTTGCGGAACGTGGTGACCGCCTGCGCGATCCGGCCCCAGCCAGTGCGTGCGGCAACGAAGCCTCTCCAGTTGGCGATGGCCTGGTCCACCGGCGCCAGCGCGCGGCCAGAAAGCACCGAGGAGGCAAGGATCACGCCGCCGCTCGCCTGGCCGTCGATCACCAGTAGCGCGCCGACCGAAAGGATCAGCGATTGCAACAGCATGCGAAACGCCTTGCTCGCGCCGCCGAGCCGCGTGACCGTGCGCGAAAGATACGACTGCGCCTCGATGAAGCCGGTTTCCCAGCTTGCCGTGCGTGCCACAAGCCGCTCTTGCATACCCATCGCCAGCGCGCTTTCGGCAAAGCGGATCTCCGAAAGCGCGGCGGCAGACCGGCGTCCGGTGATGGTCGCCAACTCGCGCGATCCGGCCTGGGTGCGGCGATTGGAGATGATAGCGATGCCCGCCATGATGAACACGCCGGCCAGCGCCGTCACGCCCAGCCACCAGTGCAGCGCAAACAGCACGATCATGAAGGTGATCACCCATGGCAGATCGATCAGCGCAACCGGGCCTTGCCCTGCGAGGAACGTGTGGATGGAATCGAGGTCGCGCGTGAACTGCAGCCCGTCGCCCTTGTCGGCGCCCGCGCGTAGGGGGCGGGTGACGGTGGCATAATGCACCGCCTCGAACAGGTCGTCGTGCACGCCGTTGGCGATGCCGAGCAGAGCTTCGCCGCGGATCGCCTCGAACACCGACTGGAACGCATAGACAAGCAGCAACATGCCGAACAGGCCGATCAGGGTGGGCACGCTGCGGCTCGGCAGAACAGAGTCGTAAACCAGCAGCATGTACGCCGAACCGGCGAAAACGAGCACATTGAGCATCACGCTGGCGATGCCGACGAGAATGAGGCTGCCGCGATAGCGCGCCGCAAAGAGCCGCATAAACTGACGGTCGACGCTCATATTTCTCCTGACGTCCGGCGGCTAACCCATCGGAACTACCCCAGCAAGCGCCATTACATCCTCAATGGCGCACGCCCAGGTTAACAGTATTCTGTTTCAGACCCTGGTAAATACCGAATAAATGCCCGCAAATTGAAATCCAGTTCGGAAGAGGCAAATGCCGTCGGCGGCAACACGGCCGGCACAGGACGCGTGAGGTCGTTCTGGTGCGCGGAAACACCGCTAACCCCAGATCAGGCATGGGGAATGCAGCCTTTTCCCGATTGTGCGGGAATGCCGGTCAGGCGCCTTCGGCTGCGCGGCCAGCGCGGCGCGGGGCAAGGCGCAACGCGTCGGAAATCTCGATGATCACGGCGATGGCGCGCGCTTCTTCTGGCGAGAGATCGGCAAAATCAGGCAGGAAGGCGCGGGCGGCCTGGATCAGGTTACCCGGGCTTCGCTCCAGTTCGGATCGATATTGTGCTATCGTCGTGCAGCCGTCGATCGCCGACCAATCGATCCCGCCCGGCCCCGGACGCTGATGGAAAGCCCAGAGCGCCTGCACCGCGCGCTCCACCGCCATGCGCGCCTGCTCGCCCACGCCGTCCGGCGAAGCGCGCATTCTCAGATTCTGGCGGTAGCGGCGCTGCCGCTCGGCATTGGTGAGGGCCATGGCACTGGATGTGCGCCCCGGCCTGGTGCCGCGCAATCCGCATTGTCTGTTACGTAACACTGCCTATCGGGCCGCATTTCATAATCGCAGCCTGCGGATTGACCCCGGTCAATTCGTCGGCGCGTCCACGTTGTTAGGCAGAAGAAGCCGGGGCATCCCGGCCTTCCGCGAAGAGAAGTGCCCATGTCGCCACCATCCAGCGCACCGTCTGAACGCAGTCCCGGCCCTGCAGTCGATCCCCGCGCCTTGCGCCGCTCCATTCCGGGCACCGCGCTGTTTGATGGCGATCTGGCGATGCGCGGCTTTGCGCTCAATGCGATGTGCTATTCGTTCAACGATGCGGCCAATCGCACTGCCTTTGTCGCGGATGAGGACGCCTACTGCGCCAGATATGGCGTGACCGGGGAGCAGCGCGCCGCCGTGGCCGCGCGCGATGTGCTCGCCATGCTCGAGGCCGGCGGCAACGTCTATTACCTCGCCAAGCTGGCCGGGATCCTCGGCCTCAACGTGCAGGATCTCGGCGCGCTGCAGACCGGCCGCAGCGTGGACGATTTCAAGGCGATGCTCGTCGCCGCGCGTGCCGGGGTCGATCCCGATCTGGGCGGCCTGCATTTCGGGTCGCGGCCATCGACCTCTTCCCGCGAGAGGGAGAACGCGTGATGGCCCATGTTGTCGGTGGATATTTTACCAGCCACGTTCCCGCGATCGGCGGTGCCATCCAGCGCGGTGACCAGCAGTCGGCATACTGGAAGCCCTTCTTCGATGGGTTTCCGCCGGTCCGCCAGTGGCTCGCCGAAGTCGCCCCCGATGTCGCTGTCGTGTTCTACAACGACCACGGGCTCAACTTCTTCCTCGATGCCATGCCCACTTTCGCGGTCGGCGCGGCTGCACGGTATGATAATGCTGACGAGGGCTGGGGCCTGCCCGTCTACAAGAGCTTCGAGGGGCATCCCAATCTCTCCTGGCACTTGATCGAGGCGCTGGTGGAGGCCGAGTTCGACATCACCACCTGCCAGAAGATGATGGTCGATCACGCGCTGTCGATCCCCTTCGAGCTCGCCTGGCCCGATGCCGAAGTCTGGCCGGTCAAACTCGTGCCCATTGCGATCAACACGGTGCAGTTCCCGTTGCCCTCGCCGCGGCGCTGCCTTGCCCTCGGGCAGGCGGTCGGCCGGGCGCTGCGCAGCTGGAAGGGTGATGACCGGATCGTGGTGATGGGCACCGGCGGCCTTTCGCACCAGCTTGAAGGTGCGCGCGCCGGTTTCATGAACCCGGACTACGACCGCTTCTGCCTCGATCATCTGGCGGACGATCCGGCGGCGCTGACGGCGCATTCGGCGGAAGAAGTGGCCGAACTGGCAGGCACGCAGGGCGTCGAGATTCTCAACTGGATCGCCGCACGCGGCGCGCTGGGCGAAGCGCCGCAGGCGATGGTCATGCGTAATTATCATGTGCCGATCAGCAATACCGCTGCGGCCACCGTGGTGCTCGAACCGGCCTGAACCGGCTGGAGGGCGAACCCTATTCGCCCGGATCGTTAACCGCGAGCAGCGCCAGCTCGGTGCGGTTCTCGATGCCCAGCTTCTGGTACATCGCGTGGAGGTAGACCTTCACCGTGCCTTCACCGATGCCCAGCTCCGTGCCGATATCGCGATTGCGCATCCCGCGCGCGACCAGCCTTGCGATACGCCGCTCGCGCTGGTTGAGCCGTTCGAGCGGGCCACCGGAATCGGCACTGAGAGAGAGGTCGAGTGCGCGCTGCAGCAGCGCGGAATCGATGGCTTTCCCGCCCGAATGCACTTTGTCCAACACATCGACGAGGCCGCCCTCGGCACCGTCCTTGTACACGATGCCCTCCACCCCGGCACGCATCACCGCGAGCAGCTGGCGGTCGTTGATCCCGGCGGTCAGCAGCACCACCGCGCGCTTGTCTCCCTTCGACCGCAGCGCTTCGAGGGCCTGAACCCCATTCATGCCCGGCATGTTGATATCGAGCAACACGATGGCAGGATCATGGGTGGCGATGGCGGCCAACGTCTCTTCGCCGCTGGCAGTCGCGGCGACCACCTGGAACCTGCTGCCACGCAGCACGGCTTCCACGCCAGCACGAATGAAACCGTGGTCATCAGCAACAAGAACGGGAATCATCAGGCAATCCTATTGGGCAAGGCGATGTCGAGCAACGCGCCAGGGTGATTATGGCAGATCGAGAGCGTTCCGCCCAGAGCCTCGACCCGTTCGCTGATCGAGCGCGGGCGGGGCGGGGGGCGGTCGGTCGGGAAACCCTCGCCGTCATCGCCGATGCGCAATGTCAGCCCCGATGCGCAGGTGCATACCGATACGACGACCTCACGGCAGTGACCGTGACGCGCGGCATTGGCAACCGCTTCGCGCAGCACCTGCCGCAGTTCATGGGCGAGGCCGATCGAGACCGGCATCGGCCGCACTTGCGCGTCAAGCCGGACTGCAATGTGCCAATGCTGGCTCATTTCGCCGAGCAGCGTTTCCATTTCCTCGACGAGGTCGGTGCGCCGGTCGCCCTCCTCGCCGCGCCGCAGCCGCTGGATCATCGCGCGCAGCTCGCCCTGTTCGCGCCGCAGCGCGGTTTTCAGATCGTTGATCTCGGCTGTCGGGTCATGGCCCTCGCGGATCCAGCGCGACAGGGCCTCGAGCCGGAACAGGGTGCCGGCCAGGAACTGCGCCACGCTGTCATGCAGGTCGCGCGCCAGTGCATCGCGCAGCGCGGCCGCAGAAGCTGCCTGCGCCAGCTCGGCCAGATCTTCGCGGTCGAGCTCGGTGCTGAGGTGGCGGCCGATCGTCTCGACCAGTGGAAGGTCGTCCACGCACATGTCCGGGATGCCCCAGATCAGCAATTGCCCGGGGCCCGCCACCGTTTCGAAGGTGACGATCATGGCTTCATTAATCCCGCAATGGGCTGCCAGCGGCGCGTTGACCGGGCCGGGAATCGCGAGTGGGTAGGAACTGGTGCGGCTGATGATCCGCCGGCCGCGCATGCGATCGATCAGGGCCGCGCGGTCAGGCTCGCCGAAGCTGCCTTCGAGCGCTTCGGGCCCGAGCCGGTCGACGATCACTGCATAACCGGAATCGCGCAGCAACTCGGTCCAGGGTTCCTCGCCATGCGGGACAGCGATCGCTGCCCCGCGCGCTTGCAGCGCAACCCGCGCGAAGGTGAGCGTCTCGACCAGAATGGCGTTGCGCCGCTCGCCCGGCGTGCCCGGCGTTCGCGGCATTGGGGCTGATCGGGGGCCACGCTGTTCGCCGCTTAGCCAGACCATCATGATCGACAGCACGCCCAGATACATCAGCCGCCGCCCGTAGCGATACAGCTCGATCGGCAGCCCGGATAGCAAGAGGCTCGCGCCGATTGCAACGTTGAAACCTATGAGCGCGACCGAGGTCCAGGCCACCGCGAACCAACCCCAGCGCAAGGTGGCGCTGATCAGCAGGAAGGCGGTGAGGGCCATGAACGGACTGTTGAAATCGGCCTTGTCTGCCTCCGAGAAGTAGACGGCGCAGACAAAGGCCAGTGTGTCGATAGCGTGCACCCAGGGCGCGAGGCGGAATTCCCACCACCAGCTACGCCAGGCGATCAAAATCATCCCGGCGGCGCCGGCGAGGTAGGCGGCCAGCATGAAATATATGGAAGCGCCGTTCCGGCCGGACGAGGAGGGATCCAGGGCAAGCGCGACCAGGAAAACGAGCGCCATGGCAGCACGGCTCGTCGCCAGAACCTTCCCGGTTCGCCGCGCAAACATCCTCGGCCTCATTATTTGCTTTCCCTAGGGTTAATAACAAATTTATCCTATGTTAGGGCAAGCTATGGTGTTTTGGATGTGTTCGCAATGTCAGGTTCTCGTGATTGGGCTGGAGCTTGGTGGTGCGGTTGAGTTGTTCTTGCGGTCAAGCCGGTATTCATCCATTTTTACCGCCGGATTGGCGATTTCAGGGTCGTAACAAGAAAACATGGGCAAGTCCGATCATAGCGTTGCTGCGCAGCCTTCGCCGGGGGCGCGCGAACCGGTAGATGTGCCTGCTTTTCGCGCCCTCGCGGACCGGGATGGCGCAGTGCTTTCCGAGCCCGCCGACTCGGGCGATGACGAAGCGATTCTGGCATCGCTGACCGACAAGCAGCGCGCCGTTCTCGATCTCCTGATCGAGCACAAGACCTCGAAGGAGATTTCGCGCATCCTCGGGATCTCGCACCACACCGTCGACCAGCGCATCATGCTGGCGCGTGCCAAGCTGGGTGTTGCGACGCGCGGCGAGGTGGCGCAGGCCTATCGCCGCCTTGTCGCCCAGTCTGCCAATGTTGCAACCATATGCGAACGATCCGTATATGACTCTTCCGGCGTCGCGCCGCCGGTCGATGGCCTGCACGTTCCGATGCGGGAAGACAGGACGGACAGGGTCCAAAGCTCGCCGATCCGCAGGGATGTCCTGGCACAGGTCGCGTTCCAAAGCGGTGAGGCATCGGCCGAGCCCTACCATCATGTCCTCCCGGAGATGTTCGACGGGCCTCACGGGACCTATATCCGGCTCGGGACCATTGCGATCCTGGCCATGTTCCTGATCTTGATCGTTATGGGTGGTTTGGCGATGTATGCGCAGTTGTCGCAGATCCTCGCAAGCTGATCCCGCCGCGAACCTCTCCATCTTGTTAGCGCACGTGGGCCCAAGGGAGGGCTCCAGCTTCGGAGAGTGATTATGACCGCTTTTGCTACCCAAACCATGCCCGAGATGCCGCTCTCGGTGGCAAAGCTGCGGATTGCCCGCGATCTGCATCAGGCCGAAGCCGCGCTGGATGAAGCGCTCGCGCGGCAGGCCCAACTGCTGCAGACAATGGTCGGCGCCCGCCGCAGCACCGGTGTTGCCCCCTTCCTCGGCCAGGAGGCCCTGATGCGGCTGGTCAAGAGCCAGCAGGCCATGCTTGATGCTGGCGGCGAACTCGCTCGTGTCCACGGCCGCCTGAGCACGATTTCGGCAGAAACCTGCGGCGGCAACGATGCCTGCCCTCCCAGAGCCCAGCTTGACGAGAATGAACCTTCCTCAGCCGCGGTCCGCGCTGCCTGAATGTTAGGCCGGTCTGCACATTGAAGGTCTTGCACCACAATGCTCTGGCTTTGGATTCTTCGCATAGCGCTGATCGCCGCCGTGTTGTTCGCGGCCCGCAAGGGAGATGAACCCGAAAAACTGGTGGCGACGGTTCTGCTCTCCACATTCGCACTGGATGTGGGCAATCATATGCTGTTCGGCGATCCGGCCTGGTACACGGTCAATCCGGGACACCTGGTGATCGATACCTGGGCTTTCTTCACCCTGCTCTGGGTTGCGCTTCATGCCAATCGCGGCTGGCCGCTGTGGGTCTCTGCCTCACAGGTCCTCGTCGTGCTCGGCCATGTCGCGAAGCTTTGGGAAGTGGACATGGTCCGCCGAGCCTACTGGACGATGACGCAAATGCCTTTCCTGTTCCAGCTGATCGTGCTGGCAATCGGCACGGGGGCGCATGTGGAGCGCCAGCGCCGCATTGGCCGCTATCATTCGTGGCGGCTCGTATGAGCGGGCGCATCATTCGCCGCCATGATCGCGGCCGCCGCCGCGCGGCTCTGCGCCGCGCCAGTCCTGCCGCCCTTGCGGAGGCCATGGCCACACAGGATCCGCTGGGCGACGCCGACCGCGTTGCCGTGCCTTACGCGACGGCATCAGCCGCTGCGACCTTGCACGAATCGTCGACGCGGATCACATCCGAAGCGCTGCTGGCCTTTGCGCGGGAGACTTACGCGATCCGGCGCCGGCGCGATCGTCACCTGCCCGGCGATCTGTTCGGCGAGCCGACGTGGGACATCCTGCTCGATCTCTACGTCGCCACACGGGAAGGCAGGCCAGTGCCGACCACCAGCGCCTGCATCGGGGCCAATGTCCCGCCGACGACCGCGCTGCGCTGGCTTCGCATCCTGGAGGCGCGCGGGCTGGTCGAACGCGAGGATGACGGGCGCGACGGACGGCGGACCTTCGTGCGGCTCTCGGCACGGGGGCTTGCCGCGATGGACAACTGGCTGCATGTGGCGCTTGCCACGCTCGATCACGCAGTCGGAACGATCCTGCGCCGGTCCATGCCGCTCGCAGAGGCTGCCGAATAGGTCCCGTTTCCCGCCCGCCGGTGGCTTGCTGCTTGACCGGTGGGCGGTTCCGGCCTAATGGCCCGCCGTCCCGAACGGCCTTTGGCCTATCGGTTCAACAGAGCTGAACATTGCCGGTGCGCGGCAAGTGGGGCCTCGAAGGCGGTGTTTTCCGCCATTCGCGGGTCCCTCTTGTGTTTGGTCCGTTCTCCCGAATCGGGGGTATAGGCCAGTCCATGCCGTCAGCCGTCAAAGTAACCCGGTGGCGACTTGCCCCGGGTGGAGCGTTTTCGGCTCATGCAGCGCCCCGGCGCGAGGCTTCATCAGCCTTGCGCGGCGCTGGATGAGATATTCCGCAAAGCTTCACCTGGTGCCCGCCGCGCCCGCAACCAAGGTGAAGAGTCCTTCATGCCTACGATCAACCAGCTGGTCCGCAAGGGCCGCGAACCGCAGAAGACCAAGTCCAAGGTCCCTGCGATGGAGCAGAACCCGCAGAAGCGCGGCGTATGCACCCGCGTCTACACGACGACCCCGAAGAAGCCGAACTCGGCGCTGCGCAAGGTGGCCAAGATCCGCCTGACCAACAGCCGCGAAGTGATTTCGTACATCCCGGGCGAAGGCCACAACCTGCAGGAGCACTCGGTCGTGCTTATCCGCGGCGGCCGTGTGCGCGACCTTCCGGGCGTGCGCTACCACGTGCTGCGCGGCGTTCTCGATACCCAGGGTGTCAAGGACCGCAAGCAGTCGCGTTCGAAGTACGGCGCCAAGCGTCCGAAGTAAGTTTCAACTGGGATCGGAACCGCAAGGCAGGCCCGGCCGGGCCCGCTGCGTTCCGAAGGAGTACGGAATATGTCTCGTCGTCGTCGTCCCGAAAAGCGGGAGATCCTGCCGGATCCGAAGTTCAACGATCAGATCCTGTCGAAGTTCATGAACAACCTCATGCTCGATGGTAAGAAGTCGGTCGCCGAAAGCATCGTCTATGGTGCCATGGAAACCATGCAGACCCGCGCCAAGGCCGATCCGCTGCAGCTGTTCCACGATGCGCTCAACAACGTGAAGCCGCAGATCGAAGTCCGCAGCCGCCGCGTCGGCGGTGCGACCTACCAGGTCCCCGTCGAAGTGCGCGTCGAGCGTGCGCAGGCACTGGCCATCCGCTGGCTGATCACGGCCGCGCGCAATCGCAGCGAAACGACGATGGCTGCGCGCCTCTCGGCTGAGCTGCTCGATGCCGCCAACAACCGCGGCAACGCGGTCAAGAAGCGTGAAGACACCCACCGCATGGCTGACGCCAACCGCGCCTTCAGCCACTATCGTTGGTAATCCGGCGCTGGTAAGGGCACTGCCCAAGAGGGCCGCTGGTTGGTCACAGGCTGACCAAGCGGCCGTCTTGAAACGGACACGCTAAAGACACTATGGGGCGGGCCGCAACCATTCGGCCCCTCCCGAACCCAAGGAACCTCCCATGGCCCGCAGCCATCCGCTCGAGCGCTATCGCAACTTTGGCATCATGGCGCACATCGACGCCGGCAAGACCACGACGACCGAGCGTATCCTTTACTACACCGGCAAGTCCTACAAGATCGGCGAAGTCCACGACGGCGCTGCGACCATGGACTGGATGGAGCAGGAGCAGGAGCGCGGCATCACGATCACGTCGGCCGCGACGACCTGCTTCTGGAACGACCACCGCCTGAACATCATCGACACCCCCGGCCACGTCGACTTCACCATTGAAGTCGAGCGTTCGCTGCGCGTGCTGGACGGCGCGGTTGCCGCGTTCGACGGCGTCGCGGGCGTCGAGCCGCAGTCGGAAACCGTGTGGCGTCAGGCCGACAAGTACGGCGTGCCGCGCATGTGCTTCATCAACAAGCTTGACCGCACCGGTGCGAACTTCAAGTACTGCGTGCAGACGATCATCGATCGCCTCGGCGCGAAGCCGGCGGTGCTGTATCTGCCGATCGGCGCGGAAAGCGATTTCCGTGGCCTGGTCGACCTCGTCGAGCAGCGTGCGATCATCTGGAAGGACGAAAGCCTCGGCGCCGAGTTCTCTTATGAGGAAATCCCGGCCGATCTCGCTGACGAGGCTGCCGAGTACCGCAACACGCTGATCGAGCTTGCCGTCGAACAGGATGACGACGCGATGGAAGCCTACCTCGATGGCAATGAGCCCGACGTGGCGACTCTCAAGGCGCTGATCCGCAAGGGTACGCTCAACCAGTCGTTCGTTCCCGTGCTGTGCGGCTCGGCGTTCAAGAACAAGGGCGTGCAGCCCCTGCTCGATGCGGTTGTGGACTACCTGCCTTCGCCGCTCGACATCGAAGACGTGCAGGGCATCAATCCCGACACCGACGAGCCGGACAGCCGCGCGACCTCTGACGATGCTCCGTTCTCGGCGCTCGCGTTCAAGATCATGAACGACCCCTTCGTCGGTTCGCTGACCTTCACCCGCATCTATTCGGGCACGCTGACCAAGGGCAGCTACCTGAACTCGGTGAAGAACAAGAAGGAGAAGGTCGGCCGCATGCTGCTGATGCACTCCAACAACCGCGAAGACATCGATGTGGCCTATGCGGGCGACATCGTGGCGTTGGCAGGTCTGAAGGAGACCACCACCGGCGATACGCTGTGCTCGGAACGGCAGCCGATCATTCTCGAACGGATGGAATTCCCCGAGCCGGTGATCGAGCTTTCGGTGGAGCCGAAGACCAAGGCCGACCAGGAGAAGATGGGCATCGCGCTCAACCGTCTCTCGGCTGAGGATCCCAGCTTCCGCGTCTCGACAGATCACGAATCCGGCCAGACCATCATCAAGGGCATGGGCGAACTTCACCTCGAAATCCTTGTCGACCGCATGAAGCGCGAGTTCAAGGTCGAGGCGAACGTCGGCGCGCCGCAGGTGGCTTACCGTGAGTATCTCGGGAAGCCGGTGGACGTGGACTACACCCACAAGAAGCAGTCCGGCGGCACGGGCCAGTTCGGCCGCGTGAAGGTCAAGGTCACGCCGGGTGAACGCGGTTCGGGCTTCGTCTTCAAGGACGAGATCAAGGGCGGTAACATTCCGAAGGAATACATCCCCGCGATCGAGAAGGGCTTCCGCGAAACCGCACTGACCGGCTCGCTGATCGGCTTCCCGATCATCGACTTCGAAGTCCTGCTCTACGACGGCGCCTACCACGACGTCGACTCGTCGGCGCTGGCCTTCGAAATCTGTGCCCGCGCTGCGATGCGCGAAGTGGCCCAGAAGTCGGGGATCAAGCTGCTCGAGCCGATCATGAAGGTCGAAGTGATCACGCCGGAGGAATATCTCGGCGATGTGATCGGCGACATCAACTCGCGGCGCGGCCAGATCCAGGGCACCGACAGCCGGGGCAATGCCCAGGCGGTTGTCGCCATGGTCCCGCTCGCGAACATGTTCGGCTACGTGAACCAGCTGCGCTCGTTCACGCAGGGTCGTGCGAACTACTCGATGTTCTTCGATCACTATGACGAGGTTCCTGCGAACGTCGCGACCGAGATCAAGGCGAAGATGGCGTAACCCATTTTCCCGGCAATTCGCCCCTCGGGCGGAATCCGGGTGATGGCAGGCTTGCATAAGCAAGCGGATCAATCTAGGGGCGGCGCCTGATTCAGCGGGCGCCGTCTCGAACCCGCAGTATCTGCAATTTTTTAGAGAAGAAGGTTTGAGCAATGGCCAAGGCTAAGTTTGAGCGGACCAAGCCGCACTGCAACATCGGCACCATCGGTCACGTCGACCATGGCAAGACCACCCTGACGGCGGCGATCACCAAGGTGCTCGCCGAGACCGGCGGCGCGACGTTCACCGACTACGCGAACATCGACAAGGCTCCGGAAGAGCGTGAGCGCGGCATCACCATCTCGACTGCACACGTCGAGTACGAGACCGCCAACCGTCACTACGCGCACGTCGATTGCCCGGGTCACGCCGACTATGTGAAGAACATGATCACCGGTGCTGCCCAGATGGACGGCGCGATCCTGGTCGTGAACTCGGCGGACGGCCCGATGCCGCAGACCCGTGAGCACATCCTGCTTGCGCGTCAGGTCGGCGTCCCCGCGCTGGTCGTGTACATGAACAAGGTCGACCAGGTTGACGACGAGGAAATCCTCGAGCTCGTCGAACTGGAAATGCGCGAGCTGCTGAGCTCGTACGGCTTCGAAGGCGATGACATTCCGTTCGTCAAGGGTTCGGCTCTTGCCGCGCTTGAAGGCCGCGACGATGCTATCGGCCGCGATTCGATCAACGCGCTGATGGCCGCCGTTGACTCGTGGATCCCGCAGCCCCCGCGTCCGACCGACAAGCCGTTCCTGATGCCGGTGGAAGACGTGTTCTCGATCTCGGGTCGCGGCACCGTCGTGACCGGCCGTGTCGAGACGGGCATCGTCAAGGTTGGCGAGGAAGTCGAGATCGTTGGCCTCAAGAACACCCAGAAGACCGTCGTCACTGGCGTCGAAATGTTCCGCAAGCTGCTCGATCAGGGCGAAGCCGGCGACAACATCGGTGCGCTGGTTCGCGGCGTGAAGCGTGAAGACGTCGAGCGCGGCCAGGTGCTCTGCAAGCCCGGTTCGGTCACGCCGCACACCGAGTTCACGGCTGAAGTCTACGTGCTGTCGAAGGACGAAGGTGGCCGTCACACGCCGTTCTTCGCCAACTACCGCCCGCAGTTCTACTTCCGCACCACCGACGTGACCGGCGAAGTGATCCTTCCCGAGGGCACCGAGATGGTCATGCCCGGCGACAACCTGTCGCTGTCGGTCAAGCTGATCGCTCCGATCGCGATGGATCCGGGTCTGCGCTTCGCAATTCGCGAAGGTGGCCGTACCGTCGGTTCGGGGGTTGTCAGCACGATCACGAAGTAATATAGGCCGCGCTCCGGCGGGAGATTCGCTCTCCCGCCGGCCGGTTTTTACGGATCAGTGGCCCGCTTTCTCCTCGCTTCAACAGCTGGGGCAGGGTGAGAGGGCGGAGCGGCTGGTCTTTTTGTTTTAGCTCTTTCGCATCGGTAAACGGACATGGACGCCCAGAATATCCGCATTCGCCTCAAAGCCTTCGATCACCGCGTGCTCGATCAGGCCACTGGCGAAATCGCTGACACCGCTCGCCGCACCGGCGCGCTGATCCGGGGCCCCATTCCGCTGCCGACGCGCATCGAGAAGTTCTGCGTCAACCGCGGTCCGCACGTCGACAAGAAGTCGCGCGAGCAGTTCGAGGTTCGCACCTACAAGCGGCTGCTCGATATCGTGCAGCCCAACGCCGCCACGGTGGACGCGCTGATGAAGCTCGACCTCGCTGCTGGCGTGAACGTCGAGATCAAGCTCGCGTAAGAATTCGCTTCTGCCTTCGGGCAGAAGTACCAGAGTTTTAGAGGTCGTTGACCTCTCGGACAATGGGATACCTCCGGCGCCGGCCCAAATGGGCCACAGTCGGGCAAGCGTCCCCCGTTCGCTCCTGCCGCACCGGCGGGGGCACTCAGCCCGGACGGGGCGCGTTTCACATACGGGCTGAACACGCCTCGCGGGGATGGTCCTCGCAAGGCCTCTGTAAGGAGTATGGTCATGCGCACCGGCGTGATCGTTAAAAAGCTCGGGATGACCCGAGTGTTCCAAGACGACGGACGGCACGTGCCGGTTACCGTTCTGGCGCTTGAAAATTGCCAGGTGGTTTCGGTCCGCACCGAAGAGCGCGACGGTTACGTCGCTGTTCAGCTCGGCGCTGGTCAGGCCAAGCAAAAGAATGTCGCCAAGCCGCAGCGCGAGCACTTCGCCAAGGCTGAAGTCGAACTGAAGATGGAAGTCGCCGAGTTCCGCGTCGCCGATGACGCGCTGCTCGAAGTCGGCTCGACCATCGCCGCCTCGCACTTCGTGCCTGGCCAATATGTCGACATCACCGGTCACACCCAGGGCAAGGGCTTCGCCGGCGCCATGAAGCGTTGGGGCTTCGGCGGTATGCGTGCCACCCACGGCGTGTCGATCTCGCACCGTGCCCACGGTTCGACGGGTAACCGCCAGGATCCGGGCCGCGTGTTCAAGAACAAGAAGATGGCCGGCCACATGGGCGACCGTCAGCGCACCCAGCAGAACCTCGAAGTCGTCCGCACGGATGACGAGCGCGGCCTTATCTTCGTCAAGGGCTCTGTGCCCGGATCGAAGAACGGCTGGCTGCTCATGCGCGACGCGGTGAAGATCGATCGCCACGCCGAGGCTCCCTATCCCGCCGGCATCAAGCAGGCTGCCAACATGAATGACACGGCTGCGGCCGACACGCCGGCGGAAGACACCGCTGCTGTCGAGACCACTGTCGATGGTCAGGAGGGCTAAGTCGTGAAGGTTCAGGTCCTCAATCTCGATGGCACCGCAGCTGGCGAAGCCGAGCTCTCGGATGCCGTGTTCGGGCTCGCTCCGCGCGCCGACATCCTCCACCGCATCGTCACCTGGCAGCTCGAAAAGCGCCGTGGCACTGCCCGCGGAGCGCGTGAGCGTTCGGACGTGGCGCGCACCGGCAAGAAGCTGGGCAACCAGAAGGGTGGCGGCGGGGCCCGTCACGGTGATCGTGCAGCTCCGATCTTCATCGGCGGCGGCAAGGCTCACGGTCCGCGTGTCCGTGACTTCAACCCCTCGCTCAACAAGAAGATCCGTGCGCTCGGCCTGAAGATGGCGCTCTCGACCAAGGCGCAGTCCGAAGGTCGTGGTCTCGTCGTGGTCGACACGCTCGACACCGACGGCAAGACCGCCACGCTGGCCGCCACGCTCGCCAAGGCGGGCTTCGGCAAGAAGGTGCTGGTGATCGACGGCGAAGCGGTGAACGACAACTTCGCCCGCGCCGCGCGCAACATCATCGGGGTCAACGTGCTCCCGGCGGTCGGCGCGAACGTTTACGACATCCTGAAGCATGATACGCTGGTGCTGACGCGCGCTGCGATCGAAAAGCTGGAGGCGCGTTTCAATGGCTAAGGAAGGCATCGACACGCGTCACTACGACGTGATCGTGGCTCCCCACATCACGGAGAAGGCGACGCTGCTCAGCGAGCACAACGCCGTTGTGTTCAAGGTCGCCGACAAGGCCACCAAGCCGCAGATCAAGGCGGCCGTGGAAGCCCTGTTCGGCGTCAAGGTGACCAAGGTGAACACCTTGAACCAGGACGGCAAGACCAAGCGCTGGAAGGGCAAGCCCTACAAGCGTTCGGACTTCAAGAAGGCTGTCGTCACGCTGGCTGCTGGCCAGTCGATCGACGTCACCAGCGGGATCTGAGGGCAGAACGATGGCACTCAAGAATTACAACCCGACCAGCCCCGCCCGGCGCGGCCTGATCCTCGTCGACAAGTCGTCGCTGTGGAAGGGCAAGCCGCTCAAGGCGCTGACCGAGGGCAAGAGCAAGACCGGTGGCCGCAACAACAAGGGCCATGTGACCAGCCGCGGTATCGCGGGCGGCCACAAGCAGAGCTACCGGTTCATCGACTTCAAGCGCCGCAAGTGGGACATGCCCGCGACTGTCGAGCGTCTGGAGTACGACCCCAACCGCACCGCGTTCATCGCGCTCGTCAAGTACGAGGACGGCGAACAGACCTACATCATCGCGCCGCAGCGTCTGGCCGTGGGCGACACCATTGTCGCTGGCGAAAAGACCGACGTGAAGCCGGGCAACGCGATGCTGCTCAGCCAGATGCCGGTCGGCACGATCATCCACAACGTGGAGATGAAGCCGGGCAAGGGTGGTCAGATCGCCCGTTCGGCAGGCACCTATGTCCAGCTCGTCGGTCGTGACCGGGGTATGGTCATCGTTCGTCTGAACTCGGGCGAACAGCGCTACCTGCGCGGCGATTGCATGGGCACGGTTGGCGCGGTTTCGAACCCCGACAACTCGAACCAAAACCTTGCCAAGGCCGGTCGCGGCCGCTGGCTTGGTCGTCGCCCGCTCACCCGCGGTGTCGCCAAGAACCCGGTCGATCACCCGCATGGTGGTGGTGAAGGCCGCACCTCGGGTGGCCGTCATCCGGTCACGCCGTGGGGCAAGCCGACCAAGGGCGCCCGTACCCGTCACAACAAGCAGACGGACAAGATGATCATCCGTTCGCGTCACGCGAAGAAGAAGAGGTAACACCCCATGGCACGTTCCGTCTGGAAGGGACCCTTCGTCGACCTGCACCTCCTGAAGAAGGCCGAAGTGGCCCAGGACGTCGGTTCGCGTGCAGGTCCGATCAAGACCTGGTCGCGGCGTTCGACCATTTTGCCGCAGTTCGTTGGCCTGACGTTCAACGTCTACAACGGGCACAAGTTCATTCCCGTCTCCGTCAACGAGGAGATGGTCGGCCACAAGCTCGGTGAGTTCGCGCCCACGCGCACGTTCCCGGGCCACGCCGCTGACAAGAAGGGCAAGCGCTGATGGGCAAGCCTAAATCCCCGCGCCGCGTTGCTGACAACGAAGCGCTTTCGGTGGGCACGCAGATCCGTGGCTCGGCCCAGAAGCTGAACCTCGTGGCTGCTCTGATCCGCGGCAAGCGCGCTGAAGATGCGATGAACATCCTCAGCTTCTCGAAGAAGGCGATGGCGGTTGATGCACGCAAGGTGCTCGCCTCGGCAATCGCCAACGCCGAGAACAACCACAACCTCGATGTCGACGCGCTCGTCGTCGCCGAGGCGTCGGTCGGCAAGTCGATCACGATGAAGCGCTTCCACACCCGTGGTCGCGGCAAGTCCACCCGCATTCTCAAGCCCATCTCGCGTCTTCGGATCGTGGTGCGTGAGGCTGCGGCCAACGGTGAGGAGGCCTGATCATGGGTCACAAGTCGAACCCCATCGGTCTGCGCCTGCAGATCAACCGCACCTGGGACAGCCGCTGGTACGCGGAAGGCCGCAACTACCAGAACCTGCTTCGTGAAGACCTTGCCATGCGCAAGTTCATCATGGAGCACCTGCCGCAGGCTGCCATCTCGAAGGTGGTGATCGAGCGTCCGGCCAAGCTGTGCCGCGTTTCGATCTATGCTGCCCGTCCGGGTGTCATCATCGGCAAGAAGGGCGCGGACATCGAGAAGCTGCGTAGCCAGCTCGCCAAGATGACTGCCAGCGACGTGAAGCTGAACATCGTGGAGATCCGCAAGCCCGAGATCGACTCCAAGCTCGTTGCGCAGGGCATTGCCGATCAGCTCGTTCGCCGCGTGGCCTTCCGCCGTGCGATGAAGCGTGCGGTGCAGTCGGCTCTCCGTCTCGGTGCCGAAGGCATTAAGATCACCTGCGGCGGCCGTCTCGGCGGTGCGGAAATCGCCCGGGTCGAGTGGTACCGTGAAGGCCGCGTGCCGCTCCATACGCTGCGCGCCAACATTGATTATGCCGAAGCTGTGGCGCACACCGCCTACGGCGTGATCGGCATCAAGACCTGGATCTTCAAGGGTGAAATCCTTGGTCACGATCCCATGGCGCAGGACCGGCTGATGATGGAGGCTCAAACCTCCGGCGTCCGTCCGGCGCGCTAAGGTAGGTACAGAACCATGCTGCAACCGAAAAAGACCAAGTTCCGCAAGGCCTTCAAGGGCCGGATCAAGGGTGATGCCAAGGGTGGCACCGACCTGAACTTCGGTACCTATGGCCTTAAGGCGCTCGAGCCGGAGCGGGTTACCGCTCGCCAGATCGAAGCCGCGCGCCGTGCGATCACGCGCCACATCAAGCGCCAGGGTCGCCTTTGGATCCGCATCTTCCCGGACGTGCCGGTGTCGAAGAAGCCTGCCGAAGTCCGTCAGGGCAAGGGCAAGGGTTCGATCGAATACTGGGCAGCCCGCGTGAAGCCGGGTCGTATCCTGTTCGAGCTCGACGGCGTCGCCGGTCCGCTCGCGGCCGAGGCCTTCAGCCGCGCTGCTATGAAGCTGCCGATCAAGACCAAGGTCGTTGCCCGCCTCGGCGACACCTCGCACCTCGGAGGCGAATGATGGCCCAGAGCAAAGCAAAGTTTGAAGACATGCGCGTCAAGTCCGACGATCAGCTTCAGGCTGACCTCGCCGAGCTGAAGCGTGAGGCGTTCAACCTGCGTTTCCAGGCGGCAACCAACCAGCTCGAACGGCCGGCCCGCATCCGCGAAGTCCGCCGCGACATCGCCCGCATCAAGACGCTGCAGACCGAGCGCAGCTCGGCCGCCAAGGCGTAAGGAACAGACTATGCCCAAGCGTATCCTGATCGGGACGATCGTCTCCGACAAGACCGACAAGACCGTCGTGGTCAAGGTCGAGCGCAAGGTGAAGCACCCGCTCTACGGGAAGATCATCCGCCGTTCGAAGAAGTACCACGCCCACGACGAGACCAACTCGTTCAAGGCCGGTGAGACCGTGCGCATCGAAGAGACCGCGCCGATTTCGAAGCTGAAGACGTGGAAGGTTGTTGACCGCGTGCAAGCCGGCAAGGCCGCCGCGATCGAAGCCGACGTCTAAGTCGCAAACCATTTTGGAACTGCCGGACTGGTTCCGGCAAGCCAGTGAGAAGGAACCGGATCAATGATCCAGATGCAGTCCAATCTCGAAGTCGCTGACAACAGCGGCGCGAAGCGCGTCCAGTGCATCAAGGTGCTGGGCGGGTCGAAGCGTCGTTTTGCCAGCGTCGGCGACGTGATCGTCGTGTCGATCAAGGAAGCTCAGCCCCGCGCCCGCGTCAAGAAGGGCGACGTGCACCGTGCGGTGATCGTGCGTACCCGCAAGGACGTACGTCGTGCCGATGGCAGCGTGATCCGCTTCGACACCAATGCCGCCGTGCTCGTCGGCAAGAACGAAGAGCCGATCGGCACCCGCATCTTCGGCCCTGTGGTGCGTGAACTGCGCGCCCGCGGCTTCATGAAGATCATCAGCCTTGCGCCGGAGGTGCTGTGATGTCGGCTGCCAAGATCAAGAAGGGTGACGCTGTCGTCGTCCGTTCGGGCAAGGACAAGGGCCGCACCGGCACGGTGCTGCAGGTCATGCCCAAGGACGAGAAGGTTGTCGTGGCCGGCATCAACATTGCTGCGCGCCACCGCAAGCCCACCCAGGAGAACCCGCAGGGTGGCATCGACCGCCGCGAGGCTCCGCTGCACATCTCGAAGGTGGGCCTCGCCGGCAAGGACGGCAAGGCGACCCGCGTGCGCTTCGAAGTGAAGGACGGCAAGAAGGTCCGCGTGGCCGTCAAGACCGGGGAGACGATCGATGGCTGATAAGTACGTGCCGCGCATGAAGGCGAAGTACGAGGCCGAAGTCGCTGCTGCGATGCAGGCCAAGTTCGGTTATGCGAACCACATGGAGATCCCCCGGATCGAGAAGATCACGCTCAACATGGGTGTGGGCGAGGCGAGCCAGGACAAGAAGAAGGTCACCACTGCTGCCGCCGAGATGGAACTCATCGCGGGCCAGAAGCCGGTGATCACCAAGGCGAAGAAGTCGATCGCGCAGTTCAAGCTGCGTGAAGGCATGCCGATCGGTTGCAAGGTTACCCTGCGCCGTGAACGGATGTACGAATTCCTCGACCGTCTCATCACCATCGCCATGCCCCGCATCCGCGACTTCCGGGGCCTCAACCCCAAGTCGTTCGACGGACGCGGCAACTACGCGATGGGTCTGAAAGAGCAGATCATCTTCCCGGAGATCAGCTACGACCAGATCGAGAAGGTGCGCGGGATGGATATCATCGTCACCACCACCGCCAAGACCGACGAGGAAGCGCGCGAGCTGCTCCGTCTCTTCGGTTTCCCGTTCCCGCGCGAAGCTGCTGAAGAGCAGCAGGCTGCCTGAGAACTGAACAACCCGGATGTCCCGGCTCGAGCCAACTGGCTCGCCAAGGTTTTGAAGAAGAGAGCTTAAGTCCATGGCGAAACTGAGTTCCATCAACAAGAATGAGCGTCGCAAGAAGCTCGTTCAGAAGTTCGCGGCGAAGTATGCTGCGCTGAAGGCCGTTGCAGGCGACGAGAAGCTGGACGAGACCGAGCGCCTGATCGCTCGCCTCAAGATGGCCGAGCTGCCGCGCAACGCGAACCCGACCCGCGTGCGCAACCGCTGCAACACCACCGGTCGTCCGCGCGGCTACTACCGCAAGTTCGGCCTCTGCCGCATCGAACTGCGCGATCTCGCCAACAAGGGGATGATCCCCGGCGTGACCAAGTCGAGCTGGTAAGGATCACGAAATGGCATTGACCGATCCCCTGGGTGATATGCTCACCCGTATCCGCAACGGCCAGCAGGCGAAGAAGGACTCGGTCCTTTCGCCCGCTTCCAAGCTGCGTCTCCATGTGCTCGAGGTTCTCCAGCGCGAGGGCTACATCCGCGGTTTCACGGAGGACGCCATTGGCGCCCACCCGCAGCTGCGCATCGAGCTGAAGTATTTCGAAGGCCAGCCTGCGATCAAGCACGTTGCCCGTGTCTCGAAGCCGGGCCGCCGCGTCTACTCGGGTTCCAAGGAACTCCCGGTGGTCCGCAACGGCCTTGGCATCACCATCGTCTCGACGCCGAAGGGCGTGCTTTCGGATGCCGAAGCACGCGCTGCGAACGTTGGCGGCGAAGTGCTGGCGGAGGTGTTCTGATGAGCCGCATCGGCAAGAAGCCGGTGACGATCCCCAGCGGCGTCACCGCGGATATCGCGAACGGCGTGATCACCGTGAAGGGCCCCAAGGGCACTCTCACCCTGAGCATGCGTGAAGAGATCAGCTACACGGTCGATGGCGATGCCATCATCGTGAAGCCGGCGAATGACACCAAGGCCGCTCGGGCGTTCTGGGGCATGCAGCGCACGCTCGTGGACAACCTGGTGACCGGCGTGACCGAGGGCTACACCAAGACCCTCAACATCACCGGTGTCGGTTACCGCGCAGCGGCTCAGGGTTCCAACCTGAAGCTGCAGCTCGGCTACAGCCACGATGTCGATTTCACGATCCCCGAGGGTATCGAGATCAAGACCCCTGACAACACCACGGTGCTGATCTCGGGTATCGACAAGCAGAAGGTCGGCCAGGTGGCCGCCGAGATCCGTCGCTGGCGCAAGCCCGAACCCTACAAGGGCAAGGGTATCAAGTACGCTGGCGAGTTCATCTTCCGCAAGGAAGGGAAGAAGAAGTAATGGCCAAGCTCTCGCTCTTCGATCGCCGCCGCCAGCGCGTCCGTACCGCGCTCAAGGCTCGTTCCGGTGGCCGTCCGCGGCTGTCGGTGCACCGTTCCGGCCGTCACATCTACGCGCAGATCATCGACGACGCCGCGGGCACGACGCTCGCTGCCGCCTCCAGCCTCGTCAAGGGCCAGAAGTCGGTCGGCGCAACGGTTGATGCCGCCGCGCAGGTTGGCAAGGACATTGCCGAACGCGCCAAGGCTGCCGGCATCACCACTGTCGTGTTTGATCGCGGCGGCTTCCTGTTCCACGGTCGCGTCAAGGCGCTGGCCGACGCTGCCCGCGAAAACGGGCTGGAGTTCTAAGATGGCTGACGAAACCAACCTGGATGGCGTTGTCGCCCCCGAAGCAGCTGCTGCCGAGGCTCCCCGCGAGGGCCGTGGTCCCCGCAATGATCGTGGCCCCGGCCGTGGTCGTGGTGGCAACGACCGTGGCGGTGAACGCGGTGGCCGTGGTCGCCGTGATGATCGTAATGGCCGTGGCGGCCGTGACGATGACGGCGGTGAAGAGCTGATCGAAAAGCTCGTCCACATCAACCGCGTGTCCAAGACCGTCAAGGGCGGCAAGCGCTTTGGTTTCGCCGCGCTCGTTGTGGTCGGCGATGGCAAGGGCCGTGTCGGCTTCGGCCATGGCAAGGCGCGCGAAGTGCCGGAAGCGATCACCAAGGCGACGGCTTCGGCCAAGAAGACCATGGTCCGCATCCCGCTGAAGGAAGGCCGCACACTGCATCACGACGGCAAGGGCCGTTTCGGTGCCGGCAAGGTCAACCTCCGCTCGGCGCCTGCCGGTACCGGCATCATCGCTGGTGGCCCGATGCGCGCCGTGTTCGAGAGCCTCGGCGTTCATGACGTTGTCACCAAGTCGGTCGGCACTTCGAACCCGTACAACATGATCCGCGCAACGTTCGACGCGCTCACCGATCAGACCAGCCCCAAGTCGGTTGCGCAGCGTCGCGGCAAGAAGATTGCCGACCTGCTCGGTCGTGGCGGTGCGGCTCCGGTTGAGGCCGAGGCCGAAGCCGCGGCCATCGTGGAGTAATCGATATGGCAAAGATCAAGCTGAAGCAGATCGGTTCGCCGATCCGTCGTCCGGAAAGCCAGAAGCAGATCCTCATCGGTCTGGGCTTGGGCAAGATGCACCGCGTGGTGGAGTTGGAAGACACCGCTGAAGTCCGTGGTGCGATTGCCAAGCTGCCGCACATGGTGGCCGTGGTCGACTGACCTAGTTCCCGTCCGGTTGGATGGGTCACAAACAGGAAACAAGGCCTCGGTAGTGATACCGGGGCCTTTTTCGTGCTCGCCGATACTGATCTATAACTTTATCATAAGTTACTCGATATGCTGCGAATATGGCTCTTTGGGTCATGTCGTTCGTAGTAATCCTGTCACTTTCGCGTGCTCTGAGCGGGGCCATGCGGAGGCGGGCGATCTACTCTCGTTACCAGGCTGGTGGCCCTCGATGGGTGCCGTTCTCCGCGCCGGATCAATCGATCCCCAATCGGAGAAAACGAGATGCGCTTCCACCCCTCCCTTCTTGCTGCGGCCAGCCCGATTGCGATCGGCGTAACCGCGCTGTGTTCGCCGGCGCTGGCGCAATCGACCGGCTCGGTTGATTTCGACAATGCGATCGTAGTCACCGGCACGCGCGGTACTCAGCAGGTCGCCGGCATTGCCTCTCCCGATACGCCCAAGGCAAAGGCCGTTCTGACGCAGGAAACCATCCAGCGCCAGAACCCTGGTCAGACCATTCTTGATACGATCAATTTGATCCCCGGCGTCAGCTTCCAGAACAACGACGCGTATGGTTCGGCCGGCGGCACGCTGAGCATCCGCGGTTTTGATTCGAGCCGCATCAGCCTGACTTTCGACGGCGTGCCGCTCAACGATTCGGGCAACTATGCGATCTATTCGAACCAGCAGCTCGATCCGGAGATCATTTCGGAGGTCAACGTCAACCTCGGCACGACCGACGTGGACAGCCCCACTGCGTCGGCCGTTGGCGGCACGGTCAACTATCGCAGCAAGACCCCTGACCACGACCTCGGCCTGCTCGTTTCAGGTTCGGTGGGCGAGTACAATTTCCGCCGTGGTTTTGTGAAGGTGGAAACCGGCGACCTGACTGCGAGCGGCACTCGCGCGTGGTTTTCCGCCAGCTCCGCCAAGAACGACAATCCCTTCAACAACTACGGCAAGGTCAACAAGCAGCAGTACAACGCCAAGCTCTATCAGCCGCTTGCCGGGGACGATTTCATCGCGATTGCCGCGCACTACAACCAGAACCGCAACAACTTCTTCGGCTCGCTACCGCTGCGTAACGATGCCAACCGCACTGTCGGTTCGGGCTCGGGCAATCGCTTCCCAAGCAATTCCGACGAGCGCGGCTATGCGGTCAATTATCCTTGCACCGTTGCCCTCGGCGTGACGGGCAAGGCGGACGCCACCAGCACTTGCGGCACCGAATTCGATCGCCGCTATAACCCCTCCAACACCGGCAACGTGCGCATTTCCTCGCGCTTCACGCTGGCCGATCACCTCGTCCTCACGGTCGATCCGAGCTACCAGTGGGTCAAGGCCAATGGCGGCGGCACCGTGACCGGCCTTGAAAGCACCCGCACCATTGCCGGAACGAGCTACACCGGCTTCCTTGGCGGGCGGTACTACTTCGGCAAGGATCTTAACGGCGATGGCGATTCGCTGGATTCGGTCACGCTCCTCGCGCCCAGCCACACCCAGACCGGGCGCATCGGCCTCATTGCCAGCCTCAGGTGGGATATCGATCCGACCAACACGGTGCGCATCGCCTATACCTATGACCGCGCGCGCCACCGCCAGACCGGCGAGGTGGGCACCCTGCAGTTCGACGGTGAGCCGACGGACGTATTCCCCATCAACAAGCCGCTGACCGGAGCCAACGGCGTGGTCGTCGAAAAGCGCGACCGCCTCTCATTCGCCATCCTCCAGCAAGTCGCGGGCGAATACCGCGGCGAGTTCTTCGGCGGCAATCTCGTGGTCAACGCCGGGGTGCGGGCGCCCTTCTTCAAGCGCAACCTGACGAACTACTGCTTCGCCACCTCGGCCAGCGGCAACGTCGATTGCTTCGGGCAGGATGCCACACTCAATGCGGCCTATGCCGCTGCCAATCCCTATTCCTTCAACAGCACCACGAACAAGATCACCGGCGTTGCGCCACCGCAGCAGCGCGTGTTCAACTTCAACCGGGTCCTGCCGAACGTCGGCTTCGTTTACCGGCTTGGCAGCGGCGTGAGCCTTTTTGCCAACTACTCGAAGGGCCTCTCGGTTCCCGGCACGGACAGCCTCTACAACGCCTTCGTGTTTCCGCTTGGCACCGAACAGGCGCAGCCGCGACCCGAGACGACCGACAACTTCGATGCCGGCGTGCGCTATCGCACCGGCAAGGTTCAGGGTGAGATCTCGGGCTTCTACAACAAGTTCAAGGACCGTCTCGCCAGCGCCTACGATCCCGAACTCGATACCACCGTCCACCGCAACCTCGGCAACGTGAAGAAGTACGGCTTCGACGGGTATGTGTCGTACCAGCCGATCCCGGCGATCAGCCTCTACGCCTTCGCCAGCGCGATCAAGTCCGAGATCCAGAACGATGTGCAGGTCAATGCGACCACGTTTGCGGCGACTGCAGGCAAGCGCGAATCCGGCATCCCGACGTATTCGTATGGCGGCGCGATCCGTGGCTCGGTCGGGCCGTTCGATCTTGGCGTGACGGCGAAGCGCACTGGTCCGCGCTATTACAACGATGAGAACCTTCCCGTGGTTTCGGGCGGGAACGAAGTCTATCCGGCGCAGATCCCGGCCTATACCTTCGTCAATCTCGATGCGCGCTTCAATCTCAAGGGCATCGGCCGCGGGAGCTACCTGCAGCTCAACGTCTACAACCTGTTCGACTCGTTCTCGGTCGGCGGCGTGGGCGGCACATTGCTCCACACCGCTACCTACTTCGCGCAGATCGGCGCTCCGCGCACGATCAGCGGGACGCTCGTCGTCGGCTTCTGACCGGGGGCAGGGGAGGGCTGCGACCTCCCATCGGAACCGGCCCGGACGAGAGCGCCATGCTCAGTTCGGGTCGGTCACCCGGTAGCGCAAGGTGGCCTTGCCTTCGGCCGGTACGCTCACCGTCCAGGTCGGCCGGCCGAACTTGCGCGTGAGGCGCGTGGACGGGCGCTCGAGCTTTTCCCCGTCACCGAGGCGTACATTTCCCTCAAACGTCAATGACCAGGGATTGGCATTGCTCACCTTGGCCTCATAGTCGGTCCAGTTCTTGCCAGAGCCGGTTTCCGTCACGGCGACATGGACTTGCGGGGAGGTGCCGAGCGTCACCTCGACATCCTCGTCCACGGCATAGTCGCGCATGCCGCCCTGGCCGACGAGCAGCAGATCGCCGCCATGCGGCTCGAACACCGCGACCGGTCCGCCCGGTAGCGCCACGCCCAGCCCGTCTTCCTTGCGGTTGCGGGTGCGCAGTTTGATCACGGCATTGCCATCCATAGAGGGCCAGAGATCGGCGGTGTGCCAGGTCTTGAACTTCACGGCCTTGAGCTCGTGCATCGCCACCTGCTTCTGCGCATTGGCGGCCACCGTGGTCGGGATCGGCACGCGGTAGAGCTTGAGATCGCCAAGCCCTTCCTCTGTCACCTTGATCGGCGCGGCCTGCATGATGTCCGCCCGCCGCTGCGCCGTTACGACAATGTCGGCCGCCTCCATCATCATGACCGGTGCCGGCGCTGGCGGTGGCGGTGGTGGCGCCACCATTGGCGCCGGAACTTGCGGGCGCAGGTAGCAATGCAGTACCAGGTCGTCGTCCTGCTCCTGCTGGTCTTCGCGCGCATCTTCGCGGTCCAGCTTGCCGCCGACAACTGCCGTGCCGGCATCGACAAAGCTGGTGGGATCGCTGCTGGCCAGCGTCACCCATGCCATCACGTCCGCCTTGCCGGTTGCCGGGTTCAGCCGCACGACGTAATTCGTCTGCCAGTCAAAGCCCCATGCAAGGTAGGAGAGCGTGATCGTCGCACGCCGCGCCGCCGTGCTTTCGGTGCGCACCGATAGCGTCGGCTTGGCGGAAAGCCCCTCGGGCACCTCGGTATAGACGAGCGCGTCGGATATCCCGCGCCCGCAATCGGCGATCTCGAAGCCGTCCCTCGTCTGCACGATCGCCGCGCCGTCGGGGGCGGAGCGGATCACCGCGCGCTCCTCGGTCAGCGTACCCTTGCCATCCTTTCCGCGCTGGCGGCGCAGGATCACCGGGCGGCCATAGGCGCGGGCATAGAGATTGCGCGCCGAAAGCAGTTCGGCATCGAGGTTCTTTTCCCGCACGCCCGAAGGCAGGCCCGCGACCAGCGCGGATTCGGGCAGGATGCCGCCGGCTACGCCTTCGAAGCGGATCGTCGCACCGCCTGCGGGAATGTCCACGGTGCGGGTCTCGGTGATCAGCGCATAGCCTTCGAGCCAGTTCAGATTCATCGCGGTATCGGCATCACGGTCGGGCGCACGGTAGATCGTGACGCCCACCGCATCCGGCCCGGCGGAGAGCACGGTCGGTTCGCCTGCCACCGCAGCAGCGGGCGCAGCAAGATACAGCGCCAGGGCTGCAAGAGAGTACGCGCGCCGCACCGCCGCCGCGCTCAATACCGCGTGTCGAACTGGACGGTGAGGGTGGTCTCGCCATTGGCCGGCACGTCGAGCGTCCATGTCCGCTCGTCGAGCGTGCGCTGCGTACCCTTGACGGTTTCCGAAGGCACTCGCGTGTCGCTCCACCAGTTGTCGAGCCCGGCCTGTACCAGCTCCACTTTCACCGGCGCGGGCCGCGCATTGGTCACCTTGTAGGTCATCGTGGTGCGCCAGTAGACTTTCTGCCGCTCGACCGTCACGTCATCGGTCTTGCCGTTCACGGTGATCCGCCAGCGACCGGTTCTCTCCCATTCGTCCGCCGTGATCGTCTCACGCTTCTGCACCGTGGGCTGGACTTTCACGTCGAACGCCTCGCCGGTCCGCAGCGAAAGCGTCGATCCCATCGGCGTGTGGTCGATCGATTTTTCGCCGATGAACTGCGGCGCCCCGCGCGCATCGCGCATATAGACGCGCACTGTGCCCGCCGGCAGCGCATCGCCCACGCCGCTTTCCTTGGCGGTCGAAAGCTTGAGAACGGTTGCGAAGCTCTGCGCCTCATCCGATGCGCCCAGCCAGCCGTTGCGGAAATAGTATCCCTTGCTTGCAGGAGCCCCCGCAACATCGAGGAAACTCACCTGCTTCTGCTGGGCATTGGCCACGGTGGTGCGCGCGGAGATGGGATAGACATAGTAATCGCCCAGTCGCTCGCGGTTGGCGCTCTGGGTGCCAGGCACGAAGTCGACCTGCCGCTGGATGGGCCGCCGCCCGCCGCCGTACTGGTTGTTGTCCTGCCCCGGGCTTCCCGCCACCAGCAGCACGCGGGCATTGGGGAAGCTGGTGCCGGTGTTGTTCGTCAGCGTGATCCAGCCCTGCAGGTCCATCTTGCCCGCCGCTTCGTCGAACAGCGCGACATAATCGGCCTTCCAGCCGAAGCCGGAGGAGAGATAGCTCAGCATGACCGGGCGCGGACCGGCATTCGCGGCATTGAGCGTGATCGATAGCGTCGGCCGCGCGCGCAAGCTGGGCGGCAAGCCGGAAAACAGGATCCGCGCGCCATAGCTTTCGAGCACTTCGATGCGGTCCCCGATCCGCACGATCGTTCCGCCGTTGTTGGCCAGCACCGTCGCCTGCTCACGCGTTTCCACGCCCGTGGCCGGATTGGTGCGCACCAACGTCACCGTTTGACCCACCGCCTTGTCGAGCAGTTTATCGGGTGAGAGCAGGTCATAATCGAAGTTCTGCTCGACGATCCCGGCATCGCCGCTGCCCAGCGTCACCGTCTCGGGCCGGATCATCGCCGAGACATCGGGAAATTCCTGTCGGCTCGTCCCCCTCGTCAGGGTGATCTGCCGCTTGTCCTGCACCAGCGCGAGATCGTTGTTGTAGATGGTGAGCGAGACGTCGCCCTGGCTTGAACCCAGGGGCGCCGAGCCGGACGGCGCGACGCTTTGCGCGGCGAGGGGGGTGGCGAGGGGGAAGGGCAGTGTAGCTGCAAGGCTCAGCACCATGAGGCGGACATGCTTGCTTTTGGCCATCGGGTTCCTCTCGCGCGTGTTTTCTTTTCCTGCGCAACAGGTCTATCCGAGGCGCCGATCCTTGGAAAGCAGCCGATTGTCCCGATACGTGCGTGACATTCCTGCCCGCTTCGCCTAAGGGCCCACCTCCCATCAGCGCGACTCAAAGCGAAAGCGAGTGCTACGACATGACCAAGCTTAACGAACTCTCCGACAATTATGGCGCCCGCAAGAGCCGCATGCGCGTGGGCCGCGGCATCGGCTCCGGCAAGGGCAAGACCGCAGGGCGCGGCCAGAAGGGTGCCAAGGCACGCTCGGGCGTCTCGGTCAACGGGTTCGAAGGCGGCCAGATGCCGCTCCACATGCGCATCCCGAAGCGCGGCTTCAACAACATCTTCGCCAAGGACTTCGCCGAAGTGAACCTCGGCATGATCCAGAAGGCGATCGACGCCGGCAAGCTCAGCGCCGATGGCGTGATCGACCATGCCGCGCTCAAGGCCGCCGGCCTCGCGCGTGGCGGCAAGGACGGCGTGCGCCTCCTCGCCAAGGGTGAACTCACCACCAAGGCCAGCTTCCACGTCGAAGGCGTCAGCAAGGGCGCCCGCGCTGCGGTCGAAGCGCTCGGCGGCGCGGTGACCCTGCCCGAGGCAGCACCCAGCGAGCACGAGAAGAAGACGGTTCGCCGCGAAGCCAACAAGGTGGCGAAGGCCGCCAAGTAAGGCATGCAGCGCATGCGGGGGCCGGGGAAACCTGGCCCCCGTTTGCGTCTCGGCTCTCCCGCGCCGATAAATCGCTGAACGGGGGTTCGACATTGCCGAACCCTCCCTATATGGGCTAGCCACATAGGCACTGCGGCACCGCTTGCAGTCAGCCCAGCAGCAAGGCTTGAAACCCGAACATGGCATCCCGCGCCGACAACATCGCCAGCACGCTAAACCTGGCCAATTTCTCGAAGGCGACCGAACTCAAGTCGCGCATCTGGTTCACCGTGGGCGCGCTCGTCGTGTTCCGCTTCATGAGCTTTGTGCCGCTGCCCGGCGTCAACCCGATGATCCTGGAAGAGCTTTACAAGCGCACGCAGGGCGGTGTTCTCGATATCTTCAACGCCTTCTCGGGCGGTTCGCTCCAGCGCATGAGCCTCATCGCGCTCGGCGTGATGCCCTACATCACCGCCTCGATCGTCGTGCAGCTCGCGTCCTCGCTCCATCCCGCGCTCGCCGCGCTCAAGAAGGAAGGCGAAAGCGGGCGCAAGAAGCTCAACCAGTACACCCGCTACGGCGCGGTGTTCCTCACCGCGATCCAGGGCTGGTTCCTCGCCGTCGGGCTTGAGGCATTCAGCGCCTCGAGCGGCCTGCAGGCGGTGGTTGATCCCGGCTACCTGTTCCGCGTCGGTGCGGTTATCAGCCTCATCGGCGGCACCATGTTCCTGCTCTGGCTGGGCGAGCAGATCACCAGCCGCGGCATCGGCAACGGCACTTCGCTGATCATCATGGCCGGGATCGTGGCGCAGATGCCCACGTTCTTCGGCAACCTCTTCGAGCAGGGCCGCACCGGCGCGACGAGCCCGATCTTCATCGCCGGCATCGTCCTGTTGCTCGTTGGCGTCGTGATCTTCATCTGCTTCTTCGAGCGCGCCTCGCGCCGCCTGCTGATCCAGTATCCCAAGCGCGTTACCCAGCGCGGGATGATGGCGGCGGACCGCAGCCACCTGCCGCTGAAGCTCAACACCGCAGGCGTGATCCCGCCGATCTTTGCCAGCTCGCTGCTGCTGCTGCCGCTGACGATCACGCAGTTCGCCGGCCGCTCGGTCTCGCCCGATAGCACCATGGGCCAGGTCATCGTCGGGCTGAACCAGTACCTCGGCCACGGCAAGCCCGTGTACATGATCCTCTATGCGCTCGGGATCCTGTTCTTCAGCTTCTTCTACACCGCGATCGTGTTCAATCCGGAAGAGACGGCGGACAACCTCAAGCGCAATGGCGGGTTCATTCCCGGCATCCGTCCCGGCAAGAACACCGAGAAGTATCTCGATTACGTGCTGACCCGCATCACCGTGCTGGGCGCGGCCTATATCACCACGGTCTGCGTGGTGCCCGAGGCGATCATGGCGGAAACCGGCATGGGCTCGCTGTTCTTCGGGGGCACCAGCCTGCTCATCGTGGTCAACGTGACCGTGGATACGATCACCCAGATCCAGTCGCATCTGCTGGCGCACCAGTATGGCGACCTCATCAAGAAGGCCAAGCTTAAGGGGCGCACGCGCTGAACGACGGTCCGCACCTCTGTCTTGAGCAGGGTCGGACGGTGAGGCGGGCGGTTAAGAGGGGATTGCAGGCGTGAACATCATCCTGTTGGGGCCGCCGGGAGCCGGCAAGGGTACCCAGGCGCAGCGGCTTGTCGAGCGGCATGGCATGAAGCAGCTCTCGACGGGCGACATGCTGCGGGCCGCTGTCAAGGCGGGCACGCCGGTCGGCCTCAAGGCCAAGGCCGTCATGGAAGCGGGCGAGCTCGTCTCGGACGAGATCGTTTCGGCTCTAATCGGCGATGAACTCGATGCCATGCCCGCCGGCATGGGCGCCATCTTCGATGGCTACCCGCGCACCGCGCCGCAGGCGGAATCGCTCGATGCCATCCTCGCCTCGCGTGGCCGCACGCTCGATCACGTGATCGAGCTCGAGGTGAACGAAGACGCGCTCGTCGAACGCATCACCGGACGCTATACCTGCGCCACTTGCGGCAAGGGCTATCACGACACGTTCGAGAAGCCCGCCGTTGAAGGCACTTGCGACAAGTGCGGTGGCCATGAGTTCAAGCGCCGCCCGGACGACAACGAGGAAACCGTGCGCACGCGCTTGGCGGAATACCGCGCCAAGACCGCGCCGATCCTCCCCATCTACGAAACGCGCGGCATCGTTGCCCGCGTCGACGGAATGGCGGATATGGATGCCGTGACGGGTGCCATCGAGGCCATTCTCGTATAAAGACTTACGTCGGGGCACCTATACAGGTGCAAAGGCGGGGGTTTTGGACATGCGGTACATCGGGCGTGGGCTATGGGGCATGGGCCTCATCGTGGCTGGGCTCGCCCTTGCTGCCCCTGCCGCCCATGCCGAGGTAGTCTCCCGCACCGAGACGGGCTTCGTCGTTCGCCTCGCCAGCGAGGTCTCCGCAACGCCCGCCGAAGCGTGGAAAACCATCCTCACCCCCGCGCAATGGTGGCAAAGCCAGCACACCTTTTCGGGCGACGCGGCGAACCTCAGCCTCGATCCGCAAGTCGGCGGCTGCTTCTGCGAAGTCCTGCCGCGCCCCGATGGCGCTCCAGCCACCCAGAAGCCCGGCGGCGTGCAGCACATGCGCGTGATCTATATTGAGCCGCCTCGCGCGATGCGCCTCGTCGGCGCGCTCGGCCCCCTGCAGAGCGAGGCGCTTTCCGCGACGATGACGATCACGGTCAAGCCTACCGAAAAGGGCTCGCGCATCCTGTTCGAATATGTCGTTGGCGGCTTCATGCGCTACAAGGTCGACGAGATCGCGCCTGCGGTTGACCGCATGCTGACAGCGCAGCTCGCCAGCCTTGCCGGCAAGCTTGGACCGATTGCCGATCCGGCACCGAAGCCCGCGCCGGAAGGCGATGCCGCAGCCAAGGGCGAACCCGCGCCATCAGTCGAACCGCTCAAGGGCGCGGAAACCTTCAGCCTGCCGCCCAAAGGCGGCAAGCCTGCGCCAAAGGGCGGGGCCAAGCCTGAGGCAAAGCCGGCCCCCAAGCCTGACGCAGCACCTGCTCCCGCACCCGCCACCGCCGCAACCAAAACCGCTGCAACTCCCGCGCCTGCCGCGAAAGCACCGGTCAAGGCGGGCTATCTGCCGCCTGCGAAGTCTGTTGCTGCTGCGCCTGCAAAAACCCCTGCCAAGACGCCGGCAAAGGCTGCTGCCAGGCCGGGGACCAAACCTTCGACCAAGCCTGCCGCCAAGGCGCCTGATCCGGAGGTCGATGCCCACCGCGATGCCAATGCCGCCTTCGATGCGGCGCTGGGGGCAGCACCCGCTCCTTGATCGCGGGCAAACACGGCGCTGGAGCGGATCACCCCAGCCGCATGCTCCGCGCCCGCGCCACCAGCGCAGCGCACGCCGCCGCGAGGGAAATCGGGATCAGCAGCGCCACACCCGTGGCATAGCTCCCCGTCGCATCGGCCAGCACGCCCCAGGTGATCGGACCGAAAAAAGCGCCCCCTTGCGAGATCGTGTTGCCCATGGCGAGGCCCGCCGGCCGGTCGCCCTCGGGGATCAGGCGGCTGATTACTGCCAGCGGCAGCATCCCGGCTGTCTGCGCGGCCGCGATGAACACCACGTAGCCGCCGATCGTGCTCGCGCCTGATCCGCCCAGCCACAGCAGTGCGAGCCCCGCCGCCGCCAACGCCATGAAACCTGCATACGTCACCAGCGTGCGCGCCGTGGTCCGCCCCGCCAGCGCGCTCACCGACAGCAGCCCCAGCGCGATCGCGACACCGCCAACTGCGACCACCCGACCCACGCCTGCCGTATCGAGCCCGGTGCCTTGTGCCAGCAGTTTGGGGGCGGAAAACACGATCGCGTTGATCGCGACGTAGTTGAGCGCATTGGCCCCGCCCAGCAGCAGCACAAACGGATTGGTCAGCGCGCGCAGGAGGTTGTGCGAAGGCGCACCCGCAGCGGCCGCCTCGCGCCGCAGTACGCCGTTCAGCCAGGCGCGTTCCGCATCGCTCAGCCATGGCGCGGTTTCCGGTCGGTCGGGCAGCGCGGCGATCAGCACCAGCGCGAGCAGCACCGATGGTATCCCTTCCACGATCAGCAGCCACTGCCAGCCCTGAACGCCCATCGCCCCGTCGAGCGCGAGAAGCGGCGCGGCAATGCTGCCCATCACCACGTAGGAAAGCGGCAGCGCAATGTAGAACCGGCTGATCGCCCAGGCGCGGTGTTCGCCCGGAAACCAGGTGGAAAGGTAGAGGATCACGCCCGGATAAAAGCCCGCCTCTGCGACGCCCAGCGCAAAGCGCATCGCATAGAACTGCCAGGGCGTGTGGACGAAGGCGGTGAGTATCGAGATCAGCCCCCAGGTGAGCATGATCCGCGCGAGCCAGACCCGGGCTCCGAACCGCGCAAGCAGCAGGTTGGACGGCACTTCGAGCAGCGAATAGCCGAGGAAGAAGGCCGAGGCGCCAATCCCGTAGATCGTCTCGCTGAAGCCGAGGTCGGCATTCATCGTCTTGGCGGCAAAACTGATGTTCGAACGGTCGACCACCGCCACGAAGTAGCTCAGCAGGATCAGCGGCAGCGTGCGCCAGGCAATCCTTCGGAACAGCGTACGCTCGTTTACTTCAGCCGCCATGCATGATCGCCCCCGCCTTGCCCCGCCGCAACGCTAGCAGGGCAGGTCGAAACAACAAGCAGACGGGCCGGTCAGATTGATCCGATCCAGCAGAGCCCTTTGACCTTGTCCGGCCAATACGGTATAATCCTCCATCATCATTGCACGGCCGTGCCCCAGAGGCGCGCGGGCCACGCTTTGGCGCGTCTTAGTGGTTGACGCTTAATTCGAATCGTCCTAAGCGCGCCATTCACTCGATACGGCAAGGGCTTTGGCGTCGGTTGGGAATCCTTGATTTTCTTGGGTTCCTTCTGGCGAGGCTGCTTTAGTTCAACCGGGTGAATCGCGATGAGATGGGGTTTGGCCCGGCGCTTCCAGCGCTGCCGCCTTCGCCCTGTGGAGCATGGAGAAACAAGTGGCTCGTATTGCCGGGGTCAATATCCCCACCAACAAGCGCGTGATCATTGCGCTGACCTACATTCACGGAATCGGTGCGCACAAGGCCAAGCAGATCGCCGACAAGCTCGGTATCGATCACGCCCGCCGTGTGCAGGATCTGTCGGACGCCGAAGTGCTTCAGATCCGTGAGGCGATTGACGCCGATCATACCGTGGAAGGCGATCTTCGCCGGGAAACCGCGATGAACATCAAGCGCCTGATGGACCTGGCCTGCTACCGCGGCCTGCGTCACCGCAAGGGTCTGCCCGTTCGCGGTCAGCGCACCCACACCAACGCCCGCACCCGCAAGGGCAAGGCTAAGGCGATCGCCGGCAAGAAGAAGTAAGGCGGCCTCCAGGCCCCGACTTCGCAGCAACTTATTTCGACAGGATTTCAGAAAATGGCTCGCGAACCTCAGCGTATCAAGCGGCGGGAGCGCAAGAACATCACCAGTGGTGTCGCGCACGTCAATGCCAGCTTCAATAACACCATGATCACCATCACCGACGCGCAGGGCAACGCCATCTCGTGGTCGTCGGCTGGCATGATGGGCTTCAAGGGCAGCCGCAAGTCGACGCCCTATGCCGCGCAGGTCGCGGCTGACGACGCGGGCAAGAAGGCCGCCGAACACGGCGTTCGTACGCTCGAAGTCGAAGTTAAGGGCCCCGGTTCGGGCCGCGAAAGCGCGCTGCGCGCGCTGCAGGCGGTTGGCTTCACGATCACCGCGATCCGCGACGTGACGCCAATCCCGCACAACGGCGTGCGTCCTTCCAAGCGTCGCCGCGTCTGATCCTGCTTTTGGCGGGCGAAAGCGCGGGGCGCGTCCCGCGTTTCACGCCCGCCCGATATTCTGACCGGCATTGGCCTCGTCGCCAATCGCCGGTCTCCTCCGATAACCCTAGGGGAATTCCATGACTGTCAACATCAAGAACTGGCAGGAACTGAAGAAGCCCAACTCCCTCGAGATCAAGCCCGGCAACGATTCGAAGCGCCGCGCGACTTTCGTCGCCGAGCCGCTTGAGCGTGGCTTCGGTCTCACTCTCGGCAACGCGCTGCGTCGCGTGCTGCTCTCGTCGCTTCAGGGGGCGGCGGTTACCTCGATCAAGATCGAGAACGTGCTCCATGAATTCTCCTCGCTCGCCGGCGTGCGCGAGGACGTGACCGACATCGTGCTCAACGTGAAGCAGATCGCCATCCGCATGCAGGGCGAAGGCCCGAAGCGGCTTCAGCTTTCGGCCACCGGCCCGGGCGAAGTGAAGGCGGGCGACATCGCGGTGAGCGGCGACATCGAGGTCATGAACAAAGACCTCGTGATCTGCAACCTCGACGAGGGCGCGACGTTCAACATGGAACTGACGGCGGACACCGGCAAGGGCTACGTCCCCGCCGTGTCGAACCGTCCGATCGATGCGCCGATCGGGCTGATCCCGGTCGACTCGCTCTACTCGCCGGTCCGCCAGGTCTCCTACAAGATCGACAACGCCCGCATCGGCCAGGAGCTTGACTACGACAAGCTGAGCCTGATGGTCGAAACCGACGGCACCGTCACGCCGGAAGACGCGGTCGCTTATGCCGCGCGCATCCTGCAGGACCAGCTCTCGCTCTTCGTGCACTTCGACGATCAGCTGCCCACCGGCCATGTGCCGGCGATGGGTGGAGGGATGGCCGTCCACACGCCCGAGGAAAGCGACGCGAACCAGCTCAATCGCTACCTGCTCAAGAAGGTGGACGAACTCGAGCTTTCGGTCCGCTCGGCCAACTGCCTCAAGAACGACAACATCATTTACATCGGCGATCTCGTGCAGAAGACCGAAGCGGAGATGCTGCGCACGCCGAACTTCGGCCGCAAGTCGCTCAACGAAATCAAGGAAGTGCTTTCTTCGATGGGTCTGCGCCTCGGCATGGACATCCCCGGCTGGCCGCCTGAGAACATCGAAGAGATGGCCAAGAAGCTTGAGCAGGAACTGCTCGGCTAACTCGAAATTGGGGGCGCGTTCCGCAAGGGCGTGCCCCAACGGGTTCTTGGCGGCGACCCTGACAGCCGCCTGGTACGGGCTACCTGATACGGGCCCCTAACGAACGGAGAAGACCGATGCGTCACAAGCTGGGCCAGCGCAAGCTGGGTCGTACATCCTCGCACCGCCGCGCGCTGATGCGCAACATGGCGGCCGCGCTCATCAAGCACGAGCAGATCACCACCACGCTGCCCAAGGCGCGTGAACTGCGCCCCTACATCGAAAAGCTGATCACGCTCGGCAAGCATGGCGGACTTTCGAACCGCCGCCTCGCGCACGCCCGCCTGCTGGACGACGCGCAGCTCGGCAAGCTCTTCACCACCCTAGCCGAGCGCTATGCCGCCCGCGCCGGTGGCTACACCCGCATCATCAAGGCCGGTTACCGCGCCTCGGACGCTGCTCCGATGGCCGTGATCGAGCTGGTCGACCGTGACACCAGCGCAAAGGGCCTCGATTCCGGCCCGGTGCTGACCGCGGACGAAGACGAATACGAAGCGGCTTAAGGCCGCCGGATCCCGCAAGGGAAAAACTGGGGCGGAGCCGCAAGGCTCCGCCCTTTTCATTTGGATCCTGACCGCCGCGCCCACATCCCCGTTTTCCCCCAAAGGCGGGGAACCAGAACCGCACCGCACAACGCCGACCGGCCGGGCGGAACACCCCGATTCCCTGCCCATTCCTTCCGCTGCGCCACGTAAAAATTCGCTCTCGCCCACTCCCCCCGGTGGTGCTAACCTGTTCCCAGAAAAGCATGAAAATCGTGGGAAGGATCGGAAGGGCGGTCCTGGTTCTGGCAGCCCTGTTGCCGGTGCCGGGGGCCATGGCCCGTGAAGAGGCCGAGGCGCTGGCTGCGCCCGTTCGCGGCCCGTCGACCTATACCGGGACCGACGGCGTGCAGCCCTCCACCACCGAGCGCAACCCGGAGCGGGCCTGGGACAAGGTCGGCATCACCGCTTTCTCGGCCCCGCACTACCCGCCAACACGCCGCGATTCCCTGATCGAGCACCAGTTCGGCGAGGATTTGGCCGATCCCTATCGCTGGCTCGAGGCCGATGTGCGCTCCAGCCCCGAAGTGGCTGCATGGGTGGCGCAGCAGAACGCCGCCAGTTCGGCCTATCTCGCCCAGCTCCCGGGCCGCGATGCGCTGCGCGAGAAGATCCGCAGCCTCTTCGCCTACGAACGCTTCAGCCTGCCTCGCAAGGCGGGGGGGCGCTACTTCTACACGCGCAACAGCGGCCTCCAGAACCAGGCCGTGCTGCAGGTGCGCGAGGGGCTTGCCGGCGAGGGCCGCGTTCTTGTCGATCCCAATGCCTGGGAAGCCGGTGCTGATGGCGGCCTGCGCACGCTCGATGCCTGGGTGCCCTCACCGAACGGCCATCTCCTCGCGCTCACCCAGCAGCGCGATGGCAGCGATTGGCGCACGGTCCGCGTCGTCGAGGTGGCGTCGGGCAGGATGCTCGAAGACCGGCTCGAATGGGCCAACGATACCGCGATCGGCTGGGTCGGTGATGCCGGCTTCCTCTATGCGCGCTATCCGGAGCCGCCAGCGGGTGAGGCCTACCGCGCGCAAGTGTTCGACAAGGCGATCTGGTTCCACCGCGTCGGCACACCGCAGAGCGCTGATGTGCGGGTCTATGCAACGCCCGAACACCGCGATTGGAACCACCGCGTTTCGGTCTCGTCGGATGGCCGCTGGGCGGTGATCCTGTCCTCTGCCAGCACGCTCCCGCGTCGTACCGTGCAGGTGATCTCCCTTGCGCGCGGGAAGGCGCAGGATTGGACCCCGGTTCCCATCGCGCCAGAAATGACCGACGACTGGAAGTTCGTCGAAGGTGTCGGCGACCGCCTCTGGTTCATCACCAATGCCCGCGCGCCGCACTACCGCCTCGTGCGCGTCGATCTCGGTCGCAGCGGGAAGGGCGGCTTCGCAATCAGCGACGTGATCGGTGAGAAGGATGATACGCTCGATGCCGGCCGCATTGTCGGCAATCGGCTGATCCTCTCCTATCTCCAGCACGGCTCCAGCTATGCCGTCGTCACCGATCTCAAGGGCAGGCCCAAGCGGGCCATCACCGTTGGCGCGATCGGCGCGGCGAGCGGCTTCGGTGGTCGCCCTGGCGATCCGGAGACGTTCTACCAGTTCTCCAGCTTCAACCAGCCGTCCGCGATTTTCCGGCTCGATACGCGCACCGGCGCGGCGACACCGTTCGCCGTCCCGCACTTGTCCTTCAACCCCGATGACTACATCGTCGAGCAGCGCAGCTTCCCCTCGAGGGATGGGACCAAGGTGCCGATGTATGTCGTGCGCAAGCGCAGCCTGGCTGCCGCAAACCGCGCCGCGCCCGCGCTGCTTTATGGCTATGGCGGCTTCGATGTCGCGCTCACGCCGGGATATTCGGCGGTGCGCATGGCCTGGCTCGAAGCGGGCGGCGTCTTCGCGCTCGCCAATATCCGCGGCGGCGGCGAGTTTGGCCGCGCGTGGTACGATGCCGGCCGCCTCGCCAACAAGCAGAACAGCTTCGACGATTTCATTGCCGCCGGAGAATACCTCCTCAAGGAGGGCATCGCTGCCAAGGGCGGGCTTGCCATTCAGGGCGGATCGAACGGCGGGATGCTCGTCGCTGCGGTGATCAACCAGCGCCCCGATCTCTTTGCCGCGGCCAATCCCGATGTCGGCGTGATGGACATGCTGCGGTTCGACCGGTTTACCTCGGGCCGGTTCTGGGTGGATGACTACGGAAGCCCCTCGCGCGAAGCGGACTGGCGCGTGCTGCGCGCCTATTCGCCCTATCATAACATCCGCCCCCGCGCGGATTACCCTGCGATTCTCGTCACCACTGCCGACACTGATGACCGCGTGGTGCCGGCGCACAGCTTCAAATATGTCGCCGCGCTGCAGGCGGCCGATCTCGGCGCGCGCCCGCATCTGCTGCGGGTCGAGGCGCAGGCCGGCCATGGCCCCGGCAAGCCGGTCGACAAGGTCATCGCCAATGGCGCCGACGTGCTGGCATTCCTCGCCAGGTGGACGGGGCTTGCTCTTGAATAGCGTGCTGATTTCGCGCCACGCGCCCTTGCAGCCGTGCGCGCGCGCCACTATCCCTCGGGATTGAAGCAGCCCGCCGCCAAGGCGGGCGCGAGCCACAGGAAAGACCAGCCATGACCTCGTTCCAGGACCGTGAACGCGCCGAGGAAGCCAAGTTCGCGCACGATGAAGATACCCTGTTCCGTATCCAGGCCCGCCGCAACAAGCTGCTCGGCCACTGGGCGGCGCAGCGTATGGGCCTCGATGCCGCCGAAACGGAGGCCTATGCCCGCGCCGTCGTTCAGGCCGAATTCGAGGAAGCCGGCGACGAGGACGTCGTGCGCAAGCTGCTGGGCGATCTCACGATGGCCAAGGTCGAGATCGACGAGGCCGAGATCCGCGCCGCGCTCGCCGAACAGGCAATCGAAGCGCGCCGCCAGATCACGGGCGACGCCTGATGCCGATGCCAGCGGCCGAGATCGAGGCGCTGATCCGCGCCGCGATTCCCGATGCAGAGGTCACGATCACCGATCTCGCCGGTGATGGCGATCACTATGCCGCCCATGTCGTTGCGTCCTCGTTTGCCGGTCTCAGCCGCGTTGCCCGGCACAAGGCTGTCTACGGCGCGCTGGGTGAGCGCATGGGCGGGGTACTCCACGCCTTGCAAGTGACCACCGGCGTCCCCACCTGAACTTCACGCAAAGCCACGAAAGACCCGGAAAAAGCCCATGTCCACCCCCAAAGACTCCACTGGCGAACGCATCGCTGAAATCGTCGGCACCAACGACGTCGTCCTGTTCATGAAGGGTACGCCGCTGTTCCCGCAGTGCGGCTTCTCGAGCAAGGCGATCGCCATCCTCGATCACCTTGGCGTCGAATATGCCTCGGTCGATGTGCTGCAGGACATGGAAATCCGTCAGGGGATCAAGTCCTTCTCCGATTGGCCGACGATCCCGCAGCTTTACGTGAAGGGCGAATTCGTCGGCGGTTCGGACATCATGATGGAAATGTATCAGGCCGGCGAGCTCCACCAGCTCATGGTAGATGCTCAGGTCGTGCAGGCCTGAAACTTCCACTCTGGCGCAATGCAAAGCGCGGCTCCGCCACAAGCGGGGCCGCGTTTTGCGTTTCAGGAACTGGTGGGGGAGGGCCGTCCGGCCCCGCGCGCAGGTGGGGGGTGGATCCGCGCGCGGGGCTTGTCAGGCGGTGGGGCCTGGAGAGGCGGAACCGGGAGACCGGGGGGACGGTTCCGCCTCTGGGAAGACACTCTCAGGACATAGGAGACTATGCATGGGGCGTGCCAAACTGCAAAATGGCCCAAAAACTAAGTGATCTCGCGAAGGTGAGGCGCAGGCTGGTCCGCAATTTGTAAAGTCTGCCGACAGGGGCCTCTCACTTTGGGGGAGAATGCGGCAAACCGGTGCCGCAGAGCTTGGCAAGCCCGTGCACCCTGTAGCATGGTCGCGATATGGACGAACTCGATGACATGGGCGAACACGCCGACGCTGCCCCCGCCACTCCGGCTGCCACGCTGGTGGTGTTCCGCCACGATTCCGCTGGTGGCCCAGCCCAGATCCTGATGGTCGAACGTTCGGGCAGCCTCGTTTTTGCCGGCGGGGCGACTGTTTTCCCCGGCGGCAAGGTCGATCCCGCCGATCTCGAACTCGCCGCAGCCTTCATGGCCCGCACCGGTCTCTCGCTCGATCCCGCCGATGCCGCTGGCCGCATCACGGCGGTGCGCGAAACGCTCGAGGAAACCGGCCTGGCGGTTGGTCTGGCCGGCGCAATCGATGCGGGGCGCGCCGCCGCCGCGCGGCGCCTGCTGCTCGATACTGGCCGCCTTGCCGATGTGCTCGAAGCGTTTGATTGGGAACTGGATTTCGAAGCGCTCGTGCCCTTCGCGCGCTGGTGGCCGCGCCATCGCAACATGCGCGTGTTCGATACGCGCTTCTATCTGGCGGATCTCGGCACCGGCGCAGTCGAAGTCACCGCCGATACTACCGAGAATCGCCACCTGTTCTGGGCCAGCGCGGCCGAGGCGCTGCGCCTTGCCGACGAGAAGGCGATCAAGATCATCTTCCCCACCCGCCGCAATCTCGAACGGCTGGCACAATTCAGCCACTTCGCCGCCGCGCGGGATCACGCGCTGGCCACGCCCATCGTGACCGTCACGCCGCGGATCGAACTGCGCGATGGCGAACGGTGGCTCTTGATTCCCCCCGATGCGGGCTACCCGGTCGATGGCGAACCGCTCGCTCAGGCAGATCGAGCCTAGACTGCTCCAAGTTGGAGGCGATTGTGCGGCGCAATAAATTTTTCATTGCACTGCATATACTTAAGTAAAAATACATAGATTCGGGCAAGTCTCGCTTCACTCCGCAGCGCTAGTCTGGAGCGCGGAGGAACCCTCATGCCTGCTGTCCAGCCGCGCCCCGAAAGCCCTGCTTCTGCCCGTTCGGTCGTGCCGTCCGCAATTGCGCCACAGGCACATGACGCGCCTGCATCATCATCTTCGGTGGCCCGACTTGCCGATGAACTGGCGGTTCCTGCGCCTTCGCCGGTGCACCAGTTGCAAGCCGAACTGGTGCAGCTCACTGTCTCACCGGAGGCCGAAGCCGATCAGCTTTACCCCGGCTGGTTCCGCCTCGCCTTTCCGCTGGCGAGCTCGTTGCTGCTCTGGGCGGCCATCCTGTGGGGCGCCAGCCACCTCGCCTGAGGGCATTCGCGTCAACCACTTCGCTGCATCCTTATCCAACCGTCCCGGGGGCATCCTCGCCTGACCGGCACCCCGCTGCACTGCATCATGACCCGACAGCCGCCACTTTCCGGCGTGCGGGCCTCGATGGAGACCTGAGCAGTGAACAGCCTCATGCCAGCCCAGGCAGAGCCCTGGGCATCCGAACTTGCCGCCCCCGCGTTTGCTCCTGCTGCACGTCCTGTTCCGCCTCCGCGTGTACTCACCTCTGTGCCGCTGCCGGCGCAGCCCTTGCTGCCGCCGCGCCGTGTAGAGCCGCCCACGCGCCATGCCACAGCCATCCGCCTGTTCGACATTGTCGTCGCGGTCACGGCGCTCACCTTGCTGGTGCCGGCGCTGCTGGCCGTCGCGCTGGCGATCAAGCTTTTCGATCCCGGGCCGCTTCTCTTCGCGCACAAGCGGCTGGGGCAGGGCGGTCGTCCGTTCCACTGCTTCAAGTTCCGCTCGATGACGGTCGATGCCGATGCGCGCCTCGCTCGCCTGCTTGAGGTGGATCCCGCCGCGCGCGCCGAGTGGACCGAAACGCAGAAGCTGCGCAGCGATCCGCGCATTACGGCCGTGGGCCACTTCCTGCGTCGCAGCTGCCTTGATGAGCTGCCGCAGCTCGTCAACGTCCTGCGCGGGGAAATGAGCCTCGTCGGCCCGCGTCCGATCGTCGCGGCGGAGGCGGCGCGCTATGGCCGCCACTTCCCGGTCTATTGCAGCATGAAGCCCGGCATCACCGGCTTATGGCAGGTCAAGCGGCAGGACCAGACGACCTACCGCCGCCGCGTCGCCTTCGACCTCACTTACGCCCGCTCGCGCTCGCTGGCGCTCAACCTTGCCATCCTCCTGCTCACTGTGCCTTCGGTGCTGCGCGGCCAGGGAGCCTGCTGAGCGGCCTCTGCAAGGACGATGCCGTTACCTGAAACTTCGCCCGCCGGATCGCCTGCCGCGTCCCGGTGGGCATTTTCGTTGGCCTTCATCGCGGCTTTGCCCAGCACCGCTTCCAGTACGCGAGTGGCCTGATCGCGCCAGGTCCAGTGCGCGGCATGGATCCGGCCCCGGGCGGCATACGGCGCCGGATCTGCCAGCACCCGCCGCACTGCCGCCGCCATGTCGTCCACATCATCGGGATCGCAGTAGACCGCTGCCGTCCCGCAACGCTCGGTCATCGCCGGAATGGCGGAGACGACCACGGGGCAGCCGAAATGCATCGCCTCGATCGGTGGCAGTGGGCTCGCCTCATAGAACGAGGGGAACAGCAGGCAGCCTGCATCGCGATAGAGCCGCCCCAGCGCATCGAGCTCCGTCACCGGCCCGGTAAAGCGCACCAGATGCGCCACGTCTGCCGGGATGTCCTCCGTGATCGGCGAGAGAATATCGCTGCCCGCGCCCACGATCAGCGTGCGCATACCATCCTCACGCGCGAGCCGCACGGCCACTTCCAGCACGCCGTGGATATTCTTGCGCCGCGAGAGGGAGCCCACGAACAGCAGGTAGCCCGGCTCCGGCTCCTGACCCCCCGGCAGCGTTCCTTGCGCTGCCATGGCTTGCTCTACCGGGGCTGCGGCGCCCCAGCCGCCGTTCTGCGCCACGCGGATGCGCACGCGCGCTTCGGGCCGCAGCGCCGCCAGCATGGCCTTCTCCCGCTCCGAAACGGTGAGGATCGTCCTCGCCCGGCGCAGCAGCGAAGGCAGCATGAAGCGGTGCCCCAGCCGGTAGTGCAGCCGATAGGCGCCGGGGAATTGCCGATAGGAAAGGTCGTGGATCATCACCGTCACTCCCTGCCGCATGTGCAGCGCGGCAACGGGCGCGGTATTGCCAAGGCAGAGCAGTTGCCCGCCGCGTACCCGGCCCGGCAGTACCAGCTGCTCCCAGGCATGCCCGCCCAGATGCCAGCCCAGTCGCCCGCTCCATCGGCCCGCCGCGCGCTCCACCGTGGTGACGCGCAGCGCCAGATCGTCGAGCTGCGCTGCCGGTTCACACACCAGCCGCAGCTTCACCGGCAAGCCTTCCTCGGCCACCAGCCGGTCAAGCGCGCGGGTAAGTTCGCGCGCCACGCGCTGCACGCCCGTCACCGGCTGCATCAGGAAGCGGCCGTTGATGACGATTTCGGGATGGCTGTTGGTCGGCTGGTTCATGCGCGCGCCCGTTATCCTGCTGTTGGAATGGGGCTGTTCTACCACCGCCCCCGCGTCTTCCGCGCCCGCTAACGGGTCGGGTTCGGAGACAACCTTCGTGGGCGCGGGGCGGCGCGCCCGCTAGACCGGTCTGGCCACTCGACAGGGAGCGGCGCAAGGCTGGGGGCAGGCGGCATATGCTGCGTATCCATATCGTCATTGCCACGGTCGGTCGGCCCGCGCTCCTGCGCGAAACCGTCGGTCTCATCGCGCGGCAGACGCGGCGGCCCGATGGCGTGCTGATCGTCGCCCCCGCGCAAGATGATTTCGGCACGGCGGGTGCAAGCGATGTCTGCCCCGAACTTGCCCTCTCGCCCAAGGGCCTGTGCCGCCAGCGCAACCGCGCGCTCGATCTGCTTGGGGGTCGGGCGGATATCGTCCTCTTCCTCGACGACGATTTCGTCATGGCACCGGATTACTGCGCGGCCATCGAAGCGCTGTTTGCCTCCGATCCGGGGATAGCCGGGATCACCGGCAATCTTGTGGCGGATGGTGTGCGCCACGGCGGCTTCTCCGCCGATCAGGCGCTCACGCTGATCGCCCGCGATGCCCCGGGGCTCGATCCTGCCATTGTCCCGCGTGAGGCGCTCTATGGCTGCAACATGGCGCTGCGCATGTCGCTGATGCGCGGCCTGCGCTTTGACGAGGCGCTGCCGCTTTATGGCTGGCAGGAGGATATCGATCTCACCATGCAGCTCGCCCGGCGCGGGCGGCTGATTTCCAGCGGCCTCGTCACCGGCGTCCATCTCGGCGTGCGCGGTGGGCGCACTTCGGGGCGGCGGCTCGGCTATTCGCAGGTCGCCAACATCGTCTATCTGCTGCGCAAGGGCACGATTCCCCGCTGGCTCGCCAAGCGCCTGTTCTGGCGCAACCTTGCCGCCAATCTGCTGCGCGCCCCGTTCCCCGAACCGCATATCGATCGCGCCGGCCGTCTCGCCGGAAACCTGCGCGCGCTGGCCGATCTCGTGCGCGGGCGGATCGATCCGCGCAAGATCGAGCGGATGTGAGGGGCATGCGCCGCGTCGTCTTCAACGGGAAGTTCCGCGCCGGGGGGCTCAACGGCGTCCACCGCGTCGCTGCAAGGCTGATCGCCGAAGTGGATGATCTCCTCGCCAATGCGCCCGCGCCCGATGATCCTCCATGCGCGCTGATCGTGCCCAGGGGCTGCGCCGAAGGGCCGCCGCTCGCCGCCATCCAGCTGATCGAGGATGATCGCCCCGCCTCCCAGGCGTGGGAACAGTTGCGCTTGCCCCGGCTCGCGGCGGGCGGGCTCCTCGTCAATCTCGCCAATCTCGCGCCGCTCGCGCACCGCCCCAAGCTTACCATGCTGCACGATGCGCAGTTCCTCCGGGCAGACAGTTCCTACCCCTGGCGCCAGCGCATGGGCTACCGCCTGCTCACCCCGCTGATGGCGCGGTCGAGCGAGCGGGTGCTTACGGTCTCGGCGTTCTCGGCGGATGAGCTCGCGCGCGGCGGCGTCACGGGACGGGTCGAAGCCGAAGTGCTCCACAACGGCGCCGATCATATCCTTGAGGCGCAGGCCGATCCCGCCGCGCTCGCCCGCCTTGGCCTCGCACCGCGCAGCTATGCGCTGATGTTTGGCAGCCCCAAGGCCTACAAGAACAACGCGGTCGTGTTCGCTGCCTTCGCGGATGGCGCGCTCGCCCCCTTGCGCCTTGTCGTCATCGGCCCCCCGCGCGCCGCGCTCGAGGCAGCTGGCCTCGCCCTGCCGCCCGATGCCGTGTTTGCGGGACCGTGCGACGATGTCGGCCTGCGTGCGCTTTATGAAGGGGCTGAGGCCCTGCTGTTCCCCTCGCGCACCGAAGGTTTCGGCTTGCCGCCGGTGGAGGCCATGTTCTGCGGCTGCCCGGTCATTGCGGCCCCCTGCGGCGCGGTGCCCGAAGTGTGCGGCGATGCTGCGCGCTATGCCGATCCCGATGATCCCGCCGCCTGGCGCGCCGCGCTCGCAGATCTCCCGCGCGATGTACTGGCCGCTGCGGGCCACGCCCGCGCCGCGCGCTACACCTGGGCCCGCGCGGGCCGGACCTTGCTGTCCTCCCTGCGCGAACTGGCGCGCAGGGCATGAGCGGATCGGGCATGAAGGCGCGCCTGCTCCGCTTTGCCAGCGCCGGGGGCGGCACTGCGGTGATCGCCATGGCCGCGCGCGTCAGCGGGCAATTCGCCATGGTTGCGGTCACGTTGGTCGCCACCCGCCACCTCGCGCCTGCCGATTTCGGCGTGTTCGCCATCGCCGGTGCGCTGGTCATGCTTGCGCGCACGATGCTCTACACAGGCCCGTTCGAGTACCTGCTCAAGCTTTCGCATGATGCCGATCAGCGCCGGGGCGCGGGTGCCTGCCTTGCCGCGACGGTGCTGGTTGCGCTGGTGTGGATCGCGCTGCTCGTCATGCTCGGGCTTGCCGCACCCTTCGTGTTCAAGGGCGGCGGTGTCGCACCCGTCATCCTCGCGCTGGCCCCTTCGGTCCTCCTTGGCGCGCTCGCGGCCTTTGCCGAATCGCTCATGCTGCGCAGTGGGACGGTGCGGCGCTACTATGCCATCACCGTCCTTACCGAAGTCGGCGCGGGTCTTGCCGCGATCGCCTTGCTCGCCAGTGGCTGGGGCCTCTGGGCGCTCATCCTCCAGATCTACGCGCGTACTCTGCTCATGGCCCTCGCGCTTGGTGCGCTCGGCCCGCCACTGGCGCTCGCTGCCCCGCCGCGCGCGCTGGTGGCTGAAGTGCTGCGCTGGTCGGCCAGCCGCTTCGGTTCGGTCCTTGTCAGTTTCCTTGCCAACTATAGCGGCGATCTCGTGCTCGGCATGGTCTTCTCTCCCGCAGCCTCCGGGCTATACCGCGCGGCGAACCGCATGGTCACCGCGCTGGCTGACATGTTTGTCCAGCCCGCCGGCATGCTCGCGCTGACCACACTCGCGTTAGGACGCGCTCGCGGCGAGGGGGAGGGCCTTCCCGGCGCCTGGCCCCGCCTTGCCGCGCTGTTCGCGGTGCTCGGCTGGCCAGCGCTCGCGCTGCTGGCGCTCTTCGCGCCCCGCGTGGTCCCTCTCGCGCTCGGCCCTGCATGGACCGCTGCCGCGCCCGTCGTCGCGGTGTTCTGCGTGGCGCGCATGGCCGGGCTCGTCACCGCGGTCGCCACGGCAGAACTGATCGTGACGGACCGGCAGGGCAGGGTGCTCGCCATTCAGACCCTCGCCGCTGCTGCCACTGCCGGGCTTACCGTGCTGGCCGCCCCCTATGGCGCGCTCGGCGCGGCAGTTGCCGCCACCTTCGTTGCCCTTTTCGCCGCCGTCGCCATGGCGCTCACCGCGCTCCAGCGCCGCGATCGTCCCGCGCTGGCTGAAGCCACCCGCCTCGTGATCTTCCCCCTTGTCGGCGCGTTCGCTGCAGGCTTCGCGGCAGACCGCGCGTTCGGCACCTCGGCCCCGCTCGTCGCGCTGACCCTGCCGCTTGCCTGTGCCGCTGCCGGCTGGCTGCTCGCGGCCTGGCCGGTCATCCCTGCACTGCGCCGCGCCGCTGCGCTCCTCACCGAAGCGCCAAGACCGGCCTAGCCCCAAATCCTGCTTGCCCTCGGCGCTCGTGCGTGGAACCTTCGCACCTGCAACACAAGGGACCACCACGCATGAAGCGCATCCTATTCGCCGCAGTGCTGCTCCCGGCAGCCATTCTTTGCGCCATGCCCTGCGCTGCCATGGCCGCTGAGCCGCCAGTGCCCGCGCTCGTCGCGCCTGCCTTTGCCGTCCCCACCAGCGCCACAGGCCCCGGCTTCCGCCTGCAGCCGCTCGGCCCCGATCTCGTGAAGATCGATTTCGATGCCTACATGTCCTCGGTCGAGCATCTCCAGCAGACCTTCACGCGCAGCAAGGACTGGCCTCACGCCGGGATCAGCGATGCGGATGCTCTGCTCGATATGCAGACCGAAGCCGGCCGCTTCCAGCGCCGCGAAAGCTTCGCCTATTCGGTCCTCACGCCTGATGGCAAGCGCGAGCGCGGCTGCATCTACGTCGCGCCGAGCCCCGTCCCCGGCTACGACGCGGTCGTGCGCATCTGGGTCACCAAGGCCGAGTATGACGCCGGCTTCGACAAGCAGCTCGAAACCTGGGCCCACGCCTGGATCGCCTCCAAGTGGCCGTTCAAGAAAGTCGCCTGGCCCGGCCGCGACATCGATTGGGCGACGTGGGATGAGCTGACCAAGGCGAAATAGCGCGCCGCCCCGCGGCCTGCCGGAGGGATCATGCCGGTCAAACTGCGTCCCATCACGTCCTGCTGCGCCATCGCAGCCGCACTGGCATTCGCACCCGCCGCGCAGGCGCAGTCTGCCGCCCCCGCGATCGACGCCCCCACCACAGCCGCCACCGGCGCCCGCGCAGCCGAAAACGCCGTGCGCAGCGCAGCCGATGCCTTCGGCACTTCGGTCGGCCGCGAATCCATCGGCCTCTATGATCCGGAAGGCGTGCGCGGTTTTTCCCCCACCGCTGCGGGCAATGTCCGCATCGATGGACTCTATTTCGATCAGGTCTGGGAGCTCGGTGCCCGGCTCCAGCGTACCACGCAGATCCGCGTCGGCCTTTCCGCATTCGGCAGCCCGTTTCCTGCACCGACCGGCATCATCGACTATGGATTCCGCACCCCGGGTGATGAGACCGCACTCAGCCTGCTCGCCGCGCTCAACCACTGGGGCAACCATTCGGTCGAGGCCGATGCCAATCTGCCCGTCAGTTCCGCATTTAGCCTCGGTCTCGGCGCTGCGCTCTACAATGATCGCAACGGCAACGCCTCGCGCGCCCAGTTCCTCGAGTATTCCGTCACCGCCCGCTGGCAACCCTCGCCCGATCTCGAGTTTGTGCCTTTCGCCACCCGCGCGCAGGGCAACGAGCTCAAGGCCCCGCTCTTCCTTCCGGCGGGTGAGGGCCTGCCGCCGCGCCTCCCGCGCCGTTTCTTCAAGGGCCCAGCCTGGGCGCGCTATGATGGCACCGCATTCAACGGCGGCCTCCTTACCACCTGGCGCCCCGCTGCGGGGTGGGAGCTCAAAGGCGGCCTGTTCCACTCCCGCTTCGATGACAACCGCAACTTTACCAACCTCCTCGTCGATCTTGATGCTGCAGGCACCGGCACCCAGCTGATCCTCGCCGATCCTCCGCTCAAGCTCGGCTCGACCAGCGGAGAACTGCGCCTCACTCGCACCATATCGGATGGTCCGCGCGTCCACCGTATCCACGCCAGCCTGCGCGCCCGCGCGGGAGATCGCCGTTTCGGCGGTGCGGCGGAGATCGATCTCGGCACCACCAGCCTCTACGAGCCGACCGCCGCGCCGCGCCCCGCCTATGCCTTCACCGCCCAGCAGCAGGACCGCGTCCGCCAGTGGACCGCCGGGCTTGCCTACGAAGGCCGCTGGGAGGGCCTTGGCGAGCTCAGCCTCGGTCTCCAGAAGACGCATTACCGCAAGCGTATCGGCCTACCGGGCGAACCGCCCCGCTCGACCAATGCCTCCCCCTTCCTGTTCAACCTCACCGTTGCCGCAGAGCTTTCGGCCCGCCTCGCGCTTTATGGCGGCTATGTCACCGGACTTGAGGAAAGCGGCATCGCGCCCGAAAACGCCGCCAACCGCAACGAGGCGCTGCCCGCGATCCGCACCAGCCAGCGCGATGCGGGGCTGCGCTTTGCCCTCACCGACGAGATCAAGTTCGTCGCCGGCCTGTTCGATCTGCGCAAACCCTACTTCAATCTTGATGCGGGTGGCCGCTTCGACGCGCTCGGCGATGTGATCAACCAAGGCATCGAAACCTCTATCGCTGGCCCCGTCACGCCGCGCCTCAGCGTGGTCGCGGGCGCTGTTCTCCTGCGCCCGCGCGTGCGCGGCCCCAGTGTCGGGCCCAGTGTCGGGCCCAGTGTCGGGCCCAGTGTCGGGCCCGATACCGGTGTCGGCACGCAGCCTGTTGGTGCGATCAGCCGCCGCCTTGAGTTCAACGCCGATTGGCGCCCCGTCTGGACTCCGGGCCTCTCGTTCGATGTCAGCGCCTCGCACCGCAGCGCCGAAACCGCCACGGTCTCCGGCCTCACCACGATCCCCGCGCGCACGCTCGTCGATCTCGGCACCCGCTACCAGTTCACCATCAGCCGTCGCTCCGCCACCTTGCGGCTCCAGATCGAAAACCTCACCGATGTCCAGAGCTTCGAGCTCAAAGGTGCCGGCGCCTACGATCTCCTCCCCGGCCGCCGCTTTGGCGGGTACCTGACAGTCGATCTCTGAAGGGCGGGGGAGGAGGCCCCTCCTTGACTCCACCGCAAAAGCATCAGATATTTCTGTCATGACAGATACAACTGCCGAGTCGAGCAAGCTTCCTGATGCCGTCGAGCAGTTCGTCCTGCGCTGGGGCGATATGGGTACGCAGTGGGGCGTCAACCGCTCGGTCGCCCAGATTCAGGCGCTGCTGTTCCTGTCGGAACGCCCGCTCACGGCGGAAGACATTGCCGACAAGCTCGGCATGGCGCGCTCCAACGTTTCGAACAGCCTCAAGGAACTGCTCGCGTGGAAGCTCATCCATCGCGTGCCCGTGCTGGGCGACCGGCGCGATCACTTCGAGGCCGAGACCGATCTCTGGCAGATGGCTACCAAGGTCGCGCAGGGCCGCAAGGCGCGTGAGATCGATCCGATGGTGGCCGCGATCCACGCGGCGATGGAAGGCATCGATGATCCGCGCATCAGCGCCAAGGTGCGCGGCCGCCTTGTTGCGATGAACGATTTCGTCGGCACGGTCGATCGCTGGTACCAGCAGATGCTCGATGTGCCCCCGGCGCAGATCATGACGCTGATCCGCATGGGATCGCGGGTGGTTGGCCTGCTCAAGTTCGTCACTCGCCGCAGCCGACCGCAGGACGAGGGGGACTGATCCCCTTTTTTTGATTCTCCATTTCTCGGAATACAGAAATATCGGAACGTTCACACAGGAGAAACCATGGACAGCCCGCACCCGGAACCCGCCACGCAAGACCGCCGCACTCGCGGCCGCGTCATTGCCGGCTTTACGCTGGCCCTCGCGATTTCGTTCGGCGCTTTCGTCCTCATCAGTGCTTTCAGCTCCGCTGGCGTGGTCTTCGGCAGCGTCTGGTTCCTCGCCTTCCTCCCGGCCTATCTCTGCGCCTTGATCTGCTATGTCGGCGATCCGGATGGCACCAAGCCTGCCCGGTTCTATGGCAGCGTTCCGCTCATCTTCGGTGCGATCGTCATCGTCGGATCGATCGCAATTTTGCGCGAAGGGGTGATCTGCCTGATCATGCTCGCCCCGCTCTGGCTGCTGTTCGGCTGGCTCGGCGCCATCGTGATGCGCCGCATGCGCAATCAGCCGGTTGATCCCAACACCTTCCGTTCGACCCTGATATTCCTCCCGCTGTTCAGCGCCGGCCTCGAAAGCCAGCTTCCCGTCACGCACGATCAGGTTACGTTGACCCGCGAAATCGTCATCCGGGCGCGGCCGGATGAGATCTGGCCCTATGCTGTCTCCATCCCGCATATCGCGGCGAGCGAGGGCCGCTGGACCTTCACGCAGAACGTGCTCGGCCTGCCCCGCCCGCGTGCGACGACGATCACCGCAAGACGCAAGGGCGGGGTTCGCACCGCCTGGTGGGGGGACAGGATCAATTTCGAGGAACGGATCACCCACTGGGAGCCGGGCCGCCGCCTCGGCTGGGCCTTCGCGTTCCGCAACACCACGCTGCAGGACTATACCGACAAACACATCTCGCCCGATGGCGAATTCCTCAAGATCGACACGGGGGACTACGTCCTCACCCCGCTTGCCGATGGCACCACCCGCCTCACCCTGCGCACGAACTACATCGCCAAGACCCACGTCAATCCCTACGCCGCGCTGTGGGGTGAGATCCTCCTTGGCGACATTCAGAACAATGTCCTCGCGATCATCAGGCAGCGCGCCGAAGCGCGGCATCTCGATGCAAACCTGCGCTAAAGTTCGACCAGCACCGTCTCGATCTCGGTTGTCACTTCGCTCATCAGCTTGTGCACCGGGCACTTTTTCGCCGCCGCCAGCAGCGTCTCGCGCTCTTCAGGGGAAAGATCGCCGGACAGCATCAGCGCGGTGCGCAGGCGGTAGATGCCCTTCCGTTCGTCAGAATCATCGCGCGTTACCACCACTTCGATATCCTCCAGCGCCATCCCCTTGCGCTGCGCCAGCCACAGCACCGTCAGCGCCTTGCACGCCCCCAGCGCTGCATCGTAGATCTCGTGCGGATCGGGCCCTTCGTTGTCCTCGCCCGCAGCGGGCGTCATGTCCGTCACGAATTCGTGCCCGCGCACGGCAATGCGGTGCGCGGTGCCCGCCGGATCGATGCGTGTAACCGAAATCATGATGCCTCCTGCCGGATTGCTGCCGGGGGCAGTGCAGCACCGCGCCTGCCGGGGGTCAAGCCACACCCGCCTGTGCCAGATCGGGAGAAGTTGACACAGTTGACACTGTCCTGAGGAATAATTGCATTCGATCAGTAGCGCGCTTTTGATCGGCAGAAGCGATCAATCGGGCCGGCCGGACCGACTCGACACAGGGCATGGCGGGTTTGCTGCGCATGCCCTGTTTGTTGACTGGAACGGGCCGTGTAGGACAGACAAAAGCGTACGCCCGCGCGCCGCCGCGTTGTCCATAAGCTTCGGCGCAGTGCGGCCCTGGATCAGGCAGGTTGCCTTCACCAGAGCCGCACCGGGGGGGGCGCGATGCTCAGAAGTAGAAGCGGACCGAGGCGGTCATGTTGCGGTCGAACAGCGTCTGCGCCAGCGTGACACCGCCTGCCGGCAGCGAGGGCGCGGAGACGTCGGTCAGCGCCAGCGTGTCGAACAGATTGTTGACGTTGAACGAGAGCACCACCCGGTCGACCGGGCGCACCTGGATGAAGGCATTGACCGTGGTGTAGCCCGGCATGCGCAGCTTGTTTTCGTCCTGGCTGAAGCTGCCGGTCGTGCCGATCGCGTTCGCGCCGATCGTGAACAGGTCGGTCTCGTACTGCGGCATGATCTGGAAGATCAGCTTGGCCTGATGGCGCGGTGTGTTGCCGACCAGCGTGGGGTCTTCGGCCGCGACGATCTTCGCATCGGTCACGGTCGCCCCGGCAGTCAGACTGAAACCGCCCTTGCGCACGCCCCCTTCGAACTCGATGCCCTTGGCGCTGTAGCGCCGCGTCACGAGCGAGAGCCCGATTACCCCATTGGCATCGGGGCGGATCTGGCTGTTGGTTTCGGCAACCTTGGCCGAAAAGCCGGTCAGGTTGGCAAAGAACGGACCCGAGCGGAACTTCACGCCCACTTCGGCCTGCTTGACCGGATCATAGCCGACACTGCGGTCTACCAGTCCGCCATCGGTTGCGCTGATCGCGGGGGTGAAGAGGATCTTGTCAGCCGCAGCCCGGGCGCCCCGGCTGTAGCGGGCAAAGAACGACATCGAGCGGGAAGGCCGGTAGTTCGCGCTCACCGAATAGGAGGTGTAGTGATAGCTGTAGTTGACCGGGGCCGCATTGGTGACGGGCGAGAAGCCGAACTTCGTTTCCGCCGTGGCAATGACACCATCGTTGTTGGCATCGATGGTCCTCACGTCGCTGGGCCGGTTGTTGCGCAGGGTTCCTTCGACCTTGCCGGAATCATACCGCAGCGACCCGCCGAGCGAGAGATTGCCCATTTGCAGATTGAGCGAGCCATAAGGGGCCAGCACCCGGTAGCGCAGGTCCACGTTGTGCAGGGTTCCGGTCGTCGGCCCGGTGAAATCAAGCGCGCCGCCGAGCGAATTGGGCGTGCCGTCTGCATTCACGAGGTCGATAAGGGCTGAATTGCCGCCACCGACCACATCCTGGATGAAATCGAGCAGATAGCGTTCGTAGGCCAGATCCTGGCGCGAGTTGTAGACGCCTGCGGTCGAGGTGAGATTGGCAGTACCCAGCTGCCAGACCCGGCTGACGCGGAGATCGTTGGTGAAGTTGTCCAATTTGCGGACCTGGCTGTTGTACATCGCCGAATAGGTCACCAGCCCATTGCCGTTGAGCGTGCCGGGCGAGGTGATCGTCTGCCCCTTGTTCGGCCCGTTCGCGTAGACGAGGCTGCCAAACGGCGAGCCAAAGGCGAACGTGGCGACCTGCGCGGGAAGCACCACAAGCGGGTAGTCCACCGTCACGCTGCCGGACTGCGCAGCATAGCGGCCGTGCTCGGATACGGTCCAATCGCCGATGTTGAACTTGGCATGGAAGCCGATCGACTTGACCACGGCGTGGTTGCCATCGTGGATGTTGATCTGGGACGGCGAACCATCACCGGAGAACTTGGGGAAGGTGGTGGTGTAGCGCGACGTGAGCGAATCCTTGTTTGCCGCAAAGTTTGGCAGCACGGCATATTTGGGATCGGCATCGCTGCCGGTCACGCCGAGCGGCGTGTTGAAGAACTGCGTCGTGGTATCGTCGAGGAACTTGCCTTCCAGCCGCACGAAGCCGCCGGCGAACTCCTTGGTGACGTTGAACTTGAACTGGCCGCCGCGATTGCCGGTGAAGCCGGTGCGACGCGGGCCTTCTCCTTCGCGGTAAAAGCCGCCCACGTGGAAACGCAGGCTATCGCTGAGGTGGCCGCCGTAGTCGAAATCGGTGCGGTGGTTGCGATAGTCGAGCCCCGTCGAAGCCTGGATCGAGCCGCCCTCCACTTCGCCGGTGTGCGAGATGAGGTTGATCACGCCGCCGGGCGCATTCGATGCGAAAGTCGAAGCCGAACCGCCGCGGATCGATTCAACCTGGGCCACGTTGAAATCCGCACGGATGAACATGTCGGGGATCAGGGCCAGCAGATCGCCGAATTCCAGCACGGGCAGGCCGTCTTCCTGGATCTGGAGGTACTTGGCGCCGGTGGCGACCATCGGGAGGCCGCGGATCGTGTAATTGCCGTTTACTTCACCGTTTCCGGCCTCGGCGCGGATGCCCGGAATGTTGCGGAACAGGTCGGCCATCGACGTGGCGCCAATCTTCGCAATGGTGCTGTCGCCGAGCGAGCTGGTCGAGGTGGCGCTGTCGAGGCGGTCACGGGCGCGGGCGACGCCGGTGGCGATCACATCATCGTTGGTGGCGGTCCGGCTTGCTTCCCATGCCGTCAGCGGCGGCTTGCTCTCCTCTGCACATGCCGGAGCGGCCAGCAGACATGCCGTCAAAGCGAGGCTTGAGAGCGCCGTCGAACTCAGAAACTTCATTCAATATCTCCCGCAGTGACCAAATGGATCGCGGGATCAATAGAAAGAATTATTTTAGACAGTCGGCCTGGAGCATTAAGGGGTGCCCTTAATGCTATCGTTCAAAATGAGATGAATTTTTCATCCTGATTTACAGGACAATAAGCCGACTATTCGGCTTTCACTTAGTGTAGAATTTATCCCCTGCAAGCTCGGGCGCAACTCAGTTATCCAGCAGGCCCCCAGCCAGATCGAGCGCGATATCGACGATCATGTCCTCCTGACCGCCGACCATCTTGCGGCGGCCCGCTTCGGCGAGGATCGCGCGGGTGTCGACGCCGTAGTCCGCGCTGGCCTTTTCCGCGTGGCGCAAGAAGCTGGAGTAGACGCCGGCGTAGCCCAGAGTCAGCGTTTCGCGGTCCACGCGCACAGGGCGGTCCTGCAGGGGGCGCACGAGGTCTTCGGCGGCGTCCATCAGCGCGTAGAGATCGCAGCCGTGGTTCCAGCCCATGCGGTCTGCGGCGGCGATGAAGACCTCGAGCGGGGCGTTGCCTGCGCCCGCACCCATGCCGGCAAGGCTGGCATCGACCCGCACTGCGCCGTTCTGCACCGCGACGATGGAGTTCGCCACGCCGAGGCTGAGGTTGTGGTGGGCGTGGACGCCGCGCTGGGTTTCGGGCTTCAGCACGCGGTCGTAAGCCTGAAGGCGCGCGGCATATTCGTCCATGTTCATCGCGCCGCCGCTGTCCGTTACGTAGACGCAATGCGCACCGTAGCTTTCCATGAGCAGAGCCTGCTGCGCTAGCGCTTCGGGGCTCGTCATATGGCTCATCATCAGAAAGCCCGAGACGTCCATGCCGAGATTGCGGGCGGCTTCGATGTGTTGCTTCGAGACGTCCGCCTCGGTGCAATGCGTGGCGATGCGGACGGATTTGACGCCCATTTCGCAGGCGTGCTTGAGATCATGCACCGTGCCGATGCCGGGGAGGAGCAGCGTGGTGAGCACGCTGTGTTCGAGCACTTCGGCCACTGCGCCGATCCAGTCCCAATCGGTGTAGGCGCCGAAGCCGTAGTTGAAACTGGAGCCTTGCAGCCCGTCGCCGTGCGCTACCTCGATGGCGTCCACCTTGGCGAGATCGAGCGCGCGGGCGATCCTCTGGACGTGATCCAGCCCGTACTGGTGGCGGATCGCGTGCATCCCGTCGCGCAGGGTTACGTCCTGGATGTAGAGCTTGGTTGTGGTGGGGTCGAAGCTCATGCTGCCATCCTTGTCGCGATTTTCTCGGCTGTTTTCATCGCCGCCGAGGTCATGATGTCGAGATTGCCGGCGTAGGCGGGCAGATAGTGTGCCGCGCCTTCCACTTCGAGGAAGACGGAAACCTTGAGGCCGGTGAAGCTGCCGCCCATCTCCGGGATCCGCAGCGGCTTGTTGCCGCCGATGCTTTCAAACTGCACCGCCTGTTTGAGCCGGTAGCCTGGCACGTAACTCTGCACTTCGGCGACCATATCATGCACCGATTGGCGGATCGCCTCGCGGTCGGCGTCCTCGCACAGGCAATAGACCGTATCGCGCATGATCAGCGGCGGTTCGGCGGGGTTGAGCACGATGATCGCCTTGCCGCGTGTTGCCCCGCCGACATCCATGATCGCCTGACTGGTGGTTTCGGTGAACTCGTCGATATTGGCGCGCGTGCCGGGGCCTGCGCTCTTCGAGGAGATCGAGGCGACGATCTCGCCGTAATGGACCTTGGCGACGCGGTTCACCGCCGCGACGATGGGGATTGTCGCCTGCCCGCCGCAGGTCACCATGTTGACGTTAAGCGCATCGAGGTTCGCCTCGCCGTTGACCGGCGGGACGGTGTAGGGCCCGATGGCGGCAGGGGTGAGGTCGATCATGCGCTTGCCCGCGGCGAGCACCAGTTCGCTGTTGCGCTGGTGCGCGCCGGCGCTGGTTGCATCGAAGACGATGCCGACATCGGCGAATTCGGGCATGGCGAGGAGGCCGTCGATCCCTTCGGCAGTGGTGGCAACCCCCATCCGCGCGGCGCGGGCGAGGCCGTCGGACGCGGGGTCGATGCCGACCATCACGCCCATTTCCAGCACTTTGGAGAGGCGCATCACCTTGATCATCAGATCGGTGCCGATATTGCCCGAGCCGATGATCGCGACTTTGGTTTTCGCCATGAGGATCAAGCCTTTGCGTAAGTGAAGGAACAAGTGCCGATGCCGGCGACCTTGGCCTCGACGCGGTTGCCGGGCACGAGCGCGACCATCGGGCCGAGCGCGCCTGCCAGCAGCACGTCACCAGCCCGCAGCGGCTCGCCGCGCGCAGCCAGCGTCTGCGCGAGCCAAGCGGCGGCATTCAGCGGATTGCCGAGCGCGGCAGCGCCGATGCCGGTGGAGGCCACCGCGCCATCGATGGTCATTTCCATCGCGGCGCCCTCCAGATCGAGCCCGGCGAGCGGAAGGCCTTGCTCTGCCAGCACGAAGAAGGCGGAGGAGCCATTGTCGGCCACGGTATCGGCGAAGGTGATCTTCCAGTCGGCGATGCGGCTGTCGACGATCTCGATCGCGGCGTGGACCGTGGCGACGGCGGCGGCGACCTGCTCGGCGCTCGTGTCCACGTCCGGCAGATCCGCAGCCAGGACGAAGGCAATCTCCGCCTCGGCCTTGGGCTGGATGCAGCGGGCTGGATCGAGCGTGGCGCCATCGGCTATGCGCATGTCATCGAACAGCACGCCGAAATCGGGCTGATCGACGCCGAGCTGGGCCTGCACTGCCTTGGCGGTCAGCCCCGCCTTGCGGCCGACGATGCGGCGGCCCTGTGCTTCCCAGAACCGCGTGTTGGTTTCCTGCACGGCATAGGCCCCGACGGCATCTGTAGGGGCCAGCCCGTCGCGCAAGGGCGGTACGGTGCCGGTGGTGTAGGCGCCGCGCAGACGCTCTGCGAGCGCGGCATGGGTCGGGCACTTCATGGCGGGTCCTCTGCTGCGGTTCGATGCCCCTTCGATAGGGGCCGCGCGTGGTTGTGCCTAGAGCGGGGCAGGCCTAGTATCTCACCATATGAGAAACGGGACTCCCAAGGTCGCGGCCTTCCGCCGCATGCTGGCGATGCTCGATGCCGTGCTGGCGGATGGCGGACAATCAGGCATCGCCGCGATCGCGCGGGGGATCGGCATGCCGGTGGCGACCGCGCACCGGCAAGTCGCGACGCTGGTGGAAGAGGGCTATCTCGCGCGCGATCAGGCGCGGCGGCATATCGCCGGGCCGCGCCTGATCGGCATGCTCCACCGGCTTGACGAGAAGCAGATTGTTGCCGCTTGCGCTGCGCCGGTGCTGCACCGGCTGGCGGCGGAAAGCGGCACTGTCGTCCAGCTCGGCACGTTCGAAAACGATATGGTGACCTACCGCGTAAAGACCGGGCAGGGGGCAGGGGCGCTGTTCAGCCGGGTCGGCATGCAGCTCGAAGCCTATTGCTCGGGCATCGGCAAGGTGCTGCTGGCCAACCTGCCTGACGATCACCGGCGCGCCTATCTCGCAACCGGACCGTTTCCGGCGCTCACCGCGCGCACGATCACGGATCCAGCCGCGATTGCCGACGAGCTTGAGCGCGTGCGCGCGCAAGGCTTTGCCTTTGACGCGCAGGAAGTGGCGGACGGGCTGGTCTGCGCTGCGGTGCCTGTGAGTTGGCCCGATGGCCGCGTGCTGGCGGCGATTTCAAGCTCGCAATTCGGCGAGCAGGTGCGGCCGCCCGAAGAACTCCTGCCCGCCCTGCGCGCGGCGGCCAGGGACATCGAGCGCACCGCATTTGGCGGGTGATCGCATTCTCGATAGGACCGAGCCCACGCAAGGGCTTCTTCGCAGGCTTCGACCGCTAGAACTCGGCCCAGTCGGTCTCGATGGCAAGGTTCCCGCTGATGGCTGGCACCGCATGCACCGGCCGGGTGGGTGCCCCCATCGGTGCTCGCTTCATCGGGGCGGGCGCGAACTGGCGCTTGGGCTCGTTTCCGATCCGGAAGCTGGCAAAAGCCGTGCTGAGCTGGGTTGCCTCCTGCGTGAGGTTCTTGGTCGCGGCATTGGTTTCCTCGACCATCGCCGCGTTCTGCTGGGTCATCTGGTCCATCGCGCCGATCGCCTTGCTGATCTTGCGCAGCGCCAGGCTCTGCTCGCCCGCTGTTTCGGCGATTGTCGAGACCGAGGCGGTGACCGTGCTCACGCGGTCGATGATCGTCTGAAGTGCGGTGCCCGTTTCGTTGACCAGCGAGACGCCGGATTCGACGTGGCCGGTCACCGCGGCAACACGCAGCTTGATCGCATTGGCCGCTTCGGTCGCGCGCAGCGCCAACGCGCGCACTTCGGATGCGACAACGGCAAAGCCCTTGCCTGCCTCGCCCGCACGGGCGGCCTCGACCCCGGCATTGAGCGCGAGGAGATTGGTCTGGAAGGCAATCCCGTCGATCATCGTGGTGATGTCGGAAATCTCGCCGCTGGCGCGGGCCACGTTATCCATCGCCTCGATTGCGCGGCTCACCACCTTGCCGCCGCTTTCCGCCTCGCCGCGAGCCTCGACCATCGAGCCGCTGACATTGGAGGCAATCTTGGCATAATCCTCGATCTGCGTGGTCAGCCGGTCCATTGCCGATGAGGATGCCTGAAGGCTGGCCGCCTGCTGCTCGCTGCGCCCGGCGAGGTCGGTGGTCGCCAGCTGGATCTCGTTGGAGGTGAGATTAATCGCGACGATGCTCTGCTGGACCAGGCCCATCGCCTGGCAGAGCCGCTCCATCGCATCGTTGAAGTCATTCGCGACAGATTGGAAGGCCGGCGGGACATCGTGCAGCCGGACCGAGAGATCGGAGTGCGCGACCGCAGCAAGATGGCTCCCGATCTTGGCCATGGCCTCCTCGCGTTCCTTGACCGAACGGTCGCGCTCGAGCGTGGCATCGCGGAACACCAGCACGGCCTTGGCCATGTCGCCCAGTTCGTCGACCCGGTCCGTGCCGGGGACCATGCCATCCGTCTGGCCCTGCGCCAGCGCCGACATGGTCCGGGTCAGCTCGGTGATCGGCGTGGCGATCGAGCGCGAGAGGCGGCGCGCCATGAACAGTGCAAGGCCGATCAGCGTCGCTCCGCCCAGGCCGAGAGCGATCCACGCAAACAGGATCGCCGAGGCCTGGCGCTGCGTTTCCACGATGATTTCCTTGGCCTTGGCATCCCTGATTTCGCGCAAGGGCAAGACTGCCTCTGTCACCAGTACGGCCTTGCCGGCAGCGCGGATCGCTTCCTGCGCGGCATCACGCTGCCCGGACTTGACCAGCGCGACATATTTGTCACCCCAGTTCTCACGCCATTTCAGCGTTTCGGCGCGTGATCGCAGCACGAGATCCTTGAGTTGCGGTTCGGCCAACCGGGCTTCAAGCGAAGCCGAGGCCTTGTCGTAATCGTCGCGGCCTTCGTAGTAGGACTTGAGATAGCTCTCGTCGGCCGTCACCAGGAATCCGCGCAACTGGCTGTTCTGGCGCAGCAGCGCCGTCTCGAGGGTCAGCGTATCGGCCAGCACGCCCTGGCTCGCCGTGTTGCGAGCCGTTACGTTCGAGACCATGGCAAGGCTGACACCGAACACGATCATCATGATCGCCGCCGCGGCGATGAGCGAGACGAAGGACAGACCAAGCCTGCGCGGAATGTTCATGCGGTCGAACACGGTGTCCGGTATCCTTGATGGCGGTGAACTGGGGGTCGAAAGCGACGGGAACCGCCCGCCAGGCCGAAGCCCTGCGGGCGGCTCGCATCAGAACGAGTAGCGCGCGGAAGCGGTTATGGTCCGGCCGTTCATCGCTTGCGCATTCAGCACGCCCCCCGGCGGGATCGCTGCCGAAGAAAGCTGGACGATCGCCAGCTTGTCGAACACGTTGAAGGCATTGATGCCGATCTGCACCCGATCGACCGGGCGCACCTGCAGGAACGGGCTGAAGATCACATAGCCCGGCTGCTTCAGGATATTGGTGTCCTGCGCGAAGCTGCTGCTCGTGCCGTTGATCACGCTACCGAGCGTGAACTTGCCCAACTCCACCTGCGGGCGGGCCTGGAACGAAAGCGTCGGGATGTGGCGCGGACGATTGCCATTGAGCGTCGGATCGGTGCGATCCTTGTCGATCTTCGCCTTTGTCCACGTCGCGCCCAAGGTCAGCGAGAACGGACCGCGGTGCGCCTCGCCCTCGAACTCGATGCCCTTGGCGCTGTAGGTGCGGTTTACCGAATTGACGACGACCTGGCCCGAAGCGTCGGCACCGACCTGGTAGTTGCGCTCGGTGGTCGAAGCCCAGAAGCCCGTGACATAGGCCGTGATGCCACCCTTGCGGAATTTAACGCCCGCTTCGGCCTGCTTGACGACACCGTAGGCAATCGTGGGATCAAGCAGCTTGCCGGTTGCCGGATGGAGCGAGCCGGCCCCCAGAATGCGTTCAGCATTGGCGCGGATGCCGCGGCTGTAGCGGGCAAAGGCCGAGAACGGTTCGGCAAAGCGGTAGTTGACGCCGGTCGAATAGGACACGGCGTGGTAATCGTAATCGACCGTGCCGGACCTGCCGAGCGTGAGGATGGCAACCTTGCTTTCGGGCAAGGAAATTTGCCCATCGCCATTGACGTCAACCGCAGCTGTTGCGGGCCGCGGCAGGCCGAAATCGGGGCTGGTCACGTTGCCGGACACCTTGCCGTTATCCCAGCGCAGGCTGGCGCCCAGCGAAAGCTTGCCCATCTGGTAATTGACCGAGCCGTAGGGCGCGAGGATCTTGTACCGGACGTCGTAATGGGTGTGATAGGACGCGGTCGGAAAGGCGATGCCGAAGCCATAGGCATAGACGCCGTTTTCAGTCAGCGCCGTGCCGCTCGCTGTGGTGAGATCGAGCAAGCCGTTGCGCCCGCCACCCGCCACATCATTGAAGGTATTCACGAAATTCCAGAACATATCGACCGTCTGGGTAGACTTGTAGACGCCCGCCGTGGTCGTCAGATGGCCTGAGCCCAGTTTCCACACGTGGCTGGCCCGCAGATCATTGGTGAGATTATCGATGCTGTTCAGCCGCCCGTTGGCGCGGATCGCAAGCGAGGCAAGGCGTGCGTCGGTGATCGCCGCGCCCGCACTCGGGCCATTCACGTGGGTGAACCTGGCTCCCGCACCGCCGAGCAGACCTGCCAGAAACGGGGCCGGGACGGTCACGATCGGAATGCTCTCGTTATATTCGCCGCTATTGCTGGAAAAGCGGAAGCGGTTGCTCAGCGCCCAGCCCGCCACATCGAACTGCGCTTCGAGGCCGATGGACTTGCTGATGCCGTGAATGCCGTTCTGTGCATCATAGGTCGTCGGGCTGTTGGTCTGGTCGACGCCGAGATAGCGCGCCGTGTATTGCGATTCATAGGCATCGCTGCGGATGCTGTTGCCGGGCAGATCGGTTATCGTGGGCGACGCGTTGGTCCCCGAAATTGCCACCGGGGTCAGCGCATAGTTCGGCTGCCGGTCATCGAGGTACTTGCCATAGACGCGGATGGTGCCGTTGGCGAACTGCTTGGTGATGTTGGCCTTGATCTGGCCGCCGCGGAAGCCGTCGTAGCCGCTATTGCGCGGGCCCTCGCCTTCGCGGAAAAAGCCGCCGACATGGAAGCGCCAGCCAGCGCCCAGCGGGCTGCCATAGGCGAAATCGATGCGCTTGAGGTCATGGTCGACCCCGCTCGAAACCTGGATCGCGCCGCCGGCGGTCTCGCCAGTCCGCGAGATGAGATTGACCACGCCGCCCGGCGAGTTCGATGCGAAGGTGGAGGCCGAGCCGCCACGGATCGCCTGAACCTGCGAGAGCGTGAGATCGGCGCGCACGAACTGATCGGCACCGGCGAAATGAAGATCGCCGAATTCGAGGACCGGCAGGCCATCTTCCTGGATCTGCAGGAACTTCGATCCGTCTGCAGAAAGCGGCAGGCCGCGCACCGTGATCGAGGAGAAGCCGTCGATATCAGACGTCTCGGCGCGGATGCCCGGGATGTTCTGCATGATGCCCGCAACCGAACTCACCGAAAGCTTGGCGAGATCGGCTTCGTCGATCACGCTGGCCGAGATTGCGGTATCGAGGAGGTCTCGCCCCTTGGCTACACCGGTGCTGAAGGTCTTGCCGCCTGCTGCGGGCTTGGCTCCGGAATTGGCGGTAGCCTTTGCCGGATCAGTGCCGGAATTCGCCTCTCCAGCCAGAGCGGGGGTGGCCAGCGTGGCCGCAAGCAGGGTGGAAGCCAGGAGATGCGCGTGTCGCATGGGTACCTCATGTGGAAACGTCGAGGCTGGTCGATACTGCCATCACCTTAAGTGCTGCCAAGCCCATGCTTACGCAGTTCTACGATGGTTAATTGCCTGCTTTTCAGTTCCGTAGCGCGCGCCTTAGGTGCTTCTACGTGGGGCGCTTTCCCTGAAATTTGGGACGAATTCCCGCAGATCGGGGCTCGATCCTGACGTAAAGGTAAGCCCCCATGTATACTGCTGCCATCGGGGCCCAGCCCGCTTGCCGCCTTCGCCCCGCTCTGCGCGGCGAAGCGCAGCTCCTGCTCGAAGCGGCCAAGGCGCAGAGTTTCGGCAAGCATTTTGTCGCGGCGCTGCTCGAAGGCCTCGCGCGGACGCTCTGGTACGCACCCGCGCTCGTCCGTGTCATCGAGGAATGGCCGGGCGATCTGGCCAGCGCCGGCGTCATCTTCCGCCTCAATGCCGGTCTCCACGCACTTGCGCGCTCGGGCCGGTTTCCCGAACTCGAGGCGATCTACACCGCTGCCACCACCGCCACTGTGCCGGATCCGCTGCGGCTGGATCCGGCGCTGACGCTGGCACTGCGCGATGGCGAGGACGATCTGCTGATGTGGCTGACCGGGCCGACCCAGACCAACGAGGTGGCTCGCGTCGCTGGGCTGGCGGCAGTCCTGATGGAGCTTTCGGCGCAGCGGGAAATGCCCTGCCGCCTGTTCGAACTCGGCTCCAGCGCCGGGCTCAATCTCAATCTTGCGCACTATGATCTGTGCATCGGCGGGGTGCGCGTCGGCGATGCCGCCAGCGATGTCCATATCGCCCCGCGCTGGTCGGGACGGTCACCCAGACCGGGCAAGCTCAGGATCATCAGCGCCGAGGGGGTCGATCTCAGCCCGCTTGATGTGGCGAGGCCCGGTGATGCCGAGCGCCTCCATGCCTATGTCTGGCCCGGCGAGCGCGACCGCGGCGAGCGGCTGCGCGGCGCCATTGCGCTGGCGCAGCGGTTGCCGCCCCGGATCGAGCAGGGCAGCGCCGGCACCTGGCTGGCTCGCCAGCTGGCGCTGCCGCAGGCGGCCGGGGAGCGGCGCGTGGTGTTCCATTCGATGGTGCTGCAATACCTTCCGGAGGCGGAGCGCCTTTCGATCGATCGCTTGCTGGACACCGCCGGCACACGCGCACAGCCGGATCGGCCGCTTGTCCGCGTGGGGCTCGAATGGAACGAGGGCCGAACCGCAGTGGAAGTGCGCGTCACCCAATGGGATGGCCGTCTCCACTCCGGTCAACCCAGGCTGGCGGCGCGTTGCCATCCCTATGCCGAATGGTTCGAATGGCTGGGGCTGGACGACTGATCTTCTGCCGTCGGTGATGGGGGTGCCCTGCCAGGCGCTCAAGACGGGCAGCGGGCGGCCCGGCGCAGAGACCGGACCGCCCCCGATCACGGCCTAGCTGGAGGGCGCCTTGGGGGTCTCGCCAGCGGTGCTCGGCGCTTGGGCGGCCGGTCCCTCCGGCGCCCTTGCATTGCGGATCGCTGTCTCGAGCTCGGCCTTGGTGTGGTTCATCGTCAGGCCTTTTTCGCCCATCGCGAACTCGGTCAGCGGCATCGAGCCCTTGCCTTGCTCGGTCGCCACCACGACAACATTGCCGTTGACGCTCTCGACCGAGCCGGCCTGCTGGCCGGTGTTGTCATAGACGACGTCGCCCGCCTTGGGCGCGACCGGCGCAGGCGTTGCCGATTGCGGTGCAGGCGCGGTGGTGCTTGCGGGGGGAGCCGCCTGGGCATTCGCAGCGCACGCGCCGAACAGGATGACAGCGCTGCAAAGGGCAAGATTCTTCATGTCGACCTCCATTGTGAACCGGTGTGAGCCGGCATGGAGCGACTACGCAGAAGGAGGGCCGGAGTTCCCGGCGCATGGCGGCTTGGCCGACGCGCCGCGCCATCCTTGAGGCGAGCCGTGCGGAACATCGCCCGTGCGCGGCGCGTTAGGTCTCGTGGCGACACCCGCCAACAAGGAGATGCGCTCATGCGCTGGATATCAGGATTGATCACTATCGCCGGCCTCTACGGGCTGTACCGCGTACTGCGGCAATCGGCGCCCGCCCCGGCAACCTCGCCCGCCGCCTTTTCAGACATGGAAGCGGTGCCGGAGAACATGACCCAGATCCGCAATGCCGGCGCGGACGCCACTGCGACGCCGCAACAGGATTGGGACGAAGTCGATCAGGCCTCCGACGAGAGCTTTCCGGCGAGTGACCCGGGCGCCAGATACTGACCCGGGATGGAATGTCAGCGGACTGCGAGGCTGGAACATCTCGCCGCGCGCGCGGTTCAGAATATGTCCGGGGGCGCGGCCCGGCCCTTCAAACGCCAGGAGCGAAGACATGCCCGACACATTGAATTCCTGTGGGACGCGCGACCTGATTGCCTCTGATCGGGTTGAGGGGACCGTGGTCTACGATGCCGCAGGTGAGCGCCTCGGCACCATTCAGCGCTTCATGGTCGACAAGAATTCGGGCAAGGCACACTACGCCGTGATGCAGTTCGGCGGCATCATGGGCCTCGGCAATGACTATTATCCGATCCCTTGGGAATTGCTGGTCTATCAGCCGGACCAGGGCGGCTATGTCGTCGATATCACCAGGGAACAGCTCGGCTCCGCGCCGCACTACCACGTCTCCGTGACGCCCGAATACGACCGTGACTACAACGAGCGGATCCGTTCGCACTACGGGCTGACGTACTACTGAATGGCAGCGGCGGCCTACTCGGAACTGTCCGAGGCGATCTTTGCCAGCAGGTCGAGAAATTCCTGCGGCACGGGCTCCTGCATCACCGAATTGTAGTAGTCGCGGATGTCCTTGCTCCACGCCGGGTCGGGCATGGAGCCATCGTTCACTTCGGGCGCAGCGCTGGCGGTCGTCTGGCCTTTCGGCGCAATTCTCGGGTCAAGGAATGGATCTTTTGCCACAAGTTGTATCCTAGCGAGCTTGACACCCCCTGTCAGCGTGCTCGTTTTCCGCCCGTCGCCCGAATGTAAAAGCATATTCCGTCCCCGGATTCCATTGTCATCTTGGTTCAATCCCGGCGGCCTTTAGTGGCCGCCCGGGACGCCTCATTGCCGGCCGTGCGAGCCGAAAAATAGCGCCTGGCTGATCGCCGTGCGCACCGTCTCGTCGCGGAACGGCTTGCCGATCAGAAACGCCGGCTCCGGCCGCTCGCCTGTCAGCAACAACTCGGGAAAGGCCGTGATGAAGATGACGGGCACGTCGCTCAGTTCGGCAATCGCGTCCATCGCGTCGACGCCCGAACTGCCATCGGCCAGTTGCACATCGCTGAGCACGAGATGGGGCCTCTCCCGCTCGAACAGGACCCTAGCCTGCGCTGCGGTGGTGGCATTGGCGACGACCCGGTGTCCGGCTTCGGCGACGATGCTTTCGAGATGGCTGGCGATAAGCCCTTCATCCTCGATCACGAGGACCCGCACCGGCTCATCGAGCCCCAGTTCACCGATGGCCTGCTGCACCAGCCCCTCCGCTTCGCTTTCAGGCAGGCCAAGAATGGCCCCGGTCTGCGCCACCGAGAAGCCTTCCAGCTGGTGGAGCAGAAGCGCCTGGCGGGGCAGGCTCGGCACGCGGGCAATCTGCGATCCGGGGTCGGACATGGCCCCGGCGGGACTGGGCAGCTCCATCGACTTCCAGAGCCGGGTGAAGGCGCGAAACAGCGAGATCGGGCCATTGCGGATCTCGGCGCGAACATCGGGATCGTGCAGCGAGCATTCGAGCAGAGCACGCACAACGGCGTCTCCCGCCGATTGCCGGCCTGTCAGCGAGCGCGCGTAGCGCCGCAGGTAGGGCAGTGTCCGCGCGAGTTCGGCACCCGCCCGATCGCGGTTTGCCGGCCCTGGTTCTGTCGGGCTTGAAGGATAGGATTGCGTGCCCATGCGAAGTCCCGTGTGGCAATGCCCGGATGCCGAACCGGATCGGGGCGTGAAGTGATCATGTGATAAATGGCCAGACGAGCGCTTGTTCCGGCGCACCGGCAAATAATCAGCGCCAAAGTGCTGTCGGTACGGCAATTGCCACGCTTTGCCGCAAGAAGGGCCCGCCCATGCCCGTTTCCGGTTAAGCACTGATTCGGCAATATTTTTCGCGGATGGGGAACCATTTTCGCGTTCCGCCCGCTTATCCCGGAGAGTGATTGCCCGAACCACTTTGTCAGGAAAGTCCAATGACCAAGCTGATCGAGCGCAATGCCGACGTCGAGCAGGGTGATACCTTGTCCGACGCGGATTTTCACAAGGAACTGGTGGCTTCGATCCCGCACTTGCGCGCCTTTGGCCGCAGCCTGTGCGGGAACCGCGATACCGCCGATGATCTGGCGCAGGAAACCATGCTCAAGGCCTGGGCCGCCCGCGCACGGTTCAGGGCCGGAACCAGTTTCCGGGCGTGGACCTTCACGATCCTGAGGCACCACTACTTCGGCCAGCTGCGGCGCGAGCGGTTCTCGGCCGATTACGACGAAGCTGCGGCCGAGCGCATCCTCAACTGCAAGGGCGATCAGGAATCGCGGCTGGAGACGATCGACGTGCTGCGCGCGCTGGAGTGCCTGCCGGCAACGCAGCGCGAAGTGCTTATCCTGATGGCCATCGGCTCGATGAGCTACGAGGAGATCGCGCAGGTCTGCAACGTGGCGGTCGGCACCATCAAGAGCCGGATTGCGCGTGCTCGGGCGGCGCTTTCCGCCATCCTCGAAGGCGGTATCCTTCCCGATGCGCGGCACGCCTTCGTGCTGGAAGGCGAAGTCTTCGACGCCTTTCTCGCCAGGTTTCGGGCCATCGCAGCGCACTATCTGAACCGCGCGGCGTAGTGCCCGTCTGACATCTGCGGCCGGGTCTGCTCCCGAACCCCCTTTGCCCGAGCAGAAACGGCCACAGGTCCTTCGGCGGCGCTGCCGCGCAGCGCCGCCGAAGGTTGCCAACGGGCACGCGGATATGGGCAGTGCGGGAGCGGAGTTTCTACTGCGACGCTGATCGTGGACCGGGAAGTTCGCCTGCGGGCCGGTGGATCTCGATGCAGAGCCCGCGCCCGGGGCTCGATTGCTCCAGCCGGGCGCCCAGGAAGAGCACCATCGATCGGATGATCTGCGAGCCGAGCCCCGTTCCCGAGGGCGTCATGCTCTTGCCCATCCCCACGCCATCATCCTCCACGCGCAACCTGTAGCCGTCGCTCCCTTCGGTGTGGAACGTGATCCGTACCTGGCCGGGTTCATCCCTTTCGTAGGCATACTTGCAGGCGTTGCTCACCAGCTCGTTGATCAGGACGCCGAGCGTCACGGCAGTGGCGGCGGGCAGCGGTGCGCTCTCGGCCTCGACAAGGATATCGCGCCGCACGCTGTGGGTCGAATAGGTGCGCGAGAGGTCGCGGGCCATTCCCTCGATGTAGTCGGCCATGTCGACCTCGCGAATGCTGGCGCCGGAATAGAGCTGCTGGTGGATGCGGGCGATTGCCTGAATCCGGTTCTGGACGTCCTGCAGCATCGCCTTGGATTCAGCTCCGAGCGCACGGCGGCCCTGAAGGTGAACGAGTGTCGCGACCATCTGCAGGCTGTTGGCCACGCGGTGGTTCACTTCGTGGAGCAGGGCGGCGAGCTGTTTGTTGGTCTCGCGCAGTTCCTGTTCGACGAGGTCCTTCTGCTTGCGCAGGCGCAAGGTATCGAGGGCCAGATGCAGCGTGCTCGTCAACAGTTCGAAGTAGTCGTCCGGGGCCGATTTCACCACGTAGTCCACCGCGCCTGCCTTGAGCGCGGCAACCGCTATGCTGCTGTCGTCCGACCCGGTAACGTAGATGATCGCAGGCGGCGAGGGCAGGGCCATCAGCTGCTCCAGAGTCTCCATGCCGCTCATGCCGCTCATGCCGCTCATGCCGCTCGTGTCGGGCATGAGATGATCGAGCACGACGAGATCGAAATGGTGCTGGCGGGCAAGGTGCAGGCCCTCGTGGCCGGAGAGCACACAGGTCATCGTGCAGCCCAGGCTTTCGAGATGGCGCTTGGTGAGGTGGCAGAGGCCATCATCATCATCGATGTAGAGAATGTTCGATTCAGAAAGCGGCATCAGCCACCCACGTTCGTCTGGCCCGTTTGTTCATGATGAAGCGTCCTCCTCTTCGCCTGCGCAGCGCACGGGAATGGATAGGATGAAAATGGAGCCTGCGCGCGGCTCGGATTCTACGCTGATCGAGCCGCCGGGCCTTGTTCTGCAAGCTGCCGCGGGTCTCGAGCGCAAGCCATTTGCCAGAAACGACCACGCGGCGCCCCGGTTCCGTCAGGGCTGGCGGGAATCATACCAAGGTCGCCAGAAGGTCCTTCAGACGCGCCAGGCCGAAGCCGACTGCGATATCTGAAATCCCGTAGGGCAGGAGGAGCTGGTCATCGCCCACCAGCATGCCGCCGCAGCTGTAGACCACATTGGGGACGTAGCCGGCGCGGTCGGCGTTTTCCGCCGTGAGGATCGGGCAGGCCGAGCGGCCAAGAACGCGGCTGGGGTCGTCGCGGTCCAGCAGCGCGCAGCCCAGCGCATACTTGCGCACCGGGCCGACGCCGTGGGTGATCACGAGCCAGCCTTCCGGGATCAGCAGCGGGCTGCCGCAGTTGCCGATCTGGATGAACTCCCACGGAAACTTCGGCTCCATCAGCAGAACGCCGTCATCGTCCCAGGTATCGAGCCGGTCCGAGCGGAGCAGATAAAGGTTCTTGCCGTCCTGCCGGCCCAGCATGCAATATTGATCGCCGACCTTGCGGGGGAACAGCGCCATGCCCTTGTTGCGGCCGGCCTTGCCCTTGATCGGAGTGAGATCGAAGCTGCGGAAATCGCGCGTGCGCATCAGTTCGGAGCGGATCGAGCGCCCGGAATAGGCGGTGTAGGTGCCCAGCCATTCGAAATCGCCGTCGCCATGATCGAAACGGGTGAGACGCAGGTCCTCGAGCCCGTTCGCCTGCTGCTCGGTGATCGGGAAAATCACCGTGTTCGAGAGCGAACTTTCGGGATGGCACTGGACCGTGACGATCGCATCCGGATCATTGCGCGGATTGCTGTCGGTCCGCTGGACGCTGGTGGCGAAGGCGGATTCGGGCCAGAGCGTGAACGAGCCATCAGGTTCCACGATGCCGTCGCGGAAGGCGATCGAACTGATGTGACCTTCGCCCACCGCGCGCAGCGAAAGCACGAAGCGCACCGCGCCGTCGTCCATGCCCACCTGGCTCGGCGCGGGCACGATGCTGGGGTTCATCAGCGCCGCTGCGGCGTAAGTGTATTCGTGGCAGAAATAGGCGCCGATCAGCCGGCGACGCGCATCGGACAAGGTGCTGCCATCGAGATGCAGGCTTTCCGCCACCTCGAGATAGCGTGCCTCGAAGATATGCTCGGTCTGCCAGTGGCGATCGCCGAAATCGTGCAGCACGGCCTGGTACTCGGTCTCGATCTCATCCTCGGGCAGTGCCATGATATCGCGCACCAGCGTGAGCACGCGCCCCTCGGGCGCGCTGGTGGCCTGCCAGCCGAGATGGAACGGGCGCAGCACGGTGCGCGAAGGATCGGCGTGCAGGCGCAGGTCCAGAATGCGCAGCGGACTGACCGGATGAACGGGACATGCCATATCGGACATGGCGAGCTGCTGGCCGGCTCAGGCCAGCGCCGCCGTGGTATCCAGATGGGCAGGGAGGCATTCATCGGGCGGCAGGCGCTGATCGGCAGACTGCTGGAGCGCCTTCAGGCTGTAGTGCCCGAGATGGTAGGCAAGGATCGATTCCGCGCCGCAGTTCTCGTTCCGCCCGCGCGGTGTCACGCCGTCGCAGCACGAGCCGCTTGCGGGATCGGCAAGCACGACCCCGCGGTCGTTGCCACCAAGGAACCATTGATAGGCGCGCTCGGCGTGGCGCAACCAGAACGGGTCGCGGGTTGCCAGCCAGGCGGCGCGCGCGGCTTCGATCGCGGCCTGCGCTTCGAGCGGCTGCTGGTCGAACGGCAGCGAAGTGCCGTTGCTGCCGAAGGTTTCGGAGCCGACCGGACGGAAATGGCCGGCGGCTGCGGTTTGCACTTCGGCCAGCCAGCGCAACGTTTCGAGTCCCGTATCGAGCCAGTCCTGCCGGCCCAGCAGCACGCCGCACTCGATCAAGGCCTGGCTCAGGCGCGGATTGTCGTAAGCGAGCATGGGTTCGAACCATGTCCATCCCGGACGCCGATGCCGGGAGACGAGGCCGGCCAGCGCATCGCAAGTGGCGGCAATGCGGCGTTCGGCAGCCGCACTGCTTGCTCCGGCGCGCAGCAGGGCGCAGGCGCCCAGGGCTCCGAATGCCATCGAACGCGGCGTGTCCAGCGCCTCCAGCGCCGTGGCCGCGTGGGCGAACAGGTTCTCCGCCCAGCTCCGCAACGTCTTGAACGGGCTGTTCTCGACCGTGTGGCCGAGTGACCAGAACGCGCGGCCGTTGGAATCCTGCGATCCCATGTCCTCGCACCAGCTGCGGTCATAGGCCATGAAGTTGCGAAAGCGTTGCAGATCAGGGTTCCAGGCATACTGGACGAAGGCCGCGTAGGTCACGCTCCAGCGGTGGCGCTCGGCCTCGGTGAGCGCGCCCGCGACGTTCATCAGCATGAGCGCCCGGGCGTTGTCATCGATGCAATAGCCATGGCGGAAATCGGGAATGGCGCCGATGCCGTGCTGGTGCATGCCGGTCGCTTCGCTCATGTGCCAGACGGCGGTGAGCGCCGGGTCCACCACGGTGCTCGCCGGCCGGGCGCGGGGGGCCTGGGTCCGGCGGAGCAATTGCATGCTGGCGCGGGCGAAACTCGGCCAGATCGTGCGCCGCCCGCGCTCGTAGGCGCGCTCCTGCATGGCCAGCAGGCGGGATGGGCCGGACAGCAGCGCATTGACCGCCTCGGCGATCGCTTCGGGAGATTCCGGCTCGATCAGGCAGCCGACATCATCGGCGAGCAGTTCGCGGGCGTGGACGTAGGGCGTCGCGACGACAGCCTTGCCGAGTGCCACCGCGTAGCTGAGTGTGCCCGATGTGGTCTGACCGAGGCTGCGATAGGGCGTGAGATAGATGTCGCAGCATTCGAGCTGGCCGAGCAGTTCGTCGATGGCGAGGAAGCGGTTGTCCCACTGGATGCTGCCGGCCACGCCAAGCCGCAGGGCGAGGTCCTCCAGCATCGCGCGGTAGCTTTCGCCCTCGCGCGCGGCGGTGACCGGGTGCGTGGCGCCGATGATGCGGTAGATCGCATCGGGGTGCTGCGCGAGGATGGCCGGCATCGCGGCGATCGCCACATCGATGCCCTTGCCGGGGCCAAGCAGGCCGAAAGTGGTGAGCACCTTGCGGCCTTCGAGCCCCATCCGCTGCTTGGCGGCTTCGGCCGTGCCGAAGGGCCGGTCGGGCGCGCCATGTTCGATCACGTCGACGATCTCGCGGCGGGCGCGGTAGACCGAGACGAGAATTTCGCGGCTCTGCTGCGACATGACCATGATCCGCGAGCAGCGCTGGACGAGATGCTCCATCACCGCGCGCTGGCCATCGCTGGGCGAGGCAAGCACGGTGTGGAACGTGACGATCATCGGCGCGGCCACGCGATCGACCAGTTCTGTGATCAGCCGGCCATCCTTGCCGCCGAAAATGCCGAACTCATGCTGGATCCACACGACATCGGTGCCGCTGGCGTTGATGGCCCGCGCCGCTTCTGCGTAACTGCCGGGTGCCTCTGCTGCGATGAGGGCAATGTCATCGGCGTAGGCGTGCTGGCTGCCCTGCGCCTCCAGCGCGTAGACATCGAGGCCAACCTCGGGAAAGTGCGCGGCGAGTTGCTCGCACAAGTCGGCGGTGAAAGTGGCGATGCCGCAGCTGCGCGGCGCATAGGTGCCGACCACCGCGACGCGCATCGCGGCGTGGAGCCCGTAGGCCGGGCGCGTGAGGATCGAGTGCAGTTCGGCAGGCCTGTCCGCGCGGGGCACCGACGCGAGCGGCGCGCCGGGCGCCATGGCGGTGTACTGTCTGATGGTCATTGCGGGTCCTTCTTGGGCAAGCACCTTTACAACGGGCCAGCGCCAATGATGTTCCCCGCCGCCATAACGGCATGGCGCAAGATCGGGCGGTTCGGCCCGTTCGCTTCGAAAAAACGGGCTTTTGCAGAAGACTCCCGGAACCCGGGGCTGGTTGAAGGCTTTCCAGTGCTTGCCCCGGCCAAGGAAAAACAACCATGCCCTTTAGTCTGCCGCCACTTCCCTACGCAGCGGATGCGCTTGCGCCGCACATGTCTGCCGAGACGCTTGCGTACCACCACGGCAAGCACCACCAGGCCTATGTCGACAAGACCAATGCGCTGATGGCGGAAGCCGGGCTGCAGGGCCGTTCCCTCGTCGACGTGATCCGTTCGGCGGAGTCCGATCCCTTGCGCAACAATGCCGGCCAACTGTGGAACCACAGCTTCTTCTGGCAGTGCCTTTCGCCCGAACCGACCCGCCCGCCTGAGGCGCTGCTGCACCTCATCACGCGTGATTTCGGATCGCTTGAGGCGCTCACCAAGGCGCTGGCCGAGACCGCGATCGCGCATTTCGGCAGCGGCTGGGCCTGGCTGGTGATGGAAGAGGGCGCGCTTCGCGTCACCTCGCTGCATGATGGCGATACGCCCATCGCACATGGCGGCATGGTGCCGCTGCTCACGCTCGATCTGTGGGAGCACGCTTACTACATCGATTATCGCAACGCCCGGCCCAAATACGTCGAAGCGCTGCTGGGCGCGCTGATCAATTGGGAGTTCGTCGCGCTCAATCTCGATGGGAACGGCACCCTGCGCGCGAATCAGGACTGACGGGCCACGACTGACGGGCGAAGCGCCTTCGGCAATGCCGGATGCCTATGCCGTCTGTCCATCAAGGACCGTCGGCGGCCTTCTGCAGGAGTCCGGGATCGAGCGATGCGCGTGGTTCGGACAGCATGGTCAATGCCAGAACAAGACGAGGAGGATGATGATCGGCAGCGGGATGCCCAGCAGCCAGAGAAGTATGCCCTTGCCCATATTGTTATCCTTGTCGGTTCGAGTGGCAGTGTCCGGACAATCCGCGCGCCGGGGATTTGTTCCCGTGACGAAGCGTTCCCGGCTTTGGTCCGCTGGACGTTCCGACGGCGTCTCCATGATGAACGCGACCGACCTCGCGTCGTGCTGCGAGGCAGCTTGATCAGGCTTTGTGTCAGGGCGGGCTGGAACCCTCCGCCTCCCCGCACGTTTGGTGAGGGATCCCGGCCCGCACCGCGCGCCGAACTATTCCCGACGACCTAGGACATGCAATGGCCACCTCCGATACTCTCCCGCATTCCGCGTTCACGCCCGTCGATGTCTTGCGTGCGCAGGCGCGCCAGCATGTCGAAACGGGCCCGGTCACCGTGTCTTATCCCGAAGATCGCGATGTGATCGTCGAGCATCTTGGCCGCGCGCTGGCCACCGAATGGGTCTGCGTCCTGCGCTATCTGCGCCACGCTTATTGCATCACCGGCGTCGTCGCCGAACCGATCAAGGCGCACTTCCTGCAGCATGCGCGCGAGGAACAGGCCCATGCGCACAAGCTGGCCGAACGCATCGTGCAACTGGGGGCAGAGCCCGACCTCAATCCCGCTACGCTCGCCGCACGTTCGCATGCGGAATATGTCCCCGCCAACTCGACCGAGCAGATGATCCGCGAAAACCTCATCGCCGAACGCATCGCGGTGGAGGCCTACCGCGAGTTCATCCAGTTCCTCGGCGATCGTGATCCAACCACCCGCATCATGCTTGAGGCAATCCTCGCGCAGGAGGAGGAGCACGCGGACGATCTGCGCGATCTCCTCACCTGAACGATCTGCCGCCAAAGCATTGCAGGCCCGTCACCAATCCCGCGTAACTTTCTCAAAGGAAAACAGATTTATGGAACAGACAGCAAACATCAGCGAAGGCATCCGCAGCGCTCTGGCGACGCCGATTGCGGCGCGGATCACCGAAGCGCTCGAGAACAATCCGCTGCTTGCCTCCGCAGCCGCCTTTGCGACGACGCGCATCGCGCTGCGCTCGCTGGCGGGCCTTGTGGCCGTGGGGCTGATCGCCGGCGGACTGATCTATGTGCAGCAGAACCGCTCCACCAGCCTTGATGACGCCCGCAGGCTCGCGCGCAAGGCGAAGAAGAAGGCGGCAAAGGAGTTGCGCAAGGTGTCCGAAGCCGTCACAGCCTGAAACGAGGATCGCGCCCGCCCGGCCAGAGTAGCCGGCAGGCGCGACCAGCCAGCGGGCGGAATCCGTCGCTCCAGCCATACCCGAGAAAGTTTATTTGCGATGGCCCGCTGCAAAGCGGAACTTCCCGGCTGCGCAAGCATTATGGGTCCCGGGAGGCATCGTGAATAACGATAAGGATAAACGATGGCTGGCGTTCTGGAGTCCGTGGGCGACGTCGTTCCCCCTCGCGGAATTTGTCTTTCTGACAGTGCCTTTCGAACCGAGCTGACCGGATCCGCCCTGCATTTGCGGGCTTTCGCCAGGTCCCTGTGCGGCAATCGGGATACGGCTGACGATCTCACTCAGGAAACCCTGATGCGCGCGTGGGCTGCGCGCGAACGGTTCGCGGCCGGCACCAGCTTCAAGGCCTGGACCTTCACCATCCTGCGCAATATCTATTTCGGCCAGATCCGCCGCCTGCGCTTCGTGGGCGAGTACAACGAGATCGAGGCCGAACGTGTGCTCAGCACGCCTGCCAAGCAGGATGTCGGCCTCGAGGCCACCGATGTGCTGCGCGCCATGCAACTCCTCCCTGCTGCCCAGCGCGAAGTGCTGATCCTCGCCGCGGTAGGCCATGTCAGCTACCGCGAGATGGCGGAGATCTGCGGCGTGGCTGTCGGCACGATCAAGAGCCGGATCGCCCGTGCCCGGGCCAGCCTTTCCGCCACGATCGAAAGCGGCATCCTGCCCGATCACCGGCACAACTACGTCCTCAAGGGCGAAGTGCTGGACGCATTCGTTGTCGAGCTTGCCAGGATCGCACCGCAGCACGTCATCGATCGGCACCACGCCTAACCTGCGCACGCGGCGTCCCGCAGCGCGGCAGCCATAGTTCTGAACAGACAGAGTTGGGAGCCGCAGGCCTCCCAACCAGTCTTCATTCCCTGTCATATGGAAAATGTCATTCACCTCATCGGGATAAGTTGCGGCAAATATATCACGCTTTCACCAATTGCGATCTGAAATATTCCGACAGGGAACCAGATCGTAGCCCAAATATTTAGAACTTCGTTCATCGAGGAAATATTCATGCTCAATAAAATCAATCATGCGCCCGTTGCCAATACAGCCAATGCACGGCTGCAATATCGGATCGGCTGCGCCCTTGCCGCCCTGTGCGTGGGCAGCTTCGCCTCGCCGGCCTTCGCTGCCAACGAGTGCGGCGTGCCTTCGGGCGGCACCGTCACCTGCGCCCCGAGCGCGGGCAATTACCCCGCCGGCGTCACCTACATCGCGCCGACCGATATCACCGTGAACGCCCCCGCAGACGTCACGGTCGCCACCACCACCCCCGCCACCAACGGCTTCACGATCGTCGGTACGCAGGCCGCCACCCTTGACGGCGCTGTGACCGTGTCGACAACCGGAGACGGCAGCAACGGTGTGTACCTCATCACCGGCACGGGCCCCGCAATGGTCAATGTCGCCAATGTCAGCACCTCAGGGGCGCTCGCTGCGGGTGTTATCGCCACCGGCGGGCCGGGCCAGTCTGTTTCGGTGCGCACCGGCGACGTCGCGACCACGGGCACGACGCCAAACGCGGTGTTGATGCTGCCTGGCAGCACCGCCGTCACCGCAGCCACGACCGGGGCCGGCAATGTTGCCCTAACCACCGGAATGCTCGGCACGGCGGCCAACGGGGCCTCGGGCGCTGTGGGCTTTACCGATACCGGGAACGTTGCGATCACGACGGACGCGATCACCACGCTGGGTGACAACACCAACGCTGCCTTTGCGCGCAGCACCACCGGCAATGTCGCCGTCACGGTGAATGGCCCGATTTCCGCCGCCGGTTCCAACGCCTATGGTGTGCAGGCCAATGCGCCCGGCGGCAGTGCCAATGTGCAGGTCCAGGATGTGACCATGACCGGCGCAGCAGCCACCAACGGCGTAACCGCGATCGCCGGCGCGGGCGGAGCCACTATTGCTGCCCGCGATGTGAGCGTCGCCGGGGCACTCGGCAACGGCCTTACCGCAACCTCGATCGGCGGACCGGCCACGATTGCGGCTCGCGCAATCCGTGCAACCGGCACCGGCAACACCGCCGCTGCCGCCACCTCGGACATGGGCAATGCCTCGATCGTCACCACCGGTGATGTCGTCTCCTCCGGGCGCGGCAACCTCGGCCTCATCGCCACTTCCCTCACCGGCAACGCTGCAGTCACCGCGACCAACGTCTCGACCGTCGCTGCCGATCCTGCGGATGCGGCGCTGGGCGGCAATGCGGTTTTCGCCAGCGGCGCAAACGCCTCCGCCGTGGTGACTGGAACGGCTGCCACCAGCGGCACCGCCCAACCGGGCGTGCCGATCTATAGCGGCGACGCGGTGAGCGCGATTGCCACCAATGGCAACGCCGTGATCACCGCGCAGAATGCCTCGACCCTTGGCGCCGGCGCCCGCGCGCTGACCGCAACGGCAACTGGCGGCAATGCAACGATCACCGCCAATGGCAATACTGCGACCCGGGGCATCAATGCCGATGGCATCAGTGCGGTCTCCACTACGGGAGCTGCCAGTGTCGCCAATGCCGGCCATGTCACCACCACTGGTGACGGCAGCCGCGGCATTTATGTCAGCGGCGTGACCGGCGCGACCGTAACCGGCGGCGGCACCGTTGCTACCACCGGCGCGCTTGCCCACGGCATCTACGCTGTCTCGACCACCGGCCCCGTCAGCGTCACCACCGGCGCGGTCACCACCACCGGCCTTTCGAGCGATGGCATCCGCGCCATAAGCACTGCAGGTCCGGTCACGGTCAATGCCGGTACCACCACGGTCAGCGGCGCAGGCGGCAATGCCATCCAGGCGCGCGGCACCGGTCCTGTCCTCGTCACGAGCGGCAGTGCCAGCGCCACCACCGGAGATGCGATCGTGGCCGCTTCCACCGCCGGTCCGGCGACTGTCACGCTCACCCCGGGTCAGGTCACCTCGACCACCGGCAACGGCGTGATGATCACGAGCGCCACCACCGCCACGCTGAACACGGCAAGCGGCACGACAGTGAACGGCGGGCTTAACGGTGCCGTGCTCGCTGGCGGCACCGGCAGCACGGTGAACAACGCCGGAACGTTGCAGGGCAGGGTCTACGCGGTTTCCGCGAATGGCGGCCCCGCCACGGTCAACAACTCCGGCATGGTCCGGGGCGCGGTGGCCCTCAATGGCACAGGCAGCACCTTCAACAACACCGGCACGTTCGATGCTGCAGGGCTCAGCACCTTTGGTGCCGGTTCGGCGCTGAACAACTCAGGCCTCCTGCAGGTGCGATCCGCCGGCGCAGTGCCGGGCACTGCCACGCTGACCGGGCTCGGCACCCTTAACAACTCCGGGCTCATCGATCTGCGCAGCGGGGCGATTGGCAACACGCTGACCACCACCGGCAACTACGTCGGCAGTGGGAATGCCCAGCTCGGGGTAAGGATTGCCCCCGGTATGGCCATTCCGGCCGACCAGTTGATCGTCGGCGGTTCGGCCACGGGTTCGACCCGGGTCGCCTTCGATCTCGCTTCGGGTGCGCAGCCGCTGTTCAACATGGGCACGACGATCGTGCAGGCCGGCACCGGCTCGACCGCCGGGGCCTTCGTGATCGATCCGGCCCGGCAGAACGCCGGTCTGGTGCGCTATGATGTGGTCTTCAATCCGACCACTTCCGACTATGCCCTCGTCGCCGGCCCGAGCGATGCGGCCTACCACATGCTCGGCTATCAGAACGCGCTGGGCAGCATGTGGTACAAGTCTGCCGATGCCGTCACCACCGAACTGCGCACCAAGCGTGACACCTTGTGGAACATGGGCGGCACCGCGCCATCGGGCCGGTTCTGGCTCTCGATGGGCGCCTCGGTCGAGAACACGCGCGGCTATCGCAACTTCGGCACGCTCGGCCAGACCAACCTGACCGACACGGCCGCGCATCAGGACTTCTTCGGCGGACAGGTCGGACTTGATCTGACCGGCGGGGTTTCGGATCGCGGCGGGTTCTCGGTCGGGGTTACCGGCGGCTTCATCCACTCGATGACCAGCCTCGGCCACTCCACCGACAACCTCAGGATCAACGGCGCAAACGGCGGCGTTTATGCCAGCTTCACCACCGGCAATGTCTTCGCCACGGTGCTGGGCAAATACGATCACTACTGGGCCCGTGCGGAAAGCCAGACCGCCGGTTTCAGCCAGGACTTCCGCGGCCATGCCTATGGCGCGCGCGGCGAACTGGGCGCCCGCTTCGGCAGCAACAGCTTCTTCATGGAGCCGGTTGCCCAGATCTCGTGGATCCGCAGCACGCTCAATCCCTTCGCCTTTGAAGGCACGCGCGTCGATTTCGACAACCGTGAAGGCGTGCGCGGCAAGCTGGGCGCCCGGATCGGTGGCAACACCGGCATCGGCAACGGTGACAAGATGGCCTTCTACGCTGGCGGAAACTACGTCCATGAATTCAAGGGCCAGGACCGCGTTACCTTCAGCAACCTTGGCGGCACGTTCACCGTCGATGGCCAGAAGCGCCGCGATTACGGCGAAGCTGTCGCCGGCTTCAACATCGCCAATGGCCGCGCGATGACGACCTTCATGGAAGGCACCTACGAGCATTCCTTCGGCAGCAGCGCCAATGGCCAGCTGACACAGGAAGGCTTCGGCGGCCGCGCAGGCATTCGCTTCCGGTTCTGATCGCCGTCCTGCCCCGTAGCACAGAAGCGCCGCGTTCCTCCGGGAGCGCGGCGTCTTTGTGTGGCGCGCTCCCGCCACAGGCCAGCGCGGAACAATGCGCGGCGCGCGTCGTTATGTTTCCAGCAGTAATGGCGCGTTTGCGACCGGGCGTTTCGGCACCGTTTCTGCGGATCAAGGAGCACGCACAATGGATCTCTTCAGCATCATTATCGTTCTGGTCGTGGCGGGGGTACTTCTCTGGCTGATCAACACTTACGTGCCGATGCAGGGCACCATCAAATCGCTGCTCAACGGTGTCGTCGTCATCGTGCTGGTGATCTGGCTGCTGCAGGTCTTCGGCGTACTGAGCGGCATCGGATCGCCCCGCATCCACACGTGATCGCATGACACACGGGTGGGCCGCCACGCGCTGTTGCAATTGAGCAACGATCAGGCGGCCTCACCACAAAACAGACCTGCGGCGGCCCGCTCAGGCAACAATCGGCGGATTCAACGCTTTCTTGCACGCGTGAAACGCGCCGCAACGAGGAAAACCATATGAGAAAACTGCTCTTAGCTGCTGCCCTTGCGTCAACCGCAATGGCAGGGACAGCCTGGGCTGATGAGTCCGGGCCTTATGTCACCATTGAAGGTGGCGCGGTCAAACAGGAGCGTTCGGATGTCCGTGCGGATGGATCGTCCGTCCGTTCGGACAAGTTCAACACCGGCTGGGAAGCTGGCGGTGCCATCGGCTACGATTTCGGCCACTTCCGGCTCGAGGCGGAAGGCTTCTATGCCCGCTCGAAGCTGAAATCGCAGAGCCGGGATGCGTCTGGCGTGCCGACGTTTCTCACCCGTGATGATGGCACGCTCGGCGGTGACACCTCGACCTGGGCAGCGATGGGCAACGCGCTTATCGGCCTTGGCCATTGGGGCGGCATCAAGGCCTATGTCGGCGGCGGTGCCGGCTATGCGCGGACCCGTCTCTACGAAGTGACCGCCTATGGCGATGACGTGCGTGACAGGTCATCGGGCTTCGCCTGGCAGGCGCTTGCCGGGGTTACCGTGCCGCTCGGCCGCACCGTCGATCTTGGCGTGCGCTATCGGTACTTCCGCCCCGACGAGGGCAATTTCCAGACTGTAGCCAACCGGGATGCGCGCGCTTCGCTGCGTTCGCATTCGCTGCTGGCGACGCTGACGTTCAACTTCGGCCGAGCCCAGGAAGCCCCGCCCGAGCCCGCGCCGGCGACCGAACCGCCGCCGCCGCCCCCGCCGCCGCCGCCCCCTCCGCCGCCCCCTCCGCCGCCGCCCGCGCCGGTGTGCAACAAGGGCCCCTACATCGTGTTCTTCGATTGGGACCGGGCAGATGTCTCGCCAGAGGCCGCCTCGATCCTCGACAACGCGGTGACCGCCTACGGCAACTGCGCCAACGTACCGATCCAGCTTGATGGCTATACCGATCTTTCGGGTACGGCCCGGTACAATCTGGATCTCTCGGCCCGCCGCAACAGCGCGGTTCAGGGCTATCTGACCGCGCATGGCGTGCCCGCTACGCAGATCGCGACCAAGGCCTATGGCATGGCCAATCCGCGCGTGCCGACGGCACCGGGCGTGCGCGAACTGCAGAACCGCCGGGTGGAAATCACCTACGGACCGAACGCCGGATTCTGATCCCCCCCCCAGGATCCGGAATGGGAAAGGGCTGGAGTTCGCTCCAGCCCTTTTTCTTGCGATGGACGCGGATGACAAAGGGGGATTTCCCCCGCCCTGTGCAGGACGGGGGCATTTCCGGGCCTTACTTGCCGAGCGCGGCCTTGCCTTTGCCCACTGCGGTCTGCACCTTGCCCTTGACGTCCTGCGCGGCGCCCTCGGCAGCGAGCGAGGCGTCACCGGTTTCCTTGCCGATGGCTTCCTTGATCTTGCCGGCCACCGAATTGGCCGCGCCGGCGATGCGATCAGATGTCGAACCCATGATGTGTCTCCCAGATGCGCGAAGGCAGGATGACCTTCTGAAGAGAGAACAGCGCAGGATGGCTGTTGTTCCGCGCATCAGCGCTCTCTGGCGGCAACCGGGCGCAGCGGGAACCGATCAGGGCCTCGGCGGTTTCCTCTTTGCCCGGCCACCCCATCACACGCCGGGCAGGAGCAAATCCGATGGCCACTATCCCCGATCCGAACCCCGATCCGCCCGAAGTGCCCCTTCCTGATCCTGACGATCACCCCGAACGGGACGAGCCGATCGAACCGCGGATGGCGCCGCCCGGCGCTGATCCGCTGCCGCCCGAAACCGTGAACCAGTCGCAGGAAGACGAGGATGCGCAAAGCCAGACGCTGGCAGCAGCCTCAAGCGGCCGAGATGCCGCCGATTTCGTGCTGGAGGACAGCGACAAGACGCCTGCGCAAGACGAGGAAGACGATGTTCAGGACCTCGTCGACCACATGCACGACATGGTGCGCTCGGGCCGGATCGACATGGATGCCTATCGCGGCGAGCGCAACGACGACGACGAGGACGGCATGTTCGGACCGGGTGGGGAGGACGATTGAAGCCAGGCGCCGAGCTGGTTCCACACCGCCTGCTTGGCGGCGAGCGGAATCGCGTGCGCTCCGCTGCTTGAGGGCAGGGGGATCAGCGCAACGGGCGGATTTGCGCCCATCTGCCGCTGCCCGATCCTGAATGCAGTCCCGCCATTGAAAGCCATCGCGCGCAGAAGCGGCAGCTGTGCGGCGAGCGTGCGCAGGTCGCGCGCCTCCACTTCGCGCAGCGCCGCATCGAGGCTGCCCTTGCGCTGGGCCGTCTGTGCAACATCCCACAGCCCAATCCCGCGCGCGACAAGCGCCGCCAGCCGCTCATCGTATTCGAGCGCAGCCAGATCGACCCCGGCAACCGGCGACATCAGCTTCCAGAACTGGTTGCCCGGGTGCGCATAATAGCGCCGCGCCTGCAGCGAGCGGACACCCGGAAAGCTGCCCAGAACCAGCAGGCGGCAGTGCGCATCGGCAACGAGGTCAAAGGCCTGTTCGCTCATGGTGAGACATCGCGGCATAGTGCCGGACAGGCGTCCATGGCGAGCGGGAACATTTCCCCGCGCGGCGCGCTTTCTTGTTCTGCAACAGAGGAGAGAGTTGCCATGAAGTTCACCAGTTTGATCCGGGGCACCGCCGCCTTTGCGCTGTGGATGGTTGCGGGGACTGCGGCGGTGGCGCAAGAGCGGCCAGTCGCCAGCGATAGTGCTGCGCCAAATGCCGCGGTCAAGTCGCCCGATACAATCGTCTGGGGCGATTTGGCCAAGGGGCACAACTCCTTCACCGCGAGCCAGGCGAAAGACAGGCTCGAGAAGGCCGGATATCGCAAGATCACGCGCCTGAGGCTCGACGGGGACGGGCTGTGGCAAGCCGACGCTACAATGAACGACCAGCCCGTCCGCGTGGCGCTCGATTTCAAGGGCAACGTCGCGGAACATTAGACCTGCCCACACAAGGACCATGACATGGGAAAGATTGTAACGCGTCTCTACGACAGCTTCGAGCACGCCGAAGAAGCCGTGCTCGAACTTGAGCGCGCCGGTGTGGCCCATAGCGACATCAGCCTCGTTTCACATCAATCGGGGGTCAGCAGTGCTCGGGCAGCCGTGCGCGAACCGCAGGACATGACCGCTGCCGAAGCGTCAGGCTCCGGCATGGCGCTCGGCGCAACCTTGGGCGGCCTGCTCGGAGCGGGCGGGGGTGTGCTGGCCGGGCTTGGCCTGATCGCCATTCCGGGTCTTGGGCCGGTCGTGGCGGCCGGCTGGCTGGCGGCCGCTGCGGTCGGTGCGGTAGCGGGGGGTGTCGTCGGCGGAGGCGCGGGCGGCATTGTCGGCGCGCTGACCAATTCGGGGGTCAGTCAGGAGGAAGCGGATGTCTATGCCGAGGGCGTGCGGCGCGGCGGAACGCTGGTGAGCGTCACCGTCGAAGATGAGGAAGCGGCATCGGTCGAAGCCGTGCTGGACCGTTCACGGCACGTGGAACTGGGCAACCGGCGCGAGGCCTATCGCAGTGCAGGCTGGACGCATTTCGACGACAACGCCCCGGTCTACTCGGACGAGGAAGCTGCGGCAGAGCGCAAGAGCTGGCTGTCTCGGCCCTAATCACGATTGCCTCGGTCGGGTTCAGATCGCCTTTTCCATCGCCGCCCGCGCCAGCGCCGCCAGCCGGGGGAGGGCTTCTGCCCGTTCCCGTGCTTGCGCGTTGGAGGCGGTGCCGCGCAGCACCCGCCCCTTGATGCCGTGCATGATCGCCGCCAGCCGGAAGAAGTTGAACGCGAGGTAGTAGTCCCAGTTGGCGATCCCGTCGCGCCCCGTTCGCGCGCAGTAGGCGGCGATGTACTCGGCCTCGGCTGGCAGCCCCAGCGGCACCGGGTCCGCGCCGCCAAGACCTGCCACGATGTCGCCCGGCATGCGGTACATCATCGCGTGATAGGCGAAGTCGGCAAGGGGATGCCCCAGCGTCGAAAGCTCCCAGTCAAGCACGGCGAGTACGCGCGGTTCGGTGGGGTGGAAGATCATGTTGTCGCAGCGGAAATCGCCGTGGACGATGGCGGTCTCGTCGCCCTCGGGGATCGCGGTCGGCAGCCATTCGACCAGCGCGTCCATGTCCGGCAGGCGACCGGCGAGTTCGTCCTCAAGGTATTGCTTGCTCCACCGCCCGATCTGCCGCGCGAAGTAGTTGCCCGGCCGGCCATAGTCGCCCAGCCCCACGGCCTCGACATCGACCGAATGGAGTGCCGCGATCACCCGGTTCATCGCATCGAAGTAGCCCGCGCGTTCGGCCTTGGGCACTGCGGTGAAGGCCGCGTCCCAGAAGATCCGCCCCTCGACCATGTCCATCACGTAGAACGCGCTGCCGATCACGCTCTCGTCCTCGCACACGGCGAAGATCCGCGCGACAGGCACATCGCTCCCCGCCAGCGCCTGCTGCACCCGCGCCTCACGCAGCACATCATGCGCGCCTTTCAGCAGCGGCCCCGGCGGCTTGCGGCGCAGCACATAGCGCTGGCCTGGCGTGGTGAGCTTGTAGGTCGGGTTGGACTGCCCGCCATTGAACTGCTCGACCGTCAGCGGCCCGGCAAAGCCCTCGACATGCCCAGCCATCCACGCGGCGAGCGATGCCTCGTCAAACGCGGTGCGGACTTTGCCAGCGCCGCTGTTCGCTGCCGCAAGGTCTGCCGTCATTGCGCGGCCTTCCAGTCACGGCGCAGCTTCTTGGCGAGGCTCCACTTGTGGACCTCGGTCGGGCCGTCATAGATGCGGAAGGCGCGCACTTCGCGGAACATCGTCTCGACGATGGTCTTGTCGGTCACGCCCATGCCACCCATCACCTGCACGCACTTGTCCGCGATGCGCATCAGCGCTTCGGAAACCGCGACCTTGGTCATCGAGCTTTCGACCGTGCCAAGCGAGCCGGTATCGAGGACCGAGGCGCACCAGTCGATCATCAGTTCGCACTGCTTGATGTCGATCATGTTCTCCGCGAGCATGAAGCCCACGCCCTCATGGTCGATCAGCGTCTTGCCGAAGGCCATGCGGCGGTTGGCATAGTCGGTCGCGATCTCCTGCGCGCGCATGCAGCCGCCCAGCCAGCGCATGCAGTGCGATAGCCGCGCGGGGCTGAGGCGGATCTGCGCATACTTGAAGCCCTCGCCGGCATCGCCCAGCATCTGGTCCGCCGGAATGCGCAAATTGTCGATGGTGATCTCGGCGTGGCTGCCGGGCATCGAGCTGTCGATGGTGTTGGGCACGCCGGTGATCTGGATCGCAGGATCGGGCAGGTCAACAAGGAACATGCACGCGCCGCCCTTGCTGTCAGGGTCTTCGGACTTCGCCATGACGATGCCCACCTTGGCGCCTTCCGCCCCGGTGATGAAGCACTTCTTGCCGTTCACCACCCAGTGGTTGCCGTCCTTGCGGCAGGTCGTCAGCATCATCGAAGGGTCCGCGCCCGCGCCGTTCAGCTCCGCGGGCTCGGTCATCATGAAGGCCGAACGTGCGCGGCCCTCGACCAGCGGCTTCAGGAACCGTTCCTTGAGTTCCGGGCTGCCGACATGACCGATGAGGTACATGTTGCCCTCGTCCGGCGCCTGCGTGTTGCAGGCCAGCATGCCCAGCGGCGTAAGACCGGACTTGATCAGGATGACCGCCGTCTCGCGCTGGTTGAAGTGGCTGCCATCCGGGCGGATATGCGGCGTCAGCACGCCCGCCGCGCGCGCCAGTTCGCGCATTTCCATGACGAGTTCGTCGGTCGGCGCGCCGTGGTGGTCGCGCCGAGGGTCTTGCTCGTAGGGGAAGATCTTTTCCCGAACGAATGCCTCGACCTTCGCGGCCATTTCCAGCGCTTCGCTGCTGATCGTCATGTCCTCAAACCTTCCTGAAACCTGCGCGTGCTTACTTCGGCGCCATGCGGATCGCGCCATCGAGGCGGATCACTTCGGCGTTGACCATCGGGTTGGTCACGATGGCTTCTACCATCTTCGCGTACTCTTCGGGCCTACCCAAACGGCTGGGGAAGGGCACCTGCCGCCCCAGCGAATCCTGCGCTTCCTGTGGCAGCGAGCCGAGCAGCGGCGTCCAGAAAATCCCCGGCGCGATGGTGTTCACGCGGATGCCATAGCGGGCAAATTCGCGCGCGATGGGCAGCGCCATTCCGACAACGCCGCCCTTCGATGCGGCATAGGCGGGCTGGCCGATCTGGCCTTCGAACGCGGCGACGCTGGCGGTGTTCACGATCACGCCGCGCTCGCCATCCTCGTTGAGCGGTTCGGCATCGTGGATGCGCGCGGCAAACTTCGAGAGCACGTTGAACGTGCCGATCAGGTTGATCTGGATGATCTTCGCGAAGTCCGCCAGCGGCAGCGGGCTGCCATCGCGGTTGAGCACCTTGGCCGGCGGGCCGATGCCGGCGCAGTTGATCAGGATGCGCGCCTTGCCGTTGACCGCCTCGGCCTCTGCAATGGCGTTCGCCACGGCGTCCTCATCGGTCACGTTCACCGCCGCGAAGCGCCCGCCGATTTCCGCCGCCTTGGCCGTGCCTAGGTCTGCATTGAGATCGAACAGCGTCACCTTCGCCCCGCGCGCCGCGAGCAGTTCTGCGGTTGCCGCGCCAAGCCCCGATGCGCCGCCCGTCACGATGGCGGCCAGTCCTGCAATCTCCATGAAACCGATCTCCTTCAGCGCCGCCGCGGCGACTCGCAGCCCGTTCCTACGCGAAAATTTTACGCATGAGTAGATTGCTTGCTGGCAAGTTTTCGGTCAACGTCGAGCAGACCATGGACGCCGCTCAATCGCCATTTCCCTCCGCGCAGGAGAAGCGCGCCGCGCGTGAGGCGAAGCGCGCCGCAGTGCTGCGCGCGGCGGTCCAGATGTTCAACGAACGCGGCTTTCACCAGACCTCGCTCGATGATGTCGCGGCGCGTCTGGGGATCTCCAAGCCGACGATCTACCACTACCTTGGCAACAAGGATCAGGTCCTGCTCGAATGCGTCTCGATCGGGCTCGGCCAGTTGATCGAGGCGGCGGAGCAATCGCGGGCGCGCGAGGGCACCGGCGCGGACCGGCTGATCGCCTTCCTTGTGCGCTATGCCGAAGTGAACATGGATGATTTCGGCCGCTGCGTGATCCGCACCGGAGACGAGGCGCTGGCGCCGGAAAGCCGCAAGCGCTTCCGTGCGCTCAAGCGCCAGATCGATAGCGACATGCGCGGCCTGATTGCCGCCGCAATCGAGGACGGCTCGATCCCGCCGTGCGACGTGCGGCTGATGGCCTTCACGCTGGCCGGTGCGCTCAATTGGCCCGCGCGCTGGCACGATCATGGCGGTGCGCTTTCGTCCGAGGCCGTTGCCCGACAGATGGTGGGCATTCTCGCACGGGGGTTCCTGCCGCGATGATGGGCCGCCTGTGCCGGATCAAGGCCAAACCCGCGCCTGCGCAAATGCGCTTGGGCACCACTTCGATCGAAAGCCTTCCGCAATGAGCCACAATTCCCCCGGCCCTTCTGCCAAAACTGGTGCAGTGCGGCTGCACCGGATCGCCTCGCACGATGGGCTCGTACTCGCCGTCGATGATCTGGGGCCGCTCGATGCGCCGGTGGTGATCCTGCTCCACGGCGGCGGGCAGACCCGGCACAGCTGGTCGGGCGCCGCCACGGCGCTTGCGCAGCGCGGCTACCGGGTGATCAACGTCGACCTGCGCGGGCATGGCGAGAGCGAATGGTCCGAAGCGGGAGCCTATTCCCTCAATGACCGTGTCGCTGACCTTGAAGCGATTGTCGCGAAGCTCGATCGGCCTTTCGCGCTTGTCGGGGCCTCGCTTGGCGGGCCGACGTCGATCCACGCGGTGGCCCGGGCGATGCGGCCAGCCTCGCTGGTGCTGGTCGATATCGTCCCGCATCCCGAACCCGAGGGGATCAGCCGCATCGTCACCTTCATGCGCGCCCATACGGAGGGGTTTGCCACGCTGGACGAGGCGGTCGATGCCGTTGCGGCCTACAATCCGGAGCGGCCCCGTCCGCGCGATCCGAACGGGCTGATGCGCAATTTGCGCCAGCGCGAGGACGGCAGGCTTTACTGGCACTGGGATCCCCGGATCGTCGCAGCGCGCCCGCAGGACCTTCATGACATGGTGCGCCAATCAGCGGCAAAGCTGCCGCAGATCGGCGTACCGGTGCTGCTGGTGCGCGGCCTCAAGAGCGACGTGGTGAGCGATGCCGGCGTAGCCGCCTTCCGTGCGCTCGTGCCGGACCTTGAAGTGGCCGATGTTGGCGGTGCCGGGCATATGGTGGCCGGTGATCGCAACGATGCGTTCAACGATGCGGTGACCGCGTTCCTCGAACGGCACCTCCCTGCCGGGTAGCGCCCTGGCTTCGTTTGCTCATTGGGCGGTGAAGCCGTTGTCCACCACCAGTTCCGAACCGTTCATGTAGCTTGAATCGTCCGAAAGCAGGAACAGGATCGCGCTGGCGATCTCGTCCGGCTCCGCCAGCCGGCCCGATGGCATCATATCGCTGAGCGCCTGGCGAACTTCGGCAGCGCCGCCAAGCTGGTCGACGATGGCATCGGCCATGGGGGTGTTGGTGAGCGCGGGGTGGACCGAGTTGACCCGGATGCGGCTGGGGAGCGCAATGGCTTCGAGCGCGGTGGTCTTGGTCAGCAGCCGGACCGCGCCCTTGCTCGCGGTGTAGGCAGCGGCACCGGGGGAGCCGCAGATGCCCGCGGTGGATGAGATGTTGACGATCACGCCCGTCCCGCGTGCCTGCATCGCGCGCATGGCGTGCTTGCTGCCAAGGAACGTGCCCTCGACGTTCACGGCCATGACCAGCCGGAAGTCCTCGATCGAGGTTTCGGCGGTGGTGCCCATGCGGATCACCCCGGCAGCATTGACGAGGCCGTCGAGATGGCCGTGCTGCGCCGCGATGCTGCTCATCAGCGCTTCCCAGTCCGCTTCGCTGGTCACGTCGAGCCGGTGTCCGGTCACACCTGCGATGGAGACGGGGGTGAGGTCTGCGCCGTGCACGGTCGCGCCTTCGGACACCAGCCGCTCTGCCGTGCGGCGCCCGATGCCCGATGCGGCGCCGGTCACCACCATGGTCCTGCCTGCAAATCTGCCGCCCATATCGCTCTCCCGTGCTGGTCTTGTTTGGATTTCGGGAAGGGGCGCTGCGGTCAGCCGCCTTCCTGCTTCTTCTGGATTGCTGCGCGCAGGATCGATTTGGTGTGATCCAGCATATCGGCGACGACCTCGCTCGAAAGCTGGCCGGCCAGCTGGCCATAGGCCATGCCTTCAAGCAGGTAGTGCGCGATGTTGCCCGCCTTCATCACCTCGCGGTCGCGGTAGCTCCAGCCGAAGGCCCGGCGCGCTGTCTCGTACCATTCGCCCAGGAAATCCTGATAGAGCGGGGCGAAGCCCTCGGTCAGATCGGGATCGCTGCGTGCAAGCAGGACGAGTTCCTGATAGGCGAGGAAGTCCCGCTCGCCGAGGTGCTTCCAGTGGGTGTCGACGATCCGCTCGGCAAGGTCTTCGCCCGGACCTATTTCCGCAAGATCGGCGCGGAACTGCTGGAGGCGGCGGGCGTTGATGTGCGCGATCACGGCGCAGAGCAGCTCGCGCCGCGTTGCGAAATGATACTGCACCGCCCCGCGTGAAATCTGCGCCCGCTCGGCAATCACCGCGATCGAAACCTCGTGCGATTTGCCTTCCTGCAGGCAATCGACCGTCGCTTCGAGCACGCGCAGGCGCATGGCCTCGCTCTTGGCGATCTGGCGCGGGGAGGCCCCGGCGCTGCGCGATGGCCGCCGGACCCGGGGGATTGCGGTATCGACCGCCGGATCGTCCTGATCCATCGATATCATACGGTCCGATTGCAGGTTCATGGCGCATTGGTCTGGGCATTTGCCGCCCCAAGTCAAGCCTGCAGCAAGGCCCTATCATTAAAACCAGCCAGTCCGCTTGTTTATTGACAGCCCTCGGGTGCTGTGGTGTTTTCAAAAACAAGCTGGTTGGCATGTTTTAAAGCCACGGCACGTTTGGGAGAACGCAAGGTAGCGCGTCTGCGGGCTCTGGCCGCGGGATCGCGCTGCGCCGGTCATGACCGGCAATCTCCTCGACGAGCCCGGAAGCCGCCAGCGCCGTGAGCGAGGATGGTTGGGTAATGGCAAAGATCGAAGACCGATTGATCGAGGCGCTGGGGCCGGCAAAAAAGGATACGCAGGCGCCTGCGTTCGTCCCGCGCAAGCCCATCCCGGTCATCGGCTATCAGCGCATCGATGGGGAACGCTTCCACAGCCGCGAATTCATGCAGCGCGAATGGGATCACGTCTGGACCAAGACCTGGAACGTCGGCTGCCATGTCTCCGAACTCGCCGAGCCGGGCGATTTCCGCCTCCATACGCTGGGCAAGGAGTCGCTGCTGTTCGTCCGTTCGAACGATGGCGAGATCCGCGGCTTCTTCAACATCTGCCAGCATCGCGGCAATCTGCTTTGCCAGGTGGACTCCGGCTCGCTCGACACGTTCACCTGCCCCTATCACGGCTGGAAGTGGAACAACGACGGCACGCTGAACCGGATCGCGCGGCCCGAACTCTTCGCGCAATACCGCGATGGCGTGCCAAACGGCGAACTCGATCTCGCGGCGATCCGCACCGAAATCTGGGGCGGCTGGGTCTGGTTCAATCTCGATCGGCACGCAATCGGCCTCAGGGAGTATCTCGGCGAAGCGGGTTCGCACCTCGAGACTTACGAGCTTGAGGAATTCCAGCTGATCGACAGCGCCACCTTCGAATGGAACGGCAACTGGAAGCACGCGCACGATGCTTTCAACGAAAGCTATCATTTCGAATCGCTGCACGCAGACTTCATGAACATCACGGAGGGCTATGACGTTCCGATCGAGCTGATCGGCATGCACAGCCGGATGATCAACTTCAACCTGACGGTGAGCGAACTGCTCGGCAATGCGGAGGAGATGACACCGCTGCGCGAGAAGTTCCTCGGCATCGGCACGCTCGTCCCGGCGGATTACAAGGGCAGCCTGAAGGACATCCATCTCGAGGTGATCAAGGCCAAGCGGGCGATCGAGAACGATACCTACATGCCCTATCGCCGGATGAACGACGAGCAGCTCGTTCACCAGTATCACTACACGTTCTTCCCGGGCACCACGCTGACCCAGACTCCCGAAGTCTCGATCATGTTCCGCTATCGGCCGCACCCATCCGATCCGGGCATCTGCTACTACGACTTCCTGATCACCGAACGCCGCGCGCCCGGATCGGAGCCGCCTGTCGTCAATCACCGGACCTATCGCCACGGCGAACTGCAGGACTATGCCGAAGCCTTCGACGGCACGTTCGATCCGTTCCTTGCCAATGTGCTCAAGCAGGATGGTTCGAACATGACCACGATGCAGCATGGAACCGCGTCGCAGGGCTTCAGAGGCATGATCCTGGGCGATCAGGAAGTGCGGATCCGCCATTTCCACCAGCAGATCGATCGCTGCCTGATGGGGGACTACCCGTGGCTTGATCACGGTTGATCCGGCGCCGAACAGCCGCCGGGCACGAACCCTGCGGCAATGAACAAGAAGAGGGGAGAGAACCAATGAAAACGTGCCGATCTGCCGCCTATGCATGGCGCGCCGCCGCCTCGTCCGCCGCACTTGCGGTCCTTCTCGCATCGCAGGCCGCACTGGCCCAGCAAGCGCAGGCCGAAGCCGCCGAGAGCAAGGATGACAGCGAGATCATCGTGACCGCGCAGCGCCGCGAACAGACGCTGACCTCGGTTCCCCAGGCGGTGCAGGGCATCAGCGGGGAAACGCTGCTGCGTTCGGGTGTCACCGATATCGGGCAGGCGATCTCGCTCGTGCCGAGCGCCACGACCGGCGCGACCATCGGTGCGGGCAGCACGACCTACCAGATCCGCGCGATCGCCGCCTCGGAGACCGACGGCGATCCGGCGGTGGGCTACTATCTCGACAACTTTGCCTTCACCATGCCTGGCCGTCCTTATGCGCCGGTCGCCGCGTTCTACGATCTCAAGCGCGTCGAAGTGCTGCGCGGGCCTTCGGGCACGCTCTACGGCCTCGGCTCGATCGGCGGCACGATCAAGGTGCTGACCAACGATCCCGAGCTTGACCGCAACGCCGCCTCGGTGCGCGCTTCGGGCAACCTCGTGACGGGCGGCAAGCCGGGGTATTCGAGCGATGTCATGGTCAACCTGCCACTGGTGACCGACAAGGTCGCGCTGCGCGGGGTGATCACCTACAAGCGGACGGGCGGCTATGCCGATATCATCCCGACCGGCGTGAAGAACGACAACTACGCGACGAGCTTCACCGGCCGCGTCAAGCTGCTGGCCAAGCCCACCGACAACCTCACGATCCGCCTTTCTGCCTGGCGCAACAACACCAAGCAGAACTGGTCCGATCGCATCACCTTTGCCGATCCCGCCAGCATCGACCAGCGCTTCGGCGAGGCGCTCTCGGACTACTGGCTGTTCAGCGGCGATGTCGAATATGATCTGGGCTTTGCCACGCTGCAAAGCTCGACCGGCCACATCAAGAACACCGTCATCTCGAACAATGGCGGTTTCATCCCCGGCATCGGCAATTTCTCCTCGCTCTGGCCGCTCACCACGCACAACTTCAATGAGGATGTGCGCCTGACTTCATCGGGCAAGGGGCCGCTGCAGTACATCGTCGGCTTCTTCTACCAGAAGGGCGATACCTTCGGCGGCCAGACCGTGCAGCTGCCAGACTTCGTGGTGGCGCCCGGCGTGCTGGGCTTCAACACCGTCAACGACAGGAACCAGCTCTTCAGCCAGGGCTGGGCGGTCTATGGCGAAGCGACCTATGCGGCGTTTGATCGCAAGCTCGATATCACCGTCGGTGGGCGCTACTACAAGGAGAAGCGCCGGTTCGAGGAGAACAGCCAGCTCGAGATCGCGGGCGGCGTGATCCCCAATCGCAGCACCACCCGTTCCAGCAACAGCACCTTCAACCCGCGCTTCAACCTTGCCTACCACGCACCGGGCGGCGGGCTGCTTTATGTCGAAGCGGCCAAGGGCTTCCGCAGCGGCGCGATTTCCTCGGCCTCGATCGTCGGTGCGTCCAACGCGGTGCTGGGGGTCAACCTCTCCAACATCTCACCGCCCGATACGCTGTGGAACTACGAAGCTGGGCTCAAGTGGGCACTCTTCAACAACACGGTGCAGGTTGAACTGGCGGCCTATTACGTCGATTGGCCACGCGCCCAGATCGAGCTTTCGCCGGCGCTGCAAACCATCGTCGCGCAAGTCGGTGACGTGCGCGGGCACGGTATCGAGCCGTCGATCACCTGGCGCACGCCGGTGCAGGGGCTGACGCTGAACTTCAACGGCAATTTCAACTCGACCACGATCCACAACGTGGCCGCGCCGATTGTCGCCAAGATCCCGCAGCTGCGTGAGGGCAACCAGCTGCCCGGCACCGCCAAGACCACCTTCAATCTTGGCGGAACCTACAACCGCGAGATCGGGCCCGATGGCCTCGAACTCAGGCTGAACGCGCGCTACAGCTACCGCTCGCGCCAGCAGAGCATCTTCAACGGGGTCTATGCGCCGTTCAACGGGATCGGCTACGTCCGCGCCAGCATCGGCACGGACCGCTGGGAAGCGGGCATCTTCAGCGACAACGTGGGGAACACGGTCGGCCCGCTCAACCGGCCCGGCGGCCAGAACCAGATCGTCTATCCGCGCACCATCGGCATCTCGATCGAGGGCAAGTTCTAGCGCGGAGCGTGCCCCAATATCCGGGCGATTTCCACGAACGAGGCGCACATGATCTTCTATGATTTCGACCTGTTTGCACCGAACCCGTGGATCGCCTGGATCTTCGCACAGGAGAAGGGCATCGCGCTGGAGCGACGCTTCATCGACCTGTTCACGCGCGAAAACCGGCGCGAGCCCTTCATCAGCCGGATCAATCCGATGGGTGAGCTGCCCGCGCTGGAGCTCGACGACGGCACCGCCATCACCGAAGTCACCGCGATCTGCGAATACTTCGAGGATATCCGGCCCGATCCGCCGCTGATCGGCTCCACGCCCGAAGAGCGGGCGGAAACCCGCATGTGGGTGCGCCGGATCGACCAGAACATCGCCTGGCCGATGGGCGAAGGCTTCTCCACCGAGGAAGGCCGCGCCTTCTTCGAGGGCGACAAGGACATCGATGGCGCGGTGACCAAGAGTCTCCTGCCGCTGGAAGCCGCCGCCGTGCTCAAGGCCAAGTCGCGCTACCGCATGGTCTGGCTCGACGGCGTGATGCGGGGCCGCGAGTTCGTCTGCGGCAGCCGCTACTCGCTGGCGGATATCTACCTCTACTGCTTCCTCCAGTTCGGCGAAAACCATGGCCAGCCGATCCCCGAGGAAGCGACCTGGCTGCAGGACTTCTTCGTCCGGATGAAAGCGCGGCCCTTCGCCTGGCACGGGACGCCATCCTCACTCGATTGAACAGGAAACGCACAATGCACGGCCCGATCATGCAGCTTGGCTACGTCGTCGGGGATCTTGCCACGAGCGTCGACGATTGGGTCCGGCGCACCGGGGCGGGGCCCTTCATCCACATGCCGGGCATGGCCTTCGCGGGCTGGACCTTCCACGGCGAACCGCAGGCGCTGACGCTCGACATCGCCTTCGGCCAGCTGGGCGACAAGATGATCGAACTGATCCAGCCCCATGGGCCCTGGCCCAGCGTCTATGGTGATGGGCCCCTGCCCGCCGGCGCGTGCAAGGCGCACCACCATGCGTTCCTTGTCACCGATCTCGATAGCGCGGGCGTTGCGCTCGATGCCGGACCGCCGGTTTCGACCGGCAAGCTGAACGAGGAGGTCGAGCTGCGCTACTACGATTGCCGCACCGCGCTGGGCCTTCACATCGAACTGATCACCGATTGCCCGGCAACCCGTGCCTTCTTCGATCTCTCCGAGCGCGCCGCCGCACGGTGGGACGGCGGCGCACCCTTCCTCATTCCCCTGGAGAGCGCCGCATGAGCGAGCCCGTCCGCATCCATCTCATCTCGGGGGGCAAGTACCACGATTTCGATCTTGCCCGGCTGGTGATGCTGAACCTCATGGCCGAGGATGATCGCATCCGGGTCCGCTGCGCTGCGGATTTCCGCGATGTGGGCGATCTTGCGGGCTTCGCCGCCGTGGTGCTCTACACCTGCGATCTCATGCCCTCGGAAAGCGAGGCGCAGGCGCTCGCCGATTTTGTCGCGGCGGGCGGCCGGCTGCTGGCGCTGCACGGTGCGAACGCCGGTCTCGAATTTACCGACGGGCCGGAAATCGTCGCCAGCGGCGTGCGCATTCCCGGCCTCGTGAAGCCGACGGCGGAAACCGTGGCTCCGGCCTTCATGGAGCTCCTCGGGAGCCGCTTTGTCGCGCATCTCTCGGCGCAGACCATGCATATCCATGTCGAGGATCCGGATCACCCGATCACGCGCGGGCTCGATGATTTCACCGTGACCGACGAGCCCTATATTGCCGCGCCCCTGTGCAACTACCGCACCTTGCTGACCGCGCGCTACAAGGGCGAGGCGCCCGGCTACCTGCTGGGGCAGTGGGACGATGATCCGCCGCGCCCGCAGCTCTATGTCCGCAGTTTCGGCGGCGGCGAGGTGGCCTACAGCCCGCTCGGCCACGCCTGCGGCCGCTTTGATGCACGACCCCTGATGGATGAGGCGCCGGTCGTGCGCGGCCCGTGGGACGAAGCCGCGTTTCAGGAACTGCTCCGCCGCTGCATCGCCTGGCTGGCCGAAGCGCGCTGATCGCGCCCATCCCCTCCTTCCAAGGAAACCCCGCGATGACCGTGATGACCGCCGAGGCCGGGGACGCCGACACCCTGATGCAGCGCTACCGCGAGGATGGCGTGGTCTATTTGCCCGGGCTGTTCGACGCAGAAATGCTGGAATTGGCGCGGCAGGGCTTCGAGTGGAGCCTCGCCAACCCCAGCCCGGCCGCTCAGCAGCTGTTCCCGCAGGACGGCACGGTGTTCTATCAGGACCTGTTCAACACCCTGAGCTGGCCGCACTATGATCCGCTGCTGCGCAAGGCAGGGCTCGGCGAGGTGATGGCGCGGCTATGGGGCTGCGAGAACGTGTGGTTCTTCTTCGAGCAGGTCTTCCACAAGAAGGGCGCGAGCCGCCGCACGCCCTGGCATCAGGATACGTCATACTTCCCCGTGGATGGGGCGGACATGTCGGTCCTGTGGATCAGCCTCGATCCCGTACCGCCCTCGCAGGCGCTGGAATTCGTGCGCGGATCGCACCGCGGGCGCCTCTACAATGGCTCGGCCTTCACCGGCGATGATGATACCGCCCCGCTCTATGATGTGGGCGAGATGCCCCGGCTGCCGGATATCGAGGCGGACCGGGAGCGGTTCGATATCGTGTCATGGCCGTTCGAACCCGGCGATGCGCTCGTGTTTCACCCCAGCACACTGCACGGCGGCGGGCATACCGAAGCGCATGGCGAGCGGCGCACGATCTCGCTCCGCTTCTTCGGCGACGATTGCAACTTCGTGGCTCGGCCGGGGGTCAGCAAGGAATCGGCTGTGGGTTTCAACCGGCAGGAAACCGGCTCACGCGATGTCAGCGAGTTTTACGAGGGGCTGGTTCCGGGCGACCGGTTCCGTCACCCCGATTTCCCGAAGCTCTACCCGCACGGCTGATCCGCCGGTTTCGTGAGATGCCGACTGCCGGCGAAGCGGACCCGGCCCTGCCCATTTGCAGGGCCGGCATCCACGTCGCCGGCAGTTTGAAGCAATGCCTCAGCGGCTGGCCAGCGCCTTGTCCTCGTTGGCCCGCTTGATGATGTACAGGCGGATGGCTTCGGCGTCCGCCGGCTTGAGTGCCGCCTTGAACGAGACCATGCCCATCTGGTGCAGCTGGCCACCGATGACGATCGCCTTCACCGCTTCAGCCGAACCGATCACGCCGGAATGGCGCAGGTCCGGGTTCAGACTGCCCGAAATGGCAGCGTCGCCGTGGCACATGGCGCAATACCGGCCATAGAGTTGCCCGCCATGGGTCGCCTGCGCCTGTGTGCCGGTGAACGGCGGCGGATCGAGCACCATCTGGTTCATCGGCGGCGGCGCGGGCAGCTGGCCCGAAGCGCCGAGCTTGAACACCATCAGACGGCTGATATTGCGCCCGGCGCCGCCCTTGTTGGCCAGCACGCCGGTGGCGACATCCCACACGCCGCCCCAGCCGACGAGGATGGCGACATATTGCTCGCCGCCGATGGCATAGGTCATCGGCGCGGCAATGATGCCGCTCTGGGCCGGGAACGACCACAGCTTTTCGCCCTTGTCGGCGGTGTAGGCCACGAACTCGCCGCCCGAAGTACCCTGGAATACGAGGTTGCCCGCAGTCGAAAGCACGCCGCCGTTCGAAGGACCGGTGAGGTCAACTCGCCATGCGGCCTTCTTGTTTGCCACGTCCCACGCGACCAGCTGGCCTTTGGTTGCCGCCTTGGCGCCTTCCTGCACCTTGAGATCGGCCGGCATCGCCACGGCATAGCCGTCCATTCCGATCGACCATCCGAAGGTGCCCGGCTTCCAGTCCTTGGCGGCAAGGTAAGGCCATCCAGCGAGGTTGGTCGGGATGTAGAGATAGCCGGTCTTGGGGCTGTAGCTCTGCGGCTGCCAGCTATGGGCGCCGACCGCGCCGGGCAGGCTGATGAAGGGCTTGCCGGTTTTTTCATATTGCGCATCGGGGTTGATCGACGGGCGGCCTGTCTCCGGATCCAGGCCGGTTGCCCAGTTTATCGGCACCCACGGCGTGCCAGAGATGAACTTGCCGGTCTTCACATCGAGCACATACACGTGCCCGTTTTTGGGCGCGTGCATGGCCACATGGCGCTTCGCGCCGCCGATGTTGATATCCGCGATGGTGATCTGCTGATCGGAATCGAAGTCCCAGCGGTCTTCCGGGGTTTCCTGATAGTGCCAGGCATACTGGCCGGTATCGGCATTCACCGCCACGATCGAGGAGGTGTAGAGGCTGTCACCCTCACGCCCGTTCGCCGCCGGGTTCCACGGTTCGGCATTGCCCGTGCCGAAGAGGACGAGGTTGGTTTCCGGATCATAGGTGATCGAATCCCAGACGGTGCCGCCACCGCCCAGCTCCCACCACTTGTTGCCCCAGGTCTTGGACGCGGCCTCGTGCGCGGCCTTGTTGAGCCCTTCCTTGCCGAAGCCCTTGGCGGGGTTGCCGGGCACGGTGTTGAAGCGCCAGACCTCGCTCCCGGTCTCGGTGTCGTAAGCCGCGATATAGCCGCGCGCCTTGTATTCGGAGCCCGCCGCGCCGATCAGCACCCGGCCCTTCACGATGCGCGGCGCGCCGGTGATGGTGTAGTCGGTCTGGTTGGGGACGGTGACCTTCTCCCAAAGCACTTTGCCCGATTTCTGATCGAGCGCGATCAGCCGGCCATCCAGCGCCGCGACAAACAGCTTGTCGCCATACAGCGCCACGCCCCGGTTCACCGCATCGCAGCAGGCGCGGTACAGCGTGCTGCGCGGCACCTTGGGATCATAGGCCCACAGCGGCTTGCCGGTCTTCGCGTCGTAAGCCTTCACCATCGACCAGGCGGTGGTCACATAAAGCACGCCATCATGCACCAGCGGCGTCGCTTCCTGCCCGCGTGCGGTGTCCATGTCGGCATACCAGGCAAGGCCCAACTGATCGACGTTGTACTCGTTGACCAGCTTGAGCGGGGAGAAGCGCTGCTCGGCATAGTCGCCGCCGTAGGTGAGCCATTCGGCGCCCGGCACGGCGCGCAGCATCGCCTCGGTCACCGTGGCCATCGCGCCCGGGACCGCGATGGCGCCCACTGCCAGCGCGAGGCTGGATGCCAGGCCAAGCTTTCGCACAAAGGAAATGCGCATATCTTTATCCCTCTCCTCGCGGCCCGGCGTTGCCCGGGTCCATGTTTATCGACTGGTTAGACCGCCATGCCTGATTGCACCATACGCAGCGCTTCAGTACGATGATTTATCTGGCCATTTTTCTGGCTTTCCGTGCCATTTTCCGAGGGTAGTCAGGGGCCGTATCAGGCTCCCTTTTGCCGCAGCATGCCGATGAATGCTGCGGCAATGTCACCGGGTGTGTACCGGCCCTTGCGATACCAGGTCTGCGACCAGTTCAGGCTGCCGAAAAGCGCGACCTTGAACAGCCAGCGATCCGTCTCGGGAGCAAGCGGCAGTGCGGCGATCAGCTTTTCAAAATGGCGCTCATAGCGGTCGCGCTCTGCATTCAGCGTGGGCAGCATCGCGGGCGGGAACGAGCGCACGAATTCCGGATTGACGATCCGCGCATAATCGCCGCCATCGAGCAGGATCGAAAGGTGCGCAGCGCAGGCCGCCTCGATTGCCTGCCACGGCTCGCCCACGGTTTTGACCCCAGTTTTGCCTAATGCCTCATCTATCGCGGCTTCGAAGCGCGCCACGCCCTTGCGGTAGACCGCGATCAGCAGGTCTTCCTTGGACTTGAAGTGATAGTAGAGCGAGCCCGGCAGCATCCCGACCGCGCCGGCGATGTCGCGGATCGACGTGCCGTCATACCCCTTGGCTGCGAACATGGCGGCGGCCGCATCCAGCAGCGCCTCGCGCCGGCTTTCGCCCCCGCGCGCTTCGGCCTTGGGCTGGGGGTCCGCCGGGGCCTCGGCGACTCGGTTGGTCACTCGCACAGCTCCCCTCGGCATGACCGCCTCAATCGCGCTGCAGAATGGTAACCGAGCAGGCCGCCTCGTCAAAGCCCATGACGCCGCCGCCATTCTCGGCCAGGCCGATGCGCGCACCGCTGACTTGCCGGGGGCCGGCCTCGCCGCGCAATTGCAGCATGAGCTCGTCGATCATCGAAAGCCCCGTCGCGCCGACGGGGTGCCCCTTGCTGACGAGCCCGCCCGAAAGGTTGATCGGGATCGACCCGCCGAGCGTGGTCGCACCGCTTTCGACGAGCCGGCCGCCTTCGCCCATGCCGCAGAAGCCGAGCATCTCGGACTGGTAGATCTCGCAGAACGATGTCGCATCATGCACTTCGGCGAGATCGATGTCGGCCGGTGTCAGCCCTGCTGCCTTGTAGGCCCGTTCGGCGGCGAGTTTGGAAAGCCCCGGCTCGTCCAGCCGGCGATACTTGCCCGCAGTCATCGTGCTCGCCGCGATCCGGACGGCGCGCGCACGAACCGCTGCGGGCTGGCGCGCCAGCCATGCGCCCGAACAGACCAGCGCCGCCGCCGCGCCATCGCCGATCGGCGCACACATCGCGCGGGTGAGGGGCCAACTGACCGGCCTGTCCGCGAGAACATCCTCCGGGGTCAGGGCAAAGCGGTACTGCGCCTTGGGATTGTGCGCGGATGCCGTGTGGTTCTTGGCGCAGGCCATGGCGATCTGGCGCTCGGTCGTGCCGTAGGTGCGCATGTGCCACGCGGCCTGCATGGCGTAAGTATCCATGAAGATGGTCCGGCCCGGCCCCGGTTCGAACGGCTTGCCCGATGCCTCTCCGGCCTCGGCATAGTAGGCCATCCACTCTGCGGGATCATACTGGTCGATGCCGCCATCGAACAGCGCCTTGGTCCGCTCCGGCATGGCGGGATTGAACGTCTTCTCGACCCCGATGGCGATGCTGAGATCGGTCTGGCCGCTCAGCACATCCTTCCACGCGCCGTGGAGCGCAATGGATGCGGTGGCGCAGCCACCTTCGACGTTGATGACCGGCACGCGTTCGGGAAACAGCCCTTCGCGCACCAGCGGGGTGAGGCAGACCTGCCCGCGAATGCTGCCCTGGCCATCGGTCCACATGCCGCAATTGCCAAACCAGGCCATGCCGATATCGTTGCCATTTGCCAGCCCCGCATCGGCCAGCACGCCAAGATAGACCTCGCGCGTCAGATCCTTGAAGCTGCGATCGGGGAACTTGCCGAAGCTGCTCGAATAGCTGCCGACGATGTAGGCGTCCGTCATTTCGCGTTATCCCACCAAGGTGCGCGCAGTTCGCGCTTCAGCACTTTGCCCAGCGCATTGCGCGGAAACTCGGTCCTCAGTTCCAGCCCCGCCAGCCGCTGGGTGCGCGCCAGCCGGGCATTGGCCCATTCCAGCAGCGTCTCCGGATCAGGCTCACCACGCGGGATAACCAGCGCGAGCGGCGTTTCCCCCCATTTGGGATGCGGAATGCCGATCACGGTCACGTCCTGAACCGCGGGGTGCTCGCCGATCACGGCTTCGAGATCAGCCGGAAAAATGTTGAACCCGCCGGAGAGGATCATGTCCTTCTTGCGGTCGACGATGTGGAGGAAGCCTTCCTCATCCACATAACCCAGATCGCCGCTGCGCAGGAATGCCTCGCCCGATGGGCTGTGCCAGAGGATCGCTTCGTCGAGGTCCGAACGGTTGTGGTATCCGGCCATCACGCCAAGGCCGTGCCCGACGATTTCGCCCACCTCGCCGCGCGCGCATTCCCGGTCGTCACCGCCCACGATGCGCATGTCGAAGCCGATCACCGGCCGTCCGACCGCACCGGGCCGCGCGGGCGCGTCGCCGGGCTTGCGCATCGTCGCGAAGCCCTCGCTGAAGCCGTAGAGCTCGTAGACATGCGGGGTCATCCGCGCGATGACAGCCTCGCGCGTATCGGCCCGCAGCGAGGAACCGGCAGAGAGCAGCGCCTTGAGGCTCGAAAGATCATGCGCGCCCAGCGCGGGATCATCGAGCGTGACGATGCACTGGGTTGGCACCATGAACGCGTGGGTCACGTGGTGCCGCTCGATCAGCGCCAGCGCGCCGGCGGGGCTGAACTGCTCCATGATGACCACGGTCGCGCCCAGCAGCAACGGCGGGAGGACCATGAACATCGTGCCGTTCGAATAGAGCGCGGTGGTGACGAGCGCGATGGTGTCGCGCGACATGCCCAGCTCCAGCGCATTGGACCACGCAAAATGCGTGCGCGCGCCGTGGCTCTGCACGATGCCCTTGGGCAGGCCCGTGGTGCCGGAGCTGTAGATGATGTTGAAGCGGTCTTCCGGGCGGTTGCGGACGCCGGGGTCGGTTTCCGGCGCGGTGGCAAGCAGCGCGTCGCCCGCTTCCCAGCCTTCGCCCGTAAAGCCGATGGCGATGCGCCGCACGCTGGCGGGAAGCTCTGCCGCTTCTACCAGCGCACGGTTTCCGGCGGAGACGAATACGGTGCGCGCGCCGCTGTCGGCCATCATCGTCGCGATCTGCGCACCGGTCAGCAGGCCGCTGATCGGCACCATGCAGGCCCCGGCGCGCACGATGCCGAACATCACTTCCAGCATTTCGAGCGAATTGGTCATGACCAGCGCGACCGGCTCGTCATGGCGCACGCCCATCGCCCGCAACGCATTGGCCACCCGGCAGGTCGCGCGGTCGAATTCGCCCCAGGTCAGCTGCCGTGTGCCGCAGATTGCCGCGATCCGATCGGGCGCGAAGCGGGCGTGGGCGGCCCAGATGCTGGCCATGCCAAAGGCGGGGGCTTCGATCATCGCGCTTTTATCCGGTTACCATCGGCATTTCGCGCACGCCGCGCATGGTCAGCGTGTCCATGTATTCCACCGCATCGCTCGCCATGGCTGCATCGGGGAAGCGCGCGAAGAAGCGGCTTATCGCGATGCGGGCCTCGGCCCGGGCGAGCGGCGCGCCGAGGCAGAAGTGGATGCCGTGGTTGAAGGTGAGATGGCGGTTGGGCGAACGGCCGATGTCGAACTGCGCGGCGGCTTCGAACACGGCGGGATCGTGGTTGGCGGCATTGACCATGGCATAGACCCGGTCGCCCTTGTTAAGTGTCTTGCCGCGCATTTCGAACGGCTCTTTCACCACGCGCACGACGGCGCCGGTCGGCCCTTCGAAGCGCAGCATTTCCTCCACCGCGCTGGCTGCAAGCGATGGGTCAGCCAGCAGCCTTGCCTTCTGATCGGGATTGGCGAGCAGCGCGCGGATGCCGTTGCCGATGAGGTTGGTGGTCGTCTCGTGGCCCGCAAACAGGAACAGGATGCACGAGCCGATCACTTCGTCCTCGGTAATCTGGCCCGTCTGCTCCAGCATGACGAAGTGCGAGATCACATCGCCGCGCGGCTTCGCCTGCCGGTCCTTGGCGGCAGCGCGGAAATAGTCCGCCATCGCCACGATGCCCGCGCGTCCGGTCTCGTACTTGTCGCCGGTGCCGGTGGCATTGCCAAGGAACGGCTGCAACTGCATCGACCAGTCCCGCAGCAAATCCATGTCCGCGCGCGGCACGCCGAGCAGGTCCATGATCACGCTGGCGGGGAGCGGATTGGCAAATTCGCTGATGCACTCGAACCGCCCATCGCCGCGTGCAGCGATGCGATCCAGCAATCCATCGGCCAGTTCGGTGATCCCGTCTTCCAGGTCGCGCATCACCGCAGGCGTCACCACCTTGTTGAGCAAGGTGCGCAGCCGGGTGTGATCGGGCGGATCCTTGAAGACGACCCAGGTGTTGAGATAGCGGATCAGATCGTTCAGCCGCGCGCGCTCTTCACCCTGCTGGCTTTCGAAAAACGGGGTCAGCCGGTCCGAAGTGATCCCGCTGTTCATCTGCACCGACTTCACGTCGTCGTGCCGTGTCAGCACCCAGCCCTTGAGCAGCGGCGACCAGTGCACCGGATCTTGCGCCTGCAAGCGCAGCAACGTTTCCAGCGGGCGCTGGATGACGTCCGGATCGCGGGGATCGAAGACCATTTGGCGGGTGGGCATGATGCAGGAAAAGCTCCGGATTTCGGATCTGGCTATCACCCGGCTCTTGCCATAGCAATCGCTTGTTTGGTAGCATCGCGGCAAGATGAGAAGGGGCGGGCCGAACCCGCCGCCATTGTGCGCAAAACGGCGCGGGAGAGAACGTGATGCTGAAGCTTGTTGCCGTGTGGTCCGCGCCGAAGCCTGAAGACCGCGATGCCTTCGAAACGGCCTATGCCAATGTGCATGCGCCGCTCGCCCGCGCCCTGCCGAACCTCACCAGCCTTGAGACCATTCTGGTCGCCGAAGGGCTCGAGGGCGCCCCGGCCGATGCCTACCGCTTCGCGATCATGACCTGGGCGGACAAGGCCGCGATGGAGCGCGATGAGCATACGCCGGAATGGCTCGCGCTGCGCACCGATGCCGGCGGGATGATCGAGCGTTTCGGCGTGACGCTGACGTCCTCCATCGGCAACGTCGGTTAGGCGCGCGCCATGGCCATTCTCGTCACCGGCGGTACCAAAGGTATCGGGCTTGCCATCGCCAAGCGTTTTGCGAAGCCCGATACCGATGTGTTCCTGAACTTCCGCGCCGATCAGGCCTCGGCGGACAGCGCCAAGGCGGAGATCGAGGCGCAGGGCGCGCGCTGCCATCTGATCCAGGGCGATGTGAGCACACCGGAAGGGGCGCAGGCGGTGGTGGCTGAGGTCGCGGCGAAGACGGACCGGCTCGACCAGCTTGTCCACTGCGCGGTGAAAGTGCTGCCCGAACCGCTGCTGACGGTCGATCCGGTGGCGTTCACCGAGGCGATCAATCTCAACGGCACGGCGCTGGTCTATCTGGCGCAGGCCGCGGTGCCGCTGTTCCGGCGCGGCAGCACGGTGTTTTTCCTCTCTAGCCGGGGCAGCCGAACTGTCATCCCGAACTACGCCGCCGTGGGTGCGGGCAAGTCGCTGGCGGAAAGCCTGATTCGCTACCTTTCGTTCGAGCTTGCCCCGCTGGGCGTGCGGGCCAATTGCGTCGCGCCGAGCGCGGTCGACACCGAAGCGCTGCGGCAGGTTTATGGCGCGCAGACTGAAGAAATCATGCGCCAGTCTGCCGCTGCTAGCCCCAGCGGGCGCAATGTGGTCGATGACGATTACTGTAGCCTGATCGAATATCTCGCGAGCCCCTCCGCCGCGATGATCCAGGGGCAGGTGGTGTTCGTGACCGGCGGCTCGTATCTGGCGGCCTAGGGTGGACAGTCGCAATCCGCCGCATTTACCTCGTCATTGCGAGCGGAGCGAAGCAATCCAGAGCCGCGCAGAACCGCTCTGGATTGCTTCGCTGCGCTCGCAATGACGAAGGTGGGTTGGGGGTGGTCCACTAAAGCAGCGAAAGCCTGAGTTCGCGCTTCAAAATCTTGCCGCTCGCGTTGCGCGGCAGGTTCTCGGCGAACACCACCTTCTTGGGGATCTTGAAGGCCGAGAGGTGCTCGCCGCAGTGTGCCAGCACGGCCTCGGCTTCCAGCGCATGACCTTCGCGCAGCACGATCACGGCGGTCACCGCCTCGATCCACTTGGGATCGGGCATCCCGATCACCGCCACTTCGCTGATCGCGGAGTGGCGATAGAGCACTTCCTCCACCTCGCGCGAGGCGACGTTTTCGCCGCCGGTCTTGATCATGTCCTTCTTGCGATCGACCACGGTGATGTAGCCTTCGGCATCCGCCACACCGAGATCGCCGCTGTGGAACCAGCCGCCCGCAAAGGCCTCCGCCGTGCGTGCGGGATCGTTCCAGTAGCCGCTGAGCAATTGCGGCGAGCGGTGGACGATCTCGCCCACTGCGCCGGGCGCCACCGGTTCCATCGCGTCATCGACGATGCGCGTCTCGACATGCAGCGTCGGCCGCCCTGCCGAACCCAGCCGGGCGGCATGTTCCTCCGGAAACAGGATCGTGGCGACCGGGGCGATCTCGGTCTGGCCGTAGAGGTTCCACAGCCGCAGCTGCGGGATCCGCGCGTTCATTTCACGCAGCACTTCGACCGGCATGATCGAGGCGCCGTAGTAGCCCTTTTCGAGCGCCGTGAGATCGCAGGTTTCCATCAGGGGTGAGCGCAGGAGCGAGATCCACACTGTCGGCGGTGCGAAGAACGAGGTGATCCTGTGCTGCGCCAGAAGCTGAAGCACGTTGTCTGCCGCAGGCGATCCCGTGATCACGTTTGTCGCGCCGACATGCAGTGCCGGGCCGATCATGCAATCGAGCTGCGCGCAGTGAAACAGCGGCATGGCGTGGAGCGCGACCGTCCCCGCCGTCCATTCGCAATCGATGATGCAGCTCTGATATTCCCACAGCACGCTGTTGTGCGAAAGCATCGCGCCCTTGGGCCGCGATTCCGTGCCGCTGGTATAGACGATCTGCAGCAGGTCCTCGCCGCCGCGCTCCTGCGGGGCGAGCGGTTCGTCGCTCAGCAGTTCGGTCCAGGCAGGAAGGCCCGCCGGCGGCGATACAAGCTCACCCGCCATGCCGAACATGTGCTCCACCGCAGCGCTGCGTGCGGCAAGGCCCGTCGCCAGCGTGGTCTCATCCACGAACAGCGCCCGCGCGCCCGAATGATCGAGGATGTAGCGCACATCTTCCGCATTGAGCATGAAATTGATCGGCACCAGCACGGCATCGGCCCGCGCGATGGCAAAGCGCAGCGCGATGAAGGCATGGCTGTTGCGCGCGAGGATCGCGATGCGGTCGCCCGGCTGCATCCCCAGCCGGCGCAGGCCTGAAGCCAGCCGCTCCACTTCGCGGTGAAAACCGGCATAGCTCCACGTCACATCGCCGCAGATGATCGCGGTCTTTGCGCCATGGCGCTCCGCCGCGCGGGTGAGCATGGCCGAAAGCGATTGCGCCCGCGCGCGGGCGATAACCGGATCAGAATGCGTTTCCGCTGACATGGGAACCCTTTGGAATGGCTGGTGGTGAGGGGAGCGACAAGCAGCAAAAAGGGAGCAGCGCCAGCGGCACTGCTCCCCCCTTGAAGCCGGTGCTTACTTGAAGCGCACCTTGAGCGAGACACCATAGGTGGCCGGCATGCCGGTCGCCTGGGTGATGATGTTGTTGTACGAGATCTTGTTCTGCACGTTGAACGTGTTGAACACGTTCTTGCCCCAGGCCGAAACGGTCAGCTTCTCGCCGGGGAAGACGTAGCCGATCCGGGCATCGACGAGCGCATAGCCTTCGATGCGGAACGCGGTGCGGTCGATCCAGCGGTTCACCCCGTTGTCGGGGATCTGCAACTGGCTGCCGGCGATGTAGGCATCCTGATAGGTGCGGTAGTTGATCCCCGCACCCACGAAGACTTCGCCGCCGGCACTGGTTGGCACGCGGTAGTCGATATCGCCGACCAGCGACCACGACGGCGCGAAGGGCAGGCGGCTGCCGGCAAAGTTGCGCTGATCGCCGAACACCGTGATGCCCGAATACTCGTCGACCTTGGTTTTGAGGTAGCTCATCGAACCCGACAGCGTCAGGCCTGCCGTCGGACGAATGGTCACTTCAGCCTCGACGCCGAAGATGTGCGACTTGGGCACGTTGTCGAGCCGCTGGAGCAGGCCGAACAGCGCGGTGTTGACCGTGCCCTGGATCTGCTTGTCGCGGTAATCCTGATAGAACACCGCGCCGCTGAGCGAGATGGCGTTGTTCATCAGGCGGGTCTTCACGCCCGCTTCATACGAAGTCACCGATTCCTGCTTGGCCGGCGTGAACACTTCCTGCGTCGCGCCGGTGATCACCGGGAACGCGCCCGCCTTGTACCCGCGCGAGATGTTCGCATAGAGCAGCGTGGTGGAGTTGGGCTTGAAGTCCAGCCCCGCGCGCCACGAGACGTTGTCTTCCTTCAGCGTGATGTTGATCGGATCGCCCGGCAGGTTCTGCGCGTTGAGCGAGATGCAATCGCCCGGACCGATCGGGATGTCCTTCCCGCCCAGCAGATTGCCAAGCAGCCGGAACAGCGAGGAAAGCTGCTGGTCGCCCGTGGTGTCCGAGCCGCACATGCGGTTCTTGTTCTTCGAGCTGGTGTAGCGGATGCCGGCCTTGAAGGTCAGCTGGTCGGTCAGGTCGTACTCGCCGTTGGCAAAGGCGGCGTAGTTGTCCATCCGGCCGCGGTTCTGCACGTTGGATTCGTGGATGAAGTTGGTGCCCGCATTGCTCAGCGAGTTGGCACCGTAAGTGATGATCTGAAGTTCGTCGACCTTGCTGTGGTTGTAGTTCGCCCCCACGGTCCAGCGGAACTTCGCACCCGGCGCCGAAGCGTTCGAGAGGCGCAGTTCCTGGTTGAAATCGCTGATCGTGCCATCACCGCGCGGGTTGTCGACCAGCTCGTACTGCGAGCCATCGAGGTCGAACGCCATGTTCTGCTTGAGGTGGTTGTAGGTGGTGATCGAAGTCAGCGCGACATCGTCGGTCACGTTGTAGTCGGCGCGCAGGAAGGCCTGGAACAGCTTGCGGTTGCCGCGCGGGCGGGCGGATTCGGTATCCGATTGCGTGCCCACACCGCGGCGGCCCGAATTGGACCAGTTGGCCGCACGCAGATCGCGCGGGGCGAGCGGCGCATTGAGCTCCTCGGGCGTCGGGGCGGCGGGGTTCGACGGCAGCGAAGCAATGATCTGCAGCGCCTGCGGGTCAGACCGATCGACCGAACCATTGAGGTTGAGCTCGAACTTCAGCTTGTCGGAGGCCTGCCAGTCGGTGATCAGGCGCGCGGCGATGTAGTTCTGTTCGCCGTTCGAGTCCTTGCGCGTGAAGTTGTACTGCCAGTCATCGCGGTGCATCGCATCGACCGCGAGGCGCATGCCGACGGTCTCGCTGACCGGGCCACTGATATACATCGTGCCGTGGACTTCGTTGAAGCGGCCGTAATCAAGGTTGAAGCCGGCCTGCAGCTCCTTGGTCGGCTTGGCCGCGACGAAGTTGATTGCACCGCCGGTCGAGTTCTGGCCGAACAAGGTGCCCTGCGGACCCTTGAGCACTTCGACGCGCTCCAGATCATAGAGCGAGTGGCCTGCCAGCACCGGGAAGGGCATCGGCGCCTGATCGAGCGAGAGGCTGACTGCCGGATAGACGCCGAGCGAGTCAGAGTTGAAGCCGATGCCGCGCAGGGTGAACACCGGCGTGCCGTGGGTGGAGGGGGCGAGCGCGAGGTTCGGCACGGCCTTGGCGAGTTCGTCCAGCCGCACGATGTTGCGCTTGTCGAGCAAGGTGGTGTCGAACGCGGCGACGCTCGCGCCGACCTTGCTGATGCTTTCACTGCGCTTGTTGGCGGTAACGATGATTTCGCCGACGGGGGCTTCCTCTGCGGCGGCAGCGGTTTCTGCTGCCGGAGCCGCGAAGGCCGGCTGCGCGATGTCGGCCAAGCCGATTGCCGTGGATGCCACCAGAACGGTGCGCCTGATCTTGCTCATTTTCCCTCTCCTTTGGGTTGTCGTTTTTTTGTTGTGGTCAGTTGTCGTTGCGGTCAGCCGTTCACCAGATCTCCGAAAACGCCGATGGCGCGCCGCAGGATGCGATCGGCGGTGGGGAAGGCGGCCCGCATCGTGGCAAGCCCGTGGATCAGGCCCTTCGCTTCCATGAAATGAACTTCCATCCCGGCCTCTGCCATGCGGCCGGCCATGGCCCGGCCTTGATCGCGCAAGGGATCGAGCCCGGCGGTGAGAATGACCGCCGGCGCAAGGTCTGCCGGCAGCGGGTGCAGCAGCGGCGATGCGGCTGCGCCTGCAGCCATGCCCTCGCCGGGGAGGTAATCCGCCGCGAACCGGGCGAGGAGCTTGGCATCGAGGATGAAGCCTTCGCCGAAGGCCTTGTACGATCCGCGATCCGGGGCCGTGCAATCGAGCCAGGGATAGACCAGCAACTGCGCCTTGACCGCAGCGGAGCCGAGCGCGGCTGCAACATGAAATGCCAGATTGCCGCCCGCGCTGTCACCCGCCGTGGCAAGCCCGGTCACCGGCGCTTCGAGTTCCGCCGGGCTGGCGAGAACGAAGCGCGCGGCTTCGACGCAGTCGTCATGGCTGGCAGGGAAGGGGCTTTCCGGCCCCATGCGATAATCGACCGCAACCACGCGCAGCCCGGTGATCGCGGCAATCGTCGTGCAGACGGGATGATGGGTCTCGAGGTCTCCGATCACCCAGCCGCCGCCGTGCATGTAGAGCACGACCGGCCCCGCTGCCGCTTCACCGGGGAAATAGGCGCGGAGTGCGCAAGTGGGGCCCGCAATATCCTTCCAGCGCACACCTGCTTCGGGCGGCGTATCGAATAGCGCGCCCATTTGCAGGTAGGTCGCGCGCATGTCCGCCGCCGAGAGATCGGCCAGGTGCGGGCCGCCCTGTTCGGCAATTCCCGCCAGCACAGCCGCCGTCTCGGGCAAGACAAAGGGTTCTTCCATCAAGAGGCTCCTGCCATCTGCAAAAACACGTTCGGCCCGCTGCGGAGAGGCGCGCGGGCACCGAGGATGAATTGCCGCATCCCGGCCGGTTTTGGACTGAAGGAGTCCATCTGATCGGGTCTTGCGGCAAACATCTGAAAAATAACAGTAACTCCAAAAGCTACATGCATGTATCAGGAAAGCTAGGCGAATGGGCGGCTGCGCACCATGTCGCTGCGCGCCAAGTTATTGACGGATGTGGCCAGCGCCCGCTACGTTCCTCCAAAAAAGGCAGCACAAGGGTAAAGAGGAGGGGATGGAGCATGGACTCCAATGCACTCTACGCGACGTTGCCGGATCTGAGCGCACGGATCATGCGCAGTGCCCTGGCGAGCGAAACCAGGGTCGATTGGGATGATTTCTGCCGCAACAGCCATGTCCGGCCCGTGCGTTTCGACGCCTACTCGGGGCAGCTCCTCGCGCAGGAGGAACTGCAGTTGCAGAAGTCGTTCGCGGCCTGCACGGTGGGTGCGCGCAACATCTGGTTCGATATCGGCCTGCGCTACCGGGCGATCAAGTATGGCGAGCTTGGCCTTGCGATGATGACGGCGCGTACGCTGGGCGAAGCCATGCAGATCGCCTGCCGCTGCCAGTCGCTCACGTATTCGCTCATCAACTATCGCTATGCCTCTGCGCCCAACGGCGCTCTCGCGCTGATCGGCAGCTGCAGCAAGCTGGCGGGGCCACTGCACGATTTTACCCACTACCGCGATCTCGGCGCGATCCGCACGCTTGTGGCCGATCTGATGGGGGGCGTTCTGCCGCTCGAGCGCGTCACGCTCACCACGCCGCCCCCGCCGGACTGGGCGCAGCAGCAGCACCACTTCCCATGTCCGGTGCAGTTCAACGCGGACCAGACGCAGTGGCTGTTCCTGCCGGGTTCGGCCAACCTGGCGCTGCCGATGGCCGACAGCGATCTCGTCACGCTCTACAGCTCGCGGTGCGACACCATGCTGCGCCGCGCGCAGACCGATGCCACGATCAAGGGCCGGCTCGCCGCGCGGCTCAGCCGCAGCGACAGCGATTTCCCGACTGCCGGGGAGGCGGCGCGCATGCTCGCCCTTTCCGAACGCACGCTGCACCGGCGGCTGGCAGAGGAAGGCACCCGTTTTTCGGCAATGATCGACGAAGCACGCTACTGCCGCGCGCGTGAGTTGCTGATGGAAGGGCACATGGCGATCGAGCAGATCGCCGTTGCGGTCGGCTTCGCCGAACCGTCGAGCTTCTCCCGCGCGTTCAAGCGCTGGTCGGGCATGGGCGCCCTGGAATTCCGGCGGCAGTCCCAGACGAGCAACACGCGTCTCGCCTGAGGCCTGCCGCCGAGGGTATCAGCTGTAGGCGAACTCGGCGCCTTCCAGATCGATTGCCGGGATGTCTACCGCCTCGCGCCAGTAATCCTGCGTGTGGCGCCATTCCGGCTGCTCGCCAAGCCGCTTGGGCAGCTTGTCCATGTCGCGCATCAGGTAGCTGGGATTGAAGTTGTCATCCTCGATCCACGGCATGAGCGGTTCATTCGCCAGTGCGGGCGGGATCACGATGTTGACTTCGGACGTGCCCTTTTCGTCCATGTGCCGCAGCATGCGGCAGACGAAATCACCGAGGAGATCGACCCGCAGCGTCCACGCCGCGCGGAAATAGCCGAAGACCCAGACCATGTTGGGCACGCCTTCGAACATCATGCCGCGATAGGTCGCCTTCTCGGACCAATCGATGGTCTTGCCGTCCACCTGGAATTCGATGCCGCCCATCATCAGCAGCTTGAAGCCGGTTGCCGCCATGACGATGTCGGCCTTGAGCTCGTCGCCCGAGCCGAGCTTGATCCCGTCCGCGGTGAAATGATCGATGGTATCGGTGATCGCGGAGACCTTGCCGTCGCGGATGCGCTCGAACATGTCGCCATCGGGGATGAATGCCAGCCGCTGCTGCCAGGGGCGATAGCGCGGGGTGAAGTGCGGCTCGAACTCGAAGTCCGGCCCGGCATACTGGCGGATCAGTTCCTTCAGTTCCTCGAACACCAGATCGGGCTCGGCCCGCGCGCGGTGGTCCAGCATCTTGAGGTTGTGCAGATAATCGAGCCGCACAACGCGGTGCACGGTATCCTCGTCCACGCCGATCTCGCGCAGCTTGTCAGCCAGATCGCTGCGGTTGGGATAGCAGTAGAAGTAGGTCGGCGAACGCTGCAGCATGGTCACATGCTTCGCCTTGTCGGCCAGCACCGGGATCACCGTTGCGGCGGTCGCGCCAGAACCGATGACGACAACCTCCTTGCCGGCATAGTCGATGCTGTCATCCCACAACTGCGCGTGGACAAGCTGCCCCTTGTAGTCCGCCATGCCCGGCCAGTCGGGCAGATAGGGGTTGTGGTGGTCATAGTACCCCTGGCACATCCACAGGAAGTTGGCGCGATAGGTCGGCCCGGCCGAACCATCGGTCTTGCGCGTTTCCACCGTCCACAGCTTCTCGGCCGTGGACCACGAACAGCGCGTGATCAGCGTGCCGAAGCGGATGGCGGTGTCCAGATCGTTCTCGGCCAGCACATCGCGCAGATACTTGCGGATTTCCTCGGCGGTGGCGATCGGCGGGCCGATCCAGGGCTTGAAGCGGTAGCCGAAGGTATAGAGATCGGAGTCCGACCGGACGCCCGGATACTTGTGGGTGTGCCACGTGCCGCCGATGTCGTCCTTCGCCTCGAGGATCACGAAGCTCTTGCCGGGGTTCTGTGTCTTGAGGTGATAGGCGCTGCCGATGCCGGAAATGCCGGCACCCACGATCAGGACGTCGAAATCCTGCGTTGCCGCGCCCGTATCCAGCTGCGGCTTTTCCATTACATCGGTCACATCACGCTCCCATTCGGCCTGAGTCCGGTCGCGACACGCATCGCTCCGGCTATGGTCACGAATTTCGCCAAGATGACGCGCGATGCAACGTCGCAGCCTGCCAACTAACTGGCCGGTGCTGCCATTCGCCTTGCTGCGTTGCCACACCGGGCCAGTCCCCCTGCGGAGAACCGGCCCGGCGCGGCAGGGGGGAGGGACTTTACAGCCCTGCGCCCGCGCGCATTTCCTCGATCAGTTCGAAGTGGAACGCCAGCATGCGCTCATCCGGCTGCTGCGGCCCGAAGAAATCCATTTCGGGATCGACGACTTCGGTCTTCACACCCGTCAGCGCCTCGAGCAGCGAAAGGCCGCAGAACGGTACATAAGCTTCCGAGTAGCCGCCTTCGTGGACCACCGCGAGGCGTCCGCCGCACAGCTCGTCCGCCACCGCGATCATGCGTTCGGTCATTGCCCGGAAGCTTTCCGAATGCAGCATCTGCCGGGCGAGGGGATCGGCGGCATTGGCGTCGAGCCCGCTGGCGATCACGATCAGATCGGGCTGGTAGCGCTGCAGCGCCGGGATCACGACGCGGTCCAGCGCCCTGAGGTAGGTTTCGTGGCCGCTGCCGGCGGGGAGCGGCACGTTGAGATTGGCGCCGAGGCCCTCGCCTGTCCCGCGATCCTCATGGCCGGTGTAGCCCGGCGGGAAGCAGCGATCCTGATGGATCGAGATCGTCAGCACGTCGCCGCGATCATAGAAGATGCTCTGCGTGCCGTTGCCGTGGTGGACGTCCCAATCGACCACCGCGACCTTGCCGAGGCCGTGGCGCGCCTTGGCCGCATCGATGGCGATGGGAATGTTGGCCAGCAGGCAGAAGCCCATCGGCTGATCGGCAAGGCAATGGTGCCCCGCCGGACGGCACAGTGCATAGGAATTGCGCGCGCGGCCCGTCACGACCGCGTCCACCGCCTCGATGGCAAGCCCGGCAGAGAGCGCCGCAAGTTCGAAGCCGCCCTTGCTGAAGGGGGCAAACAGGCCGAGCTCACCGCCGCCGGCATCGCTCACCCGCTTGAACTCGTCGATATAGCTGGCGGGATGGATGCGCAGCAGATCCTCGCGCGTGGCCGGTGCGGCGCTGCGCACTTCCATATGCTGATCGAGGCCTGCCGCGCGCACCAGATTGAGCAGGCGCCGCTTCGAGGCGGGCGTATCTGCCCCATAGCTGCCCGAAGGCGGCTCGACCCAATCGCCGATCGGAAAGAACAGCGCCTGCACCCCGGTGCAGTGCCAGAAGGTGCGCTCGTCGGTCAGGAACAGTGTCGCGTCGCTCATTTGGTTTCCCCTCGCTCGCGGAGCACGCCTTGGTCCCCGCCGTATGTGGTGCCAGCACCTTGGTCCGGTGATTGTGCCCACCGGCAGGTTTATCAGCTTTCGGCGCGTGGATGGTCCTGCCGAATCTGTCTGGGCTGTCATTAGGACGGGGCGCCCGGCGCTCTGGCTTGGCCGCAGTGGCCAATCTGCGTTGCGGCGGGTGAAGCGACTTTGCCGGTCTTGCCTGTTCCGGGCTTCCAGTTGCCCGTCGCGCCTTGATTCAGGTGCGCGGCGGTGCGTCGGAATCGCGCTGCACCAGCTCGTAATCGAGCGTTGCAAGCCGCGGCCTTGCCGCATCGGCTGCGCGGTCGCTGCGGATCTCTTGCGCCAGCAGATCGAGCGCGGTTTCGGCCATCTGCCGGATCGGCTGGCGGATCGTGGTCAGCTCGGGCCAGATGGTTGAGGCGAGCGCGGTATCGTCGAACCCGCAGATGGTGAGATCGCGCGGCACATCGAGCCCGCGCCGGTGCGCAGCGGCAATGCAGCCCGCCGCCATGTCGTCGTTCGAGGCGAAGATCGCGCTTGGCGGGGTGGAGAGAGCCAGCATGTCGATCGCTGCATCAAGGCCGGAGCGATAGGTGAACTGGCCCTGCCGCACGAGCGCTTCGTCCACATCAGCACCCGCCTCGGCCATCGCATCGCGGAAACCGGCAAGGCGCAGTGCGCTGGCGGATTGGTGCGGGTTGCCGATGATGAAGCCGATGCGGCGGTGCCCCAGCCCGAGGATATGCCGTGTCATGTCGTGCGCGGCCTGATAGTCGTCGATCATCACTACGCCGTGGTGCGCCTCAGCCTGCCCCGGCCCGATCAGCACGGCATGGGTGCCAGCTCGGAGCAGGCGCGTCAGCAGCGCGGTGTCGTCGCATAGCGGCGGCGGCAGCAGAAATCCGTCCACCGCGCTTTCGATCAGGCGCTGGATCATGCGCGATTGGTCGCGCTCCGGATCGCAGCGCTCGACCACGAGGTTGGCATCGAGCCGGGTTGCCGCATCCATGCAACCGATCAGCAGTTCGCTGAGGTAGGCGGCGGAGGGGTTTGAATAGAGCAGCACGATCCGCAGCTGCGAAGCACCGGCAAGGCTGCGCGCAGCCCGGTTGGGTGTATAGCCCAGTTCCTTGATCGCGGCCTCCACGGCGAGGCGCGTTTCCTCGCGCACCCCCGCGCCGCCGTTGACCACGCGGCTCACCGTCATCTGCGAACACTTCGCGAAGCGCGCCACATCGCTGACAGTGAGGCGGCCTGACTGGCGGCGGCGCGATCGGGGTTCGTTCATCTTGCATGAGCTCCGGCTGGCGATTTCCTGACCGTGCCGCCGCTCCTTGGCAAGCGCGATTGCTACAGGAAGGACGGGCAAGGGCAGCCCGCAAGGTGATGCGACGCGCACGCTGTGCGGCAACGTTTCCCCGCCCAATTCCGCCCCGCCGATCTCGGTGGTCGATCTGCCTAAACAGGCCTAAGCCGGGCAGCGGGTGGATCACCCCGCGCCCTTGCAGAATAAGTACGATTATACTGCCGAAAGCCCGTTCCGATGCACCGGAGCTACAGCCGTTCGGGCAGGTCGATATCGGCAAGGGCCAGCTCGATCAGCCTGTGCATCGCGGTGCGTGCGCCGGGGCCATCGCCATTGGCCACGGCATCGAACAGCACGCGGTGATCGGGCAGCGGATCGCGCGGTAGCTTGCGCTTGCGCTGCTTGTAGATCGTGGTCCAGCGCACCGCCGCCGAAATCGTGCTGGCGAGCGCGATGAGCGCCGCATTGCCGGTCGCCTTGAGCAGCGTGGTGTGGAATGCCTGGTCCGCCGCCTGCCCCAGCGGGGAGGCCAGCGTGTGTTTCGCCATTTCCTCCAGCGCATGCCCCATCTGCGCCAGTTGCCCGCCATTGCGCCGTTTTGCCGCGAGTTCCGCCGCTGCCGGCTCGATGATCATGCGCAGCTCGAACAAGTCGTGGATCGCCGTCACGCTCGGCTCGCCCGCGAAAGTCCAGGCCAGCACATCGGGGTCGAGGATATGCCAGCGCGACGGATCGGTTATGCGCGTGCCCGCCTTGGGCCGGCTTTCCACCAGCCCCTTCGCGGCCAGAATCCGGATCGCCTCGCGGTAGGCGGTGCGTGAGATCTGGTTGCGCTCGGCAAAATCGAGCTCGCCGCTCAGCACGTGGCCGGGCGGGTATTTGCCGGTGACGATGGCAGTGCCAAGATCGCGCGCGATGCTGCCATGCAGACGCAGCGATTTGTCAGACCTGTCGATCCCGTCTGTGCCCAGTTCCTTGCTACGCGACACCCTGTGCTCCTTGCGCCCTGTCCCTATTTGGGCGCAAATTCGCCAAAGTCCAGCGCATGAAGGGATATCGGGCCTGTTCAAGCCGTCCGCACAAAGGAGGCACAACCGGTGCGGGCGGCAGGTCTGGCCGCAGCCAGAACCGTCTGTATCAAAAGCGGCCCAGCAGGTTCTCCAGCCACTCCTGCCGGCCCGAAACCGGCCCCGGCGCCAGATCGCGCGCCACGGCTAGGTCAGCGATTTCGGACAGGCTCGCGCTCCTGATCGTCTGGCCCAGTTCGCCCTGCCAGCCGGCATAGCGCCCGGCGCGGAAGGCGTCGAGCTGGCCATCCGCGATCACCGCCTCGGCGCGCAGCAGCGCCCGCGCGATCACGTCCACCCCGCCGATATGGCCGTGGAACAGGTCTTCCGCATCGACCGACTGGCGGCGGACCTTGGCATCGAAGTTGAACCCGCCGGTGGTGAACCCGCCCGCGCGCTCGATCTCGATGCAGGCGAGCGTCAGCTCTTCGACCGAGTTGGGGAACTGGTCGGTATCCCAGCCATTCTGCGGATCGCCGCGGTTGGCGTCGATCGAACCAAAGATGCCGAGCGCCCCCGCCATCGCGATCTCGTGCTCGAACGTATGGCCCGAAAGCGTTGCGTGGTTCGCCTCGATATTGACGCGGACTTCGTTCTCGAGCCCGAAGCGCTTGAGGAAGCCGTAGACCGTCTGCGTGTCGAAATCGTACTGGTGCTTGGTCGGCTCGTGCGGCTTGGGCTCGATCAGGATCGTCCCGGCAAAGCCGATCTTGTGCTTGTGCTCGACGACAAGGCTGAGGAAGCGGCCGAAGTTGTCCTGCTCGGTCTTGAGATCGGTGTTGAGGATCGTGTCATAACCCTCACGCCCGCCCCACAAAACGTAGTTTGCGCCGCCCAGCCGGTGCGTCGCTTCCAGCGCATCGCGCACCTGGCTCGCGCCCCAGGCATAGACTTCCGGGCGCGGGCTGGTCGCCGCACCTGCCAGATAGCGCGGATGGCCAAACAGGTTCGCCGTGCCCCACAGCAATTTGCGGCCATGCGCGGCCTGGAGTTCTTCCAGATGATCGACCGCGCGGGCAAAGCTCGCCCGAAACGCGCCGATGCTTTCGGCAGGCGCCATCACGTCGACATCATGGAAACAGTAGAACGGCAGGTCGAGCTTCTCGACAAACGCCAGCGCCGCCTCGCGCTTGGCCCGCGCTGCGGCTTCGTCCTGCGGGCCGTTCAGCCACGGGCGGTCGAAGGTGCCCGCGCCGAACACGTCGCTGCCCGGCCAGCAAAAGGTGTGCCACATGCACACGGCAAAGCGCAGGTAGTCCTCCATGCGCTTGCCGAAGACCACGCGGTTCTTGTCGTACCAGCGGTAGGCCAGATCATTCGTGGAATCAGGGCCTTCGTAGCGGATGGTCGGAAAGGCATCGAAGTAGGAAGCAGACATGGCGGAGTTACTCCTCGATGGCGCGGAGCGCCTGATAGGCAGCGCGGAAGCGGGCACGCTTCGGCGCGAGGCGGGCGGCGAGATCGAGATCGGGCTCGATCACGGCCCGAACGGGTGGGCGGGTGCAGACTTCGGCCGCGCTTGCGCCGGTCACGGCCATTTGCGCCAGCCTTGCGCCGCCGAGCGCGGGGCCGACTTCGCCGCCGTGGAGGTAGACCAGTCGCACGCCGAGCACGCTGGCGAGGATGCGGCCCCAATGCGCCGAGCGCGAACCGCCCCCGATCACCGCCAGTTCCTCGATTCCCGTGCCAGCGCTGCGCAGCGCGTCGATCCCGTCGGCATGGGCAAAGGCTACGCCCTCAAGCACGGCGGCGGCCATGCGCGGCGTCGTGCTCTCGTTGCCAAGGGCCAGAAATGCCGCGCGGATATGCGGGTCGTTGTGCGGCGTGCGCTCGCCAGAGAGGTAAGGGAGGAACAGCTCCGGCCCGCACGCCGCGCCAGCCTGTTCGGCCAGCGCAAAGAATTCCGCCGGTCCCGGCACGTTGCACGCGCGCGCTGCCCAATCGATGCACGATGCGGCGGAGAGATGCACGCTCATCTGGTGCCAGACCCCGGGCAGGGCATGGCAAAAGGCATGGACGGCCTGCGCCGGATTGGGCCGGAACGCATCGTTCGCCACGAAGATCACGCCCGAAGTGCCGAGCGAAAGCATGCCCTGTCCTTCGCCCAGCACGCCGACGCCCAGCGCGCCTGCGGCATTGTCGCCCGCACCCGCCACCACCGGCACCCGCTCCATGCCCCAGCCGCGCGCCACATCCTCGCGCAGCGAGCCGGTCACGTCCGGCCCTTCGTGGAGGCGCGGCATATGAGTCTTGTCGAGGCCCGTCGCCGCCAGCATTTCGCCAGACCATGCCCGCGCCGCCACATCGAGCCATAGCGTCCCCGCCGCGTCGGACATATCGCTCGCCTTCTCGCCAGTGAGCGCGAGGCGCACGTAATCCTTGGGCAGCAGCACCGTGCGCGTCGCGGCAAAGACATCGGGCTCGTGCGCGCGCACCCATGCCAGCTTGGGCGCGGTGAAGCCGGGCATGGCGATGTTGCCGGTGATCGCCCGGCTGCGCGGTTCGGCGGCTTCCAGCGCCGCACATTCGGCAAAGCTGCGGCCGTCGTTCCACAGGATCGCCGGGCGCAGCGGCTTGTCGTCCGCTCCCAGCAAGGTCGCGCCGTGCATCTGGCCGGCAAGGCCGATCCCGCGCACCCCGGCGCGCAAAGCAGCATCGAGCCCCAGCACGGCCTTGTGCGTGGCCGCGATCCAGTCTGCCGGCGCCTGCTCGGACCACAGCGGTTGCGGCCGTGAAACGGTGAGGTCCGCGCTCGATTGCGCAAGGACTTCGCCGCTTTCGGCCGTGACGACCGCCTTTACGCAGCTCGTGCCGAAATCGATGCCAAGGTACATACGCGGCCTACTTCGCTTGCAGCGGATCGATCGTCTGGATCGTGCCGTCTGCATTGACCGGGGCAGGGCCCGGGGCAGGGGTTCCGGCCTGCGTGCAAGCAGCAACGGCCAGAGCGTGGAAAGGGCATGGCGCTGCCACGGTGATTCCTGCCTTCATTGCCCCGCATCCCTCCTCGTATCCGGCACCTTTTGCTTGCGGTATGCCGCTCGATTGCCGATTTATGATAGCGCTACCTAATCTGCTCGGCAAGCGATGGTGATGCCGCTTTCCAGCAGTGCCTCGACGCTGGCAAAGTCCGCTTCGCTCCCGGCAATCCGCAGCATCGCCTCAAAGCACCGTCACACCTTGCACCGCCGCCGCATCGCCCGCCGCGCGGGTCAGCGGATTGCGGCAAGGCAGCGCAAACGGCGCCGCCGCGATCTCGAACACATCGCCCGGCTCGGTGCGCACGCCGTCGCTGTAAGAAAGCGTCGCGGTGCCGAAGAAATGCACGTGGACCTGCCCGGGCCGGCGAAACAGGCCATACTTGAAGTGATGGTGCTCAAGGTTCGCGAGGCTGTGGCTCATGTTCGCCTCGCCGGTGAGGAAGGGCTTCTCCCAGATCACCTCGCCGCCGCGCACGATCCGGCTGGTGCCGCGGATATCCGCTGGCGCATCACCGATCAGCAATTCCGGCCCCAGCGCCGCGCGGCGCAGCTTGGAATGCGCGAGCCAGAGGTAGTTGTGCCGCTCGGTCACGTGATCCGAAAACTCGTTCGCGAGCGCGAAGCCCAGGCGGAAGGGCGTGCCGTCCGGCCCGATAAGGTACACGCCTGCCAGTTCCGGCTCCTCGCCGCCATCCTGCGCGAAGCATGGCATTTCCAGCGCTTCGTCCGGCCCCACCAGCTGGTTGCCATCGCCCTTGTAGAACCACTCGGGCTGCTGCCCCACGCCGCCATCGGCTGGCTTCCCGCCCGCCAGCCCTTCGAGGAACATGCGCATGGAATCGGTCTGCTGCGCCGCTGCCGCCTCACGGTGCATCCTGTCGCGCCCCTCGGCAGAACCGAGATGGGTGAGACCGGTGCCGCTCAGCATCAGATGCGCCGGGTCTTCATGGTCGATCGGTGCCAGAAAGCGCCCGGCGGCAAACTCCGCCGCCAGATCGACCGCCGCGCCCGTGCCGCAGGCCCGCGCGGCCTCGGCAAAGCTGATGCCGCCCGCAATCGCGCGGAGCGCAAGCTCGCGCACCGAGCCCACGCCGGGCAACACATGGGCCGCCGAACCCTCGGCGAAAACGACCGACCGCGTGCCGTCCTCGGCGCGGTGCTGAAGCAGACGATTTGCCATGGTGTGCAGTCCTTCAGAGTGTGAGCTTGCCGTCGATCAGGCGCAGCGCGCCGTCGCACTGGGCAGCATCGCCAGCGTCACGCCGCGGGAGGGGGTCGAGGCCGCCACCATCATGCCCAGCGCGCCCGCCGCCATGATCACGAGGCCGATCACCAGTGATTTCTGGTAACCCACCCGCTCGATCAGCCGGGCCGAAGGGACGGAGGCGACGAAGTAGGCGATGAACCACACGGACTCGAACAATATTGTCTGTGTATAGTTTAAATCAAACACGCTGCGCAGATGCGGCAGCAGTGTCTTGTTGATGGCCGTGATGAAGCCCCACATGAAGAACAGGCTCGCCAGCAAGGTCAGCGCCGGGCCGAAGTTCTGCGGAGATACCTCCGTTTTCCGGGCACTTGTCTGGGCCTGGGCCGCAGGCGGCATGGTCGGTCGCATCCTCTCGGTCGGTCCTTGCGCAGGGCGAAACGCGTTGGTCTTGCGCGGATTCTATTTGTCAGACTATATTTGAGATATGCAAGCGTCAATGGCGCTTTGCGGCGCGGGTTGAAGAGGGACATAAGGATGGAATCCAAAGGCCGACCGCCCACCGGTGCATGGCTCTGCGTAACCGCCAGCGCGCAGGAGCCGCATAAGTTCCCCGATGCGCCCAACTAGCGGGGCTTCCTTTCCGCCCGCGTCGATCCCGGCAAGCCCTATCGCCACGCGGTGTTTTTCCGCGTCGGCAAGGCGCCCTTGGCCCGCTGATACCTGCTGCACCAAGACTCTGGAAAGCTGCCATGACCGATACGCCTGACACCCCGTCCGCCCGCAAGCTGCGCTCGCAGGCCTGGTTCGACAACCCGCACAACATCGACATGACCGCGCTCTACCTCGAGCGCTATTTGAACTTCGGGCTGAGCCTAGAGGAATTGCGCGCGGGCAAGCCGATCATCGGCATAGCGCAAACCGGCAGCGACCTTTCTCCCTGCAACCGCCACCATATCGTGCTGGCCGAACGCGTGCGCGAAGGCATCCGCGAGGCGGGCGGTATCGCGCTCGAAATCCCGGTCCATCCGATCCAGGAAACCGGCAAGCGGCCCACCGCCGCGCTCGATCGCAATCTCGCCTACCTCGGCCTTGTCGAGGCGCTCTATGGCTATCCCATCGACGGCGTCGTCCTCACCACTGGCTGCGACAAGACGACGCCTGCGCTGCTCATGGCCGCCGCGACGGTCAACATTCCCGCCATCGCGCTTTCGGTCGGCCCCATGCTCAATGGCTGGTTCAAGGGTGAGCGCACCGGCTCGGGCACGATCGTGTGGAAGGCGCGCGAGCTGCTGGCCAAGGGCGAACTCGACGAGATGGGCTTCATCAAGCTCGTCGCCAGCTCCGCGCCCTCGACCGGTTATTGCAACACGATGGGCACGGCGACGACGATGAACAGCCTCGCCGAAGCGCTGGGCATGATGCTCCCCGGTTCCGCCGCCATCCCCGCGCCCTACCGCGACCGGCAGGAGTGCGCCTGGCGCACCGGCAAGCGCGCGGTCGAAATGGTGCGCGAGGACCTCAAGCCCTCTGACATCATGACGCTGGAGGCCTTCCACAACGCCATTGTCGTCAATTCGGCCATCGGCGGCTCGACCAACGCGCCGGTCCATCTGGCCGCGATTGCCCGACATGTCGGCGTCGATCTCCCGCTCACCGAATGGCAGCGGCTCGGCCACAAGGTGCCGCTACTGGTCAATCTCCAGCCGGCGGGCGAATACCTCGGCGAGGATTATTACCGTGCGGGCGGCGTGCCCGCCGTCGTCGCGCAGTTGATGGCACAAGGCCTGATCGCCGAAGGTGCGTTGACCGTGAACGGCCGAACCATCGGCGAGAACTGCCGCGACGCGGAAATCGAGGACGAGCGCGTGATCCGTCCGTTCGATCAGCCGCTGGTCCACGATGCCGGGTTCATCGTGCTTTCGGGCAACCTGTTCAACTCGGCGATCATGAAGACTTGCGTGATCAGCCCGGAATTCCGCGCGCGCTATCTCGCCAACCCCGATGATCCCGAAGCCTTCGAAGGCCCCGCCGTGGTGTTCGATGGGCCGGAGGATTACCACGCCCGCATCGACGATCCTGCGACCGGGATCACCCCGGAATCGGTGCTGTTCATGCGCGGCACCGGCCCCATCGGCTATCCGGGCTCGGCCGAAGTCGTGAACATGCGCGCGCCGGTTTATCTGATCCAGGCCGGGGTCAATGCGCTTCCCTGCATCGGTGACGGGCGCCAGTCGGGCACTTCGGGCAGCCCCTCTATCCTCAACGCCGGCCCCGAAGCCGCCGCGATGGGCGGCCTTGCCTTGCTGCGGACGGGCGACCGGGTGCGCATTAATCTTCGCAAGGGCACGGCGGACATCCTCCTACCGGAAAGCGAACTCGCCTCCCGCCGCGCCGCGCTCGAAGCTGTCGGCGGCTATCCTTATCCCCCTTCGCAGACGCCATGGCAGGAAATCTACCGCGAGCGCGTCGGCCAACTGGAGACGGGGGGCATTCTTGAAGGCGCGGAAAAGTTCCAGCGCATCGCGCAGACCATGGGTCTACCGCGCGACAATCACTGAGCCTGACGACTTTACGCGGATCTGCGTTCCGTCGCCCGGTGCTTGAGACGGGGCTGGGCTGTTTTTCCGGCGCAGCACCCGAAGGGCAGGGCTTGTGCGCAATTTAATCAGCGATTAGATAAAGCCCCGACGGCACCTTGCCGTCCACATATCGCGCCCTCGTGCGCAAGGGGTTTTGCGGACAATGGGCTCTCTCCAATACGGCGTCTCGGTCTACAGCTACGTCAACGACTACGGTTCGGTGATGACGCTGGAAGACGCGTTCGATCACATCGCCGATACCGGCGCGACCGGGATCGAGATCCTCGGCGAGGGGCAAGTCGAAGGCTATCCCGAGCCATCATCCGCGTGGCTCGATACGTGGTTTGCGCTCGTCGATCGTTACAAGCTCGAACCGACCAACTTCTGTGCCTGGGTCGATACCCGCATCACGCTCACCCGCAATCTCACCATCGCGGAAGGCGCGGCCGAGCTGGCGCGGGACTTGCGGCTCGCCCACCGCCTCGGCTTCAAGTTCCTGCGCCCCAAGTTCGGCGTCACTTCGCACGAGCTCGATCCCGATCCGCAATGGCAGGCCTATGTCGAGCGCAACCTCGATCTCGCGCACCAGCTTGGCATCATCATCTGCCCGGAAATCCACGCGCCCACGCCGATCAAGCACCGCGTCACCCAAGGCTACATCGAATTCATCGAGCGCACTGGCACGAAGAACTTCGGCCTGATGATCGATACCGGCATCTTTCAGGACCGTCCGCTCACCCACTGGGGCTCACACCAGATCAACGACGAGATGCGCGAGCACATGGCTTTCCTGAACGGCATCAAGGTGCCGCCCGAACAGTTCCTCGATATCGCGCAGTACGTCGTGTTCATTCAGGCCAAGTTCCACGATATCGACGACACTCTGGAAGACCTCAACATCCCGTGGCGCCCGGTCATCGCAGCGATCAAGCGCTCGGGCTACTCCGGTTACCTCTCCAGCGAATACGAAGGCCTGCGCAGCCCCTGGCGCGCCATCGATCAGGTCCGCCGCCAGCAGGTCCTGCTCCGCAAGCTGGAGCGCGACTACGATCTGGGCCTGCTCGCCTGAGCGCCCACTGCGTCACAATTCATAGGAACACCAAGATGCTCGAACACCAGCTCATCCAGAGCACCGGCTTCCGCAACATCGGCCCTGTGGGCGCGCGCACCGGCTTTGCGGTCCGCATCCGCATCCCCAACTATCACGGCACCCGCCTTTCGCAGCTCGATGGCTTCACCGTCACTGTCGATGGCGAGGTCTACGGCTTCGAGCAGAATAGCCTAGGCATCCGCGATGAAGTCTACACCCTTGCCGAAATGCGCGAGGAAACCACTGCGCGCTGGGGTCTGCTCGAATGGGGCGAAATCCTTGTCGACAAGCCCGGCGGGCTCGAACCCGGCATTCACAAGGTCGAAGTGCTCGCCCGCATCCGCTATTCCTATTTTCCGCCCGACGTGCACGTGTTCCCGATGCACGAAGCCCGCCTCGCGACGCTCTGCGTGGCCTGACTGGCGCCTCGCTGCAAACATGGTACGGATGCGTCACGACCGGGAAGGCGCATGTCGACGAAGAAGCCGTACCACAAGGAGGACCTGAGGGGCGATCTGCTCAAGGCCGGTCGCGCCTGGGTGGAAGCGCACGGCCATCTCGGCCTCTCGATGCGCATCCTTGCGCAGCAGGTCGGTGTCTCGCCCGGCGCGCCCTATCACCACTTCCCGGATCGGCGTGCGTTCCTCCTTGCGCTCGCGCTCGATGGCTTTCGCGAAATGCTCGCCCGGTCGGACGCGGTTGCGGCCACTGCCGATCACCCGGCGGACAAACTGCGCGCGCTCGGCACACAATTCATCCGTTTTGCCGAAGAGAACCCGCATCTCGTTGATCTGATGTATGAAAGCGAGCTGACGTCCCCCGCGCTCGATCCAGACCTTCTTGCGTTCCAGCAGATCGGTCACGCCGCTGTGCGCGCGGCAGTCGCTGCCAGCATGCCCGGCCTTGATGGCGAAGCGGCAGACCTGCGCACCCTTGCATTCTGGTCCGCGATCTACGGTTTCGCCTCGATGCGCCGCAAGGGCGTGATCCGCCCCATGCCCGGCGCCATGACCACTGCCGATCTGGCCGGCGCGATTGTCGAGCGCGCCATTGTCGCCGCGCTGGCCGGCTAGGAAGGATCCTGCGCATGGACAAACTTGATCGCCAGCTGCTCGCCTTGCTCCAGGTCGATGCCTCGCGCGCGCACGCCGACATTGCCAAACTGGTCAACCTCTCCGCCAGCCAGGTCTCCCGCCGCATCGCCCGGCTTGAAGCGGAAGGCTATATCCGCGCCACCGTCGCGCTGCTCAGCGAAGCGGCGCTGGGCCTGCAGGTCGAAGCCTTTGTCGCCGTCGCCATGGCCAGCTACGCGCCCGATGTCGTGCGCGGTTTTCACAACCGCATTTCCGCGCTCGACGAAGTGCTCGATTGCCGCGCCACCACCGGCGATTCCGATTATCTCCTGCGCATCGTCGCGCGCGATCTCGCCAGCTATTCCAAGCTGATGAACGAACAGCTGCTCGGGCACGGCGATGTCGCCAGCGTGCGCTCCAGCGTGGTGCTCGATCGGGTCAAACACACCACCAGCCTGCCCCTGCCCCCACTCTGATTGCCACCAGTCTGAGAGAGAACCATGATCAAGCTCACCTTCTGCCTCCACCGCCTGCCGCACCTCAGCCGCGCCGAATTTCAGGACTATTGGCTGAATACGCACGGGCCCCTCGTTGCCAGCGTCCGCGATGCGCTCAAGATCCGGCGCTACGTCCAGCTACATTCGCTGCCCGATACGGATAACGCCCCCTTCGCCGTGGCCCGCGGTGCGCCCGAGCCCTACGACGGCGTGGCGCAATTGTGGTGGGACAACTTTGAAGACCTCGCCAGCAGCAGTCCCGAAGCCATCGCCGCCGGCGCGCTCCTGCTCGAAGACGAACGCAAGTTCATCGATCTCCCCCGCTCCCCGCTCTGGCTGGGTCAGGAACATGTGATCTTCTAGCTCCGAGCAGGGGTTCCCAACCCCGCTCATGCTGAGCTTGTCGAAGCATAAGGCGCAACAGTCGCGCCAACACTCTTCGACAAGCTCAGGGTGAGCGGGTTGTGGTGGAGGGTTCCGGCAGGACTATTGGGGCGCGTAAGCCAGCGTTACCGAGCTTTCCCGCCCCGCCGCAATCGCTTCGGGTGCCAGATCGATCCGTTTGAACCGGTTCTGCGCATGCATCTGCACCTGATCGGTCAGATGCACCGTGCCGCGCTTGTCGGGATCGATGAACTGGTTCTGCCCGCCCACTTCGGTGATCGTGTAGATCGCGGGCGCGCCGGGGGTCAGCTCCATCATCCCCACCCAACCTTCGCCGCCGTTCAGGGGGATCATCTTCGGCCCCAGACCAAGCTCGCCCCACAGCGCCTTGCCGCGTTCGTCATCATCGGGCAGCGGCGGGCGGGCCGGGTCCTCGGCATCGTCGGTGAAGTACTTCCAGAAGATCGGCCGCTTCCACGCGGCCATCGCGGTAGAGCCGAACTGCGGCCGCACTGCCGCAATCGTGCGCCTGATCGTCTCGGCCACCACAGCCTCGCGCGGCCGCCCCGCAAGATAGTCGAACTCCACCGGCAGCCCTGCCGCCGGTCCCTGCAGAACGCGGTACAGCAGCGCGGTGCGGTATTTCTGATAGCGCTTGGCGTCGATGTCTTTCCACCACGTGCCCATCACCGGGCCGAACAGCACCTCGGGCGCGATCGCGAGCCAGGCGCGGAACAGCGTCAGCCCCGCATTGTCATAGCGTTCGTCACCATCGCGGTCTTCATAGCGCCCGTTCCACGCGGTCATCAGGTTGACCGCTTCCCGCACCTCGGGATCATCCGCGCTCGCCGCTGCCGCGCGCAAGAATGGCGCAAACATGGCAGGGGGCGCATTGGCCCGGTCGCGTGCGCCAAATGCGTTCCAGATCTGGCGGTTGTATCCCACCATATCGAGGAGCGTCGCGCCCTTTGATCCCGCCGCCAGCTTGGCTCCCAGCCAGGTGCGGAACGTCGCCCCCATCCGCGCGTCATCGCCCTCGCGGCTCCACGTCGTCGCCTTGCTGTTCCACGCGTGGATCCAGCCCTGTTTCGGGTTCACCATGTGCGGCCGCTCGGCGGGCGAGAGGAATCCCTCCCACTCGTACTCGCCGGTGCCGGGGGTGGGCAGGCGCGGATCGGTGCCGGGCGCGCGCCGGGGCATCATCCCCGTCTCCCAGAACCCGATTTCGCCGCCTTCATTCCCATAGCAAATGCCGAAATTGGTCGAGACCCGGCCCATCGCCGCGCCAAACTCGGCCAGGGACCGTGCCCGCTGCATATCAACGAACGCGGCCCAGTTCTCCAGCTCATGCCCGCGCATCGCAAAGCGCTGGGCATAGGCAACGCCGCCGGCCCGGTCCTCGCTCACCACCGGCCCGTGCACAGTCCAGCGCAGCTCGCGCACAACCGGCGCTGCGCCTTTGACGGCAATGGTCTGTGCCTGCCGCACCATCTGCCGCCACGCACCCTTGAACCAGTAGCGGTCCGGATTTTTCGGATCGAGCTTCTCGGCGAACGTGTCGGTCGTGTCGCCATGGCCCGATGTCACCAGCCAGCCATGATGCGGCCCGCGCCCCATGATCGGCACGCCAAAGGCCGGGATCGTGAACCCCGCGCTATCAAAACCGCCGCCGTGCAGATGGATTTCCGGCCCGTCCGCCGTCGCTTCCATCATGATCACCTTGCCGCTCGCGGTGCGCTGCGGTCCTAGCACGAGGCAGCGGCTGTGATCCTTGCCCGGTGCCGGGATCGGTTCGGCAGGCTTGGCACGCGGTGCCAGCGTCAGGAACGTCGCCTGCGGCAGGGGCTGGGCAGGGGCCAGATCCTCGCCCGGCGGGATCACCGTCGGCGTCTCGGGATCGCGCACCGGCACCAGATCGTTGAACAGCTGCCGCCCCTTGGCCTCGCCATGCCTGGCGATCATTGCTTGCAGATAGGCGAGGTTGGTCACTTCCGATCCGCCGCGCCCGCGCGGAAAGCTTGCGATCATGGCCAGAAAATCGGTCAGCACCCAGCGTTCGGGCTTCACGCCCCACTGCGTGAATTCATACGGCGTACGTTTCGCCGGGTCGGCCTCGATCTCGGCTATCGCGCGGTTCACCCCCGCCACATAGGCCGCGATCATCCGCTGATACTCGCCCCCCAGCGCACCATACATGCGCAGAAGCTCGGCCCTGTCCGGCAACCGCTGGCGCGAGACCACGTCGGACGCCACCGCCGAAGGCCCCAGCACTTCGGCCAGCCGACCCAGCGCCCGCCGCCGCGATTGCTCCATATCGGCCAGCCGGTCCTGCGCCTCGGCATAGCCCGCGCCAAAGAGCACGCTTTCCGAAGTCTCGCCAAACACATGCGGCACACCAAACCCGTCGCGGTCGATCCGCACGGACAGGGCAGAGGAGGGCGCCTCTTGCGCCGGCACTCCCGTCGGCAGCCCCGCCAGCGCGAGCGCCAGCGTCCAGCGCCGCTGCGTCATGCCACGTCCTCCAGCGCGCGCGCATGCCGCACCAGCGCATCCCCGCCGATCCCGCGCATCCCCTGCGCGGCGAGCGAGGCAACCACCCGCGCCGGATCAAGCGCCTGCACCGCGATGCCCTCCGCCAGCGCCAGCGCCGCCGCCGTCCCCGCTGCCTGCCCCATCGCCATGCACTGCGGCATCCCCCGCACCGAGGCGAAGGCCGCCGGATCGGCGCAGACCAGCCGTCCGGCGAACAGCAGGTTCGCGGGCGCTTCTGGCACCATCGCGCGAAAGGGGATCGTGTAGTAATCCCCCCCAGCCACGATGGCATCGTGGGTCATATCTGCATCCCCGCGCATCACGTCGTCGATCGGATTGTCGCAAGCCACGATGCCGTCTGCGGGCTTGGCCCCTGCGCGCAGATCGCGCGCCAGTATGCGGTGAACCGCCTCCAGCTTGCGCGTCTCGCGCACGCCCACCGTCGGCCCCAGTTCGCTCATCCGCGCAGCCTCGAAGCCCGGCACATGGCCCACCAGGAACTGTGCCAGCTGATGGCACCTGCGCCGCCCCTCCTGCGTCGCGCGCGCCACGCCTTGCGGGTCGGTCCCGTCCACCCCCCGGATATGCACCGAATTGCAGAACACCGTGTCGCGGTGAAAACCCTTCATCAAATAGAGCTTGGCAAGATCGGGATGCAGCAGCCCCGCCGCGATCCCGGCTGCGGCCTCTTCCTCGAAATAGGGATCGCCTTTTGCAAACACGCGCGCCCAGTCCGCGCCCACCATCGAGAAGGAGAGCGTCACCCCCATCATGTTGCCGCGCCCATCGCCCACCATGAAAGGCACGCCCGCGCGCGCCGAGGCATCGCCGTCGCCCGAACAGTCGATCACCATCCCGGCCTCGATCACCATCGGCCCAGTGCGGTCGGTGCATTCCACGCGGGCAATCCGCCCCTGTTCCAGCACCGGCGCGCCCGCAAAGGTGCCCAGATGCACCTCGACGCCGGCATCCTCCAGCATCTGGAACATCGCAAAAACAGCCGCTTCGTGGTCGTAGATCACTTCGGCTCCGAAGTTTTCCAGCGTGGAAGGCCGCACTTCGGCCATTGGCGGGTTCATCGCCAGCAACTGGTCGGTCAGCTCGCCAAACACGCCGCCGATGCTCCGCCCGGTCGGATAGCCGCCGCCCCAGGGCATGCCCGGGCAGAACGCCATCACGCCGCCGATCTTGCTCGTCCCCTCGATCAGCCGCACGGTTGCGCCCTGCCGCGCCGCGCCCAGCGCCGCACCGAAACCCGCCGTGCCCCCGCCGATCACCAGCACATCGGCCCGCAACTGCCGCACCATCATTCCCCCGAAACCTGTTCATGCACAGCAAACGCGATTTGTCGGTCTGGCGCAACCGCGCTTAAAGTGTGCGCGCAAGGTCTCCGCAAGCGAGGCCTATCCGGAGAGCCCAGACATGCCGTCCATCGCCGATCCCCTCGTCCTCCCCTGCGGCGCGGTTCTGCCCAATCGCCTCGCCAAGGCCGCGATGACCGAGGGGTTGGCCGATCCGCAAGGCCGCGCCACCCCTGAACTCGCGCGGCTCTATGGCCTGTGGGCCGCTGGCGGCTCGGGCCTGCTCATCACCGGCAACGTCCAGATCGACCGCGACCACCTTGAGCGCCCCGGCAACGTGATCATCCACGGCCCGCAGGACCAAGCCGCGCTTGCGGGCCTTCGCGCCATGGCGAGCGCCGGAACGCGCGCGGGCGGCCATATCTGGATGCAGATCAGCCACGCCGGCCGCCAGACGCAAGTCACCGTCAACCCGCACCCCAAGGCACCTTCCGCCGTCGCCGTCGGCCTGCCCGGCAAGCAGTTCGGCCTGCCCGAGGCGCTCACCGAGCCGGAAATCCTCGACCTCATCGAACGCTTCGGCGTGGCGGCGGAAATCGCCAAGGCCACCGGCTACACCGGCGTGCAAATCCACGCCGCGCACGGCTATCTGCTCTCGCAGTTTCTCAGCCCGCGCGCCAATTTGCGGACCGATCAGTGGGGCGGCAGCCTCGAAAACCGCGCGCGGATGCTGATGGCCGTCGTCGCGCGCGTCCGTGCCGGGGTTGGCCCGGAATTCCCCATCGGCGTGAAACTGAATTCCGCCGATTTCCAGAAGGGCGGCTTCGCCTTCGAGGAAAGCGTGATCGTGGCCCGCTGGCTGCAGGACGCGGGCGTCGATCTCCTCGAAATCTCCGGCGGCTCCTACGAACAGCCCGCGATGATGGACATTCAGGGCATGGAAGCCCCCGATGCGCCCCCGCAAAAGGCCTCTACCGCCGCGCGTGAGGCCTACTTCGTCGATTTCGCCAAGACGATGCGCGCCTCGCTCACCATGCCGCTCCTCGTCACTGGTGGCTTCCGCACCCGCCGCGCGATGAACACCGCGCTGGAGCAGGGCGGGGCAGACGTCATCGGCCTCGGCCGCCCGCTCTGCGTCGATACCGCCGGCCCCGCCAAGCTGCTGGCGGGCGCCGACGAGCTCGACCGCTGGGAAAACAGGCTCAAGCTCCTCCCGCCCTGGCTCTCCTTCCTCGGCGGCCTCAAGATGATGCGCGCCGTGGAGGGATTTGCCGTCACCTACTGGTACTACGCCCAGATCGACGCCATCGCCCGCACTGGCCGCGCCAATATCGGCATTTCGCCCTTCAAGGCGCTGCTTACGATCCAGAGCGCCGGGAAGGCGTGGCTCAAGGCGCGCAGATGAGGGAGCCTCACTTCCTCACGAACACGACCTTGCCGCCAAACAGCGTCATCATGCAGGTCATGTCCTTGAGGCTTGCGGTCGGCACCGCATAAGGATTGCGGTCCCACACCGCCACGTCCGCCAGCTTGCCCACCTCGAGCGAGCCGGTCTGCTTCTCGAGGAACAGCTGCCGCGCCGCCCAGATCGTGTGGCTCTTCATCGCGGTGTGGATATCGACCGCTTCCGCCGTGCCAAACGGTGCCTTGCCGAAGCGGTCCCCATCGGGCTCGCGCGCCACGGAGGACCACAGGCCATAGCGCGGCGCATAAGGTGTCACCGGATAGTCCGATCCGTCGCTATAGACGATGCCGCGCTTCACATAGGTCGCGTAGGGCATCATTCTCACGCTGCGTTCCGGCCCCCAGCCAGCCGCCAGCGCATCGCCGAGGAACCACAGGAATTCGGCCTGCGCTTCGGGATAGCCGGAATCGTATATCTTCTGCAGGTCCGCCATCACATCGATGGCATGGTCCGTTGGCAAGTTGGCGTGGATCAGGCTGTGGCGCAGGCCCTGCTTCGGCCACTTCTTCAGCGCATCGGCATAAGCATCGACCACCGTATCGATCGCCCGGTCGCCAATCGCATGCGTGCCGATCGGCATGCCTTCCTTCGTGAACAGGTCCACCATCTGGCGGTAGACATCGGTGCCCATCATCGGAAAGCCGGTGCCCGGATTGGCATGCGAGGCATCCGTTTCGAACGGCTTGTAGACCCACGCCGTGCGCCCCGCGCCCGATCCATCGAGGAATATCTTCACCCCGCACACATCAAGGTTGCGGCCCTTGAGCGCGAGCAATTCCCGCTTGCGCTGGCGATAGTCGTCCACCGCCGCGCGCGCTGCCGTCATGTCGGTCTGCGCGAACGTCAGCGTGCAGACATGGACGTTCAGCGGCGCCTGCTTCGCCGCCGCAGCATAGACATCCCACTGCAGGCGCCCGGTGCGCGGGTCCTTGAAGCCTGTCAGCCCTTCGGACAGCGCGCCCTCGATCACATGGGTCAGCCCCTTGGCCCGCGTCGCCGCATCCACCGGCGGCACCAGCTTGTCGAGCACGTCCTGCGCGCTGTCATAAAGCACGCCGTTGAGCGCCCCGCTCGCGTCCTTGTCAAAGCGCCCGCCCGCCGGATCGGGCGTCTTTGCGTCAACCCCCGCCAGCTTGAGCACCGCGCTGTTGACCAGCGTATAGTGCCCCGTCGTGTTCCCCAGCGCGACCGGATGCCCGCCCGAAACCGCGTCCAGCTCGGCAAGGCTCGGCGGGTGATGTTCGGCAATGCGGCTCTCGTTCCAGCCCGAACCTGTCACCCATGCGCCCGCCGGCAATTCCGCCGCGCGCGCCTTCACCCGCGCGAGGAAATCTGCGACGGAGGAAGCCTCGCCCAGCTGCAGGTTCGCAACCTCGTCGATCCCGCCTTCGAGCGCATGGGCATGGGCATCGATCATCCCCGGCGTCGCAGTCTTGCCCGCCAGATCGATCACCTTGGTGCGCTTGCCGATATAGGCGCGGATGGCCTTGTCGCTGCCCAGCGCGACAATCCGCCCGCCCCGGATCGCCATGGCCTGAACCACGCGGTCCTTGGCATCCACGGTCAGGATCGTCCCGCCGCGCAGCACGGTATCGGCCGGCGCGGTCTTCGCTCCCGCAGTCGACGCCGCCAACACCAGCGCCAGCGCGCCCGAAACCGCAATCTTCCGCATCACAATCCCCCCGTCAGTCGCCCCACTCGGCAATCCGCATCGCCTCAAGGCATCATGCGCTGCAATTCCTTCTCGCCGTCGATCCACTGGTGCTTGAACGCGCCGATCACATGCAGCGCAAACAGCGCCCACAGCGCATAGCCCAGGATCTCGTGCGCTTCGCCAAAGCTGTCGTGCACGCTCTTCTTGGTCACTTCGTCCAGCCCCATCACCATGCTGATGCGCGGCCATTCGAACAGGCCGAACCACTGCATCGGATGCGTCGCTGCGTCCTTCCATGCCGAATCCATGATCCAGCCCGTCAGCGGCATGGCAAAGATGAAGGCATAGAGCGCCCAGTGCGCCGCATGGCTCGCCTTCACTTCCCACGGCTTGTAGCTGGCGGGGAGCGCAGGCGGGGTGTGCGTCAGCCGCCACAGCAGCCGCATCACGGCAAGGCCCAGCACCGTCACCCCGATCGATTTGTGCGCATCGATCAGCGGCCGCACGTTCTCGTCGCCCACCGCTTCCCAGATGTTGGGCAGCATCAGGTTCACGAAAATGCCCAGCGCGATGATCCAGTGAAGAGCAATCGCTATGCCGCTGTATTTCTTGATCATGATAGACTCAGCTCCGATCGGACCATTGCCGATTGTTCACGTACTTGCCCCTCAAACGCAATAGCCGGTTCAGGTTGCCAAGGCTATGGCCCGCCCCCATGCCGTCACTCAACGCCGTTCTGCTCGCCGAGTCCCCGCGCTTCACACCGCGCCCGATCCCGCTTGTCAGCCGCCTGATCGGAATCGCCGCGCCGCTGCTGTTCATCCTGCTCACCGCGCAGGCGTTTTATCGGCAGGGCCTTGGCATGTGGTCTGTCGGCGTGGTCTATATCCTCTACGATACCGCGCTGCTGCTGTTCACGGCCTGGCAGATCCGCAAGCTGGTGGCTGATACCGGTCGTCCGGTTTCCCATACGGCTGGCGCGCCCACCCTCGGCATCATCGTCGCCGCGCATAACGAAGCGGGCGTCATCCACCTCACGATCAATCGCCTCCTCGCGCAGGCCCAGCCGCCCGAGGCGATCCTGATCGCGGACGATGGCTCCACCGACGCAACCCCGGCGGTCATGCTCGAGACTTACGGCCTCGCCGCCCCCTGCATCGGCGGCATGGCCGAGACGGTGATCGGCGCGACCCGCCTGCAATGGCTGCGCCTGCCCCATGGCGGCAAGGCCCGCGCGCTCAATCAGGCGCTGCAGCACGCGCGCACCGATGTCGTGCTCACCGTCGATGCCGATACCCTGCTGGAGCCGGGCGCGATTGCCGCCATGCGCACCGCCTTCCTGCGCGATCCCGCATTGGTGGCCGCCACCGGCGTGCTCCAGCCGATCTGCGGTCCGTCGCTCTCGGGCCGCCTGTTCGAATGGTTCCAGTCCTACGAATACGTGCGCAATTTCCTCTCGCGCCACGCATGGATGCAATTGAACGGCCTGCTGCTGATCTCGGGCGCCTTCGCCGCCTTCCGGCGCGAGGCGGTGCTGGCCGTCGGCGGGTTCGATCCCGATTGCATGGTCGAGGATTACGAGCTGATCCACCGCCTCCACCGCCATTCCAACGATCACGGCCTTGGCTGGCAGGTCAGCGTCGTCGGCGGCGCGCTCGCCCGCACCGACGCGCCCGCCACCATCCGCGGCTTCCTCAAGCAGCGCCAGCGCTGGTTCGGCGGCTTCCTCCAGACGCAGTACTGGAACCGGGATATGGTGGGCAACCGCCGCTACGGCCTCGTCGGCACGCGCATGCTGCCGGTGAAAGCGCTCGATACGCTGCAGCCGATCTACGGCCTTGCCGCCTTCGCGATCCTCATCTTCCTCGTCGCCACGGGCCGCTTCACTCTCGCCTTCCCGATCCTCCTCGTGATGGTGGCCAAGATCGTGATCGATCTCACCTTCCACCTCTGGTCGCTCGGCATCTACAAGCGCTGGACCGGCCGGCGCGAGGGCCTGCGCTTCGGCCCCGCACTCGTCGCCGCGCTGCTGGAGCCCTTCAGCTTCCAGCTCCTGCGCCACGCCGGCGCCGCGCTCGGCTGGTACGCCTTCCTCACCGGCAGCCAAACCTGGACCCGCGCCACCCGCAGCGCGCTGGAGCATCAGGCGTAAGGCGGCAGAACGAAGAAGCTTCCGGGCGGGCGTTAAGATGCCTCCGGCGGGCAAGGGCCATCGCCCTTGCATCCCTTCATCTTGCCTGATGGCACACCGCAATCGCCGCGCAAGCCTTCGGTGAAAAGCCCTCTCCCCTTCAGGGGAGAGGGTTGGGAGAGGGGGAAGCAGCCCTGCGCGCCACCCGGGCATTCTTCGCCGCACCCAGCCGCTCCAGCGGATTGACCAGCGCCTCATAGCGGCCAAACAGATGCTCCACCCGGTCCCGGTCCGAAGCAAACGGCGCGGATCGATAGAGCCGGTCCACCGCCAGATCGAGCGCGGCATGCGCGCGGCGCAAATCGGCGGGCATCGTGTCCGGATCATAGAGGTCGGCAAGGCTGGACGTGGGATGCGCAGCCCGCGCATCCAGCACCGCCTGCGCCAGCGCCTCCACTTTCGTCCGCTGCGCGGGGGTGGCATCGGGCCATGGGAAGGTGTTGTAGACAAGGCCGATAGAGTAGCGGAACCGGCTCTCAAGCCGCCCGCCGATATGGGCGAGCCAAGCCATATTCATTCGGCTGGTCAGGATTGCGAAGTCAAATCGGTCGGCATTCAGCAAGGTTTGGACGAGGTTTGAAGGTATCGTCGGCGGCTGAAGCCATCCAATCGGGACATATTCGCGCCGTTCAGAACTTACTTCCGGGAACACCAGAAAGTCGGCATCCGGTATTGTGGTAACCTCAAACTCCGTTGGATAGTCAGCCAGCTTGCGAGTGGCCTGCTTGCTGCTAGACAACCGGAACTCCCGAACTGCCTTCACGCGCTCAAGCACACTCGGGATGTCCCGATAGTCACCCGGTGAGACTCCTTTTAGAGATAGAATCCAACGGCTTGTGCTGTTGATATACTCATACGACCCAACCAAAGGAACCATGAACCGAGCAGCCCTTGGTTCGCCAGCGAGAAAGGCAGTTTTGCCGACATTGTCGAAAATCAAATGCCCGCCATCGACAATCTTGCTTCCCATGCGCATCTGCTTCTCTGCGCTGATAGGCGTCGTTCGGTCCCGCACCACCAAATGCCGGTTCGCCACGCCCTTGGCGTCGAAAAGATAGGCCGTAAGCGCCGCATGGCGGCTCTCCACCGGATCGCCCTTGATATCGGGATAGCTGAACAGGCGCTTTTCCGCCGGCTCATGGTCGCGGTGCGCCAGCCCCACGATCACCACATGCACATGCGCCTTGCCGCGCGCTTCGCTGCCCCAGCTGAACGTGCGGTGCGCAAAGGCAATTTCCAGCCCGAACCGATCGAACAGGATCGGCCACAATTGCGCCACCTGTTCGCCCTGGCAGATCGAATTGGTCGAAACGAACGCCACCCGGATGCGCCGGTTGCCCGTCCCCTCGCCTGCCTGCACTGCCTGCCCCCCTCCCCGGTGGGGAGGGGTTGGGGGAGGGGGCTGCGCGCCCGCCTCATTCAGATATTGCCCCGCCTTGATGAACCACGCCGCCACATAGTCCAGCGAGCCAGCGCGCCCCGAAGCATGGCCGATAACCTTTGCCATCTGCAGGCGCTGCGCGGGGGACTGGAAGCTCTGCCCCACGAACGGTGGGTTCCCCATGATGTAGCTGCACTTCGCCGCAGGCAGCAGGTCGTTCCACTCCGCCTCCAGCGCATCGCCATGCAGGATATGGGCCGAATCCTTCAGCGGGATGCGCGCATAGTTCAGCCGGAATGCCTCGTTGATTTCGTTGTTGGCGATATGGTCCATCATCCACATCGCCACTTCGGCGATGCGCGCCGGAAATTCCTCGTATTCGATGCCATAGAACTGATCGACCGAAACCCGGCACATCAGCGCTGCGTCGATCTGCTGATCGCCATATTGGGCGCGCAGCGCTTCCAGTTCCAGCCGCCGGATTTCGCGGTAGGCCACCACCAGAAAGTTGCCGCAGCCGCAGGCTGGATCGAAAAACGTCAGCCGGGTCAGCTTGGCCTGAAATTCCATCAAGGCCCGCTCGCGCCCCGTCTTCCGCCCGATGATCGCCGCCAGTTCCGCCTTGAGGTCATCCAGAAACAGCGGCCCGATCACTTTCAGGATATTCGCCTCGGTCGTGTAATGCGCGCCCTTGGCCCGGCGTTCCTTGGCATCCATCACCGATTGGAACAGCGAGCCGAAGATCGCCGGGCTCACGCCCGACCAATCATGCCGTGCCGCATCGATCAGATGCTCGCGCATTCTCGCATCGAACACCGGCGTGCGCAGGTGGCCCCGAAACAGCGCCCCGTTCACATAAGGAAACGCATCCAGTTCGCCCGCCAGCCCCTTTTGCCGCTGGCCTTCGGGCGTATCCAGCACATCGAACAGTTCGCCCAGCACCCGCCCGGTATCGCTGCCATCGGGCCGCGTGTCGTTCTCGATCAGCTGGAGGAAAATGTCCTTCGGCTGGAAAATCCCGGTATCGTCGGCGAACAGGCAAAACAGCAGCCGCACCAGCAGCTGTTCCAGATCATGCCCGCGATAGCCCGCCTCGTGCAGCGCATCGTGGAGCTTGCCCATCAGCTCCGCCGCCTTGATCGTCACGCCCGCCTGCGTGCCGAAGTTCACCTTGCGGCCCAGCATGAAATCGAACGCGGTAATGTGCTTGTGCAGGTCGGCAAGGGGGAAGCGCTGTTCCTTGCCGCTCTCCAGATCGAGCAGCACCCAGTTCTGGAAATCGCAGGTCAGCACCCAGCGCGGTTGCAGTGTAGGGTGGATGCCCTCCACATAGTCGAGAGCCTGCCCTTGTGCTTTGCCAAGATCGAGCCGACTGCTTTTCTGCTCAACCAGCAGCACGCCCGGCCAGAACAGATCGATGAACCCATGGCGGTTGGAGAGGAGCTTTACGCGCTGTTCGTAGATCGCCACCTGCTTGCGCTTGATGCCGAACAGTTCGAAGAACTCGTTATAAAAGGTCTGCGTCTCACCCTTCTCGTAGTGCGCGTTCTTCCACTCCTCGCTGAACGCCTTGGCCCGCCGTTTGATTTCGTCCCAGCCTAAACGCATGCTCGTTCCTCGCTTAAGCCATTGGTCTAACCTGCCAATTGCAGACCGCCAAGGCGGGATAGCGCCACAAACCGCTTTCCTACAACGCGCGCCTTATGGCACGAGCAGGCCCTTGCTCTTTGAATCGCCAAGCCGCTGAAATCATTCGATGCAACCGGATCGGATTTTTCGCTCTGGACTGTGTCAACTGTGTCAACCGTAAGGAATCCCGACACCCGCTTTTCAAGCCCCTTGCCAGCCCCGCGCCAAGCCCGCACCATGTCGCCAGCAATCGGGGCAGGGGGCAGTCCATGGCATCACTGGCAATCACGCGGCGCGGTTTCATCGGCTCCGGCGGTGCGCTCACGCTGGCCGGCATCTCGCCCCGCGCCATGGCCGCGGTGCTCGATCCCGCGCCCATCCGCATCTACAAGGGTGCGCGGATCCACACGCTCGATCCCGCGATCCCTTCCGCCGATGCCATCGCCATCGCGGGCAGCCGCATCGTCGGCGTTGGCACCTGGGCCGATCTCAAATCGCTTGCCACCTCCCGCACCGAAGTGATCGATCTGGGCGGGCAGGCCATCGTCCCCGGCTTCAACGATGCGCATCTCCATGCGGTGGGCGAAAGCCTCCTCGGCGATGTGCTTGTCGGCAATCCCTTCGAGGTCGAGTTTTTCACCATCGACCGCATCGTCACGCTGCTGCGCGACCGCGCGGCGCAAACCCCGCCGGGCCGCCTCGTGCGCGGCGAGTTCTATGATGATACCAAGATCAAGGACGGCCGCCCCCTCGTCATGGCCGATCTTGACCGGGTCTCCACCACGCACCCGGTCATCGTTACCCACCGCGGCGGCCACACCGGCGTGGTCAACGGCTTTGCGCTGAAGAACGCCGGGATCACCCGCGATACGCCCAATCCCTTCGGCGGCACCTATGACCGCGATGCAAACGGCAATCTCACCGGCCGCCTCACCGATGCCGCACTCAATTTCGTGCGCGATGCCGCGAAGGAACCCGACCTCACCCCCGAACAGCTGCGCGCCCGCGCCATTGCCGGGCAGGCCAAGATCAGTTCCGAATTCGTCCGCTACGGCCTCACCAGCGTGTGCCACACCGCGCCGGGGCTTGTCGGCGGGAGCACCGGCCTTGCGGATGATTTCGCCGCGATCCAGCAGATCCGGCGCGAAGGCAAACTGCTCCACCGCGTGACGTACGAAACCTCGGGCGCCATGCTCGATGCCATGATCGCCAATGGCGTACGCACCGGCTTCGGCGATGAATGGATCCGCTTCGGCGCCACGGCCGAGCAGTTCTCCGACGGCTCCTTCTCCGAACGCACGATGTCGCGCGCCACGCCCTATCCGGGCCGCACGCCGGCTTATTACGGCAATATCATGCAGACGCAGGAGGGCCTCGACGCCCTCGTCGAAAAACAGATGCGCGCAGGGATACAGCCCAATTTCCACGCCAACGGCGATGTCGCCATCGGCATGGTGCTCACCGCCTACGAACGCGGCATGAAGCTCCTCTGCCCTGCCGACCGCCGCCCCAAGATCACCCACTGCACGAATGTCTCGCCGCAGCTTGTCAGCCGGATCAAGGCCTTGGGCGCGGTCCCGGCGCTGTTCACCAGCTACGCCTACTACAATGCCGACAAGTTCCATTTCTACGGCGCGGAGATGATGGAACACATGATGGCCTACCGCATGATGGTCGACGCGGGCGTCCCCGTCTGCGCCGGCTCCGATTTCCCGCCGGGGCCGTTCGCGCCGCTGATGGGGCTGCAGGGCATGGTCACGCGCAAGGGCTGGAACGGGGAGATCTGGGGCGCCAGCCAGAAGATCACCGTGATGGAAGGCCTCAAGGTCCTCAGCACCAACGGCGCGCACGCCTCGTTTGAGGAAGACCTCAAGGGCACCCTCAGCCCCGGCAAGCTGGCCGACATGGTAATCCTCGACGGCGATCCTGCCAGCGTGGACCCCGAAAGGATCAAGGATATCCGCGTCCAGCAAACGCTCGTGGGCGGCGACGTGAAGTACAAGGCATAAGGACCCCCAAATGACCTACCGCGTCGAATTCGTCGAACGCACCGGCCTCGAACTGCTGGAAACGGGCCGAGGCCACGCGCGCTACCGCATGCCGCTCGCCGGGAACGAAAACCACGTCGGCGTGATGTACATGGGCGCCTTCACTGTGCTGGCCGAGGCAACCGCCGCGATCCCCGGCATCTCGATCCTCGATACCGCGCGGTTCTACCCGATCATCAAGGACATAGCGGTCGCTTTTCACAAGATGGCTGCCAGCGATGTCTTTGCCGAATTCAGCCTCGATGAACCCGTGCTCGAAGGCCTCCTCGCTGATCTCGAACGCAAGGGCAGCGCGGGCTATCTTGCCGAGTTTCCGATGCTCGATGCAAACGGCGTCACTGTCGCCACCGGCAAAGTCACCGTGAAATTGCTCTCCCACGATTGGAAGAAAGCCTGATGCGCCGCCTGCTTGCCGCCTCTGCACTTGCCGTCCTCGCTGCACCAGCTCTCGCTGCCGATCCTGTGCCGTTCGACGCCGTTCGCGGCGACAGGGCAGGGGGCTGGACCCCGCAAAGCCGCTCCGAAGTCATGGCGATGAACGGCATGGTCGCCACCAGCCAGCCGCTTGCCGCCGAAGCCGGGCTTGAAGTGCTGCACGCCGGCGGCAATGCCTTCGATGCCGCGATTGCCACAGCCGCCGCAATCAACGTGGTGGAGCCCGAAGCGACCGGCATCGGCGGCGACATGTTCGTGATCGCGTGGGTCGCCAAGGAAAAGCGCCTCGTCGCGCTCGACGCCGCAGGCCGTGCGCCCAGCGGTGCCAGCCTTGAACGCTACCGCAAGCTGTTCGGCGCGGCGATGCCGGAGGAAGGCATCCACACCGCGCTTGTCCCCGGTGCGGTCGATGGGTGGTCTGTTCTGCTGGCGCGCTACGGCAAGCTCGGCATGGCGCAAGCGCTCCAGCCCGCGATCCGCATCGCCGAACAAGGCTTCCCGCTCACCGAACGGATCGGCGGCGAATGGCAAGTCAGCGCGAAGCTGCTGGCGAAGGATCCGGACTCGGCCAAGACCTACATGCCCGGCGGCAAGTCGCTCGGTTGGGGAGATATCTTCCGCAATCCCGATCTCGCCAAGGCCTTCCGCCTCATCGCCAGCGGCGGGCGCGATGCCTTCTACAAGGGGCCGATTGCCGAAGCGATTGTCGCAAAATCCCAAAGCCTTGGCGGCGGTTTTGCATTGAAGGACTTCGATACGATCCACGCTCGCTGGGTCGAACCGATCAGCACAACGTATCTGGGCTACACGATCCACGAAATGCCGCCGAGCACGCAGGGTTTCGCCGTGCTCCAGATCATGAACATGTTCGAAATCTGCCCGGCCAAACTCGGGCTCGATCCCGCCAAACTCGGCCCGCGCTCCGCCGATTACTGGCACCTGATGATCGAGGCCAAGAAGCTCGCCTACGACGATCTCAGGCGCTTCAATGGCGATCCGGACTATTCCGCGATCCCCGTCGCCCGCCTCGTTTCGAAGGAATACGCCGCGCAGCAATGCAGCCGGATCGACATGAAGAAGGCCGCCGCCATCGGCCCTGATGCGCCCGCGCTCGGCGGCACCGCCTATATCACGACGGCGGACAAGGACGGCAACGTCGTCTCGCTGATCTACTCGGTCTACGATTTCTTCGGCTCCGGCATCACCGTGCCCGGCTACGGCTTCACGCTGAGCAACCGCGGCAATGCTTTCTCGCTCGATCCCGCCAGCCCCAATGCCTTGGCCCCGGGAAAGCGCCCGTTCTACACGATCATCCCCGGCTTCGTGACCCAGGACGGCAAGCCTTACTATTCCTTCGGCGTGATGCAGGGCGGCCAGCAGGCGCAGGGGCAGGCACAGGTCCTTGCCAACCTGCTCGCCTTCGGGGCCAATGTGCAGAGCGCCAGCGACGCCGCCCGCTTCAACCACAGCCAGCAGTCCAACGTGCTGCGCCTCGAAAGCGGCCTCTATGATCTCGTCGGCACCGATCTCGCCGCGCGCGGCCACAAGGTGATGCGCGACGATGGTTCGGAAATGGGCGGTTATCAGGGCATCATGATCGATCCGAAAACCGGCGCCTACCGCGCCGGTTCGGACCACCGCAAGGACGGGATGGCGGTGGGGTACTAGGGCCTAGCTCCACCACAAAGCCGCGCTTTCGAACCCCAAACCCGCTCATGCTGAGCTTGGCGAAGCATCTGACGCGACCGGTGCGCCAGCACCCTTCGACAGGCTCAGGGTGAGCGGGTTAAGGGATGTTCCGCGAGAAAACAGTTACGCCGCGTCCAGAGCCGCGCCCAGATCGGCGAGGATATCGTCGATATGCTCGATCCCGATCGAAAGCCGCACATAGCCCGGCGTCACGCCGCTCGCGGCCTGCTCTTCCACGGAAAGCTGCGAATGCGTGGTCGAGGCCGGATGGATCGCAAGGCTGCGCGCATCGCCAATGTTCGCCACGTGGTAGAACAGGCCCAACGCATCGATGAAGCGCTTGCCCGCCTCGGCTCCGTCCTTGAGTTCGAAACCGACCAGCCCGCCCTGGCCGCGCGTCAGGTACTTGGCGGCAAGGTCCGCCGCCCGGCCTGTCGCAACCGAAGGATGGATCACCGAAGCCACCTTGGGATGCGCCGCAAGGAACGCTGCCACCTTCACCGCGTTCTCGCAGTGCCGCTCGATGCGCAGCGGCATCGTTTCCAGCCCCTGGATCAGCTGGAACGCGCTCATCGGCGAGAGCGCGTTGCCCAGATCGCGCAGCAGCACCACGCGCGCGCGGATGATGTAGGCAATCGGCCCCAGCGGCTTGATGTCGCGCGCCCACACCGCGCCGTGATAGCTGGCGTCCGGCGTGTTGAGGTGCGGCTGGCGCTCGGGGAAGGCTTCCCAGTCGAAGTTGCCGCCATCGATGATCAACCCGCCGATCGAGGTGCCGTGACCGCCGATGTACTTGGTCGCCGAATAGACCACAATCGCCGCGCCGTGTTCGAATGGCTTGATCAGCAGCGGCGCCGCGGTGTTGTCCATGATCAGCGGAATGCCGTATTCGCGCCCGATCGCCGCCACTTCGGCGATGGGGAATACTTCCAGCTTCGGATTGGGCAGCGATTCGGCATAGTAGGCGCGCGTCTTGTCATCGGTCGCGCGGCGGAAGCCTTCCACGTCCGCCGGATCGACGAACCGCGTCTCGATGCCCAGATCGCGCAGCGTGTTCGCCAGCAGGTTCCAGGTTCCGCCGTAAAGGTTGGTCGAAGCGACGATATTGTCGCCCGCCTTGGCCAGGTTTAGGATCGCCAGCGTCGTCGCCGACTGGCCGGACGAGACCGCCAGCGCCGCCACGCCGCCTTCGATGGCAGCCATGCGCTGCTCCAGCACATCGGTCGTCGGGTTCATCAGCCGGGTGTAGATGTTGCCCAGTTCCTTGAGCGCGAAGAGGTTCGCGGCGTGCTCGGTCGAATGGAACTGGTAAGACGTCGTTTGATGGATCGGCACCGCGACCGAGCCGGTCGTCGGATCGGCGCGCCAGCCGGCATGGAGGGCAAGGGTCTCGGGCTTGGCTTTGCTGAGGTCGGTCATCGGGGCATCCTGCTCTGGAAGGTTATGGTTATAGTCAATCAATTTGGTGGAGTTTTCAAGCGGCGATAGAGCACGCTGTCCGCCGTCTTGCGCAGCGGTTCCCAGCCGGGCAGGCGCGTCGCCGGATCGATCCGGATCACCCACAGGAAGCGCGCCGCGCGCGGGATCGCGGCGACCACTTCGGGCAGCGCGGGCGAATCGCCGCAGGGCTCCATGAACGTGATCGTTGAAGGGTCCCGGTCGAACGGGGCAAGGCGCGGGTTGTGGATGCTGATCAGCTGTCCGCTCGGCAGCTGCCACTGCCCATTGTCGAACAAGTGCCGCCGCGCCAGGCCATAGCCCATGATGTGCCGCCGCCGGTCGGTGTTCCAGCCCTTGCACTCGTCGATATAGAGCGAGACGAGGTTCACCCCGCGCGGTGCCGCCTCGATCGCGGTCAGCGTCTCGGCAAACTGGTTGCCGGCCAGCGCCATGCTCGCGGTGTTGGTGGCCAGCCGCGCCCCGGAGAATACGAGGCCGCCGATCAGCAGCCAGCGCGTCAGCCGCGGATCGACGTGTTCGCCCGGTGCGCTGGCCAGCACCAGCAGCGCAAGGATGACCGGGCCCAGCCGCATGTCGGCAAAGCGCGATCCCATGATCGTATCGGGCATCAGCAGATAGAGCCCCAGCAGCGCGAGCGCCGAGGCCATCAGCCCCCAGTTCACCACAAAGCCGCGCGTGCGCAGGCTGATATAGAGCACCAGCGCAATCACCCCCGCGCAGGCTGCATCCCATCCCAGCCAGCGATCCGCCATCGCCATGATCAGCCAGACGATCTTGCGCGGCGCATCATTGTTGGCCAGCAGTGCGATGGCTTCCTTGGCCGGCCGCTGCGTCAGCACGCCGATGATCGGGCCGAGAAGCAGCGGCGCGGTCATCAGGCCCGTCGCGATTATCGTGGTTGCGAAACCCCTGCCGCCTCCCGGACCACTGCGCCAGTTCGCCACCAGTGCGGTCATCCCCGCCACCAGGCTGAACACCGCCCAGCCGACGAGATGGCATAGCCACAGCAGGGACCCGATCGGCACGAACAGCGCCGTGCGCAGCACCGGCCGCCGCTCCAGCGCGATCCACAGCGCCATGGCGTGGAAGGCCAGCGCGATCGACAGTGCGAAATTGGCGAAACCGTAGAGATAGGGCAGCGAGATCGCGAGCGGCAGCGCGTAGAGCGCAGTCACCCCGATCCGCCCGTGCGCTGCGCGCGAAAGCAGCAGCATACCCGAAACCGTCAGCGGCGGGATCGACCCGACGATGAGGTGCACCGCCGGCTCCAGCCCCATGACCGGCGCGAGCAGCTGCACCAGCAGATCGACGCCGAGGTTTGGCAGCAGCCCCCATTCGAAGCTGTACCAATTGCGGAGCACTTCGGATCGACCGGCATCGAGCTGCACCGCATAGCGCGCGATGTGTCCGCCCAGGTCGATCAGCGGCAGCACCGGCGCTGCAATCGCGGGCAGGGCGGCCAGCGCGCTGAGCAGGAGAATAAGCGCCAGCTCGCCCAAGGGCTTTTCGCGCGCCGCTGCGCTGCGCGTATCAACCAGTACCGAGAACGGCCATACCCTCATCCCATCCGCCTTTACGGTCGCTCCGGCGCTGCTGTCAAAGGGTGCTGGGCACCGCGCAAAACTGCGGCGCGATGGCAGATCAGACGGCCCCGCGCGACATGCCCTTGAGGACAATTGCCCGGGCGCTGATCCGGGTGAAGATTAAAAGTGCGTAAGGAAGCCTGTCCATGGCCGCCAAGTCGTGTTTGTCGGTTGCCGGTCCGGATATTTCGTCATAATCGTTCGGCAGTTTTGAACTGTCCCAGTTTCGTAGAGGAGTGGCCATGAGCAATTTGAGAGGATACCTCGGTCTGATCGCCCTGTCTGCCGCCCTGGCGGCTTGCGGCGGCAAGAAGGAAGAAGCTGCGGCGCCCGCCGAAGCTCCTGCTGCGGCCGCACCGGCTGCTGATGCTGCGGCACCTGCTGCTGCTACCAAGGTTGCCGCCGACGCGACCGACACCCTCGACGGCACCAAGTTCGCCGATATGAAGGGCGATGCAACCGCAGGCGAGAAGGTCTTCACCCAGTGCAAGACCTGCCACGTGATTGATCCGGGCGTGAATCGCATCGGGCCCTCGCTGCACGGCATCATCGGCCGCAAGGCGGGTGAGATCGCCGGCTTCTCTTATTCGAGCGCGAACAAGGAAAGCGGCATCACCTGGACGCCCGAGAAGCTTTACCAGTATCTGGAAAAGCCGGCCCGCGTCGTCCCCGGCACGAAGATGGCCTTCGCCGGCCTCGCCAAGGGCCAGGACCGCGCGGACGTGATCGCCTACCTGACCAGCGCGACGAAGTAAGCCTCGCAGCTCTCAGCGCAAGAAAGAGCGCCGCTCCCGAACGGGGGCGGCGTTTTTTTATGGTCAATCAAGAATGCTGCAGTAGATTCCATCATAACCAATCGTTGCGGCAGAACTCTGTGTGTTACAGATCGCACAGCATGTTTCCCGTTGGCAGGGGGCCTGAATGCGCTCTTTGAGCTGGATTGCAGCGCTTGTGATGATTGTAAGCTCGGCTCACGCGGAACCGCCCTTGCAGCGCGCGGCCGTCCTTGCTCTGGCAGAGAAGGCGGCGGACTGGCAGTTGTCCCATCTGACTGACACGTCCCAGATTCGCAAGGTAGCGCGCGACACGCGCGATATCCGCGGGTGGCAGCAGGCCACGTTCTACGTCGCGCTGACAAAGCTTGCCGATCGCAGCCGCAAGAGACGCTACCGCGACGCTGTGCTCGATCTCGGTCGTTCCACCGGTTGGCGGCTGGGGGATCGCCCGTTCCACGCGGATGACCACCTGGTGGGCTCCCCGTTCATTTGGGCTGCTCGGAATGGCGGCGGTCGTGAAGCTCTGGCCGGAGTTGCCGCCGGTCTCGACTTTGTTGTTCGCCATCCTTCTCCGGCGGGGCTTGCGATGAGCGAAAACCCCGCTGATCCCGATCCCGACGACCGATGGTCCTGGGCGGACGCGTTGTTCATGGCCCCGCCAACCTATTTCGAGCTGACCAGCGCCACCGGCGATCCTCGCTATGCCAACTTTGCTGATCGTGAGTTCAAGGCCACGACTGCATTTCTGTTGGACCCTGCGGAAAGCCTTTATTTTCGTGACAGCAGGTTCCTTGAGCTCCGCGACTCTGCCGGAGAAAAGATACTCTGGGCCCGCGGCAATGGGTGGGTGTTCGCAGGCGTTGCACGGATACTTCAAGCACTTCCTGCCAACGATCCCCGCCGACCATACTACGAAGAGCTTCTGCGGAGCATGGCAGCCCGCCTCAAGCAGCTTCAGCGCCCTGATGGGTTCTGGTCTCCTTCGCTATTGGCGAATGCTGCGGTTTCTCCGCCTGAATCAAGCGGGACGGGATTCATTGTCTACGGCATGGCATATGGTGTCAAAGCGGGCCTGCTTGCGCGAAAGGACTATGAGCCGGTTATCCGGTCCGGCTGGTTGGCACTGCATGGAGCCATGTCGCGCGAGGGCAAGGTCGGTTGGGTGCAGCAAGTTGGCGACCGTCCGGACAATGTCCTTGCAACGGATACCCAGTTCTACGGTTCTGCAGCATTCATCATGGCGGCCTGTGCGGTGTCCGATCTGGATTGGCGCTGAATATGCAAAGGGCGCGAGAGTTGGGACACTCTCGGCACAGATCAAGCTCGCCTCACGCCGCGTGCGAATGCTGCACCAGTTGCACTGCGATCAGATACCGCTCACCGCTATGCGCAGCCGCTCGGTCCCGCGCCGCCTGCCAGGTTGAATCGTCCGTCGGGCTGGGCACCCACACCTTCGCATGATCAGGCAGGCACGTGATCCGAGCCGGGCTATTCGGGGGCAACGCACACCAGCGCGCCGCAAATCCCGTTTCCCCCACCCCGAAGTCGCGGTAGGGTCGACCAATCGGCAAACCTCGTCAGGGGAATGATGTGCTCGACCGGGATGCGACGCTCACGGCGTTGTATGATGAATTGCGCGCCGCGGCGGCCCGGATGCTGCGGCGTGAGGCGCCTTTTTTGACGTTGCAGCCAACCGAACTGGTCAATGAAGCGGCGATCAGGATCGTGCGGCTTGAACGGATGAGCTGGAACGATCGCCAGCATTTCTTCGCAACCAGCGCGCGCATCATGCGGCAGGCCATGCTCGATGCGGTGCGCAGCCGGCGGCGAGCAAAGCGCCAGGCGCCGGATGTCTTCCTCGAGACGCCGCTGGCCCAGGATGTCGAGATTGAAGCGCTCGATGCCGCGCTGATCCGGCTTGAGAGCGCTGCTCCCGAACTGGTGAGGATCGTCGAACTGCGCTTCTTTGTCGGCCTCCCGGTCGATCAGATCGCGGTGGTCCTCGATCAGTCACCGGCGACGGTCAAGCGGCGATGGCAGGCTGCGCGCCTGTGGCTGCTCGATGCGCTGAAGCCCGATCAGCCGCAGTAATCGGCAACGGCCTTGCGGGCGTTCGGCAGGTCGTTGCTCCGGTCACGCGCGCCTAGTTGGTGGTCGCGCTCCATCGCCGTCCATAGCGCGACGTCCTCGTGCGCCAGCGCGCATGCGGTATCGCGCTTGCCCGCTGTTGCCAGAATGCCGGCATGGTTGATCAGCGCCACTGCCAGATCGCGGCGTCGCTGCGGATCGCCGGGGGCTGCAGCAAGCCGCCGCCGCCGGATCTCGATGCTCTCGCCCGAGACGTCTGCCGCGGCCTGCCTGTCGCCCAGTTCGGCCAGCGCGAGGCTCTTCTGGCCCAGCAGGATCACCAGGCGCTTTTCCAGATTGGCATCGGTGCCAAAGGCCAGCACTCCACGAACGGCGGCAATGCCTTCGTCCGCAACCTTCAGGCTTTCGGCGGTGCGGCCGGGCAGTTCGCCCAGAGTGCCGGCAATGTTGAAGGTGGCTTCCCCCAGCTTGTCGATCCAGACGGGCGACATGGCGCGTGACAGCCAGCGCCGCACCAGCGATTCCTGCGCCTGATACGGGGCAAGCGCCCCCGGCTTGTCGCCCGCAAAGTAGATCGCGTCACCCAGCCGCCCGAGCAGGTTGACCTCCAGCAACGCCGCATCGCGCCGATAGGCCGGGCTCCAGGGAGTCGCATGCAGATCGGCCAACGCCGACCGCAGGATCGGAATGGCCGATGATGGCCGGTCCGCTCCCCAGATCAGGTCATAGGCTTCGCTTTTCCGGCATGTCAGCACGCCGAGCGTCGCGCTCTCGCGCGCCGGGTATTCGCGGTGTACGCGGTCAAACAGCGCGCATCCTTCGGCCAGCTTGGCGGGGGATGGCGGTGCATCGGCCATCAGGGTCCAGAACCCCAAAGCGACCCAGCCGCGCTCTTCGGAGACCTCGGGTTCGTCTGGAAGGGTCTTCAGCAGGGCATCGGCTTGCAGGAGAGCAGCGCGCGCCTGATCGGGCCGCCCCAGGCTGGCAGTGCCTGAAAGGCCCTCGATCGATGCCAGCCGGCGATACCCCCGCGCGGTATCGAGCCGCAGGTCGGCCGATGCATGGGGAACCTGCCGGAGCCGATCGAGATAGCCGCCCGCAACCGCCGCCAACCGCGCCCGCGCAGGGACCGTGCCGGGCGAGTCGGCGAGGCGGTCGTTCAATTCGACCAGCATGAAGTCCGCCAGCCGGCGCAGTTCGGCAAAGCGGTGATCGGCTTCGGCGCGGGCGGCTTCAGCGCGCAGATATTGGGTGGTGCTGATCACGGTCGCCCCGGCCAGCCCGATCATGGCCGCTGCCGTCAGTGCCAGTCCCTTGCGATGCCGCCAGATGAAGCGGCCGGCACTATAACGGTGCCCTTCGGCCGCGCGCGCCGCCAGCGGCAGCCACGCGCGGTGCCGGCGCAGGTCGGCGAGCAGGCCCGGCACATCGGGGTAGCGATCCCCGGGCTGCTCCGCCAGCGCACATGCGGCAATCGCCTTCAGGTCGCCTTCGAGCTGGCCGACCGGAAGGCGCGATCCGGGTACATAGGCCGCGCCATCACGCGGCACGTCCTTGCCGAGCAATCCGAGCAGCAATACGCCGAGCGAGAAGACGTCGCTGGCGATCGTCGGCGCCACGCCCACCGCACGCTCCGGCGCGGCATAGCCCTTGGTGAGCGGATAGGGATCGCCTGCCTCTGCTGCGTCGAGATCCGCAATCAGCCGGGCGATGCCGAAATCAAGCAACTGCACCTGCCCCCCGGCATCGACGAGCACGTTGGAGGGCTTGATATCGGCATGGATCACCAGATTGCGGTGCGCAAAGGCGACCGCCTCGCACACCTGCTCGAACGCCAGCAGCCGCGCGGCGATCGGCGCATCGGCCAGCGCTTCGGTGATCGGGCGGCCGTCGATGAAATCCATGGCCAGCCACGGCCGCCCGTCCGCCGCACCCCCATCGACGATGCGGACAATGCCCGGGTGGCGCAATTGCGCCAGAATGCGCCGCTCCTGCTCGAACCGCCGCCGGGCCCGGTCGTTGCCGAGGTCCGCGCGGATCAGCTTGATGGCAACCGTCGCCGCAAACACGCCGTCGTCGCGCTCCGCCTTGACCACCGCGCCCATGCCGCCACGCGCGATTTCGCCGACGACGCGATAGGGGCCGAACCTGCCGGGAAGATCCTCGACAATGGTCAGCGGGCGCAGGAAGCTTTCGGTCTGGAACAGCCGCGAATCCTCGTCGTCGCGGGCCAGTAGCGCCTGCACGCGTGCCGCCAGCGCGGCATCCGCCGCGCAGGAGTCCGCGATGAACGCGGCGCGCTCTGCTCCCTCAAGGGCCAGCGCCTCCTCGACGATCTTCAGGGAACGCGCATCCAGCGACATGGAGGATAGCCTAATCGATCAGCGGACAAGTTCAAAAGACCGGCATTACGCCGATCAGAAGCGCAGCGTCGCCGTCAGGCCGAGCGTGCCGGAATGCGCGGTGAAACCGTTGACGTCACTGGTCGACCAGTTGCGCCCGAAATTGTACGCTGCCCGCAGTTCGCCCCAGCTGCCTGGCCGCCACACCACGCCCGCGCCTGCCGAAAGGCTGTCGTCGAGCCGCCGCGTGCCGACAAATGCGGCGAAATAGTCATCGAAGCTGCGCCGATCATAGCCGATCTGTGCATAGAGGAAGACGGGTGCCCGTCGGCCGACACGTCGGCTGACCGTGAGCGATCCGCCTGCACTCCAGGCGCTGTAGAAGCCCGGTGCCGTGATCGCCCGCTCGCCGTGCAGTTCCGGCTCCACCGTCAGGCTCTGGATCCGGAAGGGCAGGGCGGCGCCAAAGCGAAATCGGTGCGAGGTCAGCTGGCGGCGCCCGAAATCGCCGCTCCACACCATCGACGGCTGATACGTTGCGCTCACGCTCAACCTGCCGAAACTGGCGCGCGCGCCAACCGCTCCCGAGAAGGCGTTGTAATTCAGAGCGGGCGTGTCGAAATACCGCACGCCGACGAGGGCCGCGCTGGCGAAGAGATCGACCTTGCCGCCGATGCGCGTTCCCATCATCAGACCGAGCGAGGCCTGCCCGATGCCGTCCGCCCGAACATCGGTGGGCGATAGTGCGGCGTTGGACGTATAGGTCACATCGCCCGAGGCAGTGAGCGTGAACAGGGGCGTGCGCCGCAGCAGCAGGATGTCGGTGTCGCCGGTCATCAGCGAGTCCTGCCGGTCGCGTTCGCTGGGGGTACTCAACTGGCGGCGCGCGCGCTCCTCGATATTGCCCTGCGGAGCGCCTGTCGGTGGTGCGGCTGGCGGCGGTGCAGTTTGGGCGAACGCCGGGAAAGCGGTGAGAACGGCCAAGAGCCCGAGAATGATGCGCATGGAGGGTCCCCTCTCACTCGACCCCGGCCGAACCGGGCGATTGCTTGATGATTCCCGGCCTGGTGATGCGGCCGTTCGCGGGATTGAGCTCGGCGGCGACCCAGGTGTTGCCGGCGCCGAAATTGGGCACATCCACGGACACGATCGTGCGGCCACCGATGATGGTCGTGCCATTGCCGACCGTCTGCGCTGTGCCGCCACGCACGATCTCGATGCGCGCGTTGGACATGGCCGAGAGGTTGGAAGACGTCGCTGACGGGTCTCCGTAGTTGAAGACCGACACGCGGTAGACACCGCCCCGGTTGAGCGCGGAGGTCAGGATGACTTCCGAGCCTGAAGCGCAGATGCAGTCCTTGATGAGCTGGGCGAACGGCTGGTCGGCCAGATTGCCTTGCGCCTCATAATAAATGTGGAACCGGTTGGACGTATCCGGACCCAGCGGGCCGGTCATGTGCAGGTCGAGGTCGTACGATTTCGCGCCCCATGTCAGCACAACGTTGAACGGCTGGGCGAGTATGGTGTCGATACCGCCGGCGCCATTGGCCGTGAGCAGGCGCAGCCACGATTCCTCATAGCCGAACAATGAGCCGACGAGCCTGCCCCCACTTGCGAAGTTCTCGCGCCCCTCGCGGTTGTACCGCACGTCGAAGCTGCCGGCATTGTACGCCATCTGCGCGGCGCGTGCGGTGTCGATATCGCTGCCGCCGCTCGCAAAGGGGCTGCGCCGGTACTGGCCGACGCCATAGAGCACCTGATTAAGCGATTCGACGGCCGGATCGCGGTAGTCGAGCCCCGCCGATGACAGTGACCAGGGGACAGCCGAGAGCGATGTTCCAGCCGACGACAGCGATGTGCCTGCCGACGACAGCGACATGCCTGCCGATGATAGCGAGCGGGCCGGCGGCACCGAACGCAGGGGGTCGTAATCGCGGTAGATCGGCTCAAGCTCGAGCACGGTCAGCCCGCCGCCCCGTGCAAAGGCGCCCCAGGCACCGTCGTCGAAGCGCGCCTCGACAAGTCGCCGCCATTCGGCATCTTGCGACCACTGGCGGGCAGCGGCGGTCTGCAGCCTGATTTGCTCGTCGAGACCGCGGGCCAGCTCGGCGATCTGGGGGTCGTCCGAGCTCGCACCGCCTTCGCCGAAGCCGCCCGACGCCCCGCTGCCCGTTGTACGCCGCGACTGATAAAGGATGATCTGCGCGCGGATCGCGAGCGGCACCCGTGCCCAGTCGATCGAGCCATCGCGGTTGCGCGGGATGCGCGCCATGACAGCTTCGATCATGTCGCCACTCCCGTTTCCGGAACCGCGCGAACTGCTCGACGGCGCGTGTGTATCGTGCCCCAGTTCATCTGCAACGGGGTCTCTGCGGACTTCGTTCAGGACGACAGGTGATGGGGGCGGCGTGCGGCGCACTTCGGTCAGCACGACCGGATCGGGCACGCGCGGCGGCGGTGTCGGTCTTGGCTGCGGAGGGGTGGGCCGTTGCTGCGGCACGCGCAGCCCTTCATACGGGTCCGCCGGGGGGATCGTCCCGCGCTGCACGGGCCGTCGCGGCGTGTTGGATATCGGCTCCGGGTTGGGCGAGGGCGTGTCGTTGGCGTCGGTGCCCGGCACCGGCCTGCCGGTGCGCTCGCCGAGCGGCGGCAGGCCGCGCGGATTGGGCGGTGGAGGCGGCGGTGCAGGGGGCTGCGGCGCCGAACCCGGCAAGCCCATGGCGGTCGCCAGGATCCCGCCATAGGTGAAGCCAGGCGGTGGCGCGGCACCGGGCGCGACCTGCGGCCAGTTGCGCGGATCGCTGCCATAGCGATTACGGACTGCCTCAAGCCCGCTGGCGACTTGCGTGACCAACACGTCACGTCGTTCGTTCAGCAGACGGGCGACGCGATCAACCTGCCGGTCATGCTCATAAAGCAGCCGGTCGATCCGTGCGATAGCGCGATCGTGCACGTTGGCGGAAAGGCGGTCATACTCCCGCAGCATCTCTGGCGGGATCTGGCCGGTTTCGCGAAGGGCGGCGATGTTGGCCGCGAGAAGCCGATCGACCATGCGGCTCTGTTCCTGCATGATCGGCCGCACGACATTGCCGGCATTCTGCTCCGTTCGGACGGCCTGATCGAGCAGGTTCATCAGCGCTTCGGCTGAACGCCGGGGGTCATCGACGAATGTTCCCGGCGGTACCTCATAGCCGGCTTCGCGCAGGGCCTGTTGCAAGCTGGAGACATCGGGCGTTCCTTCGCCGACCAGATTGCCGATGGATTCCAGCAGGCTATCGCTCAGCTGCCGCTGCGTGCGGATCGCATCGCGAATATTGTCTGTCGTCAGCCGGACCAGCCGATCATTCTCCGCGCGCCCCTGAGCGAAGATCGTGTCGTATTGCTGCTGCGTGATCCAGCCATTGGCGAGCTGGACCTCGATGTTGGGCAGTTCAACTGGCCGCGGCGCAGCGGGGGCAGGGGTGGCGGCATTCGTTCCCGATCCATCGATCGAGATCGTCGCTCCGCCCGAAGGCGGGGCGGCGTTCCCGGCAGGCTGACGCGGGCGCGGCGAGGGGGAGCGGTTGGGGGACGGCGCGGTGGGATAGTCCTGTCCCTGCGGCAACGATTGGCCAACAAGCGGCAGCGGTTCCATCACCAGCGCCGCAACGGCGACGCAGGCACAACTACGAGCCACAATCGAGGGTCTCATTGGTCCAACTCCGCATGATCGAGGTTGATGATGGACAGTTTCTGCAGCGCAGGCCGCAGGCCCTTCGCGAAATCAGCGGTGACGATGATCTGCGGTTGCAGAGCCGATCCGAAGAATACCGTCGCGCCGCCATCCGCGCGTCCGATGGCGCCGGTTGGCCAGAAGGTCGCACGTACCCTCGCTGGCAGCAGGTCGAGTGTCGGGCTGCCGAAGCGGGCGGTAGTGCCGGCAATGATACGCTGCCGCGCGCTGTCGGTCGCGGTCTGCGCGCCGGGTTGCCGCAGCCAGGCCGCCAGACCGACCAGCCAGCGATCCGCCGCCTCACCGGCCAGCCCGCCTTCGGCGGTCGGCACCACGCGCCGGGTTGCGGCATAGTCCTGCGCCAGCGCCTGCCGATAGGGCTTTTCGCTCCCGGTCCAACCGCCCGCCGCTGCGGCGCGGACCTCTGCTGCGACAATCCGCCAGCCGTCCCCATCCTTGCGCCACGCCAGCGCAAGCCAGCCGCGTGCCAGAGGGTGATAGAGCAGCGCCTCGCCGCCGGTGATCGTCTGCACGATGGCTCCGCCGGCAAACCACCGGGCGCGAAGGTCGCCGCCACCGTCGCCCGTACCGAGCGCATCCGCCAGCAATTGCCGTTCGCCACGTCCGCGCTGGCCAAGCGCTGCGGCGGTGTTCAGGGCGATGGCGCGGCGCAGCGCCTCGGTCTCGCTCGCAATCTCGGCGGTTGCCGGGTCGCTAGCGCGCGCGGCCGCCTCAAGATCGCTCGCGGCAAAGCCGTGTTCCTCGGCATGTGCGCTCCGGGCCATCGCGGCCAGCAAGGCCAGCGCAAGGCAATTGGCGATCCTTGTCATGCGGCGGCTCCTTGCACCTGATACTGGACCTTGCAGCCGTTCTTCCGGGGGAGGATGTGGTGGCGAGACCTCATCGCACCGCCTCCACGGCCGTCACGAACATCGCGCGATCGCGCGGGGTCACGCGGATGCGATAGCCGCCAGCTTCGAAGGCTGTCTGGTCGTCAGCGACCGATGTCGGCGCCGATGCCATCGCGCCTTGCAGCGCTGCATCCGCCGCCAGCTTGCCCGCAAAGGCTGCGCGCGCCGCCTGCCATGCGGCGGTGTCTGCGCCGGTATCGGTAAACGGCTTGGGGTCGATGAGGTCAGCGAGCGTCGCCGCGTCACCCGCAGCCAGCGCGGCAGCAAAGCGTGCGGCGGTTAGGCTGGCCAGCTTGACGGGGTCCTTTGCCGCCGCCCGCCGGAGTTCGGCGACCGTGGGATTGGCGAGATAGCTTTGCCGGACGCCTTCCAGCTCCGGCGCGGCGGGGGCGCCGACATTGATGCTGACCGGCTCGATCCGCCCCCAGAAGCGCTGGCGCTGCTGCCGCCTGGCAATGGCCTGCAGCGGCGCGGCAGTCGTGGCGGCCCATTCGGCCGGCATTGTCGCAGCGAGGCGGCGCGCATCGAAGCCGAACCGGCGGATCCGGCCGCCATCGAGCGGCGCAACCAGCGCCTCACCTGCGCGCGCGGCCTGCTTGTCCGATGCGATCCGCCCGGAGATCACGGCGACCGCCGCGAATTCACTCGAGAGGCTGACCAAGGCGATGCTGGTCTCGGCGGCGTCCAGCTTCAGCCCCGCCACCGTCGTTGATCCACCCGGCTCGACGGTGATGAGTTGCCGAGCAGGCGGGGCTGCGGTCGCTGCCGTCGCCGCCATTGCCATTGCACCCATAAACCCGACAGCATGGCGCATCGCCCTCTCCCCCCGAATTGTTCACTCACAAGACAAAGGCGACGCCGAGCGGCAAAACGGCTCACCGCGAACACAAAAAATCTGCGCGGGAGCACGCTCGATACCGCTCGATTTCCCTGCGGTGGGTGATTGGCTAGGGTCACGACGGCGCCGCCCGTCCACTGTCCCGGTCCTGGGGAAGCCGCGCCGCTGGTCTTCGGTGCTTGACGCGATCCTTGAAGACTGTTCAGATTTCCAACAGGTTGGGTCCTCTTTCGCGGGACACTCGCAGAAACGGAGTTTTCCCATGTCCGTGGTGCTGACAGTCAATCGCCGCAAGCGGGCGGTGGATGCCGATGCCGACAAGCCTCTGTTGTGGGTCCTTCGTGAGGATCTCGATATGCCCGGCACCAAGTTCGGCTGCGGTGCGGGCCTGTGCGGGGCCTGCACGGTGCTGCTCGATGGTCAGGCGGTCCGCTCGTGCCAGACATCGATTGCAGAAGCCGCCGGCAAGCAGATCACCACGATCGAGGGCGTGACCGCGCTGCCGGCGGGGCAGAAAGTGGTCGATGCCTGGACCCGCATCGATGTTCCGCAGTGCGGCTATTGCCAGGCCGGGCAGATCATGTCGGCGACTGCGCTGCTCACCACGAACCCCAAGCCGAGCGCGGAAGACATCCTGCTGGGCATGAACGGCAATATCTGCCGCTGCGCGACATATGTGCGGATCGAGCGGGCCATCCGCGAGGCCGCCGGACTGGAGACCAAGGCATGAGTGCGATCACCGGCAAGGTGGCACTGAGCCGCCGCTCGTTCATTGCCGCTTCGCTGGCAGGCGGGGCTGCGCTGACTTTCGAGGCGAAGCTCGCGCTGGCGGCGGGCCCCGGCGTGCCGGATGCGACCGTGCTCAACGCGTTCATCCGCATCCTGCCGGACAACAGCGTGATCATCGGGGCGAAAAACCCCGAGATCGGGCAGGGCATCAAGACCATGCTGCCGATGCTGCTGGCGGATGAGCTCGACGTGGCCTGGGAACAGGTGAAGATCGAGCAGACCGACGCCAACGAGAAGGCCTATGGCCCGCAAGTGGCCGGTGGCAGCACCGCGACGCCGATGAACTGGCTGCCGGCGCGGCAGGCCGGCGCGGCTGCGCGGGCGATGCTGGTGGGGGCAGCTGCGGCGCAATGGAGCGTGGACGCGGCAAGCCTCAAGACTTCCGCCGGGCGGGTTATTCACGCGGCGAGCGGGCGCAGTGCGACATATGCCTCGCTCGCCAAGGCGGCGGCAGCGCAGCCAGCGCCGGATCTTGCCAAGGTGGCGCTCAAGAAGCCGGATGATTTCCACATCATCGGCACCCCGAGGAAGGGTGTCGATACGCCGAAGATCGTGCGCGGGGAGCCCTTGTTCGGCATCGATACGCGGCTACCGGGGCTGCTCCATGCAGCCATCGTCAAGTGCCCGGCGATTGGCGGAACGCTGGTGAGCCATGACGCTTCGGCGGTGAAGGCAGCGCGCGAGGTCGTGGCCGTGGTTCCGATCAGCAGCGGCCAGTGCCCGGCAGGCAAGCAGGATGCGGTGGCGATCGTCGGCACCTCGTGGTGGGCCGTGCAGAAGCTGCGCGACAAGCTGGTGGTGCAGTGGGATATCGCCGCGCAGCAGGGCTTCTCGACCGAGCTATATGCCAGGCAGGCCGCCGAGGCGCTGGCCAAGGCGCCCGACGCCACGCTGTTCAAGGCGGGCGATGCCGATGCGGCCCTCGCCAAGGCCGCCAAGGTGGTCACCGGCGATTACAGCTATCCCTTCCTAGCCCACGCCACGCTCGAGCCGCAGAACTGCACCGCGCTGTGGCATGCGGACGGCACGGCGGAGTTCTGGGCGCCGACCCAGAACCCCGGCAATGGCCGCAAAGATGTGGCGGCGATGATGGGCATCGCGCCCGACGCGATCACCATCCACATGACCCGCATCGGCGGCGGTTTCGGCCGGCGGCTGATGAACGATTACATGGTCATGGTCGCGCAGGTCGCGAAGGCCGTGCCGGGTCGTCCGGTCAAGCTGCTGTTCGACCGGACCGACGATCTGCGCAACGACTACTACCGCCCCGGCGGCTGGCACCGTTTCACCGCAGGGCTCGATGCCAGCGGCGCGCTGACGGCGTTCAAGGACCACTTCGTGACCTTCGGCGCGAACGGCAAGCCGATCCGCGCGGCGGACATGCCGGCATCCGAGTTTCCGGCCTCGGTCGTGCCCGATACGCATCTGGTGCAGTCATTCCTGACGACCAACCTCACCACCGGCTGGCTGCGCGCGCCGACCTCGAACGCGATGGCATTCGTCTACCAGAGCTTCATGGACGAAGTGGCCGAGGCGGCCGGAACCGACCTTCCCGCGCTGATGCTGCGCACCTTGGGTGCGCCGCGCGATCTGCCGACAGAACGCCCGAACATCGTGTTCAGCACGGCCCGTGCGCGCGCGGTGATCGAGCGCGTGGTGGCTTTCGCGGGCTGGACAGGCAAGCCATCCGCAGTGCCGGGCAAGGGCCGCGGCTTCGGCTTCTACTTCAGCCACCGCGGCTACTTTGCCGAAGTGGTCGACGTGACGGTGGCCGATGGCGCGGTCAAGGTCGACAAGGTGTGGATCGCGGGCGACATCGGCTCGCAGATCATCAACCCGCTCAATGCCGAGCATCAGGCACAAGGCGCGGCGATCGACGGGCTGGCGCAGGCGCTGGTCTGGCAGCCCATCGTGCAGGAAGCCGGCGCGGTGCAGACGGTGACGTTCAGCGATTTCCCGCTGCTGCGGATGGATGCCAAGCCCGCCGAGATCGCCATCAGCTGGGTGAAGAACGACTATCCGCCAACCGGGCTGGGCGAGCCGACCTTGCCGCCGGTCATTCCCGCGGTTGCGAACGCGATCCGCGCGGCGACCGGCAAGCGGCTGCGCAGCCTGCCGCTACAGCTGGCCTGAGCGGCGTTTTGCGCAGGGCAAAAAGAATCTTCGCAAGCGCAACAAATGACGCGAGTTAGCGATTGACCAATTCTGTACACTTGTACAGAATTCGAATCAGGCCGGAGGGTGCATCGGGGACAATTCTTCAGGGGGCTTTACGCAGATGGACGTTCCAGGCGCGGCAGACCAAGTATCATCGGCCCTTGGCAATGGCCCTGCGCCTTCAGCGAACGCACCCCCCAGGAATACACTCGGCAATCCAGTCGTCCGCAGACTCACCGCCGCGTTGCTGTTTGGTGCAGCCAGCCTGTTCTCCGCTTCTGCCGTCATCGGGCAGGCCAGCCTACCTGCTGACGAGGGGATCGAGAAGGAAGACGGCATCCCCGTCACCGATGGCCTCACGCGCGAAAAGTGCGGTTCGTGCCACACGGCGGACGACAAGGGCAATCTCTCGCGCATCTCGTGGGTCCGCACCACGCCCGAAGGCTGGGATCAGGCGATCAAGCGCATGGTCCGCCTGAACGGGGCCGCGCTGACGCCCGAAGAAGCCCGCCATATCGTGCGCTATCTTGCTGATACGCACGGCCTTGCGCCGGAAGAGGCCAAGCCCGTGCAGTACCTCGTCGAAAAGCGGGTAATCGACGAAACCAACATTCCGAGCGAATCGGTGCGCACCAGTTGCGCCGCCTGCCACGCCTTTGCCCAGCCGCTTTCGTGGCGGCGTTCGGCGGCGGAGTGGAAGAACCTGCAGGAATTCCACGTCGCGCTCTATTCGCAGGCGGATGCGCAGTATCGCCGCCCGGCGGTAGACCGTCCCGGCGCGGTGTTCGGCCAGACCGAGCCGGTCGTCAGCAAGCCCGGCATGATTCCGGTTACGTCGGGACAGGTGGCGCTCGAATACCTGCGCAAGGCTGCCCCGCTGCGCACACAGGAATGGACCGCATGGGAAGCCCGCAAGCAGGCGCCGCGCCTCGCTGGCAAGTGGCTGGCGAGCGCTTGGCTGCCCGGCAAGGGCCTGTTCTACGGCACCTTCACCGTTGCGCCCGGCGCGGCGGAGGGCGAGTTCAAGACCGAGACGGCGCTGAAGAATTTGGCCGATGGCGATGTGCTGAGCGCACCGGGCGGCGGCCTCGTCTATGGCGGCTATGCCTGGCGCGGCCGCACGATGCCGGCCGCAGCGCCCACCGCGCCGAACGCCTTCAACCAGCCGCTGCGCAGCACGATGATGTTCGGTTCCGATCGCCGCAGCGCCACCGGGCGCTGGTTCTGGGGCGACTATCAGGAATTCGGCTACGACGTGACGTTGACGCGCGCCGATGGCAGCCCGGTGATCGGCGCGGTCTGGCCTGCGGCGATCAAGAGCGGCGCCAAGGCGCAGACGGTGCATATCTACGGCGATGCCTTCCCGGCAGGGCTGACGGCCAGGGACGTCGATCTCGGCACCGGGATCACGGTGACCAAACTGGTTTCGGCAGCGCCCGGTGAAGTCGTCGTCACCGTCGATGCAGCGGCGGATGTGAAGCCTTCGGTGCACGATGTCTCGGTCGGATCGGCCGTGCTGGCCAGCGCGTTGCCGGTCTACCAGAAGATCGCCTATCTCAAGGTCAGCCCGGAAACCGGCATCTCGCGGCTGGGTTCGGGCAAGCGCACACCGGGCTATGCCCAGTTCGAAGCCTGGGGCTTTGACGCCGGAGCCGATGGCAAGCCCAATACCGCCGATGACGTCAAAGTCGGCGTGGTGCCCGCCGAGTTCCACATCGAGGAATTCCAGGCGACCTACTACGACGACGACAAGGACTTCGTCGGCAAGCTGACCCCGTCTGGCTTCTTCACCCCCGCCAGCGACGGGCCGAACCCGCAGCGCAGCGGCAATCGCAACAATTACGGCGATGTCTGGGTGGTGGCGACTGCCAAGGACGAGAAGGACGCCACGGGCCAGCCGCTGACCGCGCGCTCCTATCTCGTCGTGACGGTGCCCGCCTACAAGCGGTGGGACAACCCGGGGGTGTCGCAGTGACCACCATGACAGCCACTCGGCTCGCGCACCGCTATCGCAGCGGCGAGATCCACGAGTTCCGGGCTCAGGGCGCGGATTTCATCTATCTGGTGACGGCGGGCGCGATCTTCGCCGCCGATGACATGACCCGCAAGGTGCTCGATCTTCTGGGCGAGCATGGCGAGATGGACCATGACGATCTCGTCCGCGCGCTGGTAGGCGAGGGCGTTTCGGCCACCGATGCGGAAGAACTGGTGCGCGAACTGCGGCTGGCGCGGGCCATCCAGTCGACGCAGGTGGTCCATGCGCTGATGCCTGCCGCCCCGCCAGCAGACTATCCGCTGCAGGCGCTGGTGCTCAACGTCACCAACCAGTGCAACCTCGCCTGCACCTACTGCTACGAATTCGGGGCCGACAAGATCGCGACCCCTGCCGGCAAGCCCAAGTACATGTCGCTGGAGACGGCGAAATCCTCGGTCGATTTCCTGCTCAGGAGCGCGGACCGGCGCGAGGCGGTGCACATCACCTTCTTCGGCGGCGAGACGCTGATGAACTTCCGCCTGCTGCGCGATGTCGTGGTCTATGCCGACGAGGCGGCGAAGGCAGCAGGCAAGCGCATCACCTACAGCCTGACGACGAACGCCACGCTGCTGACCGACGAGATCATCGCCTTCCTTTCGGACCACGCGATCGGCGTCACCGTATCCATGGACGGCCCGCCCGAACTGCAGGATGCCCGCCGCGTCTACAAGAACGGCAAGGGCAGCTATGCGGTGATGGAGCCGCGCCTGCGCAAGCTGATCGCCGGGCACAAGACCCGCGCCGTCACCGCCCGCGTCACGCTGAGCGCCGGGGTGACCGACGTGAAGCGGATCTACCAGCATCTCAAGCACGACATCGGCTTCCACGAAGTGGGCTTTGCGCCCGTCACTACAGCGGGCGAGGAGCGCGACTATGCGCTCGACGGCGACGCCATGACCGGCGTGCTCGCCGATTTCGAGGCGCTGGCGGACGAATGGCTGGACTACGCACTGCAAGGCAAGGTCCACGGCTTCACCAATGTGTCCGAAACGATCTCGGAACTGATCGCGGGCACCAACAAATCGCACCCATGCGGCGCCGGGCTGGGGCTGCTCGGCGTGAGCCCCTCGGGCGATCTGTCGCCCTGCCACCGCTTCACCGATGCCGATACGCACACGCTGGGCCACATCGATACCGGGCTCGATCAGACCAAGCGCGAGGCATTCCTGACCAAGGGCCATGTCGCCTCGAAGTATGAATGCAGCACCTGCTGGGCCCGCCCGATGTGCGCCGGGGGCTGCCACCACGAGGCGTTCGTGCGCTATGGCGATACCGGCCACGCCAACCTGCATTACTGCGACTGGATCCGCCAATGGACCGATCGCTGCCTGCAGATCTACGGCGTGCTCGCCCAGCGCAATCCCGAATTTCTTACCCGTTTCGCCGAACGAAAGGGCTTGTCATGAAGCACCTGAAACCGATCAACGCCAAGGCCTTCAAGATCGAAGCCGATATGGCCTCGATGGAAGAGGATGTGGTCGCGCTGCAGCAGACGCCGCGTCCGCACGTGCCGCTGGGCTGCTCGCTCTCGTTCTCGCCGGGCTGGGAAGTGGATGCCACGGGCGGCACGGCGGGCCTGTGCCAGCCGGCTGAGCGCGACATCTACGATTGCTACGTCACTTGCTTCTGGCCGGTGCAGATGGCCGACCACGTCAACTATTCGGCCGACTGGGCGAGCAATTGCGCGGCGGCGACCAAGGACTGGCGCAACCTCGATATCGTCTTCCCGTAAGGTTTTGGCCTGCCTGACTGCTGCCTGAATTGCTGCCTGAATTGCTGATTGCGAAGGGACTAATCGCATGATCTCGCTTGCCCGCAAGACCGTTCTCGGCAGCGCCGCGCTTGCCCTTGCATTCAGCATTCCTGCCATGGCCGGAACCTTGATGCTGGGCACTTATCCGGACAAGCTGTTCACGGTGGATGAGGGCACCGGCAAGATCGGCGAGAAGATCCAGTTGCCCGGCGGCCTGCCCGTTTCGCTGCGGATCACGCCGGACCAATCGAAGATATTTGCGACCACGATCACCAACAGCAGCGTGATCGTGATGGACGCGAAATCGCGCGCGATCCTCACCCAGTTCGATCTCAACACGCCGACCGAGCGCTACCGCTTCAACGGCGGCGCCCCCGATCCGACCGGGCGCTATTTCTACACGACACTGCTGCGCATGGATAAGCTGATCGACCGATGGAAGGTCAGCAAGCAGATGTTCGCGGTGATCGACACCAAGCTGAAAAAGGTCGTGCGGACCGCCGATCTCGAACCTGAGGACGACGCGCTCAGCGGCGGCTGGCGCGCGCCGATGATGGTCTCACCCGATGGCAAGACGCTCTACCTCTTCAAGGACAAGGTGCTGGTGGTCGATACCGCCAAGCTGAAGGTGGTGGACCGCATCGACGTGCAGAAGCCCGAATCCACCGGCTATGAAAACGTGGCTTTTGGCGGCGGGGTCGAATCGTTCCAGACGACCAATGCGGGCGAGCTCGTATCGCTGTTCACGGCTGCCGATCCCTATGTGCACAACAAGGTGTTCGGCCTCGGCAAGTTCGATCTCAACACGCGCAAGTTCAAGTTCACGCCGATGGGGCCGATCACCACCGGCATGTCCGGGCTTGAGATCACGCCGGACGGCAAGACCGGCTACACCGTGGTCACCAACGGCCAGACCGGCAACAAGCGCTGCGAGTTCTGGAAGTTCGACATGGCCAGCCTGAAGCTGAAGGACAAGGCCGAGTTCGGTTGCCGCTCGCGCTTCCAGCTCGGCATGTCTGGCGATGGCGCGAAGCTCTATATCTACGGCGCCAGCTACGATATCGAGGTCTACGACGCTGCCACGATGAAGCTGGAAAAGACCTGGGATCTCGGTGCCGACGCAACCATGGCCGGAATGCTGGTCCTCAAGTGAGGCTGGCCAAATGACCGCCGGGGGGCGGTCGTCCGTGCATGTCATGGGGCGCGGGGTCGGGGTGGCGGCGGCGCAGGCCATGCTGCTCGAAAACGCGACCAGTTTCTCTGCAGAGCAAGGCCCGGAGCGCGGTTCGGCTCCTGTCGCGATGCTGGGCGAACAGGCGCTGCATCTGCTGGACAGCCTGTTTGGCAAGGGCCGCATTTCCGGATCGCACCGCATCACGCGGCGCATCGTGCGGTGGAACGAGGCCGAGCCCGTGTCCATCCCGCATCAGGCTTTCGCGCTTTCCGGGCAGGCCTTGCTCGGGGCACTCCCGCTTGCCCATGGCTCGCCCCCGGCTGCGCCGCCACGCTTCTCGCTGCATGCACGGCCGCCGAAACCGTCCTTGCACCAATTCGGCGAGCGCAAGGCGGCGGCCGCGCCGGTCACGCTGGCGGCAGGGGCGGATGCCGCATCGGTGCTGGTCGAGGCAGTTGCGGCGGGCTGGCTCTTCCTGATCCCGCTGGGGGCGGAATGCGCGTGGCTGCTGGCAGTGGGCGATGCCCCGGATGCGCTGCTGGCACAAAGCCGTCTGGTCGCACCGGCGATCGGCACGCTGGGCGCAGTGGAGGCAAGGTTCGAGACCGCACCGCGCGTGCTGGAACACCTGGTGGGGGATGACTGGCTTGTGCTGGGCAGCGGCGCACTCGCGTTTGATCCGCTTTGCGGCGACGGCACGGCGATGGCGGCGCGCGGGGGCATTCTGGCGGGTGCGGTGGCAAGCGCGATCGCGGAAGGGCAAGACCCCGGGCCCTTGCTGCGCCACTACCGCGCGATGCTGATTGCCGCGCTGCGCCGCCATCTCGCCGCGTGCCTGCCGTTCTACCAGCGCGGCGGGTCTGGCGCGTGGTGGCAGGAGCAGGCGAGGGCGACCGCCGAGGGCCACGCCTGGTGCACCAGCATGCTGGCGGTGGAGCCGGAGCCCGCCTTTGTGCTCACAGGCAGCCGGCTCGCCCCGCGCACGGTGGCGGCATGAGCAGCGCACATCCTGCTCCGCCGGTTGCGCAGTGGCGGACGTATCGGCGGCTCCTGCCCTACATCATGCCCTATCGCGGCCGCCTCGCCTTCGTGCTCGCACTCAGCCTCATGGCGACCGCAGTCACGCTTGCGCAGCCCTACCTTTCGAAGCTGATGATCGACGAGGCGCTGCTCGGGCACAACCTCGCGGCACTGGGGTGGATCGCGGCGGCGACAATCGGGGTTACGCTGGGCGGCTATGCGCTCAATATCGCTTCCAGCTATCGCTACGTGAAGATCTCCGCCGCGATGCTGTTCGATATCCGCGTCGATCTGCTGCGCCACTTGCAGACGCTCTCCCCACGCTTCTACGCCCGCTTCCGGCTTGGCGACCTCATGAGCCGGATCAACAGCGACGTCAGCGACGTGCAGCGCGCCGCCGCCGATACGCTGCTCGCGGCGCTGGGCAACGTGCTGTTCCTGATCGGCAGCGTGGTGCTGATGCTCTGGTTGGACTGGCGCCTGTTTCTGGTCGGCACCGTGCTCGTGCCGCTCGCCGTCCTCGCCTTCGTGCGGCTGCAGCGTCGGCTGGTGGACATCACGCGCGACATGCGCGAGCGCGGCGCCGATCTGGGCAGCCTGCTGGTCGATACCGTGATGGGCATGCGGGTGGTGACGGCGCTGGGGGCCGAGCGGCATGAACTGGCCCGGTTCGCCGATGCCAATGGCCGCTTTGTCCAGACCATGCTGCGCATGCAGGTCGCCTCGTTCCTCACCGGCGCGCTGCCCGGCGCGCTGCTGGCGATCTCGACCGCCGCCGTCACGCTCTATGGCGGCTGGCGGGTCTTTTCGGGCGAGCTCACCATCGGCACGCTGGTCGCCTTCATGGCCTATCACGCGCGGCTGTTTGCGCCGGTGCAGGCCTTGCTGGGGCTCTCCTCCGGGCTCGCGTCCACCCGCGTGTCACTGGGACGGATCTTCGAACTGTTCGACACCGAACCCGAGGTTATCCAGCGCGCCGATCCGCTGCCGCTGGGCCCTGTGCGCAGCGCGATCCGCTTTGAAGGCGTGCATTTCCGGCATGATCGGGAGGCGGTGCTGGACGGGATCGACCTGATCATCCCGGCGGGCGCGCATTGCGCCGTTCTTGGTGAAAGCGGTGCCGGCAAATCGACGCTGGCCGATCTGCTGGTGCGCCTTCAGGACCCCCAGAGCGGCCGGATCACCATCGACGGAGTGGATATCCGCGATGTCGCGCTCGGTGATCTGCGCCGCGAAGTCTTGCTGGTCGATCAGGCCCCCTTCCTGTTCAACGCCGCGATTGCCGCCAACATCGCTTTTGCGCTCGACAGTGCGACCACTGCCGAGGTGCAGGCCGCCGCCGAAGCCGCCGGGCTTGGCCCCTTGCTCCAGCGCCTGCCACAAGGCTTGCAGACCCCGGTCGGCGAACGCGGGCTTTCGCTGTCCGCCGGTGAACGCCAGCGCATCGCGATTGCCCGCGCGCTGCTGCGGCGGCCCTCGGTGCTGGTGCTCGATGAGCCCACCGCCGCGCTCGATGCAGCCACCGAGCAGCGCGTCGCCGCCGGCCTGCGCGAGGCGCTGCCCGATGCCACGCTGATCATCATCACGCACCGCCCCGCGCTGACCGAAGGCGCGGATATCGTGGTGACCCTGACAGACGGAAAGGCCTTTCTGCGTGGCTGAACCGCTCCGCATCGCCGTGATCGACAGCGGCGCGCACCCCGGCCATCCGCATATCGTGGCCAGCCGCCTGCTGCCGGGCGTGGCGATCCTCGCCGATGGCACGATCGAACAAGGAGACGGCGTGACGCTGGACCGTGTCGGCCATGGCACCGCCGTGACCGCCGCGATCCAGGAATTGGCGCCGCATGCGCTGATCCTGCCGATCCGGGTATTTCGCGATGGCCTGCGCGCCTCACCCCGCGCGCTGATCGCCGCGCTGGATTGGGCGGGCGCCCAAGGCGCCGATTTCTGCAATCTCAGCCTTGGCACCACCAATCCGGCGCACGCCGATCATTTCGCTGCGGCTGTGGCGCGCAGCCCCGCGCGCATCGTCGCCCCGCGCACTGCGGCAGACGATGCGCCATGCTGGCCGGGCATGCTGGCGGGTGTGATCGCGGTGGGCCTCGATTGGGATGTTCCGCGCGGCGCCGCCCTTCTCGGCGCAGATGGGGTCCACTACGCCTCGGGCTATCCGCGCCCGATCGAAGGCGTGCCCCAGCAGCGCAACCTTCACGGCATCAGCTTTGCTACCGCGCAAGTGACCGGCCTGGCAGCCGCCGGTCAGCTCCAGGTCAGCCGCGAACCTTAGCTGGCCACCACGAAAAAACCCTGCCCCCCCGCCATCGCAGGGAACCGGGTCTCTTCCTTCAGTTCAGTTCAAGCGGCGTGCGAACGCCGCGCCAGTTCGCACTGCGACCAGATGTCGCTCAGCGCTTCCAGCAGCCGGTCGATATCGCCGTCGGTGTGGACGGGCGAGGGGGTGATGCGCAGCCGCTCCGTGCCGCGCGGCACGGTGGGATAGTTGATCGGCTGCACATAGATGCCGTGGTTGTCGAGCAACCAGTCGCTGATCATCTTGCACTTGCGCGCGTCGCCCACCATCACCGGGATGATGTGGCTCGGGTTGTCGAGGTGCGGGATGCCCAGCGCGTTGAGCTTGCGGCGCACCGTGCTCACCCGGTCGCGGTGGCGGGCGCGTTCGTAGCCGCTCACCTTCAGGTGCTGGATGCTGGCGCAGGCACCGGCGGCGAGGGCAGGGGGGATCGCCGTCGTGAAGATGAAGCCCGAGGCGAAGCTGCGCACATAGTCGCACAGCGCTTCGGAGGCCGCGATATAGCCGCCCATCACGCCGAAGGCCTTGCCCAGCGTGCCCTCGATCACGTCGATCCGCTCCATCAGGCCTTCACGCTCGGCAACGCCTGCGCCGCGCGGGCCATAGAGGCCGACGCCGTGGACTTCGTCGATGTACGAAAGCGCGCCATGCTTCTCGCAGACTTCGATGATCTCGCGGATCGGGGAGATATCACCGTCCATCGAGTAGACGCTTTCGAACGCCACCAGCTTCGCGCGGCCAGGGGCCACCTGCGAAAGCTTGGCATCGAGATCGCGCCAGTCGTTGTGCTTCCAGACCACGCATTCAGCGCGGCTGTGGCGAATGCCTTCGATCATCGAGGCGTGGTTGCCGGCATCCGAAAACACGACGCAATCGGGCAGGCGTGCGGCCAGCGTGCCGAGCGCCGCCCAGTTCGAGACATAGCCCGAGGTGAACAGCAGCGCGGCTTCCTTGTGGTGGAGATCGGCGAGCTCGGTTTCGAGCAGCGCGTGGTGCCGGTTCGTGCCTGAAATGTTGCGCGTGCCGCCTGCGCCCGCGCCGCATTCGTCGATCACCGTGTGCATCGCGTCCAGCACCTTGGGATGCTGGCCCATGCCGAGGTAATCGTTCGAACACCACACGGTGACTTCCTGCGTGCCGCCGTCCACATGGCGGGTCGCCTTGGGGAAGGAGCCGCGATGGCGCTCCAGTTCGGCGAAGATGCGATAACGCCCTTCGCCGCGGACAGCATCGAGTTCCTGTGTAAAGAAGGCCTCATAATCCATGGCCGAAATACCCCTTCCCTTAAAACTCAGATCCGGGCCCTCAAGCGCCCAGGTGATTGCGGCGGCCAGGCAAAGCCCAGCCCCAGAGTGCGCCGTCGCGAAACGGCAAGGCTAAAAATACATGTTCGAGAACGCCGAGCGCCGCCATCGCGAAGAGCAGGCTGGCGCGGACGGCTTCGGTGCTGCCCGCAGGCGCGGAAAGCGCGGCATTGCCGAGCAGCGCGGCGAGCCCCACCGTGAAGACGAGTGCCAGCCCAAGCGCGGGCGAAAAGCGGCGCGGGCCGAAATAGCTGCGCAGGTAATCGAGATGCGGGGGCAGCAGATCGCCGACCTGGCTCGGCACTCCGGCAAAGAGTGCAAGCTTGCTGGCAACACGCAGCGCCAGCAGCAGCACGAAGACTTCGGCCCCCGTGGGATTGATCGCATTCCAGCCGAGCGAAAGCAGCATCAGCGCGGTGAGCGCGAGGGCGATCTCGTGGTAGATCAGCGTCGATCCGGCATCGATGAAGCGGTCCCAGCCGCGTGCGGCGGGATTGCTCGGCTCGCGCCGGGGCCCGGCAACTGCGCCCATCAGGAAGCTCGCCTCGTGCCACGACCACACCATCAGCGCGCCGACGAAACCGATATAGGCCCCCGCCATGCCCGGCATGACCGAGCCGACCACCACCGCGACAAGCCCGAGGATGCCGCCGGCCCCAGCGAGAGCCAGCGCGCGCGGGAAGGTTTTGCGATCACGGTTGTCCAGCCAAGCGATCAGCCCGGTGGCGAAGAACCACACGAGCAGCGTGACCACCATGGGCACTGCATGGCCGGAAAAGCTTACCACGAAGGCTGCATCCGCACCGAGGCGGGCAGCGCGTTCTCGCGCGTGCGGTGGAAGTACATCCGCGCAAAGGCGAGGCCCGCAGCAGCAACACCGCTGTAGCGCTGGAACGCCCCCACCACGCCGCCGCGCGCCTTGCCGGCCGCAATGCGGTTGCTGGCGTTCAGCAGGTCGTCCATCCGTCGGCGGAAGGCTGGATCATCGGTTTCCAGCTCGATCGGGAACACTTGCCGCGTGATCGCGGTGCAGACCGAGAAGACCTTGTAGTCGTACTCGGTCGGATCGACGCCCAGGGCCGCATGGAACAGCGGGCGCGCATGATCGCGCACATACATCGTGGCGTAAACCGAAAGCAGGAAGAAGCGGATCCACAGGCGGTTGAGGCCGGTCAGCAGCTTCGGATCAGCACGCATCAGCAGTGCGAAAGCTTCGCCGTGGCGGAACTCGTCGTTGCACCATTCCTCGAACCACGAGAAAATCGGATGGAAGCGGTGCTCGGGGTGCTTGGCGAGGTGCCGGTAGATCGTGATGTAGCGGGCATAGCCAATCTTTTCAGAAAGATAGACCGCATACCAGATAAACTTCGGCCGGAAGTACGTGTACTTCTTCGATTTGGTCAAAAAGCCCAGATCGACGCCGATCCCGGCGTCCTTCAGCGTTTCGTTGATGAACCCGGCATGGCGGCTTTCATCGCGCGCGAGCAGCTTGAACAGCATCTTCATGTCCGGGTTGCGCGTGCGCCGGGCCATTTCCGAATAGAGCACGCAGCCGGAGAATTCCGATGTCATCGAGCTGACGAGAAAGTCGGTGAACTCCTCGCGCAGCGCGGGCTCCAGCCCTTCGATGATGCCTTCAAAGCTTTCCGTGCGCTTGAAGTGCAGCTTGTTGCGGTCCGCCTGCATCTCGGCGATCAGGTCGTCCCACTCGGCACGTACGGGCGAGACGTCGATTGCATCGAGCGCGGCGAAGTCGGTGGTATAGAAGCGGGGGCTCAGCACCGTTTCGGCGCGCGCCATGGCCATCGTATCCAGCTTGGCGCTGCTGCCGTTGTCGAAGTCGAGCCCGGCAGCGGCGGCGGCGCGGCTGAACTCTTCATGCGCGGAAGACTTCGGGTCGATCGTGGTAGGGGCGTTCATGACGGTCTCCCGGGCGTAAAGCTGACTTCGTAGAGTTCGGTAAGGTCGAAATAGGCGGCCAGCCTGATCCACGCCCGCACCAGCGGACCGGCTCGCGTCACCGTTGCCATCCGGTCAATCGCGAGGCTTTGACCGAAATCAACACGGATCGGCGCGCCGTGGACCTTCACGCGGTCTCCCGGCTGCAGTTCGATATCGCCGGCAAGTCGCACATGCGCGTGGAAGTGTTCCGGCGTCTGCTCGATCTCGATGCGGCAGGGGGTATCGAACCTGCTGGAGGCCATCAGGCGGCGCCTCCGGGGAGGAGCGCAGCAAAGGCGGCGCGGTTGTCCGGCCCGAATGAGCCGAGCTCGATCGAACGGCCTGTGGCTTTGTCGTCCAGCGAAAGCGTGCCGTTCTTCCACAGCGTCAGCGTGAAGGGCGGGGCCATGCCGACGCCGCGGAAATGCCGCTCGCGCGCCATGCCGCGCATCACGCCGCGCACAAAGCCGTTGCCGGGCACGCCGTCGACCAGCACGCGCACCGTCTCGCCGGTGGAGACATCGCGCACCACCACAGCGCCGTCACCGCGGTCGGTGAAGGTGAGCTGGCGCACCACCGCCGGTGCGACATGCGCTTCGGTGCGGGCGGCAGCGGGGATCGCCTCGCGGCTCAGCACGCCAACCTTGACCAGCGCGGTGAGCGCGAGTGCAGTTCCTACGAGGACCAGCGCCGAGGCAAGGGCACCCTTGGGCATCGTCTGCTCATGATCGTGAACCAGGCTCATGCCATTGCCTCCTTTGCGCCCAAGGCCGGACGCGGTGCGCTTGCGGCGGGTGCGGCTTCGCTGCGCTGCTGCACCGGCACGATCGCGGCGGTTGCCTTGGCGAGAATGCCCGCCGCCTCAGCCGCGTTGGGCAGTGCGCGCAGCATCGGCTGCGGCTTGGCCAGGCGGAAGGGACGAGCATGCGGCCAGAGCATCGCGTAGCCGAGCATGCTCGGCCCATCGAGCGACAGCGCGATATCGCCGTAGCCCGCACCCAGATTGCGCAGATCCGCGCCGCTGAGCTTCACCAGCGGCAGATTGATGCACTTGCTGAGCGCGACGCCGATGCGCAGCACAACGCGGCGGTTGGTGATCGTGTAGACCGTGCTGCGCGCCACCAGCAGCGCGAAGCCATACGCGAGGCCCACCGCCAACACGCCGAAGCCTGCCGTGATGAGCGCCCCCAGCGGCGTGCCGCCGACCAGCGCCCAGCCGACGAGAGCCACGAAGTATCCGCCGATCCACCGCACGCCCAGCGCGCTGCGGGCGAACACCTGTGCATCGGGCGTGCCCTGCCAGAGGATCGCCTCGCCCGCAGGCAGATCACCCGGCAGGCCGCGGATCGGCTCGATATCGTGCTCTCTCACAGGATGGGCTCCTGACGACCGGCGTTGGCGTAGAGATAGCCGCCGCCGAAGTAGCCGATCACGCGCTCTTCTTCATAGCGGGTGATCTCGGTCGCGCTTTCAAGCTGCGGCACGGCGTCATAGTCGGCCGCGTTGATCGCATCGATGGTCACGCCTGCTGCGCTCACCGTCGCCATCGCCATCGGGGCGAGCACATGCTTGCCGCTGGTGGTCTCCACCGCAAGGTAGCGGACCTGGTGCTCGGCACGGTCGATCCACAGGTCGGTCACGGTGCCGGCCACCTGGCCGTCCGCCGCAGTCACCTTCATGCCGCGCGGATCAGGGCCGCCCTTCCATACCGAGATGTGATCCTCGGTCGAAAGCGGCACGATGCGGGCGCGGCCATGCGCGTCCTGATCGGGCCATTTGGCGCGGTTGGCATAGGATGCCGGGCCGACGCCATCGACCAGCGGATTGCCGGTCGGGACATAGGGCGCACCGGCAAAGTTCTCGTAGCGCTTGGCGGCGATGTCCACCGGCTCGCGGCCTTCGGTGCGCGGCAGCGGATAGGACACGCTGCCCCGGCCGAATGGCAGGTGGAAGGTCTTGGGCAGCGCCGTCGAGAGCGGCCCGCCAACGGTCTCGATGAATCCGTTCATTTCGTCTTCAAGCGGATAGCCCTCGCGGCGATCCTCGCGCCGCAGCCAGAAGACCAGGGCAAGGAAGAAGAGGAAGAACGCCCAGAGCGCGAGCTCTGCCACGTCAATCGAGCCAACTACGTATGCGCTTTTCATCGAACGTTCCTTTCCCGGATCAGGGCCCCGGAGGCCGCAATTCCCACCACCACATTCACGCTGGAAACACTCATGTCGGAAACTCCGGCAAAGCCATCTGCCCGCCGGGCAAATCGCCCGAGAGGCCAAGGCGCTTGCCCGCCAGCGGTCCAAGGACCACCAGGGCTGCAATGAGCATTACGATTTCAAGGCTGTAGACCGTGGCATAGCCTGCCGCGCGTCCGCCCGGGCCGCTTGCCCAGGAAACGGTGTCGCGGATCACGCCGCCCACCGCGAGCGCACTGCCTGCCGCCGTCGCCTGCACCGCGCCCCAGGCGCCGAGCGCCACACCGGAATCGCGGCGCTGCGCCAGCGACATCGCCGAGATCAGCGTGCCGACCGAGAACAGGCCGATGCCGAAGCCGATCGCGCCTGCACCCACGGCAAGCAGCGCCGCAGAATGGAGCGGAGCCGCCAGCAGCACGAGAATGAATGCGCAGATTCCGCCGACCATGCCCGCGCCTGCCAGCCGCAGCGGATCGAAGCCGCGCTCCAGCACGCGGGTAGAGATCGAGAAACCGGCAATTGCGCCCATCGCCCAGGAGCCTGTCAGCATGGTGGTGGAACCAACGGCAAGGCCCAGCAGCTCGGCGCCATAAGGTTCGAGCAGCGCGTCCTGCATCGCAAAAGCCGCCGCGCCGAGGCCGATGGCCGAAAGCAGGCGCACCGTGTTGGGCTCGGCAATGAACTCGCGCCAGACGTCGCTGAATTCGGGCGCCTCGCGGTCCTTCGCGGTCCGGCCGGGATTGCGGCCTTCCTGCTTCCACAGCGCAGTCACGTTAAGCACGAGCGTGACGACAGCGGCGCCCTGGATCACCTGCACCAGCCGGGTCGGGCTGAAGGGCACCAGCAGGCCGCCGATCACGAAAGCCGAAACCATCATGCCTACCAGCAGCATCACATACAGCAGCGCCACCGCGCGCGGGCGCTTGTCCGCGCGCGCAAGGTCGGTCGCCAGTGCAAGGCCGGCGGTCTGCGTCACGTGGAGCCCTGCGCCCGTCAGCAGGAACGCGAGCGCGCCCCCGCCAAGGCCGGTATAGAATGTACGCTGCTCGCTCATCAGCAGCAGCGCGAAGGGCATGATCGCCAGACCGCCCCACTGCATCAGCGTGCCGAACCAGATATAGGGCACGCGCCGCCAGCCGAGCACCGAGCGGTGCGTATCGGACTTGTGGCCGATCAGCGCGCGAAGCGGTGCAAACAGCAGCGGCATCGCGATCAGCAGCGAAACCAGCCAGGCCGGGGTGTGCAGCTCCACGATCATCACGCGGTTGAGCGTGCCGTTGAGCAGCACCGTCGCCATGCCCACGCTCACCTGGAACAGCGCAAGGCGCAGCAGGCGGGACAGAGGCAGTTCGTCACTGGCGGCATCGGCAAAGGGCAGCCAGCTCACCGCCACGCGCGTCCACTGGCCCGCCATCCGCGAAAGGCGGGTCTGCGGGATTGTGTCGGTCATGGCGGGCGTTCCGGTCATGGTCAGTCGCGCACCAGTTCGAGGGCATTGGAAATATAGAACCCGGTGCCGATCCGCTTGCTGCGGCCGACATGCCAGCCGGGCAGGGCCTTCTCGATCCGCGCGATCAGGTCCGCATCGCGCACCGGCATGATGGCGGGCGCGCGGTCGCTGCGGGGGAAAAGCAGGCCCATCGTGTGCATCGCGCGCAGCATCGGGGTGGAAGGTGCGTGGGTAAACACGATCGAGCCGTCGCAGCGCTCGGCTAGCGAAACCAGCGTGGCAACGATGTCGTCCGGGCGGTAGTGGATCAGCGAATCCATCGCGACAACATGGTCGAAGCGGCCATGCGCGGGATCGAGCATGTCGCCCACACGCCAGTGGATGCGGCCATGGCCGAGGAACGAGGGGCAGCGTTCGCGCGCAATCGCGACGAGCCCGCCCGCCACATCGACGCCGACCACTTCGGCCCCGCGCCGCGCCGCCAGCACGCTCAGCGCGCCGGTGCCGCACCCGGCATCGAGCACGCGCATCCGCCGCAGGTCATGCGGCAGCCAGTCCAGCAGCACGTCGCGCATGGCATCGCGGCCTGCGCGCACGGTGGCGCGGATCCCGCTGACCTTCGCATCCGAAGTCAGGTCGATCCACGCTTTGCGCGCCGTGCTGTCGAAATAGGTCGTCAGCTTGTCGCGCTGGGCCTCGAAGCGCGAGCCGTGGCGGGAGACCTGGGCGTCAAAGCCGGAAGATGCGCGCGTCGCCATCATTCATACCCCAGGAAATCGAAGATATCGCGGTCTTTCATGGCCGTCGCCTCAAGCGCAGGCGTGCCGTTCCAGAGGATGCGGGCAAGATTGAGGTATTCCTCGCGCGCCGCGATCACGTCCGGGCTGTCCGGCATTTCGAACAAGGTGCACTTCTTCAGGCGCGAGCGGCGGATCGCGTCGAGATCCTTGAAGTGGGCGAGCCGCTTGAGCCCGATGGCGTCGTTGAAGCGGTCGATCTCGTCGGTGCCTGCCGAACGGTTGGCGACAACCCCTGCAAGGCGGACGTCGTAGTTCTTCGACTTGGCATTGATCGCGGCGACAATGCGGTTCATCGCGAAGATGCTGTCGAAATCATTGGCGGCGACGACGATCGCGCGTTCGGCATGTTGCAGCGGCGCAGCGAACCCGCCACACACCACATCGCCCAGCACGTCGAAAATCACGACGTCCGTATCTTCGAGCAAGTGGTGCTGCTTGAGCAGCTTGACCGTCTGCCCCACGACATAGCCGCCGCAGCCGGTGCCAGCGGGCGGGCCGCCGGCCTCGACGCACATCACGCCGTTGAAGCCTTCGAACATGTAGTCTTCGGGCCGCAGTTCCTCGGCGTGGAATTCCACGGTTTCGAGCACGTCGATCACCGTCGGCATCAGCTTCTTGGTGAGCGTGAAGGTGGAATCGTGCTTTGGATCGCAGCCGATCTGCAGCACGCGGTGGCCCATCATCGAGAACGCGGCGGACAGGTTCGACGAAGTGGTCGATTTGCCGATGCCGCCCTTGCCGTAAACGGCAAAGACCTTGGCATTGCCGATGCGATCAGCGGGATCGAGCCGGACCTGCACAGACCCGTCGCCATCTGGCTTGCGGGTAGGGGGATCGAGTAGCGCCATGGGTAGGTTCCTTTATGCCGCGACGGCTTCGACGCCTGCGGGGATCACGCCTTCAAGGCGGTCCTCGAGTTCGTCGCTGGCGGCGTGGAGGGCTGCGAGAGTAGCTTCGTCGGGCGACCAGAACTTGCGGTCGACCGCTTCGATGAGACGGTTGGCAACGCGGGCCGAAGCGCGCGGATTAAGGGCGGACATGCGTTCGCGCATCGCGGCGTCGAGCACGTAGGTTTCGCTGATGCGCTGGTAGACCCAGGGATCGACTTCGCCGGTGGTGGCGGACCAGCCCATCGTGGTGGTGACATGGCCTTCGATCGCGCGGACGCCTTCATAGCCGTGGCGCAGCAGGCCTTCGGTCCACACCGGATTAAGGATGCGGGTGCGGGTTTCGAGCGCGACCTGTTCCTGCAGGCTGCGGACCTTGCCGCTGCCTTGCGTCTGATCGCCGATGTAGACCGGTGCGGTCTCGCCGCCTTTGGCCCGCGTGACGGCCCGGCTGATGCCGCCCAGCGCGTCGACATACTGATCGATCGAGGTGATGCCGAGCTCGACGCTTTCGAGGTTCTGATAGGCGCAATCGACCGTCTTGAGCGCCGAGGCGAGGATCGCGGCCTGGCGGATCGGCACGCCCTTCACGCCGTAGGCATAGCCCTTCTGGCGCTCGAAGCTGTCGGCCAGTTCGTCCGGATCGGTCCACGCGCCGTTGTCGATCATCAGATTGACGTTGGCGCCGTAGGCCCCTTGCGCGTTGGAGAAGACGCGCAGCGCCGCCGTCTCGAAATCGCAGTGATGCTCGTCCTGGTGCGCGATGGCGTGGGCGCGCACGAAGTTCATCTCGAGCGGCTCGTCCGCGCTCGCGGCAAGCAGCGCGGCCTCGGCCAGCATGCGGGTCTGGAGCGGCAGCAAGTCGCGGAACACGCCTGAAAGCGTGGCGATCACGTCGATGCGCGGGCGGCCCAGCTCTTCGAGCGAGATCAATTCGGCTCCGGCAAGGCGGCTGTAGCTGTCGAACCGCGGGCGTGCACCGATCAGCGCGAGGACCTGCGCGATCTGCGCGCCCTCGCTCTTGAGGTTGTCGGTGCCCCAAAGGACCATCGCGACAGTCTGCGGCAGGTGGCCGCTGTCGGCCATGCTGCGCTCAAGCAGCTTCTTCGCCTGTTCCGCGCCGTCCTTAACCGCGAAGGCGGAAGGCAGGCGGAACGGATCGAAGCCGTGGATGTTGCGCCCGGTCGGCAGGATCTCCGGCGCGCGCAACACGTCCCCGCCCGAGACGGGGCGGATGAACCGGCCCGAAAGCGCGCGGACGATGCCGTCGAGCTCATGGTTGACCGAAAGCGCCGCGTTGAGCGCGCCCATATCCTTGAGCAGCGGCGTATCGAGCTTCAACCGGCCATCAACCAGCAGTTCGGCGGCTTCCGGGCTGAGGGGTTCGCCGCGCGCTTCGGCGGAGGCGTGCACCATCTCGATGCGCTCTTCGCGGCTCGCGGCTTGCCCGGCGATGTGAAGCCCCTGCGGGATCAGCTCGCGCTCGATCTCATAAAGCCGCGCGGCCAGTGCCGGCACGTCGCTGCCATCGAGGTCAAGCGCTTCGGCCTGCTCGGCAATCAGTTCGGCCAGGAGCAAGGCCTGCTCGTCGCCCGGAGGCAGCGAACGCCAGCGCTCAACCGAGGCCTTGAGATCGGCGAGGCCCTTGTAGACGCCCGAGCGGGTGAGGGCGGGGGTGAGATAGCTCACCAGTGTCGCGCCCGAACGGCGCTTGGCGAGCACGCCTTCCGAAGGGTTGTTCGCGGCGTAGAGATAGACATTCGGCAGATCGCCGATCATCCGGTCCGGCCAGCACTGCGCGGTCAGGCCGGTCTGCTTGCCGGGCATGAATTCAAGGCTGCCATGCGTGCCGAAGTGCAGCACGGCGTGGGCCTGGAAGTCCTCGCGCAGCCAGCGATAGAACGCGGCGAACGCGTGGCTCGGGGCAAAACGGCCCTCGAACAGCAGCCGCATCGGATCGCCTTCGATGCCAATGGCGGGCTGGATGCCGACGAACACGTTGCCGAACTGCGCGCCGAGCACCTGAACCGCGCTGCCATCAGACTGCAGCTTGCCCGGGGCCGGGCCCCAAGAAGCCTCGATGTCCTTGAGCCAGGTTTCGCGCGCGACGATGGTGTCGGCCATGATCCGCGTGTGGACATTGGCCTCGGTGCCATAACGCGCCGAATTGCCGATCAGGATCGCCGAGCGCAGTGCATCGACGCTTTCCGGCACTTCGACGGTGTAGTCTTCGCTTGCCAACCGCTTGAGCGTGGCGTGGAGCGATTCGAACACGCTGAGGAACTGCGCCGTGCCAGCCGCGCCGGCATTGGGGGGGAAGTTGAACAGCACGACCGCAATGCGCCGCTCCGCTGCCGCCGCGCGGGCCAGATCGATCTGCTTCACCACGCGCGCGGCGAGCGCTTCGGCGCGTTCGGCGCAGCTTTCCATCTGCCGCACCCCCGCAACGCCGGATCCGGCGAAAGTGCAGCCCTTGGCGCAGCCGGTGCAGGCTTCGCCGCTGCCGTCCGCACGGCCGCCGAAAACCATCGGCTGGATGGCCCCGTCAAGCTCGGGGATCGCGATCATCATCGTCGATTCCAGCGGCAGCAGCCCCTGCGGGTTCGCGCCCCAGGCCTGAAGTGTCTGGAATTCCACTGGATGCGCGGCGATGTAGGGCCGGTCGAGCTTGGCGAGGATCGCCTCGGCCGCTGCTGTATCGTTGTAGGCAGGGCCGCCGACAAGGCTGAAGCCCGTCAGGTTCACCACGGCATCGACCGTGCTCTTGCCGTCCTTCATGAACAGCGCCTCGATCGCCGGCCGCCCGTCGAGACCGCCTGCGAAGGCCGGGATCACAGAGAGGCCCCGGGCCTCCATCGCCGCGATCACGCCGTCATAATGGCGCGCATCCTTGGCGAGCACATAGGAGCGCAGCATGAGGAGGCCGACCGTACCGCGCTTGCCCGCAGTGGCGCTGGCGGGCAGGGCCGCAGCACTCGCCGCCATGCGCGGCGTCATCGCCGGGTGATAGACGCCGACTTCGGGATATTCGCGCGGCGCTTCGGCCTTCATCGCGCCGCGCAGGGCGGCACGCTCGCCGGAGGCATAGCGGTCGATCAGCGCGCGGATCATGTCCACCACGTTGTCGTCACTGCCCGCGAGCCAGTACTGCAAGGTCAGGAAATAGGCGCGCACATCCTGCGCGGTGCCCGGCACGAAGCGCAGCAGCTTGGGCAGGCGGCGCAGCATGGCCATCTGACCCTTGCCCGAGCTTGCCCCCGGCTTGCCCGATCCGCGCAGCTTCTTGAGCAGGCCCATCATGCCCGTGGCGGGCTTGTCCATGCGGTAGTCACCCATGCGGGTGAGCTTGACCACTTCGCCGGCCGACATCAGGCCGACGATCGCATCGCAATTGTCGCGGCGGGCTTCGAGCGCCGGCATCACCGCACGGATATGATCCTCGAGGAACAGCATCGTGCACAGGATGATGTCGGCCTGCGCGATGTCTTCCCGCGCGGCGTCGAGCGAACCGGGCTTCTCTTCCCAGTCTGCCGCCGCATGGAAACCGATCGACACACCGGTCCCGGCGCGCGCGAACTGCCCCTGCGCGCGCTGGAACGCGCCCGAGAGGTGGTTGTCGAGCGTAATGACGACAACGCGCACCGGTGTATCCGGAGTGGTGACGGGTGCTTTACCGCGCATAGTGGGCTTTTGCCTCGTAGAGCGTGTCGAGCGTGATAGCCGGCAGCCCCATGTCATTCGCGTACTTCTCGGTGTTGCGCTTGGCCTTGCCGCGCACGAAGAACGGAATCTTGCGCAGTTCGCGCTCGGCTTCGTCGGTCCAGTCGGCCGAGCCGTCCGAAGCAGCGACGGGCGCGGCTTCTTCCTTGATGAGAATATCGCCCGCAGGCGCGAGCACGGGCTCAGGCTTGCTATGCGCCGGGGCCGAGCCGTGAAGGTGCGACGGGCCTGCCGCGTCGCTGAACTCGAAGTCGTCGCGGAACATGGTAAGCAGGTGCTCTTCCAGCCCCATGACCAGCGGGTGGACCCAGGTATCGAAGATCACGTTCGCGCCTTCGAAGCCCATCTGAGGGCTGAAGCGCGCCGGGAAATCCTGCACGTGCACCGGAGAGGAAATCACCGCGCAGGGCACGCCGAGCCGCTTGGCGATATGCCGCTCCATCTGCGTGCCGAGCACCAGCTCGGGCGCGGCGGCAGCGATGGCTTCTTCAACTGTCAGGTGATCGTCGGTGATCAGCGGCTCGAGGCCGTATTCCTTGGCGGCATTGCGGATGTCGCGCGCGAATTCGCGGTTGTAGCAGCCGATCCCGCAGACCGTGAAACCGAGCTCCTCATGCGCGATCCGCGCGGCAGCCACGGCATGGGTCGCATCGCCGAACACGAACACGCGCTTGCCCGTCAGGTAGGTCGAGTCGACCGAACGGCTCCACCACGGCATGCGCGAGGCACCGTCGTTCAGCGCAGGGGCCGGATCGACGCCTGCGAGCGCGGCCACTTCGGCAATGAAGGCGCGCGTCGCACCCACGCCGATCGGCACGGTGCGGATCGCGGGCTGGGCAAAGGTCTTGTCGAGCCAGCGCGCGGCTTCATCGCCGATCTCGGGATAAAGCACGATGTTGAAGTCAGCCGCACCGATGGTGCGGATATCCTCGGGCGATGCGCCCTGCGGTGCGACGAGATGGACGTCGATACCCAGAAGGTCGAGGATGCGGCGCACTTCGATCACATCGTCGCGGTGGCGGAAGCCGAGCGCAGCGGGTCCCAGCAGATTGACGCGCGGACGGCGCCCTTCACGCGGGGCGGGGCGCACCGAGGTATCCGCCAGATGGCGCACGATCTGGTAGAACGTTTCCGCTGCGCCCCAGTTTTCCTTGCGCTGATAGCTGGGCAGCTCGAGCGGGATGACCGGGCAGGGCAGGCCCATGTTGTTGGCGAGGCCTGCTGGATCGTCCTGGATCAGCTCTGCCGTGCACGAAGCGCCAACCAGCAGCGCCTGCGGCTTGAACCGTTCCACCGCATCGCGCGCCGCGTTCTGGAACAGGCTCGCGGTATCCTTGCCCAGATCGCGGGCCTGGAACGTGGTGTAGGTGACAGGCGGGCGCACATTGCGCCGCTCGATCATCGTGAACAGCAGATCGGCATAAGTATCGCCCTGCGGCGCGTGGAGCAGGTAATGCACTCCGCGCATCGCCGTCGCGACCCGCATGGCGCCGACATGCGGCGGTCCTTCATAGGTCCAGACGGCAAGTTGCATGGGCCTAAATCCTCAGCACATCACGGCGGCGCAGTGGCCGGGCGAAAAGTTCGGCGAGGTCACCCGCCTGATCGAAGCCGTGCACGGGCGAGAACACCAGTTCGATCGACCACTTGGTGGCAAGGCCCTCGGCCTCGAGCGGATTGGCAAGGCCAAGCCCGCAGACGGTAAGGTCGGGCCGGTCGGCGCGGACCCGATCCAGCTGGCGCTCCACATCCTGCCCTTCGCTGATCCGCGTACCCTCGGGCAGGCGGGCAAGGTCGGCGGCAAGATGCGCGCGGTGAAGGTAGGGGGTGCCCACTTCGACCGGAATCATGCCCAGTTCGTTGGCCAGAAACCGCGCAAGCGGGATTTCCAGCTGCGAGTCCGGCATGAACGAGATGCGCTTGCCCTTCAGGGTGGGCACATACCGCTCAAGCGCCCGCTTGGCCCGCTCGCGGCCCGGCGCGATCACGCGGTTGACGTGCATCTCGTCGATTCGGAAGGCGGCGGCGGCAGCCGTCAGCCATGCAGCGGTGCCTTCGGCGCCGAACGGGAAGGGCGCATCGATGCGCACCGCACCGCGGTCTTCCAGAGCCCGCGCGGTCTCGCCAAGGAACGGCTGGGCCAGAATGTAGCGCGTATTGGGGCCAACCGGCGGAAGGCCGCCAGATCGCCGCGCCGGCAGCACGCCGACATGGGCAATGCCCAGTTCGGCAAACAGGCGCAGGAACTGGTCTTCCACGATGTCCGGCAGCGTGCCGACCATGACCAGCGAGAGCGGCGCACCCGGCGCTTCGGCGGGCATTTCCGGCACGAGCGTGGTCAGGCAGGCGTCCTCGCCTTCGGTGAACGTCGTCTCGATCCCGCTGCCCGAATAGGCGAGGATGCGCACACCTTCGCGGCCTTCGCTGCGCACGTGCTTTGCGCCAAGGCGCTGCGCGGCGTTGCTCAGATCGAGCTTGATCACCTCGGACGGGCAAGAGCCGACGAGGAAAAGCGTGCGGATCTCGGGGCGGCGCGCCAGCAGGCGATCCACCACGCGGTCCAGCTCGGCGTGGCAATCGGCCATGCCGGCGAGATCGCGTTCCTCGATGATCGCCGTGGCAAAGCGCGGCTCTGCAAAGATCATCACGCCCGCCGCCGATTGCAGCAGGTGAGCGCAGGTGCGCGAACCGACGACGAGGAAGAAGGCGTCCTGCATCTTGCGGTGCAGCCAGACGATACCGGTAAGCCCGCAGAAAACCTCGCGCTGGCCGCGCTCGCGCAGAATTTCGAGACCGCCGTCGCGCGACGTTTCTGCAGCGGCGAGTGCTTGTGCAGGGCTCATGCGGCGGCTCCCTTGAGCATCTGGGCCTGGAGCCGGGCCGCCCGCAGCTTCAGCACGAACTGCGCGGCGTTGACGACATAGGCGAAGTAGGCCGCGAGCACGATGGCGAGGCGTGCTTCCAGCGTGCCGATCTTGCCCACCAGCATGACCATGTAGGCCGTGTGCAGGGCGATCACGAGCATCGAGACAACGTCTTCCCAGAAGAACGCCGGGGCAAAGAGCCACTTGCCGAAGACGACCTTTTCCCAGATCGAGCCGGTGACCATGATCGTATAGAGCGTGAGCGTCTTGGCGATCACAGAAAGGTCTGCCGCAAAGGCGCCTTCACCCGTCAGCAGGCAGCGCACGACAAGCGCGAGGCTAACCAGGAACACGAGGAACTGGAACGGGGCGAGCAGGCCCTGGACGAGTGTCCACACCGTGTTGTCACGCCGTTGCTGTTCTTCAGGAGTGTATAGCGGGCGGGCCTGCCGGGCCGACCCGCGAGCGCTGTGGCGGTGGTCCGATCCGGACCTGATTCCGCGCAGCGCTGTCGTACGAGCTTCCGACATTTCTTGCGTCCCATCCTCTTCGCAACGAGCAGCTTACGACTCGTTCGAACGGACTGTCAATAAAATTGGACGACAAGAAAAATTGACATCATTGGGTTTGCCAAGGTCCGGCATTCGGCGTACGTCTTGCCTACGGGAAAGAGTCGGAGTGTCTTGTACCACTATCCCCACGTGGTCATGTTGCCGCGGCAGACGGGAGAGTCTGACATGGACTTGGCGGTTGGAAAGAGCGGGCCACAAGGTGGCCAGGGGCCCCGCAAGGCGGACCCGGGTGCTGCTTACGAGGAACATACCGGCGTGCCGGTGAACGGTCGCCGCAAGGGCATTGGCGGCGGTAACAGCGGCGGCGGTCGGGGCGGAAGCTCGCGGCGTCAGCAGCGTTCCGGCTCCAATTCCAACGCGGCCATCAGCACCCTGATCGAGGGTGAGATCATCCCCCAGCTCCTGGTCGCGCACCGCACTCGCCCCTGCCGCTCGGTAGCCAGCGGTGGCGGCCTGATCACGGCCGAGGATGTCGCGCGCTTCTCGGCGCTTCCGCTCACGCTGCAGGCGGATGAACTGCTCATCCATGTCGAGGAGTACCTCGCGCGCGGGGTCGGTATCGATGCGATCTTCGTCGATCTGCTGGCGCCCGCCGCGCGCCGCCTTGGCGTCCTTTGGGAAGAGGATCTCTGCGATTTCCTCGATGTCACCATCGGCCTCTGGCGCCTTCAGGAAGTGATGCGCGAGATTGCCTGGGGCAGCCCGATCATCACCGGCCCGCTCATTGCCCCGCGCCGTGCGCTGTTCTCGCCCATCCCGGGCGAACAGCACAGCTTCGGCGCAACGATGGTGCACGAAGTGTTCGTCCGCGCCGCGTGGGACAGCGAAGTTCTGGTCGCCCCGGACATGCGCCAACTGGTCGCGAAAGTTGCCAACAAATCCTATGATCTCGTCGGCTTGACCGTTTCATGCGATGTTACTACCGAGTCCCTCGCAAGAACGATCAAGGCGATCCGCAGCGTGTCCATGTGCCAAGACGTCAGTATTCTGGTAGGGGGGCAAGCAGTGAATGCCAATCCGGCGATGGCTCTCGAAGCCGGCGCAGATGGCTCGGCGGCTGATGCACCCGGAGCGCTCGCTCTCGCCAACCGTCTGGTCGGCGCGGCTCCGCACCGGACCGTGAACGCCGGCTAGGGCCGGTCGCCACCGTGGTAGAACCCGAACGCGCCCTCGCGGACAAGACACCGTTTTCACGGTTGGAATCCGCTTTCAACGGTATCGGCCCGGCCGATGCCATGCGCCTTGTGATCGCCTCGGGGGATGTCACCCTCGCGCTCGATCCTGAAGGCCACATCCTCGATGTCGCCGCCAATCGGCAGGACTTTCCAGGCTGTGACAGCTGGATCGGCCAGCACTTCGACGCCATCGTCACGGTCGAAAGCCGCAGCAAGGTCAAGGACATGCTGCTGGGCGAACATGGTGACGCGGGCAATCGCTGGCGCCAGATCAACCACACCAGCAGCGCCGGCGATATCCCGGTCCGCTATCTCCTGATCCGGCTTGAGGGTAGCAAGCACCTCATCGCGGTCGGGCGCGACATGCGCAATGCGGTCGTGCTGCAGCAACGCCTTCTTCAGGCCCAACAGTCGCTCGAGCGCGACTACATGCGCCTTCGCCAGATCGAGACACGCTATCGTCTGCTCTTCGATCTGTCCTCCGAACCGGTCCTGCTGGTGGAGGCGGACAGCCAGCGCATCCAGGAAGCCAATCCGGCCGCGCATTCGGTGCTCGAAGCGCGCCCCGGCAGCCTTGTCGGTGCCAAGCTTTCCAGCCTCGTCGCGCGCGGTTCGCGCGATGCGCTGATCGCCTATCTCGGCGCGGTGCTGACGACCTCGGAGGTTTCCCCGCTCTCGGTCGAGCTTGAACGCGCGCGCCAGCAACTGACCATTTCCGCCACGGGTTTCCGCCAGCTCGGCGGGCGCTACCTGCTCGTGCGGCTCGGCAGCCCCGGCAGCCGCAACACCGAAGGCGCGGCCACTTTGCTCGATATTGTCGAGCGCATGCCCGATGCCTTCGTGGTCGCCAATTCCGACATGCGGATCATTGCGGCCAACATCGCGTTCCTCGAACTGGCGCGCGCCGCCTCGCTCGATCAGATCCGCGGCCGTCCGCTCGGCGAATTCGTCGGTCGTCCCGGCATCGATCTCGATCTCATCGAAGGCCAACTCACCAAGTACGGCCTTGCCCGCAATGTCAGCACGGTCGTCCGCGCCCGCGATTCCGAACTGGAAGAGCCGGTGGAGCTGTCCGCTGTCCGCACCTCGGGCGACAACCCCTGCTATGGCTTCGCGATCCGCGAGATCGGCCGCCGCCTGCGCGATCTGCCGCCCACGCCGCTCGATCTGCCCCGCTCGGTCGAGCAGCTGACCGAGCTCGTCGGACGCGCCTCGCTCAAGGAAATCGTGCGCGAGAGTACCGACCTGATCGAGCGCCTCTGCATCGAAGCCGCGCTCGCCTACACCTCGGACAACCGCGCTTCGGCTGCCGAAATCCTCGGCCTCAGCCGCCAGAGCCTCTATTCCAAGCTGCACCGCTACGGGCTCGGCAATCTCGTGGGTGAGAGCGAATAGCGTCCCACCTGCAAGTGTAAGAATCAATTGACACTTGTGGGTGTCAACCATACCCTCCGAGGTATGACGCAGCCTGCCACTTCGGCCCAGCCCGGGGCTCCTGCCACCGCCAAGAACATTCGGCGCCCCGCCCCGCGTGACGTGCTGGAGCTGCTCAAGCCGATCACCTGGTTCCCGCCGATCTGGGCCTTCATGTGCGGGGTCGTGTCGTCGGGCCAGCCTGCTTCCGGCCACTGGATCGCGATCGTCGCGGGCGGTCTCCTTGCCGGCCCGCTGGTTTGCGGCAACAGCCAGGCCATCAACGACTGGTTTGATCGCCATGTTGATGCCATCAATGAGCCCAATCGCCCGATCCCTTCGGGTCGTATCCCCGGCCGCTGGGGCCTCTGGATCGCCTGCGTGGGCTCGGTGTTGTCCTTCGCGGTGGGCGCGGCGCTTGGTATCTGGGTCATGGTCGCATCGCTCGTCGGCCTTGCCGCCGCCTGGGCCTACAGCGCGCCGCCCTTCCGCCTCAAGGCGAGCGGCTGGTGGGGCCCTGCGCTCGTCGGCCTCACATATGAAGGCCTCAGCTGGTTCACCGGCGCCGCCGTGATGACCAGCACCTTGCCGTCCACGCCAGTGCTCGTCGTCCTCGTGCTCTACAGCCTCGGCGCGCACGGCATCATGACACTCAATGATTTCAAGGCGGTAGAGGGCGACAAGCAGACCGGGGTGCGCTCGCTCCCCGTCGTGCTCGGCGTGCGCAACGCCGCCCTGTTCGCTTGCGGGGTCATGGCGCTCGCGCAAGTGATCGTCGCGATCTACCTCGTGCAGCAAGGCCTCATGCTCTCTGCTGGCATCGTTGCGTTGGTGCTCGCCGTGCAGTTCGCGCTCATGCCCAAGCTGATCGCCGACCCGGCCAAACGCGCGCCGTGGTATGGCGGGACTGGCGTCACGCTCTACGTCCTCGGCATGCTGGCAGCCGCTGGCGGCCTTGGCGGCCATTGGTGATGGCCCGCGCTGGCACGCCCTCCGGCTTCGGCTGGCTCTCCATCGCTCGGCTTGGTCTGGTTCAGGCCTCCATCGGCGCGATCGTCATGCTGGCCACTTCGCTGCTCAACCGGGTCATGGTCGTCGAATACGGAATGGCCGCCGCCGTCCCTGCCGGGCTCGTCGCGCTCCATTATGCCGTGCAGCTCGCGCGACCCGTCTGGGGCCACGGTTCGGATCGCGGCCATGCCCGCACGCCGTGGATCATCGGCGGCGTCGCGGTGCTGGGTTTCGGCGCCATGCTCGCCGTCCTTGCGCTGCCGCTCGCCCCGCTGCCCAGCAATGCGCTGCTGCTCCTCGGCTTCATCCTGATCGGTGCGGGCGTCGGCGCGGCAGGCACTTCGCTCCTCGCGCTCCTCGCCGCAGGTGTCGCGCCGCAGCGCCGCGCCGCAGCCGCCGCCGTCACCTGGATCATGATGGTGATGGGCATCGTCTTGTCTGCGGGCACCGCTGGCGCGCTGCTCGAGCCATTCTCGTGGGGCAGGCTCGTGCAAGTCTCGGGTGGCATCGCGCTCGCCGCACTCGTGCTCACGGTGCTCGCCACCTTCCGGCTGGAACGCGGCGTTCAGGCCGCCACCCCCGAACCTGCAAGCCAGACCAGCCTCGGTGATGCCCTGCGCGCGGTCTTCGCTGAAACCGCAGCTCGGCGTTTCACCGTGTTCGTGTTCCTCTCGATGCTCGCCTATTCGATGCAGGATCTCATCCTCGAACCCTTCGCCGGGATCGTGTTCCGCATGAGCCCCGCGCAATCGACCTCGCTCTCCGCCGTCCAGCACAGCGGCGTGCTCCTCGGCATGATCGTGGCCGGTATCGGCGGCAGCGCCTTTGCTGGCCGCGCCGCCGGAGAACTTCGGGGCTGGATCGCCGCCGGCTGCGTTGGTTCGGCGCTCGCGCTCGCGGGCCTTGCGGTTGGTGCCGGGGTGGGGCCGGGCTGGCCGCTCGCCGCCAACATCGCCGCGCTCGGCTTTGCCAACGGTGTGTTCGCGGTCTCCGCCATCGGCGCGATGATGAGCCTGGCGGGTAGCGGGTCCGGTGCCGATACCGGCGTGCGCATGGGCGTGTGGGGCGCGGCGCAGGGCATCGCCTTCGGGCTCGGTGGGCTCGCCGGGGCAATCGGCGTCGATCTGGCGCGCCATGCGGAAAGCGATGGCGGCGCCTTTCAGACAATCTTTGCGCTGGAGGCCATGCTGTTCATGGCTGCGGCGGTCATGGCAGCGCGCATTGCAGGGCAGGGCGCGTCAATCAGTTTGCGGGAGGCGGAAGCATGAGCGGGATCGAATTCGACGTCGTGGTGGTGGGCGGCGGGCCTTCCGGGGCAACCGCTGCCGCGGATCTGGCGCGCATGGGCCATTCGGTCATGCTGCTCGACCGCGCAGGTCGCATCAAGCCCTGCGGCGGCGCAGTCCCCCCGCGCCTGATGGAAGAATTCGCCATTCCCGACAGCCTCCTCGTCGCCCGCGCCCGCAGCGCGCGCATGGTCGCCCCGTCGGACCGCGCGGTAGACATGCCGGTGGGCGAGATCGGCTATGTCGGCATGGTCGATCGCGACGTGTTCGATGAATGGCTGCGCAATCGCGCCGCGCAAGTGGGGGCAGAACGCCGTACCGGCACCTTCGAGCGGATCGATCGCGACGGGGCCGAAGGCGCCGTGGTCGTCTACCGCGAAAACCGTGGCGGACCGGAACACCGCGTCCGCGCGCGGCTCGTCATTGGCGCAGACGGCGCCCGTTCAGGCGTCGCACGCGACAGCATTTCCAACAGTGAAAACGTCAAATGCGTCTTCGCCTATCACGAGATCATCAAGTCTCCGCCGGCCAACGATCAGGGCTACGATCCGGCGCGCTGCGATGTGATCTACCAGGGGCGCGTCTCGCCCGATTTCTATGGCTGGGTCTTCCCCCATGGCGAAACCGCCAGCATCGGCGTCGGCAGCGCCAACAAGGGCTTTTCGCTGCGCGGTTCGGTCGCCACGATGCGCCAGGAGATGGGTCTTGCCCATTGCGAAACGGTGCGTAGCGAAGGCGCGCCCATCCCGCTCAAACCCTTGAAGCGCTGGGACAACGGCCGCGACGTTCTCGTCTCAGGCGATGCCGCCGGCGTCGTCGCGCCCGCCTCGGGCGAAGGGATCTACTATGCGATGACCTGCGGCCGCCATGCCGCCAACGCCGCGCATCAGTTCCTGCTCACCGGCAAGCCCAGCGCGCTGAAGGCAGCGCGGCGCACTTTCATGCGCGAACATGGCCGCGTGTTCCTGATCCTCGGCATCATGCAATACTTCTGGTATTCCAGCGACAAGCGCCGCGAGCGGTTCGTGGCAATGTGCGCGGATCCCGATGTGCAGAAGCTGACCTGGCAGGCCTATATGAACAAGAAGCTGGTCCGCGCCGATCCGATGGCGCACCTCAGGATCTTCCTGAAAGACACAGCGCATCTCCTTGGCCTCAGGGCAGCGCACCCTTGAACACGCCCATGGGTAACAGGCCCTGGGGACTGCCGATCGCCATTGCCGCGATCGCGGCGATCGTGGTTGCCGGGGTGGGCGGCACGATGACGGACACGACCGGCTGGTATCTGAGCCTGCGCCTGCCCAGCTGGAACCCGCCGCCGCCCGCCTTTGGCATGATCTGGACCGTCGTTTTCACGCTGATCGCCGCCTCCGGCGTCAACGCCTGGCGCGCCGCGCCCGATAGCCGTTCAGCCGATACGCTGATCGGCCTCTACGCGATCAACGGCGCGCTCAATGTGAGCTGGACAGTGCTGTTCTTCCAGCTGCGCCGGCCGGACTGGGCCTTTGTCGAGCTTTCGGTGCTATGGTTCTCGATCATCGTGCTGATTTTCGCCTGCGGCCGCTTCTCGCGCAGCGCCGCGCTGCTTCTCCTGCCTTATCTCGCCTGGGTCTCGGTCGCGGGCGCACTCAACTGGCAGGTGATCCAGCTCAACGGGCCCTTTACCGGCTGATATGCCCGACCTCACCACCTTTTTCGCGAGCGGCCACGCGGCCGATCTGGTGCTTGCTGTGCTCGTGGTGGAAGCCCTCATCCTGCTGCGCGCAGGCCGCCCCGCGATCGATGTCGCGCTGCTCCTGCTCCCCGGCGCCTGCATGATGCTGGCCTTGCGCGCCGCACTCGTCGGCGCTAGCTGGCCGTGGATCGCGCTGCCGCTGGCGGCGTCGTTCCCGGTCCATCTGGCGGATATGTTGCGCCGGGGCAGGGGGCGGTAGAGCACAACAATACCGGATGGGCCACCTGACCTTCGTCATTCCCGCGAAGGCGGGAATCCAGAGCGACGGTAGCACCTACCACGAGCCTGCACGCTTAAGGCAGCGTCAATAGGTTCTTCGGCAGTAACGTGTCCGCATAGGGTGTACCACAGCCGCGGACAGTAGTCAGAAGAACCGAGGTTACGTAGCGAGCGGTTTCGTGCAGGCTAGCAACGGCCACTCTGTCGTCCAGTCCTTTGAACTGATCCTTTCGTCGTAGATGGCCAGTTTTTCAGTTATGAACCTCTGTGTCGGCCGGAGCACCAAGTTTAAGAGATCATCCAGGCCGAGCGGGCTGGCAATCTCGATCTGATCCCTCCCGCTGCGCCTCGCAGCCACGGCTGTCGCTGTCTCAGGCCAATACCGCATGGCGTCGGTTGCAGATTGATAGGGGGGATCGTTGTTGCGGGTGTGCATCCGCGCCTGATTCTTCACCGACCAGTCAATGGAAGGCGCAGCAACGCAGAGAGCATCTTCAAGACTGCGATCATGCCATTCCTGACTGCGGTCTGGATCGAACCAGATCACATCGACATCACCCAAAGGTGGCCGTGGCGGGCGATTGTGCAGGGCATCCCAGACCGCATTCCTGACAAATCCAGCCGCGATCCAGCAGTCTGGCAGACCGAGATCTGCCACCAAGCCCAGAAGATGCCAGCGGATGGAATCGCCGCGAAGGATCGCACTGATCTGCAGGTGGTGAACGTCACGCATGGTTCAGGCTAACGCATCGTCAAAGGTCTGCAACAGCGCGGTTGTCTCGCCAGAAGGCTTGATGCCCGCTATGCTGCACTTATTTCCGCAGTAGCCCCACCCACAAAAAGAAAACCCCCGCGATCCGTGTGGGATCGCAGGGGCCAGGTGTTCCGCGCCGGTTGCGTGCGCGGGGGTGTTGTGTTGCTTGACCGGGGTCAGGGCATCTTGGTTGCCGCCGCAGCCGGAACTGCCGGGGCAGGAGCAGCCGCTGCCGTGATCATCGGACCGGTCGGCCGCAGGGCCGGGTAGTCCTTGACCATCGATACACCGCCGAGAGGCTTGTTGATGCCGCGGTGGCAGGTCGTGCAGTTGACCTTGAGCGGATCACCCTGCGGGCCCAGCCGGTGCTTGGGGAACACACTGGCGAGTGTGCCGATGTATTCACCATTGATGTCACGCACCATCCGGTAGCCGTACCAGGCGCCAACGCGCTTGGGGGTACTCCTGTTCCACGCCTGGAACGAGTCGGTATTGTGGCAGAACGTGCAGTTCACGCCCAGCGCCGAGGAGGTGTGCATCATCAGGCTGTAGGTGCCCTCGGTATCCATGACCGATGTTTTGTCGAGCGGCGAGGGGTGGCTATACTTCGACTGGACCCGGATGTTGCTGGAATTCGCGTCAAACAGGTACTTTGCGAAAGCAGCGTTGGGCAGCGAGGAATAGGCCGTGCTGACCATCGGCGCATTCTGGCCGTGCTTGTTGCCGAGGATCGTGTCCGGATTGCCCTTTGCCGGCAGCGCCCAGTTTTCCGTGGGAACGGCCTGACCACGGTGGCAGGTGTAGCAGGTAACACCGGTCTGCTTAACGTGCTGTGTCCAGCCCGTGTTGATTTTCCGGGTCATCTGCAGCATCCGCCGCGCAACCTTCTTGGTGTAGATCTCGTCCGAAGCCATGTTCGCCGGATTGTGGCAGTAGTTGCAGCCTTGCTCCGGTGCGATCCACTGCGTGATCGCGGCCATTGTGTAACTGAACTCGTCCTCCGAGATGTCCCCCAGAACCTGCACGTTCTGATAGGCTTCCTTGGCAGGACGGCCACCCGGCTTGGGCGGATCATAGGGCGGCGGCGGCACGACATTGATCGGATCGATCTTCTTGCTCGCCGCAGCGAGCGTGATCTGATCCATGCCGGTGCCGCGATAGCCATATTGCTTGGCGGACTTGGTTTCCAGTTGGCAGGCACCGAGCAGTGCCGCGCCGGCGAGGACCGCGCCGAGGCGCAGTAGCATGGTGCTTCTCATTGTCCCGTGCTCCCCAATGCCGGATCGACGACCCCGGTGTCGGGATAGGCCGGCGCGTAGTGGTGCTGTTGTGCCCAAAGGTACCAATTATCGACAACGGTGCCGGTGAGCAGGATGCCGATACCGCCGGTCAGCGTGGTCAGCACGGCAAACCACCAGGCCCAGCGGTGAATCGATTCCATCGTGGCATTGAAGCCCATGGTCCAGCGCCAGAACAGGGCCGCACGCTCCGATGCAGTACCGCGATCGGTGATCTGCTCGATCTCGCGCTCACCGCCGTAGCGGCCGACTGCCAGAATGGTTGCGCCGTGCATCGCGAAGAGCAGGGTCGAGCCATAAAGGAAGGCGATCGAGAGGGCATGGAACGGATTGTAGAACAGGTTGCCATAGCGGATCGAAAACGCAGCAGTCCAATCGAGATGCGGGAAGATGCCGAAGGGCACCGCTTCAGACCAGCTGCCCATGAAGGCGGGCCGGATGAAGCCGAGCACGAGGTACAGCCAGATCGCTGACATGAACGCCCAGAATACGTGGGTGCCCATGCCGAGTGCGCGGGCCCGGCGGTAGGTCCGGATCGACCACAGCAGGACCGAGAGCGTCAGGAACATGCCGGCGAGGATCCACCAGCCGCCCTTGGCGAGCGGAACGATGGGCGAGAAGCCGTATTCCGGCCCCGGCGGTTCGAGGCTGAGCCAGGGCAGCATGCGGACGAACTGGATGGGGTTCCAGTTCACTGATGCCATCATGTTGAGCCCGATGATCTCGAACGCGATGAACCCGCACAGGAGGGCGAGGAGCCCCGTCCATCCAAGGTAGATCGGGCCGAGCTGGGCCTGGCCAAAGCGGCCAAAGAGGTGGTTGAACCCTACGGCGGTGCCGCGAGGATCACTGCCGGGCTTCATCCCGATGCCCATTTCCGGGGCATGGCTGAGCTGAACCTGGGTGAAGATATTCTGGTAAGCCATGGCTAGTCCTCCTTCACGACCAGATCGGCAGATTGAGCCACCAGTTCCACCATTCCGGCCAGCCCTTGGTCCAGAGCGGGCCGCTGATGATGATGCAGACCGCGCTCCAGAAGCCGGCGTTGAGCGCCAGCAGCAGGCCCAGGCGGTGGATGCCCAGGGTACCGATCGAGTAACCGATCAGATCGCGGAAGAAGGTGTCTTCGTATTCCGGCGTCTTGACGGTCTCACCCTCTTTGGGATTGACCGCGGACAGCACCAGCGCGCCGTGCAATGCGAGCGCGAGGCAGGTGGTGAAGAAGAACGACACCGCCAGCATGTGCGCCGGATTGTAGTGGAAGTGCAGGTACTGGTAGCCGGTGTTCGACACCCAATCGAGGTGGCTGAAGATCCCGTAGGGGAAGCCGAAGTGCCAGGCACCCAGCAAGACCGGACGGATCACCACCAGCGAAACGTAGGCGAAGATCGCAAACCCGAAGGCGATGGGCACATGAAAGCCCATGCCGAGTTTGCGGCAGATTTCGACCTCTCGCAACGCCCACGATGTGAACGATACGATCGCGCAGACCGTGATGACCTGCCAGAATCCGCCATGACTGAGCGGGGCAAACCCCAGGCCGTATTTGAGATCAGGTGGGGCGATCGAGATCAGCCAGGGGTTCCACGTGCCGCCTTGTGAGGCACAGTAGAGAATGAGGGCGGTTCCGAGCGAGGCGAAGATCGCCGTGATCACTCCGAAAAACCCAACGTAGAACGGGCCGACCCAAAAGTCGAAAAGGTCCCCGCCGATCAACGTGCCTCCGCGCACGCGATACTGCCGCTCGAAACTGAGGAGCGCCATAGCTCTATCCTCCCCCGCCCAAGCCTGGCGGGCACAAGTACATGGAAAATCAACCGGTTCCCCCCGGCAGTGCCGGAGGCGGCATGTCCCCCATCAGATGGGTGGGATGCCGCCTCTTGCCTTGCAGGTGGTCAGGGTGCGGCCGCGCCAGCGGCTGCGGCTGCCGGGGCCGCAGTGTGCGGGCCGTCGAGCCAGTTGAAGCGAGGCGTGCTGAGCAGGATGAAGTGAATCACGATTGCCAGCACAAACAGGAAGGCAGCAAGAGCCACCAGGGCCCTGCGCGGATCGAAAATAAGCCAGACTCTCCACATGGTATCTGTCCTTGTGAATGCGCCATCTGGGCGCGGTCGTACATGTTCGGCCAAGAAAAGGCCGGGTGGCCGTTGCGGCCAAACGCGGTAGTTGTGTCGGTGGATTTCTTACGAAATCCAGGGACGCCACGACCACACGAGCGCGTGGGCAACCACGGCAACTGCGGTGAAGCCGAGGAAGCTGCTCATGAACAGCTTGTGGAATTCCTTGGCTTCTTCGGGGGTCAGGTAGGTCCTGAGCCCAAGGCGATCATCGCTCATTTCTGCATCTCCAGTATTGACGTGCAAAGCGAGAGGCGGCGATCGCCCCCCGGCGATATTCCAACGGCCGAAACCGAGGGAATGGTGGTGCCCGCGTTGGCGCGGGTCATTTCGTGCGCGCGGCTCATGGTGCGGAAGCACCGAGCAGCGCATCTGCCAGCCTGTCGGGGCTGACGATGCTTTCGCCTTCGCGGCGCGCGGCGGCTTCAGCCGCGTCGCGCAGGCGCTTGGCAAAGGAGATGCGGATGAGGACCGGCTGTGCTTCGACCAGTTCGTCGAGCCGCGCCTTGGCCTCGTCGCTCCACGGCAGCTCGCGGTGGAGCCGCGCCGGCGTGGCGGGCACCGCATCGAGCTGGGTGGCCAGCGGGAGGATGTGGAACAGCGCGTCGAACAGCGCGTTGCACACTTCCTGGATCAGGTAGGTCGCCCCCGAATAACCCATGAAGGGCGTGCCGGGGTGGCGGCGGATCGCTGCACCCGGGAAGCTCGCCGGGATGTAGATGCTGCGCGCGCCGCATTCGGCGAGGTACATCCGCTCGTTATAGCTGCCGAACACGACCATCGGCGCGCCGGCGCGGATCGCATCGCGCACGTCTTCGTTCTTCGGCTTCACACCCGCACTGCGCGAGAAGGCGAAGGCGCAGGGCAGGCCCATGTCCTCTTCGAGGAAATGGCGAATTCCGCGCGTGTAGGTCTCGTTGGCGACGATGCCGAAGCTCGCCGTGCCGAAGAAGTCCTGCGTGACCGAGCGCCACAGGTCCCACAGCGGCTTGATCGTGGTGTGCTTCTCGCGCGTGATGAACGGCTCGGGATCAAGACCCAGCGATGCGCCCAGCGCTTCGAGGAAGCGGGTGGTCGACGTGAGGCCGACCGGCGCCTGGAAGTAGGGCCGCTCGAGCACTTCGCACAGGTTCCGCCCGAACTCGCGGTAAAGGCAGACGTTCGCGTCGGCATCCGCCAGCTTGCGGATATCGGCAAGATGGCAGCCCAGCGGGAAGACCACGTTCACCTCGGCGCCGATGCCTTCGATCAGGCGGCGCACTTCGGCAAGGTCCGAGGCCATGTTGAACATGCCGTAGGCCGGGCCGATGATGTTGACGCGGGGCTTCTCACCGTCCTTGCGCGCCTTGGGGGCGGGCATCGCCTTGGGGCCGAACTCGGTCCATAGCCAGCTCAGCGCGCGGTCGGCCGATTGCCACTGATCCTCGTCGATCGTGCGCGGCAGGAAGCGCTTGATATTGGTGCCGCCGGGCGTCACGCCGCCGCCGATCATCTCGGCGATCGAGCCGGTGACGACGACCGCCGGGAGATCCGGGTCGAGCGTCTTCCAGGCGCGGCGCATGGCGGCTTCGGTGCCGGTCTTGCCGAGCTCTTCCTCGCCCAGGCCGGTCACGACGATGGGCAGTTCATGCGGCGGCAGGCCATCGGTGTAGTGCAGCACCGAGGTGACCGGCAGATTCTCGCAGCCCACCGGGCCGTCGATGATGACCTGCAGGCCCTTGACCGCAGTAAAGACGTAGACCGCGCCCCAATAGCCGCCGGCCCGATCGTGATCGATGATCAGCGTCATGCGCGCGCTCCGAACATCTGGCTCAGGGCCTTGCCCAGGCTATGGCCGAACAGCAGCACCGACGTTTCGTCGGAGGGCAGGCTTGATGGCTGAACGGCCGGCTGCCGCGCGGGCTGGACAGTGATGGCGAGGCGCTGGTCGCCGTAGGAGATGAGAAAGATCATGAGCCCACCGCCTCGGCCGCCTTGCGGGCAGCCTCGTTCAAGGCCGCGTACTTCTTCTTGAAGCTTGGGCGGTCCTGCGGGGTATCTTCCCAGACACCGGTGGCATGCCCGGTGCCGACGCCGTCGAAGAAGGCAGCCATGCGGTCGAAGCGCGCCTTGCCGGCGATGGCCGTGTTGACCACCATGGCCAGGCTGCCGGCACCCGCCGGGCCCATCAGCGGCCGGGCCGAGATGAGGTTGGTGAAATAGAGCGCCGGGATCGCCATCTGCTTGGCATGCTGAACCACCGGCGTCGTCCCGATGGCGAGATCGGGGCGGAATTCCTCGACCGCCGCAATGTCCTGCTCGAGGCTGGCGCGATACTGCACTTTCACGCCGCGGGCCTGGAGCCACTCGCGATCGGGATCAGACCAGACCGTGCGCGGGCAGGCGGTGCCGACATAGCGCACGTCCGCGCCGCTTTCGATCAGCAGGCGGGCGACCAGCAGCTCCGAGCCTTCATAGCCCGAAACGGTGATCCGGCCCTTGATCGGGCGGGCTGCAAGCGCTGCGGTGATCGCGGGCAGGATGCGGTTCTGCGCGGCGGCGACCAGATCGGCCTTTACGCCGCAAGCCTGGCCAATCGCGGCGAGCCAGTCGGCCGTGCCATCGCGGCCAACCGGCGCCGAGCCGACGACCGTGCGCCCGGCAGCTTCGAATTCGCGCACGCTGGCGGTGTAGAAGGGGTGGATCGCGGCGACGACGGCGCAATCAAGCGCGGCATAGAGCTCGCGCCATTCGCGGGTCGGCACGACCGGCCCGGCAGCCAGGCCCATCGGTTCGAGCATCTGGGCAATGCCCATCGGGTCGACCGGGAACATCTCGCCCAGCAGGGTGACGGTCGGCTTGTCGGGCCGCGTCTGGGGCGCGCTCACCGGGCCTGCTTCAGCCTCGCTGCGGGCGTAGGCGAGCATGGCTCCGGCGAGCACGTCCTTGGCTTCGGCGTGGGTCGGAATGCCGAAACCGGGGACATCGATGCCGATGATCCGGACGCCGTTGATTTCCTTGCCCAGCAGACGGAGCGGAACGCCGCTGGCCGTGGGCACGCAGAGGTTGGTGACCACGATCGCATCGTAGTGCTCGGGATCGGCGAGGTTCTCGACCGCTTCCTTGATATCCTCAAAGAGCTTGCCGGTGACGAGCGTTTCCGAATTGAACGGAACATAGCCCACGCTGCGCCGCGCGCCGTAGAAGTGCGAGGTGAAGGTGAGGCCATAGACGCAGCAGGCCGAGCCGGAGAGCACGCTTGCGGTGCGCCGCATGCGAAGGCCCACGCGCAGCGAGCCGAACGCGGGGCACATCGATTGGGGCTGATCGTGCGGGCCGACCGGATAATCGGCGGCATAGCGATCGAGCACTTCGCTCTTGCCTGCGGCGCGGGCCGCCTCGCGCATCCGGTCCGTGCCGCCATGGCAGCCGCCCCCGTCGCCCGCGGGGACGAGCGCGTCCGGTGTGGCGTCGATACGGTCAGCAGGGGGGCGCGCGTCAGATGTCATCGTAGACGACCTCCAGCGAAGCCTTGGGTTCGAACGAGCCGCCGCGCATGTCGGCCTGGGTCGCGGGCAGCAATGTCACGCTGCCGCCGGTTTCCTCGGGCGAGAACAGGCCGAGCAGGCCGTCCTGATCGAGCGGCTTGGGCCGGCGCGGCGGGGCGGTGGCCACGTTCTCGGCGAGTTCCTCGAACAGGCTGCCCCACTGCGTGTCAGGCCGGCCGATGATCTGGTAATTGGCGGATTTGCGGCGAATGTCCTCGTCCGCCGGGATCGCGCAGAGCACCGGGATATCGACCGCCTCGGCAAAGGCCTTCGCCTCGCCGGTGCCGTCGTCCTTGTTGATGATCATGCCCGCAACGCCGACATTGCCGCCCATCGAGCGGAAGTATTCGACCGCCTTGCAGACGTTGTTCGCCACGTAGAGCGACTGCAAGTCGTTCGAGCCGACGACGATGACCTTCTGGCACATGTCGCGCGCGATCGGCAGGCCGAAGCCGCCGCAGACCACGTCGCCGAGGAAATCGAGCAACACGTAATCGAAGCCCCACTCGTGGAAGCCCAGCTTCTCGAGCAGTTCGAAACCGTGGATGATACCGCGCCCACCGCAACCACGGCCGACTTCAGGTCCGCCGAGCTCCATCGCGAAAACGCCGTCGCGCTGGAAGCACACGTCCTCGATCTTCACTTCCTCACCCGCCAGCTTCTTGCGCGAAGAGGTTTCGATGATCGTCGGGCAACTCTTGCCGCCGAACAGCAGCGAGGTGGTATCGGACTTGGGATCGCAGCCGATCAGCAGCACGCGCTTGCCCTGCTGCGCCATCATGTAGCTGAGGTTGGAAAGCGCGAAGCTCTTGCCCGAGCCGCCCTTGCCGTAGATCGCGATGATCTGCGTTTCCTTGGTCACTTCGGTAGGCACAATCGCGTCGGGTTCGATCGCCGCTTCATCGCGAAGCGCTTGAACGCGCGCAGATGCTTCAAGAGTCGTCATGCGCAGTTGCTCCAGTCGAGAACCATTTTCAGGCAGTTGCGGTCTGTGAAGGCCGCAGGATAAGCCTCGGCCGCCTCGCTCGCGGGGCGAACGTCGGTAACCAGGCCGCTGAGGTCGAGCCGGCCGTCGCGAATGAGATCGCGCGTACGGTCGAGGTCGCCGGGGCTCCACTCCGCTGCCACGCGAATGCGGGCCTCGGCGCGGAAGGCCACCGGGAAGGCGAAGTTCAGCCGGTCCGAATAGAACCCGGCGAGGTTGATCTCGCCGCCGCGCGCGAGGCGCGAGAGCAGCGTATCGAGAATGTTCGAATCGCCGCTGGCATCGCAGATCGAGCGATAATCGCGGCGCGGATCGGCATCGGGCGCGACGACTGTGTAGCCGATTGCACCGGCAGTACGGAGCGGATCGGTTTCCCAGACGGTGGGGGCAGGTGCGCCCAGCGCCATCGTGATGCGGGCGAGCAGGCGGCCAAGCACGCCGTGGCCGACGATGAGATCGGGCAGGGTGCCGCCATCGAGCGCATGAAGCGCCGTCGCGGCGAGGGCGAAGAGCACGCCGTCAGCCTGCAGCGACTCGTCGATGGTGAGTGCGCGGGTCGACGGGAGAACGAGGCGGCGAGCCGAGCCGCCGAACAGGCCGCGCGCATCGCGGAAGCAGCTGGCGCCGGGAACGAAGACCCAATCACCGATTCGCGCCCAGGCATCCCGGCCAGCATCGATCACCCGGCCAACCGATTCGTACCCCGGCACGAGCGGATAACCCATGCCCGGAAACATCGGCATTTTCCCGGTCCAGAGCAGCTTTTCGGTGCCTGTGCTGATGCCGCTCCAGCGGACTTCGACGACAACGTCGGAACCGGTCGGCGCATCGAGCGCGAGGGGGCGGAGTGCCAACTGCTCCGGTGCCTCCATGATGAGCGCTAATGCTTCCACGACCACTTTTCCCCTCAGCCCGAGGCCGGACGGCGTGCCGTTCGGTCTAGGGGGCTTTCCGAGTGTCAGCTTACATTGTCATCAAGAAGTGTCAACTCGACACTACACTTTTGTGCAGACTGCTCCTGCGACAAGCTGTGCAGGAACGCCGGTGATCCGTTTTGGTGGTACTTTGCGAGGGGCCGCTGGGCGGCCGGCTCAGACACGTGCGACGATCGCGCCGCAGACCAGCGGGAGGTGGGTCGGAAGCTCCTTCCAGCTCGCAAACCCGGCGCTTCTGAGCATCGCGCCAAGCTCGGCCGGACGGCGCGGGCGCCCCGATCCCATCGCCCAGAGGTAAAGCCCGAAGTATGCATCGCCCATCGCGGCGCCGCCCGTGGCGCCGGCCATCGGCTCGCCGATCAGCAGCGTGCCGCCCGGCGGCAGCGCGGCGCGCACAGCCCGCAGGATGCGCAGCGCCGGTTCATCGTCGTGGTCGTGCAGGATGCGCACCAGCGTCACGAGATCGAAGCCGGTGGGCAGCGGATCATGGAGAAAGCTGCCCTTGTGCAGGGAAAGCCGCGGCGCGATCAGCGCGTCGCGCCCGAGCGTCGCCTCTGCTCCGGACACAACGTCGGGCAGATCGAACAGGCCGAGTCGCAGAGAAGGCGCCGCCATCCCGACCGCGCGCACAAATGCGCCTGTGCCTCCGCCCACATCAAGCAACGCCTTGTGGCGGCTGAACTTGTAGGCGGCGACGAGCTGTTCGCTGACCATCGCCTGCGAGGCGGCCATCAGCGCGGAATAAGCGGTTGCCGCAGGGGCGTTGTCCGCGTCGCCCTGCCGCCCTGGCGGCACTGCGCCCGTCGCGCTGGCCCGCGCATAGGTCCAGAATTCGGACAGCGCGGTCGGTTCCTTGCGGTCCGCGCGCAGCAGCGCCAGCGGATCGGCGAGGTCGGTGTAAAGCAGCGCGTGGTGGCGGATCATCGCCCGCGCACCCGGATTGCACTGGAGCGCAGCGCCATCCATCCCCAGCGTCCAGCGCCCGCCCGGCAGCGACTCGGCGATCCCCAGCGAGGCGGCAGCGCGCAGCAGGCGCTCGGTCGCGGCCATGCCCAGTCCGGCGCGATTCGCCGCCGTTGCCGTATCGCAGGCGCCCTCGGCAAGCAGGTCCAGCAAGCCGCCCTCGACGCAGGCCGTCAGCACCTGCGCATAGGCGAATCCGGCCACCAGATCGAACGCCCGCCGCGCACGGGAGCGCACGATCGGGCGCGTCAGCGGGAAGGCGGCGCTCCATTGCTGGAACTTCGGATTGGTCAGAAGGCGGTTGCGCCAGCTGATCCAGCGTTCCCGGAGGCCAACCCTTTCGGGCAAATCCAGACGATTGGACATATCCATATGTCAATTACATTGGACATTTAGCGGCAATGCGTCAATCATCCCTGCACGCTCCGCGGATGGGGCAAGGGAGATTGAACCATGTGGCGAGGCCAGACCCCCGCAGATGGTGCGTTGCGGTTCAAGGACAGTGGCCCCGAAACGGCCGAGGAGTGGCCGCCGCTGTGGAAGGGCATTGCACGGATGAACGGCGCCCTGCCGCCCGCGCCGGTCGCTCCCGATCCCTGGGCCCTGCTTAACCGGGGTGAGGATGACCGCCTTGTCCGCGCACCCGGCAGCCGCGACAGTGATGCGCATCCCCGCTTCGATACGCCGGTGCCGCCGGGCGGCTACAGCTGGTGGTATGTCGATGCGCTGAGCGACGACGGGCAGCACGGCCTCACCCTGATCGCCTTCATCGGCAGCGTGTTCTCACCCTATTTCAAGCGTTCCGGACGCGGGAACCCGCTGGATCACTGCGCGCTCAATGTCGCGCTCTATGGCCCCAAGGCGCGCTGGACGATGACCGAGCGGGGCGAGCACGCCGTCAAGCCCGAGGCAGATCAGTTCGCGATCGGGCCCAGCTCGGTGCGCTGGGCGGGGGACTGCCTGATCATCGACATCGAGGAAGTCGACAAGCGGATCATGAACCCGTTCCGCCGGCGTGTGGCAGGGCAGATCAAGGTCTGGCCCGAAATGCTCAACACCGAAGCCTTCGCGCTCGATCCCGCAGGCAAGCACTTGTGGCACTGCCTTGCCCCGCGCGCGCGGATCTCGGTTGAAATGCAGGCGCCCGAGCTGAGCTGGAAGGGCAGCGCCTATCTCGATTCCAACCGCGGTTCGGAGTCGCTGGAGGAAGGCTTCCGCGTGTGGCACTGGTCGCGCGCCCATCTCGGCAAGCATGTCGCGGTGTTCTATGAGGGTCAGCGCCGCGATGGTTCGACTTTTGCGAGCGCGCTGCGCTTCGATTCCGCCGGTGTCCCGCACGAAGCGGACCTGCCGCCAACGGCCCCGCTGCCCAACACGATGTGGCAGATGGAGCGTGTGACCCGCGCCGATCGCGGCCTCGCCCGGGTGCGGCGGACATGGGAGGATTCGCCCTTCTATACCCGCTCGACGCTCCATGCGCGGCTCTATGGCGAACCGGTGGTGGCGATGCAGGAAACGCTCTCGCTGGACCGCTTCTGCTCACCGATCGTGCAGCAACTGATCCCGCACCGAATGCCGAGGGCGCGGCGCTGAGCGCTCAGTCCTTCGGCGCCGCGTCCTTCTTCGCCTTGTCCCTGGCAATCTCGCGGTTGACGGAGACGAGCTGCCACACGCCCAGCGAAAGCGCGATGCCGCCAAAGACAACCATCTCGATCCAACCGAAGTTCTGAGCCACGCGCTGCCTCCCTCTCAAGCATGTATCGGCGCGGTGGCGGCAATGGCCTCCGCAACGAGATCCGCGCGCTCTTCGTGCGCCAGGTGGCCCAGTCCTGCAAGCACGCTGAGCGTGGCCTGCGGCAGCAGTTTGGCCGCCTGCTCGACCGAGCTGGTCGGCACGGCAGCGTCCTTCGCGCCGTGGATCAGGCGGACCCGCGCCGCGACCTTGGGCAGATCACGCTGCAGCCCGGCAAGGTCCCACCCGGCCATCATCTCCAGCGCGCCCCGGCAATGCAGCGCGTTGCCGAGCAGCATGGCGTAGCAGCGCACGCCATCGGTATCGATCTGCGAACCGGTCGAGCGGACGAGCAGTCGCCCGGTATCGCCTGAGGTCCGCGCGCTGGCAGCAAACAGACGCGGAACCAGCGGATTGAGCACGAGCGCACGCGCGAGCCCCTGAAACAACGGCGCGAAAAACCCGGGAAACGGGGAGAGGGCGGCATTGAGGCCGATGACCTCGGGCACCGCGAACCCCTCGCGGATCATTCTGAGCGCAATCGCCGCCCCTGCCGAATGGCCGATCAGCCGCTCCGGCCGAACCTCCAGCTGGTTCAGCAGCGCCGTCACCGCCGCCGCCATGCCGGGCAGCGTCAGTCCGCCCGGCGGCCGCCCGCGCGTGAAGCCGTGGCCGGGCAGGTCCATCGCGATCACGCGGTGTTCCCTGGCCAGCAGCGGCATCAGGTGCCGCCAGCTGTGCGTCGCCGCGCCGGTGCCGTGGAGCAGCACCACCGCCGGGCCTTCGCCCATCTCCTGCACATGCCAGGTCAGGGGCCCCGCCTGCACGAACCGGCTCGCCGCGCGATGCGGCCAATCGCGGCCGTCGGTTTCCCAGACGAGCGGCTTGCTCATGTCAGCGCCCCGATCACCTTGCTCAGCGTGGCCGCATTCGCCTGCGGTAGCGGCACATAGCGCGCGCGCATGGCCGCAGCGACGGCTGAAGCTTCGGGGCGAGGGCGGGGCGAGATGTCGATCACCACGCCGGCAAGGCCAGCCGCCGCAATCGCGCGCCCGGCTTTCAGCGCGTCTTGCGTGGCCACCGCCCGGTTGGCGCTGCCATCGAGCGCGATGTTGCCGCGCCCGTCGGTCAGGATCACCAGCAGCGGTGTATAACCGCGCCGCGTCAGGCCGGTGCCGAGCGTGCAGACCAGCGAGAGGCCTGCCGCAAGCGGGGTGCCGCCGCCGCCCGGCAGCTCCGTCAGCGCCCGCCGCGCGCGGGTCAGCGAACGGGTGGGCGGCAGCAGCAGCTGCGCATCGCTTCCCCGGAACGCCACAAGCGCGACTTCCGTGCGCTTCACATAAGCTTGCGCCAGCAGCAGCTCGACCGCGCCCTTGGCCTCGGCAAGCCGGCTAAACGCCGCCGAACCTGAAGCATCGACTGCAAAGATCGTGACCGAAGCGCTGCGCGCCTCGAACCGGCGGACGCGCACATCGTCCTTCATGATCCGCAGGCCCGCGCGCGCCTCGCCTTCCGCCCGCCGCAGCGCCTGCCACGGTACAGCCGCGCGCAGCGTATCGATCAACGCAAGCCTAGCTCCGCCGCGCGGCAGGCCCTGTCGTGCGGCCAGTGGACGGCCCCGCAGCGGCGAAAGATGCCGCGCGCCGCCGCCACTCCCCGCTCCGCGCCGGGTGCGGCCATCCGCCAGGGCCTCGAGCAGGCCGGGCGGAATGGCCGCCACCGCCGCTTCGATAAGCTGGTCCGGATCGGGCGTCCCGTTATCTTCCTGCTCCTCGTCGCCCGGCGTATCCGGCTCGCTGTCCGCGGGCGGCGGGGGAGGGGGCGGGGCCTCCTCCTCATCCTCGGGTGGGGGCGGCGGCAAGCGCGTCGCGCGCGGGGCGAGCACCAGCCGGGCCGCCGCTGCAAGATCGCTTTCGCGCACAATACCGCGCCCATCGAGCCGCGCGCTGGCCCCGGCAGTGAGCGCGGCAAACCGCAGCGCCCGCCCGGAATCGACCCCCAGCGCCAGCGAAACGGCGGCAAGCGCTTCCAGCCCTTCCGCGCTGCAGGCCGGGATCTCGGCGGGGGAAGCCAGCGGCTGGGGCAGTTCCGTCTGCGCCAGTCCGCCCGGTGCAGCGCTTCCCAGTTCGCAAGCGAACGCCACGCGCTCGGTCAGGCTCAGCGGCGGCACCTCGTCCCGTTCCGCGCCGTCATCGAGCAGCACGAGGCCGAAACGCTCGCCCGCTTCCGCATGGTCCAGCGCCTGCGCCACGCTGCCCGCAAGCGATGCGGTGATCCGCTCGGCCAACGGCGCAATCACCACGCCGCCGCGCGCTTCCTCCAGAAAGCCTGACCGCGAGATACTGCGTCCCGCTGCAAGGCTCGCGGCCAGGTCAATCCCGCCGTGCAGGCGCTCGGTGTCGATATGCGCGGGCATGCGCCTCAGGCGCACCGTCTGGCCCAGCCGCTCGACCAGCGCATCGCGCGCCGGGCCGGGGCCGCGCAGCCAGAGCCCGCCGAAGCCCGCCGGCCAGAGCGCAAAGGCACGCAGCGCCAGCGCCGCATCCTCTGCGGCGGACGGCGCATCAGGCGATGTCATCCAAACACCTCGGCCACCGCGCGTTCGATGCGGATGGTCGATCCGGTTTCGTCGAGTACATCGCGCCGCAGGCGGTGGCGCAGCGCCATCGGGGCAACCGCGATCACGTGCTTGCGCTTGACCGTATCGGCCCCTTCCAGCGCGGCCTGCGCACGCGCCGCGCGCATCACGGTGAGCTCGCCGCGCAGCCCGTCGGCCTTGCAGGCCATGCACAGGCGCGAGGCATCGTAGAGCACTTCGTCCGGCGTCTCGACCGAAGGCAGCCGGCTCCGCCCCCGCGCAATGCGCCGCACGATCTTGGCATCCGCCGCCGCCCATTCCTCGCAAAACGTCGCTGCATCGCGTTCATGCGCGGCGCAGCGGCGCATGATTTCCACGCGCGCATCGAGCGTCTGCGGGGTGCGCACTTCCACCGAAAGCCCGAACCGGTCGAGCAGCTGCGGGCGCAGTTCACCTTCCTCCGGATTGCCGCTGCCGATCAGCACGAACTTTGCCTTGTGCCGCACCGAAAGCCCCTCGCGCTCGACAAGGTTTTCGCCCGAAGCCGCCACATCGAGCAGCAGATCGACAAGGTGATCCTCCAGCAGGTTGATCTCGTCGATATAGAGAAAGCCCCGATGCGCCTTGGCCAGCAGCCCCGGCTCGAAGCGCTTTTCGCCCGAGCGCAGCGCGCGTTCGAGATCGAGCGCGCCGATCACGCGGTCCTCCGTCGCGCCCAGCGGCAGATCGACAAAGGGCACCGCGCGCTTCGCTGTCTTCTTCGATGTACAGGGATCTGGACAGGTCCCCGCGTCGGTCGGCGCGCAGCCAAAGCGGCAGCCTTCCACCGCCACAATGGGCGGCAGAATCGCGGCAAGTGCCCGCGCTGCCGTCGATTTTCCGGTCCCGCGATCGCCGAAGACCATCACGCCCCCGATAGCGGGATCGACAGCGGCGAGCAGCAGGGCCTGCTTCATTTCGTCTTGCGCGACGATGGCGGAGAAGGGGAAGCGGTTCATAGTGTCAACCAATCTGGACTATGCGGGTTGTAACGGCAAGTGTGCTGTGAAAGACTATGGACCGGCGCTAAGCCGCGCCGGACGGGAGTGCCAGAGGCCATGTTGAACGAGCACCGGCTGCGGCGCGAGATTGTCGGCGAGATGCATTTGCGGCGCTGGCCGCCCATCACACCGCCGATGCGGATCGTCCAGATCCTGCGTCTTGGCCCCTCCGAAGGCCTGCCCCCGTTTCGCGGCGGCCCCGCTTTCGCTGCCGAGCCGGGCCAGCGCCACATGCAGGGAATCCTCGCAGAAGGCCTCCTTTTCACCTGGGAACGGCATAGCGAAGCGACCACGCTCACCGTCTTCGCCAGCCCCGATGCACCGCTCCTTGCCGAAGCGCGCGCCTGGGCGGAAGGCGCGCCGGGCGAAGTGCTGCGCGCCACGCTCATCGATATCGAAGCCGATGCCGCCGCTGCTGCTGCCCGCATGGCCCAGTTCGATGTCGATCCGGCGGAGCTTGTCTGCTGCGATTTCGGCGGCGGCGCGCGGCTTTCCTCCGATTTCCGCATCAAGGACGAGGGCTATGGCCGCCTCGTCGTCGCCGCTGGCCAGCTTGGCCCGGTCGATCTCGCCCGCGCGGTGCAATCGCTGCAGGAATTGGGCAATTATCGCAACATGGCCCTCCTTGGCCTCCCCGTGGCCCGCGCGTGCTGGGCCAAGCTCGATGCCGCCGAAGAGGAACTGCGCGCTTTTGGCCGCAAGCTCGATTCGGACGAGAATTCCGACAACGACCTCCTCGATGCGCTTTGCGCGATGTCGCTCGAGCTTGGCACCATCGCCAGCGATTCGCGCTACCGGCTCAGCGCCACCGCCGCCTATGCCCGGCTGGTGGACGAACGCCTCGCCACGCTCGCGCCCGTCGCCATTCCCGGCTTCGCCAGCCTCGCCGATTTCACCCAGCGCAGGTTTCATCCCGCGATCCGCACCTGCGAAACGGTCGTGCGCCGCCAGCAGGAACTGGCCGAACGCTCCGCCCAGCTCACCTCGCTGCTGCGCACCCGGATCGAGACGCGGATCGAGGATCAGAACGCCCAGCTCCTCAAATCGCTGGAAAGCGCCACGCGCACGCAGCTGCGCCTTCAGCACCTCGTCGAAGGCTTCTCCACCGTCGCCATCACCTACTACGCCGTCTCGCTGCTCGCCTATCTCAGCGGCGGCCTTTCGCTGTTCGGCGTTCATGTGGAGCACGACCTCTTCGCCGCGCTCGTCATCGTGCCGGTCTTCATCATGCTCTTCGTGTACTTGCGCCGCGAACGCCACCGCCTCGGCGCAGACTAGCAAATTTGCACTCCCGTCCAAGCTTTACGGCGGGCCAAAGGCAGGCAATAGCCTTCCCGGACAAGCACTTTGCGGGAGCGGTTGAGGCATGACGGACGGTCTTCACGGCGAGGAAACCTTTGCAGACCTGCGCGAAGGCGTGCGCAAACTCTGCGCCCGCTTCCCCGGCAGCTACTGGCAGGCGCTTGACCGTGATCGGAAATACCCAACCGAATTCGTGACCACGCTCGCGAACGAAGGCTGGCTCTCCGTCCTCATCCCGGAGGCATACGGCGGCTCCGGCCTCGGCCTGGCAGCGGCAACGGCGGTGCTCGAGGAAGTCCACCGCTCCGGCTGCAACGGCGGCGCAGCCCACGCGCAGATGTACACCATGGGCACCCTGCTGCGCCACGGCTCCGACGAACAGAAAGATCGCTATCTCCCCGCCATCGCGCGCGGAGAGCTGCGCCTGCAGGCCTTCGGCGTCACCGAACCCACCAGCGGCACCGATACCACGCGCCTCACCACCTTCGCCCGCCGGGATGGCGACCGCTATATCGTCAACGGCCAGAAGATCTGGATCAGCCGCGCCGAACATTCGGACCTCATGGTCCTCCTCGTGCGGACCACGGCACGCGAGGAATGCGCCAAGTCCACCGAAGGCATGAGCGTCCTCCTCGTCGACTTGCGCGAAGCCGTCGGTAACGGCCTCACCATCCGCCCGATCCGCACGATGCTCAACCACGCGACGACCGAGCTGTTCTTCGATGACCTCTCGGTCCCTGCTGAAAATCTCATCGGCAAGGAAGGCGATGGCTTCCGCTACATCCTTTCCGGCATGAACGCCGAACGCATCCTGATCGCCTCCGAATGCATCGGCGACGCGCGCTTCTTCATCGATCGCGCCAGCGCCTATGCCAAGGAACGCTCCGTCTTCGGCCGCCCCATCGGCCAGAACCAGGGCGTCCAGTTCCCCATCGCCCGCGCCTATATCCAGACCACCGCCGCCGCGCAGATGGTGGCAGACGCCGCCGCGAAGTTCGATGCGGGGGAGGGCGCCGGCACCGAGGCGAACATGGCCAAGCTCCTCGCCTCCGAAGCCTCGTGGTTCGCGGCGGACATGTGCGTGCAGACCCACGGCGGCTTCGGCTTTGCCGAGGAATACGACATCGAGCGCAAGTTCCGCGAAACCCGCCTCTATCAGGTCGCGCCGATCTCCTCGAACCTCATCCTCAGCCATGTGGCGACGCACGTTCTGGGCCTGCCGAAGAGCTTTTGATTGAGGGGGGCTCGCAGAGATCGCAGAGGAAGCAGAGGGCGTACCTGCGGCAAAGCCGCACAAATCTCAATTGTTCGCTCGCGCTGTAGCCGCTGACGCGGAATCGAGGCACGGCTTCTGTGCGCCCTCTTTCTGCTCTCCGATCTCTGCGAGAACGCCTTCTAACCCCGCAGGCCACCAAACCTTGCACCCCCGTCCACAAGGCGTAATCTCCCCTCGCGCGCGGAAACAAGCCCCGAGTCTGAAGGCTTTGGCCGCGCTGCCCTGCATGGAGAAGATGCGATGACCAAGCTTCCCGCCCTGATCCTCAGCTCATGCGCCGCCGCGCTCGCGCTCGCCCCCGTGGCCGCATCCGCTGAAACGGTGGTCCTCACGGCCAACCTTTCCGGCGCCAACGAAGTGGGAGGCGGCGCGCCCGAAGGCAACGGCGCCTTCCGTGTGGAGATCAACACCGATACCGGCGATTTCTGCTACACGCTCTACGGCGAAAAGATTGCCGCGCCGACGATGGCTCACGTCCACACCGGCGCCGCCGGTGCCAACGGTGCTCCGGTCATCACGATGGACGTCACCGGCAAGGGCAGCGACATGTGCATCGCGGTCGAGCCCGACAAATTGAAGCCGATCATCGCCAACCCGGCTGGCTACTATGTGAACATCCACAATGCAGACTTCCCTGGCGGTGCCGTACGCGGACAGCTCGCCAAGGGGTGAGCTACCGGAATCGATGCCGAACCGCATCTGGTTCCATCCCAGCATTCCGCAAGTGCCTGTCTGGCGCGCTGCTTTTGCTTGGCTATTCGTATCCAGCTCTGGCTGCTGAATCGGCGGATATCGGCCCCGGCGTCGGAACAGTCTTTCGGGGGCATTCCGGCACTGTGGTGTCGGGTTGGGATTGGGCGGGCGGCGGGCTTTGGCTGCCAGAGAATGCGCCCGCTGATGTTCCCTCCGATGCGCTTGGCTGCTGCTACGGCGTTTTTTCGCGCGCTCGAGACAAGGGCATTTGGGTCGTGAAGACCGAACCAGTGGAGCGCAACACTACAGGCGGTGTCGAAAGCGAGCGTATTGTCGACAGACTCTTTATCCGCCCGATCAAGGGTGAGGTCCTCAGCGAATGCTGGAGCGGGACCAATGCGTGGCCGGTCCTGACTTTGGTGAGTAGAAGGACTCATCGCGCCCGATCTGTCTTGGTGAACGAACGAGGACTGACGGTCGCCGTGTGGCTCGATCGCGATGGAAGGTGCGATCTCGACGAGCCGTAAGCCAGTCTGATTTGCCGCGCTCGACACCCCGCGGCCAAGCTTCGCAGTCCGCTCCGCTCCCGCACTCGCAGACCCGGGGATCGCGATGCTGATCCCGCGAACCAGTCCCCTGCGCCGGCAGAACACCCGATCGTCCATCGGTTGCTGGCCCGGCTTGCCTCACATCGCAATCTATATATGCTGAAATATAGATTTGCTGGACAACCTTGGGGGACTTTCTTGCGCACCACTCTCGCGACCGGCCTGCTCACCGGCGCCGCCTTGCTCCTGTCCGTTCCCGCCATGGCGGAGGAAGCGCCGGCATCGGACGGCACCAGCGAAGCCATCATCGTCACGGCGCGGCAGCGACCGGAGAACGCCCAGGATGTTCCGGCTGCGCTGTCCGTGGTGGGGGGCAGGTGGCTCGATCAGTCCTACACGCTCAACACGCAGGGGCTGACCACGCTGGTCCCCGCGCTCAACTATTCCTCCGCCAATCCGCGCAACACCGCCTTCACCATCCGGGGCCTGGGATCGAGCGTCGTCGCGGTCAGCCAGGCGAACGACGGGTTGGAGCCGGGCGTCGGCTATTATGTCGACGGCGTCTACCATGCCCGCCCGGCCACGGCGGCGTTCGACTTTTCCGATATCGAGCGGATCGAAGTCCTGCGCGGTCCGCAGGGCACGCTGTTCGGCAAGAACACCACGGCGGGCGCGATCAACATCGTCTCGGCCGCGCCCGCCTTCACCAGCGGCGCGAACCTCGAACTCAGCGTGGGCGAGCGCCGCTTCGTCCAGGCGCGCGTTTCGGCAACCGGGCCGCTCGCCGGCGATACGCTGGCCTATCGGTTATCGGGCACCATCACCCGCCGCGACGGCGTGCTGCGCAACGTGCGCACCGGGCAGGATCAGAACACGCTCGGCACGCAGGCGGTGCGCGGGCAGGTGCTGTGGCAGCCTTCGGCGGATTTCAGGCTGCGGCTCATCGCGGACTATTCGAACTTCAGCAGCGAGTGCTGCACGCAGGTCTATCTCCGCGTTGGCACCAGCCTGCGCGCCCCCGGCCGCCAGTTCCCCGCACTCGCAGCGGCGGCAGGTTACGCGCCCCCCAGCACCAATCCCTACGACCGCCTCACCGATATCGATGCGCCACTCGCGGTCAAAACCAGCGAGGGCGGTGTCGCGGCCACGGCGGACTGGACCATCGGCCCCGCCACGATCACCTCGATCAGCGCATGGCGCTTCTGGAACTGGGATGCTGCCAATGATCGCGACTACACCGGCCTGCCCATCCAGCTCATCCAGCGCATCCCCTCGCGGCAGGATCAGCTGAGCCAGGAACTGCGCCTCGCCTCCAATGGCGATCATGCCCTCAGCTACGTTGCGGGGCTCTACTATTTCCGCCAGGTGCTGAGCGGCCATCCCGACAGCGTCTACGGCCCCTATGCCGCGCCGTGGCTGATCGGCCGGACGACCGGCGCAAACGCCACGCCCGTCCCCGCCAACCTCCTCGATGGCTACGGCCAGTCCGGCGACACGCGCTTCGCCGTCGATAGCTACGCCGCCTTTGCCGAGGTGAACTGGCGCATCCTCCCCCGCCTAACCCTCACCGGCGGCCTGCGCTACACGCAGGAGAACAAGCAGGGCGACTACAGCACCACCGTCTTCGGCGGCCTCACCACCGCCAGCACCGCGCTCAACAACGCCAAGCTCGGCGTCCTCAGACCCCAGAGCTATTCCGCCAGCGTTTCCGACGGCAGCCTCTCCGGCCGTGCCAACATCGCGTGGAAGCCGCTCGAAGCCGTGCTGCTTTACGCCAGCTTCGCGCGCGGCTTCAAATCGGGCGGCATCAACATGTCGGGCCTCCCGCTCGACACCGCCAACCAGCCCGCGCTTGCCACCGCCGTCGTCCGGCCCGAGCGCAACACGACCTGGGAAGCCGGCATCAAGGCCGAGATCTGGAACCGCCGCCTCACCCTCAACCTTGCCGCCTACCACACCACAGTCCGCGATTTTCAGGCAACCGTCGTCGATTCCAGCCAGACCGTCGCCCTGCGCGGCTACCTCTCCAATATCCCCGAAGTGCGCGTGAAGGGGATCGAGGCCGATGCCGCGCTGCGGATCGGCGCGCTCACCCTCACCGGCGCGCTGGCCTATGGCGAGGGGACCTACACCAGCTATCCCGCCGGCCCGTGCCCGCTCGAAGTGCAGACAGCGGCCACCGCAGCCTGCAATCTCACCGGCCAGCGGCTCGCCGGCCTGCCGCGCTGGTCCGAAACTCTCGGCGCAGACTATGCCGTGCCCGCAGGCGGTGGCGCGCTCGTGCTCCATGCCGATAGCAACTGGCGCAGCGGCTATTTCGGCGATCCCACCCTCTCACGCTACACCTGGATCGAAGGCTACAACCTCACCAACGCGAGCATCGGCTACCGGCGCGAGGATGCGGACGGCAAGGGCTGGGAAATCGCCGTGTTCGCGCGCAATCTGCTGGGGGCGAACTATATCCAGAACCTCACCATTCAGGCCGGCAACTCCGGGCTGATCCTCGGCACACCGAGCGATCCGCGCACCGTCGGCGTCACGCTCAGGCTGCGGCGCTAGGTCCGTCCGCCGGGGCCTCGTCCCCCTCCCGCTTGTCGCCCTCCTGCTTGTCACGATGCCGCTGGGGGCGGGGGGAGGGTAGCAGCAACTGGTCGACCAGCGCGGTCAGCCGCTGCGTGCTCACCTGCTCCACCTCGTCCTGCAACGCGCGATACTGCGCAAGGATCGCCTCGCCCAGCGGCGTCAGCTGCGCCCCGGCCTTCTGGTTTCCGGGCGTCGTGGCAACCAGCGGACCCTGCCAGCACCGGTTCATCGCATCGACCAGCAGCCAGGTCCGCCGATAGCTCATCCCCATCGCCCGCCCCGCGGCCGAAATCGAATGATGCTGCGCGATTGCCTCCAGCAGATCGGCCTTGCCCGGCCCCATGGCAACTTCATCGCCGCACAGGATCTGGAGCTTGAGCTTGAGGGGAAGCGGCGATGCCATCCCGCCATACTAGCCCGTGCCGCCTGCCAGTCCACAAGGAATGAACCCCCGCGCAGAAGGGCTTTGAAGGTTTCCGCCCGGTTCGATACGAGCACCTCTTTGGTTGCTTCCATCGCCGCGCACCCGGCAATCGCGGGCAGGCCGGCCGCACAAGGCAGAGCGTCAGGATTTTCAGTTGCCATGAATTATCGCCATTCCTTCCATGCCGGCAACAGCGCCGATGTCGTGAAGCACAGCCTGCTCATCGCCCTCGTGCGCGCCTTGCAGCTAAAAGAGAGCGCGCTGACCCTGATCGATACCCACGCCGGCTGCGGGCTATATGATCTGCAAGGCGAGGAAGCCGGCCGCACCGGCGAAGCCGCGCAAGGCGTGCTGCGGGCCTTCGCCGATCCCAGCCCCTTGCTGATCGACTACCGCGCCGCCGTGGAAGCCGTGAATTCCGGCGCCGAGCCGTACCTCTATCCCGGCTCGCCCCGAATTCTGGCGCAGCTGCTCCGCCCGCAGGATTCCCTGATCCTCAACGAAAAGCACCCCGAGGACGCCCACACCCTGCGCGTCGCGATGCGCGGCACCCCCGCCGCCGTGCACGAGCGTGACGCCTACGAGTTCTGGCTGGCGATGCTGCCACCCCGCACCCCGCGCGGCGTGGTCGTGGTCGATCCGCCCTACGAGCAGACCGACGAACGCACCCGCATCACCGCCACCCTCGCCGCCGCACACCGCAAATGGGCGCACGGCGTAACCGTAATCTGGTATCCCCTGAAAGACCGCGCCGCGCATCAACGCTGGAAGGAGCAACTGCGCAGGCTCGGCATCCCGAAACTGCTGTGGGTGGAGCACTGGCTCTACGATAGCGACCAACCCGGCATCTACAACGGCGCGGGCCTGTTCATCATCAACCCGCCCTACGCCTTCACCCAAACCCTGCCGCCCCTCCTGCAATCCCTGCGCACCGCCCTCGCACCCGAGGGCCACAAGGGCGAAATCGCCGCCGATTGGCTAAGCGGTTGAACCAACCGCGCCGCCTATCCTGCTAACCACCCCTCGTCATTGCGGGCAAAGCGAAGCAATCCAGAGCGCCAAACCGCAAGCCAGCCAAAGGAAAGAGCCTCCGGCGGGCAAGGGCCACCGCCCTTGCATCCCGGGAGTATTTGCATCTTCTGCCGTCGGCTTGCTCAAAGCGTCGGTCGGCCAAGCGACTAGCCGCTGATCTGTGGAGTAAACCGAGCTTGCGGTTTCATGTCGCTAAAGTTGAATGTTTGAAATTCGCTTTTCTACTTGGCAACGCCAATGATAACCACTGCCATTCTGTGAGCGTGGAGATTGCTTTAGGTATGTTTACTTCGGTGACCCATTGACTTTGGTTGCACATATAACAATACATCAAGCATCAGAACGGAGAACGAGGGTGCCCAAAACCTTCAGCAGTCTGCTCGAAGTGATGCAGGAAATCCCCGATGAGCAGACTGCGATCGACCACTTCACAGCGATCCGTTGGCAGCAGGGCAAGTTTTGCCCGCACTGCAATTCTGCGCGGGTCTATCACTTTGCCGACAAGCGTACCCATAAGTGCGGTGACTGCCGGAAGCGATCGTCGATTCGCGCCGGGACAATCTTCGAGGATAGCAAGTTACCTTTGCGCACCTGGATATTGGCAATCTGGCTGATCACCTCGCACAAGAAGGGCATCGCCAGCACCAAGCTCGCAAAAGACTTGGGCATCACACAGAAGTCGGCGTGGTTTGTTCTTCACCGGCTTCGCCATGCCGCGCAAACCCAGTCATTCAATCGCCTCTTGACCGGAGAGGTTGAGGCAGATGAGAATGTCGTTGGCAGCAAGGAAAAGAACAAGCACGTTTGGCAGCGGACGTGCGGCAGGTAGGGTGGTGTTTGCAAGGTCGCCGTCCTTGGTATTCTGGAGCGTGAAGGCAAGTTGCGTACCGGCCTGACACCAACCTATCGGCGCGAAATGTTCAGTCCGCCGTGCACGAGAATGACGAAGCTGGCAGCCTTTTCGTCACTGATGAAAACGCTTCTTTCCGGAGCTTGTCACGGGTCTGCATCCAGCACACGGTGAACCATTCGGCGGGGATTGCTTTCGTAAGTATTTGATCAACACCAATGGGTTCGAGAGCATCTGGGCTGTAGATTTGCGTTGAGAATTGACCCGGGATTTTCATCGAGAATTGACCCGGGTGGAAGTTATGTCCCGCTGTACGGGACGTAGGTCAAGCCGGTGATTTTTCCTTTCTGGATTTGGGGACAGCGGAACTGGCCCTGAAGCGGAAGCTGTCATTTCCTGTTTCGAGGATGTGGCAGTGGTGGGTGAGCCTATCGAGTAGTGCGGTGGTCATCTTGGCATCGCCGAATACCTGGGCCCATTCGCTGAAGCTGAGATTGGTGGTGATGACGACGCTGGTGCGCTCGTAGAGTTTGCTGAGCAGATGGAACAGCAGTGCACCGCCTGATGGACTGAACGGAAGGTAGCCCAGCTCGTCGAGGATGATGAGGTCGAGGCGCAGCAGGCGCTCGGCAAGCTGGCCCGCCTTGTTCATGGCCTTTTCCTGCTCGAGGGCATTGACCAGATCGACTGTGGCAAAGAACCGGACCTTCTTGCGATGATGCTCGGTCGCCTGGACGCCGAGCGCGGTCGCGATGTGACTCTTGCCGGTGCCGGGCCCGCCTATCAGAACGACATTATCGGCACCATCGATGAACTCGCCGCGGTGGAGTTGCCGGACCAGTGCTTCGTTGACCTCGCTGGCGGCAAAGTCGAACCCGGCCAGATCCTTGTAGGCGGGGAACCGGGCTGCCTTGATTTGGTAGGCGATCGAGCGAACCTCGCGTTCGGCCATCTCGGCCTTGAGCAACTGGGAGACGATCGGCACGGCCGCGTCGAAGGCCGGCGCGCCTTGCTCGATAAGGTCGCCGACCGCCTGGGCCATGCCGTACATCTTCAGCGCCTTGAGCATGACAACAACAGCGGCGCTGGCAGGATCATGACGCATGACGCAGCCCTCCATCGCGTAGGGCATCATAGCGCCCGACATTGGCCAGAGGCTCCTGAGCAAGGCGCAGCGCCTGAGGCGCATCTATCGGGGATGCTGGAGGTGCCTTCCCGTCGGTCAGGCGGTGGAGAAGGTTGAGGACGTGGGTCTTGGTGGCAACGCCCGCCTCAAGCGCCAGTTCGACTGCGCAAAGCACCGCCTGCTCGTCATGCTGCAGCACCAGCGCCAGGATCTCGGCCATCTCCCGATCGCCGCCGGGGCGGCGCAGGAGCTGGCTTTGCAGCTGCCTGAAGGCCTCGGGCATCTCGGCGAACGGTGCGCCATTGCGCAGCGCTCCCGGCTTGCGCTGGATCACCGCCAGATAGTGCCTCCAGTCATAGACCGTCCGCCCGCCAGTGTGGTGGGACCGGTCGATGATCCGGGAATGCTCGCACAGGATCTGACCCTCGGCGGCCACGACGATCCGCTCGGGATAAATCCTGACGCTGACCGGCCGGTTGGCGAACGAGGCGGGCACGCTGTAGCGATTGCGCTCAAAGTGCACGAGGCAGATCGGCGATACCCGCTTGGTGTGCTCGACAAATCCGTCAAAGGGCCGCCCCAGCGGCATCAGGCTGTCCACCTCCGCGGCATGAACGTCGGCCACGGTGCCGGGCAAGCCGCCATGCTGGATCTCGCCCCATTGCGTGATGCACTGTTCCTCGAGCCAGGCATTGAGCGCATCGATATCCGGGAAGCTCGGCAGCTGCTGCCACAATCGGCGACGCGCATCCTGCACGTTCTTCTCGACCTGTCCCTTCTCCCACCCCGAGGCTGGGTTGCAGAACTCGGGCTCGAACAGGTAATGGCTGGCCATTGCGGCAAAGCGGGCGTTGACCTGTCGCGCCTTGCCGACACCAATCCGGTCGACTGCAGTCTTCATGTTGTCGAAGATCCCGCGCTGGGGAACGCCGCCAAGCACACGGAACGCTTGGGTCAGCGCGTCGAACAACATCTCGTGGGTCTGCAGCTGATAAGCCCGAACGATGAACGCCTTGCTGTGCGAGAGCTTGGTGTGGGCGGCCTGCAGCTTGACCCGCTCACCACCAAGCACCGCCCAGTCCTCGCTCCAGTCGAACTGGAAGGCTTCACCAGCCTCGAACACCAACGGCACGAACGTGCCGCGCCCGCTGGTCTGGGCATCACGCTGCCGGTCCGCCTTCCAGCCCCGCACAAACGTCGCCACCCGGCCGTAGGATCCTTCATATCCCAAAGCGACGAGGTCGGCGTGCATCTGCTTGGCCGTGCGCTTCTGCTTGCGCGACTTGCCTGCCTCGATCCGCAGCCAACCCGACAGCTTCTCGGCGAACGGGTCCAGCTTGCTCGGCCGCTCGGGAACCTTGAACTTGGGTTCAACTGTCCCGGCACGAAGGTACTTGCGGATCGTGTTGCGCGACAAACCTGTGCGTCGCTCGATCTCCCGGATCGGCATCTCATCACGAAAGTGCCAGCGCCGGATAACGCTCAATAAAGCCATGTCGATCACTCCAATGTCCCCCGACCAGGCAGCCAGGGGGAAGGTCAGAACATGGGTCACTTCTCAGTGGAAATTATGCCCCTCCCGGGTCAATTCTCAGCGCAAATCTACATTACGCTGTCCCAACTGTTTTGGGTGGTGCCGTAGGGCAGGTCGCATAGTACCATGTTGACGCTGCGGTCTGGGATCGCCTTCATGGCGGTCAGGCAATCGGCTTGAATCAGCGAAACCTTGGACATGGCGTGTCTCCTTCGGATTGCCAAAGAGTCTCGCAGAAAGGTCTTGTCAAACGGTAACTTGTTCTGAGGAAAGACAATTTTTCAAGCCTTTGGCAACTCAGGATTCTTTCTCTTTCTGTGGGTCGCACACGTATATAGGTCCCTTTCCTGAGATCACCCACATCCCCTCCATAAATAACAGACGCGTCTGTTATTTATAAACCGCTGTCCTACAGCCATCGCTCTGCGGCATGATTCCTGAATGCCTCGCGAATCCTTCACAACCCGCCACTTCGGGCCCCGCGCGGGCAGGGGTTTGGGGGGGTGAGGGGGGTGACAGTTTTCGCTCAGGACTGTGTCAACCGTGTCAACTTCGTCTCGCTGCGGGGCGCAGAGCCGGGCTTGGGATGGGGGGCAGAAACCGGATGCCCAAACCAAATGGGGGCCGGCATTGCTGCCGGCCCCCACTGTCGCCGCTGCTGGCACTCTGGCTTTCCAGCGCCTGAGCTCACCGCGTCCTTCCGCCGTTCCCTGCCCTTCGGTTCCCGTCCTTTCGAACGGCCCGTTCTTTCGAACGATGCACCTCCGGTCCGCTTCGCCGTTCGGTCCCGCCTGCAAGCAGGCGCTTCCTTGTCAGCTCCGCCTTCAGTCCTGCGGCGTCCGCAGTTCCTGACCACATGGGCCTGGCAGTCGCTGGTGCCCGTACCGCATTCTGCGCGTTGCCGCGCGTCCTGCTGCTGCGAGCGTGTTTCCTTGCGCTTTCTTCGGGCGCCGCTCCCTCCGGTCCGGCCTTGCGGCCTCACCTTCGGACGGTGCCTCCCTCGGGAAGGCAAGGGCCCTTCCGCGCGTCCTGGCGTGCTGCCCCTCGCTTGGCGTTTGTTGGGTGCTGCCCCCGGTCTTGCGACCATCGGCCTTGCCGCATCAGCCTTGCTTCGGGACGCCATTTCGGCCTCCGGTGCCGGTCTTTCCGGTCTGCACTCCACCCCTCCCAGAGCGCGCCTCAGCACGCTGAAAGTGGTTTCAAAACATACTTTCCAGTCCGGCCCGATCAGGAGATTTCTGCCTTTCAATCAGTGCCTTGCGGCGCTTTTCTCGGGCTTCGATTCCCTCTCGACAAGACAGATGCTGCGCCTGAGTGATGAGTCGCACAAGCAGCAAGATGCAAAGTTATCCACAGGCAGCCCAATGGCTGGTGGACAACTTCGCAAGCTGCGGAAACCGCTTTGTTTTCGTTTTGTGACGATTCGTACTGATCCCCATCCGCTCACCCTGAGCTTGTCGAAGGGTGCTGGCGCGGCGGTCGCGCCAGATGCTTCGACAAGCTCAGCATGAGCGATAATGGGTTACGGCATTGGCGCTTATTGCCCGCGCTGCGCCAGCAATCTCAGCCGGAGCGCATTGAGCTTGATAAAGCCCGCCGCGTCCTTCTGGTCGTAGGCACCGGCATCGTCCTCGAACGTCACGTGGCGTTCGGAATAGAGGCTGTCCGCCGACTTGCGGCCGACGACGGAGGCGTTGCCCTTGTAGAGCTTGAGGCGGACGGTGCCGTTCACCCGTGCCTGGCTGTGGTCGATCGCGGCCTGCAGCATCTCGCGCTCCGGGCTGAACCAGAAGCCGTTGTAGATGAGCTCGGCGTACTTCGGCATCAGCTCGTCCTTGAGGTGCGCGGCACCCCGATCCAGTGTGATGCTCTCGATGCCGCGATGCGCGCGGGCATAGATCTCCCCGCCCGGGGTTTCGTACATCCCGCGGCTCTTCATGCCGACGAAGCGGTTTTCGACGAGATCGAGCCGGCCGATACCGTGCTTGCGGCCCAGATCATTGAGCGCGGCAAGCAGCGTGGCGGGCGACATCGCCTCACCGTTGAGCGCGGTGCCGTCGCCGCGCGCGAAGTCGATGGTGATGTATTCCGGCACGTCCGGCGCGTCCTCCGGGTTCACCGTGCGGCTGTACACGTAGTCCGGCGTCTCCTGCCACGGATCTTCGAGAACCTTGCCTTCGGACGAGGTGTGGAGGAGGTTCGCGTCGGTCGAGAACGGGCTCTCGCCGCGCTTGTCCTTCGGCACGGGGATCTGGTGTTCCTCGGCCCAGGCGATCAGCGCGGTGCGGCTGGTGAGATCCCACTCGCGCCACGGGGCGATGACCTTGATGCCCGGCTCGAGCGCATAGGCGGAGAGTTCGAAGCGGACCTGATCGTTGCCCTTGCCGGTGGCGCCGTGGGCGACCGCGTCCGCACCGGTTTCGCGCGCGATTTCAATCAGGCGCTTGGAAATGAGCGGGCGCGCGATCGAGGTGCCGAGGAGGTAATCGCCTTCATAGCGGGCATTGGCGCGCATCATCGGGAAGACGAAATCGCGCACGAATTCCTCGCGCAGGTCGTCGATGTAGATGTGTTCGGGCTTCACGCCCATCAGCTCGGCCTTGGCGCGGGCGGGGGCGAGTTCTTCCCCCTGGCCCAGATCGGCGGTGAAGGTCACCACCTCGCAGCCATAGGTCACCTGCAGCCACTTGAGGATGACGCTGGTATCGAGACCGCCGGAGTAGGCAAGGACGACGCGCTTGATATCGGAGCGCTTGAGATCAGACATGGCAGCGAGATTCCCATAGGACTGGTGCAAGGAATGGCGCGGCGGCTAGCAGGGCCGCGCGCGCCATGCAACCTGTCGGCAGGCGGCCTCAGCCTTTGCGCGCGGCGCGGTAGCCCAGTTCGGTCTCGTGGATGTAGTCGCGGGTGAGCGGCAAGGCATCACGGTTGCGCACGATCTGGAGCTGAAAGTTGACCAGATCGGCATGTTCAAAGCCGGTTGCGGCGCCCGCGAGATAGAACTGCCACATGCGGAAGAAGCGCCCGTCGTAGATGCGCGTGATCGTTTCTTCCTGCTCGGCGCAGCGCTTGTACCACTCGCGCAAGGTGAGGGCATAATGGCGGCGCAGGATCTCGCAATCGGTGAGCATGAGCTTGCATGGCTCGATTGCCTTCACCGTCTCGCTCAGCGAGGGGATGTAGCCGCCGGGGAATATATACTTGCGGGTGAAATCGTCGGTGATGTTGGGTGGACCAGAGCGTCCGATGGTGTGGAGCAGCATCACGCCATCGACCGCGAGCAGATCGTGGCACTTGCGGAAGAAGGTCTCGTAGTTGGGCACGCCGACATGCTCGAACATGCCGACCGAGACGATGCGGTCGAACGGCCCCTGCTGGTCGCGGTAGTCGGTGAGGCTGAAGGTGACCTTGTCGGAGACCCCCTCGCGCTCGGCCCAGGCCTTGGCATAGCCGATCTGTTCGACGCTCAGCGAGATGCCGTGGATCGATGCGCCCGAGATCTTGTGCAGGTGCAGTGCGAGGCCCCCCCAGCCGCAGCCGATATCGAGCACGCGCATGCCGGGCTTGAGGTCCAGCTTCGCCGCGATGTGATCCATCTTGGCGATCTGGGCTTCTTCGAGCGTCGTGACGCCTTCGTCCCAATAGGCGCAGGAGTACTGGCGTGCGGGATCAAGGAACAAGTCGTAGAGCCGGTCGTCGAGATCGTAGTGATGCGCAACGTTGCGCTTCGAGGAGCGACGCTGGTTGATCTGATCGAGCCGGCCGGTGATCGCCACGCGGGCCTTGTCGAACAGGTTCAGGTTGTCGAGATCGCCGCCCTTTTCCCAAGGATTGTTGCGGCGGATGAAGCCGACGAAATCCAGGATGTCGCCGTTCTCGATCGTGACCCGCCCGTCCATGAAGCATTCGGCCATGCCGAGGCTGGGATTGCGCGCAATGGCGCCGGGCACGCGCGCGTCGTGGAGCTTCAGGCCGAGATCGGGCCAGCCCGGGGCCGCCGTGCCATAGTGGCGCTGGCGGCCCGAAGCCTCGGTCAAGGTCAGCGTTCCGTGCTTCACCAGACGGCGCAGCGCGGCATCAAGCAAAATCATGGACATCGGGCGACCTCATAGAGCGGTTAACCAGTGTTTCGGCCTATGGCCCGCCGTGGCTCCATGGGCAAGCCATGCAGCGTATAAGAGCGATGCATCAGCGGCAGCGCGAACCGCTCCGTTCGATTTCGCGGCCGAGCAGGGCACCGCCCGCCGCGCCCAGGAGCGTGCCGAGGGTGCGATCGCCGCGCGTATCGATTGTGCGGCCGACGAGAGCACCGCCGACAGCGCCGATGACGAGGCCGGTCGTGCCGTTGCTGCGCTTGCAATAGTAGCGCCCATCGCGGCCGCGCCAGACGCGGTCGCGGCTGGTGAGGGGGCGCGGCTCGGCGTAGCGGCCATATCGATCGTACTCGGCGTTGTGAGCACGGCGGCCATGAGCTGGTGCCCACGATGGCGGATCAGCCAGCGCGGGGGCTGCGCCCAGGGTCGTTGCGGCGAGGGCTGCGGCGATGATGAACCTGTTCATGAATGAGCATCCTTCTGATGTGTCGTGGCGTGACGGATCAAGTGGCTCAAGCCTGTGCGCATCATGCCCAACCGAAGATGAACGCCGCTCCAAAGGCGATGAGGTGAGGGCAGGGCGCGACGAAGCGCTGGTCTGGATCAAACAACTTTCCTACACGAACCATATGGGTTAGTTTTCTGTCGCCTTCCCTGTCTGTCTGGAGAAAAAGCCATGCCCAATCCGCCCGTGACCTTTCCTGCGATGTTCACCCCCGCCAATGCCGTCGCCTTCGCCAACGCCGATGGGACGGCACAGACTGTCAGCGCCGAGGCGCCACTTCCCGTCGCACTTGCTGGCAGTGTGGGGACGCAGGCGGTGAGCGCGGCCAGTCTGCCGCTGCCGGCGGGCGCTGCGACGGCTGCGAACCAGACGTCGGGAAACACCTCGCTCGCCGCGATTTCCGGGCAGCTTCCCGCCAGCCTCGGGCCCAAGGCCTCTGCGGCAAGCCTTTCGGTGGGGCTTGCCAGCGATCTTGCGAATATCGAGCCCGGCGCGGCAGCGATCACGGGCACCGCGATGCCCGCCGGCGGGACAGGCATCACCGGCTGGCTTTCGGCAATCTACCGTTCGTGTAGCGAGGGTGCGACGCTTGCGGGCAGCGTGACATCGGCCGCTGTGGTGGTTTCGACCAGCAACAACCTCTACATGGGCGGCTCGTTCCAGGTGACCAGCGCCGGCACGACCTGCACGATCACTTATGAGCAATCGAATGATGGCACCAACTGGGCCACGCTGCCGGTCGTTTCGGCGGCGGCGGCCAACGCGGCGCCGGTTACCACATCGACAGCCGCCGGGATCTATACCTACGTCTCCTCGGCGGCATTCGTCCGCGCGCGCGTATCCACCTATACGAGCGGGACTGTTGCGGTTGTGCTCAGCCAGAAGCAGCAGGTCGCCCCTTCGAGCGGCGTTTCACTCGCGGCTGGCGCTTCGGGCATTGGCAGCGTTTCGGTGACCGGCACGACGACGATCACCGGCAGCGTCAACCTCGGGAACGGATTTACCGACAGCACGGCCGCGCTGGCCGCTTCGGCCACGTTCACCGGGACGGGCCGTGCCAACAGCGCGGGCCAGTTCGCCTTCTTCAATGCGACCGCGTTTGCCGATCAGGCCGGCACGCTGTTCATCGACCAGTCGCTCGATACCGGTACGAGCTATCAGGCGATCGCGAGCCAGGCGGTGGCGGCAGGCAGCGGTGCCAATATCTCGGTGCGGACGTGCGGCGCGGTTGGCACGGCAACGATGTACCGCGTCCGCTATGTCAACGGTGCGGGTGCGCAGACGACCTTCCGGCTTTCGAGCAGCTTCTCGGCGAGCTAAGGAGTCTCAGCCGAGCGCGGCCTGCTTTTCTTCGAGAAGCCGGTCGACCTCGGCGCGGGACTTGCGTTCGGCCGCGGTCTTGAGCTGCCCGCAGGCAGCATCGATATCGCGGCCGCGCGGGGTGCGCACGGGGGCGGAAATACCGGCGTTGAAGACGATCTCCGCAAAGCGCTTGATGCGCTCGGGCGTCGAGCATTCATACGGCGCGCCGGGCCAGGGATTGAACGGGATAAGGTTGACCTTGGCGGGCAGGCCGTACTGACGCAGCAGACGGACAAGCTCGTGCGCGTCGCTGTCGCGGTCGTTCTTGTCCTTCAGCATCACATATTCGAAGGTGATCCGCCGGGCATTGGATGCGCCGGGATAATCGGCGCAGGCCTGCAGCAGTTCCTCGATCCCGTACTTGCGGTTGATCGGCACGATCTCGTCGCGCACGTCCTTCGTCACCGCATGGAGCGAGACCGCGAGGTTGACGCCGATTTCCTCGCCCGCGCGGGCCATCATCGGCACGACGCCGCTGGTCGAAAGCGTGATGCGGCGCTTGGAGAGGGCAAGGCCGTCGCCGTCCATCACCACCTTGAGCGCATCGCGGACGTGGTCGAAGTTGTAGAGCGGTTCGCCCATGCCCATCATGACGATGTTGGTGAGCAGGCGGCCGTCTGGCGTATAGTCGGTGCCCTCATCATCCTCGGCATCATCGAGTTCGGGCGCGGCCATCGAACCGCGCGGCCATTCGCCCAGCACATCGCGCGCGAGCATGACCTGGCCGACGATTTCCCCCGGCGTGAGATTGCGCACGAGCCGCATCGTGCCGGTGTGGCAGAAACGGCAGTTGAGCGTGCAGCCGACCTGGCTCGAGACGCAGAGCGTGCCGCGCGTGGCATCGGGGATGAACACCATCTCGAAATCGTGATTGTCTGCCGTGCGCAGCAGCCATTTGCGCGTGCCGTCGTTCGAGACCTGCGCCTCGACCACTTCGGGCCGGCCGATCACGAAACGTTCGGTCAGCCATGGGCGCATGGTCTTGGCGATATCGGTCATCGCGTCGAAGCCGGTTACGCCGCGGTGGTAGAGCCAGTGGAACACCTGCTTGGCGCGCAGCTTGGCGGCCTTGGCATCGAGCCCGGCATCGAGGAACAGCGCGGCGATCTGCGCGCGGCTCAGGCCGATCAGGTCCACCCGCCCGTCGGCGCGCGGCGTGACCTCGCGGGGGACAGGTACGGGATCGAAATGTCCCGGGATCGACATGGGCGAGATTTGGGGCTCAATCTGCATCGCGCGCATATAGGGGCAAGCGCGCGCCCGTGCAAATTGGGGTGCAAATTGCGGGCCGTGGGGCTGTAACGGCTGGCCGGTCTGACGCGAACCTTGGGACAAGTCCCCTTCGCAAAGGTCTCATGCCATGGCCCGCCTCGCTCTTGCCGCCGCAGTTCTCCTCGCCGCCAGCGCATCGCCCGCGCTGGCCGATCCCACCGGCCTGCGGGTGACCGCGCTTGCCGGCCTTGAACGCACCGATGGTGCACCGGGGGCCGGGGCGAGCGACGGGTTCTACTATGGCGGGCAGCTTGGCTTTGACTGGCAACTCGGCCCGGTGATCGCAGGTGTGGAAGGTGATCTGGGCGGTTCGAGCGCAAACCGGATCATTGGAACGCGCCGCGCCGATCAGGGTGTGTTTGCCTCGGCTGCGGTGCGGCTCGCGGTGCCGGTCACCAGCAGACTGCGCGGCTTTGTGCGCGGCGGCTACGCCTATCACGAGGTGACTTACGATACAGGCCGCGCATTTCATGGCAGCGGCTGGACTGTCGGCGGGGGCGGCGAAGTCGATGTGACGCAGCGCCTGTTTCTCAGGGCCGAGTATCGCTTCTCCGACTATGGCCGGACCTTGCGCGGGCAGCAGTTCCTCGGCGGTGTCGGGCTGCGGCTTTAGTTCTGGGCGCAGCCGAGCAGGGCGGCGTCCATGGCGGATGCGGCTCCGGCCAGAGTGTAGGTGTCGGTAAACGTGCGGCCGGTGTCGCTGCGGGCCGTCACGCTCATGCTTGAGGCGGAGCGCATGGCAGCAACGATAGCGGCGTCCATGCGCTGGTCGGCGGCCCATGCATCCGCCGCGCCGGCGACGAGCGCGAAGCGCTGGCCGCCGACCGAGAGCGATACCGTGGCGCCGGGGCCGATCTTGCGCGAGAGACGAACGTGAACTTCGCCGCGCGCGCCGCGACGGGGCCAATTGCCGACCGTGACATAGGGCTGCATCTCGTTCACGCGGCCCTCGACCTTGTCGGCCATGGCGATCGCATAGCAGCGCGGCACGCCGGCATCGGAGAAGGCGCCCCAGCTGTTCCAGATGCCGAGACTGTCGCGCGCGAATGCCGTGGGGGCACCGACTAGCAGCGCGGCGGCAAGAAGGGCGCGTTTCATGGATCGATCAGATCGAGATAGGCGACAACATCGTTGTCGGTCGCGATGAAGAGATCGGCCTGGATCTCGTCCGGCTGCTGCGCGGCAAGGGCGAGGGCTTCGGTCAGCGTGCCATAGAGCAGCGTCTGCGCCGCGCCGCCTTCGGGGCCGTCGCTCAGGTGATAGAGCCGGACGCTGGTGCTTTCGCTGGTCGAGCGCATCAATCGTGGCCTTCGCGCTTGGCGCCGTCCAGCAGGCGGGCGGCGCGTGTCGCTTCGGCGCGGGTCGCCTCGCGCTCGGCGCGGGTGCGGCCGTGGGCGGCGCGGTTGGTGGCGGCTTCGGCCTCCTTGCTGCGGCGCGCGGCGGCCTTGCGGGCGAGGCGGAGGTTCACGATCTCGCCCATCAGGCGTGCTCGCTGCCTCGCTCGGAGCCGAACAGCACGGTTTCGCAGCCGTTTTCGAGCAGCGCGATCGAGCCTTGCACGAGCGAGGGGGCGATGGGCGCGCCAAGATCGGGGTGGACCGGATAGCCCGCCATCATCCCGCGCAGCACGCGGCTGGAAATGCCGTGCATGACGACGATGTGATCACCCGGCGCATCGCTGACTTCGGCGAGCCAGTTGGCGAGGCGGGCGGCGATCATCGGGTAATCCTCGCCATCGGGGGCGGGGCGCAGCAGGTGATCGGCGATGACGATGGGGCCGATCTCGGCCTCGACGTCATCGTAGAGCCGGCCGCACCACGAACCCATGTCGATTTCCTTGAGATCGTGGGTGCGGCGGGCGGCGAACCAATCGAGCCCCAGCACATCGGCGATCATCGCCATGGTCTGCAGCGCGCGGCCGGTTTCCGAGACGTGGAGCGTGACTTTGGGCGAGGTGCCGAGCATGCCGCGCAGCGCGACGCCCATGGCCAGCGCCTGCTCGACCCCAAGGCGGGAGAGCGGGGTGTGGATGTGGTTCGCTTGAAGGCGGCGCGCGGCGTTATAGACCGTCTCGCCGTGGCGCATGATGAAGAAACGGGGGCTGGACATGGCGGCGGTGATAGCGGCTGATGCGGAGGATGGCGAGGGGGCGGCGGGCGAAGGCATCGCCAACGGTGCCCTGATCACGCTGCGCCTGTGCGTGCGTGCCCGCGCGCGCCGGAGAAGCGTGGGCCGAAGGGGAAGGCGCGTCCGAATCAGGATGCCGGCGGGAAAGGCCTGTCGCCGGCGGGATAAACCTGCCATGTTGAGGCAACCTCTGGCAAGATCGGCGCACTCCCTTGATATCGACACCCGTACTCGTGGCCGCTGGCGGCGCGATTGCTCTTGGCGCCGTGGGCGGGCTGATGACGCCGATCGGCCCCTGGTATGCAAACCTCAGGAAGCCGCGCTTGCAACCGCCGAATTGGCTTTTCGGCCCGGCGTGGACGGTGATCCTGGGGCTCGCGGCGTGGTCTGCGGCAACCGCCTGGAGCGCTGCTGCTGATGATGCGGCGCGCACCAGCGTGGTAATCCTGTTTGGCGTGAATGCGCTGTGCCACCTCTTGTGGAGCCCGCTGTTCTTCAAGCTGCGGCGGCCGGACTGGGCGCTCATCGAGGTCGTGTTCCTGTGGGCCTCGCTGGTGGCGCTGGTTGTGGGGCTCTGGCCGATCTCGCCCTTCGCAGCGAAGCTGATCCTGCCCTATCTGGCGTGGGTGAGCTTTGCGGCCTGGCTGAACTGGGCGATCGTGCGGCTGAACGCGCCGTTTCGTTAAGGGTTGCCCCTCCGTCAGCCCCGCGGGAGGAATTTAGGCGGCGGGATAGCTGATCGCGATCACTTCCCATTCCTTCTCGCCGCCGGGCAGATGCACCTTGCGCAGGTCTCCCACTTTGGCGCCGCGCAGGGCGCGGGCGATGGGGGCGCTCCAGCCGATGCGGCGGGCGGTGGCGTCCTGCTCGTCATCGCCGACAAGCGTAAGGGTCATGCGGGTGTCGTCCTCATCCGCGAGTTCGACGGTCGCGCCGAACAGGACGCGGGTCTGGTCTGGCTGGCGGGCGGGATCGATCACGCGCGCGGCCTTCATCCGCTTGGCGAGGAAGTTCAATTCGCGGTCGATCTCGCGCATGCGCTTGCGGCCATAGAGGTAATCGCCGTTTTCCGAGCGATCGCCGTTGCCCGCAGCCCAGCTCACAACCTCGACGATGGCGGGCCGCTCGGTGTCGAGCAAATGGTCGTAGCGCGCGCGCAGCGCGGCCATGCCGGCGGGGGTGATCGGATTGCCATCTACTTGCATTGATTGCGCTCTAGCCGGGGATGGCCCTGCATGGAAGGTTGCCCCCTCGCGGGCGCGCGCCTAGGGCGGGGCAAACTGCTTCTGACGAGGATATCATGGCAAAGACGATCGCGCTGACACTGACCGAAGACGAACTCGAGATTCTCGTGGATGCGCTCGAGGCGGATCTTGAAGGCTACGGCGAGGCTGTTGAAGAAGCCCGCGCCGACAACAACAAGGAAGACGTGGAGACGTTCAAGCTGGCGGCACTGAACATCCAGAAGCTGCTGGCGCGGCTGCAGGACATGCTGCCGGAGTGACCGGCGAGGCCGGAAGGCCCACCCCCGACCCCTCCCGCATGCGGGAGGGGAATCAACCCGGCGTCGGCTTGCCCAGGAAGTGGCTGAGCGGATTGGCGCCGGTGTAGCTGGCCTTGTCCGGGTACATCGCTTCATAGACCACGGCGTTTTCCATCACGCGCTGGACGTAGTTGCGCGTTTCGGAAAGCGGGATGCGCTCGATCCAGTCGATCCAGCCGATACCCCCGGCGCGCGGATCACCATTGGCGCGCAGCCACTTGTTCACATTGCCCGCGCCCGCGTTGTAGGCCGCGACGGCGAGTGGATAGCTGCCGTTGTAGTAATCCAGCAGGCGTTGGAAATAGGCGCCGCCGACTTGCAGGTTGAAACCCGCATCATCGATCAGCGCTGAACTGGAATAGGAGAGGCCCAGCTTCCCGGCCTGTTCGTTGGCCGTGGCGGGCATAAGCTGCATGAGGCCGCGCGCGCCGGCGTGGCTGACGGCGTTCTGCGCAAACTGGCTTTCCTGCCGGGCGATGGCGTGGATCATCGTCCAGGCATGTTCGTAGCCCTGCGGGACGGGGATCACCGGGAAGGCGATGTGCTGGAAATCGAGGTAGCCGCGCGCCGCGGCGGCCTGCCCGACGATAACGCCAAGATCGCGGCGGCCCAGTTCGCGCGCGAGATCGGCGACGAGGACGTGCTGGCCCTTGCTCTGCTGCTGGTTGCTGATCTCGCGGAAGAAGCGGACGGTGGTGCGCCAGTCCGCATCGCGCGCGGCTTCGCGCACCGCCTGCGTGAGCAGCGCCGCGTTGAAGCGGGCGCGCTCATCGGGCGTGGGCTGGACATCGGCTTCAGCGGCGAAGCGCGGGACCGGGCGGCCGAGCCGTTCGAGCGCGAGGAGGCCGTAGAACTGGTCCCCATAGGCGGCGGCCATTTCAAAGTAGCGCTGCGCCTCGCTCGCCTGACCGGCCTGCGCGGCGGCAAGGCCGGCCCAGTAGAAGCCCTTGGAGCGCGTGCCCGGCGTGCGCGCTGCCGAACCATAGCGCCAGAACAGCGGCGCGGCATCCTTGCCATTGCCGAGCTGGCGCAGCGCCTGCTGGCCGCCGAGCCACATCAGCGAGGTATAGTCGTCGCGCAGATCGTAGGGCATCTGGCTGACGTCTTCGCCTTGCGCAAAAGCATCGTCGATCCCGGCGGCGATGCGCCAGGCCGTCCGCGCATCGCCGACCGCAGCCGCGCCGCGTGCGTTGGCGAGGAGTTCGTCCACCCACTTGTCGCGGCTGAGCGGCAGGCGGGCGAGCAGGGGCCGATTGGCGATCAGCGCCTGCGCGGCGGCGCCATTGCCCTGCCGGCGCAGCTGGCGGGCGCGGGAATAGAGGAAGCCGGGGTCCGAATTGAGCACATCCGTGCCCGTCCCATCGGCGGCGGCATAGGGATCAAGCCCGATGAGCGTGGCGAGGCGAGCGGCAAAGAGCCCGCGCCGGGCGGGGCTGACCCGCGCGGTCTGGCGCGCGGCGGGAGAGGGATTTCCGGCCCAGAGCAGCGCGTCCATCCGCGCGTCCTCGTCGTCTGGCAAAAAGGTTCCGCCCCAACCAGCAAGGATGGCCACTTCCGCCGCGTCGCTCATTGAGCCGCCGCGCCAGGCTGCGCGGGCCATTGTATCGGCTTCGGGGCGGCCGAGCGCCTTCAGGGCAAGGGCATATTGCGCGCGGGCTGGATTGGTCAGCGGGGGCACGCGATCAAAGAAGGCGACGACGGTGCTGGCATCGGCCGATTGGCGATCGAGCGCGGCTTCGGCGGCGCGGCGCAGCTTCTCTTCCTCGGGAAAGCCGCGATAACTGAGGATGAAGCCGGAATAATCACTGAATGCGAAGCGATCGGAGCTGGTCAGCATCTGCCAGCGGCTGATCGCCTGCGCCATCGGCCCTTGCCCTTGGGCGATGAGCTTGGCGCGTGCGGCGTCCCACGCAGTGGCGCCGGTATCCACATCGCTGGCATGGCAGGCTGCCGAAGCGGCAAGCGCGGGGAGCAATGCACCGCCCAGCAGCAGCTTTCGCAGCGTAACACTCATCTCCATGCTGGACATTCCGGCTTTCGTCTTCCTATCAGGCGCGTGCAGCGGTGGTGAATTGACGCGCCGCGCAGACGCCTTGTGGCGCAGATCGAAGGGTAAAGTCCATGTTTTCCGGCTCCATTCCGGCTTTGGTGACACCTTTTCGCGGCGGGGTGTTCGACGAGAAAGCGTTTCGCCAGCTGGTCGATTGGCAGATCGAGAACGGCTCTTCCGCGCTGGTTCCCTGCGGCACGACCGGCGAAGCCTCGACGCTTTCGAATGCCGAGCACCACCGTGTGATCGAGGTCTGCGTGGAGCAGGCGGCGGGCCGGGTTCCGATCATTGCCGGCTGCGGTAGCAACGACACGATGAACGCACACTTGCACATGACGTTCTCGCGCAAGAGCGGCGCCAAGGCCGCGCTCTGCGTCGCGCCCTACTACAACCGGCCGAGCCAGGCGGGGCTGCTGGCGCATTTCGGCTATCTGGCCGAGCACAGCGATCTCCCGATCATCCTTTACAACGTGCCGGGCCGAACGGTGACCGACATCCTGCCCGAAACGGTGTGCGAACTGGCACGCCGCTATCCGGACAAGATCGTGGGCATCAAGGACGCGAGCGGCGACCTTTCGCGCGTGACGGATCACCGCATGGGCATCGGCAAGCATTTCTGCCAGCTATCGGGTGACGACGAACTCGCGCTCCCCGCCAACGCGGCGGGTGCGGTGGGCTGCATTTCAGTGACGGCGAACGTTGCCCCGCGCCTCTGCGCCGATTTCCAGACGGCTTGCGCGTCGGGGGATTTCGAGAAGGCGCGCGAGATCAACGATCTGCTCTATCCGCTGCACTACGCGATGTTCGAGGATGCCTCGCCGGGGCCGGTGAAGTATGCGTTGAGCCGGGTGCATGACTATATCACCGAAGACTTGCGCCTGCCGCTGGTGCCTTGCAGCGACAAGGCCCGCGCCGAGGTGGACGCGGCCTTGAAGCATGCGGGGTTGATCTGACCAGCGCTGGCGCGCGCGGAAGTACAGTCTACCCAAACCACCCCGCTCATGCTGAGCCTGTCGAAGCATCATGCGCGACCGTGGTGCGAGCACCCTTCGACAAGCTCAGGGTGAGCGGGGATTGGTAAGGGAGGTGTCGTTCTACCCAATCACATATGCCGGTAGATCGCCCGCTCGTGCGAGAACGCCTTGAATCCGAAGTAGCCGTGATAGCTGCCCGTGCCGCTGGCGTTCACGCCGCCGAAGGGCAGGTGGTTTTCAAGATAGTGCGAGAACACGCCGTTGATCGTCATGCCGCCCGAGGAGGTGCGGCTGATGAGCTTCTCGATGTTCGCCTCGTCGTCCGAGTAGACGTAGAGCGCAAGCGGCTTGTCGCGTGCGGCGATGTAATCGATGGCCTGATCGATCGTCTCGTAGTTCATCACCGGCAGGACGGGCGCGAAGATTTCTTCCTGCAGGATCTTCATCTGCGGGGTGACGCCCGTCAGCAAGGTGGGGTGGATGGTGAGGTCGCTCTCATCCATCGTGCCGCCCACCGCGACGGTCGCGCCCTGTGCCACGGCATCGTCGAACAGCGCTTTCACGCGGTTGAAGTTCGCCTGATTTACGATCTGGGCGATGCATTCTTTCCGGATCGCGCCGCTCTCGTCATATAGGTTCTTCGTGACGTTGGCCTTGAAGCCTTCGACGAGCCGGGCTTGGCTCTCATCGCGCACGAAGACGTAGTCGGGGCTGATGCAGGCCTGCCCGCCGTTGAACTGCTTGGCACTGGCAAGCTGCGCCGCGACCTTGTCGATATCCGCGCCGGAATCGAGGATGACGGGCGACTTGCCGCCGAGTTCGAGCGTCACGCTGGCGAGGTGCTTGGCGGCGGCGGCCATGACGATCTTGCCGACGCGGGTGCTGCCGGTGAAGAAGATGTGGTTGAACGGCAGCTCGAGCAGTGCGGTGGCGACGCTGACATCGCCTTCGACAAGCGCGACTTCGCCTTCATCGAACGCTTCGGCGATGATCTTGGCGGCGATTTTGGCGGTGGCGGGGCAAAGGTCGGTGAGCTTGACCACTGCGCAATTGCCCGCCGCCACGGCTGCGGCAAGCGGCCCGAGCGCGAGGCCGAGCGGGAAGTTCCACGGGCCGAGGATCAGGCAGACGCCGCGCGCTTCATAGCGGATCTGCGCGCGGTCAGCGGGGTTGAGCGAGGGGGTGACTTCGGTCGGGGCCATCCATGCATCGAGATTGTCGATATTGCGCTGGATATTGGCGGTGACGTTGAGCACCTCGGTAACGCGGATCTCGCCCTCGGGCTTGCGCGTGTCTTCCAGCACGGCGGCGATGATGGCATCGGCATGGGCTTCGACGGCGGCCTTGAGGCCGGCGAGCTTGGCCTTGCGCGTCTCGGCGCTGGAGGCCTTCACATTCCATTGGTTCGCCTGCTGGAGGGCGAAGATGCGGGCGAGTTCCGAGGGGGCGGGGTTGGTCATGGGTGGGTCTTGCCTCAATTGAAGGGGCCGGGTCTGGCTTGCGGAATGGTTTAGCCAAGCCCGGCCGTCAATGTAAGGTGACCTAACAGATCATTCTGTGCAACGCAGGCTGCTGAAGCGAACGCAAGCCTGCGATGTTCAGGCCTCCCATGCCGCATGTTGGATCACGACCCGGTAGCCGTCGGGATCCTCATAGGTTCGACCCTGGCGATCCCAGTAGGGGTTGAAAGCCGGGACGGCTGAGTATCCTGCTGCAGCCATGCGGTCCAAAGCAGCTTGCCAATCCTTGCGGTCAGGCAGGTAGAAAATCAGGAGATTATCCGGCGTCGGCGCGCGCCCTGCCGTGTGGCCGTGGGCAGTAGTAAACTCGAAATGATAAGGTGCGCCCGGACTGCCGAGCATGACGCCGTCGAAGCCATCATGGTCGGTGAACTGATAAAGCACTTCAAGCCCGAGGCCATCACGATAAAATGGAAGCAAGGCCGCCAGATCATCTGTGGGTCGGGCAACCCGAAGCTTCGGAACATGGGTCATGGGCGAGGTTTTCTCTTTCCTGGCGGTTTAGGCAAAACATCTCTGCGCAAGCAGGGCTCGAATATCTGCTCATGCCATCGACCATCCATGGCTGGCAATCAGTGACTGCCCCGTCAGCGCATTGGTCGGGAACGCGGCAAAGAACAGCGCCAGTTCCGCGACGTCCTCTACCGTGGTGAACTCGCCGTCGACGGTCTGGCCGAGCATGACCTTCTTGACGACGTCCTCCTCGCTGATGCCCAGTTCCTTGGCCTGTTCGGGGATCTGCTTGTCCACCAGCGGCGTCCGCACGAAGCCGGGGCAGATCACGTTGGTGCGCACGCCCTTGGGGCCGCCTTCCTTGGCGACCGTGCGGCACAGGCCAAGGAGGCCGTGCTTGGCGGTGACGTAGGCGCTCTTGAGCGGGCTCGCTTCCTTCGAATGGACCGACCCCATGAACAGGATCGCGCCCGAACCCTGCTTGTACATATGCGGGATCACCGCCTTGGTGGTGAGGAACGCGCCATCGAGGTGAATGGCGAGCATCTTCTTCCAGTCGGCAAAGGCGAAGGCTTCGATCGGATTGACGATCTGGATGCCCGCGTTGGAGACGAGAATATCGACCGTGCCCCATGCGGCGACCACAGCGGCGACGCCGGCGTTCACCTGTTCCTCGCTGGTCACGTCCATTGCGACGGCCATGGCGGCGCCAGCATGTTCGGCATTGATCGCATCGGCGGCGGCTTGCGCGGCCTCCAGCTTCAGATCGGCGATGGCGACTTTGGCCCCGGCGGCGGCGTAGCGCTTGGCGATGGCGAGGCCAATGCCGCTGGCGGCGCCGGTCACGATGGCGATCTTGTTTTCAAGTTTCATGAAGGTCGGCTCCGGTTTGGCAGGTTCAGACGAGATCGAGCGTAACGATCCCGCGTTCGGGTAAGTTCCGGTTCTTCCAGCGCGGACTGGCGAACGAGCGGCTGGCATCGCGGCGGCCGGCATTCCAGTGGTCGGTCACCGTCGCGCGTGAGAATTCATAGTCCTTGCCCTGCGATTCGTAGTCCTCGGCGCGGTTGATGAGGTGCAGGATCGTCACCGGATCATCGCAAGCCTGGCTGAGCAGCGCGGCCAGATCAGGGTCGCCCTGAAGATCATCCGGCAGGCGCGCGGCGAGGCGCGAGGCGGCAGCGGCCATCGCCTCAAGCCGGACCTGCAGATCGGTGCCGAGCCGGGTCCGGCTGGAAAAGCGGATATCCTTCTCACGCTGGACCGCCTCTCCCAGCGAGCGCGGCATCATGCCCCGCGCGCTGAACAGATCGACCTGGAAGACGAGCAGCGGTGCGCCGCTGCCGCGCGTATCGAGCACATATTGCAGCGGGGTGTTGGAAACGATGCCGCCGTCCCAATAGGGCTCGCCATCGATCATCACGGCAGGAAAGCCGGGCGGCAGCGCGCCGCTCGCCATGATATGCTCCGGCCCGATCAGCCGCTCGCAGTTGTCGAAATAGGCGAAGTTGCCCGAAAGCACGTTCACCGCGCCCACGCTGAAGCGCATCGGGCCAGTGTTGAGCAGATCGAAATCGACGAGTTCGAGCAAGGTTTCGCGCAAGGGGCCGGTATCATAGAGGCTGGTGGCCTCGGGCGAGCCGGGCAGGGCGAGCCACGGCGGTGTCGTGCGCGGTTCGAAGAAGCCGGGGATGCCGGTCATCGCAATCACGCCAGCGGCGGCTTCGTTGAACAGGCGGCGGCCCCAGCCATCGGCAAAGGGCGAGGGGAAGGGCACCCGCGAGGAAGCGCGGTCCCAGAACGTCCGCAGGGCTTCGAGGCGGCGTTCGGGCGGATTGCCGGCGATGAGCGCGGCATTGACCGCGCCGATGGAGATTCCCGCAACCCACGCTGGTTCGTGGCCGGCTGCTGCCAGCGCCTCGAACACGCCGGCCTGGTACGCACCAAGCGCGCCGCCGCCCTGGAGCACGAGCACGGAGGCTTCGCCCGTGGTTGCTGTTGGAGGAGGCGATTTCTTGCCGGCCATGCCGCTCGATCCTTGCCGCGCCAAGATTGCGCGCGTGTTGCGTCTTTCCTGCCCCCAAGTCTGTTGTGCACCGCAGCGAGCGCTTGGCAAGGGCTGATCGGCGCACGCTCCCTTTTCTTTCAGCCATGAGGGGCCTACATGGCCATGACCATGGTCCGTCCCACCCCGCCCGCCTTCGACAAGAAGAAGATCGTCGCCGAAAACCGCCGCGCGCGCTTCGAGTACTTCATCGAGGACGTCTACGAGGCGGGCATCGCGCTGACGGGCACCGAGGTGAAATCGCTGCGCTTCGGCGAAGGCTCGATCGCGGAGAGCTATGCCGAGGTGAAGGACGGCGAAGTCTGGCTGGTCAACTCCAACGTGCCTGAATTCAGCCACGGCAATCGCTACAACCACGAGCCGAAGCGCCCGCGCAAGCTGCTGCTGAAAGAGCGCGAGATCGCCCGCTTTACCGGCGCGGTGGAGCGCAAGGGCATGACGCTGGTGCCGCTTTCGGTCTATTTCAACGGCAGAGGCCGCGCCAAGGTCGAACTCGCGCTCGCCAAGGGCAAGAACAATGCGGACAAGCGCGCAACGATCAAGGACCGTGACTGGCAGCGGGACAAGGCGCGCATCATGCGCGAACATGGCTGATGGCGCCTTCGCATGGGGATGATCGCGGCAGGATGAAGGGCGGGTTGTCCGACTTCGCGCGGCGATTGATCCCGACGCGCGAAACGCTGGTGCAAAGCCGTTTCGTACGCCCGCTGGCGGCTCGGCCCGAACTGTGGCGCTACAACCGCCGCTCGGTGCCGCGTGGGATCGCGGTGGGGCTGTTTGTCGGCATTTTCGCGATGATACCGGGCGTGCAGATTGTCGGCGCGGCGCTGATGTGCGTGCCGTTTCGTGGCAATGTCCCGCTCGCGGCCGGGGCGACGCTGCTCTCGAACCCGGCAACGACGCCGATGATCCTGCTTGGCGCGCTGTGGCTGGGCAGCTTTCTGGGCCTCGATGCCGATCTAGCGACCTTTCAGTCGCTGATCGACCGGGGCGCGGGCCTGGGTGAGTGGGCCGCGTGGCTGGTTTCCTCCGCCGCACCGGCGCTTTTGCTGGGGTTGCTGGCCATCGCGATGGTTTCTGCCGTGATCGGCTACGGCGCATCGATCGTGATTTGGCGCTGGTGGACCGCGCGGCGGCGGCGCATGCGGCTGAATCGCGGGCTTGCCGGAGCCCCCCGGGCATGAGCGTGACGACCCTGACTGCGGACTCCGCCAATTCGGGCCCATCGCGCTGGCGCGAACGACTTACGGTGGCGTTCGCGGTCCTGGCCAGCGCGCTTCTGCTGTGGCTGGCATCGGGGCAGGCGGTGGCGGCACTGGCCTACGCGCTCGGCGTGGGCTGCCTTGCGATCGCTCTGAGTTTTGCAACCCGCCCGCGCGAAGCGGCGGAGGTGAGCGACTATGCGCCGCCGGACTGGTCCGTAACCCACGCTGCGATCGAGCGCGGAGAGGAAGCGACCGCGATCATCGACCGCGCCGGACGGCTGACCTGCGCCAACGCGCGCTTTGCCGAATGCTTCGGCATCGGCGCGGCGCCGCCGCGGCTGGGGCTGGAAGGCGCGCAGAACGAAGCGCTGGAAAACGCCGCGCGTGCCGCCTGGCGCGACGGCCGGGCCATGCTGGAACCGGTCACCGCCAGCGGGCGCGAATGGCGCCTGGAGATCGAGCGGGCGGGACGCGGGCAGGACTTCCTGATCTGGCGTTTTGCTCCCGTGGTGCGCCGCGATCCGCTGCAGGATGTGATCGGCCACGTGCGCGGCAAGGTGGGCAAGGCGCTCGCGCGTGAGGGCATTCAGATCGCCGCCGTGGCTCCGGACGGGCAGATTCACGCAGCCAACGCCCTCTTCGCGCTGCGCGCGACGGGCGAGGCCGAGGCGGATGTCGCGGGCACCGATTTCGTCGGCTATTTCAGCGCTGACGAGCAGGAACGCATCTTCTATGCACGCGAAGGCAATCGCGGGGCTTCGGTGCGCATGCTTCATGTGCCGATCGCCGACCCCGAGGCCGTGGCCGCGAGCGCGATGGCGGCCGATCCGGCGCAGACAGCTTCGCTGTTCCTCCTCATCGACAACCAGGGCGGCGTGGGCGACACTCGCACCGGCATTCCGCAGATCGAAGCACTGCTCGCGCGGCTGCCGCTGGGCCTTGCGATGACTGACCGCGACGGGGGGTTCCTGTTTGCCAACAAGGCCTTCCTGCGCGCGGCCGGGCATGACGAGAGCGGCCCGCCGCCCTATCCCTCGGACCTCGTGATTCGCGAGGACAAGGGGGCGTTGGCCGATGCGGTGCGCCGCTTTGCGCAAGGGTCCGGCGGGGCGGGCGATGTTGCGGTGCGGCTGCGCAGTGCGCCCGAGGATCCGGTATCGCTCAGCCTTGCCGGGGTGCGTGGGCTGGGTGAGGGCGCGGTGATCCTCAGCCTCAAGGATTCATCCGAAGAGACCCGCCTCAAGCGCGAGATCGCGCAGGCGACCAAGATGCAGGCGGTGGGCCAGCTGGCGGGCGGCGTCGCGCATGATTTCAACAACGTGCTGACCGCGATCATCGGCTACTGCGATCTCATGCTGATGCGCCATACGCCGGGCGACAGCGACTATGACGATATCCAGCAGATCCGCGCCAATTCCAACCGCGCGGCAAGCCTCACGCGCCAATTGCTGGCCTTCTCGCGCCAGCAGACGCTGCGCCCCGAGGTACTGCAACTGCCGGATGTGGTTGCGGAAGTCTCCACGCTGCTCAAGCGTCTGTTGGGCGAAAAGATACTTCTCGAGGTCACGCATGACCGGGGCCTCGGCCTCGTCCGCGCGGACCCGGTGCAGCTTGAGCAGGTGCTCCTCAACCTCGCGGTCAATGCGCGAGATGCCATGACCGGCAACGGCGCTTCGGGTGGCATTCCGGCAACCAAGGGCGGCGGTGTGCTGCGGCTCAAGACGAAGAAGGTGACCGCCGCCGACGTGCGCGCGATGAAGAGCGAAATCCTCCCCATCGGCGACTATACCGCGCTGATCGTGGAGGACACCGGTCACGGTATTCCTCCCGCGCAGATCGGCAAGATCTTCGAGCCGTTCTTCACCACCAAGGAGAAGGGCAAGGGCACCGGGCTCGGCCTTTCGACCGTCTACGGTATCGTCAAGCAATCGGGCGGCTTCATCTTTGCCGATAGCGAAGTGAGTAAGGGCACGCGCTTCTCGATCTATCTGCCTGTCCACGTGCCCGATGCGGCAGATGTGGCCGAAGCGGCGGCAGCCGCCACGGCGGCCAGGCTGCCGGCGCCGCGCAAGCAATGGTCGGGCGGCGGGCGTGTGCTGCTGGTCGAGGACGAGGACACCGTGCGCGCCGTGGCCGAACGCGCGCTGGTGCGGCAGGGTTATGAAGTAACGACAGCCAGCGACGGTGAGGACGGCCTCGAAGCGCTGGGCCGCATGATCGCGGCGGGCGAGGAGTTCGATCTTGTCCTTTCGGACGTCGTCATGCCGAGCATGGACGGACCCGCCATGGCGCGCGAGATCCGTGCGTTGCGGCCCGAACTGCCGGTGCTGTTCATGTCGGGCTATGCCGAGGAGCAACTGCGGCGCGAGATCGACATTCCCAACATGTATTTCCTCGCCAAGCCGTTCAGCGTGGCGCAGATCTGCACGGCGGTGGAAGATGTGTTGAAGGTGCGCTGAGCCCGATCAGGGCGCCGCGTCGAACGTCGGGATCGGCTGGTCCTTCCATGCTTTCGCCACTACCGCGAGGTTGTTGGCGTGGGCATCGCGATAAGGCCACCACAGGCTGACATCGCCGCGCTTGATTGCATCGCCGACGAAGCTGACAAGCGGCTGCTGCTGGAAATCGGTGTCATGCGAATGCTCGACCAGCGCGCGGATATAGGCGCGCGTCGCATCGATCAGGCCAAGGCCGTAGCCGCCAGCCGCGATCACCGCGCGGTTGCCGTGGTTGGGCAGGATCTTCGTGAAGCCCCAGCCGCGCATTGCGCCCAGCGCCTTGTATTGCTGCGGGATCGATTGCGGTTCGGCAACAAAGGTCGCGGTGTCTTCCAGCGTATCACCGGCAAGGAGCAGCTTGTCGTCCGGCAGTTCGATCACGAGACCATCGGCGGAGTGGATCGGGACGGGGCGGAGTTCGGCCCGCACACTGCCGATCATCAGCGTCACCACGCTGCCTGGCGCGATCCCGATGTTGGGCAGGATGAGCGGGCGGATCGCCGGGGGGCCTTCTTCGGTGCCGGACTCGATCGCGGCGCGCTTTTCCATCAGCTTCACCCGGGTCGCTTCGGTCGCGAAGCGCATGCTGTCGGCATAGACCGTGTTGCCGCCGATGTGATCGAGGTGCCAGTGGCTGGTGGCGAGGACAAAGCGGCGCACCCCGGCCTTGGTGAGCCAATCGCGCACCCATTGTGCTGAAGCGGGATCGGTGAAGGTATCGTAGACCAGCGCGGTATCGCCATCATGGATAGCGTAGGTTGCGACACCGACGAAGATCGCGCCGAGATCGGGCCACTGGCGGGGGCCGGGCGGGACCGAGGCTTCGTCCGGTCGCCCCTGGTAGAACGCGGTCAGGTGATCGTTGATCGGAATGGCGCGGACGGCATGGGCGGCGTCCTCAGCGGCAGCTGGAGCGGCGAGCGCAAGGCTGGATGCGGCAAGTGCGAAGGATACCAAGGACTTCACTGAATTTTCCCCCGCCAGGCAGCCGCACCGCCAGTTGTGCAATGCAGCAGAGCTTAATGCCGGTCTGCGGCCTGTCAATCTGGCCTGCATCGCATGCGAGGCAGTCAACGATCTGATGGCCCCGCCTTGCCGCGCCGGGCGGGAATCAGGCCGGGGCCACTCCGAATCGGCGATCCCCAATAAATTTTTGCACCGTTTCTGCAGGATCTGCCCTAGAGTCCGGTTGGAACTGCGCTCAAAAGTGGAAATTCCTTAGGAATTTCCGCAATGTGCGGGCACTTGTCGCCAATCTTGCGCGGAATTTCGTTCTCCCCTTGTTCCAATAGAACAAACTGGGTACAAGGCTGGTGTTGACGGTTCATGTCAGCCATCTCTAGCAAGGGGAAGCAAGCCATGGCGGCGCAGTTGAAGCTTATCCAGGAAGGCAAAGACAAGGACATGGATCGTCAGAAAGCGCTCGATGCAGCGCTCGCACAGATCGACAAGGCATTCGGCAAGGGCTCGGCCATGCGGCTGGGCTCGAAACAGACCATGCAGGTCGAGGCGATCTCGACCGGTTCGCTCGGGCTCGACATTGCACTCGGCGTTGGCGGGCTGCCGCGTGGCCGCGTGATCGAGGTCTATGGGCCGGAAAGCTCGGGCAAGACGACGCTGGCGCTCCACGTGATCGCCGAAGCACAGAAGGGCGGCGGCACTGCGGCTTTCGTCGATGCCGAGCACGCGCTTGATCCGGTCTACGCCAGGAAGCTGGGCGTCAACATCGACGAGCTGATCGTCTCGCAGCCCGATACGGGCGAACAGGCGCTGGAGATCGTCGATACGTTGGTGCGTTCGAACGCGATCGATGTGCTGGTGGTCGATTCGGTCGCCGCGCTGGTGCCTCGCGCCGAAATCGAGGGCGAGATGGGTGACAGCCATGTCGGCCTCCAGGCGCGTCTCATGTCGCAGAGCCTGCGCAAGTTGACCGGCTCGATCAGCCGCTCGCGCTGCATGGTGATCTTCATCAACCAGCTGCGCATGAAGATCGGCGTGATGTACGGCAATCCGGAGACGACGACGGGCGGCAACGCGCTCAAGTTCTACGCCTCGGTTCGCCTCGACATCCGCCGCACCGGCCAGATCAAGGACCGCGACGATATCGTCGGCAATGCCACCCGCGTGAAGGTCGTCAAGAACAAGGTCGCTCCGCCGTTCAAGCAGGTCGAGTTCGACATCATGTACGGTGAGGGCATTTCGAAGATCGGCGAGATTCTCGATCTCGGCGTCAAGGCCGGCATCGTCGAGAAGTCGGGCGCATGGTTCAGCTACGATTCGATCCGCATCGGGCAGGGCCGCGAGAACGCCAAGACGTATCTGCGCGAACACAAGGAGCTTTGCGACAAGTTGGAAGCCGCGATTCGCGGCCAGACCGACAAGGTCGCCGAAGGGCTGATGGTGGGTCCGGACGCGGACGACGACATCTGATCCTTCAGGCGGCGGGGGCACCTCAATTGCCTCCGCACCCGCCGCCAGTCCAAAGACCGGCGCGTTCCCGGGAAGGAACGCGCCGGTTTTTGTTTGGGGTGAGGGATGGCCTTGCCACAGATGCCACGCGCGCATTCCTTGCGGCCCAGGCGCGCCTTCCTTCACGGCCCAAGTGCGCCTTCCTTCCGGCCAGGTCAGCCTTGCGCACATCAGACACTTTCGCGCCTCGGCGAAAACACCTAGCGTCCGCGCAACCACCGGCACCGGCCGGAACCCTCGGAAAGGAAGCCTGATGTCGATCATCCTCCACCACCTCAACAACAGCCGTTCGCAGCGCATTCTCTGGATGCTGGAGGAGCTGGGCGTTCCCTATGAACTCAAGCTCTATCAGCGCGATGCGGAGACCAACCTTGCACCGGCAGAACTCAAGGCATTGCACCCGCTCGGCAAGTCGCCGCTGCTTGAGGTCGATGGCCGGGTGATCGAGGAATCAGGCGCAATCGTGCAGTATCTGTGTGACACCTACGGCGACGGCAAATGGCAGCCCGAGCCCGGTACCGACGACGCACTGCGGCACAACGAACTGATGCACTTCGCCGAGGGCTCGGCCATGACGCCGATCCTCCTCAACCTCTATGTCTCGCGGCTAGGCGAGGCAGGGGCGCCGCTGCGGCCGCGCATCGATGAGCAGCTTGCGGCACATTTCGGCTACCTCGAGCAGATCCTGCGGCCCTCCGGCCATTTCATCGGTGATGACTGGACCGGTGCGGACGTGATGCTCAGCTTCCCCGCCGAAGTCGTCGTCATGCAGGGCATGGGCGAGGCCTTTCCGAAGCTTGCCGCCTTCGTCGCGGCAATCCATGCGCGCCCGGCATGGCAGGCGGCGCGCGCCAAGGGCGGCCCCTATTTCGCGACCTGACGCGGATTGCCGCTTTAGCACTTGCCGGGTGGCGCCCCGGCGCATAGCCTGCATGGCATGACGGGTGCGCAAGAGTGGCAGGGCCGGGTAGGCCAGAATTGGGCGGCAGAGTGGGAGCGGACCGACCGCAGCTTTGCCGCGCTTACGCCCTATCTTCTGGCGGCCATCGCTGCCGAACCCGGCAAGCGGGTGATCGATGTGGGCTGCGGCGCGGGTGAGCTTTCGATCGCGGTTGCAACAGCGCGCGCCGATGCGCAGGTGACCGGGGTCGACATCTCGGGTGAACTGATCGAGGCCGCGCGGCACCGTGCTGCGGGGCTGACCAACCTCGCGTTCACCGTGGCGGATGCTTCGGCGTGGCAGGCGGACGGTGCGGCACCCGATCTCTATATTTCGCGCCACGGGGTGATGTTCTTCACCGATCCGCCCGCGGCCTTCGCCCATTTGTCGGCCAATGCCGCGCCGGGCGCGCGCATGGTGTTTTCCTGCTTCCGCCCTGCCGCCGAGAACCCCTGGGCGCTGGAGATCGCGCGGTTGCTGCCGCCGGCGAAGCCTGCGCCAGCGGTCGATTTTCCGCCCGGTCCCTTTGCCTTTGCTGATCCCGATCACGCGCGGCGCTGCCTCAAGGGCTGGCGCGACATCCGGTTCGAGCCGCTTGATTTCGCCTACGTTGCGGGATCGGGCACCAATCCGGTTGCGGACGCGCTTTCGTTCTTCAGCCGGATCGGCCCTGCTGCGGCCGCGATCCGGACCTTGCCCGATCAGCAGCGCGCCACCTTCGAACGGGCGCTTCTGGAGCTTGTCCAGTCGCGCCATGTCGGCGGGCGGGTGTGTTTTCCGGCGGCGGCCTGGCTGGTGACGGCAACAGCCGACAACCAGTGAAGGCCTGCGACATGGGGACAAGCACACGGCAATAGCCGAAACGTGCTTGTTCCGCGCCGAGCGCTCGCCTAATCGGCTTGTCATGACTTCGACGAACGAAATCCGCCGGTCCTTCCTCGAGTACTTCGGCTCCGCCGGGCACGAGATCGCGCCTTCCGCACCGCTTGTGCCGTATAACGATCCGACGCTGATGTTCACCAATGCGGGCATGGTCCCGTTCAAGAACGTGTTCACCGGCCTTGAGACGCGTGCGACCAAGCGGGCAACGTCCTCGCAGAAGTGCGTGCGCGCAGGCGGCAAGCACAATGATCTGGACAATGTGGGCTATACCGCGCGGCACCACACGTTCTTCGAGATGCTGGGCAATTTCTCGTTCGGCGACTACTTCAAGGATCAGGCGATCACTCACGCCTGGACCCTGCTGACGCGCGAGTGGGGCCTGCCCAAGGACAAGCTGCTCGTCACGGTCTACCACACCGATGACGAAGCGTTCGACCTGTGGAAGAAGATTGCGGGGCTTTCGGACGACCGCATCATCCGCATCCCGACGTCGGACAATTTCTGGTCGATGGGCGATACGGGGCCGTGCGGGCCGTGCTCGGAAATCTTCTACGACCACGGCGATCACATATTCGGCGGCCCTCCGGGTTCGCCGGATGAGGACGGCGACCGCTTCATCGAGATCTGGAATCTCGTGTTCATGCAGTTCGAGCAGGCCGCCGATGGCACCCGCTCGAACCTGCCGAGCCCGAGCATCGACACCGGGATGGGCATCGAGCGCATTGCCGCGGTGATGCAGGGCGAGCACGACAACTACGACACCGATACGTTCCGCGCGCTCATCGCGGCCTCTGAAAGCCTGACCGGCACCAAGGCCGAGGGCGCCAGCCGCGCAAGCCACCGCGTGATTGCGGACCACCTCCGTTCATCGAGCTTCCTGCTGGCCGATGGCGTGCTGCCGAGCAACGAGGGCCGCGGCTATGTGCTGCGCCGGATCATGCGCCGCGCCATGCGCCATGCGCATCTGCTGGGCGCGAAGGAGCCGCTCATGCACCGGCTGGTGGGTTCGTTGGTGACCGAGATGGGTCAGGCTTTCCCCGAGCTTGGCCGTGCGCAACCGCTGGTGGAAGAGACGCTGCTGCGCGAGGAAGTGCAGTTCCGGCGCACGCTGGCGAACGGGCTCAAGCTGCTCGACGAGGAAGCAGGCGATCTGGGCGAGGGCGACAGCCTGCCCGGAGCGACCGCGTTCAAGCTCTATGACACCTTCGGCTTCCCCTATGATCTGACCGAAGACGCCCTGCGGGCGCGCGGGGTGAGCGTGGACCGCGCCGGGTTCGAGGCGGCCATGGCGCAGCAGAAGGCGGCGGCCCGCGCGGCTTGGAAGGGCAGCGGGCAGACCGCCGACAGCGAAGTGTGGTTCGACATTGCCGAGCGCGAAGGCGTGACCGAGTTCACCGGCTATACCGCCAACATCGGCGAAGGTGTCGTCGTTGCGCTGGTGAAAGACGGCAAGGAAGTGGCCGAGGCGGGGGCGGGCGAAACCATCACCGTAATCACCAACCAGACGCCGTTCTATGCCGAAAGCGGCGGCCAGATGGGTGATGCCGGCACGATCAGCACCAACGAGGGCCTGCGCATTGCAGTGAACGATACGTCCAAGCCGCTGGGGCGCCTGCACGCGCATCAGGGCACGGTCGAGGCTGGCTCGATCAAGGTGGGTGATCCGGTGCAGCTTGCCATCGATGTGGCGCGGCGTGATGCGACCCGCGCAAACCATTCGGCGACGCACCTTTTGCACGAGGCGCTGCGCCGACGGCTTGGCGCCCATGTGACGCAGAAGGGCTCGATGGTTTCGGCCGAGCGGCTGCGCTTTGACTTCTCGCATCCGGCGGCGCTGACGGCGGAGGACATTGCGGCCGTCGAAGATGAAGTGAACGCAGAAATCCTTGCCAACGCGCCGGTGACGACGCGGTTGATGAGCCCGGAAGATGCGATTGCGGCGGGCGCGATGGCGCTGTTTGGCGAGAAGTATGGCGATGAGGTGCGCGTGCTCAGCATGGGGACGGGTGCGCAGCCTTATTCGGTCGAACTCTGCGGCGGCACCCATGTGCGTGCGCTGGGCGATATCGGCTTGCTGCGCGTGGTGAGCGAAAGCGCAGTTTCTTCGGGCGTGCGGCGTATCGAGGCACTGACCGGCGCAGGCGCGCGCAGTTATCTGGTTGGCCGCGAAGAAGCACTGCGGCGCACGGCGGGCCTGCTGCGGTCCTCGCCCGATGAAGTCGAGGCGCGCGTGGCGGCGCTGGTCGACGAGCGGCGCAAGCTGGAACGCGAACTGGCCGAGGCCAGGAAGGCGCTGGCGCTGGCCGGCGCTTCGGGCGGCGGCGCGGCGGCTGCCCCGGCGGACGAGCAGGTTGGCGGCATCACGTTCTCGGGCCAGGTGCTCGAGGGCATGGACCCCAAGGAACTGCGCGGCCTTCTCGATCAGGCGAAGACGCGCATGGGCTCGGGCGTGGCGGTGATCGTCGCGGTGAACGATGGCAAGGCCAGCATCGCAGCGGCGGTGACCGAGGATCTTGCGGGCAAGGTCAGTGCCGTCGATCTCGTGCGCGCTGGTGTCGAGGCGCTCGGCGGCAAAGGCGGCGGCGGACGGCCCGATATGGCGCAGGGCGGCGGTCCGGATGGTGCCAAAGCCGCCGAAGCGATTGCGGCGGCGAAGGCTGTCATCGCGGGCTAACGGTCCCGCAGCCCAGCTGCCTTGAGGCGCGGCTTCTGGTCGAGCCCGCCATCGCGCATGATCGTTTCGCGCAGTTCGTCGCGCATCTCGTGGATCGAGGCGATCACGGGACCCATCGCGACACCCATGTCGACGAGCACGGCCTCGGAAAGCTGGAGCGAGCTTTCGAGCGTCTCGGGCACGGCGTCGCTGGCTCCGGCGCGATAGAGTTCGGCGGCGTGATCGGCATCGCGGGCGCGCACGATGATCGGAAGGTCTGGGTGCGCGGCGCGGAGACGGCGGACGGTGCGGCTGACGAGAACCGGCTCGTCCATGGTGACGATGACCGCGCGGGCGGATTCGAGGTGGAGCTTTTCGAGCAGCGCGGCATTGGCGACATTGCCGTAGATCACCGGTTCGCCTGCGCCGCGGGCCTGCGTGACCAGCGCGGGATCGGCATCCAGCGCCAGCCAAGGGACATCGTGCCGGGCCAGCATCGCGCCAACGAGGCGGCCGACACGGCCGTATCCGAAGACGAGCGCCTGGCCGGTCGCGTCGCTGGGGGCGGCAGCGGCGGGGGCATCGCCCGGGCGGTCCACCGCGCTGGCGATGCGTCGGCCCAGCATGGCCAGCAGCGGCGTGAGGGTCAGGCCGAGTGCGGTGACGATCTGCCAGAACTGGGCATTTTCGTGACTGACCAGCCCTGCGGCTGCGGCGGCAGTCAGCACGATCAGGGTGGTTTCGGACGGGGAGGCGAGGAGCAGGGCGACTTCGGCGGCGACACCCCGACTCGCGCCGCCAACGCGCAGCAGCAGCGCGGTAACGATCGCCTTGGCCGCGAGCACTGCCGCGACGCCGAGCGCGATCTGGCCGAGCTGGCGCCAGATCTCGCCCACGTCGATGCTCATGCCCACGGTGATCAGGAACACGCCGAGCGCGAGGCCCTTGAACGGGGCGGTGAGCGCCTCGACCTCGCGCGAGTAGTCGGTTTCGGCGATGAGCAGACCGGCGAGCAGCGCGCCCATGATCGGGGAAAGGCCCGCGCCGGCCGTGGCGAGCGCAGCGGCGATCACCACGAGGAGGCTGAAGGCAAGGAAGAGCTCAGGGCTTTTGGTGCGTGCGGCGCTGGCGAACAGGCGGGGCAAGAGGAAGCGGCCGAGGGTGAGCATTACCGCGATGATGATGGCCCCGCGCCAGAGCGTGGCAAAGAGTGCGGCGCCGCTCTCGCCGCCCGGACCGAACGCGCCGAGGACGAAGATGATCGGGACGAGGGCGATATCCTCGAGCAGCAGCATGGCGAGCGCGCGGCGGCCGACCGGGCCCTGCGTGCCGGCAATGGGCAGGACGAGTGCGGTGGAGGAGAGCGCGAGCGCGATGCCGAGCCCGGCGGCGGCGGAGATATCGTGGCGCATCCCGATGAGTACCAGCGTGAGGAGCGCGGCGCAGAGCAGAAGCTTTGTTGCGCCGAGGCCGAAGACTTGCGCACGCATGGCCCAGAGGCGGCCGAACGAGAGTTCGAGTCCGATTTCGAACAGCAGCAGGATCACGCCCAGTTCGGCAAAGGGCGCAATCGCTTCGGGCCGGGTGATCGTGACGTAATAGAGCGCGGGGAACTGGCCGACGAGGCGGCCCAGCCCGAACGGGCCGACGAGCACGCCAACAAGGATGAAGCCGATCACCGGCGTGATGCGCGCACGGGCGAATGCGGGGATGACGATCCCTGCCGCGCCGAGCACGACGAGCACATCGCTCATCGAGGTATTGAATTCGAGATTTCCTGCCATCGCAACATCCTAGCCCGGCTGGCCGCAATGTCATCGGAATAAGGTGTTGATTGCCTGCCCCGCGATGGTGTGGTTAGTCTTGAGGCTTGTCCGGTTTCTTGGGGGAAAATCAATGGCGGCGACGGCGTGGCGCAAGGGTCTTGGCTGGGGAATGGCGGCTTGTGCGCTGGCGGGCGCGCTGCCGGCGATGGCGGAGGGAGGCGCGGCCACTGCCCGCCATCCGGTTACGATCGACGACATTCTGGCGCTGCGTTCGCTCTCCGGGCTTGAATGCGCGCAAGATGGCAAGCAGGCGGTCTATGTGGTGGGCGAGGCCGATCTCAAGGCCGACAAGCGCCGCAGCGCGCTGTGGCTGGCCGATCTGGCTGGCGGCGCGCCGCTGCAACTGACGAGCGGCGAGGACAGCGCGAGCGCGCCTTCGTTCAGCCCGGACGGCAAGTCCATCGCGTTCCTGTCCAAGCGCGGAAAGGACAAGCTGGCGCAGATCTGGCTGCTCGACCGGCGGGGGGGCGAGGCGACCAAGCTGACCGACGTGAAGGGCGAAATCGCCGGATTCCGCTGGTCGCCCGATTCGAAAACACTGCTGCTGGCGATCAGTGATCCCGCGGCCGAGCCGCCGAAGGACGATCCGGAGCGGCCGCTCCCGGTGGTGGTCGATGATGTGAAGATCAAGCAGGACGGCGTCGGCTTTATTACGGCGGAAACGCACACGCACCTTGCGCTGTTCGATGTGGCGGCGCGGACCGAGACGCGGCTGACCGCTTCGGATTCGTTCGACGCGGGGACGGCGGAGTGGTCACCCGATGGCAAGTTCATCGCCTATATCGCTGATCACACGACGGATTTGTCCGACCTTGGGGCGCAATGGCTGACGGTAATCGAAGCGCGGGCCGGTGCAGCGCCGAAGGTGGTGGCGAAGTTGAACGGTGCTCCGGGGCAGACGCTGCTGTGGTCGGCCGATGGCACGAAGATCACGCATCTGGTGGGGCCGGGCGGCAAGGTGGACCAGTATGGCCAGCCGCATCTGGCGCAAACCGTGGTCGCCAGCGGGGCGACGCGGATTATGCCTGCGACGGCCGGGATATTCGTGAGCGCGCCGGTAGACCTTGGTGGCGGGCAGATCGGCGCTGTGCTCGCCGAGGACCGGCATGAAGTGCCTGCGGTGGTCGATGCCAAGGGAGCGCTGCGGCGGCTGAATGACGGAACGCTTTCCGTGCTGGCGCAGTGCGGTTCGGCTGTGCCCGGGGCGGCGCGGGCCGTGGTGGCGAGCGGAGACGGCAAGCCGGCCGAACTCTATGTGCTTGATGCCAAAGGCGGCCTCAAGGTGCTGACATCGCACAACAAGGCGGTGGCGGACCGGGTCGCCTGGGGCAAGGTGGAGGACTATGCGGCGACGGCCAAGGACGGCAACGAAGTCCACGGGCTGCTGCTCCGTCCCGAAGGCATGGCCGCCGGGGCCAAGGTGCCAACCCTGTTGTGGATCCATGGCGGGCCGAATGCGCAGGATATCCACGCGGTCGACGGTTACACCATGATCGCCGATCTGCTGGCCGCGCAGGGCTATGCGGTGCTGATGCCCAACTATCGCGGCTCTTCGGGCCGGGGCGATGCCTATTCGGCGGCGATTGCGGCGGACTGGGGCCAGAAGGATGTGGCCGATCTCCACGCCTCGCTCGATTGGGCGGTGGCGCAGGGCTTTGCCGATCCGGCGCGGCTGGGCGCGGGCGGCTGGAGCTACGGCGGCATCCTGACCGACTTCCTGATCGTGCGCGACAACCGGCTCAAGGCGGCATTCAGCGGGGCGGGCGAGGGCAATATCTTCGCGCTGTTCGGGGTGGATCAGTATGTCCAGCAGTACACGCAGGAACTGGGCACGCCGTGGAAGGAGCCTGAATTGTGGACGCGCCTGTCCGAGCCACTTTTCCATGCCGACCGGATCAAGACGCCGACGCTGTTCATGGGCGGGATTGCCGATGACAACGTGCCGCTGATCGGTGGTCAGCAACTCTATCAGGCGCTCAAGATTACCGGCGTGCCGACCCGGCTGGTGGGCTATCCGGACGAAAACCACGGGATCGCGCGGCCCAGCTTCCAGCGCGACCGGCTGGAGCGGATCGTCGACTGGTTCAAGCAGCATCTGAAGTAGGGCAGCCAAGCCGTTGACTGACATTGGTGCGATCGTCGCCGAGATCACGGCTGAGATGCGCGGTGCAACCGAGCGTGGGCGGGTGGCGGACTATATTCCGCCGCTGGCCTGCGTTTCGCGCGATCGGTTCGGAATCGCGGTGGTCATGGCCGATGGCTCGCTTCATCTGGGCGGCAACGCCGAAGAGCCGTTCTCGATTCAGTCGGTCTCCAAGGTCTTTTCGCTCACCCTGGCGCTGGGCATGGTGGGCGATGCGCTGTGGAGCCGTGTGGGGCGCGAGCCATCCGGCAGCGCGTTCAACTCGATCGTGCAGCTTGAAACCGAGCAAGGCATTCCGCGCAACCCGTTCATCAATGCAGGCGCGATCGTCGTGGCCGATGTGCTGCTGGCTGGCGGCACGCCGGCAGAGGCGATTGCAGGCGTGCTGCGCTTTGTCCGCACGCTGGCTGGCGACGAGACGATCACCATCGACGCCAAGGTCGCTGCGGCGGAACTGGCGACGGGCTATCGCAACATGGCGCTGGCCAACTACATGCGCGCGTTCGCCAATCTGCAGCACCCGGTGGAGCAGGCGCTCGGCGTCTATTTCCACCAGTGCGCGCTGGCGATGAGCTGCCGCCAGCTCGCCATGGCGGGCCGCTTTCTGGCGCATGACGGGCGCGATCCGGCGACGGGGCGCTGCATCGTGACGCCCCAGCGCGCGCGGCGGATCAACGCGCTGATGATGCTGTGCGGGCATTATGACAATTCGGGGGAATTCGCCTTCCGTGTCGGCCTGCCGGGCAAATCCGGCGTTGGCGGGGGCATCCTCGCGGTGGTGCCGGGCACGGCGAGCATCGCGGTGTGGTCCCCCGGTCTCAACGCCAAGGGGAACTCGCAGCTTGGCGCACTGGCGCTCGAGCGGCTGGCGGCGAGGACGGGCTGGTCGGTGTTCGAGGCCAGCCACAGCTAATTCGGGGAATAGCCCCAAGGCGGGACTCGTATTCCGCGCGGGTGCGTCTTATTTCCCGCTCCCACTGGAGGACTTCATGGCTACCACGCACAAAACCCGCATGCTGATCATCGGTTCCGGCCCGGCCGGCCTTTCCGCCGCCATCTATGGTGCGCGCGCAGGGATGGAGCCGATCGTGGTGCAGGGCCTGCAGCCCGGCGGGCAGCTGACGATCACGACCGACGTCGAGAACTATCCTGGCTTTCGTGATGTGATCCAGGGGCCTTGGCTTATGCAGGAAATGCAGGCGCAGGCCGAGCATGTCGGTACGCGGATGCTGTGGGACACGATCACCGAAGTGAGCCTCGACGGCCCGCCGTTCCGCGCGCACGGCGATAGCGGCGATGTCTATGAGGGCGAGGTGCTGGTGATCGCGACGGGCGCGCAGGCGCGCTGGCTGGGCGTGGAAGGCGAGCAGGCGTTCGGCGGCAAGGGCGTTTCGGCCTGCGCGACCTGCGACGGGTTCTTCTATCGCGGCAAGAAGGTTGTGGTGATCGGCGGCGGCAACACCGCGGTCGAGGAAGCGCTGTACCTCACCAACCATTCGCCCGAAGTGACGCTGATCCACCGCCGCGACAGTTTGCGCGCCGAGAAGATCCTGCAGGACCGCCTGATGAGCAATCCGCGCATCAAGGTGCTGTGGAACAAGGCCGTGACGCGCTTCACCGGCGCGGCGGGCGGCGTGCTCCAAGCGGTCGAACTGGTCGATACGGTGACCGGTGAGGCCTCTTCACTGGCAACCGATGGTGCGTTCGTGGCGATCGGCCATGCGCCCGCGACCGAACTGTTCAAGGGCAAGCTGGAACTCGACGAGAGCGGTTATATCGTGGTGCAGCCCGGCACGCCCAAGACGGCCATTCCGGGCGTGTTTGCCTGCGGTGACGTCATGGACCACACCTATCGGCAGGCGGTGACGGCGGCGGGCACGGGGTGCATGGCGGCGCTCGATGCCGAGCGGTTTCTGGCCGAGCATGCCTTTGCTGCAGCGCAGGCGGTGGCGGCGGAGTAGCTCTGCAATGGCGATGGGTTAGACGGGTTCTAGCGCAGCGCTTCCATTAGCCGTTCAAAAAGCCAGTCCTGCGCCTCGGGGCCCGCGAAGCTGTGGCCGCTACTCGCGTGGGGCTGGATGCGCGGATCGCCTGCGGGCCACACGGCTTCGAACATCTGCGCCGTGCGGTCGCCGGTGGCGAGGAGGATCGTCACGGAACCGCCGAATCGCGTCAGGCTACCAGCCATGGTTTCAACCAATGAGGATTTGGCCGGGGCTGACGCTGCCTGGCGAAGGCCCCGCGCGAGCTTGGCAAGGTTTACCCCGCCGGTAAGTAGGCGCAGAACTTCGCGCGGATTGGCGAGCTTGGCGAGATAGCGCTGGCGCAAGGCCGCGGGCGGGGCGGTGTCTGCCTCATCCGATTCCAGCGTCCACGGATTGGCGAGGACGAGACCGTCAAGCCCGATATCATCCGCGTGGAGCATCAGCGCGGCGGCGGCGTCGCAGTTGCCGAAGGCGATCACGCGGCGCAACGTAGGCAGGGCGGCGCGGAAGGCGGCGAGGGCGGCGGCGATGTCTTCGCGGGTGTGCTGGAAGCCGGGATCGGTGCCGCCGCTTTCGCCGACGCCGCGGCGATCATAGCGGAAAACGGGCACGCCAGCGGCGGCGAGGCGGGCGGCGATCCGGGCCTGTCCGCCCCAGCTGCCGGAGCGGATCTCGCGCCCGCCAGTGACGAGCAGCAGGCCGGTGGTGCCGGTCGCTGCCTCGATGTCGAGCGTGCCGACCAGGGTGTCCAGGCCGCAGGCGAAGGTCAGGTGGCGGCGCATCAGGCACCTGCCTCGGCGGCAATCAGGCGGGCGAGGGCGGCAGACTGGGCCGGGTCTTCGCCCGGTTCGCTGCGCAGCCAGAGGGGGCCGCCGCCGAGGTCGGACTGGCGGATCACGCGCTGGCCTTCGTCTTGCGGCACGGCGGCATCGAGCCCGGCAACCAGCGCCGCAGAGAGGCGATAACCCGCGAGTTCAAGGCCATGGTTGCGGCCGTGTTCGAGCAGGTCGGTGCTGTTTTCCTCAGCGCCTGCTTCCTTGGCGGAAAGCACGCGTGCGCGCAGGAGTTGGCGCAGGATTGCGCTGCCCTTCTGCGGTTCGAGCACCCAGCCGGGGAGGTTGGTCGGAAACACCAGCGCGCCGCCGCGCAGCGCGAGGACATGGGTGGCGACAAAGTGCCGAGACGCAGCGGCCATCGCATCGCGCCAGCTGCCGAGGCTTTGTGCCGAGAAGGCCTGCGCGCTTTCGTTGCAGCCGGGCAAATCGGGGAGCATTGAATCGATGCCGAGGCCGTCCAACCGGCGCTGCGTTTCGATCAGCATGCGCCGGGTGCGGTTCATCTCCTCGAACAGCGGGGGTACGATCAGCAGGCGGACCGGGCGCGCGCGGTCGAAGAGCACCGCATATTCATCCGCAATGCCGGAGGGACCGGGGCAAGGCCAGGTTGCCGGCATGGTCTTTGGCTCAGGCCTCGCCGCGTTTGCGGGTGATGAAGGCGAGCAGATCACCGTAGGTGCCGAGCATGTCTCCATCGACCTCGTCATCGTCGATCACGATGTCGAAGCGGTCCTCGATCTCGGTGAGGAGCCCGGCGACGGCCATGGAATCGAGTTCGGGCAGGGCGCCGAACAGGCCGCTTTCGGCCGTCATTGCCGCAGCGCGCGCGGGGCCGAGGCCGAGCACATCGTTCAGCAGGCTGCGCAAGTCGGTGTCGGTCTGATCGGTCAACGTCACGGATAAGGCCTTGTGATGAAAGGAATGGCGCGCGCTTTAGCCAGCGGCCTGCGGTGAAACAAGCGCCCGATTTGGGGGCGGACGCAGCATCCGGCGTTTGACGGCACTGGCGGCGAGGCGGGCGAGCGCGGGCCAGTGGCCAACGGCGGCGGGGCGATAGAACCGGAGCGCGAAGCGTGGGCGCTGCGCTTCCATCCAGTCGCGTTTGTAGGGATCATTGCCGGTGCCGAAATCGACGGTGTGGACGGTGTCTTCATCGATCACATGGCGGAACAGTGCGGCGGTCAGCAGCGTGCCGGGGGAGTGAGCACGGTGGGCTTCATCGTGCGCGAGCTTGTGGATCCACGCTGTGCCGCCCTCGACCGTCCAGAACTGGGCGGCGACAGCCTCACCGTCTATTTCCGCAATCCCCATGCGCAGCGCGCCTGCGGCGCTTTCGGCCTGCGCAAAGGCGCGCAGGAAGGCGGGATTGCCTTCCTCGGGCTTCCAGCTCCTGGCATAGATCGCCTCGTAAGCGGCCCAGTCGGCTGCGCTGAAGGCCGTCTCGATGCGCAGCGAGACTTTGCCGCGCGCGGTTTTTCGGCGGACAGTTTCGCGCAGTTGGCCGGGGCGGGCCGCCCAGTATTCGGCAAAGCTGCGGCCCTTAAGCTCGAGGATATGATTGGTATCGCACGCTTCGGCGACGCCGATCCAGCCAGCGGCGCGGAAGGCCCCGGCAAGCGCTGTGGCTTCGGCCTCGGGCATCGGCGCGAATTGCACGGCGCCGGTGGGGGCGAGGCTGCGGGCCAGCGCTTCGAAAAGTTCGGGCGCGCGGGCGGGATCGTTGGTGAGCGGGCGGACGAAAAAGCTGTACCATGTGCCCAGCGGCGCAGCGCCGCCGGGGCTTGTCCGGAACGGGAGGACGGCCAGCGCATCGCCATCGCGGGCAATGGCGAGCTTGCAGGCGGTGCCGGGAAGGCAATGCTCGGCAAGGAGCACGAGCCAGTCCAGCCGGTCGAACGGCGCGCTGGCGGGCGAGCGGCCAAGCAGCGCGGCGAGCGCCGGGTCGGCTTGCGCTTCCTGCAAATCAGCGTGATAGACCGTCACACTCAAGTCTTCGTTCCTGCCCCAGATCCTGCCATCTTGCCCGAGAGAGCCGCTTGCCTGCAGCGCCTGATCCGACCGTTTACCCGCTTGATCACCTTGCGCTGAGGGGACAGCCTGACGCGCCCGCGCTGATCTTCAAGACGTATACGCTTAGCTACAAGGCGTTAAATCGGCGTTTAGGACAACTGGCGGCGTGGCTTGCGGCGGAAGTGCCGGAGCGGGGGGCACGCGTGGCAACCTGGCTACCCAAAAGCGAGCTTGCCTGCCTGATGCCCTTGGCGGCGGTGCGGGCGGGGCTGGTGCATGTCCCGGTGAACCCGCTGCTCAAGCGCGGGCAGGTGGCGCATATTCTGGCCGACAGCGGGGCGCGGCTGCTGATCTCGAATGCGGGGCGGCGGGCGACGCTGGAGCCAAGCGATCTTGCCGAAGCGGAGGCGTTGGAGGAAGGCGCGGCATGGGCAGCGGCAGAAGGATTCGCGCCACTGGCACCAAGCGAGGCCAGCTCGGATGATCTGGCCGCGATTCTCTATACCAGCGGTTCGACCGGGCGGCCCAAGGGCGTGATGCTGAGCCACGCCAACTTGTGGCTCGGTGCGGTGAGCGTGGCGCATTACCTGGGCGTGGGTGAGGGCGACCGCGTACTGGCGGTGCTGCCGCTGGCGTTCGATTACGGGCAGAACCAGCTGCTTTCGACCTGGTATGCGGGCGGGACGGTGGTGCCGCTCGATTATCTGATGCCGCGCGATGTGATGAAGGCGGTGGAGCGCCATGACGTCACCACGATTGCCGCTGTGCCGCCCTTGTGGCTGCAATTGACGGAGCTTGATTGGCCCGAGGCGGTGGCGGCGAAGCTCAGGCGGCTGACCAACAGCGGGGGCGCGCTGACCGAGCCCCTGGTGCGGGCGCTCAGGACGCGGTTTCCGCAAGGCCGTGTGTTTCCGATGTACGGGCTGACCGAGGCGTTTCGCTCGACCTATCTCGATCCGGCGCTGGTTGATGCGCATCCCACTTCGATCGGCGGGGCATTCCCGTTTGCCGAAGTGATGGTCGTGGCCGATGACGGGCACGAAGCCGGGCCGGATGAGGAGGGTGAACTGGTCCATGCCGGGCCGCTGGTGGCGCAAGGATATTGGCGCGATGGCGAGCGGACGGCGGAGCGGTTCAGGCCGGCGCCGGGGTTTTCGCGGATGGGCGGGCTGGCGGTGTGGTCCGGCGACCGGGTGCGGCGCGATGCGGCGGGGCTGCTCCATTTTGCCGGGCGGCGCGATGCGATGATCAAGACCAGTGGCAACCGCGTAAGCCCGCAGGAAGTGGAAGACGCCGCGATTGCGACCGGGCTGGTGGCCGAGGCAGTGGCGCTCGGGATTCCCGATTCGGCGCTGGGGCAGGCGATCCACCTCGTGGCGCGGGCCAAGGGCGATCAAGCAGCGGCAGAAGCGGCGCTGCCTGCCGCATTGGCGCGCGAACTTCCCGGCTTCATGGTGCCGCGCGTGATCCACTGGCGCGAGGAAATGCCGCTCAGCCCTAATGGCAAGCTCGACCGGACCGGTCTTTACCAGGAATTATCGGCCACTGTGCCAAAGGCCTGAAGCATGAAGCCGCTTGGCCCCATTCCTCCCGGATTTGCCGCGATCGATGGCGAGCTTGCCATCGGCGGGTGCAAGGCGTCCGAACTGGTGGCCGAGGCGGGATCGCCGCTGTTTGTCTATGATGCGGCGCTGATCACGGCGCGGGTTGCAGCCTTGCGTGCGGTGCTGCCTGACCGGCTGGGGCTGCACTACGCGATGAAGGCCAATCCTTATGTGCCGGTGCTGCGGCATATGGCGGGGCTGGTCGATGGTTTCGACATTGCTTCGGGCGGCGAGCTGCTCATGGCAGAGGCGGCGGGTCTGCCGCCGGAGCGGATCAGCTTTGCGGGGCCCGGCAAGCGCGACGCGGACCTCGAGGCGGCGATTGCGCGCGGGGTGACGCTGAACCTCGAATCCGCGCGCGAGGCGGAGCGGGCGCTGGCAATCGGCGAGCGGCTTGGGCGTGCGCCAAGGCTGGCGATTCGGGTCAATCCGGACTTCGATCTCAAGGGATCGGGAATGAAGATGGGTGGCGGGGCCAAGCCCTTTGGTGTCGATGCGGCGGGGGTGCCCGCGCTGGCGCGGCGGATCATCGCGGCGGGGGCGGAATGGCGCGGCTTTCATATCTATGCCGGGAGCCAGACGCTGGACGCCAGTGCGATTGCCGAAATGCAGGCGGCGACCTTGGCGCTGGCGGCGCGGCTGGCGGAGGCTGGCGGGGCGACGCTGCCGGCGTGCAACCTCGGCGGCGGGTTCGGCATTCCCTACTTCCCGGGCGATGCGGCGCTTGATCTTGCAGCGGTGGGGGCCGCACTGGGCGCGCAATTCGATGACCTGCCCGAGGTGCTGGCGGAAACGGCGTTCTGTATCGAGCTGGGGCGCTATCTCGTTGGCGAGGCTGGCGTTTATCTGACCCGGATCATCGACCGCAAGGAAAGCCATGGCGAGGTCTTCCTCGTCACGGATGGCGGATTGCATCACCAACTGGCGGCGAGCGGCAATTTCGGGACAGTGGTACGGCGCAACTACCCGAGCGCGATTGCCACCCGGTTCGGCGCGCCGGTAGAGGAAGAGGCCAGCATCGTGGGCTGCCTGTGCACCCCGCTTGACCGGCTGGCCGACAAGGGCGGATTCCCGCGCGCGGAAGAGGGCGATCTTGTCGCGGTGTTCTGCGCCGGTGCCTATGGCGCGAGCGCCAGCCCGGTGCATTTCCTCGGGCACGGCCCGGCGGCTGAACTGCTGGTTAACGCAAGGCCCTGATTCCTAGGTATTAACCTTTAGCCGGGGCGCCGTCCCGTTACGGGACTTTGCCGGAAATGCGCTTGTGCGGCTGCGGCCATACGCATCAGGACTAACGGTATCTTCACCCTTTTTGGCGATAGCTCGGAAGTCATGGGAGGTCCCCGTGGTCCCGCTGCGGGACGAGCGGGACAGCCAGCCCAGTGCGCGCAAAGGACGGTCAATGCCCAAGAATACGCGTATTTCCAGCCTGCTGGCCCGGTCTTTGACCATCGCGGCCACGCTGAGCCTGTCGCTCGGCGGCTGTGCAGGTGGGGGCGGCGGTGCGCAATTGCCGCCCGCGTCGTTCGTGGCGCTGCAGGAAGGCCCGGGCGAGGAATACGTAATCGGCCCGCTCGATGACCTGACCATCTTCGTGTGGCGCAATCCCGAACTGGGCGCTTCGGTGCAGGTGCGGCCGGACGGTCGCATCACCACGCCGCTGATCACCGACATGCCGGCCGTCGGCAAGACGCCATCGATGCTGGCCGAGGACATCAAGCTCCAGCTTTCGCAATACATCCAGGAACCGATCGTCTCGGTCATCGTCAACAAGTTTTCGGGCACGTTCAGCCAGCAGGTGCGCATCGTCGGCGCGACCAGCAAGCCGGCTTCGATCCCCTACCGCGCCAACATGACCCTGCTCGACGCGATGATCGCGGTGGGCGGCCTCTCCGAATACGCGGCCGGCAACAAGGCGCGGCTGGTGCGCTTCGACAAGCAGACCGGCACGCAGAAGGAATACGGCGTGAAGATCGGCGATCTGCTGCGCAAGGGCGATACACGCGCCAACGTGATGCTCATGCCGGGGGATGTGATCATCATCCCGGAAAGCACGTTCTGAGGATGCTGGCCGCATGACGAGCATCTACGAAGAAGTGCGCATCGCGCTTTACGGCATCTGGCACCGGCGCTGGCTGGCGCTGGGCGTCGCGTGGCTGGTCTGCCTGCTTGGCTGGCTGGTCGTGGCGACGGTGCCCAATACCTACGAATCGAAGGCGCGCATCTTCGTCCAGATCGACGATGTGCTTTCGGACCAGATCGGCATCGGCGGCGACCGCAAGCGCGATATCGAGCGGGTGCGCCAGACGCTGACCAGCTCGGTCAATCTCTCCAAGGTCGTACGCGCCACGCGGCTGGGCGACAAGGTGACGTCCGACAAGCAGATGGAAGCCGCGGTCGCAGGGCTGGGCAAGAACATCAAGGTGGTGAGCCAGCAGGACAACCTGTTCGAGATCACCGCCTATTCGGGTAGCAAGGCCTATTCCGATGTCCAGAACGCCAAGCTGGCGCAGGACATCGTGCAGAAGATGATCGACATCTTCCGCGAGGAGAACCTTGCCGGCGGGCGCGGCGAGATGAGCGACACGCTGGCTTTCATGGACCAGCAACTGGCCGACCGGCAGAAGGACCTCGAGGCGGCGGAACAGAAGCGCCAGGCCTTCGAGGCGAAGAACGCCGAGATGATGCCGGGCAATGGCTCGCTTTCCAGCAAGATCGAGGGCGCGCGCGCCGAGCTGCGTGGGGTCGAGTCCGATCTGCTCGCAGCGCAAAGCGCACTCGCTTCGATCCGCGGGCAGCTTTCGGGCACGCCGCCGACGATCGTGATGCCCGGCGCAAGCGGCGGCGCGCGCGGCTCGCTGGCGCAGGCCCAGGCCGACCTTAGCTCCATGCGCGCGCGCGGGCTGACCGACAGCCACCCCGACGTGATCGCCCTCAAAGCACAGGTTGCCGCGCTTCAGCGTGCGGCGGCAGGTGACAGCGGCCCCGGAGGCATGCCCAACCCGGCCTACTCCTCGCTCCAGTCGATCAAGGCGGATCGCGAGGCGAGCATCGTCGCGCTGCAATCGCGCCGCGGCTCGCTCACGCAGGAGCTCGCCCAGTTGACGGGCCGCCAGTTCAGCGAACCCGGCCTGGCAGCCGAGGCCTCCCGCATCAACCGCGACTATGACGTGCTCAAGGAGCAGTACGACAAGCTGCTGCGCGACCGCGAGCAACTGCGCCTGCGCGGGCAGGTCGAGACCGAACGCAACGCGGTGAAGTTCGAAGTGATCGATCCGCCAACGACGCCGCGCAAGCCTTCGGCGCCGGACCGGCCGATGCTGCTGTTCCTCGTGCTGGTCGTAGGTGTTGCGGCGGGCGGTGGCAGCGCGTTTGCCTTGGGCCAGCTGCGTTCGACATATGCAACGACAGGGCAGCTTGAGCGCGCGACGGGCATGCCGGTGGTCGGCTCGGTCACGCTGACGCTGACGCGCCGTGCGCGGGCCCAATACTGGCGCCAGCTCAAGTGGTTTGCCGGCGGCGTCGCCAGTCTCGCCCTGGTGCTGGTCGTACTGCTGGCGGTCGAATTCATGAAACGCGGCATGGTCGCCTGAGGGAACCTGAGAAGATCATGACCGAACAGAGCAAGATCCCGCTTCCCAAGGACACCTCCGAGGCCCGCTCGCTGATCGAGCGCGCGGCGGGGACCTTCGACTTGCGCGCCTTTCAGGCGCCGGTCGCGCCGAAACTGCCCGAACCGCGCGAGCGGCCGCCGATCACTGCCGAAGCGGCAGAACCTGCGCAGCCGGTGCAGCGCGGTGCCGCGCCGACGCATCCGGCCGCGCCGCCGCCTGCTTTCGATGGCATCCCGGCGCGGCAGGCCTTTCGCGGCACGTTCCATCCGGTCGACCGCAAGCATCTGCGCGAACAGTGCCTGATCGAGCCCGAGGGCCCGGTGACCGGCCTGCTGGAGGAATTCCGCATCGTGAAGCGCCACCTCCTGATGACGGCGGCGGATTCGCGCGCCGGCAGGGGCGCGCGGCATGGCGAGCGCATTCTGGTCTGCTCGTCGCATCCGGGTGAGGGCAAGACCTTCTGCGCGGTCAATCTCGCGCTGTCGATGGCAGCGGAGAAAGACACCGAAGTGCTCCTCGTCGATGCCGATTTCGCCAAGCCCAGCGTACTTTCCGCGCTGGGCCTGCCGGGCGGGCGTGGGCTGATGGACGCACTGGCCGATCCCGCCATCGCGGTCGAGGACTGCATCATCGGCACCGACATTGCCGGACTCTTTGTGCTGCCTGCAGGCAATTCGACCGGGCATGACACCGAACACCTGGCCTCCGCCTATACTGCGCAGGTCCTCGACCGGCTGACCTCCCAGTCGCCCAACCGTATCGTCATCTTCGACAGCCCGCCGGTGCTTGCGGCATCGCCCGCGTCCGAGCTTGCCCACCATGTCGGCCAGGCGCTGATGGTGGTGCGCGCCGATCAGACCGGCGAGGCCGCGCTGCGCGATGCTGTGGGCATCCTTGCGGGCTGCGAGGACATCAAGCTGCTGCTCAACTGCACCCGATTCTCACCCACCGGACGCCGCTTCGGCTCCTACTACGGGTACAAGGAATGACCATGGCGCGTACCTCGACCCATGCGTTCGTCGCCAGTGCGCTGGCAATGCTGCTGCTCTCCGGCGCGGCACACGCGCAGTCGCTGCCCTACGGCGATCCCGGCGACAGCGAGGGGATCTCGAACGGGGACGGCGCGCCCTCGGGCGGCGATTCGGCCCGCGGTGGCGATGCCCGGCGCGGGGGACGCAGCATGGGCAGCGCGGGCGGTTCCGCCCGGGTGAAGGTCCAGCCTTACATCGAGCTCAGCCAGAGCGTGCTTGCCCGGCTGGAACCGGTCCATGACGTGCTGACCTATTCGAGCGTTGCGGTGGGCGTCGACATGTCTCTCGCGGGGCGGCGGACCGAAGGCGCGGTCTCGGTGCGCTATGAGCGGCGCTTTGCCGAAAGCGGCAACATCGTCAGCAACGATACGATTTCGGGTCTTGCCCGCGTGCGCCACGATCTCATCCCGCGCGAACTGACGATCGAGGCGGGCGGCCTTGCCACGCGCACCCAGTTCGATGCGAGCGGCGCTTCGCGTCTCGGCTCGGTGGAAACGGGTGACCGGGTCGCGCAAGTCTATTCGCTTTATGCAGGCCCTGCGGTTTCGACCCATGTCGGTGAAGTCGCCCTCAAGGGCTCCTATCTCGTCGGCTACACCAAAGTGAACACGCCGCGCCTGCCGGTGACAGGGCTGCCCCCCGGCCAGCCGCAGCCGCAGGGCGACATCTTCAATCACTCGGTTGCGCAGTCCGCGCAGGTCTCCGCCGGGGTGGCGCCGGGCACGGTGCTGCCGATCGGCCTCACCGCGAGCGCCGGCTACAACCAGGAAGACATCGCCAACCTCGACCAGCGCGTGCGCGAACTGCGCGCGGGCGTTCAGGCGACGCTGCCGATCAATTCGGAACTGGCGCTGATCGGTGATGTGGGCTGGCAGGACGTGAAGGTTTCCTCGCGCGATGCGGTTCGCGGGCCGGGCGGCGTGCCGGTGGTCGGCAGCGACGGTCGCTATGTGACCGACAAGTCCAAGCCCCGCCAGATCGCCTATGACGTGACCGGGCTGACCTGGGATGTCGGCGTGATGTGGCGCCCCAGCCGGCGCACCTCGCTGAGCGCCTTCGTCGGCCGCCGCTATGACAGCATGACCTATTACGGTTCGCTCTCCTACACGCCCAACGCGCGCAATGCGCTGCAGATCGACGTGTTCGATGCGGTGAGCGGCTTCGGCTCGACCGTGGGCAACGCCGTGCGCGGCCTGCCGACGGACTTCACGGCGGATCGCAATCCGTTCAGCGGCGATATCTCGGGCTGCGCGGCGGGTGCGCAGAGCGGCGGCTGTGTCAACGGCGCGCTGGGTTCGATCGCATCGGCGGCGTTCCGCAACCGGGGCGTATCGGCATCCTACAGCCATCAGCTGGGCAAGCTGCGCATGGGGCTGGGCGCGGGCTATCTGCGCCGCAAGTTTATCGGCGCGAACGGCACCGTCCTTGCCTCCGCCAATGGCCGCACGGATCAGACCTTCTACGTGAACGGGCAGATTTCCGGGCCGATCGACCGGCTCACCTCCTTCACCGTCGCTGCTTACGACAGCTGGTACAAATCCGGTGTTTCGGATCTGGCCGACGTGAACTCCATCGGCGTCAACGCAGGCCTCACCCACCAGTTCACGCAGCGGCTGGTCGGCAATGCCGGGGTCGGGCTCGATGCGCTCAACCGCAAGGCTTTCGCTGACGATGTGATCGCCACCGGTCAGGTCGGCCTGCGCTACAACTTCTGATAAAGGGCGTCCCCCAAGATGTACGATACGTTTTACCAGCTGACCGGACGGCCTTTCCAGCTTACCCCCGATCCGGAGTTCTACTTCGAGAGCGGAACGCACCGCAAGGCATTGTCCTACCTCGGTTATGGCCTTGCACAGGGTGAAGGCTTCATCGTCATTACCGGTGCCGTGGGGGCGGGCAAATCGACGCTGGCGGCGCATCTCCTTGCCACGATCGACCGCCAGCGGCTGACTGCGGCGCAGATCGTGACGAGCCGGCTTGATGGCGGCGAGATGGTCCACATGACCGCGCGTGCCTTCGGGATCGCGGTGGGTGGGCACGACAAGGCGAGCGCGCTCGGACTGATCGAGGCGTTCCTTCACGAAGAAGCGCGCGCCGGGCGCCGCTGCCTGCTGGTGGTGGACGAGACGCAGAACCTTTCGATCGAGGCATTGGAAGAGCTGCGCATGCTCTCCAACTTCCAGCTGGGCGCGCATCCGCTGCTGCAGATCCTGCTGCTGGGCCAGCCCGAATTCCGCGATCTGCTGCAGAACTCCCCGCGGCTGGAGCAGCTGCGCCAGCGCGTGATCGCGACGCACCACCTTGAGGCGATGGAGCCCCGCGAAGTCGGCCCCTATGTGATGCACCGCCTGGCCTGCGTGGGCTGGAGCGGCAATCCGGCGTTCGAAGAACGTGTGTTCGCCGATCTTGCCCGTGTCACCGGCTGCTTGCCGCGCCGGATCAATCAGGTGGTCGGCCGTCTGCTGCTGATGGGCGCGGTCGAGCAGAAGTCGCAGATCGACAGCGCCATGCTGGCCGAAGTGATTGCCGATCTGGAGCAGGATGGCACGCTGGCCGATCCGGCAGCACCCGCCCCTGCGCCCGCTCCGCTGATCGCGCCGGAAGCGCCTGAGGCATCGGTCGCCGCCGTTCCCGCTGCCGCGATTGCCGGTCTTGCAGGCCTGCAGCAAGCCATTTCGGGACATGCCGAGCAGATCACCGAACTCCAGAAGGCCGTGCTCGAGCTGGCCGACATGCCCTCCCAGCCGACGGTGGTTACCGCCACGGACGCGCGGTTCGAGACGCTCGAAGCCATGCTCGGCGCGCTGCAGCAGCGCATCGTGGCGCTCGAAGCACGCGGCGCGGAGCAGGAGCAGGCGATCCGCCATGTGCTGACAATGCTGATCGAGTGGCTCGAAAGCGAAACGCCGCGGCGCGCGGCCTGAAGGAGCGATGGCGCCATGTCCCGCCCCGATCTTGGTCATCCGCAGCCCTCGGGTGCCGTGCTCAACGGCATGTCGGTCGATGTCGAGGACTGGTTCCAGGTCGGCGCGTTCGAACATGTGATCGGGCGCGGCGAATGGGACGGGCTGGACCGGCGCGTCGAGGCGAACTGTGACCGCGTGCTCGCGCTGTTCGACGAGGCCGGGGTCAAGGCGACGTTCTTCACACTCGGCTGGGTGGCGGAGAAGCACTCCGCAATGATGCGCCGGATCGCCGCGCAGGGCCACGAGATCGCCAGCCACGGTTGGGACCACAAGCGCGTGTTTGCCATGGGCGAGGCGGCCTTTGCCGAGGATATCGCACGGGCGCGCGCCGTGCTGGAAGACACCAGCGGCAGCGCGGTGACCGGCTACCGCGCGCCGAGCTTTTCGATCGATGCGCGCACGCCCTGGGCACACGAAGTGCTTGCGCGGCACGGCTATACCTATTCTTCCAGCGTCGCGCCGATTGTCCACGATCACTATGGCTGGCGCGAAGCACCGCGCTTTGCGTTCCGCCCGGTGGCAGGCTCGCCGCTGGTCGAAGTGCCGGTGACGACGGTGGAACTGGCCGGGCGGCGCATGGCGGCGGGCGGCGGCGGGTTTTTCCGCTTGCTGCCCTATGCTCTCTCGCATTGGGCGGTGGACCGGGTTAACCGGCACGATGGACGGCCGGCGGCGTTCTACTTCCATCCGTGGGAAGTAGATCCCGATCAGCCTCGCCGCACCGATGCGCCGCTGCGTTCGCGCTTGCGGCATTACACCAATCTTTCGGTTATGGCGCCCAAGCTCCGGAAGCTGCTCGGCGCGTTCCAGTGGGGGCGTATGGATGCGGTCGTTGCTGCCGAGGCCGCGCGGCTTGATGCCGAGCAGGTTGCGGCATGAACGCACCCTTTCGGCCGTCGCTGACCCGGGTCCGCCTTGCCGATCCGGGAGATCGGGGCGCTATTGCCCGCTTCGTGGCGGAGGCGGATGGCGCGACGCCGTTCCATCGGCCTGAATGGCTGGAGGCGGTGACGCGTGCGGCGGGGCATCCGGCGCACATGCTGCTCGCCGAACGCGAAGGGGCGATCGCGGCGCTGCTGCCGCTCCATGCCGTGCATTCGCCGCTGTTTGGCCGGGCACTGGTCTCGACCGGATTTGCTGTCGGCGGCGGTCTGCTGGGCGATGCGGACGCTGCGCCTGATCTCTTTGCAGCGGCCACCGAACTCGCCCGGCGCCTGACTTGCCCGACGGTCGAACTACGCGGCGGCACGATGCCGGAGAATGCCGCCTGGCACATCAAGCGCGACAGCCATGCCGGTTTCGTCGCGCCGCTTGCCGTGGATGACGAGGCGCAGCTGACGTGGGTTCCGCGCAAGCAGCGCGCCGAAGTGCGCAAGGGGCTGGGACACGCGATGGAGATTCGCGTCGGCCGCGATAGGCAGGACCGGGACTGTCACTACGCCGTCTATGCTGAATCCGTGCGCAATCTGGGCACCCCGGTGTTTCCGCGCGCCCTGTTCGAGGCGGTGATGGATGCGTTCGGCGAGGATGCCGACATTCTGACCGTGCTGCACGAGGGCCGCGCGGTGGCGTCGGTGCTCAGCCTCTATCATCGCGGCGCGGTGATGCCGTACTGGGGCGGCGGGGTGCATGCGGCGCGCGCGCTCCGGGCGAATGACGTCATGTATTACGCGCTGATGTGCCATGCGCGGCGGAAGGGCTGTGATCGCTTCGATTTCGGGCGCTCCAAGACCGATACCGGCGCCTATCACTTCAAGCGCAACTGGGGCTTTGCGCCGCAGCCGCTGAGCTATGCCGTGTGGAGCGCCGATGGCGCACCGCCGCGCGACGTCAATCCGCTGAGCCCGCGCTACAAGGCGAAGATCGCGCTGTGGCAGAAGCTGCCGCTGGGCATCGCCAACCGGATCGGGCCGTTCATCGCGCAGGGGCTGGCATGAGCGAGGTCCTGTTCCTCGCGCACCGCGTGCCCTTTCCGCCCGACCGGGGGGACAAGATCCGCTCCAACCACCTGCTGCGCCGGATCGCGGAGATCGCGCCGGTGCATGTGGGCGCGCTGGCCGATGATGCGGCGGACCTCGCGCAGGAAGGCGCAGTCGCCGCGATTGCGACCAGCCACTGCATCGTGCGCCGCGGTGCGCCGCTTCCGCTCGCAGCACTTGCAGCGCTTGGGCAGGGGCTGCCGGTCAGCCTGGCCGCGTTTGCCTCTGCCAAATTGCAGCGCTGGGTGCATCAATTGCTGGAAACCCGCCCGATTTCGGCGATCTTCGTGTTTTCCGGGCAGATGGCGCAATATGTGCCGCCTGAATTCCGGGGGCGGGTGGTGATGGATTTCGTCGACGTCGATTCAGCGAAGTTCGAAGCCTATGCCCAGACCGGCGCGCTGCCTCGCCGGTTGCTCTATGCGCGCGAGGCGCGGCTGCTGCGCCGGTTCGAGGAAAAGGCGGCGCGCCGCGCGACAACGAGCCTCTTCATCAGCCGCGAGGAGCGCGCGCTGTTCGAAAGCCGCCTAGCCGGAAGCGCGCGGCCCGATGTGCGCGCGCTGGGCAATGGCATCGATACCGAACTGTTCGATCCGGCGATGGTTGAACCGGCACCGGAACTGGCGGGCGCAGGCCCCGGCATCGTGTTCACCGGGCAGATGGACTATCCGCCCAACGTGACGGCGGTGGAGCTTTTCGCGCACGAAGTGATGCCGCGCATCCGGGCGGTCCATCCGGAGGCGCGCTTCGCCATCGTCGGCCGTGCGCCAACGGCTGCGGTGCGGGCGCTTGAGGGGATCAATGGCACTTTCGTGACCGGCGCTGTTGCCGATGTGCGGCCGTGGCTGGCGGGGGCGGATCTGGTCACGGCGCCGCTGCTCATCGCGCGCGGGGTGCAGAACAAGGTGCTCGAGGCGATGGCCATGGCGCGCCCGGTGCTGCTGACGCCTGCTGCGGCGACGGGCATCGGCGGGGCCGACGGGGAGCACTTCGCGCTGGCCGAGGCACCCTTGGCACTGGCGGATCGCGCGCTGGCGCTGCTGGCGGACCGCGCTGCGGCTGCCGCCCTGGGTGCTGCGGCGCGGCACTTCGTGGTGGCCGAATGCGGCTGGGACCGTGTGCTGGCGCCCTTGCGCGAACTGATTGCCGGTCCGCCGGAGTCTGCGGCCGATGCTGCCTGAAAGCGCGCTTCCGGCGCGGCCCCAAGGCCTGCTGTCGCGCCTGTTTGCCCGCGTGCCGGGCCACTGGCGCGCGCCGTTGATCCGGCTGGCCGCCGTGTGGCTGGCGCTGATCGTCCTGTTCCTCGGCGATTGGCGCGACATGGCCTGGCAGTGGTGGGAGAGTTCCACCTACAACCATATCCTGCTCATTCCGCCGATCCTCGGCTGGCTGGCCATGCAGCGCGCCGCCGAAACCGCACAGATCGTGCCGCGCGCCTGGTGGCCGGGCCTGATCGTGACGGGCGGAGCAGTGTTCCTGTGGGTTTTGGGCGACTTTTCGGGGCTTAATCTGGCGCGGCAACTGGCGGTCGTGGTGATGCTGCAGGGCGCTGCGCTGGCGCTGCTGGGGCCAAGGGTTGCCGCCGCACAGCTCTTTCCGCTGGGCTACATGCTCACGCTGGTGCCCTTTGGCGATGAGCTGATCCCGTTCCTCCAGACGATCACCGCCAAGCTGACCATGCTGCTGCTGGCGCTGAGCCAGATTCCGGCAACGATCGATGGCGTGTTCATCACCACGCGCTTCGGCTACTTCGAAGTGGCGGAGGCCTGCTCCGGGGTGAAGTTCCTGATCGCGATGCTCGCCTATGGCGCGCTCGTTTCCAACGTCTGCTTTGCGAGCTGGCGGCGCCGAGCGGGCTTCATGGCGCTGTCGCTGGTGGTGCCGGTGCTTGCGAACGGCGTGAGGGCGTGGGGTACGGTCTACATCGCCAGCTGGCGCGGGATCGAATTTGCCGCAAGCTTTGACCACATCTTCTATGGCTGGGTGTTCTTCGCACTGGTCATGGGGCTGGTCATGGCTGTTGGCTGGCGGTTCTTCGACCGCAAGATCGATGCGCCGCTGGTAGATGGAGCTGCCATTGCAGCCTCGCCGCTGCTGGCGCGGCTGGAGCGCCTTGCACTGCCCACCACGGTTGCGCTTGGCGGGATCGCCGCCCTTGCTCTGGCGGGCCTTGCCTGGAGCGCGGCGGCAAGCCGGATCGCAGCACCCATGCCAGGCCTCATCACGCTTCAGACAGTACCTGGCTGGCAGTTCGACAACGGCAGCCCGAAAGCCGAGTGGCACCCGCTCCACGGCGGCGCCGATCACCGGCTGGTGGCGCGCTACACCGATGGCAAGGGCCACGTGGTCGATATGTCCTTTGCGCTCTACGCCGCGCAAGGCGATGGCAAGGAGGCCGGGGGCTTTGGCCAGGGCGCCTTGCCGCTCGGCAGCCGCTGGGCGTGGGAGGAGCCGGGCCCGGTCTTTGCCGATGCCCGCAGCGACGTGATTCAGGCGCCGGGCCCGATCCACCGCCTTGCCGTGACCTGGCTGCGCACCGGTGAACTGCTCACAGGGAGCAACACCCGGCTCAAACTCGCCAACATGGAGGACCGCCTTCTGCTGCGCGCGCGCCCGACTATGGCGTTGATCCTTTCCGCCGAGGCAGGCGAGGGCGCGCCGCCGCCCGATGAATCGATCCGCAGCTTCCTTGCCGCCACCGGCCCCATCGCGCTGTGGATGGACCGCACGGCGCGCGTCCGGTAAGCGCTGACCCATGTGCGGCATTGCCGGGATCTTCCATACCGAGGGCCTGAAGCCCGTCGATCCGGACCGGGTCGCGCGGATGTGCGCGGTCGCGGCGCATCGCGGGCCGGACGGGCAGGGGGTCTGGACCGCTCCGGGGGTGGGGCTTGGGCACCTGCGCCTTGCCATCATCGACCTTGCGGGATCGCCGCAACCGATGGCCTCGTCCGATGGTGCGGCCATGCTGGTGTTCAACGGCGAGATCTACAATTTCCGCGAACTGCGCCGCGAATTGCAGGCCGAGGGCGCGACGTTCCGCACCGATGGTGACAGCGAAGTGATCCTCGCGGCCTGGCAGCGCTGGGGGATGAACTGCCTGCCGCGCCTCCACGGCATGTTCGCCTTCGCGCTCTATGATCTGCGGCAGCGCACACTCCTGCTGGCGCGGGATCGGCTGGGGGTGAAGCCGCTCCATATGGCAACGCTGGCCGATGGCAGCGTGATCTTCGGGTCCGAGCTGAAGCAGCTCCTCGCACACCCTTCGCTGCGGCGGGAGATCGATCCGCTGGCGGTGGAGGACTACCTCACCTGGGGCTTCGTGCCCGATACGCGCGCGATCCTGAAAGGCGTGGAAAAGCTGCCGGCCGGGCACTACCGCCTGCTGCGCCACGATGCCCCGCCGCCGCCGCCGGTGCAGTGGTGGGACGTCTCGTTCGAACGCCGCGAGCGCGGGAGCGAGGCCGATCTCGGCGCGCATCTGCTGCACCACCTGCGCGAGGCAGTGACTTCGCGCATGGTCGCCGACGTGCCGCTGGGCGCTTTCCTTTCGGGCGGGGTGGACAGCTCCAGCGTCGTCGCGCTGATGGCAGAGGCGAGCCGCGAGCCGGTCAAGACCTGCACGATCGGTTTCGATGTTAAGGCGCTCGACGAGACCGAGTATGCGGGCCGCATAGCCGCGCAATATGGCACCGAACACCATCAGCGGATCGTCGGCGCGGAAGACTTCGCGCTGGTCGACACGCTCGCGGCGATGTTCGACGAACCGTTCGCCGATGCCTCTGCCTTGCCGACATACCGCGTCTCGCAACTGGCGCGCGAACATGTGACCGTGGCGCTATCGGGCGACGGGGCGGACGAAGCCTTTGCCGGATATCGCCGCCAGACCTTCCAGCACCGCGAGGAGCAGGTGCGCGCCTTCCTGCCCGCTGCGCTCCGCCGTCCGCTGCTGGGCGGGCTCGGCGCAGCTTATCCAAAGCTGGACTGGGCCCCGCGCCCGCTGCGCGCCAGGACCACGCTGCTCAGCCTCGCTGGGACCGGCGAGGAGGGCTACGCGCGGGCGCTGGCGGTGACCGGGCCGGAGCTGCGCGCGAGCCTTTATTCCGACGAATTCCGGCGCCTGCGCGGGGATTACCGCGCCGAGCAGCCGTTCGTGGAGCTGATGCGCGGGGCACCGGCGCGCAGCGGGCTGGACCGGGCGCAATATGCCGATCTCAAGTTCTACCTGCCCGGCGATATCCTGACCAAGGTCGACCGCACGAGCATGGCGGTGAGCCTTGAGGCGCGCGAGCCGCTGCTCGATCATCGCCTGATCGAATTCGGGGCGCGGCTGCCCGAACGGGTGCGCGTGCGCGGGCGGACGGGCAAATGGCTGATGAAGGAGGCCATGCGGCGCTATCTTCCCGAGGATATCCTGTTCCGGCAGAAGATGGGCTTCGTCACCCCCATCGCCGCTTGGCTGCGCGGGCCGCTTGCAGGAGAGGCGCGGCAGGTGGTTTCCGGCGGGACTCTCGCCCGCACGGGCTGGTTCGACACCGCCCGTCTGGCGGCTCTGGCAGAGGCGCATATTGCCGGGACGAGCGATCACAGCCGGCTGATCTGGCAATTGCTGATGCTGGACAGAAGTTTGAAGATAGTTCTTTAAAACCATATACTTGAATGCATACATAGCTGAATCCGATGGTCGAATCTTAAATCTATATAAACCATTTCGGGCTATGGCCGGGTGTCACCAACCCCATTTGGGCGGTCCATGCGGCAGGTTTTGCGATCAACATTGGGTTTTTCCCTGCTGGCGGCGTTGCTCCTCGCAATGTTCGCCACCGGAGAGCCGTTGGCGCATTCCTACTGGAATGTGGTGTTCAAAAACCTTCGGCGTGATGCTCCCACGAACACTGTGCTGCTGACAGTGGATGACCGCAGCGGGTGGACGACTGCCGAACAGGCCGATCTGCTGAACAAGCTCCGCCGGCAGATGCCGCGCCGGGTCTTCTTTGATGCGGTCATTCCGGCGGGAGAAGACAAGGTTGGCGACACCGCCTTGATGCAGGCGCTGCAAAGCTTCGATTCCGATATCGCCGTTGTCGCGCGCGCCGAGAAGATGGACGACTTCGACGACCACGCCTTCACCTTGCCATCGGCACAGGTGGTGAGGAACACGAAGGTCGTGGTGTCCGCATGGCGGTCCAATTTCGTCTACTATGCGATTTCCGCACCCTACACGGTCACGATCCGTGGCCGGGAATACCAGACTTTGGGCGCGGCGCTGGCAGGCGTACAGAGCGGCTTCGAATCCGACTACTATCCCGATTTTTCGATTGATCCCCAGTCAATTCCCCGGGTCCGTTCGCAGGACATTCTGAGCGGGGCACCCCTGCCATCCGGTCTCTCGGGGCGTACGGTGATCGTGACCTCGCCCGAACGGGTTCCGTCGATCCGGTACTTCGGCCACCGGCTGGTTCCGGCCGTTGCGCTCGATATCGCTGGCGCGGCGGGGCTCGCCTTGCCGTTCTCGGTGTCGTTCGGTCAGAAGTTCGGTTCGATTCCCATGCTGTTGTTGGCGGCGTTGCTGGTGGTGCAAGGCGCACGGGCAAGGCGGCGCACCAAGCTGGCATGGTACATCGCGACGGTTGCCACGGTCATCGGCCTGCCTGCTCTTCTGCGCACGCAAGGTATCGTGTTCCCGCCGGACTGCGCGTTGATCTTCATCTCCGTCTATGCCGCGCTGCGCCTTTGGCAGAAGCGAGCACGGCGAATCCAGCTGACGAGCGCCGCAGGCCTGCCCAACCTCCTTGCGTTCACCAACGGCACGATGCCTGTGGGGGCGGACATGGTCGTGGCGGTCGTCGCGCGGTATGAGGAAATGCTCGCAACCTTGCCGCATGAACTGCATGGCGAATTTGCCCGAGCTATCGCAAGACGCATAACCGCCGGTTCCGGAACGGACACGATCTACCATGGCGAAAGCGGCCAGTTTGCCTGGTCCGAGGAAGCGCGTCCGCTCGAAACGCAGCTCGACCACCTCGAAGGGCTGCGCGCCCTGTTTGCCTCGCCGCTCCAGATCGGGGCGCATACGTTCGATACGAACATCCATTTCGGCCTGGATCGTAACGAGGGGCTCGATGTGCCGACCCGGCTCAATTCGGCTCTCGCCAGCGCCAACCAGGCCATGGCGAGCGGCCGATCGATCGAGATGTTCGAGGCCAGCCGCCTTGCAGAGGCACCGTGGGAGCTTTCGCTGCACGCACGGATCGAGGAAGGCCTGCGCAATGGCGAGATCTGGCTCGCATTCCAGCCGCAGTTCGACCTGACCAGCAATCGCATCTGCGGGGGCGAGGCGCTGATTCGCTGGAACCATCCTACACGTGGTGCAATCGCGCCCGATGCCTTCATTCTTCAGGCGGAACGCGCCGGCCGCATCGATGCCCTGACCTACTGGGTGCTCGATCTGGCGATCACCGCGACACTGGCGCTCAATGCGCGGGGACCGCGGTTCCAGATGAGCATCAATCTTTCGGCGCAGATGGTCGACAAGCCTGATCTTGTCAGCAACTTTTCCGAGATCGTGCGCCGCCGGGGTATCGATCCTGCGCTTCTGACGGTCGAGATCACCGAGACTTCCAGCGTCCGGAACCGGCCCGCAGCCTGCCAGAATCTGGCACGTCTGCGTGAACTGGGCTTCCGCCTTTCCATTGACGATTTCGGAACCGGCGAGGCCAGCCTTGCCTATCTGGCCGACCTGCCGAGTGACGAACTCAAGATCGATCGGCGGTTTGTCGCCCGGATGATCTCGAGCCCGCGCGACCGGATCATCGTGGCCAATACCATCAATCTTGCTCATGCGCTGGGCCAGAGGGTCGTCGCCGAGGGTATCGAAGACGCGCCGACGCTCCAGCTTCTGCGCGACCTTGGGTGCGATTGCGCGCAGGGTTATCACCTCGGCAAGCCGATCGCCTTTGCCGACTTCGAGAAGGATTACGATGCCAGTCTGGGGCAGGGACGGCGAACCGTTTAGACGTTGTTAACCAAACCCATTAGTGATAAAAGAGTGCAGTCCACTTTTCGGGAGGCACTCATGCTTTGGCACTGGCTTTTTAAGTGATCGTTCCAAGATCGCCGGTTTTCCGGTGGTCTTGCATCGTGAATGGCGAGAATCGCTCAATATGAGCGCTCAAGGTGCAGCTGCCTTGGGCGCTCATATTTTTTGGTCGGGCCGCGCAGACTGACCTTCGAAGTGGAAATAGGGTTAACGCAATCGCTTCGGATTTGGAGCGATTTTGCTGTGGCTGCATACGCCGACGCGAAAGTTCAGGCCTCGCCGTGGCCAAGCGCGAGATACTCGCGGCTTTGCATCTCGATCAGGCGGCTGACCGTACGCTCGAATTCGAAACGGCCATCACCCGCAGGGTAGAGATCTGCCGGTTCCGCATCGGCAGTCGCGATCAGGTTAACCTTGTGCTCGTACAACGCGTCGATCAGCGTGACGAAGCGCGCGGCCTCGTTGCGCTGGTCTGGACCCAGCCGGGGGATACCGACCAGGATAACCGTGTGATAATTGCGCGCGATGGCAAGATAGTCCGCCGCGCCGCGTGCCTCGCCGCAGAGGCGCTTGAAGCTGAACACGGCAACGCCCTTCAGGCTCTTCGGCACGTGCAGCATCCGCCCGCCGCCAAGATCGAGCGAGCCGGTGGGGACATGCAAGCTGTCCTCCGGCGGATAGTCCGTCATGCGGAAGAACGCCTCGCGCACCGCTGCTGTTGCCTCGGGGCCATTGGGCACGTGCCAGGTGCCGACACCTTGCATGCGAGCCATGCGGTAGTCCGTGGGGCCGTTAAGCGCGATCACCTCGAGCCGGCTTTCGATCAGCGCGATGAACGGGAGGAAGTGCTCGCGGTTGAGCCCGTCCTTGTAGAGCTCGCTCGGCGCGCGATTCGATGTGGTGACCACTGTGACGCCGAGATCGGCAATCAGGGCGGTGAACAGACGGCCCATGATCATCGCATCGGCGCTGTTGTTCACCACCATCTCGTCGAAGGCGAGGACGCGCGCCTCGGCCGCGATGGCAGCGGCGACCGGGGGAATTGGGTCGCCGCGCTCCTTCTGCCGCTCGACGCGCAGGCGGGCATGAACGTCGAGCATGAATTCGTGGAAGTGCGCGCGGCGCTTGGGGCCTGCTTCCAACGTATCGTGGAACAGGTCCATAAGCATCGACTTGCCGCGCCCGACTCCGCCCCACATGTAAAGTCCGCGCGGCGGGGCAGGGGGCTTTGCTCCCAGCAGGCGGCCGACGAGGCCGGGCTTGGGGGCGGGCCGCTCCAGCTCCTGCTGCAACGAATCGAGCCGCGCGGCTGCGGCAGCCTGTTCGGGATCGGGTTTGAGCTCGCCAGCCGCGACAAGCGCGGCATAGCGCTGCACAAGGCCGCTCATCGCGCCGAGGGCTTGCGCACGGTTCCGTTGAAGGCGGCGACGAGATGGTCGTCCTGCACCACCGTGCCGCGCAGGAACAGAAGCCGGCGGGTTTCGCGCAGGACTTCCACCACGGCATCAAGCGGCTTGCCGACAATGCCCGCACCGATGAACTGGGTGGACAGATCCAGCGTGACCGAGCCTGCAGCATCGCCATCGATCGCGTGGCGCATGCAGGCGAACAGCGAGACGTCGATCAGCGAGAGCGTGATCGCGCCGTGGACCGCATCGAGCAGGTTGCTGTGGCGGCGCTCCGGAAACATGCGCAGGCGCACCGCCGGGCCGCCACCGGGCAAGTCCTCGCGGCGGACCAGCAGCCGGCCCATGACATAAGCATTGAACCGGTCCTGATCCTTCAGGTCCCAGGTATACCAGCCGGGATGGTCTGCGGCGGGGCCATAGGTGAAGGCGGCGTTGTCGACGGTCATATCGGTCGGGGGCATGTCAGGCGCGGGGCCGAATGCAGGTCAGAGTGAGCGCTCGACCTGCATCTTCTTGATTTCCGCGATCGCACGCGCCGGCGAGAGGCCCTTGGGGCAGACGTTGGCGCAGTTCATGATCGTGTGGCAGCGATAGAGGCGGAAGGGGTCTTCCAGTTCGTCAAGCCGCTCACCGGTCATCTCGTCGCGGCTGTCGGCCAGCCAGCGATAGGCCTGGAGCAGGATGGCCGGGCCGAGGAACTTGTCGGAGTTCCACCAGTAACTGGGGCACGAGGTGCTGCAGCAGGCGCACAGGATGCATTCGTAGAGGCCGTCGAGCTTTTCGCGCTGCTCGGGGCTTTGCAGGCGCTCCTTGCCCGAAGGCGTGGGTGAGACTGTCTGCAGCCAGGGACGAATCGAGGCATACTGCGCGTAGAAGTGGGTGAAATCGGGGACGAGATCCTTGATCACTTCCATGTGCGGCAGCGGGGTGATGCGAATCTCGCCCTTGAGGTCCGAAATCGCGGTGGTGCAGGCAAGGCCATTGCGGCCATTGAGGTTCATCGCGCACGAACCGCAAATGCCTTCGCGGCAGGAACGGCGGAAGGTCAATGTCGGGTCCTGTTCGCCCTTCATTTTGATCAGTGCATCGAGAACCATCGGGCCGCACTGGTCGAGATCGATCTCGAAGGTATCGTAACGCGGGTTCTCACCGCTATCCGGATCGTAGCGATAGACCTTGAACTTCTGGATCTTCCCTTGCGTGGCCGCCGGGAAATGCCGCGACTTGCCGTTGACCTTGGAATTCTTCGGAAGCGTGAAGGTCGCCATCGAGCCGTCCTTGTTGATCAGATACGTTGATCGGGTTCGAAAAAAAGGATGAACAGTCCTTAGCGAAACCGTGGCCGTGGGCAAGGGGGCAGGGGGGGCATTCGCACCCTGTCCAAGGTGACAGGTAATCCCTTGTTCTGTTCCTGCGGATGGTGGCACCGGCCCACAACGCGCACCAGGAACGGTGCACAAACGAAAGGGGCGGGGAACCGAAGTTCCCCGCCCCCGAACGTTTCGCTTGCGCGAAGCTCTTAGAGCTTGCCGTCCGAAGCGTTGTTCATCTGGGTCGAAACCAGGGTGAACGTGTTCGACAGCGAGTTGCCCAGCGCGCCCATGGCGGTGATGGCGGCAACAGCGATGAGAGCGGCGATCAGGCCGTATTCGATTGCGGTCGCGCCATCTTCGTTAGCGAGAATGTTCTTGAAAAGCGTCATGTTCGATCTCCTGAGTTGGCGCCCCACGCGCCACTCACCCCTCGTGTCTTCCGTGGTGAGCAAGGCCTTATCTACGCACAACCTTCTAACAATCCCCTAACGCGCAAAAGAGCATACAGGTTTGGCTGCCGGTAAAATACTTTTATGAATCAGGTGGATGTGGCGCTGAGCGGGCTGTTTGGCGCGAAGACTGTGACACAAAATGGAAATCAATCGACTCGGTGAAACGCTTCACTGCGGCGCTTGTCGGTCTGCGCCGGGGCGTGCAACAACAGCGCCAGTCAGCATGGAGGGGTTAGCGGCATGGGTTTCAAGGCATTCTGGGATCGGCACATGGTGCCTCGGCTTATCCGCACCTGCTGCGGAGCAGATGCGATCATGGATCTGCGCGGGCAGGTTGTGCCCAAGGCGCGCGGCGCGGTGTTCGAGATCGGCTGCGGCGGCGGCTACAACCAGCAGTTCTATGACCAAGGCGCGGTAACGTCTTTCGCCGGGATCGACCCATCGGACAAGCTGCTTGATTTCGCGCGGGCGGAAGCGGCGAAGAAGGGCTGGGCAGCGGATATCCGCCATGGCGTGGGCGAAGCGATTCCCTTTGCCAGCGAGAGCTTCGATACGGTGGTGTGCACTTACACCTTGTGCTCGGTGAGCGATCCGCAGCGCGTGCTGGCGGAGATGCGCCGCATCCTGAAGCCGGGCGGGCAGTTCCTGTTCCTCGAGCACGGCAGCGCGCCAGATGAGGATGTCCAGCGCTGGCAGCAGCGCATCGAGCCGTTCTGGAAGCCGATTGCCGGTGGCTGCCATCTGACGCGCCCGGTTACTTCAGCGGTGCGTCATGCGGGGTTTGAGGTCGACCCCATCGGCCAGGGCTATCTGCCCGGCAATCCGCGCTGGGCGGCGTGGATGGAATGGGGCATCGCAACGCGCCTCGCCTGACAGGGCGCGCTGTCCCAGCAAACGAAAGGGCCTCCCCGGCTTGGCTGCCGGGGAGGCCCTTTGTGTTTGTGCGCCTGACTGATTTGGATCAGGCGCCGAAGGTGCGCTGCCACCAGCCGCGACGCGGCTCACCCGGCTTGTCATCGGCCGGAGCAGCGGCGGCAGCCGGTGCTTCAGCCGGTGTTTCCGGCGTGGGCTCCGTGGCAGCGGTTTCCTCTGCGGGTGCAGCGGGTGCCTCTGCTTCGGGCGAATCGCTCTTCTTGCGGCGCGAGCGCTTCGGCTTGGCGGGGGCCTCGACTTCCGCTTCTGCAACCGGTTCAGCCGCAGGGACTTCGGCAACAACCTCGGCAACCGGCGCTTCCGCTTCGGCGGCTTCGGCCTTCTTGCGGCGCGAGCGTTTTGGCTTGGCGGGGGCTTCGGTCTCGACCTCGGCCACTACCGGTTCCGCAGCGGCTTCGGATACGGGAGCCTCGGCTTCGACCTCGACCGGCTGGGCATCTGCCTTGCGGCGACGCGAGCGACGCGGCTTGGCTGGTGCTTCCTCGGCTGCCTCGACCAGAACGGGCGCTTCGGCGGCTTCGGCAGCGTCGTCGCCGGCCTTGGCCCCGTCACCTTGGGCCCCGTCATCCTGCGCTTCGTCGCGCTGTGACTCATCACCCTGAGCATCGCCGTCACCACGGCCTCCGCGCCGACGACGGCCGCGGCGGCGGCGCTTGCGCGGTCCGCGCTCGTCATTGCGATCTTCGGAGCGTTCGCCGCCTTCGCTGCGCTCGCCGTCCTCATCGCCTTCGTCGTCGCCGTCAGCCTCGCCGCCTTCGCCGCCTTCGCCTTCTTCGGCTGCCGACTGGGCGATCTCGTTGCCATCACGATCGCGGCCACGACCCCGGCGGCGCTTGCGGCGCTTGCGACGACCGCCTTCGCCATCTGCCTCATCGCGGTCCCGCCGTTCGCTGCGCGGCTCGTCCTGCGCCTCGGTCTCTTCCTCTTCGGCGTAGTCGTCGTCCTCGTCGATATCCGTTTCCGGTTCGATGATCGGTTCGAAGCGCGGCACGAACGAGGGCTTGGGCCCGCGCGAGGCAACGCGCATCTTGGCGCCTTCGTTCTCGCCCTCAGGGATTACCTCGACCGAGACGCCATAGCGTTCCTCGATCTCGGCCAGATCAGCGCGCTTGGCGTTGAGCACGTAGATCGCCGCTTCCTGGCTGGCATAGAGCGAGATGATCGTGCCCTTGCCCTTGGCGGCTTCGTCCTCGATCATGCGCAGCGCCGAAAGCCCGGCAGAGGACGCGGTGCGGACAAGGCCCGAGCCATCGCAGTGCGGGCAGGCGCGGGTCGTCGCTTCAAGCACGCCGGTGCGCAGGCGCTGACGGCTCATTTCCATCAGGCCGAAGCCCGAGATGCGGCCAACCTGGATGCGCGCGCGATCGTTGCGCAGCGCTTCCTTCATCGCCTTCTCGACCTTGCGGACGTTGGAGCCGTACTCCATGTCGATGAAGTCAATCACCACGAGGCCGGCCATATCGCGCAGGCGCAATTGGCGGGCGATCTCGCGCGCGGCTTCAAGGTTGGTGGCGACCGCAGTTTGCTCGATGCCGTGTTCCTTGGTGGAACGGCCCGAGTTGATGTCGATCGAGACGAGCGCCTCGGTCGGGTTGATCACGAGGTAGCCGCCGCTCTTCAGTTGGACGACCGGATCGTACATCGCGGTAAGCTGGTCTTCGGCGCCATAGCGCTGGAACAGTGGCACCGGATCGACATATTGCCGCACACGCTTGGCATGGCTGGGCATCAGGAGCTTCATGAAGTCCTTGGCGGCACGGTAGCCGTGCTCGCCTTCGACGACGACTTCCTCGATGTCGCGATTGTAGATGTCGCGGATCGCGCGCTTGATGAGGTCGCTGTCCGAATGGATCAGCGCGGGCGCGGAGGACTTGAGCGTGCGTTCGCGGATCTCGTCCCACAGGCGGGCGAGATAGTCGAAGTCGCGCTTGATCTCGGGCTTGGTGCGCTGGAGGCCGGCGGTGCGCACGATGCAGCTCATCGTGCGGGGCAGTTCCAGCTCGGCCATGATCGACTTGAGGCGCTTGCGGTCTGCCGCCGAGTTGATCTTGCGGCTGATGCCGCCGCCGTGGCTCGAATTGGGCATGAGCACGCAATAGCGGCCCGCGAGGCTGAGGTAGGTGGTGAGGGCGGCGCCCTTGTTGCCGCGCTCTTCCTTGACGACCTGGACGAGCAGCACCTGGCGGCGCTGGATCACGTCCTGGATCTTGTAGCGGCGGCGCAGCGCCATGCGGCGGGCGCGCAGATCGTCGGCCTCACGCGCCTGGGCACGGGGCGCGCGCTGGCGGCGGGGACGGCGCGAGCGGCCGCCTTCGTCGTCGGAGCCTTCCTCGCCCTGCTCGTCACCGGCTTCGTCGCCGCCGTTGCCGTCTTCGTCTTCAAAGCCATTTTCGACGACGCCGCCCTCGATCGTGGCGACTTCGTTTTTCTCCGAAGTATCGACTTCGGTGACGCCCTCGTCGCCGTCGTAGTCGTAGCGGTCATCGCCGCCTTCCTCGTCATCGAGGTCGTCGTGCTCGGCCTCGTCGGCAGCGCGCAGCGCGGCTTCTTCCTCGGCGTGGGCCGCTTCCTCGGCAAGGAGCGCCTCGCGGTCTTCCTTGGGGATCTGGTAGTAATCGGGGTGGATCTCGCTGAAAGCGAGGAACCCGTGCCGATTGCCGCCGAAATCGACGAAAGCCGCCTGCAACGACGGTTCGACGCGGGTTACCTTGGCGAGATAGATGTTGCCCTTGATCTGCTTGTGATCAGCAGATTCGAAATCGAACTCTTCAATCCGGTTGCCATTGAGCACCGCCACCCGGGTTTCTTCCGGGTGGCGCGCATCGATCAGCATGCGCGTGGTCATTATAAAGTCTCCAGCCGCGCGGCCACGGGGGTGAACCCGGGTTCTGGGCGCGGTTCAATGTGAAAGCGCGATAGCCGTCTTGGCCGGGCCTGGCAGATGCCGGGGCCGGGGCGAGGCGTTTCGCGAATGCGGGTTTGCCGGTTCGGAGCGCGGGAAAGGCCGCTTTTGCGTGCCCGATGCGCTCGCCGCCCGGCGGCGGTTGGTGCGTGTCTGCCCAGATGGCATTCCGTGGGATGGTCCGTGGCGACTGGCACGGACCTATGCACGCCAAGCCTGCGCGGGCCCCTGTGGGGCTCCTCGGCTCGAACGTTGCACGGATTTCCATCAAGACATCAACCTCTGGCGCGAAAAAGGTCGAATACGGCCAAAACCAAGGCCGCGATCCCTTTTTCGCTGGTACTTCAGGTCCGGGCAAAAACCGTGTCAGGGCAACGCCTTGTCCCGATAATCTGTGACGCGCGCGTTAGCACTGCGGCAGGTTTCGGAGGCGGAGCCGAGGCCGATCCGGGCTCGTTCCAGATTGGCACTGCTAGCACCGGAATTGCCAACCAGCAATTAAAACCATGACCGGGCGGCTGCGGTCCGATGGCGCTCCCCGATGGCGCTCTGGTGGAACACGTAGCAATTCCTGCTGGACCGCCCGGCAGTCCGCATTGCATAGCCGCGAGCCATGAGAGGGCGTGTGCTGATCGGGGTGGTGCTGGGCGTGCCGTTGGCCGTCATGACGGCAGCCGTGATCCTCATGGCCTTGGCGTATGCCGCGCCGGCCCGCAATCCCGACTATGTTATCCGGATCGCCCTGCCTTCGGGGGCGGCGCAGATCGGGCTGCCCAAGATCGAAGGCCCGGCCGATGCGAGCCGGCCCCTCGTGGTGATCGATGCCGGGCACGGCGGGCATGACCCCGGCGCGAGCGGGCAGCACGGCGAGCGGGAGAAGAAGATCACGCTGTCGCTCGCACTGGCGCTGCGCGATGCCTTGCTCGCGGGCGGCCGTGTGCGGGTGGCGATGACACGCGATGGCGACCGCTTCCTCGCGCTCGAGGAACGATCGGGAATCGCGCGGCGGCTGAAGGCCGATCTGTTCGTTTCCATCCACGCCGATGCTTCGGAATCGCCCGAGGCAACCGGAGCGACGGTTTATACTCTGTCCGACCGGGGCTCCGACGCGGTGGCCGATGCAGTCGCGCGGCGGGAAAACAAGTCCGACACCGTGAACGGGGTGGAACTGGGCGGCAAATCCGATGCGGTGACGGCGATTCTGGTGAGCCTCTCGCAGCGCGAGATGCGCGAGCGTTCGAGGGCCTTTGCGGCGCTTGTGCTGCGCGAGGGAGATGGCAAGATGCGCTTCCACACCGATCCGGAGCGTGAGGCTGCGTTCGTCGTGCTGAAGTCGCTCGACCTGCCCTCGGCCCTGATCGAGGCTGGCTACATCAGCAGCCCCGACGACGCGAGGGCGCTGGCCAATCCGGGCTGGCGCAAGGGGTTTGCCGCATCCGTTGCCACGGCGATCGAGATCTATCTTGCGCGGACCAACATCGCCTCGGTCGTTCCCTGAAGCTCGCCACTGGCAATTCCGCGAAAGGCCATGCTAAAGCGCCGCGCAGATGGCGAATGATCCCAACCTTCCCGGCGGTGATGGCACTTCGGTGCGTTGGCGCATCCAGCGCAATGCAGCGGGGCTGCTGGGCCGGGCGCGGGAACTCTGGCGCACGCAGGTCTGGGTGCGCCGTGCGGGCTATGCGTTGGGTGTGCTGGCGGTGCTCTATCTGATCCTCTGGGTCACCGTTATCCGCACGCTGCCATCGGCGGACAAGCTGCTTACCTATCAGCCGCCGCTGCCCACCATGGTGCGCGGCAATGATGGCGAGATCGTCTCCAGCTATGCGCGTGAGCGGCGGGTGCAGCTGCGCTATGTCGATTTTCCCGAGCCGCTGATCCACGCCTTCCTTTCGGCGGAGGACAAATCGTTCTTCAGCCATGGCGGCGTCGACATTACCGGCCTGATCGGCGCGATGGTGGACTACACGCTGAAATTCGGTTCGGGCGAGCGCGCACGCGGCGGCTCCACCATCACCCAGCAGGTGGCCAAGAACATCCTGATCGGCAACGAATATTCGGTCACGCGCAAGCTCAAGGAGATGATCCTCGCGCGGCGAATCGAGAGTGTCCTCAACAAGCAGCAGATCCTCGAGCTTTATCTCAACGAGATCCCGCTGGGGCGGCAGAGCTTTGGCGTGCAGGCAGCGGCGCGGGCCTATTTCGACAAGGACGTGGGCGATCTCAAGCTCCACGAAGTCGCATTCCTCGCGATCCTGCCCAAGGCACCGGAAACCTATGGCCGCGCCAAGTTTGCCGAGAAGGCGCTGGAACGGCGCGCCTATGTGCTCGACCAGATGGTCAAGAACGGCTGGGCGACTCCGGCGGAAGCGGCCGAAGCCAAGGCGCAGCCGCTGGGCCTCGTGCCACGGCGTGCCGAAAACTACACGGCGGATGCCGGCTATTTCCTCGAAGAAGTGCGACGCCAGCTGATCGACAAGTTTGGCGAGAATGCCGATGGCGGCCCCAACAGCGTCTACGCTGGCGGCCTGTGGGTGCGCACCTCGCTCGATACCGAGCTCCAGACAGCGGCACAGACAGCGCTGCGCACAGGCCTCCTTCGCTTCAGCGGCGGACGGGCCTGGAACGGACCGATCGCCAAGCTCGACGTTTCGGGGAACTGGCAGTCCGAACTCGTCACCAGCAACCTTGCGATCCGCTATCAGGACTGGCGGATCGGCGTGGTGCTGGAGAAGCGCGGCGCCAATAGTCAGGGAGGGGATGGGCGGATCGGATTTTCCGACGGCACCACCGGGCCGCTCTGGGCGATGCCGAGCGCGATGAAGCCCGGTGACGTGATCGCGGTAGCGCCTTCGGGCGGCGGCTGGGCCGTGCGCGTCATCCCCGAAGTTTCCGGCGGCATGGTGGTGGAAGAGCCCTTCAGCGGGCGCGTGCTGGCGATGCAGGGCGGGTTTGATTCCCGGCTGGGCTCGTTCAACCGCGCGACGCAGGCGGTGCGTCAGCCGGGTTCGACGATCAAGCCGTTCGTCTATGCAACGGCGCTCGACAACGGGATGACCCCGGCCTCGATGGTGCTCGACGGTACGTTCTGCGTTTATCAGGGTGCGGCGCTGGGGCAGAAATGTTTCCGCAACTTCGGCAATGAAGGCGGCTCGGGCAGCCACACGATGCGCTGGGGCCTTGAGCAATCGCGCAACCTGATGACCGTGCGCATCGCCAACGATACCGGCATGGACAAGGTGGTCCGCACGATCAAGGGCGTCGGGATCGGAGATTATCAGCCCTATCTTTCGATGGCGCTGGGCGCGGGCGATACGACCGCAGCGAAGATGACGAATGCCTATGCAGCGCTTGCCAACCATGGCCGCCAGCACGAGCAGACGCTGATCGACTATGTGCAGAACCGCGATGGCAAGGTGATCTGGAAGGCCGACAACCGCGATTGCTCCGGCTGCAACATGGCGCAGTGGGACGGCAAGCCGATGCCGCGCATGAAGCCTACCGGCAAGCAGGTGCTGGACTCCCGCACCGCCTATCAGGTGGTGCATATGCTGGAAGGCGTTGTCGTGCGCGGCACGGCGCTGACGCTGGCCGACCTCAACCTGCCGCTGTTCGGCAAGACAGGCACGACCAGTGGGCCTACCAACGTGTGGTTTGCCGGTGGCTCGCCCGATATCGTGAGCGCGCTCTATCTCGGCTATGATCAACCGCGCAGCCTTGGCGGCTATGCCCAGGGCGGGCGGATCGCTGCGCCGATCTTCAAGGAATTCGTGCAGCGGACCCGGGCGCGCTGGAGCGACACGCCCTTTACCGTGCCCGAAGGCATCCGCATGGTGAAGATCGACCGGGTAACCGGACGGCAGGTCTTTGGCGGAACACCGCAGGATTATGAGCGGCAGGCTTCGGTGATCTGGGAAGCGTTCAAGCCCAACAGCGAGCCGACCCGCACGTTCCGGCCGGAAGACCAGACGCTGAAGGATGCGGTGCTCGAGGCGATCCGCAAGGCGCGCGCGGCCAAGGGCGATGCCGGAGGCGAGGACGTGCCAGTGGAAGAGGGCGACTTCGTCGAGGACAAGGGCGGCATTTATTGAGTCGTGCCGGGCTGGCAGGAAAATGGGACCGCCCCTATTTTTCCTGCACCAATTGCCGGTTCCCGCTAGGCAAGCTTGCTGATAGGCTCTGTTTCATGATCAAGCCAGTTCTGTCCGCTGCTGCGGCGCTCGCCCTCCTTATCCCCGCTGCCGCCAACGCGGAGCTGACCCAGGGTGCTGTCGCGCCCGATTTCACGACGATGGGGGCACTCGCCGGCAAGCCGATGAAGGTCAACCTCAAGGCGCTGCTCGCGAAGGGGCCGGTTGTGCTCTACTTCTACCCCAAGGCCTTCACGCAGGGCTGCACGATGGAAGCGCATGCCTTTGCCGAGGCGACGGCCGATTTCGCCAAGGCCGGGGCCACGGTGATCGGCATGTCGAACGACGACCTGCCGACGCTGCAGAAGTTTTCCACGGCCGAGTGCCGCGACAAGTTTGCAGTGGCCGCCGCGTCAAAGGACGTCATCAAGGCTTATGACGTGTCGCTGAAGGTCGCCGGGATTTCGAGCGGACTGACCAAGCGCACCAGCTACGTCATCGCGAAGAACGGCAAGATCGTGCTCGTCCATTCGGACATGGACTACAAGGATCACGTGAAGCTCACGCTTGAGGCGGTCCAGAAGCTCAAGAAGGGCTGAGCGCGAGGCGCCGAGCCCCAAGCGCCTCTTTACAAGGCGCGCCGCTTCGCTAAGCGGCTGGGCTCCCGCAATTTGGAGTGAGACCCGTCATGCGTGCCGAAGGGCAGGCCCATATCGACCGCATCGAGGCCGCGCTGCGGCTCGTGCGCAAGTTCCTCGACTGGGACCGCGCGGTGCGGCGGCTCGATGAACTCAACGCGCGGGTCGAGGACCCGAAGCTGTGGGACGATCCCAAGCAGGCCGAAGTGGTGATGCGCGAGCGGCGGCGGCTTGAAGCGTCGATCGGCACGGTGAACGAGATCAGCGCCGAAATGGCCGATGCCATCGAATTCGTTGAACTCGGCGAGATGGAAGGCGACGAAGCGACGGTCGGGGAAGGGCTGGCGAGCCTTGCTGCGCTGGCCGAGCGCGCCGATGCGGACAAGGTGCAGGCGCTGCTGGCGGGCGAGGCGGACGGATCGAACGCGTTCCTCGAAGTTCACGCCGGGGCAGGCGGCACCGAAAGCCAGGACTGGGCCGAGATGCTGCAGCGCATGTACACGCGCTGGGCGGAGCGCCACGGGTTCAAGGTCGATCTGCTGGACTATCACGCAGGCGAAGCCGCCGGGATCAAGAGCGCGACGCTGCTGATCAAGGGCGAAAACGCCTACGGCTATGCCAAGACCGAGAGCGGCGTGCACCGGCTGGTGCGGATCAGCCCCTATGACAGCTCGGCACGGCGGCACACCTCGTTCAGCTCGGTCTGGGTCTATCCCGAGATCGACGACAACATCGACATCGAGATCAACCCCGCCGATCTCAAGATCGACACCTACCGCGCTTCGGGCGCGGGCGGGCAGCATGTGAACACCACCGATTCGGCGGTGCGCATCACCCACGTTCCTTCGGGCATTGTCGTGGCCAGCCAGATCGATCGTTCGCAGCACAAGAACCGCGCGACCGCGATGGGGATGCTGAAGGCGCGGCTCTATGAGGCGGAGCTTGCCAAGCGCGAGGCGGCGGCGAGCGGCGAATATGCCGCCAAGACCGAGATCGGCTGGGGACACCAGATCCGTTCCTACGTGCTCCAGCCCTATCAGCAGGTGAAGGATCTGCGCACCGGCGTGGTCAGCACCAACCCGACCGACGTGCTCGATGGCGCGCTCGATCCGTTCATGGCCGCGGCACTGGCGCAGCGGGTGACGGGCGAGAAGGTGACCGTGGAAGACGACGATTGAGAACGGCTGCGGCCTTTTTGGCCGGGCTGATGGCGCTGACGGCCTGCCGCGCGGCAGATGCCGGCGATACTGATCGCGCGCCGCGCAATCGCGCCTTTCCCAGTGCCGACCGTCCGGTTGCGAAAGTCGTCTCGACCCAGTGGGCGCCCGAGGAAGCGCGCGACAAGCAGGGCGAAGCGACAAGCGTGATGGACGAGGCTGAAGTGGCCTCGGGCATGACCGTTGCCGATATCGGCGCGGGTGAGGGGTATTACACGGTGCGCCTCGCCGCACGGGTGGGCCCCAGGGGGCGGGTGCTGGCGCAGGACATCGATGAGGGCGCGCTTGGCCGGCTGGGTGCGCGGATCGAGCGCGAGCAGCTCACATCGGTCTCGATTCTGCGGGGCGCGCCTGATGATCCGCGCTTGCCGGCGCACAGCTTCGACCGCGTGTTCATGATCCACATGTACCACGAGATCGCGGAGCCCTATCCGTTCCTCTGGCGGCTGTGGCCGTCGCTGAAGCCCGGCGGCTCGGTCATCGTGGTCGATGCCGATCGCCCGACCGACCGGCACGGAACGCCGCCCGCCTTGCTTTTTTGCGAATTCGAGACAGCGGGCTTTCGCTTGACCGCGTTTCGCCGTAAGCCGGATGTATCAGGCTATTATGCTCAGTTCGTACCCGCGGGCAGCGGGCCGCCTGAGCCGAGCAAGATGCAATCGTGCCATGCCGGTGCCAATGGCTCTGGTGGCAAGGTTGGGGGTCTCTAAGGGAAGACGATGTCTGCGTTCAAGGGTTTGAAGCCGATCCTGTATGGCGGCCGCGAAGTGTGGCCTCTGATCGAGGGCGGCAAGGGTGTTGCGGCAACCAACCACGCGAGTTCGGGCGCGTGGGCAGCAGCAGGGGGCATCGGCACGGTCAGCGCTGTAAATGCCGACAGCTATGACGCGACCGGCAAGATCATTCCGCAGGTCTACGAGCAGCTGACCCGCAAGGAACGCCACGAGCAGCTGATCCGCTATGGCATCGACGGGGCGGTGGAGCAGGTCCGCCGGGCCTATGACCTGGCGGGCGGAAACGGCGCGATCAATATCAACGTGCTGTGGGAAATGGGCGGCGCGCAGCCGATCCTCGAAGGCGTGCTATCACGGACGCGCGGGCTGATTGCTGGGGTCACCTGCGGCGCAGGGATGCCTTACAAGCTTTCGGAAATCGCGGCGCGGCATCAGGTATATTATCTTCCCATTGTTTCTTCGGGCCGCGCGTTTCGGGCGCTGTGGAAGCGGGCCTACCACAAGGTTCCGGAATGGCTGGGCGCGGTGGTCTATGAAGATCCGTGGCTGGCGGGCGGGCACAATGGCCTCTCCAACGCCGAGGACCCCAAGAAGCCCGAGGACCCGTACCCCCGCGTGAAAATGCTGCGCGATGTGATGCGCACCGAAGGCGTGCCGGACAGCGTGCCGATCGTGATGGCAGGCGGCGTGTGGTTCCTGCGCGAGTGGGACAACTGGATCGACAATCCCGAACTCGGCTCTATCGCGTTCCAATTCGGCACCCGGCCGCTGCTGACAGAGGAAAGCCCTATCCCCAAGGCGTGGAAGGAACATCTGCGCACGCTGGAGCCGGGCGACGTGCTGCTCCATCGCTTTTCGCCGACGGGGTTCTATTCCTCCGCCGTGCGCAACCCGTTCCTGCGCGCGCTCGAAGCCCGCAGCGAACGACAGATCCCTTATTCCAAGGTTTCGGCGGGCGAGCACACCGTGCAGCTCGACGTGGGCGTGAAGGGCAAGAACTTCTGGGTGACACCGGCAGACCGCGACCGTGCGCGCACGTGGTTCGGCGCAGGCTTCACCCATGCGCTGCGCACGCCCGATGACACCGTGATCTTCGTGACGACGGCGGAGCGCGAGACCATCCAGCAGGACCAGAAGGACTGCATGGGCTGCCTTTCGCACTGCGGGTTCTCATCGTGGAAGGACCACGACGACTACACCACCGGCCGCCTCGCCGATCCGCGCAGCTTCTGCATCCAGAAGACCTTGCAGGACATCGCGCATGGCGGGCCGATCGACGAGAACCTGATGTTTGCCGGCCACGCGGCGTACCGGTTCAAGCAGGACCCGTTCTATTCCAACAACTTCACGCCCACTGTGAAGCAACTGGTGGACCGCATCCTGACGGGGGACTGAGGGCTTGGCAGCAGAGTCCGATCCCGCAGGGGCTAAAGCCCCGCCGCGCTGGCGCTGGGCACTGGAATTCCTGGCCTTGCCGCAGATTCAGGCCGCGCCCTTGCGCCGCCCGGTCGTGGTGCCGCCGTTCGGGCGAGGGCGACCGGTCATCGTGATCCCGGGGCTGCTTTCGAATGACCGTTCGACCGCCCTGCTGCGCAATTCGCTCAGCAAGGCGGGGTTTGTTGTCGAAGGCTGGGAGCAGGGGCTCAACACCGGTGCGCAGCCGGAAAAGATCGCGCGGCTGGAGGAGCGGATTTGCAAACTGGCCGAGCAATCGGGCGAACCGGTCGTGCTGATCGGCTGGAGCCTTGGCGGCATGTTTGCGCGCGTGCTGGCGCAGCGCCATCCGGATGCCTGCCGTCTGGTGATGACTTTGGGTTCGCCCTTTTCGGGTGACCGGCGGGCGAACAACGCCTGGCGCGTCTATGAAGCGCTCAATGATCACACGGTGGATGCGGTGCCCTTTGCCGAGGACCCGGGCGAGAAGCCGCCGGTGCGCACGATCGCGGTATGGTCAAGGCGCGACGGCATCGTTGCGCCGCGCAGCGCGGCGGGCGAGGCGGGGCAGGCGGACCGGGTGGTCGAAGTGCCCTTCAAGCACTTCGAGATGGCAAGCGCGCGCGGGGCGGTGCAGGCCGTGCTGGGTTTGCTGCGCGAGGAGCTGGGGTAGGGGCGAGGTCTCTGTTTTCAGCCCCGGTTGGCCTGCAACTGCTGGAACACGCCGAGGCGGTCGGCGATCTGCCAGTGGCCGGTGAGGCGGTCCTCGGCGTCGAAGCTGTATGAAGTCGCGCCAGACATGCGGATCGTGCGGCCGGTGGCCGGGAAACCGGGGAAATCGCCGAGATGAGTGGCCTCCCACGTCCATGTCATGATCACGGCGTCCTCGTCTTCGGCCATGCGCAGCGCGGTGAAACGCTGATCGGGGAAGGGCGCTCGTGACTGGATCAGGCGCTCGGTAAACGCGGCGGGATCCAGCGTGCGGCCTTCCCACGGATCGCCGGGATCGTGGTAGACGGTGTAGGCGGGGGCAAGGTAGCCGGTCACTGCCTCTGCCTCACCCCGGTTCCAGACGGACTCGATGAAGGCAGCGAGGCGAGCCTTGCGTACGCTCACCTTATTCAAACTCCCAGGCGCGCTCGCCGTGGCTTGTGAGGTCGAGGCCCTCGCGTTCCTCGTCCTCGGTCACGCGCATCGGGATCACCATGGCGACTGCGAGAGCGCAGATCACGGTGCCCAGCGCGCTCCATGCGGCGACAGCGGCGACGCCTGCGGCTTGTGCAAAGAGCTGGCGGAACAGGCCCATGCCCTCCGCATACCCGGTGCCGCCGAGCGATGGCTCGAGGAAAATCGCGAGCAGCAGCGAGCCGACGATGCCGCCCATGCCGTGGACGGCGAAGACATCGAGCGAATCGTCGATCTCGATCCGGCGCTTGACCAGCAGGATCATCGGGTAGCAGACGGCGGCGGCAGCAAGGCCGAAGAGGATTGCGGCGCCCGGCGCGATGAAGCCGGCTGCGGGCGTCACGGTCGCCAGGCCCGCAACCGCGCCGGTGGCAAAGCCCACCGACGTGGGCTTGCCGATGCTGACCTTTTCGATGGCGAGCCAGGCGAGTGCAGCGGCGCAGGCGGCGGCATGGGTGTTGATGATCGCCGAGGCGGCATCATCCGTCGCGGCGAGCGAGGAGCCGCCGTTGAAGCCGAACCAGCCGACCCAGAGCATGGCCGCGCCGATCATTGTGAGTGCGGGGGAATGCGGCAGCATCTGCGTGCGCGGGAAGCCGCTGCGCTTGCCGATCAGCAGCGCAGCGACCAGCGCGGAAACGCCCGCGGTGGTGTGGACGACGATGCCGCCGGCAAAATCCATCGTGCCAAGGCGGCTCGCCAGCCAGCCGCCGCCCCAGATCCAGTGCGCGACAGGGGCGTAGACGATCAGGCTCCAGAGCGCCGTGAACGCGACGACCCAGCCGAAGCGGGCGCGATCGACCCATGCGCCGACCATCAGCGCGGGCGTGATCGCCGCGAACATCATCTGGAACAGCACGTAGGCGCTTTCGGGGACGAGCGTGCCTTCGCGCACATTGCCGAGCTGGCCGAGCATCCACGCCGAGCCGCCGCCTAGCCAGCCGATCGAAACCGGACCGAAGGCCAGCGTATAGCCCACCACGATCCACAGCAGCGAGGTGATCGCGGCAATCGCACCGATCTGGATGGCAACCGCGAGGAAGCCTTTGGCACGCACCAGCCCGCCATAGAAAAGCGTGAGGCCCGGCAGCGTCATCAGGAGGACAAGCGCGGAGGAGGCGAGGAGCGAAGCGGTATCGCCGCTATCTGCTGCATCCACGGCATCAGCGGCCTGGGCGTGGCCCAGCGCGGGCAGCGCAAGGGCGCAGGCGGCAAGGGCCACCGCGAAGAACTTCTTCATTCCGAACACTCCCCCACGCGATTCGCTTTGTTCTTATGCCCAGCCTTCGAGGACCTGATCGGGCGGACGATGCCCATCGGCCCAGAAACGGATGTTGGCAACAACCTTGTCGCCCGAAGCGGTGCGCCCTTCGAATGTGGCGCTGCCCATGTGCGGGAGGAGCGAGACGTTGCCAAGCGCGAGCAGGCGCGGATCGATCTTCGGCTCGTGCGCGAAGACATCGAGCCCGGCGCCGCCGATGCGGCCGGACTGCAATGCCTCGATCAATGCGTTCTCGTCTACCACATCGCCGCGCGCGGTGTTCACGAGATAGGCCTCGGGCTTCATCAGCGCGATGCGGCGCGCGTCCATCAGCATGTGCGTTTCGGGGGTCGAGGGGCAGTGGAGGGTGACGATATCCGCCTCGCGCACCAGCGTATCGACATCGGCCTCATACCGCGCGCCGACCATGCGTTCGAACGCTTCGGGCAGGCGCTGGCGGTTGTGGTAGACGATTTCGAGCCCGAAGGCGCGGGCGCGGTGGGCGACGGCCTGGCCGATGCGGCCCATGCCGATGATGCCGAGCCGCTTGCCGCTGATGCGGTGGCCGAGAAGGGTGGAGGGTGCCCATCCGGCCCAGTCACCCGATCGGATCACGCGGCCACCTTCGGCAAGGCGCCGCGAGACGGCGATGATCAACGACATCGTCATGTCCGCCGTATCATCGGTGAACACGCCGGGGGTATTGGTGACGAGAATCTTGCGGGCACGCGCCGCTGCGAGGTCGATATGGTCCGTGCCTGCGCCGAAGCTGGCGATGAGGCCGAGCTGCGGACCGGCGGAGGCAATGAGGTCCGCGTCGATCCGGTCGGTGACAGTGGGGACGAGGACGTGGGCTTCCTGCATCGCGGCGCGGATCTCGTCCTGCGACAGCGCCCGATCATCGGGGTTGAGCGTGACGTCGAACAGCTCTGCCATGCGCGCTTCCGTTTCAGGCAGCAGGCGGCGGGTCACGAAGACGCGGGGGCGGCCTTCGATCCGGCGGGTGGGCCGATAGTCGGCGCCTGGGGAAACAGAGGGCGTGTGGGCTGCGGGCATGGCGTATCGCTATGCCGCCTCGCGCCCTGCGGTCAAGCACCCGGTTGCCCGGACGCGCGAATGCTGTATCGCAGCGCGGGCGGCGAAGATGAAGGAAGGTTGAGCGTGCCCCGGTCTGGAAGGCGAATTGCGATCATTGTCCTGCTCGGCATGCTGATGGGAACACCGGCGCGCGCGGCGGACGACGAGAACGGCCCCTACTGGGTCTCGCTGCGCGGCCAGCCGGCCAACCTGCGCGTGGGGCCGGGGCGCGAGTATCGCATCAGCTGGGTCTATGTGCGCGCAGGGCTGCCGATGAAGGTGCTGCGCGCGATCGGCGGCTGGCGGCTGGTCGAGGATATCGACGGTGCGCGGGGCTGGATGCTGGCCCAGTTCCTGACCCGCACGCGCACCGCGACGGTGAAAGGCACGGTGGCGGAAATCCGCGAGAACTCGGATGGAAGCGGCCGACTGCTGTGGCGCGTGGAGCCCGGCGTTACGGGCAAGCTCGGCGATTGCGGGCCGGTCTGGTGCAAGTTCGATATCGATGGCCGGCGCGGCTACGTGGCCAAGGCCGCGGCTTGGGGTGCCGAGTAGGGGGGCGCCGAGTAGGGGGGCGCCGAGTAGGGGGGGCGCCGAGTAGGGGGGGGGCGCCGAGTAAGGGGACCCGCCAAGGCAGGCCCCCTAAGGATTCCCGCTTAGACCAGCTCGATCGCGACTGCGGTCGCTTCGCCGCCGCCGATGCAGAGGCTGGCGACACCGCGCTTCTTGCCGTGGCGCTGGAGCGCACCGATCAGCGTGGTGACGATGCGTGCGCCCGAAGCGCCGATGGGGTGGCCGAGCGCGGTGGCGCCGCCGTGGACGTTGATCTTCTCGTGGCTGATACCGAGATCGTGCATCGCGAACATCGCAACGCAGGCGAACGCCTCGTTCACTTCGAACAGATCGACATCCGCGACGCTCCAGCCGGCCTTGTCGAGCAGCTTGGTGATCGCGCCGACTGGGGCGGTGGTGAAGTCCTTGGGCGCCTGGGCGTGCGCGGCCATCGCCACGACGCGGGCGATGGGGGTGAGGCCATCGGCGGCGGCAACGCTTTCACGCGTCAGCACCAGCGCGGCAGCGCCGTCCGAGATCGAGGAGGACGTGGCGGCGGTGATCGTGCCATCCTTGGCGAAGGCGGGCTTCAGAGCGGGGATCTTGTCCGGCTTGCCCTTGCCGGGGGCCTCGTCGGTATCGACCACGGTTTCGCCGCTGCGCGACTTGACCGTGACCGGCGCGATCTCGGCGACAAAGGCACCTTCGGCAATCGCGGTCTGCGCGCGGCGCAGCGATTCGATGGCGTAGGCATCCTGCTGTTCGCGGGTGAGCTGGTATTCGTTGGCGGTGTCCTGCGCGAAGGTGCCCATGGCGCGGCCGGGCTCGTAGGCGTCTTCAAGGCCATCGAGGAACATGTGGTCATAAGCCGTATCATGGCCGATGCGCGCGCCCGAGCGGTGCTTCTTGAGGAGGTAGGGCGCGTTCGTCATGCTTTCCATGCCGCCCGCGACGACCATGTCGATGGAACCCGAAGCCAGCGCTTCCGCCCCCATGATCAGCGCCTGCATGCCCGAACCGCAGACTTTGTTGACCGTGGTCGCCTGCACCGAAGTGGGGAGCCCGGCGTGGATCGCGGCCTGACGCGCGGGGGCCTGGCCGAGGCCGGCGGGGAGCACGCAGCCCATGTAGAGCCGCTCAACCTTGTCGCCCGAGATTCCGGCACGCTCGACCGCAGCCTTGACCGCCGTGGCGCCGAGCTGGGTGGCGGGGACATCGGCCAGCGATCCCTGCATCGCGCCCATCGGGGTGCGCGCGAAGGACAGAATGACGACGGGATCGGCGCTCGAGAACGCGGGGGAGAGTTGGACCATGGAAACCATTCCTGTGCTAAGGGACCGCGCCAGGCCCCGGGGTTACGGTTGATGTAGACCCCGGGCGAGACGATTTCAATTCGCGAAGGGGCGCAAAAGCTATGCGAGGGCGGGCTGCATGCTGATCGTGTTCATTCTTGGCGCGATGGTGCTGGGCGCGGCGATCGGCAGCTTTCTGGGCGTGGTCCTCATCCGGATGCCGGATGGGCGGCCGCTGGTCATGGCGCGTTCGACCTGCGATACCTGCGACAAGGAACTGGAGCCGTTCGAGCTCGTGCCGATCCTGTCGTGGGTGATCCAGGGCGGCAAGTGCCGCGAGTGCGGCTCTGCGATCGATCGCTGGCAGCTTGCGGCGGAGCTGGGCGGGGCGGCAATCGGCGCGATGGCCGTGATGCTGAGCACCTTTCCGATCTGGGCGATGGTGCTCGGCTGGCAGCTGCTGCTGCTCGCGATGCTGGACCTGCGTCATATGTGGCTGCCGCGCCAGCTTTCGGCGCTACTGGGGGCCAGCGGCGCGCTGTTCGCACTGGTTATGGGCTATTGGTCCGAGGATGTGATGGCCGTTGTCCAGTCCATGGTGGGCGGAGTCTTCGGCTTCGCGGTGCTGTGGCTGCTAGGGCAGGGCTATCTCGCCTGGCGCGGACAGGAGGGGCTGGGGGGCGGCGACCCGCCGCTGCTGGGCGCAATCGGGCTCTGGCTGGGGCCGCTGGGGGTAATCCACACGCTGTTGGTGGCGAGCCTTGGCGGACTGGCGGTTGCCGCCGTGCTACGCGCCGCAGGGCAGCGCATCACGCGCGATACGATGCTGCCGCTCGGCACCCTGCTGGCGCTGGCGGCGTGGCCGGTGTTCTTGTGGCAGGGGATGTGATATTGCAAATCGGTATCACTTCCTGATCATTCGTATGCAGTGCCATCGGGCGCAGAAAACGGCGTGAAGCAGGGTCATCCACAGACAAAAGCTTGGATTTTGAGCCTCATCGGGCGATGCCGCACTTGCACAAGGCCACGCCCGGGACTAGGGCGCGGGGCGACATAGAAACAGGCGAGTCAATCCTTTGGCCGAGCAACTGCCTTACCTCGCGCAATATCTGCCGATCCTCATTTTCCTCGGCATCGCACTCGCGCTTTCCTGCGTGTTCGTGTTCCTGCCGATGGGCGTTTCGCGGCTGACCGGGGCTCACAACCCCAATGCCGAGAAGCTCAGCGAGTATGAATGCGGCTTTCCCGCGTTCGAGGATCCGCGCAGCCAGTTCGATGTGCGCTTCTACCTCGTGGCGATCCTGTTCATCATCTTCGACCTTGAAGCGGCGTTCCTGTTTCCCTGGGCGGTGAGCCTCAAGGAAAGCGGCTGGGCCGGCTGGGGCACGATGATAGTGTTCCTGTTCGAGCTGATCATCGGCTTCATCTATGCCTGGAAGAAGGGCGCGCTGGATTGGGAATGAGCAACATGACGTCCTCATCGATCATCCCGGCAACGGCTGCAGACCTTCCGTCCGCGCCCGATGCCGCCTTCTTTGACAGCCTGAATGCCGAAGTTTCGGACAAGGGCTTCCTCGTCACCTCGACCGAGGAACTTTTCCAGTGGGCGCGCACCGGCTCGCTGTGGTGGATGACCTTCGGGCTTGCCTGCTGCGCGGTCGAGATGATCCACGTGAACATGCCCCGTTACGACATGGAGCGCTTCGGCGTGGCCCCGCGCGCCTCTCCGCGCCAGTCGGACGTGATGATCGTGGCCGGCACGCTGTGCAACAAGATGGCCCCGGCGCTGCGCAAGGTCTACGACCAGATGTCGGACCCCAAATACGTCATCTCGATGGGCAGCTGCGCCAATGGCGGCGGCTATTATCACTACAGCTATTCGGTGGTGCGCGGGTGCGATCGGATCGTGCCCGTCGATATCTACGTGCCGGGCTGCCCGCCGACCGCCGAGGCGCTGCTGTATGGCGTGATGCAGCTGCAGCGGAAAATCCGCCGCGCCGGTACGATCGAGCGTTGAGGGGATTGCCGAAATGACCGTGCTTCATTCCGCCCCCCGCTACGCGCCGTTCGACGGCGTGCTCGAAACGCTGAGCGGCGCGCTTGGCGCAGATGTCATCTCCGCGCGCGAGCAGCATGGCGAGATCGTGATCCATGTCGTGCGCGAGCGGATCATCGACGTGCTGCGGGCCCTTCGCGATGAGCACCACTACCAGCAGCTGATGGACATTGCCGGGGTGGACTACCCCTCGCATGCCGAGCGGTTCGAGGTGGTCTATTGCCTGCTTTCGCTGACGAAGAACCACCGCCTGATCGTCAAGGTTTCCACCGACGAGGCGACCCCGGTGCCGACCGCGACGGTGCTCTGGCCCAACGCAGGCTGGTATGAGCGCGAAGTCTACGACATGTACGGCGTGCTCTTCGCCGGGCACCCGGACCTGCGCCGCATTCTCACCGACTACGGCTTCCAGGGCCACCCGTTCCGCAAGGACTTCCCGCTGACCGGCTATGTCGAGCTGCGTTATTCGGAAGAAGACAAACGCGTGGTCTACGAGAAGGTCGAACTCGCGCAGGACCTGCGGCAGTTCGATTTCATGAGCCCGTGGGAAGGCGCCGACTATGTGCTGCCGGGCGATGAAAAGGCCGGTGAGGGGGCAAAGCCATGAGCCTGCAACTGGAACAGTCGCCCACCACCGGCGACGAGGTCATCAGCAATTACACGATCAACTTCGGCCCGCAGCACCCGGCGGCCCACGGCGTGCTGCGCATGGTGATGGAGCTGGACGGCGAGATCATCGAGCGGATCGATCCGCATGTCGGCCTGCTCCACCGCGGCACCGAAAAGCTGATCGAGCACAAGACTTACCTTCAGGCGCTGCCCTACTTCGACCGGCTGGACTACTGCTCGCCGCTGGCGATGGAGCACACGTATGTGCTCGCGGTAGAAAAGCTGCTCAACATCGAAGTGCCGCTGCGCGCCCAGTATCTGCGCGTCTTGTTCGCCGAGCTGACGCGCATCTGCAACCACATGCTGAACCTCGGCAGCCACGTCATGGACGTCGGCGCGATGACGCCGAACCTGTGGCTGTTCGAGATCCGCGAGGATTGCCTCAACTTCTTCGAACGCGCATCGGGCGCGCGCATGCATGCGGCGTGGTTCCGCCCCGGCGGCGTGCATCAGGATGTGCCGCTCAAGCTGCTGACCGACATTGCCGATTGGCTGGATACGCGGTTGCCGCAGATCTTCGAAGACGCGATGAGCCTCGTCGTCGACAACCGCATCTTCAAGCAGCGCAACGTCGATATCGCGGTGGTGAGCCGCGAAGACGCGATTGCCTGGGGCTTCTCTGGCCCGATGATCCGCGCTGCGGGCATTCCGTGGGACCTGCGCAAGAGCCAGCCCTACGACGTCTATGACCGCATGGATTTCGAGATTCCGGTGGGCACGCGCTCGGATTGCTACGACCGGTTCATGGTCCGCGTGGAAGAAGTGCGCCAGTCTGCGCGCATCATGAAGCAGTGCCTGGCCGAAATGCCCGAAGGCCCGGTTTCGAGCAGCGACCGCAAGGTCGTGCCGCCCAAGCGCGGCGAGATGAAGCAATCGATGGAGGCGCTGATCCATCACTTCAAGCTCTACACCGAAGGCTTCCACGTGCCGGCGGGCGAAGTCTATGTCGCGACCGAAAGCCCCAAGGGCGAGTTCGGCGTCTATCTGGTGAGCGACGGGACCAACAAGCCCTATCGCTGCAAGATCCGCCCGACCGCGTTCAGCCATCTGCAGGCAATGGACTTCATGTCGAAGGGCCACATGCTGCCCGATGCGACCGCCATTCTGGGCGCGATCGACGTGGTGTTCGGGGAGTGCGACCGGTGAAGGCGTCCGAAATTTGGATGCGAGCAATCGCTGGCGTTTTACTGCTTTTGTTAGCTGCTTGGCTGCCGTTCGGGAGCCAATACGTCCTCTTTATTGCATTGTTCTTTACTCTCATACCCGCGCCGGTGGCTTATGCTGTAATGCTCGCTGTTGCAGCTATTCCAGCATGGATTGGCGTCTCGCAGTTCGTTGCCATATCGCGCCGTAATGAGGAAAATTCATAATGGCCGGCTACAGCAAGCTCGCCACCGCAACGGCCATGATCGAGGCCTACAACGCGCAAGATGCGGACCTTTACGTGTCCTACATGACCGACGATGCCTGCGAGGCGGGCTATCGCGGCACGGTGGTGCGCGAAGGCAAGGAAGGCACGCGCGAAGGTCTCAGGAAGATGTTCGCAGAGTTCCCCGAGAACCGCGCCGAGATCGTCAAGGCCTACGAGCTGGGCGAATACGTCGTGCTGCATGAACTGGTGCGGCGTTCGGCGGCGGCGGAGCCGTTCGAGGTGCTCACGATCTACAGTTTCGAGGGCGACAAGTGCGCCCGCGTGGAGTTCATTCGCTGATGGCTGACCGTCATATCGAACCCGATACCCCCGAGCTCAGGGCGCGTTGGGGCAGCTTTGCCTGGACGGCGGAAAACGCTGAAAAGGCCAAGGAAATCATCGCGCGCTATCCGGCTGGGCGGCAGCGCTCGGCGGTGATGCCGCTGCTCGATCTCGCGCAGCGCCAGGTTGGCGCCGAAGAGAATACGCAAGGCTGGTTGCCGATTCCGGTGATGGAATACGTGGCCAAAGAGCTCGACATGCCGATCATCCGCGTGGTCGAAGTCGCGACGTTCTACACGATGTACAACATTGCCCCCATCGGCCGGTTCCACGTGCAGGTCTGCGGGACGACGCCGTGCATGCTGCGCGGCTCGGACGACATCATGGCGGCGTGCAAGGCGAAGGGGCTCAAGAAGGGCCACACGACGGACGACGGCGTGTTCACGCTGACCGAAGTGGAATGCATGGGCAACTGCGCCTCCGCGCCGATGGTCCAGATCAACGACGACAACTACGAAGACCTTACCGCGGCGGACATGACGCGCATCCTCGATGAGCTCGCGGCGGGCAAGCAGCCCAAGACGGGCACGCAGGCGCCGGGCCGACACACGGTTGAGCCCATCGGCGGGCCGACGACGCTCACCGCCATGGTCGGTGCGAACCACGATTACCGGGGGGAATGGTGATGGCCCTCAAGCAGATCCTGATTGCCGTGGGTGCGGTGCTGATGGGACTGGGAATGCTCGATCTGGCGCGCGATGGTTCGCTGGGCGGTTGGGCGATTGCGATTGCCGCAGTGATGATCGCCTTCGCGACGCGCGGCGATGCGCCGAAGAACAACGGAGCGGACAATGCTCGCTGACAAGGACCGCATTTTCACCAATCTCTATGGCTACCAGCCGTGGAACCTGAAGGCGGCGCAGGCGCGCGGGGACTGGGACAACACCAAGGCCCTGATGGAGCGTGGGCAGGACGCGATCATTCAGGAAATCAAGGATTCGGGCCTGCGCGGTCGCGGTGGTGCGGGCTTCCCGACCGGTATGAAGTGGTCGTTCATGCCCAAGGAGAGCAAGGACGGCCGTCCGAGCTTCCTCGTCATCAATGCCGACGAATCCGAACCCGGTTCGTGCAAGGACCGCGAGATCATCCGCCACGCTCCGCACAAGCTGATCGAAGGTGCGCTGGTAGCGGGCTATGCGATGCGCGCGCGGGCCGCCTATATCTACATTCGCGGCGAGTACATTCGCGAGGCCGAGACGCTGTTTGCCGCGGTTGCCGAAGCCTATGAGGCGGGGCTGCTCGGCAAGAACGCCTGCGGTTCGGGCTATGACTTCGATGTCTTCGTCCACCGCGGCGCGGGCGCCTACATTTGCGGCGAAGAGACCGCGATGATCGAGAGCCTCGAGGGCAAGAAGGGCCAGCCGCGGCTCAAGCCGCCATTCCCGGCAGGCGCTGGGCTCTATGGCTGCCCGACCACGGTGAACAATGTCGAGAGCATCGCGGTTGCGCCGACGATCCTGCGGCGCGGGGCGGCATGGTTTTCGAGCTTTGGGCGCGACAACAACAAGGGCACCAAGCTCTTCCAGATCAGCGGGCACGTGAACAAGCCCTGCGTGGTTGAGGAAGCGATGAGCATCCCGTTCAGCGAGCTGATCGAGAAGCACTGCGGCGGCATTCGCGGCGGGCGCGACAATCTGCTCGCGGTGATCCCCGGCGGGTCTTCGGTGCCGCTGGTGCCGGCAGCGGAAATCTGGGACGCGCCGATGGATTTCGACGGGCTGAAGGCCGTCGGTTCGGGCCTCGGCACGGCGGCGGTTATCGTGATGGACAAGTCCACCGATATCGTCCGCGCGATTGCCCGCCTTTCGTACTTCTACAAGCATGAGAGCTGCGGCCAATGCACCCCGTGCCGTGAGGGCACTGGCTGGATGTGGCGCGTGATGGAACGCCTGCGCACCGGCGATGCGGCGGTCGAGGAAATCGACATGCTGCAGCAGGTGACCAAGCAGGTCGAAGGCCACACGATCTGCGCGCTCGGCGACGCGGCGGCTTGGCCGATCCAGGGCCTGATCAAGCACTTTCGGCCCGAGATCGAACGCCGGATTGCGGAGAATCAGCGGGAGGCCGCGGAGTGAGGCTTGCCCATCATCTTGTTGCCTCACTGCCGATCGGGGGAGGCATGCTTTGCGGCCTTGCCGGCGCAGCTATGGCGCAGGATACGGGAAGCCTTGTCCGCCCGGAGCCCGCACAGCTTGGCGAAAAGGCAGGTCAGGCGGCTGCGCGCAAGACGATGGCGGCGTATGCAATCTGTTTGCTCAAGCGCAATCGCGGTGGGGTCATGTTCTACCTTGGAACATTCCCGGGTAGCGCGGAGGCAAACAAGCGGGCGGCTCGGTTGTCTGTGAGCGATTGTATCGACAACGGTAGCCTCCAATTCAGCGAAAGCGCGTTTCGGGGCGCCGCTTACCAAGCACTCTATCGCCAGGAATTCGCGTTCAAATCCGTAGACAGCGTTGCTGACCGTGCCTCACCAGATTACACGGCCGGTTCGGACAGTACTCAGGAAAAGGACCTGCAAGCTATTGGTTTGCGTCAATTTTCTGACTGTGTAGTGCGGGCAAGTCCTTTGGGTGTCCACACTCTTGCCGTCAGCGTGGTCGGATCAGGTCAGGAAAACTCGGCTTTCGGTGCGCTTGCTCCAAATCTCTCGGCTTGCCTTCCAAAGGGCCAGACCTTGGCCTTCTCAAGGAACATTTTGCGCAACGCCTTGGTCGAGGTGCTTTATCGGCTCCGCGTGTCGGATCCGCTTTCGAAACAGGGTCAGAAGTGATGAACAGGCCGCTCAATTCGAACAATCTGAGGGGGCTCCGCAATGCCTAAGCTCAAGGTAGACGGCGTAGAGCTCGAAGTCCCCGCAGGCGCGACGGTGCTGCAGGCGTGCGAGCTCGCCGGCAAGGAAATCCCCCGCTTCTGCTATCACGAGCGGTTGTCCATCGCCGGCAACTGCCGCATGTGCCTCGTTGAAGTGAAGCCTGGGCCGCCCAAGCCGCAGGCTTCGTGTGCGCTGCCGGCCTCTGAAGGCCAGGAAATCCGCACCGATAGCGAGATGGTCAAGAAGGCGCGCGAAGGGGTGATGGAGTTTCTCCTCATCAACCACCCGCTCGATTGCCCGATCTGCGATCAGGGCGGCGAATGCGACCTGCAGGACCAATCGGTCGCCTATGGCCGGGGCAAGTCGCGCTATGACGAGAACAAGCGCGCGGTGACCGACAAGTACATGGGCCCGCTGATCAAGACGACGATGACGCGGTGCATCCATTGCACCCGCTGCGTGCGTTTCTCCGAAGAGATCGCGGGCGTGGACGAGATCGGCGCGCTTTATCGCGGCGAGGGGATGCAGATTTCGACGTACCTTGAAGGTGCGGCGAAGCACGAGCTTTCGGCCAATGTGATCGACTTGTGCCCGGTGGGTGCGCTGACTTCGAAGCCCTATGCGTTCGAGGCGCGTCCGTGGGAGCTGAAGAAGACGCTGGGCATCGACGTGTCCGACGCGGTCGGCTCCAACATCCGCATCGACAGCCGGGGCCGCGAAGTGCTGCGCATCCTGCCGCGTGTGAACGATGATGTGAACGAAGAGTGGCTGTCTGACCGCGCACGCTATGTGGTCGATGGCCTGACGCGGCGCCGTCTGGACAAGCCGTGGCTGCGCAAGGATGGCAAGCTGACGGCGGCGAGCTGGGCCGAGGCATTCGACGCGGTGGCCAAGATCAATCCCGGCGCTTCGGTCGCGGTGATTGCGGGCGATCAGGTCGATTGCGAGACGATGTTTGCGGCGAAGGCACTGGCGCGCGCGCTGGGTTCGAGCTTGCTCGAAGGCCGCCAGACGGGGCTGGCCTATACCGCGAGCAACATGGCCGCCGTGGCCTTCAACTCGACGCTGAACGGTATCGAGGAAGCCGACGCAATCCTGATCGTTGGCAGCCATGTGCGCGATGAAGCGCCGCTGGTGAACACGCGGCTCCGCAAGGCGGCGAAGAAGGGCGCGAAGGTGTTTATCATCGGCCCTGCTTGGGAGCCGACGTATCCGGCGATGTTCCTTGGCGAAGATTCGGCCATTCTCAATGATGTGCCCGCCGAAGTTGTCGCCGCCTTTGAAGGGGCGAAGAAGCCTGCGATCATCATCGGCGGCGCTGGCCTGGCCAAGGGCGCGCTCGAAGCAGGTCTGGCGTTTGCCGAGCGGTTCAAGCTGGTGACCGAGGAATGGAACGGCTTCAACGTGCTGCACATGGCGGCGAGCCGCATGGGCGGGCTGATGCTGGGCTATGCGCAGGCTGGCGGGCTGGGTGATCTGGTCGCCGCGAAGCCGAAGATGGTGATCTCGCTTGGGGCGGACGAGGTGGATTACACCAAGTTTGCTGGCTCGATGATCGTGCATATCGGCCATCATGGTGACAAGGCCGCGCATGCGGCGGATGTGATCCTGCCTGCGGCGGCCTTCACCGAAAAGGACGGCACTTACGTCAACACCGAAGGCCGGGTGCAGTATTCCGAACGCGCGGTCTATGCGCCCGGGGACGCGCGCGAGGACTGGACGATCCTGCGCGCCATGGCCGATGCGCTGGGCGTTGCGGTGGGCTTCGACAGCTTCGAGCAGCTGCGCGCGGCGATGACTGCCGAAGTGCCGGCGCTGGGTTCGGAAGGTCTTGCCGATTACGGCGCGCTGCCTGCGGCTCCGAAGGGCGCGAAGGCCGAGGGCGTGATCGCGGGTTACCCGATCAAGGACCACTATCTGACGAATGCCATCGCGCGTTCGAGCCCGACCTTGCAGCGCTGTTCGGCAGAACTGCTGCATGGCGAAAGCTTTGCGGAGGCCGCGGAATGATCCCGTTTTTCCAGAATCTCGGGCTTTCCTTTGAAGCCGCCTGGGGCCTTTCCACGGTCCTCGAAATCCTGCTGATCGCCTTGCCGGTGATGCTGGCGGTGGCGCTGGTGATCTATGCCGACCGCAAGATATGGGCCTCGATGGCGCTGCGGCGCGGGCCGAACGTGGTGGGGCCATTCGGCATCCTCCAGTCGTTTGCGGACGGGCTCAAGGTGTTCCTGCAGGAAACCATCATCCCCTCGGCTGCGAACAAGGGCCTGTTCCTGATCGCGCCGATCATCACGTTTACCGTGGCGCTGATGGCCTGGGCGGTGATCCCGTTCAATTCGGGCGCGGTGCTGGCGGATATCAATGTCGGGCTGCTCTATGTCCTCGCGATCTCGTCGCTGGGGGTTTACGGGGTGGTGATCGCGGGCTGGTCGTCGAACTCAAAGTACCCGTTTTTCAGCGCGATGCGCGCCTCGGCTCAGATGATTTCCTATGAAGTCTCGATCGGCTTCATCCTGATTTGCGTGGTGCTGTGGGCGGGTTCGTTCAATCTGAACGAGATCGTCAAGGCGCAAAAGGACCACGTCTGGATCATCAACGGTTTCGTGGCGAACCCGTTGCTGTTCCCGGTCTGGGTGATGTTCCTGATCTCCGGCATGGCCGAAACCGCGCGCGCGCCGTTCGATCTGACCGAGGCGGAAAGCGAGCTCGTGGCGGGCTATCAGACCGAATACTCGTCGATGGCGTTCGCGCTATACTGGCTGGGCGAATATGCCAACGTGCTCTTGATGTGCGCGCTCAACGCCACGCTGTTCTGGGGCGGCTGGCTGCCGCCGCTGGATATTCCGGTGCTGTATCTGGTGCCGGGCCTCGTCTGGCTGCTGCTCAAGATCCTGTTTTTCTTCTTCATCTTCAGCTGGGTCAAGGCGACGGTGCCACGCTACCGCTATGACCAGCTGATGCGGCTGGGCTGGAAGATCTTCCTGCCGCTCTCGCTGTTCTTCGTGTTCGCGATCAGTGGGGTCCTGATGGTGACCAGGTACGGTCCCATGCACGAAGCTGGAATGGTCTCGGGCAGGACATACGAAGCCAAGCTCTGTTCAAATGAGCGACTTCCCGGCCTGCCGACCTGCAATGAACTGGACGCCAAGAAATGACCGTCTCGCAGATCATCAAGAGCTTCACGCTGTGGGAGTTCGTCAAGGCGCACTGGCTGACCTTGAAGTACCTCTTCAAGCCCAAGGCGACGATCAACTACCCGTTCGAGAAGAACCCGCTTTCCCCGCGCTTTCGCGGCGAACATGCGCTGCGCCGTTATCCCAATGGCGAAGAGCGCTGCATCGCGTGCAAGCTGTGCGAGGCGGTGTGCCCGGCGCAGGCGATCACGATCGAGGCCGAACCGCGCGGCCTAGAATCAGGGGGGGACGGCAGCCGCCGCACCACGCGCTATGACATCGACATGACCAAGTGCATCTTCTGCGGCTTCTGCCAGGAAGCCTGCCCGGTCGATGCCATCGTCGAGGGGCCGAACTTCGAATACGCCACCGAAACGCGTGAGGAGCTCTTGTACGACAAGGCCAAGCTGCTTGCCAACGGGGACAAGTGGGAGCGGGCGCTCGCCGCGAACCTTGAAGCCGATGCACCGTACCGCTAGGGGCCGCGCAACATGATGCAGGTGTTCGCTTTTTATCTCTTCGCGAGCCTCGTGATTGCCTCCGGCGCGATCACGATCCTTGCCCGCAATCCGGTCCATTCGGTGCTGTGGCTGATCCTCGCGTTCTTCAACGCGGCGGGGCTGATGGTGCTGGTGGGCGCGGAATTCATCGCGATGCTGCTCGTCATCGTCTACGTCGGCGCGGTCGCGGTGCTGTTCCTGTTCGTGGTCATGATGCTCGACATCGACTTTTCGGAAATGCGCGCAGGCTTCATCAAGAATGCGCCGCTGGGGTTGATGATCGCCGCTGTGCTGCTGTGCGAACTGGTGCTGGGCGTGGGCGCCTGGAAGACCGGCGCGCTGCAACTGGGCGTCGCGAACGGGGCTTCGGCGACGCCGGAGGGGCTTTCGAACACGGCTGCCATCGGTGCGCTGCTCTACACGCGCTATCTGTTCCTGTTCGAGGCGGCGGGCATCGTCCTGCTCGTCGCGATGATCGGCGCGATCGTGCTGACGCACCGCCAGCGCAGCGATACGCGCGGGCAGAACGTGGGCCGGCAGGTCGCGCGGCGTCCGGAAGAGGCGACCGTGAATGTGAAGCCCGCCGTGGGCCAGGGGGTGACGCTGTGACCCTTCGACAAGCTCAGGGCGAGCGGAATATGGAGCTGCGCGCGTGATTGGCATTGAACACTATGTCGTGGTGAGCTCGATCCTGTTCGTGCTCGGCGTGCTGGGGATCTTCCTCAACCGCAAGAACGTGATCGTCATCCTCATGGCGATCGAGCTGATCCTGCTGGCGGTGAACATCAACTTCGTTGCGTTCAGTGCATTCCTCCACGACCTTGTCGGCCAGATCTTCGCGATGTTCGTGCTGACCGTGGCGGCGGGCGAGGCGGCCATCGGGCTCGCCATTCTCGTCATCTACTTCCGTGGGCGCGGCACGATTGCCGTGGACGACGTCAACCGGATGAAGGGGTAGACCACCGTGCATCCGATCCAGATTATCGTGTTCCTGCCGCTGCTGGCGGCGCTGGTCGCAGGACTGGGCGCTCGGCTGATCGGCAAGGTGCCGGCCAAGCTCGTGACGACGGGGGCGTTGTTCACCTCGTGCGCGCTGTCGTGGCCGATCTTCCTTTCGTTCCTGAGTGGCAGCGCCGAAGCCTCGGTGGTGCCGGTGCTGCAATGGGTGCGTTCGGGCGATCTCGACTTTCAGTGGGCGCTGCGCGTCGATACGCTGACCGCGATCATGCTGGTGGTTATCACCAGCGTCTCAGCGCTCGTCCACCTGTACTCTTGGGGCTACATGGACGAGGACCCGGATCAGCCGCGGTTCTTCGCCTACCTCTCGCTGTTCACCTTCGCGATGCTGATGCTGGTGACGGCCGACAACCTCGTGCAGATGTTCTTCGGCTGGGAAGGGGTGGGCCTTGCCTCGTACCTGCTGATCGGGTTCTGGTTCCGCAAGCCCTCGGCCAATGCTGCCGCAATGAAGGCCTTCGTGGTCAACCGCGTGGGTGACCTTGGCTTCATGATGGGCATTTTCGGCACGTTTCTGGTGTTCGGCACCGTTTCGATCCCGGCGATTCTGGCGGCGGCGCCGGGCATGGCGGGCTCGACAATCGGATTCCTCGGCTACCGGCTCGATATGATGACGGTGCTGTGCATTCTCCTGTTCATCGGCGCGATGGGCAAATCGGCGCAGCTGGGCCTGCACACCTGGCTGCCGGACGCGATGGAAGGCCCGACCCCGGTTTCGGCGCTGATCCACGCGGCGACCATGGTGACCGCGGGCGTGTTCATGGTCTGCCGCCTTTCGCCGATGTTCCAGACGAGCGAAACCGCGATGACGGTGGTGACCTATGTCGGCGCTGCCACCTGCTTCTTTGCCGCAACCATCGGCACGACGCAGTGGGACATCAAGCGGGTGATCGCCTATTCGACCTGCTCGCAGCTCGGCTACATGTTCGTGGCGGCGGGCGTCGGCGCGCCGGGTGCGGCGATGTTCCACTTGTTCACGCACGCCTTCTTCAAGGCGCTGCTGTTCCTTGGCGCGGGCTCTGTCATCCATGCGATGCACCACGAGCAGGACATGCGCTTCTATGGCGGCCTCAGGAAGCATATCCCGCTTACCTTCTGGGCGATGATGATGGGCACGCTGGCCATCACTGGTGTCGGCATTGTCGACGTGTTCGGTTTCGCAGGGTTCTATTCCAAGGATTCGATCCTCGAGGCGGCTTATGCCAGCGGGACGGGCGCGGGCCACTTCGGCTTCTGGTGCGGCATCATCGCTGCGCTGATGACGAGCTTCTATTCGTGGCGGCTGATGTTCCTGACCTTCTGGGGCAAGCCGCGCTGGGAGCAATCCGAGCATATCCAGCACGCTGTTCACGATTCTCATGGGCATGATGCGCACGACCACGGGCATGACGATCATGGCCACGACCATGGGCATGCGCACAGCCATGATGGCACTGCGGGCTATCACCCGCACGAGAGCCCGTTTTCGATGCTGGTGCCGCTGGCGCTGCTGTCGGTCGGCGCGGTGCTGGCGGGCTTTGTGTTCCACGGTGCGTTCATCAGCGAAGGCAGCGGCGAATTCTGGAAGAGCAGCGTCGCCTTCAGCGAGCACCTGATCCACGCGATGCACGGCGTGCCGGAGTGGGTGAAGTGGGCTCCGTTCGGCGTGATGGTGACCGGCGTTGCAATCGCGTACTTCGCCTATATCGCGAACCCCGGCTTCCCGGCGGCGTTCACTGCCCAGATCGGGCCGCTCTACCGGTTCGTGCTCAACAAGTGGTACTTCGACGAGCTCTACAACGCGGTGTTCGTGAAGCCTGCAATGGCGCTCGGTCGGGTGTTCTGGAAGCAGGGTGACATCGGCATCATCGACCGCTTCGGCCCCAATGGCGCGGCGGCGCTGGTCGCCCGCAGCAGCCGGATCGCAGTTCGGCTGCAGTCCGGATACCTCAACAGCTATGCGCTGGTCATGCTCGTCGGCCTTGTCGGCGCGGTCAGCTGGGTGATTGCGAAATGAGCGGCTTTCCCATTCTCAGCCTGATGCTTCTCGTGCCGCTGGTCGGCGCGGTGGCCTGCCTGATGGCGGGGCGCGATGCTGCGCGCGCGATCGCGCTGGCGGTGACGCTGGTCGATCTCGTGCTCGGCGCGGTGCTGTGGTCGCAGTACCAGATCGGCGGGCCGCAGTGGCAGTTCCAGGAACATGCCTCGGTGTTTGCCGGCTTCGAATGGAAGCTGGGTATCGACGGGATCGCACTGCTGCTGATCGCGCTGACCGTGTTCCTCATGCCGATCTGCATCGGCGCGAGCTGGAACGCGATCGAGAAGCGCGCGGGCGAGTACTACGCCAACTTCCTGATCATGGAGACGCTGATGATCGGCGTCTTCACCGCGCAGGACCTGTTCCTGTTCTACATCATGTTCGAGGCCGGCCTGATCCCGATGTACCTCATCATCGGCATCTGGGGCGGGGCGGACCGCATCTACGCCAGCTACAAGTTCTTCCTCTACACGTTGCTCGGTTCGGTGCTGATGCTGATCGCGATGATGTGGATGGTGAACGAGGCGGGCACGAGCGACATCCCGACCCTGATGGCCTACAGCTTCCCGGTAAAGGCGCAGACCTGGCTGTGGCTGGCGTTCTTCGCGAGCTTTGCGGTGAAGATGCCGATGTGGCCGACGCACACCTGGCTGCCTGATGCGCACGTGCAGGCGCCGACCGCAGGTTCGGTGATCCTCGCAGGCGTGCTGCTCAAGATGGGCGGCTACGGCTTCATCCGCTTCTCGCTGCCGATGTTCCCCGAGGCCTCGGCGCAGTTTGCCCCGCTGATCTACGGGCTTTCGATGGCGGCGGTCGTCATCACCTCGCTGATCGCGCTGGTGCAGCACGACATGAAGAAGCTTATCGCCTATTCCTCGGTCGCACACATGGCGATCGTGACGGTGGGGCTGTTTGCGTTCAACCGGCAGGGGCTCGAAGGCTCGATGATCGTGATGCTGAGCCACGGCATCGTGTCGGGCGCGCTGTTCCTTGCCGTGGGCGTGATCTACGACCGGCTGCACACGCGTGAGATCGACCGCTACGGCGGCCTTGCGATCAACATGCCGGCTTATGCGCTGTTCTTCATGCTGTTCACGATGGCCTCGGTCGGCCTGCCGGGCACGAGCGGCTTCGTCGGCGAGTTCCTTTCGCTGCTGGGCATCTATGCGCAATCGAGCTGGGTGGCGCTGGTGTGCACCACCGGTATCATCCTTGGCGCGGCCTACATGCTCTATCTCTATCGCCGCGTGATATTCGGCCTGCAGAAGAACGAGGACGCGGCGGCGATGTCCGATCTTGATGCGCGCGAATGGGCGATGATGGTGCCACTGGCCGCCGCCGTGCTGTGGATGGGCGTCTATCCGGAAACTTTCCTCGCGCCGATGCGCAAGGATATCGCAGGCCTTGAAGCACGACTGGCACAGGCGCGGCCCAAGGGCGACGCCGATGTGCAGCTGGCGGCTGTTCCGCCGGTCACGTCGACACATGAACATGGGGATGCAATGGAACACGGCTCAGGATCCCACGGGGCCGAAGCCCAGCATGAGGGAGCACGCTGATGGAACTGCTCCGTTCGCTGGCGATCACCGGGACCGAGGAGGTCCTCAGCATCTCCGGCCTGATCCTGCTGCTGGCCGCTGCATGGGGCGGTGACAAGGCCAGCCGCGTGATTTCGATCGCGGCGGTGGCCGTCCTCACCGTCTGCGCGGTGCTGACCGTACCGGCGCTGTGCCAGGCCGCGATGGGCCCCGGCGTCGTTGCATGGAACGGCCAGTTCAGCGGCGATGCCTTCGCCGCGTTCGGCAAGCTGCTGATCTATGCCGGTGCTGCGGTCACGCTGATCGTCGCGCCCGCCTTCTTCGAGCGCAGCAATGCAATGCGCGCGGAATTCCCGCTGCTGGTGCTGTTTGCCGCGATGGGCATGGGCATGATGGTTTCGGCGACCGACATGCTCGCGCTCTATATCGGCCTCGAACTCAACAGCCTTGCCGCCTATGTCATGGCCGCGTTCCTGCGCAGCGACGAGCGTTCGGCCGAAGCGGGCCTCAAGTACTTCGTGCTGGGCTCGCTCGCCTCGGGCATCCTGCTTTATGGCGTGAGCCTGACCTACGGCTTCACCGGCAGCACCAGCTTTGCCGGCATTCACGCCGCGCTAGCCGGGCCGCTTTCGATGGGGGCGACCTTCGGGATCGTGTTCGTGCTGGCCGGCCTTGCCTTCAAGGTCAGTGCCGCGCCGTTCCACATGTGGACGCCCGACGTCTATGAAGGCGCGCCGACCCCGGTGACGACCTTCTTCGCGACCGCGCCCAAGGTGGCGGCGCTGGCGTTGCTGATGCGGGTCAGCCTGTTCGCCTTTGGCGCGCAGCCGGGGGCTTGGCAGCAGATCGTGATCTTCGTCGCGCTGCTTTCCATCGTGATCGGTGCGCTCGGCGCGATCGGGCAGGACAACATCAAGCGCCTGCTCGCTTATTCGTCGATCAACAATGTCGGCTTCATGCTGATCGGCCTTGCCTGCGCCAACCAGGCGGGCGCGGCGGCGATGCTGGTCTATCTGGCGATCTACGTTGCGATGTCGGTCGCGGGCTTTGTTGCGGTGCTGATGCTGCGGGATGCGGACGGCGCACCGGTTGAATCCATCGCGGCGATGGCTGGGCTTTCCAAGACCCGTCCGATGCTGGCGCTGGCGTTGGCGGCAGTCATGTTCAGCCTCGCGGGCATTCCGCCGCTGTTCGGGTTCTGGGGCAAGTTCGTGGTGTTCCAGGCTGCAGTGCAGGCAAACCTGCTCAGCCTCGCGGCCATCGGTATCGCGGCCTCGGTGATCGGCGCGTTCTACTACATCAAGGTCGTCAAGGTGATGTACTTCGACGAGGCGACCGATGTGGTGACGGGCGAGAGCGACATGGCGCAGCGCGTGCTGCTGTTCGTCTCCGTCGTGGCGATTTCGCCGCTGGGCTGGCTGGTGACCAAGCCGCTGGGCGTGCTGGCGGGCAATGCCGCGGCCGCATTGTTCCACATCGCATGACACGCTGAGCGGGCAGTGCCGGACCCGCTGATCAAGGTCGTCGCGGAGATCGCCTCGACCAATTCGGCCTTGCTCGCACGGCTGGCCAATGGTGAGGCTCCGGCGGAAGGCCACTGGCTGGTGGCGGACCGGCAGACCTCCGGGCGTGGGCGCGCCGGGCGGGTGTGGACCGGCGGGCTCGGCAACTTCATGGGATCGACTGCGGTTGCCTTGCGTGACAGCGAGGCCCTGCCGCAGACGCTGGCGCTGGTGGCGGGAGTGAGCGTGCACCGGGCGCTCAAGGCGGTCGTCCCAGCGCTTTCCGGCCTTTCACTGAAATGGCCCAATGATCTGCTGGTGGGCGAAGCCAAGCTGGGCGGCATCCTGCTGGAGCGGCAGCGCGATGCGGTGATTGTTGGCATCGGGGTCAATCTGTCGGAAGCGCCCGAGGTGGCGGGCCGCAAGACGGTGTCGCTCGCTGCACTGGGGTTTGCGGTGAGCCGGGATGTGTTTGCCTCGGCGCTGGCGGAGACCTGGGCCGAAGACCTGACGACATGGCATGCCGGCGGCTGGCTCATGCTGCGCGCCGAATGGCTGGCAAGGGCGCTGCCCAAGGGCACGCTGCTCGGCGTAAACCTCACCGAAGAGGGCCATGTGATCGGCAGTTTTGCAGGGCTGGAGCCCGATGGCGCGGTCCTTCTGCGCTTGGCGGACGGTTCGGTCCGTGCCATCCACGCCGGCGATGTCGAGCTTATCGGCGCAAGTGGAGAGAGCCATGCTTCTGGCGGTTGACGTCGGCAACACCAATGTCGTGTTCGCGCTCTTCGATGGGCGCGAAATCCGTTCGCGCTGGCGGGTGGCCACCGATCCGCGGCGCACGGCGGACGAGTATGCGGTGTGGCTGCTGCAGCTGATGAAGCTGCAGGGCTTCGATCCGGAGCGTGTCCGGCAGATTCTGATTTCCACCGTGGTGCCGCGCGCGCTGCACAATCTGCAGGTGCTGGGGCAGAAGTATTTCGGCATCGATCCGCTCGTGGCCGGGCAGCCGCCGGTGGAGTGGGGCTTTGTCGCCGATGTCGAGCAGCCGCGCTCGCTGGGCGCGGACCGCGCGGTGAACACCGTAGCAGCGCATGCCAAGTATGAGGGCGACCTGATCGTGGTCGATTTCGGCACCGCGACCACGTTCGACGTAGTCGATGCGAGCGGGGCCTATAAGGGCGGGATCATCGCGCCGGGCATCAACCTGTCGCTCGATGCACTGGTAACGGCGGCGGCCAAGCTGCCGCGCATCGCCATCGCGCCGCCGCAGGGCAACAACCGCAGCGTTATCGGCCGTAACACTGAAGATCAGATGCAGATCGGGGTGTTCTGGGGCTATGTGGCGATGATGGAAGGCCTTATATCCCGCTTGCGCAACGAAATCGGACGCCCGGTCAAGGTGGTTGCCACCGGCGGGCTGGCGGTGCTGTTCGACCAGCACACCTCGATCTTCGACCACGTGGATACGGACCTGACATTGGACGGCATCGCCATCCTCGCCGAACGCGTGGCCGCGCGCTGAAAATCAAGCGCGCGGCAAACCCTTGGCCACTGCGCCACTAGTGAACTGGAAATGCTGTGAAACCCGGTAAGGAATTGCTGTTTCTCGCGCTCGGCGGATCGGGCGAGATCGGCATGAACGTCAATCTCTATGGCTGCAACGGCAAGTGGCTGATGGTCGATCTCGGCATGACTTTTGCCGATCCCTATTATCCGGGCGTCGATCTGGTGTTCGCAGACCTGTCGTTCATCGAAGAGCGGCTCGACGATCTGGTCGGAATCGTGCTGACCCACGCGCACGAAGACCATATCGGCGCGGTGCCCTATTTTGCTCTGGACCTCGGCGTGCCGCTCTTTGCGACGCCGTTTACCGCGCGGCTGGTGGCGGAGAAGCTCGCTGAGGCGGGGATTTCCAAGCAGGTCACGCTCAACACGATTCCCAACGATTCGTCGCTGAGCCTCGGGCCGTTCGACATCCGCTATGTGCCGCTGGCGCACTCGATTGCCGAGGGCAATGCCCTGGTGATCGAGACGCCGCATGGACGCGTGTTTCACACCGGCGACTGGAAGCTGGATGACGAGCCGCTGATCGGCGTTCCGGCGACCGAGGGCGAACTCACCGCACTGGGTGACGAGGGCGTGCTGGCGCTGGTCTGCGATTCGACCAACGTGTTCAATCCCAAGCCCTCCGGCTCCGAAGGCGCGGTGCGTGACGGGCTGATGGAGATGGTGGCCGGCCTCAAGGGCAAGCGCGTGGTGGTGACGACCTTCGCCTCCAACGTGGCGCGGCTGCAGACGCTGGGCGAGGTGGCCGTGGCGACCGGGCGCAAGCTCTGTGTGGCGGGGCGTTCGCTCGACCGGATCATCGGGGTGGCGCAGGCGAGCGGCTATCTCGAGCACTTTCCCGAGACGGTGAGCATGGATGCGGCGATGGACGTGCCGCGCGGGCAGCTCATGGTGCTCGCCACTGGTGGGCAGGGCGAGGCGCGCGCGGCGCTGGCGCGGATCGCTTCGGACACGCACCCCGTAAAGCTCGAGAAGGGCGACGCGGTGCTCTTCTCCAGCCGCCAGATTCCCGGCAACGAGATTGCCATCGGGCGGGTACAGAACCAGCTGGCAGCGAAGGGTGTGGAAATCCTGACCGACCGGCAGGGCATGATCCATGTTTCCGGCCATCCGGGGCGGCCCGAACTCGAAGCGCTCTACAGCTGGATCCGGCCGGAGATGCTTGTGCCGGTGCACGGCGAGATGCGCCACATGGCCGAGCAGGCGCGGCTGGGCAAGGCAAGCGGCATCCCCCGGACGATCATCCAGAAGAATGGCGATGTGGTGCGGCTGGCCCCGAACGGGCCGGTGAAGCTCTCGGAAGTGCGCAACGGACGGCTGGTGCTCGATGGCGACATCATCGCGCCTGCCGATGGCAGTGCGATGGGGCAGCGGCGTAAGCTGGCGGAAAGCGGCCTGGTGGTCGCAGCGCTGGCGGTTTCGGCGGCGGGCAAGCTGACGTCTGCGGTGGAGATTGCCGCAGTCGGGTTGCCGCTTGAAGAGGACATGGACGAGTTCATCGCCGAAGCGCAGGTCGATGTCGAAAAGGCCGTGACCGCGATCAAGGGCGACAAGAAGCGCGACCGGGCCGGTATATCCGAGACCGTGCGGCTGACCGTGCGGCGCGCGGCGCAGCGCTGGTCGGGCAAGAAGCCCGTGGTTCAGGTCATGTTGCGGGAGGGGTGAAGCGATGAAGTGGACATCGATCATCGCGATCTGGGCGCTGTTCTGGGTGCTCTCGGCATTCCTCGTGATGCCGTTCGGCGTGCGCACCTCTGATGAGCTGGGCATCGCCAAAGTGCCGGGGCAAGCGCCCAGCGCGCCGGGGAACTTCAATCCGCGCCGCATCCTGCTCCGCGCGACCGTGCTCTCGACGGTGCTGTTCTGGCTCTACTACGCGAACTACGTGAACCGCTGGATCACGATTCAAGACCTGGATATCGCGCCCCTGCTGGGGATTTGAGAACCCCTCTCCCCTGAAGGGGAGAGGGTAATGTCAGACGCCTTCAAGCGCGTAGCCGGCCGAGCGCACGGTGCGCACCGGATCAGCCGCGCCAGGGATCGCGATGGCCTGACGCAGGCGGCGGATGTGGACGTCCACCGTGCGCAGCTCGATGTCGCTGCCGCTGCCCCACACCGCATCGAGCAACTGCCCGCGCGAGAAGACACGGCCCGGGTGTTCCATGAAATGGCGCAGCAGGCGGAACTCAGTAGGGCCGATCTTGATCGCCTGCCCGCGCCGCGTGACGCGGTGCGCAGTCGGATCGAGCGCGAGATCGCCGACGGTGATCGTCTCGCCCGCCAGCGCCGGGCGCACGCGGCGCAGCACCGCGCCGACGCGGGCAATGAGCTCGCGCGGGGAAAAGGGCTTGGTGACATAGTCGTCCGCGCCTGTTTCGAGGCCGCGCACGCGGTCGTCCTCGTCGCTCCGGGCGGTGAGGATGATGATGGGAACGTGGGCCGTCGCCTTGTTGCGGCGTAGGCGACGGCAGACTTCGATGCCGCTGGTGCCGCCGATCATCCAGTCGAGCAGGACGAGGTCCGGCGTGTCCTCGGCGGCGAGGAGCAGGGCTTCATCGCCATCGTCGGTGGTGCGGACGTCATAACCCTCGCCGCGAAACCGGTACTCGACCAGTTCGGCGAGTGCGGTATCATCCTCTACCAGCAGCAGCTTCGGCGCGGACATTTTGAACCCCTGATACGACAGTCATGACAGTGACTTTGCGCAGACACGACAATTGTTACGCCGTCGTGACGAGGGGCGTCAGGCTGGTGGCAGGACTTCGTCACGCTCCGGCAGATAGGCGCCCGTCGCGGCGTAATAGACCATTTCGGCGATGTTGGTGGCATGATCGCCGATACGCTCGATGTTGCGCGCGACGAACATGAGCTGCGCGACCGAGCTGATCGTGGCCGGGTTTTCGACCATGTAGGAGACGAAGTTGCGGAACACGCTGTCGTAGAAGGCATCGACCTTGGCGTCGCGCTTGACGATCTCGGCCGCGGCCACCGGATCACGCGCGGCATAGGCCGTGAGCACGTCGTGGACCATGTCACCCGCCAGTTCGTTCATCACCGGCAGCAGGGTCAGGGGCTCGAACCGCTTGCGGCCCTCGATATGGCCGACGCGCTTGGCGATGTTCTTGGCGTAGTCGCCGATGCGCTCGATCACGCCGGCGATCTTGAGTGCGGCGATCACCTCGCGCAGATCGTCGGCCATCGGGGCGCGCAGGGCGAGGACGCGGACGGAGAGGCGGTCGACCTCACCCTCCAGCTGATCGATCCGCTTGTCGCGCGCGATCACGCCATCGGCAAGTTCCTGGTTTCCGGTGACGAGCGCGTCCATGGCCTCGGCCACCGAAAGTTCGGCCAATCCGCCCATTTCGGCCACCAGACCGCGCAGACGGGTGATGTCCTCGTCGAACGCCTTGACGGTATGTTCAGCCATTGCAATTCCTTACCCGTGCTCTCAACCGTAGCGGCCGGTGATGTAGTCCTTGGTCTTTTCCTCACGCGGATTTGTGAAGATGTCCGAGGTTGTACCGTATTCCACGATCTTGCCGAGATGGAAAAACGCCGTGCGCTGGGAGACGCGCGCCGCCTGCTGCATCGAGTGCGTGACGATGACGATGGCATAGCGGCCACGCAGATCGTCGATCAGCTCTTCGATGCGCGCGGTGGCGATCGGGTCCAGCGCCGAACAGGGCTCGTCCATCAGGATCACTTCGGGATCGACTGCGATAGCGCGTGCGATGCACAGGCGCTGCTGCTGGCCGCCGGAAAGCGCGGTGCCGCTGTCGGTCAGCCGGTCCTTCACTTCGTCCCACAGGCCCGCGCGCTGGAGCGACTGCTCGACGATGCCGTCAAGCTCCGACCTGCTCGCGGTGATCCCGTGGATGCGCGGGCCATAGGCGATGTTCTCGTAGATCGACTTGGGGAAGGGATTGGGCTTCTGGAATACCATGCCGACCCGCGCGCGCAGCTGCACGACGTCCATCCCCGAGCGATAGATGTCCATCCCGTCGAGCAGGATTTCGCCTTCCACGCGGGCGCTGGGGATCGTGTCGTTCATGCGGTTGAGGCTGCGCAGGAAGGTCGATTTGCCGCAGCCCGAAGGACCGATGAACGCGGTCACGTAGTTCTGGGGGATCTCGATCGAGACATCGTCGATCGCGCACTTCTGGCCATAGAACACCGAGACGCCGCGTGCGCTGATCTTGGAAGGGCCGACCGGATCGGGAAACACCGACGCCGCAGGCTGGTTCGCCGCATCTGCAGCAGGGACTGGAGCGTTCATGTTACCACCGTTTCTCGAAGCGGTTGCGCAGGTAGATCGCGATGCCATTCATCACGAGCAGGAAGATCAGCAGCACGACAATCGCCGCGCTGGTGCGTTCGATGAAGCCGCGGTCGATTTCGTCCGACCACAGGAAGATCTGCACGGGCAGGACCGTGGCGGGCGAGGTGAAGTCGCTCGGCGGGCTGGCGACGAAGGCGCGCATGCCGATCATCAGCAGCGGCGCGGTTTCGCCCAGCGCGCGGGCCATGCCGATGATCGTGCCAGTGAGAATGCCGGGGAGGGCAAGCGGCAGCACGTGGTGGAAGACCACTTGCACCGGGCTGGCCCCCATGGCGAGTGCTGCGTCGCGGATCGAGGGCGGTACGGACTTGATCGCGTTGCGCCCGGAAATGACGATGACCGGCATGGTCATCAGCGCGAGCGTCATGCCGCCGATCAGCGGGGCCGAGCGGTAATTGGGGAAGGCCGCAAGGAACACCGCAAGGCCGAGCAGGCCGAAGATGATCGAGGGCACGGCCGCGAGGTTGTTGATCGAGATCTCGATCAGGTCCGTCCAGCGGTTCCGGGTCGCGTATTCTTCAAGATAGAGGGCCGAGAGCACCCCGACCGGGAAGGCCAGCACGAGGGTGATGAACATCGTCATCATCGAGCCCTTGAGCGCCCCCCAGATGCCCACACTTTGCGGGTTGGTCGCATCGGCGCGAACGAGGAAGCCGGTATCCAAAGCGCGCACCAGCGTGCCTTCGCGGGCCATGCTGGCGGCATGCTGGCGCAGCGCCGGTTCACCGCCGCCGCGCATGGCATTGGCGAGGTCGTCACTGGCCGGGAGCGAAACGGAGAGTTCGTCGCTCATCAGCAGGGCAGGATCGCCGATCAGCTTTGCGCCGACATCACGCCATGCACCGGGATCAAGCAGACCCTCGCCGTCGGGGCCGAAGGCCTTGTTCGCGGCGGCATTGACCACTCCGGGCAGGCCGGCCGATTCCAGCCCGCCGAGCGGATCGGGCTGGGCAAGGCGTGCCGGATCGATCTCGAGGTGGCCGTGGATCGGTATGGAAAAGCGCAGTTCGGTGCGGTGGAAGCCGGCCCAGCCGCTGGAAGCCATGGAGCCCAGCAGGAAGACGAGCACGAGCGCGGAGAAGCTCACCGCGCCGAGGCCAGCAAGGCGGAACCACCGGTCCGCGCGGAAGCGGCGCGCAAGGCCGGCCTCCATGCGCGCCTGGCGGATAGCGCGGCGGTCGTGGGTGGCTGCGAGATCGTTGGTCGACATGGATCAGCCCTACTCGTAGGCTTCGCGGTAGCGCTTCACCACGCGCAGCGCGATGAAATTGAGCGTGAGCGTGACAAGGAAGAGGACCATTCCCAGCGCGAAGGCGGACAGTGTCGCCGGGTGATCGAAGCTGCCCTCGCCGGTGAGCATCGCGACGATCTGGAAGGTGACGGTCGTCATCGAGGCAAACGGGTTGCCGGTCAGGTTGGCCGAGGCGCCGGCGGCCATGACCACGATCATGGTCTCGCCGATAGCGCGGCTCACGGCCAGCATGATGCCTGCGACGATGCCGGGAAGTGCCGCAGGGATCAGCACCTTGCGGATCGTTTCGGCGCGGGTGGCACCCATCGCAAGGCTGCCATCACGCATCGCCTGAGGCACGGCAGCGATGCTGTCGTCCGCCATCGAGGAGACGAAGGGAATGATCATCACGCCCATGACGAGGCCGGCCGCCATGGCGCTTTCGGTGGAGGCGTTGGCAATGCCGATTGCCTGCGCCAAATCGCGCACGGCGGGCGCGACGGTGAGCGCGGCGAAATAGCCGTAGACCACGGTCGGCACGCCCGCGAGGATTTCCAGCAAGGGCTTCATCACCTTGCGTACCGAGGCATCGGCATACTGGGTGAGGTAGACCGCGCTCATCAGACCGAGCGGGATCGCAACCGCCATGGCGATGATCGCGCCGATGTAGATCGTGCCCCAGAACAACGGAATCGCTCCGAAGGCGCCGCCATCGGGCGCGCCGGTGCTCATCGGATCGGGCGCCCAATGCGTGCCCAGCAGGAAATCGAGCGGCGAGACCATGCCGAAGAAGCGCACCGTTTCGAACACGAGGCTGGCAACGATGCCGATCGTGGTGAGGATCGCCACCAGCGACGCGATCAGCAGCAGCGCCATGACCGCACGTTCGACCCGCGTGCGTGCGGTGAAATCCGGGCGCAGGCGCAGGAACGCAAAAGCGCCGCCCGCGAAGGCGATCACCAGCGTCACCATCAGGCCGAGGGTGTTGTAGCGCGCGATCGCGACCCGGTAGGGTTCGACCAGCCCTTGCGATTCGTTGTTGAAGACGGCCTGCGCCGCGCCGGTGGCGACCGCGCGGGCCTCGCCCATGATCGCCTCGCGCTCGAAGCCGAACGCGGGCAGCGAGGCGGCGGCAGGATCGGCGAGGACATGCTGCAGCACAAGCCCCGGGCTGATCGCATCCCACAGTAGTGCGAAGAGCAGGGTGGGCACAGCCACCCACAAACCGACATACCATGCATGGAAATCGGGAAGTGAATGGATGCGACCACCCGGCGCAGACTTGCGGAAAGCCCAGGCGCGCGAGCGCCCGGCCAGCCAGCCAACCAGACCCAGCCCGAAAGCCAGAATGAAGAGAATGGCTGGCGACATGGCCCCTTGTCCGGTCCTTACTTCAGCTGCGAGCCATCGAGCACGGGCAGCTCGCTCGCTGCCTTGGCGCTGGCGGCCAGCACGTCATCAGGCGCCACGACCATGCCGGCCTTGGCGAGGACGCCGTCCTTGCTCCACAGCTTCGCCCACTGGTTCACATAGGCCTGGAGGCCCGGGATCGCCTTGAGGTGCGCCTTCTTCACATAGATGTAGAGCGGGCGGGCACCGGGGTAGGAGAAGTCGGTGATCGTCGCATAAGTCGGCGAGACGCCGCCCATGGTCAGGCCCTTCAGCTTGTCGCGGTTCTCTTCGAGATAGGAATAGCCGAAGATGCCGATCGCCTTGGGATTGGCTTCGATCTTCTGGACGATCAGGTTGTCGTTCTCGCCCGCATCGACATAGGCGCCGTCTTCGCGCACTTCGCCGCAGACCGCGTCATGCTTCTTCTTGTCGCTGTCCTTGAGGGCCTTCATCGCGGGGTCGCTCTCGCAGCCCTTGGTGAGGATGAGTTCCTTCAGCGCATCGCGCGTGCCGGACGTCGACGGCGGGCCGTAGACGAGGATCGGCTCGGCGGGGAGGGCGGGGTTCACGTCCTTCCACGTCTTGGCGGTGTTGGGCTTGCCGAACGGGGTCTTGGCGAGCGCCTTGTAGACGTCTTCGGGGGTCAGCGCGATGCCAGGGCCGTTGCTGCCTTCGGCGAAGGCGACACCATCAAGCCCGACCTGGATCTCGACGATCTCCTTCACGTTGTTCTTCTGGCATTCCTCGAACTCGGACTTCTTCATCCGGCGCGAGGCGTCCTCGATATCGGGGTGCTGCGGGCCGACACCGGCGCAGAACAGCTTCATGCCGGCACCCGTACCGGTCGATTCGATGATCGGCGACTTGATGGACGGGTCTTCCTTGGCAAGCGCTTCCGCAACGGCCTTGGCGAACGGATAGACCGTGGAAGAACCCACGGCGCGGACCTGATCGCGGCTTGCGCTCTGCCCGCCGCCACAAGCGGCGAGACCAAGCGTGGCGAGGACCAGCACCGATCCGGATATGAGGCGATTCGCAGTCATTTGATGTTTTCCCTTTGACGCAGCGTCGCTCGGCGCCATGTGACCCTTGCGTGACAGTTTTATGACATCGAGTGTTGCGTGGTTGGTGCGAGCGCAAAGCGCACGGTGACGGAAGTGCCCTTGCCCAGCTCGCTGGAAATGTCGAGCTTGCCCCGGTGTCTTTCAACGATGTGCTTGACGATGGCAAGGCCGAGCCCGGTTCCGCCCGCCGCGTGGCTGCGACCCGGATCGGTGCGGTAGAAGCGGCGGGTGAGATAGGGCAGGTGATCGGCGTGGATGCCTTCGCCCCGGTCCACCACCTTGAGCACGGCCTCGCCGCCCTCGCTTGCCACGTCTACCCGCACGGGCTGGTCATGGTCTCCGTACTTCAGCGCGTTGTCGATCAGATTGCGGATGAGCTGATCGAGCTGCTGGCGATCCCCGATGACAAGGGCGGAGGTCGTCTGCACCTCGATCCGCTTTTCGCCGACCGTCGCGCCCATCTCGCCACTGATGCTGGCCGCGAGCTGGCCGAGATCGAGCGTCTCGCGCGGGATATCGTGCTTTTCCGCCTCGATGCGCGAGAGCGACATGAGATCCTCGACGAGGTTCTGCAGTCGGCGCGATTCGCGCAGCACCGTCGCGTGGAAGCGCGCTGCCGTCGCGGCGTCGACCTTGGCATCGGGATCGGCGAGCGTTTCGATATAGCCGATGATCGACGCGAGCGGCGTGCGCAGCTCATGGCTGGCATTGGCGACGAAATCGGTATGCGAGCGGCTGATATCTGCTTCGGCGGTGCGGTTGACGAGCTCGATCAGCGAATAGCGCTGGTCGATGCTGACACGGCGCACGTGCCACAGGCTGCGCGCACCGGTGAGCCCGCGCACGATCGCATCCCCCTGCGGCTTGTCGAGCAGGGTGATCGCCTCCGGATGACGCAGGGCGACGCGCGCGTCCTGCCCTACGATATGCGAGCCCAGCGCCTCGCGTGCGGCGGCATTGGCGGCGGCGATGCGCTGACCATCAAGCATCAGCACCGGCACGCTGAAGGGTTCGACCAGCTCTACCATGGCCTGGCGCGAGACGGTGCCTTCGTCGGCCATGCGCACGGCGATCTGCGGTTCGGGCCGGGCCAGCCACAAGGTGCCCAACCAGAGGATGAGGACCGCGACGCCGAGGCCCGGATTGGTGCCGAGCACGACCATGGCGATGACCGTGCCAAGGGCAACGACCATGCTCGGCCAGGGAAGGTTTGGCGATTCCATGAGGCTGCTTGATACCACCGGTGTTACCGACCCGTGACAAGCGCTGCGACCACGGCGTTCGGCGCCGGACTTTTTCCGGACAAGGGTCCAATAGGCGAGGCGGGAGGGTGCATGCAAGCCGGGGTACTACGGCTTTACCGCCAACTTTCGCCCGAGCTCCGGCTGGCTGTCACAAATGGCGCTTGATTGTCAAAAAGACATCAAGATTGACACAATCTGTAACATTAATGTCATCAAACCTTCATAGTGCGCGGGGGCCGTCCTGAAAGGCCCACGCTTTGTCCCGCAAACTCGTACATATCGCTGTTCCTGCCCTCGCCACCGCCATGGCGCTCGCCGTGGCCGGTACGGCCCAAGCGCGCGACGATGCGCAAGGCTGGGCGGCGGCCACCGTCAATGTCGACCTCGGCGGCGGCTTTCGCGCCAGCAACGAAACCGTGCTGCGCTTCAGCGATATCCGTGGCGGACTCTATGAGGTGGAGGACAACCTGATGGTCGGCTACAAGCCGAACAAGCAGGTGACGCTGTGGCTCGGCTATACGCACAATCCCCAGTATGACCATGGCGACTTCACGCGCATGGAGCACCGTTTTCGCCAGCAGGTGAATGTCGACAACTTTGCGCAGATCGGCGGGATCAAGTTCTCCGGCCGCGTGCGGCTCGAGGAGCGCTGGCGTGAAGGGCAGGGCGGCCCTGCATGGCGGCTGCGCCCATTCATCAAGGCATCCATGCCGGTTGCGGGCAAGGTGAACCTTGTCGCCAGCCACGAGAGCTTCATCGATCTGAACACCTCTGCCTTCCAGCGCGTGCGCGGCGAGGAGCGGATGCGCAACTTCGTGGGCCTTTCCGCGCCACTCAGCAAAAAGCTCGGGATCGAGGCGGGTTACCTGCTGCAGCACGGTTTCGTGCGCGGCGCTGCGGACAATCACGACCACGTCTTTTCGGTCGCGCTGACGGGCAACTTCTGAAGCCCTTTGCTCTAGGTGCCGGCGAAGTAGAACTTGGCGGCCGTTGAGAGGGTGATGATCGCCAGCATCGAGCAGAGCGCCGAAATGAACCCCCAGGGCACCGCGCTGATGCGATCGAGATCGAGGCGGCGGCGTTCACGGCGCTCGCGCAGGCCGGCGAGCAAGCCGCAGATCAGCATGATCGCGCCGAGGCCGACAAATTCCGCCGTGTAGCTGAGCGAATCGAAGTCCATCGCATCCCGCGCCGATGGCGCCATTCGCATGTCAGACCATGTGCCGGGAGGCGGTTGCCAGGTGGCCGGTGCCGTCCGGCTGGTGACCCCTACGGGAATCGAACCCGTGTTTCAGCCGTGAGAGGGCCGCGTCCTAACCGCTAGACGAAGGGGCCTTGCCGTAAACCGGGTCGGCGGTCCCGCCCCGGTCGTATTCTTCTTGCCCGCGCCCATTGGCAGGAGTTGGGCGCCTGGCATTCAGTTGGTGACCCCTACGGGAATCGAACCCGTGTTTCAGCCGTGAAAGGGCCGCGTCCTAACCGCTAGACGAAGGGGCCACTGGCTGAGGCCACGTGGCAGGCCCGCGCGTCTAGGACGGAGTATCGGATTGGTCAACCCCCTCCCTGTGGAGACGCAAACGCCTGTCCCAAGGGGAAGGTCTCAGTCGGCAAAGGCCGCATCCTCGACATGGAGTTCGGCGGCAGGGCGGCTGCCCCAGTCATCGATCTTGGCACGGCCGGCAAGCCAGAACTGGCGTCCGCGCGCGCCGTGGAGCAGGGCCTGGCCCATCTCGCTCTCCCCCGCGCGGAAAGCCATGGCCTTGAACGAGCGGCCGTCCTGCCCGCCTGCGATCATCCGCACATGATCCGCGCCGACAATGTCGCACTTGATCAGGCGCACCGGTCCCACGGCCACGCGGGGGCCGGGCCAGCCCATGCCGAACGGGCCGGCAGCCTCGAGCCGTTCGACGAGATCGGGGGTGAGGCCGCCGGGCGCGAGGCTGAGATCGAGCAGCAGCGACTGGCTCTGCCGCGCTGCCGCGACATCACGGGCGAGGCGCTCGTCGAGCCAGTCGGCAAGGCGCTCGGTGCCGCCCGCGGCCACGGTCAGCCCGCAGGCCATGGCATGGCCGCCGCCCGCGATCAGCAGCCCCGCCGCCCGCGCCGCAATGATCGCCGCGCCCAGATCGACGCCGGGGATCGAGCGGCCCGAGCCCTTGCCGTTGCCTTCAGAATCGCCATCCTCGGCGATGACCAGCGTGGGCCGGCCGGTCTTTTCCTTGATGCGGCCGGCCACGATGCCGATCACCCCCGGATGCCAGCCCGCGCCGTGCACCACGACCACGCTGCGGTTGTGCTGCGCCAGAACCTGCGCTTCGGCGGCTTCCTGCACGACCTGCTCGATGGCCCGGCGCTCGTCGTTGAGTTCGGATAGGCGCGCCGCAATGGTGCGGGCTTCCTCTGCATCCGAAGTGGTCAGCAGCCGCACGCCGAGGCTCGAATCGCCGATGCGCCCCGCGGCATTGATGCGCGGACCGAGCGCGAAACCGAGATCGCTGCAAGTGGGCGCGCGGGTCAGGCGGCTGGCGTCGATCAGCGCGGCGAGGCCGACATTGGCGCGGCGCGCCATGATCTTGAGGCCCTGCGCCACGAATGCGCGGTTCACGCCCCGGATCTGCGCCACATCGGCCACCGTGCCGAGCGCGACGAGATCGAGCAGGCCCATGAGATCGGGCGCGGCCGAAGCGCTGACCAGGCCGCGTGCGCGCAAGGTTCGCAGCGTTGCGACCGCAAGGAGGAACGCGACGCCGACTGCGGCCATGTGGCCATGGCTGGCGGCCTCGTCGCTTTCGTCGAGCCGGTTGGGATTGACCAGCGCGGCGGCGGGGGGCAGCTCCGGATTGCACTTGTGGTGATCGACGACGATGACATCGACACCTTCCGCGCGCGCGGCCGAAAGCGCTTCATAGGCCATTGCGCCGCAATCGACCGTGACGATGAGCTGCGCACCCTCGCGCGCCAGCTTGACGAGGCCCTCGGCCGAAGGGCCATAGCCTTCGAGCAGGCGGTCCGGGATATAGGGCCGCGCTTGAACGCCAAGGCTGGCGAGGAAGCGGATCAGCAGCGCGGCGCTGGTCGCGCCATCGACGTCGTAGTCGCCATAGACAGCGATCGCCTCGCCTCTGGCGATCGCATCGGCGAGGCGCACGGCAGCTGCATCCATGTCGTTGAAGATCGAAGGGTCGGGCAGGAAATCGCGCAAGGTGGGGCGGCGGTGGCGCTCCAGATCCTGGCGCTCCACACCGCGCGCCAGCAGCAGCTGATCAACAAGGCCATCGAGCTGGCCGAGAGCGCCGCCGGCAAGGTCCATGTTGCCGCCGCGCCAGCGCCAGGCGAGGCCGGACAGCGAATGGGTGATGGCAGTGACCGGGATCATGCTGAAGGCGCTAACCGATCGCGGCGGCGCGGGGAAGGGCGGGGCAGATGCTGCCCACATTCCGCTGCATATCTGTGTGCCAGATCATCGCATCACCGCAGCGCGATTGACAGAAGGCCTGCGGATATGGTCGCATCCGGCAAAAGGGTAATCCGGTCGCGCCGTACGAACAGGCAGAGGGGGGCACAGGCACCGCTCTTGCAAAAGGGGTTGGAGCCGATGACCAAGAACCGCATCCGTCTGATCGTTGCCGCAGGGAGCGCGAGTGTCGTGCTCGTCGGCATCGGCGTGGCGCAGACATCCGCACCGATTGCCCGCTATGAAATGCGGGCCGGCACCACCTCCGGCCTGATGGGCGGCATGGCGGGCATGCGTGGCGGAGGGATGGGCGCGGCGATGAGCATGGCCTTCGGCGGCGGCAATCGCAACGCGCCGCAGCACGAACTGTGGCTCGATCTGGGTTCGAGCCGGGTTCCCGCCGGCGGTCCGCCCAAGGCTGACCACTTCATGCCCGCCGGTGCCAGGCTCGGGCTGTCGGTGCCGCTGAAGACGCCGGTGAAGGGACCGGTCGGCCCCGAGGAACCGGTCGAGAAGCGTGACTTCAAACGGCCCAAGGGGCGCATGCTGATCTTCTGGGGCTGCGGCGAACATGCGCCTGCCGGTCAGCCGGTGGTGATCGACTTCGCGAAGATCGCCGCAGGGCAGATGCCGCCGGGCCTGTGGACAAGCAATGTGCCGATGGAGCGCCGCGTCTCCTATTCGAGCAGCAAGACTTATGGCTCCTGGCCCAACGACGAGGGCAAGACGTCGGTCCGGACGGACAGTTCGCTGATCGGCGCGCACAGGATTGCGGGCAATTACTCGCCCGAAATGAATTTCACCCTGACCAAGGACTTCATGGGCGCGCTCAGGACTTCGAGCGCTCCGCAGCCCAGCGGGGCGACCCTGCTGCGCTGGAACGCGCTGCCCGACGCGACTGGCTACCATGCCTCGCTGATCGGCGGGAAGATGGATAAGGGCAGCGAGATGAGCGACATGGTGTGGTGGTCTTCGAGCGCCACGCGCGAGTTCGGCGGCGGGCTTTCGGACTGGCTCTCGCCTGCGACGGTGGCCAAGCTGGTGGCCAGCAAGACCGTGCTGGCGCCCGGGACGACCACCTGCACTGTCCCTGCCGAGGTCAAGGCAGCCGCGCCGCAGTTCCAGATGGTCACGCTCTATGCCTATGGGCCAGAGGAAAGCTTCGTCTATCCCCCGCGCCCGGCCAATCCCAAGACACCGTGGAAGCCGGAATGGACCGCCGATATCCGACATCGTTCGATGACCGGGTTCCTGCTCGGCATGCCGGGCATGGATGAGGCCGATGCCGGCAACGGTCGCAACCAGGGCCAGCAATCGCAGCAGCAATGCCAGCCCAAGCCGAAGAAGCGCGGGCTGGGCGGGCTTGGCGGCCTGATCGGCGGCGCGCTGGGCGGTGCGGTGAGCGGTGCCGGCGGCAGCGGGGATGGTTGCTGAACCGGCCATGCTGCTGATCATCTGGCACAGCCGCACCGGCGGTGCCCGCGCGATGGCCGAGGCCGCGCTGCGGGGAGCAGTCGGCGAGGGCGCTGCGCGCTTGCTTCCCGCCGAGGAGACTGAGCCGGAGCAGCTTCTGGCCGCGCAGGGCTATCTGTTCGTGTGCCCGGAAAACCTCGGCACGATGAGCGGGGCGATGAAGGAGTTCTTCGACCGCTGCTATTATCCGATGCTCGGGCAGATCGAGGGCCGCCCCTTTGCGACGGCAATTTCGGCCGGATCGGATGGATCAGGCGCCGAGCGCCAGATCGAGCGGATCGTCACCGGCTGGCGGCTGCGGCGAATCGCCGAAGGGCTCATTGTGAACCTCGAAGCCCAGACACCAGCGGCCATTCTGGCACCCAAGACGGTGCCTGCGGCGGCGCTGAAAAAATGCCATGATTTGGGACTGTCTTTTGCGGCCGGGCTGGCGATGGGCCTGTTCTAGGGGGTCGGCGCAGTGGATTTATCCGATTCCGTGCCGTTTTGGCTGCACGGGACTCGACGACTGCATAACATTGGTGTCTCTGCTTATCAGAGTGAGGGAGCATATCTGGTGGTGATCGAGCGTGCCGCAGGGCGTGAGCCCCTTGCCGCGCTGCTGTTCGGTCGGGATGACCGGCCGGCTGCGTCTGAAGTCGCCGACCTCGCCGTCGGGCCCGACGGGTTCTCAATCCTCAATGCCGGGCGGGCACCACAGGGGCAGGCAGAACTGCTGCGGGACGGGTTGACCTTCGACCTTGCCGGGCTCGCCCCCGCGCCGAAGCAGGACCTACCGGCCGCGGTACACCGCGTCGCTTTGTCTAATGATTTCAATTGCGAATCGTTGGAGGCCGCATCATTTCTGGTGGGCCCCCACCTTGCCGGTGCCGAGCATCTCCTGCCGGTGCTGCGGGTCGCGGCAGCCATCCTGCGCCACTTGACCCAGTTGAAGGGCCTGCAGGCAGTCGTCTGGCGGCCGGCCCGGATCGTGATGTCGCCGGCGTGGTTTGCCGAAGCAGTCGGCGTCTGGCTGGCAGGCGGTCCGTTTCCCGCTCTCGCGCTGACTGCGCTGGCGCGCAGCCAGAGTGGGATCGAAAGCGAGGGGCTGGGTTTCCTCACGGGCCAGGAATTCACCCTCCATGCGCGGGGCGGCGGGCCGAACCGGGAGGACAGCCGCATCGCGGTGCGCCTCACCGATTGGCTCGTCACGCATGGGCGCGTTGATGCCGCGCGCGAAGTGGTTCTCGCCGGCGTAGGGGCGGTGTGGATCGAGCCGGACGGGGCCAACAGGCTTAACGTGGCGCCGCGCTAGGTAAAGGAAGCTTGCTGGCGGCAATTAAAGCACGCTTGCGAGCGCGGCATTAACTTACCTGCGCAAACAAGGGCGCATGGTTCCTTCTGGACAAAAGGCCAGGGGAAGGATCCCCTTCCGCTCGGTGAATGTGCCGGGCAAATCCGGCTATACACCCGGTTTGCAGCGTCATCACCTGCTGCCCCGCGCGCTGCTCAATCGCCGGGCGTTCAACCGCATGATCGGTGCGCTCACGCCCGATCGCATCGGTTTTCACGACTTTCGCGCCAACGGACTACTGCTGCCGGCGACGGAGAGCGGCGCGCAGCGGATCGGCCTGCCGTTACATCGGGGGCCACATGGAACCTATTCGGAAATGGTTACCGAACGGGTCGGCCAGATCGAACTCGGTTGGAGCCGCACGCGCCAATTTGATTCCGAACTGGCGAGCATGGAGGCGCTGATGCGGCTCGACCTGCTGCAGCGCGCGCTGCGCCGCCGCCTGTTGAGCCCGCCCAAGGGTGAGGAAATCGTGCTCAACAAGCGCGATCCCGCGCTCGATTACAGCCACCTCGACCGCATGGCCGAGATGCTGTGGGAAGCGACGGAGAGCAGTCTTTAAAGGAAGGGCGCGCTGTCGGCGCTCAGGCCGGCAGCGGCTTCGCGGTATTGCGCGGTGAGCGTGGCGACACGCTCGGCCACGGTCTCGACCTTGTCGACCGCGCCGATGCCCTGGCCCGAACCCCAGATGTCCTTCCACGCCTTGGCTTCGGTGTTGCCGCCCGAGCCGAAGTTCATCGCCGAAGGATCGCTTACGGGCAAGTTATCGGGATCGAGCCCGGCCTTGACGATCGAGCCGCGCAGGTAGTTGCCGTGAACGCCGGTAAAGAGGTTCGAATAGACGATGTCCTGTGCGCGGCTGCTGACGATTTCCTGCTTGTAGCCTTCCGCCGCGCGGGCTTCCGTCGTGGCGATCCAGGCCGAGCCGATATAGGCGAAATCGGCGCCGAGGGCCTGCGCGGCGAGGATCGAGCGGCCGTGCGCGATGGCGCCCGAAAGCGCGATCAGGCCATCGAACCAGGTACGGATTTCCTGCATCAGCGCAAACGGCGAAAGCGCGCCGGCATGGCCGCCAGCCCCTGCGGCGACGGGGATAAGCCCGTCCGCGCCCTTTTCGATGGCCTTGCGGGCGAAGCGGTCGTTGATCACGTCATGCAGCACGATGCCGCCCCAGCGGTGCGCGGCCTGATTGATATCTTCCCGCGCGCCCAGCGAGGTGATCAGCATGGGCACCTGCCACTTTTCGCAAAGCGCCATGTCCTCATCGAGGCGGTTGTTGGTCTTGTGGACGATCTGGTTGACCGCGAAGGGCGCGGCGGGGCTTTCCGGATGATCGCGGTTGTGCGCGGCCAGCGTCTCGGTGATTTCATGCAGCCATTCGTCGAGCTGGCTGATCGGGCGCGCATTGAGCGACGGGAAGCTGCCGATGATGCCTGCCTTGCACTGCGCGATGACGAGTTCGGGGCCGGAAATGATGAACAGCGGCGAACCGATGACGGGGAGGCGCAGGTTCTTGAACAGCGGGGGAAGCGGCATCCGTGAAGCTCCGATTTAAGCGGGCGGTTAAACCGGGTTTAGGCAGGAGAAGCGGCGCTGTCAAACGCCAGCACCGCTCCCTTTATGGCTAGGCAGCCAGCAGGTGCTCGATGCCGTAAGTCCGCGCCGCGTTGCCGGCGAAGAGCGCGTGCTTCTCTTCCGCCGAAGCGCCATGGGCGAGGCGCTTGAAGGTGTTCCAGAGCACCAGGTAGGTCGCGCCCCAGCGGTCGACGGGGTAGTTGCTTTCGAACATACCGCGTTCCGGCCCGAAGGCATCGATGCAGGTCTCGATATAGGGGTGCCACATCGCGGCGAGGGTTTCGGAAGCCGTGCCGGCAGCCGGACCTTGCTCGGGCATGCCGCAGAAGGCCATGGCAAGGCCGCCCAGTTTAACCGAGACATTGGGGCACTTCGCCAGTTCGCGGATGCTCTCGCGCCAGACGTCAAAGCGTTCGTGCAGCTTGCCCTTGTAGCTCGCGGTGCCGAGCGGGGTGCCGCAATGATCGAGCACGATGGGCTGATCGGGGAAGGCGCGGGCGAGGCTGATCACATCCGGCAGTTGTGGTTCGAGCAGCCATGCATCGAAGGTGAGGCCCATCTTGCCAAGGTGCTTGAATCCGGCGCGGAAGGCATCGCTGTTGTAGAGACCGGCAGGCGCATGGAATGGCGGGCCGAGCACTTCGGGATCGGCATCCCAGGCTGCGGCATGGCGTATGCCCTTGAAGCGGCCGTTACCTGCGGCGATCAGCGCCTCGAGCACCGGCACTGCGCCGTCGCCCAGCGTCATGTCGGCATGGCCGATGATCGCGGCGCAGGGGCGGTAGCTGCCATAGAGTCCGCTGGCGCCCTGTGCGGCTACGCCGTTGACGAATTCGACCTCGCCCACCGGCTTCAGCGCATGCTCAGCCCCGTTCCGATAGAACGCGCCGCATTCCATGAACACGGTGCCGACGATGTTGTGGCCGCTGTGCGTATCGGCGTGAAGGGTGTCGAAGTTGTAGTAAGCCGCCGGAACCAGCGTTTCGACAAAGGGATGCAGCGGAGTCGGGAACGAGGCGACCAGCGGGCGCAGGTCCCACAAGTGATGGTGCGGGTCGATGATCGGCAGATCGGGTTCGATGATCTCTTCGATGTGGGCTTCTGGCATGGCTCTCTCTCGTGGTCGGCCTCTTGACGGGCGCGCGGGGGAGTATGCCGGATGGGGCGGGAAAGGGAAGGGGGCCTACTTCTCCTTGATCCCCAGCAACTCGGCGATGCGCTTGCGATCGGCCGGGGTGAGGTCCTTGTAGGACTTGCGCTTGGGGAAGCGGGCGAGTTCGGCCTCCACGCCCTTCATGATCTCCGGCATGCGCTTCATCATTGTGGGCATGAACGTCTGCATGCTGCCGAGCACTTCGGGATCGGTGAAGATCATCATCGAATTGCCTGCATAGACAGTGCCCGTCGGCGTTGCGAAGAAGGCGTTGAGATCGGCGAGCTGTCGGGCATCGAAGCGGCGCGCATAGGCCCGCGCGAGACTGGCCTGCATGACCGGCTCGAATTCGGTGAACAGCGAACCCATCGCCTTGAACATGGCCGGCATGGTGGCGGCGGTGCGTTCCTTGAAGGCCGGGTCCATGATCGCCATGAGCTCGTCGAGCGTCGCGCCCGGCTTGGTTGCGACAACTTGCTCGTCGACCCCGGCCAGGGCGGCCATATCCTTCAGCGGAAGCTTGCCCAGCGAATCCATCATCGGCTTGACCATGCCTTCGAGCGAGCGGTCCATCATCCGGGCATAGGTGCCGGCAGGGAAGATGTACTGGACCGTCTGCCTTGCGGCTTCGAGGCGGGCCGGATCAATCGGCGCGGTGGCGGGATCGGTGGCTGCTTCTGCGGCAGGGACTGCCACAACGGTCACGGTCGCCGCTGGCGCATCGACCTGCTGGGCATGGAGCGGCGAAGCAAGACAGGCCGCCGCCAGGCAGACAGCCAGTGCAGTGCGCCGCGTGGATTTCAGCATGGTTCGTTTCCCCCGGTCATCGGCCTTGGACGGAGCCAAGCCTATGGCGGCGGCGGTTGGGCGGCAAGCCGGGGATGCGTCCATTTCGGCATGGCGATTGCCTGTGGCGCAGGCACTGGACGCCCCTCCGACCCGCCTGCGGCGGGCCACCTCCCCATCTGCACTTCGTGAAAATGGGGAGGAGCTGGCGGGATCAGCCCGCCGCGTTCGCTGCGCTCAGGATCGCTCGGACGCTGGCGGTGGCGACGTCCTCGTCGATGCCGACGCCCCAGATGACTTTGCCATCGGGGCCGGTGCATTCAACGTAGGCGGCTGCGCGGGCGTCGCTGCCGGCCTGGAGGGCATGCTCGGCGTAGTCGCGTACGTCGATGCTGATGCCGAAGCCGTCCTTGAGGGTGGCGACGACCGAGGAGATCAGCCCGTTACCGCGCCCGGAGACCGAGCGGACTTCGCCATCGACGGCGATCTTGCCGGCGAACACGCGGGTACCATCGGGCGCGCGGGCTTCCTCGTAGTCGACGAGGGTGAAGCGCTGCTCGCCTTCGAGGTGGTAGGTCTTCTGGAACACGGCCCAGATATCGCCGGCCTGCAGTTCGCGTCCGACTTCATCGGCGAGGTCCTGCACGTGGCGCGAGAAGTGGGCTTGCATCTTCTTGGGCAGCTTGAGGCCCTGATCCTGCTCGAGCACCCAGGCGAAGCCGCCTTTGCCGGACTGCGAGTTGACGCGGATGACCGCCTCGTAGCTGCGGCCGAGATCGGCGGGGTCGATGGGCAGGTAGGGGACCGCCCACAGTTCATCGTTCTGGGTCTCGCGCGCGGCAAAGCCCTTCTTGATCGCGTCCTGATGGCTGCCGGAGAAGGCGGTGAACACGAGATCGCCGCCATAGGGGTGGCGCGGGTGGACGGGGAGCTGGTTGCAGTATTCGACCGTCTGGATGACCTTGTCGATGTCCGAGAAATCCAGCTCCGGATCAACACCTTGCGTATACAGGTTGAGCGCGACCGTGACGAGGCAGCAGTTGCCGGTGCGCTCGCCGTTGCCGAACAGGCAGCCCTCGACGCGGTCCGCACCGGCCATGAGGCCCAGTTCGGCGGCAGCGACGCCGGTGCCGCGATCGTTGTGGGTGTGGAGGCTGATCACGGCGCGGTCGCGGTTCGGCAGGTTGCGGCAGAAGTATTCGATCTGGTCGGCGTAGATGTTGGGCGTTGCCGCCTCGACCGTTGCGGGGAGGTTGAGGATGATCGGCTTGTCCGTGGTGGGCTGGAGGACTTCCATGACCGCCTCGCAGCATTCGATGCTGAAATCGAGTTCGGCGGTGGAGAAGGTTTCCGGGCTGTATTCGAAATGCCAGTCCGTCTCAGGGAAGCGGGCGGCCTGATCGCGCAGGAAGGTCGCGCCGGCGCGGGCGATTTCCTTGATCTCGGCCGGTTCCATGCCGAAGACGACCTTGCGCCACAGCGGCGAGACCGCGTTGTAGACGTGGACAATGGCCTGCTTCGCCCCCGCGAGGCTTTCGAACGAGGTTTTGATCAGGTCTTCGCGCGATTGCGTCAGCACCTGGATGAAGACGTCATCCGGAATGCGGCCGGAATCAACCAGCCCCCGGATGAAATCATACTCGGTTGCGCCCGCGCTGGGGAAACCGACTTCGATTTCCTTGAGGCCGAGGCTGAGCAGCAGATCGAAAAAGCGCGACTTCTTGTCCGCATCCATCGGATCGATCAGCGATTGGTTGCCATCGCGCATATCCGTTGAGAGCCAGCGAGGGGCCTGCGTGATCGTGCGCGACGGCCACTGGCGGTTTTCCAGCGGGACCTGCGGGAAGGGGCGGTACTTGACCGAAGGATTCTTCATCATGGACATGGGATGGCTTTCGGATCTGGCAATTGCGACTTCATGACGGGAGACCCTTGGGCGCTGAAGGCGCGCCTATCGGCCGCCTTGCTTCACGCCCAAGGGCGGATAAGTCGCAGGGTAAGGTCCAGAGCGCGGATCATGAATTTAGCCTATGGTGAAGGACGCCGCGCTTGTCCAGAATGAAAGCAAGGGAGAGCGTGATGTCTGAAGCAGTCGAGCCGTTTGAATACCGCGTTCCGCAGGCGGCGCTGGATGATCTGCATGCGCGGCTCGATATGGCGCGCTGGCCGGAAAAGGAAGCGGTGGACGACTGGACGCAAGGCGTGCCGCTGGCGGCATTGCAGGATTTCGTGCGCTATTGGCGGCATGCGTATGACTGGCGCAAGTGCGAGGACTGGCTGAACGGGCTGGGGCTCTACACCACGAATATCGATGGGGTGGCGATCCGGTTTCTGCATGTGAAATCGAAGCATGAGGGCGCCTCGCCGCTGATCATGACGCATGGGTGGCCGGGCTCTATCCTCGAGTTTCGCGGCGTGATCGACGCGCTGACCGATCCGGAAGCGCATGGGGGGCGGGCGGAGGATGCCTTCCATCTGGTGATCCCGTGCTTGCCGGGCTTTGGTCTTTCGGGAAAGCCGGAGAAGCACGGCTGGGGCGTCGAGAAGATCGCGAGAGCCTGGGGCGTGCTGATGGCGCGGCTGGGCTATGCCCGGTGGTTTGCGCAAGGGGGCGACTGGGGCTCCATCGTGACAACGCAGATCGGCATTCAGGCCATCGAGGGCTGTGCGGGCATCCACCTCAACATGCCGATTTCGCGGCCGCTGCCGGAGGATATGGCCAACCCTTCGCCGGCGGAGCTCAAGGCGTTGGGCGCGCTCAAGTACTATCAGGATTGGGATTCGGGCTATTCCAAGGAGCAATCCACCCGGCCGCAAACGATCGGCTACTCGCTGGTCGATTCGCCAGTGGGGCTGGCAGGCTGGATCTATGAAAAGATGTGGGCCTGGACCGACAACGACGGCATGCCCGAGAGCGCGCTGAGCCGGGATGCGATGCTCGACAATATCATGCTCTATTGGCTGCCGGCGGCGGGCGCTTCTTCGGCGCGGCTCTATTGGGAGAGCTTCGGCAGTGCGGGCGGCGGGGATATCGCGATGCCCATCGCGGTAAGTGCCTTCCCCAAGGAAGTGCTACCGACGCCGCGCAAGTGGATGGAGCGGCACTGCGCGAATATCGTCCACTGGGGCGAGATGGCCAAGGGCGGGCACTTCGCCGCGTGGGAGCAGCCCGCAGCTTTCGTGGGAGAGCTGCGGACTGCGTTTGCGCTGATGCGGTAGTTTCTAAGCTCTCTCCCTTGAAGGGGAGAGAGCACAGGCAATCAGCCCTTCTTCTCGAAGGCGATGGTGATTTCGAGCTTCACTTCGTCGGCCACCAGCGGGGCGAAGAAGCCGAGGCCGAAATCGCTGCGCTTGATCGTGGATTCGCCGTGGAAGCCGATTGTGGCCGCCTTGTTGAAGAAATTGGTGCCTGCGCCGCTGAATTTCGCGGTGAACGCGGCGGGCTTGGTGACGCCATTGAGTGTGAGGTTACCCTCGACGGTTGCGCTCAGGCCGTCCGCGCCGGGGATCACCTTGGTCGAAACGAAGACGGCGTCCGCCGCGTTGGCGCCAAAGAAATCGGCCTTGCCGCCATCGGCACCGGGCTTGAGGAGATGCGCGGTGAGCGCCTGATCGACCGTGACGACCTTCGAGACCGGGATCGTCGCGGTCAGTTTCGCGGCGGCGGGATTGGCGGGATCGAACGTCATCGAACCGCCGAGCTGGCCGAACAGGCCGAAATAATCGTTGAAACCGAGATGGTTGACCCGCCACGCGATCATCGAGTGGGTGGCATCGACGGTGTAATTACCGGCAGTGACGCGCGACTTGTCGAGCGTGCCCGGGGGCGTGCTGGGCATTTGCGAGAGCGACGGCGCGGCGAGCGCGGCCAGCGCGAGGGGCAGGGCGAGCGTCAGGGTGGTGCGTGCGGCGCGGGGGAAGCGTATCACGGGCGGTCTCCGGTGCGAATGTCCTAACGTGGCTGCCACAGCAGGATGCCTGATAGCAAGCGCGTCGCGATCAGCCGCATCGCATGACAGCTATGCGCCCGGCTTCGTCGACGATCACATTGAGCCGATCGGGATTCTGATCGAGGGTGATGACCTGCCCGGGGGCGATCCAGCGGACGGGGTGAGGGCGGGCAACCTGGCCTACGGTGTTGCGCACTTCGGCAACAGCCCGCGCGCCGACAAAACGGGCGGTGAGAGCAAGGCTGCAGGTATCAGGGGCTACGGGTTCTGCCTTCAGGGGCAGGGCTGATGCGGCGCACAGCGGCAGCCATGCGAGCGCCGCCGCGCCAGACCGAAACGTCATTTCTTTGAATTCCCCGATACTTCGAAAATGCCCGATACTTCGAAGATGGAGGTATTGGCTTCGGGGTAAATCCACAACCGCCGGTGGGCGGTTTCCTTATGTCGTTCGTCGAAGGGCGGACCGCATGGGCCCGCCCTTCCGCATTTTCGGATCAGTTCTTGGCCTTGTCGACCAGCTTGTTGGCGCCGATCCACGGCATCATCGCGCGCAGCTGGGCACCGGTCTTCTCGATCGGGTGGGCTGCGGCGGCCTTGCGGGCGGCCTTCAATTCCGGCTGGCCGGCGCGGTTGTCGAGCACGAACGACTTCACGAAGCGGCCCGACTGGATGTCGGCCAGAACGCGCTTCATTTCCGCCTTGGTCTCGTCGGTGATGATGCGCGGACCGGTGGTGATGTCGCCGTATTCGGCGGTGTTCGAGATCGAGTAGCGCATGTTGGCGATGCCGCCTTCATAGAGCAGGTCGACGATCAGCTTGGTTTCGTGGAGGCACTCGAAATAGGCCATTTCCGGCGCATAGCCGGCTTCGACCAGCGTCTCGAACCCGGCCTGGATGAGGTGGGTGATGCCGCCGCAGAGCACGGCCTGCTCGCCGAACAGGTCGGTCTCGCACTCTTCCTTGAAGTTCGTCTCGATGATGCCCGAGCGGCCGCCGCCGACGCCCGAAGCATAAGCAAGGCCGACATCATGCGCGTTGCCGGTCGCGTCCTGATGGACGGCGATCAGGCAGGGCACGCCGCCGCCGCGCACGTATTCGCTGCGGACGGTGTGGCCGGGGCCCTTGGGCGCGATCATGATCACGTCGATATCGGCGCGCGGCTCGATCAGGCCGAAGTGGACGTTGAGGCCGTGCGCGAAGGCCAGCGCCGCGCCGGGCTTCATGTTGGCATGAAGGTCTTCGGCGTAGATCGCGGCCTGATGCTCATCGGGCGCGAGGACCATGAGGATATCGGCCCACGATGCGGCTTCGGCGTTCGAAAGGACCTTGAAGCCAGCGGCTTCGGCCTTCTTGGCGGTGGCCGAGCCGGCGCGCAGCGCGATGGCGACGTCCTTGACGCCGCTGTCACGCAGGTTCTGGGCATGGGCGTGGCCCTGCGAGCCGTAGCCGAGCACGGCGATCTTCTTGTCCGTGATGAGGTTCAGATCGCAATCGGCGTCGTAGTAGACCTTCATAGTATGCTTCCCTCGCGTCTTGGGCGTCATGCTGAACTTGGTTCAGCATCCATCTTGCCGCCCGCGCTGTGGCCTTCCGGAAAAGGCCGTGCTTGCGGCAAGATGGACCCTGAACCAAGTTCAGGGTGACGGGTGTTTGGTGGTTCGGTTGCTGTAGGTTCTCGAATTTCCGTAATATCTAAGCCGCCTCAGCGCCGCGGATCATGCCGACGATGCCGGTGCGACCGACCTCGACGAGGCCGAGCTCCTTCATCAGGCTGACGAAGCTGTCGATCTTCTCGGGCGCGCCGGTAAGTTCGAAGACGAAGCTGCCGGTGGTGGTATCGACGACCTTGGCGCGGAACACATCGGCGAGGCGCAGCGCCTCGACGCGGTTCTCGCCCTTGCCCGCAACCTTGATCAGCGCGAGCTCGCGCTCGACGTAAGGGCCGACTTCGGTGAGATCGACGACCTTGTGGACGGGCACGAGGCGTTCGAGCTGCGCGCGGATCTGGTCGATCACCTCGGGCGGGCCGTGGGTGACGATGGTGATGCGGCTGACGTCGTGGCCATCGGTAATGTCGGCCACCGTCAAGCTGTCGATATTGTAGCCGCGCGCGGTGAAGAGCCCCGCGATCTTGGCGAGAATACCGGCTTCGTTGTCGACGGTGATGGTGAGGACGTGGCGCTCAGCAGCGGCGATCAGGGTTTCGGCGGTCATGATCTAGGCCTCCTCAAACCAGCGCCTTGGCGGCGTCGTCCATCGTGCCGGAGACGCTGTCGCCGTAGAGGATCATGTCGGTATGCGCCGCGCCCGAGGGGATCATCGGGTAGCAGTTCACTTCCTTGGCGACGAGGCAATCGACGAAGACTGGCCCCGGATGGTCGATCATCGCCTGAATGCCGGCGTCGAGCTCGCTCTCATCGGTGATGCGGATGCCCTTCCAGCCATAGGCTTCGGCGAGCTTCACGAAATCGGGCAGGCTGTCCGAATAGGAGTTCGAATAACGGCTCTCGTACGTCAGTTCCTGCCACTGGCGGACCATGCCCATCCATTCGTTGTTGAGCACGAAGACCTTGACCGGCAAGCGATACTGCGTGGCGGTGCCGAGCTCCTGGATGTTCATCTGGATCGAGGCATCGCCCGCGATGTCGATCACGAGCGCATCGGGGAAGCCGACTTGCGCGCCGATCGCGGCGGGCAGGCCATAGCCCATCGTGCCGAGGCCGCCCGAAGTGAGCCACTTGTTGGGGCCGGAGAAGTGGAAATACTGCGCCGCCCACATCTGGTGCTGGCCGACTTCGGTCGTGATGATCGGATCGTGCCTGCGCGTCAGTTCGTAGAGCCGCTCGACCGCATATTGCGGCATGATCGCCTCGCTACGGTGCGGATAGGCGAGGGATTTGCGCGCGCGCCAGCCTTCGATGCGGGCGAACCATTCGGTGAGGTCTGCCGCCTCGTGGTGGGCTTCGTGCCACGCGCCAAGAAGCTGCTGCAGCACCTTCGCGCAATCGCCGACGATGGGAAGATCGGCGCGCACGGTCTTGTTGATCGAGGCCCGGTCGATATCGATGTGGATGCGCTTCGAATTCGGCGAGAAGGCATCGAGCCGGCCGGTGACGCGGTCGTCAAAGCGGGCGCCGATGGCGACGATGAGATCGGCACGGTTCATCGCCATGTTGGCTTCATAGGTGCCATGCATGCCGAGCATGCCAAGCCAGGCGGGATGTTCTGCCGGGAAGGCGCCAAGGCCCATGAGCGTGGAGGTGACCGGCGCGCCGGTGAGGGCCTGCAGCTCGCGCAGCAGGGCGGCCGCCTTGGGCCCCGAATTGATCACGCCGCCGCCGGTGTAGAAGATCGGTGCCTGCGCGGCTGCGATCATCTGGACGGCCAGCGCGATATCCTCGCGAGAGCCCTCAAGCTGCGGATTGTAGCGCGTGCGTTCGCGCAGCGGCTTGCCCGTCCACGGCGCGAGGCCGATCTGGACGTCCTTGGGGATATCGATCACGACCGGGCCGGGGCGACCTTCGGTGGCGATGCGAAACGCCTCGGCCACGATCTCGCCCAGCTGATTGGGGTCTTTCACGAGGTAATTGTGCTTCGTGCAGTGGCGCGTGATGCCGACGGTATCGCATTCCTGGAACGCATCAGAACCGATCAGCGCGGTGGGCACCTGGCCAGTGATGACGACAAGCGGGATCGAATCCATGAAAGCATCGGCAATGCCGGTGACCGCGTTGGTAGCGCCGGGGCCCGAGGTGACGAGCACGACGCCGGGCTTGCCTGTAGCGCGGGCATAGCCTTCCGCGGCGTGGGCGGCGCCTGCTTCGTGGCGGACGAGAATGTGGCGAATGCGCTCTTCACCGAACAGGGCATCGTAAATCGGCAGCACCGCACCGCCGGGATAGCCGAACACGCATTCGACTCCCTGTGCAACCAGGCTTTCGACCAGAATCTCTGCGCCGCTGCGCTCGTTCTTCACGCTCAATTCCCTTCCCGGCCCGGTGTTCCCTACTGGGTCTTGCCCCGGATGCCGCTGCGAACCGGCGCGTTAGCCGTGCCGCCGCGCCGTTCAAACCAAAATCTGCCCGATACGGGGCCGAATCCCACGAAAACCCGCAAAAAATGCGGCCCGGAGCAGAGGCAGACTGCACCGGGCCAGGCATGCCGGGGAGGGACTGGAATCCTTACACGGCGTTGAGTGTGGCGTATACGACATAAAATGCCGCGTCAATCGCTAATCACGTAATAATGCTTCAATCAAGCTGTCTGGCGGGGAATTTTGCAACGTGATGCGCGGCCACGCGGGGGGTGGTTGATGCCTCAGCCAGGTGTATTGCCGCTTGGCATAGCGGCGCGTGGCCTGGCTTCCTGCCGCGATGGCCTCGGCTTCAGAGCACGTGCCGGCAAGGAAATCAGTGACTTCCGGCACGCCAATGGCGCGCATCACGGGGAGGGCGGGATCAAGAGTGCGGGCGAGCAGTGCCTCGACTTCGGCGAGCGCGCCGCCGCGCCACATCTGCGCGAAGCGGTGGTCGCAGCGTTCATAGAGCCATGGGCGATCGGGCATCAGGATCAGTGGGCGCAGCGCCACGGCGTGGCCGATGCCGCCGGTACGCTCGGCTTGCCATGCCGCAAGAGGGCGGCCGGTGGAGCGCACCACTTCGAGCGCGCGGGCTACGCGCGCGCTGTCGGCCGGGGCGAGCGCGGCGGCGCGCTCCGGGTCTTCGCGGGTGAGGGCAGCATAGGCGTGCGCCACCGGCAAGGCGCGCACGGCGGCGCGCACCTCGGGATCGATGGGGGGCACGGGGGCGATGCCATCGAGCAAGGTTCGGATGTAAAGTCCGGTGCCGCCGACGAGGATGGGGAGCGCACCTTGCCCGTGCGCGGCGGCGATTTCGGTGCGGGCGGCGGCGGCCCAATCGGCGGCGGAACAGGCCTCGGCCCCATCCCACGCGCCGAACAGGCGGTGGGGCACGCACTGCATTTCGTCTTCTGACGGGCGGGCGCTGAGGACGGCGAGATCGGCGTAGACCTGCGCGCTATCGGCATTGATGACGACGGCCTTGCCTGCGGCGGCGAGCGCGGTGCGCACGGCGAGATCGCTCTTGCCGCTGGCCGTCGGCCCTGCAATGAGCGCGAGCGGCGGCAGGCTGGCCGCGCTTGAAGGGGAATGGTTGGTGCTCATCGCAAGGCTGATAGCAGAGCCCGAGACGCTTGGTGACACCTTAGGTGATCGGCTTGCGCTCGCCATGGAGCAGATCGAGGACGCGGGCTGGGAAGTGGCCGGCGCAGGCATGCTCGCGGAAGTCGAGGACGTGCTCGAGATGGAGCTGATCGAGGAAGCGGTAGCGCCCGATGTCGGCGCGGTTCGGCGCATTCTGGACGAGTGCTTCCCGAGCACTGACCTCCTGCTTTCGCGCGAGGCCATCGAAGTGCCGCGGCTGTTTGTCTCGGACATGGATTCGACCATGATCGGGCAGGAATGCATTGATGAACTGGCGGATTTTGCAGGGCTGAAAGAACGGATCGCGGCGATCACCGAGCGGGCGATGCGGGGCGAGCTCGATTTCGAGGCGGCGCTGCGGGAACGCGTGGGGCTGCTGAAGGACCTTTCGGAAGGCGCCATTGCGCAGTGCCTCGAGGAGCGGATCCGCCCGATGGACGGTGCGCGCACGCTGGTTGCGACTTTGAAGGCGCTGGGCGCGCGGACGGTGCTGGTGACGGGCGGTTTCCACGCCTTTGCCGATCCGGTGGCGGAGCAACTGGGCTTCGAGCATGTCGTGGCAAACCGGCTGGGCGTGCATGGCGGCAAGCTGACGGGCGACGTGGTCGGCGGGATCGTCGACAGTTCGGTCAAGCGCAAGGTGCTGCTCGATGAGGCGGCGCTGCTGGGCGAGGGCGTGGGTTCGCTGGCGACCGGCGACGGCGCGAACGACATTCCGATGCTGGAGGCGGCGACCCACGGCATCGCCTATCGCGCCAAGCCCAAGGCGCGTGCGGCGGCGGATGGGTGGATCGAGCGAGGCGATCTGACCGCGATCCTCTCGCTTTATGGCATTGCGCGGGAGAATTGGGTGGCGGCTTGACGCTATATTAACACTGGTGTTAGTAGTGCCGCAGAACCTGATTCTGCGGAGGCCTGCGTGAACGCTCTGACTGCCCGTTTCGAAGCTGATACCTCACGCGATTTCCTGCAGCTGCCGCTGTTCGATGAGCGGCGGCCGCAGCTGCGGCTGCGTCCAGCCAAGGCGCTGCACCATTTCCGTGAGCTGTTGAAGGACAAGGAAAATACCGAGGAGGTGTTCTACATCTTCGAGGCGCTGCCTTGGCGCGATCTGCGCAAGTCCGGCGAGCGGTTCCTGACTTCGGAGCGCGGCATGGATATCCGGGTGAAGGAACCCGATCTGCCGACGATCCTTGATGACCACGCAGCGCTGCGGCGCATGCCGGAAGGCTCGCTGGCGCATGCCTACTGCGACTTCATGGAGAAGGAAGGACTCACCGCGGCGGGCCTCGTCGAGGAGTTCGAACGCTTCGCCAAGGACAAGCCCAAGTACAACGACCAGTTCCAGTGGTACATGAACCGCATGCGCGATGTGCATGATATGCTTCATGTTCTCACCGGCTATGGCCGCGATGCGCTGGGCGAGGCCTGCGTGCTGGCGTTCACCTACAGCCAGCAGCCTTCGCCGGCGCACCTGTTCATCGGCTACATGGCCGGGCTCAATATCGGCAAGCAGGTCAAGAGCAGCGCCCCGGTGCTGCGCGCGATCCGCGAGGCGCAGGGTCTGGGCAAGGCCTGCCCGCGGCTGGTCGAGCAATCAATCACGCAGCTGCTGCCGCTGCCGCTGCAGGAAGTGCGCCGCCGCCTCAACATCTCGCCCGCGATGCATTATCGTGCGGCGCATGCGGTGTGGCAGTCGATGGGGGTCGATCCCTACGATCTGTTGGGCAAGAAGGCGGCGTAAAGAACCCCTCCGCCTTCGCTCCGCTCAGGCACCTCCCCATTTGGGCTTAGCCAAAATGGGGAGGAAGATAGAAGCGCTGCCTGCCTTATCCTCTCCATTTTCCCGCAGGGCAAATGGGGAGGTGGCCTGCCGCAGGCAGGTCGGAGGGGTTCTTTACCCCTCCATCCAATCTTTGAAGAACGCCTCGTTGGCCTCACGCAGCGCCGCGATTTCCACCGAAAACCCCGGCCCGCTGACGGCGCTGCCGCCGGTGGTGCCGATGCGGGCCATCGGGATGCCGGCGGCCTGGATCGTCTCCGCCACCGCGCTCGTCACGATATAGCGGCCCTGATCCTCACCGAAGGCGGTAAAGTGATCGCCGATTTCCTCGAGCGTGCAGCCGATACCGCTGGCGAGCGCCATTTCCGCAAGCGCTACCAGCAGGCCGCCGTCTGAAACGTCATGAACCGCGCTGACCTTTCCGGCGGCGATCAGGCTGCGCACGAATTCGCCGTGGGCGCGTTCGGCGGCGAGATCGACCGGCGGGGGCGGGCCGTCCTCAAGGCCGTGGATTTCGCGCAGCCAGAGTGACTGGCCGAGGTGGCCCCCCAAAGTCCCTTCATCGCTGTGGCCGATCACGAAGATCGCCTCGCCTGCCGCCTTGAACGCAATCGTCGCCATCTTCTCATGGTTTTCCATGAGGCCGACGCCGCCGATCGCGGGGGTGGGGAGAATGGCCGAGCCGCCGCCAGTCGCCTTGCTCTCGTTGTAAAGCGAGACGTTGCCGCTCACGATCGGATAGTCGAGCGCGCGGCAGGCTTCGCCCATGCCGCGCAGGGCTTCGACGATCTGGGCCATGATTTCGGGGCGCTGCGGGTTCGCAAAGTTCAGGCAGTTGGTGATCGCGAGCGGGGTCGCGCCGACGGCCGAGATATTGCGGTAGGTTTCGGCCACCGCCTGCTTGCCGCCTTCGTGAGGGTCGGCATAGCAGTAGCGCGGGGTGCAGTCGGTGCTCATCGCGAGCGCCTTGTGCGTGCCGTGGAGGCGCACGACGGCCGCGTCGCCGCCCGACTTTTGCAGCGTGTCTGCACCAACCTGCGAATCGTATTGCTCCCAGATCCAGCGGCGACTGGCGAGATCGGGGCAGCCGATGAGTTTGAGGAGATCCGCGCCGAGATCGGTGCTGGCCGGCACATCGCCCAGCGGCTTCACCCCGGCCCATGCCTTGTAGTCCGCAAGGCTCATTGCTGGGCGGTCATAGAGCGGGGCGTCTTCGGCGAGCGGGCCGAGCGGGATGTTGCACACGGTCTCGCCCTGGAACGTCAGGACCATGTTGCCGGTGTCGGTCACTTCGCCGATCACCGCGAAATCGAGTTCCCACTTGCGGAAAATCGCCTCGGCCATCGCTTCCTTGCCGGGCTTCAGCACCATGAGCATGCGCTCCTGGCTTTCCGAGAGCATCATTTCGTAGGGCGTCATGCCCTCTTCGCGGCAGGGCACCTTGTCCATGTCGAGCACGATGCCGGCCTTGCCGTTGGTCGCCATTTCGACCGACGAGGACGTGAGGCCCGCCGCGCCCATGTCCTGAATCGCGACGATGGCGTCGGTCGCCATGAGTTCGAGGCAGGCTTCGATGAGGAGCTTTTCGGTGAAGGGATCGCCGACTTGCACGGTGGGGCGCTTGGCTTCCGAATCCTCGCCGAAATCGGCGCTGGCCATCGTTGCGCCGTGAATGCCGTCGCGCCCGGTCTTGGAGCCGACGTAGACGATCGGATTGCCGATGCCGGTGGCGGCGGAATAGAAGATCTTGTCCTGATCGGCGACGCCCACAGTCATCGCGTTGACGAGGATGTTGCCGTCATAGGCAGGGTGGAAGTTGGTCTCGCCGCCCACGGTCGGCACGCCGACGCAGTTGCCATATCCGCCGATGCCCGCGACGACGCCCTGCACGAGGTGCTTCATCTTGGGGTGATCGGGGCGGCCGAAGCGCAGCGCGTTCATGTTGGCAACGGGGCGCGCTCCCATCGTGAAAACGTCGCGCAGGATGCCGCCCACGCCCGTCGCCGCGCCTTGGTAAGGCTCGATGTAGGAGGGGTGGTTGTGGCTCTCCATCTTGAAGATGGCGGCGAGCTTGGTGCCGTCCGGTCCATCGCCGATATCGATAACGCCGGCGTTCTCGCCGGGGCCGCAGATCACCCAGGGCGCCTCGGTCGGCAGCTTCTTGAGATGAATGCGGCTCGATTTGTAGGAACAGTGCTCCGACCACATGACCGAGAAGATGCCGAGCTCGACGAGGTTCGGCTCGCGCCCCAGCGCGTGGAGCACGCGGGCGTATTCTTCCTCGGACAGCCCGTGGGCGGCGACGGTTTCTGCGGTGATCTCGGCCATGCGGGGGGCTTTAGCGACGGAGCGCGGCCAAGGCGAGTCTCAAGAGGAGCGGTTTTGCCGGGTAGATTGCAACCAAACGCCAAGCACCGAAATCAGAACGTAGGCAAACAGCGCGGTTAGCGGCAGGCTGGCATCGACCACTGTCGTGCGCGCGCCGAACCAGTCTATCGATTGAACCAGCGCGAGCACCACGGCCAGCACCCCCAGCGCCCATCCGGCGCGCGGCGAAACAGGCCGCGTGCGCCAGACATAGAACGCCAGCGCGCCAAAGATGAGGGCGAGTTCCAGCGGCTTTTCGACCAGCGGCAGGTCCCACAGTCCCAACCCGAGCAGGGGCGGCGATCCCGCTAGCGTGAGATCGGGCCGATGGACGAGAAGATCGAGCAGCCAGTGCGAGAGCACTGCGGCGGCGGCGAGCAGAGCGGCGGCGGCGCTGCGCCAGACCAGCCAGACCAGTGCCGCAAAGCCTGCCGCCCATACGCCGGTGCCGAGCAGGCTGTGCGTGTAGGGCATGTCGTAGAGATCGAGCCAGTTGCTGGCGGTGATTCCCGGCACCATGCGAAAATGCTCGATGCCGAGAAGGGCGAAGGTGAAGAAGCCGAAATCGATGAGCTGCGTGCCGACCATGAGCACTGCCAGCGGCGGCGCTTTGCGCGCTGTGGCGGCGATGAAGGCGGGGGCAAAATGGCCGACGAACATGGGGCCTCAGCCGGCGAAAGCGCGTGCGGCCCAGGTGGCGGCAACTGCGGCGGTCATCGTGGCGAAGGCGCCCCAGCAGACATCAATTGCGGTCACGTAACTCGGCCAGCGGGCGAGTGTGGCCTGATTGGTGAAATCATAGGTTGCGTAGCACAGCGCGCCGAGCAGGGCGCCGTTGAGCGCTGCGGCGCCGAGACCGGAGGCGATGCCGGGGCGGATCGCGAACCAGACCATGCCGCCAAGGTAAGCGAGGTAGAAAATGCCGGCAGGGGCAAGGCGGAATGTGGGAGCCAGGAGATCGCCGAGCGCGGGGCGATAGAGGTTTGGCCCGGCCCAGCCGAGCCACAGCGCATCGAGCGCCCCGAACACGAGGGCCGCCACGACATAGGCGATTACGAGTTGCATCCACGGTCTCCCTGCCTCGAAGCTTGACCGGCTGCGGCTCGCCCGTCAATGCTGGCACGCGATGGTAGACCAACCCGACATCGGCTCGCTGAGTTTCGAGGAAGCCCTGAAAGCGCTGGAGGATATCGTCCGCCGGCTGGAAAGCGGCGAGGCGCCGCTGGACGAATCAATCGACCTCTACGCGCGGGGGGATGCGCTGCGCGCGCATTGCCAGAAGCGGCTGGATGCGGCGCAGGCGCGGATCGAGGCGATTGTCAGCGATGGGCCGGGGCGCGCTGCGGGCACCAAGCCATTTGATGAAGGAAACGCCGGGGCATGACCGCGATGGAACGGACGGGCCCTTGGCAGGACCTGCTGCGCCCGGCGCTGGTGCGCATCGCCGAGGATATCGACAGCAGCTTCGATGCGCTGCTGCCGCTGGCGAACGACCCGCGCGACAGGCTGATCGAGGCGATGCGCTATGCCGCGATCGGCGGCGGCAAGCGGCTGCGCCCGCTGCTGGTGCTGGCCACCGCCAGCCTGTTCGGCGCGGACCGCTCCATGGCGATCCGGGTGGGCACTGCGATCGAGGCAATCCACGTCTATTCGCTGATCCACGATGATCTGCCGTGCATGGATGACGACGCGCTGCGCCACGGCAAACCGACGCTGCATGTCGCCTTCGATGAGGCGACGGCGGTGCTGGCGGGGGACGCGCTGCACGATTTTGCCTTCGAGGTGCTGTCTGATCCCAACCTGTCGGGCGACCCCTTCGTGCGGATCGAACTGGTGCGCACGCTGGCGCTGGCGAGCGGGATGAACGGCATGGCCGGCGGGCAGATGATGGATATCGCCGCCGAGACCGCCTCGTTCGATCTGCCGACGGTGACCCGGCTGCAGCAGTTGAAGACCGGCGCACTGCTGAGCGCGGCGGTGGAAATGGGCGCGATCATCGGGCGCATTCCGGCCGAGGGGCGCTCGCACTTGCGCGGCTATGCCCGCGATATCGGCCTTGCCTTCCAGATTGCCGACGATCTGCTCGATGCCGAAGGCGACGAGGAAGCGGCGGGCAAGGCGCTGCGCAAGGACGAGCAGGCGGGCAAGGAGACCTTCCTTTCGCTGCTCGGGCCGGAGCGGGCGCGAGAGCAGGCGCATATGCTGGTCGAGCAAGCGGTGCAGTTTCTGTCCTCCTATGGGGAGGAAGCGGACCTGCTGCGTGCGCTGGCGTGGTTCATTGTCGAAAGGGATCGGTAGAAATGGGAGAGGCGGGAAGCAGGATCGGGGTATACCCCGGCACGTTCGACCCGATCACGCTGGGGCATCTCGATATCATTCGCCGGGGGGCAAAACTGGTCGACAAGCTGATCATCGGCGTGACGACCAATCCTTCGAAGAACCCGATGTTCACGCCCGAGGAGCGCATGGCCATGGTCACGCGTGAAGTGGCGGCGCAGGGGATCGAGAACGTCTCGGTCATGGGATTCAACGCGCTGCTGATGAAGTTTGCCGAGAAGCAGGGCGCAAGCGTGATCGTGCGCGGCCTGCGCGCGGTGGCGGACTTCGAGTACGAATACCAGATGGCGGGCATGAACCAGCAGCTCAATGACGGCATCGAGACGGTGTTCCTGATGGCCGACGTCAGCCTGCAGCCGATCGCTTCCAAGCTGGTCAAGGAAATCGCGCTGTTTGGCGGCGACATTCACCGGTTCGTGACGCCGACAGTGCGTGATGAAGTGGTGGAGCGGGTGGAACGCCAGGGGAGGCTTGGCGACTATTGAACGCGGCCTGGTGAACGCCGGGCCAGGGGCGATTTGTTCATTGCGGCGTCATCGCCGGGGGGCTATCCGGCGCACATCGGCAGATCTGATCGGCCAGAGTGATTAGGAATTGGGTTTGATGGCATCGCGTTTGTTCACCAGGATCACGCTCGGGCTCGCGCTCGGCGCGGCGCTCATCGCCCCGATTTCGCCGGTCATGGCCCAGCGCCCGCCGGAGAAGGAAGCGGCCAAGCCGATCAAGATCGATCCGATCCAGCATGCGCAGACGATCACGTATGCCGTCGATGCCGATATCTCGCATGATCCCGACAACGTGCTGCTGCTCGATCTTTCGAACGGCGGGCGCGTGGCAATCCGGCTCATGCCGGAATGGGCGCCCCACCATGTCGAGCGGATCAAGACGCTGACCAAGGAAGGCTTCTACAACGGGGTGATCTTCCACCGCGTGATCGAGGGCTTCATGGCGCAGACCGGCGATCCCACCGGCACCGGGCAGGGCGGTTCGAAGCTGCCGGACCTCAGTGCCGAGTTCAACGATATCCCGCACTTGCGCGGCACCGTTTCGATGGCGCGCACGGAAGAGCCGAATTCGGCCAACAGCCAGTTCTTCATCGTGTTCTATCCGCGCTTCGCGCTCGATCACAAATATACCAACTTCGGGCGGGTGATCGCGGGGATGGATATCGTCGATTCCATCGTGCGCGGCGAGCCGCCGAAGAACCCGACCAAGATCGTGCAGGCAAGCTTGGCGTCCGAGGGCAAGGCCCCGCCGCCGCCGCCCGCGCCGGCTGCGCCCGCAGCGTTTACCGCAGACATGCTGAGCAATTCCCAGTCCAACTGAGGGTTGCTGGCGCGGCTTGGCGCGAGGGTTTGTCATTTAGTTTGTCCGCATGCCCGCTGAGCTTGTCGAAGCAACGCAGCGGCGCTAGCGGCCATACCCATGCGTGTAGACCTGTTTGATTTCGAGCTTCCGCCCGAGCGCATTGCGCTGCGCCCCGCCTCTCCGCGCGATTCGGCCAAGCTGCTTGGGGTGGGGGCGCAAGGGCCGTTCACCGATGCCGCGGTGCGCGATCTGCCCAGATTGCTGCGCGCGGGCGATGTTCTGGTATTCAACGATACGCGGGTGATCCCGGCGCAGCTGGACGGCGAAGTCGGCAACGCCCGGATCGGCGCGACCTTGCACAAGCGGATGGACCTGCGCCGCTGGCAGGCCTTCGTGCGCAACGGGCGGCGGCTGAAGCCGGGCGTGGTGGTCACGTTCGGCGCTGGCGTGACGGCGACCGCCGAGGAGCGCCACGCCGACGGCAGCTGGACGCTGGCCTTCGGCGGCGAGGAGCCGGTCGAGGTGCTGCTCGAGCGGGCGGGCACGATGCCGCTGCCGCCCTATATCGCGGGCAAGCGCGCGGTGGATCAGCGCGACCGCGAGGATTACCAGACGATGTTCGCAGCAGAAGACGGCGCAGTGGCCGCGCCGACCGCCGCGCTGCACTTCACGCCCGAACTGATGGCCGCGCTCGCCGAGGCGGGCGTGCTGCATGAGACGCTGACCCTGCACGTGGGGGCGGGCACGTTCCTGCCGGTCAAGGCCGACGATACCGACGACCACGCGATGCACGCCGAATGGGGCCGGATCGAACCCGAAGCAGCGGCGCGGCTCAATGCTGTCCGCGCGGCGGGCGGGCGGATCATCGCAGTGGGCACGACCAGCCTGCGCCTGCTGGAAAGCGCGGCGGATGAAGCCCGCGTGATCCACCCCTTTGCGGGCGATACCAGCATCTTCATCACGCCGGGCTACCGCTTCCGCGCGATCGATGGGCTGATGACCAACTTCCACCTGCCCAAATCGACCCTGATGATGCTGGTCAGCGCGCTGATGGGTCTGGAGCGGATGCAGGCGGTTTATGCCTACGCGATCGCGAATGAGTACCGCTTCTACAGCTACGGCGATTCCAGCCTGCTGATCCCCTAGGCCGCGACCATCTCCGCCACGGCATCAAGCACGGTGAGGCGCTGCTTCTTGAGGTCTTCGAGGTGATGGTCGGACGTTGGCTCGATCCCGGTTTCGGCGCGGTGGATCGCCTTGTCGAGCTGGTAGTAGGCATCGCTGAGCTTCTGGAAGTGCGCGTTGCCGAGCTTGAGTGCGTGGAGCTTTGCGGTGGCATCCGGAAATGCGGCGGCGAGATCGTGGGCGGAATGGCTCATGCGTGGTCTCCTCGTTGGGGTCTGGGGGGAGCCTAGCAGGGCGGGAGGGGCGGCGAATTGCGGCCGGTCAATTCGCGAACCAGCTCCACACCAGTTTGCCGGTGAGCGCCAAGCTGGCGGTGACGAGCAGCGGGCGGATCAGCCGCGCGCCGTAGCGCGTTGCAAGCCGCGTGCCGATCATGGCGCCCACCATCGAGCCTGCGCCCATGCAGATACCGAGCAGCCAGATGACCTGCCCGCCCAGCGCAAAGACCACGAGGCTGGCGACATTGCTGGCGAGGTTGAGCAGCTTGGTAAGGCCCGTGGCGCGGGTGAGGCCGAGGCCGCGCAAGGCGACCAGCGTGGCGGCGAAGAACTGGCCGGTGCCGGGGCCGAAGAAGCCATCGTAGAAGCCGATGCCGCCAGCGACGGGGAGATAGGCCCCTTCGGAGAGGCGCGGCTTGCCCGGCGCGTCGTCCATGCGGGGGGAGAGCAGGGTGTAGAGCGCAGCGCCCATCAGCAGCAGGGGTACGACGAGGCGCAGGACCTTGGCATCGAAGTGCTGGATGACGAGCGCGCCTGCGCCCGCGCCGAGGAAGGCGGCGATCGTGGCAGGCAGATTAGGGCGCAGCGTGAAGAGCCCGGCGCGGTGATAGCGCGTGGTGGCGACGGTGGCGCCCATCGCGGACTGCAGCTTGTTGGTGCCGAGCATCAGATGCGGCGGCAGCCCGGCGTAGATCAGCGCCGGAAGCGTCAGCAGCCCGCCGCCGCCCGCTATGGCATCGATGCAGCCCGTGAGTACGGCAAGGGCGGTCAGCGCGGGATAGAGCCAGGGGGCGAGGACGAAAGCTTCGTGCATTTGCGCCCCATGGCGTTTGTGCGTAAGGCGCACAACCTCTCCCGCACCCGAGAACTTGCGCAATGACCCGCTTTTCCTTCGCCGTCCACGCCACTGATGGCCGTGCCCGCACCGGCGCGATCACGATGCAGCGCGGCACGATCCGCACGCCCGCGTTCATGCCGGTGGGAACGGCGGGCACGGTCAAGGCGATGAAGGTCGAGGACGTCGCGGCGACGGGCGCGGACATCATCCTCGGCAATACCTATCACCTGATGCTGCGCCCTGGCGCGGAGCGGATGGCGCGGCTGGGCGGGCTGCACAACTTCATGCGCTGGGACAAACCGATCCTTACGGACAGCGGCGGCTATCAGGTGATGAGCCTTTCCGACTTGCGCAAGATCACCGAGGAAGGCGTGACCTTCGCGAGCCATATCGACGGTTCGCGGCACAATCTGACGCCGGAGCGCAGCATGGAGATCCAGCGGCTGCTGGGTAGCGACATCGTGATGGCCTTCGATGAGTGCCCCAAGATCGACCAGCCGCGCGACGTGATCGCGCGCAGCATGGACATGTCGATGCGCTGGGCAAAGCGCAGCCGCGACGGCTTCGATGCGGGCGGCGCGCATGCGGAAAGCGCCGCACTGTTCGGCATCCAGCAGGGCGGGCTCGACAAGGAGCTGCGCGCGGCGAGCGCGGGGGCGCTGCGGGATATCGGCTTTGATGGCTATGCCATCGGCGGACTGGCGGTGGGCGAGGGGCAGGAGGCGATGTTCGCCACGCTCGATTTCGCGCCGGGCCAGCTGCCGGAGGATCGTCCGCGCTACCTCATGGGCGTTGGCAAGCCCGATGACCTTGTTGGCGCGGTGGAGCGCGGGGTCGACATGTTCGATTGCGTGCTGCCGACGCGTTCGGGTCGCAACGGTCAGGGCTTCACCTGGGACGGGCCGCTGAACATGCGCAACGCGAAGCACGCCGAGGACATGGGGCCGCTCGATCCGGAGTGCACGTGCCCGGTGTGCGCCAAGTATAGCCGGGCCTACCTGCACCACCTCCACAAGGCGGGTGAGATGCTGGGCGCGATGCTGCTGACCGAGCACAACCTCTCGTTCTACCAGCAACTGATGGCCGCGATGCGCGGCGCGATTGCCGAGGGGCGGTTTGCGGCCTTTGCGGCGGGGTTCCGGGCAAGATATCTGGCGAAGCGCTGAATTCAGGTCAGGTTGACACAGTTGACACAGTCCTGAGGAAAAACTCCGCCCCCTCTTTTCGCAGGCAAACGGCACCGGCGGTGACAGCGCGGCGAGCGGGTTTCTTCACGGTTTCACAGAGCAAGGCTGCACCCTATCGTGCCGGGCTTGTGTAGGACAGCGCCTTGCGTTGCCCAGCGTTCGCGCGGGTTCCATATCGGCGCTGTTCGCGCTTGCATGGCGGCAGTCTTGCGCTGAGGATGCGATGGCTTTTCCGGGGGAGGCCAAGCTTGCGCCTTGCGTTGTGGATGATGGGATTGAGCGCCGCGAGCCTGTCCGGCGCGGGCCGCGCGCTGGCTCAGGCGGACGAGGGCACCGTGATCGCGGCGAAGTTTGGCGCGCTCGAATCCGTGCGGCAGATCAGCCTTTCGACCGATGGCTCCAAGATTGCCTACGTCGCGCCGCAAGGTGATGGCGGGGCCCGGCTTATGGTCGTCGATCTTGCGGGAGACGGCGTGCCCAAGGCCGTGCTGGCTCAGCGGCCCGGGCCGGAGACGCTGCGATCTTGCAGCTGGGCCACGGCGACGCGGCTCGTCTGCCGCAATACCACCGTCTATGACTACGGCGGTTATCTGCTTCCGATCAGCCGCCTCTTCGCGCTCGACAGTGATGGCGGGAATGTCCAGCGCGTTTCGGCCGGGACCGGCAGCGATACGCTGGGCTCGGTGGCGCTGACGGGCGGATCGGTGATCGACTGGGCCGCTGTGCCGGGCAAGCCGGGCCGCATCCTCGTGACGCGCTTCTTCGTGCCGCAGCAGGCCTCGCAAGTCGGCATCAAGCGCGATGTGACGGGCTTCGGGGTCGAGGAAGTCGACGTCACCAGCCTCTCGCGGCATACTGTCGAGCGGCCTGTTGCCGAGGCCAGCGAGTATATCAGCGACGGCCATGGCAATGTGCGCATCATGGGCGTGCAGCCCATCGACGGGAATGGCGATCGGCGCGGACAGGTCACTTATTCGTTCCGCCAGCCCGGATCGCGCGAGTGGCAGAGCCTTTCGAAGGTAAGGCTCGATGCATCCGGCCGGGAGGACGGCTTCAATCCGCTGGCGATCGATGCGGCGCGCAACGTGGTCTATGGCTGGCAAGCGCTGAACGGGGCGCAAGCGCTCTACACCATGGCGCTCGACGGGTCGGGCAAGCAGGAGCTGGTGCTGGCGCGCGATGGGGTCGATGTCGACGGTCTGATCCAGATCGGGCGCGACCAGCGCGTGGTCGGCGCGAGCTATGCAACAGACCGGCGCATGGTCGAGTTCTTCGATCCTGCGCTCAAGAAACTTGGCGCGGGGCTGGGCAAGGCGCTGCCAGGGCAGCCGAGCGTGGCCTTCATGGATGCAAGCGACGACGGCAAGTTGCTGCTGCTGGCATCGAGCGACGTCGATCCGGGGACGTTCTACCGCTATGACCCCGCAACCCGGCAACTCGCGCCGCTGCTGCCGGTGCGCGCGGAGCTGGCCGGCGTGACGATGGGCACGATGAAATCGGTGACCTATCCGGCGGCGGACGGGACGATGATCCCGGCCTATCTGACGCTGCCGCCCGGCAGTTCGGGGAAGAATCTGCCCGCCATCGTCATGCCGCACGGCGGACCATCATCGCGCGACGAGTGGGGTTTTGATTGGCTGGTGCAGTTCTTTGCGGTGCGCGGATATGCGGTGCTGCAGCCGAATTTCCGCGGCTCTGCGGGCTATGGCAGCGACTGGTACCAGCGCAATGGCTTCCGCTCGTGGCGCACCGCAATCGGCGATGTCAACGATGCGGGCCGCTGGCTCACGGCGCAGGGCATCGCCGCACCGGGCAAGCTGGGAATCGTGGGCTGGTCCTATGGCGGGTATGCCGCCCTGCAAAGCTCGGTGCTCGATCCCGAACTGTTCAAGGCAATCGTGGCAGTGGCGCCGGTGACCGATCTGCAGCGGCTTCGTGTAGACAGCAGCAAGCTTGGCCGCGACTTCATCGGAGAGGGGCCGCAAGTGACCGAGGGATCGCCGGCGCAGAATGCCGGCCGGATCAAGGCCCCGGTTCTGCTGTTCCACGGCGATCACGACGTCAATGTCGATATCGCGCAATCGCGGATCATGGAGGACAAGCTGCGCGCGGCGGGCAAGGCGGTGACACTGGTGACGTTCCCCGGGCTCGATCACCAGCTGTTCTCCGCAGCGGCGCGCACGCGGGTGCTGGCGGAGAGCGATGCCTTTCTGCGGAAGGCCATGGGTTTCTAGCTCGGGAAAGCGATTGCCTTCCGCGCCCTGCCGCAGCACCTTGGCATCCGGTGAGGATGGGGGGTGTGATGCGGCGGATTGGGGTTGTGCTGGCAGGGCTGCTGGCGGCGGTTTCGGGCTCGGCGGTGATGGCGCAGGAGGTGCCGCCTTCGGTGGTCCGCGAGGCTCGGGTGGTGCCGGGGCTGCAGGCGGCCGGCGAGATCGTGATCGACCGGGCTGGCATTCCGCATATCTACGCCGGAAACGCGCGCGACGGGTTTTTCCTGCAGGGCTATGCCGTGGCGCGCGACCGGCTGTGGCAGATCGATTTGTGGCGCAAGCGCGGTCTGGGGCGGCTCTCGGCGAGTTTTGGACCAGCCTACGTGGCGCAGGACCGGGCAGCGCGACTGCTGCTTTATCGCGGGGACATGATCAAGGAATGGGCGGCCTATCCGGCGGCAGCGAAGGGTTGGACCGAGGCGTTTGTGTCTGGAATCAATGCCTTCGTTGCCGATGTTGAGGCGGGGCGGCAGCCGTTGCCGCTGGAGTTTGCCGCGAGCGCCAGTCGGCCCGAGCGCTGGACGGCGGACGATGTCGTGCGCATTCGCTCCAATGCTCTCGCCAGCAACATTGCCTCCGAAGTCGACCGGGCGCGGGCGCTGTGCGGCGGGGCGGGGCCTTATGAGGCGATGCGCGCGCCGCTGGAGCCAGCGACGCACAAGCTGGTGATGCCCAAGGGGCTCGATCCGTGCAGCATACCCAAGGACGTGCTCGATGAGTACCTGCTGGGCACGAGCGAGGTGCGCTTTGATGGCAAGGCGCTGGCCCTGGCACTGCGCGATCCCGAAGTGCAGGAGGGATCGAACAACTGGGTGATCGCGCCTGCTCGCAGCGCGACGGGGCGGGCGATCATGGCCAACGATCCGCACCGCACGCACAGCGTGCCGAACTTGCGCTATCTTTCGCATATCGACACCCCCGAGCTGAAAATTGCGGGTGCGGGCGAGCCGGCGCTGCCGGGGATGAGCCTTGGGCACAACGAGGATGCGGCCTGGGCGCTGACGATCTTTGCCATCGACCAGCAGGACCTGGTGGTGAACCCCAAGGGCGCGAAGTTGACCGAAGTGCGCGAGAGCATCGCGGTGAAAGGCGAGGCCCCGCGTGAGGTCGTGCTGAAGTTCACCGCAGACGGCCCGGTGATCCATGAGGATGCCGCCAGTGGGCGCAGCTTTGCCTTGCGCGCGACGTGGAACCAGCCGGGCGCTTCGGCCTATTTCAACGCGGCCTGGGCCTTTACGGCGAAGAGCTGGGACGATTTCCGCGCGGCGCAGACACACTGGGGGGCGCCGCCGCTCAACCTGCTCTATGCCGACAGGGGCGGCACGACGGGGTGGATGGCGGCCGGGTTCGTGCCGAAGCGTGCGGCGGGCGACGGGCTGCTGCCGGTGCCGGCGGGTAAGGCCCATGGCTGGAATGGGCTGCTCGACGGTGCGCTGATGCCGGCGATCAAGGACCCGGCGCAGGGGTGGTTTGCGACGGCCAACCAGTACAACGTGCCGGCGGGCTATCCGCATATGCTGGGTCTCGAATGGTCCAATCCGAGCCGGATGACGCGGATTACCGAGGTGATCGCGGCGAAGCCCAAATTCGGCATCACCGATGCGATGGCGCTTCAGAACGATGTGACTTCGCCCTTTGCGCGGCGGGTGGTGAAACTGCTGGGCGGGCTTGAAGGGAGGACTGTGGATGAGACAGGCGCGCTGACGCTGCTGCGCGGCTGGGATGGCGAGCTCGGCGCGGAGAGCGCGGCGGCGGCGCTCTACGAGATCTGGGCGCGGCGCTTTCTGCCCCAGGCCGCGGTGAAGGCGATCGTGCCTGAGGCAGCGCGGGAAGCGATCGGCACAGTTGCGCTGATCGGCGTCGTTCAGACGCTTGAGGACGGCAAGCTACCAGCGCAGCTCAGCCATGCGATCCTGCTCGATTCGCTGGGGAGCGCGTGGGCCGAGATGACGCGGCGGCTGGGGCCCGATCCGGCGCGATGGCGCTGGGGCTCGCTGCATGTCGCGGATTTCCGGCCGGCGCTCGCCATTCCAGGCCGCGAGAGCGGACAGCGGGTGGGGCCGCTGGGGATCGGCGGCGGGTCTTCGACCCCCAATGCCGCGAGCTGGTCGGGCGATTTCCTGCTGACGGCGGGGCCTTCGGTGCGGCTGGTGATGGACGTGGGCGCGTGGGACAACAGCGTGGCGATCAACACGCCGGGGCAATCTGGCGATCCGGCGAGCGCGCATTACCGCGATCTATTCGCGCGCTGGGCGGGCGGGGCTTATGTGCCCTTCGTGTGGAGCCGGGCGAGGGTGCTGCAGGAAGCGGAGCGGATCATCGCGGTGACGCCGGGGGAGTAGGGCTTTACCCCTCCGTCAGCCCTGTGGGCTGACACCTCCCCATTTGCACTTCGTGAAGATGGGGAGGACCACGAAGAAACAAAAAAGGCGGGGTGTTAGCCCCGCCTTCTTCGTGTTCGGTATGAAACCGGTGGATCAGCGCGAGTAGAACTCGACGACCAGGTTCGGTTCCATCTTCACCGGGTAGGGCACTTCATCGAGCGTCGGGACGCGGACGAAGGTCGCCTTGTCGGCTTCGGCGGCGACGTAATCGGGAATGTCACGCTCGGCCAGCGACTGGGCTTCGGCGATCAGCGCCATTTCCTTGGCCTTGGGGCCGAGGGTCAGCACGTCGCCCGGGCGGACGCGGCGGCTGGCGATGTTGCACTTCACGCCGTTGACGCGGATGTGGCCGTGGCTGACGATCTGGCGGGCCGAGAAGATCGTCGGCGCGAACTTGGCGCGATAAACGATCATGTCGAGGCGCTGTTCGAGCAGGCCGATGAGGTTCTGGCCGGTATCACCCTTCATGCTCGCCGCTTCCTGATAGGTGCGCTTGAACTGCTTTTCGGTGACGTCGCCGTAGTAGCCGCGCAGCTTCTGCTTGGCGCGGAGCTGGATGCCGAAGTCCGACACCTTGCTCTTGCGGCGCTGGCCGTGCTGGCCGGGGCCATAGGCGCGGCGGTTGACCGAGCTCTTCGGGCGGCCCCAGATGTTTTCGCCAAGACGGCGGTCAATCTTGTGCTTCGATGCCTTGCGCTTCGACATGGCAAGTCCTTTCAATTTGCTTTGGCGGCCAGCGCGTGGCCGACCTATGGGAACCGGCCTTGAGGCCGGCGTTTCGTAGACCCGGAACCGCACCATGTTCCCCTAAGGGGCATGCGGCCACTGCTTCACCGGGCGTGCAGGGCCAATTGCGAAGGCGCGCCTAGACCAGCGAATGCGGGGAATGTCAAGGCGGGAGTGCGTTTCCTGCGTGGATGCGCAGAGAAGCAGGAAGAGATGGTTCGCGCAGAGATCGCCGAGTTCGCAGAGAGAGCCGAAGTTGGCTGCGCCGAAGGTCTTCAACCCGTCTCTGCGAACTCTGCGATCTCTGCGCGAACCAATATGGAAATAGGGACAGTCCCCATTTATCGCGGCGTGCGCATCAGGGCGGTGATGACGCCGCGCATGGTGCGCACTTCGAGGTGGTTCCATGCCGGTTTGGTCAGCATGTTGCGCAAGGTGAGCCGGGTGGCATGCGCGCGGCCGACCGGTTTGAAGTAGTCGCGCGGTTCGAGATGCTCGGTGATCTGGGCGATCAGGCCTTCGAGCTCCACCTGCGGAGCAGGGGGCAGGATCTCTTCGGCGGGGGGCTGGGCAAGGCCGCCCTGGGGCGCGTGCTTCGACCATTCGTAGGCGCAGAGAATCACCGCCTGCGCGAGATTGAGCGAGCCGAATTCGGGGTTGATCGGCACGGTGATGATGCTGCGGGCAAGCGCGACATCATCGGTTTCGAGGCCGGAGCGTTCGGGGCCGAACACGAAGGCGGTGCCGCCCACGGCGGTGGCGGCTTCCTTCGCGGCTTCTTCGGGCGTGAGGACAGGCTTGGTGACGCCGCGCTTGCGCACGGTGGTGGCGTAGACATGCGCGCAATCGGCGACGGCGTCCGCGAGGGTTTCGTAGACTTCCGCATTGGCCAGCACGATGTCTGCGCCCGCAGCGGCTGGGCCGGCGCTGGGATTGGGCCAGCCATCGCGCGGAGACACGAGGCGCATGCGGGTGAGGCCAAAATTGAGCATGGCGCGCGCGGCCTTGCCGATGTTTTCGCCGAGCTGGGGCCGGACGAGGACGATAACGGGGTTTGCAGTCACTTCCCCCCCACCTCGCGCACGGTGCTGGCAAATTCCTCGAAATCGCGCGCTTCGGTGAAATCGCGGTAGACGGATGCGAAGCGGATATAGGCGACGCTGTCGAGCTGGCGCAGGCCTTCCATCACCATTTCGCCGATCTGGCGGCTTTCGACTTCGGCATCGCCCAAGGTTTCGAGCTGGCGCTGAATGCCGCTGACGAGGCGCTCGATGCGTTCGGGCGCGACTGGGCGCTTGCGGCAGGCGAGCGCAACGGATTGTTCGATCTTGGCGCGGTCGAAGGGTTCGCGGCGGGGTTCGCCGCCCGGCGCGCCCGCCTTCACCACCATGACTTCGCGCAGCTGCACGCGCTCGAACGTGGTGAAGCGCGCGCCGCAGCCTTCGCACTGGCGGCGCCGGCGGATCGAGGTGTTGTCCTCGCTCGGCCGGCTATCCTTTACCTGACTCTCTTCATGGGCACAGAAGGGGCAACGCATCAGGCGGGTTTACTTGATCCGTTGCCAGAAGGCATAGCCCGCGCCGACGGCAAGGCCGAGCGGGAGCGACACGAACGGGAGCAGCGCACCCGCCACTGCGCCGATGCCCGCGCCGATCAGGACCGGCTTGGTCGACGGGTGGTCCATGCCCTGCTTGGCCATGCCGCTGATTTCAGTCTGGGCGCGGCCGAGAAGATCGTTGTTGTCAGACATGGTTCAAAGCTCCGGATAGATGGGGAAGCGGGCGCACAGGGCTTCAACCCGCTCGCGCACGCGTTGTTCCACCTGGCCATCGCCTTCATCGCCATTGCGCGAAAGGCCATCGACGACCTCGGCGATAAGGGCACCGATCTGCCGGAACTCGTCCTCGCGGAAGCCGCGGGTGGTGCCGGCGGGGGTGCCCAGGCGGATGCCCGAAGTGACGAAGGGCGAGCGCGTATCGAAGGGGATGCCGTTCTTGTTGCAGGTCAGCCAGGCGCGGTCGAGGCCCTTTTCGGCAGCCTTGCCGGTCACGTCCTTGGGGGTGAGATCGACCAGCATCGAGTGGTTGTCGGTGCCGCCCGAGACGATGCCGAGGCCGGCTTCCTGCAGACTGGCCGCCAATGCGCGCGAATTGGCGACGACCTGGTGGGCATAGGCCGCAAATTCGGGCTTCAGCGCCTCGGCAAAGGCGACGGCCTTGGCGGCGATGATGTGGACGAGTGGGCCGCCCTGCATGCCGGGGAACACCGCCATGTTGATCTTCTTGGCGAGCGCTTCATCGTTGGTGAGGATCACGCCCGAGCGGGGACCGCGCAAGCTCTTGTGCGTGGTGGTGGTGACCACGTGCGCGTGCGGGATCGGCGAGGGATGCGCGCCGCCCGCGACGAGGCCGGAGATGTGCGACATGTCGACAAGGAGGTAGGCGCCGATCTCGTCCGCGATGGTGCGGAAGGCTTCCCAATCCCACACGCGCGAATAGGCGGTGCCGCCGGCGATGATGAGCTTGGGCTTGTGTTCATGGGCCGTGGCGCGGACCGCGTCCATGTCGATCTGGTGATCCTCGCGGCGCACGCCATAAGCGACCGGCTTGAACCACTTGCCCGACATGTTGACCGGCGAACCGTGGGTGAGGTGGCCGCCCGAATTGAGATCGAGGCCCATGAACGTATCGCCCGGCTGCAGCAGGGCAAGGAACACGGCCTGGTTCATCTGGCTGCCCGAATTGGGCTGCACGTTGGCAAACTCGCAGCCGAACAGCTGCTTTGCGCGCTCGATGGCGAGCGTTTCGACGACGTCGGCATATTCGCAGCCGCCGTAGTAGCGCTTGCCGGGGTAGCCTTCGGCATACTTGTTGGTGAAGACCGAACCGGCGGCTTCAAGGCAGGCGAGGCTGGTGATGTTTTCCGACGCGATCAGCTCGATCTTGGTCTGCTGGCGGTTCAGTTCACCGCGGATCGCGGCGTAGACTTCAGGATCGGCCGACGCGAGGTGTTCGGTGAAGAAGCCGGCTTTGCGGATTTCCTGCGCGGGGGCTGCAATGTTCATCGGCGGGGCTCCTTATGCGAGGGCAGGGGTGGAAAGCTTGGCGACGCGCCCTTCGTGGCGGCCACCGAGAAATTCGCCGGCAAGGAAGGCTTCGACGCAGGCCTTGGCCATTTCGGGGCCGATCAGGCGGGCGCCCATGGCAATCGCGTTGGCGTTGTTGTGCGAGCGGCTGAGTGCGGCCGAGAGCGGCTCGCTGACCAGCGCGCAGCGCAGCGCCGGGTGGCGGTTTACCGCGATCGAAATGCCGATGCCCGAGCCGCAGAGCGCGACGCCGCGATCCGCGTTGCCTGAGGCAACTGCTTCGGCGATCTTGTAGCCGTAGTCCGGATAGTCGACGCTGGCGGTGCTGTCCGGCCCGAGATCGAGCACTTCGTGGCCCAGCGCGGCGATATGGGCGGCGAGTTCGGCCTTGAGATCGAAGGCGGCGTGGTCCGAGGCGATGGCGATGCGCATGGGCGGCGGGTGGTCCTGAGCCGGGGGATTCGTGTGTCCAGAGCGCTTTAGGAGGGTTGGCCGAGCTTTGCCAGTGCGTGTGATTGCCTTAAGTGCAGTATTAGGAAGAATAATAACAAGGCGGAACCCCTCCGCCCCGTCTGTGGCGGGTCCGGGGGATATGCATCTTGCGCAAACCTTTCGATCAGGCTTGGTTGCACACGATAGGGAGAAAACATGAGCAAACGGCTGATCCTGCTGGCGGCGCTAGTGCTGGGCATTTTGCTGGGTATTCGCGCGACGACCCCGCCTGCGCCGGTGGGGGCTGATGCGCCGCCGCAGGTCTTTTCTGCCGGTCGCGCGATGGCGGATGTCCGCACGATCGCGGCGCGGCCGCACCTTGCCGCCTCGCCCGAGAACGCAGCCGTGCGCGCGCATATCGCGGGGCGGATGGCGGCAATGGGGATGGCTGTGCACGAGACGCCGTTCACCGCACCGCCGGAGAGCGCCAAGCGGCTGGCGTGGTGGAGCGGCAAGCCTGATCCCGCACCTACGCTCACCAACGTGATCGGCGTGCTGCCGGGCAAGGACCGCAGCTTGCCCGCCGTGTTGTTGATGGCGCACCACGATACCGTGGGCGGATCGCCGGGGGCGGCGGATGATACCGCAGGCATTGCGTCGCTGCTGGAGACAGTCCGGGCGGTGAGGGCCGGTGGGCAGCCTGCGCGTGACCTCATCGTCCTCATCACCGATGGCGAGGAACTGGGGCTCGATGGGGCGCGGCACTTCTTTACCGCCGATCCCTTGCGCGCGCATATCGGCGCGGTGATCAATGTGGAGGCGCGCGGCGGCGGAGGGCGGACGACGCTGTTCGAGACCTCGGCGGACAATGGCGCGGCGATTGCGCGGGCGGCAGGCGCGATCGCGCGGCCCGGCGGCTCCAGCCTCGCGGTATTCATCTACAAGGTGCTGCCCAACGATACCGACCTCACCGAGACGCGCGGCGGGCCTTGGACGGGCTACAACTTCGCGTTCATCGGGCGTCCGCAGCTCTACCACTCGCCCAAGGCGACCCCCGATGCGCTCGATCAGGGGGCGCTGCAGGATATGGGCGCGCAAGTGCTCGATCTGACGCGCGCGCTGCTGGTGGCGGAACCGCTGCCGGGCAGGGCGCCGGACGTGGTGTTCTTCGATGCGCTAGGCTTTGCGCTGGTGGTCTATCCGCCTTGGGTGGGCTGGGCGATGCTGGCGGTGGGGGCCGTGTGCCTCGGCCTTGCCGCGCGGCGTGGCGGCGGCTGGAGGGATGGCTTGGCGGGTGCTGCGCGGATGCTGGCGCTGATCGGGCTCGCCGGGGTGATGCTTTGGGCGGTGAACGCGCTTTCGATCGGGCCGGACAAGGTAAATTACTATGACCGGCTGGCGGCGATCCCGCGGTTGGAAGTGATGGCACTGTGTGGCGGAATGGCAGCGTTCCTGCTGGCGCTGGGGGCATGGAAGGCCAAGCCGGCGGGGCTGGTGGGCGCGGCGCTGCCGCTCTTCCTGCTGGGACTGGTGCTGCAAGCGCTGGCACCGACGGCGGGCTACATCGTGGTGCTGCCGGTCATGCTGGCGGCGCTGGCCATGGCGGCTGGCGAGAGTGCGGGCGGGCGTCTGATCACGCTGGCGTTGGGCGTGCCGGTGATCGGCTACATGATCTCGATGGGCCATTTCGTGATGCAGGGCGTGGGCCCGAGCCTGCCGATGGCGGCCGCGCTGCCGCTAGCGCTCGCGGTGCTGGCTGTGCTGCCGCTGTGGGAGGGCCTCAGCGCGCGGACCGCGCGGATGGTGGCGGCGGTGCTGCTGGTGGCGGCGCTGGGGACGGCGTTGACAGTGCGGCTCGATCCGCTGGCGGATACCGTTCCGGCCTACAGCGCGGACAAGTGAGAGCCGTTGCAACGCCGAAGCCCAGCCTGTAGCGCCGCTATGAAACATAACATTCGGGGGGGTGGATGGCCCAGAACGAGGTCTTGATCGCGGGCGGGGGGATCGGCGGGCTGGTGCTGGCGCTGACGCTGCACCAGATCGGCGTGCGCTGTACGGTGTTCGAAAGCGTGCGCGAACTGAGGCCGTTGGGGGTGGGGATCAACCTGCAGCCCAATGCCGTGCGTGAACTGGAAGACCTTGGCATCGGCGAGGCCGAGCTCGATGCGGTCGGTATCCCGGCGCGCGAATGGGCGCTGGTCGGGCTTAACGGCAAGGACATCTATGCCGAGCCGCGTGGCAAGCTCGCGGGCTATCGCTGGCACCAGTATGCGGTGCATCGCGGGCAGTTTCATATGCTGCTCTACCGCACGGTGCTGGAGCGGCTGGGGCCGGATGCGGTGCGGCTGGGGTGCCGGGTTTCGGGATACCGCAAGGACGCCGATGGCGGCGTGACGGCACTGGTCGAGCGGGCGGATGGCGGGCGCGCGGAGTTCGGCGGCGCGCTGCTAATTGGCGCGGACGGCATCCATTCGGCGATTCGGGCGCAGATGCATCCCGATCAGCCTCCGATCCACTGGGGCGGCACGATCATGTGGCGCGGCACGGCGCGCGGGGTACCGATCCGCAGTGGCTCCTCGTTCGTGGGGCTGGGCACGAGCCGGCACCGCGTGGTGCTCTATCCGATCTCGCACCCGGATGCGGAGGGCATGGCGGACATCAACTGGATCGCCGAGCAGACCTTTGATGCGAGCCATGACTGGACGCAATCGGGCTGGTTCCGGCCGGTGCCGCTTGCCGAGTTTGCGCATGAGTTCGAGGGCTTTGTCTACGACTGGCTCGATCTGCCGGCGCTGCTGGCCGGGTCAGACGTGGCCTATGAAAACCCGATGATCGACCGCGATCCGCTGCCGACATGGGTGGACGGGCCGGTCCTGCTGATCGGCGATGCGGCGCATCCGATGTATCCGACGGGTTCCAACGGCGCCTCGCAGGCGATCATCGATGCGCGCGTGCTGGGGCGGATCATGACGCAGCAGGGGGTGAACTCGGGGACGCTGGCGGCGTTCGATGCCGAGCTGTGCGGCCCCATCGGCGCGGTGGCGATGCGCAACCGGGGGGCGGGGCCGTTTGGCCTGCTCAACATGGTAGACGAGCGCTGCGGCGGGCAGTTTGACGATATCGACGCGGTGATCCCGGCCGAGGAGCGCGCGGCGTTCATGCTGGCTTATCAGAAGGCGGCGGGCTTCGCGAAAGAGCAGCTCAATGCCGCGCCGCCGACGATCCCGGCTGGGGCGAGGGTGCTGGGAGAAATTGGGGCATGACGATTGCGCTGGAACATGTCTGCGATCTGGTGGTCGAACTTTCGGCTCCGCACGAAATGGGTGCGGCACTGACGGGCACGCGTCGGATTATTCCGATTGTCGGCGGAACGGCGCGCGGCGAGCGGATCAACGGGCGCATCCTCAACGTGGGCGCGGACTGGCAGACAGTGCAGGCGGGCGGCGTGGCACAGCTTGACGCGCGCTATGCGATAGAGACGGACGACGGCGCGGTGATCGAAGTGGTGAGCCAGGGCATCCGCCATGCCTCCGCCGAAGTCGCGGCGCGGATTGTGGCGGGGGAGGCGGTGCCGCCTTCGGAATACTACATGCGCACCGCGATCCGGCTCGACTGCGGGCATCCGGACTACGCGTGGGTGGCGCGCTCGATCTATGTCGCAGATGGCGGCAAGGTGGGAAATACGGTGCGGCTGGCGGTTTGGCGGGTGGGGTGAGGATTGGCAGGATCGCGCTTTTGGCATTAATTCTTTGGAATGAGACCCGACCAATCCGTGCCCCCAGCTCAAAAAGCTTCACCCTACCAGTCCGGGGCACCGCATCCTTATGCTTGTTTTGGCTGCCGAAAGAGCTTCAAGCGCGCCAGCCGCACGCGAGCAGTGCTTCCTTGCCCGAACTGCGGCGGCCCCAGCGTCGGCCTCACGCGCAAATTCAAGCCACCCAAGACCACTGATGTGAAGCAGTGGCGAAAGGTCGAGGCACTCGTCCGCCGAGGATTTCTCTTCTGGAGCTTGCCAGAAGCCTACCCAGACACGTTGGACGAGGTCGAGGCATTTGCCCATCGCAATGCGGCGCATGTCGTAGAGCAACGGGCACTGAATCCGAGCGCTTATACAGAAATTGACGCCGCCTTGTCATAACGGCTCAATAAATAGGGACAGTCCCTATTTATTGAGCCGAGGGCGGCCTCGCGGTCTTGGTTCAGTTACCGGACCTCCCGGCACTTCAATCCTGCCAAGCGGACGGCCGGATCGCATAGCCGCTTCGAGTTCGTCGTCGCGCTCGCTTGCTTCGACGCCATCCTCCAGATAGGCGCGCCAGTTGGTGACCGGGAATTCTTGCTCCAGATCGGTCAGCCCATCGGGCGCGCCGCTGATGTGAGCTCTGGCGCTCGACCATGGCCATTGTTCTGCGCTGCCTACGAGCCCGGCCTTGACCGGATTGTTCTCGATATAGCGGACGGCAATGGCGAGGTGCGCAGCGTCCATCGGGTAACTCGCATAGCGTCCCTGGAAGAGGTGGCCCGAGACACCTTCGCGCAAGTTTATCCGCTGGGCATAGCTGGTGTGCGTGCGGGAAAGCACAGCACGCAGGGCATCAGCGGACGGCGGCACGAGCACGAGGTGAACGTGGTTGCTCATGAGGCACCATGCGAGGCAGCGCACCGAATGGTCAGTGCAGTTCTTTGCCAGAAGTGCCAGATAGCGCCGCCGGTCGTGATCGGAGAAAAAGACAGGCTGCTGGCGATTCCCGCGCTGGATCACATGGTGAGGGCAATCGGGAACGACGAGTCTCGCGGCACGCGGCATTGCGCTACCTCAAAAATAGGGACAGTCCCCATTTATTCAGTCTTGTCGGCCAGCGCAATATAAATGGGGACTGTCCCTATTTTTGGGCGGAGTGTGTGGCGCTTGCGTTGCAAACGAAAAGGGCCCCGCCGCAGCGGAGCCCCAATTCGTAAATAGGGACTGTCCCTATTTATTGATCCAGGAACGAACGCATCTTCCGTGACCGGCTCGGGTGCTTCAGCTTGCGCAGCGCCTTGGCTTCGATCTGGCGGATGCGTTCGCGGGTCACCGAGAATTGCTGGCCGACTTCTTCCAGCGTGTGATCAGTGTTCATGCCGATGCCGAAGCGCATGCGCAGCACGCGTTCCTCGCGCGGGGTGAGGCTGGCGAGGACGCGGGTGACGGTTTCCTTGAGGTTGGCCTGAATCGCCGCGTCCACCGGGATCACCGCGTTCTTGTCCTCGATGAAATCGCCGAGGTGGCTGTCTTCCTCGTCGCCGATCGGCGTTTCGAGGGAGATCGGCTCCTTGGCGATCTTCATCACCTTGCGGACCTTTTCGAGCGGCATCGACAGGCGCTCGGCCATCTCTTCCGGCGTCGGTTCGCGGCCCTGCTCGTGCAGGAACTGGCGGCTGGTGCGCACCAGCTTGTTGATCGTCTCGATCATGTGGACCGGGATGCGGATCGTGCGCGCCTGATCGGCAATCGAGCGCGTGATCGCCTGCCGAATCCACCACGTGGCATACGTGCTGAACTTGTAGCCGCGGCGGTACTCGAACTTGTCGACCGCCTTCATCAGGCCGATGTTGCCTTCCTGAATGAGATCCAGGAACTGCAGCCCGCGATTGGTGTACTTCTTGGCGATCGAGATCACGAGGCGCAGGTTGGCCTCGACCATTTCCTTCTTGGCAATGCGCGCCTCGCGCTCGCCCTTCTGGACCATGTTGACGATGCGGCGGAACTCACCGAGCGACATGCCGGTGGCGGCTGCGATATCGGCGATCTCGGCGCGGATGCGCTCGACCGGATCGGCTTCGTTCAGCGCGAAGGCGGCCCACTTCTTGTCGCGGGTCGCAAGTGCCTGCAGCCAGCCTTCATCGAGCTCGCGCCCGACGTACTGATCGAGGAAGTCCTTGCGCGGCACCTTGTGGCGCTCGGCCAGACGCAGCATCTGGCCGCCGAGCGTGGTAAGGCGGCGGTTGAAGGCGTAGAGGTTGTCGACCAGATATTCGATCTTGGTCGCGTGGAACTGCACGCTTTCGACTTGCGCGGTGAGATCCTCGCGCAGCTGCTGGTACTGAAGTTCCTTGGCGGCGGGGAAATCGAGCCCGGCACCGAGCGCGTTCAGCCGCTGTGCCTGCACCGTTTCGAAGGTACGGAACAGGCTGGTGATGTGAGCGAACTTCTCGAGCGCTTCGGGCTTGAGCTGCGCTTCCATCTGCGCGAGGCTGAGGGTGTTGTCCTCTTCCTCTTCCTCGGCCGGGCGCTTGGCGCGGCGTTCGGTGAGCTCGTCGTCCTCGTCTTCGGCGGATTCCTCCTCCTCGACGTCCTCTTCTTCCTTGAAGGAGGGGCCGGCCGTGGCTTCGCTGATCTCGCCGTCACCGGTTTCCTCGCCGTCTTCGGAGAGGTTCTCGGGCTGCGGCTCCTTGGAGAGCATCGCGTCGAGATCGAGGATCTCGCGCAGCTGCATTTCGCCCGCGTTGAGCGCCTCGGACCACTGGATGATCGCGTGGAAGGTGATCGGGCTTTCGCACAGGCCCAGGATCATGGTGTCGCGGCCGGCCTCGATGCGCTTGGCGATGGCGATTTCGCCCTCGCGGCTCAAGAGCTCGACTGCGCCCATTTCGCGCAAGTACATGCGCACCGGATCATCGGTACGTTCGATGGTTTCCTTGCGCTTCGAGACAAGGTCCGGGCGCTCGTCGACCTGTTCGGCCTCGTCGGCGTCGTCCTCGGCGGCCTTGTCCTCGGGATCGACCGCGTCCTCGTCGCTCTCGACGATGTTCACGCCCATCTCCGAGATCGCGGCCATGATGTCCTCGATCTGGTCGGCAGACATCTGGTCCTGCGGCAGGGCCTCGTTGAGTTCGTCTACCGTGATGATCCCGCGCCGCTTGGCGCGGGCGATCAGCTTCCGGATGGAAGCATCGTTGAGATCGATCAGCGGAGCGTCGCCGGTGTCAGTCGTATCGTTGGAAGCCATCTATTCCCGGTACCATCTGTGCGCGCGCGGACTGCAACTCCCCTGTTACATCCCGGCGCGGGTGCGGCCCATTTGCCCCAACCGGGCCAGCAGCGCCAGCCTTCGTTGCAGCAAACGTTGCTGTTCGGCGAATGTTTCGTCGGAAAACTCCGCCTCATGCCTGCGCGTGGCCTCTGCCAGCGCGGCTTCGACGGCCGGCAATCCGACCAGCAGATCGACCGCTTCGGCGAGTTCCTCCGCCGCATCGGGTGCCTTGCCGTCCAGAAAACCGAATCGCATTCCGGCGTAATCGTCCGCCAGCGGTGCCCGGAGGCCCCGTCTTGCCAATATGGTAAGAACATTGCTGCTTTCAAGCGGCTGCCCAGGACTTTGGGCACCGCTGTGGACCATATCGATCAGCACATCGAGCAGCGCGGCAAGGCCGGGATCGGCGACCTCGAGCCGGGCGAGCGTTTCTGCGTGGCGCGCGATCTGCTGCGGCTGATCGATCAGGCCGGTGAGGACCGCCGCGAGCAAGGGTCGGCCTTCGCCCACGGACTGCATCCGCGCGGTGACGGCGGCCGAAAGCGGCGGCGGCGCGGGCTTCCACGGGCCTTTCCGGCCGGAGCCGGGGCTGCGCTGCGCAGGTTGGAATGGGGGCCGCTCGCGCTGGGGGTAGGCGAGCGCGCCGAAGCGGTCGAGCAGATCGCGGCGATAAAGTCCCTTGATATCGCCATCGCCAATCGTCTCGACATGCGCCATCAGGCGGGCCTTGAGCCCGGCCTTGTCCTCCGGCGTGGCGAAGGGGCCGGCCTGGCGCTCGATATCCCAGAGCACTTCGACCATCGGGCGCGCGGCGGCGAGGACCTCTTCCATCGCAGGGGCCCCGCGCTGCTTGATGAGGTCATCGGGATCGAGCCCGGCGGGAAGCACCGCGATCCGGAGCGAATGGCCGGGGCGCAGCAGCGGCAGAGCGCGGACGATCGCGCGCGCGGCGGCACGCTGGCCGGCGGCGTCGCCATCGAAGCACAGCACCGGGCATTCGGTCATGCGCCAGAGCCGCTCGATCTGGTCTTCGGTGAGCGCCGTGCCGAGCGGGGCAACCGCCTCGCCTATGCCCGCCGCTGCCAGCGCCACGACGTCCATATAGCCCTCGACCACGACGACGCGGCCTGACTGGCGGCTGGCCGGAGAGGCGCGGTGGAGGTTGTAAACCGTGCGGCCCTTGTCGAAGAGCGGGGTATCCGGGGAGTTGAGATACTTGGGGGCGTCGGTTTTCGTCTTGTCGAGGATGCGGCCACCGAAGGCGATCACGCGGCCGCGCGGATCGCAGATGGGGAGCATGAGCCGGCCGCGAAACCGGTCGTAGGGATCGCGGCCTTCGACAACGATCCGGAGGCCGGCCTCGATCAGCATGGCTTCGGGGAACTGGGAGAGCGCCTCCTTCAGCGCGGTGCGGCTATCGGGCGCGTAGCCGAAACCGAACTCCTTGACGATCTGGGCCGGAAACCCGCGCGAGGCGAGATAGGCGCGGGCCTGTGCGCCCTGATCCTCCGCGAGGCTGGCCATGAAAAACGCCTGCGCAGCGGCCATCACATCGTGGAGCGACTTCTGCTCCTCAGCTCGCTTTGCGGCGCGCGGATCGGGCGCGGGGACTTCCATGCCCGCGCTTGCGGCAAGTTCCTTCACCGCGTCGAGGAAGGGCAGGCCCTGATGGTCGGTCATCCAGCGGATGGCATCGCCATGCGCGCCGCAGCCGAAGCAGTGGTAAAAGCCCTTCTCGTCGTTGATCGTGAAGCTGGGCGTCTTTTCGTTGTGGAATGGGCAGCAGGCCTTGAACTCGCGCCCTGCCTTCTGGACGCGCACACTCCGCCCGATCAGCGCGGAGAGCGAGACGCGGGTGCGCAGTTCATCGAGCCATTGGGGGGTTAGGGACATGCGTCCCTCAGCCCGCCAGCGCCGCCTTCACCAGGCCGCTCGCCTTGCCCATGTCGAGCTGGCTGCCGTGGCGGGCTTTGAGGGCGGCGACGACTTTGCCCATGTCCTTCATCGAAGTTGCGCCGAGTTCGGCCTTGATCGCCTCGATAGCGGCCTTCACCTCGTCATCGCCGAGCTGGGCGGGGAGGAATTCCTCGATCACTGCCAGTTCGGCCTGCTCGATATCGGCGAGCTCCTGGCGGCCGCCTTCCAGATAGAGCGTGATCGATTCGCGGCGCTGCTTGGCCATCTTCTGGAGGACGTCGACCACCAGCACATCGTCATCGGGCGTGCTGGATGCGGTGCGCAGCTCGATGTCCTTGTCCTTCAGCTTGGCAAGGATGAGGCGGACGGCGGCGAGGCGGGCTTTGTCGCCTGCTTTCATGGCACTGATCTGGGCGGCCTTGATCGTATCGCGGATCATGAGAGTACGTATTCCTGTGGATTGAGCGCCGTCACACGGCGCGAGACCCTGTGACTTAGGCGAAACTTTCTGCCTTCGCTAGGTTGACGGCAAGGGACGAGGGGCCTAGCGACCGAGCCTTAGCGACATCGCCAGAACCATGCCCACGGAGCGCCCCCTACAATGGCCGACCCCGCCTACACGCACGCGCCAAAACCAGCTGGAGCCACGGGCGTTCTCGTCCTCGCCGATGGTTCGGTGGCCTGGGGTCGCGGCTTTGGTGCGGTCGGCACCGCGGTGGGCGAGGTGTGCTTCAACACCGCAATGACGGGCTATCAGGAAGTGCTGACGGACCCGTCCTACGCCGGACAGGTGGTGACCTTCACCTTCCCGCATATCGGCAATGTCGGCACCAATCCCGAAGACATGGAAAGCCACGATGTGCCCGGAAGCGTTATGGGCGCCATCGGCCTCGTGGTGCGCGAGGATGTGACCGATCCGGCCAACTTCCGCAGCGTGGAGCCCTTGCAGGCATGGCTGGCGGCGCGCGGCAAGATCGGGCTTTCGGGCATCGACACCCGCGCGCTGACACGGCGCATCCGCCTCGGCGGCGCGCCCAATGCGGTGATCGCGCATGATCCCGATGGCGATTTTGATATTCCGGCGCTGCTCGCCGAGGCGCAGGCCTGGCCCGGCCTTGAAGGCATGGACCTTGCCCGCGTGGTGAGCCGCGAGGAGCAGGACGAGTGGGAAGGCGGCATCTGGCATCTGGGGAAGGGCTATGCCCGCTCGCCGCACGATCCGCGCCCGCATGTCGTGGCGATCGATTATGGCGCGAAGGACAATATCTTCCGCAATCTGGTGCGGGCCGGCGCGCAGGTGACGGTGGTGCCGGCTGAGACTTCGCTGGAGACGGTTCTGACGCTGAACCCGGCGGGCGTGTTCCTTTCCAACGGGCCGGGCGATCCGGCTGCGACGGGGGCTTACGCGGTGCCGGTGATCCAGGGGCTGCTGGAGCGCGATATTCCGGTGTTCGGCATCTGCCTTGGCCACCAGATGCTCGGCCTCGCGGCGGGCGCACGCACGATCAAGATGCACCAGGGCCATCGCGGCGCAAACCACCCAGTGAAGCGCCATGCCGACGGCGTGGTCGAGATCACCTCGATGAACCACGGCTTCGCGGTCGACAATGCGTCGCTGCCCGAGGGCGTGGAGGAGACGCATGTCTCGCTGTTCGATGGTTCGAATTGCGGGATTTCGATTGTCGGCAAGAAGGCGTTCGGGGTGCAGTATCACCCCGAGGCGAGCCCGGGGCCGCAGGACAGCTTCTATCTGTTCGAGAAGTTTGTGGGGATGCTGGGGTGACTTGGCTTTCGGATAACCCGGTTACCCCCACCCAACCCTCCCCCGAGCGGGGGAGGGCTTTTTCGGTTGAGCACCGCAATGTCGCATCGCGCAGCCTGCCCCTCCCCCGGTCGGGGGAGGCTGGGTGGGGGTGCTCGGCGCTAGAAGGGATCGCTGCGGTTTCGGGCGAGCGCGAGTTCCTGCGCGATCACCGTCAGAACGCCGTCTGTGTTGGCGAGGACATCGTTGTTCCAGAAGCGGATCACGCGGTAGCCTTGGGCTTCGATCAGGCGCGTACGCGCCGCATCAGCCTCGCTATCGGCGTGTTGTCCTCCGTCGAGTTCGATGGCGAGGCGCAAACTGCGGCACGCAAAATCGACGATAGCATTGCCGATGGGATATTGCCGGGTGAAGCGCGCGCCAAGTTGTTCGCCTCTCACCCGCGACCAAAGCCGTTTTTCCGCTTCCGTAGGATCTTTGCGCAGTTTGCGCGCCACCGGCGTCAGGCGTTTTTCGCTCATGCGTCGTGCACCCCCACCCAACCCTCCCCCGACCGGGGGAGGGCTTTAGTACACTAAGGCCGGTCCATGCCCAAACGCACTGACATCTCCTCGATCCTGATCATCGGCGCCGGGCCGATCGTCATCGGCCAGGCTTGCGAGTTCGATTATTCGGGCACGCAGGCGGTCAAGGCGTTGAAGGAGGAGGGCTACCGCGTGGTCCTCGTCAATTCGAACCCCGCCACGATCATGACCGATCCGGACATGGCGGACGCGACCTATGTCGAGCCGATCACGCCCGAGATCGTGGCCAAGATCATCGCCAAGGAGCGCCCCGATGCGGTGCTGCCGACGATGGGTGGGCAGACCGCGCTCAACACGGCGCTGGCGCTGGCGAACGACGGTACGCTGGAGAAGTACGGCTGCATCATGATCGGCGCGGATGCCGAGGCCATCGACAAGGCCGAGGACCGCATGAAGTTCCGCGATGCGATGGACAAGATCGGGCTGGAATCCGCTCGTTCCGGCATCGCGCATACGGTGGACGAAGCGCTCGCCGTGCTGGAGCGCACCGGGCTGCCCTCGATCATCCGGCCCAGCTTCACGATGGGCGGCACCGGCGGCGGGATTGCCTACAACAAGGACGAATTCGTCAAGATCGTGCGCGGCGGGCTGGAAGCTTCGCCGACCACCGAGGTGCTGATCGAGGAATCGCTGCTCGGCTGGAAAGAGTACGAGATGGAGGTCGTTCGCGACCGCAAGGACAACTGCATCATCATCTGCTCGATCGAAAACGTCGATCCGATGGGCGTCCACACCGGCGATTCGATCACGGTCGCCCCGGCGCTGACGCTGACCGACAAGGAATACCAGATCATGCGCAATGCATCGATCGCGGTCTTGCGGGAAATCGGCGTCGAAACAGGCGGTTCCAACGTGCAGTTCGCGGTCAACCCGAAGGACGGGCGCTTGATCGTGATCGAGATGAACCCGCGCGTTTCGCGCTCTTCTGCGCTCGCTTCGAAGGCGACCGGCTTCCCGATTGCGAAGGTCGCGGCCAAGCTGGCGGTGGGCTACACGCTCGACGAGATCATGAACGACATCACCGGCGCGACCCCGGCGGCGTTCGAGCCGACGCTGGACTATGTCGTGACGAAGATCCCGCGCTTTGCCTTCGAGAAATTCAAGGGCGCCGAGCCGCTGCTCGGCACGGCGATGAAGTCCGTCGGCGAAGTCATGGCGATTGGCCGGAATTTCCAGGAATCGATGCAGAAGGCCCTGCGCGGGCTTGAAACCGGGCTCGACGGGTTCAACCGCGTGGTCGAACTGGAAGGCGCGACGCGCGACCAGATCGTGGCTGCGCTGAGCCGGGCGACGCCGGAGCGGCTGCTCGTGATCGGGCAGGCCTTCCGCGAGGGGCTGAGCGTCGACGAGATCCACGCCGTCACCAAGTACGAGCCGTGGTTCCTGCGTCAGATCGAGGCGATCATTGCCGAGGAGAAGCGCATCAACGTGGAGGGGCTCCCGATTGACGCGGCGGGCCTTCGGCGCCTGAAGTCGATGGGCTTTTCCGACAAGCGGCTGGCCACTCTGGCGGTGCGGTCGGTCGGCGTGGCGGGCGGCATGGCGGAGACGACAGCGCGCCGCTCGGGCCTGATCCACGACGTGCTGAACGCGATGGCGGGGGCGACGAGCGAGGAAGAAGTGCGCGCGCTTCGCCACAAGCTGGGCGTGCGCCCGGTGTTCAAGCGGATCGACAGCTGCGCGGCCGAGTTCGAGGCGGTGACGCCTTACATGTACTCGACGTATGAAAGCGGCCTGTTCGGCGCGCCTGAATGCGAATCTGCGCCGACGGACCGCAAGAAAATCGTGATCCTGGGCGGCGGGCCGAACCGGATCGGGCAGGGGATCGAGTTCGACTATTGCTGCTGCCACGCCTGCTTCGCGCTGGGCGATACGGACCCGGCGAGCGGCGAGGCCGGGGCCGGCTTCGAGACGATCATGATCAACTGCAACCCCGAGACCGTCTCGACCGACTACGACACTTCGGACCGGCTCTATTTCGAGCCGCTGACGGCCGAGGACGTGCTCGAAGTGCTGGAGGCGGAGAAGGCCAACGGCACGCTGGTGGGCGTGATCGTGCAGTTCGGCGGGCAGACGCCATTGAAGCTGGCGCAGGCGCTGGAGGATGCGGGCATTCCGATCCTCGGCACTTCGCCCGATGCCATCGATCTGGCCGAGGACCGCGAGCGGTTCAATCACCTCGTCGAAAAGCTCGGCCTGCGCCAGCCGCTGGGCGGCATGGCCCGCAGCCGCGACGAGGCGGTCGCGGTGGCGACGCGCATCGGCTACCCGGTGCTGATCCGGCCTTCGTATGTGCTCGGCGGGCGCGCGATGGAGATCGTCGACAGCCAGGCGCAGCTTGATGACTATATCGCGACCGCGGTGAAGGTTTCGGGCGATAGCCCGGTGCTGATCGACCAGTATCTGCGCGATGCGATCGAATGCGATGTCGATGCGCTGGCCGATGGCGACGACGTGGTTGTTGCGGGCGTGATGCAGCATATCGAGGAAGCCGGCATCCATTCGGGCGACAGCGCCTGCACCCTGCCGCCCTATAGCCTGCCGGACGAAATCATTGCCGAGATGGAACGGCAGGCCGTGTTGCTGGCCAAGGCGCTGAGCGTGCGCGGCTTGATGAATATCCAGTTCGCGGTGAAGGACGGGGAGGTTTACCTCATCGAGGTGAACCCGCGCGCCAGCCGCACGGTGCCGTTCGTCGCCAAGGCCATCGGCCAGCCGATAGCCAAGTATGCCGCGCGGATCATGGCGGGCGAGAAGATCAGGAACCTGCCACCGATCAAGCGCGATGTGCCTTACATGGCGGTCAAGGAAGCGGTGTTCCCGTTTGCGCGCTTCCCGGGTGTCGATCCGGTGCTTTCGCCCGAGATGAAATCGACCGGCGAAGTCATGGGCATCGATAGCGGCTTCGCCGTGGCCTTTGCCAAGGCGCAGCTGGGCGCGGGGATGGTGCTGCCGCAGACGGGGACGGTGTTCGTGTCCGTGAAGGACAGCGACAAGCCGGTGATCCTGCCCGCAGTGCAGAAGCTCGATGCGCTCGGCTTCCGCATCGTGGCGACGGGCGGGACGGCGACGTTCCTGACCGCAGCGGGCGTGAAGGTCGAGCGGGTCAACAAGGTGGCCGAAGGGCGGCCGCATATCGTCGACCGGATCATCGATGGCGAGATCGCGCTGATCTTCAACACCACCGAAGGCTGGCAGAGCCACAAGGATTCGCAATCGATCCGGGGCAGCGCGCTCTATGGCAAGGTGCCTTATTTCACCACGGCGGCGGCATCTGTCGCGGCGGCGGGTGCAATCGAGGCTCTGCGCAGCGCCGAACTTGCGGTACGCTCCTTGCAGGATTATTATCAGCCCTCCACATGATCCCCATTAACGCGGCGATTGGGGCCCGGTTCGGCATAGTGCTGGCTGGGGTGGAACGGTTTTCCTCTTGTCCGGCGTGGCAAGGGATTGAAAGGGTAAAGGATTAGGGATGGCAAGTGTTGAGAAGCTGCCGATGCTGGCTGAAGGCTATGCGAAGCTGACGGCGGAGCTGAAGGCGCTGCGCGAAGAGCGTCCCCTGATCGTCGATGCGATCGAGGAAGCCCGCGCGCACGGCGATCTTTCCGAAAATGCCGAATACCATGCCGCGAAAGAGCGACAGGGCCAGGTCGAGGCCGGGATCAGCGATCTTGAAGACAAGATCAGCCGCGCGCAGATCATCGATCCGACGACGCTTTCCGGTGATCGCATCGTGTTCGGCGCGACCGTCACGCTGCTCGACGATGCGGACAAGCCGGTGCGCTACCAGATCGTGGGCCAGGCCGAGGCGGACGCCAAGGTCGGCCGGATCAGCTACAACTCGCCGCTGGGCCGCGCGCTGATCGGCCGCCGGGTCGAGGACGAGATCGAAGTGACGGTGCCTTCGGGCGACCGGTTCTACGTCGTCGAGAAGATCGAGTTTATCTGATCGGTCTTTGCGGACTGATCTGAACAAAGCGGCCGGGGGCGTGGTGCCTCCGGCCGCTTTTGTTTTGGGGCTTACTCCGGCTTGTGCAGGGCCGGTTCCAGCAGGCGGTGGAGGTGGACAACCACGTAGCGCATTTCGGCATCGTCCACGGTGCGCTGGGCACAGCTGCGCCAGGCATCTTCTGCGCTGGCATAGTCGGGATAGACGCCGACGAGATCGATCGCGTTCAGATCGGTAAATTCAAGGTGCTGCGGGTCCTTGACCCGCCCGCCCATGACGAGGTGCAGTTTCTGCATGGCTGGCTTGTCCGTTTCCTTGGGGAGGAAGCGCGGCACTGGCAAAAAAGAGAGGGGTGCGCAAGCGCCGGACGCTACGGAAGTCGCCGTTAATCAGCCTTCTTGCCCGGCAGGCGGCGCGTGATCACCGGGCCGAACGAGCGCAGGGCCTTGCCGGCAAGGTCAGTCAGCCGAGCCTTGTCCGATTTGGCGGGCGCTTCGGCTTCGTCAGCGCTGCTGGCGGCAGCCGCCTTTTCACCGACTGCGCCTGCCACATAGGCTGCGGCGAGCTCAAGACCGACCGCCGCAATATCCGCCGCGCGGCGGGGCAGTGACATGCGGGAAAGCGTGCCCTTGCGGGTCGCCTTGTCACCAACAACGCCGCTGCCGGTGCGGGCAATCGCTCCGGCGACCAGCGCGCCGAGCAGGATACCGCCCGCAACCATCGCGACGGGATGCTCCTCGACGAAGCCCTTGACCTTGCCGAGCGGATCGGTGGCGGTTTCGGGCGTCTCTGGCGCTTCAGGCTGCGGGGTTTCGCTATCGCTCATGTTTCGTCCTCGTCCGCCGCGGCCGCAGGGGCGCAGCGGTTCTTGATCAGGGCAATCAGGGGGCGGCGGAAGAACCATGCGGCGAGGAGCGCCAGCGTGCCGCCGATGACGGGCACGTTGTCCTTGGCGATGGCCTTGGCTTCGTCAACGGTGTCGAGCACCCGGTCCATCGCGGCTTCCTTGATGCGCGTGGGGATCGGACGTTCGGTAAGGTCGGTGCGCAACGTGGTGATCTGGCCGCGCACGCGCGCCCAGGCCTGATCACGGCGGCTGCGTGCTTCGTGCAGCGTCTCGTCGCTCATGCCGGGCCGTCCTTGCCCTTGAGCGCGCGGGCGATGGACCCGACGCCGCGGACGACGCCGAGCACGCTGAGGCCGGTGAGCGCGAGGAGGCCGAGGACAACCACGGCCAGCGCGCCCCAAGGCCCGAGCAGCGGGGCCAGCGCGAGCAGCAGTCCCACCACCAGCGCCATCAGCGCGAAGAACAGCAGCGCGAGCGCCAGCGCGGCGAGCGCGAGGATTCCCTTGGCGCGGCCGAGCACGAAGCCCGCCCGCGCCTTCTGGAATTCGATCTCCGCCGCGAGGAGCGTCTGCCCGTCTTCCAGCAGCGCGCGCGCGCCGCCGAGCAGGGTATCATCCCCTGCCGCCGCCTCGTCCGTGGTGCGGGCCGCCTCTTCGGTCACGCGCGGGTTCAGGCTTCCGTCGTTTCGCTGTCTGTGCTCGCCGGTTTGCGGCGCAGCAAGCGCGTAAGCACGAACCCGGCGACCGCTGCGATGCCGAGCGCCTTGACCGGGCTCTTCTTCACGAAGGTCACGATCTCTTCGCCGATCTCGGGAATGTCCTTGGCTTCCAGCGTGGCGGCGGTCGACTGCAGCGTGTGCGCCGCGCCGCGGGCGTAGTCGCCATATTGCACGCCGAGCTTTTCGTCGATCACGCCGGCGTTGCTCTCGATCGTCTCACCCAGAGTCGAGAGCGCAGCGGTGGCCTTGCCCTTGCCCTGGCGTGCGAGATCGAGCGCGACGACCTTGGCCTGCTCGGCATATTCGCCGGCCTTTTCGGTGTACTCGCTGGCCGTGGCAGCCACAGTCTCGGTGATCGCGGCGGTGCGTTCGCGCGCTTCGCCGGTCAGGTTCGCGGCGCTCGCCTTGGCATCCTCGATCGCCTTGCCGAAGCGGGTGGTGACGGCTTCTGCGGTTTCAGTGACGGTTTCTTCGATCTGCGCGATCTCTGCAGGCACGGCTTCGGCGATGGTTTCGACCACCTTGAGCGCGGCCTTCTTGCGGGTCTTGGGCTTGACGGCGGCTTCGGGAGCCGCGTTCTCGGGGGTATCGGTCATCGTGCGGGTCCTTTCGCGGGGGCGATTCTGGATTGAGCTTCTGTCCTAGCCCAATTGCCGCAAGTGCGAAAGGCGCGGGGGGCCGGTTTTGGCGCGCGCCAGAGACTGGTGGGCGCGGCTGCCCGGCCGGTTTTGCCGCCTGCCTTCCATAACTGCGCAAGGGCGTGCCGGTTCCAAGCTTGACCTTGTCACTCCGGCCAAGCGCAGATAGGGGCGCGCAGAACATCTCACTACACGAGGAAGCGCCATGACCGCGATCATCGACATTCACGCCCGCGAGATCCTCGATAGCCGGGGCAACCCGACCGTCGAAGTCGATGTTTTGCTGGAGGACGGCTCGTTCGGCCGCGCAGCGGTGCCTTCGGGCGCTTCGACCGGCGCACATGAAGCGGTCGAACTGCGCGATGGCGATCCCGCGCGCTACAAGGGCAAGGGCGTGCTGCAGGCCGTCGGCGCAGTGAACGGCGAGATCGCCGGCGCGCTGGTCGACATGGACGCCGAAGACCAGCGCGATATCGACCTTGCGATGATCGCGCTCGACGGCACCGAGAACAAGAGCCGCCTTGGTGCCAACGCAATCCTGGGCACCAGCCTTGCGGTGGCCAAGGCTGCGGCGGACGCGCGCGGGTTGCCGCTCTACAGCTATGTCGGCGGGGTTTCGGCGCATCTGCTGCCGGTGCCGATGATGAACATCATCAACGGCGGCGAACATGCCGACAACCCGATCGACTTCCAGGAATTCATGATCATGCCAGTCGGCGCGCCGACTTTGGCCGAAGCCGTGCGCTGGGGCAGCGAAGTGTTCCACACGCTGAAGAAGGCGCTCCACCAGAAGGGCCTCGCCACGGGCGTGGGCGACGAGGGCGGCTTTGCCCCCAACATCGCCAGCACGCGCGATGCGCTCGATTTCGTGATGGCCTCGATCGAGCAGGCCGGGTTCAAGCCAGGGACGGACATCGTGCTCGCGCTCGATTGCGCCGCGACCGAGTTCTTCAAGAACGGCAAGTACGAGATCAGCGGCGAGGGGCTCTCGCTTTCGCCCGAAGCGATGGCGGACTATCTCGCCGCGCTCACCGATGCTTATCCGATCCGCTCGATCGAGGACGGCATGGGCGAGGACGATTTCGAGGGCTGGGCCGCGCTGACGAGCAAGATCGGCAAGAAGGTGCAGCTGGTGGGCGACGATCTGTTCGTCACCAACCCCAAGCGCCTTACGATGGGCATCGCCAAGGGTCTCGCCAATTCGCTGCTGGTGAAGGTCAACCAGATCGGCACGCTGACCGAGACGCTGGAAGCGGTGAGCATCGCGCAGCGCAATGGCTACACCGCAGTCATGTCGCACCGTTCGGGCGAGACCGAGGACGCGACGATTGCCGATCTCGCGGTTGCCACCAACTGCGGCCAGATCAAGACCGGCAGCCTCGCGCGCTCGGACCGGCTGGCCAAGTACAACCAGCTGATCCGCATCGAGGAAGAGCTGGGCCAATCGGCACGCTATGCGGGCGCGGCTGCGTTTGGCCGTCTCGCCTGATTTAAGCGGGCGCTTAAAAACACTTCACAACCGTGCCGCTCTCTGCCAGCCTTGCTGGCGGAGAGTGATGCATGGATGAATTTCCGACGACGGCCGCGGCGGTAACACCGGGCTGGATCGAAGCTGGGCTGGCGCGCGCCGGGCTGCTGGGTGATGCGCGGATTACCGGGCTGGAATGGAAGGCCATCGGCACCGGACAGGTGGGCGATACGGCGCGCTTCACGCTGACCTACGACCGGCCCACAGCCGCGCCCGCCACGCTGGCGGGCAAGTTCGCCTCTGCCGATCCGACCAGTCGCGGCACGGCGGCGGCCATGATGCTCTATGTCAAGGAAGTGGGCTTCTACCGCGCGTTCGCGGCGGAAATCGCGGTGCGGACGCCGAAAGTCTATGCCGCCGAGATCAATGCTGATGGCACCGATTTCGTGCTGCTGTTCGAGGACTTGGCGCCGGAGCGGGGCGGGAACCAGCTGGAGGGCTGCGACCTTGCCGATGCCGAGGCAGCGATCCGGCAGGCGGCGGCGCTCCATGCGGCCACCAAGGGCCATCCGGCGGTGCTGGGGGCGGACTGGCTGCATGGGCGCGAAGGGCTGCTCGCGGAGATCGGTCGGCTCTATCATCACGCGCACGCCATCTTCCGTGAGCGCTACGACGGGCAGCTCGCGCCCGATGCCATGGCGCTGTGCGAAGAACTCGACCGGCGGGTAGAGGGCTGGCTGGGCCGCCAGCCCGAGGAGCCCTGCCTGATCCACGGCGATTTCCGGCTCGACAACATGCTGTTCGGTGTTGGTGGCGGGGCGGAGCCTATCGCGATTGTCGATTGGCAGACTTGCGCCATCGGCTGCGGGATGACGGACGTCGGCTACTTCATGGGCTGCGGCATCGGCAGTACGCTCAGGCGGCCCAACGAGGCGGCGCTGCTGGCGCTCTATGCCGAGGAAATGGCGCGGCATGGGGCGCCGGTTGCGCACGACGTGATGATGCGACGCTACCGGATCGGGGCGCTCCATGGCCTCTTCACCGCCGTTTTCAGCGCGGCCTTCGTGGTGCGCACCGAGCGGGGGGATGCCAACTTCCTTTCGATGGCGCGCGGCGCGGCCGAACTCGCGCTCGATCATGATAGCATCGGCGCTTTGGACGCCATGATGGAGACAAGGACATGCTGACCAAGGGCGACGACTTCCCGCTGCACCAGACCCCGGAGCCAGTCGCCTACTCCGGCACCGACCGCAATTTCTACGACCGCTACTTCTTCAACGGCTATGCGCCCGACGGAAGTGATTTCTTCGCGGCGGCCTTCGGCATCTATCCGCACCTCAACGTGGCGGACGCGCATTTCTGCTTCATCAAGGACGGGGTACAGCATTCGCTCCACGCTTCGCGCGAACTGGCGATGGAGCGGCTGGACCTGACCTGCGGGCCGATTGCGATCCGCGTGGAAGAACCGCTCAAGCGCCTTTCGATCAGCGTTGAGGGGGAGGGGATCCGTGCCGAGATCGTGTTTACGGGCCGGGCGTTTCCCATCGAGGAGCCGCGCTTCATCCACCGCATCGGGCCGCGCACCTTCATGGACTATACGCGGCTGACGCAGAACGGGCACTATACCGGCTGGGTCGAGATCGACGGGGTGCGCACGGTGCTGAAGCCGGGAACGGCAGGTACGCGCGACCGCAGCTGGGGCGTGCGCCCTGTCGGCACGAGCGATGCGCAGCCGCATGGGCACGGCGTTGTCCCGCAGTTCTTCTGGCAGTGGACGCCGATCAATTTGCCCACTCGCAGCGTGTTTTTCCACATCAACGCCGATGCGCATGGCGCGCCGTGGAACACCCGCGCTGTAATCGCACCCGATGGGGCGGGGCATGATGGTTTCACGGAGACGCCTTCCGCGAAGCTCGATGCGCCGTTGCAGCCGGGCACGTTGTGGCCGGCGGGCGGCACGCTGACTGTGGGCGGCGGCGATGATCCGCTGACGCTGACGTTCGAGCCGCTGGTGCGCTTTCAGATGCGCGGGCTGGGGTATACCTCACCCACGTGGGGGCATGGGCTCTATCACGGCGTGCTGGAAGTGGAGCGCGAGGATATCGTGCTGGCGGAAGTGGACCCGAAGCGGATGGACAACTTCCATGTGCAGATCGTCAGCCGTGTCACGACCAGCGCTGGCGAGGTGGGCACGGGCGTGTTCGAGCAGTTGATCTTTGGCGCTTACGCGCCGCTGGGGCTGGGGTAGGCACCAGCTTGCATCCCCAAACTCCGCTCACACTGAGCCTGTCGAAGGGTGCTGGCGCAACCGCCGCGCACGATGCTTCGACAAGCTCAGCATGAGCGGGTTATGGGTTTGAGCTGCCTACTTCACCCGCCGCACCGGCACCGGCACATTGCAGATATCCACCCCGCCAGCGGGCCGAATGTAGAAGGAATCGCGCCGGTTAGCCCGCGCATCGGCATAGGCTGCGAAGCTCTTGCTTTCGGTCGAGAGGTACTCGAAGCGCGGCAGATCGGGGACATCGCTGCCGATGCGGATGGTGAGGATCGGTGTGCGTTCCTCCGCCGTCTTGTAGAAGCCGATATCGCCGGTGCCGCGCGGCAGGCTGGAGAGGTGCTCCATTCCCTCGATCACCCGGCCGACGACGGCGATGTTACGATCAAGCTGGCGCGGGGCTTGGCCGATGACGGTGTATAGCTCGGCGCCCGAGCCCGTATCGGGCGGATAATCGCGGCCTACGCCGACCGTGCCGTAGCAGTGGATGGGCCATGTTGCCTTGTCATCACCGGATAGAGCAAAGGGAAAGCCATCGCGGAACATGTAGCCGGGCGCGTACGGATCCGTCATGCCGCGCAGCGTGTCCTTCGCCGCCTGCCCAGCTGCAGCCTCTGCGGTGAACGCGGCATCGTAGAGCTGGTATTCCCCCTCCGGCACCACCGCGATCCCCGCAGGCAGCGGCTTGGCCTTCGCCCTGTCCTCGCCGTCCGGATCGCCCCATTGCACGACATAGCCGTCCTGCACGCGGTTGACGCTCGTGCCGTCCCACCACTTCGCCGCCGCCAGCTTGCGGATATTGCCGATCCACCCTTGCGAGAACGGTGCCGGCAGCAGCTGGATCACCACCCGCCGCGCCGCGCCCTTGGCATCGGACGCCAGGTCCATCACCAGCAGATCAGACGGCGCAATCGCCGCCCAGTCCGCCGCCGGGGCTGCCGCGACGATTTCGGTCGGCGCGAGCGCGGACTTTTGCGCAGGTGCAGCGGCGGGCGCAGTCTCTTTGGTGGGTGCAGGCGCGGGCGCGGCGTTGCAGCTGGCCAGCAGGGCGACGGAGAGCAGAAGCGGGTGTTTCATGACAAACGACTTGTGCCAGCCTTCGCGGCCTTGCGAAAGCGCTTCCATGCGGTTAGGGCCGCGCCTTCCAGTGCAATGCGGAGCGGTGGCCGAGTGGTCGAAGGCGCTCGCCTGGAAAGTGAGTATACGCCAAAAGCGTATCCAGGGTTCGAATCCCTGCCGCTCCGCCACGCAGTCCGGCCTAAATTCTGCGCTCGGGTGCTATTCCCCCGAAAACCCGCAGAACTTCGCGGTTTCTGCGCTGTATCGCGCTTTCGGAGAGAATCCGGAGAGCGCTGGCGGGCCATTATCGGGGGCCTGCGCGGAGCTGAGAAACCGGGGCAGTTCAGTTTCGCCCATATCGCGAATTCAGCGTTGCGCAGAGCATCGAATGATCGCAGCTTTCTCGTGCCGACTTTCCTGCGCCTCTTTTCAAAAAGTGTGGGACTAGCCACGTAAGGAATGCCCGGTTTCCGGGTTAATAGCAGGTTCGGCATGCACCCCTAACAGGGCCCGCTTTGGACGGTAACAGGGTCGAGTTTCGAGCAGATCTGGCTCGTTGTGTTTGGTGTTGGGGTTGAGGCGCCAAGGTCGTGACGGGATGCCTCGGTGGGCAGCGATGCATCCGGCATCGCCGCGATAGCTCCAAAAGGGGAGATCCACGATGGCAACGAAAACCAAAGGTCGCAGCAGCAGCGGCAAGGTTCGCCGCGATCACATCGGTAACTTTGGCTGCTGGCTGCACCTTCTCGAAGAAAAGCTGTTTGGATCCGAAGGCAACCGCCTGTCGCCCAAAGATGTTTTGCTGCGCCAGGACTACAAGCGGGCAACGGAAGGCAATATCAAGGGCAGCCTCCTCGTGCCGGGCATTCATCGAGAATTCTCCTGGCTTGCAACCGCCACCCGGTCCGCGATGAAGGTGCCGATCATCTGCGAAGCACTTCGGGCGGTTTCGAACATGGCGATGCTGGATGTGAAGACATGGGGCATCCCTTCCCAGACATGGAGGTCCGCACTGCCACCAGCCCGTTCGACGAGATCGGCGAACCGGGTCGAATCATCGAGCAGGACTTCGTCTTCGCCGACATGGATCTGAACGGGCGGCAGGCCAGACGCCGGCGCGAATAGCGGCGAGGCGCGCGGGTCTGCGGGATCCGCACCGGCCAGGTAGGTAGCGGCGCAGGCGAGTATCTCGTCCCGGCTCAGGATCGGATCGGCCGCCGCGCGCGTGCGGCAGCTTTCACCCGAGGCAGTCAGGTCGGTCAGCGGCGAAATCGCGACGGCGGCCGAGGGCTTTGCAGCACTGGACACGGCAAGGGCGGCACAGAGCGCAAGCGTGAGGCCGCCACCCGCCGAGTCGCCGGCAATGACGATCTGTGCGGCGCCCTGCTCGACAAGGCCGTCATAGGCGGCCAACGCATCTTCGATGGCGGCGGGGAAGGGGTGCTCGGGCGCGAGCCGGTAGTCGGCCACGAAGGCGCTGACGCTGCTGCTTGCAGCGATCTGGCCAACCGGATGGCGATAGGCGGCGGCACTGCCGATGACATAGCCGCCGCCATGAAGATAGAGGATCGCCGCGCGCGGGGCGGCATCGCGGGGATGGCACCACCAGCCGGGTATACCTCCTACTGAGCCCGCTGCGTAAGTCACTTCTTCCGCAGCAGGCGTCGCTGCGATCATCTGGTCGAAGAATTCCCGTGTTTCGGGGGTGATATGCAATGCCGGTTGGCTGGCCAGCATGGCGCGAAAACCGGCCATTGCGGCTGCGTCGGCTTCGCTGATCGGGTGATAGCTCTTCGGCATCAGACAGTTCCTGTGCTTTGCAGGGGTATGGCGGGAATGCGGCGGCCTTCGAGCGGCAGAACATGGCGCTCGCCGATCTCGCTGATCGAGCGGCAGCCCAAAAGGATCATCGTCCGTTCTAACTCGCTGCGCAGGATGGCGATCGCCTTCGACACACCCGCTTCGCCGCCGGCGGCGAGGCCGTAGAGATAGGCCTTGCCGACCGAACATGCATCCGCGCCGAGCGCGATGGCCTTCACGATATCGCCGCCGCGCCGAATGCCGCCATCGACGACAAGTTCCATGCCTGGGCCGACCGCCGCGCGGATCGGGCGCACCAGATCGATGGGGGCAGGAGCTCCATCCAGCTGCCGTCCGCCGTGGTTCGAGATCATCAGTCCGTCCGCGCCAACTGCCTTTGCACGGGCTGCGTCAGCAGGAGAAAGAATGCCCTTCAGGATCAGCGGCCCAGTCCAGTGTGCACGCAACCACTCCACATCCGCCCAGGTCACGGTTCGATCGAACTGGCTGTTCACGTAGTCAATCAGACCCATAGCGCCTGCGCCGAGGGCATCGACGCGGTGGGCGACGTTGGCGAGACGGAAGCCCGGATGGAGTGCGAGGTTCATTGCCCACGCCGGATGCGTGGCAAAGCTCCACAGGCTCCTGAGGCCAAAACGTGGCGGCATCACCATGCCTGTGCGCAGATCACGCTCGCGGTTTCCGGCCATTGCCATGTCGACCGTCAGGCAGAGCGCCGAATAGCCGGCAGCCTTGCAGCGCGCGACGAATTCGAGGGTCAGGCCCCGGTCCTTGAGGATGTAGATCTGGAACATCAGCGGGTTCCGGACCGCCGCTGCGACGTCCTCGAGCGATGTCGTGGCGAGCGTGGAGAGGCCGTAAAACGTGCCCGCCGCCTCTGCCGCGTGGGCCGCGGCGAATTCTTTCTGATGATGAAACAGCCGCGACATGCCGGTCGGTGCGAGGAAGAACGGCAGGGCGAGCTTGCGGCCGAACAGGTCCACAGACAGGTCCACCGAACTGACATCGCGCAGTGTTTCGGGAAGCAGCTGATAGTCCTGAAACGCTGACTGGTTTCGGCGCAGCGTCCATTCGTCGTCCGCGCCGCCATCTATGTAATGAAACATCGGGGCAGGCAGACGCCGCTGAGCGAGCCGGCGCAGGTCCGCAATGGAATGGCAGCGGGACAGCATCAGCGATCCGATCGTCAAGGCAGACTCAGCGGCTCCAGGGGTAATAGTCCCGGGTTCCATCGGCGTAGTCGGGGTCGATATAGATCCAGATCCGGCTGGCGAGGGCGCCCTCGAAGGTGAACCAGGTGCAGAACTGCCCCATGCAGGCTCCATCCGGCTGCCAGGTCCGGCCATCGGCAAGCCTGCCGGAGCTTACACCCGCGATGCAGACCCGGTTGCCGTCGGCGAGAATGTTGAAACTTTCCGGATGGTGGCAAATGCCCGCAAGGTATGGCGCCAGATCGCGATAGAGTTGGGCGAGACCCTCCTTGCCCTTTGCAATCCCCCACTTGGGAAACATCACCTCAACATCATTGGTGACCAGCGCGAACACATCGCTGCCTTCATCGAAGGCGCGGAGGAAGCCTTTGGCCAGCTCAAGGTAGTGGTCTGCCATCCTTCGATTTCCCCTGAATGCCTCGGTCGATCAGGCCCGTGCTGCAAGCCTGACCCTGACGCGTCAAGCACGTCGGCCTGCTGCTATCCATACAGCTAAATTTCACCATTGACAAACGCATTCATGAATCGGAAATTCAATCGGGCGCTTCGGACGTGATGTCGAGGCGCATGACAGGGTGCGCAAGAATGCCGCACCCGGACGGGGACAGGGTGAACATGAGCAGCACTTTCCGGTACCGGCGGCTTGGATATCTCGCGCTGACGGTGACTGACATCGAAGCGTCCACCCGGTTCCTCACCGATGTGTTTGGTCTCGATCTGGTGGAGGAGTCTGCGGACGGCACCCGCTACTTCCGTGTCGGGCCGGGGCGGCACGATATCATGCTGACCCAGGCTGACCATGCCAGTTGCGTGCGCACCGCATGGGAGCTTCAATCGCCCGAGGATCTGGACGCGGCCTTTGCGCATTTTAAGGTGCTTGGGCTGCACCCCGCATGGGTTGATCCGGCCGAATGCAGCCGCCTCGCCATCACACGGGCTTTCCGCTTCGTCGACAAGATCATCGGCGCGACGTGGGAATACTACATCGAGATGGTGAACTACTGCAGCCCGCTGCAAAACCGGATCACCTCGTTCCAGGGGGGCAAACACTTCGGGATCTACGTGCCCGACAATCATGCCATGACGCAGTTCCTGTGTGGCAACGCCGGCTTCCTGATGTCGGATTACATCGGCGAACAGCAGATCTCGCTGGTTCGAGCGTGGCCCAATCCCAATCATCACAGCATCGGCATGGTCGATGGGCCAGGCAAGCCGGCGCGGCTCCATCACATCGCGTTCATGGTCAACGAGATTGACGACATTGGCCGCCTGTTCAACCGCTGCCGCAACAGTGGGGTCGATATCCATTTCGGCATCGGGCGCCATCCCACCTCGGGCAGCATCCACCTCTATATCTACGGGCCGGATAACTTCGTCTGGGAATACACGCTCGGCATGGAGCAGTTCCCCGAAGCGGGTTCGCGCCAGCCGCGCGCGATGTCCGCCAAGCCAGAGCATTACGACTTGTGGGGCGCGATGCCGGACGATTCCCGAAGCGATCTGCTGCCAATCGTTGTCGTCGATACGGCGGGAGCGACGTGATCCGCACTTCGCGGCAGACAACCGAACAAGACCAACGATACGAGAAATGAGGGAGAGAACCATGTGCAACAAGACCAGGCCCGGAGCCATCAGATCACAGGCACTGACGTCGCTTTCGCTGATGGCCATGATGACATGCCTGGCACCGGCTGCGCGGGCAGAGGCTGCCGATGCGAATGTCAGGGCCGACGCTGACAGCGGCCTCGCCGAAATCGTCGTCACTGCGCAGAAGCGCGGCGAAAACCTTCAGAAGGTACCGATCGCCGTCACCGCACTTTCGGGTGAGGCGCTGACCACAAAAGGCATCACCACGGTCGTGGATCTGACCCGGGTCGCGCCCAGCCTGACCTATACGGTGCAGGCGACGCAGGCGACGCCCCGCATCCGCGGCGTGGGTACGGCGATTGCCGGCGCGGGCAACGAAAACTCTGTCGCGACCTATGTCGACGGGGTCTACTACGCCTCCGCGACGGGCTCGATCCTGACCTTCAACAACATTGAACAGGTTGCCGTGCTCAAGGGGCCGCAGGGCACGCTGTTCGGCCGTAACGCAACGGGCGGGCTTATCCAGATCACCACCGCGGATCCCAAGCAAGAACTGCAGGGCAATGCGCGGGTCGGTTATGGCAGCCAGAACACGATCGGCGGCGACCTCTATGTGACCGGCGGTCTGGGCGCGGGTGCCGCAGCCAACCTCGCGGTTCATTACAGCAACCAGATGGATGGCTTCGGCAAGAACCTCGCCAACGGCAAGGACGTCAACAAGACGCGCGACATCGGCGTACGCACGAAGTTCAAGTTCGATCTGGGTGGCAGGACGACGGCCATCGCCGCCTTCGACTATGATCACACGATCGCAGCAGCCCCTGCATTTCGCGCTGCCTACGGCGAAAAGGCACTGTTTACCGGCTACTCCTTCAAGGGCGGTTTCAACGATACCGACACCGATACCCAGCCGTACTCCAGCGTCGAGCAATATGGCGCGAGCCTTAACGTGACGCACGAATTCGACGGTGCGAAGCTTGTCAGCATCTCGGCCTACCGGCGGACCCAGTGGGATGTTGCATTCGATTCCGATGCGACACCCACACCCGCCCTCTCTGTGAATGTCCATGAAGTGGACCGGCAGTTCAGCCAGGAGTTGCAACTCATCTCCACCGGCAGCGGGCCGTTCAAGTGGATGGTTGGGGGGTACTACTTCTACGGGAAGGCCCACAACGATCCGGGGACCATCTATCTGCCGGTTTTCGGGCTCAACCAGATCATCAACAGCATCCAGTCGACCAATTCCTACGCGGCTTTCGCGCAGGCGACCTACAGCTTCGATGCGGCCACCTCGCTGACGCTGGGCCTTCGCTACACGAACGAAGACAAGACCATGAATTCGAGCGGCGAGCTTGATTTCCTGAACCCCGCATTCGTGCTGCCGGCGGCGCCTTATACCGCGCGCCAGCACGTGTCGCGCCTGACATGGCGTGCGGCAATCGACCACAAGATCGGCGAAGATGTGCTTGTCTATGCATCCTACAATCGCGGCTTCAAGAGCGGTGGCTTCAATGCCTTTGCGCTCAACACACCGAATGCCTTCGTGCCCGAGACGCTTGACGCCTTCGAAGTGGGCCTCAAGAGCGAATTTGCCGGGCGCAAGGTGCGCTTCAATGCGGCTGGTTTTTACTATGATTTCAAGAATATCCAGCTCAACACCTACGTCAACTCCGCGCCTGCGGTTTACAACGGCAAGCAGGCGACGATCTACGGGCTCGATGCCGACCTGACGGCGGCGCCAGTGCGTGGGCTGACCTTGACGGCCGGTCTGTCGCTCATTCATGCGCGCTTCGGCGACTTCCCGATCACCACGACGGTGATCCTCCTCACGGGTGGCCTGGTGCTTGGGCCTATGACCAGCGCCAAGGACAAGCGGCTGCCGCAGACTCCGGATGTGCAGCTTAATCTCGGCGCGCAATACCATCTGGAATTGCCTGGCAGCAGCCTCGATTTCGCGGCTGACTACTTCCACTCCGCCCGCTGGTTCGAGGCTCCGGAGAACAGGCTGAATCAGCCTGCGTACTCGGTGGTCAATGCCTCGGTCGCGTGGAATTTCGGGGCCAATCAGGCTTACTCTTTCCGGATCTGGGGGCGCAACCTGAACAATGCGCATTATGCCAACCAGCTGACCGCCCAGCCGAATTTCCTCGATCTGGTTAATCCTGCGGATCCCAGGACCTACGGCGCTACGCTGTCCGTCAAGTTCTGAGAGCAGGGAGGCGGGCGGACATGGCGCGGCGGCTTGAGGGGAAGGTCTGCCTGATCACCGGCACTGGCGGGTCGATGGGCCGGGAGGCCGCCCGCCTGTTTGCCAAGGCCGGCGCGCGGGTCGTCGGGTGCGACATCGATGCCGCGCGCGCCGAGGAAACCCTGCGGCAGGTCAGGGCGGAAGGGGGAGACATGGTCTCGCTGCATCCGCTCGATCTGGCGCAGGAAGCGCAGGCGGCCGACCTCGCCGCCTTCGCGCTGGAACGGTATGAACACATCGACGTGCTCTACAACAATGGCGCGGCCGGAGAGTTTGCGTGGCTGACGGACATGACGCCCGAGCAATGGCGCTTCACCTTGCGGAACGAGATGGACGTGGTGTTCCACCTGACCCAGGCTGTGTGGCCGCACATGATCGCGCAGGGCGGCGGCTCGATCATCAATGTCGGATCGGTCTCGGGCAAGATCGCCTACAAGGTGCTGCCTGCGGTGGCGCACAGCGCGGCCAAGGGCGGCGTCAACGCAATGACCAAACATCTCGCGATGGAGGGCGGTCCGCACCGCATCCGCGTCAATTCGATCAGTCCCGGCCTGATCCTGAGCGATGCTGTGCGCATGCTGATGAGCGATCCGGCTTGGGCCAAGGCGATGATGGACAAGATCATGCTCGGCCGTCCGGGGGAGCCTGAAGACGTCGTGCAGACGGCGATCTTCCTTGCGAGCGACGAATCTGTGTGGATTACCGGCGCCGACTTCGCGGTCGACGGCGGCACGACTGCATGGTGAGGATCGTGCTCACCGACCAATCGATGCGACAGGAACCTCAATGACTATACTCGTCACCGGTGCCACCGGCACAATCGGTTCCGCGCTTGTCGAGCGCCTTTTGGCGGCGGGGGCCTCAGTGCGCGTGCTGGTGCGCAATCCGGGCAAGGCCCGTTTTCCAGCGACGGTCGAAGTCGTTCAGGGAGACATGGCGGACATCGGGTCGATCCGTGACGCACTGGCATCTGTCCGAACCCTGTTTCTGCTCAATGCGGTCGCAGCGGACGAGCTCAATCAGGTGCTGATCATGCTGAACCTCGCGCATGCGGCGGGCATCGAAAGGATTGTCTATCTTTCGGTCACGCGTGCGCACGCCTTCCCCAACGTGCCGCACTTTGCCGCGAAGGCCGCGGCGGAGCGCATGATCGAAGATTTCGGAATGGCGGCGTCGATCCTGCGGCCCAACTACTTCATGCAGAACGAAATGGTCCTCAAGGCTGCGATCCACGATCATGGCGTCTATCCCATGCCAATCGGGTCGAGGGGCCTCTCGATGATCGACATCCGCGACATTGCCGATGCTGCCGCGCATGAGGTCTTGCGGCGCGACCGGGCCGCTGCGCCTTTGCCAAGCACGGTGATCGAACTCAGTGGTCCCGACGTGATCACCGGTGCTTCAGCGGCGGAAGTGTGGTCACGCCAACTCGGCCGCCCGGTGCACTATGGCGGCGATGATCCGGGGGCCTGGGCCGCCAGCATGCGCGGCGCGGTACCGGAATGGATGATCTACGACCTTGGCCTCATGATGCAGCGCTTCCAGCAGGCGGGGCTGGAGGCGGAGCCGCAGGACACCGAGCGTCTCGCGGATCTGCTGGGGCATCCTTTGCGAACGTATGAGGCCTTCGTTGCCGATACGATTGCCAGCTGGAAAGAGAGTGCGTGATGCCTGACCTTCAGCATGGATCGATTGCGACGTTGATCGAGTTCACGGTGGATGTGGCCCGCCTAGACGAGTTCCTTGCGTATATGGCGGAGGTCGCGCCGGGCACGCGCAGCTTTGCTGGCAATCTCGGCTTCTGGACTTATGCCGATCCGGAGAATCCGGCACACGTGGTTCACCATGTTGCATGGGACAGCCTCGCGTCGCAGCTGCGCTATATGGAGTGGCGCGAGAGCACTGGGGTGTTCGACATGATCCGCAGCTTCATCATCGAGGGGCCGCAGCTGACCTACTGGCAGCTGACCGACATTTACTGACGGCCCGTTACCCGCCGCACTGAAACGTCAGGGAGAGAGTTCATGGACATTGCCGGAAAAGTTGCACTCGTCACCGGCGCGGCGGGCGGTATCGGCAGCGCGCTGGTGGAAGCGCTGCTACGCGCCGGGGCGGGCAAGGTCCTGGCCTGCGATCTCGGCGAGGCAGGACTGCGCCGGCTGGCCGCGCGCGATCCGCAGCGTATCGCTACCCATGTGCTTGATGTGACGGACGAGGCTGCGGTGCGTGCCCTTGCTGCGCAGGCAGGCGATGTCAGCATCGTCATCAATTGCCACGGCGTAGTGATCCACGAATCCTATCTCGAAAGCGAAAGCATTGCCGGTTTCCGCAAGGAGATGGAGGTCAACTACTGGGGGCAGGTGCTGATGTGCCGGGCTTTCGCGCCCATCGTCGGGGCGAATGGCGGGGGCGCTATCGCCAATTTCCTTTCGCCGCTGGCGCTCGCGACGCATCCCTTCTGCGGCAACTACTGCGCGAGCAAGGCTGCCTGCCGTGCCCTGACCGACGGCATGCGCGCCGAACTGGCAGGGCAGGGAACGCTCGTGGTCTCGGTGTTCCCGGGTGCCATCGATACGGGGATGATGACCAAACTCGATATCCCGAAGAGCGACCCGGCACTTGTCGCGCAAGGCGTGGTCGACGCGATTGCGGCGGGCGAAACGGAATGCTGGGTGGGCGAGACAGCGCCCGAGTTCCGCGACCAGTGGCGCGTCGATCCGGCACCGCTGATCGCAGAAGCGGCTAAGTACCTGCGCTTGCCCAAGTAGGGCAGGGGCCGCTTTAGCTCAGCAGCCCGGAAACGCGCAGTTCGCTGCCGATGCGCACGATCTCGGCTTCCCCGCGCTGCAGCGCTTCGGCGCTGGTGTGTACGGAATGGTGGCCGATATGGAGATCGTGCGGAAGCTTTGCTGCCGCGCCAAGCACAAAACCGGCTGGTGCGCTGGCGGAGATGGTGATCTCCCCGTTCCCCTCTTCGAAGATGACCATGTCTCCAAAGCTCGCCGAACAGGCGCCCTCGATGCTACCTTCGTAGATGGCCAGCCATGCGATGGTCTGGCTCGCCTCCGGCTTGAAGGTCCAACTCTCACCGGCGGCCAGGCGGACATCGAGGTAGGTAACACCCGGCGGCGCGTCTATGGGGCTCGACGCCGCTCCATATGCGCCAAGGATGACGCGGGCTGGCCCCTCGCTCTGGACAGCATCGGCGTTCAGGTACTGGCTGGCAGGTGGCCGCATTTCCCGATCCGGGCCAAGCGCAATCCACAGCTGGAAGCCCAGCAGACGCTCGGTGCCGATAGGTGCTCCAGTGTGCCAGACGCCGGCACCCGAAGCCATCCACTCGACCGCTCCGGCGCCCAGCGTACCAGTCGCGCCCGTGGTCTCCTGATAGCGGACTGCGCCCTTCAGGATGACTGTGACCGTTGCGATCCCCGAGTGCGGATGCCAGCGAAAGAAACCGTCCGGCCCGGGTTCGGGTGTGGCGAGGTCGAGGAACACGAACGGCTTGAGGTTCTGGCCCAGATCGCCAGGGCTCATCAGCCGGGTGATCGGTCCGCGCGTCTGGCCGCGTGTTCGGAAGACCACCTTGCGCACGGACCTAGTCTTTCTTTGGTTTGAAGGCAGCCACGTCCGCCACCGGACCTTCCGCCAAATAACGCTCGAAGCGCTGCGTGTAACCACCTTCGGGGTTTGCGAGGATTTCCCACCAGTTGGAATCGAGGTCGCGGAAATAAAAGGCGTAGACATCGTGCTGCGAGGCGGGGTCAGTGATACCCTTGAGGCCGAATTCCTCCTTGTGCGCGAGACACAGGGCATGGGCGCGGTCGACCTCTTCGCGCGTCGCCACGTCGATGCCGTTGTGGTTGGTATAGGGCATGCCTTTGCCCTTCGGTCCCTGCACCACGACATAGATGTGGTTGCCGCCTAGCCGGACCATGCCCGAAATCGGGCTCGTCCTGACGAACTCGAAGCCAAGGAATCGCTGGTAGAAGTCTGCCGACTTCTCGATGTCGTGTACTTCCAGCGTGCCGTGAGAGAGGAACTTCAGATCGAGTATCGATTTTGTGGCGTTCGAGGAGGCCATGGAGTGATCCACTTCTTCGGGTTGGGTCAGGCTTCGGAGAAAAACTCGATCAGCGCGCGGCAAAAGCGGTCGGCTTGTTCGACCATGATCCAGTGGCCGCACCGATTGAACAACCGCACTTGCGAGCGTTCGATCTGGCGTGCTGCGCGAACCGACACATCGAACGGCACGATGGTATCGTTGAGGCCGTGGAGAAACAGCCATTCGTTGGTGAAGCTGCGGAATTGCTCGTCGCTGAGCCCCCATGCATCGAGGATCGCCTGCCGACGCTCCAGCGGGAACATCGCTTCATAGGCCTGGCGATAGCCTTCGCGGTTGCTCGCTTCATACCGCAGCTGGACGAGTGAGTCCGAGATGATGCTTGGATCATAGGCGAAGATCGTCATCAGTTCGCGCATCAGGGCCGGAGTCGGATTGGCGTATCCCCACGCCTTGTGCAGTGACGGCGTGACCTCGAACGTGCAGACAGGGCCCGCCATAACGGCGACGCGATCAACACGGTCCGGGTAGAGCAGGTTGAAATTCGTCGCCAGCGCACCGCCGAACGAATTGCCGACGAACGAGACCTTTTCGAGCCCTAGCGCGTCGATGAAGCCGAGCAGGTGAGCAACCCAGTAGGGCATGTCATATTGTGCGTCGGGGTCGAGCTCGGTTTGCCCATATCCCGCCAGATCGAGAGCGATGACGCGGAAATGTTCGGCGAGGCGCGGCATGGTGCGGCCCCAGTTGGCCCAGGCGCTTACACCCGGGCCGGAACCGTGGAGCAGGATGATCGGCTTTCCGGTGCCCATGTCGTGGTAATTGGTCGCAAGGCCCATTGCCTTGACGGATTTGCCGATTTCCGGGTTCGTCTGTTCCATGGCCTCGGTGCCTTTGTCCTGCTGACCGTTGATGCGATAGTTCACCAGGGCAAGCGTGCCCCGTCGTGCGAAATGAAGCTGCCGTTGTCAGCCGTGGTCGCCCCGGTGATCATGGCGATCATGTTGCCCACGCTGATTGCCGGATCGAACATGGCATCCGCGCCGCCCATGTCGGTGCGCACCCAGCCTGGGTTGACCGCGATGACGGTGAAACCGCCGCGTGCCAGATCGGCCGCCATGTTGCGGGTGACCATGTTGAGCGCGGCCTTGGTCGAGCGATAGAGGTAGAGCCCGCCGCCGGGCGGAAACGAGCCGGTCGCGCAGGCTGTAATACTGCCCATGATGCTGGAGATCATCACGATCTTGCGATCCTTGCCTGCCGCCAGATGCGGCAGCAGAGCCTCGGTCAGGCTGGTGGTGCCCAGCACATTGGTGCGGAAAACCTCAGCCCACGCTTCATGGTCAAGCAAGCCGAGCACCTGGATGCTGTGACGGTTCTTCTCGGAAAAGTCCGATGCACCGACATCCATGATACCGGCATTGTTGATCAGAAGATCAATCGGGGCATCGCCAAGTCCGGCGGCAAATCGCTCTATGCTCACGAAGTCCGAAAGGTCGATCGCATGGATGTTCAGCCTCAAAGACTCTGCGTCGGCCAGTGCGGCAAGATTGGCTGCCTGAGCCGGTCGTCGCACACCGGCGTGAACCGTCCATCCAGTCGCCAGAAACTGGCGGGTGAACTCGAGCCCCAGCCCTCGGTTGGCACCGGTGATGACTACGCTTGGCATAGGATTTCGACCTCCTCCGCGACGCGGTTGGCGAGCGTGCCGATGCCGGCGATTTCGACCTCGACCAGATCCCCCGGCTTCAGCCAGACCTTGGGATCGCGCGTGGTACCGCAGCCCAGCGGGGTGCCGGTGGCGATGACGTCGCCTGGCTCAAGCGGGAAGATCGTCGAGAGATAGGAGACGAGCACCGGGATCGGGAAAATGAAATCGGCAACCTCGCCGCGTTGCATGAGTTCGCCGTTCACCCGCGAGGTCACGACCAGGTCCGCCGGATCGGCAATCTCGTCCTTCGTCACAAGCCACGGCCCGAATGCGCCGGAGTGCCAGAAGTTCTTGCCCGGCAGATCCTGGCTGGTGTGACGCTGGTAATCGCGCACGCTGCCGTCATTGTAGCAGGCATAGCCAGCGATATGGTCGAAGGCGCGTTCGGGCGGGATATGTCGACCGGATTTGCCAATCACGAATGCCAGTTCGCCTTCCCAATCGTACTGCTCGGAGACGGATGGAAAGGCGAGGGGCTGGCCGTGGCCCACTTGCGTATCGGCGAAGCGCGAGAACAGGATCGGATAGTCTGGAATGGGCAGCCCGGCGCGCAGTGTATCGGCGCGATAGTTGCGCCCGATGCACAGGATACGCCCCGGATCGGGGATCGGGGGCAGCAGGGTGAGTTCGCTCAGGTGGGCGGTGGCTTGTTGTCCGGCGGTTCCTTGCACGAGTTCGTCGAGCGCACCGAGGGCATGTTTGAGCGTTCCGAAGCGCGCGCGCAGACCAGGGCCGGCGTCGAAAACCGCATCGCCCTCGACGATGCCGAACGACGCAGCCCCATCGAGAAGATATGACGCCAATTTCATCAGCGGCTGCCGGCGCGATCCGGATTGGCCGCCACGACCCGGTTTGAGAGCGTGCAAAGCCCGGAAATGTCCACTTCCACCACATCGCCGTCACGCAGAAACACCGGCGGCTTTTTCGCGATACCTACGCCTGCGGGAGAACCAGTGGAAATGATGTCGCCAGGTACCAGCGGGTACCACTGCGAGACGTAGGAGACATAGTGCGCGACGCAGAAGATCAGGTCGTCTGTCATGACATCCTGCACGATGGCGCCATTGACGCGCACCGTCAGGTGCAGCGCATGGGGATCAGGGATTTCGTCCGCGGTGACGAGATAAGGCCCCATCGGCGAAAAGCCGGGATGCTGCTTGCCTCCGACATTGCGGCCCCATGCATCAAGCATGCCGACGGGGACGGTAACCGACTGCACTTCGGCGACATGATCGCGCGCGGACACATCGTTGTGGACGATGTAGCCGGCGACACAATCCATCGCGGCATCCTCGGAAACAGCGTAGCAAGGCTTGCCGATGACGATGGCGAGTTCGCCCTCGTAGTCGACCATTTGCCCCTGATGCGGCGGCAGCGGAATGGGTGCGTTATGGCCGCTCAGCGCGCCGGGCGAGCACAGGAACAGGACCGGGTTTTTCGGCGCCGGGGTATTCCCCATTTCGCGCAAGTGCTGCCTATAGGCGAGACCGCAGCCCATGAAATGAACCGGATCCGGGATTGGGGCGGCAAAGCGCGCGTCGGATGCCGCGATAATGGCGCCAGCATGCTCCAGTTCCGCAAGAGTGGCGGGATCGGCCTCCTCGATTTCAGCCATGCGAGCGCGCAGCGCATCAAGGGCGCCGGGTTCGGAAAGCAGACCCTTCACCGTTGCAGGGAATGCCTCTGAACCGGCGGGTGCTTGTGAAGGAATCAGCAGCCGATCGCCGCTGAGGGCCACGGCGGCCCGGATAGTGCCATGACAATCGACGCTTGCCAGCTTCACAAGAATCCCTCCCCATTCGGCTCGTTCCGAGCTGCCATGGAGATAGAGTGAGATTCCTTATTAGTAAAGTAATATCGTGATTGTGAATCTTGTTCGGCTGGTTGGAACGTCTGATTTCCGTCCTTCGATCACGCCTCGCGGTAGCCCAGTTCGGCAGAAACCTCACGCGCGATAGCCTCGACCTGCTGGCGGATACGGCCGAGTTGCGACCCCTTCAGCGAGCGATGCGGAGCAGCGAGGGTGATCACCGAAAACAGTCTGTCGGGTCCTTCGAAGACCGGTGCGGCGATGGCGTCGACCCCCTCGATCAGGGCGGACATGGTGTAGATCGAGCGATTGGCCCGAATGCGCTCCAGCTCCTCATCCGATGGGAACTTGCGCTCCGTTTCAGCGCCCGCGAGCTGCTGCTGTAGCGCCAGCGCTGGCTGGGTGATCGACTTCGGCAGATGGGCGAGGAACGTGTGCCCGATCGAAGTATCGAGCAAGGGGATCGAACTGCCGATCCTGAGATTGACGATCAGCGGCTCCCGACCGGATTCCCAGCGCACCATGATCGGCCCGCCTTGGCCCCAGACGGTCATGCACACGGTGTGGCCTGTGAGATCACGCAGCTTGAGCAGTCCATTGGTCGCCACAGAAAAGGCATCGAGCCGCCCCATGGCGGCGAGGCCCAGCCTGCGCGCCTTCGGCCCGAGATCGTACAGACCGTTAGTCGCGACTTGCACCAGCATGCCGCTGCGCACGAAACTCGCGAGATAGCGGTGAACCTTGCTGGGCGCCATGTTGGTGGCAAGGCTGACCTGCTTCAGCGACATTGCCGACGACGATTCCACGAACGCGTCAAGAATGGCCATGCCGATCTCGACCGACTGGATGCCGGTCGATTGTGATTCCCCGGTTTCGACTTCATCAAGCTTGCTGTGCACGGCCAGCCCCCTTCCGGTGCGGCAATACAATGCACTGATGGCAAGCGCCAGTTCCCATCGGAACCGCACTGGCGGCAGTCGCCTAGTTATTCATCATTAGGGATTGCATTCACGAAAAGTAAAAATTAGAAGAGGGCTACGCTTGCAATGGCGCCAGCCCATGATTGTAGCCGGGACCTCGTTGATGGCACGCATAACCTACGTCGAAAAGGACGGCACCGAGCGCTCCGCAGACGTTGCCACAGGCATCAGCGTGATGCGCGGGGCAATCGAGGCGGGGGTCAACGGTATCGATGCCATTTGCGGCGGTCAGTGCGCCTGCGCGACTTGCCACGGCTACATCGACAACGCGTGGCTCGATCGGCTCCCGGCCATTCGGGAGATCGAAGACGAAATGCTCGACGAGACGGCTGCAGAGCGGCGGGTCCAGAGCCGCCTCACATGCCAGATCATCGTCACAGCCGAACTTGATGGACTACGGGTCTTTATACCGTGAGATATGCTTTTGTTTTGATTGGAGTTTGTCCATGATCTATTCAACGGCAACAGTGCCGGTCAACCCTGCAGGCGAAACGCCGCTGACCAAGGATCAAGTCTGGAAAGGGTTGGAGCTCAAGGCCCGCGATGCGCGCCTGTTTCTTCCGCCCGGCGCATGCACATCTTGCGATGTCACGCTTGAAGGGCCGGACTACATCATTCGCGAAGCCAGGATTCAGGGGAACGACATCTGCGAGTTCGTCTCGTTCGTCCCGCAGCGCAAGGTGTCCTTCCATCAGGTGCGCGGGCCGCGCGAAGGCGTCATCGTCAACGAACTGATCGAGGATGCGGACGGCACGTTGGCGCTCAGCTTCTATTGTCTGATCGGCATGCCGGGGGTCGAGCCGGGCAGCAAGGCCGAGCAGGATGCCCAGGCGGTGTTCGATAGTGAGGACCGCGGTTATGCGGCGGCCTTGCGTTCGACTTTGGCCCGCACGCGTCAGCTGGTCGCCGATGGCACCATCGCCTGATCGACCAGCGCCACACACCATTCGGCGCGCTTGCAAAGCTTGAAATCAAAACAGGCCGTCGCGCCTGATTGCCAACAGGGGAGAGCCACTATGTCCGAACAGCGTTTCAATGGCGCCAATGCCGCGCTGGTCCTGATCGATCATCAGGAGGGTACGATCGGCTGGGTCAATTCGATCGCGCATGACGTACTTCGCAAGAACACGGCCTTGCTCGCCCGGGTCGCGACGATCCTCGGCATGCCCATTGTCATGACATCGAGCATGGAGGCCTTTGTCCAGGGCCCGATCATCAAGGAACTGGTCGAGATCGCGCCTGAAGCCCATGCCCGACGGATCCAACGCATGGGGATCATCAACGCAATGGACGATGGCGACTTTGCCGCTGCAGTCCATGACACCGGACGCCGCAACATCGTGCTTGCCGGTGTAACCAACGACGTTTGCACGATCTTCCCCGCGCTCACGCTCGTCGAGGAAGGATTCAATGTTCAGGTCGTTGCCGATGCAGGTGGTTCGCCCAGCGCCATTGGTGAGGAAATGGCGCTGCGCCGGATGGAGCAGGCGGGCGTCATGCTGACGGCCACCAACCAGATCGTGGCGGAACTCACCGGCAGCTGGTCGACCGAGGAGGGTGGTCGCATCGTCCAGTTGATGATGGCCGCTGTCGCCTGATCGCACTTCGCGGTGCAGGTCTGCGAGTGAGGGTGCCATGAAACTCTATGGATCCGAGGGCGTTCTGCTGATGGAAGTGGAGGCTATCGAAGCCGCCGGCCAGTCCATCCAGATCAAGGGCAAGATGATGGGGCAAGTCCCCATGCGGGTCGTCGTCGGGCCGCAGGAACTGCGTGAAGCCTGGAAGCTGCTCACCCTCAAGGTGATGTGGCGTGCGCTGAGGCTGCTCTTCCGCCGGGCCTGAGAAAGCCGATCCGCCGGTAGAAGGCAATCCAGTATGCTGAAGCTTTTTCCAATGGCGGTTCACCGAGGTGCGACATGACCAACGACGAGAAGCTCGAGACTCTCTGGCAAGAGCGCGAAGTCACCAAGGTCATCCTGCGGTTTGGCCGTGCGCTCGATACGGGCGATTGGGTTTCCTATCGGTCTTGCCTTCCCGACCGCGTGCTGATCGATTTCGAACGGCTTACCGGTCGTGCCCCGGCACTCGTCGATGCCGATCTCCTGACGCGTTGGGCCGAGGCGTTTCAGACCCCACTACGCCGCCATCACACCTACTCGAACTTCAACATCGAGATTGAGCAGGGGCACGCCGAGGCACTCGTCTACATGACGGCGCGCCACTGGCGACCGACAGACGCCGGTGCCGCCCACAATACCCAGTACGGCTGGTACAACTTCGGTCTCGCCTGGCAGGACGGGCGGTGGCTGCTGACCAAGATCAAACACGACTTCCAGTGGGTGGATGGCAATCAAGGTGTGGTGATCGGCGAGACGCACGAAGCCTTCACGCTGGTAGACGAGGTGTTCTCACCCGAAAACCAGGCGGCCGCCCGAGTTTTCGATCGAACGTAGCTCTGAAAGCCTGGATCATTTCTTCGAATGCGTTTTGGGGATGGGAAAAGGTCATGGAGCGTGAGGAACTCGATCCGTCGGAGCTGTTCAAACATCCCGGTTTCAAGCGGGTCGTGACTGTAAGTGGTGACATGAAGCTCGTCTTCATCGCCGGACAGACAAGCCCACCGCCGTGCTGACCTTGTACAAGGGCGATGAAAATTTTTTCGACCACGAGACCCGCACCCTGCTGGGAGAAATGACCGCGCAATTCAGTCTGGCCATCGATGCTCTTGATGCCGAAAGCGGACGTCGGCAGGCGGAACAACGCTTTCAGGGCATGATTGAGGCGGCGCCGCTCGGGATTGCTGTGAAAGACATTCACAGCGGGCACTACATGGACTTCAACCGCAAGTTCTCCGAGATCGTCGGCTGGAGCAAGTGTGATCTGCTGAGAAAGCGCTGGCAGGATGTTACCCACCCCGACGATGTCGCGCGCGAGGCAGAGCTGATGCAGCCGTTTCTCGCCGGCGACCCACCCCCTCAGCGACCGCCGAGAAAGGGATATGGGTTGACGGGGCGTCCCTTCCACCAATCCTCGCCAGGGGCCAAAGCCATGATTGCAAAGTGCAGATGAGGCGCAGCGGGGTCGGCATCACCGGTCGATCCGACGAATCCAAGCACCTGACCCTGCGTGACGGACATGCCCTCAACCAATCCGGCTGCGTAGCTGTCGAGGTGTGCGTAATAATAGATTGCCTTGCTATCGGGCGAGCGGACATAAACGGTGTTGCCGCCGTCTTTGGATAAGAACAGCTTCACCAGAGTACCCTCTGCCGCCGCAAACACTGCTGTGCCGAGCGGCGCCATGATATCGATGGCATCGTGCCCGCGTGTGCCATTGCTGCGGGTCTGGTCGTAAGTGTCGGCCAATTGATCGGGCGTCACGCCTTGCACCGGCAGCTTCAAGCCCCCACGCGGCGGAACATAAACCGTCTGCGCATCAAAAGTTGGACGTTGGCCGGGTTGTGGCGGTGAAAGGGGCTGATTGCGGACCTGCGCTGGCTGGGTTTCAGTGGGAGTGAATTCTGCTTTTTCGCCGCGCGGCCAATACATTAGCAGGAACACGGCCCAGAACAGCGATGTAACCAGCGCCGACGCGAAGGCAGTTTTGAGCCGTTTGCCGAACCCGTAGCCGGGCGCCGGTCTGGCGACATCCTCCTTCTCCTCAAGCCTCAAACGAAACGGCCGTTCCGACATGGACCATTAGCGCCAGTCGCGCAGCGTCCCAGTTGGTCAGCCGTACGCAGCCGTGGCTTTCGGCGCGGCCAATCGTCTCAGGGTGCGGAGTGCCGTGAATGCCGTAGTGCGGGATGTTGAGATCGATCCACACCACGCCAACCGGACCGTTCGGCCCCGCCGGCAACAACGCCTTCTTGTCGCCAGATTTGGCATCCCAGAACAGCGAAGGATTGTAATGAAACGTGGGGTTGTGGGACACGCCTTGGATTTTCCATTGCCCCAGAGGCAGCGGATCATGCGTCGATCCCATTGTCGCGGTATAGACCGCAGCCAGTTTGCCACCATCATCGAACGCCGAGAGCGTGCCTTTGGACTTGCTCACGACCACCTTGGCAACCTTCGGCTGCGCAGTGCCAACGCCAAGTCCGACCAGAGTTTGCGCCCAGGTCGTGTCTTTGACGACGCCCGGATCGACCACGTCCGCGCCGACATTGGGCACGCGAAGCTGCTGGCCGGCGCGGAATAGTGAACTGGGTGTCTGCTGCCCTGCCACATTGCTTCCCGCCGCTGATGGCGCAGGAATTGGGCCAGGTGCCGCCGATGGCGCAGATGCGACGATCCCAGCAGGCACGCCGTTGGGATTTAGCAGTTTGAGCGTGTCGATCGTTGTATGAAATCGCTCGGCCAGTTTTTCATCAAGCGTCTCGTAATCCAGAGAGGCCATCTTCGCCTGATCCTTGGGCGATTTTGGAAGCTGTTGAAATGGCCCTGCCGCGAAATCGGCAGGAATCCTGACGACGCGAGTTGCGGGGATGTTGGTAAATTTGCCCAGCGCCGCCAAAGTCGATTGGTCGAATGAACCTGTCGGGGCCAATCGGCTTGCATGTTGAAAGCCTGCAACAGCATTTCTTGTCGAAAGGCCGATCTTGCCGTCGACCACGCCGGGGGATAAGCCAAGCCGCTCAAGAATGACTTGCGCCTGCATGATCGGGCGCGGTTCGGAATCGGGGTGAGGCTGCTCGGCCTTGGCTCCTTGTGCCGGATCGCGAGATCCGAGCGGGTCCAGTCCCGCGTCATCCCTGGCGCTTCGTGCATCGGTCTGGGATGGCACGCCTGTTGCCTCCCCCCTCGGATCGCCGCCGGTCCAGAAATTGCAAGCGCTCAAGGCCAGCAGCGGCAAACTTAAAACAACGAACCGCAAGGGAATTTTTCCTTGTCATTGGCCGCGCCTTTGCGACCGTGGACTTCAAGATCAAACGCGCAAGTGCGGTATTTGCTCCACAACGCTGTCAGGTGGAGGCGATATCACCGCAGCTTCCGCGCAATAGGTGCGCACCGTCCCGCCCGTTTTCGAGCAGGGGTCCGCCGATCAGGATCGCACCAGTCCTCACGCAATCGTGTAATGTATGGGCTTGAAGCTGCCGCCGTTTGAGGCATAGGCCGAACAGGCAGTCAGGCCGATGATGCAGTCGATCGCGGCGCGCAGGCGGATGGAATCGCCCGGCTTGCTGGTGGGCGGCAGAAGCCTGAGGCGACCGGTGGCGGCGTCGACCGGCACATTCATGAACAGGTTGAATGCTACCGGAAGGGCGTCCGCTCCTATCCCATAGGGTTCAAGCGCCCCGGCGAGATTGCCAAAACACCCAGGGTGGACAGGTTTGTCTTTGTAGAAGTGGCGGAACGTGGCTTCGCTGCAAGGTGTCAGCAGGAAGTCATGTCGGCCGACCGAATCCGCGATGATCTCCAGCATAACGTTCGACCGGTTTGACCAGAGCTTGTTGCCTGCGGTCAAATGGATGGTTTCCTCATAATCGAAGGTCCGCCCGTTTGAGAGTACCTCACGCACGTCAGCCGCGGCAAACGCGACGCAATCTGCGACCTGGGAGCCGAGCGGATCGATGACGGTGAGAACCTCCCCCTGCCGCAGCAGGAATGCGGTGCCGCTGCGCGGTGCGATGACATGCAAGGTGTTCATGGCCGAGGGTCCCTGAACGGGCAAACCCAATCATCGCCGACCTCACGCCCACTGTATTGGCGCGCGGCGCTGCGTTCGCCGTGCCCCGCGAGCATCGGATTGGGCGATCCTGCAAGATCGATATCGCGCTTGATAATCTGCGCACGCATGCGGTCAAAAATCTGCCGTTCACGCAACTCCTCGAATTGCGCGTGGAGATTGAAGATCATGGTGGGGTATGCAAACCGGAGGGCAGGACGCGCTGCGGCGGCATGCAATCCCACTATGAAAAAGGCTTTGCCGCCAAAGCTTATGGCAAATTCGGGATTTGCCGGATCGGCGCTGACCAATGGGTCACAGGGTTCGCCGTATCTGGCATCCAGATCGGCCAGCGCTTGCAGCCGCGCCCACATCGCCTGCTCGAACGCAGCTTCATCAATCTCTCGCGTTTCTGGAAAGATCACTGCCAGACTGTATAACCCCTGCCGCTGCGTGCCGTGCCTGTCCGCCCACGCCTCTAGTGCGCAGACGATTGCAGCGTCATCAGAGGCGCTGTTGATGTCGCTTGCGACGAGCGTGACGAGGCCGCCTGTCGCGGCTGCCGATTTCGCACCGACACAAGGAAATTTCCGGTCGGCAATGAACGCTCGCAACTCGGCGTCCAGCTCGGCCGGCGATGCTTCTGTCAGGCTGTTTTGCATGCCTAGGTAATGCCAGCGCGGGGCAGAGGTTCCGCTGGCGCGTCTTGAATGCCGGTCCGGCGGCCACCGGAGTTTGCGACAAAACATCGTGGTCGACCAGCACGGACCCAGGTCCCTGACCACAGCGCGGGGCGGGGGGCGGCGGCGAAATGGGAAGGGGTTCCATGTGAAAGGCGTCGGGAAAATTTGCTGGCGGCAATCGGTTTGATGCAACCTTTCTCCTCAAGCTGCCGTTCATGCTCCATGGCGGTAATGACGAGTTGCGGCTTGGCGGTGGATCACATGGTGCATTTCGCGAAGATCTGCGTTTTTCAGGAGTTTTTGATGGCGACGACCAGAATGACGTCAGATTTGCCTGGTTTCGCTGCGAAAATCCTCATCGCTTGTGCTTTGGGCGGGACTGCGGCGTCGGCGCATGCCGAACCGGACCTCGGCAAGAAGGCGTGCGCGCACGAAGCGAGGCAGTTGTGTCCGGCAGAAATGAACTCGCTCAGCCGGAAGCGGGTGGAGGCTTGCATGATCGCGAAGATCGAGCAAACCTCACCCATCTGTCATGCGGCCATGTTGCGCATAAAGGCCGAACGCGAGATTGCCATAAGGCGCTGAGGGCCTAAGCGGCTGCCCCGTAAAGGGCCTGTGACTCACTGCGAATTCTCACGATCAGCATCGCCGCATTCAGGAATGAAAAGGCGATCGCGACCAAAGTGAGCCCGAAAACGAGAGGCAGGATCGCGATTTCGCCGATCACTACGCAATAGTTTGGGTGCCGCAGAAACCGGAAAGGACCGTTGGTCACCAGCGGGAGGCCCGGAAGCACGATGATCCGTGTGGTCCAGCGCGCGCCAAGCGGCGCCAGAACCCAAACCCGCAAGGCCTGCAGCACCACGAAGATACCCAGCAGCACGAGGTTTACCGGCCTTCCGCCCACCGACAGCCACAAGACGATCAGCCATGACGCATGGAGCAGGACCATCGCCGGATAGTGCTCGCGTCCGATTTCGATGGCCCCCTGCGCGCGCAGCCGGCGCGTGTTACGCTCGGCGATCACCAGTTCGGCAAGCCGCTGCAGGGTGACAAGCGCCATGATGGCATAAGGCAGGCTCATGCTGCGCGCTTCAATGTCAACGTACTGGCAGTGAACCCCGGCCCGAGCGCGGTGAGCACTGAAAGCGGCGGAAGGCCTGCGTTGCGCGCGCGATCGAGCACAAAGAGCGCGGTCGGCGCAGACATGTTGCCATGCAGCCGCAGGACCTCGCGTTCGTGATCCAGCGAACCCTGGCCGAGCCCCAAGGCAGTTTCCATCGCATCGACCACCTTGGCCCCGCCTGGATGAACGATGAAGCGATCGACATCGCCGACATGGAGACCCTGCGGCTCCAGCAATTGCTTCATCGCCTCATGCATATGGCGCCGCGTAAACGCCGGGATGGCTTGATTGAGCACGACGCCCATGCCCCTGGACTCCATCTCCCAGCCCATGATGTCGAGCGTTTCGGGCCAGGTTTTCTCGGCGTTCCCGCAAAGCTGCACAAACCCTTCATCGCCGGATGTGACGACACAGGCGGCACCACCGTCGCCGAACAGGGCCGTGGCAATGATATCGGCCTTGCCGACATTGTCGGTGCGCAAGGCGAGGCTGCACAGTTCCACGGCCACGAACAATATGGTCGAACCCGGCGCGGCGCGGGCCAGTTTGGCCGCCAGACCAAGCCCCGTAACGCCGCCGGCGCAGCCCAAGCCGAACACGGGGACGCGAGCGACATCGCTGCGAAAGCCCATCCGGGCCATTGCGCGCGCTTCAAGGCTCGGTGTCGCGATGCCGGTTGATGAGACGGTGACGATCGTGTCAATCGCTTCGGCACCAAGCCCGGCTTCGGCGAGCGCGGCCTCTGCTGCCATGACGAAAAGATCGAGCGCAACTTCAAGGTACACTGCGGTCCGCTCGGTAAAGTCGCGCGGGGTGAGATACCATTCGACCGGCCTGGCAAGCTGGCGCTGTGCGATGCCCGCGTTGGCAAAAACCGATGTCATGCGTTCGAAGTCGCGAAAACTTCCTCCAAGCAGTGTGCGTGCCGTTTCGATGGCAACGTCTTGCGTCAGGATATGCGCAGGGGTGGCCGTCGCAAGTGCAAGAAGCGTTACCGGTCGAGTCATGTCCGTCCTGTCTGACCGGATCACCGGTATTATTGATCGCAGTAGGAACGAACCTCCGCCACGTTAGTTCCTTGGCGGATCACAAACATAAAATGCCCTTGATAAGCCAAGGTTGCCGCATGGACTATTTCCAGATGAACAATGATGACATGCCGTACGCTTCCGTGAAGACATGGATCGGCTTTCTGATCATGTCCCTTGGAATGTTCATGGCAATTCTGGACATCCAGATTGTCGCGGCCTCGCTCCCGGCTATCCGCAATGCGCTGGGGATTGCCCCGGATCAGATGGTCTGGGTGCAGACCGCATACCTCACGGCAGAAATCGTGGCCATTCCCCTGACGGGTTATTTCACCGGACTGCTGGGTATGCGCCGGCTGTTTGTGGCGGCTGTCTGTCTGTTCACAGCGGCATCTGTGGGCTGCGCGCAGAGCCAGAGTTTCGACACCTTGATTGCCTGGCGCATCGTACAGGGGTTTGCAGGCGGTACCCTGATACCGGCAGTGTTTTCAGCCGTGTTCCTGCTCTTTCCACCCCGGTCGCAGGCCTTGGCGACGACCATTGCCGGGGTTGCCGCCGTACTTGCGCCCACCGTCGGCCCGATCGTCGGCGGGTGGATCACCGAAAGCTGGTCTTGGCACTGGTTGTTCCGCATCAACATCGCGCCCGGTATCCTTGCGGCCATCGGTGCGACGATAACGCTGCGCGGCGGGATCGCCGACCAGCGGACGCCCCGCGCCTTCGATGTGATGGCGCTTGCCGCGCTGGCAGTCTCGCTGACGGCGTTCGAAATCGGGCTCAAAGACGCGCCAGCGCTCGGCTGGACTGCCCCACGCGTGCTGGGATTTCTGACCGTTAGCCTGATCGGGGCGGCCATCTTTGTCGGCAAGACATTGCGCTCCGCCTGGCCGCTGGTTGAGCTTAAATGCTTTCAGGACCGCAACTTCGCGATCGGCTGTGCGCTCAGTTTTGCGCTTGGCATTGGCCTGTTCGGCTCGACTTATCTCATGCCGTTTTTTCTGGGGCTGGTGCGTGAGCACGGCGCATTGCGGATCGGCGAGATCATGCTGGCCACGGGCATGGCCCAGCTTCTGGCAGCGCCGGTCGCCGTGATGCTCGAACGCCGGGTCGATGCGCGCTGGCTGAGCTTCGCCGGGTTTGCGCTCTTTGCAGCAGGCTTGCTGCTCAGCAGCCGTCAGACCCTTTCCACCGACGCAGCAGAGATGATGGTGCCGCAGATCATGCGCGGCGCGGCGATCATGTTCTGCCTGCTTCCGCCGACCCGGCTCGCGCTGGGCCAGCTCTCCGAACGGTTGGTTGCCGACGGCAGCGGACTGTTCAATCTGATGCGGAACCTGGGCGGCGCGGTCGGACTGGTGCTCATCGACACTGTCATTTTCAGCCGCAGCGCCGCAAATGCTGACGCCATCGTGGCCAAATTGCAATCTGGCGATGTCGGCACCGCAGTTGCGATCGGCATTCCCCGCAATGCGTTTCTCGAGCAGATCGGCCAACCACCAGACGAATTTGCGCAGGAAATGGTGCGTCCTCTGGTCGAGAAAGCGGCGCTTGTCGGCGCGGTCAACGATGCGTGGTTGATGATCGGGATCCTAACCGCACTCGCGGTGTTGCTTGTGTTGTTCGTGCGCAAACCGCCAACGCCAGTAGGGCTCTAAGGCTGCTCAGGGAGCGTCCGCAAGGCGTCGATAAGGCGCAAAAGCCGGCAGGGTTGCAGGATCAGCACAGCGATTTCCAAGGGGAGCCCCTGGCCCTGGCTGTAGTGGGTTGCATAGCTGACCGGCAATCCCGGCACGATGCGGTGCCGGGCGATTCTGCACCGACGGCGCGGCGTCTGCTTACCGTTGCCTCCGCCTCAGACGACGCGCATTTGCCGTTGCTATGGCGTGCACGGGCGCGAGCGCATCAGCGCCGACCCGCGCGGTCCGCTCCGACGCGGCGACAGTGAATTCGGCAGCGCGCGCTGCCAGCTCCAGCCATTCGCCAAGTGTCGGTGCGCGGCCGCGCGATGTTATCATGCCAAGATGCTGCGCCTCGGTCAGCACTGCCCGGTTCCACGCCAGCATCCCGCTCGCCAATGCTTCACCCGCATGCGAGAATGCGGTGATCTTCTCGGGCACCATCCGCCCGAGTTCAGCATGATCGGCCATCAGCGGATCGGCTAGCGCCGCACGCATGGTCGCCGTGCGCTTTTCGATGACGCTAAGCGAGGCGGCCAGAGTTTCGGCTGTGCGTATCGAAGAGCCGGCCATGATAGCCTGCGCTGCGACCAAGCGCGACCACGCGGTGAATGGGTTGATCATGGGTTCTCCTCAAGTTTCATCAAAGCCGGGCAGGCCAGTTGCGGTCTGCCAGCAGGGGTATTCGCCCGAAAGCAATGGCATCAAGCGTGAAGGTGATGGCATTGGCCCCGAAGTTGCACGAATCGCGCGCGACCCCTCGCAATTCCTCGTCGAGCCCAACCGAATTGCGCGATGCCACGACAATATAACTGATCGCGGCGCTTTCGAGGTCAATCAACGCTTCGACGCACTTGCCCAGCGGCACCCCGGCGCGATCAGTGACTGCCAGGCCATTGAGCCGGCTTGCGGCAACAAGCGACGGCCCTGGCGTATGTTTGCTATTGTCGGCAGCCGTCCTTGCACCATCCTGATACTTCGCTTCCCGCTCTAGCCAGCGCCAGACTGTAGATTTGCGCTGAGAATTGACCCGGGAGGGGCATAATTTCCACTGAGAAGTGACCCATGTTCTGACCTTCCCCCTGGCTGCCTGGTCGGGGGACATTGGAGTGATCGACATGGCTTTATTGAGCGTTATCCGGCGCTGGCACTTTCGTGATGAGATGCCGATCCGGGAGATCGAGCGACGCACAGGTTTGTCGCGCAACACGATCCGCAAGTACCTTCGTGCCGGGACAGTTGAACCCAAGTTCAAGGTTCCCGAGCGGCCGAGCAAGCTGGACCCGTTCGCCGAGAAGCTGTCGGGTTGGCTGCGGATCGAGGCAGGCAAGTCGCGCAAGCAGAAGCGCACGGCCAAGCAGATGCACGCCGACCTCGTCGCTTTGGGATATGAAGGATCCTACGGCCGGGTGGCGACGTTTGTGCGGGGCTGGAAGGCGGACCGGCAGCGTGATGCCCAGACCAGCGGGCGCGGCACGTTCGTGCCGTTGGTGTTCGAGGCTGGTGAAGCCTTCCAGTTCGACTGGAGCGAGGACTGGGCGGTGCTTGGTGGTGAGCGGGTCAAGCTGCAGGCCGCCCACACCAAGCTCTCGCACAGCAAGGCGTTCATCGTTCGGGCTTATCAGCTGCAGACCCACGAGATGTTGTTCGACGCGCTGACCCAAGCGTTCCGTGTGCTTGGCGGCGTTCCCCAGCGCGGGATCTTCGACAACATGAAGACTGCAGTCGACCGGATTGGTGTCGGCAAGGCGCGACAGGTCAACGCCCGCTTTGCCGCAATGGCCAGCCATTACCTGTTCGAGCCCGAGTTCTGCAACCCAGCCTCGGGGTGGGAGAAGGGACAGGTCGAGAAGAACGTGCAGGATGCGCGTCGCCGATTGTGGCAGCAGCTGCCGAGCTTCCCGGATATCGATGCGCTCAATGCCTGGCTCGAGGAACAGTGCATCACGCAATGGGGCGAGATCCAGCATGGCGGCTTGCCCGGCACCGTGGCCGACGTTCATGCCGCGGAGGTGGACAGCCTGATGCCGCTGGGGCGGCCCTTTGACGGATTTGTCGAGCACACCAAGCGGGTATCGCCGATCTGCCTCGTGCACTTTGAGCGCAATCGCTACAGCGTGCCCGCCTCGTTCGCCAACCGGCCGGTCAGCGTCAGGATTTATCCCGAGCGGATCGTCGTGGCCGCCGAGGGTCAGATCCTGTGCGAGCATTCCCGGATCATCGACCGGTCCCACCACACTGGCGGGCGGACGGTCTATGACTGGAGGCACTATCTGGCGGTGATCCAGCGCAAGCCGGGAGCGCTGCGCAATGGCGCACCGTTCGCCGAGATGCCCGAGGCCTTCAGGCAGCTGCAAAGCCAGCTCCTGCGCCGCCCCGGCGGCGATCGGGAGATGGCCGAGATCCTGGCGCTGGTGCTGCAGCATGACGAGCAGGCGGTGCTTTGCGCAGTCGAACTGGCGCTTGAGGCGGGCGTTGCCACCAAGACCCACGTCCTCAACCTTCTCCACCGCCTGACCGACGGGAAGGCACCTCCAGCATCCCCGATAGATGCGCCTCAGGCGCTGCGCCTTGCTCAGGAGCCTCTGGCCAATGTCGGGCGCTATGATGCCCTACGCGATGGAGGGCTGCGTCATGCGTCATGATCCTGCCAGCGCCGCTGTTGTTGTCATGCTCAAGGCGCTGAAGATGTACGGCATGGCCCAGGCGGTCGGCGACCTTATCGAGCAAGGCGCGCCGGCCTTCGACGCGGCCGTGCCGATCGTCTCCCAGTTGCTCAAGGCCGAGATGGCCGAACGCGAGGTTCGCTCGATCGCCTACCAAATCAAGGCAGCCCGGTTCCCCGCCTACAAGGATCTGGCCGGGTTCGACTTTGCCGCCAGCGAGGTCAACGAAGCACTGGTCCGGCAACTCCACCGCGGCGAGTTCATCGATGGTGCCGATAATGTCGTTCTGATAGGCGGGCCCGGCACCGGCAAGAGTCACATCGCGACCGCGCTCGGCGTCCAGGCGACCGAGCATCATCGCAAGAAGGTCCGGTTCTTTGCCACAGTCGATCTGGTCAATGCCCTCGAGCAGGAAAAGGCCATGAACAAGGCGGGCCAGCTTGCCGAGCGCCTGCTGCGCCTCGACCTCATCATCCTCGACGAGCTGGGCTACCTTCCGTTCAGTCCATCAGGCGGTGCACTGCTGTTCCATCTGCTCAGCAAACTCTACGAGCGCACCAGCGTCGTCATCACCACCAATCTCAGCTTCAGCGAATGGGCCCAGGTATTCGGCGATGCCAAGATGACCACCGCACTACTCGATAGGCTCACCCACCACTGCCACATCCTCGAAACAGGAAATGACAGCTTCCGCTTCAGGGCCAGTTCCGCTGTCCCCAAATCCAGAAAGGAAAAATCACCGGCTTGACCTACGTCCCGTACAGCGGGACATAACTTCCACCCGGGTCAATTCTCGATGAAAATCCCGGGTCAATTCTCAACGCAAATCTACACACCGCGAGCCGGGTTTCGTGAGCCAGTGCGCCAAGCGCATCGACAGCCCAGACCTGTGCGTTGAGATCGTCCATCACATCCACCTTTCGAGAATGATGGAAATACCTTCCGCAACTGCCAAGTCAATCGACATTTCGAAAATCGTCGAATCGACAGGCTCTGTTGACCTGCGTCAAAGCGCATATGCGGATGAAGGCATATGCAGGGTTCATGGATAAGCGCATCAATGACCTGCTCACCGCTCTGTCGGAACCAACGCGCCTGCGCGCTTTGCACATCATCTGGGATGGCGATGAGCATTGTGTCTGCGAGCTGATGGACCGCTTGGGCGCTACCCAATCCCGCATGTCGCGGCATATGGCGCGACTCAAGGCGGCGGGGCTGCTGACCGACCGGCGCGACGCGCAGTGGGTGCGCTATCGCCGCAATCCCAATCTCCCGGCGGCATCGGTGGCCATTGTCGATGCCATCTTATCCGCTCTGCCCGCGCTTCCCGCTGCACAACGCCAGAAGAAGGCCGCCTGATATGAATGCCATCGCCTCAAGCCTGGGGCAGGCCCGCAAGTCGTAAGGCATCTGGTTTGCCGGGATCGCCATCTTCGTGGCCTTCTGGTTCACAATCTACAACCAGCTGCTGCCCTTTGCGCGGTGGCTGGTTACACAGCTGCCGATCGCCCCCGGCAGTCACCTTGCTTCATCGGTGGAATTCTTCTTCTTCGACACGCCCAAGGTGCTGATGCTGCTGACGCTGGTGGTGTTTGCGATGGGCGTGGTGCGCACCTTCTTCTCGCCCGAACGCACCCGCGCGCTGCTGGCGGGCAAGCGCGAGGGGCTGGGCAACATCGCCGCCGCGCACCTCGGCATTGTCACCCCGTTTTGCTCCTGCTCGGCTGTGCCGCTGTTTGTCGGGTTCGTTTCGGCGGGTGTGCCGCTCGGCGTCACCTTCTCGTTTCTGATCGCCGCGCCCATGGTCAACGAGATCGCGCTGGGCCTGCTGTTCGCGCTGGTGGGCTGGAAAGTGGCGCTGACCTATCTCGCCTTCGGCCTGTCCATCGCGATCATCTCAGGCTGGGTGATCGGTCGCCTGCATCTGGAAGGCTGGCTCGAACCCTGGGTGCGTGAGGTTCGTGCGGGCACGGTCGATCTGGAAGGCGAGCATCTGACATGGGTCGACAGGTTCGAGGCCGGTTGGGATGCAGTGAAGGAGATCGTCGGCAAGGTCTGGTATTGGATCATTGCCGGTATCGCCGCCGGTGCCTTCATCCACGGCTATGTGCCCGCAGAGCTGCTTTCCAGTATAATGGGCGCAGATCGCTGGTGGTCAGTGCCCGCCGCCGTGCTGCTGGGCATCCCGATGTATTCCAATGCCGCCGGAATAATCCCCGTGATCGAAGCGCTGCTCGGCAAAGGCGCGGCGCTCGGCACGGTCCTCGCCTTCATGATGTCGGTGATCGCGCTGTCGCTTCCTGAAATGATTATCCTGCGCAAGGTGCTGAGCCTCAAACTGATCGCGGTGTTTGTTGCCGTGGTTGGCACCGGCATCCTTGGCGTGGGTTACCTGTTCAACGCTCTGTTTTCCTAAAAAGGATCAATCCCCATGAAAGACATCAAAGTGCTCGGCCCCGGCTGCAAGCGGTGCCAGACGACCGAAGACATGGTGAAGGCCGCCGCTGCCGCGCTGGGCATCGCGGCGACTGTCGAGAAGATCACCGACTACGCCGCGATGGCAAAGTACGGCATCGCCTCAACGCCGGGCATCGTGATCGACGGCAAGGTCGTTCATGCCGGTGGCCTGCCGAAGGAAGATGACCTCAAGCGCTGGCTTCAGGCCTGAGGGCTTGGAGACCCACGACATTATCATTATCGGTGGCGGCCAGATGGGGCTGTCGCTGGGCTATTATCCGTGACACGTACGAGGCTGGGCCCCCGCACTTTGTAGTCTTTCCAACCGGGCTGCCGGAAATCCGTCCGGGAACTTCACAAAGCCGTGCATCGACGGAAGGTTGGAGATGTCGTCGGGGAAGACGAGTTCGGCCACCTGAGTGCGCGGAGTGAACAATCATGCCTGGAACGGAAGCGGTTTGCTCGTCCGGCGGCATCCCTGCTTCTGATGGCTATTTGCTCCCCATTCCGGAACAAGGCCGGATTTGGTCGGAAAATTGGACGCGAAACTCATGGCCGCACGGCCAGGCGGCACCCCCTGAAATACCAAAGATTCAGGCACTTCCAAGATGAGCGCTAAAGACCGGAAACAGGCTTCAGTCCCTCTTGACGGAAGCACACCGAACGCGACTTGTCGCTGGCGGTAAGTATTTAGAATAGTGATTAAAATTTGTGATTTCGATCCCTTTGGTGCTTTTCCGTCACTTTGACCTACAGGGCCGCGTAGCACGTCAGTCTACAGTGCGGGGAGGCAAAGACGGCAGGGTTCCTTGCCTTCAATGTTCTTGACATGTTCCAAATGCCAACGTAATCTGCTCATCACTTTCGCAGAGTGACCAGGCTCCTTCATTTGAAGGAATCTGTCGAATGTCACGTCCCAAATGTCTCCAAGCCTACGTCTCTGACGAGCTTGCTACTCGTGCCCGCGCAGCAGCTTCTGCCAACGGGCTCGCGCTCAGCGAATGGCTGCGCACAGTCATTGTCCGCGCCTGCGATAACGACCTCTCGGTCGCCAGTGATCGCAGCGTCATGCTCCGGCTATACCGCCAGTCGCTCTTCGCCATGGTTGGGGTTGATGCCCTCCTCGCGGGCCATAGCGATCATGCTTTGCGCGAGCGTGTGCATACCGCTTTCGCTGCCCGCTGCCGCGCCGCCGGTGTCGCTGAAACGACCGACGAGGGAGGCAGCCATGAAGCGTGACCTCGGCAATTTCACTCGCGGCAGCCAGCTTATCGAGCACTTCGGCTTCATGTTCGCAGCGGGCCTGAAAGGCCCGCTGATCATTTCCCTCATCGTTATGTGCTGGATAACCTGGTGGACCGTCTCGGAAGGCATGTCCGACCACGAAGTCTACCTCGCGTGGATGCATGTCTACGGCGTCGGCTACCGCTTCATGGAGTTCGATCCGGCGCACGATGTGACCGTCAGGACCGCGTGGGGACGGAACGTGACCTTTCCCATTTCGCTGCTCGATATCTACCCGCCGGTGGTGCACGCGTGGCATCATCTGCTGAAGCTGGTCGGCATCGCTCTGGCCTGGTCGACCGTGATCCTTGTGCCGGTGTTTGTGGTGTGGGTCTGGTTCGCCTCGCGGTTTGGCGGCAAGGCCAAGGAGCGCCAGCATGAGCGCGGCGCCAAGCTGACGAGTCTCCGCGATCTCGAAACCCGGATCCGGAGGCACAACAAGGCGGAGCAACGCAAGGAGTGGAGCGCGAAGCTCGGCAACGAGTGGCGCTTTTGCAGTGCGGCACAACTCGCCCGCGCGTTCCCCTATCGGCCTTCGAGCATTGCCGGGGTGACCTATCCCTGGCGGCTCGAACAGAGCCACGCCATGCTCATCGGCACCACCGGCATGGGCAAGACCGTAGCGCTCTCGGACATGATCGAGGAGGCCCGGGAGCGCGGACATCGCGCGGTGATTTTTGACCTCACCGGACACTTCATCGAGCACTTCTACGATGCCTCGCGCGACGTAATCCTCAATCCGCTCGATGCGCGCTGCCCGCGCTGGAGCGTGTTCGATGAGTGCCGCGACGAGGCCGAGTTCACGGCCGCTGCCGAGGCGCTGGTGCCCCATGATGGGGGCGGCTCCGAGCAATTCTGGGTGCTGGCCGCGCGCCTGCTGTTCGTCGAGATGTGCCTCAAGCTTCGCGCCCGCGGCGCCGACAGCAACGACGCTCTTGCGCGTGAGCTGATGACGGCAGACCTCGCCCAAGTGCACAAGCTCATGCGCGGCACGATCGCCGATCCCCTAACCGCGCCAGAGGCCGCGCGTATGGCAGAATCGATCCGCGCGGTGTTCAATGCCAACGCCAAGGCGCTCAAGATGCTCCCCCGAAAGGGGAAGCCTTTCTCGATGCGCAAATGGATCGAGAGCACCGATGACGGTGGTGGGTTCGTCTTCATTTCGGCTCGCTACGTCGATCTCAGCGTGTGCTCGCAGCTCCTCACCGTCTGGCTGGACCTGGCGATGAACACGCTGATGACCCTCGATCGCACCCGCGACCTGCGCATCTGGTTCTTCATCGACGAACTGGGGGCGCTCCACCGCCTCCCTGCGCTCGAGAAGGGCCTCCAGACCGCGCGCAACTTCGGCGGCGCGATCGTCACCGGCATCCACGCCTATGCGAAGCTCAAGGAGGTCTACGGCGACAACATGGCAATGACCTTGTCCTCGCTCGCCCGAACCAAACTCGTTCTTGGGACCGGCGATGCCGACACCGCCACATGGTGCTCCGACTTCATCGGCCAGCGGGAGGTGCGGGACATGGACGAGGGCTACACCTACGGTTTCAACAATGCCCGTGATGCCGTCAGCCTGACCACGCGGCGGCATATCCAACGGCTGCTCCTTCCCGACGACATCAAGGACCTGCCTCGCCTTGTCGGGTACCTCAAGTTTCCCGATGGCTTTCCCGCAGCGGAGGTCAAACTCACGCCGGTCGACCGTCCGATGCGTTCGAAAGCGTTCATTCGCAGGGCAGCTGATCCCTTCCCGAATCGGCCGATTGCGCGAGAATTGGCTGATGGAAGCACCGGCGAGGACTGGACGGGATCCTCGGCTCAGGAGCACCCGTCATCCAATGATGATGGTGCGGGCAGAAGGCTCGAACCGCGCCAGGGTCTGCTGCCGCTTGTTCCCCGCGAGCCGGAGAACGGTGAGGGTGACGAGCGCGTCCAGCATCGCGGCAGTCTGACGGATCAGGCCGCTGATATCTGTCTGGCGAAGGGGGATGCTACCAGCCCAGGTGTGCCGCGCGAGGGTCAATCGGCAGACGAGATGGCGGGCGTTCAAGGTGCAGGGTCTGTGCCGACCCGCGGTACCAGCCCGGAAGCTGCGAAGGCCAGTGGCGACAGTGAACTGCCGGACAAGTCGGCGCCAATCTATGGCAGGTCGTCGGCAACTGACACCAATCCGGCGCAATCAGATCAGCCCCTTTCAGAAGCACCCCTGGCGCTGACCGACCCCCGCCGGATGGCACTCGAAGGGGACGCATCTGAGGTGCGTCATACACCTCGCGAGGCTCGCGATGTCGGAGAGTTCGACATCGAGATCTGAAGCGTCAGCTTCCTCTAATCGAGGTCCCTGCCCATGCTGTCCGTTGCCAATGTCCGAACTGCCGGTGGAGCTGCCCGCTATTTTGCCGCCGACAACTACTACACCCGCGCTGATGCCGATCGTTCGGGCGAATGGTTCGGTAAGGGCGCGGACAAGCTGGGGCTGTCGGGTGAAGTCGATGCCAAAACCTTCGAGGCCATTCTCAAGGGGTTTCTGCCCGATGGAACCCGCCTTGGCACCGACAAGCGCGAGCATCGGGCAGGGACCGACCTAACCTTCTCGATGCCCAAGAGCTGGTCGCTGCTCGCCCTCGTGGGCGGCGACCGGCGCATCCTTGAGGCCTATACCGAGGCGGTCAAAGAGACGCTCGCGTGGGCCGAACGCAACCTTGCCGAGACCCGGATCGAGGCGAGGGGCAAGGACAAGGCCGTCGCCACAGGCAACCTCACCGTCGCCCTCTTCATGCACGATACCAACCGCAATCAGGAACCTAATGCCCACATTCACGCGGTGGTCGCCAATGCGACGCAGGGTCCGGACGGCAAATGGCGCGCCCTGCGCAATGACAAGGTGTGGGAGCACAATACCCTGCTCAACGCCATGACGATGGCCCGCTTCCGGATCTCGGTCGAGCGCCTCGGCTATGAGGTTGGCGAGATCGGCAAGCACGGCAACTTCGAAGCGGTCGGCGTGCCGAAATCCGTACGCGATGCCTTCAGCTCGCGCCGCGCAGAAATCCTCGGCCAACTGGAGGGGATGGCCTCGCGCAGCCTCGCCGCGCGCAGTGCCGCGAACCTCATGACCCGCTCGGAAAAGAGTACGGTGGAGGACCGTTCCGCGCTGGTGAGCGCTTGGAAGGAAAAGGCAAAATCCATCGGCTTCGATCCTTCTGCTGTCATGGCGAGGGCGAATGCGCGCGCGGCGCAGGGCCTTGGCGAGGTCGGCAAGCTGACCTCGATCGTGCGCGGGACCGTTATCAGGGCGCAGGACCTTGCGGCCGCACTCGCCGAGCGCTTTGGGCTCAGGGAAGGCGATCCGCTGATGCCTCAGGATCTCGCCAAGCGGTCGCCCGAACAGGTCGCGGCAGCCCACGCTGTGGCGTCTGCGGTGCGGCATCTCGCCGAGCGCGAAGCGGCGTTCTTGAAAGTCGATCTCTACCGCGCAGCGCTGGGTTTTGGCCTTCCCGCAGCCTTGCCGGCGATCGAGCAGCGGGTGCAGCAGCTGGTCCGGCAGGGCGCGCTGCAACGCGGTGCCGGGGTCAGCCAGGGCATGCTGACCACGAAAGACGCGGTCGCATCCGAGCAGCGCATCGTGGCCGCCGTGGATGAGGGCAGGGGGAAGGCATCGCCGATCATCACCGCCGATGCGGCCGGTGCGCGGCTGCAGAGCCTCTCGCAGATGCGGTATGGCATCAAGCTCAATGCCGGGCAGGAGGCTGCCGGACGTCTGCTGCTGGGTTCGACCAACCGGATTGTTGCGATTCAGGGCGTCGCCGGCGCCGGCAAGAGTACGGTGCTCAAGCCTGTGGCCGACATCCTGCGCGAGGAGGGCAGGGTGGTGCTGGGCCTCGCCGTGCAGAACACTCTGGTGCAGATGCTCGAGCGCGACACCGGCATCCCGTCGATGACCGTCGCGCGGTTTCTGCGCCGCCATCAGGACCTGCTGGAGGGTGGTGATCCAGCCCGTCTCGCCGAGGCCCGGGCGGATATGAAAGGCGCCGTGAACCTGCTCGACGAGGCCTCGATGGTCGGCAACGCCGACAAGGAAAAACTGGTCCTTCTCGCCAATCTTCTCGGTGTCGACCGGTTCGCCAGCATCGGCGACCGCAAGCAACTGGGTGCAGTCGATGCGGGTAAGCCCTTCGATGTCATGCAGCGCTCCGGCATCGAAACAGCGACGATGGATGCCAACATCCGCGCCCGCACCAAGGCCTTGCGTGCTGCGCAGCAGGCAGCTCAGGGCGGGCGGATCGATGACGCGCTACGGCACCTCGGCAAGAATGTCGTCGAGGTCGGTGAAGGGGCAGCGATCGAGGCGGCGGCGGCGTGGCTCTCGCTTGCGCCTGTCGAGCGCGAGCGAACTGCGATCTATGCCTCTGGCCGTGCTCTGCGCAGCGAGGTCAATGCCGCTGTTCAGACCGGGCTAAAGGCCAATGGCGAACTGGGTCAGACGGTACTGAGGCTGGACGTGCTCTCACGCGTCAACACAACGCGCGAGGAGCTGCGCTATGCATCCAGCTATCGCCCGGGGATGGTCGCCGTATTCGACCGCGACAATCGGGCGCAAAAGCTAGGGAAGGGGACATACACGGTCATCGAGAGTGACCGGCAGCGGGGGTCGGTGACCTTGGAGGATGCAGGCGGGAAGCACACAGTGCTGAAGGTCGATCGCCTTCGTCCCAATGGTGACTACGATCCGCTACGGCTGTTCGAAGTCAAGCGCCTGGACCTCCATGCAGGAGACCGCATTCGCTGGACTGAGACCGACCACAGACGAGGGCTCATCAATGCCGACCAGGCGCGTATCACCGCGATCGGCCGGGATACAGTATCGCTGGTGACCTCGACGGGCATTGCGCATGATCTGCCGGCCAGCGATCCGATGCTGAAGCGGCTTGATCTGGCTTATGCGCTCAATGCCCATATGGCGCAGGGGCTCATGTGTGGACGACCTCCGCGGCGCAAGAGCTTTTCGGCATTGATGACTTCGGTCGGGTGCATCCATGTGTTCGGCCTGTTCGCGCAGCACCGCATGGCTGCTGGCCCTGATGAAGTCCGCAGGCTGGCTCCCTAATCACGTCATCGCGCTCGAAGCGCTGTGACCCCCTGGGTTTCACCAACCCCCGGTCTGACCGGTTCGTCATCACTACTAAGCTGCTCCAACGCATCCCATCACGCGATTATCGAGTGACGGAGATCTCCTTATGCGGTGGCGGCGTAGACCTCCTTCCGCGTCATCACAGCCCAGGCAATCCGTGCCGTTTTGTTGGCCAGCGCCACTGTTGCGATCTTCGTGGGCTTGCGCTCGAGCAGGCCCGCCATCCAGGGTTGGCGAGCCGGATTCTTGCGCGTCATTCGCATAACAGCAGTCGAACCGACGACCAGAAGCCGGCGAAGATAGCCATCACCCTGTTTGGTTATTCCGCCGAGCCGCTCCTTGCCGCCCGAGCTGTTCGCACGAGGTGTGAGCCCAAGCCAGGCGGCGAACTGACGACCTGATCGGAACAGAGATGCGTCGGGCACCGCAGCCGCTATAGCCGAAGCTGTGATCGGGCCGATCCCCGGGATCGTGGCCAGCCTGCGGCTTGTCTCGTCGTTACGGTGCCAATCAAGGATTTGCGCCTCAAGCCGATCGATCTCGCTCGCGAGGGCCCTCAGCTGAGCGGCAATGCCATGAAGGGCCGAACGCGCGTAAGCGGGAAGCCTGCCCTGCTCCTCGTGCAGCGCCTTCAGGGAAGCCACTACGCCGCCGGCGCCGAGACCCGTCACGATGCCGTACTCAGCTAGGTGGCCGCGGAGCGCGTTGATCAGCATGGTGCGCTGCCGAACCATCAGGTCGCGACTTTTGTGAAGCATGAGGACCGCTTGCTGCTCGACCGACTTCACTGCGACAAAACGCATCGTCGGCCGGGTTACCGCTTCGCAGATCGCTTCGGCATCTGCTGCATCGGTCTTCCCGCGCTTCACATACGGCTTAACATAGGCTGGCGGCATGAGGCGCACCTCATGGCCAATCGCCATCAACTCGCGTGCCCAGTGATGCGCCGACGCGCAGGCTTCCATGCCGACCAGGCAAGGCGACAATTCCGCGAAGAACCGACTAACCTCGGTCCTGCGCAGCTTACGCCGGATCAGCACTGCGCCATCGGCAGCGATGGCGTGAACCTGAAACACATTCTTCGCCAGATCCAATCCGACGGTGACAACCTCCTGCTCCATGGAACGACTCCTAGACGTGGACCTACAACGACCACATCATCGCACAGCTACGCTGGTGCGGAGGTCGTCCACGACATCACGTCAGACCGCGGCATCGCGGTGATGGACAGCCGCGAACGCAATCTCTCGAACCAGCAAACTTTCCTCGTGACCGTCACCCGCCTGCGCGATGGGCTAACCCTCTTCGTCAACGATGCCTCGCGACTTGGCGCGGCCATCGCTCGCAACACGGGCATGAAGCGTTCTGCCCTCGAAACCGTGGGCCTGCTGCGCGAGGCAGCCGCTTCCGGTCTTGCGAGAGGGAAGTCCGAGGCAGCGCTGCAGAGCGAGCCTCCCGTGCTCAAGGAACCGCCTGAGCGCGAGAAAGCGATGGTCAAGCCGTTCGAGATGGGGATCTGAACGGGCGGGATCAGACTTTGCGGCCGAACCAGAGCACACGGCCAACGATGTTCACCGAGCGGCGGTCCAGCCCCTGCCAGCTGGGATAGGCCGCATTGTCGCTGACTACGGAAATCTTGCGCCCTTGCGGTTCAATGGCCACCCGCTTGACGTTGAGCGCGCCGTCCATGCGCAGGACATAGATACCATCACGCAGCTTGGATTGATCGTCCGCAACGTCGACCAGGACTTCGTCGCCGTCGTGCAGCGTCGGCTCCATCGAATCTCCGACCACCTTGATGATCGAGAGGCTGGACGACTTGGCCTGCGTCAGCTTGCGCAGCCACTTCTCGTCAAACCCGAACTGGCCAGCCTGGCTTTCCGCACCTGCCAGGGCACCGTGGCCCGCAGATGCCTCGACATCGAGTACTGGAATCTGGACGAGCTGGATGACCGGAGTATGCCGCGCAACCGGGCCGCCCAGCACCACTTCGTCCACGCCGAAGAACTGCGCCAGGATCTGGCGGTCTTGCTCGTCCAGATGCCGGGGGCTGCCCTTGCGCAGATACTGCTGGATGTAGGACACGTTGCGGCCGAGCAGGCGAGAGACGGCAGAGTAGTTTACACCGCGCTGGCGGATCAGCTCGTCAAGCGTTGCGCGTGGATCGTCCATGGTCTCGGTTCCTGCGATTCTAGGATATGATCCTAGCGCTAGGAAACATCCTTAACAAGAACAAAAAGTGAACTTAGACGGCGCGGATGCATCTGAAACGCTGTGGACTGTGATGCTCAGGACTGCAGTGATTGGGGCATGGCTGCCGGGAAACAGAGCAGGCCGCAAGCGAACAGAGCACGAACCCGCTGCGCGGGAGGGTCGCTTGGGGTGATGTAGCGTAGTATTGTTCAGGCTTTGCGAGCGGCAGGGTCGCCTTGCGACCGTGGAGTTCCTTCAACGCAAAGGAACTCACGATGGATGCTGTCACGACCGCCGCCCCGAACGCATCGCTGCGCCAGCGGATGCTGCAGGATATGCAAATGCGTGGGCTTGGGGAGCACACGCAGAAGGATTACATCCGCCACGTCCGGCGCTTCGCTGCTTTTCTTGGTCAGCCCCCCGATACGGCCACCCTCGAAGATCTCCGGCGCTTCCAGCTCGATCAGCATGAACGTGCCGTTGGTCCCGCGACCATCAATGGGGCCGTGTCGGCGCTGCGGTTCCTCTTCGGTATCACCCTGAGGCGGCCGGAGATGGCGCTGGGGCTTGTCGTCATTCACGTCGCGCCCAAGTTGCGGGTGTCCTGAGCGTCGAGGAGACCGCGCGGCTGCTCGAGGCGGCGCCAGGCATCAAGTACAAGGCAGCGCTCAGCGTGGCCTATGGCGCGGGTCTGCGGGTCTCGGAGGTTGCTCATCGCGCTTGTTCTCAGTCATGGCCATTGTCCCCGTTCGGTCCGACGATCCAGGCGGTGGTGGAAGCACCTGGCGCGAGCACCGGGCTGGCAATCGCGACCGCAATCGTGCCGAGCGGCGCGAGATCGCGGGTGGCAATCGTGGCGGGCGTGTTGCCCTGGTTCGCCAGGCGGACGACTTTGCCGGCAAGGCTGGCGCTGCGGTACTCGGCGATCAGCTGGACCTCGATGTCCTCGGCGCGGGCGGGAAGGCTGCTCGACTGCCGCACCGCGAAACCTGGCACTTGCGTCTCGGCGGCCATGGCCTGGACGAGGCGCACGGCGCTCGTCTCGATCGGCGTCGCCTTCTCCCAATTGCTCGCATCGTCCTTGGCGATCGCCGGGTTGGTCACGAAGACCTGCTGCGCTTCGACCGGGCGGATCGGACAGGCGAACTTGTAGACGTAGCCCTTCTTGGTCGTGGCGAAGAAGCTGATCCGCGAACCCGCATAGACTTCGGGCACCGACACATAGATGTCGCCGCGCACAGGCTCGTTCGAGACGGCAAAGTCGTTGTAGGGCGTGCCGGTTCCGATCTTCGAGACACTAGCGAAGGCGTCGCCAACAAGGGCAAAGCGGGTGAGCTCGTGCGCCGAAACCTCGCATCCGATCGTGCCGCCATCGGCGGTCTGCTTGAACTGGTCGGCAAGGGCCGGGTCGGCGAGGCCAGTTGCCGCGAGCGCCGCGAGAATGGCGAGGCGCCTTGGCCTCGCGGGGAGATATCCGCGCATCAGTGGGACTCCGTTGAATATGGGGTGGGGGCGTCAGCCGGATGGGCCGGGAGAACCACCGCGAAGCCGGACAGCGCGAGGCGCAGGCCGCGGTAGGTCCAGTCGAAGCGGAAGCGGCGCTCCTCGCTCGAGATCACCTGTTCGCCCACGAACGTCTTGAGCGTGCCGCTGACCTCCGAGGTCAGCGCACGGGGATCGACCTCGAGCTTGCTGATCACGAAAGCCTGGGTGACTTCGGATCCGCGCTGTTCCTCGACAATGCGCAGGAGCTCGGCCTTAAGCCGGCCGCGCTGCGCCGGATCGGCAAGCGCCAGGATCTGCCCCATCCAGTAGTCGAGCCCTTCGGGGCTGCGGTTGAGCAGGACGAGCGCAACATCGCGGGTCACAAACTCGAGGTACTCGGCAGAAACCCCCGCGCTCGAAATCACCAGCGGCGTGCGGGTAGTCGGGACCAGCAAAACTTCACGCTCGCGGGTGGCAACGAGGCTGGCAGCCCCTGCGAAGAGGACCGCGAGCGCGGCGCTGGTCATCGCGAACATGTTGCGTTGGCGCAGCAGCTTCTGCGTGCGCTCGTGGGCGACATCGGTGAGCATGGGATGCGCTCCTCAGCCTGCCAGCACGCGGCAATGGGAGGGCGGCGTTGCCTTGAGACCGGTCAGTCCCGGCGGCAGATACCAGTAAGCGGCATGGCGAACCCAAGAGGCGGAGCGCCCGGCCTTGGCTTTTCGCAGAGCGAACCAGGCTCCGACTGCAAGCCCGATGCCGATCAGGATATGCTGCGCGAGGATCCCCCAGGTGAAGGGGGCGATGATTCCGGCAAACTCGTCGATGGTCCAGAACCCGATCAGCTCAGGATCGTCGAGGTGGCGGGGGATCGCATGGCGGTCTGTCATGGTAACGTGCCCTCCCAAGGCGTCACGGATCGGTGATCAGATGACGGCGGTGATCACCGAGGTGACGATCGGAACGCCCGTGCCGACACCCACGCCGACGCCGACGGGCACAGCGATCTGGCCGAGCGTGAAACGGCCCGAGGCCAGGCTGATGAGGCCGGCCGCGAGGCTGAGGACGGTGATGATCTTGCCGCCCGAGCCCTGGAGGAAGCCTGTGAATTTCGTCAGCGCAGTGGTGAAGGTGGCGTCGGTGCCGGCGTAGGCCGTGCCGCCGGCAAGCGCGAGCGCGGCGAACGGCAGGATGAGGGCAGCGGACTTGGCAAGGCGGGCCTTGGAACGGCCAGGCAAGGGGAGGGCAATCAGGGTCATGGAGCGTTCTCCGAGCGGGTTGGTCGCAGCAGTCATCGCCGCTGCCCCACCTTCTTGGCCGGAGAAACTGGTCTAGGAAAAGAAAGGGCTGATCGAGGAAGCGTTCTCGGATAAATCTGGACGATGACCGTAACCGCCATGCGGCTCAGTTGGCCGAGCGAGGCGGAAAATCGGGCGATACATGCCGGAAATCTGCGCCAAAGCAGGCTGTTTTGCGAGACAGCGCTCCGAATCGGTTCATTCTAGGATAACCGATATGTTCTAACTATGTTCTTTTTTGTTCCTAGCGGAGGGGAGTCGCGCTACATGTCCGAGTCGAACCAACTGGGACCGATTGTGGACATGACCTGCAGCGCACAGACTTTGGGGATCAACGCAAGACTTGCTCGCCTCCTGACCGTAGCCGTCGACCGGTCGGGCAGGTCGCGACGCGAGGTCGCGCGCGCAGCAGGCATGAACAAGGACACCTTCTTGCGCTTACTTCGCGGGGAGAAAGCCATCACGCTAGTTGATGCCGAACGTGTGCTCGGTGCAAGCGGGCTTGCCTCCAATGGTGCCCTGCTGCTCGCCATCCTTGGCCACGAGGATCTCGCGGTCGAATGGCTTGGCGAAGACGTGGGCGCGTTCCTCGATCAGTTCCTCACCGCTTTGCCGGTGACCATGAACGAAACGCTCGGCCCCCGCATAGCCGATCTCCGCCCGCGCTGGGCCATCGGCACTTCACGCCTCGTGGCGCGGCTGCTGGCCAAACACATCGATGATTTTGCCGAACGCGACATATCCCTCGTGCTCGGGAGGTGAGGGGGCTTGGGGTGGCATGACCAAGCTAGGAGACTACGACATGGCATCATCGTTTGTTGCGAACACCGTGGAAACTGAGACCGGGCTTCCTCCGGCGCAACCCCAGATGCGCCTGATCAGGCTGCCTGAGGTTATTGCGCGGGTTGGGATCAAGCGTTCGTCGATCTACCAGCGCATGGCGGAGGGACGTTTTCCGAAGGGGCGCGCGATCGGCCCGAAGTCTACTGTCTGGGTGGAATCCGAAATCGATGCCTGGATCAGTTCGGTTATTGGTTCCGAGAACTAAACCATTGTGCTTTAGTTGGGACGCTGAGCAACTGGCGTCGAAGTGGTTCTCAATGTCGACGCCTTGCCTTACGCCACGTATTGCGCGGTCGTCTTGGCGCGCAGGTCCTCGGCGCTCACGCCCGGCGCTAGCTCGATCAGCCGGAATGGCGAGGCATGATCGGGCCGCGCGAAGACGGCGAGATCGGTGATCACCATGTCAACCACGCCCTTGCCCGTCAGCGGCAGGGTGCAGGCGGGGATGAACTTGGGGCTGCCGTCCTTGGCGCAGTGCTCCATCACGACGATGATCTTCTTCACGCCCGCGACGAGATCCATCGCGCCGCCCATGCCCTTGATCATCTTGCCGGGCACCATCCAGTTGGCGATGTCGCCGTTTTCGGCAACTTCCATCGCGCCGAGCACGGTGAGGTCGATATGCCCGCCGCGGATCATGGCAAAGCTCTGCGCGCTATCGAAATAGGCGGATTGCGGCAGTTCGCTGATCGTCTGCTTGCCCGCATTGATAAGATCGGCGTCTTCCTCACCCGCCAGCGGAAACGGCCCGATGCCGAGCATCCCGTTCTCGCTCTGCAGCGTGACGGTCATCCCTTCGGGGATGTGGTTCGCCACCAGCGTCGGGATGCCGATGCCGAGGTTCACATAGAAGCCATCCTCAAGCTCGCGCGCAGCGCGGGCGGCCATCTGGTCGCGGGTCCAGCCCGCCGTCATGCCATCATGCTTGGTCATCAGCCGACATCCGTGTTGCGAACCGTGCGGAATTCGATCTTCTTGTCATAGGGCGAACCCACGATCAGGCGCTGCACATAGACGCCCGGCAGGTGGATGCCATCGGGATCGAGGCTGCCGGTGGGGACGATCTCTTCCACCTCGACCACGCAGACCTTGCCGCAAGTGGCGGCGGGCACGTTGAAATTGCGCGCGGTCTTGCGGAACACGACGTTGCCCGTCTCGTCCGCCTTCCACGCCTTCACCAGCGCGAGATCGGCGAAAATGCCTTCTTCAAGGATGTAGTCCTCCCCGCGGAAGGTCTTCACTTCCTTGCCTTCGGCCACCAGCGTGCCGACGCCAGTCTTGGTATAGAAGCCAGGGATGCCTGCGCCGCCCGCACGCATGCGTTCGGCCAACGTGCCTTGCGGGCAGAACTCGACCTCCAGCTCGCCCGATAGGTACTGGCGCTCGAATTCCTTGTTCTCGCCGACATAGCTGGCGATCATCTTCTTTACCTGCCGCGTGCGCAGCAGCATGCCGATGCCTTCGTTGTCGATCCCCGCATTGTTGCTGGCGAAAGTGAGGTCCTTCACTCCCGAATCGCGCACCGCATCGATCAGCCGCTCCGGAATGCCGCAAAGGCCGAAGCCCCCGCAGGCGATCAGCAGGCCATCCTTGAGCAGCCCGTCAAGGGCGCTGGCGGCATCGGGATAGAGCTTTCTGGCCACGCGAATCCGGCTCCTCTGTCTGATCAATTTGGCGGTTAGGCTGCTTGGGCAGGTCTCGTCATGCCTGTGTCCGGATCGCCAGCAAGCCGGTGATACCGCCCAGATAGGCGGGAATGGCACCGCTTCGGACTGTGCCATGGTCCAACAGAACGAGTTCGGCTGCGCCGAGCGACCCGGTGACCGGCGCCAGTTCGCGGGTCAATGCAGCGATAGCATCCAACGCGCGTGCATTACTCTCCAGCCAGAAACCGGCAACAGTCCTTTGCTGGACCGGCATGAGTGCCTCTGCGCCGGGGCGAAAGCCGGCATTCTTGAGGACTGGTGCGGCTTCTACATGACGATCTACGATCGCGCACGCGGTCCTGATGGCATGTTCTACAGCCGCAGGAATGGACTGATCACGAGCCGCCTTGTCGTAGGCCTGCTTGCCGAGGAACATGGTGCGGATCATGTTGCGCGGCTCGGGCCGCTGGATCAGGTGGGCGAAGACGGACATTTCTGCGCGGATCGCGCCGTCGACCGGCTGCATCAGGCCAAACTCCACGCAATCGAGGATTGCCAGCGGGGCCGGTTCGTGGCCCAGCATGCGCGCCAGTTCGCGGGTGCGGTGCCTGGCGATGGCTTCGGCATAGGCAGCGTGGGCCAGCGGCTGCGCTCCGGGCTGGTCCCACGGCTGGACAGCGTGCGCCCGGTCCGAAAGCAGCCAGTTCTCCGCGGCGCTGACCTCTTCGCCTTCCGCCACTACGGCGTGGACGAGTCCGGCCTCCAAAGCTTCGTCTCCGTAGAGATTGCGCCCCAGCAGCAGGACTTCGAGGCCAAGCCCGACGCCGACGAGCCTGGGCATGCGCTGGGTTCCGCCGGCTCCGGGGAGAAGCCCCACCGCGCACTCGGGCAGGCCGAGCATGGCCCGGCGATTGTTGGTAATGACGCGGTAGTGCGCCCCGAGCGCCAGTTCACAGCCACCCCCGAGCGCAACGCCTGCAATCGCCGCGGCGACGGGCTTGCCCGCGGTTTCCAGCCGCCGGATGGCGTGGCTCAGCGGGAAAAAGTGGTTAAACGCGATATCGAACCGGTCGGCGGCGGGCGCGGCGACGATCATGTCGTAGGCTACGCCGAGTTCGGTGAGGTCTGCGCCCGCGCAGAACCCCGTGGCCTTGCCCGATCGCACCAGCACGCCCTTCACATCGGCCCGGTGCAGCCATTCGGCGAATTCGCCAAGTTCGTGGATCGCCTTGTTGGAGAACACGTTCATCGACTTGCCGGGGCAATCGAAGACGAGGTGGATGAGACCGTTGTCCTTAAGTTCGACGCAAAATTGCGTGAGGGCGGGCGGGGTCATACAGGGTTCTCCGTGGTCGTCATGCGCGGCTTGCGGAACTTGCCCGCATCGTCGCGCACGGTCTGGCGGGTAACGTCGATCGAGCGTGGATGCTTGGGGCGCGCGAGGTGATCGGCGAGGAAGGCACAAAGGCTTTCGAGGGTCAGCGCCGCGTCGCTTTCGATCACGGCGTGGACCACGGCGCCGAGATCCGGGTGCGGCTTGCCGAAGACGGCGCAACTGCGCACGTCCGGGTGGCGCAGCACGGCGGCTTCGACTTCGGCGGGCCAGATGTTGATGCCGCCGCTGATGATCAGGTCGTCCCGGCGGTCGGCGAGGAAAAGGAAGCCTTCCGCGTCGAGCCAGCCGATATCGCCGACGCTTTCCCAGCCATCGGCGGTGGCGCGGCGCTCAGCACCGATGTAGCGGTAGGTCGATCCGGGGCCGCTCTGCGGCATGGCAAAGACTTCGCCCTGCTCGCCCGGTGCCGCTTCGGTGCCATCGGGGCGCAGGATGCGGATGCGGCCATTGCCGATGAGCCGCCCGACCGAGCCGGGCCGCTCCAGCCATTCGCGCCCGCCGATCCAGCAGCGAACAAGGCCTTCGGTCGCGCCGTAGACTTCCCAGATGTGATCAGGGCCGAGCCAGTCAATCCACGCCTGCTTCAGCCAGGGCGCCATGGGGGCGGCGGTGTGGACGACCTGTTTCCAGGCGGCAAAGAGATGCGCGGGTCGGTTGTCCGCAGGCAGCGCCATGATCCGGTGCATCATGGTTGGCACCATGAGCGCCCAGTGGATTCCATCGCGGGCGATTGCATCCAGCGCAGCAGCCGCATCGAACCGGTCCATGGTATGAACGGTGGAGCCGTTCCACAGCGCGAAGACCGCCGCGCTAAAGGGCGCGTTGTGGTAGAGCGGGCCCGGCACGAGTACGCGGCCCTCGGCGGGGATGCCGATGAAGCTCGTGCCGGCGGGAAACCCGGCCGGGCGGCCATCGACGATGACCTTGGGCGTGCCGGTGCTGCCACCGCTGGTGCAGGCCTTCCACGAGGACGCGACCGGACGCGGGGCTATCGGCGCTGGAGTTGCGCAAGGCGCAGGCAGCATCGCCGCATCGATCGCGCAGCGCGGCTCCATGATTGCTAGGATTGCATCGCGCTCGACCGGTGGTAGACGATGCGAAAGCGGCGCCGGGGTCGCACCGCAGCGGTAGATTGCGAAGGTCAGCGCCAGAAAATCTGCCCCGTTGGGTAGCCGGAAGGCGACCAGATCGTCCGGCTCCACCCCTTTGGCGAGGAGCCATGCCGCGAGTCTGGCGCTGCGCGCATCGAGCTGGCCGAAGGTCCAGCGCTCGCTGCCGTGAACCAGCGCCTCGCGTTCGGGCGGAACCCGCGCGAACACGTCCGCCAGCGGCAGAAACATGTCAGAAGCCGACGGCATCGGCGCCCTTCAGCGAAAGGATCGCGCGGGCATCGTCGGGCGTGGCGACCTCGAGCCCCAGCCCCTCGATGATCTGGCGGACGCGCGTCACCTGTTCGGCATTGCTTTTTGCCAGTTGGCCGCGCCCGATCCACAGGCTGTCTTCGAGCCCCACGCGCACGTGGCCGCCCATGCTGGCCGCCATGGCGGCCACCTTCATCTGGTTCGCGCCCGCTGCCAGAACGGACCAGCGGTAATTGTCGCCAAACAGCCGGTCTGCGGTGCGCTTCATGTGCATCACATCGTCTGGATGCGCGCCGATGCCGCCGAGCAGGCCAAAGCAGGTCTGGATGAACAGCGGGGCTTGCACCAAGCCTTCGCTCCAGAAGTAGTGCAGGTTGTAGAGGTGGCTGGTGTCGTAGCACTCGAATTCATAGCGCGTGCCGGTGGCGTTCAGCGTGTCGAGCGCATAGCGGATGTCCTTGAAGCTGTTGCGGAACACCAGATCGTGGCTGCCCTCAAGCATTTCCGGTTCCCAAGCGTGCTGGAACTTCTTGAACCGCCTCAGCATCGGGAACAGGCCGAAGTTCATCGAGCCCATGTTGAGGCTGGCGACCTCAGGCTTCCACAATTCGGCGGGCTTCACGCGGTACTCTACCGGCATATAGGGCGAGGCGCCGGTGGTGAGGTTCACCACCACGTCGCTGCTTTGCTTGATGACGCGGAGGAAGGGTTCAAAGTCCTCGGGCGTATGGACCGGGTGTCCATCGTTCGGATCGCGCGCGTGGAGGTGGACGATTGCGGCTCCAGCCTCGGCAGCGCCCAGTGCGGCTTCGGCGATTTCCTGCGGCATCACGGGCAAGTGTGGCGACATCGACGGGGTATGGATCGAGCCGGTGACAGCGCAACTGATGATGACCTTGCCTTGCGACATCCTAATTCTCCTGAAGCGCGTTCATGCCGTCACGCCAACTGCGGGCAAGGGCCTCGCGGTGATCGGGTGCGGCAATGGCGATGAGGGCCTGCGCGCGGGCCTCGTGGCCCAGTTCGCGCAAGTCCGCGATGCCGTGTTCGGTGACGACGAGATCGACATCGAAGCGCGACAGCGAAACCGGGCCGTGGCCGTGCCCCGCCGGTACGATGCGGCTGGAGCCACCCGCCACCGAAGGCTGGGCAATCACGCGAAGGCCGCCTCGGCTGGCGCGGGCACCGCGCGCATAGTCGCTCGCGCCGCCGGGGCCGGATAGGAACCCGCGCGCGGAAGCTTCGGCGTGGATCTGGCCGTAGAGATCGACTTCCATTGCCGAATTGATCGTCACCAGCCGGTCGATCCCGGCCAGCGTCGCCGGATCGTGCGTCACCGTGACGGGCTGGAACTGGAAATGTTCGTGGTCGAGCCCGGCGTAGAGGTCTGAACTGCCAATCGCCACGCCCGCAAGCGCGGAGCGGCCTGGCGCCATTGCTCCCGAGCGGACGAGTGCAAGTGCGCCATCGCCGATGAGGCCGCTGTGAAGCCGCAGGTTGCGGTGCCCAGACAGCGCGCGCAGCACCGCATCGGGGATCTTGCCGAGTCCGGTCTGCAAGGTCGCTCCGTCGGGGATCAATGGTGCGATGGCGGCGGCGATTGCCTCGCTAACGGCGTCGCTTCCCCCCACCATTGTCCGCAGTGGCTGGTCCTGCTCGTAGCAGGCGGTGATCGCTGAAAGCGGAATGCCGGGGTCGCCCGGTGTGCGCGGCATCAAAGGGTTGATGTGCGCAATGCGGACTGGGATTTCGCGCCAGAGCGCGGCGATGAAGCCGGTCTCGGCCCCGAAGCTGCAATGGCCCTCGTCGTCCGGCGGGCTGCACATGAAGAGGGCAGCGGCGGGCCGCTCACGCCGATAGAGCTTCAGGATATCCTGATAGCACAGCGGACGAAAATCGCTGCGCGCGCCTTCGCGGCGCAATTCGGGGGTCTGGAAGAAAGTCAGTACGCGCGCTTCGGGGCCTGCACTCCAGATCGCCTTGTTGAGGCCGGGCACGAACACGCCGGAAAAGGTCATCGCGCCGAGCGTGGACCCTGCTGCGGCCACTTCGGCGACAAGCAGATCGGACTCGGCCGGGCTCGATGAAACCAATGTGAGACCGCCCGGCGGCAGGACGCCGGGCAGGTCTCCGGGGCGCAGATGGCGCGTGGTCATTTGCTGCGCCCCGGCGAGACTACTTGACGTACTTGTGGAATTCCGGCGCACGCTTTTCCTGGAACGCGCGCATGCCTTCCTTCGATTCCTCGGTGTCGTAGAACAACTTCACCGAATTCAGCGCCATCATCGAGATGCCGCGAATGTTGTCGCTGTCGGCATTGAAGCTGCGCTTGGCAAGCGCGAGCGCGGTGGGCGAGCGCTGGCCGAGCATTTCGGTCCATTCATCGACCGCCGCATCGAGTTCGGCGGCGGGAACCACCTTGTTGACGAGGCCCATTTCCATCGCTTCCTGCGCGGAATACTGGAGGTTGAGGAACCAGATCTCGCGCGCCTTCTTGTCACCCACGTGGCGGGCAAGGAAAGCCGTGCCCCAGCCTGCGTCAACCGAGCCGACCTTGGGGCCGACCTGGCCGAACTTGGCCGTGTCTGCGGCGATGGTGAGATCGCACAGGGTGGCGAACACGTTGCCGCCACCGATGGCAAAGCCGTTGACGCGCGCGATCACGGGCTTTGGAATGTCGCGGATGATCGACTGGAATTCGTCGATCGGCAGGCCGACGATGCCGCGCCCGTCGTACTGGCCGTCCTTGGCGCTCTGATCGCCGCCGGTGCAGAAGGCCTTGTCGCCCGCGCCGGTCAGCACGACGGAGGAGACGTTCTTGTCGTCCGCCGCCAGCTTGAACGCAGCGATCAGTTCCTCGATCGTCTTCGCGCGGAAGGCGTTGTAAAGCTTGGGGCGGTTGATTGTGACCCATGCGGCGCGGCCGCGAACTTCATAGAGAATGTCTTCGAATTCGGGAGTGCTCATGGCGCATCCTTTCGTGAATTTTGAGGTTGGAAGCGGAACGCCTCAGACCATGTTCATGCCGCCGGAAACCGAGATGGCCTGTCCGGTGATATAGGCACCGTCTTCCGAAGCGAGCAGCGCGACGATGCCGGCATAGTCCTCCGGCTCGCCCATGCGGCCAAGCGGGATGCCGCGTTCGAGCGCAGCCTTCCACTTTTCCGCCTCGGGGCCGGTTCCGGCGACTTCGGCCATCATCGGTGTGTTGGTCGGCCCCGGACAGACCGCGTTGCACAGCACGTTCTTGCGGGCGAGTTCGCGCGCAATCGACTTGGTAAAGCTGATGAGGCCGCCCTTGCACGCGGAATAGACCGCTTCCATCGCCGTGCCGACCTTGGCGGCATCGGACGCGATGTTGATGATGCGCCCGCCACCATGCTCGACCATCCGGCCTGCCACGGCGTAGTGCGTGTTGAGGTTGCCGGTAAGGTTGATCGCGATGACCTTGTCCCAGAACTCGGGTGTGGTCTTGAGGAACGGGGCAGGGCGATCCCACCCGGCATTGTTTACTAGCGCCCAGATCGGGCCAAGCTCCGCCTCGACTGCCTCGACCGCCGCCTGGACGGCTGGCAGGTCGCTCACATCGAGTTGCCAGGTGCGGACCGTGGCACCGGGGCCTGCCAGCTTCGCGGTCTCCTCGCCGGCTGCCGTGCTCAGGTCGAAGATGGCAACCTTACAACCCTCAGCGGCGAGCCGCAGCGACAGGGCACGACCAATACCCTGGCCACCGCCAGTGACAATCGCGACTTTTCCGTCCAGTCCTCTCAAGCAATCCTCCATTCGGGTACGGTGGTCAGAGATCCAGGTCCTGCCCGCCTTCAGCTTCACCGCCAGCCAGTTCGAGCAGGCGGTTCTTGATTTTCACGAGCACCAGAGCGGCTTCGTCGAGCTCGTCCTCGGTGACTGTTGCGAGAATGTCGGCTTCGACAGCGTCCACGCTTTCGCGGATCGTCGAGACCAGCCGCTGGCCTGCGCGGGTCAGGTAGACGCGGCGGGCGCGCGCATCGCGTTCGTCAGAACGCCGCTCGACGAAACCGGCTGCCTCCATCCGGTCGACAAGACCACCGATGGCGACCTTGGTGAGGTCAAGATCGGCGGCAAGCGCCGTCTGGGTCATGCCGTCGCGGCGCGAGAGAAACGCGAGGACCCACCATTGCGAGCGCGTGAGCCCCAGCGGCTTGAGCGCGCGGTCGACGACGATGCGGCGCAGGCGCGAGACGTCGTGGATGAGGAAGCCGAAACGCAGGCTGGAATCGAGGTTTTTCTGAATCATGCGGGGAACTCCGGGAGTGGACACCCCCGGACTAGCCGTCGCCGCGCCGCGCGCAAGAGGTTGCGTAACCCAGTTCACTTTCTACGCGCCAGCTTGCCCTTGAACATATCGCGCGAGATGATCGTTTTCATTACCTCGATCGAGCCGCCGGCAATCTTCACGATACGCGCGTCGGCATAGGCGCGGGCGATAGGATACTCCCACATATAGCCCCAGCCACCGAATAATTGCAGACACTTGTCGACGGTCTCGCAGTGCAGTTCAGAGGTCACCATCTTGGCCATGGCGGCATCCACCGGATCAAGCTCGCCGCGCATGAACAGTTCGATGCACTTGTCGGTAAACACGCGTGCCATCACGCTGCGCGCCTTGAGGTCCGCAAGCACGAACTGCGTGTTCTGGAAATCGGCGATGGTCTGGTCGAAGGCCTTGCGCTCGCTGGTGTATTCGACCGTGTAGTCGATCACCGTCTCGACCACGGTGGCCGAGCGGATGGCCTGCGCCAGCCGCTCCTGCGCCAGTTTGGTCATCATCAGGGAAAAGCCCTGGCCTTCCTCACCCAGCATGGCATCGGCATCGACGCGCAGGTTGTCGAAGAACAGCTCGGAAGTGTCCTGTGCCTTCATACCCAGCTTGTCGAGGTTCTTGCCCCGGTTGAAGCCGGGCAGCGAGGCATCGACGAGGAACAGGGTCACGCCCTTGGCACCCGCTGCCGTGTCAGTCTTGGTGGCCAGCACCAGCACGTCGCACATCTGGCCGTTGGAGATGAAAACCTTCTGGCCGTTGATGACGAAGTGATTGCCGTCGCGCTCTGCCTTGGTGCGGATCGCCTTCAGGTCGCTGCCGGCGTGCGGTTCGGTCATCCCGAGCGAGCCGATCGCCTCGCCGCGCACCATCTTCGGCAGCCAATGTCGCTTCTGCTCGTCGCTGCCGAAGGTGAGGATATAGGTCGCTACGAGATCGGTATGGATCAGGAAGCCCGGCCCGCTTGCGCCGACACGCCACAGTTCCTCGAAGACGACGACGTCGAACAGGTAGTCAAGGCCAAGACCGCCGTATTCTTCCGGCACGGTGCAGCACAGCAGGCCGGCCTCGCCAGCCTTGAGCCACAGCTCGCGCGGGACGATGCCGTCCTTTTCCCACTGCTCGTGGTAGGGGACGATTTCCTTCTCGACGAAATGGCGCACCGTCTGGCGCCACATCTCGTGCTCGGGCTGGAAGAGGGAACGTTCGATCATTTTGCAGCCTTCAAGCGCGCTGTGACTTTTCCTTGGCAACGGACGCCGCGATTGCTTCGCGGGCAGCGGTCCATTGCGCCGGGGTGAGGTTCGACAGGTCGGCAAAGGTGCCAGGCCCCGCGAGGTGTTGGCCGCCATCGATGGCGATGGTCTGGCCGGTGAGGTAGGGGCTCGCGTCCGACAGCAGATAGGCGACGAGATTGGTCAGCTCCGGCATGTGCCCGAAGCGGCGCATCGGCACGGTTTCGCAGTTTGTCGCGGAGCTTTGCGTGTCGGGGATGGGATTGAGCTTGTCCCATGCGCCTTCGGTGGGGAAGGGCCCCGGCGCAGTCGCGTTCAGCCGGATGCCATAGGGCCCCCATTCGGCGGCGAGCGACATGGTCATGGCATGGATCGCGCTCTTGGCCATGGCCGAGGGCACCACGAATGCCGAGCCGGTCCACACCCAGGTCGTCAGCATGGAAACGACGGAGCCCGGAATGCCATCGCGAATCCAGCGCTTGCCGCAGGACAGGGTGGCGTGGAAGGAGCCGTCCATGACGGTCGAAGTCACCGCACGAAAGCCGCGTGCGCTGAGCTCCTTGGTGGGGGCGATGAAGTTTGCGGCGGCATTGTTCACGAGTCCGTCGAGCGGTTGATCTGCCCAGATCGCCTCGATCATCGCATCGACTGCATCGGCGTCGCGAATGTCGCAGACGCGGGGCACTACTTCGACCCCGGTGGACGCCGTAATCTCGGCTGCGGTTTCGCGCAGCATGGCATCACGTCGGCCGCAGATGGTAACGCGCGCCTGAAGTGCGGACAGTGCATGCGCGATCTCGCGACCAAGCCCGCCACCGCCTCCGGTAACGAGCACGGCCTTGCCAGCCAGCGCGTCATCCTTGAATAGTCCCATCGTCCTCTCCGTGTCGGCGCGGCAGGGCCAATCGGCCAATTGCTCTTGCCAGACAATGTTAAGCTGTTTACTACATGATTCGAGACTGTCAAGCGCGAGTGGAGGGAAGCCGCCACATTTGAGCGATAAGGCAGAGTATCGGATCGAGGAGAGGTGGATGTCAGGGCCAGCGCAATCGTTCGGCATTGCCGCGCTCGGCGGCTATGTTCCGCTGCTGCGGCAGGACCGGAAGACGGCCGCGCGCGAGCTGGCCTGGTCGGGCCTCCCTATGCCGCGCAGCGGCATGCGTGCGGTCGCCGATTGGGACGAGGACGCGTTCACGATGGCCGTTGAAGCGGCGCGCCCGCTATGCGCCGCGTCGGTACCAGACGCGCTGCGGTTTGCGTCGACCTCGGCCTATTTCACCGACCGGGCCCAAAGCGGGATGGCGCTGGATGCGCTGGCGCTCCCCCGCACGGTGCGCACGAGTGATGCCGCAAATTCGCGTCGTGCCGCGACTTCCGCTTTGCTGGAGGCACTGCTTGGCGGCCGCGAAGAGATCGTCACGGCCGGCGAAAAGAGGCCCACGCAGGCGGGCAGTGCGGCGCAATTGGCCTTCGGTGATGGTGCTGCTGCTGCGCGCACCGGAGCCGCGGCCCCGGCGCGGCTTGCCGGCTATGCCAGCCTCTCGCACGATCTGGTGGACCGCTACGCTTCGCGCGAGCACGAGGTTTCCTATGCTTACGAGGAGCGCTTCGTGCGCGATACAGCGGTGGCCGAAGTGCTGCTGCCGGTCGTGCGCGCGGCTTGCGAGGATGCTGGAATCGCCCCGGCTCAGCTTGCCCATGTTGCCGTCCACGAACCGGTTGGCGGCTGCTGGCGGGCAATGGGCAAGCCCTTGGGGTGCAAGGCGGCTAATCATTGTGAAGTGGTTTCCGAAAAAGCCGGGGATCTCGGTGCCGCCCATGCGCTGTTCGGGCTCGGCCTCGCGCTCGATGCGGCACAGGCGGGAGAGTTCGTGCTGCTGGTGGGCTTCGGCAGCGGGGCCGATGCGCTGGTGTTCGAAGTCACCGGCACAGTGCCGGGTGCGACCGCGATGCGCGCCGCGCTTGAGGAAGGCCAGCTCCTTGCGAGCTATTCGCGTTTTCTCAGCCTGACCGGCTCGGTCGAACTCGACTGGGGTATGCGCGCGGAATTCGAGCAGAAGGCGCAGGCGACCGTGCTTGAGCGGGTCGGGCGCGACATGATCGGCTTCATCGGTGGGCGCGACAGCACCGGCAACGTGCAGTTTCCCAAGAGCGCCTTTCCGGTCAATCCTGCGCTCGGCGCCGTCGAAACCATGGAAGCTGTCCGCCTCGCCGATCTGGAAGCGACTGTCGTGTCGATCACGGCTGACCGGCTCAACTTCAGTCCGGACCCGCCCTTCGATTTCGGCCTCGTGCAGTTTGATAACGGCGCGAGAGTTCTCATGGAAATGGTCAACCGTCCGGCCGAGGGCTTTCGCGTGGGTGACCGGGTCCGGATGCGGCTGCGCATCAAGTCCCGCAATCGCAGCCTCGGCTTTCGCACCTACTTCTGGAAGGCGGCGCCGTTGGCGCGGCCCGTGCTTGGAGAAGCCTGATGGCAACGGGAATTCGCGACAAGGTCGCCATTGTCGGCATGGGCTGCACCCGGTTCGGCGAACGCTGGGACATGGGGGCTGACGGCCTGATGGTCGAGGCCTTCACCGAAGCGCTGGCCGATGCCGGGATCGAGCGCGCGCGGATCGAAGCGGCGTGGGTCGGCAACGCGCTCGACGATATCAACGTCGGCAACAGCGCGCTGCCCGCTGCGCACGCGCTGCGGCTCGACAAAGTGCCCGTTACCCGGGTCGAGAACATGTGCGCGACGGGCACCGAGGCACTGCGCGGTGCGGCTTATGCTGTCGCGTCCGGCGCGGTGGATGTAGCGCTGGCGATCGGCGTTGAGAAGCTCAAGGACACGGGCTACGGCGGTCTTCCGCTGCGCACCAAGGGCATGCAGAACGATCTGTGGATGCCTTATGGCTCTGCCCCCGGCACATTCGCCCAGCTCGCCGGTGCCTACGCCGCGCGGCACGGCATCGCGGCGGGCGATCTCAAGCGCGCGATGGCGCATGTTTCGTGGAAGAGCCACCAGAACGGCGCGCTCTCGCCCAAGGCGCACCTGCGCGGCGCGGTCGACATGGACAAGATCCTGAACGCGCCGCTGATCGCTGATCCGCTTGGCCTGTTCGATTGCTGCGGTGTTTCGGACGGGGCGGCAGCGGCGATCGTGACGACGCCGGAAATCGCCCGCGCGCTGGGCAAGGCCGATCCGGTCACGATCAAGGCGATCCAGCTATCGGCCAGCAATGGCTGGGAAATGCAGTTCGGCGCTTGGGACGGGGCTTCGGTGCCCAACACCCGCGCCGCCGCCGCGCGTGCCTATGCTGAAGCGGGCATCCGCGATCCCCGTGCCGAGCTCGACATCACCGAAGTGCACGACTGCTTCTCGATCACCGAACTGGTGATCATGGAAGACCTGGGGCTTTCGGACGAGGGCCGCGCTCCGGCAGATATTCTCGACGGGCGCTATGATGCGGGCGGTGCGATCCCGTGCCAGCTTGATGGCGGGCTGAAGTGCTTCGGCCACCCGGTCGGCGCGTCGGGCCTGCGCATGGCTTATGAGGTCTATACCCAGCTTCAGGGCCGGGCGGGTGAGCGCCAGCGGAGCAAGGTCGATTTCGGGCTGACCCACAATCTCGGCGGATCGCCGTTCAACAGCGTGGCCGCCGTCGCGATCCTCGGCCGGCTGAACTGAGAGGGATTTGGACAATGGCGGGCTTGTGGTTTGACGAATTCACGGTGGGGCAGGTGTTCCGGCACGAGGTGCGCAAGACCGTGCTCGATTACGAAAACAGCCTGTTTTCTTCGCTCACCTACAATCCGGCGCAGATCCACATCGATCATGCCTATTGCGAAGGCACCGAATTCGGCCAGCCGCTGATGAACTCGATCTTCACGCTGGGCCTCGTGATCGGTCTCAGCGTGCAGGACACGACGATGGGCACCACGGTCGGTAATCTCGGCATGACCGATACGACATTTCCCAAACCGGTCTTCTCGGGCGATACGCTCCGCGCCGAAACGCGCGTGCTTGAGCTGCGCGAAAGCAAATCTCGCCCCACGCAGGGCATTGTCACGTTCGAGCATATCGGGCTCAACCAGCGCGACGAAGTGGTGTGCCGCACCGTGCGCAACGCGCTGATGCTGAAGAAGCCCGTTGCATGAGGCTGCGCTCGCTTCTGTTTGTGCCCGGAGACAGCGAGCGCAAGTTCGCCAAGGGCCGCTCGACCGGTGCGGACGTGCTGATCCTCGATCTCGAGGATGCGGTTGCGCCATCGATGAAGGCCGCCGCGCGCGGGTCTGTCGCGGCGTGGCTTGGCGAGGCGGGCGATGTCGAGGCAAGCCTGTTTGTGCGGATCAATCCGCTCGATACCGGGCTGACCGCCGATGATCTTGCCGCTGTGGTGCGCCCCGGCCTTGCCGGCATTCTCGTGCCCAAGGCCAATAATGCGCATGATATCGCCACCATTGCCGCGATGATCGATCCCTTGGAAGCGGCCGCCGGGATGGCGCCCGGCATGGTCAAGATCATGGTCGTCGCCACCGAGACCCCGCAAGCGATGTTTGCGCTCGGCAGCTATACGCCGCCGCATCCGCGCCTTGTCGGACTGACCTGGGGCGCAGAAGACCTTGCTGCTGCCATCGGGGCGACGGACAACAAGGAGGCCGATGGGCAATGGACCGAGCCCTATCGCCTAGCACGCTCGCTATGCCTGTTTGCCGCTGCTTCGGCCGGTGTGGTCCCGATCGATACGCTCTACGCCGATTTCCGCGATGCGGAAGGGCTTGAGGCCGAGTGCCGTCGCGCCCGGCGCGACGGCTTTCTTGGCCGCATCGCAATCCATCCCGATCAGGTCGAAGTGATCAACCGCTGCTTCACTCCCTCGGATGAGGAAATCGCGCACGCGCGCCGGATCGTGGACGCTTTCGCAGCCAATCCTGATGCGGGCACGCTGGGGATCGATGGCAAGATGGTCGATATCCCGCATCTCAAGGCCGCGCACAAGATCCTCGCTGCTGCAGGAGTATTGCCATGAATGCCTTCGCCCGCCTAGCCGCCTTCGCTGTGCTGTTCGGCCTAACCGCCTGCCTTTTCTATGCCTTTGCCACCGGCAATGTCGTCGCGGACCAGCTCCATGTCTGGAGCGTCATCTGGGGCATCTATGTCTGGGCTGACGCTTACAGCGGCTTCGTGCTCTTCGCGACTCTGGTCTATGCCTACGAGCGGCGCCTCGGCTTCACCATCGCGATGTTCCTGCTGACCTGCGGGACAGGGAACATGATCAACGCGGCCTGGCTCCTGTGGCGCGGGCCCGATTTCTATCGCCGCATAAGCACTTCAACCCGAGGATTCCAGTAATGTCGGCTACTCGTCCACTTCCTACCGAGGAAGATCTGCTCGCCATCCGTGAGGGCGTCCGCGCGGCGTGCTCTCCGTTCGACGATGAATATTGGTTGGCCCGCGACAATGACGGGAAGTTCCCGCGTGAGTTTCATCGTGCCATGGCCGAAGGCGGCTGGCTCGGGATCACCATGCCCGAGGAGTTTGGCGGGTCCGGCCTTGGCGTGACCGAGGCGATGACCATGATGAACGAGGTCGCGGCTTGCGGCGGCGGCTTTGCGGCGGCATCGACCATTCACATCAACCTGTTCGGCCCGCATCCCATCGTTGTGAAGGGCACACCCGAGCAGAAGGCGCGCTGGGTGCCGCGGCTTGTGGCGGGCGAGGACCAGTGCTGTTTCGGCTTCACCGAACCCGATGCGGGGCTCAATACCACCCGGATCAAGACTTTCGCCGAGAAGGTGCCGGGCGGTTACGTGGTGCATGGGCAGAAGGTGTGGACCTCCACCGCACAGGTCGCCAACAAGATCATGCTGCTGACGCGCACGACCAAGCTCGAGGACTGCGACCGTCCGACCGACGGGATCACCATTTTCTACACCGATCTCGACCGTTCCAAGATCGACGTACACCTTATCCCCAAGATGGGCCGCAAGGCGGTGGATTCGAACGCGATCTTCATCGATGGGCTGTTCATTCCCGAGGAAGACCGCATCGGCGAAGAGGGTAAGGGTTTCGGCTATATCCTCCACAGCCTCAATCCCGAACGCATCCTCATTGCCGCCGAGGCGATCGGTATTGGCCGGGATGCGCTGCGCCGGGGCGTGAACTACGCCAAGGAACGTGTGGTGTTCGATCGGCCCATCGGCATGAACCAGGGCATCCAGCACCCGCTCGCGGAAAAGTGGATGTACCTCGAAAGCGCGTGGCTGATGACCGAGAAGGCGGCGCGCCTCTATGATCAGGGGCTGCCGTGCGGGGCCGAGGCCAATGCGGCCAAGTTCCTGGCGGCGCGCGCTTGCCATGATGCGGCCTGGCAGGCTGTCGCGACCCATGGCGGCTTTGGCTATGCCAAGGAATACCATGTCGAGCGGCTCTACCGCGAAAGCGCACTGACCCGGCTTGCACCGATCACCGAGCAACTGATCCTCTGCTTCATCGCCGAGAAAGTGCTCGACCTGCCCAAGAGCTATTGAGGAACATTCCATGGGATTGATGGACGGCAAGGCCGTGCTCGTGACGGGCGCGGGACGCGGTGTGGGGCGCGGGATTGCGCTGGCGATGGCCGAGGCTGGCGCTGCGGTCGTGGTGAACGATCTCGGCGTGGCGCTGAGCGGTGAGGGCGTCGATGAAGGCTCCCCCGCCGAGCAAGTCGTCGAGGAAATACGCGCGGCGGGCGGCAAGGCCATCGCCAATCACGATAGCGTGGCCGAATGGGACGGGGCCTGCCGCATGGTCAAGGCCGCCGTCGATGGCTTCGGGCGGATCGACGGGGTGGTCAACAACGCAGGCAACCTGCGCGATGTCTACTTCCACAAGATGAGCCCGGAAGATTTCCGCGCGGTGATCGACGTGCACCTGATGGGCAGTTTCCACACCAGCCGCGCGGCGGCTCCGTTCTTTAAGGAGCAGGGCAGCGGCGCCTATATCCACATGACTTCGACCAGCGGCCTCATCGGCAATTTTGGGCAGGCCAACTATGCGGCGGCCAAGCTCGGCATCGTCGGCCTGTCAAAGTCGATCGCGCTCGACATGCAGCGCTTTGGAGTCCGCTCGAACGCCATCGCACCGTTTGCTTGGACGCGGATGATCGATTCCATCCCGACCGATACGCCCGAGCAGCAGAAGCGGGTCGATGGCCTCAAGAAGTTGGACGCCAACAAGATCGGGCCGCTGTGCGTCGCGCTGTGCGGCGATGGTGCAGCCAAGGTCACCGGGCAGATCTTTGGCGTGCGCAACAACGAGATCTTCCTGTTCTCGCAGCCGCGCCCAATGCGCGCGGCGCATACGGCGGAAGGCTGGACGCCCGAGGCGATCACCGAACGGGTCTTCGCGCAGTTTGCCAACGATTTCTATCCGCTGCACCGCTCGGCCGATGTGTTCAGCTGGGACCCGGTGTGATCCAGCCCGCCGCGATCCTCGCGCATGATTTTGGCCAGCCGGAACAGACCTATGGCCCGCGCGATACCATCCTCTACGCGCTGGGCGTGGGGCTGGGCCGCGATCCCTGTGATGCGGCCGATCTGGCGTTTCTGGATGAGCGGTCCCTTGCGGTCCTGCCGACATTTGCGGTCACGCTGTGCTCGCCGGGGATGTGGATCAGGGAACCTGCGCTCGGCGTCGATTTCGGCAAGCTGGTCCATGCCGCGCAATCGGCCGAGTTCCTCGCCCCCCTGCCGCCCTCTGCGCGCGTGCGGGGTGAAGCGCAGGTCATCTCGCTGACCGATCGCGGCGAGGGGAAGGGTGCGGTTCTCGTTCTCGAGCGGCGGATTTTCAATGCGGACGGCGGCGAACTGCTCTGCCGGCTGCAGCAGACCTTGCTGTTGCGAGGCGACGGCGGTTTCGGCGGCCCGCCTGCGCCGCGCAGTGACAATGCCTTGCCCGAACGCGAACCCGATCTGACGGCGCGATTTGCCACAAGTCCGCGCGCCGCCTTGATCTATCGGCTTTCGGGCGATTGGAACCCGCTGCACCTCGATCCTGCTGTTGCGGGAAAGGCCGGTTTCACCAGACCGATCCTGCACGGCCTTGCAAGCTACGGCGTCGCTGGCGCAGCCGTCTCGCGCGCGCTGGGCCGCAAACCGGCGGGGCTCAGGTTGCTGGCCTGCCGCTTTTCGGGGGTGGTCATGCCTGGCGACGAACTCGAATTCCACATCTGGCGCGATGGTGACCATGCTTCGCGCTTCGCAGCCTATGTCGGGTCGAACAAGGTGCTCGACGCCGGCGAAATAGCTTGGAGGGACGAATGACAAATCGCGCGCTGGCTGCCAGCCTCAAGCAAATGCTGCGCCTGCCGGTCATGGCGGGGCCGATGTTCATCGCCTCGACCGCCGAGCTGGTCATCGCCCAGTGCAAGGCCGGGATCATCGGCTCGATGCCCGCGCTCAATCCGCGTTCCACCGCAGCGCTCGATGAGGATATCGCGCGCATTGCGGAAAGCGTGGGCGGCGCACCCTATGCGATCAATCTCGTTGCGCACAAATCGAACTCGCGGCTCGAGGCTGATCTTGAGGTCGTGCTGCGCCGCAAGGTGCCGATTGTCGTGCTAGCGCTCGCGGCCAATCCTGATCTGGTGCGCACGTTGCAAGCCAATGGCAGCCTTGTCTTCCAGGATGTGGTCAAGGACCGCCACGCGCGCAAATGCGCCGAGATGGGCGTGGACGGGATCATTGCCGTCGGAGCCGGGGCCGGAGGACATACCGGCGACCTGTCTCCCTTCGCGCTGATGCAGGAAATCCGCGAATGGTGGGATGGGTTGCTGATCCTTTCGGGATGCATTGCCAATGGCCGCTCGGTGCTTGCTGCAGAGGTGCTGGGCGCAGACCTCGCTTATGTCGGCTCGCCTTTCCTCGCCTCGACCGAGGCGAACACGCAGGACGGCTTCAAGCGGATGGTGGTCGAGGGAACGTCGAAGGACATCGTCGTCACCAATTGCTTTACCGGGGTAAACGCCAATTTCCTGCGCCCCTCGCTGATCGAGCACGGCCTCGATCCTGATCACCTTGCGCCCCATGCAGGCGGCCCGATCAATATCGATGGCGGCGGGGCCAACGCCAAGGCTTGGAAGGAAATCTGGAGCGCGGGGCAAGGCATTGGTGCGGTCAAGCGTTCCGAGCCAGCCGGCGAATGGCTGGACTGGTTGGCGCGCGACTATGCCGCTGCGCGCGCCGCCATCGGTCTTGTAGACTGACCCAATGAGCCTCGACGCACTGTTTCAATCGCTGCAATTGGGCGGGCTGACCTTGCCAAATCGGGTGATCATGGCCCCACTGACCCGCGCCCGCGCCCGCGCCACGCCCGCCAATGTGCCGACGCCGCTGATGGCACAGTACTATTCTCAGCGCGCCGATTGCGGGCTGATTGTTTCGGAAGCGATCGCGATCCACCCCAAGGGGATGGGCTGGTACCGGGTTTCGGGCCTGTGGAACGAGGAGCAGGTGACCGGCTGGTCGGTGGTGACCAAGTCGGTCCATGATGCCGGAGGGCGGATCTACGCGCAGTTGTGGCATATGGGCCGGCTGGTGCTGCCTGACTATCTCGGCGGCGAATTGCCGATCGGCCCTTCGCCGATTGCCGGGGTGGGCGAGACGATGGCCCCGCCTCCTGCTGACTATGATGGCGGTTTCCTGCCCATGAAGCCCTATGTCGTACCGCGCGAAATGGCCCAGGCCGACATCGACGAGGTTATCGCCGCATTTGGGCAGGGCGCGGCGCATGCGCTGGAGGCAGGCTTCGACGGCGTGGAGATCCACGGCGCCAATGGCTACATCATCGACCAGTTTCTCCAGTCGAACTCCAACACGCGCACCGATGGCTACGGCGGCAGCGTGGAAAACCGCGTGAGGCTGCTGCGTGAGGTGGTGTCGGCAGTGACCGCCCGGATAGCGCCGAACCGGGTGGGCCTGCGGATCAGCCCGACCAGCGAACGCAAGGGCATGGGCGATGCCAATCCGGCGGCGCTGGCCGAAGCGATCGCCAGCCTCGCGCAGGAGTTCGGGCTTGGCTACATCCACCTGATCGAGCCGATTGCCTCGGGCTTCATGGAGAAGCCGGACAAGCCGGTGATCGACCGGGTACGTGCGCTGTTCCGCGGCGTGCTGATCCAGAACGGCAGCTTCGATGGCCCCACGGCGGATGCGTGCATTGCAGCGGGCGAGGCCGATGCGGTCTCGTTCGGGCGGCCCTACATCGCCAACCCCGATCTCGTCACGCGGATGCGCGAAGGCCTCCCCCTGGCGGCGCCGAATTTCGATTTTGCCTATGTTGGTGAAGCGCGCGGCTATACCGACTATCCGCCACTGAGTGACGGACTCTGACGCTCGGCGTCAGCCGACCTGGCGGTCAGCCCCTTCCCAGTAGGGCGCGCGCAAGTCCTTCTTGGAAACCTTGCCCGAGGGAACTAGCGGGAAGCTTTCCATGAACGTCACCCGCTTTGGCACCTTGTATCCGGCCAACAGTGTGCGGGCATGGGCGATCAGCCCCGCCTCATCGAGCGTGCTGCCGGGCTTGCGGATCACGCAGGCCAACACCGCCTCGCCCCAGCGCGGATCGGGCACGCCGATCACCGCGACTTGTGCCACTTCGGGGTGGGTCGAAAGCGCATTCTCCACTTCGGCGCAGTAGATATTCTCGCCGCCGGAGACGATCATGTCCTTCACCCGGTCGACGATGTAGTAGAGCCCTTCTGCATCGCGGCGGGCGACATCGCCAGTGCGGTACCAGCCATGCTTGAGCACTTTGGCGGTGGCCTCGGGTTGCTTCCAGTAGCCGGGCGTGATCGCCGGTGCGCGCACGACCAGTTCGCCCGGAGAACCTTCCGGCACCTCGTTGCCTTCGGGATCGACGATGCGGAACTCGATCAAAGGCAGCGGGCGGCCGCAGCTCTGCAGCTTGGCTTCGTCCTCGAGGTCGTGTTCGCTCGGGCGGAGGATGGAAAAGGCGCCGCCCGCTTCCGTCGCGCCATAGAACTGCATGAACTGGCAAGGCATCTGCGCAATCGCGCGGCGGATGAGGCCGAGCGAGATCGCCGAACCCGCATAGAGAACTAGCCGCAGCGAGGAGAAATCCGTGTCAGCTGCTGCCGGATGGTCGAGCAGCATCTGGATCATCGTCGGCGTGAGCGTGAGCAAGGTCGGCCGATCGTGCTGGATGGTCTGGCACACCACGCCCGGATCGAACTGGCGCACGATCGAGACGGCCACCCCGTTGTAGAGGCACTGGAAGGCGATCCCGATCGAGAGCAGGTGGAAATTGGGCAGCGGGTTGATGAAGATATCACCCTCCTGCCAGTCGTAGGATGGCTCCAGATGCTCGCACAGGCGCATGTGGTTGAAGCCGCCGTGGCTGAGCATCACGCCCTTGGGCTTGCCCGTGGTCCCCGAAGTGTAGAGCTGGATTGCGGTATCTTCCTCGCTGATGAACAGCGCGGGTTTGGCGGCACTTTTGTCGGCGTAGCGCCGTTCCAGTGTGTCCTCGCCATCGAACCAGATCGCCTCGACGGACGCGCCGGCGATCTTCACAGCAGCGGTCCACAGGTCTTCCAGCGCGCGCTCGACAAAGACGAGCCGGGCCTCGCTGTCCAAGATCAGCTGGGCAAGCTCGGCGGCGGACAATCGCCAGTTGAAGGGGACGAATGCGCCCCGCGTACGGGCGGTGCCGATCAACGCGAAGTAGAAATCCGGGCTGTTGAGCCCCATGTACCCTATGCGCTCGCCCGCGCTTAAGCCTTTCGCGAGCAGGCCATTGGCGATCCGGTTAGACACTGCATCGTACTCGGCAAACGATATCGTGCGCTCGCCATGGACCAGCGCGCGCCGCGTCGCCGCGGTCCGCGCATGGTATTCGATGAATTCGCCCAGTGTCCTGACTTCGGGATAAAGCCACATGGGTCAGGTAACCTCCCGGTTTGGCATAGTAGTCATTTGCCGGTGAAGACCGCCTTGCGCTTGGCGGCAAACGCGGTCAGCCCCTCTCGCGCATCGGCGGTTCCGGCTGCGCGCGCCAGTGCCTGGGCTTCAAGCTCAAGCTGGGCATCGAGCGGAGTGGTGGCCGCCGACGCGAGCAGGCGGCGGATTTCGCCGTATGCCTGGGTCGGTCCTTCGGCGAGCTGCCGCGCGATGGCTTCGGCGCGTACGGCAAGCTCGTCGGCGGGCACGATTTCGTCGGCGAGACCGGCGGCCAGCGCAGTCTGCGCATCCAGCGTTTCGTTGAGCAGCAAATACTTGCGCGCGCGTGAGAGCCCCATACGGCGGCTAAGCATGATCGAGCTGCTTGCATCGCAGCAGTAGCCGATCCCGGCATAAGCGGCGACAAAGCGGGTGCCCGGCTCGGTCACGATGATGTCTGCGCCTGCGATCATTCCGGCCATGCCGCCAGCGCAGATGCCCTGCACGGCGGCCACGATCGGCGCATCCATGCGCTGCATCCGCGCGATGCCGACATGCAGGTCAGCGGTCCAGCGCCGGATTTGCAGCGGCAGGGTATCCAGCTGGGTGACGAACATGGAAATGTCGCCGCCATAGCTGAACGCCTTGCCTTCGGCGGTAATTAGAACCGCGCGGACTGAGGGATCGGACGAGAGTTCGTTCGCGACATCGCAGAACTCTGCGCAGAACGTCCCGTCGATCGGATTACCCCGTGCGGGCTGGATGAAGATGAGGCGAGCCAGACCGCCCTCGCGGTCAATGCGCATCGAAGTGTAGGTCATGTGGGCTGTCCTCAGTCGATGATTAGCACGGCCTTGACGCACTTGCCGTGGTGGGCGTCGTCGATGGCCTCGTTGATCTGGTCCAGGCGGTAGGTCTTGATGAACGTCTCGACGGGCAGTCGCCCGGCCTTGTGGTGCGCGATCAGTTCGGGGAGGAACACCGCCGGATCGGAATCGCCCTCGATGATCCCGCGCACCGTGCCGCCTTGCGTGATGAACTGCACCACCGGCACCGGCAGCACGGCATCGAGCGAACCAGGCACACCGAGCAGGCCGATGCGTCCGCGATTGGCAATCATGTTCACGCTTTGCGCGACCACCGGCATGAAGCCGCTGGTATCGAGTACCATGTCCGCGCCTTCGCGTACTATGGCACGCACGGCGGCGGCGACATCGCCTTGACCGTCAAGCACGTGCGTTGCGCCAAGCTGCGTTGCCAGCGCGCGGCGGCCTTCCTGCGGCTCGACCGCAATGATCGTGGCGCAGCCAGCAATCTTGCCGCCCAGCAAGGCAGAGAGCCCGACCGCGCCTGCCCCGAGCACCACCAGGGTTTCGCCCGCCTTGGCGCTGAGCGAGCGCAATACACCCCCCGCGCCGGTCTGAATGCCGCAGCCCAGCGGTGCGAGAACCGAAAGATCGGCATCATCATCCACCTTGAGCACGTTGCGTTCGTTCGCGATGGCGAGCGATGCGAACGATGACTGGCCGAAGAAGTTGTCGGAAACCGGATCACCCTCGCTGGTCACGCGGGTCGATCCGTCGCCGCGCGCCGCGATCATGTTGAGCGGCACGAAGTTGTTGCAATAGGCGGGCTCGTGGCGGCTGCAGGGCTTGCACGCGCCGCACGAATTGAATGTGAGCAGCACTTTGTCGCCCACCTTCACACTGGTCACGCCCTCACCGACCGCGTCCACGATGCCGGCGCCTTCGTGGCCAAGTATGGCGGGGAACTGCAACCCCATCGCGCCCGAGGCAACCACGAGGTCGGTGTGGCAGATGCCCGCGGCCTTGATCGCGACGCGCACTTCGCCGGCCTGCGGCTGCGCGACCTCGACCGCCTCGATTGAAAACGGGCCGTTGGGCTGATGGAGAACGGCGGCTGTTGCGTTCATCGTTGGGGTTCCTTGAAGTCAGTAGCGGGTGCGGATCGCGTCGCGATGCCGCGTGAGGTAGGCACGGCTCAGGCCCAGTTGCTGCACGCCGTGGCCGTTCACAACGCCATCGGCGCTGGCGCAGGTGACACGCAGCGAGCTTTGCAGATAGGTGTTTGACGGGCAGGGCGCCCAGTAGCAGCCATTGGTGGTCGCGTAGGTCAGATCGAACGTCTTGCCGCGCACGTCGGTCACGCTGAGGCGGCCGCTCATGGGCATGGCACCCATGTAGTCCTGCTCGCCCTCGCTCGACACGATGCCGTAGACGTTGCCCTGTTCAAGAACATAGCCGCTGACATGGGGGCCAAGCGTGCTGCGCGTGGCGATGTCATGGCCGGTGAACAAGTGAACCGTCAGCGCTTCGCCGAAGCTGGAATGCCACCAGATGACCGTGCCATTGTCGCGCTCCGGGCGCGGGCCCCAGCTGCGATCGCCGGTTTCGACGCAATCGACGGCAAGCGTGCGCCCGCGAACGGTGAGCGAGCCGGTGATGCGATACGTCTGCTCGTAGTGCCCGGACCAGCTGGAATCCCAGGCCGGACCCTGACGCGCAGCGGCGGTGGGGTCCATCGCCGGATCGTTGATGTCGTAGGGTTCGTGGAGCGCGCGGTATTCCAGATCGAAGCATGTATCGTCGATGCCTTCATAGGCGAGGTGGTAGCGCTTCAGCGGCTCGATCACCTCGAACGAAAGGCCATTGGGCAGCGCGAACCTCGTCAGCGTTTCCGGACATGGCAGGTGCTGCATATTGTCGACGTAGAGCTGTTCTTCCCAAAGCGGGGCGATCCGGTCGAGGATCGTCACGTCGCACATCGCCACGCCCAGCTTAGGCCGGGTGACGAGGTAGACGATGACGTTGATATTCGCCTCCGGTACGCAGAACGGCAGCGCGAGTGTTTCCGCCCATTGCCAGTGTGAATCCGGCTTGAAGTGGAAGTCGAAGTCTTCGGGGCGGATCACAACGTGTCAAATCCGAAGGGCGCGAACCATTGGCGATCCTTGAGTGTGCGCGGTGCTTCATGGTTCAGGGTTACCGCCGTCAGTGCCGCCTTGCTTTGCGCCGAACCATCGATCGAGACGGCTTTGACCAGCGCTTCGACCGCTTGCAGGACTGCAGTTCGCTGGCTGCGCACGTCGCTGCCATCGGCGGCGGCCACGGCGCTTCGGATCGCCGTGACTGCACCTGTTGTGTGATCGCCGCCCGTGACCGCATCTGCCAGATCGCGTGCGACAGACAAGGCGTCTTCAAGCTCTTCACGCTCAAACGCTGGCACCGCATCGAACTGTGCGCGCAGGATCTGGAGGTGACCGATGCACAGATGCACCTGCTCCTGCGCCAGCGAGGCCTCGGGTGGCAGATGCGGCAGGATCACTTCGGAGAGCGCGCGCACAATGCTCGCCAGCCGTTCATCGACGTTGGGGGTCATGCGGGGGCTCCCTGAGACAGCAGGCGTACGAGATCGCCGGCAAAGATGGCGGTGGCGCAGCCGAGGAAAGTCAGCAGCACATCCTGATGGTTATGCTGCGAACGGGCGGCAGCAAGGCCATTGGCGGCGCAAATGACATAGCACTTGTAGCTCGAGAGCACGTCGTAGAAGTGCAGCGTGGTGCGGTTGACGGTGCGGCCCGAGCGGCGTTCGTATTCGGCGATGAACTCCTCGCGTTCGAACAGGTCGCTCGCGCGGAAGGTGCCGTTTTCGTTGGTGCCGAAAATCTGCATCAGCACCCAGCCGAGATCCTCGTGGAAATCGCCGATACGCGCCAGCTCCCAATCGAGCAGCGCTGTGATCTGGCCGCTCGCCTCATCAAACAGGTAGTTGCCGGTGCGGTAGTCGCCGTGCGTGAGCACCAAGTTTTCGGGCGGACAATCGGGCATGTTGTCGAGCAGCCATTGCTGCGCCAGGGCAATGATAGGACGTGTCTCTCCATGGTCGATACGCCACAGTTCGTGCCAGTAGTTCACCACCCAGCGGGCCGCCTGCTTGATGTCACCGTCCGGCACTTCGAAGCCAGCCAGCGGATTGGCGCGGAAATCATAGCTGTGGATCGCGACCAGATGATCCAGGAACTGATCGCGCAGCTTTGAGCGTAAGTCCGGGCCGAGCCAAGTGCCCAGACCCGATACCTTGACGCCTGATCCGCTCGGCTTGGTCACACCCGAGACGACCTTCATGATCGCGGCTGGTTGTGGGAAGTGCGATCCGGTTGCATCGATCCATGCAGCTTCTGGCACAGGCACGAAACCTGCCATGGCCTGAAGCAGGATAAACTCCCGCTCACGGTCTGTTTCCGTGATTGCAGAGCGGGGGTCCATCCGCAAAAGATACTGCTGGCTGGTGCCATCGGAGGTATCAAGCGTGAAGAAGAACTGCTCCTTCGAAGCACCGCCGCCAACACGCCTTACGCCAGACACGATCGCGCCCGGGCTTACCTTGGCGAAATAACTCGCAAGCAGATCGGTCACTTCCGGGATCAGCGCTGCGCGATAGGGCGGCAGACTGCGGTTGGCCGCACGCCGATCAAGTATGCGCCGGTTGATCGCTTCCATGTCCATCGCTGGAGCGGCAAGAGTGGTTGTGCTCATCGCTGGACCTTTCAGTACGGACCGTTGGCGCGGATATGTTCGAGATAGGCGGTCGGCCAGGCGCATTCCATCCAGCCCACACCCGGTTTGCCATCTATTTGGACGGTCGCGCCGCTTTCATAGAGGCTGATCGCGGGATCGGGGACGAGGCAATAGGTTCCGAACACCTTGCCTTCGATGTGCGTCGCGCGGCCAGCGACATCGACGATATCGGCGCGGTAGCCTGTCTGGAGATACTGGTTGTCGTAGTCGACATCGACCTTGACCGTATCGACAAGGCTCATCAGCCCGTCTCGGAAGACATAGCCGCGGATTTGCTCCTTGCCTGCCGCATTGAGCCGCCAGAAGTGGACCGAGGCTTCGGTGCCGACCTGCCCGACAAACCATTCGTATTGCTGGAAGGCGATCCAGTCGCGTGTGCCCCATGAATGGTCACGGTGGCCGGTGCCGTTGACCTCGATCACGCGGTCGCCAATGCGCAAGGTGCCGGTCACCCGGCCCGCCTGCTCGACGCGGTCCGTCGCGCAGTATTTCGGGCATCCACGCGGGTCTGAGCCATAGGCGTAAGGCGGATGGTACGCCTCGAACTGCACATCGACAGTGGCTTCCGGGGTTTCCCAGAAGATCGTGGCGCGGTCGAATTTGAGATCCTGCGCCATGCGGAAATTGTCGATGCGCCAGTCGTCGAAGTCCATGTCGTGCGGCACGGGCCGGTCGGCAAGGCGCTGCTGGATCGGCTTGTCGCCCACTCCGGGCCCGAACACCGCGAGCGCGGCCCCGGCTTCACTATCCTTGGACACCCAGGTGTAGGTGAAAAAGGCAATGCCGTGTTCCGGCAACACGACGATGTAGGGGATCGATTCCCGGCCCATCGCCACGTCGGGGAGTGTGTGGCGCCCGTCGTTTGCCGGATCAATTGCCATCGCGGGGTCGGCTAGCACGGAATTGTCAAACATCGTTCTCTCCGGGTTTATTGTATTCAGGCCGACCAGTAGCCCACGAGCACGATCAGCGTGACGGCAGTAAGCCACGCGGCGAGCAGGGCTCGCAGCGGCTGGTGCGCCCAGGTGAGGTCCATGTAGTGCGTCATGATCAGATGTATCTTGGCGGCGGCCAGCAGGATTGCGAGCGTGGCTGCGATGCGCGCGGGTACCAATCCTTCCGCAAGCGCAAATCCAGCGAGGCTGGCTGCGACCAGCGCCGCCCATACAAGAGCAACGGGCATACTGCGACGGACGGACGCAATGCTCATAGTGTCCTCAGCAGATAGAGCATCGCGAACAGCACGATCCACAGAATATCGACCATGTGCCAATAAGCCCCGCCTGCCTCGATCCAGCGCAAGCGGGTTGCGGCAGGCCTTGTTGTGTCACCCGCCGTGCGCAGCAGCACGACCAGCACGCCGATGCCGATCACAAAGTGGAGGAAGTGCACGCCTGTGAACACGAAATAGTAGGTGAAGAATTCGTTGGTGGTGAGATCCACGCCGAGGGCGAGCTTTGCGCGCCATTCGAGCGCCTTGGAAATGCCGAAGGGCAGGCCGCTCAGAAGCGTGGCAATCAGCATCCGCTGCGTGCCGCGCCAGTTCGCATGTTGCGCGGCGCGCGCAGCGGCCGCCATGAACGCGCCGCTTGTGAGCAGGATCAGCGTATTGGCAAGGCCAAAGCGCAGATCGAGCATTTGGCGCGATGCCTCGTACAGCGCCGGATTTGCGGCACGTCCGGCGCTGAACACGAGGAAGAAGACCGCGAACGCACACATGTCGGCCAGGATGAAGAACCACACGCCGGAATCGCCTGGCAGGGCTACCGTTTCAGCATGGACAGGTGCATTCGCAGTCATGGTGGTCATCGCGGGATCACTCCCCCCGCTCGATCCGGCCAATGGCCTTGAACATGTAAGCCGTCAGCACTGGCACCCATGCCATCCAAATCAGGAATTCGATCCAGAAGTTGAGAATGCCCGAGCGGGCGAATGCGCCATTGCGGAAATAGGGCATCACGCATTCGAGAATGAACATGAAGCCGACCCAGATGCCATACCAGGCGAGCCACTTGGGCACGAGCGGAACGGCGCGCTTGTCAGCCAGAAAACCGGCACCTAGCGCGAAGAGTTGCACTGACGTCACGGCATAGGCCAGGTCGATCAGAAGCCATGCCATGTCATAGAGCATCTGGATCATCCAATCGGGCAACGCTTCGGGCCGGAACGCTGCGGTCAGCCAGAACGATGTCGGGACCAGCAGCGTGATCACCGTCCATGCTGCGCCGACGCGAGCGAGCTGAACGACGATACTGTCTTTCTCGATGACCTGTTCGAGCACTTTGGCGACAGCATAGCCCCAGACTCCGTATGCCGGTGCAAAGGTCATCGCCATGACCATCCCAAGCCGCACGCTGCCCGCATTTTCGCGGAAATAGGATGCGACCACGCTGGCGGGGGTATCGGGCGTGAACGGGGGAAAATTGTGGCCCAGCACGCCCCAGCAGGCATAGAAAACCAGAACGAAAAGCGGTCCCATGCAGGCGCAGAATCGCCAATAGCGGGTGTCGACTGAACTCGGCATCGGTACGCTCTCCCATGAAAGCAGAGGAGGCGCAGCGGCTTGCACCGTGCACCTCCCCGAAGGTCAAAGTCAGAAGCGCATCGTCGCTTCGGCACCGAACGTGCGCGGCTGCGCGCGGACGCGGTAGCCGTTGCCGAACAGGTTCTCGATCGAGATGCCGAATGGATAGTAGGTCTTGTTCCCCAGGTTCTTGCCCCAGAGCGCAAGCGAGTAGTTGCCGTGGGTCAAGGTAATGCGGCCGTTCAGCACCCAGTAGTCGCCTTCGCCGAAACCAAACTTGCCCGAGGCAACCTTGGGCAGCGGCCCGGCACTGTAGTCCTTGAATGAGTCGAAGTAGAATCGGCCCGTGTAATTGGCATCACCGTGGATCAGCAGCTTGGTGGTGCCATTATCCAGCGGTGTGTAGTCGAACCCGACGGCAGCCGAAGTTTTCGCTGCATAGGGGAAGGGATTACCCGCAACGCTGACCGGTCCGCCCGAGGAGACCACGCAGCTGCCAAGCTGCGCGGGGAACTTGGGAATGCTGGCAGTGTTTGCGGGGCAGGCGCCATCGGCGTATTTACTGCTGAGGATACCGAGGCTGGCGTTGAGCGTCAGCTTTTCGACCGGCTTGAGGATAAGTTCGGCTTCCATCCCCTTCAGGTTGCCATCGAGCGAGATCAGATTGGCCGTTGCCGAGGCATCAACCACTTGGCCCTGTTGGCCCTTGTAATCATAGATGAAGGCCGAGATGTTGAACTGGCCGCGATTGTCCCAAAAGCGCGACTTGAGGCCGATTTCGTAAGCGTTCACCTGTTCGGGCGGCACGAAGTAGACCTGGTTGGCGCTACCATAGGCAAGCCCGTTGAACGTGCCTGCGCGGTAGCCGCGGCTGTAGCTGGCATAGGCGAGCACGCCATCGACCGGCTTCCAGTCGATGATGAAGCGGCCTGAGAAGCGGCCCGAGGAACCGTCCTTGCTGAGACCACCAGGCGCTGGAATGCCAAGCCCGGCGAACGAAGGGATCACGACGTTCCCCGCTTCGTTCTTCACCGGTTGCAGGAAGTAGGGGGCATAAGCACCGCCCTGCTGGAAATCGGATACGGTGATAAGCCGCGCCGTGCCAGCGTCGTCGAAATAGGTCGTGATGCCGTCGCGGAAGTGGTTCTTGTCCTTGGTGTAGCGACCGCCTGCGGTGATGCGGATGGTCGGGGTTACCTCGAAGTTGGCTTCGCCGTAGACCGCGTAGCTTTCGCGCTCCTGCTTGAAGTGCTGCGTGGCGCGGATGCCAGTGGGCAGCGATGCTGCGGAAAGCGCCGTGCCGTTGAAGGCGCCGCCGGGGTTGAAGTAGGATTTCGGGAGCCCGACCGCAGCGATGATGTCACTGGTGAAGTTGAAGAAATCAGGGGTGTTGTCAGCCGTCACGCTGTCCTTGCCGTAGTAGGCGCCAACGATCAGCTTGAAACGGCCAGCGTTGAAGTCTAGGCGCACGTCCTGGTTGAAGGCGTGGAAGCGCGACTTGTAGCCGATCGAGCATAGGCGCAGCGGGGTTGCGTCGCAGTCGGTCGCCGTCTGCTGATAGAGCCCGTCGTCAAGCCCGGTGATCGAAATCAGCTTGAGCTTGTCGCTGAGCTCGAAGCGGGCATCGAATACCGCGCCGCGCGCGTGGGTCTTGGCGATGCCGACCGTGTCGGCTTCGATCTGGTTGATGCCCAGGCCCTTACCAGACTGGCTGTAGCTGGCGGGAACCAGGCCAGCAGGGGCAAGCGCGCCGAACAGGCCGCCGAGCAGGAAATTGGGGCTGGTGTAGTCGATCTTGTCGCTGGTCCGGGATTGGCCGGTGGGAATCGGCGTTTCGGTGCCGCCTTCGGACTGCGCAGCATAGAGTTTGAGCTTGAGATCGACGGTCGGGCTGGGCTTGAACCGGATGACAACGCGGCCGCCGTAGTTCTCGGCGCCTCCGGGCTGGATACCCGAGTTTTTGTTCAGTCCGGATGCGCCGCCGCCGGCGGATGTGTTAGGGCCAGCCGCTAGCACGTTGTGCACATAAGGATCGGAATTTACGTAAGTGCCCGATACGCGGATGCCGAGCTTGTCTTCGATCGCGGTGAGTTCGACAGCGCCTTCGGCATTGACCCGGTTGTAGGTGCCATAGCCTGCTGTGACATAGCCTTCGGTGCCAGAAAGCTTCGGCGCGCGGGTGATGAAGTTGATTGCGCCGCCGGTCGTGTTGCGGCCATAAAGCGTGCCTTGCGGCCCGCGAACCACTTCAATCTGCTGCAAGTCATAAAGCTGCTGGCCGTGGCTGGCGCGGAATGCCTGATAGACTTCGTCAACGTAGACACCGACCGGCGAGGCGGCATTGGCGTTGAATTCGGTGCCCACGCCGACGCCGCGCACCGAAAAGTTCGGCTGCTGCTGGCCATAGGGCGAAGACACCTGTAGATTCGGCATGGTGTTGTTGAGATCGGACGTTTCGAACACGCCCTTCGCCTGCAGCGTTGATGCCGGAATTGCCGACACTGCAACAGGCACGTTCTGAAGATTTTCGGAGCGCTTGGTTGCGGTCACGATGATTTCGGCAATGCCCGCGCTGCTCGCGGTATCTTCGGTCGCCTGGGCCGGTTGTTCGGCGGCGGCACTTTCAGCTGCGTAGGCCGGGGCGGCCATCACCATCACAATTGCGTATACGCTGACTTGCCCAAGGGCTTTCATGGCTTCCTCCCTAACATCCCATCCAAAAGGCCTCATCTGGTTCAGCCAGATTTTGCGTGACCTTTGTACGCAATCTAAGGTAGGGAGAATTTATGTCAACTGATTTACGACATTCGCGAATGCGAGATGATGTGCAGTTGCAAAAAATGGTATAAATTATTGTTATATAATCGATTTAGCGGGGATTGTGATGTTCAGAAAGCTGTTTGCGAAGAGGGCTCCGGCCAAGGTCTCGCTGAACGATGGACCAAGTTTTGAGGTTGGCCGCAACGAGACAGTGCTGGAGGCGGCGCTCAAGGCAGGCATTGGCTATCCCCATGACTGTACCGTAGGAACTTGTGGTTCCTGCAAATCCCTGCTGCTGAAGGGAAAGGTCGATGCGATCACCCCGTTTGGCTACACGCTGAGCCGCGAGGAACTGCAAGCTGGGTATATTCTTGCCTGTCAGGCCGTTCCCGAATCGGACCTCGAGATTGATGTGCCGCTTGCTGCGCTCACCGCCCGGATGGTGACAGGGCGAATCGTAGAACAGCATGACCTCACCCACGATATTCGCCGCGTCACGTGGCTGACGGACAGCCCGGTCGAGTATCGGGCCGGCCAATATATGAACGTTTTCTGGTCCGGAGGAACCGTTTCGCGATCCTATTCCTTCAGCACAGCACCCTCGGCAGGCGGAAACACTCGCGTCTCAGCGTTCATTCGCCGCGTGCCCGGCGGGGTATTTACCGAAGCCCTTTTCTCCGGACAACTGGACGATGCCGAATTCCGGCTTGAGGTTCCGCATGGGACATTCTGGCTCCGTGAAGGGAAGGGGCCAATCGTGCTTGTGGGAGGCGGCAGTGGCCTTTCCCCATTGATGAGCGTGCTTGAGGACGCCGCACGGCAGGGTTTGAAGCGCGATGCCATCCTGCTGTTCGGCGGCCGCACGGCGCGCGACATCTATTGCCAGGATGAGATAGCAGCGCTTGCTGCGCAGTGGCAGGGCAGGCTCGAATTCTGGCCAGTCCTGTCCGAGGAGATGGCCACCAGTCACCGCTTCGGGCTGGTGACAGCGGAGATCCCCGCGGCGCTTGCGGCATTAGGCGAACCCGCAGCGGCGCAAGCCTATTTGTGCGGTCCGCCCGGAATGATCGATGCAGGCATTGCGGCATTCGTTGCGGCCGGCGTGCCGCTCACCAGCATCCACTACGACAAGTTCACCGATGCGAGCACCGCTGCGGCCCGCGGCAAGCATTGATAGGGGAGTACCATTGAATGACCCTGACTAGAGACAGCTTTTTCATCGGAAACCAGTGGGTAAGCCCCACTAGTGACCGCACTTTCACCCTCGTCAATGCTTCGACCGGTGAAGCAATTGGCACTGTCCCCGAAGGCGCCGAGGCGGATATCGACGCTGCCGTGGCGGCAGCCCGGCAGGCCTTGGTCGATGGTCCATGGGCCAAGGCCAGTCCGGCAGAGCGGACGGACATCATGGATCGTTTCGTGGCGGCACTGGCCGCGCGCGGAGAAGCTATCGCCCAGGCGGTAAGCCTGCAGAACGGCATGCCCCTGATGGTCAGCACCCAGCTCGAAGGCCAGTTCGGTGCGGGCGTGGTGCATTACTATGCCGCGCTTGCTCGCGGGCTCGATGCGCCTGACGTGCGGCCTTCGCAGATGGGGCGCGAGACGTTGGTTGAACGTAGTCCGGTCGGCGTGGTTGCGGCCATCGTGCCGTGGAACTTTCCGGTTACCCTCGCGCTCAACAAGATCGCGCCTGCGCTCGCTGCCGGTTGCACCATGGTCATCAAGCCTTCGCCGGGCACTGTACTCGACAGTTATCTGCTGGCCGAAGCTGCGCTCGAGGCTGGCGTTCCGGCCGGGGTGCTCAACTGGGTGGCAGCAGACCGCGAGGTTGGTGCATACCTCGTATCGCACCCTGGCATCGACAAGGTTGCGTTTACCGGTTCCACGGCGGCTGGCAGGATGATTGCCCGGACATGCGGCGAACTGCTGCGTCCGGTCACGCTGGAGCTGGGCGGAAAATCCGCTGCAATCCTGCTCGAGGATGTCGATATCGGCGCATTTCTGCAGGGTGTCCCGTTCGCCTGCCTGCTCAACAACGGCCAGGCCTGCTTCAATGCGACCCGCGTTCTTGCCCCTCGCAGCCGCTATGGCGAAGTGGTCGAGGCGCTTGCCAGTTTCGCGTCCTCGCTCACTGTGGGCGATGCGCTGGATCCTGCAACGCATGTCGGCCCGATGGCTACCGCCGCGCACCGCGAGCGGGTGGAAGGCTATATCGCACTGGGCAAGGATGAAGCCCGCCTTGTTGCCGGAGGCGGCAGGCCCAAGGGAACCAATCGCGGCTGGTTCGTCGAACCCACGATCTTTGCCGACGTTGCCAATACGGACCGGATTGCGCGTGAGGAAATCTTTGGTCCGGTGCTTGCGGTGATACCCTATGATGGGGAAGACGAGGCCGTGAAGCTGGCCAATGACAGCGAATATGGTCTTGGCGGTTCGGTATGGTCGGCTGATGGCGCGCATGCTCTTGCGGTGGCGCGGCAGGTGGCAAGCGGCACTGTCGGGGTAAACGGCTACATGCCTTCGATCGGTTCGCCGTTCGGCGGCATCAAGGCGAGTGGCCTTGGCCGGGAGTTCGGCCCTGAAGCTGTGGGCGCCTACCAGAGCACCAAGTCGATCTACGTGATGGGTTGAGCCTGGCGCAAAGAAAAAGGGGGCATTCCGGCACTTCCGGAACGCCCCCCTTTTTTTGCGCGCTGGTTATGCGGCGGCAGCCACGCTGTGGTTGCCGCTTTCTTCGAACCAGTCCGGCCAGCCGGCACGGCGGTTCTGCTCGCGCGCGAGCGCGCGTTCTTCGGGGCTGGCGAGTTCGTTGTCCCAACGCTTCAGTGCCGGCATGATCACCATATGATGCCACAGCGGTGGAATCAGCGCCGAGAAGAAGCAAACAAACACCGAAGGCATAGGGATCCACTGCTTGTCCGGCTTCAGCTCGTAGTAGGCCGCATAGCTGTTGGTATGATGATCGGCGTGATTGGTGATCTCGAAGCCAAGCGTGCGCGACAGCGGTTTCAGGTGATTCCACACATGGCGGCGGTCGATCTGGCCACCGGGCAGGCGGATCAGGCCATAGTGCTGGAAATAGTTGAAGCTTTCGACCCAGAAGCGCGCGCCAACCATCCCGGCGAGGACCACCGCATTCGCGGTCCAGCCGCCGATCATGTGGACGCCGATCTGGAACACGAGCTGGATCAGGATGGCCTTGTAAAGACGATGACCGATCGACCAGCGCCCCTTGCCCATGGCTTCGAGGTTGTCGCTTTCGGATCGCCATGCTTCGAGGGTGGAATGCACAACCGCCTTGGGCGTGAAGGCATAGAGGCTGGTGCCGCGCGGCGCGGTATCGCCATCAAGTGTCGTCGCGACATGGATATGGTGGCCGACGACGTGCGCAATCTCGCGCGTGCAATCGAGGTAGCAGATCTGTGCATAGCGACCGACCATTCGGCGCAGCTTGCCGCGTTGGTGATAGAGCTCGTGCGTGGCTGGAACCAGAGGAATGACGCTAAGCCATGCGCAAGAGCCGATAACGCCGACATAGTCGAGGGCAGAGGCACCAGGATTGCGGGCAACCCATACTGCTGCAGCCAGATAGATGACCGGACCCAGCAGCGAACAAATCCACGCGGGAAGGTCTGCCAGCACCCTGTTCGTCATGCGGCGCTCGGCAAAATCGTTGGGCAACATCGAATCGATGATCCCGAATGCAGGCAGTGAAGCGATACCGATCCACACCCAGTGACCACCCACCAGAAAGCTGGCGATCACGGCCAACTGGAGCACTACTCCCAGATAATAACGCCCGTAGTCCATTTTGCTCTCCCTGCCGCTCCACGACGGCCATTACGCGTAATGAATATACGCAAAATATGGGATCGTAAACAGGCAAATCATTTTCCTTGCCCAAATGGGCGGTTCAAGGGGGAGACAGCGCTGATGTGAACCGCTAGTCCTTTGGTCCATGAAAATGCGTGAGCTGGAAGCGCGCACGGGGGTCAATCGCGAGACGATCCGTGTATATCTGCGCGAGGGACTACTACCGGATCCAAGCCGTCCGGCGCGAAATGTCGCCGACTATGGTGAGGAGCACGTTCGCGCGATCCTCGCAGTTCGCAAGCTGCAGCGCGATTCTGGGATGACACTGCCGCAGATCGCGCATGTCCTGCGGGGGGGAGCGGCGAGCCGCCCCGTTGGCGCAACCGCTTTCGGCCATCTGGAAGAATTGGTCGCGGCCCGGGTGGGTGTGCGCAAAAGCGTCGTTTCACTCGACGACCTCGTCAAGCAGATGACCCATGCTCGTGAGGATGCCCGCGTGCTTGACGGCATTGGCGCAATCAAGATCACCAAGGGCCCCGCAGGCGATGTCTTGAGCGTGACCGACGCGGGCCTTGTCAATCTCTGGGGCCGCATGCGCGAGGCTGGCTTCAACGAGGCCCGGGGCTTTCCCCCCGAGATTCTGGGCTACTACATCGAAGCGGCAGAATATGTTGCCGGCAAGGAAGCCCAGATCTTCCTCGAGCAGGTCGAAGGCAAGATCGAGGAGGATGAAGCCGCGAGCATGCTCGAGTTTGCTTTGCCAACGATGCTGGAGTTCTTTGGCCTGCTGCGCCTCAAGATCTTCCTGCGAAATATTCGGCGCGCAACGCGAGGCGAGACGATCGTGCCGGTTCCGCCGGGAGAAAACCCATAGGATACCTGAGCCGGCGTTCTCAGCCCTGTCTGTTGCGGGTCAGGCGGGTTTCCAGCCATTCAGCCTCCACCGCGTCCGACACTTCGTCTTCATCAGCCCAGAACCGGCGGATGGCCGCACCCGACAGCAAGGCGGCGGCGGAGCGGACATCGCGCTGCGCAGCCTCGGCTGTCCAGCCCAGTGCAACCAGTCGCTCTTCCCAGGCACGATAGATCGGGGCGCGCAGTTCGGCGACCTTGGCGCGCACTTGCAGAAACAGGTCGGTGTCCTTTGCAACCTCGAGCGTGATACCCATGGCCACCCAGAAGCGGTCGCTGAAAAAGAACGCGCGAAACTCTGCCAGCATGGCGCGCAGGATACTTGCCGCGTCTCCCTTGGCTGCCAACCACTGCCGGCTGTCGTCGCGCGCCAGTAGCAGCGTCTGCTCGATTGCCAGCAGCACGATCGCGGCCTTGTCCGGGAAATGATGAAGCACGGCACCTTGGGATACACCTGCCGCGCTGGCCAGCGAACGCATCGTCAGCGCCCGAACGCCGCCTTCGGCGACGATGCGATAGGCCTCAGCGGAAAGGCGCGCCCGCATCGTCTCGGTGCGTTCGGCCTGGGTGCGCCGCTCACGTGCTATGGGCGCGGCCACTATCACTTCAGGCTGGGCGGATGCCACGCGTCAGGTGCTCTGCAGAAATGGCATGACAAGCTCCACGAAGCGGTCCCGTTTCTCGATCTGCGTCCAATGGCCGCATCCGCCGAATATGTGCAACTCGCTGTTGGGAATCAACTGGTTGAAGCGCACCGATTGCGCTGCTGGCACGATCACGTCGTCACGTCCGTGGATCACTAGCGTGCGGTGCGGCATTGCGGCCAGCAGCGCTTCATCGGTGGCGAGCGCATCCAGCCAACGCTGGCGCGGGGCGGGAAATAGGCTGGAATAGGCCTCGTGCGCACCGGGCCGGATGCTTGCTTCATAGCGTGAGCGCACGATCTCGTCCTTCACTAGCGCCGGATTGTGCGCGAAGGTTGTCATAAGATCGCGCATGGCCTCCAGCGAGGGCTGATAGCCCCACACCTTTTCCAGCCCTTCGGTGATCGGGAAGGGCAGGCCCGCAGCCCCCATGAGTACGATCCGCCCGACCCGGTCCGGATGATGCGTGGCGAGCGCCAGCGAGAGCGCGCCGCCATAGGAGTTGCCGATGAGGTGGGCCTGTGCGATGCCAAGCGCGTCCATAAAGCCGACGAGGTGGCGGACCCATCGGTCCATGGCAAAGCCCTCGATGTCGGCAGGAAAATCGGTGTAGCCGAACCCCAGCGTATCGGGCGCGTAGCAGGTGAAGGCCTTTGCGAAATCCGGGATCACCCCGCGCCAGTTGGCATAGGCGGTTACACCGGGGCCTGAGCCGTGGATCAGGATCAGGGGCGGCCCTTCACCGCTGCGGATGTAGTTCGTGGCGATGCCATCGACATCGACAGTCAGGCCGATTTCGGGGTTTTCACTCATGGAGAGGTGTCCTTGCTCTTTGCGGGCGCTGCCATCACAGCATGGTGGTTCCGCCGTTGACGCTGATGACCTGGCCGGTCACGAAGCTGGCCTCAGGGGAGGCGAGATAGGCGACCATCGAGGCGACTTCGACTTCCTCGGCCGGGCGGCCCACCGGAATAATCGCGCAGACCTGTTCGACGAGGGCCGGGTTCACAGCGCGCACATCCTCGAGTTGCTGGGTCTGGACCGCGCATGGCGCGACCGTGTTCACGGTGATCCCATCGCGCGCGAATTCGCGCGCAAGCCCGGTTGTGAGGCCATGCATGCCGCCCTTGGCAGCGTTGTAGCCCGCGTGATCGACAAGGCCGTTGCGCACCGAATCCGCGCCCAGCATCACGATCCTGCCATAGCCCGCCGCTTTCATGTGCGGCAGGACCGCCCACGAGCACCAGATCGCAGTCCACAAATTGCGGTCAATCGTGGCGCGCAGGGTTTCGGGCGTGTGGTCGAGAAACGGTCGCAGAATGCCGCCACCCGCATTGTTGACGAGGATGTCGATCCGGCCGAACCTGGCGAGCGCCGCCGCGATCAGGTGCCTTGCGGCATCTTCGTGCGACAGGTCACCCGCGAAGGGCAGTGTGTTCGGTCCGAGCACCGCACAGGCGGCCTCGGCGGTTTTAGAGGCAAGATCGGCAACCACCACGCTGGCACCGTCATCAAGCAGCCGCCGCGCGATGGCGAGGCCGATGCCGCGCCCTGCGCCGGTGACAATGGCGACCTGGCCGGTGAGGTCAGCCATGGACCGGCTCGTGCGCAGGAAGGATCGGGCTGCCTTTGCCGAAACGCGGATCGGGCTTGCTGCCCCAGGTGTCCATCACCTCGGCCTTGTGCTCCAGCTCGCGCGCATCCCGCGCATCCGCTTCCCCGAACAGTTCCATGCCGAAGCTGAACTCGTTGGTATTGCCATCGGGATCGAGAAAATAAAGGAAGATGCTGGTCGAGGGCAGGTGGCGGCCGGGGCCAAACACGATGGGTATGTTTGCCGCCTTCATCCGGTTCATGGCCTGCCCGATATCGTCGATGTCGGTGACCATGAAATTGATGTGGTGCAGCGTATTGGCCGTGTGCTGCAGCAGCGCGAGGCTGTGGTGCAGCGGATTGGGCCATGCGCGCAGCCATTCCGCCACGCCTTCCACCCGGTCCGACACGGCAAAGCCTAAGGCATCCGCCCAGAAACGGTGCGCTGCGCCGAGATCGTGCACGTTGAGCACGAGATGGCCCATCTGCGCGATGCGTATCGCGCCAGTCGTGTATGGTGATGCTGCCTTGGGCTGATCCGCATAGAACGTGCAGGCGAGGCCTGAGACGGGGTCGGTGAAGATGAGGGCGCGGCCCAGCGCCTGCGCATCGCATTCCGCCGGAGTCAGCCAGCGCACATCGGTTTCCAGTGCTGCAAGCCGCGCGTGGGCGCGATGAAGATCGGCTTCATTTTCGAGTTCGAACCCTGCCCCGGTTAGACCGGCAGGACCCGAAGTCAGCACGATATCGTACGGCTTTTCGCTGCAGCGCAGCCAGTGGGAGCCGTCGGGTTGCACTTCTCCCGTGAGTCCCACCAGTTCGCGGTAGAACGCCGCAGTGTCGGCAATATCGCTGCATTGCAGGCGGCAGAAGCCGAGCCGGGCGAAGCGGATGGGAGCGTTCATGGCAGCGACCTCGTTCACAGGATGATGCTGATGCGTGCGTGCGGACGCAGCGCTTCCATATCGAGCACGCACGTCTTGCGCGCGATCTTCAGCGTGCCGTCCTGCTCCACGATATGATGCAGATAGTGCCCGACAAACGCGTCGCTGGTCACATCCTTGCTGCGCCAAACCACGAACGAGGAGCGCGCGTGGATCATGTCGCCCTCGCGCCAGGCCCTTACGTTCGAGACGAGATGGCGCACTTTCGAGCGGGGATGCTCGCTGTGTGCGCCTACTTTCTTGAGGCGGACCACGCGCTCGCGCATCCGGACGTGATCGTCAGCGATATAGAACAGCGCGATGTCGGGATCGGCCGTATCGCCGTCGATATCGCTGGGCGGCACCAGATAATGGGCATCGCGGGTATAGAGCGCGAGCCATTCGTCGAGACGCCACTGGTCGAGCAGGTCCGCTTCGAGGAACAGCAATTCTTCAACTTGCAAGCGCAGCAGCAGGCTTTCCGGGATACTCATGTCACGCCTCCACTTCGGAAAGGCGGCGATCCCATTCGCGCCAGAAGCAGCGCATCTGCTCCTCGTCATCGAACTGCGGGCCGCCATTTCGGTTCATGCCCTTGGAGATGTCGTTGACGAGGGCATCGCCGCCCGAAGCGTAGCCCTGCTGGCATTTCTCGATGGCTTCGACGTCATCGGGGGTGGCAAAGCCGCCGGGGCCGAGGAACTCGGTGAAATTATAGAGCCGGTACTTGCGCAGCCACTCGCTTTCCTCACGCGGGGCGAGCGCCCAGGCGTTGATTTCCATGTAGTCTGCGGAGACCGGGTAGAACGTGCGGACGGTGACTGCCATGATGTCGTTCACCACCAGGTTGGGAAAGATCACCATGTTGCGGTTGCGGTGCGCGATCCGTTCGGCCCGTTCGGGGCCGACCCGCGCTTCCAGCGCCGCATGGATGGCCGTGATCTCGGCCTTGCCCTCTTCGCCCCACAGCGGGACCCAGTGCGCGATCGGGCGGCCCCATGGCGCGGTATATTCGACCATCGCGTGTCCGCGCCCGAGATCGTATGCGATGCCCGAAAGCGGGGTAGCACCCAGCGCGCCGTTCGCGTTCTTGAGGTAGTCGAGATAGGTCGAATGGTTGCAAGCCGCGTGGTAACCATCGAAGCTGTTCTCGGCGAGGAGCTTCCAGTTGCCTCGGATCGCATATTCCTGCGTGCCGCCGACGATCTGCATCCCGCTTGCCGAATGCTCCGATACCAGCCTGAGATAGTCGCCCGCATCTGCGAGGTAGGTCGCCAGATCCTCCCCATCACGCGCAAAGCTGATGAAAAAGAAATCGCCGAACCGCTCCATCCTCGGCACATGGACCATCTGCTTCTGCGGATCGGCCTTAAAGCCTTCGGGATAGCCGGAGCTCCCTGGCAGGCTCATCAGGTGACCATCCGAGCCGAACGTCCAGCCGTGATACATGCACATGAACGCGCGTGCCGCACCCTTGCGTTCGCGGCAGACCAGTGCCCCACGATGAGGGCAGGCGTTGAAGAGCGCATGATACGCGCCCTCCTTGTCACGCGTGAACAGGATTGGCCGCCGCGCGACCTTGCGGGTCAGAAAGCTGCCGGGTTCGGCGAGTTCCGATGCGTGGCCGAGATAAAGCCAGCAGCGGTCGAAGATGGCCGCATACTCGCGTTCGAAGGTCGCCTTGCTGGTGAAGGCTTCGCGCGGGACAAGAAAGCGACTCGCTGCGCTGTCTTCTATGATCCGGGGAAAATCCGTCATGCTTCGTCCTCTCGCCGGTGCCTTTACAACAAACCGTGCGCACGCTATGTAAATTTGAAGAGGGCGGAAGTCAATGCCACCGACTTGCGGACCGGACGAACTCAGAAACGGGAACTGGGGAGAGCAGGGTGATGACAAGTGACTACGAAGCGCTCGCCCGCCGTTTGCGCGATGCCTACACCGGCGGAACGGTGCCGCCGCTGCGTGACGGGCTGGAGCCCACCGACGCGGCGGGCGCCTATGCGGTGCAGACGATCAACACGCGCTTCTGGGAAGCGCAGGGGCGGCGCATCGTGGGGCGCAAGGCCGGGCTGACGGCCAAGGCGGTGCAGGTCCAGCTCGGGGTCGACCAGCCTGATTTCGGCGTGCTGTTCGATGACATGCGCGTGGCGGACGGCGGCACGCTCGATCCGGCGAAGTGCATCCAGCCCAAGGCTGAGGCGGAAATCGCCTTCGTGCTCGGCGCGGATCTGCCGGGACCTCATGTGAGCGCGGAGGATGCCGCGGCTGTGGTCTCGACCGTCCACGCCGCGATCGAGATCGTCGATAGCCGCATCGCCGACTGGAAGATCACCTTCGCCGATACCGTAGCCGATAACGGTTCCTCCGCCTTTTTCGTGCTGGCGGGCGAGGGCCTGCCGCTAGCCGGTCTCGACCTCGAAGGCGCAGGCATGACGATGACTTTCAATGGAGAAACGGTCTCCACCGGCGTCGGCGCGGCCGCGCTCGGCAACCCGCTCAACGCCGCCGCATGGCTAGCCTCGACGCTCGCGACGCGCGGCGAACCCTTGCGCAAGGGCGACGTGCTGCTGGCGGGCGCGCTCGGACCGATGGTGGCGCTGAAGCCCGGCGATGTGGTGCGCACCGAAATCGCCGGCATCGGCGCCTGCAGCTTCACCTATGGGGCGAACTGATATGACCAGGACGAAAGTCGCGATCATCGGCTCGGGCAATATCGGCACGGACCTGATGATCAAGGTCATGCGTCTTTCCAAGGTGCTGGAAATGGGCGTGATGGTCGGCATCGACCCGGCCTCCGACGGCCTTGCCCGCGCCGCGCAGATGGGAATCGCCACAACCGCGGAGGGTATCGACGGGCTGCTTGCCATGCCCGAGTTCGCCGACGTCGCTATCGTTTTCGATGCGACCAGCGCGGGCGCACACATGCGCAACAGCGAACTGGTGCTCGCGGCGGGCAAGCTGATGATCGATCTCACGCCTGCCGCCATCGGCCCCTACACGATCCCGCCGGTCAACGGCGAGGCGAACCTTGATGCGCTGAACGTCAACATGGTGACGTGCGGCGGGCAGGCGACGATCCCCATCGTTGCAGCTGTGAACCGCGTCGCCAAGGTGCACTACGGCGAGATCGTCGCCTCGATCAGTTCGAAAAGCGCCGGCCCCGGCACCCGCGCCAATATCGACGAGTTCACCGAGACCACCTCGCAGGCGATCATGGATGTGGGCGGCGCGACGCGCGGCAAGGCGATCATCATCCTCAATCCCGCTGAACCGCCACTGATCATGCGCGATACGGTCTATTGCCTGTGCGAAGACGCGGACCGCGAGGCGATCCGCCAGTCGATCCACGATATGGTCGCCGAAGTGCAGACCTACGTCCCCGGCTACCGGCTCAAGCAGGCGGTGCAGTTCGAGAGCATCGGTGGCAACCAGCCGCTGCGCATCCCGGAAATGGGCGGCTCGTTCACCGGCCTCAAGGTCTCGGTCTTCCTCGAAGTGGAAGGCGCGGCACACTACCTCCCTGCTTACGCCGGCAATCTCGATATCATGACCTCGGCCGCGCTGAAGACCGCCGAGAAGATTGCAGAAAGGATGGCAGCATGAGCTTCGACCCCACCAAGCAGAAGCTCTACATCCAGGATGTCACCCTGCGTGACGGGATGCACGCCATCCGCCACCAGTACGGCCTCGATCATGTCAAGAAGATCGCCAGGGCGCTCGATCTCTCCAAGGTGGACGCCATCGAGGTGGCGCACGGTGACGGCCTCCAGGGCTCCAGCTTCAACTATGGCTTCGGCGCTTACACCGACTGGGACTGGATTGGCGCGGTGGCCGAGGTGCTTGAACACAGCGTGCTGACCACACTGCTGCTCCCGGGGATCGGCACCGTCCACGATCTCAAGCACGCCAGCGAAATGGGCGTGAAGTCGGTTCGCATCGCGACGCATTGCACCGAGGCGGACGTCTCGAAGCAGCATATCGAGGCGGCGCGCAGCCTCGGCATGGACGTTTCAGGCTTCCTGATGATGAGCCACATGTCGCCGCCAGAGGCGCTCGCGCAGCAGGCCAAGCTGATGGAAAGCTACGGCGCGCACTGCGTCTACGTGACCGACAGCGGCGGCGCGATGAACATGGACGAGTATGCCGCGCGGCTGCAGGCCTACGACCGCGTGCTGAAGCCTGAAACCCAGCGCGGGGTCCATGCCCACCACAATCTCAGCCTCGGCGTCGCCAACTCGATCGTCGCGGTGCAGAATGGCGCGGTCCGCGTCGATGCCAGCCTTGCCGGGATGGGTGCGGGCGCGGGCAACGCTCCGCTCGAAGTCTTTATCGCGGCCGCCGATCGCATGGGCTGGAACCACGGCTGCGACCTCTACGCGCTGATGGACGCCGCCGAGGAGCTCGTGCGGCCCCTGCAGGACCGCCCCGTGCGCGTCGACCGCGAGACGCTGACGCTGGGCTACGCCGGCGTCTATTCCAGCTTCCTGCGCCACGCCGAAAAGGCCAGCGCGGATTACGGCGTCGACACCCGCGCGATCCTCGCCGAAGTGGGACGCCGCAAGATGGTCGGTGGGCAGGAAGACATGATCGTCGATATCGCGCTCGATCTGGCGGGGCAGCAAACCGCATGAGCAGCGCGTCATCTGCGCAGGAGCGGTTGGTCCAGCAAGCGGCACGCGCCCTGGCAAGGGCCGGGCTGGTCCATGCTTATGGGCATTGCAGTCTGAGGCTCGACGACGAGGCCTTTCTGGTTTGCGCAGCCCGTCCGCTGGCACTTGTCGGCGATGCTCCCGGCACGGTTTGCCATATCGATGGTCCCTTACCAGAAGGCGTACTCGGCGAAGTGCGGGCGCATCAGAAAATATATGCACGTCGACCCGAGGTTGGGGCTGTCTGCAGGATCATGCCGCCCGTGCTGATGGCGCTTTCGACTTCCGGGATCGTGCCTCGGCCACGTCATGGCATCGGCGCCTACTTCGACAAACTTCCTCTGTGGGATGATCCGCGCTTGCTCCGCGATGAGACTTTGGCGGCGGCTCTGGCCGAAGCCCTCGGTGCGGCTCCGGCCATCGTCATGCGCGGCAACGGGGCAATTGTTGCGGCGGAGTCAATGGAGCGCGCGGTTACGCTTGCCTGGTTTCTGGAGGATGCCGCTCGGGTTGAATGTGATGTGCGTCGCATGGCACTCGATCCGGAGCAAGGTCTGCTCGATCCAGCGGAAATCGCAGCGCGTCAGGTCTGGTCGGGAGGCGTGGCCGAGCGCATGTGGGATTATCTGACCCATGGCTGATCCGGGAACGCTCCTCGCTTGTGCGCCGAACTTTCGCGCAGTGTCCGGCCCGGTCACTCAGTATGGGCTTCCGCTCGCGCAACGTAAATTGTACCGCGCTGATGCCGTTGTAGACCCGGCGCCAGGTGACCAGAGAGTGCTTGCGGGGCTCGGCATCTCGCTTGTGTTTGATCTGCGCAGCGCGGCCGAACGCGAGCGGGTACCGAGCATGATCTGGGCTTCCGCAGGCGCGACTGTGCAACCTATCGACATGCTCGCGCACGTCCAGGGTGGCAGCGATCTCTGGATGGACTTCAAGGCACGACCTGACCGCCGCGGGGCGGAAGCTGCCATGCGCGCACTCTACGCCGGCTTTCCCGATGCTCTGCATGATCACCTGCGGCTACTTGTCGAAGGGATCGCGAATGCCGAGGGAGCTGTCCTGATCCACTGCACGGCAGGAAAGGACCGCACGGGCTTTGCCGTTGCCATCCTGCTGGCTGCCTTGGGCGTCCCTATGGTGCGGATCATGGCGGACTATCTTGCAAGCCTCGGGCGCGAAAATGATCAGGCGCGGGAGGAAACACGGCAGCTCATCACTGGCCGCCTCGGCTTCAGGCTTGAGGAGGATGTGCTCGACCGGTTGATGACCGTCGATGAGTCCTATCTTGCTGCCAGCTTCGCAAGGGTTGACCAGAGGTTCGGCGGAGTTGCCTCCTACCTCGGTAGCGCAGGAGTTTCCGCCGAACACATCGCTGCGCTTGAACATGTGCTGCTGGCAGGGGCTTCCAGGCTAGAGTGATCGCCCCACAAGATCGCGCATGATCTCGCTAGTGCCGCCGTAAATGCGGCGCACGCGGGCATCGCGCCAGATGCGGGCGATCGCGTACTCGTTCATGTAGCCTGCGCCGCCGTGGAGCTGGAGGGCCGCGTCGCAGGCAGCCCACTGCATTTCCGTATGCCAGTATTTTGATGCAGCCGCTTCGTTGGCGGTCAATTCGCCGCGCACATGGCGGGCGATTGCCCAGTCCAGATGGGCCCAGCCAACCTGCAGTTTGGCCTTGATATCCGCCAGCGTGAAACGCGTGTTCTGGAAGTCGATCACCTTCTTGCCAAACGCGGTACGATCCCGGGCAAAAGTAACCGCCTCGTCGTAGGCGCGCTGTGCTGCTGCCTGCGCAGTAATCGAGATCGAAAGGCGCTCCTGGGGCAGGTCGCTTACAAGGTAGATGAAGCCGCGGTTGACCTCGCCGATTACATTGGTCGCAGGCACGCGCACGTCGTTGAAGAACAATTCGGAAGTGTCCGACATCCATTGGCCAATCTTGTCAAGATTGCGGCCCCGCTCGAACCCGTCGCGATCAGCCTCGACGAGGATCAGCGAAGTACCCTTCGCGCCCAGTTCCGGCTCGGTCTTGCAGACGGTGAGAATGATATCGGCGTTCTGACCGTTGGTGATGTAGGTTTTCGAGCCGTTGATGACAAAGCTGTCACCGTCGCGACGCGCGGTCGTGCGCACGCCCTGAAGGTCAGAGCCTGCTCCGGGCTCGGTCATCGCAATGGCGCCGATCGCCTCGCCGCGCAACATCTGAGGGAGCCAGCGCTGCTTCAACTCCTCGCTCGCATAGCGCATCACATAGGGCATGGTGATGTCGCTCTGTAGCGTTACGCTATCGGCCATCATCGCATAAGTGAATTCCTCGTTGAGGATTGCGTTGAAGGTGAAGTCGAGCGCCATGCCGCCATATTCGCTCGGCATAGTCGGGCAAAGCAGGCCGGCTTCGCCAGCCTTCAACCAGAAATCCCGCTTCACCAAACCAGCCTCGTCGAATTCCGCCATGCGCGGCGTGAACTCGCGCGCGATGAACTTGCGTACCATATCGCGGAAGGTGCGATGTTCCTCACCGAACAGGGGGCTACCGTCTCTCTCCAGCATGGCAGGCGATCCTCATGGTTTCATCTGACTTGAATATTTGCGTATAGACATAACGCAAAAATCTGATAGCGTGTCTAGCGACCCTGCACCAATAAAGTAAAGTACTAAACTGATTGGGTGTGTGGAGAGGAGAGAGGCAATGACTGCGGTGGAAACCATGCCCCACGAAGGGCTCGATGTGTCCGAAGGCAGCCTGTGGGCGCGAAGCGCATGGCGACCGATGTTCGCGAAATTACGGGCGGAAGATCCTGTCAACTACTGCGCAAAGAGCTTCTTCGGCCCCTACTGGTCGATCACCCGCTACGACGACATCGTCGCGGTGGAAGGCGATCCTGAGACGTTTTCCTCCTCGTGGGAACATGGTGGCATCGTCATATTCGACATGGTCGATACCGGCGTGCAGCTGCGCATGTTCATTGCGATGGACGATCCTGAACATGGCGAAAAGCGCAAGGCAGTCGCGCCTGCCGTCACGCCGAGCGAGATCGCCAAACTGGCCGGGCCCCTGCGCGAACGCACCAGCGCGATCCTTGACGCGCTCCCGGTGGGGGAGGCGTTCGATTGGGTCCACCGCGTCTCGATCCCGCTGACCACGGCCATGATCGCCACCTTGTTCGATTTTCCGTGGGAAGAGCGCGACAAGCTACCCGAATGGTCCGACTGGGCAGCAAAGATCGATATAGGCCCTGATCCGGTGCTGAATGCCGAGCGTGAACGCCATGTGTTCGAAATGGCCGCGCGCTTCAGGGAACTCTACGACGAACGCCGTGCCCTCCCACCGCAGCCCGATTTGCTCTCGATGATGGCGCATTCCGCTTCGTTCGGTGACATGGACGAACAGCGCTTCATCGGCGCTATCGCGCTGCTTTTGGTCGGCGGCAATGATACAACGCGCAACTCGATGTCTGGCTTGATAGAACAGATCAACAAGTACCCTGCTGCTTGGGCGGCAGTGAAGGCAAACCCGGCCGCGCTCGCATCAGGGGCAGCAACCGAGACGATCCGGCTTCAGACCCCCATCGCACACATGCGCCGCACGGCGACGCGTGATATCGAATTTGGCGGCAAAACCATCCACAAGGGCGATAAGGTGGTTCTTTGGTACAACTCGGGCAACCGCGATGAGACCGTATTTCCCCACGCTGATCGCTGGGACCCTACGCGTGAGAACTCCCGTCGGCACCTTTCGTTCGGATATGGCATCCACCGCTGCCTGGGCGCACGGCTGGCCGAGCTGCAGCTCGTGACCCTGATCGAGGAAATGGCAAAGCGCGACATGGAGGTGCGATTGGTCGAAGAGCCGCACCGCCTGCCGTCGTGCTTCACCAATGGCTATGAGCGGATGAACGTCACCATGACCTGCAAGCAGGGGGACGCGCATGGCTGATGCATTCAAGCGCTATCGCTGCATGAACTGCAGCCATATCTATGACGAGGCGGAAGGTGATCCGGATTCCGGGCTCGAACCGGGTACGCGCTGGGAAGACGTGCCCGACGACTGGATCTGCCCAGAGTGCGGATCGGAAAAGCGTGACTACACGCTGATTGACTGGGAGTGACGTCGTAGGGGCACTCGGGCCTGGTAAGCAGGTTAACTTGATCCTGATTTACGCCATCGCGGCTCAAGGTCAGCCGATATCGAGTGCCTTATGGTCGGCCATTGCCTGACCAAGTCGCTCGATGAACACTCTCGCCGTGGCCGCTGGTTGCATGTCGGGGAAGGCCGGGTCTGGTTTCAGTGTCAGTGTCCAGAAGGCAAAAGCGCTGGGAATTGATAAGCGATACGCGCGCATGGCTGAGTCAACGGAAACGCGCGGGCCACCTGCAGCGGCCAGTCGGTCGAGGTAGTAGGCGACCAATTCATTCTCATGCGTTTGCCGATCACGGATCGTCAGCGCAGTGGTCAACGTATAGGCGAGGTCGCGCGACCAATGTCCGCGATGTGTCACCCCCCAGTCACCAAGGCCGATACGCCCGTCATCGCACTGGTACCAGTTCTTGAGATGGACATCGCCATGACACAACGTGAGGGGCAGTTCTTTCATCAGCTCAAGCGAATGCATCGTGGCTGGCCAGATCTCAGCGCGCCGCGTGAAGAGCTCGGGTGGCAGGAAGGCCTCCGAGGCATCGACTCCTGCACTGCAAGAGTCCTCAAGATGGAATGTCGCCAGATTGTGGAAGCGATCGTACCAGGTGGGCAACACCGATAACGGCCCGGCCAATTCGGGCGAATCCGCAAACCGGCCGTGGAGGCGAGCCAGAATGTCCAGTTGCGCCCGGGCAAAGTCGAGATCGACCGAAGTCTCTTCGGAGCAGAAGCTAGCGCGATCGCCAAAGTCTTCGAACACGACAATCGACCTGAAACTGACCGGATCAAAATTGGCCATCAATGCACGCGGCGCCTCGATATCCAGCAAATGGCGCGCCTCGTTATGGAATGTCACTTCGCAAAGAACACCGCCCGAATGACCAAGCATCTGGCGGTTGGCGAGACCAAAGGTCGCCTTGCAGAAAACGCTGCCCGGCAGGTTTGCGGCTTGCCCGATCTCATTGTAGTTCACGAAGATGCGGCGCCGATTGTTAGTGCCATCATCTGGCGGACCAAGCCGATGTTCGGTGACTGCAGCACCCGTAGTTTCGCTGCACAACACCGCAGTCAACCATTCATTGGTGATGGCTTCGTAGGAGAGTGGGATGTCGCACCGCGTCCTAGCGACCGACTGCGCTGCTTGCTCGGCGGCAAAGGCCGCGTCGATCCGCTCGGCCAAGGTGAGAGTCATGCTGCGCTCCCTCTTTCTATCGCAAGTCTAGGCCTACTTGGCCAATTGGCTGGCAATCGTTGGTACGGCATCCTGGCCGTTCTCGAACCCCATTGGCAGAACCCAGGCGCGTTCGCGCTCAAGCTGCACGCGGGAGAACGCGTTGACCAAACCACTGATGGCGGCATCAAGCGCCTTGTCACCGCAAGCATGGCCTTGCTCGATCATCTGGCTGACGCCAATTCTCAGCTGCCGCGTGGCGGCGACGATGTCGGCCGGGTCGATGCCAGCAGCCTTGTCTGCCGCTTCGGCCGCTGCGATAGCAGCGGCACTCGCGGCGCTACCCCCGATCGCTTCGCTCAGCGCTTTTGCCAGAGCGGTCATGCGGCGCAGTTCATCAAGGTCAAAAGCGAACTGGATCGGGCCATTTTGGGCCATGATCCGCAGAAAGCCGATAGCGAGCTTCAACTGTTCCTGCGCGACTTGCTGATTCTCATCGAGCACCGGAAGGATGACGTCCTCAAGCGTTTTTGCGATGACCGGAAGGAGGTATTCGGGACGAAGTTCCATCTCAACCGATCCTTTCGACGACGCTGCGGGCTTCTTCCAGATTGCGATAGGCAAACCCGGAGAGCCAGGCCACGGTGAGATCCTGATGGGTCTTTCCGGCGCGAGCGGCACGTATGCACGTACCGAGAATGATCACAGCTGCGCGATAGCAAAAAAACACCCGGTAGTACTCGACGGTGCGACGATGTACGGGCAAACCGCTCTCGCGTTCGTAAGCCTCAAGCATCACATCGATCGGCATCAATCCGTGCGACAATAGCTGCGTTCCATCTTCGCTCAGGTGGCCCATGTTCTCGACAGCAAAGAACCCAAGCTCCTGATGGCGGTCGCCCAAGTGCGCAAGCTCCCAATCGAGCCATGCCGTGATGGCTTGCGTCTTTTCATCGAAGAGAAAATTGCCCGAACGGAAGTCGTTGTGCGTGAGGGAAATGTGGTCGATGGGCGGCATGTTTGACTTGAGCCAGAAAAGCAGCTCGGTCATCAGCGGCACTTCTTCGTTGCAGTCTTCTTCCCAAACACGGCCCCAGTGGTTGAGGTTCCATTCGACTGCCTGCGTACCTCGCTCAGGTATATCAAACGATTTCAGGTTGGCGGAGGCCCAATCCCACTTGTGCATGATCGCCATGTCGCGGATAACCTGCCGTCCGATCGATTCCCGAAGTATTGGTCCGAAATTGATACCGATTCCGGTGACTGCGCTGGTGACGCCGCTCGGCTTGGTCACGCCGTTAACAAACCCACAGATAAGCGCGGGATACTGCATGAAGGTTGCGTCCGCATCGACCCAGTAGACATCGGGTACGGGCAGAATGCCTTTCATCGCGCCCAAGATCTCGAACTCACGCAGCCTGCTTGTTTCTACAGCAGATTCCGGTGGTTCCATACGCAGGACCAGGCGTTCTCGCGTCTGGCCTTCGCCGGGTTTGTCCCATTCGAGCCAAAAGGCGATCTGCAGCTTGGACGCGCCGCCGGCCAGCCATTTGGCATCGCTAATCTTGAACGGGCCCGTCAGATGGCTGCGCAGCAAAGCCTCCAGCCGAACAACGATATCTGCTACCGTTATTGGCGAATAGCCGGGCCCGGCACGGCGATTCTGTTTCGCAGTCAGGATCTCGTCCCATCCGCGCTCGGTTGGGAAGCGTGCGCGGACCTGTTCGATCCACTTGGCATCGGGCCGGGCTTTGTCGATCAGGGGGTAAGGGAGCCCGCTCATGCGCCGTTACCCGCCCAAGGGAAGCGATAGCCGCATTCCCCGAGGCCATAACCTTTGGTTCCGTCGGCGAGGGTGTATTCGATCATATGCTCTGCCACCACGAACGTATCGAATGGGAAGAACCAGCGGAATAGCGGCCTGCCGGTAAACTCATGAACGTCGCCGTCCGCATCTGTCACTTTCCAGTGCATAGACTGGATCGTCATTTCATCGGACTCGAACACATTGTTGTCCTGAATGTCGGTCACCGCGATCCATTTGCCGTTCTTGCCGACCATTTTCATCCAGGCATCGGTGCCAACGGTGGTAAAGCCATGGACTGCGACAATTGACAGTCCATTGTCAAAGATCGGCCATGCCAGACGGTAGTGGCGCATATAGTCCCAGTTTCGCGGCCCAAACGAGAGATCGCGGAACCCCTTTCCGTCGATAGCGATTTCCTCGCCGTCGCGCAGCGTGATTGTGCCACTGACCCGGCAGGTGCCTTCGGGATGGTAGTGTGAAATTTCCTTGGCGAAGCCGTCGTTGGCGCCACCTGCAGACAATTCGATGCTGTCGGTCATGGGCAGGATTGCATCCCAAACCAGATTGACCTTGAAGTTTTCTTCTTCAAACGTAACCGTAGCTGTCCTGAGAGGGTCCAACGCTTTCAGTGTCACACCAGCAAGTGTCACGCCGCCTGCCAACCGGTCGCCGGTGTAGGGCAGATTCATGTTCAGCCGGGTGAATAGTGGCCGACCATCCCGGAAGAACACGAACCACAAGTTGGCTTCCTGGCGGTTCTCCAAAATCCCGACCCGAACGAAAGCGCCAGTCTTTTGAGCCGGATCATAGAAATTGAAGTAAAAGCTCTGGTTCCAGTCCGGATGATCATTGGCTGGGCAATAGCCTTCGGGATCGAGGTTGGTGGCTGTCATAGGGCTAGCTCGTTTTGGAAAGGGACTGGTAAGGACTGACGCAGCGCCGCGTCCGAGGGTGTGTAAGAAAAAAGGAACCCCAGCATTGCCAGTGTTGAGCCGGGAATGAAGAGGTTCCGAGTAAGTCTTCCGGAGAGTGGGGGACGAGGGAGGTCAACCAAGCCCGAAAGACCAGTTTTCACATCACCTTGAAGCCGACTGTCACGCCATAGGTAGCAGGGCGCCCGGCAAACCGCGCCGTCGTATCGGACGAGGCGATGACATTGGTCAGGTAGTATTGGTTGAGGAGGTTCTTGGCCCATGCCATGATCCGCCATTGGCCATCCGCTGCCTCGTATCCGATGCGGGCATCCACCGTGGTGTAGCTTGGCAGCTTGTAGACATTGGTCAGGCCGGGCAGGACCCGAGTCAAGGGGGCTGCCGGATAGGTGATCCGGCTGCCACCCGGGGCCGCATCCGACGACGAACGCCCCGCAACAGTGACGCCGATAAATGGCTTCCCACCGCCTGCAGTCTCGAATTTGTAGTCGGCATTGAAGCCGTAGGACAGCTTCGGGGTGAACGGCAGAGCGTCGCCGAATGCACCGAAGTCGTTCGTCAGCCCCAGAATATTGACGCTGGTATACCGCTTGATCTTGGACTCGAGGTAGGTCGCCGAGGCCGAAAGAGAAAGGCCCTCGATCGGACGGACCGTCACATCGGCCTCAAGCCCGAAAATCCGGGACTTTGGAACATTCTGAAGCACATCCAGAATGCCGAAGATCGGATCGAGCAGCTTGCCGCGGATCTGCTTGTCCTTGTAGTCGTAATAGAACACTGCCCCGTTCAGCTGGACCTTCCGATCCGCCAGTTCGGCCTTGAACCCGCCTTCATACGCGGTGACCGATTCCTGCGTTACCGGCTTCAGAGCGGTGAAGTTAGCGGCGGCAAGGCTTGGAAAGCTGCCTGCCTTGTATCCGCGCGAAACGTTGGCATAGAGCAGCACGTTTTCGGAGGCCTTGAAATCAAGGCCCGCGCGCCAAGAGACATTGTCTTCCTTCAGGGTCTTGCGGAAGACGTCGCCGGGAACAAATTTCTCGTTCAGCGTGTAGCAGCCGGTGCCATCGATCGGCGTGAACGTCGGCTTTGGATTGAGGCCTCCAAGGTTGAGCGAACCCAGCAGGTTGAAGAATTTTGCAACATTTCCGTCACCCGGCGAATAGCCGCAGATCGCGGCATTGTTGCGCGAGTTGGTATAGCGCGCACCGACCTTGAACGTCAGCTGCGAGGTGATGGCGTATTCGGCATTGCCGAAGAAGGCGTAGTTGCGGATACGCTGGTCGTTGGTAACCCCGCTGCGATTGATATTGAACTGGGCCGGCGCATTGTTGGTGCTATCGGCGTAACTCAGGTCCTGATTCTCAAAGGTGTGGCTGTCTTCATAGTTTGCGCCGATCACCCAGCGGAGTGACGACTTGCCCGAGTTTGCCAGACGCACTTCCTGATTGAACGACTTGATCGAGCCGTCGTTCTTGATCAAGTCGAACAGGACGAGTGGAAGCCCGTCACCATCGGTGACCTGCGTTTGCTTGTAGTCGTTGTAGGACGTCAATGTCGTCAGCGTGATCCCGCTAGTCACATCAGCGTCCATCCGCAGGGATGCTTGATAGAACTTGCGGTCACCGCGCGGTTCTCCAACACCGGTGGACCAATCGGCTGCGCGCGGATCGAGCGGTGAGAACTGCGCGGCGGCAAGCCCTGCAAGGTTGGCGGCGGTTGCAATCGCTGGCACCTGTGGGCGCACAGCGACCAACTGCTGCGCTTGCGGATCGGACTTGTCGCGCCAGGCATTCAGATTCAGCGAGAAGCGCAGGCTGTCTGACGGCTTGAACTCCAGGATCAGACGGCCGGCCACGTAGCTCTGCTTGCCATTGGTATCGTTGGGCCGCGAATTGCTGCGCTGCCAATCGTCCGAATTCAGACCGGTTACGGCGACGCGAGCGCGCAATGTGTTGCTAAGGGGACCACTGATATAGGCATTGCCCTCGATCGTATTGAAGCGGCCAAACCCGAGGTCACCGCCAGCTTCGAACGTGTTGGTCGGCTTGGCGACGATGTAGTTGATCGCACCGCCGGTTGAGTTTTGGCCAAACAGCGTGCCTTGCGGCCCCTTGAGAACCTCGATCCGTGCGAGGTCATAAGCAGCGTGGCTGGCAGTGACTGGAAACGGCATCGGCACTTCGTCAGCATAAACGCTGACGGCCGGATAGACGCCCAGCGAGCTTTCATTGAAACCCACTCCGCGCAAGGTGAAGATTGGCGTGTTGGTGGTGCTGGGCGAGTACGCCAAGCCAGGAACAGCAGCCGCAACGTCAGCGAGACTGGTGATTTTACGGCTCGCAATGGCATCGCTCGAAAGGGCCGCAATCGTCAGTCCGACATCGTTGATGTTCTGTTCGCGCTTGTTGGCCGTGACTACAATAGCCGTGCTCTCGTCGTCTCCCGCAGCCTGCGCCGCTCCTGCTGCCTGTGCCAAAACGAGTCCCGGTTGGACCAGTACGGCCAGTGCGACGCCCACACATAAATTCCGCTTGCTGTTACCCATCTTGCCTACTCCCGCTGGCCATAATCTTTTATTGGTGTGACCATTGATATCATCAGCGTCAGTGTATGGTCAAGTGGTTTACTAAACTACCCGAGGCTGCCCACTGGAGGCTCGGCTATCTCCCGTTATAAATCTATCAATATTAAAGACTTGAGGGGTTCGTCCGGTGCCGCTGTATTGGCTGTAGGTGTGCACAAAGCGTGTGACAGGTGCGGTTGGCGCGTGTGAGAGAGTTAGACCATGGTGCGCCCAAACCCGCCTTGGTGCCGACGGGCGACTCGGTCCTCACAGACGTTGAGGCAGTTCAGTCGAGGGATTTTTCGTATTCGAGCAAAAGCTGGTTTGTATCGCGCGAATGCTGCCGGATAACCTGCTCTGCGTCATCGGCGCGGCCATCCCGCATGGCTGCGACCATTTGCCGACGCGCGGAGATCGCAACCGCGTCCACGCGCGGCCAGTGGTGAAGTGACGCCAGCATTTCGCCGACGAGGTCCGCCATCGCGTCAACAAGCAGCACCATCAGCGGATTGTGGGCCGCTCGGGCAGCCAGTCGATAGAAGTCGGTTGCTGGAGCGATCGAGGCCATTTGATCGTGAATTGTCGCGATCCGAAACTCAAGTTCGTCGATGTTGCGGTCAAGTCTGTCAAAGTCCTCGGCCGTCGCACGATCCGTTCCCAGTCGTGCGCACTGACCGAGCAAGGACGCGCGTACTTCCAGTAGGTCGGTAAGCGGCAGCCGTCCCAGGGTCAGCATAGCCCGGATGGAAGCTGCTATCCCGTCTGGCCCGCTTTCTCGCACGAATGCGCCGCCTTGTGCGCCGCGTTCGAACCGCAATACCCCCGAAATTTCAAGGCTTCGCAAGGCTTCGCGTACTGCTGAGCGACCGACCCCGAGGGAAGCCGCCAGTTCACGTTCGGCTGGCAACTTGCTGCCCGTTTGCAGCTGGCCGCTCCTGATCTGACCGAGAATGTGGGCTTGAACGTTTTCAAAGGCGCGGACGGGCTTTGGTGTGCCCTGAATTGCGCTAGCTGCCGATGTCCCTTGAGCAAGGCCTTCCGCACCACGCGGTGCAGGCAATGTCGCTCCAAGCACAGATCCTAGCGCAACCTGCATCGCGGCCGCCTCGTTTTTACCCTCGGCTCCATCGCGCGCCTTGAACGAATTGCCCCACTCGACTTGCCGCCGGCCCGCTTCGACCAAGGCATCGATCCCCTTTTTGCTGAGGGCAATCGTGTACCCTCGTTTGTCACGAGGGTCCTGTTGTGATGTGAGCATCCCCAGTCGCTCGAGGTCATGGACGATCCGCTGTACACCCTGGCGGGAAAGGCCGAGCAGGCGCGCAACCTGGGAGGCCGTGGCGACAGGCTCGCTCCGGTGTATGGCGTCAAGCACTTGCCATCGCGCACTCGTCAGGCCCAGGTCATGAACGAGATTATCGCGCTTCATGATAAGCGCGTTGCTCAGCCGGAACGCAGTGTCGATCAGCGTGGCAAAGTTTTCCGAGTCTGGAGCTACTTCATTGACCATGAGAGTACATTGCAGATAGGCAACATGTAGTCAAATTTTTGACCACTCAAGCGGAGCGCTGTCCTGCTCTGCGCTGAACCTGCTGCACTCAATTCCGTTCGCTCACTTCCGTGAGCCCGGGCTCCAGTCAAGCTCGGAGTAAAATCAGGCGGGCACGTCACTGCGGCATAAGCAGCCAGCCGGTTGAGATGCGTCAGCCAAGATAGCGGACGACTCAACCGTTGCGGGCAATCACCAATCGATCGAGCAAATTATTGGGCCGTCATTCCTGCATCGATCACATGCTCAGCGCCGGTAATATAGCTGGATTCGTCGCAGGCCAAGAACAGGACGAGGTTTGAGACTTCTTCGGGCTCGGCGATGCGGCGCAAGGGGATTTGCAGCAGGGCCTCACCGCCGCCTTCATCAGTAGCCTCGACCATCATCGGGGTCATAATGAAACCCGGGTGGACCGAGTTCACACGGATGTTGTTTGGGCCATACTCGATCGCGGCAGCTTTGGTCATGCCGCGGACGGCGAACTTGCTGGCGACATAGGCGAGGCTGGGAAACCCGTAGTTGGCGACAAGGCCGGCAATCGATGAGATGTTTACGATCGATCCGCGGTCACCTTTGAGCATCGAGGGGATGACCGCGTGCATGCCAAGGTAAACCGAGTGCTGGTTCACTTCGCAGACCTTGCGATATTCCTCTTCGGTAACATCGGCGGTTTTGGCCATCACTCCGAGTATGCCAGCATTGTTGACCAGAACGTTGATTGGGCCGAAGAAATCCTCCGCAGTGGCGACTACGCGCGCCCAGTCAGCCGCATTGGTAACGTCATGTTCGACGAATTTTGCGTTCGGCCCGAGTTCCTGCGCAAGAGCGCTGCCAGCATCGGAGCGCAGATCGGTAAGAACCACTTTCGCGCCTTCGGCAATAAAGCGCCGGGCGTGCGAGGAGCCCATGCCGCGTGACGCGCCTGTGATGATCGCGGTGCGGCCGTCCAGTTTACCCATTGCACTCTCTCCAGTTTTGTCAGGGGAGTCGCAGATTGATGATCAATGCGCCCTGCCTTGCCGTCAGCATCAATGTTGAAACTCTGCGTTGCAGTCAACACTAACGTTTACAAAAAGGGCATAGGGGCGGTAGCAGAGCATCGAGACGGCAATGAGCCAATGGGAGACAGGGCGATGGCAGACGAAATGACAAGCGGAGCCGCAGCGCAAAACAAGGCGATTGTTGCGCGCTTTTTCGAGACGTTTTCGAGCGGCAATGTGCCGGCGCTGCTGGACGCGATGGCAGACGGTGGCAGTTGGTGGGTGTCGGGCCGTCTCGAAGGTATGTCGGGGCGCTATGACAAGGCAAGCTTCGGCCCGCTCGTTGAAGGCGCTAAGGCCATCTACAAGTCAGGAAGCCTCATGATCACGCCGGTTTCGATGATTGCCGAGGGCGACCGCGTGGCTGTGGAAGCGACCGGGTTTGCCGAGCTCGCGGATGGTCGGTCCTACACGCCGCAGTACCATTTTCTCGTCACAGTGCGCGATGGCAAGGTCTTCGAGGTGCGCGAGTACATGGATACCCAGCACGCCAAGGACATCTTTTTTGGCAGTTAGGTCTGGGCGGAGCTAAACGGCGCGCTCAGCGCTGCCACGATCTGGCCTAGGGTGTCTTCAACCGCATCCTCGAACCGTTCGCCGTCATCGCTTTCGTCGCGCGTGTGAATCACGAGTATGTTGAGGAACATGAAGCTTGCCGTGACCAGCCGCCGCTGCGCGACAGCTTCCGGTAGATCGGCAAGGCAGGCTCGCAATAAGCCCAGCGTCCTTGCAAGATTTGGTGCGACGCGGTCGCCGAATTGGCCGAACCGGCTGCCCTGGTAGCGCAGCAGATAGGCGCTCAGGAACCCGGCGTAGGAATAGTCGCCAAACTGGTCGATCAGCTCGATCTGTGGGCGGTAGATGATGTCGGCAATGGTCCTGAGGTCTGACAATGTGCCTGCCGCCTCAGCCGCCGCGAGCATGGCACCGCGCGTCGCCTCCATCTGGTCCATGCGATAATCGAAGATTGCCTGTACCAGCGATTCGCGAGAGCCGAAGTGGTACTGGACCGCGTGATGATTGCGCTGTCCGGCGTGGGCCGCGATTTCCCGCAGTGATGCCCCCTCAATGCCATTTCGCGCGATCAGCAGCTCACCCGCAAGGATAAGTGCCACCTTGGCACCGTGCGATGCTGGAATTCCTGCTTTTGCAAGCGGTTGAGGTGCAATCCGGGCCATCTGAGTCAAGTGGTCTAGCTCCGCTTGAGGGTCAAGCCAGCATATAGCGCATTACGATTTCGATCTCAATCAACGATGGTGTTGATTTTGGTCAACGGATGTGTTGAATGGGGTTGACGAGGGAGCGTGTGAAGCGCATTTAAGCCACATGGCTTAATTCAGGGCCAAAGGGAGAGTTGCAATGACAATGGAAACTGGCCTGATCTTTCATCCCTACATGCGCCCCGGCCGTACGGCCCGGCAGACGTTCCAGTGGGGCGTCGACAGCGCGATCCATTGCGACAAGATCGGCTTTACCTCGATGATGATCTCCGAGCATGCCTCGCAGATCTGGGAAAATATTCCCAATCCCGAGTTGATCATGGCTGCAGCGGCGCTTCAGACGGAGACCATCAAGTTCGCGCCCATGGCGCACATTCTGCCGCATCAGCATCCCGCAAAGCTGGCGATGACGGTGGGCTGGCTCTCCCAGATTCTCGAGGGTCGCTATTTCATGGGCATCGGTGCTGGCGCCTATCCGCTGGCCTCCTACATCCACGGCATCAAGAACGCCGAAACCACCTTCCTCAACGAGATGGTGCGCGAGTCGCTCTTCATCATGGAGAAGATCTGGAAGCGCGAGCCGTTCTTCTATGAGGGCAAGTTCTGGAGTGCGGGTTTCCCTGAAGAGGAGCCGGCCGAAACGGAAGAAGACGAGCAGCATCTTCTGGCCAACTATGCGCCCTACGGCGGCGGGTTCCCCGAGTTTGCGGTGACCGGCTTCAGCGCCAATTCGCCTTCGATGAAGCTGGCTGGCGAGCGCAATTTCAAGCCGGTCTCGATTTATTCCGGTCTCGACGCGCTCAAGCGCCACTGGGAAATTTATTCCGAGGCCAACATTAAGGCGGGCTTTACGCCCGACCGGCAGCGCCATGCGGTTTCGCAAACCGTATTCTGCGCGGAGACGGATGCCGAAGCCAAGCGGCTCGTCATGGAAGGGCCGATTGGTTACTGCTTCAACCGCTATCTCATTCCGATCTGGCGCCGCTTTGGCATGATTGACGGCTTCGCCCGCGACTTCGGCGTGGACGCGCTCGACGTCGATCTCGAGTTCCTGACCGACAATGTCTTCGTGGTCGGCTCACCTGACACGATCGTCGAGAAGCTGAGCGCCCTGTTCGAGAAGACGGGCGGCTGGGGAACGCTGCAGGTCGAGGCGCACGATTACTACGACGATCCGTCGGCGTGGTTCACCTCGCTCGAACTCCTCTCAAAGGAAGTCGCGCCGCGGGTGAAGATCCCCGGCCAGACCAGGATTGCAGCATGAGTAACAAGGTACTGATCGAGTGAAGTGAAATAACACCTTCCGCGCATATCCGGCGCGGAAGGTGCGAAGAAATTGCGATGCTTCAAAAAATAAGGGGAGATGGGTAATGGTAGGATCTTGGAAAAGCGCCCGCGTATTCCGCGTGCGGAATGGCGCGCTGCTTTGGGGCAGCGCGAGTGCGTTTGCGGTCGTAGCGGCCACCCTCTCAACCCCGGTTCTGGCGCAGGCAGCGCCGCAGCAGGCAGCTGATGAGGCCGGCACGCAAGAAATCATCGTGACTGCACAGCGGCGCGAGGAGAAGCTGTCCAAGGTTCCCGTCTCCGTCGTGGCCTACAACGCGGAGGCTCTCCAGACCCGCAATATCGCGAGCGAGCAGGACATCAGCACGCTCGTTCCCGGGCTTCAGGTCAAGAATGGCCAGAACTCGAACCAGCTCAGCTACAGCATGCGCGGCCAGTCGCTCGACCCGTTCTCGGGTACCAGCCCGGCCGTGCTGCCCTACCTCAACGAAGCGCCGTATAATCCCGGCAACACCGCGACGGCATTTTTCGATCTCGCCTCGATCCAGGTGCTCAAGGGTCCGCAGGGCACGCTGTTCGGACGCAACGCGACGGGCGGTGCAGTGCTCTATACAACGCCCATGCCTGGCGATGAGTTCGCCGGCTATATCATTGCACGCGGCGGTTCGCGCGAGTCGGTCCAGGTGCAGGCAGCGCTCGATCTGCCGATCGTGAAGGACAAGCTCGCGATCCGCCTCGCCTTCGACGCGACCCGGGGCAATGGCTACATCACCAACATCAACACGGGTAACACGCTCGGCGACAAGAACAGCCGTTCGGGCCGCCTGACGGTCCTCTTTACGCCGACCGATCGGATCAAGAACGTCACGATCGTCCAGCACGACCGCGTGAGGGGCACCGAAGGCGTTGGCGGCATTTTCAATTACTATTCGCGGCTGGCCACTCCGGGTGATCCCTCGTCGCAGTTCATCAGTGACGGCACCAACCACATTCAGAATACTACCGGTGTGCCGCTGTCGAACACGCTCGCAGCGATCTACGGTGCGAATGACGGCCCGGCTGCCCCAGGCTTCTTCCCGGGCGCCGTCGAGGGCTACACCAAGTTCTCACGCGCCAATCCTTACAAGATCTTCCTCCAGTATGATTTGCCGCACCGCGCGAACAACACCTTCGTCTCGAACACGACCGAGATCGAGGTTGGCGATCACGCAAAGATCAAGAACATATTCAGCTACATGAAGGGCAACTCGCGCACGGCCGGCAACCTCGGCGGCGGCCCCTTCGGCTCACTGTGGCTGTTCAAGCTGGCAGGCATCAACGCCACAGGCGTGCCCGGCGGGCAGACTTTCGAGTCAGAGACCTACAGCGACGAACTGCAGCTGCAAGGCACTGCGGCTGACGGCAAGCTGACCTACACCGCCGGTGCCTTCTATTCGAACCAGAAGCGCTACGAGATCATTCCGATCAATATCGGCGCGGACGTGGTGCCCGGCGGCATTGCCGACATCAGCTATGCGTATCGCAACCGGCAGACCTCCAAGGCGATCTTTGCCCAGCTCAGCTATCAGCTGACGGACAAGCTGACGGCCACACTGGGCGGCCGCTATACCTGGGAGTCGATCGGCATCCGGCAGGCTGAGGGCAACGTCTTCGGTGTCGATCCCAATTCGCCAGCGGCGGACCAGAGCACCAAGCTCTCCGCCCCGGCGTGGACTGCAAGTCTGCAGTACCAGATCGACTCCAACAACATGATCTACTTCAATCAGCGAGGCAGCTTCCGCGCTGGAAACCTCAACGGAACGGTGGCGCCGTTCACCGATCCCCTCACCGGCAAGCCGGCGAACCTGTTCAAGAACGAAAAGGTTCACGACTTCGAACTCGGTTACAAGTTCAACGGGCGCATTTCTTCGATGCCCGTACAATTCAACATCGCTGCCTACAAGGTCATCGTGAAGGACGCACAACGCGCACTTTATGCGATCGTCGGCGGCGCGCCGGCGGGCTTCACGGTCAACGTCCCCAAGGCCGAGACCCAGGGCGTCGAAGTCGACGGCTTCTTCGGGCTCACCTCGTGGCTCGATGTCGGCTTCAACCTGGCCTACACCGATGCGAAGTATACGCAGCGCACGGTGCCGATCCCGTTTGTCGGCAGCCTTCAGGTCGACTCCTATCCCGATGCGCCGAAGTGGGCGGGTTCGGTCAATGCCGAGATCAAGTTCCCGGTGCCTGAGAAGATCGGCCGGGTCAGCCTCCGGACCGATTTCTACAAGCAGTCGAGCTTCTTCTTCTCGAACACCAATGGCACGTCCACCCCAGGTACGCAGCTTGATGGCTACTCCACTCTGGCCATGCGTCTGAACTGGAAGGACATTATGGAGAGCCGGGTGTCCGGTGCATTCTTCGTCCGCAACCTCACCAAGAACACCTACTATGTCTCGGGCTATGCGCTTGGCGCGTCCAACGGCGTGAACACCGCCTATCCGGGCGAGCCGCGCACATTCGGTGCGGAGCTTTCGGTCAAGTTCTGATCGGAAGCCGCAAGGCGAGTGGAACAGCTGTCCCTCTCAGCCGTTCCGCCGCCTCAATATGACGGAAAAATGCTGCAACGCATGTTGCAGCATTTTTTTCCCGTTTAGCCGCGCAGTTCCAGGCCGTTTCCGTCGGGGTCGGTGAGATAAAGCGACAGGCCCCAGCCAGAGGCACCGTAGCGTTTCGCCGGTGGTTCGACTGCAACGCCATGGCCTAGCAAATGCTGCCGCACTTGCTCCGCATCGAAGTCCGGAACCGTAAGGCAAAGATGGTCCATGTTGGGCAGAGAGTTCGGGGGTAGGGGCGCCGAGGCGAGCAGATCGATGAACGCGGTGCCCACCCGCAGATGCGCCAAGCCGATGTCGTCGCGGCGCCAGTCGAGTGTGCAGCCCAAGACGCCGCAGTAGAACGTGATAGAGCGGTCGAGATCGGCCACCTTCAGCACGACATGATCGATTCCGGAAATGCGCATAAGCGTCTGTTTGGCGATGCTAATGTGGTGAGGCAAGCGGCCTCCTCCTCCGTCAACGATCAGGTTGAATTTGTTGCCTCGACGGCCTGATCGCCATTGACAAGCCAAGACTCAAGCCCCTATCAACGCATGTGTTGATAAGAGTGATTGGGGATTGAGGCGATGAAATTCCACTTGATGCAGACCGGTGTGGTTGGGCGCCGCCACGAGATCGAAGCCGGCATGGCTGGGCAGCGCCATGACCTCTACCAGCGGTTTCTCGAGGAAGTTCGCGGCTACGTGCGCCTCGCCGATGATCTGGGCTACTACGGCTACTGCCAGCCCGAGCATCACCTCCAGATCGAAGGGTTCGAGGCCAACAACCACCCGGGCATGTTCAGCCTCTTTGTTGGCCAGAACAGCAAGCGTCTGAAGGCCGGTATCATGGGTTACACCATGACCACTCACAATCCGGTCCGCGTCGCCGAAGAGATCGCTACGCTCGATCACATGCTGCAGGGCCGCCTCTATTGCGGCTTCACGCGCGGCTATCACGCGCGCTGGGTCGACAGCTATGCCGCCAAGGAAGGTGTAAGCGCGACCACTCCTGACAATGTCAAGGCGCGGGATCAGCAGGATGCCCGCAACCGCTCGCTGTTCGAAGAAGGCGTGCGGGTGATCAAAAAGGCATGGACCAACGACGTGTTCAGTCACAAGGGCGAGAACTGGGAGTTCCCGCCAAACGGCGGCTCGGCCGGCCACCCTGCCTATGCAAAGTTCGGCAAGGGGCAGGATGCGGATGGCATCGTCCGCGAAATCGGCATCGCGCCGCGGTGCTATCAAGAACCTCATCCGCCGATCTACGGCGGCTTTGCCGCGTCGGGCCGCACGATCGATTTCTGGGCAGAAGAGGGTGGCAAGCTGATCGTCTTGTCCGACAATCTCGATTTCTGCGAGTCGCTGAACAACCGGTACATTGCCTCTGCTGCCAAGGTTGGGCGCGAGGTGACGAATACGCAGGCTTCCGCCTGGGGCGGATTCCTGATGCTGACCAATGACAAGGACCGCGCAGCCAAGCTCATGGAAGAGCACATGTGGTTCTGGGACGAGTGGTTCATCCCGATGGGCCAGCGTCCGCCCAACGTCCTGATCGGCTCGGCAGACGAGATTGCTGATCGGATCGGCAACGCACACGACCGGCTCGGCTTCGACGAACTGTTCCTGATGTTCGGGCAGGGCCACCTTGAGCCCGAAGAAAATCAGGAAGAACTCGAAAAGTTCATCAGCAAAGTGGCGCCGCGCTTCTCGACAAAGAATGCCGAAGGTGTTTTTGTATAATCTAGATAATTTTCAAACTGATAAGTCTACCTAGGGAGAGCGAAAATGGCGATGCAGTGCGGTATCTTCATGACACCATACAACCCCCCCAGCCGCACACCGCGCCAGGTGTTCGACTGGGCGGTGGACATAGCGCGCATCGCTGACGAAGCAGGCTTTGCCGACTACATGATTGGCGAGCACTACACTTTGGGCTGGGAAAACATTCCCATGCCGGAAGCAATCATTGCGGCCTGTGCGCACACAACCAAGCAGATCCGCTTCGCACCGATGGCGCATTTGCTGCCTTATCATGACCCGGCAACGCTCGCGATCCGCATCGGTTGGCTGAGCCAGGTGATGGAAGGCCGCTACTTCCTTGGAGTGGCGCCCGGGGGGCACCACACGGACGCTATCCTGCATGGCTTCGACAGCATTGCGCCGCTACCGCCCATGCAGCTTGAGGCACTCGCACTCATGGAGCGTGTGTGGGAGGGCAAACCGTTCCTTGAGAAGGGCAAGTACTTCCAGGCCGGCTTCCCCGGCCCGGACACGATGCCGGAATACAACGTCGAGATCGCCAACAACGGGCCCTACGGCGGGCGCGCGGCGCTCGAGCTGGCGGTGACAGGCCTGTCGCAAAAGTCCTCCTCGATGAAGTTCGCTGGCGAACGTGACTATTCGCCCATCTCGTTCTTCGGCGGCACGCCGCAGATGCGCGCGCATTGGGATACGTGGTCCGAGGCGATGATCTCGAAAGGCCATACACCGGACCGCAAGCGCTACCGGGTCTGCCGGGACATCTTCATCGCGGACACCGATGCCGAAGCCAAACGTCTGGTCCGCAAGACCGGGCTTATGCAAACCTGGCACAAGTATCTGAAGGAGATCTACGTCAAGTTCGGGCTGTTCGACGGGATCATCCATGACAGCGGGATCGACATCACGCCCGATGCGATCGACGAAGATTTTCTGGTCGAGCATGTGATCCTTTGCGGATCGCCCGAGACCGTGATCGAGAAGCTTGAGAAGCTGGCTGACGCCGTCGGAGGCTGGGGGCAGATCGTCGCTAACCAGCATGACAGCATCGATGACCCCAAGCCCTGGGAAGAATCGCTGCGTCGCCTTGCGACCGAGGTGTGCCCGAAGGTCCGCATGCCCAATTGAGACAATACGGGATGGCTGCTGACGGTGCCGAACAGTGCGCCGCAGCGGTCTAACCGGCTCGCTGAGAGGATCGAGACATGACCAAAGCAAGAGCGTGCGTGCTGGTCGAACCCAATCGGGTCGAGACCTGGGACGTTCAGGTGTTCGATCCGGAACCGGGCGGCGCGCTGGTGCGCATCGTCGCGGGCGGTGTGTGCGGAAGCGACGTGCACATCATGTCGGGCGAGGCCGGGGTCATGCCGTTCCCGATTATTCTGGGCCACGAAGGCGTCGGCCGGATCGAGAAGCTCGGCGCAGGCGTGTTGACCGACTATGCGGGCGTCGCCGTCAAGCCGGGTGACCTCATCTACTGGGCACCGATCGCGCTGTGCCACCGCTGCCATAGCTGTACGGTTCTCGACGAAACGCCGTGCGACAATTCCACCTTTTTCGAGCACGCCGAGAAGCCCAACTGGGGAAGCTATGCGGATTTTGCCTGGCTGCCCAATGGCCTTGCCTTTTTCCGGCTACCCGACGGTGCTTCGGTCGAGGCGGTGATTGCGCTCGGATGTGCGCTACCCACGGCTCTGCGCGGCTTCGACCGCTGCGGTCCTGTCCGTATGGGTGACACCGTGGTGGTGCAGGGTGCAGGCCCTGTCGGCCTCTCGGCCATTCTCCTCGCCAAGCTTTCAGGTGCGCGGGAAGTCATCGCGGTGGATATGCACGAGAACCGGCTGGCGATTGCGCGCTCGCTCGGCGCGACTGCTACCGTGTCGCTCAAGGACAGCCCAGAGGAGCGCCGCCGGCAGATCTACGACCGGGTTGCGCCGAACGGGCCGGACATTGTGGTCGAGGCAGCAGGCGCGCTGCAGGCATTCCCGGAGGGCGTGGACATAGCCGGTAACCACGGCCGCTACATCATCCTGGGCCTGTGGGGCGCTATCGGTACGCAGCCGATCTCTCCCCGCGATCTGACAATCAAGAACCTCACGATTGCCGGCGCGACCTTCGCCAAACCCAAGCACTTCCATCAGGCCTTGCACCTCGCGGCGCGGCTCAATGGGGAATACCCGCTGGCGGAGATCGTCACGCACCGGTTCGGCGTCGCTCAGGCGCTTGAGGCTCTCGATGCTACGGCCGCCGGTTCGGTGATCAAGGCCATCATCGATCCCGAGATCAACTAAGGCAAAGAAGGACGAACCATGACGCAAGCTGCTGTCGCCGATAGCCGAGTTCGCGCCGCGCGCCCGGCCCATGTTCCCGAGGCACTTGTCCGCGATATCGACATGTATGCGATCGACGGAATCGAGAACGGCTTTCACGAAGCCTGGAAGGCCATTCAGACGCCGGACACGCCCGAACTCGCCTGGACGCCGCTGACCGGCGGGCATTGGGTCGCCACGCGCGGCGAGGTCATCAAGGAAATCTATAGCGATCCATCGCGTTTCTCGAGCCAGATCATCTTTCTGCCCAAGGAAGCTGGCGAGAAGTACGGGATGGTGCCGACACGGATGGATCCGCCCGAACACACCCCCTATCGCAAGTTGCTCGATACCGGCCTCAATCCAGCACAAATCCGCAAGATGGAAGATCAGGTCCGCCAGGCTGCGGCTGATCTGATCGAGCCGATGGTTGCTAGGGGCCAATGCGACTTTGCGGCAGAATATGCCAACGTGTTCCCGGTCAAGGTCTTCATGGCCATGGCGGATCTGCCGATGTCGGATGTCCCCAAGCTAGCGGTCTTTGCCCAGGACATGACTCGGCCTGCGGGGAATTCTCCCGAAGAGATGGCGGCAACGCTCGATGCAGCCAACAAGGGGTTCGATGCCTACGTTGATCCGATCATTCGCGAGCGGCGCGGCAAGGATGGCACCGATCTTATCTCGGTCATGGTCAATGGCACGATCAACGGCGAACCGATGCCGCATGACAAGGCCGTGGGGCTGATCTCGCTGCTCCTGCTGGGCGGGCTTGATACAGTCGTGAATTTCCTCAGCTTTGCGATGATCTACCTGGCCCGGCATCCGGAGAAGGTGGCGGAGATCCGGGATGACGAGCTGAAACTGCGCCGCGGTGTCGAGGAATTGTTCCGGCGCTTCCCGGTGGTGTCCGATGCGCGGATGGTTGCTACGGACCTGACCTATCGCGGCATTGAACTCAGGCGGGGGGATATGATCCTGCTTCCGACTGCGCTCCACGGCCTCGATCCGGACGAGAACGAAGATCCCTGGAACCTCGATTGGGACCGCAAGGCGCCCCAGCACAGCACGTTTGCAGCTGGCCCACATCGTTGCGCTGGTCTGCATCTGGCGCGGCTGGAAGCGACCGTGACGCTGCAGGAGTGGATCCGCCGCATTCCCGAGTTCAGCCTCGCTCCGGGCGCGAACCCCGTCTACCATTCGGGTATCGTGGCGGCAGTCGAGAACGTGCCGTTGATCTGGGATCCCGGCAAGGCAGCCTGATCAATCCGTGCCGCGGTGCTCCGGTGCCGCGGCCGCGATGTCCATTGCCTGCATGATGGCACGCCAGCCGATGCCCAGTGCGATCGCGTTCTTGAGGTGGACGCGAAAACCGGGGCGGAACCGATGGCTCGGCGCTGCATCGCAGGCCAGAGCAGCCAGTTCTTTGACCCGGGCCCGAACGGTGCCGCTGCGCCAAGGGATGGCGCAGTACTCGAAGAAGCCGGTGAAGATATCGGGTGAAAGCCGAAGCATCGCTTCGAGGAACCCGGGGAGTTCGGCAGAAAATCCGTTCCAGAAAGAATCGGTGCCGACGTGGCGGTCCCACAGCGCCTGGCGTTCTGCGTCAAGCGGCGCTGCGGCATCAATCAAGCCCCGCGCACTGGCGGCATCGAGCACAGCAGTCGCTGTAACCATCAGCGTGTGAACGCCGAGTCCTGAGGCGAGGGCGAGAATTTCCTGTACTTGCCCGATGGACCCGCCGGCATCGAAGCACTCGGCGATGGCCGATGCGGTGGCGGCGCGATCGAGGGCGGTCACCGAGGCAGCGACTGCGAGCGCGACAAGCGCACAAGCGAGCGCGTCGAGCGGTTCGCCTTCTGCGAGTCCGGCGGTCAGAACTTCTGCTTCTTCGCGCAGATCAGCGATGGAAATATCCGTCATGCAGCGACTGTGCCGCTCTGTTCCAAAACTGTCAACTTATGTGTTGACTGGCCATTCAGGCTTGCCCATATCGGTTGGGAGAGTTGGGGAGTCGGATCGTGCCGTCGCTTGAAGAGCGCATCAGGATACTGGAGGACAGAGCGGCGATTCAGGATCTCGTCGCGGTCTACTTCCGTGCCGCCGATGATGACGACTATGTGCAGTTGGCGCAGTGCTTCACACGCAAAGCACGGTTTGAGGCCTCGGGTTTCGAAGAGGCTGATGGGCGTGACGGGATCATTTCGGTCCTTTCGGCGGCACGAGCCGGCATGGGCCAGACGGTGCACACGCCCCACTATGTTCACATCCGGTTCGATGGTGCCGACGCAGCCGACGGCCTTGTATGCGCGCATCTCGAACTGGGCCTTGGCGACGCAACCTATTTTGGCGCGGTGCGCTACGTCGATCGCTACGAACGCGAAGAGGGCGCCTGGCGCATTGCTGTTCGGGCCATGAAGGTCGTCCACATCGCTCCCTGGTCCGGCGTAGAGGCGTCGCTCACGAGCCCGCTCAATGTGCGTTGGCCGGGCGCAGAACCGCTGCCTTCGGATTTTCCACGACGACGGGACGGCTGAAGGCAAGCTGGGGACGCGTCCGCCCTGTGCGGTGAACGTAAGGCCTCAGGAAACTGATTGAACGAAACATGAGGAGAGATGTCGTGGGTGAAGCAAGCGCGCTGGAGCGGCTGGTCGAGGAACGTGCGATCGAGCGGATCGTGTTCGACTATGCCTATTATCTCGACATGAACATGCCCGAGAAGATGATCGAGCTGTTCGTTGAGGACTGCGAAGTCAGCTACGCACCCAATTTCGGCGCGACCGGGATCGAGGCTTACGCCAAGACGCTTGATGGTATCGGCACATTCTTCCGCGCAACCTCGCACCATGTTTCGAACATCGTGATTGACTGGGTCAGCGACACCGAGGTGACCCTGCGCGCGGCGGTACTGGCAATCCACCGCTACACCAAGGAGCGGCCCGACGGCGTGCTCTACGGCCAGTACCATGACGTCATCGTCAAGCGGGACGGCAAGTGGAAGTTCAAGACGCGCATCCTCAAGACCGTGATGGCGACGGACTATCACGTACGGGCTGCAAACCCCATCGGGCGCGTCGAGTAACCGCGGTGACCGGCGACTATGCCACGATCCGGATCGAGCATGAGGAAGCGCTCAGCTGGATCGTGCTGGATCGCCCGGAGGCAGCCAATGCTCTCTCGCCGCAGTTGCTCGACGAGTTTGCCCACGCGCTCGAGCGCCTGAAGCGCGAGGGCGGCCCAGTCATCGCTGTACGCGGCGAAGGCAAAGGCTTCTGCGCGGGAATGGACCTTGGCAGCTACGGCTCGGGGGACAGCGGACCGGCGGACCCCATGGTCGATCACGCACGCCTGCGCGCCAATGTCGACCGGTGGCTGCTGATGTGGGATCATCCCAAGCCGGTCATCGCGGCGGTCCACGGCTTCTGCCTCGCCGCAGCGGCCCAGATGTGCGTGTTCACCGATATCACGATCGTTGCTGACGATGTGCGCATCGGCGAACCGACCATCCCCATCGGCGGCGGTTTTATCGCGCCGACATGGGTCAGTCTCGTCGGCCCCAAGCGCGCCAAGGAATTTGCGTTCGTGCCGGGCAACTGGATTGACGGGCCAACGGCAGTGACCTGGGGCTGGGCCAACCACTGCGTGCCCGCAGCTGACCTGATCCCGGCTGTGCGTTCCCTCGCCCAGCGCATCGCGATGACACCGCCGGATGTGCTGCGGCTCAAGAAGCTCTCGATCAACCGCGCGACCGAGGCCGCCGGTTTCCGACAGGCGCTCTCGGGTATCGCGGAGATCGACGCATTGCTGCACCTCGCGCCCGCTGTGCTCGAAATCCGCCAGCGCATGAAGGAACAGGGTCTCAAGCCCGTCATCCAGCAATTCAAAACCCAGCCGACGAGCCCGCTCGCCGCGCCGAAGGAGTAATCATGGCAGACGTCGAATTCACCATCGAAGGACATGTCGCACACGTCCGTCTGAACCGCCCGCAGGGGCTCAATGCGATCACGCAGGAGATGGACGATCTGCTGCTGGAGGCCTGGAACACGATCAACGCCGATCCCGAGATCTGGTGCGCGGTCCTTTCGGCCGAAGGCGAGAAGGGGTTCTGCATCGGGGCCGACGTTTCAGGCGGGGCGGAGCGCAAGACGCGCATGGCGCTTGCAGGCGGATTGACCGGGATCGGTGGGCCGCTGGTGACGCTCAAGAAGCCACTGATTGCAGCAGTGCAGGGGTTCTGCGTTGGTGGCGGTTTCGAGCTCGCGATGTGCGCGGACATCATCGTCGCCGCCGAGACCGCTCAGTTCGGCCTACCCGAGACCAAGGTAGGCATCATTGGCGAATGCGGGGTTGTGCACCGCGCCATGCGGCAATTGCCGCACCACATCGCGATGGCGATGATCCTGACCGGCGAGCGGATCAAGGCCAATGTGGCCGAGCGCTATGGCCTTGTGAACGAAGTCGTCCCCTTTGCCGAGCTTGCCGCGACTGCACAGAAGTGGGCGGACAAGATCAACGCTGCATCGCCGCTTGCCAATCAGGCAGCGAAAGCCGCCGCGCTGGGCCGTCTCGGCTATCCGCTCGAAGTCGCGCTCATGACGCGCTTTGAGGAGATCGAGCAGTACGCCGAAAGCAACGACAAGCGCGAGGGCGAACTGGCAGGCGCCGAGCGCCGCAAGCCGGTGTGGACCGGGCGCTGACATGACCGGGCACGGCGCGACAGAGGCTGGCGAAACAGATATCCGGGTCGAGATCGATCCGGGCCACTTCCGCTCTGTACTAGGCAATTACCCGACTGGCGTCTGCGTGATCACCGGCGTGAGCCACGATGGTGAGGCAGCAGGGCTGGTGGTCGGCAGCTTTACCTCTGTCTCGCTTGACCCGCCGCTTGTCGCGTTTTTCCCTGACCGCAGCTCAAGCAGTTGGCCACTGGTGCGGGCCGGGGGGTATTTTTGCGTCAACGTGCTGGCCGATGACCAGATCGAATTGTGCCGCCGGTTCGCCTCGCGCGGGGGCGACAAGTTCGAAGGGACGTCGCACAGGCTGTCGCAGCGCGGCTTGCCCCTGCTGGATGGTGTCGTCGCGCATATCGAATGCGCCATTGCCAACGAGATCGACGCCGGAGACCACACCATCGTGCTGGGCCGGGTCGAGTCTCTCGCAGTCGAGCGGGCTGCGGGGCCGCTGCTGTTTTTCAAGGGTGCGTACGGTCGTTTCGCCGCCGCAAGCTGACGGCACATGTCTGCCAACCTCATCCACTACCCGCCCAATCCCGATTACGGGACTGGAGTCTACCGACGCCGGATCACCTTCTTGCGCCGCACGCATGGGATCGATGTGGCGCTGCTCGACGATTACCATGACATGCGGGTTGCCCTGACTGTCGAGGGCGGCATCATATCCAACGTCGTTGCCCGCATGGACCGGTTTCCCAAGACAAGCTGTCCCGGCGCGGTGGTGGCCCTGCGCGAGTTGATCGGTCGCTCGGCTTCCGCCAGTGCGATGGCTCTGTCTTCTGAGGAACGTGGCGGGCAATGCACGCACCTTGTCGAGCTCGCGCGGCTGGGCCTCGCTTGGCTGGTACGGGGTGAGCGCGGCGAGACGGTCGAGATTGCGCTGACGGACCGGGATGCCGACGGCGTTCAGCATCTGGCTCTCGATCTGGACGGGGCACCGGCGCTGGTGTGGGTGTTGGAACACGAGGCCATCGTGGAACCGGCCGAATATCGCGGGCAAGGCCTGTTCGGCGGGTTCACCCGCTGGGCTGACGCAACTTTGCCACCCGGTGAGGCTGACCTGTGGCGGATGGCCCAGATGGCGGTCTTCGTGGCCCGCGGCCGAGCCTATATTGTTGACGGACCGAGCCCGCGCCGCGTGGCCGAGGAACCTTCGCGGCGCGGGGCTTGCTACAGCTTCAGTGGCGCCGCATTCGCTACCGCATACGACAACACAGGCTATGTTCGCGATATGACCAGTGGGCTTCCCCCGCTTCGCGGCGTGCCTGAAGCCGCATCACAGTAGGAGCCTGACGTGACGACGATTGCCACGACCGACGAGATCATCGACGAGGCGCGCAACGGCCGGCCCTTCATTCTGGTCGATGCCGATGACCGTGAAAACGAAGGGGACATCATTGTTCCTGCGCAATTTGCGACGCCCGAGCGGATCAACCAGATGGCGATCCACGCGCGCGGTCTGATCTGCCTTGCGATCACTGCCCAGCGCGCACGCGAGCTGGAACTTTCGCTGATGTCGAGCGACAACCGCTCTGGCCACGGGACTGCGTTCACCGTCTCGATCGAGGCGCGCGAAGGTGTGACGACGGGGATTTCCGCGTTCGATCGCGCCCGGACGATTTCCGTTGCCATCAACGCGCATTGCGGGCCGCGCGACCTGGTGTCGCCAGGCCATGTCTTTCCGCTGGTAGCTCGTGATGGCGGTGTTCTGGTACGTGCCGGGCACACCGAAGCGGCAGTCGATATTTCCCGCCTCGCCGGGCTGATCCCGGCCGGCGTGATCTGCGAGGTCATGAACGCCGACGGGACCATGGCGCGCCTTCCCGATCTCATTCCGTTTGCAGAGGAACACGGGTTGAAGATCGGCACGATCGCAGATCTGATCGCGTGGCGGCGGCGCACGGAGACCCTTGTCGAATGCGTCGCCAGTGGTCCCTTCGACAGCCACTATGGAGACAGCTTCACGATCCACGTGTACCGCGATCTGGTTGACAACGGAGAGCACGTCGCGCTGGTACGCGGCGATATCCGGCCGGACCGTGACACGCTGGTCCGGGTTCACCAGTTTGACCTCACGGCTGACCTGCTCGGCTATCGCAATGCGCATCCGGACTATGTCCCGGCTGCACTGCGCCAGATGGCAGCGCATGACGGTCCGGCTGTAGCAGTGTTCGTGCAGGATCCGGATCGTGCGTCGATCTCGCGCCGTGTTCTGGGCGGCCGCAGTGAGTATGCCCGCCTTTCCAGCGAGCGGGACTATGGCATCGGCGCGCAGATCCTGAAGGATCTGGGGGTCGGGCGGATGGTCCTGCTTACCTCAAGCACCCGCAAGATGGCGGCATTGGAAGGATTTGGCCTTGAGATCATCGACCGCAGAGCCATCGTCGGTGCCTGACTTGGCGCCTGGTGCCGTCATGAAACCGGCCTTGTCATCAAGGCCTGAGGTGGATAGGCCTCGCCCCATGGCAATAGCGAGCAATATTTCGAAGCGGCGGCAGTCTGCGCTGGAAGAAGGCAGCGCAGATTATCTGGCCAAGCGTGCTGAACTGGTCGAAATTGCCGGCCGTCAATTCAAGACCCACGGATTCAAGGCGACGACCCTTGCCGAGATCGGCCACAAGGCAGGTCTCGATCGTGCGACGGTTTATTACTACTTCGGCAGCAAGGAAGAGCTCTTCCGCGAGTGCCTGCGCGTCGGCGTGGAAGCGAACATTGCGGCGTGTGAGGCCATTTTCGAAGACGAGAAGCTGGAAACCCGCGACAAGCTGCGGGCGGTCATTACCCAGCTGATGTCTGCCTATGACCAGTACTATCCACACATGTACGTCTACATCCAGGAAGAAATGAGCCGGGTCACGAGCGAAAAGAGTGCCTGGGCGCAGCGGATCGTGGCAAAGACCCGGACATTCGAGCGGATCGTGCTGAGCCTGATCAGCGACTTGATCCGCACCGGGCAGATGCGGGACGACATCGCGGTTTCAGTGGCGGCGAATGCGGTGTTCGGCATGCTGAACTGGACTCATCGCTGGTATCAGCCGGGCGGTACGCATTCCGCGGCGGAAGTTTCGAATGCGTTCTGCGAGATCTTTTTCAGCGGGATGGAGAAACGCTGATCAAAGCCGGGCGCGCAGTGCCCGCTTGTCGACCTTGGTTGCCGACATCGGCCATTCTCCGTCGTTCATGAAGAACACCGCGCGAGGCACCTTGTAGCTCGCGATCCGGCCCTGGCAAAAGCCGATGAGTTCCTCCTCGGTTGCCGACTGACCAGGCCTCAATTCGATGAACGCCACGGGCACCTCATCAAGCCGCGGATCGGGGCGACCCACCACTTCGGCGAGCTTGACCGCCGGATGGCTGCACAGATAGGCCTCGACCTCGATCGCTGCGACGTTCTCACCACCGACTTTGAGCATGTCCTTGGCGCGGCCGTGGAAGGTCAGCTGGCCATCCGCAGCGCGTGCGTAGAGATCGCCAGTATGGAGCCAGCCTTCGTTGTCGAGCGCCTCGGCAGTCTTCTCGGGAGAGCGGTAGTAGCCCTCCATCACGCAGTAGCCGCGGACAAGGATTTCACCGACGACGTCGGGTGCCGCTTCTTCGCCGCTTTCGAGTTCGATGATCTTGACCGAAATACCGGGCACTGGCTTGCCTTGGCTCACGGCACGCTGCTCGGGGGTCTCATCAGGGGCGCAAAGCGCGAAGATCCCAGCGGTTTCGGTCATGCCGCAGGCCTGCATGAACTCGGCCTCGGGGAAGGTGTGCTGGACGCGGTTTACCAGCGCTGGCGGTGCGATCAGCAAGACCTTGCGCAAGGCGGCAAGGCGGGCCGGATCGAACGCAGGATGATCCAGCAAGGGCTGCAGGATGGCCGGGAACCATGGCCATGCCACGCTGACCTGCTCTTGTTCCATCAGATCGAGCGCCTTGCCGGCATCGAAGACAACGTCGGTGACATAAGTCCCGCCGGTGCCGATCACCCCGATGAAGGGGGCGAGTGACCCGATATGAAAGAGTGGCCCACCGCCCCACGTCACATCGTGTTCGCGGGCGCGGAACCGGCTGCTGGCGCGTTCGACCGGACCGCGCGTCACGGCTTCGTGGCTGAGCAGGCACCCTTTGGGATTGGCGGTGGTGCCTGAGGTATAGATGATCAGCGCGGTGTCGCGCAGCCGGGTCGCTCGGCGGGCGGCATCCACTGCACTGACAGGTACAGACTGAGCGGCCTCTGCGATGTCTGCGCGCGAAAGGAAGCCAGCTGGCGCATGGCCTTCGAGCACGACGATACCGCGAAGCAGCGGAGCTTCAGTCAGCGCGAGAGGGGCGCCGGGAGCACTGCTACCCAGCGAGGGTAGCGCTTCTGAAAGCACAGCGCGGAAGTCGACGAAACGGGTGTCTGCTGCTGTCGTGAGGATCAGCGCAAGATCGGCATTCTCGATGATGAAGCCGAGTTCGCGGCTCTTGTGGCGGGCGTTGAGCGGGACGGCCACACAATTGGCCAGCGCAGCACCGAACACCGCCGTAACAAGTTCGCGGCTGTTGTTTGCAAGAATGCCGACATGCGCGCGCTGGCCGAGACCCAGCCCGATGATACCGCGCGCAATTTCGATGGAGGCGTCGCGCAGCTCTGCATAGGTGAGGGTGAGACCAGGCATGACAAGTGCCCGGCGGTCGGGATAACGCGCCGCACTGCGGATGAGCAGGTCCGCCAGCGGCGAAACCTCGGACCACTCGCTGAATATCAAGACGAAACTCCCCCGCGTAATAGCTTGTTGGAGCCATGAATGAAGCGCGTCAATGGGCCTGTCAACGGTAATGTTGATTGGCGTCAGGCCAGCTCAAAGCCTTCGTAGTCGTGGTATGCCACTTGCTCGCAGCGCTTGCGATATTCGGGGCCACCGCCGACATGGACCAGCGTTCGGCGTACAACCGTGCCGTCGGGTTTCGTGGTCGTCTTGACCCACCAGGCGTTGGCTTCGGCCAGCAGGGTCCGCGAGAAATCGCGGTAAATGGATTCGGTCCACTCGTCCTCCGCAGCTTGCGTAGGCTCAGCAAAGCTGAGGCCTTTGGCGGTGAGGTATACCAGCATTTGCGTCACCCATTCCGCCTGCAGGCCGCCGCAAACCCCGACATTGCAGAATGCCGAACCGTTATGCGGGCCGACCAGCGTGTAGAAATTGGGAAAGCCGCGCGCCTGAAGGCCGAGGAACGTGGTCGGGCCATCGGCCCAGGCGTCCTTGAGCCGCTTGCCGCCCTTGCCGCGAATATCGATCCGGTCGAGTGAGCCGGTCACGGCATCGAACCCGGTTGCGAAGATGATCACATCGAGTTCGTGGAACGCATCGGCGGTGCGGATACCCGTCTCGGCAATCTCCACGATCGGGGCCTCGCGGATATCGATCAGGTGGACGTTGGCCTTGTTATATGCCTCGTAGTAGTTGGTCTCCATCGGCACCCGCTTGCCGCCGAACGGGTGATCGGTCGGGATCAGTTTTTCGGCAACACGTTGGTCCTTGACCCGCTGACGGATTTTTCCGGCAACGAAGTCGGCGAGGAATTTGTTGGATTCCTTGTTGACCAGCAAATCGCGGAAGCCGCTCAGCCAGATGCCGTAGCCGGGCTGGTTGTAGAGTTGTTCGAAGAAGGCCTCGCGTTCCTCGGCGGGCACGTCGATCGCCTTGCGGTGATCGCGGTGATACGGGAAAGCGGTGTCGGTCACCTTCACGTATTCCAGAATATTGGGATAGCGTTTGCGGATGACGGCCATCTCGTCCTTGCTAATCGGCGTGTTGCCGAGCGGCGTGCACCAGTTCGGCGAGCGCTGGAACACGAGCAATTCGCCGGCGCTCTCGGCCACGATCGGAATGATCTGAACCCCGGTCGCGCCTGTCCCGATGATCCCAACGCGCTTGCCGGTGAAATCGATGTCACGCGGCAGCCCGTCCTCGTCGACCGGCCACCGCGACGAATGGAAGGCTTCGCCCTTGAATGTGTCGATGCCTGCGATGTCGGGCATCCGCGTTGCCGAAAGTGGGCCAGTCGCGGAGATAAGGTGGCGGCAGGTCAGGATGTCACCGCTATCGAGCGTGATTTCCCAGACATTGGATGCCTCTTGATAGTGCGCAGCGACCACCTTGGTGTTGAAGCGGTATAGCTTTCGGACGTCCATCGCGTCAGCGGCGCTATTGGCATAGCGCAGCATCTCGGGCTGGGAGGCGAACCGCTCCTGCCATTCCCAATCGGGGATGATGCCTTTCAGCGCGAAGTAGCCGTAGGCGTAGCTCTCGGTATCGAGCCGGCAACCGGGATAACGGTTCCAGAACCAGGTGCCGCCGACATCTGCTCCCGCCTCGATCCCGCAAACGGAAAGGCCACTCTGTTCGAGCAGGTGGGTCTGGTAAATTCCGGTTACGCCGGCGCCGATCACAACCGCGTCGAAGTCGGGCTTCAGTTCGCCAATCACCATGGGGATACCTCTGCATTGCGCCGCCGGGCGATGCCCTCGGATCCCAAATATACTCAAACGAATATATATATTCTGTCAAGAATATTATGAGTGAGAATGCCCATGAAGCGGCGCAGGGTCGCACGCGAGCGAGCCATGCGCAGTGCGAGGTCCGATCCCATCATGCTGAAGAAATGGAATAACGCGGTTCGGTCGGTTTGGCTTGCCAGCCTGACTTGCGCCCGCAGATCAGTCGGCAGGACCGCTGAGGTAAGTTGCCGGATCGCGCACCCCGACGGTCCTTAGTGCGAGGAGAGCGATCTCCTGAGCGACCGATTCGGCATCCCAGCGCCCCTCCGGCTGGAACCATGTGAATGCCCATGATGCCATCCCGCCGAGTGCCGACGCGGCCAGCGAAGGATCCGCAATCTCGAACTGGCCGCTTGCGGAACCTTCTTTCAGCAGCGTGCGCAACATGCGGTGGAAGTGCTGCTTTGAGCCGTCGATAGCTTGGCTTTCGTCGGCCGGCAGGCTCTTCGCCTCGCGAAAATAAAGGGCGACTTCGCGCCGGTGCTCAATCTGCAGCTGAACAAAATAGCGGATGATCTGCGCCAGACGCGTTGCAGGGTCGCCCTCGAGCGAGGCACTGAATGCAACTGTTTCGTCCGCCGCGGTGGCGCCCGCCTTGCACACGTGAACCAGCAGTTCTGCCTTGTTCCGAAAGCGCGAATAGATGAACTGCTTGGTTACGCCGAGCCCCTCGGCGATGGATTCCAGCGACGTTGCCTCGTAGCCTCTCTCGAAGAACTGCCGCACGGCCTCGTCGAGGATCCGTCGGCGCTTGATCTCGTCGATCTCGGCCTTGATCGGATTGACTTCCGGCATTGCGGTCTGATCTTTGCTAGGCATCCGGCTCATCGGTTAGTTGGTCCGCAGGCGCACCCTCCCAAGGCACCAATTTGGCCTCTTGGGGGGCACAGTCGTTTGCACTGCCGGGGTTGAGAGCTGCGGTCAACCAGAGGGCGTCTGTTGCGATTGACTTTGTCGTTTGCACCATCTGTACCGCTTGTACATTGAAGCGCCGAAACGACGCAGGCACGATCCTCGTTTGCCGAACTTGCTCCCATGCCGCCATAAAGAAGCCAATCGCTCAGAATTGTGCTGTTCGGTGTAGATAAGAGGAACCTCTACCTCTGCAGAGATCCAATCAGGACTGCACTCCAGTTCGGCTGCCCAATCTCAGTTGGTCCGATTGTCGAAACAGGCTGTCGCAGATCGGAAATCAGGGGGTATTATTGGGGGTATTTGCACCTCGCGCAGAATAAATAATATTAAAATCAGTTATATAGCGATAATTTCTAGATCCCTCCTCCGACCATAAATGGCTTACTGTGGCCGCTTGGGGGCTACCCACTGCTTTGCCGCGTGCCGTTGGCGCAGGTTAGTCGCAAATGGCCCGCAGCGGCACGTGTGAGAACGCCCGCGAAATGTTGTTGAGCATGCGCTGTGGTGTACCAGCCAGCTCCAACCGCTCGATCCGCCGGGCCAGCGCGACAAACACCGCTGTCAGTTCCATCCGCGCCAGCGCCTGCCCGGCGCAGCCGTGCGGCCCGTGCCCGAAGCCGAGGTTTTGCTTCTCGCGCCGGTCGATGCGGAAGGTATCAGGCGCGTCGAACTGGCGCTCGTCGCGATTGGCGCTGGCGTAGGAGACGACAACGCGCGTGCCCGCAGGCACAATGCTGCCATCGGATAGCTCGGCATCGCGGGTCGTCACCCGCGCGAAGTTCTGGAGCGGTGTTTCCATCCGCACGATCTCGTTGGCGGCAGCTGTCGCAAGGCCCGGATCGGTGCGCAGCAGGGCCCATTGGTCTGGGTTCGTTGCAAACAGGTAGAGACCGGCCGCCATGGCGCTGATCGTCGTCTCGAACGCGGCAACGACATAGCCCGCCAGCATGCCGATGGCCGTCTCGCGGGTGATCTCGCCGCGGTGCGAGGCCGCGATCAAGCCTGCCGCAAAACCGCCGGGGAGCACGCGCTCCTCGTCGTAGAGCGTGGTGAGCAGGCCCATCATGTCCTGCAGGCCGGTCAGCCCCTGCTCCATCCGCGCGTTGGCGGGGCCTGCCGCGTTCCACGAACCCGATGCGAGATCGAGCAGGCGAGGGCGCACATCGTGTGGCCAGCCGATCAGGTCCATCACCACGCCGATGGGCAGGTCATGCGCAAAGTTGGCCACGCCATCGAACGTGCCCATCGCAGCGACCCGCTCGGCCAGCGCATCCGCGCGCTGTTCGATGGTTTCGGCGACGGGTCTCAGTGCCGCCGGCCCCAGCGCCTCCATCATGAGCTTGCGCCGCGCGGTGTGGACCGGCGGGTCCTGACAGATCAGCGCTTCCTCCCAGGCGGCATTGATCATCGGGTTGAAGCCGATCCCTTGCGCCGAGGAGAAGACCTGCCAGTCATTCAGCGCGCGCCGCACGTCGGCGTAGCGGCCGATGAAACAGACGCCGGCCTGCTCCAGCCAGACGGCTGAACCCATGTCCCTCAGCGCGCGGTAAGTGGGCCAGGGATCGGCCAGCACGGCATCGCCGAACAGATCGATCCGGCTGGAAGGCTGGGCCATTTCAGGCGATGCCCTGCTTGCCGGGCGAGAGGATGTGGTTGGGATCGAGCGCCTGCTTGATCCGCGCATTGAGCGCGCGGTTCGCCTCGCCATATTGCTGCGCGACGAGGTCCATCGTGTTGACGCCGGTGCGGTAGCTCGCCCAGCCGCGCGCGCCGAAGCGGGTGATCATCTCGCGGATGCAGTCGTCGGCCTTCTTCTCCTCGACCGGATTGTCCTTGTCGTACTGGATGAAGATCAGGTGGTGCAGCTCGCGCCCGCCGATGGCGTAGGCGACGGAGTAGTCGAACCCGTAACGCCCGAGGATTTCCTTCGCGAGTTCGGTCTGCTGCTGGGTCTCCACGCCCTTGGCCGGCGCCACCGGGGCGAAGCACACCATGCCGCCGCCCCGCCAGCGCATGATGCCCTTTTCCTCGAGCGTGAGCTGCCCGCTCATCAGGTTCTTGTGATGATGGAACCACTTGTTGCCGCCCATCTCGGCCTCGGTCAGCACTTCGCCGCCCGAAGCCTCGAACGCGCGGCGTATGATCGGCTCGATCGCGGCAATGATCTCGTCCGTGCCGTAGAGCGCGAAGTAGGTGTTCCACATGCCGAGGCCGTGCTGCTTCGCAAAGTCGCGGACGACTTCCTCCGGAATGCTCTCGGGCTTGTCCCACAGCTCCTCGCGGCGGTGGAACATCGCGATCTGGTAGGCCGCGCCCATCATCAGCACGACATTGGGGATGAGGTTATTCATGCGGAAGGGCCGCATCGCGTCGACGATCTTGGCGACGTCCGACATTTCATTGTGGCGCACCATGAACGGCTTGAACGCAGGCGGTTTCGGCATCAGCCAGAAGCCGAGCTTGGTCACGACGCCGAAGTTGGACTGCGTGAAGATGCCGTCGAGATAGGGCCCGTAACCCCACTTGAACGCCTGCCAGGTCGTGGAGTTCTTCACACTGCCCATGCCGGTGCGCACCAGAGTGCCATCCGCCAGCACCACTTCCATGCCGCATTGCATGAAGAAGTGGTCGCCATAGGGGGTATAGCCGACCCCGCGCTCCAGCGTGTTGCCCAGCGGCGAGACGATCGGGCCCACGGTCGGCACGTCGATCCAGTAGGGCAAGTTGTTTGTCGTCAGGTAGTCGTGGAGGTCCTGATAGGTCACGCCGGGCTCGACCAGCGCGGTGCCAAGCTCGGGGTCGATCGCGATGATGCGGTTCATCCGCTTCATGTCGAGGATCATCTGCCCGCTGCTCGCCGGCGTGGCGCAGCCATAACCCATGTTCTTGCCGGTGGAGACGGTCCACAGCGGCAGCTTGTAGCGGTTGGCGATCTTCAGGATGGCCTGCACTTCCTCCACCGAGGCCGGGGCTACCGCGCCCGAGGGCATGTGTTCGTGGCGCGGATCGGGGGTGAAGCTCTTGGCATAGGGCAGGGTGCTCTCGGGGTCGGCAAAGACCCAGTCATCGCCCACCACCGCGCGCAGTTCCTTGACCGCGGCGGCAAAGGCCCCGGCATCGAGGTGAGCGGGCAGCTGGCGCGGGCCGTCGAGCGGCGAGGCGAAGGCGCGGGCACCGGCGAGCGCGGCGCCCACCGCGCCGGTGCGGATCAGATCGCGGCGGCTGATACCGGTCATTCGCCGATCTCCTTCGGGTCCGCCTTCGTGGCATTGATCCACTTCGCCAGCGCGGCGAGTTCGGCATTGCTGATTTCGGTGGGGCGGAACGCCGGCATCGCGCGCGGGCCGCTGCGGACGTAGGTGGTGATCACCTCCACCGGAAGCTTGCGGCCGCGAATGATCGGGCCGACGCGCGCGCCGTGGCAATAGCCGCAGGTCTTGGCGTAGATCGCCTCGGGCGGGCGGGGCGGGCTGGCCACACCAGCGAAGGCCCCTCCTGCAGGTATCACACAAAGCCCCAGCATGACGGGCGCAACACGGCAGAGTTGCCGCAACGACTTCGTGGATCTCATCCAGCCTCTCCCTATCCTCCGGTTTCTGTGACCGGGGCAACCATGTCGATTGAATCGGACATAGCGTCTGATTGAGTGAGGGCTAAATTCAATCTTGCGAAACGTCAAGTTTGATTTGGTGGTTCCGCCAGAAGGAGCGAGGGAAGCGGGCGGCGCGCAATCTCAGCAGCGTCTGCAGGGCTGACCCCAAGCCCGCGCAGGATCATGGCGACGATTTCCTCCGGGTAGTCCGCGCTCTTACGCTCGCGCAGCATGGTCGAAACTGCCGCTATGGTTGTTCCCAGAATGGCATCGCGTCCAAGTGTGCTCTCGGTAATGGCAAGTTGTCCGGCCGCCATGGCTTCCTGCACCGTCACTTCAGCTTGCCGGAAGGTCTCCGCACCGAAGATGATCCCATCAGCGCTGAGACTGAGCATCGAACGCCCCCAGCCTGGCACATCGCGCACCCGGTGCAGATAGAAGCGGATCGCGGCCGAGGCGCGTTCGCGCGGATCGTTCAGCTGCGAAACGGTCCGGGTCACCGCCGTCAGGAAGTCATGCGTCACTTCGTAGGTCACGGCCTCGCGCAATTCCGCCATGCCGGAGAAGTGGTCGTAGAACGTGGCCCGGGTGATCCCGGCACGCGCCGCAACATCCTCGATGCGCGTGTAGAGCCCGTCTTCCTCGCCGAACAGTTCGAATGCCGCCGCGATTACCTTGGCGCGTGTCTTCGCTCTCCGCTGACGGCCCTGTTCGAGCCGGTGTGCCTTGTCGGACCTCAAGTCAACCAAATGCGGTACTCCTTACGCAGGCGCACCGTTACACATCAATCTTACACGTTGGCAATTTGAACATTACGCAAAAACGGGGAAGCGTCCGACGGCGGCTTTCGTCTGCAAAAATGGCCAGTTTCACCCAATGTTCAGTTGCGCATAGCCCGGTAGGTTCTTGGCGTGACGCCTTCCCGGGACTTGAAGTGCCGCGTAAACACTTCTGGCGTCGCAAATCCCGTCATCGCCGCGATTTCAGCCAGTTGGACACGGGCATAGCGGGGGTCCCCCAGCATGCGCTTGGCGCTCGCGAGGCGAACGCCGGACAATTCATGACTGAACGTCGTGTCATTCTCGGCAAAAAGCTTGTGCAGATAACGCAATGAAATGCGGTTCTGCGCCGCGATGTCGTGCGCCGAAAGTCCGCTTTCGCTGTGCCGCTGGAGGAAGGACTGCCGGATCGAACGCATCAGCGCACCGCGGTGCCGCCCTTCCATGGTGAAGGTTTGCGAGCCGATCGCAAGTGCCATGAGATTGCCGAGTTGCTCGGCAACGAACGTGTCGTCTGCGGGCATCTGGCGCATGGTCTGTCCGCCGACGGCTCTGAGACCCATGGCCAGCGCTCCCTGCCACTGGGGATCGCAGTCCTTGCTGGCGATCAGCGGGCCGCCCGGATCCGGAATGAGCCGCCGCGCCCATTGGCCGGGCATCTGGAGGACAATGCACGAGCAGCGCGCGGACGTTTCGAATGAATAGTTCTCCCGCTCATCGAGCAGGCACCAGTCTCCTTCGCCGAGCGTGACCATCTGGCCGAAACGGCGAACTTCTATGCTGCCATGGGTGACAAGGCTGAGTTGCAGACGGTCATCGTGACCGTCCGCGCGGTGGTGGACCGATTGGTATTCGGCGTCCACGAGAGCGATGCGTGCCGGGCCAAGCGAGCGGATCGCGATGCTGGCGCTGAAGTCGATCTTGCGTTTGACGTCGATTTCCATGGTGGAAAGGTGCGCTACGACCTGGCTTGTCCAGTAGCGGTGACGCTGGCCGATCGGTGCGTCCGTTGTGGTGATCCGCAGCAGTTCCTGCATGAGTGATCCCCCCTCAGAGATGCTTCTCTTTCACAATGCCTAGCACGATCGCAACAAGTGTGAAGAACGCCTTTGTGCACGTTTCACCATGGTGTTTGTGCACTCCGGCACGTGTCGAGCATGCCTGAGCCTGCCTTAGCATTATTGCAAGGCTGACATCCATCAAGGATGCGGTGAGGGAGAAGGTTCATGCGTCTCGCGACAGCGGTCAGTATCATTGCGCTTGCGGTTCCGGCAATGGCGCAGGCTCAAGCAGCCGGGGCTCAGGTGGCAGAGGCGAGCGCCGATAACGGTGCCATCCAGGAAATCGTGGTCACGGCACAGAAGCGCGCGGAGAACGTGCAGAACGTGCCGATCGCTATTTCGGCCTTCAGCGCCAACACGCTGAAGGAGCGCGCAGTCGGCGATGTTGCGCAGCTGTCCAACGCGGCACCAAACGTCACGCTCGATGCCGGTACGCCATTTTCCGGCTCCACTTCAGTGCTCTCGGCCTTCATTCGCGGCATCGGTGCCAACGATTTTGCGATGAACATCGATCCGGGTGTCGGCATCTATCTGGACGGCGTCTATCTTGCCCGCACAGTGGGCGCGAACCTCGACCTGCCCGATGTCGAGCGCATCGAAGTCCTCAAGGGGCCGCAAGGCACCCTTTTCGGGCGCAACACGATCGGCGGCGCGATCAGCGTTGTGACCCGCAAGCCTGGCGACAAGCCCGCGTTCGAAGGCAACATCACCGCGGGGCGCTACAATCGCTTCGACGCCAAGGGCTACATGGACCTGCCCATCTCGGACACGCTCAAGAGCTCGGTGACCTTCTCGTTCAAGAACCGCGACGGCTACCAGAAGCGCATTCCCTATCCATCGGCCACGCCTTACGTGACCGATCGGTTCGGTTCGCTTCCGGCGAGCGGCTACAAGACCTCCGATCGTGAAGGCGGCCAGCACGAGTGGACCATCCGCGGCAAGCTGCTGTGGGAAGCGAGCGACCGGCTCAAGGTCACGCTCGGCGGCGACTACATGAAGATCGACCAGTCTTCGATGGCCAACTCCGTTCTCGCGGTTACCTCAGGCGTACCCGGTCCGTTCGCCGGTCTTGCGGCGAACAACATTCCCGGCACCGCGCTTGACGTTGTGACGGGTTCGTCCGGCTTCCTGTTCGCGGGCCTCTACAATTTCTGCATCAGGGCCACGCCCGACCAGATTGCCGCGCGCAACGCCGGCGCTCTTTGCGGTGTTCGCGGAACGCCGCTGAACGCGGCAGCCAACCTCCCGCCGCTTGCGAGCGTGAACGTGGACGGTGATCCGAACAACAACCGCCTGCCTTACGACAACCGCTGGATCTCGGCCGAAAAGGACACAAGCTACGCCACGGGCAACAGCTTCTCCAACATGAAGGTCTATGGCTTCAACGGCGTGATCGATTACGACCTGACCGACACGGTCGCGATCAAGTCGATCACCGGCTACCGCAACATCACCTGGGCGTCGGGCCTTGACCTCGACAACTCGCCGCTGGCGATCCTCGAGCCGTCGTTCTCGCTGACGCAGAACCAGTTCAGCCAGGAAATCCAGATCATTGGCAGTGCGCTCGACAAGAAGCTCAACTTCGTCCTCGGCGGCTATTTCTTCCACGAAGAAGGCAAGATGCGCGACTTCGTGACCTTCTCCGAAGGCCTGCTGCAGATCATCGGTCCGAACGACCTCAAGACAAAGAACTACGCCGCGTTCGGCCAGGTCGACTGGCGGATCAATGACCTGATCGGCATTACCGTCGGTGGCCGCTATACCCACGAGGACAAGGATTTCATCGGCCGTCAGACCGATGCCAACGGCTTCAACTACAAGCTGTTCAACTGCCCCGTCTATGGCGATCCCTGCCAATCCATTCTCGGGTTCCCGGTCCCGGGCGAACCGCTGCGCTACTATGTCGGCGGAACGCAAAAGAAGAAGTTCAACAACTTCGCGCCCAAGGTGGGCATCCAGCTCCATCCCACCAACGACGTGATGGTCTACGGTTCCTGGTCGCGCGGTTACAAGACCGGAGGGTGGACGACCCGCCTGTCCAACCCGCTGCCTTTTGCGCCGGACTTCGACGAGGAAAAGGCCGAGAGCTTCGAAGTGGGCGTCAAGTCGACGCTGCTTGACCGCCGCCTGCAGCTTAATCTTGCTGCCTTCACCACGAAGTACGACGGTATCCAGCTGAACTTCCAGCAGGGCGTCAGCCCGACTGTGCAGAACGCCGGCGATGCGCGGATCAAGGGCTTCGAAGCCGAGGCCGTGATCGCGCCGATGCGGGGTCTGACGATCAATGCGTCGGTGGGCTATACCGATGCGCACTACACCAGCCTGCTGCCGCAAGCGGTCGTTGCAGCCAATCCGTTCCAGGCCGGTACCGTGGTTGGCGGCTATCTGCCCAAAACGCCGAAATGGAAGTTCAACCTGACGCCGCGCTACAAGCTCGATCTCGGCGGCAAGGGTTCAATCATTCTGCTGGCTGACTACACCCGCACGTCCTCGTTGTGGAACGATACCGAGCGCACCTATCTCATCCGTCGCCCGGGCCTAGACATTCTGAATGCCAGCGTCACCTACGAGTCTCCTTCGGGGAACTGGGATCTGACCGCCGGCGCCACCAACATTACCAACACGCGCTACATCGTGACCGGCCAGGCACAGATCGCCGGTGGTCAGATCTATGGCACGTGGAGCCGCCCGGCCGAGTGGTACGCCAAGGTCGGCGTCAAGTTCTGATCTGGCCAGATCAGAAGAGGGGTGGTGGCAGGAAAGCGATCTGCCATTGCCTCGCCCGGGTGCCCGCCTCCCTTGGGCACCCGGGCACTAGTTTGCAGCAAGGCAAGTGCAAGGATGATGGAGTATGCTGATCCGGAACTGCTGGTACGTTGCTGGCTGGAGCCATGACTTTGCGGCCGATGCGCCGGTGCAGCGGCAGTTGCTGGGCGATCCGGTCGTGCTTTGGCGCAAGTCTGACGGCACCATGGTCGCGATGGAGGACCGCTGTGTTCACCGGTTGGCACCCCTGTCACTCGGCCGCATCGAGGGCGATCATCTGCGCTGCATGTACCATGGTCTCCTGTTCGACAGCGCGGGTCGCTGCAAGGAGATTCCGGGCCAGGACATGATCCCGTCCAACGCCTGCGTGCGTACCTATCCAGTAGTCGAACGCAACAACTGGATCTGGGTGTGGATGGGTGATCCGGCCAAGGCGGATCCCTCGCGAATTGCCAAGTCAAAAGCGCTCGACGATCCCGCTTGGGTGCTCAAGACCGGCGAACTACACTACGAAGCGCACTACGAACTGATCAACGACAACCTGCTTGACTTGACGCACCTTGCCTATGTCCACGCCAACAGCTTTGGGGCGGGACCTGCCTGGGCGCAAAGCCGGCCCAAGGTTGAGGTGATTCCCGAAGGCGTGCGTTCTTCGCGCTGGATCAGCAATACGCCGCCTGTGCCTCCGCTCAGCAAGGCGGCTGAGCATGATCGCGTCGATATCTGGACAAGCTACGATTTCGTTCTGCCCGGGGTATTCCTGCTCTATACTGCGATGTTCCCGCCCGGCACCGCAGACGCATACGGCAATGGCCCACCGCCGGCCGATCTGCCCACCTTGTTTGCCAACTTCACCAGTCAAGCTGTGACTCCGACCTCCGAGACAACGACGAGCTACTACTATTCGTGGGGACCGGCATCCGAGCACGGTGATGAGGCGATGGCGCAGGCCATGATTGACGTTGCCGGCATGGCGTTCCACGAGGACAAAGTGATGATCGAAGCGCAGCAGAAGATCATCAACAGGAATCCGGCCACGCGGCCCATGCCCACAACGGCGGACAAGGCCATCACGATCTTCACTCGGCTGATGCAGAGCCAGGATGCTTGAGCCGGTGCCGGGGCGATTGCTTCATTGACCTCGACCCAACTCTAAGATGTGCGACCTGAATTGGTTCAGTTGCAGCTGCTCTGCAAGGACCTAGGACAAAATCTGGGTGTCAGGTTTTGGTGAAGATCTTGTCGTTGCACGTATGGCAACGGAACGGCAGGAATGTCCCGAGGCTGTGTAAAAACGCCCGAATATGCTATGGTTCTCTCGCGTTTCGGGAGGCTTTGGAATGGCTCGTTTCGTCCAAGGGGAAGACCGTCGGCAGGACTATTTGCTGCCAGCTTCGCTCGATGATTACGTGTCGGAAGACAACCCGGTTCGGGCAATCGAGGCCTTCATTGATGCGCTCGATTTGAAGGCGCTGGAGTTCGCTGGAATAACGCCGGCTGAGACGGGTCGTCCCGCCTATCATCCAGCAACGATGACGTGATGTCGTGGACGACCTCCGCACCAGCGTAGCTGTGCGATGATGTGGTCGTTGTAGGTCCATGTGTGGACGACCTCCGCGGCGCAAGAGCTTTTCGGCATTGATGACTTCGGTCGGGTGCATCCATGTGTTCGGCCTGTTCGCGCAGCACCGCATGGCTGCTGGCCCTGATGAAGTCCGCAGGCTGGCTCCCTAATCACGTCATCGCGCTCGAAGCGCTGTGACCCCCTGGGTTTCACCAACCCCCGGTCTGACCGGTTCGTCATCACTACTAAGCTGCTCCAACGCATCCCATCACGCGATTATCGAGTGACGGAGATCTCCTTATGCGGTGGCGGCGTAGACCTCCTTCCGCGTCATCACAGCCCAGGCAATCCGTGCCGTTTTGTTGGCCAGCGCCACTGTTGCGATCTTCGTGGGCTTGCGCTCGAGCAGGCCCGCCATCCAGGGTTGGCGAGCCGGATTCTTGCGCGTCATTCGCATAACAGCAGTCGAACCGACGACCAGAAGCCGGCGAAGATAGCCATCACCCTGTTTGGTTATTCCGCCGAGCCGCTCCTTGCCGCCCGAGCTGTTCGCACGAGGTGTGAGCCCAAGCCAGGCGGCGAACTGACGACCTGATCGGAACAGAGATGCGTCGGGCACCGCAGCCGCTATAGCCGAAGCTGTGATCGGGCCGATCCCCGGGATCGTGGCCAGCCTGCGGCTTGTCTCGTCGTTACGGTGCCAATCAAGGATTTGCGCCTCAAGCCGATCGATCTCGCTCGCGAGGGCCCTCAGCTGAGCGGCAATGCCATGAAGGGCCGAACGCGCGTAAGCGGGAAGCCTGCCCTGCTCCTCGTGCAGCGCCTTCAGGGAAGCCACTACGCCGCCGGCGCCGAGACCCGTCACGATGCCGTACTCAGCTAGGTGGCCGCGGAGCGCGTTGATCAGCATGGTGCGCTGCCGAACCATCAGGTCGCGACTTTTGTGAAGCATGAGGACCGCTTGCTGCTCGACCGACTTCACTGCGACAAAACGCATCGTCGGCCGGGTTACCGCTTCGCAGATCGCTTCGGCATCTGCTGCATCGGTCTTCCCGCGCTTCACATACGGCTTAACATAGGCTGGCGGCATGAGGCGCACCTCATGGCCAATCGCCATCAACTCGCGTGCCCAGTGATGCGCCGACGCGCAGGCTTCCATGCCGACCAGGCAAGGCGACAATTCCGCGAAGAACCGACTAACCTCGGTCCTGCGCAGCTTACGCCGGATCAGCACTGCGCCATCGGCAGCGATGGCGTGAACCTGAAACACATTCTTCGCCAGATCCAATCCGACGGTGACAACCTCCTGCTCCATGGAACGACTCCTAGACGTGGACCTACAACGACCACATCATCGCACAGCTACGCTGGTGCGGAGGTCGTCCACGACATCACGTCACCACCGAATTATTGCGGCAAGGTATTTTTATTATCGTAGTATTTTCTTTTTTAACATTGTTCGTACCATCACAAATGCCAACTGCCCAATGAGATTGTGTGGACCTGATTGATGCTTCTCGGAACTGGTAAAGAGGGTTGGTAGCAACTGACGGTTGATTATTTGGGCATTCTACTGCGCCTTGATAAACCACAGGGGAAAAATCGAGGGATGCCCCACCGCCTCTTCTCCGCCATCGCTCTCGTTGCTACCCTTATTTTTTGGCCATAATTAATGGGTCTTGGAACGCCTCGGCACGAAATAAGCGGGGATTGCAGCCGAACCGTCCCCTGAAGCGGCGAGCGAAATGGCTCGTGTCGTTAAAGCCGGTCTGATAGGCGATTTCGGTGATCGACAAGGCGCGATACCGGGCGTCCCGCAGATAGCGCGCCGCGTACATCAGCCGAAATTCGATCAGTTCCCGGCCGAAGGTTGAGCCAGCGGCGGCGAACAACCCGTGCAGGTGACGTTTCGAGATGCCAATGTCCCGGGCAAGTTTACCAGGATCGAGATCAGGCTCATGGCTGCGCTCATGGAGGAGCGCCCGGATACGCCGCAGCATCGCGTGATGCTGTGATTTCAGCGCATCGCCCTGCGTTGCCGTCATCAGCCCGAGCAGCGCGCCGATCTGGTCTGCAAGTACCTCTCGCGGCAGCGCGATGTCATCCAGCCCAGCCTCGTCGATCGTGGAAAACATAGCGGCCAGCGGGCGACCCCAAGCCTGCCGGACTGCCGACGACAGGCCGGAAAAGCTCTCAAGGCTCGGCAACCACCGGCCGACCCAGTCGGCGCTCACATGCGCAGTCAGGGCAACGCTCTTTTCCGGACAGATGAATTCATAGGGTTCGGCATTGCGCAGCAGGGCGAAATCACTCTCTGCAATGAATTCTTCGCCGGTCCTGTAGCGCACATGCATGGTGCCCTGCTTCATGAAGACCAGTTCGTAGCTCGCGCTACCGCCGCGCGACACCATGGCTGGCGTGCGCCGGATATGCTGAGGCGTTGCGGTGATGAAGTTGAGTTCGAGCGCGCCGAGGCCGAATTGCCGCCACGAAGCGCAATAGGATTCCGGTTGTTCGCTGCCGACATCCATCTCGGTCATGTGCCGGGAGACAATGTCCGTCCAGCCCGACATCCTTGATTGCGCCTCGAACGCTTCCGTCGTCCAGCAGCGGTCAGGCGCAGTTTCCCTGACATTGCCCATTTGTCCGGCTCCTCTCTCTTGCGGACACTCAAGCCCTGACTTCCAACCGAAATTAGATGCTGCGGCCCGATATCGCAACAGCGGCCGCCATTTGCTCCGGAGCCCTGCACTCTCGGAACGAATTCCATGCACTGGCAGCCGCGCGGCGGAACGCCATGAGGACCAGATAGACCGCTGGCACCAAGCAGTCACGCTCAAGACCGTCGCTAGGGGAGAGACCAAGACATGTTGACCAGACGCCGGTTCGTGCAAGGGTCGGCTTTCGCGGCAGGGCTCGGCCTTGTCGGTCAGAATGCCCTTTGGGCTGCGACGGATATGGCAACCATGCCGCCGGGTCTTACAGGGACGGCCTTCCAGGAGGCGCTGCGCGCCATGCGCTCCGTTGTCGGCACCCGCTATGTCTTTGCCGACGAGACAGGCCTCCTGGGCTATCACGATCATTTCGCCATGAAGCCGATCGAGGCGCACATGCCCTCGGCCGCGGTGGCGCCGCGTACGGTGGAAGAAATACAGGCGCTTCTCAAGATCGCGCGGGACCATAGCGTCCCGGTCTGGACGATCTCTACCGGCCGGAATTTCGGATATGGCGGACCCGCGCCCCGGATGCCCGGCACTCTGGTGCTGGACCTCAAGCGGATGAACCGCATCATCGAGGTCAATGAGCGCCATGCCTATGCCGTGGTGGAGCCGGGCGTCTCCTACAGGGATCTTTATCGCCATCTCCAGATGACGGACTCGAAGCTGTGGATCGACTGCGCGGCGCCGGGCTGGGGTGGCGTCGTGGGCAATCTGCTCGATCGCGGCGTCGGGTACACGCCCATGGGCGAGCATTTCCTGCAACAGCAATGCGGCATGCAACTGGTGTTGTCGGATGGGACGGTCGTCGATACCGGCATGGGTGGCCAGCCCGGGCGGAGCGCCGAACATACCTATCGCTATGGGCACGGCCCCTGGTTGGACGGCCTCTTCACCCAGTCGAACTTCGGCGTGGTTACAAGGCTGGGCGTCCAGCTCATGCCCGAGCCGCCCGGCTATCGCCCCTACATGGTCACCTTCCCGGACGAGGCGGCCATCGAGCCGCTCACCGAGGCGATCCGCCCGCTCAAGCTCGCGCAGATCATTCCCAACGCGGCAACCAGCACCGAGTTGATCTGGGAAGCCGCAGTCGAGGTCCGCAAGGACCAGTATCATGACGGCGCCGGCCCCCTGCCGGACAGCGCCCGCAAGAAGCTCATGGCCGATCTCGGCATTGGTGCCTGGAACTTCTACGGGGCGCTTTACGGCCCTGAGGCGGTCATGGACGCGACATGGCCGGTCATTCAGGATGCGCTCGGTTCGATCAAAGGCGCGCGTTTTTATTCGGCTGACGACAAGAAGGGCAGCGCTGCCTTTGCCTACCGTGCCAAGTTGATGCGCGGCATTCCGAACATGACCGAGTTCGGCACGGTCGCCTGGATACCTAATGCCGCTCATGTTGGCTTCGGCCCGGTCGTTCCTGTCGATGGCAGGCTCGCGCTGCGGCAATATAATCGCGTGCGCGAACTCTCGACCCGCGCGGGTTTCGATTATTTCGGCGAGTTCGTCGTCGGCTGGCGCGACATGCATCATATCTTCATGCCGGCCTTTCGGCGCGACGATGAGGCAGAGAAAGAGCGCATGCTCGACCTGTTGGAGGCACTGATCGACGATGCCGCCGCCGACCATTTCGGCGTCTACCGGACGCATCTCGATCTCATGGACAAGGTCGCCTCCACCTTCTCATGGAATGACCATGCGCTGGGCCGCCTCAACGCCAGGCTCAAGGCAGGGCTTGATCCGGCGGGCATTCTCGCTCCCGGCAAGAGCGGCATCTGGCCCGAACGCTATCGGGAGGCAGGCAAGTGATGCGCGGTTTCATCCCCTGTGCAGCGCTGATCCTGCTCAGCCTCGCCGGCTGCAAGGCTGGCAAGGACGAAAAAGTCGTGATTGCCGATACCCGGCCGAAAACTGGCAAGGAGCTTTACGAGCACTGGTGCGCGGCCTGCCATGATGCCGGGCCAGGCCACCCCGGAACGCTGCGCATGGCGGGCGATTTCGGGGACAATCGATCCGTGCTGATCGGGCTGGAAGGCGTCGACAAGGATCTTGTCAAACATGCCGTTCGCAACGGCTTCAACATGATGCCGCCGTTTCGACCCACCGAGATTTCCGATGAAGAACTCGAACTGCTGGCGGCGCATGTCGCGGGAGGCAAGCCATGAGCAATTTCTCGATCGACGCCATTGGCCGGATCGTCGGCGATGCGAACGTCGATGCGCCCGGATCGGATGCGCTGCGGCAGATCGTGACGCGCCATGGCAACATCGCGGGTGCACGCGCTAACATCGTGGCGCTCGCGCGCCCGGGCAATGGCGATGAGCTTGCCGCCCTCGTAAAACAGGCGCGGCAGGACGGGCTCGCCCTCATGACCCTCTATAATGCTTCAAGTGTGGGGGCCTCGCTCGGCGGTGACGGTGACTGTCTGGTGCTCGATCTCTCGCGCATGAACCGCATATTGGAGGTTAATCTCGACTATGCCTTCGCGCGCGTCGAGGCCGGTGCGAGCTTCGCGGATCTCGCGAGTCATCTTGCCAAGCATGACCTGCCGCTGATGGTCGATGCCGAGCGCGACCCGAACGCCTCCATCGCGGGCAGCGTCTTCTCGAAGGGCATGGGCTTCACGCCTTATGCCGATCACGCTCTGGTTCAGTGTGGCGGCGAGTTCGTCCTGCCCGATGGCGCGCTGGTGCGCACGGGCATGGGCGCGATGCCGGAAAGCCGGACCTGGAACGTCTACAAGTTCGCGCTCGGACCGTTTTCGGACGGGCTGGCGATTCAGTCGGGCGGCATGATCCCCACGCAGATCGGCATCTGGCTGATGGGAAAGCCGCCGGCGATCCAGCCCTTTGCCTTCGACCTGAAGGATGATGATGCGCTGGCGGCTGCGATCGAGTTTCTACGCCCGCTCAAGCTCTCCAACACGCTGGCGGGCACGATCGCGATCACGCACAACCCGTTCGACGCAGCGCGCGGGTCCATCGCGGCGGATCGTGGCGAGTGGCGGCTGTTCGGCGCTCATTATGGCCTCCCTGCCACGGTCGCGCTGATCGCGTCGATGGTCGATGGCGGCCTGGGCCAGATTGCGGGCTGCCGCAAGCTGGATCCCGCAGCGCTGGGCAATGATCCCGTCTGGCGCGAGCAGATTGCCCTGATGAGCGGCGCACCTGGTCCCGGCGCTCCCCACTTCGGATCGCGTAACGGCAGTGCTGCGGCACGGATGACCTTCGTCGCGCCTATTGAGGGTGAAGCGGCCATCTCCATGATGAAGACGGCCAGTGCCGCGCTCGATGTTCACAAGCTGCCGCTGCTTGTCGAATTGTCGCTATGTGGTCGCTCGCTCTTTCAGGCGTTATATCTGCCTTACGAGCCCGGCCCCGTAGCGGGCATCTCGACGGTGGCCGCCTGCGCATCGCAGCTCATTACGGACATGGGCAAAGCAGGGTTTGGCCTTGTCTCCGAAAGTCTCGAATTGAGCTGGCTCGCGGCTTCGACGCTCGGAAGCAGTCCGCTTGGGCAACTTCAGGCGCGGGTGCATGCAGCCATCAAATAAAAACAAAATTAGGCCGTGAACTCATAAGCGAATGACCGTGATTGGTGGCGCGGCCGCTCAGCGCCGGTAAATCTGCTCCAACCAATAATCGTTCATCCAATCGGCTTACCCGAGTAGTTCACCTTGTCGTCGCTCCTGTTCGAAAGTCCATGGGTCGTCGCTCAAGACGAGATCAAGCATCGCTTGTATGCGCCATTCCTCGCCGGGAAGGGCATAAAGAATATGATGACAGATCCCCCAAGCGGCATCTGACAAATGATCGCGTCGAACGATACGTCGGGCTTCGACATGGCTGTCAAACAGGCGCAGATACGCCCGTCGCATTGCTCCCGACTCAGGTGATAATAGGGTTCTTGGCTTTTGGACTGATCGCATTGCTGTATTTCGTTACCGAGGAACTGCTCGTTGAAGCGCACGAGCAGCCAGACAGCCCCTTGATCACCGCCATGTTCTTCGTGGGCTTCCTCGCTCTATTGATGATCGAAGAAAGCCTCGGCTGATCCGCCACGTTGTCGTGGCGAAGGGTTTCATTCATTGCCAACCGAATCGCCGAGGCATTCACGCGGGCGCGCTCGGAACAACAACTCAATTCGCGGCAGGTTTCGTCCACAGTGCCCGAGGCGCGTTCTTTTTTGCGGTGGGGCGATTTTATCGGCCTGCTACCTAGAGAGCTACCTAGCAGCAAAGGCTCCGCGGAAATCTCGAAGCGCGTGGCCATTAATATATTGATTTCACAAGAGAATTTGGTGGACGCACTAGGGCTCGAACCTAGGACCCGCTGATTAAGAGTCAGCTGCTCTACCAACTGAGCTATGCGTCCACACCGTACCGCTTCCGGCAACCGGGAAGCGCCCAATTAGCGATTTCTGGCGCGCTGCCAAGCCCAAAATTCGAAAAATTATCGCATGGCTCCGCCCGGCGTGCGCGACCAGCGGTCTACGGCCATCAAAGTGCCGATGCAGAGCATGTTTGTCATCATCGAGGAGCCGCCGTGGCTGACGAAGGGCAGGGGGATGCCCACCACTGGCGCAAGGCCCATGACCATCATGAGGTTGATGCACACATAGAAGAAGATCGTTGTCACCATGCCCGCCGCAAGCAGGCGTGAGAAGCGGTCCGGCGCGCGCAGGGCTACGCCGAGGCCCCAGCGCAACACCATCGCGAAGACGATGAGGACGAAGAAGCCACCGATCATGCCCCACTCCTCCGCCATCGTGGCGAAGACGAAGTCGGTGTGCGCTTCGGGCAGATAATCGAGGTGGCTTTGCGAGCCCTGGCCGAAGCCCTTGCCGAACAGGCCGCCCGAGCCGATCGCGATCTTGGACTGGGTGATATGATAACCCGAACCCAGCGGATCGCTTTCGGGATCGAGGAACACCAGCACGCGCTTCCGCTGGTAATCGTGCAGCACCGTGAAGAACGCCAGCGGCGCGGCGACCGCGATGGCGGCCGCTCCGCTGACGAACAGCCACAAGGGCAGCCCGGCAAGGAACATGATCACCACCGCGCCAAAGCTGATCGCAAGGCCGGTGCCGAGATCGGGCTGGAGCATGACGAGCCCTGCGGGCAGGCCCAGAAGCACCACCGCCGGCGCGATCGATCGCCAGGTGCGGATTTCGGAAGGCGGTAGCACGCTGTAGAACCATGCCAGCACCAGCACGATGCCCGGCTTCATCAGTTCCGAGGGCTGGAGCTGCATGAAACCGAGATTGAGCCACCGCTGGCTGCCGCCGCCCACCCGGCCGATCAGTTCCACCAGCACCAACAGCACGCAGAGCAGGGCATAAGACGGCAGCGCCGCATTCTTGAACCATGCGGGCGGAATGCGCGAGACGACCATCGCCATGCCGAGGAACACCAAGAAGCGCACCACGTGGAGCAGCGCCCAGGGCATCAGGTGCCCGCCTGCCGCCGAATAGAGCACCGCGCCGCCGAAGGTGACTAGCGCGCAGAGCGGCAGGATCACGCCCCAAGGCTGGCGGGCGATGAAGGCGGGGATATAGGCGCGCTGCATGCCCTAGGCTCCCGGTGCCGGCGCGGCGGGCGCGGCGGTGGCGGCAGGAGTAGGCCCGGCGGCGGGCGCGGCAAGATCGGCCGGGGCAGGGGAGGTTTCGGGTTCGGGCGCGGGCGGTGCCGCATCGGTTTGCGCGGCGGTCGGTTCGGCGACGGGGGTGTTGTCGGCTGCGACCGCTTCTGCCGCTTGCGCCTCGTCCGGCGCAGCTGGCGCGCTTGCACCGAACCGGGCGGCATAGGCGTTATACTTGGCGGCCATGCGCTGCTGCACGTTGCCGCCCCATTCCTTCTCGTAGCCTTCGAGCACTTCCATCGCCTTGGCGCGGTCGAACAGGAAGGTCATGACGTCGCGCGCGATGGGGTAGGCCGCGCCCGATCCGCCGCCATGCTCGATGGCGACAGCGCAGGCATAGCGCGGCTTGTCGAACGGCGCGAAACAGATGAAGTGCCCGTGGTCGCGGTGCTTCCACAAGCCGCCCTTGCCGTTGCCGATATTGAGCCCGACAACCTGCGCGGTGCCGGTCTTGCCTGCCATCTGCACGCCTTCCACCGGCAGCCGCGCCTTGCCCGCCGTGCCGCGCCCATTGACGACCTCGTTCATCGCGGCGTGGATCAGATCGAGGTGATCCTGCCGGATGCCGAGCGAGGGCGCCTGCGGGGCATGGCGGTCCATCATGAGGCGCGGGGTGAGCTGCAGTCCGGAGGCAAGGCGCGAGGCCATCACCGCCTGCTGCAGCGGATTGACCAGCATGTAGCCCTGGCCGATCGTGGCGTTCACGGTGTCATAGATCGCCCATTCCTTGCCGTATTTGCGCTGCTTCCACGCAGGATCGGGCACCGTGCCATAGGATTGGCCGGGATAGGGCATGGGGAATTCCTGCCCCAGCCCCAGCCGCCGCGCCATCGCGGCGATCTTGTCCATCCCGATCTGCTGGGCAAAGTGATAGAAGTAGACGTCGCACGACTGGTAGATGCCCTTCGACATGTTGGTCGTGCCATGCCCCCGGTGGTTCCAGCAGTGGAACACGCGGTTGCCCACGCGCAGCCCCCCCGCGCAGCCAACGCTCGCTTCGGGATCGAGCCCGGCTTCAAGGAAGGAGAGTGCGACCATCGGCTTTACCGTCGAGCCCGGCGGATAGAGCCCGCGCAGCACCTTGTTGCGCAGGGGTACGTGATCGTCTTCGGCCAGCATCTTCCATTCGATGCGGCCGATGCCATCGGCAAAGCTGTTGGGATCGAAGCTGGGCATCGAGACCATCGCGAGCACGTCGCCCGTCGCGCAGTCCATCACCACGACCGAGCCGGATTCAAGCCCGATCCGCCGCGCGGCATAGTCTTGAAGGCCCGCATCGATAGTGAGCTGGATGGGCTTTCCGGGCACGTCCTCGCGCGTGCCGAGATCGCGCACCACGCGCCCGCCCGCCGTCGCCTCCACCCGCCGTGCACCAGGAACGCCGCGCAGGCGCTCCTCGAAGTGCTTTTCAAGGCCATCCTTGCCGATCTTGAAGCCAGGTGTGATCAGCAGCGGGTTGCGCTCCTTTTCGTAGTCTTCCGCCGAAGCCGGGCCGACATAGCCGACAAGATGGCCCACCGCCGCGCCCGTGGGATAATAGCGCGAGAAGCCGCGCTGCGGGATCACGCCGGGGAGTTCGGGGAGGCGCACGCTGACCGCGGCGAACTTGTCCCAATCAAGGTTGGAGGCCACTTCGACCGGCTGGAAGCCGCGGGCCTTCTTCAGCTTGTCCTTGATATCGCTGACTCGGTCTGCAGTCAGGCCGAGAAGCTTCGACAGCGTGGCCATTGTCGCATCGGCATCGACGACACGGTCGGGCACCAGATCGACGCGAAAGTCCGCGCGGTTGGCCGCCAGCGCCGCGCCGGTGCGATCGATCACCCAGCCGCGCCGGGGCGGGATCAGCGTGAGATTGACGCGGTTGCTTTCCGACGCCGCGCGGTACTTGGCGTTTTCCGCCACGGCGAGCCAGGTGAGCCGCCCGGCGAGCAGGAGGCCGACGCTTGCCTGCGCCATGCCCAGCACAAAGGTCCGCCGCTCAAAGGAATGGGTGAGCTGCGCTCCGGTAACCGGCAGGGGCTTTGTCTGCTTGGACCAGGGCCATGTCCATGTCTGGCGCATCGCATCAAACCGAGCGCAAGGGGAGCAGGCGAATGCGATCTAGCAGCGCGACGAGCCGGGTTACCAGCGGATAGAGCGCTAGCGACACGAGCAGTTGCGGGCCGATCACCAGCGGCAGCGGATAGGCGGCGGCAAGGCCCGCGATGCCCGCGCAGAGCAAGAGATAGGCGCTCATCATCAGGCACGCGACCGCCCAATCCTGCACGAAGCTGCGCCACAGCAGGCGGTTGTCGATCGTGTCCATCACCAGCATCGCGGCGGACCATAGCACGATCGCGCAGCCGAAGGGCTGACCGCTGTAAAGGTCATCGAACGCGCCGAGCGGGAGGCCTGCCCAGAGCGGCAGGAGGCTGGGGCGCAGCATGCGCCAGGCCAGGAACATCATGAACGCCAGTGGCGGCACCAGCGGCGCGGATGCAATGACCGGCGAGAACGCGGCCAGCGAGGCCAGCATCACCGAAATCCACGGCAGACCGGAGGCGAGCAGCGGCGAGGGCGCGCGGTTTATCCGCTGGGGGACGATGTCCTCCGGCCGCATCGGCAGGCTTGGCAGATCGGGCAGGCGCGGGAACGGCATCAGGTGCCGCCTCCGGCTTCGCTTGGCTCGGGCGCGGGCCCGGCGGCCTGCTGGCTGGCCCCGAGCGCGGTGATGGCTACGGGCTGGAACACCGGCAGGACAACCACGAAATCGGCATCGGCCGGATCGCTGGCGAGGTGGCCCACGCCGCCATCGTGCAGCACCTCGGTGACAACCGCGACTGGAATGCCCGGCGGATAGAGCCCGCCCGAGCCCGAGGTCACGAAGACATCGCCGAGCTTGAGCGGATTGACCCCCATGTTGAGCAGGCGAATCGCGATGCGCCCGTCGGACTTGCCCTCGACAAACGCGGGCAGGCCATCGCGCGCGCGGCGGACGGGGACGACGTTTTCGGGGTCGGTCACCAGCAGCACGCGCGCGGTGCCAGGGCCGGTCTCGATCACGCGGCCGATGAGGCCTGCGGCCGAACGCACCGGCTGGCCCGGGCGCACCCCTTGCGCGGCGCCTGCGGAGAGCACGGCAAAGCGGCGCGCGCTGGCCGATGTCGAGCCGATCAGGCGCGCTGCGGCCACCGGCTTCACCGCCGGATCGACAATGCCGAGCAGCGCCTTCAGCCGCCGGTTCTCGCCTTCCAGCGCCTGCATGGTGAGGGCATTGGCGCGCGCGGCTGCCACCTCGCGCGAGAGTGCTGCGTTCTGGCGGCCGGCCTGGAAATAGGCACCGATGGCCGCGATCACGCTCTGGCCCGCCGCCCGGGTCTCCGCGCCGGCCTCACCGGCGGGACGCGCGATCTCGCTCGCCGCGCCGCGCACCGAGCTGAATGCGGACGGGTTGACGATGCTAACGATCAGGAGCGCCGCGCCCGCAAGGAAACCGGCCACGGCGATGACGTAGCCGGTGAAGATCCCGTATTGCGCCCTGCGCGAAAAGCCCGGGCGCCGGTCCGCAGGCCGCGCCATCCAGCTACCTTTCCTTATGCGAACCCAAAGCGAAGTGGCCGCATGCCATCGAGCGGCCTTACGCCGTCATCAGCACGCCGCGGTAGATCGGATCTTCCATGGCCCGGCCAGTGCCCAGCGCCACGCACGAAAGCGGGTCTTCGGCCACGCTGACCGGCAGGCCCGTTTCCTCACGAAGGTGATCGTCGAGCCCGCGGATCAGCGCGCCGCCGCCCGTCAGCACGATGCCCTGGTCGACGATATCCGCCGCCAGTTCCGGCGCTGTATTCTCGAGCGCGATGCGCACGCCTTCGACGATCGCGCCGATCGGTTCGGACAGCGCTTCGGCGACATTGGCCTGCGTGATGGTGATTTCCTTGGGCACGCCGTTTACAAGGTCGCGGCCCTTGATGTGGATCGTCTCGCCCACGCCGTCAGCCGGGACGGTGGCGATGCCGAAGTCCTTCTTGATGCGCTCGGCGGTCGATTCGCCGATCAGCAGGTTGTGGTGGCGGCGCACGTAGGAGACGATGGCTTCGTCCATCTTGTCCCCGCCCACGCGCACCGAGGTGGTGTAGGCAAGACCGCGCAGCGAAAGCACCGCGACTTCGGTGGTGCCGCCGCCGATATCGACGACCATCGAACCGACCGGTTCGGTGACGGGCATATCTGCACCGATCGCGGCGGCCATCGGTTCGAGGATCAGGAACACCTGGCTTGCCCCGGCGTTGCTGGCGGCATCGCGGATCGCGCGTCGCTCGACCGAGGTGGAGCCCGAGGGCACGCAGATCACGATTTCCGGATAGCGCAGCAGGCTCTTCGATCCGTTCACCTTGCGGATGAAATGCTTGATCATTTCTTCTGCAACTTCGATGTCGGCAATCACGCCATCGCGCAGGGGACGGATAGCTTCGATGTTGTCCGGGGTCTTGCCCATCATCATCTTGGCGTCGTCACCCACGGCCTTGACCCGCTTGATGCCGTTGATCGTCTCGATCGCCACGACCGAGGGTTCGTTGAGCACGATGCCGCGATCCTGAACATAGACCAGCGTGTTGGCGGTGCCCAGATCGATTGCGATGTTCTGGGAACCGAACTTGAAGAATCGGGAAAGCATCGATGCCATCAGGAAATCCGTATAAAACTGCGGTTGGGCCCGCCCGCGCAAAGGGCGAGAGGGACTCTGGCGGGGCTTGCGAAGTGCGCGCATTAGCAGGGCCGCAGAGCAAAACCCAATATTTTGTGCAGGACTTTCCGGGATAAGTATGGGCGCTGGCCTCGAAAAAACGCGGCTTCGTCGCTAGGCTGCTCTGATCCATGTCCCAGCCTGCCCGCACCATCCGGCGTCTGCCCGAAAACCTCGTCAATCGCATCGCCGCCGGCGAGGTCGTCGAGCGTCCGGCAAGTGCGCTCAAGGAGCTGGTCGAGAACGCCATCGACGCCGGTGCGAGCCAGATTGCGGTGCGTCTGGCCGAAGGCGGTCTCGCGCTCATCGAGGTGACGGACGACGGCTGCGGCATGCGCGCGGAGGAGATCGCGCTGGCGCTGGAGCGCCACGCCACCTCCAAGTTGCCCGATGAGGCGATCGAAATGGTCGCCACCCTCGGCTTCCGGGGTGAGGCGCTGCCCTCGATCGGCTCCGTTGCACGGGTAACCATCGAAAGCCGCGCCGGAACCCATGGTGAAGCCTGGTCCCGCGTGGTCGATCACGGCACGGTCGTCTCCGATGGCCCCGCCGCGCTGCCGCCCGGCACCCGCGTCCGGGTCGAGGACCTGTTCGGCAAAGTTCCCGCCCGCCGCAAGTTCCTGCGCAGCCCGCGCGCCGAATGGGCCGCCAGCCTCGATGTGGTGCGCCGCCTTGCCCTCGCGCGGCCCGATATCGGCTTCACGCTGGAGCATGACGGCCGCCGCGCGCTGCAGGTCCAGCCGGGCGATACGCTTGCGGCGCGCACCGCCCAGCTCGTCGCGCGCGAACTGCATGACAACGCCGTCGCGGTCGATCTGGTGCGCGGGCCGTTCCACCTCATGGGCGTTGCCGGGCTGCCGACCTACAACCGCGGCGTCGCCGATCACCAGTACCTCTTCGTCAATGGCCGCCCGGTGAAGGACAAGCTGCTGATCGGCGCGGTGCGCGGCGCTTATGCCGATATGCTCGCGCGGGATCGCCATGCCGTGCTCGCGCTGTTCCTCGAAGTCCCGCCCGAGGAAGTCGACGTCAACGTCCACCCCGCCAAGACCGAAGTGCGCTTCCGCGATCCGGCGCTGGTGCGCGGCATGATCGTCTCGGGCCTCAGGCAGGCGCTGATGACGGGGGACCGCCGCTCCGCCCAGGCGCCCGACGCTGCTGCCATGCGCGCCTGGCAGGCAGAGCCCATCGCGCCCGCCATGCCGCCGCAGACCAACCTGTTCTTCTCCTCGCAGCCCGCCCCCCGCGTCTCCGAGGCAGGACAGGCCTGGCGCGGCTACGAGGCGGCGATGATGGCACCCCCCGCCGCCCGCGCGGAGCCGGCAGTGGAGGCCGTCCCCAGCCATCCGCTCGGCGTCGCGCGTGGCCAGATCGCGGCGACCTATATCGTCGCCGAAGCGGAAGACGGCCTCGTCCTCGTCGATCAGCATGCCGCCCACGAACGCCTCGTACTCGAACGGCTGCGCGCCGCCGGGGCTGGGGAGGGCACCGCACCCGCGCAGGCGCTGCTGCTCCCCGAAGTGGTCGAACTTGATGAACCCTCGTGCGACCGGCTGGAGGAAGCCGCCAGCGAACTCGCCGCCTACGGCCTTGCACTCGAACGTTTCGGCCCCGCCGCGATGCTCGTGCGAGGCGTGCCAGCCGTGTTGAAAGGGGGGGACGTGCAGGCGCTGGTGCGCGATGTTGCCGATGATCTGGCGAAGAACGGCGCGGCGCTGCTGCTGGGCGAGAAGCGCGATCTCGTTTTGGCAACCATGGCCTGCCATGGTTCGGTAAGGGCCGGGCGCGTACTGAGCGTGGCGGAAATGAATGCCCTGCTGCGCGAAATGGAAGTGACGCCGCGTTCGGGACAGTGCAACCATGGCCGACCGACGTGGATCAAGCTGGCCCATGGCGATATCGAAAAGCTCTTCGGGAGGAAATGATGCGGGGAATTGCTCTGGGCCTGGTGCTGCTGCTGGCCGCGTGCGGCTCGCCGCCGCCGCCTCCGCCGCCCGCCAGCACGGTCCAGCCCGAGCCGATCACCTATCCCGATATCAAGGACAACGAACTCTACGGCGCCGGCTGCAACTTTGCCGCTGATGGCGGCGGCATGTCCGCGATCGTGCTGGCGCAGGAGAAGGAGGCGATCCTCAAGGTCAAGGGCAAGATCGTGCGCATCCCGGCCGACAAGAAGAGCCAGATCCTCCCCGAAACCGCTCGCACGCGCTATATCGGCCCCGGCAATATCGTGATCCTCGCCCCGCTGCCCGGCGCCGAGCCATCCGAGAACGGCGTGATCAGAAGCCTTGCCGCCAGCCTCACGATCATGGATCTGCAGGGCCGGATCCAGTTCTTCTCCAAGGGCCAGCTACAGTGCAAGCCGATGTGAGGGCTGCGGTGAACTGGTCCCGCTGCTAGAGCAGGCGCCCCATGCTGATGTGCTCTTCCACGGTGAAGCCCAGCCCCTTGTAGAACGCGATCACCGCCGCATTGGTGCTGCGCACTTGCAGGTTGATCTTGCAGCAGCCCAACTGGCGCAGGGCCGCTTCGGCGGTCTGCACCAGCGCCGTGCCGATCCCGAGCCGCTTGGCATCCTGCCGCACGGCGACGGAATAGAGCCAGCCCCGGTGGCCATCGTATCCCGCCATGATCGAGCCGACGACACGGCCCTGATCCACCGCGACGAACAGCAAGTTGTCGTTCATCGCGAGCTTGGCCGGGACGGAGACGTCGGCGCGGTTGCGCGGCGGATCGTTCGGGAAGGCTTCCCGCCAGAGCGCATCGAGCCCATCGAAATCCGCCGCCGCGTAGGGCCGGATTTCCACGGCCGCGCTCAATCCGTCCCCGCCGGATCGCGCGTCGCCACCAGGCCCAGCGCCTTGAAGCTCATCACCAGTTCGTCGTTCTGGTTGAAGACGCGCGTCTCGCCCTTGATGATGCCCATTTCCGGCCGCGTCTTGCTGCGGCGCTTTTCGAGCAGCGTGTTCTCGCAGCGCAGCGTATCGCCGGGGTAGACGGGCTTGATCCAGCGCAGTTCGTCGACGCCGGGGGAGCCGAGGCCAGCCTGCTTGTTGTTGAGCAGATTCGCCACTGTCATCGACATCGTCATGGCGGCGGTGTGCCAGCCGCTGGCCGAAAGGCGGCCGAAGTGCGTCGCCGCTGCCGCATCGTCATCGAGGTGGAAGGCCTGCGGATCGTATTTCCGCGCGAACTCCATCACCTCCTCGCGGGTCACTTCGTAGTGGCCGAACTTGGTCACTTTGCCGACCACCAGATCTTCGTAGTATTGCATCAGATCAATACCTTATACATTGAACTTGAAGTGCATCACGTCGCCGTCGCGCACCACGTATTCCTTGCCTTCCTGCCGCAGCTTGCCCGCATCGCGCGCCGCCGCTTCACCGCCCAGCGTGACGAAATCCTCGTAGGCGATGGTTTCGGCGCGGATGAAGCCGCGCTGCATGTCGGAATGGATCTCGCCCGCCGCCTCGGGCGCCTTGGCCCCGGCATGGACCGTCCATGCCCGCGCTTCCTTGGGGCCGACGGTGAAGAAGGTGAGGAGATGGAGCAACTCGTAGCCCGAGCGGATGATCTTCGCGAGGCCGGCTTCCTCCAGCCCCAGCGCGCTGAGGAATTCGGCGCGGTCCTCCACCGGCATGGTCACGATATCGGCCTCGATCGCGGCGGAAACGATCACGGCGTTGGCCCCTTCCGCCTTCGCCTTTGCGAACACGCGCGCGGAGAAATCGTTGCCGGTGCCGGCAGCTTCCTCCTCGACATTGCAGACGTAGAGCACCGGCTTGGCGGTGATCAGCTGCGCCTGCGCAAAGACGCGCGCTTCCTCGTCGTCCTTCGGCACCGTCAGCCGCGCGGGCTTGCCTTCGCGCAGCAGATCGAGCGCCTGGCCCAGCACCGACGCAGTGATCTTCGCTTCCTTGTCGCCCTGCGCGGCCTTCTTCTGCGCGGCGGGCACCCGCTTTTCCAGGCTTTCAAGGTCAGACAGCATCAACTCGGTCTCTACCGTCTCGGCATCCGAGATCGGATCGATCTTGTTGTCGACGTGCTGGATATCGACGTTTTCGAAGCAACGCAGCACATGGACGATCGCATCCACCTCGCGGATATTGCCGAGGAACTGGTTGCCGAGCCCTTCGCCCTTCGATGCCCCGCGCACGAGGCCGGCGATATCGACGAAGCCCAGTTGCGTCGGGATGATCTTCTGGCTGCCGGCGATCCGCGCCAGCTCGTCAAGCCGCGGATCGGGAACGCCGACATTGCCGATATTGGGCTCGATCGTGCAGAACGGATAGTTCGCTGCCTGCGCCGCCTGCGTCTCGGTCAGCGCATTGAACAGCGTCGACTTGCCCACATTCGGCAGCCCGACAATCCCGCAGCGAAAACCCATGACGTGTTCCTTGTCTGGTGCAGCAGGCGAATGGCTTGCCCGCTGCCGTGAAGCGCGCGATGGTATCGCGCGGCGACAAGGTCAAGGGGGCGCAGGCGATATGAAGCAGTGGATGGCATGGCTGATGCTTTTGCTGGCGGCCTTTGGCGGGGCCGCCGCGCACGCTGCCGACGGCGCGCCGCATCAGGCACAGGCGGTCAAGGTGACCACGCTCTCGACGATGCTGACCGACTACGGCACGCTGGGCGAGTGGGGCTTTGCCGCGCTCGTCGAGGTCGATGGACGGCGCATCCTGTTCGATACCGGCGCCAATCCGGAAACCGTGCTGAAGAACGCCGAAGCGCTCAAGATCGATCTTTCGAGCGTGGAAGAGGTGGTCATCTCGCACTTCCACGATGATCATACCGGCGGCTTGCTGACCTTGCGCAAGGCGCTGATGCAGAAGAATCCGGCGGCGCTTTCCCACCTCTACGTGGGTGAGGGCATCTTTGCGCCGCGCTATGGCAAGGACGGGCAAAGCGGCACCGAGAACGACTTTCCCGCGCTCGCCAAAGCTTATCTCGATACCGGCGGGCGGGTCCAGCAGCTCTCGGGACCGGCCGAGATCGCGAGCGGCATGTGGCTGACCGGTCCGGTGCCGCGCGGCCATGACGAGACCAACTGGAACCCCGGCCTCACCGTGAAGACGGGCGGGCAACTCGTGCCCGATACGCTGCGCGAGGATACCTCGCTGGTCATCGCGACGGCAAGCGGGGTGGTGATCGTCACCGGCTGCGGGCATGCCGGGATCATGAACATCGCCGATGCCGCGCAGACGATCACCGGCGATGCGCGGCTTCATGCCGTGATCGGCGGCATCCACCTGTTTGCCAAGCCCGATGCGGTGCTGATCGCCACCGCCGTTCGTCTCAAGGGCCTTGCCTATCTGCTCGGAGCACATTGCACCGGCATCGAGGCCACGGTGCGGCTGCGCGAGCTGCTCGGGCTCGATCGGCGGACTGCGGTGATCGCAGCGGTCGGTTCCAGCTTCACGCTTGGCAAGGGCATTGCTGCCGGACAGATCGCCGGTTGGACCGGGTAGATTCACGCCTCCTTCACCAAAATTTCAAGGATTGGCGCTTAGGTCCGTTCTGAATGTATGGCCGCGTGCCTGACCCGCAGGCGCAGAAGGAACGCACCTGATGAACCGGATTGCCCCGCCGACGCTTGCCCCGTCGACGCTTGTACTGTCGGTGCTTGCGCTTGCCCTCGCAGCGGGAGGATGCAGTCCCGATCCCAAGGCGCTCGCGGACAAGGCGCGCGCCGAATTTGCCGCGCATCAGTATCTGGCGGCGCAGACAGACCTTGCCGCGGCGCTTGCGGCCAATCCGGGCGATGCGGGGCTGATCGAACTACAGGCGCGCAACGCGCTGGCGATGGGGGACGGCATCGCGGCGGGGGCAAGCCTCGAAAGGCTGGGGAGCCTTCGCAAGCCTGCCGATTTCCATCGGCTGCTCGCCGAAGCTGCACTCCTGCGCGGGCAGGCGCAGGATGCGCTCGCCGCGCTGGGTGACGACAAGTCCGCCGCCGGGCTGCGGCTGCGCGGCCTCGCGCTGATCGCGCAGGGCGACAAGCCCGGCGCCCTCGCAGCCTTTCAGGCCGGTCTTGCGGCCGAACCGCGCAGCGCTCCGCTGCTCGCCAGCCTTTCGCGCCTGAAGCTGCTGGAAGGCGATACGGCAGAGGCTCGCCGCCTTGCCGATTCTGCGCTGGCCGCGGATGGCAATCTGCTTGATGCCCTGCTTGTCGATGCCCAGGTCGCGACCGCCGAAGGCCGGCTCGGCAACGCGCTGGCCGCCTATGCCAAGGCCGGCAAAGGCTATCCGGGCAATCTCCCCGCACTTACCGGGCAGGCCGGCATTCTGGGCGATCTCGGGCGGACGGACGAATTGGCCGCGCTGCTGTCTGGCTTCCAGGGCCAGAGAACTGACGGCACGCTGGCCTATCTGAAGGCGCGTCTTGCCTCGGCGAAGGGCGACTGGAACGCCGCACGCGACATTCTTCAGGCCAACGAGGACAAGCTCAAGGACCGCGACGACGCCAATGTGCTTTATGCGCAGGCGCTTACGCAGATCGGCCAGCCCGAACAGGCCCGCGCCCGCCTCGCGCCGATGCTCGCCCGCCACCCCGAAAGCGTCGTGCTGCGGCGTGAACTGGGCAAGGCGCAGCTTGCAGGCAACGATGCGGCCGGCGCGGTGCAGACGCTGATGCCCTTCGCGCAGAGCAAGTCTGCCGCGCCCGATGATCTGCGCCTCCTTGCGAAGGCAGCCGAGGCGGCGGGCGATCCCAATGCGGCCTTCTTTGCAGCGCGGGCGCGCTATCCCTCGCCGCAATCGCTGGGGCAGGCGCTGAGTGCGGCTGATACGGCGATGAAGGCGAGCAACTGGGGCAATGCGATCCTTGCCTACGATCAGATCCTTGCGCTGACCGATGGGCGCAGCGCGCTGGTGCTCAACAACATGGCCTGGGCGCAGGCGCAGGTCGGCAATACCGACAAGGCGCTGCAGTTCGCCCAGCGCGCCATCCAGGTCGCGCCGGAAGATCCCTCGGTCTTGGATACGCTCGGCTGGCTGCTGTTCCAGAGCGGCAGCAACAAGAACCGTGCGCTCGATCTGCTGCGCCGCGCTGCGCAGAAGGAACCGCAGAACCAGACGATCGCCAAGCACCTCGCGCAAGCGCAGCGCGGCTGAACGGCACACGCAGAAGGGCCCCGACCGCGTGGTCAGGGCCCTTCCGCTTGTGTGGGGCTCAGGAAATCGCGGGATCAGGCTGCGGCGAAGCGCACCTGCGCGACCTGACGGCGACGGCGTGCCAGCGCGAGGCCGATGATGCCCGCGCCGAACAGGCCCAGCATGCCCGGCTCCGGCACCGGCGTGCCGCCCGTCGAGGTGCTGCCGCCGCTGGTCGTGCTGCCGCCGCTGGTGCTGCTGGTGATCGTACCCGCGCCGCTGGCCGAGGTGATGCCTTGCACGCCGGTGATCGACTGGTAGCGCACATAGAAGTCGCTCAGCGTCAGCGCGGAAACCGGCGAGGCAAAGCTCAGTGTGAAGCTGCCGGTGCCGCTCTGGCCTGCGGTGAGGCCGCCGCTGCCGCCGCCCGCGCAGGCGCCCGTCGAAGCATCCTTGAAGCAGACGTCGACGGTGCCGATGCCGTTGGGATAGTTCGAGTTGAGCTGGGTGTAGCTGTAGGCACCGGTCGAAGCAGCGCCCGAGATCGTGGGATCGGTGTTGAACGCGAAGCTCGAGATGCGCGAGTCGGTCACCGGCGCGGAGGTGGTGTTCGCCACCGAATAGTCGAACGTGTAGTCATTGCCCGAAACGCCGGTGAGCGTGAACGTGGTCGAACCGGTCAGGCCGTCGATCGACGCGCCGCCAGCGCCCGAATAGCCGTTGTAATCCAGCGTGATCGCCTTGCCGATGTCGGCCGCGTTGAACAGCATCGAGTCCGCCAGCGCCGGGGTCGCGACGGTCAAGGATGCCGCGATAGCGAGTGATGCGAACTTGAAATACTTGGTCATGGCCCTGCCCCTGAGTGGTTAAATTCTGATCCCACACACCTTAAGCAAACACCATGCCAGCGGCGTAAATCCACCATTTCGGATGATTAACGATATCCCGCTTGTAAACCATACCGACGTATTGCCGCGCTGCATGGCACGCGCGCTTTTTCACCGAAACTTCAGGGCTTAGGTAGTATTGGTGAGCGTGATGAAGCGCGCTGCACTCCTTGCTATCCTCCTGCTGGCCTCGGCCTGTTCGCGCACCGATCCGGCGGCGCAATTCGCTGCGGCGCAAAAGGCCTTCGCGGCGGAGGATTATGCCGCCGCGCGGACGCAAGTGCTCAGCGCGCTCGATGTCGACAGCGCCAACCGCGATATGCTGCTGCTCTATGCGCGCACCCAGCTCAAACTGGGCGATGGGGACGGCGCGCAGGCCACGCTCACGCATCTGGAGGAAGCGGGCTTCACCAGTGCCGAACTCGTAAGGATGAAGGCGGAGGCGGCGATCCTGCGCGGTCAGCCGCAGGCGGCGCTGAACCTTCTCGGGCAGGACAACGGCGCGGAAACGTGGCGCCTTCGCGCAGCGGCACACAGCGCGCTCGACAACGCCCCCGCCGCGCTCGAAGCGCTGCGCCGGGGCCTCGCCGCCGATCCGCGCAACTTTGCGCTGGTGCATGATTACGCGCAGTTCCTGATCTCCGCGCAGGACTATCCCGCCGCCGGCAAGGCGGTCGAAACCTTGCGCCAGCTCGCACCGGGGCGGCTGGATACACTGATGATGGCTGGAACACTGGCCGCGCAGCAAGGGAAGCTCGAAGCGGCCAGGAAGAGCTACGGCGCAGCCGCCGATGCCTTTCCGGCGCGGGTGGAACCGCTGACGGCCCTCGCCAGCCTTGCGGACATGGAAGGGCAGGTCGATGCGGCGCAGCTGATCGTCGCGCGGGCCGCGAAGATTGCCCCCAGCCATCCCGAAGTGATCGACCTTTCGGTGCAGCTCGCATCGGAAAAGGGTGACTGGGAAACGGTGCGCAAGACGCTCGCTTCGCAGGAGGCCACGCTCGATCCGCGCTCGGCAAACGCAATGAGCTATGCCGAGGCGCTGCTGCGGCTGGGCCACCCGGAACAGGCGCGGGCGATGTTTGCGCAGGCGCTGCTGCTTTCGCCGCAGAACCCCTACGCGCGGATCATGCTGGCCGAGGCGCAGCTGGCGGTTGGCGACGCCCGATCTGCCCTGCGCACGGTCCAGCCGCTGTCAGACAGCGTTCTGGCCGGTGAGCGCGAGCTCGATCTGGCGGTACGCGCGGCGCAGGCAGCGCGCGATCCGTCTGCCGGTGCGCTTCTCGCGCGGCTGAAGTCGCCTGCCCTGAAGGTCAACCAGCAGCTCGCCAAGGCAGGGCAGGCCGCGCTTGCCCGGCAGGACTGGCCTGCGGCACTGGCAGCCTTCGGGCAGATCCCCGGGCACGAGAACGATGGTGAGGTGCTGCGCCGCATGGCGCTTGCAGCTGCGCGCGCCGGGCAGGTGGATGCCGCGCTGGGCTATGCCGATCGGGCGCTCGAACTTGCGCCGCGCAATGCCGATATGCTGCATACGGCCGCGCTGGTCCGGCTCGAAGCGGGCCGCGACCGTGATCAGATGCTTCGGCTGATGAAGGAAGCCAGTCGGCTCGATCCGGCGAACCACCTGTTTCGTGCCGACCTTGCGCGCGCGGTAGCCGGCGGCGGCTGATCAAACGGGGCATGCGGATCGCCCGGATGTCCCTGCGCTGATCTAACCCCTTGATAACTCGCCCTGACGGTCCTTCACGGGTCGCTTGGCGGCCCCGTGAAGGACTTGGTGGGGCAAGGGGTCGTTCAGGTTCAGCGGCGGCGGCGACGCGCCAGGGCAAGGCCGACGAAGCCGAGGCCCATCATGCCGAGCATGCCCGGTTCGGGAACCGGAGTGCCGCCCGAGGTCGAGCCACCCGAAGTGGTCGTCCCGCCAGTGGTCGTGGTGGTGCCGCCAGTGGTGGTGGTGCCGCCGGTGGTGGTGCCACCCGTGGTGGTGCCACCCGTGGTGGTCGTGCCGCCCGTTGTCGACGTGGTGGTGGTGCCGCCGGTAGTGGTGGTGCCGCCCGTGGTCGTCGAGCTCGTGCTGGAGCTGCCGCACATGGTGCCGCCGGCCGGGTGGCCGCAGTTGCAATAGTGGGTGTGCTTCACCCAAGCCGAAGCTGGCTGCGAGATCATGGCTGTGCCGAGGAGGGCCGCCGAGGTAAGCAGGATACGTTTCATGGTTTAGTCCCCTTGCCAGTAAACCGTGGTTAAACCCTGACAAAGCAAACTTGATGCCAAATACGCATTTCTGCCGATTATGCTGGTTAACGCCTGTTCGTACGTTACGTCACTGTAAGCCAGCCCGACGCTTGGACTGGTTAGGCCGTAAACTCATGAACCGCGCCATCGAGGCGACCAAATGGCGAACATATCGGGCCAAGGCGCCCGCCGGGAAGGCTGGTTGCCTTTCCAAGGGCGCGTTGGTTCGAGATGGAAGCCAATTGGTCGCCCCGAAGGGGTTTAGGGCAGAATGGCCCATTGCTGCGTCGGTAAGGCTTGAGATATCGACATATCCCTGCGCCTTCCCTCCTTACACTGAGCCATTTTGCCCTAAACCTCGATGGCGCGGTTTATGAGTTTACGGCCTAATTCTGGCGTAGCGCCACGTCGTTCATGAAGCGCACACTGTCCCCGCGAGCGAGCCATTCCGCCTCTCCGGCCACGGCGCCGAGCATGGTGATGAGGTCGTCCTGCTCCGCCTTGGCGAAGTTGCCCAGGACATAGCCGGTCACCCGGTCCTTGTGTCCCGGATGCCCGATGCCGAGCCGCACGCGGCGGAACTCCGGGCCGATATGCTGGTCGATCGAGCGCAGGCCGTTGTGCCCGGCATGGCCGCCGCCCTGCTTCACCTTGACCTTGAACGGCGCGAGATCGAGCTCGTCATGAAACACCGTCAGCGCGTCCGGCCCGAGCTTGTAGAAGCGCAGCGCCTCGCTCACCGCGCGGCCGCTTTCGTTCATGAAGGTGGCGGGCTTGAGGAGGATCAGGCGCTCGGAGCCAATGCGGCCGTCCTGCACCCAGCCCTGAAACTTCTTCTGGACCGGGCCGAAGGAATGCACCTCGGCAATGGTATCGAGCGCCATGAAGCCGACGTTATGCCGGTGGAGGGCGTATTGGGGTCCGGGATTGCCGAGACCGACCCAGAGCTGCATGGCGAGGGTCTTCCTATACGGGGCTGGCGCCAGGAACGGTAAGCTTGATCGGGATAGGCCAGTACCGGTCCCTCACGCAGGGCGAGAGGGACCGGACACATGGCTTTTCGCAGCGCATGGCTGCGGGCATCAGGCCAGGTAGGCCTTAGATGCGCAGGAAGTCCGCGTGAAGCGGGCGTTCGGAAACCGGGTGGAACGCAACATCCTTGGGCTGGGTGCGCACGGTAACGCCGCCGACGGTGAGCTCGATGATCGAATCGAAGAACTTGCCGGTGCCAAGCTGGCGGCGCAGTTCCTTTTCCTCGACGTGGATCGCAACCGGATCCTGATTGCCGCCGTAGATCACAGCGGGTGTGCGGCCTTCGCGACGAAGTGCACGGGAGGCTCCCTTGCCAGCCCGTTCACGCGTCTCGGCCGGCAGATGCAGCGTATCGCTCATGTGTCCGTACCTTCACGTTTATGTGTCAAACCGATTTCCTTGCGCCACGCCTCCAGGGATGACCATGTACGCCAAGAAGCGGCGGCCCTTAGCGTGTATCGCGGAAAAAGCAAGCAGAAGCGGGTTTATCTGGGTTCGCGCAGAGGCGCAGAGGCGCGGAGAAGAAGGCAGTTGGATTCGCGCAGAGTTCGCAGGGATCGCAGAGATGTCTAGCGGCGGCGAAGCCGCTATAATTCATTGCGTATGCGCAAGGGCGCGATCAATGCCTGCGGCGCACAGCCTCTTTGCGATCTCCGCGCCTCCGCGCGAACCTTAATAGACCCGCTTCACCTGCCACCCGCGTGCTTCGAGCAGGCGCGGGAGGCCGTCTATCCCCGCCACATGCGCCGCGCCCACCGCGATGAAGGGCTTGGCGCCCGCTTTCAGCATGGCGTTGATCTGATCCGCCCAGGCCAGATTGCGCCGCGTCAGCAGCGCGGTGCGCAGTTCGGGATCGGCGAGGAAGCCAGTCTGCGCCTCGCGCGCGATGCCCAGTTCGTCGCCGCGCAGCCACAGCGCCAGCATGTCCTTGTCGTCATCGCGGCTGTCCGCCGCCTCGTGCGCAACCTGCTCCAGCAGCACCGACTGCGCGCGCGGCGGTAGCGTATCGAAAATGCCGAACTGGCTGTCGATCGTCTCAAGCCCCGTGACCGGCTTTGAGCCGATCACCTTGCGTAGCTCGGGCTCTACCCCGCTGTCGGGCTGCATGCCCTGCTTGAGCCCGCCGATGGCCGCAATCTGCAGCGCCACGGCCCAGCTTTCCTGATCCTTGAACTGCCCGTCGTTCAGCGAAAGATCCTTGTAGACCTTGGCAAGATCGCTGCGGAACTTGGGCTCAACCCGCTCGCTCGGCGGCGGCAGGCCGGGGGTGAAGGCAAGCCGGCCCAGCGCTTCGCCCGCCACTTGCGGATTGAGTGCTTCGCCGATCTCCAGCACCAGCCGGTCCGCCCCGCTGATCGCGTTGTCGATGGCTGGGCGGCGCCAGTTGGTGCGCGGAGGCAGCGAATGCACGGTTCCGAGCAGCCAGCCGTGGACCCCGGTGCTGTCCGAAATCGCCCAGAGCGCAACCTTGGCGGGCTCTTCGGGCGGCGGTGTGGCCGCCCCGCAGGCCGCAAGGCTGATGAGCAGGCAGCCGGCCAACAGCTGCAGGAGCCGGGTGAGGGGGGAGGGATGGCGCTTCATCGCCCCATCGGGATGGACCAAGCGCGCAGGCGAAGCAAGAACCGCGCGCCTCCACGGTTGATTTGCCCCGGTTGATTTGGGAGCGCCAATCCGCCAAAGCGCGCGGGCCATGGCTGATACTGATAAACCCGCTTCCACCCCTCTCAGCGTGCAGGACATGATCCTCACGCTCCACGCCTATTGGGGCGCGCGGGGATGCCTGATCCTCCAGCCTTACGACATGCGCATGGGCGCGGGCACCTTCCACCCGGCGACGACCTTGCGCTCGCTTGGACCCCAGCCGTGGAATGCCGCCTATGTCCAGCCCAGCCGCCGGCCCACCGATGGCCGCTATGGCGAGAACCCGAACCGGCTGCAGCACTACTACCAGTACCAGGTGATCATGAAGCCGAGCCCGGCGGACTTTCAGGAGCTTTATCTGGGCAGCCTGTTTGCCATCGGCATCGATCCGCTGCTCCACGACATCCGCTTTGTGGAAGACGACTGGGAATCGCCCACGCTTGGCGCCTGGGGGCTGGGCTGGGAAGTGTGGTGCGACGGCATGGAAGTCTCGCAGTTCACCTATTTCCAGCAGATGGGCGGCTTCGATTGCAAGCCGGTCGCGGGCGAACTGACCTACGGACTTGAGCGCCTCGCGATGTATATCCAGGGCGTCGACAACGTCTATGATCTGCGCTTCAACAATCACGGCGTCAGCTACGGCGAGGTTTTCCTCGAAAACGAGAAGCAGATGTCGAAGTGGAACTTCGAGGTAGCGGACACCGAAACGCTCTTCGAAGGCTTCCGCCGCGCTGAGGCCGAGTGCCGCAAGGCATTGGAAGCCAAGGTTCCCATCGCCGCTTACGAGCAGGCGATCGAGGCGAGCCACTTGTTCAATCTCTTGCAGGCGCGCGGCGTGATCTCGGTGCAGGAACGCGCCAGCTACATGGGCCGCGTGCGCGATCTCGCGCGTGGCTCTTGCGAGGGTTACATGGAGAAGTACCGCCCCGAATGGGAAGCGAAGTTCCCGGGGTGGACGGCATGAGCACCGCTGATTTCTTGCTGGAACTGCGCTCGGAAGAGATCCCCGCGCGGATGCAGGCCGGCGCGCGCGCCGATCTCGAAAAGCTGTTCCGCCGCGAAATGCAGGCCGCTGGCCTCGCAGTCAGCGAGATCACCGTCTGGTCCACCCCGCGGCGCCTGACGCTGATCGCGAAGGGCCTCCCGCTCGCCACTGAGGCGGTGCACGAGGAAACCAAGGGCCCGCGCACGTCCGCGCCTGAACAGGCGCTCGAAGGCTTCCTGCGCAAGACCGGCCTTTCCAAGGACCAGCTGACCGAGCGTGACGGCGTTTGGTTTGCCATCGTTGAAAAGCCCGGCCGCGCTGCTGCCGATGTGCTCGCCGAAGCGATCCCAGGCATCATCCGCGCCTTTCCCTGGCCCAAATCGCAGCGCTGGGGTGCCGCCAGCCTTGCGCCCGACAGCTTGCGCTGGGTGCGCCCGCTTTCGGGCATCATTGCGCTGCTCGGCGGCGAAGTGGTGGAATGCGAGATCGGCGGCATCCGTTCAGGCCGCACCACCATGGGCCACCGCTTCCACCACCGCGGCGAAATTCAGATCGACGGCGCAGACGACTACGCCGCCAAGCTGCGCGCTGCCCACGTCATCGTCGATCATGCCGAGCGCGAAGGCATCGTTCGTGAAGGCGCGCGCAAAGCCGCCGCCGAAGCCGGCCTCGTGCTGGTCGAGGACGAAGGCCTCGTCATCGAGAACGCCGGCCTCACCGAATGGCCGGTGCCGCTGCTCGGCCGCTTTGACGAGGCGTTCCTCGAAGTTCCGCCCGAAGTCATCCAGCTCACCGCGCGCGTGAACCAGAAGTACTTTATCTGCCGGGATAGCGCCGGAAAGCTCGCCAACGCCTTCGTCTGCACCGCCAATATCGCCGCGCACGATGGCGGCGCGGTCATCGTCGGCGGCAACCGCAAAGTCCTCGCCGCGCGTCTTTCCGACGCCCGCTTCTTCTGGGAGCAGGACCGCAAGACGCCGCTTTCCGCGCAGGCTGAAAAGCTGGCGCGCATCACGTTCCACGAAAAGCTTGGCACCGTTGCCGACAAGGTGGAACGGGTGGCCAAGCTTGCCGAATGGCTCGCGAGCGAAGGGATCGTCCCCGGCTGTGATCCGGCGCAGGCACGCCTCGCGGCAGAGCTGTGCAAAGCCGATCTCGTCACCGAAATGGTCGGCGAATTCCCCGAACTCCAAGGCTTGATGGGCGGCTACTACGCCCGCGCCGAGGGTCTGCCAGATGCTGTCGCCCAGGCGATCCGCGATCACTACAAGCCCGTCGGGCAGGGCGATGATGTGCCCACCGCGCCGGTCACGGTGGCCGTGGCGCTGGCAGACAAGCTGGATACGCTGGCCGGGTTCTTCGCCATCGATGAGAAACCGACCGGCTCAAAAGATCCCTTCGCATTGCGCCGCGCCGCAATCGGCGTGATCCAGATCCTTCTGACGGCACAGGTCCGCTGCAATCTGTCTCCTGCCTTCCACAATGCGATCGCCAGCGTCTTCCGCTCGGTGCTCGACCGGGCCATCGCAGGCGATCCCAACTTTGCGATGTATATCGAGAAGGTCTGGAAGGTTCAGCCGCACCCGTCTCTCCCGGCGGCAGAGTTTGCAGCGCGGATGGAAGATTTCGCCGCTGAGCTCGGCGATTTCGAGATCAAGCTCGAACCCTATTCGGAACTCGCGCTGGAGTTTCTGCGCTCCGCACCTGCGGTGATGGGCAAGACCCCCGCCTTGCTCCTCGCCTTCCTCGCTGACCGCCTGAAGGTTCAACAGCGCGAAGCCGGCGTCCGCCACGATCTGATCGACGCGGTCTTCGCGCTTGGCGGTGAGGACGATCTCGTTCGCCTGCTTGCCCGCGTCCATGCGCTCCAGGCCTTCGTCACCACCGAGGACGGCGTGAACCTCCTCGCCGGCTACAAGCGTGCTGCGAATATCCTCAAGAAGGAAGAGTACGCTCCGCTCGCCGCCGACTATGCTCGCGAGACCGCCGAACAGGCCCTCGTCGATGCGCTCGATGCCGCCGAACCCCGCGCCGAAGCGGCTGTTGTTGCGGAAGATTTCACCGCCGCCATGGCCGCGCTCGCCACGCTGCGCGCGCCGATCGACGCCTTCTTCGAGGGCGTCACCGTGAACGATGCCGACCCGGCCAAACGGGCAGGCCGTCTCGGGCTGCTTGACCGCTTTCGTGCTGCAGTGCACAAAGTTGCGGACTTTTCCCGCATAGAGGGCTAAAGCCCGCCACAAATTTCAGGCGAATCCGGGCAAACCGGACGAGAATCATATTCGCAGGGAGCTGCTTGGTCTTATGAGCGCATACGTATTCCATTTCGGTGGCGGCGCCACGAACACCGATCCCCGCTCGCGCGACAAGACCATCACCGGCGGCAAGGGCGCGAACCTTGCCGAGATGGCAGGCATCGGCCTGCCCGTTCCTCCCGGCTTCACCATCAGCACCGAAGTCTGCACGGCCTACAACGCGGCGGGCAAGGCCTTCGACGATGACCTGCGCGCCGGCGTCGCCAATGGCGTCACGCATATCGAGAAGGCGACAGGGCGCGTCTTCGGCGATCCCGCGAACCCGCTGCTCGTCTCGGTCCGCTCGGGCGCGCGCGTTTCGATGCCGGGCATGATGGATACCGTGCTCAATCTCGGCCTCAACGATACCACCGTCGAGGGCCTCGCCGCCGGGTCTGGTGATGCCCGCTTTGCGTGGGACAGCTACCGCCGCTTCATCCAGATGTATTCTGACGTGGTGCTCGGCCTCGATCACCACCGCTTCGAGGATGCGCTCGAAATCGCCAAGGAAGACAACGGCTTCTACGCCGATGTCGAGATGGGCGCGGAACATTGGCAGGCGCTCGTGGCACAGTACAAGGCCATCGTCGCCGAAGAGCTCGGCCGCCCGTTCCCGCAGGATGTCCACGAACAGCTCTGGGGCGCGATCGGCGCCGTGTTCGATTCGTGGGAAAGCGACCGTGCAAAGGTCTATCGCCGCCTCAATGCCATCCCGCATGATTGGGGCACCGCGGTCAACGTGCAGGCCATGGTCTTCGGCAACATGGGCGAAACTTCGGCCACCGGCGTCGCCTTTACCCGCGATCCGGCCACCGGCGAGCGCGCCTACTACGGCGAATGGCTGGTCAACGCGCAGGGCGAGGACGTCGTCGCCGGCATCCGCACGCCGCAGTACCTGACGAAAGCCGCGCGCGAACGGGCAGGGGCCAAGCCCCTCTCGATGGAAGAGGCGATGCCCGAGGCCTACGCTGAACTCGCCCGCGTGTTCGACCTGCTCGAGCTCCACTACAAGGACATGCAGGACATCGAGTTCACCGTCGAGCAGGGCAAGCTGTGGATGCTGCAGACCCGCTCGGGCAAGCGCACCGCCAAGGCCGCGCTCAAGATGGCGGTGGACATGGCGCGAGAAGGCCTGATCGACGAGGCGACAGCAGTAAAGCGCGTCGATCCCATGGCGCTCGACCAGCTGCTCCACCCGACGCTCGATCCCAGCGCGCCGCGCGATGTGCTCACGCGCGGCTTGCCGGCCTCGCCGGGCGCCGCCACCGGCATTGTCGTGTTCGATGCCGATAGCGCCGAACACCGCGCGCAGATGGGCGAGGATGTCATCCTCGTCCGCGTCGAGACGAGCCCTGAGGACATTCACGGCATGCACGCCGCCAAGGGCGTGCTCACCGCACGCGGCGGCATGACCAGCCACGCCGCCGTGGTCGCGCGCGGCATGGGCCGCCCTTGCGTCTCGGGCGCCTCGGGCCTCTCGATCGACATGGCGACCCGCACCGCGCGGATGGGCACGCGCGATGTCAAGGAAGGCGAGGTCATCACGCTCGATGGCTCGAACGGCGATGTCATGCTCGGCGCGGTGCCGATGGTCGAACCCGAACTCGTCGGCGATTTTGCCGTGCTGATGGAATGGGCCGACAAGCACCGCCGCATGAAGGTGCGCGCAAACGCCGAAACCCCCCTCGATTGCCAGGTCGCGCGCCAGTTCGGCGCCGAAGGCGTGGGCCTTTGCCGCACTGAACACATGTTCTTCGATGCGGGCCGTATCTCGTTGGTGCGCCAGATGATTCTCGCCGAGGATGAAGCCACCCGCCGCCGCGCGCTCGATAGCCTGCTCCCCGAACAGCGCGCCGATTTCACCGCGATCTTCGAGGTCATGGCCGGGCTTCCCGTCACCATCCGCCTGCTCGATCCGCCGCTCCACGAATTTCTGCCCCATGGTGAGACGGAGTTCGAGGAGCTTTCCGAAACGACCGGCCTTGGTGTCGATCACTTGAAGCGCCGCGCGGGCGAGCTCCACGAATTCAACCCGATGCTCGGGCATCGGGGCTGCCGCCTGGGCATAACGTTCCCCGAAATCTACGAGATGCAGGCCCGCGCGATCTTCGAGGCTGCCTGCGATGTCGCCGAAAAATCAGGCGAAGCGCCCGTCCCCGAAGTCATGATCCCGCTCGTCGCGACCCGCCGCGAGCTCCTCATCCTGCGCGCGCTCGTCGACCGCGCCGCCGAGGCCGTCTTCGCCGAGAAGGGCCGCACGCTCGAGTACCTCGTCGGCACGATGATCGAGCTGCCGCGCGCCGCGCTCATGGCGGGTGAGATCGCCGAGGAGGCCAAGTTCTTCTCGTTCGGCACCAATGACCTCACGCAAACGACGCTCGGCGTCAGCCGCGATGATGCCGCGCGCTTCCTCGGGCCTTATGTCGAGCAGGGCATCTACCCGCGCGATCCCTTCGTCAGCCTCGATATCGAAGGCGTCGGCCAGTTGGTCGAGATGGCCGCCGTGCGCGGGCGCGAGACCCGGCCCGACATCAAGCTCGGCATCTGCGGCGAACATGGCGGCGATCCGGCATCGATTGCCTTCTGCGAGAAGGTTGGACTCGATTACGTTTCGGCCAGCCCCTATCGCGTGCCGATTGCGCGGCTGGCTGCGGCGCAGGCCGCGCTCGGGTAGGGGCCACGCGGCCCCACCAAACATTCGTCATTCCCGCGAAGACGGGAAGATAGGTGCCGAAAAATAGGGACTGTCCCTATTTTTTAGAACTTCGGCGCACGTAGAGCTTTGGCCCAACCGCTCAGCGTCAGGATTGCGAAGCGCTCGGTCACACGCCCATCCGCGTCTGCCGCTGCCGCAAACGCATCTTGCGCACGTGCCAGGCCGGCCTTGCCCAGCACCGGGCCGGGCCGGGCAAGGCAGCTCGAGAGGCCTTGGGCCCGCAAATCCTCCAGCAGCCGGGCAAAGCTCGCATAGCGCACATCCAGCATGCGACTGTCGCTCATCGGTTCGGCAAAGCCGCAGCGTTGGAGCAGGTCGCCGCCCGCCCGCACATCAACTTGCGGATGGATGCGCGCAGCTGCGCGCGCGCCATCGGCAGCGACCATCACGTCGCGCAAGGCGGGCACGCTGCCCGCGCCGCACCAACTCATGATCGCGAGGCCATTCGGCGCCAGCGCGCGGCGGATATGGACGAGCGCGCCGGGCAAGTCGTTGACCGTGCCGAGCGTGCCGAGGTGCGCGATCAGATCGAAGCTCGCCTCACCCGGCCATGGCTGTTCTTCGTCGAGCGGCAGTTCGCCGGCAAGCGGTGCAGGATCGGCTCGCACGACTGCGCATCCCCGTGCGGCCAGCGCTTTTGCCAGCATGCCACTGATGTCGCCCACCAGCAGCGCACGCTTCGGTTCGTGGCGCAGGAAGTCGAGCCGGTCGAGCACATCCTCGGCCATGTCCTCTGCCAGATAGTGCGCGGCATCTGGGCGGCACTGCAATGCGCGCATCCGCTGACGCTGCGAGCGGCGACGGGTGGGCGAAAAGATCGTCGGCGGCTTTTGGGGGGGAGGGGGCGTGGCCATGGCATCCGCCCCTGCCGCGCCGCGTGCGCTCTGCCAAGCCCCTCTTGCCAATGGCGGCCTTCCGGGCGAGACTTTGACCATGGCGAAACCCGCGCTTCTCGCTCCGCTGATCGATCTGGTGTTCCCGCCGCGTTGCCCCCTGTGCGGCGATGCGCTGGCGCAGCAGGGCGGGCTCTGCGCGGCGTGCTGGACGAAGCTGGCCGTGCCGGGCGATCCGGCCTGCGGCACCTGCCAGCGCCCGCTGGCTGATAGCGTGGTCCACTCCGGTGAGGTCCAGTGCGCGCCGTGCATGGCAAACCCGCCGCGCCACGCGGGCATCGCGGCGGCCACGCTCTACAACGATGCTTCGCGCGAACTCGTGCTGGCATTCAAGCGCGGCAAGCGCATCGCGCTGGCTGACCTGCTCTCACGCCTCATGGTGCGGCGCCTGCCGGATCTGCAGGGCGAATGGCTGATAGTGCCGGTGCCGCTCCATCGCTGGCGGCTGTGGGAGCGTGGGTTCAATCAGTCAGCGCTGCTGGCGGAGCGGATTGCGCGGACGGTCCATCAGCCGCTGGTGGTCGATGCGCTGGAGCGCCGCAAGCGCACGCCCTCGCTCGGCGGCCTCGGCAAGCGCGCGCGGGCTGAGGCGCTGCGCGGCGCGATCAGCGCGCATCCGCGCCGTGCCGAGCGGCTGAAAGGCGCCCGGGTACTACTGGTCGATGATGTGATGACGAGCGGCGCCACGACCGATGCCTGCCTTGCCGCGCTGCGCAAGGCGGGGGCGGCTGAAGTGCGCATCGCCTGCTTTGCGCGGGTGCTCGATGAAGCGCTCGATCAGGCAGGCCGCGAGGATGCACCGCTGGCGGCGTGAGATTTCCGGAGCCTGAAACACGAAACGCCCGGAGCGTTCACTCCGGGCGTTCCCGTGACGATACCTGATCGGTTCGGATCCATCCAGTCACGGCCTGCCCCTCGCGGCCCCAGCTTCTGCTGGTCTAGTGACGGATGACGGACCCTGCCGAAATCCCTGAGCTTTTTTCCGAGAGCCTCGCTGCTCTGCCCAATTCGGGGAGCGGCGCCGCTTTCGGGCCCCATGTGATTCCAACCCTGAACTTTGGCCTGTATTCGTGCGCCCGGACGATTAGCCCGGCTCGTGTTTGCAGCTCCCTCAAGCCGCATCCCCTTCATCCGCCATTGCCGAGCGAGGTTAAAGCATGTTGTTCAAGGCCCATGGATTTTGGCCGGGGCATGTGGTTATCCTGCAACAAAATGACACCTGCACCGCGAAAGGCTTGCCCATTTCCATCCAATCTCCCGAAACCGAGCTGCGCGAGCAGGGCGCGGTGTTCATGCCGCGCTTCGACTCCGCCGGACTCGTCACCGCCGTGGCGGTCGATCACACCAGCGGACAACTGCTCATGTTGGCGCACATGGATGCGGAGGCGATTGCCCGCACGCGCGAGACCGGCTTTGCCCACTTCCATTCGCGCTCGCGCGGGCGGCTGTGGATGAAAGGCGAGAGCTCGGGCCACGTGCTCAAGGTGATCGAGATTCGCGTCGATTGCGATCAGGATGCGCTGGAGCTCCGGGTCGAGGCGGCAGGCCCGGCCTGCCACACCTTGGCGTCCTCGTGCTTCTACCGCCGGCTTGATGCGGACGGGGGGCTGGAGCGCATCGATAGTTGACGCTTACGTAAAGGGTAGTTAGGTCGTGCGGGCATGTCCTCGCGTCCCATCACCACGAGTCCGGCCAATACTGCGAGTCAGGAACGGGTGTCAGCCGCCCAGACCCGTCTGGCTGGTTCTGCCCGCAGCAGCGATCACACCGGGCACTTGCACCAGCCCGATGCGCTCGCGCGCGAACAGTTCACCATCTCTGATCTTTCAAGCGAATTCGGCGTTACCGCGCGCGCGCTGCGTTTCTATGAGGACGAGGGCCTGATCGCGCCGACCCGCGTCGGCCTTGCCCGCATCTATTCGAAGCGCGACCGGGCGCGGCTGGCCTGGATCATGCGCGCCAAGAACGTGGGGTTCAGCCTCTCCGAAATCCGCGACATGATCGACTTGTACGATCTGGGCGACGGGCGCGCGAAGCAGCGCCGCGTGACGATCGACAAGTGCCGCGAGCGGATTGACAACCTCAAACGCCAGCAGGCCGATATCAACGCTACGATTGCCGAACTCAACAGTTTCGTTGCGCTGCTGATCGAGCGTGAGAAGCTCGAGGGCCGCCCGGTCAACCTTGATGGCGATCCTGCATAACTTTTCGAGAGGACCTGAACCATGCCCGTTTTCCAGGCGCCGACCCGCGACACTCGTTTTGTCGTCAACGAAGTGCTGGGCCTTGAAAGCTACGGCCATCTGCCCGGTTTCGAGGCAGCGACGCGGGATCTGACCGACAGCGTCATCGAAGAAGCAGGCCGCTTCGTCAACGAGGTGGTGGCTCCGCTCAATCTCTCGGGCGATCAGGAGGGCTGCACCCGCCATCCCGATGGCAGCGTGACGACGCCGAAGGGCTTCAAGGAAGCCTATGCGCGCTACATCGAAGCGGGCTGGGGCACGCTCGCCGCGCCGGAGATCTATGGCGGGCAGGGCCTGCCGCATGTCATCGGCTTCGTGATGGAAGAGTACCTTGCGAGCGCCAACCAGGCCTTCGCGATGTATCCCGGCCTTGCCAATGGCGCGATCTCGGCGATCTCGTCCAAGGGCTCTCCCGAGCAGCAGGCGATGTATCTGCCCAAGATGGTGAGCGGCGAATGGCTCGGCACGATGAACCTGACCGAGCCGCACTGCGGCACCGATCTCGGCCTCATTCGCACCCGCGCCGAGCCGCAGGCGGATGGTTCCTACGCCATCACTGGCACCAAGATCTTCATCTCGGCGGGCGACCATGACTTGTGTGAGAACATCATCCACCTCGTGCTGGCCAAGACCCCGGGTGCGCCCGAATCGAGCAAGGGCATCTCGCTTTTCATCGTGCCCAAGTTCCTCGTCAACGCCGATGGCTCTCTGGGGGACCGCAACGCTGTCTCGGTCGGATCGATCGAGCACAAGATGGGCATCCACGGCAACGCGACCTGCGTGATGAACTACGACGGCGCGAAGGGCTGGCTGATCGGTGAGGAGAACAAGGGCCTCGCCGCGATGTTCATCATGATGAATGCCGCCCGGCTCGGTGTCGGCATCCAGGGCCTCGCGCAGGCGGAAGCCTCGTACCAGAACGCGGTGCTCTACGCGCAGGAGCGGCGGCAGGGCCGCGCGCTGACCGGGCCGGCCGAGCCGCAGCAGAAGGCCGATCCGCTGCTCGTCCATCCCGATGTGCGGCGCATGCTGATGGACGCCAAGATGTTCATCGGCGGCATGCGCGCGCTGTGCCTGTGGGGGGCGCTGCAGGTCGATCTCTCGCACAAGGCCGCGACCGAGGAAGAGCGGCAGGCCGCCGACGACCTCATCAGCCTGCTCACGCCCGTGATCAAGGGCTACGGCACCGACATGGGCTACAAGACCGCGACCGACATGCAGCAGGTCTGGGGCGGGCACGGCTATATCGCCGAGAACGGCATGGACCAGTTCGTGCGCGATGCCCGCATTGCGATGATCTACGAAGGCGCCAACGGCGTGCAGGCGATGGACCTCGTGGGCCGCAAGCTGGCGCAGAACGGCGGACGCGCGGTCCAGCGGCTGTTTGCGGTGATCGATGCCGAATGCGCGGAGGAAAGTGCGGATGAGACGGTCAAGCTGGTCGCCGAACGCCTCGCCAAGACGGTCGGCCATCTCAAGGCCGCGACCATGTGGTTCCTCCAGCACGGCATGACCGACCGCAATGCGGTGGGTGCGGGGGCCTATGCCTATATGACGCTGACCGGCGTGGTCTCGCTCGGCCTGATGTGGCTGCGCATGGCCAAGGTTTCGGCTGCGGCGCTGAGCCAGGATGGTGCGGACAAGCCCTTCTACGAGGCCAAGCTGCTCTGCGCCAAGCACTGGGCGCTGCGCTTCGCCCCGCAGGCGGGTTCGCTGCGCTATGAAGTGGAAGCGGGCGCCGAGACGGTGATGGGACTCACGGCCGAGCAGTTCGCCGCTTAGAAAACCTCGGCAAACAGCCCCATCAGCGCGGCCCAGCTCTGGCGGTCGGCGCTGGCATCATAGCCGATGGCGGGAACGCCGCGCGCGTCACTGCCGGGATCGGTGAAGCCGTGGCGGACACCGCTATAGGCGTGGAAGTGCCAGTTGGCCGCAGCAGCGTCCATTTCGTCCCAGAAGGCCGTGACTTGCGAACGCGGGAAGAGCGGATCGGCATCGCCGTGGCAGACAAGGATGCGCGCCCTGACCGCGCCCGGGGCGGCGGGTCTGGCCGTATCGAGCAGGCCATGAAAGCTGGCGGCGAGGACGATGTCGGCCCCGTCGCGCGCGAGTTCGAGCGCGGCCTGCCCGCCCATGCAATAGCCGATGGCAACGGTCTTGAGGCCCTGCGCTTCCGGCAGTCCGGTCAACGCATCGAGCGCGGCGCGCAGGCGGGCGCGGTAGACATCAACCGAGGCCCTGAGCGCGCTTGCCAGCTGCATCGAATGCTCGAAATCGCGCACCGGCTGGCCATAGAAATCGGCCACCAGCACGAGGAATCCGGCATCAGCCAGCATCGCCGCACGCCGCTCCATCGGCGGGTTCGGGTTCATGATCGTCGGCAGCACAAGCACTGCGCCGCGCGCCGCACCGACGGGGCGGGCGAGCCACCCCGTCAGCGCGGTATCGCCATCGGAATAGGCCACCGGTTCGAGCGCCATCCCGCTCACTCCGGCAGGAAGTCCGGCACCGAGAGGTAGCGTTCGCCGGTATCGTAGTTGAAGCCAAGCACGCGGCTGCCGGCGGGCAGTTCCGGCAGCTTCTGGGCGATGGCGGCGAGCGTCGCGCCCGAACTGATGCCGACGAGCATGCCCTCCTCGCGCGCAGCGCGGCGGGCCCATTCCTTCGCAGCGGCAGGATCGACCTGGATCGCGCCGTCGATGGCCTGGGTGTGGAGGTTGCCGGGGATGAATCCGGCGCCGATACCCTGAATCGGGTGCGGCGCGGGCTGGCCGCCCGAGATGACCGGCGAAAGCGTCGGCTCGACCGCCCAGGCTTTCATGGTCGGCCAATGGCCTTTGAGCATTTCGGCACAGCCCGTGAGGTGTCCGCCCGTGCCCACGCCGGTGATCAGCGCGTCGATCGGGGCATCGGCAAAGTCCGCCAGAATCTCCGCGGCGGTGGTCCGCACATGGACGGCAACGTTGGCCGGATTGTCGAACTGCGCGGGCATCCATGCGCCCGGAGTCTGCTCGACGATTTCGAGGGCGCGGGCGATGGCGCCCTTCATGCCCTTCTCGCGCGGGGTGAGGTCGAAGCTGGCGCCATAGGCCAGCATCAGCCGCCGCCGCTCGAGCGACATCGATTCGGGCATGACGAGCACGAGCTTGTAGCCCTTGACCGCCGCGACCATGGCAAGGCCGATGCCGGTGTTGCCCGAAGTCGGCTCGACGATGGTGCCGCCGGGCTTGAGGCTACCGTCAGCCTCCGCCGCCTCGATCATGGCAAGGGCGATGCGGTCCTTGATCGAACCGCCGGGATTGGTGCGTTCGCTCTTCACCCATACCTCGTGACCCGGAAACAGGCGGGAGAGGCGAATGTGCGGAGTATTGCCGATAGTGGCGAGAATATTGGCCGCTTTCATGTCGCTTCCTTCTGGTGAAGTGTCTTGTCTGCAAACGTGCGTACGAGTCGGAGTTCAGGGAACCATACCGCCCACGCCACGGTAATGATTATCGCACCCACCCCGCCGAATACAACCGCGCCAGTTGCGCCGAGGAGGGCCGCGGCTACGCCCGATTGCATTTCACCCAGCTCGTTTGAAGCCGAGATGGCAAGGCCGGAAATCGCTGAAACCCGGCCGCGCACGGCATCCGGCGTATAGAGTTGGACCAGCGTGTTGCGGATGAACACGGAAACCATGTCCGCCGCGCCGAGTGCTGCCAGCATCGCCAGCGAAAACAGGTAGTCTCGGCTCAGGCCGAAGCCGATGGTGGCCGCGCCATATACGGCAACTGCGATCAGCATCTTCGCGCCCACACCGCTGGCGATGGGGCGGCGTGCCAGCAGCAGCGCCACGATCACCGCGCCCACGCCCGGCGCTGCGCGCATCAGGCCTAGGCCGTTGGGGCCGACCGGATGGCCATCGATCATCAGGATATCGCGGGCATAGACCGGCAGCAGCGCTGTCGCGCCGCCCAGCAGCACGGCGAAGAGATCGAGCGTCACGCAGCCGAACAGGAAGCGGTCGTGCCACACGAAGGTCAGCCCGCCGACAATTTGCGAGAGTGGATGCGCGCGCTTGTTCTCGTCCGGCGGCGGCAGCGGGCGGATGCGCAGGACCAGCAGCGTTGCCGTGCCCAGCAGCAGAGCGGAAATGGCATAGGGCAGGGCGGGAACCTGCGCGAAGAGCAGGCCGGCAATCGCCGGGCCGCCCACCGAACCGGCCTGCCATGCCATGGAATTGATCGCGACAGCGCGGGGCATCAGCCGCACCGGCACGACATTGGGCGCGATCGAGGCCATCGCTGGGCCGATGAACACGCGCGCGATGCCATGCAGCGCGCCGAGCGCAAAGAGTAGCGGAAGGGTGAGGTGGCCAATCAGCGTCGCCGCCATGAGCACAACCGCGACGACCATGTCGACCGCATTGGCAAAGCCGGCCACCAGCCGGCGGTCAAAGCGGTCTGCGACAAGACCGGCGACAGGCGTGAGCAGCAGGACCGGCAGGAACTGCGCCAGGCCAAGTAGCCCCAGCTGAAACGCCGCCGCGCCGATGCTCATCCCATATTGGCTGCGCGCTACATCGTAGAGCTGGTAGCCCAGCACCACGACCATGCCGGTCGTGGCGAAGACCGACAGGAACCGGGCCAGCCAAAAGCGGCGGTAGTCCGGAATGTCCAGCGGCGAGCGAGGTTCGTCTGCAGGCAAGGTCACGCCGTTCGAATGGCAGCGCGGCGCGCCCTTGCCAAGCAAGCAAAACTCACCGGCGGTTTAATTCTTCCCCGCCGTTCAGATCTTCCCCGTCGTTCAGATCTTCAACGTCGCCGTCAGCCGGATGTCGCGCCCGGCGATGGGCACGAAGTCGCGCGTTTCCGAAGTGGCGAGGCGGCCGACCTTGTCGAGCAGGTTGTCGCCCGAGAGGATGAGCGCGAGCGGCCCGTTCTTGCCCATCGGGCGCCACGTGACATTGGCGTTCAGCAGCGTGTAGCTGCCCACTGGATTCTCGTAGGTGGTGACGCGGTCCTGCCGCGCATGGACGATTGCCTCGATGTTCGCGCCGACCCGGTCGGATTCGTAGGTCACGCCGCCGCGCACCCGCAGCGGCGGAATGCGCGGAGCCGGGCCGGAACCGGTGAGGCTGGCGTGGACATAGTCGACCGCGCTTTCGAGCGAGAGCGAGCGGCCATCGTCCCAGGTCAGCGCCTTCCACGAACCTTCGGCTTCCAGGCCGCGGAACTTGGCGGGCAGCTGGATATACTGGTAGACCGGCGCGCCTTCGATCCGCTCGCCGGTGGGGATCGGTGCGATGAAATTGCTGAAGTCCGTGGCATAGGCGGTGAACGCCCCGGCAAAGCGGTCGCTGTGATAGCGCAGCCCCGCTTCGACCGTGTTGCTGCGTTCGATCCGGAAGGCGGGATTGCCGCGCTCGTAGGACTGGGTCGCGTCGTGCAGGCCGTCGATGTAAAGCTCCTCCGCCGTCGGCGCGCGCTCACCGTGCGTAGCGGCAAGGCTCAGCGTCACGCTTTCAAGCGGATGCCAGGCAATGCCTGCGCCTGCAGCGAAGAGATCGAAGCTGCGGCCGGAATCATTGGCGCCGAGGCCCTTGGGCTTCACCGAAACGTGCTCGCCGCGCAGGCTGCCTTCGAGATCGACAGGCCCGAGCGAAAGCTGCTGGCGGGTGAATCCGGCGATGCGTTCGGTCACCGAATTGGGCAGCAGCGGCTCACCTTCGATGCGGAAGTTGCGCGTACCATACTGGATGCCGCTTTCGCCGCGCCATCCGCCGTGGCGGGCCTGGGTCAGCACGAAGCGCGATTCGATCGACTTGTTGAAGAAGCGGGTGCCCGCGACGCCGTCCTCGATCTCGGCATGGGTGTAGTCACCGTAGGCAACGCGTGCTTCCAGCCGGTCGAAGAACCCGCCGAGATTGACACTGCCGCGCAGGTCATAGCGCGTCTGGCGCAGCGACAGCGAGACCGGATCGGGTGCTGCAGGCGAAGGACGCGGCGGAATGCCGTAGTCGCTGTTGAGGCGCTGGACCGAAACACCGAGCGAACCGCCGCTGTCGATGAAGGCAAGGCCGCCACCAAAGGCGGAGCCGCGCGCCCATGAGTTGGCAAGGCGCCCGCGCGCATCGAGCCCGGCGGTCAGGTTCGCCGCGCCTTCGGGATCGCCTGCGGCTGTGAGGTCATCAGCTTCGGCGCGCAGCCGGGCGCGCAGCGGATCGGATACGACATTGCCGCCAACGCGCACGTCGCCCGCGCGGTTGTACGAAGCGTCGAAATGCGCGGCGAGCCGGGGGGCGAGCGCCACATCGACCGCGCCGCCCAGGTTCACCGAATCTGCCGCCGAACCATAAGCGCCGAGCGCGTTCACCGTGATCGGCTTGTCCGGCATGCGGCGCGGGATGCGCCGGTCGAGCGCGTTGACGGCGCCGCCCGCCGGGTCTGCCGCGTAGAGCAGCACTTCCGGCCCGTGGAGCACTTCGATCTGTTCGACATTGAGCGTATCGATGGCAACGCCGTGGTCCGCCGAGACCGAGCTTGCGTCGAGCGCGCCGAGGCCGTCGGTCAGCACTTGCACGCGCGGGCCATCAAACCCGCGCAGGACAGGTCGGGATGCGCCGGGAGCGAAGCCGCTGGTCGAAACACCGGGGAGATGCGCCAGCACGCTGCCGATCTGCGCGGCGGCGCGGCGGGCAAGGTCTTCGCCATTGATCACGACCGGCGCCACGATCGCGTCGCGGTCGCCCGAGATCAGGCGCCCGGTCACCACGATCGGGGCATGGCCCGCGTCATCGGTCTGGGTTGTGCTTATCTGCCCGGGCGATGCCGCCTGCGGCCCACCGGTTGCTGCGGGGGCCGGGCTCGCCGGATCCTCCGCGGCGGCGATGGCAGGATTGGAAAAAGCGAGAAGAACGGCGCTGAGCGCAGTGCTGGCGGCAAGCGTGGATTTATGCATTGGCGACACCTGAAGCGTTGTTTCGGGTGTCGCTTTAGCGTGATGATATAATATATCAAGTAACAATCGGCAGTCCGAACCACTTGTGTGCGCAGCCGATGCTGCGCTGCATCAACGGCTGCGCTGAAGCCTTGGATTGGGCTGCAAGGACTTGATCATCATCAGGAAATCGTCGCCCCTGATAATGCGTTCGAACTGGAAGCCAGCGCGGGTGCCGTCGCTCCACACAAGGAAGGCCTCGATTCGCCCGATGTGCTGCAGGCGGATGGTGATCCGCTCACCGCGCTGGAGGGCGACTTCGCCCTTCACCATGAAGCCGGTGGTGGAGATGTTGATGACATGCAGCATCACATCTCCCAGCCGGCGATGTTCGCCGATCAGGGGCAAGTCAACCGGATGGCGGGTCGTAAGCCGCTGATCGGTGACGGAAAGCTGTGCGCCGCTGGCCATGGTTGCTCCTCGTGATGGTCAAGCACACGAGTATCTGAAGCCAATAGGCTGATAATTCGTAAAGGCCCGGCACCGTTTTGCCGCTTTGCGGTAAAGGCTTGCCGGTTAACGGCAAGTTGGTGCCGGTCAGGCCGGGCGCAGGACTCCGTGCTTCTTTTTGCCCGAAGAAACGCGGATTTCAGCGCCTTGAAGGGCGATGACGTGCCCTTCGTCGGTCACCGAATGACCTTCGACCCGCGCGCCGCCGCCCGCGATCAGGCGCTTGGCCTCGCCGCGGCTCGCCGCAAAGCCCAGGCCGATCAGCGCATCGATCAGCGCGATGCTGCCATCGGGGCAGGCGAGCGAGGGCAAGTCTGCGCCGACACCGCCGCCAGCGAAGGTCGCTGCCGCCGTCGCTTCTGCCGCGGCCGCCGCTTCCGCGCCGCGTACCAGCTTGGTGACTTCGTTCGCCAGCACGACTTTGGCCGCGTTGATCTCGCTGCCGCCAAGCGCCTCGAGCCGCGCGATCTCGTCGAGCGGAAGATCGGTGAACAGGCGCAGGAACCGGCCGACGTCGCGATCATCGACGTTGCGCCAGTATTGCCAGAAGTCCCAAGCGGGGAGCGCATCCTCGTTGAGCCAGACCGCGCCCGCCGCCGTCTTGCCCATCTTCGCGCCATCAGCCGTCGTGAGCAGCGGGGTGGTGAGGCCGAAGACCTCCACACTTTCCATGCGCCGCGTCAATTCGATACCGTTGACGATATTGCCCCACTGGTCCGAGCCGCCCATCTGCAACCGGCACCCGGCGGTGAGCGCGAGTTCGCGGAAATCGTAGGCCTGAAGGATCATGTAGTTGAATTCGAGGAAGGTCAGCGGCTGCTCGCGCTCGAGCCGGAGCTTGACCGAATCGAAGGTCATCATCCTGTTGATCGTGAAGTGCGGGCCGACGGTGCGCAGCAGTTCGACATAGCCGAGCGCGCTGAGCCAGGTGTCGTTGTCGACCATCACCGCATCGGTCGGGCCGTCGCCGAAGGTGAGCAGCTTCTCGAACACGGTGCGGATCGAGGCGATGTTGGCGGCGATGTCTGCGCTCGTCAGCATCTTGCGGCTCTCGTCCTTGCCCGAAGGATCGCCGACCTTGGTCGTGCCGCCGCCCATCAGAACGATGGGCTTGTGCCCGGCCTGCTGGAGGCGGCGCAGCATCATGATCTGCACCAGGCTGCCGACATGGAGCGATGGCGCGGTCGCATCGAAGCCGATATAGCCCGGCACGATCTGCTTCGCCGCAAGCGCATCGAGGCCTTCGGCATCGGTGACCTGGTGGACATAGCCGCGCTCGCTGAGCAGGCGGAGGAGCGAAGAGGTGTACGGAGAGGCGTTCTGGGTCATGACGCGGCGCGCCTAGCACGAAAGAGCAAGGCTTGGAAACGTTCGACCTGACCGCGCATCCGGCACATCCGGCCAAAGTTGTGTCCGGTATGGCAGCGCGCATTCTCTCGTTCGATGCGAACTGGCTCACGCTGCGCTGGAAGGTGGACGGGGCGGGCGCGCTCGTGGTGCCGCCGTTTGCCGGCCGCGCACGGACGGACGGCTTGTGGCAGACCACTTGCTTCGAGCTCTTCGTGAAGGCACCGGGCGGGGAAGGGTATGCCGAGTTCAACCTTTCTCCCTCCGAGCGCTGGGCGGCGTATGATTTCAGCGGGTACCGTGCAGGAATGGCCGAGCGGGCGGTGGAGCGCCCGCCGGTGTGTACGCCGCGCCGGGGTGGGTCGGTGCTGATCTTCGATGCCGCGATCCCGGCTGGCGCGCTGCCGCCACTGCCGTGGGCTTACGGGCTGACCGCAGTGATCGAGGAGGCAGGCGGGATCAAGTCCTACTGGGCAATGGCGCACCCGCCCGAGAAGCCCGACTTCCACGATCCGACTTGCATGGCCGGGCGGCTTGCGGCACCGGAAGCGGCATGAAGTTCGGTATCGACCGCCTGCTCGCCGACCCGGCGCTGCGCGCGCCGCTTGAAGGCAAGCGCGTCGCGCTCGTCGCCCATCCTGCCTCGGTGACAGGGGGTCTAACGCATTCGCTCGATGCCTTGGCCGCCTGCCCGGGGATCACGCTGTCCGCCGCCTTCGGGCCGCAGCACGGGCTGCGCGGGGACAAGCAAGACAACATGGTCGAGACCGAGGACTTCATCGACCCGTTGCTAGGGATCCCGGTTTTCAGCCTCTACGGTGAGGTGCGGCGGCCAACAGCGCGGATGATGGACAGCGCCGATGTGTTCCTGTTCGACCTGCAGGATCTGGGCTGCCGGATCTACACCTTCGTGACGACGCTGCTCTATCTGCTCGAGGCCGCAAGCGGCACCGACAAGGCCGTGTGGGTGCTCGATCGGCCCAATCCGGCGGGCCGCCCGGTGGAAGGCACCACGCTGCTGCCCGGCTGGGAAAGCTTTGTCGGCGCGGGGCCGATGCCGATGCGGCATGGGATGACCTTGGGAGAAATGGGCCGCTGGTTCGTGGATCACTTCAAGCTCGACGTGGACTACCGCGTGGTGGCGATGGAGGGGTGGGAGCCGGAAGGGCCGGGTTTCGGCTGGCCGCAGGACCGGATCTGGATCAATCCGAGCCCGAATGCGGCGAGCCTGAACATGGCGCGAGCTTATGCAGGCACGGTCATGATCGAGGGTGCGACGCTTTCGGAAGGGCGCGGGACGACGCGGCCGCTGGAAGTACTGTTCGGCGCGCCCGATGTCGATGCCAAGGCGGTGTTGGCGGAGATGCAGGCCTTTGCGCCGGAGTGGCTGGCGGGGTGCGCCATCCGGGAGTGCTGGTTCGAGCCGACATTTCACAAGCATGTCGGCAAGCTCTGCAACGCGCTGATGATCCACGCCGAGGGCGTGTTCTACGACCACCACGCGTTCCGGCCCTGGCGGCTGCAGGCACTGGCGTTCAAGGCAGTGCGGCGGCTTTACCCGGACTATCCGCTGTGGCGCGATTTTCCGTATGAGTATGTCACCGACAAGCTGGCGATCGATGTGATCAACGGCGGGCCGGGGCTGCGGGACTGGGTAGACGATCCGGTGAGCACGCCCGCCGATCTGGAAGCACTGGCGGGGCCGGACGAGGCTGCGTGGATCGAGACGCGGGCGCCGTTCCTTCTGTACTGAAGCGGGACAGAATCCCGGCAAGTTGACACAGTTTACACAGTCCTGAGAGAAAGCGCCGAGGGCTTTTTTCAGACGTTTGACGCACCTGCGCGAGCCGCGCCTGATGCTTCGACAAGCTCAGCATGAGCGGGTTTGGGTCGGGTTCACGAGGTTCAAAGAGCAGGCCTCGATGATACGCGAACCGGTGGGTTGTAGGACAGCGGTTTGTGCTGTCCGAAAGGCAGCCCAACCCCGGGTCAAGCCCGGGGTGACGATGCGGAGGGGCGACTGAGGTGAGGCGGGTGCCGTCTCAACTCGCATCATGAAAGATGATCCCCAGCGTCTGGCGTTCGCCGGAAAGCACGGTGCTGACGCCGTGGCGCATGGCCGATTTGGACCAGCCGGTCGAGGTGAGGCGGGGTTTGTCGCGGACCGGGATCAGCGCGATCTGGCCTTGCCGGATGGGCACGACTTCGACGCGGCTTTGCAGGCGGGGGCGGTTTTCGACGAGGGTGAGCGCGCCGCCGGTGTAGCTTTCGTCACCGCTTAGCATGACGATGGCTTGCAGGGGGAAGTGGATCGGCCCGTAGAGGTCCTGATGCAGGCAGTTGTAGTCGCCCGCGCGGTAGCGCAGCAGGAGCGGGGTGGGGCGCGGCTGGCCAAAGGCGTGGCAGCGCGCGAGGAGGGCCTCGTGCGTGCCGGGCCAGATGTCCGGTAGGCCGAGGCGCTCCGACCACATGTTCGCGATGGCGGCGAGCGGCGGGTAGAGCGCAGTGCGCAAGGCCTGCACCACATCGGGCAGCGGATAGGCGAAGTAGCGGTATTCGCCCTTGCCGAAGCCGTGGCGGGCCATGGTGACGGTCGAGCGGAAGCGGCTGTCGTCGTGGTAACTGGCGGCGAGGGCGGCGCAGGTTTCGGTGTCCAGCACGCGCGGGGTGAGGGCGTAGCCGAGGTCGTCGAGGCTTTGGGCGAGCGTGGGCCAATCGAGCGCGGCGATCCGGTTTTTCAGGTTTTGCATGGCGGACGACTTAGCCTGACCGACGGGGCGGCACACTCCGGCTATTGCGGTCGAACTCGCCGCGCCGCGCACCCCCACCCGGCCTCCCCCGAACGGGGGAGGGGAAGAAGAGGGGGCGGGGGGATGAGCCTTCCTTAAGTTTTGTGCAGTAGGTGCCGAGGCTTGGACGACCATCGGGATGACCTGCGTGACCTGCAACAACTGTGGAACGGCCGGCGCGGCGCATCTGTTCCGGGCCAAGGGCTATGATCTGGTGCGCTGCACCGGGTGCGGGCTGGCCTACATCGCCAACCCGCCGGGCGCGGAGGAACTGAAGGTGCTCTATTCGGCGGGCGCTTCCTATCACGCGGCGCTGTGCGATCCGGCGAGCGAGACTTTTGCGACGCAGGACCGGATCGCGGTGCGGCACCTTGCCGAGACGCTGAGAGGTGTGAAGCGGGGGCGGCTGCTCGATGTGGGCTGTTCGATCGGGCAGTTTGCGGCGCGGGCCAAGGCGGCGGGTTTTTCCGCAACGGGGCTTGAGATGAACGAGGCGAGCGCGGCATTTGCGCGGTCGCACTTCGGGCTCGAAGTGGCGGAAGGCACGATCCACGATGCACCGCAGGAGGCGGGCTCGCTCGACGTGGTGACGATGTTCGACGTGATCGAGCATGTGCCCGATCCGCTGGGCGATCTGCGCAAGGCGTTCGATCTGCTCGCGCCGGGCGGCACTATCGTGCTTTCGACGCCCAATATCGACGGGTTGTTTCCGAAGCTCTCACTGCCGCTGGCGAAGAAGCTGGACTACTGGCCGCACCCGGAGCCGCCGTATCACCTCTATCAGTTTTCGGCGAAGACGCTGGGAGCGATGCTGAAGAAGGCGGGCTTTGCGGTGGCCGAGACGCGGCATTTCGCCATCGATCTCGCCTATACGTTCGGCCAGGTGCAGACCCTGCTGAAGATGCCGAAGCGGCTGGCCTATGCCGGGTTGTTTGCGCCGCTGGCAGCGGTGGGGCCGCTGCTGGGGCAGGGCGACTGGATCTATGTGACGGCGCGCAAGGCGGGGTGATTGCCCTGCTGGCTGGTTGACGGAAGGCAGCTGGAGCCCGACCTTGGTGCTCGAAGGAGACGGACATGGTCGAGGCAAGGTGGAACGGCGCGGTGATTGCGCGCAGCGATGATACGGTGGTGGTTGAGGGCAACCACTATTTCCCGCTTGAGGCGGTCGATGCGGCGGTGCTGAAGCCGAGCGCGACGACCAGCATGTGCCCGTGGAAGGGGACGGCGCAATACTATTCGCTGGTGGTGGACGGCGCGGAGAACCGCGATGCGGCGTGGTATTATGCCGAGCCCAAGGACAAGGCCGCGCAGATCAAGGGGCGGGTGGCGTTCTGGAAGGGTGTGACGGTGGGGTAGGAATTACCCCTCCGTCAGCCCTGCGGGCTGCCACATCCCCATTTGCACTTCGTGAAAATGGGGAGGAGCTTCTTGTTCCTCCCCATTTTTGCGAAGCACAAATGGGGAGGTGGCCTGCCGAAGGCAGGTCGGAGGGGTTCTTTAGCGCCAGACCGGCGCGCGCTTCTCCAGAAACGCTTCGATCCCCTCCGCCGTGTTCTCGTCCATCATGTTCTGCGCCATGACTTCGGCGGCGAGCGCGTAGGCCTCGGCGCGGTGGACTTCGCGCTGGGCGTAGAACAGCGCCTTGCCGCGGCGGATCGCATCGGGGCTCTTGGCAGCGATGGTCTGGGCGAGGGTGTCGATCTCGGCATCGAGCTTGTCAGCCGGGACGGCGTGATTGATGAGGCCCCAGCTTTCGGCGGTCTGCGCGCTGATGAATTCGCCGGTGACCAGCATTTCGAACGCGGGCTTGGCCGGCACGTTGCGGGTGAGCGCGACCGCGGGGGTCGAGCAGAACAGGCCGACATTGATGCCCGAGACGGCAAAGCGCGCGTCCTGGCTGGCGATGGCAAGATCGCAGGCGCCGACGAGCTGGCAGCCCGCGGCGGTGGCAATGCCGTGGACCCGGGCGATGACGGGGACGGGCAGCGCGACGATGGCTTCCATGACCTCGGCGCAGGCAGCGAACAGAGTGCGGTAATAGTCCAACCTGCGCTGCCCGTGCATCTGGCGCAGGTCATGCCCGGCGCAGAAGGCCTTGCCAGCGCCGGAGAGGACGACGCAGCTGATCGAGCTATCGGCGGCGAGGCTGGTCAGTTCGGCCTTGAGCGCGGCGAGGAGGTCTTCGCTCAGCGCGTTGTACTGGTTTGGCCGGTTGAGCGTGAGATCGACGCGGGTGCCGGTGCGGGCCGTGGTGAGGATTTCATTGTCTGACATGGGCGTCGACCTCTTCTGTTTTGCCGCAGCTTACGCCGGTGGCGGCGTGGATCAAGTCCGGCAGAATACCCCTCCGTCAGCCTTGCGGGCTGCCACCTCCCCGAGCAAGTTCGGGGAGGAATGATCAGTGCTTCTTGCGGGTCAGTTCGCGCATCGCCCCATCGAGGCCTTCGAGGCTGAGGGGGAACATCGAGCCGCCGACGAGATCCTTGATCATCTTGGTCGACTGCGAATAGTTCCACTGCTTTTCGGGCACCGGATTGAGCCAGACGGTGGCGGGGTAGGTCTGCGCGACGCGGTGGAGCCAGATGGCGCCCGCCTCCTCGTTGAAATGCTCGACCGAGCCGCCGGGGTGGCTGATTTCGTAGGGGCTCATCGCCGCATCGCCGACGAACACGATCTTGTAGTCGTGGCCGTACTTGTGGAGGATGTCCCAGGTGTTGGTGCGCTCGGACCAGCGGCGCTTGTTGTCCTTCCATACGCCTTCGTAGAGGCAGTTGTGGAAATAGAAGAACTCCATGTTCTTGAATTCGGCGGTGGCGGCGCTGAACAGTTCCTCCACCAGCTTGATGAACGGGTCCATTGAGCCGCCGACATCGAGGAACAGGAGCAGTTTGACCGCGTTGCGCCGTTCGGGGCGCATGCGGATATCGAGCCAGCCCTGCTTGGCGGTGCCTTCGATCGTGCCGGGCAGATCAAGCTCGTCGGCATGGCCCTCACGCGCGAAACGGCGCAGGCGGCGGAGCGCGATCTTGATGTTGCGGGTGCCGAGTTCCTTGGTGTTGTCCAGGTTGGCGAACTCGCGCTTTTCCCAGACCTTGATCGCGCGGCCGTGCTTGCCCTCGCCGCCGATACGCACGCCTTCGGGGTTGTAGCCGCCGTGGCCGAACGGGCTGGTGCCGCCGGTGCCGATCCACTTGCTGCCACCCTCGTGGCGCTCTTTCTGCTCCTCGAGCCGCTTCTTGAGCGTCTCCATGATCTCGTCCCACGAGCCGAGCGCCTTGATCTTCTCCATTTCCTCTTCGGAGAGGAACTTTTCGGCGACGGCGCGCAGCCAGTCTTCGGGAATATCGACCGGGCGCTGGCCGTAATCGGTGAGGAGGCCCTTGAAGACCTTGTTGAACACCTGATCGAACCGGTCGAGCAGGCCCTCGTCCTTCACGAAGGTGGCGCGGGAGAGGTAGTAGAAGGCCTCGGGCGTCTGCTCGATCACGTCCTTGTCGAGCGCTTCGAGCAGGACGAGGTGTTCCTTGAAGCTGGCCTTGATGCCCGCTGCGCGCAGCTCGTCGATGAAGTTGAAGAACATGGTGGCCTCGCTCGCGTCTTAACCGGGTGATTAAGGCGAATGCGGGGCTTGGGCAAGCGCTACGAGGAGGTTGGCGGCGGGGGCGGTTGCTTTGCATGGCGTTCGACGCCCGCGGGGAACACGGCCCAGGCCGGGGCATCGTCGGTCCAGATCACCATTTGCGGGGTGAGATCGTGCGGCGGGGTGATGAAGCCGACGCGCATGGTGCGGAACTGCGGGCGGGCGGAGACTTGCGCCATGACCGGGGTGCCGCAGGCGGGGCAGAACGATTGGGTGAGGGTGTTGCCGCTGGCGGCGGTGTAGGCGTGCGTGCCCAGCGTGCCAGTGATGGTCACTTCAGTGGTCAGGAACATGGCATTGGCGCTGTGCGAGCCGCCCGCGAGCTGCTGGCACTGGCGGCACCAGCACTGGCGCACCGCGATGGGCGCTTCGGCGGCGATCTCGGCGGTGACGGCTCCGCAGGCGCAAGCTCCGGTGTAGGCCATGGCAAGTCCCTCACTTTTGGGCCAAGATTCAGGATTGTTAGTCTTACTTACAATTTGTAGGCTGCAGGCAACCGGAGAGGACGACCACAACCATGCTCAAGCTCTACAGTTTCGGCCCCGCTGCCAACTCGATGAAGCCGCTGCTCACCTTGTATGAGAAGGGGCTGGCTTTCGAGAAGAACCGGCTCGATCCCGCCAAGTTCGAACACCATACCGACTGGTTCAAGGCGATCAACCCGCGGGGCCAGGTGCCTGCGCTGGTCGATGGGGCGCATGTGATCACCGAAAGCACGGTGATCTGCGAGTATCTTGAGGACGAATATCCGACCGAAGTCTCGCTGCGGCCCGCCACGTCGGCGGGCAAGGCCGCGATGCGGGTGTGGACCAAGTGGGTGGACGAGTATTTCTGCTGGTGCGTCTCGACCATCGGCTGGCACCGCTATGTGGGGAATATGGTGAAGGGCCTCTCGGACGCCGAGTTCGAGGAGAAGGTTGCCGCGATCCCGGTGGTGGAGCAGCAAGTGAAGTGGCGCCGCGCGCGCGAGGGCTTCCCGCAGGACATGCTGGACGAGGAAATGCGCAAGATCGGCTATTCCGTGGAGCGGCTGGACGCGCATTTGCGGGAGCACGAGTGGCTGGTGCCGGGGCAGTATACGCTGGCGGATATCTGCAACTTCGCGATCGCCAACGGGATGCAGTTCGGCTTTCCCGAGTTCGTCAGCAAGGAGAAGACGCCGGGGCTGGTGCGCTGGATCGAGCAGATCAAGGCGCGCCCGGCAGTGAAGCAGATGTTTGCCGAAGTGGAGCTGGAGCAGCTCGGGCCGCGGGACTGAGCTTGGATTTCAGTGCTCTCTTCCCGTCACCCCGTGCTTGACACGGGGTTTGGCTGTTCGTCTGGCGTGGCGCTGGAAAAAAGCCAAAGACCGTGTCAAGCACGGGCCGACGAGTCCATTTGACGCCATCTCGCTGGGGATTGGCGCTGGGGTTGTTCCCCTCTCCCAACCCTCTCCCTTGAAGGGGAGAGGGCTTTCAGACCGGCGGCGGGCCCTTGGGGTGGCGCACGAAGTGATCGGGGATGGGCGCCCAGCTCGGCGCGCTTTCCGTCCAGATCGCGGCGGTGGGCGCGCAGAGTTCCGGGTCGTCAAGCGTGCCCGCCCGCACGCGCATCGGCAGGCCCTTCGGCGTGACGGTGCGGCTGTAAATCTGCGCGCCGCAGACCTTGCAGAAGCCGCGCTCCACGGTGTTGCCGCTGTCTGCGATCATCGTGAACAGGCCAAGGTCTCCGGTGATCGCAACCGCTTCCTCCGGAAACAGCACGTTGACCGTGGCCGAGCCGCTGGCAATGCGCTGGCAATCGCGGCACCAGCACATGCGCGCGCCGACGGGCTCTGCGGCGATGGTATAGCGCACCGCGCCGCAGAGGCATCCGCCTGGGTGTGACATCAGTTCGTCGGCCGCCGCGCCATGAAGGCCAGCCGTTCGAACAGCATCACGTCCTGCTCGTTCTTGAGCAGTGCGCCGTGCAGGGGTGGGATCGCCTTGGTGGGATCGCGGTTCTGGAGGACGTCGAGCGGCATGTCCTCGTTCAGCAGCAGCTTGAGCCAGTCGAGCAGTTCGGACGTGCTCGGCTTCTTCTTGAGGCCGGGGACTTCGCGCACTTCGTAGAAGATATCCATCGCCTTGGAGACGAGGGTCTTCTGGATGTTCGGGAAGTGGACGTCGATGATCGACTGCATCGTCGCCCGGTCGGGGAACTTGATGTAGTGGAAGAAGCAGCGGCGCAGGAACGCGTCGGGCAGTTCCTTCTCGTTGTTCGAGGTGATGACGACGATCGGGCGCTCCTTGGCGGCGATCGTCTCGTGCGTTTCGTAGACATCGAAGCTCATCCGGTCGAGCTCCTGCAGAAGATCGTTCGGGAACTCGATATCTGCCTTGTCGATCTCGTCGATCAGGAGGACGGGGAGCTGCGGCGAAGTGAAGGCCTCCCACAGCTTGCCACGGCGGATGTAGTTCGAAATCTCGTGCACGCGCGGATCGCCGAGCTGGCCATCGCGCAGGCGGGCCACCGCATCGTATTCATAGAGGCCCTGCTGCGCCTTGGTGGTGGACTTGATGTTCCATTCGATCAGCGGCGCGCCGACGGCCTTGGCGATTTCATGCGCGAGGACGGTCTTGCCGGTGCCGGGCTCACCCTTCACCAGCAGCGGGCGGCGCAGCAGCACTGCGGCGTTGACTGCTACCTTGAGATCATCGGTGGCGACGTAATTGCTGGTGCCTTCAAAGCGCATGTTCTGTCCTGCATCCCACTTAATCGGTTGCTTAAGGGATAGGGCGAGAGCGGCAGGCTGGCAAGTGGCCAAGCCAAGTAAGCCAAACCGCCACTTCTGCGCGGGGAAGCGACACTTGGTTACAAGCCGCCCCGTTGCCGCTGCCCCGCTGCACGTGTAGGCGAAGCGCCATGCCATCCGTCCCAGCTGCCAGCGCCGCGCGCTACGCTCCGTCGCGCCGCGACCGGGTCGTATCGTTCGTACTGGCGGTGGTGACCGGGGGCTTCCTGATTGCCGTGCTGGTGTTGATGACCGGCGTGGTCGGTGGCGGCGGCCCGGAGGGCGGGCAACTGGTCGCGATCAATATCGCGCCACCTTCTGCCGAAAAGGAAAAGCAGAAGGCCGCGCCCAAGCAGGACGTGAAGCAGGAGCAGGTGCAGACGGTGACGACCCCGCCGCCCAAGCTGCCGCCCCGCGTCGAAATCCCCAGCAAGAATCAGGTCGAATGGCCGCCGGGCTTCATCAAGCTGAGCCGCGAGGACCTTGCCAAGGCGGATATCAGCCGGATCAAGCCCGCCGGTGGCGGCGGTTCGACCGGAGCTTCCGCGGGCGGGGGCGGCAATGCCGAAGGCACCGGCGACGGCCCCGGCGGCGCGCGAGTCTACAACGCCGAATGGTACCGCGAGCCGACGCGGGCGGAAATGTCGCCCTACATGGGCGCGGCGCGCGGCGGCGGGGCTGGCGATTGGGCGATGATCATCTGCCGCACGGTGGAGCGGTTCCATGTCGAGGACTGCCGCGAGGTGGACGAGAGTCCGCGCGGATCGGGGCTGGCCCGCGCGCTGCGGCAGGCGGCGTGGCAGTTTCTGGTGCGGCCGCCGCGCGTGGACGGCAAGCCGCAACTGGGCACCTGGGTGCGCATCCGTTTCGATTTCAAGGCAGCCAAGGCACCGGACGGTGCGGCCGACCAGGACTGAACCTGGCCGGCCAGGGCCCACGCCTTCGCACAAGGTATGGACCCAATCGGGCAATCAGAATTCTGACCAGTTGTCCTCATGGAGGTCGAGCGCGAGATTGCCATGCACCGGTGCGGGTGCAGCGGCCGCGAACGGACGCGAAGCCGGCGCGGCGTGGCGCGGGGGCGACGGGGCCGCGAACGTGGCGGCCGAGGCGCTGGTGCCTGCGCCCCGGAAGCGCGCGACGAGATTGGCGAGATTGGCCGCCTGACCCGAGAGATTGCGCGAGGCGGCCGCGCTTTCCTCGACCATCGCGGCATTCTGCTGGGTCATCCGGTCGAGCTCGCCCATGGTCACGTTGACCTTGGAAATGCTGGTCGCCTGATCCACGGCAGCGGTGGCAATGCCTTCGACCAGAGTGCCGATCTCGGCCACCTGGGTGATGATCGCATCGAGCGCCTCGCCGGTTTCGCCCACGAGGTGGACGCCAAGCTCGACATGCTGCGCGCTGCCGCTGATGAGGCCCTTGATGTCGCGCGCGGCTTCGGCGGAACGCTGAGCGAGCGCGCGCACTTCATTGGCGACGACCGCGAAGCCGCGGCCTGCCTCGCCGGCGCGCGCAGCTTCGACGCCTGCGTTCAGGGCAAGCAGATTGGTCTGGAAGGCGATGCCATCGATCAGGTCGATGATCTGGGTGATCTGCTTCGAACTGTCGACGATCGAATCCATCGCGCCGACCGCTCGCTTGACCACATCCCCCCCGGCATTGGCGCGATCGGTAGCGCGCACGATGGTCTCGCGCACAGCGCCGGCATTCTGGGCGCTCTGCTCGACTTTGGCGGTGACTTCGCGCATGGCGTTGGCGGCGGATTCAAGGCTGGCGGCCTGCTGTTCGGTGCGGCTGGCGAGATCGTCGGAGGCGGCGCGAATCTCGGTCGAGCCGGTCTGGACGCCGCTGGCAGTGCCGGCGACCGAGCCGATGACTTGCTCCAGTTCGCTCGCCATGGCGTTGAAATCTGTCTTGAGGCGGGCGAAGGGGCCTTCGAGCGCGGCGGTGACGCGTGCCGCCAGATCACCTTCCTTGAGCCGGGCGAGCGCGGCACCCAGTGTGCTGACGATAAGCTCGACCTGTTCGGTCTTGCTCTTTTCGGCGCGGGCGAGCTGATCCTGCAGGGCGCGCATGGCGCGACCTAGCGCGCCGACTTCGTCCTGTGTATCAGCGACTTGGAGCGCGCCATCGAGGCGGCCATCGGCAAGGTGCTGGATGGCATGGGTGATCTGGCCGACGGGGCGGGCAACGAGGCGCACCATCATCACGTAGATCCCGCCGAGCGTGGCAAGCAGCGCCAGGGTTGTAAGGACGCCGGTCCACAGCGCGAGCGTGTAGCCCGATTGGGACTGCTGAACGGCCACTTCGATATGGTGCTTTTGGTAGTCGGCCAGATCGGCAAGGGATTTGGCGGTGGCTTCGACCGGTTCGGAGGAGGTGGCCAGCCGCGCCAGTGCTTCGGCGGTGCGGCCCTCACCGGAGAGCTGGATGATCTGCGCGGTATCCTGGCTCATCTGCTGCCAGCCGGCCTTGAACGCCTTCAGATAGCCTTTTTCCCTGTCGTCGAGGTCGGTCGCCTCGAAAGCTGCGGTCTGGGTGCTGATGACTTTCTGGTTCGTGGCGATGACCTTTTCGGCATCGGCGCGCTCGTATTCATCGGCCGCGAGCAGATGCGATCGCAGGGCGTTCTCGAATTCGGCCATCGCGATGTTGATCTTGTCCGCCGAAAGCGCCTGGGGGACGTGATCCTCCGCCACTTCGATTTCAGCGACGCGCATGGCGCCCATGCGCCAGACCATGGTGCCGATCGCCGCGACGATGACCAGCGAGAGCAAAGCGAACATCACCGCGAGCTTGCGTCCGATCGGAGCGTTCCTGAGATAGTCCATGCCAATTGAGCCCGTAAATGCCGCCACGCGGGAATGCGGAGCGAATACTGGCCGGTTCTAGGCACGCGGAGACTGCGATGGAGTTTGGCCGGGACTAGGGTGAAACCCGGGGGGCGCGGTTAAAATCCGATGAAGGGCTCAGGCGGCGGGGGCGCCGATCGCATCGAGCGCGGCCATGTCATCGGCAGAGAGCGTGATGCTTGCAGCCGCAAGGTTTTCGCGCAGATGCCCGCGTGAGGACGTGCCGGGGATCAGCAGCACATTGGGCGCGCGGTGGAGCAGCCAGGCGAGCGCAAGTTGCATCGGCTTGACGCCGAGCCGCGCCGCATGGGCATCGAGCGCGGCGGATTGCAGCGGCGAGAAGCCGCCGAGCGGGAAGAACGGCACATAGGGTATGCCGTCTGCGCCAAGCGCGTCGATCAGGGCATCGTCGGTGCGCTGGACGAGGTTGTAGGCGTTCTGGACGCAGGCGACCTCGCCGATGGCGCGGGCTTCGGCGATCTGGGCGGCCGTCACGTTGCTGAGCCCGATGTGGCGGATCTTGCCCTGCTGCTTGAGGTCCATCAGCGCGCCGAAGCGTTCCGCCAGGCTGGTCTCGTCGGTGCTGAAGGCGTGGCCGATGCGCAGGTTGACGACATCGAGCGCCTCCACGCCAAGGTTGCGCAAGTTGCCATGCACTTGCTGGGCGAGCGCGGCAGGTTCGGGCGTCATGATCCACGCGGCATCGGGGCCGCGCCGGGCGCCGACCTTGGTAACAAGGACGAGGCCTTCCGGATAGGGCGAGAGCGCCTCGCGGATCAGCTTGTTGGTGACTTCGGGGCCGTAGAAATCGCTGGTGTCGATATGATTGACCCCGTTTTCCACCGCCTCGCGCAGCACGGCGATGCACTCGGCCGGATCGCGCGGGGGGCCGAACACGCCGGGGCCGGCAAGCTGCATCGCGCCGTAGCCCATGCGGTTTACGGTGAACTGGCCGAGGGGGTGAGTGGCGGGGTGCATCACGCGTCGATCAGTTCCGGATCCAGCTCACCCGCGCGGTTCTGGATGAACATGAAGCGCTGGGCGGGGTCGCGGCCCATGAGGCGGTCGACGAGGTCCTTCACGGCAGCGCGGCCTTCATATTCGGGCGGCAGGGTGATGCGGATCAGGCTGCGCGTGGCGGGGCTCATCGTCGTCTCGCGCAGTTGCTGCGGGTTCATTTCGCCGAGGCCCTTGAAGCGGCCGACCTCGACTTTCTTGCCCTTGAACTTCGTGGCCTCCAGCTCGGCCCGGTGCGCGTCGTCCTTGGCGTAGACCGAGGTGGCGCCGTTGGTGAGGCGGTAGAGCGGAGGCTGGGCGAGATAGAGGTGCCCACGCCGGACGATTTCCGGCATTTCCTGGAAGAAGAAGGTCATCAGCAAGGTTGCGATATGCGCGCCGTCGACGTCGGCGTCGGTCATGATGATGATCCGGTCGTAGCGCAGCGCATCGGCATTGCAGTCCTTGCGCATGCCGCAGCCCAAGGCGAGCGCGAGGTCGGCGATTTCGGCATTGGCGCGGATCTTGTCGGCGCTGGCGCTGGCGACGTTGAGGATCTTGCCGCGGATGGGCAGGATCGCCTGCGTTTTCCGGTCGCGCGCGTGCTTGGCGCTGCCGCCTGCCGAATCGCCCTCAACGATGAACAGTTCGGTTTCGCCGCTGCCTTCGCCGCTGCAATCGGTGAGCTTGCCGGGAAGGCGCAGCTTGCGCGCGTTGGTGGCGGTCTTGCGCTTGACCTCACGCTCCGCCTTGCGGCGCAGGCGTTCATCCATCCGCTCCATGACCGAACCGAGCAGCGCCTTGCCGCGCTCCATATTGTCGGTGAGGAAGTGGTCGAAGTGATCGCGCATCGCGCTCTCGACCATGCGCGCGGCCTCGGGGCTGGTGAGGCGGTCCTTGGTCTGGCTCTGGAACTGGGGATCGCGGATGAAGATCGAGAGCATGATCTCGCTGCCCGTGAGCATGTCCTCGGGCGCGATGTCCTTGGCCTTCTTCTGGCCGACGAGTTCGCCGAACGCGCGGATGCCCTTGGTGAGCGCGGCGCGCAGGCCCGCTTCGTGCGTGCCGCCATCGGGGGTGGGGATGGTGTTGCAGTACCAGCTGTAGGAGCCATCAGACCACAAGGGCCAGGCGATGGCCCATTCGGCGCGGCCCATTTCCTCGCCGTTTGGCCCTGCGGGAAAGTCCTGGCTGCCAGTGAACGGCACCGTGGTAACGCATTCGCGGCCAGCAACTTGTTCGGCAAGATGATCGGCAAGGCCGCCGGGGAACTGGAACACGGCTTCGGCGGGAATGTCCGTCCCCGCGATCAGCGATGGCGCACACTTCCAGCGGATTTCGACGCCCGCGAAGAGATAGGCCTTCGAGCGCACGAGGCGGAACAGGCGGGCGGGCTTGAAGCGCGCTTCGGGTCCGAAGATCTCGCCATCGGGGATGAAGGTGACGGATGTGCCGCGCCGGTTGGGCGCCGCGCCGACGCGTTCAAGCTTCGTGGTCGGCAAGCCGCGCGAGAATTCCTGCGCGTAAAGCTCCTTGTTCCGCGCGACTTCGACGCGGGTGAGCACCGAGAGCGCATTGACCACCGAGATGCCGACGCCGTGGAGGCCGCCGGAGGTCGCGTAAGCCTTGCCAGAGAACTTGCCGCCCGAATGCAGCATGGTGAGGATCACTTCGAGCGCCGACTTGCCCGGATACTTCGGGTGCTCGTCCACCGGCATGCCGCGGCCGTTGTCGGTGATGGTGATCTTGCCCGCGGTGCCGTCCGGGCCTTCCTCGAGCGTGACCTCGATGCGATTGGCGTGGCCGGCGACGGCTTCGTCCATCGCGTTGTCGAGCACTTCGGCGGCGAGGTGGTGGAGCGCGCGCTCATCGATCCCGCCGATGTACATGCCGGGGCGGCGGCGGACGGGTTCAAGCCCTTCGAGCACCTCGATGGCGCTGCCGTCGTAGCTTTCCTCGGTGCTGCGGGCGGGCAGCTTGTCGAACAGGTCATCAGACATGGGAACGGCTATAGAACATGGCCGATTCCCGCGGCAATGGGGCGATGGTGCTTATCCCGGGGTTTTGCGGGTTTTGAGGCACCGGCGTTCGCCGAAAGAAAGACGGTGTTCGCGCAGAGTGCGCAGAGAGCGCAAAGAGGATTGCGATGCTTGGCAAAGGCATTGCGCAGGAACCGGTTGACCAGCGGCTTCGCCGCCTTGATGGCTACTACTTCTTTGCGATCTCTGCGGTCTCTGCGCGAACCAATCTTCGTTACGGATTGAACTTCGCGGGCGCGGGGCTCGCCGTTACGAACGTGCCAGCGCCGACTTCGCGCACTTCCATCGCGCGTTCGGCGACGCCGTTGGCTTCGAAGCGGAACACGCCGTCGAGCCCGATGAAGCCATCGCGCGTATAGAGCTTGGCGGTGGGGAACAGGGTGCCCGGCTTCCACCCCCGCGCGACGTTGAGCGTGAGGAGCACGGAATCGTAGCCCAGCGTGGCAAGGCGCGAGGGCGAGGCGCCGAAGCGGGTGCGATAGGACTGCTCGAACTGGCCGAAGCGCTTGTCCGATACGGCGGCGAACCAGGCCCCGCGCATCGAGGGGCTCTTGGCGATCGAGGCATCGCCGTTCCACAGCTCGGTGCCGAGGAGTTGCGTGCCACTGGCGGCAGGCGCGGCCATCAGCGCGATGCGGCCGCTATCGCCGATCAGGAGGGCATCGACCGGCCCCTTGGCAAGCACGCGGCGCACCGCACTCGATACCGAAGTGTTGGAGCGATCGTAGCTTTCGATCGCGGTAACGGTGAGCCCGCGCGAGCGTGCTGCGACCATGAGCGCGGAGGACACGCGCTGGCCGTAGGCGCCGGTGGGAATGATCGCGCCGACCGACTTCAGCCCCTTGTCCTGCGCGAAGCCGATCACGCGGGCGATGGCCTGCGCGGGCACCTGGCCAAGCACGAAGACATCGCGGTCGGCCACGGTCGCATCATTGGAATAGGTGATCATCGGAACTTTGGCGGGCCGCGCAACACTGGCGACAGCGACGACTTCATCGGCGAGCAGGGGGCCGAGGATCAGGCGGTTGCCATCGAGGATCGCCTTGTTAGCGGCAAGCCCGGCGCCCAGCGCGGTATCGTAAGTCGTGATGCGCACGTTCTGCGCATTGGTATCGAGCAGCGCCATGGTGGTGGCATTGGCGATGGCCATGCCGACGGGTGCGTTAGGGCCGCTCATCGGCACGAGCAGCGCGACGCGGTGGCGATCGGCGTCGGTTGGCAGGACATTGGCATCGGGCGTCACTTCCACCGGTTTTGGCGGCGGCGGCGGCGCGGCGGGTTTGGGGATCACGGCGCAGCCGGCGAGCAGGGCAAGCGCCCCGCACATGATCCAGCGCCGCAGGTTCCCGCCTGCTGTCCGCCCGCTTCCGATCATCATTGGCTTGCCGCTCCCTGGTAGCCGGTCCATTGGTCTGCGCATGGATACGCACCTGCTTGAACCCGGTCTCTATATAGTCGCGACCCCGATTGGCAATCTCGGTGACGTCAGTCGGCGGGCAATCGACGTACTTTCACGCTGCGCCGTTGTCGCCTGCGAGGATACGCGGGTGACGGGCAAGCTCTTGCATCACCTTGGAATCAAGCGGCCGCTGCGGCGCTATGACGATCACGCGAGCGATGCGGCGCGCGAGGCGCTGCTGGGGGAGATGACGCGCGGGGCCGTGGCGCTGGTCTCTGATGCGGGAACGCCGCTGATTTCGGATCCCGGGTACCGGCTGGTGCGCGAGGCGCGCATCCGCGGGATTGCGGTGACGACGATCCCCGGCGCGAGCGCGCTGGTGGCGGCGCTGACGCTGGCAGGGCTACCGACCGACCGCTTCCTGTTCGCCGGCTTCCTGCCGAGCAAGGACAAGGCGCGCGGCGATGTGCTGGCGGAACTGGCAGCAGTGCCGGCGACGCTCGTGTTCTATGAGACGGGGCCAAGGCTGGTCGCCTCGCTGGAGGCGATGGCGCGGGTGCTGCCGGGGCGGGAGATCGCCGTCGCCCGCGAGCTGACCAAACTACACGAGGAATGCCGGACGGGAACGGCAGACGAGCTGGCAGCGCACTACACCGCGCATCCGCCCAAGGGCGAGATCGTGCTGCTGGCGGGGCCGCCGGGCGCGGCGGAGAAGCCGGGCGAGGCCGATGTGGATGCATTGTTGCTGGCGGCGCTGGCGGACTTGCCGGTTTCCAAGGCAGCGGCGCAGGTGGCCAAGGCGCATGGGCTGGACCGCAAGGCGCTCTATGCACGGGCGTTGGAACTCAAGGGGTGAGCCGCCAGGAGGCCGAGCGGCGGGGGCGGCGCGGGGAGAGCCTTGCAGCGTGGTACTTGTGGCTCTGCGGCTGGCGCATTCTCGCCAAGCGGCAGCGCGTGGGCGCGGGCGAGGTCGACCTTGTGGCGCGCAAGGGACGCACGGTCGCGTTCATCGAGGTGAAATGGCGCAGCAGCCGGGCGGCGCTGGATCAGGCAATCGATGCAAGGCGGCTGCGGCGCGTGGCGCGGGCGGCGGAGGCGCTGGTGCCGCGCTTTGCTGGGCCGGGCGATGATATCAGGATCGACGTGATCCTGCTCGCACCGGGCCAGTGGCCGCGCCGGATCGCCAATGCCTGGCAACCCGGTGCGTGACCTGAAAGCTCAGTGACCGGGATGGCCGGTGCCATGCCCATCCTTGTGTTCGCCGTCGTGGCCGTCCTTGTGCCCATCCTTGTGCTCGCCGTCGTGGCCTTCCTTGTGCTCACCGTCCTTGGGGTGCTCGGTCGGGTGCTTTTCGGGGTTGGCAGCGGCGCTGGCCGTCCAGCCGAGGATGGCGGCGGTGCAGGCGAGAGCGGTGAGTGTCTTGCGCATGTTGTCTGGTCCCTGTTCGTGAAGTGCGTTCATGCCGGGCGCGTCCCGGCATGGCGTGTTTATGGTCGCGCAGCAGACCAAACGGCATTAAGGCGCTGCTGCGGATAAGCCCTCACTCCAAGCCTAACGGATCGCCTGACCCATGACCCTTCGCGTTGCCGTCCAGATGGACCCGCTGCATTCGATCAATATCAACGGGGATTCCTCGTTCGCGCTGATGCTGGCGGCGCAGGCGCGGGGGCATGAGCTCTATCACTACGATGTCGGCGCGCTCTCGCTCGACGAGAACGACCGGCTGACCGCGCGCGCGGTGCCGGTGACGGTGCAGCACGTGGCGGGCGATCACTACAAGGCGGGCGAGGCGCGGCGGCTCGATCTGGGGCGCGATATCGATGTGGTGCTGATGCGGCAGGATCCGCCGTTCCACATGGGCTATATCACCGCGACGCACCTGCTGGAGCGGATCGAGAGCGAGACGCTGGTGGTGAACAACCCGCGCAGCGTGCGCAATGCGCCCGAGAAGGTGATGGTGCTCGACTACCGCCGCTTCATGCCGCCGACGCTGGTGACGCGGTCGGTGGAAGAGGTCCGCGATTTCCAGAAGCGCCACGGCGCCATCGTGATCAAGCCGATCCATGGCAATGGCGGCAAGGCGATCTTCCGCGTTTCCGAAGAGGGCGAGAACCTCGGCGCGCTGATGGAAGTGTTCAACCAGACCTGGCCCGAACCCCACATGGTGCAGGCCTTCCTTCCCGAAGTGACCGAGGGCGACAAGCGCATCGTGCTGGTGGACGGCGAAGTGGCGGGCGCGATCAACCGCAAGCCGGGCGAGGGCGAGTTCCGCTCCAACCTTGCGGTGGGCGGCTATGCCGAAAAGACGGCGCTGACGCCGGAAGAACAGGAAATCTGCGCCGCGCTGGGGCCGGAACTCAAGCGGCTGGGGCTGATCTTCGTCGGCATCGACGTGATCGGCGGCAAGTGGCTGACCGAGATCAACGTGACTTCGCCGACGGGGATCGTGGCGATTGATCGGTTCAATGGGACCGACACGGCGGGGATGATTTGGGATGCGATTGAGGGGCGGGTTTAGGCCTTCACCCCTCCGTCAGCCCTGCGGGCCGCCACCTCCCCATTTGCACTTTGTGAAAATGGGGAGGATCTAAGGCTCAGGCTTCTTCCGAAAGCCACTGCTCCAGATACTTGATCGAGTAGTCGCCATCGAGGACCTTGGGGTCGGTCAGCAGTTTCTGGTGAAGGGGGATCGAGGTCTTGATGCCGCCGATCACCATTTCCTCCAGCGCGCGCTTCAGGCGCATGATGCAGCCTTCGCGGGTGCGGCCATAGACGATGAGCTTGGCGATCATCGAATCGTAATAGGGCGGGATGCGGTAGCCGGCGTAAAGCCCGCTATCGACGCGCACGTGCATGCCGCCTGCGGCGTGATAGCTGGTGACCAGACCCGGCGAGGGGGTGAAGTTGAACGGGTCTTCCGCGTTGATGCGGCACTCGATCGCGTGGCCCTTGAACTCGATCTCTTCCTGGCGGACCGAGAGCGGCTTGCCATCGGCGATGCGGATCTGCTCACGCACGAGGTCGACGCCGGTGATCGCTTCGGTGACGGGATGCTCCACCTGCAGGCGGGTGTTCATCTCGATGAAGTAGAACTCGCCGTTTTCCCAGAGGAACTCGATCGTGCCCGCGCCGCGATAGCCCATGTCGGCCATCGCCTTGGAGACGATGCCGCCCATGCGGTCGCGCTCGGCAGCCGAGATGACGGGGGAGGGGGCTTCTTCCAGCACCTTCTGGTGGCGGCGCTGCAAGGAGCAGTCGCGCTCGCCGAGGTGGATGGCGTTGCCGTTGCCATCGCCGAAGATCTGGAATTCGATGTGGCGCGGGTTGCCGAGGTACTTCTCGATATAGACGGTGGCATCGCCGAACGCGGCCTTGGCCTCGCTGCCGGCCTGCTGGATCAGCGTTTCGAGCTCGTCGGGGCCGTTGCAGACCTTCATGCCGCGCCCGCCGCCGCCCGAGGCGGCCTTGATGATCACCGGATAGCCGGCGGCCTCGGCGATGGCCTTGGCTTCCTTGATATCGGAAACCGCGCCGTCCGAGCCCGGAACCAGCGGCAGACCGAGCTTGCCGGCGGTGCGCTTGGCCTCGATCTTGTCGCCCATCGTGCGGATATGTTCGGGCTTGGGGCCGATCCAGGTGATGCCGTGGGCTTCAACGATATCGGCGAACTGGGCGTTCTCCGAGAGGAAGCCGTAGCCCGGGTGGATCGCATCGGCATGGGTGATCTCTGCCGCAGAAATGATCGCGGCCATGTTGAGATAGCTGTCTTTCGCAGCCGGGGGCCCGATGCAGACGGCGTGATCGGCGAGGCGCACGTGCATGGCATCGGCATCGGCGGTGGAATGCACCGCGACCGTTTCGATCCCCATTTCATGCGCGGCGCGGTGGATGCGCAGCGCAATTTCGCCACGGTTGGCGATCAGCAGGCGGGAAATGGCCATGGGGCGCGCGGCCTCAGGCGATGACGACGAGCGGCTGGTCGAATTCGACCGGCTGCGCGTTTTCGACCAGGATCGCGGTGATCTTGCCGCCAGTGGGCGCGGTGATCGGATTCATCACCTTCATCGCCTCAACGATCAGGAGCGTGTCACCAGCCTTGACCGTGGCACCAACCGTGATGAACGGCGCGGCGCCGGGTTCGGGGGTGAGATAGACGGTGCCGACCATCGGCGAGCGCAGGGCGTTGGCGTGCGTTTCCGCAGCGGGGGCTTCGGCAACCGCAGCCGGGGCCGCCGCGGGGGCCGGTGCAGCGGCGGGCGCGGGCGCATAGTTCATCACCGGAGCGGCGGTGATCGTGCGGGCAACGCGGATCTTGCGCGTGCCGTCCTCGACTTCGATCTCGGTCAGGCCGGTATCGGAAAGCAGTTCGGCCAGTTCGCGCACCAGCGCGCTGTCGATTGCCATTTTGGCGCCCTCGTCGCCGCGGTCATGCCCCATTTTGTTGTCCTTGCGGGTGATCGTGTCGAAAGGCGGTTCCATGCCCGCCGCGCCGCTCCGAGGCAAGAAAAACCGGAATAGGCAGCGTGGAAAAGCCCTGAAGGCCCCTTGGGGCCTGGGCTTCAGAGCCGGCGCGCGCCTTCGAGTGCAAGGAGGTAGCTCAGCGGGCCGAAGCCCGCGATGGTGGCCTTTGCAGCCATGCCGACATAGGACTTGTGGCGGAAGGCCTCACGCGTGTGCGGGTTCGAAAGGTGGACTTCGATCACCGGGGTGCGGATGGCCAGAATCGCATCGTGCAGCGCCACGCTGGTATGGGTGAAGGCGCCGGCGTTGAGCAGCACGGCCTTGGCGCCGACGGCCTGCGCTTCATGAAGCCAATCAACGAGATGGCCTTCATGGTTCGACTGGCGCAGATCGATTTCGAGGCCGAGTTCGCGCGCGCGGTCTTCGAGCATCCCGGCGATATCATCCAGCGTGGCAGAGCCGTAGATCTCCGGCTCGCGCGTGCCGAGCAGGTTGAGATTAGGGCCGTTGAGGACGAAAACGGTCTCAGGCATGGCGGGCTCCCGCGAAGGCAATGGCAAGGCAAGCGGCTCTGATAGAGCGTGAAGCCAGCCGCGCAAGCCTTGCGCGTATCAGCGCCTGGCCCGCTCAGCCCTTCCCGTTATCCGCCATCGGCGGCGGTGCGCCCGGTTCGCCGCCATCGTCGATGGACGCGGCGGGGTCGTCACCGTCCGGATTGTCATCGCTTTGCACGACAGGGTCGGGCTGCGCGATAGCTTGCGGCTGGTTGGTTGCGGCCAGTGATTCGGCAGCCTTGGCCTTCTTTTCCGCCGCATCGGCCTTGGCCTCGACCGCCGTCATGCGCTCCTCGAGCGCGCTCACGCGGTCGACGTCGCAGCCGGACAGCAGCAGCGAAAGCGCGGCCGCCGCGCCAGCAAGGGCGAGGCGGCGCGCGAGTGGCCGATTGGCGGGAAAGAAGCGGTTTGCGTCCATGCTGCCAAGCGTCATAGCAGGCAAAGATTACCCGAAGCTAACCAAGCAGGTGTTTTTTACTGATCCGTCCCGCGTGCCTTGCCCCATTGGCGGGCCGCCGTGTAGCCGAGGTAAGCCGCGCCGAAGAGCGCGTAGAGCGGCTCGGGCAGGCCGGCGAAATAGGCGGTCATCGCCTCGGTCATCGCGCGGGCAGAGGCCGGGCGCACGGCGCCGAGCAGGCCGAGCGGGATGGCCCAGAGGATCATGGCGTACATCACATAGAGGAAGGTCGGGCGGGCGAGCGCCACATAGCGGCGGGAATCGGCAGGGAGGGGCCGGGTGGTCATGGTGGCTGCGTCCTTTCAAGGGGATGGGGACGCCGGGCCAGATAGCGGCAAAAAGGTGTGTAGGAAAATGGTTTGGCGCTGCGGGCAGGCTCTAGCCGTACCCCCACCCGAATTATCGCTACCCCCTGTCCGGTTTATGGCAATGGACGTGCTGCACTGCGGTAGATAGGGCAGTGGCCTTGCTGTCATGCTGATGTAAACAGATGGCATCGCGCAGGTTCAGGGGCAGGCATTTGGTCGAGGCTTTGCGGCGGATTTCTTTCGGGCGGGGCCTGCTGGCGCTGAGCGCGCTGGTCTCGGGCTCGTGCCTCTATGCCGCGGCGGACGAGACTGCCGCGCCTGCGGCATCGCTGGACGAGCGGCGCGCTGCGCTGATCGAGCCGATGCTCGAGGACTACTGCTCGCGCTGCCACAACGATTTCGATCATGTCGCAGGTCTTTCGGTCGCCGACCTCAAGGCGAGCGACATCGCGGCGGGCCGCAACGCCGAGGCTTGGGAGAAGATCCTGCGGCGCGTCGCGGCGGGTGAAATGCCGCCGCACAGCAAGAAGCAGCCCGATCCGGCGCTGCGGGCGGACTTCGTTTCGTGGCTGGATGAAGGCCGCGCGCGATATGTGATGGCAAATCCCGATCCGGGCGCGGCCCCGGTGCGGCGGCTCAACCGGCGTGAGTATGCCAATGCGGTGCGCGATCTGCTGGGCGTGGAGGGCGATTTCGCCGCCGCGCTGCCGCCGGACAATTCGGGCTTCGGCTTCGACAACATCGCCGATGTGCTCAGCGTCTCGCCCACCTTGATGGAGCGCTATGTCGCAGTCGCGGGCAAGGCGGCGAGGGCAGCGACGGGGCTGGTGCCCAAGCGCGATTTCGTGACCACCTGGCAGGTCGCCAAGGATGGCTCGGTGATGAATTCGGGTATCCCCGCCTTCAACGAGCGCGCCGGGGCGGACCTGCCGCTGGGTTCGCGCGGGGGTACGGCGGTGCGTTATACCGCGCGCTGGGATGGGGCCTATGACATCGCGGTCTGGCTCAATTCGAACACCAACAACGAAAGCGACCGGCTGCCGGAAGACCGCTTTGCGCTGCGCGTGCCGATGAAGGCGGGCTTGCACCGGATCGCGGTTTCGTTCCGGCGGCAGACCTGGCCGAACGAGGCGGTGCAGGTGCTGCGCAACTCGACCGACTATGTGCCGCTGCCGGTGGACAAGCCGGTCGATCTGCCGCTCGATGTGTGGGTGGACGGCCAGCGCGCCGGGACGATGACGGTGCCTTCGTTCCGCGTGCATCCGCGCTATTCGCAAGCCAATTTTCCGCGCGACGTGCTGCAACTGGATGTGGCAGGGCCGTTCGATGTGGCGGGCAATGCCGATCTCCCGAGCCGCAAGGCGGTTTTTGTCTGCCAGCCAAAGCGGGCGGCGGAAGAGGCACCATGCGCACGGCGTATCCTTGGCGGTTTGGCAAAGCGCGCGTGGCGCGGGCCGGTGAGCGCGGCAGAGTTGGCGCCGCTCCTGAAGGTCTACGAAGGCGAGCGCGCGGCGGGCGGATTTGAAAGCGGCGTGGAAGCGGGCATCGAGGCGCTGCTGGTCTCGCCGCGCTTCCTCTTCGCGGTGGAGGCGCCGCCTCCGGCCGGCAAGGCTGGCAGCGTTATTCCGGTTTCCGACTACGATCTGGCGACGCGGCTTTCGCTGTTCCTGTGGAGCTCGATTCCGGATGAGCGGCTGCTCGCGCTGGCGGGGCAGGGCAAGCTGCACCAGCCCGCCGTGCTCAGCGCCGAGATCGCGCGGATGCTGGCGGACAAGCGCGGCGAGGCACTGACAGAGAATTTCGCCGGGCAGTGGCTCTACTTGCGCAATCTGGATCAGCAGCGGCCCGATATCACCGAATTCCCGCAGTTCGACGTGCCGCTGCGCGCCGCGATGGCGACCGAGACGCGGATGTTCTTCGGCCACGTGCTTTCCGCGAACCGGCCGGTGACGGACTTCATCCGCGCGGACTACACGTTCCTCAACGAGCGGCTGGCGCGGCATTACGGGATCGAGGGCGTGCGGGGGCCGGCCTTCCGCAAGGTCGCGCTGGGGGCGGACATGCCGCGCGGCGGGCTGCTGGGGCAGGCGAGCATCCTGACCGTGACGAGCTATGGCAACCGCACCTCGGTGGTGAAGCGCGGCAAGTGGATACTTGATAACATGCTCGCCTCGCCGCCGCCGCCGCCGCCGGCTGATGTGCCGGCGCTGAAGGCCGAGCACGACGGGAAGAAGCTGACCGCGCGCGAGCAGCTGGAGCTGCACCGCGCCAATCCGGCCTGCGCTTCTTGCCACCAGCGGATGGATCCGCTGGGCTTTGCGCTCGAAAACTTCGATGCTGTCGGCGCGTGGCGCGCGCAGGATGCGGGGCAGGTGATCGATGCGGGCGCGGTGCTGGCAGACGGGACGGCATTCAAGGGTTTCATCGGCTTGCAGCAGATTTTGCTGGATCGGCGCGAGGAATTTGCGCGGGCGTTCACCGAGCGGCTCATGACCTATGCCCTGGGGCGGGGTCTGGGGCCGCAGGACATGCCGGCGGTGCGCGCAATCGCGCGCGACGCGGCCAAGGATGACTGGCGGGTGCAGACGATCATCAGGGGCATCGTGATGAGCCCCGGCTTTACCTTGCGGCGGGTTCCGACGCCGCCGACCAACGTGGCGCTCGCCGCGAGCGGATGGAGACCGCATCGATGATCATCAAACGCGCGAGCCTCAGCCGCCGCACTGTGCTGCGCGGGCTAGGCACCACGCTGGCGCTGCCGTTCCTTGAAGCGATGATCCCGTCTGCCCGCGCGGCGGAGGCGGCAGCTCGGCCCAAGCGGCTTTCGGTGTTCTACACGCCCAACGGCATGACGATGGACGCCTATCGTCCTGTGGCGACGGGGGCGGACTATGCTTTGCCGCCGACGCTCGCGCCGCTGGAGCCCTTTCGCAGCGACATGGTGGTGGTGAGCGGGCTGGGCCATCCGCAGGCGGCGGCATTCGGGGACCGGCCGGCGGGACATGGCCGTTCGTGCCCCGCGTTCCTGACCGGCGCCCATGCGCGGCAGACCGAGGGGCCGGACATTCGCTGCGGCGTCTCGATGGATCAGGTCTTTGCGGCACATCTGGGCGAGACGACGACGATCCCCAGCCTCGAACTCGGGATCGATCAGGCGAGCCTGCTGGGCAGCTGCGACATCAACTATTCCTGCGCCTATACCAATGGCATTTCGTGGCTGACGCCGACGGTGCCGCTGCCAGTCATGGCCAATCCGCGCGATGTGTTCGAGCGCCTGTTCGGCGATGGCGAGGCGCTCGATCCCGCAAGCCGGCTGGCACAGGCGCGTCGGCAGGCCTCGATCCTCGACTATGTGCGCGAGGATGCGGCGCGGCTATCGGGCCGGCTCGGCGCGGAGGACAAGCGCAAGCTCGACGAATATCTCGATGCAACGCGTGCGATTGAAAAGCGCATACAGCGCGCGGCAACGGGGCCGCAGGCCGAGGCGGGGGGCTTTGCGCAGCCCGCAGGCATCCCCGCCGAATTCGCCGAGCATGTGCGGCTGATGATCGATCTGCAGGTCCTCGCCATGCAGGCGGACCTCACGCGCGTCTGCACCTTCATGCTGGGGCGTGAAATCTCGAACCGGACTTATCCCGAAATCGGGGTGCCGGATTCGCACCATATGCTGAGCCACCACGGCAAGAACCCGGACAAGATGGCCAAGCTGGCGGTGATCAACCGCTATCACATGGAATTCTTCGCTTATGCGCTGAAGCGGCTGAAGGAGACGCGCGACGGGGAGGGCGCGCTGCTCGATACCACGCTGGTGATCCGGGGTTCGGCCTTCGGCGATTCCAACGATCATGACTTCATGGACCTGCCGGTGATCGTGGCGGGCGGGTTGGTGCAGGGCGGGCAGCATCTTGCCGTGGGCAAGGGAACGTCGATGTCGAACCTGCTGCTGACCGGGCTCCAGTTGCTCGACGTACCGGCCGCGAAGTTCGGCGACAGCTCCGGGCCGCTGGCAGGACTGGCGCGTGCGTAGGCTGGCGGCGTTCCTGCTGGCGATGACGCCGCTGCCCGCCATCGCGCATGGAGCGGACGATATCGCCCGCGCGATTGCGGATGATGATCCCGCGGCGCTGGCGGCGGCGCTGGCGCATGGGGCGGATGCCAATGCCGCGCTTGAATATGGCGAGACGCCGCTGGCGCGCGCGGTCGAGACGCAGGATCCGGCGCTGGTTGATGCGCTGCTCAAGGCCGGGGCAAAGACCGACCGCGCCGATGCGCTGGGCGTGACGCCGCTGCTGCTCGCCTGTGAGCGCGGCAATGGCGCGATTGTGGCGGCGCTGGTGGCGGCGGGCGCGCCGGTCGATCAATCCAATGCGGACGCGGTGACGCCGCTGGCGATGTGCGCGCGGTTTTCCGATACGGAAGGTGTGCGCGCGCTGCTGGCGCGTGGCGCGGCGGCTGAAAGCGCCGATCTGCGCGGGCAGACGCCGCTGATGTGGGCGGCGTCCGCAGGGCGGCTCGATGCGGTTTTGGCGCTGCTTGCGGCGGGCGCGCAAGTGAACCGGGAAACGCCGAACGGCTTCACCCCGCTGTTCTTTGCCTTGGCGAGCGGAAAGGCCAATCTGGTTTCCGCGCTGATCGCGGCTGGGGCGGATGTGATGCATCGCGGGCCGGAGAACACCAGCGCGCTGCAGATGGCGCTCTACCAGAAGAACTGGGCGGCGGCGGAGGAACTGGTGCGGCTGGGCGGCGGCGATGTGTCCGAGCTTGACCGCGAGGGGCGGCGGCCGCTCCATGTGGCGGCGGCAGCAGGGCAGGGATCGCTGGTAGCGGCACTGCTCGAGCGCGGGGCCGAGCCTGATGCGCTGTCCGGCCCGTCGAAGATCACCTGGGTGACCGAGGCCAATTTCGGCATGGCGCCCCCGCCGGTGCAGCCGACAACTGCGCTGATGGCCGCGGCCAAGGCGGGGCAGGCGGATGTGATGTGGCAGCTGGTGCGGGCAGGCGCGAACGAGCATTTCGTCGATGGCGCCGGGGTCAACCTCGTGCTGGCAGCGGCGCAGGGGCGCGATCCGACCGCGCTGACGCTGGCGATCGAGCTGGCAGGGGATGCCAACGTGATGGACAAGGACAAGACAACCGCGCTCCATATGCTGGCAGGCGGACCGTTCTTTCCCACGCTTCCGGCGATGCTGCGCGTGTTGGCAGCGAAAGGCGCGCGGGCGGACCTTCCCAACGCCAAGGGCAAGACCGCGCTGCAAGTGCTCACCGATGGGCTTGCCACGGTGCAGGCCGCGTTTCATGAAGTCTATCCGGACAAGGCGGCTGTCCTGGCCCAGTCGCACTAAGTTGCCCCACTGATTTTCTCTGCAGAAGGACCACTGCCGATGACCCGAGCAAGACCGTTCCTGATCGCCGCCGCACTCGCCGCCTTGGTGGCTGGCGGTGCCGCCTCCATCGCTGCCTCGCCTGCCGAGACGATTGCGGCGCGGCAGGCCAACTTCAAGAAAATGGGCGGTGCGATGAAGGCGCTGAAGGACGAGCTGGGTGGCGCGGCGGACAAGGCCAAGCTGCTCGCCGCCGCGCGCACGCTGGCGGCTACGGCGCGGACGCAATGGGTGCTGTTCACGCCGGGGACCGGGCCGTCGTCCGGCGTGAAGACCGAAGCGCTACCGGCGATCTGGACGCAAAAGAGCGCCTTCGATGCCGCCTCTGCCAAGCTGGTGGCCGAGGCAGACAAGCTGGTCGGGATTGCCGGATCGGGCGACACCGCGGCGGTGCTGGCGCAGTTCAAGGCCGTTGGCGGTACGTGCGCGGCCTGCCACAAGCAGTTCCGCGCCGAGGACTGAGCCTGCCATGAGCACGGATACGCAGTCCGTAAAGGTGTGGGACCCGTTCGTGCGGGTGTTCCACTGGAGCCTGATCGCGCTGTTCGGCTTTGCCTGGTGGAGCGGCGAGAACCACGACATGGAGCGCCACAAGCAGGCGGGCTACGCCATCTTCGCGCTCGTCGTGTTTCGCGTGTTCTGGGGCTTTGCCGGATCGCGCACCGCCCGCTTCGCGCAGTTTCTGAAAGGGCCGGGCGCCATTCTGGCGTATCTCAAGACGCACGACGGCGAGACGCCTTCGGACGGGCACAATCCCTTGGGCGGCTGGAGCGTGGCAGCGCTGCTGGCGGTGATCCTCACGATCACGCTGGCAGGCCTGTTCGCGGTCGATGTCGACGGGATCGAATCCGGGCCGCTGGCCGACTGGGTGAGCTTTGATGCGGGCCGCACGGCCTCCGAATGGCATGAAGGCGTGTTCAAGGCCGCGCTGGCGGTGATTGGCCTGCACATCCTCGCGATCGGCTACTATCAGGTGCTCAATGCGCACAATCTGATCGGGCCGATGATCACCGGCCGGCGGGACCGGGCCAAGGGTGAGTCTGTCGAAGACGTGAAGTGGTCGCCGGTTGCTGCGCTGGCCGGGATTGCGGCGGTCGGCGCGCTGACCTGGCTGGTTATGAACGGGTTCAAGCTGGGCTGAACACACTACCTTCGTCATTCCCGCGAAGGCGGGAATCCAGGGCGGGCGCAGTTCTGGCGGCTCTGGACCCCCGCCTTCGCGGGGGTGACGAACGGTTTAGGACAGCCGCTCCGGCACGGCCTGCGCTTCCTCGGCCAAGGTCTCGGCGGTCATCACCGCTTCCCACGGGAAGACGAACCAGCGCTTGTCCTCGGCGCGGTCGATCACTTCGGCGGTGTAGTCGACGCGGGCCTTGGAGCGGCAATTGTCCTTGAGCACGGCGAAGCGCAAGTTATCGGGGTTGCAGCCGTTTTCCGAAAGCAGGCCCCGGATGTAGGCAATCGTACCGCCGCTGTCGTTGATATCGTCAACGAACAGGAGGCGCGTGCCGGTGGTGGACTTGTCCGCCACCTTGCCGAGCAGTTCGTCGGCAAAGCCCGGGACTTTCGAGGAATGATCGATCGAGAGCATCGGCACTTGCAGTTCGTGGCTGATGTAGACCGCAGGGACGAGGCCGCCCCTGCCGATGCCGATGATGAAATCGGGCTTCCAGCTATCGGCCGCCAGCAGCCGCGACAGGCTGCGAACGCTGCGCAGGAAATCCTCGTATGGGATGTAGTTCAGCACGGGGGCGGCAGCTTCGGTCATGTCCGTTGGGGTCCGTTTGTCGGGCAGCAAAGGAGAGCGGTTACCGATTCCCGCCGCGCGGGGCAATTGCGGCAAGGGCACCTTTTCAACCGGAATTGCGCGCGGTGCCTGCCGGGGGCCAGGCGAGTTCGGCAAACGCGGTCTGGATCTCGCCCAGCACGATATCGGCGGCATAGCTTGGCGGTCGGGCGGCGGCTGTGCACAGCGCGAGCGTCATCGGGCGCAGCACGGGATCGGAAATGCGGGTGAACGAGAGGAGGCCCGCGCGCACCTCCGTCACCACGTCGAGCGAGGTGAGGATGCCGATGCCGATGCCCTGCAGCACGAGGCTGGTGATCATCTGGATGTTGTTGCTCGTCGCCTTCCGGTCGAGCGTGATGCGCGTGGTGCCTTCGAGCACGGCGATCTGCTGGTGGACCGCGAGCGGGCTGGAGGGCACGACGACGGGCGAGCCGACGCAGGACGAAAAGCGCGCCTCGGCCTGCTCGCCGAAGGGGTGGCCGGCGGGGGTAATGAAGCCAAGATGCACGTCGACGAAAGCGCGCACGGTGATGTCGCGGTAGGATTCGGGACCGAAGAAAACGCCGAAATCGACTTCGCCGCTTGCAATCATCCGGCGCACAGTATCGTTCGCGGCGACTTTCACTTCGATGGTGATGCCGGGGTAGCGGGTCTGGAGCGACTGGATCGCAGCCGGAATCACGCCCTTGGCCAGCGCATCGATCACAGCGATCTCGACATGGCCGCGCTTGAGCCCGCGCAAGTCCTCGATCTGGGCGCGCACTTCGGCGAGGCTCTTCTGCCAGCGCCCGCCCGCCGCCATGAGGATCTCGCCCGCCGCAGTGAGGCGCAGGCCGGTGGGCAGGCGCTCGAACAGCGGCATGCCGATTTCGGCCTCGACGTTGAGGATCTGGCGGTCGATCGCCGACGCGGATACGTTGAGTTCGTCCGCAGCCTTGCGGATTGAGCCGAGGCGGCCAACGGCGAGGAAATAGCGCAGGAAGCGCGAGAAAGCCGGCACCGATTTTTTACCCTACCTAATTTTCGCAACACCTTGCGCGATTCATTGCATTTGCGCGAAACAGGTCAAGGTCATAGTCACGCTGCAACGCAACAAACGGGATCGAAAATTGGGTCGCAGGGCAGGGGGCAGTTGGACGATGGCACAGTGCGCGCTGGGCGCGGCGCTACTCGCTGCTGCGTCCATTCCGGCGCTGGCCGAGCCGGTTCTGAACGATCCTGCGCGGGAAGCAGCAGTCGCCAAGCTGATCGAGGACGCGCGCGAAAGCCCGCCGGCACTGCGCGTGCTGCTGCGCGGCATGCCCAAGGGCGGTGATCTGCACAATCACCTTGCCGGCGCGATCTATGCCGAGGATTTCCTGACCTGGGCCGCGGCCAAGGGCTTCTGTGTCGACGAGGCGGGGCTGAGCGTTGACCCGCCGCCGTGCCCGGCGGAGCGCGCGATCGATCGGTTCGCGGCGACCAACGAATTTGGCATGGACCGCCTGATCGACGCGATGTCGACGCGCGGTTTCCAGCGCGGGGTGGGGCAGAACGACGTTTCCGGCCATACCCAGTTCTTCCGCTCGTTCGACCGTTTCGGGAAAATGGGCGGCGAGACAGCGAAGATGCTCACCGCGACGCGGCGCATCGCGGCGGGGGACCATGTTTCCTATCTGGAGCTCGATCACAACACGAACACCCTGGTTTCGGTGGTGCGCGCAGCGGGTGATGCGCCCATCGCCGCAGCGGACCTTGCTGCCGTCTACGCGAGCGAGGCGAAGGAATTTGCGCCGCTGGTGCCCCGGGCGCGGGCTGAACTCGATGCGGACGAAGCGGCTTCGGCCAAGGCCATGGCCTGCGGCACGGCGGCGGCCGAGCCCGCCTGCAAGGTGGCGGTGCATTACCTGTTCCAGGCGCTGCGCGCGCTGCCGCCGCGGCAGGTCTATTGCTCGCTGATCCTCGGTTTCATGATGGCGGATGCGGATCCGCGCTTCGTTGGCGTCAACATCGTGATGCCCGAGGATGCCTGGCTGGCGCGCCGCGATTACGGCCTGCACATGGCGATGATCCGCTTCCTTGCCGCGAAATATCCGCGCGTGAAGCTGACACTGCACGCCGGCGAGGTATCGCTTGGGCAGGTGCCGCCAGCGGACCTCAAGGACCATATTGCGCAGGCCGTGGCGGTTGGCGCGAAGCGGATCGGGCATGGCACCGGGATCGCCTTCGAGGATCAGGCCGAGGATACCATGGCACGCATGGCGCGCGAGGGGATTGCGGTCGAGATCAACCTCACCAGCAACGCGGTGATCCTTGGCGTCAAGGGCGCGGACCACCCCATGCGGCTCTACCGCGCGCACGGTGTGCCGGTGGTACTTTCGACCGATGACGAGGGCGTGCTGCGCACCGACATGACGAATGAATATGTCCGTGCCGTGCGCGAGCAGGGGCTGACCTATCCTGAGCTCAAGCAGATCGCGCGCGCGGGCCTTGCTTATTCCTTCGTGCCCGGCGGGCCGCTGTGGAGCGATCTGGTCGCGCTGGTGCCGGTGGCGGCCTGTGCTGATTTTGCCACACCTTCTTGCAGCAAGTATCTGGCGGGCAACGAGAAGGCGCGGCTGCAGATGGATCTTGAACAGCGTTTTGCAGCATTTGAGGCAGAGCGTCTGGCGCGTGCCGGAAAGGTGTCTTAAGAGCGTAATACGATTTGCCGCATGAGTGGCATCATAAGAAAAACGGGCGCGCCCAGCTTCGGGGATGCCGCGATCAGCGGCATGACGGTGGGACAGACGCCCGATGGTTTGCGGGAGAGGCGCGGTTTCAACCACGCGCATTGCGGCCTTCACGGCGAGTGAAGGCGGTGCGCCTTTTGCGTCCCAGGGGGTTTCTCGATGCTCTACCCGAATAGTTCCGCGCAAGTTTTTGCGCCGCGCAGCCTTGTGAAAGGTCTTGTTGCGCTTCTTGGTTGCACCGCGCTGACCGCGCCCGCCTTCGCGCAGGAAGCCCCCGCCGATGAGCCGCCCGCCAAGGAAGAAATCGTCGTCGTAGGCTCGCTGAACGCGCTGCCGGTGAAGGACGTCGGCTCGATCTTCGGTTTCGACAAGAACCTCGTTGAAACCCCGCGTTCGGCCTCGACCGTCTCCAAGGAGCAGATCGAGCGTTTCGGCATCACCGAGATTTATGACCTCGTGTCGCAATCGCCGGGCGTGTTCACCAACTCGTTCTTCGGCGTCGGCGGCGCTCTCGACATTCGCGGCACCCCCGGCGAAGTCTATTTCCGCGGGATCCGCCGCCTCGACAACCCCGGCAACTACCCGACCCCGATCGGCGCTTCGGACCGCATCGACATCGTGCGCGGCCCCGCCTCGCCGATCTATGGCCCGTCGAAGACCGGCGGCTACATGAACTTCGTGCCGCTGACCGCGCGCGCGGCGGGCGGCAAGTTCCTCGACAATCCCGAGGGCCAGATTTCCTACACGAGCGGCAGCTGGGCGCGCAACGTGCTGAGCGCCCAGGTGCGCGGCCCGGGCAAGATCGGCGGCCAGGAATTCGGCTTCAGCCTCTATGGCCAGATCGAGGATTCGGGCAGCTACTATCGCAACATGTCGACGCGCCAGTCGATCCTGCAGGCCGCTTTCGATACCGATCTTGCGCCCAACCTGCGGCTTGAGTTCGGCGGTATGTACCACAACTACAAGGGCCAGCAGAACGGCGGCTGGAACCGCCTGACGCAGGACCTCGTCGACAACGGCAATTACATCACTGGCGCGGCCAAGCCGCTGGACACCAACGGTGACGGCCAGATTTCGCATGCCGAAGCCAAAGTGGCCAACGGCGGCTTTGGGCTCAATCCGTTTGGCAGCGCGTTCTGCTCCAGCCCGCCGTTTGCCAACCCGTTCGGCGGCCTGAACAACAACTGTCTCGCCACGCTTTATCCCGATTCCGGTCTGACCGGCGTGGGTACGGCCAAGCTGGACCGGCGCAACACGCTGACCGCCGAGGACGACAAGCTCAACAACGTCGCCAAGACCGCGTATCTCGATCTCATCTTCGATGCGGGCAATGACCTCGAGATCAAGAACCAGCTGTTCTATGATGGCTACAAAAACGAGAACGAGAACCAGTACGGCTTCTCGCAGTTCCACAAGTCTTACGTGATCGAAGATCGCATCGTGGTCTCGAAGGTGTTCAAGACCGATATCGGCAAGTTCTCGCTCGAAGTATCGCCGTCCATCCGTTACACCAACTTCCGGCATGGTGACGATTTCAACTATGAGTATTTCAACCGCGTCGACCTGACTGTGGGATATAACGCGCTCTCGGATCGTCTGCTTTCGACCGAGTGTGACTGCAACTACACCAGCTATAACGTCGGTCACTACACCGATCTCGGCTTTGCCGGTCTGGCCAACCTCGATTTCAACTTCGGCCTCGATGTCACGCTCGGTGCCCGCTACGATCACGTCAAGGTCACGACGGCGGATCTGGCTTCGAAGCTGGAGGATCCCACCAGTGCAGGCTCGGCGAAGAACTCGAAGGGTGGCTGGTCGTGGTCGGCCAGCGCCAACTACAAGTTGCCCCTCGGGCTGATCCCCTATGTCACCATTTCGCGCCAATCGACGATCATCGCCGGGCAGGGCGCGGAAATCACGACCGCTGACGCGCTTTCGGGCGCGTTCATCAGCGCCTCGAAGCTCTATGAAGGCGGCATCAAGGGCAGCTTCCTGAACAACCGGCTCTATGCGGCGGTCTCGGTCTACAAGCAGACCCGCACGGATCGCAATTCGCAGGCGATCGTGACCAACCAGGCGGTGCAGACCAAGGGTATCGAGGCGGAACTGCGCTGGTCGGTCGACAAGCACTTCCTGCTTTCGGCCAACTACACCAAGACCAAGGTCGAGAACCTGACCGCGATCGGCGACGGCGTGCTGTTCAGCTTCTTCGGCATCGAGGATCTGAAGGGCCTGAACCCGGCGCTGTACCTCGGCGGCCAGCCGATCGGCCTCGTGCCGATCCCCAACCGCAATGCCTCGCGCCGCGCGGGTATTCCGGAAGACCTGTACTCGGCAACCGCGACCTACTCGTTCGACAATGGTCTGGCCTTCGCGGGCAGCATTTCGCACGTGCCATCGGTGTTCTCGGGCCAGTCGCAGACGGTCCGGCTGCCGGCCTACACGCTGGTTGATGTGAGCGCATCGTACACCACCGGTCCGTGGCTGTTCCGCGCGGTGGTGAAGAACGCGACCAACGCCTCGTACTTCCGCGCCAACTTCACCGAACTGTTCGGCGCAACGATTGCCCTGCCCGAGCGTCCGCGCAACTGGCAGGCTTCGGTCGTCTACAAGTTCTGACGAGGCCATGGGCGAGGGGCGGCAGCGCCGTCCCTCGCAACTTTTCTGACATGATTTCAGGGTGATCAAACCCATGCGCCTGCTTGCGCGTCTTGCGTTCCTTGCCGCCGCCTTGCTGGCACCGGCCGCTGTTTCCGCCGCGCCAGTGGCCGCTGCCGCGACGCTTGCTGCGGTCAAGGCTTGCGCCCCGGCGCGGCCTTGCGCGGCCAAACTGCCGGTGCGGGTGGTGGTCGTCACCATGTTCGAGATCGGCGCGGATAGCGGTGACAAGCCGGGCGAGTTCCAGCTCTGGAAAGAACGCCGCCACCTCATCGAAACGCTGCCGTTCCCGCAAGGGTGGCACGATCTCGCCTATGATCCCGAAACCGGCGTACTGGCCATCGTGACCGGCATGGGTTCGATCAAATCGGCCACGGCGGCGCTGGCGCTGGGGCTGGATGATCGGCTTGACCTGTCCAAAGCCTATTGGCTGGTGGCGGGGATCGCCGGGATCGATCCGGAGGATGCCTCGGTCGGTTCGGCCGCCTGGGCGCGCTATCTGATCGACGGCGATATCGCGCACGAGATCGATGCGCGCGAAATTCCGAAAGGCTGGTCGAGCGGCTACTTTGCGCTCCACAGCAAGGGGCCGATGGACAAGGCCCCGCTTGATCCGGTGAACGGCGAGATGTTCGAGCTCAATCCCGCGCTGCAGGACTGGGCTTATGCGCTGACGAAAGACACGGCGCTGCCCGATGATGCCCGGATTGCCGAGGCCCGCAAGGCGTTCAAGGGCTATCCCAATGCGCAGAAGCCGCCGTTCGTGCTGAAGGGCGACAACCTTGCGGCCATGACCTTCTGGCACGGCGCGAAGATGACGCAGTGGGCCAATGACTGGACCCGGTTCTGGACGCGCGGGAAAGGCGAATTCGTCACCTCCGCGATGGAGGAAACGGGCACGTTCCAGTCTATCGAATATCTCACCAAGGTCGGCCGGGCGGACCGTGACCGTGTGTTGGTGCTGCGCGCGGGCAGCAATTTCACGATGCCGCCGCCGGGCTTGGACGCGGCGACGTATCTCCTCAGCGAGAATCAGGGCTACGCCGGAATGACTGCGGCGCTGGAAAGCCTGTACATCGTGGGGGGCAAGGTGGTCGACGAGATCGTGGGTCACTGGGATCGCTATGGAAAGAGCCCGCCGAAATGAGCGGCTGCTGACATGACCCTGACGCTGATCCGCAATGCGGCCGTGGTGGCGGCGATGGATGACGCGGGGAGCGAGATTGCGGGCGGCGCGGTGGCCATGCGTGATGGTGTTGTCCTCGCGGTGGGGACGACCGCCGAACTGGCGCCGCTGGCCGGGCATGCCGACGAGATTGTCGAGGCGGCGGGCTGCGTGGTGACGCCGGGGCTGATCAACACCCACCACCATCTCTACCAGACGCTGACCCGCGCGGTGCCCGGCGCAACCGAGGCTTCGTTGTTCGGCTGGCTCAAGCGGCTCTATCCGATCTGGGCGCGCTATACGCCGGACGACGTGTTTGCCGCGACGCAACTGGGGCTGGCGGAGCTGGCGCTTTCGGGTTGCTCGCTCAGCTCGGATCATCTGTACCTGTTTCCCAATGGCGTGACGCTGGATGATACGATCCATGCCGCCGCCGGGATCGGTGTGCGCTTCCATGCGACGCGGGGCAGCATGAGCGTGGGGGAAAGCGCCGGGGGCCTGCCGCCGGACAGTCTTGTCGAGCACGAGGATGCGATTCTGGCGGACTGCATCCGCGTGATCGACCGGTTCCACGATGCGGCAGACGGCGCGATGGTGCGTGTGGGTGTGGCGCCGTGCTCGCCGTTTTCGGTGAGCCGCGAGCTTATGCGCGATGCGGCGCTGCTGGCACGTGACAAGGGCGTGATGCTGCATACCCATCTCGCCGAAGATGCCGACGATGTGGCGTTCAGTCTGGAGCGATTCGGCTGCCGGCCGGGGCAATATGCCGAGGAACTCGGCTGGACCGGGCCTGACGTGTGGCATGCGCACTGCGTGCAGCTCGATGCGAAAGAGATTGACCTCTTTGCGCGGACCAAGACCGGGGTGGCGCATTGCCCCGGATCGAACTGCCGGCTGGGTTCAGGCGTCGCGCCGGTGCGGGCGATGGTCGATGCCGGGGTGCCGGTGGGGCTGGGAGTCGATGGCTCGGCCTCGAATGACACCGCTAACCTGCTGGGCGAGGCGCGGCAGGCCTTGCTGCTCCAGCGGGTGACGCACGGCGCGACAGCATTTGCCGCACGCGAGGCGCTTAAGCTGGCGACACGCGGCGGCGCAGCGGTACTCGGGCGGCCTGATCTGGGCCAGCTGAAGCCGGGCATGCGCGCCGACGTTGCTGTGTGGGACATGGCCGAGGTAGCCTCGACCGGGGCGTGGGATCTGGTCGCCGGGCTCATTCTTGCGCCGCCTTCCGGTGTGCGGGACCTGTTTGTGGAAGGCCGCGCGGTCGTGCGCGGCGGAGACCTTGTGCAGACGCCGCGCAGCTCCATTCTGGGCGCAGCCCGCCGCTCGCTCGACCGGCTCATCGCCACCGGATAGGAGACTGCCTGCCGTGCCCCCCACTGCCGGAAGATTGCCCAACTCGGTCAGCCGCGCGCAGGCCCGTGATCCGGATTTCTTTCCCGGCATGGCCCTCGCGCTTCCCCTGGGCATCCAGCACGTTCTGGCGATGTTTGTTTCCAACCTGACGCCGCCGATCATTGTCGCAGGTGCGGCGGGCTTCGGGTTCGGTTCGGCGGATCCTTCGCAGCTGATCTACATGATCCAGATGGCGATGCTCTTCGCCGGGATCGCGACCCTGATGCAGACCGTCGGCTTTGGTCCCGTGGGCGCGCGGCTACCACTGGTGCAGGGGACGAGCTTTGCGTTCATCCCGGTGATGATCCCGATCGTGGCGGGCCGCGGCGTGGGCGCGATGGCGGAATTGACCACGGCGGCGCTGATCGGCGGGCTGGTGCATGGGGCCTTGAGTGTGTTCGTGGGCCGCGTGCGGTTTGCGCTTCCGCCGCTGATCACCGGGCTGGTGGTGCTGATGATCGGGCTCTCGCTCATGCGGATCGGGGTGCAGTATTCCGCTGGCGGCGTGCCGGCGGTGGGCACACCCGCGTTCGGCGCGGGGAGCAGCTGGCTGCTGGCAGGCGTTGTCGTTTTCGCGACACTCGGCCTCAAGTTCTTCGCGCGCGGGCTGTGGTCGACGGCATCGGTGCTGCTGGGGCTGCTTGCGGGCTATCTGGTGGCGCTGGCGATGGGGCGGATTTCGTTCGAAGCCGTGGGGGCAGCGCCGCTGGTAATGGTGCCGCAGCCGTTCCATTTCGGCTTTGCGCTTTCGGCCTCGGCGGTGCTGGGCTTCGTGCTGACGGGGTTTGTCTCCTCCATCGAATCCATCGGCGATGTCGAGGCGATCTGCGAAGGGACGGCGGGTCGGCCCGCGACCGATGCCGAGCTCAAGGGCGCGGTGGCGGCGGATGGGGCGGGCACGGCGCTCGCAGCAATCTTCGGTGCGCTGCCCAACACGACCTTCAGCCAGAACGTGGGCCTGATTGCGATTACCGGCATGATGAGCCGCCATGTCGTGACCTTGGGCGCGCTGTTCCTGATCGTGTGCGGACTGGTGCCCAAGATCGGTGCGGTGATCACCACGATCCCCATCGAGGTGCTGGGCGGCGGGGTGATCGTGATGTTCGGCATGGTCGCCTCGGCCGCGCTTTCGATGCTGGCGGGGGTGACCTGGAACCAGCGCAACATGCTGGTGTTCGGGGTGAGCCTGTCGCTCGCGCTCGGCCTGCAACTGGAGCCGACGGCGCTGGCGCATCTGCCCGAGACGGCGCGGATGCTGCTCTCTTCCGGCGTGCTGCCGGCGGCGGTGCTGGCGATCCTGCTCAATCTGCTGCTGCCCGACGAGACTGCCGATGACGAGGAGCCGCAAGGCGTAGTTCTCGCCGGGGATGGGGGGTGAGCACATGGTGACGAGCGCTCTCTTTTTTGCAACAAACCGTCCGGTTCATTGCGTTGGATCGGTAGGGGTCGGCGCGGCATAGGGGCGGCACCATGGCAGCGCGCATCAAACTTCCCACGGTCGATCCGTTCCTGATGTGGCTGGTGGGCTGCGTCGTGGCGGCGAGCGTGCTGCCGGCGCGCGGCGCGGTGCTGACCGGTTTCGACTTTGCCGCCAATGCCGCGATCGTGCTGCTGTTTTTCCTCCACGGCGCCAAGCTTTCGCGCGAGGCGGTGCTGGCGGGGGTCGGGCACTGGCGCCTGCACCTGATGACGCTGGCCTTCACGTTCGTGCTGTTTCCAGTGCTGGGTTTGGCGGCGCAGGCGGTGACGGGGCGGCTGATCGACCCGACCCTGGCGATGGGGCTGCTGTTCCTCGCGCTGCTGCCCTCGACCGTGCAGAGCTCGATCGCGATGACCGCGATGGCGGGCGGCAATGTGGCGGCGGCGGTGTGTAGCGCTTCGCTCTCCAACCTGATCGGGGTGGTGCTGACCCCGCTGCTGGTGACTGTGTTCATTCATTCGAATGGCGGCTTCGGCGGCAGCATGGACGGCCTCGGTTCGGCGCAGAAGATCGCCACGCAGCTGTTGCTGCCGTTTGTGGTGGGGCATCTGCTGCGGCCGGTGATCGGCAAGTGGGTGGATACGCACAAAAAGCTGCTGCAGCCGGTTGACCGTTCCTCGGTGCTGCTGGTGGTCTATTCGGCGTTCAGCGCGGCGGTGGTGAACGGGGTGTGGCTCCGCGTCGGGCTGTTTGATCTGGCGGTGCTGCTGGCCGCCTCGGCGGCGATGCTGGCCATCGTGATCGCGGTGAACGGTGTGGTTGCGCGTGCGGCAGGCTTCAGCCGCGAGGATACCATCGTGCTGCTGTTTTGCGGTTCCAAGAAGAGCCTTGTTTCGGGCGTACCGATGGCGGGCGCGCTGTTTGCCCCGGCGCAAGTAGGCATCGTGATTCTGCCGCTGATGGTCTTCCACCAGTTGCAGCTCTTCGTCTGCGCCTGGCTGGCGGGGCGCTGGCGGCGTGAGGGCGAGGCGCTGGCTGCCGCCGCGGCTGTCGCAGCGCTGCCGCCGCAGGATGAGGCGGCGATGCTGGCACGTGCGGGGGAGATCGGCCTGCCGGTGCCGGAGGAGTGCCGCGCGGGGGTTAGCAGCAACCTCGCCTTGCTGACGCAGCATGCGCGCGTTGCGCTGGGCGAGGGCGGCGCGTGAGGACGGCAAGCGACATTGCTGCCGCCGTGCGCGCGGGGCGCGAGAGCGCGGTATCGGTAACTTCGCTTGCGCTCGATGCCCTGAAAGCGGACCGGCATGTCGCGGTAACGTGGGTGCTGGCCGAGCGCGCCATGGGAGAGGCGGCGGCGATCGATGCCCGGATCGCGCGCGGCGAGGATGCGGGACCGCTGGCCGGCGTGCCATTTGCGGTGAAGGACTTGTTCGACGTGGCGGGCCTGCCGACGACGGCGGGCTCTGCGGCGCGCGCCAGGGGTCCTGCGGCGAGCGCCGATGCCGAGGCGATCCGTAGGCTGAACGCAGCGGGCGCGGTGCTGTGTGCGACGCTCAACATGGATGCCTTTGCCTATGGCTTTGCCACGGTGAACGCGGACTATGGCACCACGCGCAATCCGCATGATCCGGCGCGGCTGGCGGGCGGCTCTTCGGGCGGATCGGCGGCAGCGGTGGCGGCGGGGCTGGTTCCGCTGGCGCTGGGATCGGACACCAATGGATCGGTGCGCGTGCCCGCGAGCCTCTGCGGGCTCTATGGCCTGAGGCCCGCGCGGGGTGATCTGCCGCTTGAGGGGACCTTCCCGTTTGCCGAGAGCTTTGACGAGATCGGGCCGTTCGCCGCGAGCCTTGAGGACCTGGCGCTGGTGTGGGCTGTGCTGCGGGGCGGTGCAGTTTCGCCGTCTGCCACGGCGCCGAGGATCGCGCGGCTGGGCGGGCGGTTTCGCGAGAATGCCGATCCGGTGCAGCTCGCCGCCATCGATGCGATTGCACCGGACGCGCCATTGATCGAATTGCCCGATGTGGCGCGGGCGCGCAGCGCGGCCTTTGTCATCACGGCTTTTGAGGGCGGGCGTCTCCACCGGGATGCGCTGGCCGCCGATCCGTTTACCTACGATCCGGCGGTGCGCGACCGGCTGATCGCGGGAGCCTTGCTGCCGGATGCGCTTTACGAACGAGCGCTGGCGTTTCGCGCCGAATATGTCGCGCGGATCGAGGCGCTTGCTGCGAGCTACGATGTTCTGCTGGCGCCATCTGCGCCCTGCGCCGCGCCGCTCATTGATGATCCGGTGATCCTGATCGATGGCGAACCGAGCCCGGCGCGCGCGAACCTTGGCATCCACACGCAGCCGATCACGTTTACCGCGCTGCCGGTGCTGGCGGTGCCGCTGAAGCGGCCCGGAATGCTGCCGCTCGGGCTGCAATTGATCGGCAAGCGGGGCGGCGAGGGCGCCCTGTTGCGGCTGGCGACAGAGCTTGAAGACAGAGGTTTGACCGGCGTGACCATGCCGGAAAGCGCGTTTGCGGGGGAAATGACATGAGCGATGCAGTGGCAGCCGAGCAGGGGATGCTCGAGCGCCAGTTCCAGATGAGCGCGCGGGGCACCGATGTGCGCACCGAAGTGCTGGCGGGCTTCACCACGTTTCTCACCATGGCCTATATCGTGCTCGTCAATCCGGCGATCCTGGGGCAGGCGGGGCTGCCGGTGGCTTCGGTGGCGGCGGCGACGTGCTTTGCCGCAGCCTTTGCCTCGATCCTGATGGGCATGGTGGCGAACACGCCGCTGGCGCTGGCGCCGGGCATGGGGCTCAACGCCTATTTCAGCTTCACCGTGGTGCAGCAGATGGGCGTGCCCTGGCCTGTGGCGCTGGGCTGCGTGTTCATTTCGGGCGTGGCGTTCCTGATCCTCACGCTGACCGGGGTGCGGCAGCTGATCGTCTCGGTTATTCCGCAGCATCTGTTTGCGGCGGTGGCGGGGGGCATCGGGCTGTTCATCGGCTTTATCGGGCTGAAGGATGCGGGCATCGTCGTGGCCAATCCGGCGACCTTCGTGGCGCTGGGCAGCGTGACGCAGCCGGGGCCGGCGCTTGCGCTGTTCGGCCTTGTGATCATCGGCACGCTGAGCGTGTGGAACGTGCGCGCGGCCATGCTGATCGGCATCGTGCTGACGACGCTGGCGGGCTGGGTCATGGGGCAAGTTCATGCGCCGACCGAACCCTATAGCCTTGCGGCGCTGACGGGCACCGCGTTCAAGCTCGACATTCCGGGCGTGTTTGGCCTTTCGGGCAAGGCCGGGCTGGGGCTGCTCGAGATCCTGTTCGTGTTCCTTTTCGTCGATCTGTTCGACAATATCGGCACCTTGGTGGCGGTGACCAAGCGCGCCGGACTGATGGATGCGGCGGGCAAGATCCCGGGCCTCAACCGCATCCTGATGACCGATGCCGTGGCGACCATGGTGGGCGCTGTGGCGGGCACTTCGACCGTCACCAGCTATGTCGAGAGCGCCGCAGGCGTGCAGGCGGGCGGGCGCACGGGCCTGACGGCGGTGGTTTGCGGGCTTTTGTTCTTCGCGACCATGTTCGTTGCTCCTTATGCGCAGCTCGTGCCGCTGGCGGCGACCGCGCCCGCGCTCGTCGTGGTCGGCGGGCTGATGCTGCTGCCGCTGACCGAGGTGGACTGGGAAGACCCGATGGCGGCGATCCCGGCCTTCCTCACCGTGGCGATGATCCCGCTGACGTTCTCGATCGCCAATGGCCTTGCCTTCGGCATCACCGCACACGCCTTCCTCAAGCTCATCAAGGGCGAGGCCGGCTTCAAGGACTGGTTTCTCTACACGCTCGCCGCGCTGTTCGTGGCGCGCTTTGCCTGGATGGCTGCCGCATGATCCGTTTGATTTTCCTCGTATGGGCCGCGCTGCTTGCCTCGCCCGCATTTGCCCAGAAGCTGGATGACACCCCCCGCACGGTGGTGATGACGGCGTTCTATCCCGAGTGGCATTCGCTCGTGCCGACGATCAAGGATGCCAAGGAGCACACGATCAACGGCAGCACGTTCCTGACCGGCACGCTGGAAGGCAAGCCGGTCGTGCTGATGCAGAGCGGGGTCAGCGTGGTGAACGCCGCGATGAGCACGCAGATCGTGCTCGACCGGTTCAATGTGAAGCGGATCGTGTTTTCGGGGATCGCGGGCGGAGTCGATCCAGCGCTCTCCATCGGCGATGTCGTGGTGCCGGAGAACTGGGGGCAGTACCTGGAGGGTTCCTTCGCGCGGAAGACCAAGCGCGGGTGGATGCCGCCTGACGAGGGCCACCCGGAATCGCCTGCGAACTGGAACTTCATCTTCCCGCGCGGGACGCTGATCACCAGCAAGGACGCGAAGATGCAGCGGGTTTACCGCATTCCGGTAGATGCGGACCTGCTGGCGCTTGCGAAGAAGGTGGTGCCCACGATCACGCTGGAGCGCTGCGTGCCGCCATCTGACAAGATGCGCCCCGGTTCGGCGCTGTGCCTGCCGCGCATGCCCAAGATTCAGGTCGGCGGGACGGGGGTGACGGCAGGCATCTATGCCGACAATGCCGCGTTCCGCATCTACCTCCAGCGCGCGTGGAAAGCGCGGGTGCTCGATATGGAAAGCGCTGCGGTGATGCAGGTGGCGATGAGCAACGGCGTGCCGGCCATCGTGTTCCGCAGCCTGTCCGATCTTGCGGGCGGGGACCAGCACAAGAACATGGAGTACACCTTCGAGCATCTCGCCTCGGCCAATTCGGCGCATGTGGTGCGCGCGTTTGTAGCGGCGCTGGCGGATTGATGGCGCTCACAACCGTCTCGGGCTGTCACGGCATTGTCACCGCGCCGCATTGGCTGGCGGCGGAGGCGGGGCTGTCCGTGCTGCAGGACGGCGGCAATGCGGTGGAAGCGACCGTTGCGGTCGCGGCGTGCCTCGCGGTGGTCTATCCGCATATGACCGGGATCGGCGGGGATGGCTTCTGGGTGATCCACGAGCCGGACGGCGCGGTGCATGGTATCCATGGCTGCGGCGGGGCGGCGGGGGCGGTTTCGCTCGAGATGTATGCCGGGCTGGAGGCGGTGCCGTTTCGCGGGCCGCTGGCGGCGAACACGGTGGCGGGGACGATTTCCGGCTGGGCGGCGGCGCTGGGATCAGCGGGCGGTTCGCTTCCGCTGGAGCGGTTGCTGCGTGATGCGATCGGCCACGCCGAGGCAGGCGTGGCGGTGACGGCGGGGCAGGCGGCAATTGCGGCGGCCAAGGGGCCGGAACTGCGCGCGCAGCCGGGGGCCTATGCGGCGACCTTCGAGCCTGAGGGGCGGCCCTTGCAGGCGGGCGATGCTCTGCGCCAGCCGGTGCTGGCGGAAACCTTGCGGCGGCTATGCGAGGATGGGCTGGAAAGCTTCTACAGCGGCCCGTTGGCAGAGGACATCGCGGCGGATCTGGAGGCACTGGGTAGCCCGATTTCAGCGGCCGATCTGGCGGCCCATGCGGCGACGCGGGCCGAGCCGCTGACGACGCGGATCCGGGATGCGCAGCTCTGGAACAGCGCGCCGCCGACGCAGGGGGCGGCTTCGCTTTTGATTCTGGCGCTGTTTGACCGGCTGGCGGCTGGCGCTGCCGATGGGTTCGATCACGTGCATGGGCTGGTCGAGGCGACCAAGCAGGCGTTTCTGCTGCGCGACAGGCACATGGGTGATCCGGCTTTTGACGGGTTTGACTGGCAGGCGCTGCTTGACGATTCGGCGGCGCTGGATGCCTTGGCGGCGCGGATTGATCCCGCAAAGGCCCTGCAATGGCCGCAGCCGCCGCAGTGGGGGGATACCTGCTGGTTCGGCGCAGCGGACGCTGAGGGCCGCGTAGTGAGCGCGATCCAGTCGACTTATTTCGAGTTCGGCTCGGGCCTCGTGCTGCCGAAAACGGGGATCACCTGGCAGAATCGGGGGAGCAGTTTCCGGCTGGCTGAGGACGGCTGGAATGCGCTGAAATCCTATCGCAAGCCCTTCCACACGCTCAATCCCGCTCTGGCGCGCTTCGAAGATGGGCGCGTGATGGCCTTTGGCACGATGGGCGGGGAAGGGCAGCCGCAGACGCAGGCGGCACTGTTCACCCGCTACACGCGGTTCGGGACGGACTTGCAGGCGGCGATCAGCGCGCCGCGCTGGCTACTCGGGCGGACCTGGGGGGATCAATCGACCACGCTCAAGCTGGAGGATGGCTTTGCGCCGGACCTCTACGCGGCGTTGGAAGCGGCGGGGCATGCGGTTGAGCGCGTCGGGCCGCTGACAGCGACGATGGGGCACGCCGGGGCGATTGTGCGCCATGCGGACGGGCGGTTCGATGGGGCGACCGATCCGCGCAGCGATGGCGGGGTAAAGGCATGGTAACCGGCGGCTTCAGAGCTGTGGCGCGTTGCGAGGCGCTGGCGCTGCCGCCCTACAGCGACAGCGTCGAGGGGCTGACGCGCACGTATCTTTCGCCCGCCTACGGCGCGACGCAGGAGCGGGTTGCCGAATGGATGGCAGAGGCCGGAATGACCGTCCGCAGGGATGCCGCCGCAAACCTGATCGGGCGCTACGAGGGCCGCGTGGCGCATGCTCCGGCGCTGGTGATCGGCAGCCATATCGACAGCGTTCGCAACGCCGGGGCTTATGACGGGCCGCTTGGGATAATGCTGGGAATTGAAGCAGTTGCTGCGCTTTCCTCAAGCGGTACGCAACTTCCGTTCGCGGTCGAAGTCTATGCGTTCGGCGACGAGGAAGGCAGCCGCTTTCCCGCCGCGATGCTGACCAGCCGCGCGGTGGCGGGCACGCTCGATCCGGCGGCGCTGGATGTGACGGACCGCGACGGGGTGCGGCTGGGTGATCTCGTTGACCTGGCGGCTTATCCTTCGGTGGCGCGCGCGCCGGGTGAGGTGCTGGCCTATCTGGAAGCGCATATCGAGCAGGGGCCGGTGCTGGAGGCCGAAGGGCTGGCGCTGGGCACGGTGACCGGGATTGCGGCGCAGCTGCGCTTCGAGATCGGGCTGTCGGGGACTGCAGGCCATGCCGGGACGACCGCAATGGGCCTGCGCCGCGATGCGGTGGCGGGAATGGCCGAGATGGTGCTCGCCGCCGAAGCTGTGGCGACGGCGGGGCCGCCCGATCTTGTCGCTACGGTGGGCGTGGTCGAGGTGCCTTCGGGCGCGGCCAATGTGATTGCGGGGCGCAGCCGGTTCACGCTCGATGTGCGCGCCGGTGATGCCGGCGTGCGCGACCGGGCAGCCGATGAGGTTCTGCGCCGGTTCCGCGACATTGCCGGGCGGCGTGACCTCGGCCTTTCGGTGCGGCAAGTGCATGACTTGCCAGCAAGCCCCTGTGATCCGGCGCTGATGGACCTGCTAGAGGAAGCCACCGTGGCGGCGGGGCAGAGGCCCTTCCGCCTCGTTTCAGGCGCAGGGCACGATGCCATGATCATGGCCGCGCTCTGCCCCACCGCCATGCTGTTTCTGCGCTGCCGCGGCGGCGTGAGCCACAACCCGGCCGAACATGTCGAGCCTGCGGACGCCGAAGCGGCGCTTAAGGTGATGTCCGGCTTTATCAAGAGATTGGGAGCGAAACTTGAACCCGCTTGATCCCACCTTGTTCGGCGAGATCGATCCACCGCAGCGCCTGCTGATGGGGCCGGGGCCGGTCAATGCGCATCCACGCGTGCTGCGCGCGATGGCGGCGGACCTGCTCGGCCAGTTCGATCCCGAGATGACCGGGTTCATGAACCAGGTCATGGCGCTTTATCGCCCGGTGTTCGGCACCGGGAACCAGTGGACGATGCTGATCGACGGCACCGCGCGTGCGGCGATCGAGGCTTCGCTGGTGAGCCTCGTCGAGCCGGGTGACACGGTGCTGGTGGTCAATTTCGGGCGGTTCGGCCTGCTGTTGACCGAGATTCTCGGCCGCATCGGGGCGAAGATCGAGCAGGTGAGCGCGCCTTGGGGTGAAGTCGTGCCGATTGAGGCGATTGCCGAAGCGATCGAGCGGGTTGGCCCCAAGGTTGTCGCGACCGTGCATGGCGATACCTCGACGACGATGGCGCAGCCGCTCGAGGGGCTCGGCGATCTGTGCAAGGCGGCGGGGGCCTATGCCTATATCGATGCCTGCGCGACGCTGGGCGGAATGGAGATCGCGGCGGATCGCTGGGGTGTCGATGTGGTGACCGCCGGCCTGCAGAAGTGCCTTGGCGGGCCTTCCGGTTCGGCGCCGATCACGATTTCGGACCGGGCGGCGGAGCGCATCTTTGCGCGGCGCCATGTGGAGCAGGGCATCCGGCGCGCGGATATCAGCGATGGCGTGGGCCCGCGCATTCCCTCCAACTACTTCGATCTCGCGATGATCATGGACTACTGGTCTGAGAAGCGGCTCAACCATCATACCGAGGCGACCTCGATGCTCTATGCCGCGCGCGAATGTGCGCGGGTGGCGCTGGGTGAGGGGCTGGAGGCTCGCTTCACAAGGCATCGCAAGGCGGGCGCGGCGATGACGGCGGGCGTGCGCGCGATGGGGCTCACCGTGTTTGGCGACGATGCCTATCGGATGACCAATGTGACCGGGGTCCATATTCCCGAAGGCGTCGACGGCGAGGCGATCCGCACCGCGATGCGCGAGCATTTCGAGATCGAGATCGGCACCGCGTTCGGGCCGCTGCAGGGCAAGATCTGGCGGCTCGGCGCGATGGGTTACAACGCGATGAAGCACAAGGTGCTGCTGACTTTGGGCGCGCTCGAGGCATGCCTGACGGCGGCAGACCACAAGGTTCCGCTGGGCGCGGCGGTGCCGGCGGCGCTGGCGGCGTGGGACGCGGCATGACCCTGCCGCGTGATCTTGTCGGTTATGGGGCCAAGCCGCCCGAGGCCCGCTGGCCGGGCGGGGCGAAAGTCGCCGTGCAGTTCGTGATCAACTACGAGGAGGGCGCGGAGAACTCGGTTCTTAATGGCGACAAGGGTTCGGAAGCGTTCCTTTCGGACATGGTGGGCGCGGCGAGCCATCCGGCACGCGCGATGGCGATGGAGAGCCTCTACGAATACGGCAGCCGTGCCGGGTTTTGGCGGCTGCACCGGCTGTTCACCGAGCGGGGCGTTCCGGTGACGGTGTTCGGCGTGGCGGCGGCGATGGCGGCCAATCCTGCGGTGGTCGAGGCGATGCTGAAAGCCGAGTGGGAGGTAGCCAGCCACGGCTATCGCTGGATCGACTACCAGTATGTACCCGAAGAGGTGGAGCGCGAGCATATTGCCAAGGCGATTGCGCTGCACACCGAGCTGACCGGGGCGCGGCCGCTGGGCTGGTATCAGGGGCGGACCTCTCCCAACACGGCGCGGTTGGTGGTGGAGGAAGGCGGGTTTCTCTATGATGCGGACAGCTATGCCGATGATCTGCCCTATTGGGACCGGCGCCATGGCAAGCCGCAGCTGATCGTGCCCTATTCGCTCGATGCCAACGATATGAAGATCGTGTCGCTCAATGGCTTTACCGAGGGCGAGCAGTTTTTCAGGTACTTGCGCGATACCTTTGAGCAATTGCGCGAAGAGGGCGGGCGGATGATGTCCATCGGCCTCCATGGGCGGATTGCCGGGCGTCCGGGGCGGGCGCGGGCGGTGGCACGCTTTCTCGATCATGTGATTGCCAGCGGTGACGCCTGGATTGCGCGCCGCGTGGATATCGCGCGGCACTGGGCGGCGGAGCATCCGGCATGACGATCAACGATCCGGTGCTGCTCGCCGAAGTGACAGCCGCGTTTCAGGAGTATGAGCGCGCATTGATGGCGGATGATCTGCCCGCGATGGATGCGCTGTTTCGTGATGCGCCAACGACCAACCGCTTCGGCGTGGGAGAGGTGCTGTGGGGGATCGAGGCCATCCGCGAATTTCGCAAAGGGCGCGGTGGTTCGCCGCAGCGCCGGCTGGGGCACGTGGCGATCACGGTCTATGGTACCGCCTTTGCGACGGCGGATGCGGAGTTCTTTCGCGAGGGCAGCGAGCGGCGCGGGCGGCAGAGCCAGAGCTGGGTGAAGTTTGCCGACGGCTGGAAGGTCGTTTCCGCGCATGTCAGTCTGGAAGGAGCGGGCTCGTGACGGCGCTGTTCGAGCATAGCCCGTGGGTCGAGGCGCGGGCGGATGCCTTGCCTTCGAGCGGGGATCGGCATGCGGACCTCATGGCGGTGGTCCATGCGGCGAGCCCTGAGGAGCAATTGGCGCTGATCCGTGCGCATCCGGAATTGGCGGGCAAGGCGGCGATCGACCGGACGCTGACCGAGGCATCGGCGGCGGAGCAGGCCAGCGCAGGGCTTGATCGGCTGAACGAAGAGGAGTTTGCGCGGTTCCATGCGCTCAACGCGGCATACCGCGAGCGCTTCGGTTTTCCCTTCATCATCTGCGTGAGGCTGACCGACAAGGCGGGCATTCTCGCGGCGATGGAGGCGCGGCTGGCGCAGACCCGCGATACCGAGATTGCCACGGCGATTGCGCAGATCGGGGAGATCGTGCGGCTCCGGCTGGAGGATGCGCGATGACGATAGATTGGGCCGAATGGCTGAATCTGGCGATCCGCTGGTTCCACCTGACGGCGGGCATCGCGTGGATTGGCTCCTCGTTCTATTTCGTGTGGCTCGACAATCATCTGGTGCCGCCCAAATCGGGCGAGGCTTCGGGCGAGGTGTGGTCGGTCCACGGCGGCGGGTTTTACCACAAGCAGAAGTACCAGGTCGCGCCGAGCCAGATGCCCGAGGACCTGCACTGGTTCATGTGGGAGGCCTATACCACGTGGATTACGGGCTTTTTGCTGCTCGTGCTGGTCTACTGGGTGGGCGCGGCAAGCTTTCTGATCGATCCGGCCAAGGCCGCGCTGACCCCGCTGCAGGCCTCCGGGATCGGCGCGGCGGCGCTGGTTGCCGGCTGGCTCGTCTATGATGGCTTGTGCCGTTCACCGCTGGCACGCGATGATCGGATGCTGGGCGCGGCTTGGTATGCCGTGCTCGTTGCGGCGGCCTGGGGGCTCTGCCAGATCTTCAGCGCGCGCGGGGCTTATCTGCACGTGGGGGCGATCGTCGGGACGGCGATGGTCGGCAACGTGTTCTTCGTGATCATCCCCAACCAGCGCAAGGTCGTGGCCGCGCTGGTGAAGGGCGAGGTGCCCGATCCGGCGCTTGGCAAGGCGGCGAAGAGCCGTTCGCTGCACAACAACTACATGACGCTGCCGGTGCTGTTCGTGATGATCAGCCATCACTACGCGATGACTTTCGGCGCCGAGCGGCCGTGGCTGGTGCTCGCGGTGCTGGGTGCGACGGGCGTGGCGGTGCGGCACGTGTTCAACTTGCGGCACCGGGGCCAGCCGCTGGGGCGTGCGATGCTGGTGGCGGCGGTGCTGGCGCTGGTGAGCGTGACCTATGTTTCGGCAGAGAAGGCGGGCGCTGTAAAAGCGGCGGGCGGCTCTGCCGACTGGGCGAGTGTCGAGCCGATCTTCAAGAAGCATTGCGTCTCTTGCCATGCGGCGAGGCCCACCAGCGATCTCGTCACTGCGGCCCCGCTTGGCGTTATGCTCGATAGCCACGAACACGCCCGCCAGTTTGCGCCGCGGGTGAAGAAAGTGGCCGTCGATGCCGAGATCATGCCGCTGGGCAACACGACCGGGATGACCAAGGCCGAGCGCGAGGCGCTGGGCCGCTGGATCGAGGCAGGAGCACCCCGATGACCACGATTTCGACCCATGTGCTCGATACCATGCAGGGCAAGCCCGCGGCGGGAATGCAGCTGTGGCTGGAGGATGCCAGCGGCGAGGCGCTGTTTGCGGGCGAGACCAATGCGGACGGGCGCTGCCCCGGGATGCCCGAGCTGGCGCCGGGGCGCTATGCGCTGACGTTTGCGGTGGCGGAATACTTTGCTGCGGAAGGTGCCTCGCTGCCCGATCCGCCGTTTCTGGGCGATGTGCGGATCGCGTTCGGGGTGTCCGACGACGGGCACTACCATGTGCCGCTGCTCGTCTCTCCCTTCGCCTATTCGACTTATCGGGGGAGCTGAGCGGTGGGGGTGCGCTTCCTGCTTGATGGCGCGGTGGTGGAACTGGCGGAGCCCGATCCTACCTGCACGCTGCTCGAGACCCTGCGTGGGCCCTTGCGGCGCACCGGGACCAAGGAAGGCTGCGCGGAAGGCGATTGCGGGGCCTGTACGGTGCTGGTGGGCGAGGCGCGGGCCGGGGCGGTGCAGTGGCGTGCGGTCAACGCCTGCATCCTGTTTCTGCCGATGGTCCACGGCAAGGCGGTGCTGACGGTGGAGAGCCTTGCGCCGGTCGGCATGCTCAACCCATTGCAAACGTGCATGGCGGGGAACGGGAGTTCGCAGTGCGGGTTCTGCACGCCGGGGTTCGTGATGTCGCTGCATGGGCGGGCGATCGGGGCGTTGGGCAGCGAACTGCCGGTGGCGGATGCGATTGCGGGGAACTTGTGCCGGTGCACGGGCTATGGGCCGATCCTTGCTGCCGGGGAGACGGTGCCAAGGCTGGCGCAGGACGACAGCGCGGTGCTGGCGGGGCTTTCCGAGCTTGCGGGCCATGCGATGGCGAGCGGGAGTTTCGAAGGACGGCAGTGGTTTGTGCCGCGTTCTTCGGAGGAGCTGGTTGAAGTGCTGGCTGCGCATCCGCAAAGCCGGATCGTAGCGGGGGCGACCGATGTCGGTCTGTGGGTAACTAAGGGGCTGCGCGATCTCGGTTGCCTCGTGTTCATCGGCGATGTGGCGGACCTCAAGGCCATCGAAGAGACGCCGGAGGGCGTCCGGCTGGGCGCGGGTGTGCGCTATGCCGAGGCGCACGGGGCGCTGGCGCGGCTCCATCCCGATCTGGGCGAACTGGTACGGCGGATCGGGGGCTTGCAGGTGCGCTCTTCGGCGACGGTCTGCGGCAATATCGCCAATGGTTCGCCCATCGGTGACGGGCCGCCGGCACTGATTGCGCTGGGGGCGGAATTGACGCTGCGGTCGGCGGCGGGGCGGCGGACGATGCCGCTGGACGCCTTTTTCCTCGATTACGGAAAGCAGGACCGGCGGCCGGGCGAATTTGTCGAAAGCGTTTTCGTGCCGCGTCCGGGGGCGGGTAGTGTTGTGCATGTTTCCAAGCTCTCCCGGCGGTTTGACAGCGATATTTCGGTAGTTCTGGGAGCTTTTGCGCTGACCGTGGATGCGGGGACGATCACCTTCGCGTGCGTGGCCTTTGGCGGCATGGCGGCGACGCCGCGGCGGGCTGCGGGATGCGAGGCGGCGCTGGTGGGCAAGCCGTTCAGCGAGGCAACAATTGCGGCGGCGGCTGAGGCGCTGCAGGCGGATTTCAGCCCGCTTTCCGACGTGCGTGGCAGCGCGGCTTATCGGATCGAGGCGGCTTCCGCGCTGCTGTGGCGGTTGTGGCACCGCGAGCAGGGCGTCGCCGTTTCCGTGCTCGATGTGGAGGCCTGCTGATGGCGGACAGCAATCCGCTCTGGCCAGAAGCCGCGATGCCGGCGCTGGCGCACGACAGCGCACATCTGCACGTGGCGGGGCTGGCGCGCTACGTTGATGATGAGCCGGAACTGCCGGGCACGTTGCATCTGGCCTTCGGCCTTTCGAGCGAGGCGCGGGCGCGGATTGCCGGGATGGACCTCGATGCCGTGCGCGCGTTTCCGGGGGTGGTGGCGGTCTACACGGCGGCGGATATTCCCGGCGAAAACAATGTCGGCCCGATTGCGCATGACGACCGTGTGCTGGCGGATGGTGAGGTGGTGAGCCATGGACAGCCGGTGTTTCTGGTCGCGGCGGAAACGCGGTTGGCGGCGCGCAAGGCGGCGCGTCTGTGCAAGGTGAGCTACGAGCCGCAGGAGCCTGCGATCACCGTGGAGCAGGCGCGCACAGCGGGCTCGCGGATCGAGGCTGACCAGCGCATGGCGCGCGGGGATGCCGATGCGGCGCTGGCGGCGGCGGAGCATCGTCTTGCGGGTTCGCTGCGCATCGGCGCGCAGGACCATTTCTATCTGGAAGGACAGGTCGCCCACGCGCGGCCGGGGGAAGATGGGCAGATCCATGTCGTCTCCTCCAGCCAGCATCCCAGCGAAGTTCAGCATCTGGTCGCGCATCTGCTGAAGCGTCCCAGCGCCGACGTCACCGTGGAAGTGCGGCGCATGGGCGGGGCGTTTGGCGGCAAGGAAAGCCAGGCCGCGCTGTTTGCAGCCGCCGCCGCGCTGGTGGTTCACCATACCGGGCGGCCCGCGAAGTTCCGTTGCGACCGCGATGACGACATGATCGTGACCGGCAAGCGGCATGATTTCGACGTTGACTATGACGTCGGCCATGATGGCGAAGGGCGGCTCACGGCCGTAAAGCTGCGCTTTGGCGGGCGCTGCGGGGCGACGATGGACCTCTCACCGGGCATCAACGACCGGACGATGTTCCACGCCGACAACTGCTACTTCCTGCCGGACGTCGAGATTGTCTCGGAGCGGCTGAAGACGAACACCGTTTCGGCAACGGCGTTCCGGGGCTTCGGCGGGCCGCAGGGGATGCTGGCGATCGAGCGGGTGTGCGATCATGTGGCGGCGCGGCTGGGGCTCGATCCGCTCGATGTGCGCCAGCGCAATCTCTACGGGCCGGGGCGCGATGTAACGCCCTATGGCATGACGATCGAGGACAACATTGCCCCGCAAATGGTTGCGCGGCTTCGGGAAACCGCGCGCTATGATGCGCGGCGTGAGGCGATTGCTGCATTCAATGCGGGCAGCCCGGTGCTCAAGAAGGGGATCGCGCTCACGCCGGTGAAGTTCGGGATCAGCTTTACGACGACGCATCTCAATCAGGCGGGCGCGCTGGTGCATGTCTATTCGGACGGTTCGATCCAGGCGAACCACGGCGGGACCGAGATGGGGCAGGGGCTGCACATCAAGATCGCGCAGATCGTGGCGGATGTGTTTGGCGTTGGCGTCGATACGGTGCGGATTACCGCGACACGGACTGACAAGGTGCCCAACACGTCGGCGACGGCGGCGTCCTCAGGCGCGGACCTCAACGGCATGGCGGCATGGCGCGCGGCCACGGCGATCCGCGAACGGATGGCGGATTTTCTGGCCGGGGTGTTTGGCTGCGCGGCGGATGACGTCAGGTTTACCGCTGAGGGCGTGATCGCGGGCGATGTGCGGATGAGCTTTGCCGAGGCGGCGCGCAAAGCGTGGCTGGGCCGGATTTCGCTGTCTTCGACCGGGTTCTACGCGACACCGGAGATTGAGTACGACCGGGCCTCGCACCGGGGGCGGCCGTTTTATTACTTTGCCTATGGCGCGGCGGTATCGGAAGTGGTGGTCGATACGCTGACGGGTGAGCACAAGGTGCTGGCCGTCGATATCCTGCACGATGTGGGGCGCTCGCTGAACCCGGCGATCGACCGGGGGCAGATCGAAGGCGGGTTCGTGCAGGGGCAGGGCTGGCTGACGACCGAAGTGGTGGAGTGGGACGCGAAGGGGCGGCTGCTGAATCATTCGCCCGCGACCTACAAGGTGCCGACAGCGTCCGACCGGCCCAAGCGGATGCGGATCGACTTGTGGGACGGGGTGAACGTGAAGCTGACGATCCACCGCTCAAAGGCCGTGGGTGAGCCGCCGCTGATGCTGGCCAATTCGGTGTTCTGCGCGATCTCGGCGGCGATTGCCGCGACGGCGCCCGAGGTTCGGGAACTGCCGAAGCTCGATGCGCCGGCGACGCCTGAGGCAGTGCTGCGCGCGATTGGCGGGATGCGCCTGTGATGGACTGGTTGGGCGATCTGGCGCAGTTGGCGGCGGCGGGGCCGGTCGCGATGGTTAGCGTGCTCGCGACCGAAGGCTCTGCACCGCGCGGGGCGGGGACGCGGATGCTGGTGACGGCGGACGGCCTCACCGGCACCATCGGCGGCGGGGCGCTGGAGTTTCGCGCGGTGGAGCAGGCGCTTGCGGTGCTCGGCCATGCGCCGGGCACGTGGCGGGTGCAGGACTATCCGCTGGGGCCACTGCTGGGCCAGTGCTGCGGTGGGCGGGTGCGGCTCTTGGTCGAGCATGTGGACCGCGATGCGCTGGGCTGGCTGGCCGGGGCGAGCGAGGGCCGCGTGCTGGTGAGCGTGCTGCGCGCCGGTGGAATCGAGCGGCACGTGGGCGATGGTCCGGCGGCGGTGCTTGGCGCGCGGGGCGACAAACCGCGCGAAGGGTCGCGCTTCGCCGAAGTGATCGGGGGCTATCGGCGGCCGCTCTATCTGTTTGGCGCGGGGCATGTGGGACAGGCGATTGCGCGGCATGCAGCCGGTCTGCCGATCCGGCTGGCGTGGTTTGATACGCGGCCCGTATTTGAGTCGATTTCGGGTGTGACGGTGGTGCCCGAGGCGGCGGCTGAGCAATGCGTGGCGGAGGCTCCTGGCGAGGCGGCGCTGGTGATCCTGACGCATGACCATGCGCTTGATTACAGGCTGACTTTGGCGGCGCTGCGGCGGCCTTCGCTTGCGTTTACCGGGCTGATCGGATCGCAGACCAAGCGGGCGCGGTTCCTTTCGCGGCTGGAGCGGGACGGGGTTTCGGCGGAAGCGCGGGGGCGGCTGACCTGCCCGATCGGCCTGCCCGGCGTGACGGGGAAGGAGCCCGACGTGATCGCGGTGGCGCTGCTGGCGCAACTGCTGCAATTGCCGCAAGCGCAGGCCGTGCAGGCAGTGGCGGCATGAGTATCAAGGGTTTTCGGGGTGAACTTCTGAGCCTTTCGCACGATCCGGCGGAAGCGCCGGAGGCGGTGCGGCATGAGGCGGACGGGCTGCTGGTGGTAGAAGCCGGGCGTGTGGTGGCGCGCGGGGCCTTTGACGTCGTGAGCCCTCGCTTTCCCGGGCTTGCCGTGGAGCAGCTGGACGGGCTGATCGTCCCCGGCCTCATTGACGCGCATGTCCATTATCCGCAGCTTGGCCGTATCGCGAGCCATGGGGCGCAGCTGCTCGACTGGCTGGAGCGGCATATCTTTCCGGCGGAGAAGGCCTTTGCCGATCCGGCCCACGCGGCGGGCGTGGCGGAAGAGTTCCTCGATGAGTTGCTGCGCCATGGGACGACCAGCGCGCTCGTGTTTGCCACTGTGCATGCGGCCTCGGTGGAAGCGTTCTTTGCAGCGGCGGAGGCGCGTGAGCTGCGCATGATCTGCGGCAAGGTGCTGATGGATCTGGGGCCGGATGGTTTGCGCGATACCGTGGAGGAGGCGCGTGCCGAGAGCGCGGCGCTGATCGCCAAATGGCACGGGCGCGGGCGGCTGGGTTATGCGGTGACGCCGCGCTTTGCGCTGACGTCGAGCGATGCGCAGCTGGCCGTGGCGGGGGAATTGCTGGCCGCGCATCCGGGGGTGCTGCTGCACACGCATCTGGCAGAGAACCACGCGGAGATTGCCGAGGTGGCGGCACGGTTCACCGGAGCGGCGGACTATCTCGATGCCTATGACCGGTTCGGACTGGTGACGGAGCGTTCGGTGTTTGCGCATGGGGTGCATCTGCCGGACCGGTCTTGCGCAAGGCTGGCGGAAACGGGCGCGGGGATTGCGGTATGCCCTAGTTCGAACTTCTTCCTGGGTTCGGGCATGTTCGATTTTGCGCAAGGCCAGCGGCATGGGGTTCGGCTGGGTCTGGGCTCGGATATCGGGGCGGGGACTTCGCTTTCGCTGCTCCACAATGGCGGGCTGGCCTATCAGGCGGGGCTGCCGGGTGGGTATGTGCTCGATCCCTTCCGCGCCTTGTGGCTGGCAACGGGCGGATCGGCGCGGCTGCTCCACATCGAGAGCGAAGTCGGCATGCTGGCCGAGGGGCAGGAGGCGGATTTCTTGGTGCTCGATGATGCCGCAACGCCGTTGATGGCGCGGCGGACGGCGGGGGCATCGCTGGCGGAGCGGTTGTTTGCGCTGCAGGTACTGGGCGATGATCGGGCCGTGCGGCGGACGTACGTGCTGGGGCGCTGCGCCTGGGACCGTGATGGAGGACGCAAGTGAAGGATTTCATCGCCAGCCTGCCCAAGGCCGAGCTCCACCTCCATATCGAGGGGAGCCTTGAGCCGGAGCTGATGTTTGCGCTGGCGGAGCGCAACGGGATCGCCATTCCTTATGCCAGCGTGGATGAGGTGCGGGCGGCCTATGCCTTCTCCAACCTGCAGGACTTCCTCGACATCTACTATGCGGGCGCGGGCGTGCTGCAGACCGAGGCGGATTTTCGCGATCTCGCCATGGCCTACTTCGAGCGGGCGGCGGCGGACGGCGTGGTCCATGCCGAGATCATGTTCGATCCGCAGACGCATACCGACCGGGGGATCGCCTTTGCCACGGTGATCGAAGGGCTGCTGGCGGCTATGGCCGAGGCCGAGGCGCGGCTGGGGATCACTTCGCTGCTGATCATGAGCTTTTTGCGGCACCTCTCGGAAGAAGCAGCGTTCGAGACACTGGCAATGGCGGAGCCTTGGCTCGACAGGATCACGGCTGTCGGGCTGGATTCGAGCGAGGTGGGGCATCCGCCGAGCAAGTTCGCGCGGGTGTTTGCGGCGGCGCGGGCCAAGGGCCTGCGGCTAACGGCGCATGCGGGCGAGGAGGGGCCTCCGGACTACGTCCATGAGGCGCTCGATGTGCTGGGGGTCGACCGGATCGACCATGGCAACCGGGCGCTGGAAGATGCGGCGCTAGTGGCGCGGCTGGCGGCTGAGGGGATGACGCTGACGGTGTGTCCGCTCTCCAATCTCAAGCTCTGCGTGGTGGACGATCTGGCCGATCACCCGATCGACCGGATGCTGGCGGCGGGGCTGAAGGCCACGATCAATTCGGATGATCCGGCCTATTTCGGTGGCTATGTCGCGGACAACTACCGCGCGGTGGTGGAAGCGCGGCGGCTGTCGCGCGCGGATCTGGTGCAGCTCGCCAAAAACAGCTTTACCGGCTCGTTCCTGCCCCCGGACGCAGTGGCGCGGCACCTTGCGGCGATCGACGCTGTTGCAGGCGCATAAAACACCTCTTGCGCGGGAGCGGGCGCGCAGGCCAAGGACGGTGCAACGTTCCATCACATGGGAATTTGCCATGCTTCGCCAGACGCTTGCCCTGCTTCTGTTTTCAACTTCAGTGCCTGCCGTCGCGCAGTCCGCACCCGCTGCGACGACCGAGCAGCCTTCACGCGTGTTCGCCGGGTCCGATCTGTTCGGCCTGGAAATGGCGGATAGCCCGCAGATCAGCCCGGACGGAACCCGCGTCGCCTATGTGCGCAAGGCGGGTGATGTGATGGCCGACAAGATGCGCTCTGCCATCTGGCTGGTCGATGCCAAGACGGGCGAGCAGGTGCCGCTGGCGGGCTCGGGCTCGCAGTTCTCGCCCGTCTGGTCGACAGATGGCAAGCGGCTGGCCTATGTCGGGATGGAAGAGGGCGGCTCGCCGCAGCTCTACGTCCGCTGGATGGAGGGCGGGGCGACGGCGCGGATCACCGGGCTGCCGGATTCGCCTTCGAGCCTCGCGTGGTCGCCCGATGGCAAGCTGATCGCTTATGTGATGCACTTGCCGGGCGAGGCGACCAAGTTTGGTGAAGCGCCCGCCAAGCCCGAGGGCGCGAAGTGGGCCGAGCCGCTCGAAGTGATCGACCGCGTGACGTACCGCGCCGATGGTGGCGGATATATCAAGCCGGGGTACGATCAGGTGTTTGTCGTGGCTGCCGACGGCGGGGCACCGCGCCAGCTGACCTTCGGCAAATTCGATGTTTCGGGGCCGCTCTCGTTTGCGCCCGACGGCAAGACGCTGGTGCTCTCCTCGAACCGCCGGGGCGATTGGGAGCGCGAGCCGAATGACAGCGAGGTCTTTGCGCTGGATGTGGCGAGCGGAGCGCTGACGCAGCTGACCAGGCGCTACGGGCCGGATCATGGCGCCGTGGTTTCGCCCGATGGCAGCCGGATCGCCTACCTCGGCTATGACGACACGCACCTGAGCTACCAGCCGGATGTGCTCTATGTGATGGACCGTGATGGTTCGAACGGACGCGCGCTGACCGCCGGGCTCGATCGCAGCATCGAGGATGTGCAGTGGTCCGCAGACGGGCGCTCGATCTATGTCGCCTATGACGACAAGGCCGTGCGCAAGGTGGCGCGGGTCGATCTGGCGGGGAAGCTGACGGTGCTGGCCGAAGGGCTGGCGGGGGGCGGGATCGACCGGCCCTATACCGGGGGTAACTTCAGCGTTTCCAAGAGCGGGGTGATTGCCTGGACCGGCGATGCGAGTGGCGGGGCGCGTCCGGCCAATCTCTTCGTGGGCAAGCGGCAAGTCACACAGCTGAACGAGACACAGCTCTCGGCCAAGACGCTCGGCAAGGTTGAGCCGTTTGACGTCACCGCGAGCGACGGGCGCAAGATCGGCGCTTGGCTCGTGCTGCCGCCGGGGTATCAGGCGGGTAAGCGCGTGCCCCTGATCCTTGAAATCCATGGCGGGCCGCACAGCGCCTATGGTCAGGTCTTCTCGACCGACGATCAGCTCTATGCGGCGCACGGCTATGCGGTGCTGTTCACCAATCCGCGCGGCTCCACCTCGTATGGCAGCGATTTTGCCAACCTGATCGACAAGAACTACCCCAGCGACGACTACGGCGATCTGATGAGCGCGGTGGATGCGGCGATCGCGAAGGGCGTGGCCGATCCTGACAACCTGTTCGTGACGGGCGGTTCGGGCGGCGGCGTGCTGACCAGCTGGATCGTGGGCAAGACCGACCGGTTCAAGGCGGCAGCGGCGCAGAAGCCAGTGATCAACTGGATCAGCGAGGCGCTGACCATGGACGGCACCGGCTTCACCTCGCGCTACTGGTTCAAGAAGCAGCCTTGGGAAGACCCGATGAGCTACTGGAACCGCTCGCCGCTCTCGCTGGTCGGCAACGTGAAGACCCCGACGATGGTCGTGGTGGGGAGCGAGGATTTCCGCACGCCGGTGAGCGAATCCGAACAGTACTATGCCGCGCTGCAGATCCGGGGCGTGCCGACTGCGCTGGTCAAGGTGCCGGGGGCCAGCCACGGCGGGTTCACCGCGCGGCCTTCGCAATCGGCGGCGAAGGCATCGGCGATCCTTGCGTGGTTCGACAAGTATCGGACCGATGCGGGCAAGACGAAGTGAGGCGCTGATGCTGCGGCGGGTTCTTCTGGCGCTTCTGCTCTTGCTGGCGGCACCTGCGTGGGCCGCCGAGGCGAAGCGGCAGGTGATCATCGATGACGAGGGTTTCGCGATCCCGCATCTGATGCTGCTGGAGGACCCCCGCATCGAGGTGCTGGGGATCACCACGGTTTCGGGCAACGTCTGGGCCAACCGTGCAACCGCGATGGTGCTGCGCGGGCTGGAACTCTTGGGCCGTACCGAAGTGCCGGTGGCCGAGGGCGCGACCTTTCCGCTGCTCAACAGCGAGGTGCGCACCGAACGGTGGGAGGCGCTTTACGGCAAGCTGGTGTGGAAGGGCGCGTTCATGAAGCAGTGGGCGGAGCCGACTGCGCAATCGGCCCCGCCCTATCACGGGCCGTTCGATCCGGTGGACCTGCCGTGGGGCAATCCCAAGCTCAAGGCGCTGAACGAACCGGCGGCGCAGTTCCTGATCCGCACGGTGCGGGCGCATCCGCATGCCGTGACAATCTTTGCGACCGGGCCGCTCACCAATCTGGCGCTGGCGCAGCGGCTCGATCCCGAGTTTGCCTCGCTGGTCAAGGAACTGGTGATCATGGGCGGAAGCCTTGCGCCCCGGCAGGTGCTGGAGGGCAAGTCCGCCGCGGATTTCGCGCGCGAGTTCGTCAACACGCCGCGCCGCGAGTTCAACATCCGCTTCGATCCCGAAGCGGCGAGCATGGCGGCGCATGCGCCCTGGCCCAAGGTGACCATCGTGCCCGCCGATCCTTCGACCGCGACGCAGCTTTCGCCCGCCCTGCTGGAGCGGCTGGCAAAGGCCTCGCGCCCGCCAGTGGCGGCGTTCCTGCGGCGGATGGAGCCGGGCTTTCCGATGTGGGACGAGATTGCTGTGGCGGTCTGGCTCGATCCGTCCATCGTCACGAAGGCGGAGCGGCTGTGGTATGATTTCGATGTGCAGTTCGGGCCGGGCTATGGCGACATGCTGACCTGGCATGATGCGTACAGGCCGGGGCTCGACGAGGGGCAGGCCGATGTGGTGCTCTCGGTCGATGTGCCGCGCATGGAAGCGCTGATGGCGAGGGCGCTGGGGGAGAAGTAGGGATTTGTTCGCGCAGAGCCCGCAGAGAGCGCAGAGATGCCGTGTGCGCCGCAGGCGATGCGCTTTGCTGATCACTTGATGAATTGAAGCGGCTTTGCCGTATGCGCTGGCAACTCCGCGCGCTCTGCGGGCTCTGCGCGAACCCATCCCGGCCGCGCGCGGGTGGTGACAGCGGCGCCGTGTGCGTTCTAAGGAACGTCGAAATACTGCGGAGGCTTGCGCCATGAATGCCAATCTCGTTGCCGTATTCCTTGCCCGCCATGCGGGGCACGAGGCCAAGCCGGCGTGGCTGTGGCAGGGCGAGACGGTCTGCACGTTTGGCGAATTGCCAGCGGCGATCGGGCGGTACCGCGCGGCACTGGCGCAGCTGGGCGTGACGCGCGGCGACCGGGTGATGATCAAGGCGGAAAACTCGCCCGCTTTTGCGCTGACCTATCTGGCGGTGCTGGCCTCCGGCGCGATCGCGGTGCCGGTGAACCCGGCCTATACCGCGAGCGAGCTTGCCCTGCTGATCGAGGACGCAGAGCCGGTGCTACTGGTGCATGGCAGCGCAACGGCAGTGCCGGAGGGTGATACGCCGCAGCGCATGACGTTGGAGCCGGACGGTTCAGGCACGCTGCCCGCGCTGGCAGCAGGGCTTGAGCCGGATCTGACGGTCGAGACGATGGCGGAGACCGATCTCGCCGCGATCCTGTTTACTTCGGGCACCACCGGGCGGCCCAAGGGCGCGATGCTGATGCACCGCAACCTTTCGTCCAATGTGGCGGCGCTGTTTGACACGTGGCGGTTTTCGGATAGCGACAGCATCCTGCACAGCCTGCCGCTGTTCCATGCGCATGGGCTGTTCGTGGCGCTGCATCTGGGGCTCTACAGCGCGGCGACGGTGCATCTGCTGGGCAAGTTCGATGCGGCGAAAGTCGTGGCGCTGCTGCCCACGGTGAGCGTGTTCATGGGCGTGCCGACATTCTACACGCGGCTGCTGGAGCGGGCGGATTTCGGGCGCGAGGCGGTGCGGACCATCCGGCTGATGATTTGCGGTTCGGCGCCGCTGCTGCCTTCGGTGTTCGCGGAGATCGAGGCGCGCACCGGGCACCGCATTCTGGAACGCTACGGCATGACCGAGGCGGCGATGATCACCTCGAACCCCTATGCGCCGGAGGGCCGGATTCCAGGGACTGTCGGCTATCCGCTGCCGGGGGTGGAACTGCGCGTGGTCGGCGGGGAAGGGCGGGGCGAACTGCCGCCGGGCGAGGTTGGCGAGATCGAGATCCGGGGCCCCAACCTGTGCGCCGGATACTGGCGGCGGCCCGAAGCGACGGCAGAAGCGATCGGGCCGGACGGGTTCTTCGTGACGGGCGATACCGGCTTCAAGGACGAGACCGGGCGCGTGACCATCGCGGGTCGTTCCAAGGACCTGATCATTTCGGGCGGCTTCAACATCTATCCGGCGGAGCTGGAAATGGTGCTCGCCGAAGTGGACGGGGTCAGCGACGTTGCCATCATCGGCGTGCCGCATCCCGATTTCGGTGAAGGTGTGGTTGCGGTGGTGACGGCGGCGCGGCCTGATCTGGAACCCGCCGCGATCGAGGCGGTTGCCCGCGAGAAGCTGGCGCGCTTCAAACAGCCCAAGGCGATCCGCATCGTGCCGGAGTTTCCCCGCAATGCCATGGGCAAAGTGCTGAAAGCCGAGCTTCGGCGGCAGTTCGCCGGTCTCTTTTCAGAAGAAATCTAGCGGCTTTGAACGGCATTGCCCGGAGCTGCCACACCGGAGAAATCGTCACCGCCCAGCGCGCGGTAGAGCGCGACGAGGTTGCTTGCGCGCAGCAGCCGGGCGCTGATCAGCGAGCGCTGCGCGGCGTAGAGCGCGCGCTGCGCGTCGAGGCTTTCGAGGAACGAGGCAACGCCGCCACGATACCGCTCGGTGGTCAGAAAGGCGGTATCGCGGGCCGCCGCCTCCAGCGCGGACTGTGCGGCAATCTGATCTGATATCGTCGCCCGGCGCGCGAGGGCATCGGAGACGTCGCGGAAGGCGAGCTGGATCGCTCGCTGGTAGGTGGCCGTCGCCGCCTCGGTCTGTGCACGCGCGGCGGCAAGATTGCCGCTGTTGGCACCCCCGGCGAAGATCGGGAGGCTGGCCGATGCTCCGGCATTATAGGCGAATGCACCGCCGGTGAAGAGCCCGGACAGCGCCGAACTCGCAAGGCCGCCCGCGCCGGTGAGCGAGATGCGCGGGAAGAAGGCAGCGCGCGCGGCGCCGATACGGGCATTGGCGGCCCGCAGTTGGTATTCCGCTTCCATCACGTCCGGTCGGCGGAGCAGGATGCTTGAGGCGAGCCCGACCGGAACCGGCCCGACCTGACTGTCGACGCTTTCGATCGCGTCTGGCAGATCGGCATCGCGCACAGGTCCGCCGATGAGCAGTTCGAGCGCGTTGCGATCCTGTTCGACGATTGTCGTCAGGTTCGCCAGGTCCGAACGCGCCGTTGCCTGAATGGTTTCGGCCTGCCGCAGATCGGTTCGCGGCGCGACCCCGCCGGCGAGGCGGGCGCTGGTAAGGGCGACGCTGCGCTGGGCGCTGACCGCGGTCTGCCGTGCTATCGCCAGCAGGCTGCGGTCGGCCGCGAGGGTAAAGTAGACGTCGGCGATATCGGCGGCGAGGGTCAGCCGGGTCGCGCGGGCCGCCTGCTCGGTTGCGAAATAGGCGTTGAGCTGGGCATCGCTGAGGCTGCGCAGCCGCCCGAACAGATCGAGCTCGAACGCGGATGCGCCGATGTTGACGCTGTAGTTTTCGCGCAGCCCGCCGCCCGCTGATCCGTTGCCGACGTTGCCGCTGCCGACGTTGCCGCTGCCGACGTTGCCGCTGCCGCCATCGTTCAAGGTGGCAGCGGCCGCTGCGTTGATCGCGGGGAGCAGCGCGGCGCGCTGGACGCGGTAGAGCCCGCGTGCGGCGGCGACGTTGGCCACGGCTGCTTTGAGGTCCTGGCTATGTTCCAGCCCGCGCTCGATCAGGGCTTGCAGCCGGATATCGTGAAAGATCGCGCGATAGCCGAGCGCGGCAAGATCGGTCTCGCTCGCCAGCAGGGCCGGATCGGCGATCCGCCAGCCTGCTGGAACTGCCGGCGCGGGCCGCATGTACTTGGGCTGGAGACTGCATGCACCCAGCAGGCCCGGCAGCGCCGCGATCAGCAGGAGGGATGCTGCGCGCTTCATGCCGGTTTGCTCCTGCGGCTGAACGCCCGGCGGACGAGCACGAAGAACAGCGGCACGAAGAAGATCGCGAGCGCAGTGGCCGTCAGCATGCCGCCGATCACGGCGGTGCCGATCTCGACGCGGCTCTTGGCCCCCGCGCCGGTCGAAAGCGCGAGCGGTAGCACGCCGAAGATGAAGGCAAGGCTGGTCATGACAATCGGGCGCAGCCGCAGTCGCGCGGCCTCAAGCGCGGCTTCCACGGCCGATTTTCCAGCCTTTTCGGCCTGCTCGGCAAATTCGATGATGAGGATCGCGTTCTTCGCGGACAGGCCCATCGTGGTGAGCAGGCCCACCTGGAAGAACACGTCATTGTCCAGCCCGCGCAGCCAGACGGCAAGAGCCGCGCCGAGGAGTCCGATGGGGATCACCAGCATGACCGCAAACGGCACGGACCAGCTTTCATAAAGCGCCGCGAGGCACAGGAACACGACGAGCAGCGAGATCGCATAGAGAAAGGGCGCCTGATTTCCGGACAGGCGTTCCTGAAAGGACAGATCCGACCACGCCACCGAGGTTCCCGGCTGCTTCGCCGCCAGCGCAGCGATTGCGTTCATGGCTTCGCCCGAACTGTGGCCCGGCGCGGCCTGGCCCTGGATCTGGTACGCCGGTGTCGCATTGAAGCGGGACAGGTTCGATGGTGCTTGCCCCCAGCTGACTTTGGCGAACGCGGAGAAGGGCGCCATTTCTCCCGTGTTGCCCCGGACGAACCAGTTCGCAAGATCCTCGGGCCGGCTGCGATAGGGCGCGTCACCCTGCACATAGACGCGCTTGACCCTGCCCCGGTCGATGAAGTCGTTCACATAAGTGCCGCCCCATGCCGTGGCGAGCGTCTGATCGACTTGCGTGGAAGTCAGCCCCAGCGCGCCGATCTTCTCGTCGTCGATTGTCACCGCAAGCGTCGGATTGTCCTCGAGCGTGCCGAGGCGGATGGCGGCGAGGGCGGGATCACTTTGCGCATCCTGCAACAGGGCATCGCGCCGGGCCTTGAATTCGGCGCGGCTCAATCCCCCGGTGTTTAGGAATTGCATGGTGAAGCCGTTCGACTGGCCAAGCCCGCGCACAGCAGGCGGCGCCAGCGCAAAGAATTCCGCATCGCGCAGCAGCTTGCCCAGCTCGGCAGTCGCCTTCTTGGTGATCGAGTCCGAACTCAGCGCGCTTCCCGTGCGCTCGTCCCACGGCTTCAGCAGGATGAAGCCGCGCCCCGCGTTCTGCCCGCCGCCGCCGCCGCCGCCCTGGCCCGATACGGTGTAGACCGCCTCGACCCCATCCTGCATCGATGTGCGGAAGTAGTCCTGAATGATCTTCGCGACCGCCTCTGTGCGAGGCTGGGTCGCCCCCGGGGGCAGCGTATACTGTAGCTGGGCGCGGCCCTGATCCTCCACCGGCAGGAAGCTGGAAGGGAGGAAAGTGAAGACGAGCACCAGCAAGCCTACGATCGCGGCATAGGCGGCCATTGCCCCCCTCGCGCCCGCTATCGTTTTCGCCACGCGTTCCCGGTAGCGATCCGATGTGCGGGCGAACCACGCATTGAAACGATCGCCCTGCAGCGCCGCCCATCCGCGCAGGCCCGCCTGCGGCTTTGCCCCGGCATCGGGACGCTTCAGCAAGGTCGAGGTGAGCGCGGGGGTCAGCACCAGAGCCACAATCACCGAGAGTGCCATCGAGGCGACAATGGTGATCGAGAACTGCTTGTAGATCACACCGACCGAACCGCCGAAGAACGCCATCGGCAGAAACACGGCGGAAAGGACGAGGGCAATCGCGATGAGGGCCGTCTGGATCTCGCCCATCGACTTGATGGTGGCGTCATGGGCCGAGATATCGGGCTCTTCGTCCATCACCCGCTCGACATTCTCGACCACCACGATCGCATCGTCGACAAGCAGGCCGATGGAGAGCACCATGCCGAACAGGGTCAGTGTGTTGATGCTGAACCCAGCGATGGCAAGAACGCCGAAGGTGCCCAGCAGCACCACCGGCACCGCAATTGCGGGTATCAGCGTGGCGCGCCAGCTCTGCAGAAACACGAACATCACGATGACCACCAGAATGATGGCTTCGATCAGGGTCTTGACGACTTCTTCCACCGAGAGGCGGATGAACGTCGTGCTGTCGACCGGATAGGCAAACTTGAAGCCGTCCGGGAAGGTTGCCGATTGGGCCTGGACTTCGGCCTTGACCAGTTCGGCGGTCTTGAGCGCATCGGCACCCGGTGCGAGCTGCACGGCAAGCCCTGCGGCCGGGTGGCCGTTGAACCGGCTCACGATGCTGTAGTTTTCTGCGCCCAGTTCGATCCGCGCCACGTCCTGCAGCAGCACACGGGATCCGTCGCTCTGGGTCTTGAGCACGATCTTGCGAAATTCCTCGGGCGTGGTCAGCCGCGATCGCGCCGTGACCGTGGCGGTGAGGCGCTGCTCGTTCGAGGAGGGCTGGGCGCCGATCTGGCCCGCTGCGACTTGCGTGTTCTGCGCCTGAATCGCGCTGGTCACGTCCGAGGGCATGAGCTTGACCGCGGCAAGCTTGAAGGGATCGAGCCAGATTCGCATCGCATATTGCGACCCGAACACGCTGACATCGCCCACGCCGTCGATCCGCCCGATCCGGTCCTGCAGGTTCGAGACGAGGAAGTCCGAGACGTCGTTGTTGGTCACCCGGTCGGTCGAATCGTAGACCGAGACAATCATCAGGAAGTCCGAGCTGGCCTTGGTGACCGTGAGCCCCTGCTGCTGCACCTGCTGCGGCAACCGCGCCAGGGCCTGCTGGACCTTGTTCTGGACCTGCACTTGCGCGATATCCGGATTGATCCCCTTGGCGAAGGTGGCGGTGATCGTGGCCGAGCCGGACGAACTGGATGACGCGGTGAAGTAGATCAGGCCGTCGATGCCGGTCAGCTGCTGCTCGATCACCTGCGTGACGCTGGATTCGAGCGTTTCGGCAGAAGCGCCCGGATAGTTTGCGCGGATATTGACCGAAGGCGGAGCGATATCGGGATATTGCTCGATCGGCAGCGTATAGACCGCGCCGAGCCCGCCCAGCATGATGACGATCGCGATGACCCACGCAAAGATCGGGCGATCGATGAAAATGCGGGAAATCATGCCCGGCTCAAGGCTTGCGCTGTTTCGGGCCGATCGCCGGCTTCGATCCTGCTTGGACCGGGACGATCTTGCCTTCCGGCTTGATCTTGCCCAGCCCTTCAACGATCACCCGGTCGCCCGGCTTAAGTCCGCCGGTCACCAGCCACTTGTCGCCAATGGTCTGCTCGGCGGTGATGCTGGTGCGCTTCGCCGTGTTTCCCTGACCGACGAGCATGACCGTGGCGACCCCGCGTGCATCGCGCGAAACGCCTGTTTGCGGCACGAGCATGCCGCGCGCCACGGTTGCCTGCGACAGCACCGCACGGACGTACATGCCGGGAAGCAGGAGGCCATCCGGATTGGGAAAGCGTGCGCGCAAGGTCACGGTTCCGGTGCTGGCATCGACCATCGGCTCGGTAAACTGCAAGGTCCCGGTATGGCTGTAGCGGCTGCCATCCTCGAGCGTGAGGCTGACCGGTGCCGAAGACGGCGAGGTCGAGCCAGACGCGAGCGAGCGGCGCAGCTTGAGCAGATCCACACTGGATTGCTGGATATCGACGAAGATCGGGTCCAGCCGCTCGATCGTGGTGAGCGGTGCGGCCTGGTTGGCGGTCACCAGCGCTCCGGTGGTCGCGAGCGACCTGCCGATCCGCCCGCTGATCGGGGCGGGAACCCGCGTGAAGCGCAAGTTGATCCGCGCGGTATCGAGCTGCGCGCGCGTCTGGGCCACGCTCGCAGATGCCTGGCGCGATGCCGCGAGCGCGTCGGTATAATCCTGCTTGCTGACCGCTTCGATCTCGGCCAGCGGGCGCAGCCGTTCGGCCTTCTGCGCCACAGAGGCGCGCAGGGCTGTTGCGCTCGCGAGATTCGCCTCAGCCTCTGCTGCGGCTGCGCGGTAGAGGCTGGGATCGATCTGGTAGAGCGTCTGCCCGGCGCTGACCAGCGAGCCCTCGGTAAACTGCCTGGCCCGGATCACGCCCGAAACCTGCGGCCGGACTTCGGACACCTCATAGGCTGCCGTGCGGCCGGCCAGCACGGTGGGGAGCGCAACTTCCTCTTCGCGCATGACCACAAATCCCGCCTCGGGCGTCGGCGGGACACGCTTTGCAGGCGGCCCCGAGCATGCCGAGAGGAGCGCGCCCAGACCGGCTGCGGCGCAAAGCGCATGGTGCATGACATTGCTGCGGCGCGCTGGATGGCTGGCCGAAACCCGGGTCCGCCAGAATTCGTGAATCACCTTGGAGGAGCGCCTTTCCTGCTTGCCAACGGACACAACGCGCACTTCACAATTCGCAGCGGGTCTGCGCAAGCGAAAACCCACCGGCAGGCCCGGCGTTCCTGTTGTAGTGTCACCTTTTTTTGGCATTCATGCAATCAAGGAACGGGGTTGGTTAACACACACTGCCGACGTTTTCCTTCCGGTTAGCGTCGCACCGTGCCGCGCACATGCAACGCCCTGCTGATCCCGCCGCTTCCAGATCCCGTTCAACCGGCAATCAGCCGATACCCTATTGCCGGTTCGTTGCGGATACAGGAGGATTGCACCTCCTCGCCCAGCTTGCGCCGGATGGCACGGATCGTCACCCGCAAGTATTCCAGATCGGCTTCATGGGCCGGACCCCAGATCTTGCGCAGGAGGTGGGCATGCGTAACGACGCGGCCGGCGTTTCGCGCCAGTTCGGTCAGCACGGCGTACTCCTTCGGTGCGAGATGTATTTCGTTGCCGCCCTTGGTCACCCGGCGAACGGCGAAGTCGATCTCCAGATCACCCGTCCTCACGGTCTCCTCGTTGGCGTTCTCGCGGCGGGCCCGGTGGCGCAGGGCGGTGCGGACGCGCGCGGTGACTTCTTCGGTGTCGAATGGCTTGGTGATGTAATCATCGGCACCGAGGTCGAGCGCAGCGACTTTCTCTTCCGTGGCATCGCGCGCGGACACCACCAGCAGGGCTGTGCCCGTGCGCTTGATGACCGGCACGAGCTCCAGGCCGTCCCGATCGGGGAGGCCAAGATCAAGCAGCACCACTTCGGGGTGATCAATGGCGAGCGCGGCCAATGTCTCGCGGGCGTTGCCGGCCTCGACCACGCGATAGTCCTGCCGCTCGAGCGCCCGCCTTAGCAAGCGGCGGATCGAGGCTTCGTCGTCCACGACAAGAACCACCGTTGTCCCGGTCATGCGAGGTCCTCTGCGGCAATCGGGCTGATGATCGCGGCCGGAAATCCGATCACGAAACGGGCGCCGGTGTGGTTCGGTCTGTTCTCGGCCCTGACCTTGAGGCCCATCGCTTCGGCAAAGCCCTTCACGATGGCCAGGCCAAGCCCGGTCCCGCCCTTGCGATCAGACCCATCGAGCCGGGTGAAGGAATCGAATATCCGCAGCTCCTCCCCAGCGGGAATGCCGGGGCCGGCATCGCAGATATCCATCTCGATGCCATCGGGCCTGCGCTGTGCGGCGATGCGGATCGGTGTGCCTGCCGGTCCATGTTTGGCCGCGTTGTCGATCAGGTTGATCAGGCAGTGATGGAAGAGCCGGGGATCGATGCGGACAAGCGGCAGGCTCGGCGGAATGGCGATCTCGACGGGGTGCTCATCGAGCACGCGGCGCAGATCATGGGCGGCGGCCGAGACCGCCTCGGCGAGATCCACCGGCTCGAGCGATTGCTGGAGAGCGCCCGCTTCGATCCGCACCATATCGAGCAGGTTGGCGACGAAGCGGTTGACCCGCTCGGCTTCACCGCGCGCCTGGGTGATCTGTTCGCGCTGCACGGCGCTTGCGGGTTCGATCTCGGCCAGCAGGCCCACAACGGCGGTGAGCGGCGTGCGCAGATCGTGGCCGACCGAGGAGAGCAAGGCTGCCCGCAGCCGATCACGCTCGCGCATCTGGGCGACGTCCGTCATCTGCTCTTCGAGAGCGATGCGTTCTAGGGTCTGGCCCGCCTGATCGAGGAGGGACAACAGCAGCGGCAGCTGGTCCGGCCGCACGGGCCGCCCCGCATCGCGGCGGGCCAGACCGATCACCGCATGGACGCGTTCGCCCGAGGCGATCGGATGGAAACTCCATTCCGAGGCGGTCAGCGTATCGGAACCGTTGCCGGCCGGGCGGCCCTGGGCGAACGCCCACTGCGCCGCTGCCATTTCGATCGGTGCGATCTGCACATTACCCGGCAAGGACGCCTCGACCGCGAGCTCGCCCCCTGCTGGGCGCAGCAGCACTGTGTGGGCATCGAACACGCGGGCCGTTTCGCCGCAGAGGAGCATCCCGAGTTCGGTTCGCTGGCTCACCCCGGTCAACTGTCGGGCAAATCCGGCCAGCGTGGAGTTCTGCAGCGCGCTCGCGCGCGCAAGCTCTGCCTGATCGCGCGTCTGCGAGGCAATCTGGCTCGCCACCACGGCAACGCCCAGCAGCACCAGCACGGTAATCAGGTTCTGCGGGTCGGAAATGGTGAATGTGTAGAGCGGCGGAATGAAGAAGAAATTGTAGGCGAGCGATGAAGCCACCGCGGTCGCCAGGGCCGGCCGCAAGCCGAACCGCGTGGCCGCCGCCATCACCGGCAGCAGATAGAGCAAGGCGACATTGGTGATCGAGCCAAGGCTGGCAATGTACGACCCCAAGGCCGTGACCAGACCGGTCAGAGCGAAGGCGATGGCATAGTGGCGCGGCAGGCCCCAGTGGGTCGCTGTCCCGGTGCCGGGCCTGCTCACCTCAGGCGCGTTGCCAAGCGGGAGGACATGGACCGCAATTCCGGGCATTTCACGCACCAGCCTGTCGACCACGGAACCGTGGCGCAGCTCGAACCAGCGCGAGCGGGCGGTCTTTCCGACAAAGAGCTGCGTCGCCCGCGCTTCGGCGACTGCAAGCTTGAGCCCCTCCGTGACCGAAGAGGCGGGGATCGTCACCACCGCTGCGCCAAGCTGGGTTGCGAGATGCAGGACGTCGGCCAGCGTCTTGCGTGCGCCGTCGCCCAGTTGCAGCGAGCGGGGCGTCTCGATGTGGACGGCGGTCCATGGCGCATGGAGCGCATCGGCCATCCGGCGCCCGGCGCGGACGAGTTCCGCCGCCGATTCCTGCTCGCTCAGGGCGACGAGGATGCGTTCACCCGAACCCCAGATCCCGCCGAGCGCCTGCGCGCGAACCAGTTCGAGGATCTGCGTATCGACCACTTGCGCGGCGCGGCGCAGCGCCAGTTCGCGCAAGGCCGAAAGGTTGGACTTGGAGAAGAAATGGCCAAGCGCGCGGCTGGCCTCTTCGGGGACATAGACCTTGCCCTCGCGCAGCCGCTCGATCAGCTCGTCGGGCGGGATGTCGACAACCTCGATCTCCGCAGAATCGAGCACGCGGTCGGGCACGGTCTCGCGCACGCGGACCCGCGTGAAGGAGGCGACCAGATCGTTGAGGCTTTCCAGATGCTGGATATTGAGCGTGCTCCAGACATCGAGTCCGGCGGACCGCAATTCCTCGACATCCTGCCAGCGCTTGTCATGCCGGCTGCCCGGTGCGTTGGTATGCGCCAGCTCGTCGACCAGCACGAGCGCCGGCCGCCGCGCGAGGATGGCATCGATGTCCATTTCCTCAAGCGTCTGGCCGCGATGCTCGAACCGCGCGCGCGGCAGGACTTCGAACCCGCGCAGCCGGGCCGCCGTTTCCGCCCGCCCATGGGTCTCGACCACGCCGACAACCACGTCTACGCCGCTGTCGCGCCGTTCGGCGGCGCGGCTCAGCATCTCGAACGTCTTGCCCACGCCGGGAGCCGCCCCGAGGAAAACCTTGAGGCGGCCACGTCCCTCGCGCTGCGCGGCGCGCAGCAGGGCATCGGGATCCGGGCGGGCTTCGTTCACCGCTTCGATGATGCACCGCGCGCGGGCAGGGAGTCGAGCGCCAGGTTGAGTTCCAGCACGTTGACCACCGGCTCTCCGAACACGCCAAAGAGCGGCTTCTGCGTGTGCGCCGCAACCTGCGCCTCAACCTCCGCCAGGCTCAACTTCCGCGCCGCAGCGACGCGTGCGGCCTGGAACAAAGCCGCCTCGGGGCTGATATGGGGGTCGAGCCCCGAGGCGGAAGTGGTCACCAGATCGGCAGGAACGGGGGAATCTGGTGAGGACCGGAGTGTGGCAAGATCGGTGCGTACGCGGTCGGCTAGGGCTGCGCTGGCAGGGCCGAGATTCGATCCCGACGACGCGGTGGGATCATAACCCTTGCCTGCGGCTGAAGGGCGGCCATGGAAGTAGCGATCGCTGGTGAAGGTCTGGCCGATCAGCGAAGAGCCGATCACGCGGTCGCCGCTGCGGATCAGGCTGCCATTGGCCTGCGCGGGGAACAGGGCCTGTCCGATGCCGGTGAGCACCAGCGGGTAGACGAGGCCCAGCAGCAGCGCGAACAGGGCGGTCATCACGATGGCTGGTCGCAGGGTGGAAGCAATGTCCTTGAGCATGGAACCAGTACCTCTCAGACGAGATGGAAGGACACGGCGGCGAGATCGATCAGCTTGATGCCCGCGAAGGGCGCGACGAGGCCGCCAAGGCCGTAGATGGAAAGGTTGCGCGCCAGCAGGGGGCCTGCGCCCATGGGTGTGTACTTCACGCCTTTGAGCGCCAGCGGCACCAGCGCAGGAATGATCAGCGCATTGAACATGATCGCCGAAAGGATCGCACTTTGCGGGCTCGCCAGACCCATCACGTTGAGCACGCCGAGACCGGGGTAGAGCGCAACAAAGATGGCCGGGATGATCGCGAAATACTTGGCGACATCGTTGGCGACGGAGAACGTGGTGAGCGCACCGCGGGTCATCAGCAGCTGCTTGCCGAGCCCGACGATCTCGATGAGCTTGGTCGGGTCGCTATCGAGATCAACCATATTGCCAGCCTCGCGCGCCGCCTGGGTGCCGGTGTTCATGGCGACGCCGACATCGGCCTGCGCAAGCGCAGGCGCATCGTTGGTGCCGTCGCCGCACATCGCGACCAGCCGCCCGCCCTGCTGTTCCTTGCGGATGAGCGCGAGCTTGTCCTCGGGCGTGGCCTCGGCGAGAAAGTCGTCGACACCGGCTTCCGCCGCGATGGCTGCGGCGGTCAGGGGATTGTCGCCAGTGATCATCACGGTGCGGATGCCCATCCGGCGCAATTCGCCGAACCGTTCGCGCACCCCGGCCTTGATCACGTCCTTCAGCGCGATGACGCCGAGCAGTTCACCGCCATCGGCCACCGCCAGCGGGGTCTGCCCCTGCCGCGCGATCATGTCGGACGCGCGGCGCAGGGCCTCTCCGGCAGGCGTTTCAGCCGCTGCCGGATTGGCGCGCAGCACCGCATCGACCGCGCCCTTCTGCACCAGCCGCGTACCGAGCCGAAGCCCGGACAGGCGGGTCTGCGCGGTGAACGGGATGACCTCGGCGCCGGCGGGAAGGGCAGTTTCGGCAAGGCCAAACGCCTCGCGGGCCAACCGGACGATCGAGCGGCCTTCGGGCGTCTCGTCGGCAAGGCTTGCGAGCAAAGCGGCCTGAGCGAGGGCATCCGCCTGCACTCCGGGCAGCGGCGCGAACTCGCTCGCCTGCCGGTCGCCGATGGTGATCGTGCCGGTCTTGTCGAGCAGCAGCACGTCGACATCGCCCGCCGCCTCCACCGCGCGGCCCGACTTGGCAAGCACGTTGAAGCGCACCAGCCGGTCCATCCCGGCGATCCCGATGGCGGAGAGCAGCGCGGCAATCGTGGTGGGGATCAGGGTGATGAGCAGTGCCGCCAGCATCGCGACGGGTACGCGTCCCCCGGCATAGGCGGCGAAGGCCGGAATGGTCGTGACCGCGATCAGGAAGATGATGGTGAGGCCCGCCAGCAGGATCGTCAGCGCGATCTCGTTGGGGGTCTTCTGCCGCTCCGCGCCTTCGACGAGCGCGATCATGCGGTCGAGGAAGCCCTGACCCGGTTCCTGCGTCACCCGCACCACGATGCGGTCGGAAATGACGCGCGTGCCGGCGGTGACGGCCGAGCGGTCGCCGCCCGCCTCGCGGATCACCGGCGCGCTTTCGCCGGTGATGGCGGCTTCGTTGACGCTGGCAACGCCTTCGATGACTTCGCCGTCAGCCGGGATGAGATCGCCGGTCTCGACCACCACGGTGTCGCCGCGTTTGAGCCGGGCTGCCGGAACGCTGGTGCCATCGGGTAGCCGCGCGACGAGATCGGACTTGGTGGCCCGCAGCGAGGCCGCCTGCGCCCGGCCGCGTCCTTCGGCGAGCGCTTCGGCGAACGTGCCGAAGAGCACGGTCAGCCAGAGCCAGACGATCAGCTGGATCTGGAACGCCAGCGAAAGCCCGTTATCGCCGACGGCAAGCAGCACGGTGAGCAGCAGCGCAACCACCGCAGTGGTGAACAGCACCGGATTGCGCACGAGCTGCGCCGGGGCAAGCTTGCGGACGGAATCGCCGAGCGCCGGAGCTATGAGTTCAGCCGAAAACATCGATGTGGGATGGGACACGGGGGGTGGTCCTCAGTAGGTCGTGCCGGCAAGCCCGGTCACGTGATCGGCGACCGGGCCAAGCGCGAGGCTGGGCAGGAAGGTGAGACCGCCGACCAGCAGGATCGTGCCGATCAGCAGCGCGATCCACAGCGGGCCGGTGGTGGGAAACGAGCCAGCGCTGGCGGGCGTGTACTTCTTGGCCGCAAGGCTGCCAGCGATGGCCAGCACCGGCACGATGACGAAGAAGCGGCCAAGCCACATCGCCGCACCGAGCAGGCCGTTGTAGAACGGCGTCCCCGCCGAGAGGCCCGCAAAGGCCGAGCCATTGTTGCCCGTAGCGGACGTGAAGGCGTAGAGGATTTCAGAGAAGCCGTGCGGCCCTTTGTTGAGCGGCCCGGCGAGGCCTGCGGGAAGCACCGCGGCAATCGCGGTGAAGCCGAGGATGCACAGCGGGAGCACGGCAATCGCCAGCACCGCCAGCTTTACCTCGCGCGCTTCGATCTTCTTGCCGACGTACTCGGGCGTGCGGCCCACCATCAGGCCCGCGATGAAAACCGCGAGCAGGGCGAAAAGCAGGAAGCCATAGATGCCCGAGCCGACGCCGCCGATGACGATTTCGCCAAGCTGGATGTTGAACAGCGGAACGAGGCCGCCGAGCGCGGTGAAACTGTCGTGCATGGCGTTGACCGCCCCGCAGGATGCCGCGGTGGTGACGGCTGCGAAGAGCGCGCTGGCAGCGATGCCGAAGCGCACTTCCTTGCCTTCCATGTTGGCCCCGGCAATGCCGAGATGGTGGAGCACCGGGCCGCCCACGGCTTCCTGCCAATAGGCGATCGATGCACCCGCAAGGAACAGCGCCAGCATCGCCGCGAGCACCGCCCAGCCCTGGCGCGTGTTGCCCACCGCCTTGCCAAAGCACCAGGTGAGGCCCGCGCCCAGCACGAAGATCGACAGCATCTGCATGAGATTGGTCAGCGCGCCAGGATTTTCGAAGGGATGCGCTGAGTTGGCATTGAAGAAGCCGCCGCCGTTGGTCCCGAGCATCTTGATGGCTTCCTGCGACGCGACCGGCCCCACGATGATAGTCTGCCGCGCGCCTTCGAGGGTCGCGGCATCGACCGTGCTCGCCAGCGTCTGCGGCACGCCGCTGGCGATGAGGAACACCGCATAGAGGATGCACGCCGGCAGCAGGATATAGAGCGTCACCCGCACAAGATCGGCCCAGAAGTTGCCGACGGTTCGGGTTTCAGTGCGCGCAAAGCCGCGGAACAGCGCAAAGGCCACGGCGATGCCGGTCGCGGCCGAAAGGAAGTTGTGGATCGTCAGCCCCAGCATCTGGCTGAGGTTCGAAAGCGCCGCCTCGCCGGAATACCATTGCCAGTTGGTGTTGGTGACGAAGGCAATCGCCGTGTTGAAAGCGCCGTCCGCGCCGAGCCCGGGCAGGGCGCGCGGATTGAGCGGAAGCACGCCCTGAAGGCGCAGCACGGCATAGGTGAACAAGGCCGTCACCACCTGGAAGGCGAGCAGGTGGAGCGCGTAGACGCGCCAACCCTGCTCGCGCTGCGGGTCTACGCCAGACAAGCGGTAGAACCCGTGCTCAAGCGGGCCGAGCACGGGATGCAGCAGGGTTCGCCGCCCTTCGTAGATGGCGTGCAGCCACAGCCCGAAAGGCTTGGCGAGCAGTGCGACAAGCGCGGTGAAGCCGAAGATCAGGAGCCAGCCTGCAAACGTCGTCATGGCCGGTTCCTTCAGAAACGCTCGGGTCGCAGCAGCACGACCACGAGATAGACAAGCAGTCCCGCCGCGGTCAGCGCAGCGATGAGTTCGGGCAAAGGCATTGCGGAGATCCTCAGGCGCGTTCGCAGAGCGCGACAAATGCGGTGGTCAGCAGGGTGAGACCGGCAAGGACGCCGATCCAGAGGAGGTCGGTCATGGGTTGTTTGCTTTCCGAAGGGGGAAACAGGGGGCGCGGAGGCATCGCTTGGGGGCGGAACCATTCCGCGCCGCCGACCAGCAAGGCGAGCCCGGTCCAGATCAGCAAGACTGCGAGCGTGGCGAACCCGAAACCGGCCGGGCTCGCCATCTGCTGCTCGGGCACGCGTCCCACGCGTGTCGCGACGAGCCCCAGTAGCGCCAGAACAAGGGCTCCCGCCGCGCGCAGTCCGCAATCCATCCAGCGCGACAAGGGATGATCCCGCGCGACAAGTGGCTGAAGGTTCATGGCATGCTCCGTTCGTTCGGTGCAGCGTTGCGGCGAACGGGCATTAAGTTTCCAGAGCAAGGTCGGACGCGCCGCATAAAGAATCCATAAGGGCCACCATCGAGGACCCCCTGGGCAGGCCGATTCGGAACGCATTCGGCAGGCCGCCAAGCAGGCGACGCCGGTGGTTTTGCGCGATCCTGTTGCCCGAAATCCGCAGCTTCCGGGAAATGCGCAAATGCCGGTCATTGACATCGATTATAAAATAATCAGATTATGTTTGCAGTTGTTGGGGAGTGTCGGGGATCCGGCGGCAGCGGGAGTTTGAGATCATGAAGTCAGTGTGGACGCAGAGCGCCTGCCGGACAGCGGCTTGGGCCATATCGACCGGAATCGTGGCAGGCGCGATGCCTGGTGCCGCACTGGCCCAGTCAGCTGCGCCCGCAGCGGCAAGCCCTGACGCGTCCGAGATCGTCGTCACGGCCCGCAAGCGCGAGGAGCGGCTGTTCGATGTACCGGGCGCTGTCTCGGCAGTCAGCAATGCGCAAGTCGAGAAGCTTCGCCTGTTCGATGCGCGCGACCTGCTCAGCCTCACGCCGAGCGCATTCCTGCAGGAGAACAACGCCGGCACCGCGCGCGATTTCAGCATCCGCGGGGTTGGTACGCCGACCCTGTTCGCCGAACCGGGCGTTGCCACTTATGTCGATGAAATCTACTCGAGCGGCTTCATCAGCTATCCCACCCAGTTCTTCGACCTCGAACGGGTTGAAGTGCTGCGCGGACCGCAGGGCGCGCTCTATGGCCGCAACGCCGTCGGCGGCGCCGTGAACGTGATTTCGAAGAACCCCGATGATAAATGGGGTGCCAGCCTGCAGGGCACCTACGGCACATTCGACCGCTATGAACTGCGCGGCATCGTCAATGCGGCGCTCACCGATGGGGTCGGCATTCGCGTCTCGGGGTGGAAATTCAAGCAGAACAAGGGCGAGTACTTCAATCCAGTCACCAAACGATATCTCGATGCGAACGATACCGAGGGTGGCCGCATCGTTGGCAAGTTCGACCTTACCGACAAGATCTCGCTGCGGATCGTGGCCGAGCACAATGAAGGCGAAACTGCCGGCACCTATCTGTTCTTCCCGACCGCAGGCGAAACGGCCAAGACCGTGAGCCGCGACACCCAGCCAACCAACAGCTTCGATACGACCCGCGTTTCGAGCGAATTGGGCATCAAGACGGATCTTGGCACGTTCACCCTGATCAGCGGTGGTCGCAACTATACCCTTGACGGGGTGGAGGACACCGACCTCTCGACCGATCTGTTTCCGACGCCGACACTGTCGTCGCTCGGCAAGCAGATCAGCACACGCCGCAATCATGTCGAAAGCCGCTTTGCCGAAGCCCGCTGGCTCTCGCCGGACTGGAACGGCATCAGCCTGCTGGTTGGCGCGACCTATCTGAATGACAAGGCGACCGGCACGATCCTGACTGATCTGAACGGCCTTTCGCTGGCCTTTTCGGGCGGTGCTGCCCCGTTCACGCTTGGCATTGCCAACAACCAGTCCGTCAAGAGCTGGGCGGGATTTGCCGAAGCGACCTGGAAGATTACCGATACGGTCAGCCTGATCGGCAATCTGCGCTATACCAGCGACGACAAGTCCGTGGACTTCCTGTTCACGCCGAGCCCGACGCTCATCGGCTTCGTCGGACCGTCGCAGGCGGTCAAGCGCACGCGCACTTTCAACAACTGGTCGCCGGGCGCCACGCTTTCGTGGAGCCCGAGCGAGGCGGTGCGGGCCTATGCCAAGATCCAGACCGGCTTTCGCGCAGGTGGCTACAACTTCAACGTCGCGAAGAGCGCGAACCTCGACTATGATTCTGAAACTTCAGTCAATTATGAGGTTGGCGCCCGCTTCAAGGTGGCCCCGGTGCATGCCGCTCTGGGTGTCAGCGCCTATTACCTGACCCAGAAGAATGTGCTGGTGCCCTTCTTCGATTTCACCGCACCTCCCGGGCTTCAGGGCTATCTCGACAACGCCGGCAGGGCGCGGACGTTCGGCCTTGAGGTCGAGGCGTCGGTCCAACCCGTTGAAGGTTGGACCATCAGCGGTTCGCTCGGGGTGCTTGACGGCAAGTTCAACGATGGCGCGGTCAATGGCGTGTCGCTCAAAGGCAAGGAACTGCCCGCCGCGCGCAAGCTGACCACCTCGCTCAGTACTGCCTATCGCCGCCCGATTACCCGGAGCATCGACGTGCTGTTCAACGCATCGTGGACCCACCGGTCGTCGGGTTTCCAGGATGTGCAGAACCTGTTCGCCATCGGCGGCAACAATCTGATCAACCTTTCGGCCGGTGTCGACTTTGGCCCATTCGATCTGCTCGGCTTTGTCCAGAATCTCGGAAATGACCGCTACGACATCGCCTTTGGCGGCAATCGCAACGGCCAGTCCGGGGTGATCCGGGCGCAGGGGCGCACCTACGGAGTATCGGCGCGCGCCAAGTTCTGACAGAGACCCGCGCGATGACCCGATCCCGGCTCAGGAACGCGCGCATCTGGAACGGTGTCGATGATGGCTATGCGCCGTTCACCAGCATCACCGTTTCCGATGGACGGATTGCCGGGATCGGTGACGATGGGGCGGTTGACGAGGAGGTCGATCTCGGCGGCAAAGCCATGCTGCCCGGCTTCATCGATGCGCACTTCCATGCCTATGCAGCGCTCGTCGATACCCCGGCGCTGGAGCAATTGCCGCTGAGCTATCTGGCGCACCACGCCACCCGGCTGATGGCCGATGCGCTGGGGCGCGGCTTTACCACCGTGCGCGATGCGGGCGGTGCCGATTGGGGGCTGGCGCGCGCGCTTGCCGAAGGGCTCATCCCCGGACCCAGACTGTTCCGGTCTGGCCGGGCGCTCTCGCAGACCGGCGGCCATGGCGACAGCCGCGTCCACCGGGGCGAGCCGTGCAGCTGCGGCACCATCGGCAACCTGTCGCGCGTCGTGGACGGCGTAGAGGCCGTGCGCCTCGCAGCGCGCGAGACGCTGGCGGGCGGGGCGGATCAGATCAATATCTTCGTCTCGGGCGGCATCTCCTCGCCCACCGATCCGATCGCCATGCGCCAGTATTCGGGCAGCGAGATCCGCGCCATTGTTGCGGAGGCGCGCGGCCGGCAGACGTATGTGATGGCCCACGCCTATACTGCCGAGGCGATCATCCATGCCGTCCGCAATGGTGTGCGATCAATCGAGCATGGCAATCTGCTCGATGAGGAGACTGCCGCCGCGATGGCCCGCGCTGGGGCGTTTCTGGTGCCGACATTGGTCGCTTATGAAGCGCTGACGGCCGAAGGCAAAGCGTTTGGCCTTTCGGAAGTTTCGGCGGCCAAGATCGCCGATGTGGCCGGGCGCGGCGCGGACGCGGTGCGCCTTGCCCGCGCTGCCGGGGTTGCCATCGGCTTCGGCACCGATCTGCTTGGCGGCCTGCACCCGTGGCAATTGGGCGAGTTTCGCCTGCGCGGCGCTATCGATGCTCCCGTGGATGTGCTGCGATCGGCCACAAGCGTCAACGCGGCGCTGCTCAATCGGACGGGCGAACTGGGTGTCATCGCGCCCGGCGCCCATGCCGATTTCGTCGTTGTTGACGGCGATCCGCTCAGCGATCTGGCGGCCATCTGGGATGGCGGCATCAAGGCGGTGTGGCAGGCCGGCAGGCGCGTCCGCTAGGCAGCGCGGGCGGTCAGCCGCAGTAATGCCGCAACAACAGCCCGGCCCAGTGCCTCGTCGTTCCAGCGGTGGCCAGCGGCTGGCGCGATCGTCAACCGAGATCCCGACCAAGCTTGGGCGAGGTCCCAGGCCGCGCGCGGCGGCGTGCACATGTCGCTGCGCCCTGCGATGATTTCGCCGGGGATCGCGGCAAGACTCGCGGCATTGGCGAGGAGCTGGCCGGGGGTGAGGAAATAGTCGGCCTGATCGAAGTGCGCGAAGATGCGGGTTGCAGCGATGTCCCTTGCATCCATTGCGTCAGGCTCATCGGGCGGTGGCGGTGCATGGAGATCGAGCGTCTGCGCCTCGGCATGGCCGAGGATGGTTGCGGCCGGCGCGTGGATCGCCGAATCTGGATCGAGAATGCGCTTGAGGAAAGCAGCGCGCGGATCGGTGCGTTCGGCTTCACTCAACAGGCTGTCGCGCGCGGCGAACACCTCTGGAAACACGGCGCGGCCGCCCTCCCACCACCAGTGCTGGTCTGCCGCATCGGCCAGAAAGACGCCGCTGACGAGCAGGCCGAGCAAACGGTCCGGGTGCGTCTGGGCATAGGCCAGCGCCAGTGTCGAGCCCCAAGAGCCGCCCACGACGATCCAGCGCGCAATACCGCGTGCCACGCGCAGCGCTTCGATATCGGCAATCAGATCGGCGGTCGTATTGTTCTCCAGCGACCCGAACGGCGCCGATTGCCCACAGCCGCGCTGATCGAAGAACACCCCGCGGTGCCGCGCCGGATCGAGCAGGCGGCGGTAATAGGGCTTGATCTGCCCGCCGGGCCCGCCGTGGAGGACGAGTACGGGAACGCCCTCTTCGGGACCGGTTTCCTCCCAATGCACGACATGCCCGCCTGTCACCGCCAGCATCCCCTCGGCGCGTGGCCTTGGCACAGGCGGAAAGAAGGCAGTGTCGGTGCGGAAGACATTGGGCAGGGTCACGGCTTTGGCCTCCTTCGCGACAGGCCGGAAAAATCGATCAGCGACGGGCGCCAACGGTCGATGGTGACCCCGATCAGGTCTGCCCGGTGAGCGATGACCGGGTTGGCGGCAAAGATCATCACCAGGGGCCGCGCCTTTCGCAGCCGGGCGTCGATCTCGGCATAGGCGGCGGCGCGTGTTGCAAGATCGCGGCTCGCGAGCGCCGTGTCGATCAGACCATCGATGGCGGGATCGGCGATACCGCTGCCATTGGTGCCGGCGGCAAGACCGCGCGCCGAATAGAGCGCATCGAGCATGGCACCGGGATCGGGCGTGTCATTGCTCCAGCCGGTGTAGATCAGCCCGAAATCGCCGCTGGCCTGAAGCGCCTGCATCGCCCCCGGTGATCGGCGTTCGATGCGCACGGTCAGCCCGGCGTCGGCGAGGTTGGCCTGCAGAAACTCCGCCACCGGCCCGAGCAGCGCGACCAGCAGCACGATCGGCTCGCCCTTGTAGCCAGCGGCCTGTACCAGCGCGCGGGCGCGGGGCAGGTCACGCGAAGGCGTTTCGCCGATGCGATAGCCCGGTGCGCCGGGCGGCAGATAGCCGCCGATCTGGATGGCGTTACCCTTCAGGATCTGGCGCCTGAGGCCGTCATAATCGACAGCGAGCGCGACCGCTTCGCGCAGGCGCTGATCGGTCAGCGGGCCCTTTGCGGCATTCAGCTGCAGGTAGCTCAGCGACGATCCGCCGGGGACGGTGGTGACCGCCACACCCGGCAGCGCGCGATAGCGATCCACCAGCACGGACGGCACGATGTCGGTCAGATCGACATCGCCGCGTTCGAGCAGCAGGCGGCGGACGCCTTCATCGGGCAGCGCCCGGATGACGACCCGCTGGAACTGGCGGGGTGGGCGGAACGCCTTCGGGTTGGCCACCAGCTCGATCGCTTCACCCGGGCGATTGGCGGCGATGCGGTATGGCCCCGAACCGGCGGAGTGATCGGCGAGCCAGCTTTTGCCGTCGTCGTTGCCGGCAAAGGCTCTGGGGTTGATGATCGAGGCCGCCACAAGGCTCAGTTGCTGCATCGCCGGGGCGTAGCGGCGCTTGAGGTGGAGCGTCAGCGACAGCGGGCCGGTAACTGTCACGCCGCCCAGAAATTCGACGCTGCCAGCCGGCGCGCGGCCGATCCGCACCAGCCGGTCGAGCGAGGCCTTGACCGCGCCTGCATCGACCGGGCTGCCGTCATCGAAGCGGTGGCCGGATTGCAGGCGGACGGCGATTGAAAGTCCATCGGGCGCGACAGTCCAGTCCTGCGCCAGCTCGCCAACCGCTTCGGCTGTCGGAGACGCAGGATCGAGGCGGGTCAGCTGTTCATAGACCTGATCGAGCACCGGGGCTTCATTGGCGCCCGCAGCCACCGCCGGATCGAGGCTGGTGGGCGTGAAGGCCTTGGCGACGGTCAGCGTCGCCGCGCGCTCTGCCGGGTTGGCGGCGGGCATGCAACCGGTGGCCAGCGCGGCAGACAGGATGAGGACACGCTTCATGGGCGGAGGAGGGCTGGCGCATCGGCCGGCCAATCAGGCGCCGGGCCCGGATCGCGCGCCATGCGCAATCCGGGCAACCGCAGAAAGCTGACGATGACCGCGCCGTCCTCGAAGCGCAGATGTGGGTCCTGCACGCAGCCGGTTTTGTCCGCTGCCGCGTAGAATCGCTCGCCAAGCCAGCGCAGTTGCAGCCAGTCGCCCCCTGGCCAGAGCGGTCCAGCCCGCAGCCGCAGCCGACCTTCGCCATCCAGGCCGATCTGCAAGCTTTCCGGCAGATCGGGATGGCGATAGAGGCCGAGCAACGCCGCCGGATCGGGCGGTATGCCGCTGGCTGCGGGCAGAAGCTGCATCCGGATATTGCCTTCCTGCCGCACGATCGAGGCGGGCGGGAACGACAGGTCGCCTGCGATCTCGAAACAGATCGGTTCGACCCCTAGGTTGCGGCGATAGCGGCCATCTGGCTGCATCGGGATACGCCGACCACCGACGTTGATTTCTCCTGGGCAGCCCGAAAGATTGAGCGAGAAGCCATGCTCCGCGCTTGCGTAAAGCGCGGTCCACCGCGGTTCGGGCGGCGATGGAATTGCCAGCCCGGGTGTCATCGCCGGGTCTGGCGCAATGCCCCACCGCAGTGTCAGCAATTCGCGGACGCGCTCGAACCAGTTGATGTCGCTGCGATTGCCGAGAATGACGGCGGCGCTGCCATGATCGGGTGCGAGCAGGAACTCGCCCGCCCACTGGTTGATCTGGCCCGAATGGCCCAGCGTCAGCCGACCTCCCAGCGACTGACGCATGAAGCCCAGCGCATAGCCGCTTGGCGAGCCATCGCTGTGCGGCACATTGGCACCAAGCCTTGCCCGCCAATCGCGCGGATTGGTCTGCAGCCAGCGGAGCCAGGCGATCATGTCGGCGAGCGAGGCAACGATGCCGCCGGCAGCGCCATAGGCGAGGTGCGGATCACAGGCACTCAAGCCATCGGGCGTGACGGCATGGGCCAGCGCCATGTTTGCCAGTGCGGCGGTCGGCGCATCGAACAGACGGGCATCCGCCATCCCTGCGGGCGAGAACACGTGAGTCTGCAAGAGCGTCGCCAACGGTGCGCCTGCGGCCCGCTCGGCAGCAAGCTGGAGCAGCAGGTAATTGCTGTTGGCATAGACCGTGCGGCTGCCCGGCGCAAAAATCCGGCTGCGCTGCGCCAGTTGCAGCGCGAGGACAGCGTCGAGCCCAACTCCCTCGCGCCCGCTGTCGCCGGTGACGAGCCAGTGCAGCGGCGGTCCCTCGGGCAAACCGCTTTGCATCGCGAGCAATTGCGCCAGCATCGGGGGTTCCGCCGCCCGCAGTTCGGGCACCCAGCGCGTGATGCAATCGGATAGCGCCAAACGCCCGGCGTCAGCCAGCGCCAGCAGGACCATGGCGACCATGGGCTTGGTCATGCTGGCGATGCGGAACCGCGTTTGCGGTGTGATGGCCGCACCCGTTGCCGTGTTCGCAAGGCCAAAGCAGCCCTGCCAGACAGGCGCGCCATCCTCGACAATGGCCGCAGCGCAGCCGGGGGCATCCGGCGCGATATCGGCGAAAAGCGCAGCGAAAGTCATGCGACGAGCCCCGGGATCGAAGGAGCGGCAGCGATCAACCGCTGCGTGTAGGGCATATGCGGATTGCCGAGCACGTCGGCGGTCGGTCCGGCCTCGACGATGCGCCCCGCCGCCATGACGATGACGCGGTGGCACAAGTGGCGGATGACATCGATGTCGTGACTGATGAGCAGATAGCCAAGGCCGCGAGCCGCCTGAAGATCGAGCAGCAGGTTGAGGATCTGGGCCTGAACCGAAAGGTCGAGCGCGGACGTCGGCTCGTCGAGTATGATGACTTTGGGTTCGACAACGAGGGCGCGGGCCATTGCCACGCGCTGCCGCTGTCCGCCGGAAAGCTGGTGCGGCAACCGGTCGATGAAATCACTGCTCAGCCCGACCGCGCCGAGCACGGCCATGACCAGATCGTGGTGGTTGCTGGCCGGCGCATGGATGGTCAATCCTTCGGCGATGATCGCGCCGATGCGCTGGCGCGGATCGAGCGAGCCATAGGGATCCTGAAACACCAGTTGCAGCGCGCGGCGGGCTGCCAGTGGCCGGGACCGGCTTTGCCTCGGCATCAGCTCCCCGGCGACGCGCACCCGGCCCGCGCCCGCGTCGATCAGCCCGGCGGCAACGCCCGCCAGCGTGCTCTTGCCGCAGCCGCTTTCGCCGATGATGCCGACACATTCGCCAGCCTCGACATGCAGCGAAACATCGCTGAGCGCCTTGACCTCGGTCGCCCCGCCGAACAACCCGGCGCGGCGACGATAGGTGACACTCAGTCCTTCGAGCGCGAGTACCGTGTTCACGCGGGCACCGGAAGGTGTGTGCGCGGTGCACAGAGCGCAGGAAGCGCAGCCATCAACTGCCTTGTGTACGGGGTGGCCGGGTTGGCGATGACACTGCGGGTCGCGCCGGTTTCGACGATCTCGCCATGGCGCATCACCGCGATCCGCTGCGTCAACTGCCAGACGACGGCGATATTGTGGCTGATGAACAGGACCGCCGTTCCGCGCCGGGCGGCGGCATCGGTCAGCAGGGACAGAACTTCGGCCTGCACGGTCACATCGAGCGCCGTTGTCGGCTCGTCCGCGATAAGCAGATCGGGTTCGAGCGCAAAGGCCTGCGCGAGCAGCACGCGCTGCAACTGGCCGCCGCTGAGGCGCGACGGCAGCGACGCGAGGATGCGCGCCGGATCGGTCAGACCCATCACGGCGAGGCTATCCTCGGCCAACCGCCGCCTCGCCGAACGGTCGCCGCGCCCATGGTGGGCCAGCACCAGATCGATCTGCCGGCCGACCGTCAGCACCGGGTTCAGCGCGGTCATCGGCTCTTGAGGCACATAGGCGATGCGGCGGCCAAGCAGCGCCCGCCATGCCGCCGGGGGCAGCTGCCGCAAGTCCTGTCCGCCAAGCTGCAATGTGCCCGAGGTGATATGGCAGCCGGGCGGCAACAGCCCCATCACCGCCAGCGCGACGGTCGATTTGCCCGAGCCGGATTCGCCAACCAGTCCAAGGATTTCGCCGGGCTCGAGCCACAACGAGACGCCCTTCACGGCAGGCTTGTCGCCATAGGCGATGGCCAGATCCGCGATCTCCAGCAGCACGCTCATCGCGCTTCCTGCCGTGGATCGAGCCAGTCGCGCAGCCCGTCGCCGAGCAGGATGAAGCCGAGCGCGGAAATCGCGACGGCAAGGCCGGGCAAGACTGCGCACCACCATTCGTACATGATCGTGGTGCGGCCATCGAAGATCATGGCGCCCCATTCGGCAGTCGGCGGCTGCGCACCCAGACCGACGAACGACAGCGCGCTCGCCATCACCAGCGCGCTGCCGAGCGCGGCTGAGGCAAAGGTGACGATGACCGGCGCAAGGTTGGGCAGGATATGCCGGCCGAGCAGCGCGGCGAAGCTTGCACCCATGGCACGCGATGCCGCGATGAAGGGCCTCTCGCGCAAGGACAGCGTTTCGCTGCGGAACAGCCGCAGGTTGAAGGGCACGCCAAGCAGCCCGAGCACGAGCACCAGATTGCCAAGGCTGGGGCCTAGCGCTGCGGAAAGCGCAAGCGCGACGACGATGGCAGGGATCGAGAGGGCAATATCGACCAGCCGCATGACCAGCGTATCGATCCAGCCGCCGGCCAGCGCCACCGCCGCGCCGAGCAGAGCGCCGAAGCCGACCGACAGCGCGACGATCCCGATGGCAACCCCCAGTGAGGCGCGACCGCCCCAGAGGATGCGAGACAGGATATCGCGGCCGAGCGCATCGGTGCCGGCGGGATGTCGCCAGGATGGGGGCTCAAGAATGGCGCCGACATCGGGCACGTTCGGCGGCCATGGTGAAAGCCACGGCGCCGCAAGGCTGACGACGATCATGAAGCCGGTGATCGCGGCGCCGGCAACGAGGGCAGGGGGGTAGCGGCGGATCATGCCAGCCGCACCCGCGGATCGACGGCGGCCAGCAACAGGTCGGCGAGGAGATTGACGACGACATAGGCGGCCGAGGCGATCACCGCAAAACCCATCACCACCGGAAAATCGAGATTGCCGATGGCGCTGACGACGAACTGCCCGGCGCCCGGCCAGCCAAACACGGTTTCCACGGATACCGAGCCATACAGCATCGCGGCAAGCGAGGCCGCGACCACAGAAATCAGCGGCGACAGCGCATTGCGCAAGGCATGCACGCGCACGATCGTCCCTTCCGGCAGGCCCGACGCACGCGCCACGCGGATATAGTCCTGCGCCATGACGCCAAGCATCTGGTTGCGGGTGAGTCGGGCAAGCAGACCAAGATCGAGCAGCGCGAGGGTGAACACCGGCAAGGCCAGATGCGCGCAGGCGGTGCGGAACCCGGCGAGGTCTCCGGCCAGCAAGGCATCGATGGTGAAAAGCCCTGTCACGGCGGGCGGCGGCGTGCCGGTAAATCGCCCTGAAGCCGGAAACCAGCCAAGTTCGCGGTAGAACAGGATGATCAGGATCGATCCGAACCAGAAGGCCGGGATGGCCGCGCCGGCCACTGCCATGATCCGCACCGTGCGATCGGCAGCGCCATTCCGCCGGAGCGCCGCCACGACGCCCAGCGGGATACCGGCCACCAGCGCGAGCAGCAGGGCGGCGCCCATCAGTTCAAGCGAGGCCGGTGCCTTGGCGAGAATCGCTTCGGCGACCGGTCGGCCATCGACGTTGGACGTGCCCAGATCGCCGTGCACGAGCCGCCCGAGGTAGCGGGCATATTGCGCGGCAGCAGGCTGATCGAGCCCGAGATCGAGCCGGACCCGCGTGACGGCTTCCGCCGATGCCTGCGGCCCTGCCACCAGCCGCGCCGGATCGCCCGGGGCGAGATGTGCGATGGCAAAGGTGATCACCGACACGCCAAGCAGCACGACCGCTAGAAAGCCGAGTCTTCGAGAAATGAAGCCCAGCATCAGGCCGGGCGAAGCGGCGGGTTGGCGCGGCCAAGACGGCGTCCGGCAAAGACCGAAATCATCAGCGCGATAACCACCACGAGCAAAGTCCGCAGATCGATCAGGCCGAGCGTCGGCGCGGCGGCATCACCGACGGCTTTCGACCAGACATTGGTGCCGCCGTGAATGAAGATCGCCGGCCAGAGGCTGCCACCGCTGCGATTGACCGCATAGACGGCGCAGATCGACAGCGCGATGCACAGGATCAGGAATACCGTCTGGTTGGCCACCCAGATGCCGGGATCGAACGGCCCGAGAAAGGCCGGTATCTCGCGCGGGAGATGCCAGGCCCAGTGCATGATGCCGAGCAGCACCGCCGCCAGCCAGGCCGATTTCATGCGATCCTGCAGGAGCGGCCCGGCAAAGCCGCGCCAGCCGAGTTCCTCAAGGCTCCCGCCTTCATCGAGGAACAGCCCGATCACTGCGCCAAAGACCGCGCCGCCGCCAATGGCGCGCAGCCGGTCAAAGGGATCGACGCCCGGCCCGGCCACGAAATCGTATACCGCAAATCCGGCTGCATAGATGCCGAGCAGGGCAGCGTAGAGCAGCAAGGCATCCGCCCTGCTGCGCTCCGGGCCGAAAGGGTGGAGGCGTGAGAGCAGGCGTTTCAGGCCGCCGCCACCGCCAAGCGATGCGATGACCAGTGCGGAGATCGAAGGGGCTGCGGCAAAGATGAAGATGCCGGACAACACCGGCTGTTTGCCGACTTCAACCGCGATGGTGACAAGGTTGATGTACCACGGGCCATCCATGATGTTCTGGGCGAGCGCGCCGAGCGCGGCGGCGGTTTCCGGCCGCAGGATGAACATGGTGATCGAATAGGCCATGACCGCGCTGACGATCAGCAAGGCCAGCAGATAGAAGGCCAGCACCGGGCGGCGTTGGGCAAAATTCCGCATGGCTGGCCGTTCCCTCCTGCTTGGCGTGATAATGCCGCAATCTGGCGCAGCCCGTGGGCCGACGCAAGAAAAACATAATTGAATTATTTTCTGCCCAGTTCAGAACGCCATCACCCCGGTCGGGCTGTAGAGCATGGCGAAGCTGGTGAAGCGCATCACTTCGGTGAGGGTGTCAAATTCGGCACGCACCGTGAACGCATCGGTTTGCCGGACGATCGGCAGATAGGCGAGCATTTCGGCGGCGTTGCGGCTGAGCATGACATAATCGACGACATAGGGCCCGGAAGGGCTGAACAGCGCCGGCAGCGGCCTCGCGAGCGCTGCGGCGGCTTCTTCGGCAAGCTGGTGGCAAGCGGTGGCGGGGGAAGGGGTGAGCACCGAACGCCAGCCGAGAGATTGCTTGACCGTGACCAGGGCAGCGTCCGGCGCGTAGCGCTTTGCATCATCGGTGGCGGCCTGATCGCCGCTGACCAGCACCACCGGCACGCCATGTTCACCGGCCAGCGCGGCATTGAGCCAGCCTTCGGAAATGCTGATCCCGTTGACCAGAATGTCGCGATAGGCCCCGCCGTGATAGGTGTGGGCGAGCGTTCCGCCAGTCCCCTGCATGCCGTTGTGGAAGCCGACAAAGGCCGTGGCGGCAACGCCGGGCAGTTCGATGCCCTGCATCTGGAGCAGAGGACGCGGCCAGGATCGCACGAGCCTGACGCCATCAGGGAGCAGGGCAGGATCGATGTTGTGGGCGTTGCCATGGCCATCGGCGACGATCACTTCGTCATACCCGCCAGCCAGCGCCGCATTGGCGACTGCCATGACCTCATCAGCCATCCAGCGCCTTGCCGCCTGCCATTCCCAGCCATCCGGCATCAGTGCGAAATTCGCCGAGACCCCGGCGCAACCCTCGATATCGGCACAGATGAAGAAACGGCGCATATGAGACTCCTGCTTGGCACAGTAAACATAAACGGATTATGTTATCCTGACCAGACGCCTTGGCGAGGAGCCACCGTTCATGCCGATCACCGATATCATCGATACCCAGGTCGATGCCTATAACCGGGGCGATACGGCTGCATTTGTCGCCACTTACGCGGCCGATGCAGTGTGCACGCGCATTCCTTCGGGAACCGTGATGGCAGCCGGTCGCGGCCAGATCGCCGAGATCTGGGGGGCGATGTTTGCGCGCTCGCCGCGCACCTGCGTGGTGCGCAACCGGATGGTGCAGGATGATTTCGTCGTTGATCACGAACAGGTCACGTTGCACGCGACTGGCGCGGTTATCGATGCCCTTGCCATCTATCGCATCGCAGACGGTTTGATCGCACAGGTCTGGTTTCCCGATGTCGCGACCTGACGATTGGCAGAGTTGAGCGCCGCTGCAACAAGGCCTAGAGCGGTTCTCGAACCAGGCAGGAAAGCAGCATCACCGATGAATGCGCGACCATTGAGAGTGGCTGAAGCGGCCGAACCCGAACACCGCGGTGATCGCACGAGGAAGGCGATCAAGCGCGTCATCGCCAAGCTCGCCATGAAGCGGAGCATTACCGAGATCAATCTGTCCGACATCTGCGCCGGCGCCAAACTGACCACGGGAGCGGTCTATTTCCATTTCAAGGGCAAGGATGATGCCATCGAGGAAATGGTTATCGACGAGATCGGCGACATCTATGCCCGCATGGAGAAACTGCAGGGCAGCAATTTCGGCGAACTGGTCGCCCGCGCTCTGGAGGATTCATCGTCCTATCATCACCGTAGCAAGCAATTGCCGCGCGCGATCCAGCAGGTGATCAACATGCGGCCCAAGGCCTATGCGGCCTGGATCAAGGCGCGCGAGCCCGTTGTCGAAAAGTTTCGCGCCGCCATCGCCCAGGAACGCGCTGCAGCCGGACTTTCGATCGAGCCGGCGCCGTATCTCGCGCATTTCATCCTCAATTCGATGGAGGATCTGGGGATGGACCTGTTTCAGTGGAACAACCCTACGCTTGCCCCCTTCGCGAAGACACCGGCAGATTGGAACGCCCGGCAGACCGCGCTGTGGCGTCACGCGATTCTGGCGCCTTTCGAGAGCGATTGAAACATAATTCTGTTATGTTAGTGTGCCTGCGATGACAGCGCAGGATGACATGATGGGATTGATCGACGGGGCCTTGGATCGGCGGCAGTTGCTGGCCCTGCTGTCAGCCGCCATCGTGGCACCAAGCGCCAGCGCACAGATTGCGGCCGTCCCGGTCGAAAAGGCGCTGCGGGCATTCGTCCGCCGCCATGTCGGTGGCCAGCGCGCGCCGGGCGTCTCGGTTGCCGCGGTGTTGCCCGATGGGCGGACCATTGCCGTTGCCGGCGGCCTTGCCGATCCCGCAACCGCAAGGCCGATGACGCCAGCAACCCGCCTGATGTCGGGGTCTACCGGCAAGACTTTTGCCGCTGCCACCGCCATGGCGCTTGTCGACGCAGGCAAGCTCAGCCTTGATGCACCGATTTCGCGGCTGTTCGCCGACGAACCCTGGTATGCGCGGCTACCCAACGCCAAAGCGCTCACGCTGCGCATGCTGCTCCAGCACAGCGAGGGCTTTCCGCAATTCCTCGATCAGCTGGATTTCCAGTGGGCCTTCACGACAGACGCCATCCGTGGCCGCGATATCGGTTACAGTCCGCGCAAGATGCTATCGTTCATTCTCGATGAACCGCCCCTTTTCGCACCCGGTGCCCGGCACAGCTATTCCGATCTTGGCTATCACCTTGCCGGGCTGGCGATGGAGAAGGCAACCGGGAAGGGCTATTACGAGCTGCTCGACGGGCTCATCCTCTCGCGGCTGAAATCACCCGATGTGATTGCGGCCACCAGCACCGATCTTCCCGGCCTCGCCACCGGATTTGCGCGCGGCGACATACTAGCCGCCATGGCCGGGATGACTGGCCGCACCACCGATGCGGCTGGCCATCTGCGGCACACTCCGAAACTGGAGTATACCGGCGGCGGTCTTGCGCTGACACCGCGCGCGCTGGCGCAATTCTACTGGAAACTCGCCAAGGGTCAGATCCTGCCGCCGGCGAGCTTCAAGACGATGATGGATTCGAGCCTGCCGCTGCCCGGCGCGGCTCAACCCGACGTTTCGCAAGCTTATGGCCTTGGCATGTTCATTACCAAGCGCCCCGAATTGGGCCGCTACATCAGCCATTCCGGCTATTATCCGGGCTATTCCTCCAACGTCGCCATGCTGCTCGATCACGGCATCGCAGTCGCCGTTCAGCAGAACAGCGACCACGGCGACGACATTTATGCGATGTTGAAGGAACTGGCAGCGGCGGTGATCGCTGCAAACGCGTCTAGCCCCGCGTCTTCCTGATCAGGCGGCCCGGTCGCGCGCCGGTGAGTGCGCCGCCGGCGCTGACCGTTTCACCAGCGAGCAGCGTTTCGATGTAGCCTCGCGCCCCCTGCAGGAAGCGGATGCCGCCCGCGGGGAGATCAGCATGGATCTCGGGCTTTTCGAGGCCGAGCGCGGCAAAATCGATGACATTGAGATCGGCCTTGCGGCCGACTGCTACCACGCCGCGGTCATCAAGGCCGAAATGCTGCGCCGGAATGCCCGTTTGCAAAGCCACCGCACGTTCAAGCGGGATGCGGGGCCCGCGGGTTCTGTCGCGCGCCCAGTGGCTGAGCAGATAGGTCGGGAAACTACCGTCCGAGGAAAAGCCGACATGGGCACCGCCGTCCGATAGCCCCATCATCGCGTTGGGATCGCTCAGCATCGCGTGGATGGCGGAAAAATCGCCGCCGCCGTAGTTCATGATCGGCACGTAGATCAGGCCATAACCGTCATTCTCAAGCAAGTGGTCGAGCAGGACGTCCTGCGGGTCGCGTCCCTGTGCCTGCGCCAGCGCCCAGATCGATCGTTCCGGCACGGGTTCGTAGTCAACATCATCGCCCAGCGGGAACATCCGCTTGAGCATCGCCACGGCATCGGCGCTCCATTCCTCGGCGCGGGGCGTTACCGACATGACGAACTGCGAGAGCGGCGTATCGGGCTCGGCCAGCAATTGGGCGCGGACCGCCGGATCGAGCAGCCGGGCGACCCGCTCGGCGAGCGGCAGATGCGCCATGGCCATGTAGGTCGGCCTTGTGACGAAGGGATGGATGGTTCCCGCGAGCGTCTGGATCGAGCCCAGCGGCCTCGGCGCCACCTGCGCGCGCATTTCGAACCCCGCAGCGTTGACGCCGGCGCACGCCTTCAGCAGCCCCTGCCAGAAGCCTTCCGGCCACCAGTCATCCTGTTCCAGAGTGAACGACAATGGCCGCTTGCTGCGCCGGGCGAGTTCGAGCACTTCGGGAAAATCGTCGAGATTCTCGCGGTAGAAATCATTGAACAGCTGGATGACGCCGCGTCCGGCAGCGCCCATGGCTTCGCCGATGGCGTAGAGTTCCTCGGCGGCGACATGGCGGGCATAGGTCGGGTTGCCCTTGGCATCGCGGTGGCCGATCGTGTTGGCGGTCGTGAAGCCGACTGCGCCTGCGGCAATCCCGTCCACCACGATGCGCGCCATCGCGGCAATGTCTTCCTCCGTCGCCGCTTCACGGCGAAGCGCGCGTTCGCCCATCACAAACAGCCGCACGGCATTGTGCGGCACCTGGACACCGATATCGACGGTGCGCGGCGCAGCAGCCACGGCATCGAGATATTCCGGGATCGTCTCCCATCCCCAGCGGATGCCTTCGTGGAGCGCGGTGCCCGGAATATCCTCGACGCCTTCCATCAGGTCGACCAGCCGGTCGCGATCTTCCTTGCGGCAGGGCGCGAAGCCGACGCCGCAATTGCCCATGATCGCCGTGGTCACGCCGTGCGCGGCCGAAGGCAGCATTTCGCCATCCCACGACACCTGTCCATCATAATGGGTGTGCACGTCGATGAAGCCGGGGGTGACGATGGCGCCATCGGCGTCGATCTCGCGCGCTCCGTGCGCGGCAATCCTGCCGATCTCCCGGATGACGCCGCCTGCGATGCCGATATCGGCGGTTTTCGCCGCTGCGCCCGTCCCATCGACCACATTTGCGCCGCGGATCACCAAATCAAAGGCCATGCCACTCTCCCGTACCGACGAACCGATCGGCTTTGTTACCATAACATAATCCGATTATGTTGATTGACACAAGGCAGGAGAATCGCAAGCTCGCGTCTGTGGTGAAGTCTGCTGATCTTCGGCAGGAAGGTGCCGCCGGGCAGCCGGATCGAACGAGACCGGACGCGGCCTGCTAAAATCGGCCGCTGGAGGCAAACGGATGACTGACCGCTCGGCAGGCCTTCGGGCAAACCAACCCTTGGGCGCCGGGGCCATGCTTGGCTATGGCGTGGGGTCGGTGGGTACGGGCGTCTATTCGACTGTCCCGGGCATCCTGCTGCTCTACTTCGCCACGCAGCAGTTGCACCTGCCACCGGCGCTGGCTGGCGCCGCGATTCTGGCGCCCAAGCTCGTGGTCATTTTTGCCGATCCGCTGATCGGGCGCTGGTCGGACCGGGAGGTGCGGGCGCTGGGGAGCCGCCGCCGCCTTCAGGGGCTGGGCATTGCCGCCAGCGCAGTGGCTTTCACGGCCTTGTTTGCAGTTCCGCAGCTGGCAACGCCGCAGCTGACCGCTTTGCTCCTCGCAGCGAGCTATCTGCTGGCGTCCTTGGCGTACAGTTTCTTCGCCGTACCCTATCTTGCCGTTTCTGTCGATCTTGCGCTTGCCGAAGGTCCTGCTGCACGCCTCATCGGCATCCGGCTGGTTTTCGCTTTCGCGGGGATCCTGCTCGGGGCTTCGGGCGCACCGGCTTTGGTCACGGCCTTCGGCGGAGGTGCGCCGGCCTATCGCTGGATGGCGCTTGCGATTGCGGCATGCTGTGCTTGCGCGATGACGATCGCGTGGTTGAGGCCGATCGCGGCCGGATCGAACCCCGCACCAGCCGCAGCCATCAGCGGATTTGCGCTGATGCGCCTGCGCGGCTTCCGCGCTGCGCTTGGTGTCTATTTCCTGGCCATGGCGGGATGCGGCACCGCCAGCGCGGCGACGGCTTACTACCTCGTGATCGCCCGCGCGAGGCCCGAAGCGGATATCGGCCAGTTCTTCCTGATCCAGATTGGCGCCGCAATCCTTGCGATGATCCCGTGGTCGATCATGGTCGAACGGACCGGGACTGCGCGGGGCATGATGCTTGCACTCGGCCTGGCCGTGATCGCCAGTCTTGCGCTCTCCATGGCCATCAGCTGGCCTGCGATTCTGGCCGGCGCGGCATTCGGCGGCTTGGCCACCGCGGGAATACAGGTCGCGGGTTTCTCGGCATTGGCCGCGTTCGGCAGGTCCACGGGGACTGCCGCGAGCGCCACGCTTGCCGGTGTCTGGAGCGCTGCAGAGAAGGTAGCGCTGGCGCTGGGTCCGGCGCTGTGCGGACTTGCCCTGAGCTTTGGCGGCTTCCGGAGCGGCGTTTCCCCGGCGCTGCAAACCGATGGCGCGAGATTCGCGGCAGTGGCAGCGATGGGCGTGGTCCCGTGCGGTCTGTTTGTCCTCGCCGCCGTCTGCCTCGCGCTGCAATCAGACCGTATGACGCCGCAAGAGCGCGCGCGCCGGTTGGAAAGCTGATTCTGATTGGTTGTTCGGCTCGAAGCACGTCGCTTCTTTTGCGCAAGCTTGCGCCGCATACGCGCCATGGAGGTGGCTTTTGCACCCCGTGAAGCAGGGGGGGCGATGCTTGGAATTCGTTGGTCGGGACGAGAGGATTCGAACCTCCGACCCCCACACCCCCAGTGTGATGCGCTACCAGGCTGCGCTACGTCCCGACCGGAAGGCGGGCCTATAGGCAGGGTCTGGGTGGATGGCAAGGCTCTTGATCCGCGATAGCGCGGGGCAAGCGGTTTGCGGCGGATGGGATGGGCGCAAAGTTGCCTAAGCCATGCCAAACTGCTAGCGCGCCAGCCCATACTGGCCTCACCGGGCTTGCGGCTTGCCGCCTGCCGGGGTTCGCTGCGCCAGACCAGCCCTTGCGAAAGTTCCTGACCTGCCATGAACGGTCCTGCTCTTCTTGCCATCCTCGCCGCCGCCGCGCCGGCCGCCACTCCGGCCGAGCCGCCGGCGTACCTCCAGTTTCTGCCGCTCGTCGCGATGGCGGCGATCTTCTACTTCCTGATCCTGCGCCCCCAGATGCGCCGGCAGAAGGAGCAGCAGGTCAAGATCTCGGCGCTCAAGAAGGGCGACCAGGTCGTGACCGCAGGCGGCCTGATCGGCAAGGTGATCAAGGTCGAGGACCAGACGGTCGATCTTGAACTCGGCCCCAATGTCCGCGTTCGCGCGGTGCGGGCGACGATCGGCGACGTGCTGCCGCCCGCTGGGTCTGCTCCCGCCAACGATTGATGCTGCGGCCCGCGTCACCATATGGTGGCCAATGGCCCCATATGCGCGTGGCCTCCTTCAGGAAGACTTCTCTCGATGCTTGAATTTCCGCGCTGGAAGGTGATCTGGCTCTGGGCGATCACGCTGCTGGCCGCGCTTGCCGCGGCCCCTTCGATCGCCACGGTCATGGGCTTCACGATCCCTGCGGGCATCTATGCGCCCAAGGTCAATCTGGGCCTCGATCTTGCCGGTGGCAGCCACATCCTGCTCGAGGCCGATCCCAGCCAGGTACGCCAGCAGCGCATCGAGGGCATGGACGAATCGGTCCGCAACAAGCTGAAGCAGGCGAGCCCGGACATCCGCATCAGCGATATCTCCAACCGTGACGGCGCGCTGACCTTCCTCGTCGAGGATCCCGCCAAGGTTGATGCGGTGCGCGAGGCGATCCTGCCGCTGACCAATGGCGCGGGGCTGACCGGCGCGCGCGACTGGAAGATCGAGGTCATCGACGGCAACCGCTTCGTGCTGACTTCGACAGCGGAAGGCATCGATCTTGCGGTCGCGCAGGCGATGGAAACGGCGGTCGAGGTGGTGCGCAAGCGCATCGACGCACTGGGCACGCGCGAGCCGACGATCATCCGTTCGGGTGCCAACCGCATCGTGGTCCAAGTGCCGGGCCTGCAGGATCCGCAGGCGCTCAAGAACCTGCTCGGCCAGACCGCCAAGCTCGAATTCAAACTGGTCGATACGACCGCGCTGCAGAGCGATATCCAGCGCGGCATCGCGCCTCCGGGCAGCGAGATCGTGCCCTATGCGCCGGGCAAGGACGGCGGGCCGGTCGGTTCGATTGCGGTCAAGCGCCTTGGCGGCATTCGCGGTGATCAGCTGACCAATGCACAAGTCACCAACAACCAGCAGACCAACGAGCCGCAAGTGGCGATCACCTTCAACACCGAAGGCGGCGCGCGGTTTGCCAAGCTGACGACGCAGAACGTCAACAAGCCCTTCGCGATCATCCTCGATGGCAAGGTGCTTTCCGCACCCAACATCAACGAGCCGATCCTTGGCGGCAGCGCCGTGATCTCGGGTAACTTCACCACGCAGGCGGCAAGCAATCTCGCGATCTCGCTGCGTTCGGGCGCGCTTCCGGTCGACCTCAAGGTGGTGGAAGAGCGCACCGTCGGGCCGGATCTCGGCGCGGACTCGATCCGCAAGGGCATGATCGCTATGGCGGTCGGCACGCTGGCGCTGGTGGCCTTCATTCTCGCCGTCTATGGCCGTTTCGGCATGTATGCCTGTATCGCGCTGGTGTTCAACGTGCTGATGATCCTGGGCATCATGGCGCTGATCGGCACAACGCTGACCCTGCCGGGCATCGCCGGTTTCGTGCTCACGATCGGCGCTGCGGTGGACGCCAACGTACTGATCAACGAGCGCATCCGCGAGGAACGGCACCGTGGCCGCCGTGTGTTCCAGGCGGTCGAGATGGGCTACAAGGAAGCCAGCCGCGCGATCTTCGACGCCAATATCACCAACGTGATCGCGGCTATGTCGATGGCCGCGTTCGGCACTGGTCCGGTACGCGGGTTCGCCATCGTGCTGCTGATCGGCATCGCGACTTCGGTGTTCACCGCGGTGACCATGACCCGCATGTGGGTCGCGCAGTGGCTGCGCAAGGCGCGGCCGACCGAAATCGCGCTTTGAGGGACTGGCAACCATGAAACTTCTCAAGCTCGTTCCCGATAACACGAACATCAAGTTCCTGCGCTGGCGCGTGCCCTTCTACGTCATCAGCGTGCTGCTGATGGCGGCGAGCCTCGGCCTCGTGTTTACCAAGGGGCTCAACCTTGGCGTCGATTTCATCGGCGGCCAGATGATCCGCGTGACCTTCACCCAGAGCGCGGAGGCACCGGTCGGGCCGCTGCGCGGCGAGATTGAGGCGTTGGGCTATGGCGAGCCGATCATCCAGCGCTATGGCAAGCCCAACGAGATCTCGATCCGCATGAAGCTGCCCGAAGGCGCGGACCACGACAGCGGCCTATCGGACAAGATGGCGCGCACGATTACCGCCGATATCAAGGCCAAGCACGCCGATGCGCGCGTGGACGGCGTGGATTCGGTTTCGGGCAAGGTTTCGGGCGAGTTGTGGCACAGCGCGGTGCTGTCGCTCGGCCTCGCGGCGCTGGCGGTGGCGGCCTATATCTGGCTGCGGTTCGAATGGCAGTTCGGTGTGGGCGCATTGTTCAGCCTTGTCCACGACGTGACGCTGACCCTGGGCCTGTTCGCGGTGACGCAGCTGGAATTCGATCTGACGATCGTGGCGGCGCTGCTGACGCTGATCGGCTATTCGCTCAACGATACCATCGTGGTCTACGACCGCATCCGCGAGAATCTCAAGAAATACCGCAAGATGCCGATGCCTGAGCTGCTCGATCTTTCGGTGAACGAGACGCTTCACCGTACGCTGGCGACCTCGCTTTCGATGCTGATCACGCTGACGGCATTGCTGCTGCTGGGTCCGGGGGTGATCTTCGGCTTCACAGCCGCAATCACGCTGGGCATTTTCGTCGGTACTTACAGCTCGATCTACATGGCTGCGCCGATCCTGATCTGGCTGAAGGTCACCTCGAAGAGCTTCGTGCCGACCGAGAGCCAGCTCGACAAGCAGGAACGGATGGCGCGCGAGGGGGCTTGAACGCAGGCGAGGCGCAAGCATCCTTCGACGGGCTCAGGATGAGCGGTGTTGGTGGTTGCACCAGCGCTCGTGCTGAGCTTGTCGAAGCACGCTGAGCAACGTCAGCGGCCTGTCGCAACCTTTTCGTAGATTCCCGCAAGCGCTGCCGCATTCGCGTCCCAGCTGAACCGGGCGGCGCTCTCGGCAACGTCTGCTTGCGCTGGCGGCGCGGCGAGGATTTCCGAGATGGCCGCGGCGATGGCGGCGGGCGTGCGCTCGGCCAGGCGGCCAGCGGCAGGGCGGTCCAGTACTTCTGGTGCGCCGCCAATCGGCGGGATGACGAGCGGCGTGCCGCAGGCGAGCGCCTCGATCCAGGCGTTGGCAAGGCCCTCGCGCTCCGAAGGCAGGACCATGACATCGGCGGCGCTGAGCAGCACGGGCAGCGTATCGTGGCTCACTGCGCCTAGGAAATGCACTCGGCTGGACACGCCGTGCGCGGCGGCGCGGGCGCGCAAGGCGTCCTCGTCGGTGCCGGTGCCGGCAAGCGCGAGCTGGATGTCGCCGGGCAGGCTGGTCAGCGCTTCGATCGCAAGGGCTTGCCCCTTGATTGCGATCAACGCGCCGACGCAGACGGCGAGGCGGTCCGTGGGGCGCAGCGTGAGGTTGGGCAGGCTGGCGGCAAGCTGCGCGCGCGCTTCGCTGCGGGGCAGCGGCTGGAAGCGCACGCGGTCGAGGCCGGTGTAATGCACCGTGATACCACCGGGCGGGGCGAGACGCAGCGCTTCCATATCATGCGCAAGGGCGCCGGACACGGCCAGCACGGACGCAGCGCTGTGGGCGGCGCGGCGCATCTGGAGGAGCGCGGCGGGCCGGTCCCCCCAGAGATGGATATCCGAACCGCGCGCCTTGATCGCGTGGGGCAGGCCAAGCGCGGCGGCGACATCGGCGGCAGCGGGGCCATCGGGGTAGAAGAACTGCGCGTCGACCAGATCGAATGGCGCTTCGCGGTGGAGCTTTCGCGCCAGCGGCAGGACCGCGCGGGTGATCGCCCAGGGATTGAATCGGCCGGAAAGGCCGGGAACCAGCAGGAAACGCGGATGGTGGACGGTGACGCGCCCGCCGGATTCAATCGGAGGGATGGCGGCGAGCGGCTTGTAGCGTCCCATCGCGTTAAACGGCGGCGGGGGCAGGCCGATCGGGTTTATCACGGTAACGTCCCAATCCCCCCGCGCGGCGAGCGCCTCCATCTGGCGCGCGACGAAGCGACCGAAGCCCGGACGGGTCGGCGCAGGATAGAGCGTCGAGATCGACAGCAGGCGGCGCTTCACCGGCAAATCGCGGAATGTCAGAGCGAGCGGACGAGCAGTTCGGCAACGCCGATCCAGGCGGGATGATCGATCACCACCTGCCGCTGGCCGACGCCGGGCGGAAGCAGCGCGACACGATCACCATCGCGATCGATCATGCGGCCGAATGCGAAACGGCCGCCGGGGCGGGGGGCGAGCACATCGCGGTTGAGCGCGCGGCCGAAATCATCGGGCCCCACTTGCCGCAGCCAGACCTGATCGCCTGCGCGGTATTCGCCGGCGCTTGCTTCCACGGTCATCACGACAAGCTGGGCCGAGCCCGGGCCAACCGGGAAAACCGCCGACATGGGCTTGGTGAGCGCCTCAGCGCCGGTCGCTGCGAGGCGGGCGATGATCTGCGGTTCGCTCTCCACCTCGGCCTTGACCAGCAACTGCGGATCGACATCGAGCGCGGCGGCGATGCGGTTCATCCAGCCGAGCGAAAGCGAGCGCATGCCCGTTTCCAGCCGGCCGATGGTTTGCGCAGTGGTTGGCGGCGCGCAGCGCGCGGCGACATCGGCCAAGGTGAGGCCTTTTTGACGGCGGATATCGCGGATGCGGTTGATCATGAGAGGGGCACTTTCAGCGGCCTTATGCACGCTTTTACAGCTTTTGTGCGCTGCGGCAAGTTTTGTGCTTTCCTACAGGTGTCACTCTCCGGCAAGACAGCGCATGTTCCTGATTTGTTCAAAGGAGAGGTGGCATGACGCAGGTTCTGGTCGAGCGTGAACTGACCGAGGAAGGGCCGCGGCGCGTGGGCGGGGTGCGGCCCGGTTCCGGGCGCGCGGCAGTGCGCAGCGTGAAGGTCAATCTCGCCGAATCGCCGCTGACCTGGCTTCATGCGCGGGGCCACCTCATTGACCGGCAATTTGCGGCGGGTGAGCGGCTGCGGGCGGACTGGGAGCGCGCCGAACTCGCGCCTTCGGTGACAATGCGCTGGGACCCGGTGCGCATTGCGGGTGGTGAGCCGGGCCTGACGCCGGGCGAGCGGCAGCTGGCCGCACGCCGCCGCTTTGATGGCGCAATCGCGGCGGCGGGGCCGGGGCTTTCCGACATCCTGTGGCGCGTGGTCTGCGCGGGCGAGGGCGTGCCGACTGCGGAAAAGGCGCTGGCCTGGCCTGCGCGCAGCGGCAAGCTGGTTCTGGAGCTGGCGCTCGACCGGGTGGCGGGATTTTACGGTGGGTCGTGAGGATTTCCCCCGCTCGCCCTGGGGGGTGTCTTGCTTCCCCGCGAGGGAATGTGCGAGCGGACAGGCTTTCCGATCTGCGGGAGCCTAGTCCATGGAAAGACGTGAATTTCTCACCGGTGCAGCGACCGCTGCGCTGACGGCTTGGCTGCCAGCACAAGCCTTCGCTGCCGCAGGTGCCGCGCCCGGCGATGCCGCCTTTGCGGCGCTGGCCGACCGCCTGTTCTACAACAACCTGCTGCTGACGCCGAACCATGCGACCGGGCTCGGGCTCGACACCGGCGTGCGCGCGGCACTGCGTTCGCGGCTCGATGACAAGAGCGAGGCTGGCCGGGCGGCCACGCAGGCGTTCGACCGCGCCGGGCTTGCCGCGATGCGCGGCGTCGATTCGGCGAGCCTGAGCCCCGCCGTGCAGCGGCAGCGCGATATCCTGGCCTATATGTTCGAGCGGCGGCTGGCCGGGGTGCCCTTCGGGATCGAGAGCGTGCAGCAGCCCTATCCGATCACGCAGCAGCAGGGCATCTACTTCGAAGTGCCGGACATGCTCGACAGCCAGCATCCGGTGGAAACCGCCGCTGATGCCGAGGCCTATCTCGCGCGGCTGCGGGCCTTTGCCTTTGCGCTGGATGAGGACACGCTGGGCCAGAAGCGGCTGGCGGGGCGCGGGGTGATCGCGCCGCGCTGGTCGCTCGATCTGGCACTGGGCCAGCTCGCCAAGCTTCGCAGCGCTGCGCCGGAGGCCAGTTCGCTGGTGCTTTCCTTGTCGCGGCGTACCACCTCCAAGGCCATTCCCGGCGATTGGGCGGCGCAGGCGGCGAAGATCGTCGGCGGCGACGTTTATCCCGCGCTCGACCGGCAGATTGCGCTGATCAAGGCGTTGCGCCTCAAGACCCCGGCGGGCGACGGCGCGTGGCGCGTGCGCGGCGGCGATGCGATCTATGCAGCCGCGCTGGCCGAGGCGACGACGACCAGGCTGAGCCCGGAAGAAGTCCACAAGATCGGGCTTGCGCAAGTGGCCGATATCACGGGCAAGCTCGATGCGATCCTGAGGGGCGCGGGCTATACCAAGGGCACGGTGGGCGAGCGGCTGACGGCGCTCAATCATGCGCCGGACCAGCTCTATCCCGATAGCGATGCGGGCCGGGCGGACCTGATCGCCTCGCTCAACGCCGGGATCGCGACGATGGCGAAGAAGCTGCCGCAGGCCTTCGCGAACTATCCCAGCGAGCCGCTGGAAATCCGCCGCGTGCCGGTGGAGATTCAGGACGGGGCTTCGAACGGCTATTACTACAGCGCCAGCCTCGATGGCTCGCGCCCGGCGATCTACTGGATCAACCTCAAGTCCGTGGGCGACTGGCCGCGCTATTCGCTGCCTTCGCTGACCTATCACGAGGGCATTCCGGGGCACCACCTGCAAGGCGGCTATGCGCAGAAGGGCGGCGCGCTGCCTTTGTATCTCAAGGACTATTTCCTCTCGGCGCACGGCGAGGGCTGGGCGCTCTATGCCGAGCAGCTGGCGGACGAACTGGGCGGGTATTCGGCGCTGGAGCGGGCCGGGTATCTCCAATCGTTCCTGTTCCGCGCGGCGCGGCTGGTGGTCGATACCGGCATCCATCACTACCGCTGGAGCCGCGAGAAGGCGACCGCGTATATGGTCGCCACCACCGGCTTCGCGCAGGCGCGCAGCCAGCGCGAGGTGGAGCGCTATTGCGTGCTGATCGGGCAGGCGTGCAGCTACAAGATCGGCCACACGGCATGGGTCGCGGCGCGCACGAAGGCGCAGGCGGCGCTGGGGGACAAGTTCAGCCTGCCGTGGTTCCATGGGATTTTGGAAGAAGGCACGATGCCGCTGTTCATGCTGGAGAAGCGGATCGAGGAGCGCACGGCGGAGCGATTGGCGGCGGGGTGAGGGGTTTCAGAACACGTTGTGATCGTGCTCGCGCCGCAGCGATCGGCCCCATCTGAAAAGCCCGAAGCCGGCCATGAAAGGGATGCCGCCAAAAAGCAGCGGCACCCAGCCTGCGGCGATCATCGACGGATCGCGAACAACTTCGGTCAAGGTCATGCCGATCACCGCCACCGTGCACAGACCGCTGGTGAGCATGATCAGAATACCGGCCGCCTGCAGCAGGCCGCCGAAAAGGCGCTTCATGGTGTCCTCCGGGCGCGGGCGAGCACCGGCGCGCCCTCGGCGCCGGGGCGGTAGAACGTGTTGTAGGTATCGAAGGGGATGATCTGGCGATCGGGCGTGATGAAGTGGACGCAGCTGCGCTTCACCGTCGCCAGATCGAAGTTGTAGCGATCGAGGAACTGCAGGATCACGACGCGGAAGCTGTTGGCATAGCCAAGGTCTTCCGGCACCAGCGCCTGCGGCAGGCAGCACAGCACGCCCGCCACCTTTTCCTCGGTATTGCACTGCGTGGTGGCCAGGCTGAACAGGTTCAGCATCGCCTCGCGCAGCGCAGGGTAGGCTTCGTAGCTGATCGTGTTGGGCCCGTTCAGCAGAACTTCGCGGGGGAGCAGCGAGGTGATCGGGGTGACCGAGCGGCCAGCGCGCAGGCCATAGCCGATGCAGATCTGATCGGGATTGCAGGGCAGCGGGATCATGTCTTCCGCCGCAAAGACGCCTGCCTTTACCACCTCGCGCCGGATCTGGGTAATCAGCATGCGGTTGGCCTTGCCGTCGAACCCTTCGTTGCGGCCGGCATCCTGCACCGGCTGGAAGGTCACGCCGCGCACGCATTTCCATTCAAGCGCGTGGTTGACGATGGCCGCGATCTCGCTGTCGTTCACCCCGCGCTTCACCACGGCGACCAGCGTGGTCGAAAGGCCGACGCGCTCCAGAGCCTCGAGCGCGGCTTGGCGGACGCGGGAGAGGCGGGCGCCGCGCAAGTTGACCAGCGCCTCGTCGTTCAGGCTGTCGAACTGGAGATAAACTTCGAGACGGGGGGCGTAGCTGGCGAGGCGCTCGACGAAGGCCGGGTCCTGCGCGATGCGCACGCCGTTGGTGTTGATCATCACGTGCCGGATCGGGCGGCGCTTCACCGCATCGAGCACTTCGAAGAACTGCGGGTGGATCGTGGGTTCGCCGCCCGAAAGCTGGACGAGATCGGGCTCGCCCTCGCTTTCGACCAGTGCATCGAGCATGCCCTCGATCACGCTCAGCGGCAGGTGCGCGCCGTGGACGTTCTCGGCATCCGCGAAGCAGACCGGGCAGGCGAGATTGCAGGCCGAATTGATCTCGACGATGGCGAGGCAGCTGTGCTGTTCGTGATCGGGGCAGAGGCCGCAATCGAACGGGCAGCCGGCTTCGGTGCGGGTCTGCGCGGTGAGCGGGCGGTCGCCGGGCTTGAGCCAGTCCTTCTGGCCGCGCCAATAGGAGAGATCGTCGCTGATCAGCGTTTTCTGCACGCCGTGGGCGGCGCAGCGCTTGAGGTAGTAGACGCTGCCCTCTTCGATAATGACTTTGGCGGGGACGGTTTCGAGGCAGGTTTCGCACAGGCTCGTGGTCTGGCTGTGGAAGATGTAGGGCGCGGCCTTGCGCTCAGGCGCTGGCAGGACGGTCGTTTGAACGTGCGATCCAGACAAGCGCATAGATGATGAGTCCGATCATGGCCAAGTTGAACACGTTTAACGGGCCGAGGATCTTTGGATAGGGCTTGAGGAACTCCCACGCAAATCGCTGCACCGCATAGAACAGCACGAATGCATGGAAGCCGTGGCGCGTGGCCCAAGCGCGTTCGCGGGTGAGCCCGCGCCAATAGACGATGAGGAAGGCCAGCATCGCGAGCGATTCGTAGATCTGTACGGGATGGCGCGCGATGCCATCGCCCAGATCGACGCCCCAGGGCAGGTTGGTGGGGGTGCCATAGGTCTGGTCGGCAAGGCCGGCGAAAAGGCACCCAAGGCGGCCGACCATGATGCCGAGCGTGAGCGGAATGACGAAGGGCCCGCCGGTCGATCCGCGCACGCCGCGCACCCATTTCCAGAGCTCGACGGCGACGATTGCTCCGGCCAGCGCGCCCGCGACCGAGTGCGAGAGCGTGGGCCGGGCTTGCTGCAGCGTGTTGAGCGAACCCAGCAACCACGCCCCTGCTGCGGCACCTAATGCGAGGGTGATGAAGTAATCAGGTGCAGTCTGCTGGGCGAGCCGCTCAACGCTGGCGCGGCGGCGCCGATAGACCCACTGGCCGCCAAGAAAGGCTGTCCCCCATGCGGCGAGATCGCCGAGATAGTGGAACCAGGGGGACGTGGGGATGTGGATCACTGTGGGAGTGGTATCATAGGTGGTGAAAGGGTTGGAAGGTCAGAGCAACAGACGTTGTACTGGTTTGCTGCGTTGACCCGCCAAACAACTCGGATCATCTTTAGCGCATGCAGGAACAAGTTCCGAACCTCGGCCTTGGTGGCGACGGCGACGAGATCGCGGCGATCGAGGAAGTCGAGACCGCCTTCGGGGTGAGGCTCGACGATTCGGACGCGGGCAATTGGTCAACTGTTGGCGACATCCATACAGCGCTGATGCGCGCGCTTTCTCCTGAGGAGGCCGCCAAGCCGGATGTCTGGGCGCGATTTGCAGAGGCCATTTCGCGGGAGACCGGCGTCGATCCGACAAGGATCGGACCGGACACCGACCTGATTCTGGCGGGCGGGGGCTGGGGCCGCGTCGCGAGTGCTGCCGGCTGGTTCTGGATGCTGCTGCTTGGTGGATTGATTGGGCTCAGCTTGTTCTACAAGGTTGTCGGCTAGCCCTCCACCATCTCCGCCAGTTCCAGCCAGCGTTCTTCTGCCGCGTCCTTCTCCGCGCGCGCCTTGTCCAGCGCGGCGGTGAGGGCGGCGAAGCGGGCGGGGTTCTTGGTGTAGAGGTCGGGGTCGGCCAGCGCGGCTTCGTCGCGGGCGATGGCTTTTTCGAGGTCAGCGATGCGATCCGGGAGGATCTCGTAGTCGCGCTGGTCCTTGTAGGTTAGCTTGGCCTTCTTGGGCGGTGGGGGCGGCGGCGGCGCAGCGGCGGCTTTGTCTGCCGTTTCGCGCGCCACGGGCTTGCCGGCGAGGCGCTGTTTGCGCTGCTTTTCCCAATCGGCATAGCCGCCCGCGACGACATCGACTTTGCCCGAGCCATCCATGCCGAGCGTAATCGTGACCGTGCGATCAAGGAAATCGCGGTCGTGGCTGACGATGAGGACGGTGCCGTCGTAGTCCGAAATCACTTCCTGCAGGAGGTCGAGTGTTTCGAGATCGAGGTCGTTGGTCGGCTCGTCAAGCACGAGAAGGTTCGAGGGGCGGGCGAATTCGCGCGCGAGGAGGAGCCGCGAGCGTTCGCCGCCCGAGAGCGTGCCGACGCGGGCTTCGACCATGCCGGGATCGAACAGGAAGTCCTTGAGGTAGCCATGGATGTGTTTGCGCACCCCCTGCACGTCGATCCAGTCACTGCCTTCGGCGACCACATCGCGGATGCGCTTTTCGGGCGACATCAGGCTGCGCTGCTGGTCGATCACGACGGGGGTGAGCGTTTTGGCCAGCGTGACGGTGCCGCTGTCGGGTTCCAGTTCGCCGGTGAGGAGTTTCAGGAGCGTCGTCTTGCCTGCGCCGTTCGCGCCGACCAGGCCGATGCGGTCCTTGCGGGTGATGCGCAGGGAGAAGTCCTTGACGATGACCCGTTCGCCAAAGCGCTTGGTGATCTTGTCTGCGACGATGACGGCCTTGCTCTTGGCATCGTCGCTGGCGAGGGTGAGCTTGGCCGCGCCTTGGGGGCTGAGCATCGCGGCGCGGGTGGCGCGCATTTCCCAGAGCTTTTCGAGGCGGCCCATGTTGCGTTTGCGCCGCGCGGTGACGCCGCGTTCGAGCCAGTGGGCTTCGATCTTGAGCTTGGCGTCGAGCTTGTCCGCCGCGCGGGCCTCTTCGGCGTAGACGGCTTCCATCCACGCTTCATAGCCGCCGAAGCCGATCTCGCGGCGGCGGAGCGAACCGCGATCGAGCCAGAGCGTGGCCTTGGTCAGGCGCTCAAGGAAGGTGCGGTCGTGGCTGATGACGACGAAGGCGCCGTTGTAGCGCTGGAGCCAGGATTCGAGCCATTCGATGGCGGCGAGATCGAGGTGGTTGGTCGGCTCGTCCAGCAGCAGCAGATCGGGCTCGCTGGCGAGGGCGCGCGCAAGCGCCGCACGGCGGCGTTCACCGCCCGAGGCGCTGTCGGCCTTGCGGGAAAGGTCGATCCCGAGCTGTCCGGCGATGGATTCGACTTCGTGGCGCGGCGGGGCGTCCTTGCCCGAGAGCGCGAAGTCCATGAGGGTTTCAAAGCCGGTGAAGAACGGGTCCTGCTCCAGCGTGACCACGCGCGTGCCCGGCTGGACCGAGCGGGTGCCCTTGTCGCCTTCCACTTCGCCCGAAAGCAGCTTGAGCAGCGTGGTTTTCCCCGCGCCGTTGCGGCCGATGAGGGCAAGCCGGTCACGCGGGCCGATCTGGATGTCGAGATCGCGGAACAGCCAGCTTGTGCCCTGGTTGAGGCCGAGGCCTTCCCAGCTGAGGATTGGTGCTGCTGCCATGATGGGCCGCGCTTAGCGGCGCGGGGCGGCGCGGTCCAGTATCAGCTTGGCACCGGCTCGCCTGATCTGCCATAGTGGCCCTACAGGGAAGCGGTTTGCGGGGTGGGGACCCCGCCCGCGCGTTCACAAGCTATTCAAAGGCCGCAGGTTATGGCGCTTCGCATCATGCGCGCAACTTCAGCAATCTTCGCCCTTGGCCTCCTCGTTTCGCTCGCTCCTGCGGCCGATGCGCAGCAGCGCCGCGCTGACGAACAGCGCGAGGCGCGGCTCGATCTGCGCAACGGCAACGTGCGATCGCTGCGCGAGATCGAGGCGCGGGTGCTGCCTACCAAGCGCGGTATGCAGTACCTCGGCCCCGAGTACGATCCGACCGCGATGGCCTATCGGCTGAAGTTCATTCAGGACGGGCGGGTCGTGTTTGTGGATGTCGACGCGCGCACGGGGCAAATCCTGGGCGAATCGCACTGAGCGGCTGCTTTATCTTTCTGATTTCTCGCAGAGACGCAGAGAGATAGGTGAGAGCGCAAAGAGGTTGCCCAGCAAATTGACTTGGTGGCCTTGTCTGGAATCGGGCGCCTTTGGCGCATTCAGTCCGCTTCGCGGTCTCCTTTTCCTTCGCGTCTCTGCGAGAATCCCCTTCTGATCCTTGGCCTTGACGACAAACCGGGCCTGTTCCTTGACCGTTCAGGTTTGTCGCTCCATCAAGCTCCACGAAGATTGGTCCCGCCCGCAGCGGGTACAGCAAGGGGCAAACGATGCGCATTCTGATCGTCGAGGATGAACCGACCCTCGGCAAGCAGCTCAAGTCCACGCTCGAAGCCAACGGCTATGCGGTCGATCTTTCGGTCGATGGCGAGGACGGCCATTTCATGGGCTCGACCGAGGACTATGACGCGGTGATCCTCGATCTGGGCCTGCCGGAGATCGACGGGCTGACGGTGCTGGGCATGTGGCGCAAGGAAGGCCGCAAGTTTCCCGTGCTGGTGCTGACCGCGCGCGACAGCTGGTCTGACAAGGTGGCGGGGCTGGATGCCGGTGCCGACGACTATCTGGCCAAGCCGTTCCAGAGCGAGGAACTGATCGCCCGCCTGCGCGCGCTGATCCGCCGCGCTTCGGGCAATTCCTCGTCGGAACTGATCGCTGGCGGCGTGCGGCTCGATACGCGTTCGGGCCGGGTGACGCTGGATGGCGAGCCGGTGAAGCTGACCGCGCAGGAATACAAGCTGCTGTCCTACCTGCTCCACCACAAGGGCAAGGTGGTAAGCCGCACCGAGCTGATCGAGCACATCTACGATCAGGATTTCGACCGCGATTCCAACACGATCGAAGTGTTCGTGACGCGCATCCGCAAGAAGCTGGGGCCTGATGTGATCACCACCATCCGCGGGCTTGGCTACAGCCTCGACGATCCGGCGCACGGCGGGCGCGGCTGAAAGACCAAGGGGCGCACGGCGTGGAACACAGCGTGATTGCCCCAGGGGAAACCGCTGCCGCGGCGCCTGAGGTGCAACCCGCCACGGCGCCCCACACGGGATCGCTTTCGCGGCGCATGCTGCTGATCGCGGTGGCGTGGATTTCGGTGCTGCTGCTGGGCGGCGGTCTGGCGCTCGACCGGACGATGACCGGGCTTGCTACCCGCAATTTCGACGACCAACTCGGCTATATGCTCACTGCCATGGTGGGTTCGGCGGAAATCGGGCCGGATGGCGAGGTGTTTTTCAACCGTGCACTGGGCGACCAGCGCTTCCTCGAGCCCAATAGCGGCCTTTACTGGCAGATCAGCGGCAAGGGGCACGAGGATTTCCCCTCGCGCTCGCTCTGGGACCGCACGCTCAAGCTCAAGGGCGATCACTTCGACGGCAATCCGCATGTCTATGATAGCGAGCAGTTCGGCGAGGAGCGGCTGCGCATCATTGAGCGGTCGGTCATCCTGCCCGGTAGCCAGATCAACTGGCAGTTCGCCGTGGCGGCGAGCCGCAGCGATCTCGACGCGCAGATCCGGCGGATCCGGGCGATCCTGATCTGGTCGTTTGTGGTGCTGGCGCTCGGCCTCATCGCCATGGCGGCGCTGCAGACCTATTACGGCCTTGGCCCGCTGCGCCGGGTTCGCCGTGCGATTGCCGACATGCGCGAGGGACAGGCGCGGCGGGTGGATGAGCCACTGCCGCTGGAAGTCCAGCCGCTGGTGGAGGAAATCAACGCGCTGCTTGCGCATTCGGAGCGGCAGGCGGAGGAAGCACGCACCCATGCCGGCAACCTCGCCCATGCACTCAAGACCCCGCTGACGGTGGTGATGAACGCGGCGACGGCGAAGGCGGATGACCTTTCCGACACCGTGATTCGCGAGGCGGCGGTGATGCGCCGGCAGGTCGATCACCACCTTGCCCGCGCGCGTGCCGTGGGCCGCCGCGCTACGGGCCTTTCGCGCGCCAGCGTGGGCGAGAGCGCAGAAGCGGTGGAGCGCGCGGTCGTGCGGCTCTATCCGAGCGTCCGCTTTGATATGGACGGCAACCGCGATGTCACGGTAGCGATCGAGCGGCAGGACCTTGATGAGATCCTCGGCAACCTGATCGAGAACGCGGCCAAGTACGGCGGTGGCTCGGTGTTCGTGACGATCGATGCGGTGCCAGAGGACCCGAAGACCTGCGAGATCTGGATCGAGGACGACGGCATGGGCATTCCGGACGGGGCGCGGGACAAGCTGTTCGCGCGCGGCGCACGGCTCGATACCGGTAAGCCCGGCACCGGCCTCGGGCTCGCCATCGTGCGCGACGTGGCCGAGCTTTACGGCGGCTCGATCACGCTGGGCGAGAGCGAGGATCTGGGCGGATTGCTGGCGGTGCTGCGGCTGCCGCGGGTGAACGGGAAATAGGGGCTTTGGCGGTTTTTCGTGCGGTGTTGTGATGTTGAAACGAGCGGTATCTGGGACACTCTTGCCGTTCAGTTTCAACATGTTGAAACTGAACGGTTGCTCCAGGCACGTCCGCGATATTCAGGCTTGCGGTGATTGACCGTGGTAGGCCGTACTATCTGTCGGTGCTTGCTCGCGTTCGTGCAAGCCATAGTCACGCATAACGCTCACCACTCTCAAGCGATAATCCTGGAATATGCCCCTTCGGCCTCTAGCCTGTGTCGCACGGTGATGCGGCAAATTGCGCCAGTTTTGAACTGCCTGTTCGTTACGGAAAAACGAAAGTGAGAGCAATTTGCCGGGTTCGCTAAGGCTTTCAAACCGCTCAATCGAAATAAAGCCGTCAAGCTGGACAAGCTCATCCTTCAAGGCAGCAGCAAGATCGAGATACTCTTGTGTCCGGCCCGCAGCGGGGTACACTTCGAAGATAACACCAATCATGGCATCATCAGGGGTGCATGTGGCGCCGATGCTAGCCGCAGGAAAAGCCGGTCTTCGCTGCGTATGAACTGCTCGCGCTTTGCAAATTCATAATTGGCGCGCCCTTCATCATCTTTGGCAAGACGCGCGCGATATTCCTCATAAGCCGCGAGGCTTGCGATATTGTAAATGCCATAAGCAGTAGTGCTGGACCCTTCATGTGGTGCATAATAACCAATCAGGTCCGCGCCACATCGGGGGATTGAATTGCCCCAATTGCGCGCATATTCTTGAAACGCTTCGACCTTGAATGGGTCAATTTCATATCGAATAAAGCATGTAATCATAAAGCATCTCCGTAGCTCCTATCAGCCGGACAGCGCGGTATCAGTTTGATTTGCGGAAATGCTTCGTTCATGAGCGAACTATGAAAGACGGCCCAGACATTGCCCGGATAGCCGCGCTGATAGGCGATCCCGCACGCTCTAACATCCTGACCGCGCTCATGGTCGGCAAGGCACTTACGGCAACCGAGCTTGCTCAAGAAGCAGGAGTGACCGCGCAAACCGCAAGCGTCCATTTGTCAAAGCTGGACGAAGGCGGACTTGTCTCGGCGCGCAAACAAGGGCGACATAAGTATTTTACGCTCCGATCACCTGGCGTCGCGAGTCTCTTGGAGGCGCTAATGGGATTGGCTGCTGACACGGGACACTTGCGCACCCGAACGGGTCCACGGGACGAGGCGCTCAGAGCGGCGCGTATTTGCTAAAACCATCTGGCCGGCGAGGCAGGCGTGCAACTCTATGACAGTTTGGTGAAGCGGGGTTATCTCGGCATAAATGAAATGGAGCTATTACTCAGCGAGGATGGCTATCGGTTCATGTCTGAATTTGGTCTGAACCTTGATAGCATTGATTTACGGCGCGCGCCGCTTTGTCGAGAATGCCTTGACTGGAGCGAACGCCGATCACACCTTGCGGGCAGTTTAGGCCGTTTGCTGCTCAACCACATGAGAGAGCTGAACTGGCTTCGTGTCGAGAATGGTTCACGCGTCATCACTTTCTCAAAAGGCGGCAAAGCGGCTTTTTCAAAATACTTTCCCGTTATCTGATTCCGAATAGCCAATGTCACCTTCAGACCATTAGTGTGCGATCACGGCATAATCTGGGAGCGACACAAGTTGGTCGCAAACCGCCGTCACAATCCTAGGCTCTTGGATGTGCGTTCCGGTAGACGTCGAGTAGCGTTGCCGCATCGACCTTGGTGTAGATCTGCGTCGAGGACAGGCTGGCGTGACCGAGTAGCTCCTGAAGGCTCCGGAGGTCTGCGCCCGCGCCCAGCAAGTGTGTCGCGAAGCTGTGGCGCAGGGCATGAGGGGTGGCCGTGGCGGGCAGGCCGAGCACGGTGCGTGCGCGGGCGACGGCGCGCTGGATCATGGCTTGGGCGAGCGGGCCGCCCTTGGCGCCGCGGAACAGCGGCGCGTGGCGCTCGAGCGGGAAGGGGACTTTGGCCGCATAGTCCTCCACCGCCGCCTTCACGATGGGCAGGATGGGGACAACGCGCTGGCGGCCGCCTTTGCCTGTCACGGTCAGTACATCGGCCAGTGGCAGCGCGGCGGCGGTGAGCGACAGCGCCTCGGCAATGCGCAGGCCTGCGCCGTAGAGCAGGAGGAGAACCGCGCGGTCGCGCGCGCCGATCCACGGTTCGCTGCCTTCGCCTTCGACCATCGCGGCGAGGTTCACCGCGTCATCCGGGGTGACGGGGCGGGGCAGGCCCTTCTTGATCCGGGGGCCGCGCAGGCGGGGCGGCGGGGCATCCGCGCCGCCGACCTGCGTGCGGGCGAAGGCGAGGAAGGCCTTGAGGGCGGATAGCTCGCGCGCGGCAGACACGTTGCCGATGCCATCGGCGCGGCGGGCCGCCAGCTGCGTGCGCACATCGCCGACTTCGAGGCGGGCGAGCGTGGCCCAGTCATGCGGCGGGGGCAATGCGGCAAGCAAGCGCGCGGCGGTGGCGACATAGGCGCGCACGGTGTGCGGTGAACGGCGGCGGGCGAGCGCGAGGTGATCGCGCCAGGCTTCGAGCAGATCGGGGGCGCTCACGCCGCCACGAGTCCGGCGGGGACAAGCTCCGCCAGCAGGCCGTCGAGCAGCGGCATGCCCGCATCGGTCACGATCAGGCGGTCGGCGCGTTCGTTGAGCAGGCCTTGCGCGGTGTAGAATGCGCGCTTGGCAGGATCGATCAGATCGGTTTCGGGAAGGCCGAAGCGCTGGGCCAGCGCGGCAGGCGCGATGCCTTCGTCGAGGCGCAGGCCCATGAGGAGCGCTTCGGCGGCCTGTTCGCGAATGCCGAGCTCGCGAATCTCGGCGATGCCGTGGCGCTGGGCGCTGACGGCCTTGAGGAAGTTCTCGGGCTTGCGGTGGCGCACTGTGGCGAAGCCGCCGCGCCTGCCGTGGGCGCCTGGACCGATCCCTACATAGTCCTGATAGCGCCAGTAGACGAGGTTATGGCGGCTTTCCTCACCCGGGCGGGCGTGGTTGCTGATCTCGTAGGCCGGAAGGCCGGCGGCCAGCGTGCGCTCGCGGGTCAGGGCGAAGAGATCGCCCGCCATGTCATCATCCAGCGGGGTGAAGCGGCCCTCGCGCACCAGCGTGGCGAAGCGCGTGCCGGGCTCGATCGTGAGCTGGTAGAGCGAGAGATGACCCGTGCCGAAGGACAGCGCGCGGGCGAGTTCGGCCTCCCACAGTGCGGGCGTGTGATCGGGCCGGGCATAGATCAGATCGAAGCTCACGCGGCGGAAATGGCGCTGCGCCACATCGAGCGCAGCGAGGCCTTCGACGGCATTGTGAAGCCGGCCGAGGAACACCAGCGCGGCATCGCCCAGCGCCTGAAGGCCGAGCGAGACGCGGTTGATCCCGGCCTTGGCCAGCCCGGCGAACCTGGCCGCCTCGACCGAGGAGGGATTGGCCTCCAGCGTGATCTCGATATCCTCGGCAAAGCGCCAGTGGCGGCCTGCGGCCTCGATCAATGTGGCCACCAGCGCAGGGGGCATGAGCGACGGGGTGCCGCCGCCGAAGAAGATCGAGGTAAGCTCGCGGCCACCCGTGAGCGCCGCCTCATGGGCCATGTCGGCAAGCAGCGCCTGCTGCCATTCGCCGACGTCGATGCCCTCTCGTACATGGCTATTGAAGTCGCAGTATGGGCACTTGGCGAGGCAGAATGGCCAGTGGATATAAAGGGCGAAGGCCATGCATCTTTCCAGCCTGAGTCGGGCGGGTAAAGTCAAGGGCCAAAGGCTTGGGGAAAGCGCATATGTGGAGCAGTCGAGCACTTGCGATCACTATTCTTGCTGCCGTGATGGCCGCGCAGCCGGCGGCAGCGCAGGTGACCGTGACGCCTGTCGAGACGGTGGGACCGCGGCTGCTCGCCGCGCAGAATGCCGAACGGCTGCGGCTGCGGGTGAAGCCGCTCGTCTGGAGCGCCAAGCTGGCCGAGCATGCGAAGAAGTGGGCGCAGACGCTCGCCGTGTCCGACATGTTCGAGCACGCGCCGGTCGGTGCCGATGGCGGGGAGGGGGAAAACCTCTGGACCGGCACGAAGGATGATTACACCCCGGAAGAAATGATCGGCTTCTTCATCGACGAGGGAAAGCTCTTCAAGCGGCGCAAGTTTCCCGATGTCTCGACCACAGGACGCTGGGAAGATGTGGGGCACTATACGCAGATCGTGTGGAAGGATACGCGCGAAGTGGGCTGTGCGATCGCCAGCAACCGGCAGAGCGACTATCTGGTGTGCCGCTATTTCCCTGCTGGGAATGTCATCGGGCAGCAAGCCTATGACTACAAGGCTGCTGCTGCCCTCGCTACCGCTCCAGTCACAGCCGCGCCGGTCGCTCCGGCGGCCGTCAGTCCGTCAAAGCCGAAGAAACCAGCTTCGAAAAAGCGTCGGCGCGGTGGCTGATGCGGTGCTTTTCGGCCGGGTTCAGCTCGGCAAAGGTGCGCGCATCGCCAGTGGGCACGAACACCGGATCATAGCCGAAGCCTAGCGTGCCGCGCGGGGGCCAGGTGAGCGTCCCCGTGGCGCGGCCTTCGAACACCGCCTCGCGGCCATCGGGCCAAGCGAGCGCGAGGACGCAGGCAAACCAGCAATCGCGCGGGGTATCGGGGCCGATCTCTGCAAGCTTGCCCTCGACCTTGCCCATCGCCATGTACCAATCGCGGCCCGGCCCGCCTTCGTAGGGCGCGGCTTCGGCCCAATCGGCGGTGTAGACGCCGGGAGCGCCGCCGAGCGCAGCGACGCAGAGGCCGGAATCATCGGCAAGCGCTGGAAGGCCCGAGGCGCTGGCCGAAGCGTGAGCCTTGATCAGTGCGTTTTCGGCAAAGGTGCTGCCCGTCTCGGCGGGTTCGGGCAGGCCGAGTTCGCCCGCCGAGAGGCAGTCCATGCCATAAGGCGCCAGCAGCGCCCGGATCTCGCGCAGCTTGCCCGCGTTGTGGGTGGCGATGACGAGTTTTCCGGGCGGGAGCAGGCGGGTCATGGTCTTGCCCCCGACTCTTCGTCATTCCCGCGCAGGCGGGAATCCAGAGCGGCTGACGCTGCGCCTTGGGCTCTGGATCCCCGCCTGCGCGGGGTTGACGAGGGTAGGTGGGGGCAGAAAGTCATTGGCCGACGGCGCGGGCCTGGGCGGCGAAGATTTCCGTGCAGCCGATGCGGGCGAGGCGCAGGAGGCGCAGCAGGCCTTCCTCGTCATAGGTCGCGCCTTCGGCAGTGGCCTGGACTTCGGCGATATGGCCGCCCTCGATCAGCACGAAGTTGGCGTCGGCGTCGGCCGAGCTGTCCTCGATGTAGTCGAGATCGAGAACGGGCGTGCCCTGATGGATGCCGCAGGAGATCGCGGCGACCTTGCGGGTCAGCGGGTCTTCCTTGATCGCGCCGCTGTCCATCAGCGACTGCACGGCAAGGCGCAGTGCGATCCACGCGCCGGAGATCGAGGCGGTGCGGGTGCCGCCATCGGCCTGGATCACGTCGCAATCCAAGGTGATCTGGCGTTCGCCGAGCTTCTTCATATCGGTGACAGCGCGCAAGGAACGGCCGATCAGGCGCTGGATTTCCTGCGTGCGGCCCGATTGCTTGCCCTTGGCAGCTTCGCGGCCGCCGCGCGTGTGGGTGGCGCGGGGGAGCATCGAGTATTCCGCCGTGACCCAGCCTTCGCCCTTGCCGCGCATGAAGGGCGGCACGCGTTCTTCGACCGAGGCGGTGACCAGCACCTTGGTATCGCCGAAGCCGATCAGCACCGAGCCTTCGGCGTGCTTGGTGAAGCCGGTCTCGATCGTGATGGCGCGCATTTCATCTGCGGCGCGGCCTGAGGGACGCATGAGAATTCCTTTGTTGAACGATTGCGCTGCCTTTAGCCCGCGCGCCGCGGAAAGAAAGGCCCCGCGGCACGAAAAGACGGGGGCCTCGATGCCTTTCACGGCGGGATGAACTGTCCTAGATAGGTGCCATGGCAGGACCCGGACTTTCTGAACTCTCGCTCCGCGCCCGCGAAATCTTCCGGCTGGTGGTCGAGGGGTATATCGCCAGTGGGCTTCCCGTCGGCTCGCGCACCCTCGCGGGGAGCGGGGCGGTGGGGCTTTCTTCGGCCTCGATCCGATCGGTGTTGCAGGAATTGCAGGATGCGGGGCTGCTGGCCGCGCCGCACACCAGCGCGGGGCGGATGCCGACCGAGGTTGGCCTTCGGCTGTTTGTCGATGGGATCATGCAGGCGGCGGAGCCTTCGGCGGCAGAGCGCGCGCAGATCGAGCGGGGGCTGGCAGAAGGCGGCACTATCGAGGCGGCGCTGGCGGCGGCAAGCTTGGCCTTGTCCGATCTCTCGGCCGGGGCGGGCGTGGTGATGGTGCCGCACCGGGAAATGCGGCTGGCACAGATTTCCTTCGTGCCGCTGGGGCCGGCGCGGGCGCTGGTGGTGCTGGTGGGGGATGACGGCACTGTCGAGAACCGGGTGATCGATCTGCCGGGGATGACGAGTGCCTCGACGCTGGAACAGGCGGGCAATTTCCTGACGGCGCGCATGGCGGGGCGTACGCTGGCGGATGCCTTTCAGGCGATCCGCGCGGAAATCGCAGGCGGGCGCTCTGCGCTCGATGCGGCGAGCGCAGCGCTGGTCGAGCGGGGGCTGGCGGTGTGGAGCCGCGACGCGGCGCAGCGGCCTGTGCTGGTGGTGCGCGGGCAGGCCAATCTGCTCGACGAAGCGGCGCTGGGCGATATCGAGCGGGTGCGGCAACTCCTCGATGAATTGGAAAGCGCCGAGGCGATTGCGGGCGTGCTCGATGCCGCGCGCGAGGCGGAAAGCGCACGCATCTTCATCGGCAGCGAGAACCGGCTGTTCTCGCTTTCGGGCTCTTCGGTAATTGCCGCGCCATGGCGTGACGGGGAGGGCCGCGTGGTCGGCGTGGTGGGAGTTATCGGGCCGACGCGGTTGAATTATGCGCGGGTTGTCCCCATGGTTGATTTCACGGCTCAATCCTTGAGCAGGATCATCACGCAGGACGGATTTACGCGAAAATGACTGACAACGACACGCGCCCGACGGATGCAGAAGTGGCAGCTGAACTTGAAGGCGTGCCTTCCGAACTGACCGAAGGCGGCGATGGCCTGGGCGAACTCGTGGAAGCGCTGAAGGGCGATCTCGAGGCGGCGAAGCAGGACGTGCTCTACGCCAAGGCCGAGACGCAGAACGTGCGCCGCCGCATGGAAAAGGAAATGGCCGACGCGCGCGCCTATGCCGCAACGGCCTTTGCGCGCGACATCCTCTCGGTGGCGGACAACCTTTCGCGCGCGCTCGAATCGATTCCTGCAGAACTGCGCGCGGACGACAAGATGAAGAACCTTGTCGCCGGGCTGGAAGCTACGGGGCGCGAGATCGAGAAAGTCTTTGCCAGCCACGGGATCAGCCGCATCGCCGCCAAGGGCCTGCCGCTCGATCCGCACCAGCACCAGGCGATGCTGGAGATCCCCTCTGCCGATGTGGAGCCGGGCACGGTGCTACAGGAACTGCAGGCCGGCTACATGATCAAGGACCGCCTGCTGCGCGCCGCGATGGTGGCGGTGGCGAAGACGCCGGATTGAGGGGTTTCGCTTCCGACAATACCGCCCACATCCGCTCACCCTGAACTTGTCGAAGGGTGCTGGCGCAGCCGTCGTGCATGATGCTTCGACAAGCTCAGCATGAGCGGGTTTGGGTGCAGGGATGGGGGCAAATTCAGCCCAGCAACCCCACCACCTCATCCGTGTCGTAAAGATCGGCGAAGACGAACGCCATGCTGTGCAGCGTTGCGGCGTGTTCGGCGTCGGTCAGCGCGGCGTTGGCATCGCCTGCGAACAGCACGCGGTAGTTGAACTGCATGGCATCGCGCGCGGTGCTTTCGCAGCAGCAGTTGGTGAGCGTGCCGGTGATCAGCACGGTATCGATGCCGCGTGCCTTGAGTACAGCGTCCAGATCGCTGGTGCCTGGGGTGAAGCCGCTGAAGCGGTGCTTGTCGACCACCGCGTCTTCGGGCTGGACATCGAGCGTCGGCCAGAAATCATGATAGTGCGCGCCCGGCGTGAAGGCGGCGCGGTGGGCCGCTGCGCCTGAACCCAGCCGGCGGACGAAGACCGACCAGCTGGCCGCATCGGGCGTGGTGAAGCGCAGGAACACGTTGAGCCCGCCTCCGGCGCGGACGGCGGCGCTGATGCGGTTGATGTTCCCGACGATCTCGCGCGCCATCGGCACTTCGACCGGCGAGCCCTGCTCCATGAAGCCGTTCTGCATATCGACGCAGATGTGGGCGAGGCGCTTCGGATCGATATCATCGAACACATTGCGCACGCCACCGCGCGCGGCGGCGACCGTATCGAGGATGGCGTGGGTGTCTACGGCATGCGGCATCGGCGCGGTCCTTTTTCTGCGCGGCAAACGTGCCATGGCTGCGCAGGTCTGCGCCAGAGCGGGGCAGCGGACCTTTCGCGTGGCGGAACCTGGCGGCGGGTCGCGCGTTTGTGCCTGAGCAGGGACAAGCATCCGGGGGCGACAAGGAGTCTGGACGATGAAACGCAAGATCATGCTTCCCATGGTGGCCGTGGCGGCGCTCTCGCTTGTCGGCTGCGCACGGAATTACGGCGCCGAAGGGGCGCTGCTGGGCGCTGCGGGCGGTGCGGTGATCGGCGGCGCAACAGGCGGCGATGTCGGCACCGGCGCGGCGATCGGTGCGGCGGCTGGCGCGGTAGGCGGTTCGCTGATCAAGAAGCACGGCCGCTGCTATCGCCGCGATCGCGATGGCTATGAATACCAGGTTCGCTGCTGACGGGCCGCTGCCGCTCCCGGTCAGGCAGACCTGACCGGGAACGGCAGCACGGTTTGCAGCGCGGCAAGCGAAGGTGCCGCCGCATGCGGCCCGCCCCTCGCGGCGAGGAAGGCGTGTGCGACGAGTTCGGCCTGCTGCTCGATGCCGTAGGATTTGAAGGGCCGCGCTGCATCGAAGTGGTAGTCGTAGCGGCAGAACGGATGGCGCATCAGCGGCAGGTAGAACCGGCCGCGCTGCTGGGTCTGCCAGACATGCACGAGTTCGTGGATGAAGAGGCCCTGCAGACCGAGCGGGGCCTGCGCAAAATCGTCGCGGTAGTGCGGGCTTGCCGGGTGGAAATGGACGTGCCCCATCGGCGCCATCACGGTGCCGCGCGGCTGGAACGGGAAAAACCGGCGGCGCCGGATCCGCACGGGTGCGAGATCGAGGGCGCCGCCGAAAACGCTTTCCGCCATGGCCCGTTCGCCCGGCGTGAGCGGACGTTCCCCGCCGGGAGGGACCCTGTGCGGCAGGGTCACATGTGATCCATCATGCCTTCCATCGCACCGGTTTCCTCGACTTTCGCGAAAGTGCTCACCTTGTCACCATTGGCGAGCGTGAAGGTGACTTCGACGTCCTTGCCCGCCTTCACCGTGCTGGCGAGATCGAACAGCATCACATGATAGCCGCCAGCCTTGAATTCGGCGGGCTGCTTTTCGCTGAAGCTGACCGAGCTGACTGGGGCCATCGACGATACGCCGTTCTCGGTCTTGCTTTCGTGCATTTCAGCGCGCCCGGCACCGTCGACATGAACGGCCACGAGCGTGTTGGCCTTGCCCGCAGTCTGCTGGATCGTGAAATAAAGCACCCCGGGATTGCCGGGCACGGCGGGCAGCTTGATGACCGGTTCGATCACGCTGACGTTCGGCGCATTGTCGGGCGCCAAGGGGTTTTGCGCAGAGCCGGGAGCGGCGCTAGCCGAGGCCGTTGCGGCGGCATCGGGCGCATTGCCGCTGCAGGCAGCGAGCGCGAGCAGGCTCGCCGCAGCAGCAAGGGCGAGGCCAAAGCCGAATGCATTGGAACGGATAGGGGGCATCGAAGCTCTCTCCAGTCTTGAATCGAGATGTAATATAGGCGCGAGGCTGGGCCTTGTCCCGGGCAGAAGGCGACCTATATCGCCCTCTGTCAGAGCTGCATAGACGAAGGCTCGCCCAGTTCGGGGGGCGCTTCAAGCGCGGCGTCTAGTGGGCAAGGAAACAGGAACACCATGGCTAAAGTTATCGGTATCGACCTCGGCACGACCAACAGCTGCGTTGCGGTGATGGACGGCGGCACCTCGAAGGTGATCGAAAATTCGGAAGGCGCGCGCACTACGCCCTCGATCGTTGCTTTCACCAAGGATGGTGAGCGCCTGATCGGGCAGCCAGCCAAGCGCCAGGCCGTGACCAATCCCGACAACACCATCTTCGCGGTGAAGCGCCTGATTGGCCGCCGCTTTGAAGATCCCATGACCCAGAAGGACATGGCGCTGGTTCCCTATGGCATCGTCAAGGGCAAGAACGGCGACGCCTGGGTCAAGGCGGGCGGTGAGGACTACAGCCCCTCGCAGATTTCGGCTTTCATCCTGCAGAAGATGAAGGAAACCGCGGAAAGCTATCTCGGCGAGACCGTGACACAGGCCGTGATCACCGTGCCGGCCTACTTCAACGACGCGCAGCGCCAGGCGACCAAGGACGCCGGCCAGATCGCGGGCCTTGAAGTGCTGCGCATCATCAACGAGCCGACCGCGGCCGCGCTGGCCTACGGCCTCGACAAGCAGGACGGCAAGACCATCGCGGTCTACGACCTTGGCGGCGGCACGTTCGATATCTCGGTGCTCGAGATCGGCGACGGCGTGTTCGAGGTGAAGTCGACCAACGGCGATACGTTCCTTGGCGGTGAAGACTTCGACAACGTGCTGGTCGAATACCTCGCGGACAAGTTCAAGGCCAAGGAGAACATGGATCTCCGCACCGACAAGCTTGCCCTTCAGCGGCTTAAGGAAGCGGCTGAAAAGGCCAAGATCGAGCTTTCGAGCGCGCAGACGACCGAGATCAACCTGCCCTTCATCACCGCGCGCATGGAAGGTGGCAGCACCACCCCGCTGCATCTGGTGGAAAACGTCACCCGGTCTGACCTTGAGAAGCTCGTCTCTGGCCTGATCCAGCGCACGCTGGAGCCGTGCCGCAAGGCGATTGCCGATGCCGGCCTCACCGCCAAGGACATCGACGATGTCGTGCTCGTCGGCGGCATGACCCGTATGCCGCGCGTGCGTGAGATCGTGAAGGAGTTCTTCGGCAAGGATCCGCACACCGGCGTGAACCCGGACGAAGTCGTCGCCATGGGCGCGGCGATCCAGGCCGGCGTGCTGCAGGGCGATGTGAAGGACGTGCTGCTGCTCGACGTGACCCCGCTTTCGCTGGGTATCGAGACGCTGGGCGGCATCATGACCAAGATGATCGACCGCAACACCACGATCCCGACCAAGAAAAGCCAGGTCTACTCGACCGCCGAGGACAACCAGCAGGCGGTGACGATCCGCGTGTTCCAGGGCGAGCGCGAAATGGCGCAGGACAACAAGCTGCTCGGGCAGTTCGACCTTGTCGGCATTCCGCCGGCGCGGCGCGGTGTGCCGCAGATCGAGGTGACTTTCGACATCGACGCCAACGGCATCGTGAACGTCAGCGCCAAGGACAAGGGCACCGGCAAGGAACAGCAGATCCGCATCCAGGCCTCGGGCGGGCTTTCGGACAACGACATCGAGCAGATGGTCCGCGATGCCGAAAAGTTTGCCGAAGAGGACAAGAAGCGCCGCGAGGCGGCCGAGGCGCGCAACAACGCCGACAGCCTTGTCCACGCGACCGAGCGGCAGCTTGAAGAGAACGGCGACAAGATCGACGCTGCGCTGAAGGCCGAGATCGAGGCCGCGATTGCGGAAACCAAGACGGCGATCGAAGGCGGTGATCCGGCTGATATGAACGCCAAGACCCAGGCGCTCACCGATAAGGCGATGAAGATGGGCCAGGCGATCTACGAGAAGGAGCAGGCCGCTGCTTCATCGCCTTCGGCCGAAGCTCCGAAGGACGCCGAGGACGTGGTCGACGCCGAATTCTCGGAAGTCGACGACACCAAGTGATGTTGCGTTAAGTCGGCCCGCCGCCTGCCTTTCGGGTGCAGGCGGCGGGCCGCTGTTCTTGGATGGGGACCGCAATGTCGGCTGAAATTGATTTCTACGAACTGCTCGAGGTGGAGCGCACCGCAGACGAGAAGGTGCTCAAGTCCGCCTATCGCAAACTCGCCATGAAGTTCCATCCGGACAAGAATCCGGGGTGCCAGGACAGCGAGGCGAAGTTCAAGCAGATCAACGAGGCCTATGCCTGCCTCTCCGATCCGCAGAAGCGGGCGGCCTATGATCGCTATGGCCATGCCGCCTTCCAGCAGGGCGGCCAGGGTGGCGGCGGCGGCTTTGGCGGCGGCGACTTCGGCGATCTTGGCGATATTTTCGAGACGATCTTCGGCGGTGCATTCGGTGGAGGCGGCCGCCAGCAGGCCCGCCGCGGCGCGGACATGCGCTATGACATGGAAATCACGCTCGAGGATGCGTTTCACGGCAAGTCGGTCGAGATCGCGGTCGAGGTGGCACAGAGCTGCCAGCCCTGCGGCGGCACCGGCGCAACGCCTGGCACCTCGGCGCGGCGCTGCAACTTGTGCGGCGGGCACGGCAAAGTGCGCGCGCAGCAAGGCTTCTTCATGGTCGAGCGCACCTGCCCGACCTGCCATGGCCGCGGCGAAGTGATCGAGAGCCCCTGCAAGAGCTGCCGCGGCGAGGGCCGTGTCGATGCCGAGCAGAAGCTTGATGTGCAGATTCCGGCTGGCGTGGACAACGGCACGCGCATCCGGCTGGCCGGCAAGGGCGAGGCCGGGCCGTTCGGCGCGCCTGCAGGCGATCTCTACATCTTCCTTCACGTGAAGCGCCACCGCATGTTCGAGCGCGAGGGGACGACGCTGCTGACACGCTGCCCGATCAGCTTCACCAAGGCTGCGCTGGGCGGGGAGATCGAAATTCCAGGGGTCGACGGAGCGCGCCACAAGATCGAGATTCCCGCCGGCATCCAGTCCGGCAAGCAGCTGCGCAAGCGCGGTGCGGGCATGCCCGTGCTGCAAGCGCGCGGCATGGGCGATCTGGTGATCGAGATTCAGGTCGAGACGCCGACCAAGCTGTCTGCCCGCCAGCGCGAGTTGCTGCGCGAGTTCCAGGCGACTGAAACGGGCGAGGAAACCCCGCAGTCGAAGGGGTTCTTTGACCGGATCAAGGATGCCTGGAACGATCTGACGGAGTAACGCTGTTTATGCGGCGGCGCGGAACGAAAATGGTTCGCGCAGAGATCGCAAAGATCGCAGAGGCTCAGTTCAATTCGGCGAAGCCAATTCAGCTTGAGGCTTAAGGTCGCTTTCGGCTGGCGCCTGTGGAGCACAGATTTTCTCTGCGGCCTCTGCGCGAACCACTTTGCGTTCTAACCGCTCGCAAACATCGCGTTCACTTCGGCGATCACGCCATCCACCATGCCGGGCTCGGCGGTCAGGCGCGGCTTTTCCTCATCGAGGATCGCGAGGAAAACGTCGCGCTTGAAGGCGCGGATCATGCCGGGCGGGAGCGACGGTTCGGCGGTCGAGGCGATCAGGTCCACCGTGCGCTCGGCACCGTGGAGGCGGCCCCAGAGGTAGTCGTTCTCGCGGTAGGCGCGCGCGAAGAAGGCGCCGAAGTGGAAGAATTCGACGCCCTTCAGGCAGGCGTAGGTGCCCCCGGTGCGGATCGACAAAGCGTCTTCGGGCGAAATCCGGTCGACCTTCACGGGATCGAATTCGCCCATGCCCTCGCCCTGCAGCAATGGCAGGGTGGCTACATCGTAGAACGGGAAGCCGAGGTAGGCGTAGAGGAAGCGCCGGCGCAGCGGCTTGCTCATCGCGGCGAGGCCTTCGACAATCATCGCATCGACGGCAAGGTCGATCCCGGTGAGATCGCGCCGGGCGGCGATGGCGGCAAGCACTTCGGCGGGGCGGGCGAGCGCGCTGGCGGCGACGGCCGCGAAGTCCTCGCCCAATCCAGCCGCAGTCTGCTTGGCCTGATAGAGCGCTTGTGCGCGGTAGACCATGTCGCGTGCGGTCTCGCGCTCGGCAGGGCTGATCCCTTCGGCATCGTCCCAATCCTGCGTGAGGCGGCGGGCGAGCAGCTTCAGGCGGCGGATGCGGAAGCCAAGATCGTGCGCGCGGAAAAAGGCGATGGCCTCGTTCGTGGCGCCGCCCCTGGCCTGCGCGAGCCGGTCGAAGCCGAGCGTGGCGAGATGCGCCCAGAGTTCAGCCTCGACCGCGCCGCGTGGCGGGGCTTCGATCATCGCTTCCTCGATCACCAGCGCGAGCGATGCGACGACGCCGGCGAGCTTGACCTGCGCATAGCCGTGGAAGGCGAAGCCGGCCTGCTCGGCCGCTGCTTGCTGGGCTTTGGCGCGCCATGCGGTCAGGCGTTTGAGCGTGGGTTGATCGAAGAAGAAGGTATAGCCGAACAGGCGCTCCACCGCCGTATCGATCTCACCGCGCAGGGTATCGACGATCATCCGCAGCCGCGCTCGTTCGCGCGATTGGGCCTCCAGTGCCTCAAGGTTGTCGCGGATCGGCTGTTCGCGCGGGATCGACGAAAGCGAGCCGAAGATGGCCGAGAAGAAGCCGACCGATCGCTCCATATGGTCGGGCATGGGCGTGCGGGCCGGGCTGGGATCGATGTAGACGAACCGCCGATCGACCTCGCGCTGCGCGGGCCGGTCGCGCAGCACAGCCATGGCCGGGGCAAACGGCCGGTTGACCAGCACCGCACCATCGACCAGCGCGACTTCGCCAAGCTGGCCGCGCTTCCAGCGGCTGGGCATCACCCGCTTGAGGAAGGCCTCCCGGCCGTGCCAGGCAAGGCCGCGCTCGGTGGTCAGCCGGTCCATTTCCGCGAGCATGAGCGGGGGGAATGCGCCGGGAAAGCTGGCGGTCGAGCGGGCGGCGAACACGAGTTCGGCGCGCTCGGCAATGTCTTCGCCCGCACCTGCGGAGGCATTGCGGCGAAAGCCGATGGCGAGCCGGTGCTCGCTTTCCTCGACAATCGGTGGGCTGTTGAGGCGCAGATCTTCGCGGTGGCCGTTGAAATCCGTGGCTGTGACCAGCAGATCGAGCGGGTGGCCGGCCGGAAGCAAGGGCGCGCTGCCGCTGCCGGTTTCAGCCATCGCATCAAAGGCTTCGGCGAGGAGATGCGAGAAGCCGATTCCGCTGAACGGCGGCGCGAACCAGCGCGCGCGGATGAGGTGCGAGAGCTTGAGGCGCACTTCGCGGCGCGTGTGGGCCGAACCCACCGTGCGGCTGACGACATTCCCCGGACGCTTGAGGAGGAACCAAACCAGCGGCTGGGCCCAGAACTTGGCAAAGCGGCTCCACGGCCGGGCATCGGGATCGAGCAGGATTTCAACGTCCGCCCGCTCCAACCAGAGCGTGGTCAGCGGCTCCAGGCTCTGCCCGCTGGCCAGCGCCTGCGCGAGGAATACGCCGTTGATCCCGCCCGCGCTGGCGCCCGAGATGATATCGGGAAGGATGCGCAGCCTGAGATCGCGCGTAGACTCCAGCAGTTCGAGCAGGCGCCGGTAGACTGCCTCGGCACCGCTGCCGGCAGGGGCTTCATCATGAAACGCGCGGCTGGCGCGCGTGGCGTACCAGATCTCCTTGGTGACGCCGTGCATGTAGACCGCAAGGCTGATCCCGCCGTAGCAGACCAGTGCGAGCCGCAGTTCCTTTTCCCGCATGACAAGTAACATGACAGCCTTCGCAGCGCTTCGCCAGTGCGGTGCTTGCATATGACTGTGCTGTAAGCCGCACCGACATTCCGGGCAGGCACTCGCGCCCTGGCAGCGAAAAATCGGGCAATCCAAAGGTTAACACGCCGAAACAGGGTGTCAGATTTACCGACGCTTTACCCCTCTGGGCCTAAACCGCGACGAGAAGGTCCGCACCGGGCCGCATAGACGGATGATTGCGGCACCATGATCCGCCTGTTCAAACTCTACATTCCGAACGCGGTGTTCCTGCTGGCACTGCTCGATTTCATCCTGCTGATCGCATCGGGCGAACTGGGCTGGACGGTCCGGGCGAACCAGATCGGCATTGATGGCGGCGTGGTGGGGGATCGGTGGATGCCACTGCTGATTTTTGCCGGGCTGGTGCAGACCGCGATGATCGCGGTCGGGGTCTATGGTTCGGATGCGCTGCGTTCGATGCGCTATGCCACCGCGCGGCTGCTGGTGGCGATCAGCCTTGGCATCATCGCGCTTTCGGTCGTCTATTTCGTGCTGCCGGGCCACACCCTGTGGCGGTCCAACCTGTTCTACGCAATGTTCATCGCGATGGCGCTGCTGGTGTTCATCCGCATCCTGCTGGGCGGCCTGCTCGGCACGGCAGTGTTTCGCCGGCGCGTGCTGGTGCTGGGCGCGGGCGACCGCGCTGAGCGCCTGCGCCAGCTGGGTGAGCGGGTGGAGGCGGGCTTCGTGATCGTCGGCTTCGTCGGCATGAGCGACAGCGCGCCGGTGATCAAGGAAGCGATCAACCGCAACGCGATCCACAATCTCACGCGCTATGTCGAGAACCTCGGCGTCAGCGAAGTCGTGCTTGCGCTGGAGGAGCGCCGCAATGCGCTGCCGCTCAAGGACTTGCTTCGGATCAAGACGACCGGCGTCCACGTCAACGATTTCTCGACCTTCATGGAGCGCGAGACCGGCCGCGTCGATCTCGATACGGTCAACCCGAGCTGGCTGATCTTCTCCGACGGGTTTTCTTCGGGCCGCATGATTTCGAGCGCCTTCAAGCGGATCTTCGATATCTGTGCGAGCCTCCTGCTGCTCATCCTGACCGCGCCGGTGATCGCGCTTTTCGCGATCATCGTGAAGCTCGACAGCAAGGGGCCGGCCTTCTTCCGCCAGACCCGCGTGGGGCTCTACGGGCAGAACTTCAGCCTGATCAAGCTGCGCTCGATGCGCACCGATGCGGAAGCCGCAGGGGCGCAGTGGGCGGCCAAGGACGATCCGCGCGTGACCCGCGTGGGCCGCATGATCCGCAAGCTGCGCATTGACGAGCTGCCGCAGGCCTGGACCGTCCTCAAGGGCGAGATGAGCTTTGTCGGCCCGCGTCCGGAGCGGCCCGAGTTCGTCTCCGACCTCGAGGAAAAGCTGCCCTATTACGCCGAGCGCCACATGGTGAAGCCGGGCATCACCGGCTGGGCGCAGATCAATTATCCTTATGGCGCCTCGATCGAGGATTCGCGCCACAAGCTGGAATACGATCTCTATTATGCCAAGAACTACAGCCCGTTTCTCGACCTCCTGATCCTCCTCCAGACGCTACGCGTGGTGCTCTGGAACGAGGGTGCGCGCTGAGCGGTAGCGGGGAACCCCCATGCAAAGTCCGCTTGGATGGATCGGCCTCAGCCAGTGGAGCTACCTCGCCGCGGCGTTCGCGGCGATGCTGCTCACGGTGTGGCTGGCTGACCGGCAGCGGCGCGGCAGGGAAAGCAGCCGCGCGCTGATCGCGGCGCTGACGGTAACCACGGCCTGGACCCTGCTGAGCTCTTCGTTCGGTCCGAATGCAGCGCTGACGCAAGTGTTCGAACTGGCGCGCAATCTGTGCTGGTTGGCGGTGGTCTATTCGCTCTTCGCGCGCGACAACCGGCATACCAGCGTGGTGCAGGTGCGCCCGGTGCTGGCGGTGCTCGCGATGGTCGAGCTGTTCCAGATCGTGCTCATGGTGCTGGCGATCCGCTTTGCCGCGATTTTGCCAGCTGTTGCGATGATCTTCCAGCTTTCGGTGATGTTCCGCCTGCTGCTGACGACGGGCGCGCTGGTGCTGGTGCACAATCTCTATGTTGGCGCGCTGAGCGGGCAGCGCGATGCCGTGCGCTGGACCGCGCTCGCGCTCGCCCTGATGTGGGGATACGACCTCAACTTCTATACGATCGCCTATCTCGGCCGGACCATCCCGCTCGAAATGGTGGCCCTGCGCGGCCTTGTGCAGATCGGCACGATCCTGCTCGTTTCGATCGGCGCGATGCGCGGCGGATCGGCGCTGCGTTTTTCGCCCAGCCGGTCGGTGGCGTTTCAGTCGCTCTCGCTGCTGGTGATCGGCGGTTATCTGATCCTGATGGTCGCGGCGGCCCAATCGGTCGCGTGGCTTGGCGGCAATGTCAGCCAGTTGGCGCAGCTGGGCTTTGCCTTTGCGACGACCGTGGTGATCCTCGCGCTGGTGCCTTCAGGGCGCCTGCGCGGCTGGCTCAACGTGATGCTGGCCAAGCATTTCTTCCAGCACCGCTATGACTACCGCGCCGAGTGGCTGCGCTTCACCCGCACCATCGGGCGCGGCGGGCAGGGGGCGCTGCCGCTCCATGCGCGCGTGGTGCAGGCGCTGGCCGACATTACCGACAGCGCCAGCGGGCTCATGCTGATCCCGGGGGAGGGCGGCGATCTGGTGCTTGCAGCGCGGTGGCAGTGGCCGACCATCGAGGTTCCGGCCGAGGCCATGCCGCTCGATACCGCACAATTCTTCGAACGGCGCGGCTTCATCGTCGATCTCGACGAAGTGCGGGCCGGCACCGACCACGAGGGCGAAATCGCGCTCATGCCGCAGTGGCTGGTGGAAGAGCATGGCGCATGGGCGCTGGTGCCGCTCTTGTACTTCGATCGGCTCGTCGGCCTTGTCGTGCTGGGTCGTCCGCCGCTGGCGCGCAAGCTCGACTGGGAAGACTTCGATCTCCTGCGCGTCGTGGGGCAGCAGCTGGCCAGCTACATCGCCGAGCACAACGGCCAGAGCGCACTGCTCGAATCGAGCCGGTTCGATGAATTCAACCGCCGCATCGCCTTTGTGATGCACGACATCAAGAACCTCGCCAGCCAGCTTGCGCTGCTCGCCCGCAATGCCGAGCGCCATGCCGACAATCCTGCGTTCCGCAAGGACATGCTGGTGACACTGACCAATTCCGCTGACAAGCTCAACGCCCTGCTGGCGCGGCTTTCGCGTTATGGGGCGGGCGGCGTGCAGCGGCTGGAGGCGGTTGATGCGGCCGAAGTCATCGAAGCCGTTGCCGCGCGCTATCGCGGGGCGGGGGGCGAGTGCCCGGTCTATGTCACCCAGAGCCAGCCCTGCCATGTAACGGCGAGCCGCGAGACGCTCGAACAAGTGCTCGCGCATCTCGTTCAGAACGCGATCGACGCTAGCCAGCCCGGCATGGCGGTCCTGCTTCAGACGCGGCTCGATGGCCTGAGCGGCGTGATCGAGGTTTCCGATACCGGCTCCGGCATGAGCGCGGACTTTGTGCGCAACCGCCTGTTTACACCGTTCGTCTCGACCAAGGCGGGCGGCTTCGGCATCGGCGCGTTCGAAGCGCGCGAACTCGTACGCGCGATGAACGGCCGGCTCGAAGTGGAGAGCCGCGAGGGTCTTGGCAGCCGGTTTGCGGTGCGCCTGCCGCTGGTGGTGGCGACCGAACTCGAAACACAGCCTGACGGTACGTCGGGCGACAAGAAGGTGGCATGATGATCCAGGACCGGCCCCCGAGTGCTGTAAAGGCGCTCCCCAAGCTCCTCATCGTCGAGGATGATCCGGGCCTGCAGGCGCAGCTCAAGTGGGCCTACGAGGACTTTGAGGTGCTCATCGCGGGCGACCGCCAGACCGCGCTTGCCCTGCTGCGATCGGAAGAGCCATCGGTGGTAACGCTCGACCTCGGCCTGCCGCCCGATCCGGATGGGACGAGCGAGGGCTTTGCCGTGCTCGATGCGATCATGGCGCTGAAGCCCGATACCAAGGTGATTGTCGCCAGCGGCCACGGCGCACGCGAAAGCGCGCTCAGGGCGATCAGCCAGGGCGCTTATGATTTCTACGCCAAGCCGGTCGATATCGATTCGCTGGGCCTGATTGTGCGGCGCGCGCTGCACCTTCACCGCATCGAGGCGGAGAACCGGCAGTTGGCCGAGCGGGCACCTGAAGGCAACAAGGTGCTGGGCCGCCTGATCACCGGTGCGCCCGAGATGGTCAAGGTCGCGCGCACGATCGAGCGTGTGGCGGGGACCAATGTCTCGGTCATGCTGCTGGGCGCAAGCGGCACCGGCAAGGAACTACTGGCGCGCGGCCTCCACGAAGCGAGCCCCCGCCGGCAAGGCACGTTCGTTGCGATCAATTGTGCGGCGATCCCCGAAAACCTCCTCGAAAGCGAGCTGTTCGGCCACGAGAAGGGCGCCTTCACCGGCGCGGTCAAGACCACCGAAGGCAAGATCGAGCAGGCCAGCGGCGGCACGCTGTTCCTCGATGAAGTGGGCGACATTCCCTTCCCGCTGCAGGTCAAGCTGCTGCGCTTCCTGCAGGAGCGCACGATCGAGCGCATCGGCGGGCGGCGCTCGATCGAGGTCGACACGCGGATCGTGTGCGCAACCCACCAGAACCTTGAGGCGATGATCACCGACGGACGGTTCCGCGAGGACTTGTTTTATCGGCTCGCCGAGATCGTCGTGCGCATCCCGAGCCTTGCCGAACGGCCGGGCGATGGGGCGCTGCTCGCCAAGGTCTTCCTCACGCGCTTTGCGGCGGAGATGAACCCCTCGGTCAAGGGCTTCGCGCCCGATGCGCTGGCCGCGATCGATGCCTGGACGTGGCCGGGCAACGTCCGTGAACTCGAAAACCGGGTGAAGCGTGCGGTGATCATGGCCGATGGCAAGCTGGTGGGCGCCGCCGATCTCGATCTGGCCGAGCCGGGCGAGGACGAGGCCAATCCGCTCAACCTCAAGTCCGCGCGCGAGGCGACCGACCGCAAGATGATCCGCCATGCGCTGGCGCGGAGCGAGGGCAACATCTCCAATACCGCGCGCCTGTTGGGGATCAGCCGGCCCACGCTCTATGATCTCCTCAAGCAGTACGACCTTCAGCATTAAGCGGGCGCTCGGCCTTGCGGTGGGGGCCTTGCTGCTGGCCGGGCCGGCAGCGGGGGCCTCGCGGCTCGATGACTTGCGTGCGAAGGCGCAGGCGGCAATCGAGCGGCGCGATCCGGTCTCGGCCGAAGTCATGCTGCGCGCCGCGATCAAGGGCGGCACCCGCGAGGACGAACTGCGGGCGCATCTGGGCGAGGCGCTGCTGGCCGAAGGGGACCGCAGCGAGGCGCGCAAGGTGCTGGAAGGCGGGACCTTCGCGCCCGGTACCGAAGCACTGGGCTGGCGGGTGCGCGGCCAGATCGCGCTGGCACAGGGCGATCTGCGCGGCGCAGCGAACGCATTCGATACGGCGCTGAGGGCCAATCCGAGGGATTCCGACCTCTGGGTCGCCATCGCGTCGCTGCGCTTCTCGGGCGGGGAGCAGCTGCAATCGATCGAGGCGGCAGACCGCGCCGTTGCGCTCGATCCCAAGAATGCTCGCGCGCTGGCCTTCCGGGGCCTGCTGATCCGCGAACAATATGGCCTCGCCGCTGCGCTGCCCTGGTTCGAGGCGGGGCTCAAGGTGCGGCCCGACGATCCGGCGCTGCTCGGCGAATATGCCGCGACGCTGGGCGATATGGGCGCGTATCGCGGAATGCTGATCGTGTGCCGCAAGCTGGCGCAAGTCGATCCCAAGAACCCGCGCCCCGCTTATTTGCAGGCCGTGCTCGCGGCGCGCGCCGGGGAAACCGATCTGGCTCGAACGATCCTGCAGCGTACGGGCAACGCCTTTCGCGACATGCCCGCCGCCGTCATGCTGACCGGCGTGCTCGAATACCGCGCGGGCAATATCAACGTGGCGGTGGAGCAGTTCGACCGGCTGGTGCGCCTGCAGCCGGACAATCTCGAGGCGCGGCAGATGCTGCTGCGCGCCATGTCGCGGCAGGGCAGTGATCAGCCGCTGCTGGGCCGCTTCGACAAGGATGCCATGCAGGCGACCGCGCCGCCTTATACGCTGCGTCTGGTCGGTACGAGTTGGCAGCGGCTGGGCAACAAGGCCCGTGCCGAGGCGCTTTTTGCGCGTGCGGCGCACCCTGTGGCTCACGGTCCGGTGCCGCTGCCCACCGAATTCACCGCAGCCGTGCTGGGCGGTGCCTATGCCGATGCGCCGAACCGGGCGCAGACGGCGGTGCCCTATATCCGCGCGTTGCTGAAGGACGGCCGCAATGACGAGGCGCAGGCGGCGGCGGACCGTCTGCGCGATGCCAATCCCGGCGCGGCCGAAGCGCACCTCCTTGCCGGAGACGTGCGGACCATGCGCGGTGATGCGGCGGGCGCACTTGTGGATTATCAGAACGGCGCATCGATCCGCTTCAACGAGCCGGTGCTGCGGCGCATGGATGCCACCCTGCGCGCGCTCGGCCGCACGCGTGATGCCGATTCCATGACCTCCCGCTATCTGGCCCAGAACCCCCAGAGCCTGCTGGCGATGAAGCTGCTCGCCGCCGCCTGGGCAAGGGAACCCCGCCGCGATGCCTATCTGGCGATTTCGCGGGCCCTTGCCGCGCGCGGTCAGCCCCAGCCGGTGCAATAAGTCTCGACAGCGAGGCAATCGCGGGGCAAACCTCTTTTCAATCGATCGGTTAAAGCAGACGGGGTGAGTGATGGCTGGTGCGCTGGAAGGTTTGACGGTTCTCGAATTCGCGGGGATCGGACCCGGACCCTTCGCCTGCATGATGCTCGCCGATCACGGCGCGCGGGTGATCCGCATCGACCGTCCGAGCAAGGGCGCGCGGGTGGGGGATCAGGGCAACCGCGATATCCTCAACCGCAACCGCGTGCGGATCGAACTCGATCTCAAGGACCCCGCCGCGATCGCCCGCATCCGCGAACTGGTGAAGGACGCGGATGCAATCATCGAAGGCTACCGTCCGGGTGTGATGGAGCGGCTGGGGCTGGGGCCGGACGTGCTCCTCGCCGACAATCCGCGCCTCGTCTATGGCCGGATGACCGGCTGGGGGCAGGATGGCCCGATGGCACCGCTGGCAGGCCATGATATCAACTACATCGCACTCGCCGGTGCGCTTCACACGTATGGCCAGGCAGGCGGCAAGCCGCAATTCCCGGTCAATGCGGTGGGCGATTTTGGCGGCGGCGGGATGGTCATGGCGTTCGGCGTACTGGCGGGCGTGCTTTCGGCGCAGCGGACCGGCAAGGGTCAGGTGATCGATTGCGCCATGGTCGACGGCGCAGCGGTCCTTTCGGCGATGACATGGACGTTCTTCGGCAATGGCCAGTGGAAAGACGAGCGCGGGGTCAACCTGCTCGACGGCGGCGCGCATTTCTACGACACCTACCAGACCAGCGATGGCAAGTGGATCGCGCTGGGTTCGATCGAGCCGCAGTTCTACGCGCTGCTGATGGAAAAGAGCGGCCTCGGCGCCGATCCCGCCTTTGCCGCGCAGCACGACCAGTCGGCCTGGCCGGCGCTCAAAGCCAAGGTCGTCGCCATGGTCGCGACGAAGAGCCGTGCGGAGTGGGAAGCGATTATGGACGGCACGGACATCTGCTTCGCGCCCGTCCTGAGCCTCAAGGAAGCGCCGCACCACCCGCACAATGCGGCGCGCAGCACGTTCGTGGAGGATGGCGGAATGACGATGCCCGCACCCGCACCGCGCTTCATGGGTACGCCGGCTCCGGCACCGAAGCTGGCGTCTGCGCCGCTGGAGTGAATTGGGTTCGCGCGGAGGCGCGGAGGCGCGGAGGGAAGAAGAAGGCGGTTCGCGCAGAGTTCGCAGAGACCGCAGAGACTAAATGGTTGATGGCGAAGTCGCTTCAACTTTGGACGGTCCTTCAAACTCCAAATCTGCCTGCGGCCCACGCAGCCTCTTTGCGGTCTCTGCGAGCTCTGCGCGAGATTCTCTTTCTCTCCGCGCGACTGCGCCTCTGCGCGAACCACTTTCCTTACGCGTCCTACTCCGCCCGCAGCGCGTCCTCGATCTCGCAATCGGGGAACCGGCGGTTGTGGCGTACCGACCACCACAGCGAGAGCCCGATCAGCACCGCACCGATCAGGCCGGTCACCGTTTCCGGGATCTCCACATGCGCCGAGATCAGCATGATCGCGGCCAGCGCCACGATTGCCCAGAAGGCGCCGTGCTCAAGATAGCGGTATTCCGCCAGCGTCCCTTGCTTGACCAGCAGCAGCGTGAGCGAGCGCACGAACATCGCGCCGATGGATAGGCCGAGCGCGATGACCACCATGTTGTTGGACAGCGCGAAGGCTCCGATCACCCCGTCAAAGCTGAACGAGGCATCGAGCACGTTGAGATAGAGAAAACCGCCGAGCCCTGAACGCACGACCTGGCCCGCCGCCTTCTGCGCCGCTTCCTGCATTTCAAGCAGCGTGCCGATTGCCTCGACCGCGATGAACGTCACGATGCCCAGCGCGCTTGCGCCCAGGAAAGTCAGCGCTTCGTCAGGGGGCAGCAGCAGCGAAATGCCGTAGACCGCGACCAGCAGGATGGCGATTTCCGCTGCCTTGATATCGGCGAAACGGGCCAGGCGGGTTTCGATCCAGCTGATCCAGTGGACGTCCTTGTCGCCATCGAAAAAGAACGAGAGGCCGACCATGGCGAGGAACGCCCCGCCGAAGCCCGCGATGCCGACATGCGCGCTGGAGACGATTTCCTCGTAGCGCTTCGGTTCGGTCAGCGAGATGCGGACCGCTTCGACCGGCCCGATGCCCGATGCAATCGCCACGATCGCCACCGGAAACACGATGCGCATGCCGAACACCGCGATCACCATGCCCCATGTGAGGAAGCGGCGTTGCCACACCGGGTCCATTTCCCCGAGCACCACTGCGTTGACCACGGCGTTGTCAAACGAGAGCGAGATCTCGAGCACCGAAAGCATGATCACGATCCACAGCATCGCGAGCGTTGCAGGCACGGATGCGGTCTGGAACCAGCCGTAGGCGGCCGCCAGCGCGAGGCAGACAAGCGTGAAGGCGATCGAGCCGCCGAAGTTCTTGAGCAATTTGGGGTCCCGTCATGGCCGCATAATAGCGGCGCAGTGCCTCTTACTTCGGCTGATACGTCTGTTCCACCCCCGGAAAAGTGCGAGCGCGCACTTCGGCGGCATAAGTCGCGGCGGCGGCGGAAATCGTCTCGGCAAGGTGCTCGTAGATCTTCACGAAGCGCGGGGTGCGCTCGAACATGCCGAGCATGTCGTCCGTAACCAGCACCTGGCCGTCGCACTGCGCCGAAGCGCCGATGCCGATGGTGGGGCAGGGCACGGCCTGGGTGATCTGGATGGCCAGCGGTTCGACCACGCCTTCGACGACGATGGCAAAGGCCCCGGCCTCGGCAATTGCGCGTGCGTCCCCGACGATCTTCTCGGCTTCCGCCGCGCTGCGTCCGCGTGCGTTATAGCCGCCGAGCACGTTGACCGCCTGCGGGGTGAGGCCGACGTGGCCCATCACCGGAATGCCGCGCGCGACAAGAAACGCCACGGTCTCGGCCATCGCCACGCCGCCTTCGAGCTTCACCGCATCGCAGCCGGTTTCCTTTAGCAGTCGCGAGGCGCTCTCGAAGGCCTGCTCGGACGAGCGCTCGTAGGCGCCGAAGGGCATGTCGACCACGACCGCTGCATGATACGATCCGCGCACGACTGCAGCGCCATGCGCGCACATCATGTCGAGCGTGACGGGCACGCTGGAAGGCAGGCCATAGATGACCTGGCCGAGCGAATCCCCCACCAGCAGCAGATCGCAATGCGCATCGAGCAATTGGGCCTGCCGCGCGGTATAGGCGGTGAGCATCACCACCGGCTGCTCGGTCACTCCATCCACCTTGCGCTGGCGGATGCCGGGAATGTTGAGCCGCTTCATCGGCGCCGGCGTGGGGTGCGCGCGGCTGGTGGCGGTGTCGAGGACGTAGGTCGTGGACATGCCGAATACTCCTCTGGCAGGTTCCCTGTCGCTGGGCCTCGCGCTTTTAGACCAAAGCCGAAAAGCCGCAAGGCGGGTCCGTTTCGGGCCTTGGTTGTTCCGCCCCGGTGCACAGGGTTGGGGAAAAAGCGCTTTGCGGCGGCGGTCCTCGGCGCTAGCAATAAAAGTAGCAAACCTGGTGACCGGCAGTCGCGCCCGCGCAATGGGTGAAAAGGGCGCAATCGGCTGACGGACCAAGGCGGGAGAAATCAATGTTCGGTCGCGTCAAACCACTCGACGCTATTCTTGCAACTGCCGAGAAGAAATCGCTCCATCGATCGCTCGGCGCGTTCCAATTGACCATGCTCGGCGTCGGCGCCGTGATCGGCACCGGCATTTTCGTGCTGACCGCCGAAGCCGCGCAGAAGGCGGGCCCCGGCATGATGGTCAGCTTCATCATTGCCGGATTCGTCTGCGCGGTGGCGGCGCTGTGCTACGCGGAAATGGCCGCGATGGTGCCGGTTTCGGGCTCGGCCTATACCTACAGCTACGCCGTTATGGGCGAACTGGTCGCGTGGATGGTCGGCTGGGCGCTGATCCTCGAATATGCGATTGCGGCAGGTGCGGTCTCGGTCGGCTGGTCGGGCTACATGATCGGGTTCGTGCAGCACAGTTTCCATATAGCCGTGCCGCTGGAATTCGTGCGCGGGCCGTTTGATGGCGGGATCATCAATCTGCCGGCGATGTCGATCGCGGCGGTGATCACGGGGCTCCTCGTGCTCGGCACCAAGGAAAGCGCCACGGTCAACGCGGTGCTGGTGGCGATCAAGATCGCGGCACTGTCGATGTTCGTGGTGCTGACCCTGCCGGTGATCCAGTCGGGCAAGTTCGTGCCCTTCGCGCCGCTTGGCTTTGCCGGCATTTCGGGCGCGGCGGCTTCGATCTTCTTTGCCTACGTGGGCTTCGATGCGGTTTCGACCGCGGCGGAGGAAACCAAGAACCCGCAGCGCAACATGCCCATCGGCCTGATCGGCAGCCTAGGCATCTGCACCGTGTTCTACATGCTCGTTGCTGCCGGTGTGATCGGCACTGTCGGCGCGCAGCCGATGTTCGGTCCGGCGGGTGAGGTGCTCTCACCCGGCACGCCCGCTCTCTCGGCCGCTTGCGCCGCCGTTCAGGACAACGCAGTGGTCTGCTCGAAGGAGGCGCTGGCCTGGACGCTGCGCTCGGTCGGCTATCCCTTCGTCGGCTGGCTGGTCGGTGCCGCAGCCATTCTGGCGCTGCCCTCGGTGATCCTGATGATGATGTTCGGCCAGACCCGCATCTTCTTCGTGATGAGCCGCGACGGGCTGCTGCCCGAGTTCTTCTCGCGCATCCACCCCAAGTTCCACACCCCGCACGTGATCACGATGCTCACCGGCGTGTTCGTGGCGCTGTTTGCCGCCTTCTTCCCCGTGGGTCTGCTGGCCGACGTGTCCAACTCGGGCACGCTCTTCGCCTTTGCTGCGGTTTCGATCGCGGTGCTGGTGCTGCGCCGGACCGATGCCAAGCGGCACCGCCCGTTCCGCACGCCGGCGGTGGCGGTGGTCGCGCCGATCTCGATCGCGGGCTGCGTCTACCTGTTCCTCAGCCTCTCGCATGAGACGATCCTGCTGTTCTTTGGCTGGGCGGTGATCGGCCTCTTTGTCTACTACACCTACAGCCGCAGCCGCAGCCATGTCGGGCGCGGCACGGTGGAAGTGCATGAGACGGACGCGGACATTCCGCCGCAGTCGGTGCCGCCCATCGTCTGACAAGGGCGGGCAATCGCCATACAGGAGGGCCGCTTCCCCACCGGGAGGCGGCCCTTTTGCATGGAAAGGCCCTTTTGCACGAAAGTGTGGCGCGCGCGGGGAGGTGCTTGCATGGCGAACAAATAAGAACATAATGGGAACATGAGCCGAATCGAAGCCTCGTCCCAGATCCATGTTCTCTCCCCGCCGCTGGCCGCAGGCTTGCGCCGTGGTTCTGTCTCTCGTGTGCTTTCCGGTGCCAAATCGGCGCGCTGGCGGCCGGGGCTGGCCACCGGGTGCCGTCATGCTGAAGTGTTTGCGCCAGCCGGGGAAGCGAGCGGGGCAGCCCTCGCGCTGGCCTTGGCTCGGGATGCTCTTTGCACCGATGCAGAGGATCAGCGCCCCTGGCTATGGGTTCAGGACAAGGCGGCACTGCGGCTCTCGGGCCGACCCTATCGCCCGGGCCTCCCGCCGCATCTGCGCCACCGCCTGATCCATGTTGCCGCCGCGACGCCGGAAGATGCGCTCTTCGCGCTGGAAGAAGGGCTGCGCTGCCGTGATCTCGCTTTCGTGATCGGGGAAATTGCGGGCAATCCGCGCGCGCTCGATTTCACTGCCTCGCGCCGCCTCAGCCTCGCGGCGGAAAAGCACGGCACCGCGCTCTGGCTGGTGCGGCTGGATGCGCGCAGCGATCTCGGCTCGGCGCGGATGCGCTGGCGCGTGGCTGCCGCCGCCTCACCCCAGCCGCGCTGGAACCCGCAGGCGCCGGGCCGCGCGACATGGAACGCGGAACTGTTCCGCGCCCACACCTTTCAACCCGGACACTGGACCTTGCGCGATGAAGACACCGCTCTCGCCGCCGAGCCCGCCGGTTCTGACACGCCGGATCATGGCGATCTGGTGCGCGGACCTGGCGCTCGATCGCTGGCGGCTGGCTGAAGGCTGCGCGCGGGGAGAGGGCAGTGACGCCGCACCGCTCGCGCTGATTGCCGAAACGGCGCACGGGCCCCGCATTGCCGCCGCCAATCCCGCCGCCATGGCTGATGGCGTGCGCGCGCAGGCGATGCTGGCGGATGCGCGGGCGCTTTGCCCCGCATTGGCCGTGCGTCCGGCCGATCCGGCGGGGGACCTTGCGTTCCTCGAACATCTCGCGCTCTGGGCGCAGCGCTGGGGGCCGTGGAGCGCGCTCGATCCGCCCGATGGCCTCATCGTCGACACCACCGGTGCCGCGCACTTGTTCGGCGGGGAGGCCATGCTGCTGGCGGACGCACGCGCGCAGCTGCGGGGGCGCGGTCTCGTGGCGCGCGCCGCGATCGCGCCGACGGCGGGCGCGGCCTGGGCGCTCGCGCATTTCGGGCCGGAGGGCGCGATCCTCGAAGCCGGGGATGATCTCATGGACCGCCTCGCCGCGCTTCCCGTCGCGGCCTTGCGGCTGGATGACGATGTGCTGCTCCTCCTGCGCCGCCTCGGGCTCAAGCGGCTGGGCGATCTTGCCGGGATCGGGCGCGAGGCGCTGGCCCGGCGCTTCCGCAACCGCCGCTCGCCCGGCGCGAACCCGCTGGTGCGGCTCGATCAGCTGCTCGGCCGCGTGCCCGAACCGCTGCTGCCGGTGGTCAGTCTGGAGCAGCCGATGGTGCAGCGCCGCCTGATGGAACCCATCCGCCACCGCCCGCTGCTCGACCGCGTGCTCGCCGATCTCGCCGAAGACATGGCACGCGCGCTTGAAGGACGCGGGGAGGGCGCGCGGCGGCTCGAGATGGCGGCGTGGAAGGTCGATGGAGACGTCGTGGTGCGGCGGCTGGAAATGGCGGCGGCCACGCGCGATCCCGCGCATGTCTGCCGCCTGTTCGCCGCGCGGCTCGATGATCTCGATGCGGGCTTCGGGATCGAGCTTGTCCGGCTCAGCGCGCCGTGGACCGAGCCGCTGGCGCTCGCGCAGGCCGAGCTTGATGCCGCCGCAGAGCGCCACGGCACCAGCCTCGCCGCTTGCATTGATCGGCTGACCGTGCGGCTGGGCGCGGAGGCCGTGCGCCGCCCCGTGCCGCGCGCCAGCCACCTGCCCGAACGCGCGCAGCGCTGGGCTCCGCCGCTGGAGCCGCTGCCCGGCCTTCAGGAAGACTTCGCCTTCCACGAACGGCCCCTGAAGCTGCTCGATCGGCCCGAACCCATCGCGGTGATCTACGAAGCGCCCGACGGGCTTCCCCGCCTGTTCCGCTGGAGGGGCGGGGTGCACGAGATCGCCCGCGCCGAAGGGCCGGAGCGGATCGCGCCGGAATGGTGGCGCGAACGCTCCACGGTGCGGCTGCGCGATTACTACCGCATCGAGGATAGCACGGGCCGCCGCTACTGGATCTACCGCCACGGCCTTGCCGGCGATGGCCGCGGCGGCGCGCCCGAATGGTTCCTGCAGGGGCTTTGTGCCTGACATACCGCTCACCCCGGCGCGCCGCCATGTCGCGCCCGAGGAGGAGGGGGTAACCCTGCCGCCTCGGGCGCCGTTTGTCGAACTCGGGCTTGCCACCTGCTTCTCGTTCCTGCGCGGGGCGTCCGATCCGGTCGATCTCGTGCTCGCCGCGCACCGGCTGGGCTACGATGCCATGGGCGTAGCGGATGCCAATTCGATGGCGGGCGTGGTGCGCATTCATGGCGAGGCCAAGGCGCTGGGCGTGCGGCCCGTGATCGGCTGCCGGATCGAGACGGTCGAGGGGCTCGCCTTCCTCGCCTATCCGGAGACCCGCGCCGCCTATGGCCGCCTGTGCCGCCTTATTTCCGCCGGACGCATGGCGCGGCTCGATGGCGAATGGCAGGCCAAGGGGGTCTGCGAGATCGACCTCGCGCTGCTGGCGGCACATGCGGAAGGCGTCCACCTCGTGCTGATCCCCCCGCGCGATCTGGATGCGCACTTCACCATCGAAGTGGAGAGCAACGTTGTCCCCCTCCCGCTGGCGGGAGGAGCTAGGGGTGGGCAAGCGGCAGACGCAGCGCTTGAACAGCCCACCCCCGACCCCTCCCGCATGCGGGAGGGGGGAATGGAAGGGAACTCCCGCCAGCGGGAGGGGAGCACGCTATCCCTGCCTTTTGCCGCGCTTGTCCCCCATCTTGTCCACAGCCTGCCCACCATGCGCCATCTTGCGGCGAGCTATCTCTACAGCGGCGACGATATCGCGCGGATCAGCGCGCTCGATGCGCTGGCGGGGGCGCATGGCCTCGGCCTCCTTGCCACGGGCGACGTGCTCTATCACGAAGCGGCGCGGCGGCCCTTGCAGGATGTGATGACGGCTATCCGCCACAAGACCACCGTCGCGCGTGCCGGGCATCTGCTCCACCCCAATGCCGAGCGGCACCTGAAATCCCCGGCCGAGATGGTGCGCCTGTTCGAACGCTGGCCCCACGCCATCACCGCCGCGCGCGAGCTTGCCGATGCTTGCACCTTCAGCCTCGATGAACTGCGCTACGAATATCCGGAGGAAATCTGCCCCGAGGGCCGCGATCCGCACGGCTGGCTGGAGGAGCAGACTTGGCTCGGCGCAGCGGAGCGCTATCCTTCCGGCGTGCCGGACAGCGTGCGCGATACGCTTGCGCGCGAACTTTCGCTCATCGGCAAACTGAAGCTCGCAACTTACTTTCTGACCATCAAGGATATCGTTGATTTCGCGCGTAATCAGGATCCACCAATCCTGTGTCAGGGGCGCGGTTCGGCGGCCAATTCGGCTGTCTGCTATTGCCTCGGCATCACCGCAGTAGACCCCGCACGCCATGCCTTGCTGTTCGACCGCTTCATTTCCGAGGATCGCAACGAGCCGCCCGATATCGACGTCGATTTCGAGCACGAGCGGCGCGAGGAAGTGATCCAGTACATCTACCGCCGCTATGGTCGGCAGCGCGCCGGGCTCTGCGCGACGGTGATCCACTACCGCCCGCGCATGGCGATCCGCGAAGTGGGGAAAGCCATGGGCCTCACCGAAGATGTCACCGCCGTCCTCGCGCGCACCGTCTGGGGCGGCTGGGGGGGGGAGATTGCCGAGAAGAACGTCACGCAGGCGGGGCTCGACCTTACCGATCCGCACCTCAAGCGAGTTCTGAAGTTGACCGAGCAGATGATTGGCATGCCGCGCCATCTCTCGCAGCATGTCGGCGGTTTTATCCTCACGCAAGGCCCGCTGACCGAGACCGTGCCGATCGGCAATGGCGCGATGGCGGACCGCAGCTTCATCGAATGGGACAAGGACGATATCGACGCCTTGGGCATCCTCAAGGTCGATGTGCTGGCGCTGGGCATGCTGACCTGCATCCGCAAGTGCCTCGATCTCTTGGGCGAACACCATGGCCGCGATCTCACGCTCGCCACCGTGCCGCGTGAGGACCCGGAGACTTACGCCATGCTGCGCAAGGGCGATTCGCTGGGGGTGTTCCAGGTGGAGAGCCGCGCGCAGATGAACATGCTGCCGCGCCTGCGCCCGCGCGAGTTCTACGATCTGGTCATTCAGGTTGCGATTGTGCGCCCGGGGCCGATCCAGGGCGACATGGTGCACCCTTACCTGAGGCGGCGGCGGGGGGAGGAGGCCGTCAGCATCCCGGCGCCCGGCCCCGCCTTTGGCCCGCCGGATGAACTGACCTCGATCCTCGCGCGTACGCTCGGCGTGCCGATCTTTCAGGAACAGGCGATGAAGATCGCGCTCGATGCGGCCAAGTTCACCGGCGCGGAAGCCAACCGCCTGCGCAAGGCCATGGCCACCTTCCGCCGCCGCGGCATGGTCGATGAACTGCAGGACATGATGGTCGAGCGCATGACCCAGCGTGGCTACGACCGCGATTTCGCGCAGCGCTGCTTCAACCAGATCCGGGGCTTTGGCGAATACGGCTTTCCCGAAAGCCACGCGGCGAGCTTCGCGCACCTCGTCTATGTTTCGAGCTGGCTCAAGTGCCACTATCCGGCAGCGTTTGCCTGCGGGTTGCTCAATTCGCAGCCGATGGGCTTTTATGCGCCGGCGCAGATCGTGCGCGATGCGGTGGAGCATAGGGTCACGGTGCTGCCGATCGATGTGAATCATTCGATGTGGGATTGCACTTTGGAAGCCTTGGACGAGGATGTTTCGCGCAGAGGCGCAGAGGCGCGGAGAAGGGAAATATTTCGCGCAGAGACCGCAGAGATCGCAGAGAGCTTGCGTGCGCCGCAGGCAGAAAGTGAATTTGATAGGCCGTCAGGATCAAAAGCGGCTTCGCCGCCTTCTCTTGAATCTCTGCGGTCACTGCGATCTCTGCGCGAACCCAATCCTTCTTCCGCTCTCCGCGCCTCCGCGCCTCTGCGCGAACCCAAAATGGCCCTCCGCCTCGGCCTCCGGCAGATCGATGGCCTGCCCGAACACGTCGCCGCCGCGCTCGTTTCCGCGCGCGAGGCGGGGGGGCGGTTCGAGGATGTGGCCGCGCTCAAGACACGCGCCGGGCTTTCGCCGGCGGTGATCGAGCGGCTTGCGGCGGCGGATGCGTTTGGCTCGATGGGTCTGCCCCGGCGGCAGGCGCTGTGGGATGCGCGCAGCCTTGTTGCCGCCAATGCCCTGCCGCTGTTCGCCGCCGCCGACGCGCGCGAGGAGGGGGAGGAGCGGGCGCGGACCCGCCTGCCGGTCATGCCGCTCTCGGAGGAAGTCGTCGCCGATTACCAGACGCAGCGGCTCTCGCTGAAGGCGCACCCCATGGCTTTCCTGCGCGCCGAGCTGGCCGAGCGCGGCTTTGTGCGCGCGGCGGACCTGCGCGACCGCAAGGTACGCTCGATGGTGCGGGTGGCGGGCGTGGTGCTGGTGCGCCAGCAGCCGGGCAGTGCCAAGGGCGTGTGCTTCATCACGCTGGAGGACGAGACGGGGGTGATCAACCTCGTGATCTGGCCCGATCTGAAGGAGAAGCAGCGCAGCGTGGTGATGGGCGCGCGGCTGATGGAAGTGCGCGGGCGGGTCGAATACGACGACGAGGTGATCCACGTGATCGCCCAGCACCTGACGGATGCGAGCGAGGGGCTGGCGCGGCTCTCCGACGATGCACTGCAGCCTGCGATGGCGCGCGCCGACGAGGTCAACCGTCCGGTGCCCGGCCGTGTCCCGCCGCCCGCTCGCAGCCATCCGCGCAATGTCCGCGTGATCCCGAAATCGCGCGATTTCCATTGAAGCCGCGCACGCCACAATTGCGCCGCGAGCCGCCGTTAGGCGACCGCCCCATGGAACTCGTGCAACTCGGCCCCGACGACACCGCGCGCTTTCTCGCGCTGCGCCAGATCATGTTTGAAGCAGAAGCGATGAGCTTTCGCGGCGCAGGCGTGGACGACGATGCCATCGGCGTGGCGGCCTGGCGCGAGCGACTGGCCCGCGATCATGTCTATGCTGTGGTGCAGGGCGATGAATGGCTTGCCGTCGGCGGCCTCACGCGCGTCGCGGGCGCCAAGCTCGATCACAAGGGCCTCGTCTGGGGCATGTATGCCGTGCCCGCCGCACGCGGCTCGGGCGCTGCGGCGGGCATACTGGAACAGCTCGAAGCCAAGGCCCGCGAACTCGGCCTGCGCCAGCTGCAACTGACCCTGATGGCCGACAACCCGCGCGCCCAGACGCTCTACGAACGCCACGGCTATGAGGTCTATGCCAGGGAACCCGATTCAGTGCGGCGCGGCGATGGCAGCTATGTGGATGAAACGCTGATGTGGAAGAGGCTGTAGGGCGCAGTCAGTTCGAGGGCCGCCAGCGGGAAAATGCCAGCGGCTTGATCTTAGTCGCACGCCAAACTTTGCTGGTGTCGCGAACAAGAGCCTCTGCATCCGGATCATTGCTTGGATTGAGCTTCCATGACTGGAACCGCTCGTTGTCGAAAACGAACCCCCCAGCCTCAGGCACGAACCGAAACGTGATGAAGTCAGTCCAGTGTGCGCCGCCACATGCCACTCCATTCTCGACGGTGAAGAATGGACCCTTCACTGAGATGTGGCCATCCTCGAAGGGATCGCAGCCTTGACCGCGCAGGCCTGCACCATCGGCGGTGTCCACCACCTTGTCGTTTCTGCCGACCAGGACGACCCGACCATCGGGACGAAGCTCGAAAATCAGCAACGGGCGATCCGGAGCTGGACCAGCCTCCGTCAGATAATCACGACTGTCTTTCTCACGGCTAGATCGCAAAGCCACGAAGTAGAAAGTGCGGGGACCAACCATAGATCTGGCCGATGTAAGCACACCAAAACCGGCAGGAAGCAACGCGGCGACCTGTTTGGGGACTTCATCTGCGGTAGCAGGCGGCGCGCCAAGGAGTAGAGCGGCCGCCAAAACGGGCGAAAAAAGCTGCAAGGCCGAGACCCTGTATTTACGCCAGCGGTTGGTGGCCATGCTACCCAACCATCGCCCTTACGTCCGCAGCCGCTCGATCCCCTGCGCGAGCGCCACGTAGAGCTTGCCCATATCGGAGGAGAGCAGCGTCACGCCCAGCGCATGGCCGTCACGGGTCGAGAGCAGCTGGCGCAGCATCGCCTCGAAATCGTGGACGTAGCGGTTCACGTGGCCGCGGAACTCGGTGTCGCTCTCGTAGTGCTGCTGCACCGCGCGGGCTTCGCTGCTCTCGAGCAGGCTGACCGCGCGGCGGGTGAAGATGCCGCGGTCGCCGCGCAGGTACGAGGCCCAGGCGGTTTCCGAAACGTCGGCAGAGAGCACCTTGGTGATGTCGATCGCGGTGGAATTGAGCGATTCGGTAATCAGTGCGGTGCGGCGCGCGAAATCATTGTCGACTTGCTCCTCGGCGCGTTCGCGCGCGCGGGCGACCCGGTTTTCGAGATTGCCGGCCAGTTCGTCGACCTTGGCGAGCTGGTCGCGCATCTGGATCGCGGTCTCGCGGCTTGCGGCAGCAGCGCTGTCGATCGCTTCTTCGAGCCGGGCCACCAGTTCGGCGCCGCGGCCCTGCAACACGCGGACGATGGATGCCGAAAGCTGCCCGTCGATATCCTGCGAAAGCGCCTCGCTGTCTTCTCGCGCTGCGGCGAGAAGCGCGCGCAGTTCGCCAAGGCGCGCTTCCTGTTCGGCGGCCTGCGCGGCAAGCGTCTTCTGCATGCGCGCTGCGTCCGCCATCGCGGCCTTCAGGCTGCTGCGCGTGTTTTCCGCGTCCTGCGACAGGGCGCGGCCAGTCTCGCCTGCCTCGCCAAGCGCAGCGCGCATCTGTTCGACCCGGTTTTCGAATGCGCCAAGCCCGGCTTCGGCGCGGCCCAGCGCAGCGGGAAGCGCCGTCCCGGCGTGGTCGCTGCCCGCCTGGATGAGCTCAAGCAGCCGCACCGCCGAATCGGTCAGCGTGCCGAGCTGCCCGTCGGTGCCATTCAGAGCCTGGCGCATGTCCACAAGGTGCTGATTGAGGGCAGCCTGCGCGCGGTCGATGGTCGTCGCAGCGGCATCGCCGGTTTCGCCGGAGAGCTTGAGGGTCGCGCTGAAGCCCGCGACTTGCGCGGCAATCGCCTCGCACTGCTGGCCCAGCGCGCGCGCTTCTTCCAACTGGCGCTGGCGCTGCGCTTCGACGGCGGTATCGAGATCGGCAAGCTTGCGGGCAAGTGCCTCGGCCGCTTCGGCCCCGGCAGCGGCCATCGCGGAACGGCGTTCGCGGATCGCGCTGTCGAGATCGCTGAGGCTCTGGGTGAGCGCGGCGCGCTGCTCGGCCGAGGCGACTTCGAGATTCGCGCGCCGGGCGGCGAGCTGCTCGTCGAGCAAGGTCGCATCCTCGGCAAGGCGACGGGTGAGATCGGTGGCATTGGCCTCGAACGCGGCAAGCCGATCCCGCGAGGCGGAGATCAGCGCTTCGTGATCGCTGCCGAGCGTTTCGATGGCATGGCGCAAGGCCGCCAGCTGTGTCTCCGAACGCTCGGCAAACTGGCGCAGCGCGGTGTCTTCGGCGCTGCTCAGCGAGCGGCTGAACGCGCCGCTTTCCGCGCGCATGGCGGCAAAGCGCGCGCCGAGCGCGGAAAGGGTGTCTTCCTCGCTGCGGATGATCGCCTCGCGCTGGCGGGCAAGCTCTTCGTGGAGCGTTTCGGCGCGGGTGCGGATGGCGGCGAGCGCAGCGATCTCTTCGGCATCGAGGCGCTGGCGATGCGCTTCGGCGCCTTCTTCCAGGGCTGCGAAGCGCGTCACGCTGATCTGGGTGATCCGCGCCGCGCTTTCCTCGAAGGCCGCAAGGGCTGCATCGACGGATTCGCGCACCGTGCCGACCTGCCGTTCGCTGGCGAGGCCGAATTCGTTGAGCCGCTGGAACCCGGCGACGAGGTCTTCCAGCTGGGCATGCGCCGTGCGCCCGGCGTTCGCGATGGTGTTGGTGACGTCCTTCGCCGAATTGGCGATCACGGGCAGCTGGCCGCGCAGCTTTTCCATGTTTTCCAGCGCGTGGTCCGAAACCGTGCCGATGCGATCAACCTGCGCGCCGTTGCTGGCGATCAGGGCCTGCAATTGCCCGGCATTGCCGCTGATCCGCTCCACCGCAATGCGGCCCAGCGATTCGAGATCGCGGCCCTGCGCCGCCAGGAAATCGCGCGCGAGCGAAAGTTCGGTGTTCACTGCGGCCAGGCGGCGCTCAAGCTGCTGTGATTCGATGCGCAGCATCTGCGCGGCATCGCCGAAGCGCGCGGCCTCGCGCCGGCTGCCACGCCGTACGAGCAGGAGCGCAACCAGCACTACGAGCACCGGCGCAGACCACGCCGAGACGAGTGCAGTCCACACGCTCAGGGGCTGGGCTTGCTGAAACGCGGCCCAATTGCCCATCACGAAAGCGGCCGTCCACGCCGCAATCAGCGCGCCGCCGATGGCAAGGCCGAGCCATTCGCGCTGGAGCGGAAGCCTGTTGTCTCCATCATCGTCCCAAACGGCCATACTGTCTTCCGGGGTTGGCGCGATCGGCCAGCCGCTGTCCGCAACATCATCTTCCGCCGCAGCCAGCGCCGCGCCGGCATCGGCTTCCTCGAGCAGCGCTTCGTTTGCCAGACGTTTGCCCAGCCGCACGGCAGCAGCATTCGCTGCGTCGTCGTCCGCGCCACTTTCGATCGCGATGATCTTTCTTCCCCCGGCCATGTCGGAGACCTTAACACACATGGGGCTGCCGCTTAAAGCGGGGGTTAACCCAAAGCCGATATTCCCTTTGGCATGGCTTATCTTGGCGATGCGATCGATGCCCACCTGGCGGCGGCAACCGGTGACGATGCGGACCTCTTTCGCGAACTGAGGGCCGCTTTCGTCGAATCCGCCCGCCGCCAGCTTGATCTGCTGGGCCGCGCCCGGTGCGACGGCAATTGGGGAATGGCTGCCATGCGCCTGAAAAGCCTTGCCGCGACGTTCCACGCCGAAGAGCTCATCGCGCTTGCCGATCAGGCCCTGCAGGGCGCACCGGGAGAGCCGGTCGTGCTTCGCCGCATTGCCGCAGCGCTCGATTCGATCGAACCTACCAGCTGATTCGCCCTCACACTTGACCCGCACACTTGGCATTGCTGCCCGGCGGCCCTAGCATAGGGCAAAGGGAGGTCGCCGCCTTGCGGGTCGCATTGCTGTCGTTGATGGACGCCGCTCAGGGCGAGCCACAGGGTCTTCGCGGCCTGCTGCCGATCGGCGGCCGCTCGATTCTGCGCCATCAACTGGGCCTTGCCATGGCGCTGGGCTGCTCGCGCATCGTGGTTCTGGCCGAAACGCTCACGAATGATCTCGTCGTGCTTCAGCATGCGGCGGAGGCGGGCGGGGCACGCTTCCACGTAGTCGCCTCGGCCCGTGCACTGGCACCTCTGGTCGCGGCCGAGGACGAACTGCTCGTGCTGGGCGAAGGGCTGCTGGCCATGCCCGAGGATGCGCTGCGTCTGCTCGGCGATGGCCCGGTTGTGCTGACGCTGCCGGTCGAGACCGGCCTTCCGCTCGGCTTCGAGCGGATCGATATCAACAATGCCGGCGCAGGCGCAATGCTGCTGCCGGGCAAGCTGATTGCCGCGCTGGGCGATTTGCCGGGGGACTGGAACCCCGGCTCGGCGCTGCTGCGCATCGCCTCTCAGGCGCGGATCGTGCAGCGTGAACTGCCGCAACTCCTGCTCGATCAGGGTCGTTGGCGCCTGATCCGCGACGAGGCCGAAGCGCACCGCGCAGAGCCGGGCTGGGTGCGGTTGCACACCGCCAGCGCGCAGGTCCGCTCGCCAGGTTTGTGGCTGGCGGCAGGCGTGGTGCGCACGCTGGGGCCGGCGCTGCTGCATGCCGGCACGCGGCCCTACGTGATCGCGCTGGGCGCGGTCATTACGGCTCTGCTGGGCACTGGTGCGGGCTGGTTCGGCTGGTGCGGACCGGGCTTTGCCATGCTGGCGCTGGCGTGGCTGGTCCACCAGGTGGCGGGGCTCCTCGCCCGGGTCGAACGGGATTCGCTGATCGCGTCGTCGGGCGTCGCCCCGCTCGACCAGCTGGCCGACTGGGTTCTGGACGGCATGTTCATCACGCTTTGTGCTTGGCGGAGCGAGATTCCTGCGGTCATCGGCGTGCCGTGGGGCATCGCGTGGTTTCCGCCGGTGGTGCTGTTCCTGCTGCTGCGGCTGCTTGTCCGGCTACGAGGCGACGAGGCGTGGATCTGGTGGCTCAACGATCGTTTTGTGGTCGGTACGTTGCTGGCGCTCTCCAGCATCTTTCTGCCATTCGATCTCGCGCTGCGCGCGCTGGTCGTAACGCTCATGGTCGTGGGGCTGTTTCTCACCGCACGCATCGATGGTCCGGGGAGCGCCTTGCCCGCTGGAGGGCGGCCTGCGTGACAGTCGACCGCCTAACTCCGAATTAACCAGCACAGGCTTATGCTGGTGACAATGGCCATACCCGCATCTTCCGGCGCTTCGGCAACCGCGATCCCTTCGCCGCTGGCGGAAGAAATCGCGGCTGCGCGCGGCGCTGTGGCCAATGCCGTGCCCATCCTGCGGCATCTTCTGCGCAGCGACGACACATCGATCTTCAGCGACGAGATCGTCGCGCGCGTGCGCGGCATGTTCGTCGATGCAGCGCGCCAGCTGGTCGTTGCGCTGGCCGAGGCGGCAGGCCATTCCGAGCCCGAGGGCTGGGCGCATCAAGCGGCCGACGAACTGGCCCAGGTACTTGTCGAGAATCCTGCCTTCCTCGAACATTTTCATGCCCTTGCGCTGGAATGGCAATGGACCGTCAAGCTCGAGCGCAGCCGCGCGCTCGATCCGGTGCTGCCGCCGCTGCTCCAGGCGCGTATGGCCGATCCCGATGGGCAGGCCTCGGCAGGCGCGATGACCCTCCTCGCCGCGCAGGCCCGCTTCTGCCAGAGCCAGCGGCGCATGCAGCTGCCGCTTGGCGAGTTGCCGGGTGATCTGGTCCACATCGCGCTGGTCACCCTGCGGGCCCATGTCGGGATGGATGCCTCGGCGGATGCCTATGCCCTGATCGCCGAACGCGGCGTGCGCGCCGGGATCGACGAGAGCCGCTCACGCCTCGCGCAGATGAGCCGCGTGCTCGATGCCATGGGGGGCACCGCGCTGACGGCGCTCGATGTCGACAAGGCGGGGGTCGCGCTGTTTCTGACCGCGCTCGCGCGCGGGTCGGGGTTGAGCCGCGAGGCCGCGACCATGGCAACCGTGGACAGCCAGTTGCCGCGCTTCCTGCTGGCGCTGCGCGCCTGCGGCCTTGCACCCACTGCGGTCGCCGCTGCCGCACTGGCGTTCCATCCCGACGCCATTCTGCCGCAGGGCTATGCCGAGCTTTCGCCCGGCGATGCTGCCGCGCTGCTCGGTGAGGTGGCAGCATGAGCGCGCTGCGCGAACAGGGCGCCGCGCCCACCACGCCCGGCGGCATGATCCGCGCCCGCACCGATGGCACGGACCAGCTGATCGCAGCGGACGAGCCGCTGGCCGGTCTGCAGCTCCGCAGCGGCAGTGCCGTGCCCGGCGCCATCGCGTTGCCGGCGCTGCTTGCGCTCGTGCGCCGCGTGCGCCGGACCGGACAGCCTGCCTCGCGCACCATCCTTTCGGTCGACGAAGGCTACCCGGTCACCGCAATGGCGTTCGTGACGCCGGAGGGCGCGGGAACCGCGATCGAGCTCAGCCAATGGCATCGCGGCGAGGAAACTGCCGCCGAATTGCCCGTGCCGGACGCGCTACTGCACCATCTGGCCGAGGCCGAGATCCTGCTCGACGAGGCGCAACGGGTCATCGTCGCCGATGTGCGCGCGGCCGATCTGGCTGGCCTTGCGGCTGCGCTGGAAACGGGGCGAGGGCGCTACTGGACCGATTTCGTGACCATCGACCGGGTGAGCGATCTGATGACGGCGCGGCAGGGGCCGCTGCACTGGCGCCTGCTCGATGATGCGCCGTTCACGGTCGAAGGCTCGGTCCGCAACTGGCGAGCACGCATCCTCCCGCGCGCTCAAGGCGGCTTTGCACTGCTGGCGATTCCCGAGGCTATCGAATCTCTGCCTCCCAGCGCTGAGCCAGCCGAGGTCAAGCCGGAGGAGGCAGAAGCGCAGCCTGGCTGGAACCGCCTGCTGGGCCGCGATCTGGCGCCGGCGCTGCGTCAGCCGATCGCCCGCATCATTGCCAATGCCGAAACGATCCGCACCCGACTGGCGGGGCCGCTGGCAGATGAGTACGCGAGCTATGCGCGTGATATCGCCGATGCCGGCCGCCACCTGATGAGCCTGATCGAGGACCTTGCCGATCTCGAAGCGGTCGAGGCGCCGGGCTTCGCGCCTGCGCCCGATCATATCGATCTGGCCGATTGCGCACGGCGGGCTGCGGGCATCCTTTCGGTGCGTGCGCAGGAGCGCGGCATCACGCTCGTCACGCCGGAAAACGGCGCCCGCGTACCTGCCATCGGTGAGTTCCGCCGCGTGCTGCAGGTGCTGCTCAATCTTGTCACCAATGCCATCCGCTACAGTCCGGAAAGCACAACGGTCACGCTTGAGGTCGGGCTGGATCAGCGCGGTGCATGGATCGCCGTGCAGGATGAAGGGCGTGGCCTCACGGACGAACAGGCCGAGCGCGTGTTCGAGAAGTTCGAGCGACTTGGCCGTAGCGGTGATGGCGGGACCGGCCTCGGTCTCTATATCTCGCGCCATCTCGCGCGCGCCATGGGCGGCGATCTCGTGGTGACGAGTGCGGCGGGCGAAGGCGCGCGCTTTGAACTGACCCTGCCGGCCGACGTGACGGCCTGAGCCTCAGCGGCGGCGCTGGGCGAGGATCAGCAGCCCGGCTCCGGCAGCGGCGAGCACGCCGCCCCACAGGATCCAGACTTTCTGCTCCAGCATGAAGCTGGAAGCCGGCCACATGATGAGACCGGCGCCCTGGCCCATCCAGAGCAGGCCCATGAGGAGGGCGGCGATACCGAAAGCACGCAAGATCAGGCTCAAGCTACTTCTTCGTCTCGCCGCCCCGAAGGCTTAGCGCTTGTCGACGGGCACGTAGTCGCGCTGTACCGGCCCAGTGTAGAGCTGGCGCGGACGGCCGATCTTCTGGCCGGGATCGCTGATCATTTCGTTCCACTGGGCCACCCAGCCAAGGGTACGCGCCAGCGCGAACAGCGCGGTGAACATCGTGGTCGGGAACCCGATCGCCGAAAGGATGATGCCCGAGTAGAAGTCGACGTTGGGGAACAGCTTCTTCTCGATGAAGTAAGGATCGCTGAGCGCCAGTTCCTCGAGCCGCAGGGCGGTCTCGAACAGCGGATCGGTGACCTTGAGCGAGGCGAAGACCTCCCGCACCGTCTGCTGCATCACCGTCGCGCGCGGGTCGTAGTTCTTGTAGACGCGGTGGCCGAAGCCCATCAGGCGGAACGGGTCGTTCTTGTCCTTGGCGCGCTCGATATAGTGCGGGATCCGGTCAGGCGTTCCGATTTCCTTGAGCATGTTGAGCGCGGCTTCGTTCGCACCGCCATGTGCCGGGCCCCACAGACAGGCAATGCCGGCCGCGATGCACGCGAACGGGTTTGCGCCCGAAGAACCGGCCAGGCGCACGGTCGAGGTCGAGGCGTTCTGCTCGTGATCGGCGTGGAGGATGAAGATGCGGTCGAGCGCCCGCTCGACCACCGGGTTCACCTCGTATTCCTCGGCCGGGACCGCGAAGGTCATGCGCAGGAAGTTGCCGGTATAGGACAGATCGTTGCGCGGATAGACGAAGGGCTGGCCGACCGAATACTTGTAGGCCATCGCCGCGATCGTCGGCATCTTGGCGATCAGGCGGTGGGCGCTGATCTTGCGCTGTTCGGGGTCCGAAATGTCGGTCGAATCGTGATAGAACGCCGAGAGCGCACCGACGACACCGCACATGATCGCCATCGGGTGCGCGTCACGGCGGAAGCCGCGATAGAACACCGAAAGCTGTTCGTGGACCATGGTGTGGCGGGTGATCGTGCGGCTGAAGTGCGCCAGCTCTTCAGCCGAGGGCAGTTCACCGTTGAGCAGCAGGTAGCTGACTTCCATGAAGCTGGAATGCTCGGCCAGCTGGCCGATGGGATAGCCGCGGTGAAGCAGCACGCCTTCATCGCCATCGATATAGGTCAGCGCGCTGTCGCAACTGGCCGTGCTGGTGAAACCGGGGTCGTAAGTGAACTTGCCGGTCTCGGCATAGAGCTTGCGGATGTCGATGACATCGGGTCCGATCGTTCCGCTCTTGATCTGCATGGCGATGGTCTTGTCGCCATCATTCAGGGTCGCCTGGTTGTCGCTCACGATCTACCCTCCTGTTTGCTCATTCTATAGCGGCTGGAAGCCGGCTGGGTTGGGTTCGGGCCGGGGCCCGGAAAGTTACATCACGGGGCCGCTGCCTGGTCTGCGATCCGGGCGAGCGACTCGTCTCGTCCCAGAAGTACCAGTACGTCGAAAATTCCCGGCGAGGTAGTCGTGCCGGTCAACGCCGCGCGCAGCGGCTGCGCCAGCTTGCCGAGACCAAGGCCGCGCTCCTCCGCCATCGCCTTGAGCGAGGCTTCGAGCGGCGCCGCCGTCCATTCCTCGCCCGCCAGCCGCCCGGCCATCGCGCCCAGCAGCGCGCGCGCATCGTCCGTCAGCAGGCCAGCGGCCTTTTCATCGAGCGCCAGCGGGCGCTGCGCAAAGAGGAATCGCGCGCCGACGGCCAGTTCGTCGAGGTCAGCTGCGCGGACTTTGAGCACCGGCATCGCTTGGGTCAGCAGGACGAGGCCCGCATCGTCCAGCCCGCCCATACGCTGCGCCACCAGCCCCGCCAGCCGCGCATCGTCCGCCTCGCGGATATAGTGACCGTTGAGGCTCTGCAGCTTCTTGAGGTCGAACCGCGCCGCACCCTTGCCGACATCGCCGATCTCGAACCACTCGACCGCCTGTTCGCGGCTGATGATCTCGGCATCGCCGTGTCCCCAGCCGAGCCGGAGCAGGTAGTTGAACACGGCTTCGGGCAATAGTCCAAGCTCATCGCGATAGGCATCGACGCCGAGCGCGCCGTGGCGCTTGGAAAGCTTGGCCCCGTCCGCGCCGTGGATCAGCGGGATGTGCGCATAGGCCGGATCATCCCAGCCAGACCCTTCGACCACCTGCATTGCGCGAATGATGACGAGCTGGCGGAAGGCGTTGTTGATGTGATCATCGCCGCGGATCACGTGGGTTACGCCCATGTCGTGGTCGTCCACCACCACGGCGAGCATGTAGGTCGGCGTACCGTCGCTCCGGAGGATGACGTAGTCGTCGATCTCCACGTTCTGGACGGTGATCGGGCCCTGCACGAGGTCGTCGATGGTCGTCGCGCCATCGCGCGGCGCCTTGATCCGCACGACCCATGGCTGGCCTTCGGGCCAGGTCGAAGGGTCGGCATCGCGCCATTCGCTTTCGATGCGGAAGGGGCGACGCTCGGCCTGCGCGGCGGCGCGGCGGGCAGCGAGCTCCTCCTGCGTGAGGTAGCAGCGATAGGCGTGGCCCGCCTCGAGCAACTTGTACGCGACTTCGGCATGGCGCTCGGAACGCGCGAACTGGAACACCGGTTCCGCATCACCGCCCAGGCCCAGCCAGCCCAGGCCATCGAAGATCGCCTCGATTGCCGGTTCGGTCGAACGCGCGCGGTCGGTATCCTCGATGCGAAGCAGGTAAGTGCCGCCGTGGTGACGGGCAAACAGCCAGTTGAACAGCGCGGTGCGCGCGCCGCCGATATGCAGGTAGCCGGTCGGCGAAGGGGCAAACCGAGTGACCACGCCCTTGCGCCCGATCACAGCTGCCGCAGCAGCGCCCGCGCCTGATCCTGCAGAAACGGTATCACTGGCGCTTGCCATCGGAGGCGCGATCCTTCCTAATCCGAACATGTCGCCGACCGTGGCCCAACCTCTTGGCGAACCTGCGTCGCGGCGGACACGCCTCTGGGACAAACTCGCCGCCTTGTCCAGCATGCACCGCACCATTGAGGCGTTCCTCGCCGCGCGTCCGTTCGAGCGCGGACCATGGCTGGCGGTGGGCTTCGGCATTGGAATCGCTTGCTGGGCCGTGTTCGCGGGGCCGTGGCAATGGGCGGGCTTCCTCGCATTGTGCGGTGCGGCGGTAGCGGGCGGGTTGCTGATCGATTCGGAAGGCGATCTTGGTCACTTGCGCTCCGCATTGATCGGCATGGCGCTGATGCTGGCGGCGGGTTGCGCCGTGATCTGGGCCAAGTCGGTACTGGTGGGCGAGGCGGGCATTGCTCGGCCCGAAGTCGTGATGATCGAAGGCCGCGTGATCGACCGGCAGGTGGAAGGCGCGCGCGACCGGGTGCGCCTGCTGATCAGGGCGCGGGTGCAAGGCCATGCCGAGCCGTTGCAGGTGCGGCTCAACCTGCCGGACGAGAATGACCAGCCCGGCCTTGTCGAAGGCGCCGAGGTCCGCCTGCGCGCCCGGCTGATGCCACCCGCACCGCCGATGCTGCCGGGTTCCTACGATTTTGCTCGCGCTGCGTGGTTTCAGGGCCTGGCCGCCACTGGCAACGTCGTCGGATCGGTCACCATCGTCGCGCCCGCGCAGGAGGGTTGGTCGCTGCGGCGTTGGCAGCAAAGGCTGGCCGATCATGTCCGCACGCAGCTCTCGGGTTCGCCGGGCACGATCGCGGCAGCCTTCGCCAGCGGTGACCGCGGCGCGATTGCGCAGGATGATGAGGAGGCGATGCGCGATGCTGGCCTCACGCACTTGCTCTCGATCAGCGGCCTGCACGTGAGCGCGGTGATCGCGGGCGCCTATTTCCTCACGATCCGGCTGCTTGCGCTGTTCCCGTTCATTGCCTTGCGCGTGCGTCTGCCGCTGCTGGCGGCAGGTGTCGGCGCGGGGATCGGCCTGTTCTACACCGTGCTGACCGGCGCCGAAGTGCCGACGGTGCGGTCGGTCGCCGGTTCGCTGCTGGTGCTGACAGCGCTGGCGTTGGGGCGTGATCCGCTCTCGCTGCGGCTGCTGGCGACGGCGGCGCTGATTGTCATGCTGCTCTGGCCCGAAGCCGTGCTGGGGCCGAGCTTTCAGATGAGCTTCGCCTCGGTGATCGCGATCGTGGCGTTCAGCACGTCGGCACCGGCCAAGGCATTTCTTTCACACAGCCATGAGGGGTGGGTGACGCGGCTGGGACGGAATCTGGCGATGCTGCTGATGACGGGGCTTGTGATCGAGCTGTCGCTGATGCCGATAAGTCTGTTCCACTTCCACCGCGCAGGCATCTATGGCGCGGCGGCCAACGTGATCGCGATCCCGCTTACGACGGTGCTCACGATGCCACTTATCGCTCTGGCACTGGCGCTCGACCTTGTCGGGCTGGGCGCGCCGGCGTGGTGGGCGGTAGGCAAGTCGCTCGAACTGCTGCTGTGGCTCGCACATCTGGTGGCGGGCCAGCCGGGTGCGGTGACGATGATGCCGGGGATGAGCGGCGGGACGTTCGCGCTGTTCGTCGGCGGGCTGCTGTGGCTCGCGCTGTGGAGCGGGCGTGTGCGCCTCTGGGGCTTCGCGCCGATCGCGCTGGGGGCGCTGGCGCTGATGTTGACGCGCACGCCGGATGTGCTGGTTTCGGGCGATGGGCACCATGTGGGGATTACCGGTGAGGGGCCGGACCTGCTGGTGCTGCGCGCGGTGCGTGAGGAGAGCTACACCCGCACGGCGCTGCTGGAAAACGCGGGAATGACGGGCGATGCGGTGGCGCTGGAGGACTGGAAGGGCGCGCGGTGCAACCTGGATTTCTGCGCCGTCTCGCTCGTGCGGGGCGGGCGACGGTTCGATCTGCTGATGGCGCGGGGCAAGGACCTGGTGGCGATCCCGGTGCTCGCGGCGGCCTGCGCGCGGTCCGATATCGTGGTGGCGGATCGCCGCCTGCCAAGCGCCTGCAAGCCGCGCCTGCTGAAGGCAGACCGCGCGCTGCTGGGCCAGACAGGTGGGTTGGCCATCGATCTCGTTTCAGGCCGGGCGCGAACGGTCGCTGAAACCCAAGGCGATCACGGCTGGTTCCGCCGTCTTCCCCCTTGGCAGCCAAGGCGGAAGGGGAAAGGTCCGGCCCCGATAGCTACCGAGGGGCCGGACCCTGCGCCCACTCAGTGATAGCGGCGGAGAAGCCCCGCGAGCTTGCCCTGAACCTGGACTTCGTGCGGCTGGTAGAACTGCGGATCATAGGCCGCATTGGCGGGATCGAGGCGAACCATGCCGCGTTCGCGCCGCAGGTACTTGAGCGTTGCCTCTTCGCCCCGCACCAGCGCGACGACAATCTCGCCATCGCGCGCGGTATCGGTGCGGCGCACGAGCGCATAGTCGCCATCAAGGATACCGGCTTCGACCATGGAGTCGCCCGAAACTTCGAGCGCATAGTGCTCGCCCGAGCCGAGCAGTGCGGCAGGAACGGGGAGCATCGAAGTGCCTTCCATCGCCTCGATCGGGACGCCGGCGGCGATGCGGCCGTGGAGCGGGATCTCGATCACGTCGTTGGCGGGCTCGCGCGCGGGGGCAGGGCTGCGCAGCGGGGCGAGCGCGGCGGTCGTGCTCGCCGTAGCGCGCTGCGCGGGCTTGGCGCCGCCCGCATCGCTTTCGCGGATCACTTCGAGGGCGCGCGCGCGGTTGGGCAGGCGGCGGATGAAGCCGCGTTCTTCCAACGCCGAGATCAGCCGGTGCACGCCCGACTTCGACTTGAGATCGAGCGCTTCCTTCATTTCCTCGAACGAGGGGGAGATGCCGGTTGCCTCAAGGCGGGTCTGAATAAAGGTCAGCAGTTCATGCTGCTTGCGCGTGAGCATCCGTGCGCACTCCCATTTAGTGAACGAATGCGGAACGAATAAGCAACGAAAAAGAGGTCGTCAAGCAATTCCGTGCATTTACAGCAGGTATACAGGAACAAACTGACCTGCAGGTGTTTCGGGTTCGTTCGCCGGTCGCACGACGAGGGCGTTGGCGCGGGCAAGCGATGACAGCGCGCCGGAATCCTGCAGTCCGTCGAGCGAGACTTCGCCCGCGTCCCACACGGCGCGCAGGAATTCCATGCGACTGCCACCTGCGGGCATGGCTTCCTTGAGCGCGGCGGGGATGGGGCGGGGCATCGCATCGGCAGCCCCCAGCGCGGCGCGGATGACAGGCAGGAGGAAGAGGAAACCGGTGACGAATGCGGCGGCGGGGTTGCCCGGCAGGCCCAGGATGACCTGCGCCCCGCGTCGTGCGACCAGCAACGGTTTGCCGGGCTTGATCGCGACGCGCCAGAAGGCAAGTTCCGCGCCGAGTTCGGCAAGTGCGGGGCGGACGAGATCGTGATCGCCGACCGAAGCGCCGCCGCTGGTAACGATGACGTCCGCATTGCGCGCGGCGTCAAACGCGGCTTTCAGCGCCTCGAGCCGGTCCGGTACTGGGCCGATCCGGGTGATCCGCACGGCGGGCTGGGTGGCAAGCGCGGCAAGCATGGCGCTGTTGCTGGCGGGCAACTGGTGATCGGCAAGCTCGGCGCCGGGTGCGGCAAGTTCGTCGCCGCCATCGATCACCGCGAGATGGAGTTGGCGGCGAACGGGCAAGTGCGCGTGGCCTGCGGTGAGCGCCAATGCGATCTGCGCGGCGCGGATCTTCGTGCCGGGGGCCATCAGCACATCACCGGTGCGGAAATCCATGCCGGCGGGGCGGATATGGCGGGAAGGCGGATCGGGCGGCGTGCCGGTGAGGGTGAGCGTATCGCCCTCGCGCGATGCATCTTCCTGGATGAGCACCATGTCCGCGCCGGCGGGTACCAGCGCGCCGGTGCTGATGCGCGCGGCCTCGCCCAGGCCGACGGTGCCACTGAATGGCCGGCCGGCAGCGCTTTCCCCGATCACGCGCCAGGGACCGGGGAGATCTGCGGCGCGCAGGGCGTAGCCGTCCATCGCCGAAACATCGGCAGCAGGCTGGGTGCGCAGCGCGACAAGCGGCTCGGCGAGATGGAAGCCGAGGCAATCGGCGGTGGCGCGGTGCTCGATAGGGAGCACCGGAGCTATCGCCATGAGGCGGCGCTGGGCTTCTTCGAGCGGGAGCGGCGGGTTGGGGCGCGCGGGTGTCTGGTCGGTCAAGGTGCGCGCCAATCGCCCGATTTGCCGCCACGCTTTTCGATCAGGCGGACGCCATCGATCACCATGGCTTTGTCGATCGCCTTCGCCATGTCGTAGACGGTGAGGAGCGCGACCGAGACTGCGGTGAGCGCTTCCATCTCGACCCCGGTGCGGCCGGTGAGCGAGGCAGTGGCGCGGGCCTCCACACCATCCTCCACGAAAGCAAATTCGACGCTGACGGCATCGAGTGCAAGCGGGTGGCACAGCGGGATCAGCTCGGCGGTGCGTTTGGCGGCCATGATCCCGGCGATGCGGGCGACGGCGAGGACATCGCCCTTCGGCGTCGTGCCATCACGCAGGGCTGCGAGCGTGGCGGCGTTCATGCGGATCCGGCCGAGCGCGACGGCGACGCGCTGCGTCTGCGCCTTGCCGCCGACATCGACCATGCGGGCGCGGCCTTGCGAATCGAGGTGGGTAAGCTCGCTCATGCCCTGAAATCCAACAAAGTTGACACAGTTGACACAGTCCTGAGCGAGAACGCGAGGGCGGGGTCTTCGGGGCGGAAAAGTGGCTCAAGCACCAAGGAAATACGCGGTTTCATAGGTCTTGTGATGCCACAAGGATCGGCTGTAGGACAGATGGCAATGCTGATAGCGCGCCGTCAGCCCAGAGCCAGCGCGACAGCGGCTTCGGCGTGCAGGCGGGTCGTATCGAACAGCGGCACCCCGCTGTCTTCCGGGCCGATGAGGAGCATGATTTCGGTGCAGCCGAGGATCACCGCTGTGGCCCCGCGCGCGATGAGGCGAGCGATCACGGCGCGATAGGCTTCGCGGGAGGCCTCCTCGATCCGGCCCGCGACGAGTTCCTCGTAGATCACGCGATGGACGAGGGCGCGGTCTTCGGCCTCCGGGATGAGGACTTCGAGGCCGTGTTGCTCTTCGAGCCGGGCGCGGTAGAAGGCCTGTTCCATGGTGAAGGCGGTGCCGAGCAGGGCGACCCGGGTGTGGCCGCCGGCCTTCAGCGCTTCTGCCGTGGGATCGGCGATATGGAGCAGCGGGAGGGCGCATGCCGCCTCGATTTCGGGCGCCGATTTGTGCATCGTGTTCGTGCAGATCACGAGGGCTTCAGCGCCAGCCGCTTCGAGCCGGCGGGCGGCATCGACCATCAGGGCATCGAGCGCGCGCCATTGGCCGGCAGCCTGCAGCGCCGCGATCTCGGCGAAATCGAACGACCACAGGACGAGGCGCGCCGAGGCCTTGGGGCCGAGCCGATCGCGCACGCCCTGGTTGATCAGGCGGTAGTATTCGGCGGAGCTTTCCCAGCTCATCCCGCCGATCAATCCCAAGGTTTTCATCTGGGCCAAGCCTTTGCGAGAGCGATTCCGGCGAGGTTTTGCGTGCGGTTGATGCGCCGGATGCGGATACGGGTGAAGCGGGTGGCCTGCTCCTGAAAGCGGGCGTGGAAGCGGGCGAAGGCAGGGCGGGGCCCCAGCGTGCCGCTGGCCTGCGCAACGACCATGGCGGAATCGCCGAGGAGGACGACGTCTGGCGCGCCGAGCCCGCTCGCCACGTCCAGCGCATCGAGCAGGGCCTGCCATTCGGCTTCATCGTTGGTGCCGTGGCCGATGGCCGGGCGGTGCCAGATGCGTCCGCGCGCCGCGACGGCGGTTTCCATCATGCCGGGATTGGGGCGGCAGCCGCCATCGAAAAACAGCTTGAGCGCCCGCGCGTTCTTGATCTCAACCATTCAGCAGCGCGCGGGTTGCCGCCGCGACATCGGCATGGCGCATCAGGCTTTCGCCGACGAGGAAGGCTTTCGCTCCGGCCTGCGCCAGCGTCAGCACATCCGCGTGGCCGCCGATGCCGCTTTCGGCCACCAGCAGAGTGCCTTCGGGCGCGAGCGGGGCGAGGCGGGCGGTGGTGCCGAGATCGGTTACGAAGCGCTTGAGATCGCGGTTGTTCACCCCGATCAGGCGCGCTTGCAGGCGCGCGGCGCGCTCCATTTCGGCCTCGTTGTGGACTTCGACGAGGACGTCCATGCCGTGCTCGCGCGCGGCGGCTTCGATTTCAGCCATCTGGCCATCGTCCAGCGCGGCAACGATGATCAGGATGGCATCGGCCCCGATGGCGCGGGCTTCGGCGCATTGCCACGGATCGACCATGAAGTCCTTGCGCAGCACCGGCAGATTGCAGGCGGCGCGGGCGGCGACGAGGTAGTCCTCATGGCCCTGAAAATAGGGCGCATCGGTGAGGATCGAAAGGCAGGTGGCGCCGCCTGCTTCATAGGCGCGGGCGTGGGCGGGGGGATCGAAATCGGCGCGGATCAGGCCTTTGGAAGGGCTGGCCTTCTTGATTTCGGCGATGAGAGCGAAACCGGTTTCTGCCTTGGCGCGCAGAGCCGCTTCGAAGCCGCGCGGGGCGGTCTGTTCGGAAGCGCGTGCGGCGAGATCGGCGAGCGTGGACGCGGCTTTGCGAGCGGCGACTTCCTCGCGCTTGGTGTCGCAGATTTTCGTGAGCGTGTCGGTCATTTGTCGCGGCTTTAGGGGGGCGGGGGGCGCAAGGGAAGATTGTTTCGCGCGGAGGCGCGGAGGAGAAGAGGAAGGGATTGGGTTCGCGCAGAGTTCGCAGAGAGCGCAAAGGGGTTGCGCCGCAGGCGAGCCTTGTTCCTCACCGCATACGCGATCATGAAAGCGGCTTCGCCGCAGCACGACATCTCTGCGCTCTCTGCGAACTCTGCGCGAACCCAATTCTTACTTCAGTGCAGCGATCCAGCAGTTGAGCAAGGCGTTGGCGAGGCCCTTGTCGATGGCTTCGGCGGCTTCTTCCACCCCTTCATGCCAATCAGACGCTTCGCCCGCGACGATCAGCGCGGCGGCGGCGTTGAGGAGAACGGCGTCGCGGTAGGGGCCGGGTTCGCCTTGCAGGAGCGCGCGCAGGGCGGCCGCGTTGTAGGCGGGATCGCCGCCGCGCAGGGCATCGACCGGAGCGCCGGGGAGGCCGGCGTCTGAGGCGGTAACGCGGCGCATGAGGATGTTGCCGCCCTTCACCTCGGCGAGTTCGTTGCCGCCCGCGAGGCTGAGCTCGTCAAGCCCTTCATCCCCCGAGACGACGAGGCTGTGATCGGTGCCGAGGCGGCGGATGGCTTCGGCATAGATGGGCACGTAGGCCGGCCGCGCGATGCCGACGAGCTGGCGGCGCACGCCCGCCGGGTTGGCGAGCGGGCCCATGAGGTTGAAGATCGTGCGGCGGCCGAGTGCCTTGCGGATCGGTGCGATGCGCGCGAGCGCGGGGTGGTGGCGCTGGGCGAAGAGGAAGCAGATGCCGAGATCGCCGAGGGTGTGTTCGGCGGTTTCGGCGGCGCGGCCCAAATTGAGGCCGAGGGCCTCCAATGTATCCGCAGCGCCCGCCTTGCTGCTGGCGGCGCGGTTGCCGTGCTTGGCGACGGGGACGCCGCAGGCTGCGACAACGAGGCTGACGGCGGTGGAGACGTTGAGCGTGTGGTGACCGTCGCCGCCGGTGCCGCAAACGTCGATGGCATGGGCAGGCGCATTCACCGGGATCATCCGGGCACGCATCGCGCGGGCCGCTCCAGCGATCTCGGAGGCGGTTTCGCCGCGTTCAGCGAGCGCGATCAGGAAGGGCGCGATGCTCTCGTCCGGCACGGTGCCATCGAGGATGGCGCTGAACGCGGCTTCGGCTTCGGCTTCCTCGAGCGGGGCTTCGGTGACTGCGGGAAGCGAGGTCATGCCGCGAGGTGGGTGGGCATCTTCGCGGTGATGCCGCACATGGCGAGGAAGTTGGCGAGGAGCGCGTGGCCGTGCTCGGTCGCGATCGATTCGGGGTGGAACTGCACGCCGTGGATCGGGAGCGAGACGTGGCGGAAGCCCATGGCGTGGCCGTCGTCCGAGGTCGCGTTGACGACGAGGCTTTCGGGCACGTTCTCGACCACGAGGCTGTGATAACGCGTGGCAGTGAAGGGCGAGGGGAGGCCAGCGAAGAGCCCGCTGCCGTCATGCGTTACGGGCGAGGTCTTGCCGTGCATCAGCCCGCCGCGCACGACATTGCCGCCGAAATACTGGCCGATCGACTGGTGGCCGAGGCAGACGCCGAGCAGCGGCACGCCGACATCCGCAGCGGCGCCGACGAGATCGAGGCTGATCCCCGCTTCGTTGGGCGTGCAGGGGCCGGGCGAGATCAGGAACCCCTGCGCGCCGGTCGAGATGGCCTGCCCCGCAGACATCGCATCATTGCGCACGACCTCCACCTTCGCGCCCATTTCCATGAGGTAGTGGACGAGGTTCCAGGTGAAGCTGTCGTAGTTGTCGATGACGAGGATCATGGCCAAAGTACCTTAAACTGCGTGCCTTACTGGCCGAAGCGGGGTTCGGATGCGACGCGCAAAGCCTCGCGCGCGGCGGCGAATAGCGCGCCGGACTTGGCTTCGCATTCGCGCTGTTCGTATTCGGGGTTGCTGTCCGCCACGATGCCCGCGCCCGCCTGCACGTGGAGCACGCCGTCCTTGAGCACGCCGGTGCGCAGGACGATGCAGCTGTCGACCGAGCCGTCGGGCGCGAAATAGCCGACGCCGCCGGCGTAGGCGCCGCGCGTTTCGGGTTCGAGTTCGGCGATCACTTCGCAGGCGCGGACCTTGGGCGCGCCGCTGACGGTGCCGGCGGGGAAGCCGGCGAACAGGGCATCGACCGAATCGGCGCGGGACGTATCGAGCTTGCCGACCACGTTGGAGACGATGTGCATGACGTGGCTGTAGCGCTCGATCGTGTAGCTCTCGGTGACCTTGACCGTGCCTGCCGCCGCGACGCGGCCGACATCGTTGCGGCCGAGATCGAGCAGCATGAGGTGTTCGGCGCGTTCCTTGGGATCGGCGAGGAGGCTTTGCGCGTTGGCGCGGTCCTCGGCCTCGGTTGCCCCGCGCGGGCGCGTCCCTGCGATAGGGCGGATGGTGACTTCGCCGTCGCGGATGCGCACGAGGATCTCGGGGCTGGAGCCGATCAGCGCGAAGCCGGGGAGATCGAGGAAGTAGAGGAAGGGTGAGGGGTTGATGCGCCGCAGCGAGCGGTAGAGCGCGGCGGGTGGCAGCGGGAAGGGCACGGTGAAGCGCTGGGCGAGCACGACCTGAAAGATGTCGCCCGCCTCGATGTACTCCTTGGCGCGCAGGACCATGCGGGCGTAGTCCTCAGGCGCCATGACCGCCGTACGCTCGCCGGGTTCGGCCGCTTCGAGGCGCGGATCGGCGGGCACGGGATCGGCGAGGCGCGCGAGGGCGGCGTCGATGCGGTCAGCGGCAGCGGCGACGAGGCGTTCGGGCGCGCCCTGAGCAGTTGGGCATGAGGGCCAGACCGGGGCGACGGCGATCAGTTCGTCCGAGAGGCGGTCGAACACGAGCACGACGCTGGGGCGGACAAAGAGCATGTCCGGCAGTTCCAGCGCGCTGGCGGGGGCGCGGGGGAGCTTTTCGACCAGGCCGATGGTTTCGTAGCCGAAATAGCCGACGAGGCAGGCGAGCGACTTGGGCAGGCCTTCGGGCACATCGATGCGGCATTCGCCGACGAGGCTGCGCAAGGCGGCAAGGGCGGGCTCGGGATGCGGGGCGAAGGCATCGCGGTCGGTCTGCCAGTGGCGGTTGATGACCGCCTCGCTGCCTTCGGCGCGGAAAACGAGATCGGGATCGAGCCCGAGCAGGCTGTAGCGCCCGCGCACTTCGCCGCCTTCGACCGATTCGAGGAGGAAATCGCCCCGGCCCGGCACCATGAGCTTGAGCGCGGCGCCGACCGGGGTTTCGGTATCGGCGATCAGCTTGCGCCAGACGAGTGCAGGACGGCCGGCGGCGAGCGCAGCGCGGGCGGATGTGCCGCCATCGGGCAGCAGGCCCGCGATGCCCGGCTCCATGATGTCCGTCGCCGCCGCCACGGCCTTACTGGCCGCCGATGAGCTGCGTGCGCAGCGCCGAGATGGCGGCATCATTGCGCTTCACGCCGACGGCCTCGCGCACAGCGGCGCGCAGTTCGTCGACATATTCGCGGCCGGTGAGCTGGCCCAGTTCGATGCGGGCGCGCGCGACGAACGGATCATCCGCCTTGACCGCACCCGGAGTGACCTTGCTGAGGACCACGACGAGGAAACCGGCCTTGTCCGGCGCTTCGAGCTTCTTCGCGGTGCCCTGCGCCATCTCGAACATCAGCTGGAGCGTGGCGGGGATCTTGGGCTGCATCGCGTTGAGCTGTTCGCGCGGGATGTTGACCGGCTGCGCGGGGGGCACGGCGACGCCGAGCGACTTGATCGCCTCGGCAAGCGGCACCTTCTTCGCGAGCGCCGCCATGAGCTTGTCGGTCGCCGCCTTGGCCGCGCCATAGCCGCGCGAGGTTTGGAGATCGGCAGCGACCTTGTCCTTCACTTCGGCGAGCGGCGGCGGGGCGGCAGGGGTGATCTGACCGACATCGAAGATCACGTAACGCTCGCCCGCCTTGATCTCGGCGACCTGCGGTTCACCTTCGCGCTCCATGCCGAACGCGGCTGCCAGCAGCGGCGTGACATCGGCGTTGGGCTTGATATCCGGACGGCCGGGGACCGTGCCGTTGGCCTCGAGCGGATCGGTGGTGATCACGGTGAGGCCCGCGCTCTTGGCGACATCGCCAAGGCCGGTGCCGCTGCCGAAGGCCTCGTCGAACTTTGCCGAGAGGTCCGCGAGCGCGGCCTTGCGCTTTTCTGCGGCGATCGCGGCGACGATTTCGGCGCGTGCCTGCTCAAGCGACTTGCCCGGGGTCTGGATCACGCTGTCGATCCGGATCACATACCAGCCCAGCGCGCCCTTGGCGGGTGCGGCGAGGGCGCCCTTGGCCGTCGTGAAGACGGCAGCGGCGACAGCAGAGGAGGCTTCGCTCTCCAGCGCCGCGCGCTTTGCCGCAGGAATCTTGCGGGCCGAGAGGCCCTTGGCGGCAGCGGCAGCCTCGATCGACTTGCCGCCCGCGATTTCGGCGGCGAGCGCCTTGGCGGCGGGCTCGGTCGGGACGATCACCTGCGTGAAGGCGCGGGTCTCGGTCGAGGCATAGGCGGCGGCGTTGAGCTTGTAGCGCGTGGCAACTTCGGCATCGCTGGGCGCGGGCACGTTCTTGATCGAGGACTCGTCAAAGATCGCATAGCGGATCGTGCGGCGTTCCGGCCGCTGATAGCGCGCGCCATTGGTCTTGTAGTACGCGGCAAGATCGGCATCCGTGGGCACCGTCTTGGGGGCGAAGGCGGACGAGGGGATCAATTGGACCGCACCGTCGCGTGTTTCCTTGAGCACTGCGGCGTAGCGCAGCACCACGCTCTGCGGCATCGTTGCGCCGACACCGGCGGGGATCAGCACCTGCCGCGCCATCAGCCCCTTGGCAACGTCGTCGCGCAGCGCGGCATCGGAAATGCCCTTCTGGCCGAGCAGCGCCTTGTAGGCGGCCTGGCTGAACTTGCCGTCCGCGCCCTGGAAGGCGGGCATCTTGGCAATCTCGCTGTCGATCAGGCGATCGCTCACGCCCATGCCGACCGCGCTCTGGCCCGCCCACTCCATCAGTGCCGCGCGGTCGATCAGGCTGTCGACCACCTGTTCGAGCGCGCCCTGCGCGACGAAGTCCTTCATCGTGACTGCCGGGCTATCGGCGCGGGCGTTCTCGAGCGCGTTGCTCATCGCCTTCTGCACATCGACCGTGCCGATGTGCGCTGAGCCGACCGTCACCGCGCGGTCCGCATTGTTGGAACCACCGAATTTGGCGCCGGAAATGTCAGCCCCCGCAAACGAGAGCGCGATGAGCCCGAGGAACACCATCGCGATGAGGGCGCCGATACGGGACTTGGTCAGAGAGCGGATTAAGCCGAGCATCGGGGCCTGTCATCAGTAGTGAGGGTTAGCAGCATTCAGGATGGATGGTATCCTTGGCGCGCATTAGGGGGCAAAGCAAATTCCCGCAATGGTCTGCGCGGCTTGATGGCTGCGCAGCCCACGCTGCCGGGTAGCGATATCGGGGCCTGCCATAAGCCATAATCACCCGCATTGCGTTCGACACGCTTTGCAAACCCTGCCGGGGTTTGATAGCGGCCCGGACATGAAGAGGAATCAACCAGTGATCGTGTGCAAGGTCCTATGAGTCAGCGCCCCTACATCGTCGGCAACTGGAAGATGAACGGCAGCCGGGTGATGCTCGCCGAAGCGCGGGCGATCGACCGCGCGGCGCAGCGCTATCCCGATGTGGAAATCGCGCTGGCACCGCCGTTTCCGTTCCTTGGGGCCCTGCGCGAGGCGGTGAGCGCGATCGGCGTCGGCGGGCAGGATTGCCACACGGCGGCCAAGGGCGCGCACACAGGTGACGTTTCCGCCACGATGCTGGCCGATATCGGCGCAGACTTCGTGATCCTGGGCCACAGCGAGCGCCGCCGCGACCACGGCGAGGACGATGCGCTGGTGCGCGCCAAGGCCGAAGCCGCGCTGGCGGCTGGCCTCAGCGTGATCATCTGTGTGGGCGAGACGCTGGAAGAACGCGATTCTGGCAAGGCTGAAGCGGTCGTTTCCCGCCAGGTCGAGGGTTCGGTTCCAGCGAGCGAAAGCGCGGCGGTGGCGGCCGGGCGGCTGGCGCTGGCCTACGAGCCGGTCTGGGCGATCGGCACGGGCCGTGTCGCCGCAGTGGAAGACGTGATCGCCATGCACGCGGCGGTGCAGACGCGCCTTGCCGCGATTTTCGGCGAAGACGCGGACAAGGTCCGCATTCTTTATGGCGGCTCGGTCAATGGCGAGAACGCCGCCGGGTTGCTCGCGGCAGCGGGCGTGGGCGGTGCGTTGGTGGGCGGCGCAAGCCTGACCGCCGATGCCTTCCTGCCGATCGTGGCCGCAGCCTCGAAGCCGGAAGACTGAGCGGCGCGCAGGGTAACCGGGTATGCTGCGCCCTTGCGCAGCGTGACCGGGTATGCTGCGCCCTTGCGCAGCGGGCCCCATCGCCCTAGATGCGGCGCATTCTTTTCAGGCAGATCGCAATGTCACTCTTCATTTTCCTTACCGTCGTGCAGGCGCTTGTGGCTGCTGCGCTTGTCGGCGTGATCCTCATTCAGAAGTCGGAAGGTGGCGGCCTCGGCGTTGGCGGCAGCCCGGCGGGCTTCATGTCGGCGCGCGGCGCGGCCGATTTCCTGACCCGCGCGACAACCGTGCTGGCGACAGCCTTTGTCGGCCTCAGCATCGTGCTGGCGGCGCTGGCGGTGGGCACGACCTCGAACCGCGAGATCGACACCTCGCTCGAGCGCACGGCCCCGGCCGTTCCCGCGCCCGATCCACTGGCACCCGCGCAGGGTGTACCGGCGGCTGGCCCGGCGCAGGCACAGCCTGCGGCGGCACCTGCTCCGGCGGCGCCCGCCAAGACTGCGCCGGCCAAGAGCGCTGCGCCTGATCCGCTTGCCGGCGGCGCCAAGCAGTAACGCATAACCGCCGGATTTCCCGGCAGCATTTTCGCGGTGTTCCTGCCCGCCTCGCGGCGGACGGGAACACTTGTTCGTGTACGCCTGCTCGATACGTCTGTGGATTGCCAGCCGGAATCCGGCGCTGACCGCTTGCGTATCCGGAGCTTCAGACGATAAGGCTCTCCTCCCATGGCGCGGTTCATTTTCATCACCGGCGGCGTGGTTTCCTCGCTTGGCAAAGGCCTCATGGCAGCGAGCCTCGCGGCCCTGCTGCAGGCGCGTGGCTTCCGCGTACGGATCCGCAAGTTCGACCCCTATCTCAACGTCGATCCGGGCACGATGAGCCCCTATCAGCACGGCGAGGTCTTCGTGACCGACGACGGCGCGGAGACGGACCTCGACCTCGGCCACTACGAGCGCTTCACCGGCGTTTCGGCGCGGCAATCGGACAACATCACTTCGGGCCGCATCTACCGCGACATCATCGCGAAAGAGCGCCGCGGCGACTACCTCGGCGCGACGGTGCAGGTGATCCCGCACGTGACCGACGCGATCAAGAACTTCGCGCGCGACGAGACCGATGACCTCGATTTCGTGCTCTGCGAGATCGGCGGCACGGTCGGCGATATCGAGAGTCTGCCGTTCATCGAGGCGATCCGCCAGATGCGCAACGAACTGGGGCGCGAGGCGACCTGCTTCGTCCATGTGACGCTGGTGCCCTATATCGCCGCCGCGGGCGAGCTGAAGACCAAGCCGACCCAGCATTCTGTGCGCGAGCTGACTGGCCTTGGCATCCAGCCCGACATCCTGCTGTGCCGCTGCGAAAAGCCGCTGCCGGAGAACGAGCGCGCCAAGATTGCGCTGTTCTGCAACGTGCGCAAGGAAGCGGTGATCCCCGCGCTCGATGCGCAGAGCATCTATGCGGTGCCGCTGCAGTACCACGGCGAGGGGCTCGATTCGGAAGTGCTGCGGCATTTCGGACTTTCGAGCCCGGGCCCGGAGCTTTTGCGCTGGACCGATATCGTCGACCGCCACCAGAACCCCGAAGGCGAAGTGACCATAGGGGTCGTCGGCAAGTATGTCGGCCTGCAGGATGCTTACAAATCGCTGAACGAAGCGCTGGTCCATGGCGGCATGGCCAACCGGGTGAAGGTCAATATCCGCTGGATCGATGCGGAGATCTTCGAGAAGGACGATGCCGAGATCGCGGCGCATCTGGAACCGATGCACGGCATTCTGGTGCCCGGCGGATTTGGCGAACGCGGGACCGAGGGCAAGATCGCCAGCGTGCGCTTTGCGCGCGAGCGCGGCGTGCCGTTCTTCGGCATCTGCCTTGGCATGCAGATGGCCTGCATCGAAGGCGCGCGGAACCTGGTGGGGATCGCGGGCGCGGGCTCGACCGAATTCGGGCCATCCGAGGAGCCGGTGGTGGGCATCATCACCGAGTGGATGACGGCCGAGGGGCTGGAGACGCGCGCGGCGGGCGGCGATCTTGGCGGCACGATGCGGCTTGGCGCCTATGAGGCGCAGCTTTCGGGCAACAGCCACGTCGCGCAGATTTACGGCGCGGACGCGATCAGCGAACGGCACCGGCATCGCTATGAAGTGAACGTCGCCTACCGCGAGCGACTGGAACATGAGGGGCTCGTGTTCTCCGGCATGTCGCCCGACGGGCTGCTGCCCGAGATCGTCGAGCGGCCGGACCATCCCTGGTTCATCGGGGTGCAGTTCCATCCCGAACTCAAGAGCCGCCCGTTCGAGCCGCATCCGCTGTTCAAGAGCTTCATCACCGCCGCAGTGAAGCAGGCACGATTGGTCTAGGCGCGCGAAGCGTATACGAATACCGTCTGGCCACGTGCGGGCCGCGCTGTCACCTAGGGCGCATGATCCGCCAACTCACGCTCGCCGCGCTGCTTGCGCTTCCCACGCTGGCCCATGCAGCCGCGCCGTTGCCGATCACGGATGGGGTGAGCGAGGTGCGGCATCCGGCCTGGTCGAAGCGGGCGACGATCTACGAGGTCAATATCCGGCAATATACGCCCGAGGGCACCTTCCGCGCCTTCGAGAAGCACTTGCCACGCCTGCGCCGGATGGGCGTGGATGTGCTGTGGATCATGCCGGTGAACCCCATCGCGAAGAAGGAGCGCAAGGGCTCGCTCGGCAGCTACTATGCGGTGAGCGACTATCTGGCGGTGAACCCCGAGTACGGCACGATGGGGGATTTCAAGCACCTTGTGGCTGAGGCGCACCGGCAGGGCTTCAAGGTCATCCTCGACTGGGTGGCGAACCACACCGGTTGGGACCATGTCTGGACCCGCGAGCATCCGGATTGGTACAAGCGCAATGCAGCGGGGGAGCTTGAGGGCTATCACTACAAGGACCTCAGCGACGGCCACGAGGAAGTCTGGGCCGATGTGATCGGGCTCGACTACAGCAAGCAGGCCGTGCGGGACGGCATGATCGATGCGATGAAGTTCTGGCTCAAGGAGACCGGGATCGACGGCTTCCGCTGCGATGTCGCGTGGACGCTGCCGGTGGCGTTCTGGGATCAGGCACGCCGCGAGCTTGATGCGGTGAAGCCGGTGTTCATGCTGGCCGAGGCCGACACGCCCGAGATGCAGGCGCGCGCCTTTGACATGACCTACGACTGGAAGCTCTATCATCTCCTTATCGATGTGGCGAAGGGCAAGGCGGACGCGCGCGATCTGGCGAAGCTCTACACCGTGCCCGCGCGCAAGTATCCGGCGGGCGCCATGCGGATGACCTTCACCAGCAACCACGACGAGAATTCGTGGAACGGCACCGACAAGGAGCTTTACGGGGAGGGCGCCGATGCCATGGCGGTGCTGGCGGCGACGCTGCCGGGCATGCCGCTGGTCTACAGCGGGCAGGAAGATGGCCTGAACAAGCGCCTGAAATTCTTCGACAAGGACCCGATCCAGTGGGGCAAGATGCCGCGCGCCGGGCTCTATGCCTCGCTGCTGGCGCTGAAGCATGCGCATCCGGCGCTCTCGAGCACGATGGAGCCGGGCAATCTGGAATTGATCGAGACCGGCAATCCCAAGGTCTTCGCGTTCCGCCGGATCGCGGGCAGGGACCGGGTGCGCGTCGAGGTCAATGCCTCGGCCGAGGCGCAGAGCTATAGCGTGGGGGGCAAGGCCCGCAGCCTCGCGCCATGGCGCTGGGCGATTTCGGCAGTGCGCTGATACGCAAAAGGGGCAGCCCTTTGCAGGACCGCCCCTTCCGCTGGAGAGAACGGGTTTGGTTATGCCGCTGCGCTGGCGTCGCCTTCGACCACGGTGAGCGGCTTGGCATTGCTGCCGCCGATCAGCACCTTCTTGGGCTTCATCGCCTCAGGCACTTCGCGCACGAGATCGATGATGAGGAGGCCATCGGCAAGGTCGGCGCTATCGACGCGGACGAAGTCTGCCAGTTCGAACCGGCGCTCGAAAGCGCGGTTGGCGATGCCGACGTGGAGGAAATGGCCGTCCTGCGCTTCGGCGCGCTGGCCCTTGATCACCAGCAGGTTCTGCTGCGCAGTGATGTCGAGATCCTGCGGCTTGAACCCGGCGACGGCAAGCGTGATGCGGTAGTTGTCCTCGCCGCGGCGTTCGATGTTGAACGGGGGGTAATTGTCGCCGGCATTGGCGCGGGCCTGGCGTTCGAGCAGGTCGAACAGGCGGTCAAAGCCCACGGTCGAGCGGCGGTAGGGGGTGAAATCGAAACGTTCCATGTGAGCAATCCTCTGGTTTGAGCAATCTGCACTCTGGCCGGACCCGAATTGGCGCCCGGCCGTTCACTTGTGGTCAGGCCCGCCTTGCGGCGCATGACACGAACAACCATGTGTGTTAGCGATTTTGCGTTTTCAAGAGGTACCCATGAGCGATCCTGCCACCCCTTCTGCTACCCCGGCCGCTACGGTCGAAATCTACACCAAGTGGGGCTGCCCCTATTGCAGCCGCGCGCTGGCGCTGCTCGGCCGCAAGGGCGTGACCCCCACCGAATACGACATCACCTTCGGCGGCGAGAAGCGCGCAGAGATGCTGGCGCGCGCGCCGGGCGCGATGACGGTGCCGCAGATCTTCATCAACGGCCAGCTTGTCGGCGGCTCGGACGAGCTCGCCGCGCTCGAGGCGGCGGGCAAGCTTGATCCCATGCTTGCGGCATGAGCGCTGACACGCGGCGCATTGCGCTGCTGCAGATGACGACGGGCATCGATCCCGCCGCCAATGCGAGCGCGATGGCGCGCGCGGCACAGGAGGCGGCGGGGGAAGGGGCGGTCATGCTGTTCACCCCCGAAATGTCCGGCCTGCTCGATCGGGACCGGGCGCGCGGGTCGGTGCATGTGGTGCCCGAGGCGGAAAGCCCGGTGCTCGCCGAAGTGCGCAATGCTGCCGCGAAGGCGGGCATCTGGGTGCATATCGGCAGCCTTGCGGTGAAGGGAGCCACAGATGAATCGGGGGGCACGCGCTGGGCCAACCGGGCCTTCGTGATCACCCCTGCGGGCGAAATCGCCGCGCGCTATGACAAGATCCACATGTTCGATGTCGATCTTGCGACCGGAGAGACCTGGCGCGAATCCGCCGCCTATCAGCCCGGCGAAGCGGTGGTGACGGTGGAGACCCCGCTTGGCTGCCTTGGCCTCGCCATCTGCTACGACATCCGCTTCCCCGCGCTGTTCGAGGCGCTGGGCCAGCGCAAGTGCGACATCATTGCCATTCCGGCAGCATTTACCGTGCCGACAGGCCGCGCGCACTGGCACCTGATGCAGCGCGCAAGGGCAGTCGAAGCAAGTGCATTCATCGTCTCTGCCGCACAGGTCGGCCGTCATGAGGACGGGCGCGAGACGTATGGCCACAGCCTGGTGGTCGATCCCTGGGGCGATGTGGTGCTCGATATGGGCGAGCAGGGCGGGATCGGCTTTGCCGAAATCGACCTTGCCCGAATTGCCGAGGTGCGCGCGCAGGTGCCCAGTCTTGCCAACCGGCGGCCCATCCCTACATCGTGGGCACCATGATTGTATTCGATCTTGAATGCCGCGCGGGCGGACACCGGTTCGAAGGGTGGTTCGCCAGTTCCGATGATTTTGCCGGCCAGCAGGCGCGTGGGCTGGTAACCTGCCCGGTCTGCGGTGCGCCCGAAGTGGACAAGGCCCTTTCCGCCCCGCGCCTGACGCGCAAGGGCAACCAGCTGCCGGCGCTTCCGGCCGCGCCGCGCGCCGATGCGCCGCAACCGGTTGCCAACGGGCCGCTGCCGCCCGAGGCCGTTGCCATGCTCAAGGCCGTTGCCGCGGTGCAGAGCGAAATGCTCAAGTCCTCGACCTGGGTGGGCGAGAAATTCGCCGAGGACGCGCGCGCCATGCACTATGGCGAAAAGGATCACGCGATGATCCACGGCCGCGCGAGCCGCACCGAAGTGCAGAGCCTGATCGAGGAAGGCGTACCCGTCGCCCCAGTGATCGTGCCCGTTGTGCCGCCCGGCGAGGTGAACTGACTGCCCGCGATTGCCAGACGCCAGCCTGCCCCTTAAAGGGCAAGGCGGGCGCCCGTAGCTCAGCCGGATAGAGCACCAGATTCCTAATCTGGGGGCCGTGGGTTCGAATCCCGCCGGGCGCACCACCTTTTTACGCGGCACTTTGCCCCGGCGGTCACACGCCGACGCGGTCTCTCAGATATGTCAGGTATTGGCGCATCGCCTCCATCGCCTCGTCGTTGATGGCGAGGAGATCGCGGCGGCGGTCGAGCGGATCGGACCAGCGGCGGATCAGGTCCATGTCGACAAGGCTGCGGATCTGGCGCAGCGCGGTGCTCATCGGTACGCCAGCGGCCTGGCACACGCTCGAGACCGGAACGGTCTTTTGCTCAAGCCGGGCCGATGTAAGATCGAGCAGGATATCCCACATCGGATCCGAAAACAGCGCGGGATTGAGGAACTGGCCGCGCTGTTCGCGCATGCGCACGAGCTTGCGGGTGATCTTGAGCAGCTCGGCATCGTCGACCGGCGGGAGCGGGGCAGCGGGAGCCGCAGGCTGACCCGTTTCGCTGACGGGCGCGCGCAGGCTGGCGCTGAGCGCGGCGAGCGTGCGTTCGCCGCACAGCCGCAGCCACTTGCGCATGGCGCGGCGCAGCGCGGCGGCGAGATCATCGCGCGAGACCGGCTTGGTGAGAAAATCGACCGCTTCGTTGCGCATGGCGGCGACGGCAACATCGATGCTTCCGAAACCGGTGATCACCAGCGTGACCAGTGGCCGCTGCGAGGCGAAACGCGAAGAGAGTTCATCGAGCAGCGAAAGGCCGGTCATCCCCGGCATCTGCACGTCGGTCACGACGATGCCGATGGTCTCGTCCTCGGCGATTGCGCGAAGGGCTGAGGTCGCATCGAGCGCGTAGTTGCACTGGTATCCAAGCAGGTTCGCGGCTTCCACGACCTCCTCGGCCGTTGCCCGGTCATCATCGACGACGAGGATCCGGCACTGTGCACTATCCCGTTCTGCAATCGCCCGCGCGTTCATGACCCTGCGTTGTATATCGTTTGTAAGGGGAATTATATCCGCTTTGGAATTTGTTCCCGCCAATCCTGCGCATGTCGAATGCAATCGCATCAATCAACGCCAGATTGGTGCCAATATGGCACCGATCTTGATCGATTGGCTTACTGGTTATGCTTACGGCTACTGCTAAGCTACCACATCTGCTTATTATTCCGTGATCAGTGCACAACGCGCGGAGGGCGGTCGTTTCAGGGGACATGAGCGCGCATGGCAATCGAGGATGTAAGCCAGATTTCGGACTGCCTGCACGAGCTCCGTCAGCCGCTCAATGTGATCGGCCTTGCCACGGGCAATCTGCGGGCGGCGCTGCGCCCCGGCCTTTCGCCCGAGCAGGCCGAGTACCTGTCTGCCAAGCTCGACCGCATCGACGAGCAGGTGGCCCGGGTCGCCACGCTGGCCGACCGCATGGCCGAGGCGGCACAGGAAGCGGTCCTCGCCGCGCGGCAGGCCTGAAGCGGAGCGCGACGTTCATGTATGGCATGGCACACCGCGCACTGCGGCAGATGATGCTCGATCGGCTCGGTCCTTCGGTATGGGCCAAGGTCGAGCGTGAGACGGGAACCGGCCCGGCCGATCTCATCAGCCTGTGCGTCTATGACGACTCCAAGACCATTGCGCTGATCTCTGCCTCGGCCGCGCACCTCGGCATGGCGGTGGACGAGGCGCTGCGCGTGTTCGGGCGCTACTGGGTGCGCTTTGCCGAATTGAGCTCGTTCGGTCCGATCATGGACTTTACCGGGCAGGATCTGGTTACCTTCATCAACAACCTCGACCGCATGCACCGCTCGGTGGTGCTGGCGATGCCCGATGCGCGGGTGCCGTCTTTCACGCTGATCGACGAGACGCGCGAGCGCCTGCTCGTGCGCTATCGCTCTGACCGCATTGGGCTGGAGACGTTCGTGATTGGCCTGCTTGAGGGGCTGATGGACCGGCTGAACGAAACCGGGACGGTGGAACTGTTCGAACGCAGCGGGAGTGCGATCGATTTCGCCATTCATCTTGACCGGACCTGAGCGGCGATGAAGCCGGTCGTCACCATCCGCGAATCCCAGCTCGGGGCGCTTTTCCGTGCCTACATCAAGGTGGATGCGGACCTCGTCGTGGTGACGCTCGGCCCGTTCTACCACAACCGCGATACGGCGGTGGCGGTGGGCGTGCAGATCGCGGATCTGTTTTCACTGCGGCAGGACCGCGACGATGATCACGCCGCGCCGCTTGAGGTCGCGATCCCGACGATGGCGGATACGCCGGAGCGGCTCGAACTGTTCTGCAAGCGCAAGAACATCCGCCTTGCCGGCATCGTCTTCTCGACCGAGGACGGCGGCTTCCTGCTGGCGCTCAACATCGTGCCCGAAGACTTCATCATCGAAGGCCAGGGACTGCACATTTCGGACTTCTCGCAGATCGACGCCTCGGTCCCGGCGCTGACGCTGATCGGCATGCAGCGCGCCCTGCTGGCAGAAGCGCGGCAGGCGGCGATCGATCTGGCCAATGCACAGTCCGAAGCGCTGGAACTGCTTGACCGCACGCAACGCCTCGGGCGCTACATCGTCCATGACCTCGCCAACTATCTTTCGATCATCCGGCTCAATGTGGCGAACCTCGCGCGGTCAGGCGGCAGTGCCGAGGCGGGCAGGGCCGCGATTGAGGCGGCGACGCGGCATGTGGGCGACCTCGTGCTCTCGCTGGAGCGCTTGACCGGCCACCGTGACGTGGAAGCGGCGCCGCTTCCGGTCGACCAGACGATCCGATCGAACCTGGCCTTCCTTGCCGCTGCGCTGCCAGCGGATTTCTCGCTCGATTTCATCGGCAGCGCGGCGCAGGCGGCAGTCCGCGTCGGGCGTACCGAATTGGTCACCATGCTGACCAACGTGATCGTCCACGCGCGCGGCGCGATGCCCGATGGCGGCTCGATCACGATTTCGACCTATCGGTCGGATAGGGGGCCGGGACCCGACGCGGGGCCGCCGCGTGAGGACTGGATCGTGATCAAGGTGATCCACGATGGCCCGGGGATCGATGAGGAAGCCGCGCGGCTCATGCTCGATCCGCAGGCGCTTGCGCGGCCCGATGGCGCGGACTTTCCGCTGCGCTCGGTCCGCACCTGGGCGCGGTCGATCGGTGGAGATGCCAGGATCACGGCGCTGCCGGAGGCGGGAACCGACATCTGCATCTACTTGCCGATCAGCCGTGAAACCGACGAGGCGGAGCCTTTCGGCGCGCCCATGCCCGGTATCGCGAGACCGCAGACGGCGCGGACCTTGCGGGTGCTGGTCGTCGAGGACGAAGTCCACGCGCTTGACGCCGTGGTCGAGATCCTGCGCATGGACGGCTATATCGCCACTCCCGCTTGCAATGCGGCGGAGGCGGTCGAGGCGCTTGCGAACGACGATTTCGATATCCTGCTGACCGACGTGGTGATGCCTGAGCGCAGCGGGGTCGAACTTGCCCATGAAGTGGAGGCGCGGCACCCGCGCATCGGGATCATCCTGATGAGCGGCTATCTGCCCGACGAAAGCCTGCTGCAGCCGCACTGGCGCATGCTGCGCAAGCCGCTTGATCTCAGCCTGCTCTGTCACAGGCACTGTCGGCGGCCCACGCGAAGCTGGCGGGTATCGCTACAGCCTAGGCACCAAGTCCGCCTTCGCCGCGATCGGTCTGGTTTGCAGCTGACTTATAAGCATATCGACCGAGAAGGGCTTTTCGAGCAGCGGCCAGGCAAGATCGGATTCGGCATGCCGCGCGGCATTGCCTGACATGACGATCACGCGCATGCACGGATCACCTTGCGCGGCCTGCCGGGCAAGCACGGTACCGTCCTCGCCATTGTCCAGCAGCAGATCGCAGATCAGCACGTCGAACTTCTGGCGTGAAAGGGCCTCCAGCGCCTGACGCGAGGTGGTGAAGCCGGTCGGCAGGTGGCCGGCAAGGCTGAGCGTTTCGACCATGCCGCTGAGCAGATCGGGCTCGTTGTCCACGATCAGCACGCGCAGCTTGGCGGGCTTCGGCGCGGGCAGCGCGACCGGCGGCGGGCGGCTGCCGGCAATCGCTGCGCCGGTTCGGGCGGGAAGCACGATCTGGACGATGGTGCCTTCGGGGCTGCTGCTGAGCACGCGGGCGGTGCCGCCGTGATGGACGGCAAAGCCGAGCACCGCCGCAAGGCCGAGCCCGGTGCCCTTGTTGGGGCCTTTGGTGGAGAAGAACGGCTCGAATGCACGCTCGCGCACGTCCTCGGTCATGCCCGAGCCGGTATCTGCAACTTCGACGATGACCAGCGGCGCGGTGCGCAGGCCGGCGGGCAGGCCTTCGCGGCTGGGGCAACCTTCGGGAGCATCGCTGAACCAGGTGCGCAAGGTGAGCACGCCATGCTCGCCCATTGCATCGCGGGCATTGATGGCAAGGTTCACCAGAGCATTGTTGAAGCCTGCGGGATCGATTTCGACCGGCAGCGGCATGTCCCAGAGTTGCACCTGCACATCGATGCCGGGGCCGACTGCGGCGCGGATCAGCGCGATGAGGCGCATGGTCAGGTTGTTGACGTCGGCCAGTTCAGGGATGCCGCGCGGGTGGCGTGCGATGCCCAGCAGCGAGCGCGTGATATCGACACCGCGCAGCGCCGCCTGCGCGATCAGGCCGAAGCGGTCGCGCGCGGCATCGCTTTCAGCCTCGCGTCCGCCGATTTCCGCGTGAGTCGCAATGATGCCAAGAATGTTGTTGAAATCGTGAGAAAGTTCGCCGGAAATCTGGCCGATCAGCTCCATCTTGCGACTGTTCAGCAATTCGTTCTTTGCCTCGATCATGACGAGGCCCTGCGCGAGGCTGACGCTCATTTCCTCGAGAATCCGGATCTCGTCATCGGCAAACGCGCCCGGCTCGTCGGAATAGAGCGTGAGCGTGCCGAACGCGCGACCGTCGTGCATCAGCGGGAAGGCGGCGATCGCCTGAAAGCCGCGGCTGAGCGCCGCCTCGCGCCAGGGCGCCAGTTCGGGATCTTCGGCCACGGAAAGGGAGACGGACACCTCGCCCTCGCGCATTGCTTTGGCCGTGGGGCCTTGGCCGAGCACCGGATCATTGGGGCGGATATCCAGCGCGGTAATGTAGTCCGCGTGGCTCGTGGCATGCGCGGTGACCCGGATCTTGTCGACCGGGCTGATTTCCCGGAGTCCGATCCACGCTGCGGCATAGCCTTCGCCGTCAATGAGGCTCTGGCAGACCAGCTTGTGCAGTTCGGAGCGCGATTGCGCGCGCGAGATCGCGGCATTCACCAGCGCGAGGGCCCTGAGCGCACGGCGATTGCGCATCATGCTGGCGTGGGTGCGGCGCTCTTCGGTGACATCGGTGGCAAAGCCGATCCAGTAGCCGGTGCGCTTGCCCTTGAGTTCGTGCGGGTAGAACTTGACGTGCATGACGCGCTCTTCGCCCGAAGCGGTCTTCATGCGGAACTCGGTTCGGAAGGTTTCAAGCCCGGCCTGCCCGGCCCGGATCTCGCGCCGCACGCGCTGGCGATCTGCGGCATGGACGGCGTCGAGCCGCGATTCGGCAGCCTGGAACAGGGTGAGGGCATCGTGCCCCCAGACCTGTTCATACGTGGCCGTGGCAAAGGCAGTCTCGCCGGAAGGATAGGCCTCGATCCAGATGATCTGGTCGATCGCATTGGCGGCAATGCGGGCGACATCGAGCTGGCCGAGCAGCTGCGCGCGCACCACCAGCAGATGGACGACACCCCAGACGAGCACGACGAAAGCGAGTGCGATCAAGGCCAGGGCAGGATAACTGACGACCGACCGCAGCTCGGCGATCACCAGAACCGCTGCCAGTGCTGCTGCTGCGGGCGGCCAAACCCGCGCATCGATGCGCCTTTCAGCCATTCTCCCCACGCCCCCTTATGGCGCCTTTGCGAACGGCGCTTGCTATTGTGGACCGGATAACCCGGCTCAGGCGCCTTGCCCCCCGACATGGCGATCTGTGTAACCAGACTACGCGTCTCAGGTATGATCCGCAAACCTCTGATATGTGTTAACCCGGTTGCGAGTGCAGGGCCGGGAAGGACGGGGAACTCGCCCCTCCCGGCTCCGAGGTCGTGACCGTATGACGCGATCGCCCGCTCGCAACGGATGCGATCAACACGGGCAACGTCCGGCAAGGGTTGCGCCCGCTGTCAGGTCAATGACGGAGGCATTGCGCCCGGACATGGTGCATGGCCGGGCGTCGCTCTTCTGTTCTTGGCACGCAACGCTTGGGGACGGTTGCGCGCGAATCCTTCGGCAGGTGACCCTGTGCGACCCGAAGGGATTACTGGGAAACGTTCCTCATTTCAGCGAGGTAGGCCTCATCGACGGCAGGCGCCGTGCGCCAGGCGAGTGTGCCGCTGCGGGTGATTACGGTGCTGCAGAAGCGGCACCGGCCGTAGAGGAACAAGCCGTTCGTCCTGATCACCGCATCGGGCGCGTGCCGATCGAGAGTGCGGCATACCAAAACGCTCGCCCCGCGCGCCACTGCGCCCGGGAGGCGATCAAGCATAGGCCGGGTTCATGGCGAATTCATCGCCCGCCGGCTGAAACTCGCCCGAACTGAGCGCGATCACGATGGCCTGCGCGGTGTTGCGCACGTTGAGCTTCGAGAGAACGTTGCGGCGGTGGATGTCGACCGTGCGCGGGCTGATCGAAAGCTTGGCGGCGATCCGTTCGGTTGTGAAGCCATCGATGACTTTGCCCAGCACCTGGCGTTCGCGGGAAGTGAGCATGGCGACCTTTTCCTTGGCGCGGCCACCCATGGCCTTGGCGGGCTGGCTGCGGCGCAGATCGTCTTCGGCGCGGCGAATGGCGCGGTCGAGCAGGCCGGGCTCCGATGGCCAGACCACAAAATCCGAAGCGCCCTCGCGGATCGCGGCAACGGCCTTCTCGAAACCGGCATTGCACGAGAACTCGACCTTGGCCGAAACCGGCGCGCGGTCGGCCCGGTACGAGTCGATCAGGGTGCGGCACGAAGACTCGTGCCGGAACAGGAAGATGACGGCGCGATCGATCTTTGCGGGAAGTTCGCTGACATCGTTAAAGACAATGCTGCGAATCCCCAAGGAACCCAGATTGTGCGAGATTTCGGCCCGCAGATGAACGCTGTCTTCAATGACATAAACTACTGTTCTATCGTTCATTTCCCTGACCCGTGCAGAAGTTCACTAGTAAGGGTTGCCTACTTGTCTTTGTCGGGAGTCACCATCGATAACGGTGCCATTGCGGTGGCGAGTTTGACGCAATTGCTGCCAAGGAGAGGGAAGTAGCCATTTTGGTGGCAAATGCAGGGTTCTGATCTGCCGAGCGATTTCTGCCCGGTGGCCGGGACGGGCTCAGAGGCGGCGCAGCATCGCCACGTCGGGGCGGTGATCGCTGACGCGGTGCTTCGACTTCACTTCCCAGCTCGCGTTGCGATCAGCAAGATCACGTAGCCGCTGCAGGGTATCCATCATGATGGCAAGATTGATCGGTTCCTCGAACTCGACGCCGAATATCTGGTCGTTTGTCCAACGCACATTGGCCATGACCGTGCGGTTGTCGGGCAAATGGATCTCGGCGAACTCGCCGACGACGGGCGGCAGGCCCTTGCATGTCGCGCACAGTCCGCGCGCCGAGATGTTGCGGATGACGATCTCGAACCCCGGCAAGCGATCGGTCTGCATTTGCCCCTTCAGCAGCCGGCGTTCGCGGTTGTCGCGCGGATGTTGAGACGGACTCTGGTGCTTCACGGCTGGCTCCATCGGGCTTTTGCGCTTGATGTGGACGGATGATGCTGGCTTGGTTTCTGGCGGGCGAGGGTGAGAGACGGAGCGAATTATCTGGATGTCCGCTCAATCCCGCAGGCAAGTTCATGTATTAGGCGAATGAATCCGGCCAGATGCCTGGGTAATCACGCTGGATGAAACGTGCGCAAATGCGCATCGTGGTGACGATATTCGGTGCAATGACCGGAGCGTTCTGTCGGCATGGCGTTCTCTCCATCGTTGAAGGAGAGTTACGGGCGAGGTGTTAACGCGCGTTTGGAGTGCGGGTAACCAATTAGGCCGAGTTTGCCGAAAAAAGAGCCGCAATGGCGGAAAGGGGTGGCGCGCCCTGCAGGATTCGAACCTGCGGCCACCGGCTTAGAAGGCCGGTGCTCTATCCAGCTGAGCTAAGGGCGCGCACTGTGGTCCCTTGGGGAGTTACCTCTGGCCGTGCCTCATAAGGCCGCTTTGCCTGCCGCGCAAATCACGATAGCAACGCAAACCATGAACCAGCACCGCATCGCACGCATTGAAGGCAGCGCCGGCGCCCGCCGCCACTTCCGTTTCTTCGATTATCTCATGGCCGCGTTCGTCGCGATCCTGCTGCTGTCGAACCTGATCGGGGCGGCCAAGCTGACCAATGTGGGGGGCTACACGTTTGGCGCGGGCATCCTGTTCTTCCCGGTGTCCTACGTGCTGGGCGACGTGCTGACCGAGGTCTATGGCTATGCCCACGCGCGGCGCTGCGTGTGGGTGGGTTTCTTCGCGCTGCTGTTCATGGCCTTCATGAGCTTCGTGGTGGTGGCCATGCCGCCATCGGACGGCTGGGGCTGCGCTTCGAGCGGCGATCCGCGCTTTGCCGAGATCGTGGCGAAGACCTCGGCCGGGGCGGTGTGCCAGACGACTTATGATTCGGTGTTCGGCAGCACCTGGCGCATCGTGATCGCCTCGGTCACGGCGTTCTGGGCGGGCGAGTTCGTCAATTCCTTCGTGCTGGCGCGGATGAAGGTGTGGACCGGTGGCAAGTATCTGTTCACCCGCACCTGGGGTTCGACGATCTTCGGCCAAGCGGTGGACAGCGCGCTGTTCTATCCGATCGCCTTCCTCGGCACGTGGCAGACGGCGGACGTGATCCACGTGATGTTCACCAACTGGGCGCTCAAGGTGATCTGGGAGATCGTGCTGACGCCGGTGACGTACGCAGTGGTCGGCTTCCTCAAGCAGCACGAAGGTGTCGACGTGTTCGATACCGATATCAGCTTCTCGCCCTTTGCGAGCGCCGAAGACGCCTGATGATCTACATCGTCCTCAATGGCGGGGCGATCCTGGCGGCGACCGTGGTGGGGTTGGTGCTGGGGATGTTCTATCAGGTCGCGGTGGATCGGCGGCGGATCCTTGGGCCGGGCTGGGCAGGGACACTGGTGACGGCCTTCCTCGCCGAGGCGTGGCTCTGCGCGATTCTGGCCGGCGCACTGATCCTGGCGCCCCCCAAGGGCAGCGTGTGGACGATGACGATTGGCAGCGCGGTGGTCATCTGGCTGGGCTTCGTGGTGCCCAGCCTTGCCGCGTCCTACCGCATGCGGGCGCTTGCGAGCCGCACAGCGCTGATCGATTGCGGGTACTGGCTGTTGGTGATGCTGGCGCAGGCCGTGGTGCTGCGCCTGATCGGGCTGGTGCCGCCGCCGGCGTAGGTAATCACCGGCGGCGCGCGCGCTCAGAGCTTCGAGAAGGCGCGCATCCAGTGATATTGGCACGGGCCATAATTGGCGAGCAAGGTGGTGATCCAGCCGCTCATCCCACCTTCAACGGAGAGGCATTCGCCGAAATTGGGGTCGAAGGAGTAAATCTGGTTGTCAGCCTTGCCGAGGCGGCCGGTCTTCATCTTGCGGAAGAAGGCGATCGTATGTGCCCCTCCCGAAGCGCCCACCACGGAGCCTGTAAACCAGAAACTGTAGATCACCCCGGCAATGGTGGTGGTGTTGAGGCCATCAAGGAACTGTGCCTGCGTATAGCCCTCGTACGGGACGACATCCTCGACAAATTGCAGGCCGCGCCAGGCTGCCACCCCTTTGTCGGCGGCCTCTGCGCTCTGGCGGGTCCATTCATTGCCGAAGATCGTCTGGGTGACCATTGCCGCACCGCCCTTGCCCTTGCTGAGAGCGGCCATCCGCTTGGCAGCATTGGCAGGCGTGGAATCGGCATACATCGCGGCGATCCATTGCAGCGAGAAATTGTGGCAGGCGCCCTGCGTGGCAGCGGCATTGGCGGAGCCTGCCATGACACCGACCTGAGAAAAGGGAGCGACCAGATCTTGAACGGCCATGCGAGGTTACCTCCAGCGGATGCAATCGAAACCATGAAGTTCGACTCTACGGGAGTCCGATATTGGATAGCCATTCTGCTGCGAAATAACCATCAGCGCGAATGAAAATTGTCAGGTCATGAATTCAAACGGTTTTCAGGTTTCCCTAGTGGTAACCACGGCGCGCTTGGAGGGCCTGGGCGGAAGGAGGCCGTGACGCATGGCCTGATCAAACAGCCGATCCCCACTTGCACGACGTGCAAATGGGGAGGCTGGGGGGGATGCTGGTGGGGCGGCTCAATCTGCGATCAGGCCGATGGCAAGGTAGATCAGGATCAGCGAGCCGAAGCCGACGAGCGTGCCGATCAACCAGGCGACGCGCACCAGCGTGACATCGATCCCGAAGTAATCGGCGATACCGGCGCTGACGCCCATGATCTTGCCGCGCTGCTTGTTGAGACGGAAGCCCCCGGAGGCATGGCTGGAGGGGCTGACGGACGAGCGGACCGCGTGGTCCTCGAAGCGCAGGTCGCTCATGCCGCGTACACCGAGCTGACGGTGGCGGTGTGCAGCTGGCTCTGGACCGGGCTGGTCACCGTGCCGCTGACGAGAGCGAAGGAGAGGGCGATCGCGGCAGCAGCGCTGAAGATCGGGGCGGTGAAGTTGCGGATGGTGGTCATGTGGTGGTTCCCTTCTTTGATCCGAGTGTGGCGCCGTCCAGTCTGTCCGGCGTATGCCAGGAGCATTGCATAGGCCGTGCCAAATGCGAGAAATGGCGGAAATGCGCGGATTCTGGATTATTGGCTAACAGGTTCTACTTATCGACACGCCAAAGTGTGGGAAATTTCACCGACTTTCAGGAGCGGTCTGTCGCGCAATCTTGGCGCTTGCCTTTTTCGGGACGTGCGCTTAGGGCGAATTCATCCCGACATTGTGAAGGCAAAGTCCGGGCTGGCGCCGAAAGGGGCCGGCACCAGACCCGCTGCCTTTGCGGCGCTGGGCCTCAGGAGCACGCATGAACGATATCGCACGGATTACCGAGATCGCCGGAGAAGAGGCTGCCAGCCTCGGCTTCGATCTCGTGCGTGTGCGCTATTTCAAGGGCGGCGAGATCGGTGATGAAGAGCACACGCTCCAGATCATGGCCGAGCGGCCCGAGACCGGCCAGCTGGTGATCGACGACTGCGCCGCGCTTTCGCGCCGCATGTCCGACCGCATCGATGCGCTGGAGGAAGCGGGTGATGTGCTGATCGAAGAGGCCTACCGGCTCGAGGTCAGCTCGCCGGGGATCGACCGCCCGCTGACCCGCGCAAAGGACTTTGCCGCCTGGACGGGTCACGAAGCGCGGATCGAGCTGACGGAGCTGCTGGAGGGCCGCAAGCGCTTCCGGGGTGATCTTGTCGGCTTTGACGCTGGCCAAGAGATGATTTCAGTGAGCGACGATGGCGTGGTATATGATGTACCATTCAACCTCGTCGCCAATGCCAAGCTTATCCTGACCGATAAGCTGATCGCCGCATCGCGGCCGCTGGATACCAGCGGCGTGGATGACATCGTTGAGGAACAGGAAGACTAAGCCATGGCCAGTGCGATTTCCGCCAACCGCGCCGAGCTGCTCGCGATCGCGAACTCTGTCGCGACCGAGAAGATGATCGACAAATCCATCGTGATCGAGGCGATGGAAGAAGCGATCCAGAAATCCGCGCGCAACCGCTATGGTGCCGAGAACGACATCCGCGCCAAGCTCGATCCGCGCACCGGCGATCTGCGCCTGTGGCGCGTCGTCGAAGTGGTCGAAGAGGTCGAGGACTACTTCAAGCAGATCGATCTTAAGGCAGCTGACAAGCTCCAGCCCGGCGCGAAGGTCGGTGATTTCCTGGTCGATCCGCTGCCTGCGGTTGAACTGGGCCGCATCGATGCGCAGTCGGCCAAGCAGGTGATCTTCCAGAAGGTCCGCGATGCCGAGCGCGATCGCCAGTACGAAGAGTTCAAGGACCGCGCCGGCGAAGTGATCACCGGCGTGATCAAGTCGGTCGAGTTCGGCCACGTGATCGTCAACCTCGGCCGCGCCGAGGGTGTGATCCGCCGTGACCAGCAGATCCCGCGCGAAGTGCCGCGCGTGGGCGAGCGCGTCCGCGCATGGATCATGAAGGTGGAGCGCCAGAACCGCGGTCCCCAGATCTTCCTGAGCCGCGCGCACCCTGAATTCATGAAGAAGCTCTTCGCGCAGGAAGTGCCCGAAATCTACGATGGCATCATCGAGATCAAGGCCGCCGCCCGCGATCCGGGCAGCCGCGCCAAGATCGGCGTGATCAGCCGCGATTCGAGCATCGACCCCGTTGGCGCCTGCGTCGGCATGAAGGGCAGCCGCGTGCAGGCCGTCGTGCAGGAATTGCAGGGCGAGAAGATCGATATCATCCCCTGGAGCGAAGACACCGCGACCTTCGTGGTGAACGCGCTGCAGCCCGCGACCGTGAGCCGCGTGGTGATCGACGAGGAAGAAAGCCGCATCGAGGTCGTCGTGCCTGATGATCAGCTCAGCCTCGCCATCGGTCGGCGCGGCCAGAACGTGCGTCTGGCCTCGTCGCTGACGGGTTCGGCCATCGACATCATGACCGAGGCGGAAGCTTCGGAGAAGCGCCAGAAGGAATTCGCCGAGCGCTCGAAGATGTTCGAGGAAGAGCTCGATGTGGACGAGACGCTTTCGCAGCTGCTGGTGGCCGAAGGCTTCAGCGAGCTCGAGGAAGTCGCCTATATCGACATCGCCGAACTCGCCGCGATCGAAGGCTTCGACGAGGAACTCGGTCAGGAACTGCAGAGCCGTGCGCTCGAAGCGCTGGAGCGCCGCGAGGAAGCGCAGCGTGAGGAGCGCCGCGGCCTTGGCGTCGAGGACGATCTGGCCGAGCTGCCGCATCTGACCGAAGCCATGCTGGTCACGCTCGGCAAGGCGGGCATCAAGACGCTCGACGACCTCGCCGATCTCGCCACCGACGAACTCATTGCCAAGAAGCGCGGGGGCGAGCAGCGCCGCCGCAACAACAACCCGAACGAGACCCGCCGCGACCGCGAACGCAGTGAGCGCAGCGAGGACAAGGGCGGCGTGCTCGGCGAGTATGGCCTCTCGGAAGAGCAGGGCAACGAGATCATCATGGCCGCGCGTGCGCACTGGTTCGAAGACGAGCCGGCAAATGAGGAGGCCGCCCATGCGGAATCCTCACAATGACACGCTGAGCTCCGACAGGATTGGCAGCAAGCCGGCCGGGACTTCCGCAAAGGAAGCCCAGCCGGAGCGGAAATGCGTGCTGACCGGGCGCCATGATGCGCGCGGCGAGCTTGTGCGGCTGGCGATTTCACCCACCGGTGATGTGCTTCCCGATGCCTTGGCGCGTGCGCCGGGGCGGGGCGCGTGGATTGGGGTGGGCGAGGCCGAGCTGGCGACGGCCGTTGCCAATGGCAAGCTGCGCGGCGCGCTGGCGCGGGCCTTCAAGGGTGCGTCGCTTTCCATTCCGGCCGATCTCCCCGAGCGGACCCGCGCTGCGCTCACCCGCGCGCTGACCGATCGCCTCGGCATCGAGCTGCGGGCGGGCAACATGCTGCTGGGAACCGAGAAGATCGCGCAGAGCGCGCGGGCCGGTGCGGTGAAATGGCTTGCCCATGCCAGCGATGCCGGAACCGACGGTCCGAACAAGCTGGCTCAGGCCTGGCGCGTGGGCGAAGAAGCGGAAGGAACCGGCCTCAAAGGCATCATCTTGCCGCTGGACCGGGCAGCGCTGTCTGTGGCATTGGGCCGCGACAACGTGGTTCACCTGGCGCTGGTCGATGCCGCTGCGGCGCAGCGGATCGCGGTGCCGCTGCGGCGCCTGCTGCACTTTCTAGGGTCTGAACAAGACACGGCGGACGTTGCTTCGGCAGCGTGCGAAGATATTGATACGAAGGGTATATAGTTTCGATGAGCGATGACAAGAAGCCGACGCTCGGCCGCAGGCCGCTTGGCCTGAAGACTTCGGTCGAGGCCGGCGAGGTCAAGCAGACCTTCAGCCATGGGCGGACCAACAAGGTTGTCGTCGAGGTCAAGCGGCGCAAGCTGATGCCGCGCACCCCGGGTGAAGTGGCTGCTGCCGGCGCACCGGCCGAGGCGCCCGTTGCCGCGCCCGCCGCACCTGCGCCGCAGCCCGTCCGCGCGCCGGCACCTCCGCCGCCGCCGCGTGCCGCCTCGCTCGAGACGCGCCAGGAAATGCAGACCCGGCTGCTGCGCGAGGCTGAGGAAGCCCGCCAGCAGGCGCTTGAAGCCGCGAACCGCCGCGAACAGGAAGAGCGCCTGCGCGCGCTCGAGGAAGCGCGCCGCGCCGCCGAAGCACGCAAGGCCGGTGAGGCTGAAGCTGCGGCTCCCGCCGAAGTGCCGGCCGCTGCCCCGGTCGAGGCCCCGGTTGCCGAGGCCCCCGCTGCCCCGGCTCAGGCTCCCGCTCCGGTCGAGGCGCCTGTCGCGGCCCCGGCTGCGCCTGCCGAAGCCGAAGCACCCGCTGCTGCTGCTGCTGCTGCCGAACCCGCGCAGCCCGCGCCGCGCCGTTTCACCCCCGTCGTCGCGCCCAAGCGGCCTGAACCGGCGGCGAAGAAGCCGGCGCATGCCCCGCGTGACAAGGGTGCGGGCGATCGCCGCCAGGCCGGCAAGCTCACCGTTACCCGCGCTCTCAACGAGGACGAGGGCGCCCGCGCCCGCAGCCTCGCTGCGCTCAAGCGGGCGCGCGAGAAGGAAAAGCGCGCGCACTTTGCAGGTCAATCGCAGCCGCGCGAAAAGCAGGTCCGCGATGTGGTGGTGCCCGAGGCGATCACGGTGCAGGAACTGGGCAACCGCATGGCCGAAAAGGCTGCGGATCTGGTCAAGGCACTGTTCAAGATGGGCATGATGGTCACCATCAACCAGACCATCGATCAGGACACCGCCGAGCTGCTCGTCACCGAATTCGGCCACAACATCAAGCGCGTATCGGAATCGGATGTCGATATCGACAGCGCGGCCGACGTCGATTTCGAAGAAACGCTGCAGCCGCGTCCGCCGGTTGTCACGATCATGGGCCATGTCGACCACGGCAAGACCAGCCTGCTCGATGCGCTGCGCGGCACCGACGTGGTGCGCGGCGAGGCTGGCGGCATCACGCAGCATATCGGCGCCTACCAGATCAAGACCAAGGCCGGTGATCACATCACCTTCCTCGATACCCCGGGCCACGAAGCCTTCACCGAAATGCGCATGCGCGGTGCCAACGTGACGGACATCGTCATTCTGGTGGTCGCAGCGGACGACGGGCTGATGCCGCAGACGATCGAGGCGATCAACCACACCAAGGCGGCCGGCGTGCCGATGATCGTGGCGATCACCAAGGCCGACAAGCACGAGGCCAACCCGCAGAAGATCCGCGAACGTCTGCTCGAGCACGAGATCGTGGTCGAGGAAATGTCGGGCGATGTGCAGGACGTCGAGGTTTCGGCCAAGACCGGGCAGGGCATGGACGAGCTGATCGAGAAGATCCTGATCCAGGCCGAACTGCTCGAACTGCGCGCCAATCCGGACCGCGCTGCCGAAGCGACCGTGATCGAAGCCAAGCTCGACAAGGGCAAGGGTCCGCTCGCGACCGTGCTGGTCAATCGCGGCACGCTCAAGGTCGGTGACATTCTGGTGGTTGGCACCCAGTCGGGCCGCGTCCGCGCGATGCTTGACGACAAGGGCCGCCAGATCAAGGAAGCGCCGCCTTCGCTGCCGGTCGAGGTGCTCGGCCTCGGCGGTGTGCCGATGGCAGGCGATACGCTGACCGTGGTGGAGAACGAGGCGCGTGCCCGCGAGGTTGCGGCCTATCGCCAGGAACGCGCGACCGCCAAGCGCACCGCGCAGGCGCCGACAAGCCTGGAGAACATGTTCTCCGCGCTTGCCGCCAAGCAGGCGGTCATCGAGTATCCGGTGGTTATCAAGGCCGACGTGCAAGGTTCGACCGAAGCGATCGTCAATGCGCTCAATCGCATCTCGACCGACGAGATCAAGGTCCGCATCCTCGCTTCGGGCGTGGGCGCGATCACCGAAAGCGACGTCAACCTCGCACAGGCGAGCGGCGCGCCGATCATCGGCTTCAACGTGCGCCCCAACGCCAAGGCACGCGAACTGGTCGAACGCTTCAAGGTGCGGATGAAGTACTTTGACGTGATCTATCAGCTGACGGACGACATCCGCCTCGAAATGGCCGGCCAGCTCGGGCCGGAGCGGATCGAGACCGTGGTGGGCCGTGCCGAGGTCAAGGAAGTGTTCCCTGCCGGCAAGCGCGACAAGGCCGCGGGTCTGCTCGTGGTCGAGGGCTTCATCCGCAAGGGCATCAACGCGCGCCTTACGCGCAACGATGTCATTATCTCGCAGACGCTCATCCACTCGCTGCGCCGTTTCAAGGACGACGTGCCCGAAGTGCGCGCCGGCCTCGAGTGCGGTGTGGTGCTGGCCGATACGAACGACGTGAAGCCGGGCGACCAGCTTGAAGTCTTCGAGGTCGAGGAGCGCGTGCGCACGCTGTGATCCGTATCGCCCTCCCGCTTGCGGGAGGGGGGAGAACGGAATGCCCCGCTACGTCGCTCTGCTTGGTTCGATCAATGTCGGCGGTAATCGCTTGACGATGGCGGAGCTGCGCGCGGCGTTCGAAGGCGAAGGGCTCGCCAATATCGAGACGGTGGTGGCGAGCGGCAACGTGCTGTTCGATCATGACGAGCGGCCGACGGCGGGGCTTGAGGAAATGCTGGAGCGTCTCGTGCGCGCCAAATTTGATATGCGCAGCATTGTTGCGGTGCGCAGCGTGGAGGAAATCCGCAGCAGCATCGAGGACAACCCGTTCACCGGGCACGGCGCGGACGCCAACGTCCACACCATGTTCCTTGATGGCGAGGCCGATCCGGCGCAGTTCCGCGTGCTGGTGGCCGATCAGGCAGAGCGCGGTCCCGAAAGGCTCGCACTTGGCCCGCGCGCGCTCTATATTGATTTTGTCGAAGGCGTTTCGGCTAGCCGGATGACGGGTGCGTTTCTCGAACGGCGGCTCGGTCGGCGCGGCACGGCGCGCAATGTACGCTCGCTCGCCCGCATACTGGCGAAGATGGGCTGAAGGATCAGAATACATGGCAAAGCAGCCTGCATCCCCGGAAACCCGCTCTGTCCGCCTGCTCAAGGTGGGCGAACAGGTGCGCCACATCCTCTCCGAACTGCTGATGCGCCAGGAAGTGCATGACGAGGTGCTCACCGCACATTCGGTCTCGGTGACGGAAGTGCGCATGTCACCCGATCTTCGCCACGCGACGGCCTATATCAAGCCGCTGCTAGGGGCGAACGAGGAGGCCGTGCTGAAGGCGCTGCGCACCAACACGGCGTTCTTCCAGAAGGAAGTGGCTCAGCGCCTGCGGCTGAAATACGCGGCAAAGATGAAGTTTCTGGCAGACGAGAGCTTCGATGTGGCGGGCCATATCGACAAGCTGCTCGCCGATCCCAAAGTGCAACGGGATCTGGCTGCAGAAGATTAACCCGGCACCATCCTCGCGCGGATTGTCACGTTGACCATCGCGCCGATGATCCACGGAAAGGCCGTCATCCCGAACTGGCGGCGATCGATCACGCCGGTGCCGACGATCGAGATCGGCTGCGTGCCGCCGGTGGAAAAGGGTGGGACCGAGAAGGTCACGGCGAGCTTGATCGGCCGGGTGATCCCGCGCGCGGTGATATCGCCTTCGACTTCAGCGGTCTTCTCGCCCGTCATCTTCAGCCGCCGCCCGACGAAGCGCACCGTGGGATGATGCGCGACATCGAAAAAGCTTTTGCCTTGCAGCGTCTTGGTCTGCGAATCTCCGGTGGTCAGCGTGCGTGCGTCGATATCGACGACCATGTCCAGCGCTTCGAGATCGGCGAAAGAGAGGTTGAAGGTGCCCGACATGTCCGGGAACTTCGCGGTCTTGGAGGCAATCCCGAAGAAGGCGACCTTGGCATCGACCTGGCTGGCGCTGCGGTCGATCACATAGCGCAGATCGCCGGCGGCGCCTTGCGCTGGCTGGAGCATCGCCATCACCGCGGCGAGGGCGATGAGCAGTCTTGGCAGCAAGCGGGGAAGCAGGCGGTGCATGGCGATCCTTGAAGCAGACGGGGAGTGAACGCAGCGTGACGAGGCAACAACCGACGTGCCAGCCGGTTCGCTCGCCGCGAATTTGCCGGCCCGCGGCATCTGCCAGCGCTTGGCATTCGCCGCGCAATGCCTATGTGAGCAAGGTTATGGCAAGCCTCCCTTTCCGTCACCTCCCGCTTCAGATCATCGCACCATGAGCGGCGGCGAACTCTACATCCCGTTGGAGGAAGGCAACTTGCGCCTCGAACCGCTGCGCGAGGCGCACCGCGAGGCGTTGCGCGCGGCTTGCGCCAAGGACAGCGAGATCTGGGAAATCTATCCCTTTTGCTACGTGGGCGAACATTTCGATCCGCAGTTCGATAGCCTGCTCGCCAGCCTGCCGGGGCGCTGCGTCTATGCCGTCCTGATGGAGGGCACCGTGGTCGGCATGACGGCGTGGATCGCGTTCGGCGATCCGGGTTGGTCGATCGAGATCGGCAACAGCTTCATCGTGCCCGGACTGCGCAGCACCGGCTTCAACCGGCGGCTCAAGCGACTGATGATCGATCATGCGTTCGCCTGCGGGCTTGAGCGGGTGGTGTTCAAGGTCGATGTGATCAACACCCGCAGCCGCGCTGCTGTGCGCAAGCTTGGTGCGGTGGAAGAAGGCGTGATGCGCCGCGAACGCAAGACCTGGACGGGGCGCGTGCGCGATACCGTGATCTATGGCTTGCTGCGGGACGACTGGCAGGCGGCGCGCACGTGACCAATCCGTTCTATGTTGCAGCCACGGTGATCGTGCCGATGGTGTTTGCCATCGTGCTGCACGAGATCGCCCATGGCTGGGCCGCGCGGTTGCTGGGCGATCCGACAGCTTACGAGCGCGGTCGGCTGAGCCTCAATCCGCTGCGGCATGTCGATCCCATGGGCACGCTGATCCTGCCTGGCATGCTCAAGCTGCTGGGCCTGCCGGTGTTCGGCTGGGCCAAGCCGGTGCCGGTAAGCTACGCGCGGCTGCGCAATCCCAAGCGCGATATGGCGTTCGTCGCGGCGGCAGGGCCGCTGACGAACTTCGTGCTGGCGGCGCTCTCTGCGGTGGCGTTCGGGTTGCTGCTGCGCCAGCTGGATCCGCAAGCTGCGCCGGGCCCGACGACGATGTTCGTGGTCGACAATCTCAAGAACTTCATCGCGATCAATGTGTTCCTCGGCACGTTCAATCTGCTTCCGCTGCCGCCGTTCGATGGCTCGCGCATCGTGCGCGGGCTCGCCCCGGCCGCAGGTGTGCGGCTGCTCGACCGGATCGAGCCGATCGGCATTCCGCTGTTCATGGCGGTGTTCATCGTGCTGCCGTGGCTGTTCCCGGGGCTCCACATCGTCGACCGGGTGGTCGGCCCGCCGATGGAATGGATGCTGAACCAGTTCGAACATATCGTGGCGCTGGTTGCCGGGCCGGAACTCGATTGAGCCCGCTGGCATGGTGAATGGCTGGATCATTCTCGACAAGCCCTTGGAGCTTGGCTCGACGCAGGCCGTGGCGGCGGTGAAGCGCAATCTGCGGCAGGCGGGTTACGGCAAGGTCAAGGTCGGCCATGGCGGAACGCTTGATCCGCTGGCGACGGGCGTATTGCCGATTGCGCTGGGCGAGGCGACCAAGCTGTGCGGGCGGATGCTGGATGCGAGCAAGGTCTATGCTTTCACGCTGCGCTTCGGCGAGGAGACCGATACGCTCGATCTCGAAGGCAAGGTCATCGCGGCGAGCGATGTGCGGCCGCTGCGGCCGGACATCGAGGCGGTGCTGCCGCGCTTTACCGGGCCGATCGAACAAGTGCCGCCGGCCTTTTCCGCAATCAAGGTGGATGGCGAGCGGGCTTACGATCTCGCGCGGGCGGGGGAGGCGGTTGAACTGAAGGGCCGCGCGGTGACGGTGCATAGCCTTGAGATTGGCGCTGCGGGCGACGGGGAGACCACCCTCATCGCCCACGTTTCCAAGGGCACCTACATTCGCAGCCTCGCTCGCGATATCGCGCATGCGCTTGGCACCGTCGGCCATGTGACGATGCTGCGCCGCCTGCGCGCCGGGCCGTTCGATCTCGCTCAAGCGATTTCGCTGGACAAATTGAACGAGGTGGGTAAGGGCGCTCCCCTTGAACACATACTCTTGCCGCTGGAGGCAGGGCTGGTCGACATCCCGGCTCTTGACCTTTCGCCCGAGCAGGCAAGAGCGGTCCGCCAGGGCCGCGTTCTTGACGGGCTGCCCCATAACGACGGGCTTTACTGGGTGCGCAGCGGCAAGGTGCCGGTGGCCTTGGTTGAGCTTTCAGGCTCCGTCCTGACCGTCGCGCGGGGGTTCAACCTTCCCGATGTCGCGGAGTGATGAAAAATGTCGATTAGCGCAGAAAAGAAGCAGGAAGTCATTGCGGGCAACGCGCGCGGCACCAACGACACGGGTTCGCCCGAAGTCCAGGTCGCGATCCTGACCAGCCGCATCCAGACCCTGACCGAGCACTTCAAGGCTCACCACAAGGACAACCATTCGCGCCGCGGGCTGCTGATGATGGTCAACAAGCGGCGCTCGCTGCTGGACTATCTGAAGAAGAAGGATGTGGCGCGCTACAATGCCCTCATCCAGAAGCTCGGTCTGCGCAAGTAACCAAGCGGAAAGCGGCCCCCACGTGGGCCGCTTTTTGCATCTGGCACCCGCTTTGCAATTCGGCAGGCGGGCAATCCGGGGGCCGCAAACAGGCCCCGCACCGGACCGGGACGGCACACCCGGCAGCAAACCCCGTGCGCAATTTGGTGCGCGGGCTCGAAGGAAAACGCATGTTCGACGTCAAGACAGTATCGCTGGAGTGGGGCGGCAAGACCCTCACTCTGGAAACCGGCCGCATTGCCCGTCAGGCTGACGGCGCGGTCCTCGCCACCTATGGCGAAACGGTTGTGCTTTGCGCGGTGACCGCCGCCAAGAAGGTCAAGGAAGGCCAGGACTTCTTCCCGCTGACCGTGCACTATCAGGAAAAGTTCTCGTCCGCCGGGCGCATCCCGGGCGGCTTCTTCAAGCGTGAGCGCGGCGCGACGGAAAAGGAAACGCTGGTTTCCCGGCTGATCGATCGCCCGGTGCGTCCGCTGTTCCCCGAAGGTTTCTACAACGAGATCAACGTCATCGCCCAGGTGCTGAGCTATGACGGCGAGACTGAGCCCGATGTGGTCGCGATGATCGCCGCCTCGGCAGCGCTCACCATCTCGGGCGTGCCGTTCATGGGCCCGATCGCGGCTGCCCGCGTCGGCTTCAAGGACGGCGAGTACCAGCTCAACCCGTCGCTGAGCGAAGTTGCCACCGGCCGCCTCGATCTCGTCGTCGCCGCCACCGATGCGGCCGTGATGATGGTCGAATCCGAAGCCAAGGAACTCACCGAGGACGAAATGCTCGGCGCGGTCATGTTTGCGCATGACGAGATCCGCAAGGTTGTCGGCGCGATCATCGATCTGGCCGAGAAGGCCGCCAAGGATCCGTGGGAAATCGACCTCACCGACAACACGGCGGACATCAAGGCCAAGCTCAAGGCGCTCGTCGGCGCCGATGTGGCGGCTGCCTACAAGCTCACCGACAAGTCGGCGCGTTCGAATGCGCTGAACGAGGCGCGCGCCAAGGCCAAGGAAGCCTTTGCTGCGGAAGGTCCGCAGACCCAGATGGTCGCGATGAAGACCATGAAGAAGGTCGAGGCCGACATCGTGCGCGGCGCCATCCTCAAGGACGGCACGCGCATCGACGGACGCACCACCACGCAGGTCCGTCCGATCGAATCGATCGTCGGCTTCCTGCCGCGCACGCACGGTTCCTCGCTCTTCACGCGCGGTGAAACGCAGGCGATCTGCACCACCACGCTGGGCACCAAGGACGCCGAGCAGATGATCGACGGCCTCGACGGCCTGTCGTATCAGCGCTTCATGCTGCACTACAACTTCCCGCCCTATTCGGTTGGCGAAGTTGGGCGTTTCGGCGCTCCGGGCCGCCGCGAAGTGGGCCATGGCAAGCTGGCATGGCGCGCGCTGCACCCTGTGCTGCCGACCAAGGATGAGTTCCCCTACACGATCCGCGTTCTCTCGGACATCACCGAGTCGAACGGGTCCTCCTCGATGGCGACCGTCTGCGGCGGCTGCCTTTCGATGATGGATGCGGGCGTGCCGATCGAGCGTCCGGTTTCGGGCATTGCGATGGGTCTGATCCTTGAAGGCGACGAATTCGCCGTCCTTTCGGATATTCTGGGCGACGAGGATCACCTCGGCGACATGGACTTCAAGGTGGCCGGCACCAGCGCTGGCATCACCACGATGCAGATGGACATCAAGATCGCGGGCATCACGCGCGAGATCATGGCCAAGGCGCTGCATCAGGCGAGCGAAGGCCGCGCCCACATCCTGAACGAGATGACCAAGGCGCTGGGTTCGGCTCGTACCGAGCTTTCGGCCCACGCACCGCGCATCGAGACGATCCAGATCGACAAGTCGAAGATCCGCGAAGTCATCGGCACCGGCGGCAAGGTGATCCGTGAAATCGTGGCTGAAACCGGCGCCAAGGTCGATATCGACGACGAGGGCCTGATCAAGATCAGCTCGTCCGACATCAACCAGATCGAGGCCGCGAAGAAGTGGATCCTCGGCATCGTGGAAGAAGCCGAAGTCGGCAAGGTCTATGATGGCAAGGTCGTGAACATCGTCGATTTCGGCGCGTTCGTGAACTTCATGGGCGGCAAGGACGGCCTCGTCCACGTCTCCGAGATGCGCAACGAGCGCGTAGAAAAGCCCACCGATGTGGTCAAGGAAGGCCAGGCCGTGAAGGTCAAGGTGCTCGAGATCGATCCGCGCGGGAAGGTTCGCCTTTCGATGCGCGTCGTCGATCAGGAGACTGGTGCCGAGCTCGAAGACACCCGTCCGCCCCGCGAGCCGCGCCCCGAGCGCAGCGACCGTGGTGATCGCGGTGACCGTCGTGGTCCCGGTGGCCCGCGCGGCGACCGTGGTCCGCGCCGTGATGGCGGCGGCGGTCGTGACCGTGGTCCGCGTGGCGGCGGTGAGGGCGGCGGGGATCATATCCCGGCGTTCCTCAAGTCGGACGACTGATCGCTCCGGCTTCAAGCCAGATGAAAGGAGGGCTCGCGGCAACGCGGGCCCTTTTTTCTTGCCTTGGCGCGGGCGGCGGGGAACCATGGGCGGGCAGGTGAAGCGAGGAGAGACGACGATGCGGCTGAGGCTGACCAGAAGCGTGGCCATGGCGGGATTGCTCGCCTCATCGGGCGCGGCGCTGGCCTGTGCCGATGTGGGCTGCGATCCCACGTGGTCGCTGTTTGGCGGGGCGCAGGCCTGCCACAACCGGGTCGTGATCGCGCCGGGGAACGACAGCCGCGTCAACCTGCTGGCCATGCTGCGCGATTCGGCCGGGCTGGGCCTGACCGGCGCGGTGACGGGCGGCGGCGACTATCCTAAGCCGGAATACGACGAGGAAGGCTTTGGCCACATGTTCCTCGATTGGGGCATGTTGACGCGGACATGGGGGCCTGCGCTCGATCCTCAGGCCGAACCGCCGGCGAACGTCATCGATGGACCTTGTCCGGCGTTTCGCGCCGCATCGCCCGAGTTCAACGAGGCGCTTGCGGCGAACCGGGCTTTGCCGGGAAGCGACCGAACCGCGCTGAGCACCGCGAGAACGCAACTGGTTGCACGCTGCGCCGATTCCTCGCTGCCTGCCGTGCTGCCGGGTGTTGCGGTCAGCAGTGCGCCGGGCAAGGCCTTTCTCGGCTATCTGGCAGCTTCAGACGCATTCCATGCGACGCGCTATAGCGAAGCAGCGGGCGGCTACGCGGCACTGGTCGGTGCGCCGGATCCGTGGGTAGCCGAGACCGCGCGCTACATGGTCGCCCGCGCCTGGTTGGGCGAGGCGCTGCTGCACAGCATGGGCGAGTACGGTTATTTCGATGGCCTGAAGGCGGTCGACAAAGCGGCTGCTCTGCGCGCGCGCGCGGCGCTGGCAGACTATCTCAAGGCCTATCCCAAGGGCCGCTATGCCGCCTCTGCACGGGGGCTGGAGCGGCGCGCGATGTGGCTGTCCGGCGATTTTGCCGCGCTGGGTCAGCGCTATGAAAGCGTGCTGGCCGAGGCACCGAAGGACGGTGAGCCGCTTGTCGACCTGATCAACGAGGTGGACGGCAAGTACCTCTCCAACAGCGATAATCCCAATCCGCTGGGGGGCGGGCTGCTGCTGCTGGCGGCGGCCGACCTCAAGGCGATGCGCGTCGCCGATCCGGATGATCGCTATTCGTCGGGCACGGAAACGCCGCTTGGGGCCGACGCGCTGGCCAGCCAGCAGGCTAGCTTCCTGCGCGCACCGCAGCTTTACAGCTTCCTGCAGGCGAACCACGCGTTCTACGTCGCGAAGGACTATGCGCGCGTGCTCCAGCTGATCCCGGACGATGCGAAACGGCCCTCCTATACGCCGCTTGCATTCAGCCGGCAGGTGCTGCGCGGGCAGGTGCTGGCGGCGAAGGGTGACCCGAACGAGGCCGGTTTCTGGCTCGAACTGCTCGGCGGGGCGAAAGCCTTGTGGCAGCGGCCCACGGTCGAGCTGGGCCTGGCGATGAACTGGGAGCGCCACGGCAAGCTTGCGCAAGTCTTTGCGCCGGGTTCGCCGATCACCGACCGCATGGTGCGCGAGATCCTGCTGATGCATTCCGCAGGGCCGGGGCTGCTGCGCCGGGTAGCGCTCGATGTCGAGCGCGCGCAGACCGAGCGCGACGCGGCGCTGTTCACGCTGCTCTACAAGCAGCTGAGCCGGGGGGACTATGCCGGTTTTCGGACCAACCAGCCGCTGGCGCGCGGTGATGCCCCGACCGACGGGCTGTGGGGCTTTGCGCCCGGCTCGGCCACGCCGCTGGGGCTGTTTGTGAAGGGCCGCACCGCGCAGGCCGGCTTCGCCTGTCCCGCCCTGCAAGGGACTGTCGCCGCGCTGGCCGCCAATCCGCAGGATGTGCATGCGCGGCTGTGCCTCGGCGAGTTCTGGCGGCTGAATGGCTTTGACGGTTTCAGCACGCTCGATACGCCGCCTTCGCGCGGCGCGCTGGGCGGGGCGGCGAACGAATATCCCGGCAAGCCGCTGGCGCGCGGGGCGATCTACGCCGCAGTGATCACCGATGCGCGCAGCGCGCCGGATGATCGCGCCTATGCGCTCTACCGCGCGGTCAATTGCTACGGCCCCTCGGGCTACAACAGCTGCGGCGGGGAGGATGTGCCGATCGCGCAGCGCAAGGGCTGGTACGACCGGCTGAAGCGCGAGTTCCCGAAGAGCTCGTGGGCGCAGAAGCTGAAGTACTATTGGTGAGACGCGGCGGGGCGGCGCTGCTTGCGGCGCTGATGCTGGGGGCTTGCCAGCGCGCGGAGGCACCGCAACCGGTCGATCCGGCCCGCTACGATCAGTTCTTCCTCTGGGCCGGGGTGCCGCCGCCACCGGTAGTGGCCAATGCACGCGAACTCTACATCCTCGGCGGCGAGATCCGGCGCGGCGGCGCGGCGCGGCTTGTCGACATGCGGGCGGGCGTGCCGCACGTGCGCCGAGCGAAGGTCTGGCTGACGGTGCGGGCCGAGCGGCTCGATTGGAATGCGCCCATCTGGGATGCGGTGCGCGCGATGCTGGAGCGCTGGCGGGCGGCGGGAAACCGGCTGGAAGGGCTGCAGATCGATTTTGATGCGGCGACACCGGGGCTTGGCCATTACCGCGCGTTCCTTGAGCAGGTGCGCCGCGAATTGCCGCCGGGCACGCGGCTTTCGATTACCGGCCTGCTCGACTGGAGCGCGAACGGCGATCCGGCGGAACTGGCGCGCCTGGCGGGTCTGGTCGATGAAGTTGTGGTCCAGACCTATCAGGGCCGGACGACAATCCCCGGCTATGCCGCGTGGTTCCGCCGGATCGACACGCTGCCGCTGCGCCACAAGATCGCGCTGGTGGAGGGCGGCGAGTGGACGCCGCCCGCAGCGCTGGCGCGTGATCGGCGCTTTGCAGGCTATGTGATCTTCCTGCTCAAGCCGCCTTTGCCTGCGGATCCGGGCTCTCGCCGGCCGTGAAGATGCGGTTGCGGCCGGATTGCTTGGCGAGATAGAGCGCTTCGTCTGCCGCCTTCAGCGCGGCGCTCTTGTCCGGATAGGCGAAGGCGTCTGCGATCCCGCCCGAGAAGGTGATCTTGCCGAACGGCGTATCGTTGGCGCGGTTGACGAGGCGCCGGCCGGCGATTTCCTCCCGCGCGGAATCCAGCTTCTTCCACGCCTTGTCGACCGTGTGGTTGCGCCAGATGACGGCAAATTCCTCGCCGCCATGCCGCGCGACAAAGCAGCGCGCATCGGCGATGCGGTTGAGCGTTTCGCCAACGAACTTGAGCACGCGGTCGCCTGCGGGATGGCCGTGCGTATCATTCACGCGTTTGAAGTGATCGATATCGACAAATGCGAGGCAAAGCGATTCCCCGGCATCGCGCGCATCGCGCATCTCGCGTTCGAGCATGTGATCGAAGGCACGGCGATTGGGGAGGCCGGTCAGGTGGTCCATATCGGCGACGCGCCGTGTCTCCTCGAGCGAGGTCTGCAGCACTTGCGCGCGGCGCTCGCTGCAGGCGAGCTCGGTCTCCATGGCGATGCTGCGCTCCATCATCGCGCGGGTCAGCGCGGCGAGCTCGGTGATGACGACCCCGGCGCGGCCGACGCCCTCGAGCTCGTCGACATGCTGCCGGAGCGCGCTGCTGTATTCATTCGTAGCATTGCGCGCGCCGCTGGTGGTCTTGCTGAATTCGTCGAGACTGTCTTCCAGGCGTCCCATCAGCACAGCCAGCGCTTCGCCGTTTTTGTCATGCGTGGATTCGCCGCGCTGCTCCTCGATCCAGCCGAGCGTGATCGGCAGACCTTTCTCGGTGCGTTCGAGGATCAGCTGAGCAAGGCGCGGCGCGCCGCCAGTGACGCATTCGTAAGCGACCGTCAGCGTGCTCGGCAGGACTTCAAGATCATGATCGATCAGGAAATCGGCGATCTTGCTGATCATGCGCCGCTTGGCCGGCAGCCAAACTTCGCGCACTGTCAACTCGCGCGTGCCGGAGGCGGGTGCCGTGTCGGTACCCTGCTCCTTTGCATCATCGGCTGTGCTGCCGCTGAACCACTGCCACCAGCGCGACTTGCGCGCGTTCGCACCTGATGTCTCTCCGCTCATACCAACGAGAACGGCACAATCGGCGCGAGGTTAACCACCCGTAGAAGCGAAAGGTGACGGCAATTCGTGGTTTTTGGCCCGGAACGGACCTAAGTGACAGCCTTGCTCAGCGCACTCTCGGCCCGCCGAAGGGCATCGGCGGCGGCGGACGGCGATGGCCGCGCGGCAGCTGTGCCTGATAGGCCCGGCCGCAATGCTCGACACAGTAAGGGAAGCCGGGATTCACCTTGTCACCACAGAAGTGGAAATCGGGCTCGCCCGGGTGGCCCATCGGCCAGCGGCAGATGCGGTCGTTGAGATCGAGCAGCCCGGTCTTGTCGGCCACTTCCTGGCTGGGCCGTGCGGGCACGAGGCGGCGCGGCGGGGCGGGGGGAATCGGCGCCTGCTGATCGCCCGGGCCCTGGCGGAGGAAGCCGCCCGGGCCGACCGAGACGATGCGCGGCTGCGGCGGGGCCGGCGGCGCATCTGTGGCAGCGGCTGGCGCAGGCGCGGCGGGCGGGGGGGCAGCCTGGACCGGTGCGACGACGGGGGCACGCGGCGCGGGCGGTGGGCTGGCCGGCGCGGTTGGGGCCGGACGCGGCGCTGCGACGCGCGGTTCGACTGGCGCGGCCGGTTCGGGTGCCGGGCGCGGTGCCTTGGCGGGCGCCGCCTCGCTCTTTTCGTTGGGCTTGACAGGTGAAGGGCGCGCCTTGAGGCCAAGCCGGTGCGCCTTGCCAATCACGGCGTTGCGGCTGACCCCGCCCAGTTCTTCGGCGATCTGGCTGGCGGTCGCACCGCCCTCCCACATCTTGGTCAGCTTCTCGATCCGCTCGTCCGTCCAGCTCATGCCGTCTCAAATCCTTCAAAACCCGTCCTGCCGGCGCATCTTGCCGCAGGACCCAACTTCATGCGCGGGCAAACCCGGTGGGGCCCGCGTTGCAATGCCTTGCCTTGACCCGGCATGCGCGATACCGCACCGGGCATGGCCGATCAACCGATGCCCCTGACCGGGGCCGCTTTTCCAACAGAACAACCCAGCCGAGCGGGGGATTTCCCGCCGCCGGGCGAAGTGCGCTTCCGCAGCTTCAATCGCTTGGGGCTGTGGACCCTCTATATGAAGGAGGTGCGCCGGTTCTTCAAGGTGCAGACCCAGACGATCTGGGCACCAGCGGTGACGACGCTGCTCTATCTGATGATCTTCACCCTCGCCCTGGGCGGCGGTGGCCGCATCGTGCTGGGCGTGCCCTTCGCCACGTTCGTTGCTCCCGGCCTCATCGCGATGGGCATGATCAACAACTCCTTCGCCAATTCGAGCTTCGGCCTGCTCGTCGGCAAGATCCAGGGCACGATCATCGACTACTTGATGCCGCCCATCTCTAATGCCGAGCTGATTCTCGCGCTGGTGGCGGCCGCGGTCACGCGTGCGATCCTCGTGGGCTTCGCCGTCGCGGGCGCAATGCTGTTCTGGCCGGGCGTGGACCTTACTGTTCATCACCCCTGGGCAGTGATCTGGTTTGGCCTGATGGGGTCGATTCTCCTCGGCCTGATCGGCGTGCTGACCTCACTCTGGGCGGAAAAGTTTGATCACAATGCGGCAATCACCAATTTCGTGATCACGCCGATGTCGATGCTTTCTGGCACGTTCTACGTGATCAGCAATCTTTCGCCCACGTTCCAGACGATCAGCCGCTTCAACCCGATCTTCTACGTGATCTCGGGCTTCCGCTTCGGCTTTCTGGGGCAGAGCGATATCGGCACGACCAACGAGGCCGTGCTGCACGGCGCGATCGGGCTCGGCGTGCTCAATCTCGTGCTATGGATCGCGATCTATTACATCTTCCAGTCGGGCTGGAAGTTGAAGGCCTGAGCCTCGCGGGGACGGGCGGCCGCGCTGCCGCCGTCCCCGGCCTTAGTGCGAGAGGCCCCGGCGCAGGCGGTAGCGCCCTTCGCGGAAGGCATCGAACATTTCGTGCACCGAGGGATGGTCTACCGGGCCGCCTTCCGCATCAGACATCAGGTTTTGCTGGCTGACGTAGGCGACGTAGCTGTTCTCGTCGTTCTCCGCGAGGAGGTGATAAAACGGCTGTTCGCGCGGCGGGCGGATCTCGGCCGGAATCGATTCGTACCATTCCTCGCTGTTCGCAAAGACCGGGTCGATATCGAAGATGACCCCGCGGAAATCGAACAGCTTGTGCCGGACGACGTCGCCGATGGCGAACCGCGCTCGTGAAACATGAGGAGCCGTGATCTCACGGCCAGCCTGGGGCGAAAAGAAAATCGCTCTATCCATGGATGCGAATATAGGGCGCTGCGGAGCGGAAACAAGCGAGCCATGGTGCAAGGCCGTGGATTGTAGGGCAGGTGTAACATGTTTCCCCTTGGCAAGCGCCGGGCCATGCGCTAACGGCGCGCTTCCTCGACCGGGACGGCTTCGGCCGGCTCAACGACACTTCGCGGAGAGGTGGCAGAGTGGTCGAATGCACCGCACTCGAAATGCGGCATACGGGCAACCGTATCCAGGGTTCGAATCCCTGCCTCTCCGCCAAGTGCCCTTGATTTATTGATATTTTTTCAGCCGAATGGCGAAGGTTCCCATAAAGGTTCCCCAATGGCGCCCTCGCTTGCGGCTGGACGGCGCTGGAATATGCCGCTCGAACGGCGCGCGCCGGAAGCCTCGGCAGGACCGCAGTCCATGCCAGAGGATCATTGCGAGACAGGCTAACGGGCCGCGGATCAGAGGCGAGAGAATGGGGTACACCCTACGCAGTGTACTGCTGCGTTCATGGGAAAAAATGCCGTAAAATCAGTGCGCGACATGTTGGACCTGCTCGGCAGCGGCAATGCCGCGAACGCCATATGGTCCCCCGCGCGGCGAAAGCCCGGGCGCCGGGCACCGCTCGATGGCAACTTTGCGCGGCGCAAGCTGCCGCTGCGCAAGACCGAATACTGCATCTGGGATACCGGCCTGGCTGGTTGCGGGCTCGCATCACGATAGAGTTGCTGGTCATAAGCATATGAGCAGCGCTTGCTTTATCGCGGACAGTCGGCTTCCTAGACAGCGGGAGGGGGCTGCCGATCACCGGCTTTGCGGATTGTTTGCGGTCCCTGAACCAGCTTGCGTTTGTCGCTCATGCCGGAAAGATCATGCACCAGTTTCCACGTCCGCGTGCGCGCCGGTTGAGGCCGACTGTCCGTGATACCTGGCTGGTGGCGGCTGCGGCGGCGGTGTTCGGGGATCCCCAGCCGGTTTTTGCCCAGCGCGTGGACGACAATGCCGCGACAAGTGCGGGCGATGCGTTTGGCCAGGCGATCGGCAATGAACGCGTCGGGCTTTACACGGTCGACGATGTGCGCGGGTTCAACCCGGTCGATGCCGGGAACACGCGGATCGACGGGCTCTACTTTGCACCGGTCGACCGGCCGCCGAACCGGCTGATCCGGGGCAGCAAGGTGCGCGTGGGTATTTCGGCGCAGGGCTATCCGTTCCCCGCGCCGACCGGGATCGTCGACTATGATCTTTCCGTCAGTGGGCAGGCCGATCAGGTGACGCTGGGTTTCGAGCGCGCGCAGTTCGGCTCGCGCGTGCTCAACCTTGATGTGCTGCAGCCGGTGGCCGAGGGACTCAAGGTCTATCTCGGCGGCACGATCCGGCGGCAGAACCGCCACGAGGGCGGCAATTTCAAGTCCTACATCGCCTCGGGCGGGCTTTCCTGGGAGCCTTATGCCGGTGCGCGCGTGGCAGCGTTCTATGGGCGGACGCGGACCTATGACGACGAGGCCGCGCCTTCGATCTTCCCCGGCGGAGACTATCTGCCACCGCAGATCCAGCGCCGCGCGATGATCGGGCAGAGCTGGAGCAAGCGCGACAATACCCAGGAACTGATGGGCGCGCTGGCCCGGCTGCCCTTCGGCAATTGGAACTTCGAGGCCGGCCTGTTCCGCGCCGAGCGGCGGTTTGATGCCAACTTCACCGATCTGTTTGCGGGCATGCGGCCCGATGGCACGACGCCGAACCGGATCATGGTGGCGGACGCCAACAATCTCGACCGGACGCTTTCGGGCGAAGCGCGGCTGACGCGCACATTCGGGAAGCCGTCGCTGGCGCACCGCCTGATCGTGAGCTTTCGCGGGCGCACCGGCAACCGGCGCTTCGGCGGGGTCCAGCGGATCGCGCTGGGCGAGAGCAGCCTCAATTTCGCCGACGAGCGACCACGCCCCGTCTTCGCGTTCGGACCGGATGATACGGACGCGTTCGGGCAGGCCACGCTCGGGCTGGGCTATACGCTGACCGCGCCGGGGCGCTTCCTCTTTGATATCGGGATATCGGGCTCGCGCTATCGCAAGACCCTGACATTCGTCTCGGCAGGGCTGGTCACCTCGGTGCGCGACCGGCCGGTGATGGGCAGCGTGACCGGATCGCTCAATCTCACGCCCACGCTGGCGATCTACGGCGGGCATGTGCGCGGCTTCGAGGAAGTGGCGGTGGCGCCTGCCAATGCCGCAAACCGCGGCGCGGTGCCACCGGCGATCCGCACGCAGCAGACCGACCTTGGGCTGCGCTATGCGGTGACACCGGCGCTCAGCCTCGTGGCGGGCGTGTTCACGATCACCAAGCCCTATTACAACCTCGACGAGCAGGCCAATTACCGCGAGCTGGGCTCCTCCTCCAACCGGGGCGTCGAAATGTCGCTGACGGGCAGCGTTCGGCCCGGGCTTACGATGGTGCTTGGCAATGTCCTGCTGGATTCGCGCATCAGCGGCGAACTGGTCGATAGCGGCAGGATCGGCCTGCGCCCGATCGGCAGCATCCGCCGGCGAAGCATCGCCACCATCGACTGGCGGCTGGGCGGCGGGAAGAGCCCGCTGTCGCTCGATCTCGCAGCCGAGAGCTTTTCCGCGCGAATCGGCAATATCGGCAATGAGCTTTCTGCTCCGCCGCGCGAAACCATCGATCTGGGGCTGCGCTATCGGTTAAGCGTGGTGAAGGCGAAGGGCCTGCTCCGGCTGCAGGTCGCAAATGTGCTCGACGACTACGGTTGGCAGGTCGCTGCAAACGGGGCGTTCCAGTATTCGACCGGGCGGCGCTTCCTTGCCGAACTGCGGTTCGATCTCTGACGCATCACAGCGGCACCGGCGCGGGCTTGACCTCCAGTTGGGGCGCGAAGACGAGGTGGCAGGCGACGCAGCGGTCGTTGATCGCCTCGCCAGCCTTGAACAGTGCGCTGACGTCCTTGCGCTCGGCGGCATCGGCGCTGGCGCTGGCGGCAGCTTCGAGATCGGACGCAAGCTTTGCCCACCGGGGATCGCCCGGATCATAGGGCGGCGCCTTCAGGACCTGCGCGAGCTGGCGCAGGGTCAGCGCGTCGCTCTCGGCGTCCTCCCACGCTTCGGCGGAGCGCGGCTCGCCCGAGCGGGTTCCACCAGCGTCAGTCTCGGTCTCGGTCCAGGCCCAGAGCTGCACCGCATTGCGTTGCATGACATGGCCCATCAGTTCGGGCAGTGGGAGCGGCGCGCCAGCCGGCTCGGCAGCGCGCAGCACGGAAGCGCCAAGCGCGAGCAGGGCGGCGGCGCAAAGAATGAAGCGTGGCATGGGAACCCCCGTGGACGACCGGCAACACCATAGGCTCTGGCCCGCCGTGTCCCTGCCAACGATTCCTCATATGCATATGAGCAAGCGCGATATTCCGGCACGGCTTGTTCCGCCGGGACATAAGCATTGCATTTTTTGACTTGAGCTTTGTGCCAATCTCTACTAAATCAATAGACACAGATGCTACCCTGCGCAGGATGTTTCTCCACCGCGAGTGAGGGGCTTCCAGTGAGGGTCGGGGCATGAATTTCCAGCAACTGCGTTACGTGCGCGCAGCGGTTCAGAACGATCTCAATCTGACCAAGGTCGCGGGCGAACTGTTCACCTCGCAATCGGGGGTGAGCAAGCAGATCCGCGAATTGGAGCAGGAGCTGAGGGTCGATATCTTCGTGCGGCGCGGCAAGCGGCTGGTTGGCCTGACACCGGCCGGCGAAAGCGCTGCGAAGGTGATCGAACGGTTGCTGCAGGAAGCGGACAATCTCAAGCGGCTTTCGGCGCAGTTTGCCGAGGCTGACAAGGGCCGCCTGATCATCGCGGCGACGCACAATCAGGCCAACTACGTGCTGCCCAGGCTGCTGCTGCGCTTCGGCGCGCAGTTTCCCGACGTGGAGGTGGAACTGCTGCAGGGGACGCCGAGCTTCGTGGCCGAAGCGCTGCTGCGCGGCGAGGCGGATATCGGCGTGGCGACCGAGGCGGTGGACGGCTATCCCCAGCTTGAGACCCATCCCTGCTTCACCTGGCAGCATGTCGCCATCGCACCCAAGGGTCATCCGCTGCTGGAACTGGAGGCGCCTAAGCTGGCCGATCTCGCGCGCTATCCGATCATCACCTACAGCGCCGAATTTTCCGGCGGATCGCAAGTGCAGCAGGTGTTCGAGCGGGCAGGGCTGGAGCCCTATCTGCGGCTGCGCGCGATGGATGCGGATGTGATCAAGACCTACGTCCGGCTGGGCGCGGGGATCGGCATCATCGCGCAGATGGCGATCGAGAACGGGCAGCTTGAAAACCTGGCGGTGGTTCCAGCCACGGCGGGCTTTTTCGGCACGAGCAGCACCAAGATCGCGCTGCGCAAGGGCAGTCTCTTGCGCAATTACGCCTATCAGTTCATCGCGATGCTTGCCCCGCATCTCGATCCGCACGTGCTGAGCGGCCGCAAGCGGGCGCCCGCCGGGGCAGCGGTTCCGGCAATCGCGTGCTTTGCCGAGCGCTCCGATCTGCTGTTCGGAGAGGGCGGTCCGGCCGAGCTGGACAAGGCGCGTGCGTTTGCCGCCGCCGCCGGGCGTTGAAGGCTGGAGGAGTTTCCCTGATGTCCATTCTCGATCGCCGTCAGTTCGTTGCCGGAGCAGGCCTTTCGCTGGTGGGCGCGGCCGGGTTCCCTAGCGGCTGATTACGGCCTCTTCGGACGGCACGCCGACCGCGCCGCCGCCGAAGGGGCCGTTGTTTTCCGCGCAAATCCGCTCGGCATGTTCGTAGCGCAGCGGCTTCCCCGGCTGGTTGACCGGCTTCACATCGAAGTGCCAGCCATCGGGCGTGTCCGCCGCAGTAAACCGCCGTGCGGGGATCCTCGCTGTCCAGGGCCGGGTGTAGACTGTGGGATCGGTAAACGTGGCGATATAGTTGAAGCGCTGGCCCGCCGGATCGAACACGAAGCGTTCGGCGACCTTCGCGTTCTCGCTCATGAAATCGCCGTAACGGCCAAACAGCGCCTTCCCATTGTTGTTGGTGACATCGACGACGAGCGTGTTGCCTTCCCAGTGCCCGCGCGAATCCCCGTTCCACAGCTTGATCTGCGGCGGCAGGTGCGGCGATCCATCCAGCTTGATGACGCGGGTGCCGGAATCGAACAGGATCACGACGTATCCTGGGTACTGGCGCACTTCATAGCCGTGCCACATGAACGATTTGGGCACCCCCGCCGGGGCGCAGCGGGCCAGCGGCTCGATGTAGCGGGGCTTCACCGGGTTGGGGAAGTTCTTCGCGAAATCCTCCTGCAGCGCGCGGGCGGCAGGAAGGTAGGGGATCTGGCCATCGGCGGGATCAGAGACGCGGCTGGGCGCGCGCTGATCGCGCGGCAGCTTGGCCGCCGCCGAGGGTTCGCCCGGAGGGCCGGCCTGCGGATCGGTGAAGTTGCTGTGGTTGGAGATGGTGTTCGACCAGAAGCCGCCGACATCGGGCTGGCCATCGGGCAGGCGCGCTCCCGTCCAGTCGCCCGAGGCGATGACCGGCACGGTCTTTTCCCAGCGCGCGGCGGCGTTTGCAGGAGCCGGTGCGGTCTGCGCCCGGGCAGCCGGTGCGATCGCCATCAGCCCCAGCGCGGCGGTGCAAAGCAGCAGGCGCTTCATCACTTGCCCTCCTTGTGCGGGTAGAACGGCGCGTAATCGAGGGTGTAGCAATAGTCCTCGATCAGCTGGAAACCCCTGTCGCGGCGGCGGTGGAGCAGGACGTTGATCGTCCACGGTTTCGTGTAGACCTTGGGATCGTCCAGCGTGGCGCGGTAGTCGATCGTGTTGGCATCGATCAGCGTCCAGCGCTCGATCACATGCAGTTCCTCGCTGTGAAAGTTGCCGGCGCGGTCGAGCCAGGTTTCCTCGTTGAAGTCGGTGACATCCACGACCAGCGTATCGCCGTCCCAGCGTCCCCGGCTGTCGCCCAGCCACAGTTCCTGATGCTGCTCTGCGGGATGGAGCGAGCCATCGGTGCGGATCGTGCGCACCTGATTGCCGAACTGGTGGACCAGCGTGAGATCGGCCGGGCGTTGGAAGATCTGGAAGGGCGCCTGATAATAGACCCCGCGCGGAACGCCGAGCACGAAGCATTTCAGGCGCGGATCATCCTTGCCGCGCGCTTCGAAATTGCGCTGGCGCTGCGCGAGGGCTTCGGGGCGATAGGGGATCGTGCCGCTATCGACCACGCCGGGCCCCGGCGGTGCATCGCGCCGCCCGGCATGGGGTTCCAGATCATACTCTGCCTCGCCCAGCACCTGCCAGATGCCGGAGAGGTCGGGCTTGCCCTCGGCTGTGCGCGGGATTGGCGCGGTCGCGGTGGCCGGCGCCGGCCCGGTCTCTGCCGGGCTCGACACCGGCCATGCGAGCGCGGCCAGGAGGAGCGCCGCGCCAAGCGGTTTCAGGGTGCTGCTCGCCATCGGATCAGCTCACCGGCGGCGGCGGGGCATCGGGCGCGCTGCCCGTCTGCACCTTGCGTCCGCTGGGGAGCACGATGGTGGTTGCATAGCCGAAGGGGCCGCCGTTCTTGGCCTTGTAGCCCGCGAGGCGGATCGGCACTCCGGCGTGAACATCATCGCGGCTCACGTTGCTGGCGCGCAGCGAGCTCGGCGTGCCGAATTCGAAGCCCCAGTTGGTGACCGAGCCATCCTTGTTGCGGACGTCGATGTAGATCCAGCTGTGCGGATTGACGAAGCGGACCTTGGTGACGACCCCGTTGAGGACGAGCGGCTTGGAGCTGTCGAATTCCGCTGCGAAGGCATGATGGGCAAGGCTGGCGACAGGAAGCGCGGTCATGCCGGTAAGCGCGGCAGCGGCGAGCAGGTGTGTCCGTGTGATCATTCTGGCCTCCATCAGAACTTGGTGCGCAGCAGCAGGCCGATGTAGCGGCGGGGGCCGATGCCATCGTAGCCAACCGGTGCGTTGTTGCTGAAATCGTTGACGCTGGTGGTGTACTTGGTGTCGAACACGTTCTTGCCGACCACGCTGAGCTCGGTCTTGTGACCCGCCACATTGGTGATGATGCCGATGCCCGCGTCGGTCAGGTGATAAGCCTTCTGGAACCCGTAGGGCGAAAGCAATTGCTCAAGATTGTGGCTGGTGCGGTAGGTGTCGATCCCGAAGGCGTGGAACGAGATGCCCGAATTTCCGATCTCGCGCTCGAAATCGAAGCCGGTGATCACGGTCCACAGCGGCGCGCCGACGATCTGCTTGCCGGTGTTGTTGCAGGTGGGGTTTGCCGCCGTGGTCACCACGTTGCGCGGGCAGGTTGCGGTCGACCAGTCAGTGTACCTGGCATCGTTGTAGCCGACCGCGAGGTTGAACGTGAGACCCTCGACCGGCCGCGCCGAAGCCTCGAACTCCACGCCCCGCGCGCGCAGGCCCGGAATGTTGCCGAGCACCGAGCTGAACCCGATCGGTGAGATCGGATCGGGAATGCTGGTGGTCGCCTGATAGTCGCGCACCTTGGTGTAGTAGAGGTTCACGCTGAGCGAGAGCGCGTGATCGAGCAGATCACCCTTGAGGCCGAGCTCGAAGTCGGTGGTCTTTTCGGCGTTGACGTTGCGCTGGTTGCCGTTGTTGTCGAAGGCGACCGCACCCGATTTCCCGCCACCGCTGGCCGAGGCATAGAGCAGCAGATCAGGCCCAAGCTTGTAGCTGGGGTTGATCAGCCAGGCGAACGAGTCCTGATGGATCGGATCGCCAATCACATCGGTGTAGTTGACGCCCAGCTGGCTCGCGCGGATCGCGTCGGCGGTGGCGTTGCCGGTCGAAACCAGCGCGCTGCCATCGACGAAGCTCGCCGCCTTGGTGGAGATGCTGCGCTTCTGCTCGCGCGTGTAGCGCAGGCCGCCGGTAATCGTCAGGCCCGGAAGCGGCTTCCAGTCGGCCTGCGCGAAGGCAGCCTGGCTGTTGGACACCGGGTTCTGGTAGGTGGTCGAGCGGACGTTCCGCAGCGATTGCTGCAGCAAGACGAAGCCTGCTGCCGAATTGAGCGTCCGGTACTGGGCGTTGGTGGCGTAGAACGCACCGGCATCGGCGCCATAGAGCGTGCGGCTCGTGGTCTCGGTATCGATCTTGTAGAAATAGAGACCGGTCTGGAAGGTGATCTGCGAGCCCAGATTGCCGGACAGACGCAGTTCTTCCGAGAGCTGCCGGGTATCGACCAGCGTACCGCCGCGGTTGATCGCAAAGCGGGTCTGCTCGCTGTCGTTATTCGCATCGAAGTGGAAATCGCGCAGCGCCGAGATCGACTTGATCTCGAACGGCCCCGCATCCCACGTCGCTACCAGCGAGACGCCCTGGTTGCGCGTGATCAGCGGGAGCGCCTGATCGACGTCGATCGTATCGAGCGAGCCGATGATCGGCTTGTACCCGCCGAAATAGCCGCGCGCGAGGCGGGTGGTATAGGTCGTGGTGCGTACCGAGCCATCGTCGAGCGTGGCGGGATCGACGATGAAGGGCTTGGTGTTGCTGTTCTCGTTGGTCTCGGCAAGATCGGCATTGAGGCGCAGCAAGAAGCGGTCGCTCGGCTTGAAGAGCACCTGCACGCGGCCACCCCAGCGCTTGCGTTCATGCCAGCGCCCGCCGAGCGCGGGGTTGACGTTGAGGATGTCACCGTCCTGCTTGTCGAAGAAGAATGACGCGCGGTAGGCGAGGACATCGCCGACCAGCGGGCCGGAGTAAGACCCGCGCGCCTTGAACGCGCGGCGGGTGAAGCCGGTCTCGAGATCGAGCGAGCCTTCGGGCGTGAACGAGGGTGCCTTGCTGGTGTACTTGATCACGCCGAGCGAGGTGTTCTTGCCGAGCAGCGTGCCCTGCGGCCCGCGCAGGATCTCGACCTGCTGGAGATCGGTGAAGTCCTGATAGGTCATGCCCACGTGGCCGAGGAACACGTCGTCGACGATCACGCCGACGGCGGCTTCCATGTTGTCGTTGCCGCTCGTCTTGCCGATGCCGCGCAGCGAAACGCCGGTGCGGCGCGCGTTGGGAGTCGTTGCGGTGAGGCCCGGCGCGCGCTGGGTGAGGTCGGCCAGCGTGAAGGCGCGCTGCTGGGCGATGGTCTCGCCGCCGAGCACCGAGATCGGGATCGGCACGTCATTGAGGTTTTCCGCACGGTTGCGCGCGGTGACGACGATGGGTTCGCCCGCATCGGCGGCAGCATCGGGTACGGCTGCGTCGGTTGCGGCGGCGTCAGGTGCAGGAGCTGGCGCAACCTGGGCATAGGCGGCGGGCGGTGCGGTTAGCAGCAGGAGGGCGAGCGCCGAGCGCACGGACGGAGTGACGAACGTCATGATGTAGGTCCTGTTCTGCAAAAGGGGCGCGCACCGGGTCACTTGCCCGGGCGGTCGACACCCTTGGTCAGCGTGGCGATGCGGTAGGCCGAACCGCGCCCGACGATGACGAGCTGGTTGTGATCCTTGCCGCCGAACGCGAGGTTCTGGGGCTGCTTGGCGAGCTTGATCACGCCGAGCGGCTGGCCTTCGGGCGAGAACACCTCGATGCCCAGCGTGCTGGTGACATAGACCCGCCCATCTTGATCGACGACGATGCCGTCCGCGCCGCTGGTCGGGCCGGTGGGGGTGGTCTTGAAGCCCGCCAGCTTCACGACATCGCGCCGCGCCGTCAGGCTGCCATCGGGCTGCACCGTCCAGGCGAGGAGATATTCGCCCGCCGTGTTGGCGACATAGAGCGTCTTTTCATCGGGGCTGAGCGCAACACCGTTGGGGCGGCGGATATCGTCGGCGACGAGGTGGACCTTGCCCTTCTTGTCGAGCCAGTAGAACCCGGTCTTGGGCGGAACGGCTGGCGGAGGAGTGCCCGCCGCCGCAGGCGCGCCGGGATCGGAGAAGTAAATGTTGCCGCTGCGGGCGAGCGCAAGGTCGTTGGGCCGGTTGAGCGGCTTGCCATCGAACTTGTCGGCCAGCACCTTCTTCACCGGTTGCAGCACGGCAATGGCGGACGGCGCGGTCTGCACGGCGAGCAACTCGCCCTTGGCCGAAAGTGCCAGAGCGTTGGCGCCGCCGGTTTTTTCGAGGAAGGTCGAGACTGTTCCGTCTGTGCCGATCTTCACGAGGCGGTCGGCGCGGTTTTCGGTGAAGAGCACCGAGCCATCCGCCAGCGCGATGGGCCCTTCGGTGCCATCGAAACCTTCGCGGATCACTTCAACGCGGGTGCCCGCCTTGACGACGCCGGGAATCTCGGGCGTCACGATTTTCTGGCCGTAGACCGCGCCGCCCTCGGCAATGTAGTCCTGAATGCCGATAGCACCGGCAACATTGAAGCCCTTGGCCAGGAGCAGCGCGGCAGCCTTGGCGGCGCGTCCGGCATGGTTCGAGATCGTCACGACCTGACGGTCACGCGGGATGTAGGCGAGGAAGCGGTCGAGCTCGGAAATCTGGATGTTGAGGATCACCGGCAGGCTGCCGATCTCGCTGATCTCGTCAGCGCGGCGCACGTCGATGAACACGACCTTGTCTGGCGTGGTGAGCAGGGCATCGATCTGGGCCTTGGAAAGCTTTGGCGCGGCAGGCGCGGGGGCCTGTGCAGCGGCTTCTTGTGCGAAGGCGGTGGCAGCTGGAAGTGGCGCAACCAGCGCGGCAGCGAGCGCGATTTGCGAAATGGCGCGACGGCCGGACGTGGCAGAAGTCTTGATGGTGAATTGCACTTGGGCCCCCACTGAGAAAAGGATCAATGAGAGGCAATTAACGGTTCAATAAAGAACGAAAACCAAGGATTTGTAATAAGCTAATTATTCCAGATCACCTGTGGACAAAACAGTATTGGCCGAAACATGGTTTATGTTCGGTCAATAAAAATTGAGTTTCAGCACCCATACAAATTCATTCAACTGAAACCGATCCAGCGACCGGCCGCTGCAACCGTGACCCAGGCAAGCGAGGAAGAAAACGCAGCAAGGCGCGGCGCAGCAAGGAAGGGCGCGGCGGTGTGGCGCGATTCGAGCGCGCCGGTCAGCACCGCCCCGCCGAGCGCGAGAACGAACGCGACAAGCCCCGCCGAGGGATTGCCGGTGAGCGTGAGGCTGATGGCAAGCGCCGCGATCAGCGCCAGCAGGCCGAGATAGGCGCGGCGATATTCCGAAAGGACTGCGGCGAACAACGCAAACCCGGCCAGCGCGACAAGCAGCGCGCCCGAGCTCAACACGCTTGTCACGCCAAACAGCACCAGTGCGGCAAGCCAGAGCGCGATAGCGGCCCCCGCCAGCAGCAAGGGCGGCGGTGCGGCCTCGTCCGTGCCGCTGCGCACCTGCCGCGAAACCGCCAGGCTGAGCAGGATCGCCGCAACAAGCGCGATCATCTTCACGAAGAAGGCACCGTTTGGCAGCAGCGTAACGATCGTTGCCAGCCCCATGTAGAGCCCGGTGAGCACCGTCCCGATGGTGCCGCCGATCAGCCACGGCCGCGTCGCGCGCTCGACGCGGGTGGCGGGCACATCGCCCAGCGCACCGCCGAGCAGCCGCAGATTGAGGACGAGCACCGCGCCGCCGAGCGCCACCATGGAGAGAACATGGAAGGTCTCGACAATCGCGAAGAGCCAGGTCGTCTGGTTGAGCTGCTTGATGAACTCGACCTGCGCCAGCGCATCGAGCGGGCCTTGGAGCGAAGGGAGGAGATCGCGGAAATTGATGGCGGCGAAGTGGATCACTGGGCGATCTCCCGGTCGATCTTCTCGAGCGCGGCGTCGTGTACCGCGCACTGGGCCATGGCGCTGACGAAGGCGCCGGGGTTCATGCAGGTCACCCAGTCGTAGGCCATGTAGCGCCCGGCGAAGATGACGAGAAACCAAAGCGCGATCGAGGTCGCCCCGGCAGCGCGGACGCGGGCGGGGGGGGGTGCTCCGCAGTATCCCATTCGGGACGATTGGACTGCACGCGCAGATGGAACCAGAAGATGTTGAGCGCGGCGGCGAGGAGGAACGCCAGCTTCAGGCGAAACGCCAGATTGTGGTAATATTCCAGCGGGTTGGAGAAGAAGAGCGCAGAGCCGGTGATGAGCAAGACCAGGAAACCGCCGACTGTCCACGGCAGCAGGCTATCCGATATGCGCGAAACCGGCGTCGTGCGCAGCGCAATGCCGAGCAGGCGCAGATCGACGAACAGGATCGTCCCGGCGAACACCATCAGCGTGATCAGATGCGTGCCCTCGATCATCATCCACAGCCGCTCGGAGGAAAGCAGCTGTGCGCTCCACGAAGTATCGGGCACGATCTTGCCCGAGGCATCGAGCGTCGCGCCCAGCCGGTATTGCAGCTCCGCCAGCCACTCGGAAATCATCGAATACGTGCCCCGCTATCCTGCGCGCTCCATCAGGCATGGGCGCAGCGCCGCACCGTGCGGCCGCCTTCAGAACTAAGTCGGTGGGTGGGGGCACCGGAACAATGCGTTTGGCATATGCTTGGCACCGGCGGTGCTTATGCCCGCTGCGCACAAGCTTGTAGTGCAATGTTGGAAGGCAAGCGCCGCCAGCTGCGGCATAGCCACCGGCATGATGGGGCGATCAGATATGTGCGCGCCGGCCTTTGCCGTGGCTGCGGCGCTGGCAGCGACGCTAGCCGCGTTCCCGGCCCATGCGGATGAGGCGGAAAGGGCGGCAGACACGCCGCCCCAGATCGTCGTGTTCGGCCGGGGCGAGACGCGCATTGGCACCGCCGCTGCCGCCAGCGAGGGCAGCATTTCCGGCGCGGACCTGCTGGTGCGCCCGCTGCTCAAGGTTTCCGAACTGCTCGAGGCGATCCCGGGCATGGTCGCCGCGCAGCATTCGGGCAGCGGCAAGGCCAACCAGTATTTCCTGCGCGGGTTCAATCTCGATCATGGATCGGATTTCACCACCTATATCGACGACGTGCAGATGAACCTGCGCTCGCACGGCCACGCTGCGCCCGCTGCCGGGCCTGCGCCTGACCGCAGGATTGCGCGGCGACTGGTACCATGCCTCGGTCAAAGCGCGCGATCCCGAGCTGCTGCGCTGGGGCAGGGGACCGCCAGCCAGACCCTTGCCTCGCCCAAACTCGCCGCCGCATGGAGCCCAGCACCCTGGGCCGAACTCTACCTCAACTGGGGTGAGGGCTTCCATTCAAACGACGCGCGCGGCGCGGTCAACGCCGCCGCACGCGTGCCGCTACTGGTGCGCGGGCGCGGGCACGAGGCGGGCCTTCGCCTCCAGCGCGGCACCGCCACAGTCACCGCGACATGGTGGGCGCTCAATGTCGCCAGCGAACTACGCTTCGTCGGCGATTCCAACGCGGTGGAGCCCTCGGGTGCGAGCCACCGCCACGGGATCGAACTCGTCGGGTTCTGGCGGCCCGCGTCGTGGCTGGCGCTCGATGCGAACTTCACCGCCAGTCACGCCCGCTATGACAATGGCGATCATATTCCCAATGCCTTCGAAAATGCCGCTTCGGCGGGTGTCTCGTTCATTCGCGGCGGCTGGGAAGCGGCGCTGCGCATGCGCCACCTCGGGCCTTCGCCGCTCGTTGAAGACAATTCGCTGCGTGACAAGGGCAGCACCGTGTTCAACTTGCGCGCCGCGCGCAAGCTGGGGCGGATCGAGCTCTATGCCGATCTGCTCAATGTGCTGAACAGCCGCGACAAGGACATCGCGTATTTCTACGAATCATACATACCCGCGTTCGATGCCGCCCCGGTGGAAGGCCGCCTCAGCCGCGTGGTCGAACCGCGCACCTTGCGGGTGGGGGTGAAGATCGGGCTATGATCGCGCGGTTCCCTACAGCGAGTGCGCTGTGCCGGATGCCGCCGTGTTCAAGGCCGTGATCTGGGGCCTGTCGTCGTCCAGTCCGGTCAGATGCCCCGCCAGGTCGGCAAAGTCCCGCATGTCGCTGAGCATGGTCGCAATCTGGAAGGTGATCAGCATCAGCACCGGATTGACCAGCACCGGCCGCTCGAATGTCTGGGCCGCAAGCCAGCGCATCGGCGCGCTGTCGGCCATCAGGCGGACGCCGACGAGCACCACCGTCACGCCGATCATGCCGCCGACGAGGATGTCCGATGCGAAGTGCAGGCCGAGGTAGAGCCGCGGCAGGGCAATGACAGTGGCGACGTAGGCATAGGCCAACCACCCGGCGCGGCGGTTCACCAGCCAGAGCCCGGTGGCCATCGCGAAGAACAGGACCGCGTGATCGCTGGGAAAGGAGCTCTGTTCCATCATCCTCGGCGCTAGATCGCGCAATCCTTGCGGAACATGCATGGCGAGGTCTTCCTGCAGGTAGGGGCGCAGGCGGAAGGGCATGAGCTTGGCGAGCGCCAGCGCGATGACTTCGCCCACGCAGCTTGCCAGCATCGCGGAGGCCAGGATCGCCCGATCGGCGGCAAGGCCGATGCGGTTGCCCGGTGTCGCCCCTCCGGCGGGGGCAATCCAGAGGCAGCTGGCCGCCGCAATCAGCGCCGCGCCTTTGAGGAGGTTACTGGCCGATACCGTCAGCATGATGGCATCAAAGCCGGGCGCGCGGCCCAGCAGCAGGGCCATGACGCGTGAAATGGTCTCGTCCATGTGTGTTATGTCCTGTCTTCGTAGCGGTTTCGCCCGGCGGCGGCATGGTGGGCGGGGGCGGTCTGGCAACGCTTCAACGTCACTCCTGGCAATCAGCATAAATCATGCCAATCTGCGTTAACCGTAACAATTCCAGCGGACATCTTGTCACGTAACACTTGGCATGCGATCTGCGCGGCATGAAGGGACTGGTTTTTTCCGAGATGCTGGCCTGGGCGGAAGATGCCTATTCACCGGCAATGGTCGATCAGATGATCGTGCAATCGGGCGTTCCGAACGACGGCGCCTACACCTCGGTCGGGAACTATCCGCATGGCGAGGCGCTGGCGCTTTTCGGTGCGCTGGCCGAACTGACCGGCGAACCGCTTGGCGATCTGGCCCGCGTTTATGGATACTGGCTCGCCGGGCGGTTTGTGACGCTCTATCCGGAACTGGTTGGCGTCTATCCCGATGCGGAAAGCCTGCTGGCGGGCGTGGGGCCGCACATCCACGAGGAAGTGACGCGGCTCTATCCCGAAGCGCAGCCGCCGCAGGTCCATTCGAGCCTAATCGCAGGCGGGATGCAGCTTGATTATGCCTCGCACCGCCCTTTCGCGCCGCTGGCGCACGGGTTGATCGAGGGGTTCGTGGCGCACTTCGGCAATCACCATACGATTGCGCGCGAGGATCTGGATACCAGCGGCAAGTCCGCGCGGTTTACGATTTCGCACATTCCGGCCTGACCTGTCGCATTGCAATTTGCAACCGCATCATTGCAAAATGCAATGATTGTCCGTGCAAATTGCAAAGAAGCTTTGGAATGAGCAGGCTCGATTGCCTGTGTGGCAGGGCGTTTGAGCCCATGGCACGTTGCTTGCTTCATACCCGGTGATCGGCATTCACTCCGGGGTAACCACATGAAGGGCGTTATATTCTCCGAGCTCATCCATTGGGTGGAGGAGACCTATTCCCCGGCCATTGCTGATCGGATGATCGTACAGGCGGAGCTTCCGGGTGAAGGGAGCTATACCAGCGTCGGCAACTATCCCCACGTTCAGGCTCTCGCCATGATCGGCCAGCTGGTCGAGATCACCGGCCGGCCGGTCGATGTTCTGGCCGATGCCTATGGCTACTGGCTCTCGTCGCGGTTTGCCGCGCTATATCCCCAGTTCTTCGTCGGCTACTCCGATGCGATCAGCTTTCTCAAGGCGATCGACGGGATCCACCAGAAGGAAGTGACCAAGCTCTACCCCGATGCGCTGACACCGCGCGTGATTGCCGAGGTGGATGGGCAGGACCTGCTCGTCAGCTACGCCTCGCACCGCCCGTTCGCCGAAGTCGCGCATGGCCTGATCCGGGGCTACATCGATCACTTCGGTGATGACCTTGTCATCCTGCGGGATGAGCAAACGCCGGGGCCACATGCGGCGCGCTTCATCCTGCAGCGCAAGTAGGGTATTAACCGGAGACCACTAGAAAGCGGTCCGCAACGGGTAGTGATGGGCATGGATGCGGCAGCGGCAATGACGGCGGAAGAACTCGCAGCGGAACTGGCGCTGATGCGCCGCCGCCTTGCGCGTTCGGAGTCCGCACGTGCGCAGGCCGAGGCGCTGCTTGAGATCAAGAGCCGGGTCCTTGCGCAAGCCAACGAGCAGCTGAAGGCCAAGCGCGAGCGCCTGCGCATCGAACTGGGCCAGCGCATGCGCCAGTTGCTCGAAGCGCAGCGCGTGGCGGGCTTCGGCACGATGATCTGGGATGCCGAGGCCTTCAAGGGCGAGCTTTCGCCCTACTGCCAGGCCCTGCTTGGCCTCCCCGGCCTTGCCGAGATCGACGGCGCGATGAGCGTGGACAGCCCGCACCCGATGCTCGATCGGGTGGTCCCGGAAGAACGCCAGAAGGTGTTCGAGTGGTCCAAGCGGCTGACGAGCCGCGCGCTGGAGCTCAAGCGGAGCGGCGTTTTCAATCACCAGGACGGCGTGAGCCAGGTTTGCAGCACCGAGGCTTGCGGGAGCTGCACGCATCTGGCCGACTGCGACCGGATGCTGGAGTTTCGCATCGCCGGCCAGAGTGACGGCGAAGCCAATCGCATGATCCGGGCGCTTGCCGAAACCTCGATCGACGAGGACCTCGGCCGCGCGCTGGTGTTCATCACGGTGCAGGACATCACGCGTGAGATCGAGGCGGCCAACGAATCCGAAGCCTTGCGCCAGCGCGACCAGCGCCGCATGCGCGAGCTGGAGCAGCTCGCGGTCGAACTGCGGGCCGCGCGGGAAGTGGCCGAGCGGGCGAATGCCGCCAAAACCCGGTTTCTTGCAATGATGAGCCACGACATCCGCACGCCGATGAACGGCGTGATCGGCATGCTCGAACTGTTCGACGATGCCGGCCTCAGCGAAAGCCAGCATGAAATGCTGCGGCTGATGCGGGCCAGCGGCGATCAGCTGCGGATGCTGCTGGATGACATCATCGATCTGGAGCAGGCCGAATCCGGGAAGTTGACGCTCGCAGCCTTTCCGCTCGAAGTTGGGACGTTCCTTGGCACGTCCATCGGCTTCTGGGCGCGCGCGGCGCGCCACAAGGGCCTCACGCTCGAACTGGAGCGCGCGGCATTTGGCTATGCCAGGCCGATGGTGGAATGGATCGTGGCGGACCGTTACCGCCTGCGCCAGATCATCGACAATCTCGTCAGCAATGCCGTCAAATATACCCGGCGCGGCGGGATCCGCGTGCTGGTTGGTCCGGTTGCCGATGACCGCTTCCGCTTTGAGGTGATCGATACCGGCATCGGCATTCCGCCCGAACGACGTGCGGAAATCTTCGTGGATTTCGGACAGCTGCACACCGCCGACGTGCAGGCGGGCGGATCGGGCCTTGGCCTGGCGATCTGCCGCCGCATCGTCGAGCTGATGGGCGGCAGTATCGGCGTGGAGGTCGGGCCCGGCGGCGTTGGCTCCTGCTTCTGGGTGGAGCTGCCCTTTGTCGAGGTCGATGGGCCGACGGCGGCCAAGCAGAAAGAGGAAAAGCGCCTGCGCCGCTTCGATGGCGGGCGGCTACGCGTGCTGGTGGCGGAAGACGTCGAAACGAACCGCATCGTGGCCCGCGGCATGTTGGGCAAGCTTGGCTGCGATGTCGAGCTTGTCACCAACGGCGAGGAAGCGGTTGAGGCGGTTCGGCGCGGGGAGTTCGATGTTGTCCTGATGGACATGAGCATGCCGGTGCTTGATGGACCGGAGGCCACGCGCCGGATCAAGGCAATCCCGGGCGCGGTCAGCCGCACGCCGATCATCGCGCTCACCGCCTATTCGGGGCGGGCGGAACTCGCGCCGATGATGACAGCCGGCGCGATCGGCGTCGTCAAGAAGCCGATCGTCCTCGACGAGCTTTACCGCGCCATCAAATCGGTCTGCCGCTGAGCGCGCCGCTTTTACGGAGTTTCTTGCGATGTTGTCTGAAGCGGGCGCGGATCTGGTCGATCCGCAAGCGGTGGATGGGCTGTTCGGGGGGATGGACCCCGATACCTGCGAACTGCTGCTCGATGCCGCCGCCGCCGATGCCACGGAGTGGACCGAGCGGCTGGTGCAGGCGTGGCAGGACGGTGATGCCACCGAGCAAAGCCGGGCGCGTCATTCGCTGAAAGGCATTTGCGGCAACTTCGGCATGACCTTGCTGTTTGAGCGTTGCGCCGGCGATCTTGCCACCGCGGCAGCGCTAGCAGACCTGCGCGACTGCCGCGAGGCGAGCCTTGCGGCTCTGCGCGCGGCGGTCGCCCGGCTTCAATAGGCCCCCCGCGCGGTCAGCACTGCAGGCACCGTGCGCAGGATCAGCACGATGTCCTTCAGGAACGAACGCGTCCGCAGGTACTCGATATCGAGCCGCACCTGCTGCTCGAACGGGATCTCCGCCCGGCCGGAAACCTGCCAGGTGCAGGTGAGGCCGGGGCGGCCCGCCAGTCGCTCGCGCTGATGGGGCGCCAGCGCAAGCACTTCGCGCGGCAGGCCCGGGCGCGGACCGACCAGCGACATCTCGCCCGAGACGACATTGAGCAGCTGCGGCAACTCGTCGAGCGAGAGGCGGCGCAGCAGCGCGCCGACGCGGGTCACGCGCGGATCGCGGCGCATCTTGAAGCAGGTGTCGTCGCGATCGGATTGCGCGGCGAGCCCGGCAAGGCGCGCCTCCGCATCGACGACCATGGAGCGGAACTTCCACATGCGGAACGGCAGACCCCGCTTGCCGATGCGGGTCTGGCGGAAGAACACCGGCCCGCCGTCCTCACACGTGATGGCGAGCGCGATGATCGCGAAGAGCGGGAGGAACAGGACCAGCGCGGCGAAGACGGCGGCAAGATCAAAGCCGCGCTTGAGCCGTTCGGACAAAGCCTCGGCATGTCCGCGCGCCTGCCAGGCGTGGGTTGCGGCGGCGATCAGAAACAGCGGGTTGCCAACGACATAGCGCATGAAAAGGCGGCGCGGTTCCTGCATCAGGCGCCAAGCCCATTCGCAGCCCAGCTTGCGCAAGGCGAGCGGCGCGCGCGGCACGGCGCCGGAGTAGTAATCGAACAGGCCGCCGACCCCCATGACCACGCGCGCGGTGAGGCGGCTGCGCACCCTGGCAATCCACTTTTCCTGCAGCGGCACGCCAAGGCCGACCATGAGGATCGCCGCGCCCGAGGCGTTGATCTCGGCAATCACGCGGTCCTCCTCGGCAGCGGACCAGTACCCGTCGCGCGTGCCGGCAATGCGCAGGCCGGGATGGGCAGAGACCATCGTGCCCGCCGCCGCCGCCGCGATGCCGGGCTTGCCGCCCAGCAGGAAGATCGACTGCCGGCGCTGCGCGGCACGGCGGCACACTTCCGGGAAAAGATCGGTGCCATTGAGATTTTCGCCCATTGGCTCACCGGCGAGGCGCGCGGCGATGGCCATGCCGCTGCCATCGGGGAGCAGATAGTCTGCCTTGGCGAGCGCGGCGCGGTAGTCGGCGTCGAGGTTCAGCATGTTGATGCAGTGGGCATTGATGAACTGGACCGTGATGGGCGCGCGCCCTTCCGCCATGGCAACGATTGCATTGGCTGCGCCGGAAAGCGAGCCGTTGACAAGATCGAGGCCGAACAGGCGCGATGCGGGCGCATCGCCGGGACGGACGGACAAGGGGGCCGGAGCCGGCCGGGCAGGCGCGAAACCGTCCTGCATGATATCGAAACGCTTGAGCATGAATGCCTCCAGTGGGATTGGAGGCCGCTGGTGCAGATGCTGTGCCAAGTCGGTTCAAGGCGCGGAAATCTGCGCTTGCTGCCGATTGCGGGGGGCAGGCTCATTGTCTCAAAATTGCAATACGGCACGGTTGGAAGGAGATCGTTGCATTTTGCATCGCCATTTTGCGAATTTGTTTCGATTGAATCTATATAAAACAAATAAAAACAGTGATATAGAATAACGGCACGAGCCTTGAAGATACCAGTGCAACTTTCGCATTTGCACAAGGCGGTATCGTGCCACAACAGGTTGATCAGTCTCTATCCCGGCTCCGCGCCGCGCTGACAGGGCCGCTCATGCGCGGCTTCGGCGCCTACGGCGGTGCCGAGCTTGCCAACCGGGTTGTCCGCGTTGTAACCACCGTGGTTATTGCTCGGCAGCTCGCGCCTGCCATTGTCGGTGAAGCGGCGCTGGCCTTGACCCTGTTCGAGCTGATCCGCGTGCTGAGCGGGATCGGCATCGGCCAGCGCATCATCGCGGCGGCGGACGGCGAACTGGCGGCGGTCTGCAACACCGCGCGCCGCCTGTTCTGGGGCTGGGCGCTCGTGCTCGTCACGGTCCAGACGGCAGTCGCCGCAGTCCTCTGGCTCGGCTTCGGCGCGGCCGGACCGGCGGCCATGCTGGCGGTGCTGGCGCTGGTCTATCCGGTGATGCCGGCCGGCCTCGTCCAGTGCTACCTTGCCATGCGCGAGGGCCGCAATGCCGCGCTAGCCCGCACCGCAGCAAGCCAGGCGATCGCGGACCACGTGCTGACCGCCGTGCTGCTGCTGGCATGGCCGAGCCCGTGGTCGGTGGTCCTGCCCAAGCTCATCACCGCGCCGGTCTGGCTGGTGATGACCCGCCGCAACCGTCCCTGGCAGCACGACGCCCACGCCGGTCACGCCTGCTGGCGCGGCATGGTCCGCTTCGGCGGCGGCGTGCTGGTTGCCGAGGGCCTGACCGCGCTGCGCCAGCAGGGCGACAATCTGGTGATCGTCGCCACCATGGGCAGCTCCGCGCTTGGCACCTACTACTTTGCCTACAACGCCGGGCTGGGCATCGTCTCTTCGCTGGTCGGCGCATTCGGGACGGTCTCGTTCCCGATGCTTTGCGCGGCGCCATCGGGTCCGCGCCGCCTCGCCGTGCTGCGGAGCGTGCTGATCGGCGGTGTCGCCCTGTTTGTGCCGCTGGTTGCGGCCCAGGCGCTGCTCGCTCCGATCTATGTGCCGCTCGTGTTCGGCGCGCATTGGGCCTTTGCGGCTCCGCTGATCGCGATCCTGTGCCTTGCCGGCGTTGCCCAGCTGGCCTCGGTTCTCACTGCCAACTGGCTGCGCGCCGAAGGCCGCGTGGGCAGCGATGCCGGGCGCAGCCTACTTGGCCTCACTCTCGCGCTGGGCGGGCTCTACATCGGCGCCCGCACCGGCAGCCTGACTGCTGCGGTGATCGGGCTGGTCACCGGCACGCTGCTTGCCGCGGCCATTTCCGCCGCCATCACACTCGCACCGGCCCTGCGCCGGACTTTGCCCGCCATCCCCGCCACGGAGCAGCCCGCATGAGCGCCCAAGGAAACACCCCGCACGTTACCGTTGTCATGCCGGTCTACAACGCCGCTGCCACGATCAGCGCGACCATCGCCTCGGTGCTGGCGCAGACCTTCACCGCGTTCGAGCTCGTCATCGTCAACGATGGCTCGACCGATGATACGCTCACCCGGCTGATGCCGCTGGCCGAAGTCGACCCGCGCATTCACCTCGTCTCGCGCCCGAACGGCGGTGTTTCGAGCGCCCGCAATCTCGGTGTCGAACTGGCGCGAGGCGAGCTGATTGCCTTCATCGATGCCGACGATCTCTGGGCGGCGGACAAGCTTGCTGCGCACGTCGCGCGCCACCGCAGCGATGCGAAGCTTGCGGCGAGCTATGCGCGGATCGGCTTTCTGCCGCAGCACGCCGCCACGCTCGATGCGTGCCGCACGTTGTCTTCGGTCGGCAGGGGTCCGCTGCGCCTGATCGAGGTGCTGGGCGAAAATCCGGTCTGCACGATGTCGAACCTTGTCGTGCGGCGCGATGCGTTCATCGCTGCGGGCGGGCTCGATACCGGCCTGTCGCACGCCGAGGATCAGGAATTCGTCGCGCGGCTGCTCTCACGCGGGAGCCGGATCGAGGCGATCAATGCCGTGCTCGTGGGCTACCGGTTCAGCCCGGATGGCCTTTCGATGGATTTCGACCGGATGAAGGCTGGCTGGCAGCTGCTGGCGCGTCGGCATCTCGATGGCCCGGCGCTGGCGGCGCTCGAAGCGCTCTATCTGCGCTATCTTGCGCGCCGCACGCTGCGGTCGGGCGGGTCGCCGGTCAAGGCGCTGTCCTATGCGCTTGCGGGCCTGCGCACGGAGCCCCGCGCCTTTCTTGCCGATCGCCGCCGCGGCCTCGGCACGCTCGCGGGCTCATTTGCCGCGCCCATTCTGCCGCGCGCGATGCGCCGCCATGTCTTTGCCTGAACACCTTTCTCCCGAGGATAATCTCATGAACCCGACCGTTTCCGTCGTCATGCCGGTCTACAATGTCGAAGCCTATGTGGCCGAGGCGATTGATTCCGTGCTCGCGCAGACCTTCACCGATTTCGAACTCATCGTCGTTGACGATGGTGGCAGCGATCGCAGCATGGAGATCGTGCGCGCTTACGAAGATCCGCGCCTGCGCATCGTCGTCCAGGCCAACCGAGGCCTTGCCGGCGCGCGCAACAGCGGCATTCTCGAAGCGCGCGGCGCCTATATCGCGCTGCTCGATTCCGATGATCGCTGGCTGCCCGAGAAGCTGGCGCTGCACGTGATCCATCTCGACCACAATCCCGAGATCGGCGTGAGCTTCTCGCCCTCGCGGTTCATCGATCGCGATGGCCGCCCGATGCGTCTTGTGCAGACGCCGAAGCTCGATGGCATCGAGGCGGCGGATATCTTCTGCCGCAATCCGGTGGGCAATGGCTCGGCCCCGGTGATCCGCCGCGCGGCGCTGGAAACCGTTGCGTTCCCCCATCCGGAGGAACCGGCGCGGGTGTGCTACTTCGATGAAAGCCTGCGCCAGTCGGAAGACATCGAGATGTGGCTGCGCCTTTCGGTCGCGGGCGGGGTCCGCTTCGCCGGGATCGAGCCCGCGCTTACCGAATACCGCGTCAATGGCGGGGGCCTCTCGTCGCAGGTCGTGCGCCAATATCAGAGCTGGGAACAGGTTGTCGCGCGCCTCACCGGCTATGCGGCCGAATTTGCCGGCACGCACGTCAGCCGCGCCCGCGCCTATCAGCTGCGCTATCTGGCGCGCCGCGCTGTCCAATTGGGCGATCCCGGCATGGCCCTGGCGCTGCTGCGCGAGGCGATGGCGAGCAATCGCCGCCCGCTGCTTGAGGAGCCGGTCAAGACCTTGGTGACCGTGGTGGCTGCGCTGGCCGGGCGGATAATCGGCCCCGATCGCTTTGCCCGGCTGGCCGCGATGGCCGTCGGCGGGAGGCTGGTGGCATGAACAGGCACCATCACAAGCCCCGGCTCGTCAACCTGCTCGACGATTTCGCCTTCGGCGGCGTTTCGCGCGGGCTCGGCATCTTTTCCTCGCAGATCGTGGCCGACGCGGCCGATTGCAGCGTGGTGGCGGTGCGCCCCGATGCGCTGATCGCGCCCCGGCTCGATGCCGATATCATCGTGGTGCATTTCCCGCCCAACTGGCGCCGCATCGCCTTCTTGCTCTCGCTGCGGGTCCGCAATCCGCAGGCGCGGATCATGCACGTGGAGCACAGCTATACCCGCGCGTGGGAAGCGCTGAAGGTCGAGCAGAAGGGCCGCTTCCGCCTCATGCTGCGCATCGCGCTGCGGCTGGTGGATCAGGTGGTCTGCGTCTCCTGCGGGCAGGCGGACTGGCTGCGCGAAGTGGCACAGCTGCCCTGGCACAAGGTCGATGTCATCTATCCCCATGCCGAGAATCCCGGGCTTTGCACGCTGCCGCTGCCTGATTTCTCGTGCGAACGCCCGCTCGTGATCGGTGCCTATGGCCGGTTCCACGAGCAGAAGGGCCTTGAGAACCTGATCGGCGCGCACCGTGCCGGGGCGCTGCCGGGCACGGAGCTTGTCATCGGCGGGTTCGGTCCGATGGAAGACGAACTGCGCCAACTTGCTGGTAACTCGCCCGATATCCGCTTTGCCGGCAAGATCGATGATGTCGCCGGATTCCTGCGCGGCTGTGATCTCGTCGCCGTACCCTCACGCTGGGAAGCCTATGGCCAGGTCGCCTGCGAGGCGCGCGAGGCGGGGCGTCCGATTCTTGTCGCGCCGGTAGATGGCTTGCCGGAACAGGTGGGCAGTGCGGGCCTCGTGATCGATTTCACCAATCCCGATGCCCTTGCGCGCGCCTTTGCCACGCTCGACAACCAGCGCCTTGGCGTGATGGCGCGCGCGGCGCGGCGCTCTGCGCAGGATTGCGGGCTGGACCGGCAGCGCGAATGGGCGCGGCTTATCCGGCGGCTGGTGCCGCGTCAGGCGCGGCCGATCGGAGTTCCGGTGACGGCCTGAGCGCGACGCCGATGGCGAGCAGCGCGGGCCAGGCGATGTAGGTGAGCACCTCGAGGTTTTCGCCGAAGCTGTAGAGCCAGTAGGTCAGCGCCATGGCGAAGCCGAGCTGGCCGACCTTGCTGTCCATCGCGGCGCGAAACGTGGCGGCGAGGGTCCAGACCATCGGCACGGCCAGGGCGATAGCGCCCGCCAGCCCTTTGACGAAGAGCAGGCCGAACCATGTGTGGTGGCTGCCGATCGGCATGTATTCGACCATGTGCGGGCCGCGCTCGACGATGCCGTGGCCGAACCAATAGGCTTCCGATTGCCAGCGCTGCACCGCGATCCGGCCAAGCGCCGCCCGCACGCGCGAGGAATCGGCGCGTGCGCTTGAGAAATCGCTCGTCATCTGATCGACCAGTGCGCGCAGTTGGGGGGAGAACCATGATCCCATCAGCACCAGCCCGGCGGCGCAGAACCACAGCACCGGCTGCCGCACTTTGCCCGCCAGCCATGCCAGCGGGACGATCACCGCCAGCGCAATCAGCGCGAGGCGGCTTTGCGACAGCAGGGCGACGAGCAACGAGGCGGCATAGCCCGTCCAGCGCCATTTCGCATCGGGCTCCATCCGCGCCAGCAGGAAATGGATGACCGCGACCATGCCGGCGGCGGGCGACCACGGCGCGAAGAATTGCCAGCGTGCAGTGCCGACACCGGGTTCGATGGTGTAGAGGATGGCGGCGAAGTACTCGTTGCCCGATCCGCCCAGCACAGCGAGCGGGGAGACCCAGAGCTTTTGTGGCAGGCCGACAAAGGGCGCAGCAAGGAACAGTGGCAGGAGGATCAGCGTCTGCAGGCTGAGCCGGCAGACCGCACGCGAAAGCGCCTCCACGCGGATCGGCAGCGCAAACCCGGCGAGCGGAAACAGCGCCAGCAAGGCCCAGCCCTTTGCCCAGCCGACGGCCGACTTGATCGTCTGCCCGGTGCCGAGGTGGAACTGGGTGTGCCCGATGAAGAGGATCACCAGCATAGCTGCCATGCCGATCAGCCATGCCCAGATCGCTGGCGGCAACTGGCCGGGGCGTTCAGCCGCGGGCAGGGCAGGGGCATAGTACCAGGCCCGCACAGCAAGCAGGGCCAGCGCCCAACCGAGCACTGGCCCTGCAAAGTAGAGGCCGCCCGTGATCCACAGGATCCAGGTCGCGCCGATCGTGCCGGTGATCAGCCTTTCCGCAACATGCGCTCGAGGAGGGGTTGCCGCAGCCATGCCAGCGCGAATGCTAGCAGTGTCAGGATGCTTGCCGCTAGGGCACCGGCGAGAGCTATCACCAGAGACGGGCTCGAGGGGCGCGTGGGCAGCGATGGCGAGGCCAGCGTCTGGACCAGCGGATAGGATGCGAACGGGTCCTGCTTGTTGGTATCGATGCGGGCAAGGGCGGAGGAGAACACCGCCTCGGCGACGTGGTGATCGCGCTGGAGGTCCGCAAGCTCGGACGCCTGCTCGATCAGCGCGGGCGATTGGGCTTGCGCGCGGGCGAGATCGCCCCGGATTTCGGCCAGGGCCGCACCGGCGCCGGCGGCCTGCGCATCGTTGACAGTCATTGCCTGCATCAGGTTGGACCGTCCGTCCGCCACCTGCATGTCGATGCCGGCCATGATCGCGCCTTCCGAAAGGCCGGTCAATTGCCGTCCGCGCATCACAAGTGCCGCGCGCAGGGCATCGCGCTCACCGTTCGCCTTGGCCATCTCGACATGGCGTTCACCCAGCGTGGCCGACTTCTCGCTCGCCTGGGCATTGCTGGTGGCGTAGCGATCGGCGAGCTGCTGGAACACCGGATCGCCGCGCAGCCGCATGGCGATATCGGCGGCATGCGGGTTGCTGCCAAGGCTGCCCGAAAGCCGCCCGGCGGTCCCGGCATACTGGCGCAGTTGCATGCGCACGTCGCGTTCCTTGTCGTGGAGGGCATCGACCGCAGTGATGCGTGCGTTGAACTGCTCCAGCGTGGCAAGGCCATGGCTCGCCTGGAAGGAGATCAGCTTGCGCTGCGCGGTCTGCACCTTGTTCGAGAGCTCGACGAGGCGCTTGACGTCGGATTCCTCGCGCTTGGTCGCCTCGTCGGCGCGCAGCATGTCGAGCCGGGCGAGAAAGGCGTTCTGCAGCGCATCCGCGCGGGCCTTGGCCTGCTGTGCGGTGCGGCCGGTGATGCTGACGTGGATGAGATTGGTCTGGTCGACGAGCTTGATGACCGGATCGGGAAAGAGATCGCCGTCCTCGCCGGTCAGCTTGGCGGCTGCCCGCTGGGTGATGTCCGCCGAAAGCAGCTGCTTGTAGTTTTCGGTCGGGCTCAGGGTCGAGCTCGAGAAGGCGGAGCTGGACGAGGACTGGGCTTGCCCGATCGATTCCACGTTGAGCGAACTGCCCACGCCGGAACCCGGCACGATCAGGCTGAACTCGCTGGTATAGCTGCGCGGCACGATCAGCAGATAGGCCGCAGTGGCGAACCAGATCACGCCCAGCACCGGGGCAATGCTCCGGACATAGCGCTGGTAGCGGCCCACGGCGGGGAGGTGGGGGAGAAGGACCCGGCGCAGCCATTCGCGGCGGCGGTCCAGCATGCGGATGTGCTTCTGGCTCATTTCTTGAGACCGTTGACCAGCACGGCAGGCCCGAGCAGGTTGCCGACCACGCCCACTGCGTCGACGAAGGTCATCGCGTCGCTGTCGTAGCAAGCGATGGCATCGCCGGGCATGAGCATGGGGTTGAGATCGTCGCGATCCGAACTACGCACGAGGCCTTCCACCGAACGCGCGATCACCACCGAGCGCCCGGTGACCGGATTGCGCGAGATGAGCACGGCCTTGCGGCCCGCGTTCATCGCCGAGCCGCCGACGCAGTTGGCGGAAACGAGGCCTTGCAACATGCGCGTGCCATAGGGGAAGCTCGTCGAATCCCTGTTGATCGCCGAAGCCGAGTTGCTGCTGGCCGGACGCGAGAGGTTGGAGAGATAGACACGCACGCCCGGGGCGGTCACACTGCTGGGTCGGACGTAATCGGCCTGGAAGCAGCCTGCGGACGGCACGATGATGCGGTCCCCGGCGGCGAGCTGCGGATCGGCCGGGACACCGCCGGTGAAGGCCGGGGTCACGTCGATCACCGCGTAGCTATCGCCGCGCACGAGATAGACGGCCTGTGCTGCGGCATCGGGGCGGATGCCGCCCGCAGCGCGCAGTGCGGCCGAAAGCGAACGGCCCGAATTGAAATCACCCCCAGCCGGATGGTCGACCGTCGTCGCGCGCGCGTCTGCGGCGCGTTCGCCGGCGCGGACGAGGCCGGGTTCGAACACCGCACCTTCGACCGAGACCTGCACCCCGGCGGCTTCGACCTGAGCCAGCTTCACGCCGCCGGCCACGTCGCGGACAAGCGCGCCGGCGATCAGGCGCTGGCGGACTTCGCGTTCCACCGCGCTCACCGGGCGGCCGGCTGCCACGATCTCACCCAGAAACGGGATGGTGAGGCGGCCGTTTGCAGCCACGACATAGCTGCCGGTCAGCGTTTCAGCATCACCGGCGACGGCAAGCTTCAAGCGGTCACCTGGGCCGACGAGATCGGGGCTTCCGGAAAAGACATTGGCATCGACATGCACGAGGTGGGCGATGACGCCCGGCGCGCCCGGCACGGCGCAGGTGGCAAGCGGCTGGTTTTCCAGCTGCTGTTCGCGCTGGAACCGTGCGCCGGGCAGGTTGGCCGGAGTCGGCATCGTCGCGCATCCGCCGAGAAGCGCAGTGCACAGCAGCATGCTGAGGGTGGTTCGGGAATTCATGGTCATCTCCTGATGTGCTTTAGGAGACAGCAAGGCGCGTGCCAGCTTCGCATTCTGCATGAGAACCTACGCAAAACTGCGCGAAACGCGAGATGACCGGGGTCCAGGCGAGATCGGATCATTGCAATATGCGTAGAATTGCGTATGCATTTTGCGAAGACATGCCGTTGCGAAACGCGAATCGCGGTATGCGAAGCGGCCGAAATACAAATGTTTCCGGGCTTGGCACGCTTCCTGCGGAGCACGGATCATTCGTCAGTGCGGGCCCATGCGACGATCGCGCGAGCTTGCCGCACTTTCGCAAAGGGACACGCCGATCGCTTTATCAGCACCTGCTGCTCCGGCAGCCGCTGATCAGGCGAACGGTTGCGAATTGGAAAGCACTGCGTTTGCATAATGCAAGCGGCAGCATGAAGTGGATCAGCGTATGGCGCGCGAGAAAATTCTGATCGTCGAGGACCTTGCCTCTCTGGCAATGGCCTACGCAGCCCAGATCGAAAAGGCGGGGCACCAGCCGTTCGTGGCGCATTCCGCTGCGGCGGCGCTCGCGGCGCTTGCTGAAACGCCGGACTTCGGCGCCATCCTGCTGGATCTCCAGCTGCCCGATGCGGACGGGCTGGAATGGCTGCGCGCCAATCCGGGCATCTGCGAGACCTATCCGGTGATCGTCGTCACGGCCGACGGTTCGCTCTCGCGCGCGATCGAGGCGATGCGGATCGGGGCGTTCGATTTCCTCGTAAAGCCGATTGCCGGTGCCCGGCTGCTTGCGGTGCTGGCAAGCGCGATCGAACTTGGCAAATCCGCCAGCCGCATTGCGCCCACCGGTGCCCCGCAGAAGGCGAAGAAAGCCAAACCCGGCACGTTCATCGGCAATTCGCCGCTGATGCAGGAAGTCTACCGCCAGATCGAATGCGTTGCCTCAAGCCGTGCCACGGTGTTCATCACCGGTGAGAGCGGGACCGGCAAGGAAGTCTGTGCCGAAGCCATCCACGGTGCGAGCGGACGGGCCGGCGGCCCTTTCATTGCGCTGAACTGCGGCGCTATCCCTGAGAACTTGCTGGAATCGGAGATATTCGGTCACCTCAAGGGCTCGTTCACCGGGGCGGTGAGCGACCGCGTTGGCGCGGCGCAGGCGGCGCACAAGGGGACGCTGTTCCTCGACGAAATCTGCGAGATGCCGCTGCCGTTGCAGGTCAAGCTGCTCCGCTTCCTGCAGACCGGCTCGATCCAGCGCGTCGGCTCCAACCGTATCGAGGAAGTCGACGTCCGCATCGTCTGCGCGACCAACCGCGATCCGGAGCGCGAAGTGGCGGAAGGGCGGTTTCGCGAAGACCTGTTCTACCGCCTCGCCGTGGTGCCGCTGCATATGCCGCCCCTGCGCGAGCGCGTCGGCGATGTCCGCGAACTTGCCGAAGGGTTTCTCCAGCGTTTTGCGCGTGAGGAAGGCAAGACCTTCAACCCGCTCGCCGCTGCCCAGCTTGCCGCGCTGGAACAGTACCGGTGGCCAGGTAACGTGCGCGAACTGCAGAACGTGATGCGCCGTGCAGCGGTGCTCCACATGGGCCCCGATCTGCCGGCCTCGGCCTTTCCGCTCTCCAGCCAGGTCACCGCGCCGCCTGCCGCAGCCCAGCAGCCTGCACCAGTCGGCGCGCGCTCACCAGTCGAGATCGATCGTGCGACCGATGTGCTGGCCGTGGTCAATGCAGTGAAAGGGCTCACGCTCGACGAGCTGGAGCGCATCGCCATCGAGGCGGCGATTGACAATGCAGGCGGCAGCCTGCCCTCGGCGGCCAAGGCGCTCGGCGTCAGCCCTTCGACGCTCTATCGCAAGCGCGAGCGGTGGATGGCGGCGAGCTGAGCGCCCGCGCGCTCAGGGTTCGCCGCAGCGTTCGATGTAGCGCCGGATATCGAGGCTGAGGTCCTCGATCGGCGCGTAGTAGCCGTGCGTGTGAACGCGCGCCGCGATTCCGGACTGGACGCGTTCGCACACCGCCCAGTCCTGCCGATTGACGAGGTCCCAGAAGTCCACCGCGTCCGCAGGGTCGAAATCCGCCTTGGCCATCTCGTCGGGGTGGAACAGGAAGCGGCATTCGATCAGGGTGCGATCTGCCGCCAAGGGCCACAGCAGGAAGGCGGCGGCGTGATCGCAGCTGACGCTGAACATGAGGTTGGGATAGATCAGCTCGCCCTTGTGGCGCACCTTTTCTTCCTCGGAAAGGCCGGGGAAGGGGGCGCGGCTGGTCGTGCCTGTCATCGTGTAGGTGTAAGCGCCCTCGCGGTGCGGGATGCCGGCTTCCCAATCGAGATCGATCCCGCCCCGCACCTTGAACGCGGGCACGATCGCCGTGAGCTCCGGGTGGACGCCGGGGCAATGATAGCATTCGTTGTAGTTTTCGAGGATCAGCTTCCAGTTGGCGCGCACCTCGTAGCGGATCGTCTGCGCGGTGCGCAGATCGGCAAGCGGATAGTTGGCGAGGCGGCGCGCCGGTTCGGCCAGCGCCGCGAAATCGGGCGCGGTTTCGGGCGAGAGGTTGAGGAAAACGAACCCGCCCCAGGTCTCGACCGCCACCGGATGCAGGCCGAACTGGCTCTTGTCGAAACCCGGCGCGTCCTGCAGCTGCGGTGCTGCCAGCAGGTGGCCATCCAGCGCATAGGACCAGCCGTGGTACGGGCAGCGGATCATCGTCTTGCCGACAACCCCGGCATCGAGCGTGACGCCCCAGCGCGCATCGCTGACTGCGTCGCACATCCGCCCGCCGCGGTGGCGGCAGACGTTGTAGTGCGCATGGAGCGCCCCCTGCTTGCCGCGCACCACGATCACGCTTTCGCCCGCTACATCGAGCACCTGGTGATCGCCGGGGCCGGGCATGTCTTCCTCGCGGCCTGCGCAGAACCACTGGCGGTGGAAGATCGCCGCCTTGTCGCGCGCGAAGGCCTCGGCGGTGAGGTAGGCGGTGCTTTCGAGCGACTGCTCCATTCCGCCATTGCCTTGCTGAACGTTCATCGCCGCTTGCTCCGCATCGCTTATTAGACGCTTGCCTTATAAGCACCATTGCGGCACTCATCCAGCCAGAAAGCGAGGGGGATGAGCAGCGCGGCCATGGATGTGACGGGCAAGGTCTGGGATGCGATCATTGTCGGCGCGGGGCACAATGGGCTGACCGCGGCGGCCTACCTGGCCAAGGCGGGGCGTTCGGTGCTGGTGCTGGAGGCACGGTCCATCATCGGCGGTGCCTGCGTGACCGAGGAGGTCATCCCCGGCCACCGGGTTTCGTTCACGTCCTACATCGCCTCGATGCTGATGCCGACGGTGATCCGCGACCTCGATCTCGGCCGCCACGGCCTGCGCATGGTGGCCTGCGATCCGATCCTGACGGTGCCACTGGGTGAAGGTGAAATCATCCGCTGGTGGGCGGATCCGGAGCGGACCGCGCAGGAAATCGCCCGCTTTTCCGCGCGTGATGCGGAGGCCTTCCTCGAAGTCGACCGCAAGCTCAAGGCGCTTGCCGCCTATCTCCAGCCCTTCTTCCTCGAATCCCCGCCAGACCTTGCCGCGCGCGGGCTCGACCGCCTGCGCGAAGGGCTGCGGATGATCCGCCGCTTCCGCCGCATCAAGGGCACCGAGATCGGCGAGATGGTGCAGTTCCTCACCGGCAGCCTTGGCGAGTTCCTTGATCGGCACTTCGAATCCGATGCCGCCAAGCGCATGATCCTGGCCAACAACGTCTATGGCAAACACGGCGGACCCTATGAACCAGGTTCGGCAGTGGGCCTCTTGTTCCATCTGCTGGCGGGCGGGGACCATGCGGTGCAGGGTTTCAACGGCCATGTCATGGGCGGCATGGGCGCGGTTTCGGGCGCGATTGCAGCCGCCGCGCGCGGCTTTGGCGCGGTGATCGAAACGAGTGCGCCGGTCGGCAGCATCGACGTGTTCGCCGGGCGGGCAACCGGCGTGACCCTGCTCGACGGGCGGCAGGTGCGCGGGAAGGTCGTGCTGTCCAACGCCGATCCCAAGCGCACGTTCCTTGCGCTGCTCGCCAAGGCCGATCTGCCGGATGATTTCCGCCGCGATATTGCCGCGATCAAGATGGGCGGCCCGGCGGCGAAGCTCAACATCGCGCTTTCGGGCGAGCCCACGGTGATCGGCCGCAGCCCGGATGCGACGCCGCTGGAGCGCGCACTCCTCACCATCGCGCCCACGCTGGAGGGCGCGCAGCGCTGCGCCGATATCGCCCGTTTCGGCGATGTGCCTGAGGAGCTGTGGATCGATTGCGTGATCCCCAGCCTCGTTGACGACAGCCTCTGCCCGCCGGGGCATCATATGCTGACCTGCTTCATCCAGTACGTGCCCTACAACCTGCGCGAGGGCACGTGGGACGAAAAGCGCGAGGCGCTGGCGGAATCGATCATCAGCCAGATCAGCCGCCACATGCCGAACCTGCGTGAGCTGATCCTCGGCCGCGTGATGCTGACCCCGCTGGATCTGGAGCGGATCTACGGCCTGACCGAAGGCAATATCTTCCATGGCGACCTGCACCCCGGCGCGCTGTTCTCGATGCGCCCGGTGCCGCGCTGGTCGCAGTATCGCACGCCGGTCGAGGGGCTCTACCTCTGCGGGGCCGGCGCGCATCCCGGCGGAGGCGTGACCGGCGCACCGGGGCATAACGCGGCGATGCAGGTGCTGCGCGATACCAAGAAGCAGGGCCGGCGCTGATGGCCGGCGGCGCGCCCCATCCGGCGAAAGTGATGGGCGTTGCCGATCTTGCGATGTTCTACGTGGTCACCGGCGTCAGCCTGCGCTGGATCGCGACCGCGGCGGCCTTCGGGCCGAGCTCGATCGTGATCTGGGTGGGGGCGCTGCTGTGCTTCTACCTGCCGTTCGTGCTCGCCATCGTCGAGCTCTCCTCGCGCTATCCGCAGGAAGGCGGGCTCTACATTTGGACGCGCGAGGCCTTCGGGCCATACGTCGGCTTCATGGCGGGGTGGAGCTACTTCACCTCGAACCTCCCCTATTTCCCCAGCGTGCTCTATTTCGATGCGGGCAACGCGATCTACATCGGCGGGACGAGCTGGCTCCATCTGCGCAGCAGTCCAGTGTTTTTCATGAGCTTTGCGCTGGGCGCGCTGGCCTTCATCACTGCGATCAACATCTTTGGCCTGCGCTTCGGGCGCTGGCTGCACAATCTGGGCGCGGTCGGCATGTGGGGGCCGGCGCTGATCGTGATCGTGCTGGGCGGGATGGCCTGGTGGCAGTTCGGCTCGGCGACGGAGTTCACGCCGCAATCGTTCGTGCCGGTCTTCGATATCCAGCACATGATCATGTGGGCGGCGATTGCCTTTGCGCTCTCCGGCGCGGAGACCGCCTCGTTCATGAGCGGCGAGATCAAGGACCCGCGCCGCACGATCCCGCGCGCGTTGCCCATCGCGGGGGTGGTGATCGTCTCATGCTATATCATCGGCACGTTCGCCGTGCTGCTGGCGATGCCCGCGGGCGAGGTCAACACGCTGCAGGGCCTGATCCAGGCGGGTGCGGTGGCGGCGCAGAAGGTGGGGGCGGGCTGGATCGTGGTGCCGCTGGCGCTGCTCATCACGCTCGGCAATCTCGGCGCGGCGAGCGGGTTCCTTTCGTGCGCTGCGCGCATTCCCTTTGCGGTGGGGATCGACCGGCTGCTCCCGCCGGTCTTTGCAAAGGTCCATCCCAAGTGGGGCACGCCCTACGTCGCCATTCTCGTGCAGTGCGGGCTTGGCGCAGTGCTGTGCATACTCGGCCAGGCTGGTACCGGCGTGAAAGGCGCGTATGACGTTCTGGTGAGCATGGGAATCATCGCTGCCTTCCTGCCTTTCGCGCTGGTCTTCCTCGCGGTGATCCGCCTGCAGGGCCGTCCTGCCGAAGCGGGGGTCACCCGGCTGCCCGGCGGGCGCGTGACGTCCACGGTCTTCGCCTGCATCGGGCTTGCCACCACGCTCACCGCGCTGGTACTGGCGGGCTTCCCGGCAACGGACGAGCCCAACAAGCTGCTTGCGGTGATCAAGATCCTGGGCCTCACCGCCGTGCTGCTGGGCAGCGGCACGCTGGTCTATTACCTCGGCCAGCGCTCCGCGCGGCGAGCGGCCTGACCATGGCGAGCACGGCCCTGAAACCGCTGGCACCCCTTCGCCGTCGCCGCGCTTCTCCGCTGGTGCGGCGCGCCGATCTTGTGGCGGCGACGGTCAGCTGCCTCGCCCAGCTCGGTGCCAAGGGGACCACGGGACGCGAAATCTGCCGGAGGGCCGGGGTTAGCCATGGCTTGCTGCGGCACTATTTCCGCAATCCGGACAACCTCCTGCTCGAGACCTATGAACAGCTCTGCGAGGATATGCTCGCGCAGCTGGAGGCGGCGGCCATGCCCCATGCGGCGGACCCGCTTGATGCGCTCCACCGGTACTTCCTTGCGGTCTTTTCGGATGAGTGGGCCGGGCCCGATATCATCGGCGCGTGGATGGTGTTCTGGCAGCAGGCCCGCAGCCGCGCCGATTTCGCAGCCGTTTCTGACAGTTTCAACTTGCGCCAGCGCGCGCTGCTCGAACGCCTCGTCGCAGCGCTTCCGGTGCGGGCGGAAGCGCTGCCGATGGCCGATGCGATTGCGCTGCTTTCAGCGGTGCTCGACGGGCTGTGGATCGAATACTACCTTTCAGACCAGCGCACTCCGCGCGATCGCTGCGTCGCGCTGTGCGACGCCGCCGCGCGCCGATTGTTTGGCGTCTGAGCGGGATCACGGCAGCGGCGCAATCGCTCCGCCGTTTGCGCTGTAGTCCTTCTCTGCGATCGGATTTCCGACTGCGCCCGACGGCAGATGCACCACCGATTGCGGCCCGGCGATGGTGACATGGATCCGCGTGGCTACAAGCGCCCCGGGCGCAGCAGCGCGCCCGATTCCTGCGCCGTAAACTGCCCATACGCCGGTGCCGGGGGTTGATGGATAGACCCGCCCGGTCCCGTCCGGTTCCACCGCGAGCGCCACGCCTTCATCGATGCCCAGCCCAATCAGCGGTGGCGCATCGGCCGGGCGGCTTGCCTGCGCCTTGGCGATAAACGCAAACAGCCGGCCGAGCCGCTCGCGCTGGGTGAAGTGGCTGTCGGTGATCACACCCTTGAGCAGATCGAGATGGAGGAACCCGGTTTCGATCGTGGTACCCTTGCCGTAAGGGTCGGCCAGCGCCTGCGAGGCCGTCAGGCTCTGGCCGTCCATTGCGCCGTAGAGATATTCGCCCAGCACCGCGAGCCCGGCGCTGGTGCCGGCAAGCGGTTTGCCCGCGCGGACGTGGGCATCGAGCGCGGCTGCAATCGGCGTGCCGCGCCAGCGCCGCACATAGCGCGCCTGATCGCCGCCCGCGATGAAAACGCCGTCCGCCTTGCGCAAAGCGTCCAGCAGATGCGGGTCGCGGCTGGCGGAGCGGGAATGCGTGACGAAGGTTTCAGCCGAGCGGACGCCGCCCAGTTCGCGGTAGAATTCGGTGCTCGCCTCGCCATGCTGCGAGGCCCGGAGGATGACGATATGGCCATGTCCCGCCTTGGCGATGAACCAGCGCATCGCCTCGGCGCTGTGGTCTCCGCCGCCGATCAGCAGCAATCCGCCCGAAACTGGTGCCGGGGCGGGGCCGGAAGGATCGCCTTCGAGATAGACGTCCAGCGCCCGCGCTGCAGCATCCGATGCGGCGAGCACCGCCAGTATGGCGGCCAGCCCCGCCGCAATCCTTCTCGCATAAATGTGCAAACCCGGATCTCCCGCTTCGATGCGATGCACCCGTTCTGGCACAAGGCTCCGCTGGGCGCAAAATCCCCATGGCATGGGGACTTGCTCCACGGATTCGGGGCTATCCATCGCTTGACCGCCTTTGCCGCAGCGATAGAGGGGCGCCATGCTCCCAGCACCCCAAGTCCATCCAGCCTTGCTCCACGCGTTCCTTGCCGAAGCATCTGCGCGCTATCCGGATGGCACCGCGATCGAGGTGCCGCCAGCGCGCACCCGTCCCGAACGGCAGGTGATGACGTACGCCGAGCTTGCGGCGCTGACTGACCGGCTCGCGCTTCATCTCGCGCCGCGGCTCCAACCGGAGCGGATCGTCGCGCTGCAGCTGCCACGCACTTCGCCGATGCTTTATGTGGCGCAGATCGCCGTGCTCAAGGCGGGCGGCGCCTATACCGCGATCGATCCTTCGTTTCCCGATGACCGCATCGCCGAAGTGCTAGAGGATGCTGATGCGGTCGCGGTGCTGACCGATGCGGTCGGTGCGCAGCGGCTTGGGCCCATAGCGGGCGCGGTGCCACTGCTTCTGGCGGCAGAGCTTGCAATGGAGGCGCCGCCTGCAGGCGCGACGCTGCCTACCGAAGTGCGCCCCGATCAGCTGGCCTATGTGATCTATACCAGCGGCACGACCGGCAAGCCCAAGGGCGTGATGGTCGAGCACCGCAATGTGGCCAATCTTGTTGCATCCGATCTCGCTGAATTCGGTCTTACGCCCGCAGACCGCGTGATCCAGGGTTCGTCTGCGGCCTACGATTCCTCGATCGAGGAAATCTGGCTGGCGTTCGCCTCCGGTGCGACGCTGGTAGTGATGGACGACGAGGCCGCGCGGCTTGGCCCCGATATCGTCGCATGGCTTCAGCGCGAACGCGCCACCGTGTTCTGCCCGCCGCCGACTTTGCTGCGTAGCAGCGGTTGCCGCGATCCCGAAGCGGCACTGCCCGATCTGAGGCTGCTCTACGTTGGCGGCGAGGCGCTGCCGCGTGACATAGCCGACCGCTGGGCCAAGGGTCGCCGCATGGTCAACGGCTATGGCCCCACGGAATGTGCGGTGACCTGCCTGCGCGGTGACATTGTCCCCGGCGGGCCGATCACCATCGGCCGCCCGGTGCCGGGAATGGAGGCCTTCGTGCTGGGCGAAGACCTTGAGCCGGTCGCAGAGGGCGAGCAGGGCGAGCTGTGCATGGGCGGCGCGGGCGTTGCACGCGGCTATCGCCACCGCGAGGACCTGACTGCCGAGAAGTTCGTCGATCACCCCACCTGCGGGCGGATCTACCGAACTGGGGACCTCGTCCACCGCGAGCCGGACGGCAACCTGTTCTACCATGGGCGCATCGACGCGCAGGTCAAGATCCGTGGCTACCGCGTCGAACTCGGCGAGATCGAGGCGCGCCTTGCCGCGCTGCCCGGCGTGCGCGCGGCGGCAGCGCGGCTGCAGGAAGCCGGCGGCGTGCCCGAACTCGTCGCCTATGTCGTGCCGGGCGAGGGCGTGGACGCGCTCGATCTGGACGATCTGCGCACGCAGCTTTCCAGCACGGTGCCGAGCTACATGGTGCCCCGCCGCATCGGCATGCTCGCCGAGCTTCCAACCACGGTTGGCGGCAAGCTCAACCGCGCGGCGCTGCCTGCGATGACCTTTTCCGCCGATGCGGGGCCTGTGCGCGATATCGTGCCGTCGGCGACCCCGCTCGAAGCCGCGCTTGCCGCCGCCGTCGCCGATATCCTGACACGTCCTGACGGCGTGTCGGTCGAAGACGATTTCTTCGAGGACCTCGGCGGCGACTCCCTGAGCGCCGCGCTGCTGGTCACGCTGCTGCGCGAGGGCGGCGCCGGAGACTGGGTCACGGTCAGCGATATCTATGCGGCGCGCACCATCCGCGCGCTCGCCGCACTGGGTGAGGAAGCAAATGCCGCTTCCGCCAATGCTGCGCAGCATAGAGCGCCCGTGCTGGTGCGCGAGGGCGAGGCACGGCCGGTTCTCGCCAATATCGTCCAGATCGCTTGGCTGGCTGGAGAAATTGCCTTTGGCGGCTGGGTGAGCTGGGCTGCCGCCTGGGTGCTGTTTCCGCTGTTGTTCGACAAGCTCGATCTTGTTGCCTTCGTGCTGCTCACGCCGCTGATCACGGTGGCGGGCGTTGCGCTTTATCTGCCGGTTTCGGTGGGGTTCACGCTCCTCGTGAAGTGGATCGCGCTTGGGCGCTACCGTCCGGTCCGCGCGCCGGTCTGGAGCACCTATTACCTCCGCCACTGGGTCACCGTGCAATCGGCGCGGCTGATTCCGTGGCCGATGCTTTCAGGCACGGTATTCCAGAACGCGGTGCTGCGCCTGCTGGGCGCCAAGATCGGGCGCGGCGTGCATATCCATCGCGGCGTTCATCTCCATCGCGGCGGCTGGGATCTGCTTGAGATCGGCGACAACGTGACGCTGGGGCAGGACGCCCATATCGGCCTCGTCGAATACGACCGGGGCGATATCGTCGTCGGGCGCATCGTGATCGAGGCCGATGCCACCCTGCAGACGCGCGCCACGGTGGAGCAGAATTGCCGCATCGGCGCGGGCAGCGTGATTGCGCCGCTCTCGGTGGTGAACCCGGGCACCACGGTGCCGCCATGCGAGCTTTGGGACGGCGTGCCGGCCGGCCGCGTCGGCCCGGCACCCGAAGCGCCTGCGCTTACCGGCGCTGGTTTGCACCTCAACCCTGTCATGCACGGCCTGGCGACCTTGGCCGCTGAAGGGATCGCGACGATGCTCGGCGCGCTGCCCGCCGGTCTTCTTGCCTTGCTGCTGTGCTACCTCCTCGGTGTCGGCTCGGAAGAAATCTGGGTCTGGATCTACGCGCCGAAGCTCGATCCGCAGGTGCTCGCGGTCGTCTTCGGGGTGACTGTGGTCAGTGTGCCCGTCAGCCTTGTCTGGAGCGCGCTGATGGTCCGCGCGATGGGCCGCGTGAAGCCCGGAGTGATCGACCGCTGGAGCCTTGCCTACATCCGCGTCTGGCTGAAATCGGCTGCGACGTTCAATGCCGGGCAGTGGCTTTCAGGCACGCTGTTCTGGAAGCAATGGCTGCGGCTTGCGGGCGCGAATATCGGCGAAAAGTGCGAGATCAGCACAATCTTCGATGTGACGCCCGAACTCGTCACCATCGGTGCGGAGACCTTCTTTGCCGACGGCATTTACCTCGGCGGACCGGAGATCACGCGCGGCACGGTGCGGCTCGCGCCGATCGTGCTCGGGCGCAACACCTTCCTTGGCAACCATGCGGTGATCCCGGCGGGCGAAGTGCTGCCGGACGATATTCTGATCGGTATCAGCACGGTCGCCCACGCCAATGAAATCGCCACCGGCCAATCCCGCTTCGGGCGGCCTAGCTTCGATCTGCCGCGCCGGCAGGTGGTGGAGATGGACCGCAGCCTTACGCATGATCCCTCGCTGATCCGCTATTGCAACCGCGTGTTCTGGGAAATGCTGCGCTTCGTGCTGCCGGTCGGCACGCTGCTGGCAACGGTGCTGTGGTACAAACTGCTGGTGGAAGGCGCGCCGGAAGCGAACGACCTCGAGTTCGCACTGATCGTGATTCCGCTGGCGACGCTGGCCCCGCTGCTTGCGCTGCTGCTCGCGGTCACTGTGCTCAAGTGGACGCTGATGGGCCGGGTGAAGCCGGGCCAGCACGCGCTGTGGTCCTGCTGGGCCAGCCGGTGGGACTTCGTGTTCGTGGCCTGGGCGCGCTATGCCAATGCGATCCTGCAGCAGCTTGAGGGCACGTTCCTGCTGACGATCTACTTGCGCCTGATGGGTCTCAAGATCGGCAAGCGCGCGGTGCTGGGGCCGCAGTTCTCGCAAGTCGTCGATCCCGACATGATCGAGATCGGGGACGGCGCGACGGTAACGGCGTTCTTCCAGGCGCACACCTTCGAGGACCGCGTGCTCAAGGTGGACAAGGTGAAGATCATGGCGGGCGCGACGATCGGTGCCGGCACCGTACCGCTCTATGGCTGCGTGGTGGGCGAGGGCGCGCATGTCGGCCCGGGCAGCGTGATCATGAAACAGGAAAGCCTGCTGTCCGGCCTGTCGTATCAGGGCGTGCCGCTCAAGGTGGTGCGCAGTTAGAGGATGAAATCGAGGCCGGTGAGGGCCGGTGCCTTTTCGATCCGGATCGCGAAGTCCGCCGTGCCGTTGCCGTCGATATCGCCGCTGACGAGGCCGACGCCATTGGTCACGACGTAGCGCAATTGACCCGCAGCCTTGGTGAAGGCCCCGCTGCCGATCCACGTGAAGGCGTCGTTGACGGCGCTGGTCTGCTTCACGGCGTCGATGCCGGAAAGATCGATCCGGTCCCCCTGCGCGCGGCTGAAATCGAGGATCGTATCGGCGCTCGTCACGGTGGTGCCGGAAAGGTCGCCCATCGCCGCAAAGCGGAACACGTCGCCGCCTTCGCCGCCTTCGAGCATATCTCGACCGCCGCCGCCGATCAGGATATCGCTGCCGCCACCGCCGATCAATTGATCCGCCCCGTTCCCGCCGTCGAGCACATTGGCCGCGCCATCGCCGATGAGAATGTCTGCCCCAGTGCCGCCAATGAGGTTCTCGATCCCGATCAATGTGTCGTTTCCGCCGCCGCCGGTGGCCTGCGCTCCGCTGATGGCAAGGCTCACGCGGACGGCCGCGCTGCCCGAGGCATAGCTCGCCGTATCGTTGCCCGCGCCGCCATCGAGTGTGTCATTCCCAGCTCCGCCGATCAGCACGTCGTCATTCTCGCCGCCGGAAAGCGTGTCGTTGCCCGCTCCTCCATCGAGCAGGTCGTTCCCGACGCGGCCCAGCAACGCATCGTTGCCGCCATTGCCGCGCAGCGTGTCCGCTCCCGCGCCGCCATCGAGGGTGTTGGCAAGTTCGTTGCCCAGCAGCGTATCCGCGCCCGCGCCGCCGATCGCGTTCTCGATGGAGCAGCCAAACGCGATGCCGATGTTGTTGGTGAGTGAAACGCCGCTGTACGCCAGCGACGAATAGGCCCCCGGCGTCAGGTCCACCGTGCAGCCGTTGGTGAACGCTGCGACGCTGAACGTGTCCGTTCCGCCCGCATCCCAGATCGCCTCGAACGAAGGCGCGGCGGGATTGAAGGCATAGGTATCGTTGCCGGTCCGCGTCGTCATATTCGCGCCGTAGAGCGCCTGGATCGCCTGAATGTCGTAGACCATCGGCGTCTTGACGAGGAACTCGGCGATCCCCGTTGCGGGGTTTGTCCACCACACCTTCTCGGGCGCGGTATACGACATGATCGTGTAGCGCTGGTTGTCGTATCCCGCCGGGATCTTGGGCGCCTCGAACGGATGCTTGAGGCCGAGGCTGTGGCCGATCTCGTGCAGCATCGCCATGTAGTTGTAGGTGCCCGGCGCAAAGGACTGGCCGATGATGGCATCATCGATCCAGATATCGCCGTGCGCATTGCTGCGCCCGTCCGATACGCCGAGGGAATAGCCCCAGTACCCCGCTGAAACCGCCGAGGAGAAGGCGATTCGGATATCGCCGACCGTGCCGCCAGCGGTCTCTGCCACTTGCGTGAAGGTAATGTTGGCAATCTCCGACCAGGCGCCGAAGGCCTTGGTGATCATCGCGGCCTGCCCGCTTGTCACCGCGCCCGTTACCGCCGCCGTGTTTTCACCGCGCCCATAGGGGTTGGCGAACTGGCTGGCGGCGCCGTCCGCCCAGGGGAAGCTGTAGCTTACCTGCGTGGTGCCGGCGGAATCCTTGCCCGACCAGACCACCCGGAACGCCGCCTGCGAGGGGAGCAGCGCGTTGATGAAGGGTTTGGTGCTGGCGCCGATGCGCGCGACGGTGGAAAGGTCGGTAAAGCGGGGCATGGGGCTGGGGCTCGCGCGGTAAGGGATGACCCATTCAGCAATGCCAACACCGTCTGAAGGTGCGTCTAAACCCCCGCGCGGACTATCCCGCAGCGCCAAAGCGCCGTTTTGCGGGGCTTACCGCTTATCAACCATGGCAAGCCGCACGCCTGCGCGGTTCCTGTTGGTTAAGCGTTTGGCGCGCTCGTTCTGGGATTTTGCCCCGCAAGATAAGCCTCGACTGCATCCGCCGTGCCTGGCGGCACATGGAGGCCCAGCTTGCTGCGGCGATAGAGCACGTCTTCGGCGGTGCAGGCCCATTCCTGCACAGCGAGATAATCGACTTCAGCCTGGGTCAGGCCGCCGCCGAAATCGGCGCCGAGCGATTCCATGGTCTGCGCAGTGCCCAGGATGGCCCGCGCGCGCGTGCCATAAGCGCGGGCGAGCCGGGTGAGCAGCGCGCGCGGCAGGCCGGGATGCGCGGATGCCAGCTGCGCGGCGAAGGCTTCGAAGTCATCGCCGGGAATATCACCGCCGGGCAAGTCGACACCGGCGGTCCAGTCCCCTGTGGCGCCCGGATAGAAGGGCACCAGCTTTTCCAGCGCATGCTCGGCGAGCTTGCGATAGGTGGTGATCTTGCCGCCGAACACGCTGAGCAGCGGCGCTTTGCCGTCGCCGCCATCGAGATCGAGCACATAGTCGCGCGTCACTGCCGAGGCATTCGCCGCGTGATCGTCATAGAGCGGGCGGATGCCGGCATAGCTCCACACCACATCCTTCGGGTGGATCTCGCGCGAGAAATAGCGGCGCACCGTCTCGCACAGGTAGTCGGTTTCCTCGGGCGAGATCTGCGCCTTGCCGGGAAGCTGCTCCCACGGCTCGTCGGTGGTGCCGACCAGCGTGAAATCGTGCTCGTATGGGATCGCGAAAACGACGCGGCGGTCCGGGTTCTGGAGCAGGAAGGCGTGATCGCCTTCGTAGAGCTTGGGCACGATGATGTGGCTGCCCTTGATCAGGCGCACGCCGCGATCCTGGCTGGCGCTGGCCGCGCGCTGGAGCACATCCTCGACCCACGGGCCCGCCGCGTTGACAAGGCCGCGCGCCAGCACCGTGCGGGTTCCGCTACCGCTGGCGATCTCTGCCTTCCACAGCGCGCCCTCGCGCATCGCGGAAACCAGCTTGGTGCGCGTCTCGATCCGCGCGCCGCGCTCCGCCGCATCGCGCGCGTTGAGCACAACGAGGCGGCTGTCCTCGACCCAGCAATCGGAATAGACGAACGCCGTTTTCGCGCCCGGCTTCAGGCCATTGCCCAGCACCGATCGTGCAAGGTTCACCGTACGCGTTGCCGGCAGCTTCTTGCGGCCGCCGAGATGGTCGTAAAGGAACAGCCCCAGCCGCACGAGCCAGGCGGGGCGGGGGGAGTTCATCTGCGGCAGCACGAAAGCGAGCGGCCAGATAATGTGCGGGGCCATGCCCAGCAGCCGCTCGCGCTCGATCAGGGCTTCGCGCACAAGGCGGAACTCGTAGTATTCGAGATAGCGCAGCCCCCCGTGGATCAGCTTGGTGCTGGCCGATGAGGTGTGGCTGGCAAGGTCTTCCTGCTCGACCAGCAGCACCGAAAGCCCGCGCCCGGCGGCATCGCGGGCAATCCCCGCGCCATTGATCCCCCCGCCGACGATCAGCAGGTCATAGGTTTCCGGATCCGGCACGTGGTTGCTCCTGCCTGCCATTGCGGCACTGATGTGGTGGCGTCCGCTCCTTAGCCACGCGCGCGTGGTCGGACAAATGCAGCTAGCGCAACCGGGGATGCGAATACAAGATGGCGTAACTGCAGGTAAATGCGGTAACAGGGGCTATGCGAGAGGCAAGGCCATACCCGGCGATTGACCGGGAGAACCCATCGATTCACGCCGGATGCGGGCCTTGCGATGCCTGCCGCCCGGCATTTCGGACGATTCGCGCTTGAGGCCGCTCTCCGTTTTCGCGGCGATGCTTACCGCCTCGTCCGTCGCTGCGGCACCCGCGCAAGCGGCGCCCCCACCCAGCATTCCCGAAGTCGGCGCGCCCGCACTTGCGGCGCTCGGCCCCAACGGCGTTGGCGTGATCGAGAAGACCGTGGTCGACAAGGACGCGGTCGATCCGCTCGGCAGCCTTGCCAAAGGCGCGCTGGTGCGCGCCGATCGGACGATGCCGCTGGTGATCTGGTATCCCGCCTGCGTTGGCCCCAAGGACCGGCGCGCGACCTACCGGGCGAGCCTCGTCTCGGAGCCGCCCAAGCCGCCGGCCTATTTCACGGTCCCCGCGCTTGCGGTGACCGATGCGAGGCCTGCAGGGCAGGGCTATCCGATCGTGCTGCTCTCGCATGGCTACAACAACGATCCGGTGATGCTCTCGTGGCTGGGTGAGAACCTCGCGACCAAGGGTTATGTCGTCGTCGCGATCCGGCACCATGATCCGGCGATCACGGACACGGCGAAAACGCCCGCTACGCTGATCCGCCGCCCGCTCGATATCACTTACGTGCTGCGCCGCATCCGCAATGGACTGCTTGGGAACCTCGGCGATACCAACCGCATCGCGCTTGCGGGCTATTCGTTCGGCGGCTATGGCGCGCTGACCGTGGCCGGGGCAGCGCTTGATGCTGGAAGCCCTGCGGTCAAACGGCTGCCCTCCGTGCTGGTCGAGCGCTATACCGGAAACGGCGCGGAAGCGGCCGCACTGCATGACCCAGCAATCAAGGCGGTTGTCGCCATCGCGCCCGCAGGCGGCGCGCCTTGGGCGGCCTGGGGCGCAACCGGTCTGTCTGGCATCAAGGCACCGCTGCTCATCGTGGCCGGCACGGCGGACCGCACTGTGGGCTATGATCCCGGCCCCGCCGCGATCTTCCGCGATGCCAAGGGTTCGGACCGCTGGCTGCTCGCGCTGAAGGGCGCTGGACACGCCATCGGCACCAATCCCGCGCCGGCGGAAATGCGCGGCACCGTTTGGGATTTCGATTGGTTCGAGGACCGCATGTGGCGCAAGCCGCGTGTCAACAGCATCGCGCTCCACTTCATCACCGCCTTCCTCGATCTGCAGCTCAAGGGTGAGGCGGCCAAGGCCGAGTATCTCGCCGTGCCGTCAGAGGAATCTGATGGCGCGAAGTGGACGAGCGATGACAAGCGCTACGATGCGGTGAGCGAAGGCGGCGCGAACCCGACGTGGAAGGGCTTCGTCAAGGACCACCAGGACGGGCTGTTGCTGAAGCATTTGCCGCCGTCACCTTAAGCCTGTCACATGAGCTTCGTCGGCATGGCATTGCCGCACGATCCGAAGCGCTATGCCAAGCCGCTCTGGATCCCCGCCTTCGCGGGGATGACGAAGGATAGCTGGACAAGACGAGATACAAACCTCGTCATCCCCGCGAAGGCGGGGATCCAGGGCAGCAAGGCGCGACGGCTCTGGATCGCTGTCAACGCTTCGACGAAGGTTAGCCCTCAGCCGCGCATTTCCGGCACCATCTCGGTCGGGGCAGGAGCATCTCGGCCCATGCTGTTCGAGAAGTGCCGGATGATCCACTCGCGCAGGAGGTAGATCGCCGGATCGCCGAGGTCTTCGGCGTGGGTCTTGAGATAGTAGCCAAAGCCATCCGCTGAAACGCGGTCGTATGGCATGACCAGCTGCCCGCTTGCGATTTCCTGCGCGAACATGTCGATATCCGCGAGCACGACGCCCGAAGCCCCGATGGCATAGCGCACCGCTGAAAACGCGGTATCAAACGCGAGCCCGTCGCCCGCTTCGATCGCGAGGCGCTGCTGCGCCGCATAGCTCGACCACAGCAGACCGCGCGGTTCGCCTTCCAGCTTCACATGCAGCAATTCGTTGTCGTGGAGGAACTGCTCGAGGCTCTTGCCCTTGTGGGTGACGGCCGTTTCGGGCGAGCACAACGGGGCAACGCGAACCATCCACAAGAGGTCAGCCACGCTGTCATCGACATTGGGCCGGTCGAACACCACCGCCATGTCCACGTTGTCGCGCGGGGCGCCGGTGACGTTCGAGGTCACCACGTCGATGCGGATCTCGGGGTGTTCCTTGTGGAACTGGGCCAGCAGCGGCAGTGCGTTCTGGTAGAGCAGGGAAGGCGGAATGTGCAGCCGGATCGGCCGGCTTTCGAGATCCTTGTTGCGGATCGTGTTGATCGTCTGCTCCATCCGGTCGAGGCACTTGCTCACGACCGGAAGCAGGATCGAGCCCGCCGGAGTCAGCTTGAGCCCGGTCGGGCCGCGCTCGAACAGCGGGCGGCCGATCAGGTCCTCCAGGCTGCTGACATGTCGGCTCATCGCGCTCTGCGACACGGTGAGCGCCTGCGCGCCTGCGGTGAAGCTCATGTGCCGTCCCACCGCCTCGAACGCGCGGAGTGCGTTCAGCGGCAGCCAGCGGCGGTTGATGAGGCGATCAGGCGCGATCTCGGCTACTCCCTTGCGACATTGGCATTTTGCTCCGCGCATTGATCTACGTCAATCCGCGTTGCTTGCACGAACGTTCTTGCCGCAGGATAACAGTTTATAATATGAGGGTTCACGCAATTTTATTGTGAGGTCCGATGCTGCTCCCCGCCGAGTTCGATTTCCACGCGCTGGAAGTCTTCGTCCTCACCGTCGAACTGGGCGGGATGACCGCGAGCGCCCAGCAGCTGCGCATCACCCAGTCCGCCGTCTCGCAGACCATCGCACGGCTGGAGCAGGGCATCGGTGCAACTCTGTTTGATCGCGCCCTGCGCCCGCTTGGCCTCACGCCCGCAGGCCGCGCGCTATATGAACGTGCAACGCACTTGCTCGCCACAGCGCGCACGATGGTCGATGAGGTGCGCGAAGGCGCCAACCAGCCGATCGACAAGGTGACCGTGGCGATGGCGGAATCGCTGGCGATCCTGCTCACCGGGCCGCTGCTCAATCGGCTGGGGCCCCGCGTCGCGCGCTGGCGGGTGCGCTCGGGCATCTCGCTCAACCAGCAGCAGGATTTCCTCGCTCGGCGCGTTGATCTCCTGATCACCGGCAGCAGCGTGCTCGAAAAGCAGGAAGGCGTCGTCCACCACGATGTGCTCGATGATCCCTTCGTGCTCGTGTTTCCGCCGGGCTTTCGCGGCGTGGCCGATCCGATTGCTGCCGCAGAGGGCCTGCCGTTCGTGCGCTATTCGCTCGATACCGGCATGGGGCAGCGGATCGAAAGCCAGCTGACCCGCATGCGGCTGCGCCTGCCCAACGTGATCGAGGTCGATATCGTGCCGCAGCAGCTGAACGCGGTCGCGCTTGGCATCGGCTGGAGCATCACCTCGCTGCTGTGCCTTGCCGCGATGCCCGCGCTGATCCCGGAGCTGCGCGTCGAGCCGCTGCCGCGCGCGCGCTTCGCCCGCCGCATCCAGGTTGTCAGCCGCGCGGGCGAATTGGGCGATCTCGCCATGGAGACCGCCAAGCTCGCCGGGGAGACGATCCGCAAGGAAAGCCTGCCCCCCGTCCTCGCGCAGCTTCCGTGGGCGGAAGACCTCCTCGGCAGCAACTGATGCGAGTGCATTACCGTCATTGATCCGATATATGATTGTTGATGATGCACTGCTTGGCCGGTCCATTCCGGGCTAATGTCGCGGTGCAAGAGAGCGGCAGACAGGCCGCCACACTTCCCAGCGGGGGCATACATGACCACCACCACCTCGTCCGCAGCACCGGTCACGCTCACCGAAACCGGGCTCGAAGTCATGCTCCCCGGCGGCAAGTCGGCCTATTTCAACAACTACTGGTTGCGCGACAACTGCCCCACCTCGTTCGACAGCCAGACGCGCGAGCGTGTGTTCGATATCTTCCATCTGGATGCCGCGCCGCGCCCGCGCCGAGCGGAAGTGGTGGGCGATGCGCTTGAAATCGCATGGGACGGCGAAAACCACACGAGCCGCTATCCGCTGAGCTGGCTCGCCAGCTATGCCGAGGGCAAGCGCCGCCACGATCCGTCCGATCTGCCGCGCCGGGCGTGGTATGCCGACCACTATCCAAACGTCGCCCGTTTCCCGCAAGCTGAGCTGATGGCCGACAAGGCCAAGGTCGCCGGATGGCTGAAAGCGCTGATCGTCGAAGGCGTCGCGCTGGTGACGGACATGCCCGACAGCGACGAGGGCCTTACCGATCTCGTCAAGCTGATGGGCCACGTGCGCCCGACGTTCTTCGGCGAATACTTTGATGTGATGACCCATATCGAACCGACCAACCTTGCCTACACCGCCAAGGCGCTCGAACTTCACACTGATACCCCGGCCGAGGACATGGCTCCCGGAGTCCAGTTCCTCCATTGCCGCGCCAACAGCGTGGAGGGCGGGGCCAACCTGTTCCTTGACGGCGTGGCGGTCGCAAATGACTTCCGTGAACTCTATCCGGAAGAGTTCAAGCTCCTCGCCGAAACCGAAGTGCCCTTTTACTGCGAGCACGACACCTATGACGTCCGCTCGCGCCAGCGGGTGATCGAGCTTGACGCGCACGGCGAGGTTTCGGGCGTCACCATCAGCCAGCACATGGCCGATGTGTTCGATCTGCCGCAGGATGTGCTTGATCGCTACTACCCGGCGTTCTGCCGCTTCGGCCGGATGCTGCAATCGGATAAGTACCTTATGCGCTTCCGCATCAATGCGGGCGAATGCATCGTGTTCGACAACCACCGCATCGTGCATGGGCGCGAAGCCTATTCCGCCACCAGCGGCGCGCGCTATCTGCGCGGGACTTATGCTGATCGCGGCGAGATGCGCAGCACCTACCGCGCGCTCACGAGCGAAGGCCGCTTCAAGTGACCGAGGCCGAAGTCGCGGCGCTGCGCGAAGATCTTGCGGCTGCCTTTCGCATCACTGCGCTGATGGGTTGGTCGGAATCCGTTGGCAATCACTTCAGCGCGGCGGTCTCGGCGGATGGCAAACAGTTCCTCTTGAACCGCAAGTGGCAGCATTTCGCCAGCATCAAGCCGGATGACCTGATGCTGCTCGATGCCGACGATCCGGACGTGATGAACCGCCCCGACGCGCCCGATGCTTCGGCCTGGACGATCCACGGCACCGTGCACCGCCAGTGCCCCGCCGCGCGCGTGATCATCCACTGCCACCCGCCGCACGCGACGGCGCTGGCCACGCTGGCCGATCCGCGCATGCTGCCGCTCGACAACAACACGGCGCGTTTCTTCAATCGCCTTGCGATCGATCAGGGTTTTGGCGGGATTGCCGACGAGGCCGAAGAAGGCGAACGCCTTGCTGCGGCGCTGGGCAATCACAAGACGCTGCTGATGGGCAATCACGGGATCACCTGCACCGGCGCAACGGTGGCCGAAGCCTTCGAAGACCTCTACTTCTTCGAAAAGGCCGCGCAGACCTTGCTGCTCGCCTATGCCAGCGGGCAGCCGCTGAATGTGCTGTCGGACGAAGTGGCGGAGAAAACCGCGCGCGGGTGGGACGATTATCGCGGCATGTCCTATGCGCACTTTGATTGGCTTAAATCCCAGCTCCCGGCGATCGGCTGACCCGATGGAGCCGGTCCCCGCCACCATGTCCGCCGTCCTGCTTACCGGCAACGGCGGCTTTGAATGCCTGTCCTACCGCACCGATGTATCCGTGCCGCAGCCTGGCCGGGGCGAAGTGCTGATCCGTGTCGGCGCGGCCGGGGTCAACAACACCGATATCAACACCCGCACCGCGTGGTATTCGAAGGCTGTTACGGTCGCCACCGAAGCAGGTGGCGACGACGGCTTTGCCGAGGCGAAAACCGAAGATTCGGGCTGGACCGGGGCAGTTCCGCAGTTTCCGCGCATTCAGGGCGCGGATGCTGCTGGCCGGATCGTGGCCGTAGGGGAGGGGATCGATCCCGCCCGCATCGGCACACGCGTACTGGTCGAGCCGGTGTTCCGCGGTGCGAGCCGTTTCGAAGCCACCTATTTCGGCTCCGAAGTGGATGGCGGCTTTGCGCAATTTGCCCGCGTTCCCGCTCCGCATGCGCACCCCATCGAAACTGCGCTGACCGATGTCGAACTCGCCTCGTTCCCTTGTGCCTATTCGGCGGCGGAAAACATGCTGACCCGCACTGCGCTGGCCGCGGGCGAACGCGTGCTGATTACAGGGGCGTCGGGCGGGGTCGGCTCGGCGGCGGTGCAGCTGGCCAAGCGCCGGGGGGCCGAAATCACTGCGCTGGCCAGCACCGACAAGGCTGACGGCGTGCGCGCACTGGGTGCGACCCAAGTCGAACCACGTGGGTGCCGGTTCGAGTGCGAAACGTTCGATGTGGTGATCGATGTTGCCGGCGGCGAGGGCTTTCCCGCCCTGCTCGATGCACTCAAGCGCGGCGGCCGCTACGGCGTGGCGGGCGCGATCTCCGGCCCGATTGCCGAGCTTGATCTGCGCACGCTCTACCTCAAGGACCTGACGCTTTACGGCTGCACGATCCTCGATCCGGAGGTGTTTCCCAATCTCGTAGGCTATATCGAGCGCGGCGAGATCAGGCCGGTGGTTGCGGCCACATATCCGCTTTCCGAAATCGTCGCGGCGCAGCGCGCCTTTCTTGAAAAGAAGCACGTCGGCAAGATCGTGCTGATACCCGGAGTGTAATTCCTCATGAAGATCGGTTTCATCGGCCTCGGCAATGTCGGCGGCAAGCTCGCAGGCAGCCTGATCCGCAACGGCCATGACGTCACCGTGCGCGATCTCAATCCCGAGCTCGTCGCCGAATATGTCGCGCGCGGTGCCAAGGAAGCGGTGAGCCCTGCCGCGCTGGGCGAGGCGGTGGATGTGATCATCACCTGCCTGCCTTCACCTGCTGCCAGCGCTGCCGTGGCCGAAGGCGAAGACGGCTTTCTTGCCGTGATGCGCCCGGGGCAGGTGTGGATGGAAATGAGCACCACCGATTATGCCGAAGTTCTGCGCCTTGGCCCGCTGGTCGAAGCGCGCGGCGGGCTGTTCATGGAATGCCCCGTCTCGGGCGGCTGCCACCGCGCCGATACCGGCAATATCTCGATCTTCGCCGCCGGCCCGCGCGAAGGCTTTGAGCGCGTGCTGCCCGTGCTCACGACGCTTGGTCGCCGCGTGCTGCACACCGGCGATTGGGGCACCGCATCGCAGCTCAAGGTCATGACCAACTTCCTCTGCACAGCGCACCTTGTCGCGCTCGCCGAGGCGCTGACGGTGTGCAAGGCGGTCGGGCTCGACATGAACACGACGTACGAGGCGATCCGCATTTCCTCGGGCAACAGCTTCGTCCACGAGACGGAATCGCAGGTTATCCTCAACGGCAGCCGCGATATCAACTTCACGATGGACCTCGTCTCAAAGGACGTCGGCCTGTTCGACAAGATCGCGCAGGAAACCGGCGTGCCGGTGGAAATGTCCCCGCTGATCGTGCGGCTGTTCAAGGAAGGCGAAGCCGCCTTTGGCCCGCGCGAGTTTTCGCCCAACATCATCCGCCGCTATGAAGAACCGGTCGGCATCAAGGTGCTGGGCACGGGCTTTCCCGATCAGATGGTCGATGATGAGCCGGAGGAGCAGGGCTACGAAGTGGTTCCGCGCCGCTGATGAAAAATAGGGACAGTCCCCATTTTTGGCGGACTGTCCCTGTTCTCGCGCACCCCTAGTTTCGCGCATCCTCCAGCACCATTGCCGCGCCCTTTTCCGCCACCATCACCGTCGGCGCATTGGTGTTGCCGCTGGTGATGTTGGGGAAGATCGAGGCATCGATCACGCGCAAACCTTCCGTCCCGTGCACCCGCAGCCGTGCATCGACCACCGAAGTCAACGTGTCTGGCCCCATCGCGCAGGTGCCGGTGGGGTGATAGACCGTGTCCGCCCGCGCGCGGAAATCGGCGAGCTGGTCTTCCTCGGTTTGCACTGCCGGGCCGGGGATCAGTTCCTCGGTGATCATGTCGGCCAGCGGGCGGCTTGCGGCGATCTGGCGCAGCAGGCGGTTGCCCGCCAGCACTTCTGCGATGTCGGTTTCGGTCGAGAGGTAGTTGGGCTGGATCACCGGATAGGCCAGCGGATCGGCTGAGCGCAGCGCCAGGTGGCCCCGGCTCGTCGGACGGCAGGGATTGAACGAAAGCAGGAACGCCGAGAACGGATCGGGATTGAGCAGCTTGCGCGCGGCGAGCGGCGTCTTGGTATAGCTCACCGGGCTGAAATAGAGCTGCAAATCGACCTTCGGCGCATCCGGCGCGCTGCGCACAAAACCGCCGCTCTGGTTCACGCTCAGCGAAAGCGGCCCGCGCCGGTCGAATGCGAAGCGCAGCGCCGCCTGGGCCTTGCCGAGCAGCGGGTGGAGCTCGTCATTCAGCGTGGCGGTGCGTACCTTGTAGAAATAGGAGACCGCCAGATGGTCTTGCAAATTGCGCCCCACGGCGGGCAAATCGCACTGCACGCCAATGCCATGCTGCGCCAGCGCCGCGCCATCACCGATGCCGGACAGCATCAGCAATTGCGGCGAATTGATCGCGCCGCCCGAGAGGATGACCTCGCGCCGCGCCCGCACCTGATGCAGCTTGCCGCCGCGCCGGTACTCGATGCCAACAGCCCGCGAGCCTTCAATCAGCACCCGCGTTGCCTGCGATTTTGTGCGCAGCATGAGGTTCTTGCGCTTCAGCGCCGGGTGCAGGAAGGCATTGGCAGTCGAGGCACGCCAGCCGCCGCGCGTATTGATCTGGTAGAACCCGACGCCTTCGGGATTGCTCCCGTTGAAATCGCTCGTCACCGGAAAACCGAGGCCCTCTGCCGTCTCGATAAAACTATGGCAGACGGGATGAACGTGCGGGGTGATTTCCGTTACGTGCTGCAGCCCGCCGCGTCCGTGGTGCGCGCTGTAGCGGTCGAAATCCTCGGACTTGGTGAAGAACGGCAGCACGTCGTCCCACCCCCAGCCGGAATTGCCCGCCGCGCGCCAGTCATCGAAATCGCGCGGCTGCCCGCGCACATAAACCATCGCGTTGATCGAGCCCGAGCCGCCGATCACCTTGCCGCGCGGCCAGTAGCTGCTGCGCCCGCCAAGCCCCGGCACTGCTTCGGTATCGTACATCCAGTTGATGCGCTTGTCGAAAAAGGTGCGGCCATAGCCGATCGGCATCTGGATCCAGATCGAAAGATCGCTGCCGCCTGCCTCCAGCAGCAGAACGGTGGACTGGCCGTCCTCGGTCAGCCGATTGGCCAGCACGCACCCGGCGGTGCCTGCGCCCACCACGATATAATCGAAGGTTTCGGTCATCTTACTGGATGCTGCGTCATTTCCAGGTGCAGTATATCCCCGGTATAGGGATGCGCGCGCGCCACGTCCTCGTTCAGTTCCACGCCCAGGCCCGGCGCTGTCGGCGGGATCACGTGGCCCTCTTCGAAGCGGATCGGAGTCTTGAGGATTTCCGAATGGAAACCGCCCCATTCCTCGATGCTTTCGAGGATCAGGAAGTTGGGTGTCGCGGTTGCAAGTTGGATGTTTGCTGCGCCCACCACTGGCCCGCAATAGAGGTGCGGGGCAATCTGCACGTGGCGCACTTCGGCCATGCCGGCGATCTTCTTCGCCTCTAGCAGCCCGCCCACGCGCCCAAGGTTCATCTGCAGGATCGCCGCACTGCCAGCATCGAGCAGGCGCGCGAAGTCGTATTTGGTCGCCAGCCGCTCACCGGTCGCGATGGGAATGGAAGTCGCGCGCGCGACTTTGGCCATTTCCTCGGGCGCATCGGGCGGGATTGGTTCTTCGAGCCACAGCGGATCTGCCGCTTCAAGTCGCTTCGCCAGCCGGATTGCGCCTGCCGCTGTCATCTGACCGTGCGTGCCGAACAGCAGATCTGCCTTGCTGCCGACCGCCTCGCGCAGCGTGTTTGCAAAGCGCTCGCTGAGGTCGAGCGCCTCCAGCGACAACTGCCGACCGTCGAACGCCGAATAGGGCCCCGCCGGATCGAACTTCAGTGCGGTAAAGCCCATGGCGAGATATTCCGCCGAACGCTCCGCTGCGAGATCGGGATCGTGGTAGACGTCGGTCTGATCGCCGGGGCGCGGGTAGATATATGTGTAGGCCCGCAGCCGCTCATGCACTTGCCCGCCGAGCAGCTTGTAAACCGGCTGCCCCGCCGCCTTGCCCACGATATCCCAGCAGGCCATTTCCAGCGCGCTCAGCACGCCCATCAGCGAAAGATCACTGTGCTGGGTAAACCCGCTTGAATAGACGCGCCGCCACAGGTTTTCGATATCGTGCGGTTCGCGCCCCGCCGCATAGCGCGCGAAGACGTCCTCGATCATCTTCGCCACAAGATGCGGCGAAAACGGCACGCAATAAGCCTCCCCGATCCCGCTGATCCCGCAGGCCGTGGTCAGTTTCACGAACACGAAGTAGCGCCCGCCGAAATGCGGCGGCGGGTTTCCGACGACGAATGTCTCGATATCGGCGAGCTTCATGCGGCCTCGAAGCCGTTGATCACCTTGATTTCGAGGTAATCGTGGAGGCCGAATTCGCCCCATTCACGCCCGTTGCCCGATTGCTTGTAGCCGCCGAAGGGCGAGCAATAGTCCTGACCCGCGCCGTTCACATAAACGCTGCCGGCGCGGATCTTGCGGGCCACGCGCCGGGCGCGCTCAACGTCGCCGCTCTGCACATAGCCAGCAAGGCCATAGGGCGTATCGTTGGCGATGCGGATGGCCTCCGCCTCATCATCGAACGGGATCATGGCGAGCACCGGACCGAAGATCTCCTCGCGCGCGATGGTCATCTCGTTATTCACATCGGCGAAGATTGTCGGCTTCACATAGTAGCCACGGTCGAACCCATCAGCGCGGCCCGGGCCGCCTGTCACCAGTGTCGCGCCTTCGGCGATCCCGGCCTCGATCAGGCGCTGGATCTTGTCGTAGTGTACTTTGCTGACGACCGGGCCGAGATGCGGACCCTTCTCCATCGGATCGCCAAGCTTGACGCTTTCGGCCACCTTCTTTGCGATGGCGACGGCCTCTTCATAGACCGAAGCTTCGACCAGCATGCGGGTCGGCGCGTTGCAGGATTGGCCCGAGTTATTGAAGCAGTGGCGCACCCCGCGTGCAATGGCTGCTTCCAGCCCCGCATCGGCAAACACCACGTTGGCCGATTTGCCACCCAGTTCCTGGCTGACGCGCTTGACCGTCTCGGCCGCCGATTTGGCCACCTGGATACCCGCACGGGTGGAGCCGGTGAAGGAGACCATGTCCGCTTCCGGATGGCTTGTCAGCGCATCGCCGATGCCGGGGCCGGTGCCGTGGACCATGTTGAACACACCCGCCGGGAACCCTGCCTCGTGGATGAATTCGGCGAAGAGCTGCGCGGAAAGCGGTGCGATCTCGCTCGGCTTCAGCACCATCGTGCAGCCCGCAACCAGCGCCGGGCCGATCTTGGCGGCAAGCTGGTTGATCGGCCAGTTCCACGGCGTGATCAGCGCGCAGACGCCGACGGCTTCATGCACCTGCCGACCGCGCCCGCCGAGCGGCCGCTCCCACACCATCTCGCGCGCAGCCTTCACGGTTTCCTTGAGGTGGCCTGGCCCGCATTCGGCCTGCGCATTGAAGGACAGATCGTAGGGCGCGCCCATTTCGGTGCTGATCGCGGTGACCATCTCGTCATAGCGCGCTTCGAACACGGCGATCAGCTTTTCGACCAGCGCCAGCCGCGCGTCGAGGCTGAGCGACGAATAGCCGTCGAACGCGCTGCGCGCTGCCGCCATCGCGCGGTCCACATCGTCCGGCCCGCACAGCGCTACCCGCGCGCAGGGCTCTTCAGTCGCGGGGTTGATCGCCTCGAAAACAGCTGTCGAGGTGGCGGGAAGGGCCCATGCGCCGTTGATGTACGAGGGGAGGGGGTTCAGTTCAGACATATCCGATGGCTCGCTTCTGGTCTTCGACGATCGTTTTGGCCGCCATGAAGTAATGGAACGCGGCCCAGAAGCCCGTGGGGGCAAGGATCAGCAGCGCCGAGCGCAGTGATGCCGCATCGGGGCCAGCAGGGCCGGCAAAATAGTCGCTCAGCAAGCCAACGCCCTGCGGCGCGACGATCAGGTTGAACACGTTCGCGATCAGCAGGGCAATCGCGCTGAACATCGCGCGCATCTTCGGCGGCGCCAGATTCTGGCCGAGCGCGAAGGCGGGGCCGATGTAGAAGTAGATGCCCGGAATGAACAGCCACAGCGAAACGGTCGCGAGCGCAAGGTTGTGCGTGTAGATCGCGAGGATCGAGGGCACCGTTGCCACCGCCGTCACCGCGCCCAGCAGATAGACGATCTTGCGCGGATCGGTGTAGGACGGGCGCGCCAGCATCCACGCAGTCAGCAGCGGCGCACCGATGCCCATCACGAGGTGGATCGGCCCGACGATGGCGCCGGCTGCGCCCACGTCGAGGCCGTAAGTCCGCTGCAGAAACGTCGGGATGAACCACATCAGGCCCCAGCCCCACAGCGCGGAAAGCCCGCTGCCCATCATAACGTGAACCGCCGAGCGCTGCTGCAGACAGAAGCGCATTGTTTCCATCAGGGTCGGGTTGTCGTCGCTCTGCACCACGTCGAGGCAGCCGCGCTTGGGCTCGCGGATCGTCGCCATGATGAGCAGCGCAAGCAGCACGCCAGGAATGCCGAGCACGAGGAACGCCGCACGCCAGCCATAGGCATGGGCCACGGCACCCGCCATGTCCGCACCGATCCACGCGCCAATGGGCGCGCCGAGGCAGAAGATCGTCAGCGCCATCGGACGACGGGCGGCGGGGAAATAGTCGCAAATGATCGAGTTGCACGAAGGCGTGCCGCCGGCCTCGCCGATGCCCACACCCATGCGCGCCAGCAGAAGCTGGACATAGCCGCGCGAAAGTCCGCACAGCGTGGTCATCACCGACCACAAGGTGATCGAGATCGCGAGCAGGTTGCGCCGGTTGTAGCGGTCGGCGATCCAGGAAAGCGGAATGCCCATGCTGACATAGAACAGCGCCAGCGAAACACCGGTGAGGAAGGCCACGCCGCCATCGCTGAGGTGCAGGTCGAGCCGGATCTGCTCGAGCACGGTCGACATCACGTAGCGGTCCGCGATGTTGATCGTATAGGCCAGCATCATCACGAACAGCACGTACCAGCGCAGGGCTACCGAGGCATTTTCCTCGCCTGCGGGGGCTGATGTTGCGCCTATTGCTGCCATTGGCTTGTCCTGTCCCGATTAGGCTTGTTGTTGATCGTCGTGGCGCGGCTTTGGCGCCAGCTCTGGCCCGAGTGCCTCGCGGAGCGGCTCAAGCCAGGGCTCGAACTTCTTCCATTGATCGAGCCCGTCACGGAAGATGGGCTGGCGCACCTGTTCCGAGCTCGGCGTGCGGACCGAGCGCTTGGTCTTGTGGAATTCGACGCAGGCATCTTCGAAGGGGAGGCCGCAGTAATCGAGGATGCGCCGCACGCTGCCTTCAAGGTCTTCGACCACGTCTTCGTGCTGCACGCGCAGGACCCGGCCTGGCAGCACCGCATCCCAGTGGTCCATCAGCTCGAGATAGGTCTTGTAGTAGCGGGCGATGTCCTCGATCCCGTAGGTGAATTCCTGCCCTTGTGCGAACAGCTGCTTGAGGTTGCTGAAGCAGCACGACATCGCATCGCGGCGTGCATCGATGATCTTGGCGTTCGGCAGGATCAGGTGGATCAGGCCCACGTGCCGGAAATTGTTCGGCATCTTGTCGATGAAGAAGGGCCGGCCGAGGATGCGATTGGGCATCGTGTCGGCGATATACTGCTCGCCGAATCGGCGCACCGCGTCAGCATCCAGATCGAGCAGCGATCCGGGATAGAGCGGCTTGTCGAAGTTGAGTTCGCGGCCCTGCAATTCGTGCACGATCCGCTGGATATCGGGCAGTTCCTGCGTGCCTTCGACCATCGAGTGCGAGGCGAGGATCTGTTCAAGCAAGGTCGAACCCGAACGCGGCAGGCCGAGCACGAAGATGGGGGAGGGATCGTCCAGCCCCCAACCCTCGCGCGCGGTGAAGAAAGCGGGTGTACACACACGCTTCTGCTCGCGCGTGTTGGTCTCGAACACTTCGGGGAGATAGCCATTGCCCGCGCGGTGCATGGCATTGCCGCGCGCGTAGGCAGCCCACGAGGCCTCGTAGTCCCCGGCATCCTCCAGCGCCTTACCCAGCGCGAAGGCGATGTGGATGCGGTCGACATCCGCCGTCGCCGGATCATCGAGCCGCGCCTGCATCACTGCGATGGATTCGGCGGAGAACCGGTAGGTCTTGAGGTTGGCGAGGCTCCACCACGCATCGCCGAAATCAGGCCGGTCGGCGGTCGCGGCCATATAGGCATCGATGGCTTCGGCCGTGCGGGCTTCGGTCTTGAGCGCATGGCCGAGCCACAGGTTGAGATCGGCGCGGCGGACGCGGGTTTCGAGCGTCTCGCCCGAAATCTCGCTGATCATCGCGCGATATTCGGGGATCACGCTTTCGAAATCGCCAAGCCCGACCCGGATCGTCGCGGCCTGGATGCGGTGCGCGTGCCCGCGTGGATCGCGCTTCAGCAGCGGCTCCAGCGCCTCGCGCGCCTGCGGGAACTTGTGCCGGGCGATCAGCACCTGCACGTATTCGTGCCGCGCCTCGTCATGGTCTGGCACCATGGCGAGGACGCCCTCGTAAAGCGCCTCGGCATCATCGAGCACATTGCGCCGGTGGCCGATCTGGCCCAGCAGGCGCATGGCTTCGGGGTGGTTGCCCGCCTCCATCAAGAACCGCCGGATCAGCGTTTCAGCGACATCGATCTCCCCGTCGCCAAACAGCACCTTGGCCTGGACGATTGGTGGCGGGAGGCTGGCGAGATGGGCAAAGTGCCGTGCGGCAAGCCCAGCGCTGCGCGTGTCCCCGGTCATCCGGTAGAGCCCGTCGAGCATGCGCCAGCCCATCGCCAGAGCCGGATTGGCGGTGACTGCAGTGCGCAGATCGAAGATTGCCGCTGGCGCATCGCGCCGGGCGACATGGCAGAGCCCGCGTTCAAGGTATAACTGGCTGAAATTGGGGTGATGCGCCGCGAGCCGATCAAGCGCGGCAAGCGCCGCATCGGTCTGCTGCATCATGCGCAGCGAATGCGCCTCGATCAGCAGGAGATCGCGATTGTCCGGCGCGGACGCAAGGAGGCGCTTTGCTCCGCTTGCCGCTGCCGCATAGTCACCCTTGGCCTGAAGCGCATGAAGCGCCCTCAGTTCTGACTCCGGCGGAGCCGCAGTAGACGGGGCAGGGTGGGTATTCTCAGAATGGGTCAGGTCAGCTTGCGTGGCCATCTACGCACTTTCCTGTCGGCCATCGCCGCGCGTGTCCATCAAACTCGCCCATCCAGTTTCGTGTGCCGCCAGAAGCAAGGGGTGGCGCTTGCCACGCCACCCCTCCCTTCATCAGCCTTCGATCACAGCTTGGTTGCGATCTTGATGCCGTAGGTCAGCGGACGCACGATCGTCGACGTCTTGATGTACTGCGACGAGTTGGTGAACGTCGAAGCATGGCTGTTGAACAGGTTGTCACCGAAGATCGTCACCGTCCAGTTGTCACGCGTGAAGCCGATCTGCGCATCGGTCAGCGCATAGCCCGGCATCTTGTAGCGCAGCACGGTCGTGGCCGGAACGATGATCCCGTTCGGGCTCAGGCCGTTGCCGTTGCCCGGGACGTTACCGTCAGGATAGGTCGAAGGCTGGTTGTACTGCGTGCTGATGTAATTCACGCCTGCACCAACAAACCAGTCCATGCCGCCCTTGCCCGACCATTCGTAGCGGGCGCGGATGTTGCCCTGGAACTTGGGGCTGAACGGCGTGATGCTGCCGACGTTGCCGAACGGGCTCTGCACCGGCTTGACCTGACCGCCCACGAACACCTGCGTGATGCACTGGCCGAAGCTCGACACACCGGGGTTGTTGGCGATGAAGCAAGGCGCGTTGGCCTGCTTGCTTTCGTTGTAGGTCGCCGAACCGTTGATGGTCAGACCTTCCATCGGACGCGCGAAGATCTGCGCCTCAAGACCCTTGATGTGATAGGTCGGGCCGTTCGTTGCGAAGGCGGTGTTGCCGAAGCCTGCGGCGGGGTTGAAGAACCCGATCTGGATGTTCTTCCACTCCATGTAGTAACCCGACAGGTTGAAGGTCATCTTGCCGTCAAACAGATCGGTCTTCAGGCCGGTTTCCCAGTTGATCAGGTTATCCGGCGAATAGGCGGCCGGAACGAGAAGCTGGGGTGCGTGCGGTGCGATCGGATCGCGCACACGGGCCGAAGGACCGCGGTTGAATGCGCCCGGACGGAAGCCTTCGCTGTAGGTGAAGTACAGCATCGTGCCCTGCTGCGGCTTCCAGGTGATCGTGCCCTTGCTGCGGAAGCCCTTGTACGTCGACTTGAGGCCGAGCGCATCGAGGTTCGAACCCGTGGTGCAGACAGCAACCTGGTAGCACCCGCCGTTGAACGACGAGTAGACCGAGCCCTTCTGGAAGTTGTCGTAGTAGTAGTAGCGGGTGCCGGCGGTGATCGTCAGATTGTCGGTGATATCGAAATCGATCGAGCCGAACGCTGCATACTGCTTGTAGCCGCGGGTGATGTCCTGACCGAACGAAACGCCGGGTGCGCGGGGACCGGGCACGTTGAGCGTTGCATTCGGGTTGGGTGCGACCTGGCCAAGGCAGACCGGGTTCACCGCAGGCGATTCACCATCGGATGTCGCCTTAACAAAGTCGAGACCGCAGTTCGGAATGGTCGTGTAGGACCAGTCCATGTTGTCCTGGATCTTGAAGTTCTCGTAGTACCCACCGACGATCGCATGCAACCGGCTGCTGTCATACGAAAGGCGCACTTCGTGGCTCTCGTGGGTGTTGCGGACCTTGTCGTTCCAGCGGCTGTTCGGCTCGTAGCAATAGGGCGCCGCGCCGACGTTCCAGTAGTAGTTTGCACCGCCGGTGCACTGGTAGAAGATGCCGTAGGTCGCACGGGCGTAGTTGGTGTAGTCACCCTGCTGCGAGATGTGACGCTTGAGATAGGCGCCGGTGTAGATCACCTTGATGTTGTCGCCGATCTTGCCGTTCAGCGTCCAGGCCGTGTTCCAGTAGTCGTCCTTGTTGTACTGGGGCGAGAACAGCGTGGCCGAGAGGCCCGTCAGCGGCTGGTAGTCGTAGGTGTAGGTCTGCACCGCGAAGGTGCCCTTCGATTCCAGCTTCTGGTAGGCCTGCGTGACGAGCAGGTCCCAATCCGGCGCGATCTGCCAAGCAAGCGCCAGACGGCCACCGGTATAGTCGACCGGGTTGAAGTTGTCTTCGACCAGCGCGGCGTTGCTGTACTTGCCCTGGCGGCTCTGCTGGTCAGGCGTCAGCTGGTTGCCGTTGCCCTGATAGGCGAGGTAGTACGAGCCAAGGTCGCTCGGCAGACGGGTGAAGGTCGAGAGCTTGTTGTCGATGTAGCCGCCGCGGTGGTCGGTGTAGGCAACCGCGCGGATCGCCAGCTTGTCCTCGACGATCGGAAGGTTGATCATCGCGTTGAACGAGCCGTTGGTCGTGCCGCCGGCGGTGCCGCCGAAGCTGCCTTCGAAGCGGCCCTCGAACTTGCTCAGCTTGGGCTTGTTGGTGATGTAGCGAACCACACCGGCCTGCGCGCCGCCACCAAAGAGCGTGCCCTGCGGGCCTTCGAGCACTTCGACGCGCTCCATGTCCGCCAGATAGACGTCGGCGTTGCGCGCCGGGAACTGCATCGACTGGTCATCGAGATACAGCGCCACGTTGGGGAAGCCGCCGATGGTCGCCGAGGACTGCTGACCGGCGAAACCGGCCGAAAGGCCGCGCAGGAAGATCGCGCCCTGGCCCGGACCGTTGTTAGAGAAGGTGACGTTCGGCGTGTACTTGAGCAGACCTTCGATCGAGGTGACGTTGAGCTTGCTCAGCGTATCGGTGCTGAACGCCTGCAAGGTCAGCGGCACGTCCTGGATCGACTGGTCACGGCGCTGCGCCGTAACGATGATCACATCGCTGCTGGCGGCGGCGTCTGCCTGCGGTTCAGCATTCTGCGCGAGCGCGAAATCGCCCGAGCCCAGCGCGACGGCCGCGGCTGCGCACGACAACATAAACCGAGATTTCATTGATACCCCCATCGTTTCCATTCCCTGTCGGCACAAAGCCGCATCCCGTCAAAGCACAGCAGGCCGAACAAAAGCGGAGACAGTCGTCAGGAGATAGCCGAAAGGGGGCAAGGGCATTGTGTCTGCCGCTTCAATCCGGATCGACCATTCTGGTCCGATCCCCCTCATGCTGGCAATTCCCTGATTTTACTCCCCGTTTTGGCTCACGCTTTACCGCGTTTGGGCAAGCCTAGGTCAAAGCAGGGCCTAAATCCACCCCCAGATTGCGGCGTCCCAACGTCGCGGGGGATTGTGGCTTTTTGGTCCTCCTCGCCGCGCGTGACTGGGTATACTGCCGCAAATTATTGATATAACAGAAATTTAATCCAGATTGGACGAATCTGGAACCATCCGCAAAGGGCCCGGCAACGCATCAGGCGGCCATGGCCCATGCCATTTTGTCAATTTTCCATGGCGGCATAAGGAAATCCGATTGGCTGCATTCGCGCGGTTGGTCCACCCGGTACCTCATCCGTACCTCGCGACTTCGGGAAACTTCACGTAATGATCGACCTCAGCCGGATCGGCTCGCTTCTGGCCCAGCGGCCGGAAGGGCACTGCCTACCCCAGGCGCTCTATAACGAGCCTGAAGTCTTCGACTTCGACATGACCGCCATCTACGGCACCAGCTGGCTCATGGCCGGCTTCGAGTGCGAGCTGCCCAAGGCGGGCAGCTATATTTCGCAGATGGTCGGCAAGTGGCCGGTGCTGATCGTCAAGGGCCGCGACGGCGAGATCCGCGCGTTCCACAACACCTGCCGCCATCGCGGTTCGATCCTCTGTGCGGCGGGCAGCGGATCTGCGCCCAAGATCGTGTGCCCTTATCACCGCTGGACTTATGAACTGGATGGCTCACTGCTTTCGGCAATGCGGATGGAAGATGGGTTCGACAAGGCCGCCCACAGCCTGCGCCCGATCCAGCTTGAGCGCGTCGCCGGCTGCCTCTTCATCTGCTTCGACGACAACCCGCCGCCGTTCAACGAATTCGCGCTGCGGCTCGAAGAATACCTCGCGCCGCATGATCTTCGCAATGCCAAGCTCGCGTTCTCGAGCACGATCACCGAGTACGCCAACTGGAAGCTCGTGATGGAGAACGGGCGCGAGTGCTACCACTGCGCCACCGGCCATCCGGAGCTGGCGCGAACCTTCCCGGTCGGTCTCAAGCGGCACTTCGATGTCGATGGCGATACCCGGCTCGCCAGCTTCCACGAGCAGATGGCGGCTGTGGGCCTCACCACCGAAGCGATCGAGGGCGACTGGTGGCAGCTCGCCCGCTTTGCGCTCAACCCGGAGGTCGTCTCGCTCTCGATGGACGGCAAGCACCTCGTCAAGAAGCTGATGTGCGAGCTCAACGGCGGCGACATCGGCTCGATGCGCCTTGCCATCGATCCGCACTGCTTCACCCATTCGACCGCCGACCACACCTTCATGTTCAGCGCGATGCCGGTTGGGCCGCATGAAACCGCGGTGACCGGCAAGTGGCTTGTCCACAAGGATGCGGTCGAAGGCGTGGACTACTCGGTCGATGAACTTGCCGACCTGTGGACGCGCACCAACCTGCAGGACAAGGAACTTGCGGAGAACAACCAGCTCGGTGTGAACAGCCCCGGCTATATGCCCGGACCCTATTCGCAAGAGGCCGAGATGCTCGCGTTGCGCTTTACGGACTGGTACTGCGCCACCGCCCGCAAGTATGTCGAGACGCATGGTAGCTGATTCTTCCAGGGGCTTGAGGCCCGAAACGCTCGCTGTCGCTTTCGGCTATGATCCGGCCGAGGCGCTTGGCGCGGTCAAGCCGCCGGTCTACCTCACCTCGACCTTCATCTATCCCAGCGCCCAGCACGCCAAAGATGTCCACGAGGCGTTCTTTGATGGCACCGGGCCGTTGGCGGGCAAGAAGGGTGAGGGGCATATCTACTCGCGCCTCGGCCATCCGGGGCTCGACATTCTGGAATCGCGCCTCGCCGCCATTGATGGCGCGGAAGCTGCCGCTGCGTTCTCCTCGGGCATGGCCGCGCATTCCTCGATCGCGCTCACCTTCGTGAAGCCTGGGGACAGCGTGCTCCATGGCCGCCCGATCTATGGCGGGGTGGACATGCTCTATGGCTCGGTCATGCCGGGCTTTGGCACGCACGTTGAAACCTATACCGACGGCTGCGATCCCGATGCCGTGCGCGCCGCCGCTCGCGCCGCGCTCGCCAAGGGGCCGCTGGCGCTGATCGTGGCGGAAACCCCGGCGAACCCGACCGCCGCGATCGTCGATCTCGATCTCATGGTCGCGGTGGCGGACGAGATCGGCCGCGAAACCGGTCGCCGCCCGCTCGTGGTGGTGGACAACACGTTGCTCGGACCCTTCGCGCAGCGCCCGATCGAACAGGGCGTCGATCTCAACTTGACCTCGCTCACCAAGTACTGTGCCGGGCACAGCGATCTGCTGGCAGGCGGGGTGAGCGGCAAGCTTGAGCTGATCCAACAGCTGCGCACCCTGCGCACAACCTGGGGCAATCACCTCGATCCGTTTACCGCGTGGCTCGTGGTGCGCAGCCTCGAATCCGCTTCGGTGCGGATCGAGCGAGCGATGTCGAACGCGCAAAAGGTCGCCGAATTCCTGCGCGATCATCCCAAGGTGGCTGGCGTCACTTACCTCGGCTTCCTTGCCGAGGGCACTCCGGCGCGCGCCGTCTATGATCGCCAGTGCAAGGGCGCGGGTTCCACGTTCTCGTTCCATCTCCATGGCGGCGAGGCGGAATCGTTCCGCATGCTGGATGCGCTCAGGCTGCTCAAACTCGCGGTCAGTCTTGGCGGATCGGAAACGCTGATCTGCCATTCGGCGACCACCACACACTATGCCGTCTCGCGCGAGGGGCGGCTTGCGGGCGGCATCACCGACGGAACCATGCGCCTGTCCGTCGGGCTCGAACATGCCGACGATATCATCGCGGATCTCTCCCAGGCGCTCGAGGCTGTCTAGAACCATGCACGTCAACAATGGAACCGATCCCCACGCGATCGGCACCAAGCTTCCTGCGCCCGAGGCGCGCTACGACATGGTCGTGGTTGGCGCCGGACCCTCCGGGCTTGCCGCCGCCATCGCCGGGGCAGGTGAGGGCAAGTCGGTCCTCCTCGTCGACGAGAACCCCATCCCCGGCGCGGCAATGGGCAACGATGTGCCGCTACTGTTCGGCGGCCGCATGACCGCGGCGACGCAGAACGCCGAGCGCATGCTCGAAACCGTGTTCATGAGCGAGCCGATGCTCGAAGCCGCCATGGAAGCTGGCGTCGAAGTTCTTCTCGGCACCAGTGCGTGGGGCGTTTATCGCAACGGCCCCGGCATTACCGGCCTTCCGGAAAACGTCGTCGCGCTGGCCGACAAGGACCGCGGCTGGATCGTCGGCTACGGCGAACTCGTCCTCGCCACTGGTGCGCGCGATCTTGCCATCGGTTTTCCGGGCTGGAACCAGCCGGGCGTGATGGGCGCCGCCGCGCTTGAGCGTCTGCTCACCCGCTACGAAGCCTTCGCGGGCAAACGCGTGCTGATCGTTGGCAGCCACGATCTCGCACTGAACACCGCGCTCCTCGCCCGCGAGAAAGGCGTCGATGTCGCGGGTGTGGTCGAAGTACGCAACGCGCCGCAAGGCGATGCCGTGCTGGCAGAAGCCGTCCGCGCCGCGCAGATCCCGTTCTATCTCGAAGACGCCCCAGCCGAAGCCATCGGCGGCATCGACGGGGTGGAGCGTGTTCGCCTACGCTCGGGCGCGGAGATCGCGGTCGATACCGTGGTCCTCGCCATCGGCCTCGTCCCCTCGATCGAGCTGATCGATGCGATGGGCGGAAAGCGCGTGCTCGATGGCGCGCGCGGCGGCTATATCCCGGGCGAGAACGCGGGCGTCACTTGCGTTGGCGATTGTGCCGGGCTTGCCGATACCGGCTTCGACCATGTCGAATACCGCATGGAATGGGCGCGCGAGCTCGGCAAGCTCTCCGCGCCGGACACCATCGTGTGCCAGTGCGAGGAAGTGACCCGCGCCGATCTGCTCGGCGTGCAGCCCCCGCGCTATCTGGAGCGCCCGGCGCCGATGGCTGCGCGTTCGCTCGATACACTGATCAAGGATGGCCCGCCCAACCCTGACCAGATCAAGCGCCTCACCCGCGCAGGCATGGGCGTGTGTCAGGGCCGCCGCTGCCGTGATCAGGTGGCGATGATGCTGGCGATGGCCGCGAACGGCCCGTTCGGCACGGTCCCGCTCGCCACGCACCGCGCGCCCGTCCGCCCACTGCCCTTGCGCATTCTGGCCGATTGGGAAGAGAGCGAAGACATGCGCGCCGGGTGGGACGTCTGGTTCGGCATCCCGACGCAATGGGTGCCCTACCGGGATATCGACACGCCGCGTGAGCGTGAGCACCAGCAAGCCATCGCCGAAGGGTGGAGCCTCTAAAATGTCTTACGTCGGTATGCCCACCCCCAGCGAAACGCCGCAGGAAACCATGGCGAAGATCGCCGGCACCGCGGCGAAGATGAAAGTCGTCATTGTCGGCGGCGGCGTCTCCGGTCTCAGCGCAGGCTGGTGGCTCGCGCGTTCGGGTGCTGAGGTTACGGTGCTCGACAAGGGCATAGTCGGCTGGGAAGCCTCGGGCCGCAATGGCGGCGGCGCCTCGCACTACCAGAGCCCGCTGTTCGAGGAAGAGCAGCGCATGTGGCCGCACATGGACGAACTGCTCGGCTACCCGACCGAGCACCAGCAGGAACGCCTCGTCATCGCGATCAGCCCCAAGCAGCTGAATCAATATCATTACCTCGCCAAGATGAACAACGACATGGGCTACCGTGTCGATCTGCTGACTGGCAATCAGGTGCGTGCGATGGTGCCGCTGGCGGGCGACAATTGCCTTGGCGGCATGCACTACCGCTTTGGCGGCCACGCCAATCCGCAACGTTCGGTACAGGCCTATGCCTGGGCGCTGCAGGATCTGGGCGGGCGCATCGTCCAGCACAGCCCCGTGACAGGGTTCGAGACCGAGGGCGGCAAGGTCATCGCGGTCCATTCCACCAGCGGCCGGCACGAATGCGATGCCGTGGTTGTCGCCGCGGGCCCACAGATTCAGGCGCTAATGGCCAAGCTTGGGGTCGAGGTTCCGCTCGCCGCCGCGCGCGCCGAAATGATCGTCACCGAACCCGCGCCGATGATGCCCATCGGCGGCGTCGACGGCAACGGCCTCTATGGCCGCCAGACCCTGCGCGGCAATCTCGCCTATGGCGGCGGCCCGCATGAATGGCTCGAAACGTTCGAGGCCGGTCCGCCCGCACGTCCCTCCTCGCCGCTCACGCGCAACCTTGCGCGGCGCGTGGCGGAACTGTTCCCCAAGGCTGCGCATCTCAACGTGATCCGCTCCTGGGCGGGCATTGTCGAGAACACGCCCGATGGCCGTCCGATCATCGACCGCATGAAGGATCCCGAGAACGTCACCGTCGTCACCATGTCGGGCGTCGGCTTCGGTCTCTCGCCCGCCTCGGGCCATGCTGTGCGCGATCTGGTGGTCGATGGGCAGTGCAGCTTCACCGATGTCGCCAAGCTGAGCCTCTCGCGCTTCGACGGCATCGGCGCAGACTGGCGCGAGCAGCGCGGCTGGCAGCCTGCGAGAGCCGAAATCGCCGCATGAAGACGCCCTATTCCGCCTTCAGCCTGCTGCGCGGTGCGTTCAACGGGCAAAAGCACTGGGAACCGGCGTGGCGCGATCCGGAGCCGCGCGCGAGCTATGATGTGATCATCATCGGCGGCGGCGGGCACGGGCTTGCCACCGCCTATTACCTCGCCAAAGTCCACGGCATCCGCAATGTCGCGGTGCTGGAAAAGAGCTGGATCGGCGGCGGCAATGTCGGGCGCAACACCACGCTGGTGCGCTCCAACTACCGTCTGCCGCAACTCCACAACTTCTTCGAGTTCGGGCTCAAGCTGTGGCACAATCTCAGCGACGATCTCAATTACAACGTCATGTTCAGCCCGCGCGGCGCGATGTTCCTCGGCCACAACGATGGCGACATGATCAAGCTCGCCGAACGCGGCGATGCCATGCGCTGCGACGGGATCGACGCCGAACTCCTGAGCCCCAAGCAGATCGCCAAGATCGAGCCGCTGCTGGACCTTTCCCGCAATGCTCGCTTCCCCATCGACGGCGCGCTCATCCAGTGGCGCGCTGGCACCGCGCGGCACGATGCCGTCGCCTGGGGCTATGCCCGCGCCGCCGATGCGCTGGGCGTTGATATCATTCAGAAGTGCGAAGTGACCGGCTTCGTGCGCGATGGCAACAAGATCACCGGCGTCGAGACCACGCGCGGCCGCATCCTCGCGGGCCGCACCGGCATCTGCGTCGCGGGCCACAGCGGCCATGTCGCGGGGCTTGCGGGCCTCAAGCTGCCGATTGAATCGCAGACCCTGCAGGCGCTCGTTACCGAAGGCGTCAAGCCGATGGTCCAGTCCGTCGTTATGTCGCAGTCGCTCCACTTCTATATCAGCCAGTCCGACAAGGGCGGCATCGTCATGGGCGGTGATCCGGACAACTGGCCGAGTTATGCCCGCCGCGGCCAGCCGACGATCAAGGAACATGCCATCGCGCAGGCGGTGACCTGCATGCCCGCGCTCTCACGCCTCAGGATGCTGCGCACCTGGTCGGGTGTGACGGACATGAGCTTTGACGGCGCGCCGATCATCGGGACAACGCCGATCGACGGCCTCTACCTCAACGCGGGTTGGTGCTACGGCGGCTTCAAGGCGACGCCCGCCTCGGGCTGGACTTATGCCCACACGCTCGCCACCGGCAAGCCGCACGCGCTCAACGCACCCTTCAGCCTCGAACGCTTCATGACCGGGGCAACCATCGACGAAACTGCGGTCGGCCCCATGCCGAACCATCGCTGAGACAGGCTGCAAGATGTACCAGATCACCTGTCCCCACTGCGGCCCGCGTGCTCAGACCGAGTTTACTTACGAGCGCACGACCGATTCCGTCGTCGATCCCGCCGCCGATGCGCACACCGCGATGCAGGCGCTCTACACGCGCGCCAATCCGATGGGCCTCGACGATGAAATCTGGCGCCACACTTATGGCTGCCGCGCCTGGATGGTGCTCACTCGCCACCGCGTCACCCATGTGATCGAAGCGGTGAAGGCCATCGGTCCGGAGGCGTTGGCATGAGCGGCCCCGCACGCACCAAGACCGGCGAAGAAACGATCCCGTTCACCTTCGACGGCACGACCTACCACGCGCGCCCGGGCGATACGCTCGCCGCCGCGCTGCTGGCGAACGGCGTCGGCCTCGTCGCGCGCAGCTTCAAGTATCACCGCCCGCGCGGGATCATGTCCGCCGGGATCGAGGAGCCCAATGCGCTTGTCACGGTGGGGAAGGGTGGCCGCACCGAACCCAATACCCGCGCAACCGATGTGTTCGTCTATCCAGGCATGGTCGCCATGAGCCAGAACCGCTGGCCCAGCCTCTCGTTCGACGTTGCGTCGATCTTTGGCCTCGCCGCGCCTGCACTCGGCGCCGGGTTCTACTACAAGACCTTCTTCGGCCCAGCGAAGCATTGGATGCGCTACGAGGGCTTCATCCGCCGCGCCGCCGGCCTCGGCAATGCGCCGACCGAGCCCGATCCGGACAACTTCTCCCAGCGCGCCGGCTTCTGCGATGTGCTCGTCGTCGGCTCCGGTCCCGCCGGCCTCAAGGCCGCGCTCGAAGCTGCAGAGGCTGGCAGCCGGGTCATGCTGGTCGAGCAGGATGTTGCCCCCGGCGGCTCGCTGCTGCGCGATCCCGATCCGGCCATCGATGCTGCCGCGATGGTCGAGCGGATCAAGGCTCTGGGCGGTGAGGTCCTCCTGCGCACCACGGCTTCGGGCTACTGGGACCACAACTTCCTCACGCTCACCCAGAGGCTTGTCGAACCCGGCGAAGTGCCGGCGCACGGCTTCGCCCAGCGGCTGTGGCATGTGCGGGCAGGGCGGGTGGTGCTCGCCACCGGCCTGATCGAACGCCCGGTGCCCTTTGCCAACAACGACCATCCCGGCGTCATGCTTTCGCAGGCCGTGCGCAGTTATGTGCGCCGCTGGGGGGTGCTTCCGGGCAAGCGTGTTGTTGTCGCCACCAATAACGATGATGCCTATCTCACGGCGCAGGCCCTTGTCGAAGCAGGCGCAGAAGTCGTTACCCTGCTCGATGCCCGCGCTTCTGGCCCCGCTGCACCTGCTGGCGTAAGCGTCCATTACGATGCGCGGCCCGCCAGCGTCACCGGCCGCAAGCACGCGCTGCGCAAGGTCACGGCCGTGATCGGTGGTAGCGAGCAGAGCTTCGATGCTGACCTGATCGCCGTCTCCGGCGGCTTCGTGCCCGTGTCGCACCTTCACATGCAGGCGGGCGGCAAGCTTGTCTGGAACGAGGGGGCACAGGCCTTCATCCCAGGTGAAACGCCGCAAGTGTGCGAAACCGTGGGCCGCGCCCTGTCGCCGCCCACAGCGCCCGCCGTGGCGCCTGCGGGCAAGGCCAAGAAGAGCTTCGTCGATTTCCAGAACGATGTCAGCCTCGCCGATATCGATCTCGCCTGGCAGGAAGGCTACCGCTCGGTCGAGCACCTGAAGCGCTACACCACGCTGGGCATGGCGACCGATCAGGGCAAGACCAGCAATATGGTCGCACTCTCGCGCCTTGCCGAAAAGCAGGGCGTGACCGTCCCGCAGGCCGGCCTCACCACCTTTCGCCCGCCGTTCACGCCCGTCACCATGGGCCTTCTGGCAGGCGCCGGCGCACGCAATGCGGGGGCACACGTGCGCCGGATACCCTTGCATGCGCTGCACGAAGCGCACGATCCGATCTGGCAGCCGCTGGGCTACTGGTTCCGCCCGCGCGCCTACCCGGTGGATGGCGAAAACCTGGCGCAGGCAGCCCTGCGCGAGGCACGCACCGTGCGCACCGTGGCAGGCCTCAGCGATGTCTCCACGCTCGGCAAGTTCGAAGTCAGCGGCCCTGACGCGGCAAAGCTTCTTGAACTCGTCTGCGCGACCAACGTCGGCAAGCTCGCTGTCGGGCGCGGGCGCTACACCTTCATGCTGCGCGAAGACGGCTTCGTGTTCGATGACGGCACCGTCTGGCGCCTCTCGGAAAACCGCTACTTGCTGACGAGTTCGACCGGCGGGGCAGACCGCATGGCCGGGCACCTCTCCTATGTGCGCCAAGTGCTGCGCCCTGATCTCAAGTGTTCGGTCGTCAATGTGCAGGAGCACTACGCCGGCATCGCGCTGGCTGGCCCCCGTGCGCGCGCCATTCTCGCTGCGCTCATCGGCGCAGAACCGCCGCGCCACATGGGCTATGCCCCCGGCGTGCTGGCGGGCGTTCCAGTCCATGTCCTTGCCGCCAGCTACAGCGGTGAGCGCGCCTTCGAGATCCATGTCGAGGCGAGCCATGCCGCCGCCGTCTGGAAAGCCATCGAGGCCGCGACCCGCGCCGAGGGCGGCGTGCCCTATGGCCTCGAAGCGATGGAACTGCTGCGGATCGAGAAGGGCCACGTGGTCGTCGGCGGAGAAGTCGATGGCCGGTCTACCCCGCAGGATCTCGGCCTTGGCGGCATGCTCAACAAGGCGGGCGGTTTTATCGGTGCGGCGGGCCTCACGCGCCCAGCCCTCGGTGCGCCGAACCGCAATAACCTTGTCGGCCTCGTCAGCCTTGATGGTCCGATCCCCGAGGGCGGTATGCTGATCCAGCGCGCGGGCCAATCGCCGCAGGGTCATGTAACCGCCGCGGCCCGCCGCATTCTGGAGGGCGGAGCCATCGCGCTCGCGCTGCTTGAAGGCGGGCATGGACGCCACGGTGAGGAGCTTGTCGTGACATCGCCGACGCGCGGTGAAAAGGCGCGGGTGCGCGTGACTTCGCCACACTTCTATGATCCCGCCGGAGAGCGCTATCGTGACTGATCCCACTTCGATCACAGAGCTCCCCGCCGCGCCGCTCCATGCGCTGGAGATTTGGGCAAATCCTCAGGCGGTCGCTACGCGCGTGCAGAAGGCGCTCGGTTTCGCGCTGCCCGTCATGGGCCGCAGCGCGGCCAATGCCTCCATCACGCTGATGCGCTTCGAACCGACGGTGTGGTTGGCCGAGGGCGATGTCTCGGTGCTGGCCGATACGCTGGGGGATGACGGCGCCCTTACCGGCATCGGCGGCGGCGTCGTGCGCTTCCGCATTGCTGGCCCAGGTTGGCGCGAGCTTCTTCTGGAAGGCGGAGTGTTCGATACCAGCGCTGCCGCTTTACCGGTGGGCGCCACCGCTGCCACGGTCATCGACCATGTCGGCGTGCGGCTCCATGTGGAGAGTGATGACGCCTGCGTGGTCTATGTTCCGTCGAGCTTTGCGCAGAGCCTCCACCACTTCTGGGACGAAGCGTTGCCGCTGATCGGCGCGTAAAAAGCTGCGTTTGTTCGCTCTGGATCCCCGCCTGCGCGAGGATGACGAGTGGTTTTTGTCTTCGTCATCCCCGCGCAGGCGGGGGTCCAGAGCGGCTCGGCAATACCCTCCGATCAATGAATCCGCGCGCCCTGCCGCCTGAGCTCCGCCTGCACCGCGCCAATATCCAGCGCATCGAAATCTCGTCCGGTCTTCACCGAAATCGCTGCCGCCACGCCCGCGCCTTGCCCGGAAACCGCGCAGCACATCATGTTGCGCACGGCGGCGTGGCTCACCTTGTCCCCGCCGATCACGCGGCCCGCAACCAGCAGGTTCGTAACCCCCTTGGGCACCAGCGAGCGATAGGGCACGTGGAAATAGCGCCCCGTTGTCGGCAGGATCAGCAGGCCGTAGCCATCGATGAATTCGGGGAAGATGCCGATGGAATCGTCAAAGCGTCCTTCGCCGCGCACATCATCGCCGGTCATGTTGTAGGCCGCGTCGATCTTGCGCGTGTCGCGCACGCCCAGCGTCATGCCGAAGTTGCGCAGCTTGGCCCCCTCGCACCCCGGCATGAAGCCGCGCAGCGCGGCAATGGCATGCATCGCATCGCGGCGGCCGTGCATTTCGCCGCGCGTCAGGCTGTCCGGGTCGGTGCCATCCAGATAGTGGTGAACGAGGTTGAGGTAAGTGAGGTCCCCCTGATCCGAGACCGTGCCCCAGGTGCCCGCGATCGTCGCAAGGTTGGGCGGCAGCAGGCCGGCGGCGAGCGCCTGCCGGAAGGGCTTGCGCAGGAAAGGCGAGAACATTGCGTCCTCCTTGCCGCTGGTGGTGATGTCCCACTCGCCGCCGCCGGACCAGTCGCCATAGGTCTGCGGATCGGCCTTCACCGCCTCGATGAAGCGCGCCTTGTTGACCCCGCTCATCGAGAACATGACCGAGACTGACATCATCTCGTCGACCGGATGCTTTATGGTCGGCGCGCCGCCGCGAAAGGCAAGGTCGGCGTCCCCGGTCGCATCGATGACCCGCTGCGCGAGGATCGCCTCGCGCCCAGCCTTGCTTTCCACGATCACGCCCCGGATCACGTCGCCTTCCATGATCGGTGCGACCACCAGCCGGTGGAGCATCGGGATCACGCCCGCTTCCTCCACCAGCACGTCCGCAACATGCTTGAAGGCTTCGGCATCGAGCGCGTGGCTGATCGATTGCGGTTCGGGCAGCGCTGCATCCATTGCCACCGCGCGGTCTTCGAACTCGCGGCCGATGCCTTCGCTGTCGATGGTTTCGGGGTGGCGATACCAGGCGAAGCCTTCGACGCCGACTTGTGTGATGTTCCCGCCGAAGCAGCCATAGCGTTCGACCAGCGTGGTCTTCACCCCCGCACGCGCCGAGGCGAGCGCGGCGGCGAGGCCACCTGGCCCCGATCCTACGACCAGCACGTCGGTCTCATGGATCACGTCGATCCGGCGGGCGGGTTCTTCGATCTGTCTGGTCATCGCCGCGCAGCATGGCGCACGCACGGGGGCCGTCAACCGGCGCGGGGGTAGCCGCCTGCCATTAAGCAAGTCTGATGTAGAGGTTCAGCCTGGGTGATGGCGATCAAACGCGGCGAATGCGTGAAGGATCGGTCATCGGGGTGATCACGCGATGGCGGTTCTCGACCTTCCATTCGCCCGAGACCTGCGCGACATGCGCCTGCCGCTGCAGCGCACGGCCCAGCGCTTCGAGATCGAGCGGTGCGTCGAGCTGCATGCCGAAGGTGTGGCCGCCAAACCACCGGACGATACCGTTCACTTCCTGCTCGCCGGGCAGCACCACCAGCACGCGTTCGCCGCGCACTGGCGCAGGGCCGCGGGCACTGGCGCCGAGCCCGGTGGCCGAGACATTGCGGATCACGATATCCTGCACTTCGCCATCGCGATGCACCAGACGCGCGCGGATGATGCGGGGCTGGCGCTGCTCGCGCACAACCTGGTCAGTCGGTGGAATGGGAGCCATGAAGGACATCTACCGCACCATCACCTTGAACGAGCCACTCGGCGCCGATCCTGCGCCTTCATGCCATAATGGACCAAAAGCGGTAAACGATCCGTTATGGATGGTCTTTCATTGATGCGATTCGAGCGATAATTCTGAACAAGCGGCTTGCGGGGAGCCCGGATGGGGTCCGAAACTCCCCGCTTGCACGTCAGGCCGCGTCGACCATCACGATTTCGCTGTCTTCCAGTGCGGTCAGCGTCAGCACGTCAAGGTCGCGAATCGCCGCGCCGTCGCGGGCATTCACGGTCACGTCCGCGATTTTCACCGCGCCGGTCGCCGGTACAAGGTAGGCCTTGCGGTCGCTTCCGAGCGGGTAGCTCGCGGTTTCGCCAGCCTTCAGCGTCAGGCCGAGCACGCGGGCGTCGGTGCGGATCGGCAGGGCATCGCCGTCGCCTTCATAGCCCGAGGCCAGCGTTACGAACTGCCCGGCGCGTTCACCCTTGGGGAAGGGTCGTGCGCCCCAACCGGGGGCCTCGCCGCTGCGGGTGGGCATGATCCAGATCTGGAAGATGCGGGTCGTCACATCCTCCATGTTGTATTCCGAATGGCGAATGCCGGTGCCCGCGCTCATCACCTGCACATCGCCCGCTTCGGTCCGGCCCTTGTTGCCCAGGCTGTCCTCATGGGTGATCGCGCCTTCGCGCACGTAAGTGATGATTTCCATGTCCCGATGCGGGTGGGGCGGGAAGCCGGTGCGGGGCGCGATGGTATCGTCGTTCCACACACGCAGGTTGCCCCAGTGCATCCGCGCCGGATCATGGTATCCTGCAAACGAGAAGTGGTGCTTGGCATCAAGCCAGCCGTGGTTCTCACCGCCAAGGCTGGCGAAGGGGCGCAGTTCGATCATGGTCTTGTCTCCTGTCCGGCGCCGCCTGCCGGGAAGGGGAGGGGCGCTTTCGTTGGAGCCGATATAGCGCTTGCCTGCTTTCCTGATCAGTGGGATAAATTGAACTGATTTGTTCTATGGAGCCGAACGATGGCCAATCCCGGCACCCCTACGCTCGATCAGCTGCGCATCTTCCTGACGATCGTCGATACCGGCAGCTTCGCCGGCGCTGCACGCAATCTGGGCCGTGCGGTTTCGGTGATCAGCTACGGCGTGGCCAATCTCGAAGCCCAGCTCGGTGTCTCGCTATTCGACCGCGAAGGGACCCGCAAGCCGCAGCTCACCATGGCCGGCCGCGCGCTGCTGGCCGAGGCCCGAGCCATTGCGCAAGGGGTCGACGGCCTGCGCGCCAAGGTCAAGGGCCTGCTCGACGGGTTGGAGGCCGAAGTCGATCTTGCGGTCGATGTCATGGTCCCGCCCGAGCGGCTGGCCGCTGTCTTGCGCGGGTTTGCTGCCGAGTTCCCGACCGTGCAGCTCAGGCTCCATGTCGAGGCGCTCGGCGCGATCAGTGCAATGGTCCTGGCCGGAACTGCCACCATCGGCGTCTCTGGCCCGCTGGCGACCGAAGTTCCCGAAATTGATGGGAAGGTCGCGGGTGCCACGTTGCTCGTCCCTGTCGCTGCGCCCGACCATCCGCTGGGCCGCATGACCGAAATCCTCCCCGGCGCGGGGCGAGACTATATCCAGCTCGTGCTTTCGGACCGTTCCGGCACGACGGCAGGCCGCGATTTTGGCGTCGTCAGCCCCAAGACCTGGCGGCTGGCCGATTTGGGCGCCAAGCACGCGCTGCTGCGCGAAGGGATCGGCTGGGGCAATATGCCGCTGCCGATGATCGAGGGCGATCTGGCGGCGGGCACGCTGGTCCGCCTCGCCATGCCCGATCATCCGGGCGGCGCTTATCGCTTCACCGCGATCTGGCGGCGAGACACCCCTCCTGGACCCGCCGCGCGCTGGCTGCTGGATCAGTTCGTGGCGCTGGGCGTGCCGGATGCCGAAGCCTGCAACACGCCGGACGTTTAGGAGTCAGCTGACGCCTGCCGCAAAGTCCTTCAGCATCTGCTTGGCGATCACCAGCTGCATGATCTGCGTGGTGCCTTCGTAGATGCGATAGATGCGCGCATCGCGGAAGAAGCGTTCTGCCTCATATTCGGCGAGATAGCCCGCGCCGCCGTGGATTTGCACGCAGCGGTCTGCCACGCGCCCGCACATTTCGGAGGCAAACATCTTGAACGCGGCGGCTTCCATCAGGATCTTCTGCCCCGCGTCTGCCTTGGCGATGGCATCGCGCATCATGCACTGCGCGGCGTAGATTTCGGCCTGGCTGTCCGCCAGCATGGCCTGGATCAGCTGGAACTGCGCGATCGGCTCACCAAAGGCCTTGCGTTCATTGGCATAGCGGATCGCGGTATCGAGGAAGCGCCGCGCCTGCGCGGTCGCGGCGGCCCCCACCGAAAGCCGCCCGTTGTCGAGGCTCTGCATGGCTGTGGCAAAGCCCTTGCCTTCCTCGCCGCCAAGTAGCGCTTCACCGGGGACGTAGACATCCTCGAGGATGAGATCGCCGATATGGCTGCCCTGTTGGCCCATCTTTCTGTCGGACTTGCCGCGCGTGATACCCGCCGTATCGAGCGGCACGAGAAACGCGGAAACATGGGCGTTGCGCGGCAGGTTCTCCTTGCTCGTGCGCGCCATGATCAGCCCCACTTTGGCGTAGGGCGCATTGGTGATGTAGCGCTTGGTGCCGTTGAGCACATAACCGTTGCCCGAACGCACCGCCATGGTCGCAAGGCCTGCTGAATCCGAACCCGAACCGGGTTCTGTCAGCCCGAATGCAGCAATTTCGCCCGCCGCCAGCCTTGGCAACCATTCGGCCTTCTGCTCCGCCGTGCCGGCATTCTTGATCGCCGAACAGACCATGCCGATGTTGATCGAGATGATCGAGCGGAACGCCGGCATGGCATAACTGATCGCGTGGATCGTCTCGATATACTGGCTGATGTTCATGCCTGCGCCGCCGTATTCCTCGGGCATCGTCAGGCCGAACAGGCCCATCTCGCGCATTTCGGCCAGAAGGTCATCGGGGATCGCATCGCCCGCGATGACCTGCGCCTCGGCCGGGATCAGCCGCTCGCGCACATAGCGCTGCAATTGCTCCAGGAACTGGGCGAAGACCTCCGCGTCCATTCCGGGATTCTGGGTCGCGCCATGCGCACTGCTCATCTGGCCATCCTCGTCATTCTGCTTGTCTTTCCAACGCTAGCCAAGAATTCGCGGCGGGGGAATTGCCCTTTGCACGCACCGACCAGGGTTATTGCGTAGCTGCACAGTCAGCCGCTTTCAGCCACACCGGTGGCATGAACATCAGACCATGCTGAAACGCGTCGAAATCTCCGAGCTCCGGCTCGGTATGTTCATCCAGAAGCTGGAGGGGAGCTGGTTCAAGCATCCCTTCTGGAAGAGCAAGTTCTTGCTCGAAGAGATGTGGATGCTCGAAGTGCTGCAGGGAAGCGCGGTTGAAGCTGTGATCATCGATACCGAGCGCGGGCTGAACAATGTGCCCGAGCGCGAGGTGGCCACGGCGGGCGCTGCCCCGCTGCCCTCGCGCGGCATGCCGCTGGCGCCGCTGCGCCCCACGGCCAACAAGTTTGCGGCCGCCCGCGTTGCCACCGCGAAGGAATTCGGCACCGCGCGCAAGATCGCTGAGCGCCATTCCAAGCTGGTCAGCCGCGTGTTCATCGAAGCGCGCCTCGGCCGCGGGATCAGCGCACGCACGGTCGATCCGCTGATCGACGATATCTACGCCTCGGTGCAGCGCAATCTCTATGCCTTCAACGGCCTTCTGCGCTGCCGCGAGGATAGCGAGGAAACCTATCGCCACGCGCTCGCCACCAGCGCGCTGATGATCGCGCTGGCCCGCCAGATGAACCTCTCCGTCTCCGAAACACGCGATGCGGGCATGGCCGGCCTGCTCATGGATATCGGAGCCAATCAGGAAACCGGTGGCCCGCCGCACCCGGAGGATGTCTGGGCCGGTGGCACCACCGATCTCGAAACTGATGCGCATTGCCAGCATGTGCTGGCAGGCCATGCCTTGCTGAAAGCGGCGGGTGACATTCCCGATACGGTGCTCAAGGTCTGCCTGCGCCACCACGAGCGGCTCGATGGCAGCGGCTATCCGCACCGCCTTGCCGGAAACGACATCGACCAGCTATCGCGCATGGCAGCGATCTGTGACACCTACGATCTGCTCGTCGCGGGCAAACAAGGTTGCCTCGGGCTCGATCCGGCCGAGGCGATCCGCCATATGGGCGAGCATTGCGAGGGCCTCGATCCCGTGATCATGGTCGATTTTATCGAGATGGTCGGCATCTATCCGATCGGCGCCTTCGTCGAGCTGCGCTCGGGCCGCCTGGCCATGGTGGTCGATGAAGACCCCACCGAACGCGCGCTGCCAACGGTCTACACCTTCTGGTCAAAGCCGCTCGACAAGAAGGTGAAGGGCGAAGCGATCGTCCTCTCGCAGTGCTACGGCGCGGACGAGATCGTCGGCATTGCGCAGCTCGGCGGGCTCGATGTGCCCCCGCTTGGCGCGCTGCGGGAGTCGCTGCTCAGCGCCTATGCGCGTGCAGCAGGCGCCTGACCCAGAAGTTCGAGCGCCAGCGCCTCGGCGACCCGAATGCCGTCCACCGCTGCTGAAAGAATGCCCCCCGCATAGCCCGCGCCTTCGCCCGCCGGGTAAAGGCCAGGGGTGTTGAGGCTCTGGAGATCGGCCCCCCGCGTGATCCTGACGGGTGATGAGGTGCGCGTTTCCACCCCCGTCAGCACCACGTCGGGATGGTCGTAACCCGGCATCTGACGGCCGAACACCGGCAGCGCCTCGCGCATCGCGGCAATCGCGAAATCGGGGAGGCACTGCGCAAGGTCGGTCGGCGTGACCCCCGGCTGGTACGACGGGGTGATCGAGCCGAAACTGGTCGAAGGCCGCCCGGCAAGGAAATCGCCCAGTTTCTGCCCCGGCGCGCAGTAGTTGCTGCCACCTGCCACATAGGCGAGCTCCTCCCACTTGCGCTGGAACGCCACGCCCGCGAGCGGCCCGCCGGGATAGTCACGCTCGGGATTGATATCGACGACGAGGCCGGAATTGGCGTTGAACTCGGCGCGCGAATACTGGCTCATGCCATTGGTCACCACGCGGCCCGGTTCGGAAGCTGCTGCCACCACGCGCCCGCCCGGACACATGCAGAAGCTGTAGACCGAGCGGCCGTTGCTCGCCTGATGCGCCAGCGAATAGGCCGCCGGGCCCAGGATCGGATGCCCCGCGCCCGGCCCATACCGCGCCACGTCAACCAGTCGCTGCGGGTGCTCGATGCGCACGCCCACCGCAAAGGGCTTGGCTTCGATATGCACGCCCGCGCTGTGCAGCACGGCAAAGGTGTCGCGTGCGGAATGGCCCACCGCCATGATCACCCGCCGCGCGGGCAGCACTTCGCCGGTAGAGAGGACAAGGCCTTCCAGCTGCCGTTCGCCGCGCTCGTCCTTGCCGATCACGAAATCCTCGACCCGCGTCTCGAAGCGGTATTCGCCGCCCAGCGCCTCGATCGTCTCGCGGATCGACATGACCATCGTGACAAGCCGGAAGGTGCCGACATGCGGGTGCGCTTCGGTCAGGATTTCCGGCGGGGCGCCCGCCTTGACGAACTCGGTCAGCACCTTGCGGCCGAGATGGCGCGGGTCCTTGATCCGGCTATAGAGCTTGCCGTCCGAAAACGTGCCCGCGCCGCCTTCGCCGAACTGGACGTTCGATTCCGGCGTCAGCTCGCTGCGCCGCCACAGCCCCCAGGTGTCCTTGGTCCGCGCGCGCACCGCTTTGCCGCGCTCGATGATGATCGGCTTCAGCCCCATCTGCGCAAGGATCAGCGCGGCGAGCAGGCCGCAGGGGCCTGCACCGATGACGACCGGGCGCGGGCCTTGCCAGCCCGCCGGAGCCATCACCGGAAAGCGGTAGGCGGTATCGGGGGTAGGGCGGACTTGCACGTCACCCGCATGGCGCGCGAGCACAGCGGCTTCGTCGGTCACACTCGCGTCGATCGCATAGACCAGCTTGATCGCCGACTTGCGACGCGCATCGTTGCCACGCTTCGCCACGGTGTAGCGCAGCAAGGCGGCAGGCTCGATCTCCAGCCGCTCGGCAATCGCGGCTTCGAGATCGGCAGTCGTGTGATCGAGGGGCAGCTTGAGTTCGGTAAGGCGAAGCATTCCCGTCCCCTACTCACTGCGGGGGCGGCTTGAAAGCAGTCGATTCGCGAAATCCGCGAAAGAGCGGATTTCGAGGCGGCACCAGCCCGCTCCCCCGCCCGGCCACCCATTCAGGTTACTCTCGTGGGTGGCCGGGCGGGGGGAGCGGGCTGGTGCCGCCTCATCCGAACCGCAGGTTCGGATCATAAATCAGTGCATGTGCCCGGCGACAATCGCATCAAACACAGCCTCGTGCAGCGGCTCGATGAAGGCGCATCCCGCCTCGAAGCGGTCGACCCAGACAACCTTGGCCTGGCGCGGTGGCAGGCCGGGGAGGGTGATCCACACGCTTTCGCCCACGCGCAGCCGCTCCATGCCGGCAAGGCGCAGGCCGTGGCACGAAAGATCAAGGATCTGCGCTGCGAGCCGCACGATCGAGCGCCGATACTGCACGCGCACCATCAGCGGGCGGCGCTCTGACTGGCGCTCCTGCTGTGGACGTTGCTCGGGCAGTTCGGCGGCCATGCTTGCTCCCGGTGGTCTGTCCGGAATGACGGACGCTCTCTATATACATCCACAATGACTACTTTTCCTTTAACCCGATGGAAATGATGACATGCGGCGGAATTCCGCGCTATTTGCCGCGGGCATGGAACTTGTCCTCCACACCTACTGGCGCTCTTCTGCCGCATGGCGGGTGCGCATCGTGCTCGCGCTCAAGGGGCTTGCGTGGGACGCTGCGCCGCACGATCTGCGCATCAACGAACAGACCGCGCCCGATTATGTCGCGCGCAATCCGCAGGGCCTGGTGCCGGCGCTCGAAGTGGATGGCGCGGTGCTCACGCAGAGCCTTGCGATCATAGAATACCTCGAGGAACGCTATCCCGAGCCGCCAGTCCTGCCGACAGACCCGCTGGAGCGCGCCCGCATCCGCGCGTTCGCGATGGCCATAGCCTGCGATATCCACCCGGTGCAGAACTTGCGCGTGCTGCGCATGCTGCGCTCGCGCGGGCTCGATTCTGCGACGGTCGATGGTTGGGCGCGCGAAGTGATGGAGAGCGGGCTCGCGGCCTGCTCGCGCCTGATCGAGGACCGCAGCGGCCCGTTCTGCTTCGATGCGGCGATCACGCTGGCCGATGTCGTCCTGATCCCGCAGTTGGCCAATGCTCGCCGCTTCGGCGCGCGGACCGACTATCCCCGGCTGGAAGCGATCGAAGCCGCCGCGCTTGCGCATCCCGCCTTTGCCGCCGCGCGGCCCGATGCGCAGGGTGATGCCGATCCCGCCTGATTGACATTCGCGGCGGCAGCGCGAAGGTTGCTCACATGCAAACCCGAACGCTCCTGCTCGCCGCTTCCGCCGCATTGGCACTCATCGCCGCCGGCCCCGCCAATAGCGCGCCGAAAAAGGCTGCGGACCCTGCCGGTGCGCTCCAGCAGCGGCTGCTGACGCTTGACACCCACCTCGATACGCCCGCCTCCCTCGCACTTCCCGGCTGGTCGATCATGGATGCGCACAAGGTGGCGCAGGATTACACGCAGGTCGATCTGCCGCGCATGAAGCAGGGCGGGCTCGATGGCGGGTTCTGGGCGATCTATACCCCGCAAGGGCCGCTCGACGCGGAATCTACCCGCAAGGCGCGCGATTTTGCGCTGATGCGCGGCGTGGCGATCCGCGAAATGGTCGCCGCCCACCCCGAAAGCTTCGCGCTCGCCAGCAAGGCCGCCGATGCCGCCGCGAACAAGGCGAGCGGCAAGCGCGTGGTCTACCTCTCGATCGAGAATGCCTGGCCGCTCGGCGATGATCCCACGCTTCTGCGCAGCTTCTACGCAATGGGCGTGCGCATTGCGGGCTTTGCGCATTTCCGCACCAACCAGTTCGCTGATAGCTCGACCGACAAGGCCAAGTGGGATGGGCTCAGCCCGCTCGGTGTCCAGTTGCTTGCCGAAATGAACCGCCTCGGTGTCGTCCCCGATCTGTCGCACAGCTCCGACCGCGCGCTCGATGATGCGCTGCGCCTCTCGAAGGCGCCGCTGGTGCTTACGCATTCGGGCTGCAAGGCGGTGTTCGATCACCCGCGCAACATCGATGATGCGCATCTCAAGGCACTCGCTGCGGCCGGAGGGGTCATCCAGATCAACTCGGTCTATGTGAAGGGCCTCAAGCAAAGCGCGGAGCGCGAGGCCGCGATGAAGGCGCTCGAGGAAAAGTACCCCGAAGACCGCAAGCTCACCACCGCCGAGCGCCAGTCCATGCTCACCGAGCGCCATGCCATTGACGCGAAGTACCCGGAACTGCGCGCCACCTTCGAGGACGTGATGGCCAATCTCCTCCACGCCTTGCAGGTCGCGGGTGTCGATCATGTCGGCATCGGGCTCGATTGGGACGGCGGCGGCGGCGTGACGGGGCTGGAAGATATCGCCGACTTGCCGAAGATCACCAAGGCGCTGCTCGCCGCCGGCTACAGCGAGGCCGATGTCGCCAAGATCTGGTCGGGCAATGTCCTGCGCGTTCTTGCAGCCGCCGAGGCGGAGGCGGCGAAGGAGCAGGCTGCCGGAACGTGAGTTGACGACCAAACCCCGCTCACCCTCAGTTTGTCGAAGGGTGGTGGTGAGCCTGGGGCGCTAGCGCACCTGCGCCTTCAGCCCGAGATGCGCGGCGAGCGTCTTGAGATCACGCTCCACGCCTTCGTTCACCAGCACCGCGATCTGCGGCTGCACAGCGAGCACCAGCGCGCTGCCTTCAACGCGCAGTGCGCTGCCGCTGATCCCTTGCGCGGTATTGCCGCTGAAACGCCGGCACAGCCGCGTCGCGAGCCCCCAGGCCTGCGCCTCGCGCAGCTGCTCGGGGGATGCCAGCAGGCCAAGATCTGCCGGCAGGTCCGAGCGCCCGGTATTGGCGATCATCGCGGCCGCCAGCATTGCCCGGTCCGCCGGAGACGCCCCGATCCAGCGCTTACGCAGCGCCCATTCGCGCGCAAGGTCGCCGCGCAGGTTCGGCTCGACCATGGCGGTGGCGAGGCACAGCATCGTAGCGGTAAGGCGCAGGTGCTCCGTCCCGGCTGCTGCAGCAGGCAGCCTTGCCGCAGCGGTCCAGCCGGTCACCATCGCGCCAGTACCGGCGGAGATGCCGTAGTCGGTCGCAAAGGCGGCCGCACCCGCGACCAGCGGATCCTGCATCCGCACAGCCGGTGCCATGCGGTCCCACAGCACACCTTCGCGCAGGCCCCAGGATGAAAACACCAACCGCCCCGGCTGCAGCGCGCGGATCAGCACGAAGAGCAGCGCGGCCGTATCGGGCAGCGCGGCAAGGCGCGCGCTTGAAAGCCCGGGCACCGGCAGCAGTGTTTCCGGCTTGCGTTTCCCAAGCGCCTTGGCAAGCGCCTGTGCCTGCGGTGCGGCAATCTCGAAGCCATGCGGATCGTCGATCGGCCAGCCGGACATGGTCATGGCATGCCGCGCAAAGGCGCGCAGCGATCCGCCGACGAGATAGAGCGTCGAACCCGGAGCCGCCCGCCAGTCCGCGCGCTTGAGCATCCTCGCGATGGTCTGCCCGAATGCGCGCTCGCCCCCGGCGCGCAGCCCCGGCAGGCGCAGCGTGCCCAACGGCAGCGACGTACCGTGCCGGCAGCCGTCTGCATCGACATCGACAAGTTCGAGGCTGCCACCGCCGAGATCGCCCACCACGCCCTGTGCGCCCGGAAACGCACCCATCACGCCGTGCGCGCTGGTGATCGCTTCCTCCTCGCCGCTCAGCAGCCGTGGCGAAAGGCCGAGCGCGCGGATCTGGTCGAGGAACTGGGGGCCGTTCACCGCATCGCGTGCCGCCGCCGTCGCCACGACATCGACCTCGGTGATGCCCTTCAGATCGAGCAGCGTGCGATAGCGCGCCAGGCTCGCCAGCGCCGCACCCATCGCGCGTTGGCCCAGCTTGCCGTTTTCGGCCACACCCTTGCCCAGCCGCGCGGTCACTTTCTCGTTGTGCAGTACATCGGGTGCGCGCGCCGGTCCGCCATAGATGACGAGACGCACGGTGTTGGAACCGATGTCGATGATCGCCCGGGTGGGCACATAGGCAGAGTTGCGGGTAAAGCGGGTCATGGCGTTACTGGGGCGGCATTCCGCCACGCCGCAGCGCCAGCTTGGGCACCTTGCGGCCCTTGCTCAGCGCCGCGCCGCGCCCGGAGAGCGAGGGGTTGGTCATGAAATAGCGATGCACGTTGAACGGCGTCTGCCCCGGATCGGCACGATGGTAGGTGCCGTCCGCATCGAGGATCCAGCTTTGCTCGGTATCGAGCAGATTGGCGAGCATGACCTGATCGAGCACCTGATCGTGCACCGTGGGGTTCCTGATTGGCACCAGCACTTCGACCCGGCGGTCGAGATTGCGGGTCATCCCGTCGGCCGAGGAAATGAACACCCGCGCCCGCCGGTTCGGCAGCGGCGCGCCGTTGCCGAAGGCCCAGATGCGGCTGTGCTCAAGGAACCGGCCGATCACCGACTTGACCCGAATTCGCTCCGAAAGCCCCGGCACGCCGGGCCGCAGACAGCAGATGCCGCGCACGATCAGATTGATCTCCACCCCTGCGCTGCTCGCCGCATAGAGCCGGTTGATGAGTTGGCTGTCGGTCAGCGCGTTGAGCTTGGCCCAGATCGATGCGGGCTTGCCGGCCCCGGCCAGCGCGATCTCGCGGTCGATGCATTCATAAAGCTTGCGGCGCACCCCGATGGGCGCGATCGCCAGCATCTCGGTCGCCTTCGGCTCGATATAACCGGTGATGAAGTTGAACAGCAGCCCGGCATCGCGCCCGAACTTGGGGTCTGCGGTGAAGAAGCTGAGGTCGGTGTAGATGCGCGCCGTCACCGGGTGATAGTTGCCCGTGCCGAAGTGGCAGTATGTGCGGTAGCCATCACCCTCGCGCCGCACGACCATCGAGACCTTGGCGTGGGTCTTCCAATCGACGAAGCCGTAGATCACCTGCACGCCCGCGCGTTCGAGTTGGCTGGCCCAGTGGAGGTTCTGCTCCTCGTCAAAGCGCGCCTTGAGTTCGACGACCGCCGTTACCGACTTACCCGCTTCCGCCGCGGCAATCAGCGCCGCGATCACCGCGGACTGTTTGCCCGCGCGGTAAAGCGTCTGCTTGATCGCCACCACGTCCGGATCGGAGGCGGCCTGCCGGAGGAAATCGACCACCACGTCGAAGCTTTCGAACGGGTGATGGATCACGAGGTCCTTGGTGCGGATCGCGGCAAAGCAATCGCCGTCGTGCTCGCGCACGCGTTCGGGATAGCGGGGGATGTAGGGCTCGAACTTCAATTCGGGCCGGTCGGTATCGACGATCACCGAAAGCCCGTTCATCGCCAGCAGCCCGCCCGCCTTGATCACCATGGCATGATCGAGCCGCAGCTTGTCGCGCAGCAGGGCTTCGGCCTCGGGATCGAAGTTTTCCTGAACCTGCAGCAGGATCACCTTGCCGCGCCGCCGCCGCTGGATCGCGGTGCGGAAATAGCGGACGAGATCCTCGGCGTCTTCCTCGACCTCGATGTCGCTGTCGCGCAGCACGCGGAAGGTGCCGTGGCCCTGGATGCGGAAACCGGGGAAGAGCTTGCCCGCACCGCGCAGGATCAGCTCCTCGATGCTGATCCAGCAGGCCGGTTGCCCCGGCATGCGCACGAAGCGCGGCAGCGCGGGGGGCACGAGGATCATCTCGGTCACCGCTTCGCCGTCCGCCAGCCGCGAAAGCGTGAAGAGGATGCCGGTGCCCTGGTTGTTGATGAAGGGGAAGGGGTGCGCCGGATCAATCGCCTGCGGCGTCAATGCCGGGAAGACATGTTCCTCGAAGTAGTGCGCCAGCCAGTCGGACTGCACCTTGTCGAGCTTGCGGTTCCCGACGATGCGGATGCCCGCCGCGTCCAGCTGGCCGGTCAGATCGGCCAGGATCGCCTGCTGCGCGCGCACCAGTTCTTCGACCCCGCGATAGGCCGCGTGCAGCTGCTGGGTCGGCGTGAGGCCATCGATCGAAAGCTCGTCGATCCCCTGCCGGACTTGCGCGGCGAGGCCTGCGACGCGGACCATCATGAATTCGTCGAGATTGCTGCCCGAGATCGAGAGGAAGCGCAGCCGCTCCAGCACCGGATAATTGGGGTTCTGCGCTTCGGCGAGCACGCGGCGGTTGAACGCCAGCCAGCTCAGCTCGCGGTTGAAGTAGCGATAGGCCGGCGGGGCAGGGGCATTTGCTGCACCCTCACCGGCTGGGCTGGTTGCTGCTGCAACGCCGCTTACCGCCGTCTGCGGATCATCCATGGTCCATGCTCTCCCCGATGTCCGCCGGAGTGCGGCGGATCGCGGCGCGGCATGGTGGCCGATTGCGACAGTGCGATGACATGCGCTTGGCATAGCACGAGGCGGGGCGGGACAGGCAAGGGGGGCGCGGGGGTTTTGCCGGACCTTTGCGCGCGCGCCGCGCAGGAACCGCGCGGGGGGTAGGCGCGTTGTAGGAATGAATGTCTACTCATTTCATCGACATTTTGCCTCGCTTGGGCGCGTGCCTATTCTCTACTTTATGAGTTGAGATAACCTGATGCTGGAATTCGGGGGCGAATCGAAAGGTAAGGACGCGCCAGCAGGTCTGTCGGCGCAGCCAAAAGCTTCTCTTTGTCGCCCCCAAGCAGAACTCTAATGTCTATCTTATTTATTGAGTTTAGTGACGACCCGACGCGCTGGGGGCCACCCCGGGGCTGACGCCAACGGGAGTACGAAGCATGACCACTCGCGACACAACCTTTCCCTTTGGCCGCCCCCTTCGCCGACGCGCGGTCTTTGCGGGCGCGTTGGGCCTCGGCCTCATGCTGGCTGGCTGCTCGGGTGGGGGCAGCAAGAACGGCGCAATCGAGTTGACCAACGTCTCCTACGATCCCACGCGCGAGCTCTATCAGGCGATCAATCCGGCCTTTGCCGCGTTCTGGAAACAGAAGACCGGCAAGGACGTCACCTTCCGCATGAGCCATGGCGGCTCGGGCAAGCAGAGCCGCGCGATCATCGACGGGCTTGAGGCCGATGTCGCCACGCTCGCGCTCGCCTATGACATCGACGCCATTTCGGAGAAGGGCAAGCTGCTCCCGGCCGATTGGCAGAAGGCACTGCCTGACAACAGCGCGCCTTACACCTCGACCATCGTGTTCCTCGTGCGCAAGGGCAATCCCAAGGGCGTCAAGGACTGGGGCGACCTTGTGAAGCCCGGTGTCGAAGTGATCACCGCCAATCCCAAGACCGGCGGCGGCGCGCGCTGGAACTTCCTCGCGGCCTGGGCCTATGGCCGAAAGGCGGGCGGCTCCGATGCAGCAGCCGAAGCCTATGTGAAGCAGCTCTTCCAGCACGTGCCCGTACTCGATAGCGGCGCGCGCGGCTCGACCACGACCTTCGTCGAACGCGGCATCGGCGATGTGCTGATCTCATGGGAAAACGAAGCGTTCCTCGCCGAGAAGAAGCTCGGCAAGGGCAAGTTCGAGATCGTCACGCCGTCGCTGTCGATCCTTGCCGAACCGCCGGTTGCGGTGATCAGCGCCAATGCCAAGAAGCACGGCACGAGCGAAGTCGCCGAGGCCTATCTTCGCTATCTCTACACGCCCGAGGCGCAGACCGCGATCGCGCACAACTTCTACCGCCCGCGCGATCCGGCCATCGCGCAGCAGTTCAAGGCGCAGTTCCCCGAGATTCCGATGGTCACCATCGACAAGGATTTCGGCGGCTGGGCCAAGGCGCAGAAGACGTTCTTCGACGATGGCGGCGTGTTCGACCGCATCTACGCCAAGAAGTAGGCGCGCCGCTCCATGTCCGCATCGATCCAGCGCTGGAGGCAGCCGTCCGTGCTGCCCGGCTTCGGCCTCAGCTTCGGCTTCACCCTCGCGTGGCTGACGCTGATTGTCCTGATCCCGCTCGCCACGATCTTCCTCAAGGCCGCCGGCATGGGCTGGGCGGAGTTCGTCGCCGTCGGCTTGAGCCCCCGCGCGATGGCCGCCTATCAGCTGAGCTTCGGCACGGCGGCGATGGCGGGGCTGGTCAACGCGGTGTTCGGCCTCGTCGTTGCCTGGGTGCTCGTGCGCTACAGCTTTCCCGGCAAGCAGGTGGTGAGCGCGCTGGTGGACCTGCCCTTCGCGCTGCCGACCGCCGTTGCCGGCATCGCGCTTACCGCGCTCTATACGCCCGGTGGCTGGATCGGCCAGTATCTGGAGCCGCTCGGCATCAAGGTTGCCTTCACCTGGGTCGGCATTTCGATCGCGCTCGTTTTCATTGGTCTGCCGTTCGTCGTCCGCTCGGTCGAGCCGGTGCTCGCCGATCTTGGCCGCGAGGTCGAGGAAGCCGCCGCAACGCTGGGCGCCACGCGCTGGCAGACCTTTCGCCACGTGATCTTCCCCGCCATCGGCCCCGCTCTGCTCACCGGGTTCGCGCTCGCCTTCGCGCGCGGGGTGGGGGAATACGGCTCGGTGATCTTCATCTCGGGCAACATGCCCGGCCGCACCGAGATCGCGCCTCTGCTGATCGTCACCCAGCTTGAACAATACGCTTATGCCGGCGCCACCGCGATTGCCGTGGTGATGATGCTCGCCTCGTTCGCGGTGCTGCTGCTGATCAACCTGATCCAGGCCGCCAGCCGGCGGAGGATGGGCGCATGAGCATGGCACCCACCACCGAAAGCCCGCTGGCGCGCGCTGCGCTTATCACCCTCGCGCTCGTCTTCCTTGGCTTCTTCCTGCTGCTGCCGCTGCTTGCGGTGTTCAGCGAGGCGCTGGAGCAGGGCATTGGGCCGTTCCTCGATGCGCTGCACACGCCCGATGCGCTTGCCGCCATCCGGCTGACCCTGATCATCGCGGCCATCGCGGTCCCGCTCAACATGGTGTTCGGAGTGGCCGCGAGTTGGGCGATCACCAAGTTCCAGTTCCCCGGCAAGGCACTGCTGATCACGCTGATCGACCTTCCGTTCTCGGTCTCTCCCGTGGTCTCGGGCCTGATCTTCGTGCTCCTGTTTGGCGCCAACGGCCTGTTCGGCGCGTGGCTGGCCGAGCACGATCTCAAGATCATCTTCGCGGTCCCCGGCATCGTTCTGGCGACGGTGTTCATCACGTTCCCGTTCGTCGCGCGTGAGCTCATCCCGCTCATGCTCGAACAGGGCAAGGACGATGAGGAAGCCGCGATCTCCTTGGGCGCTTCGGGCTGGCAGACGTTCTGGCACGTCACCTTGCCCAACATCCGCTGGGGCCTGCTCTACGGCGTGCTGCTGTGCAACGCGCGGGCCATGGGCGAGTTTGGCGCGGTCTCGGTTGTCTCGGGCCATATCCGGGGCGAGACCAACACGATGCCGCTCCATGTCGAGATTCTCTACAACGAGTACGACTTCGTCGGCGCCTTCGCGGTCGCCTCTCTCCTCGCGCTGCTCGCCCTGGTGACGCTCGTCGCCAAGACGGTGCTCGAATGGCGCTTCGGCCTCCATGCAGGAGCACGGCATTGATTCACCTTCGTGGCATCACCAAGCGCTTCGGCGAATATCCGGCGCTGCACGGCATCGATCTCGATGTCGCGCCGGGCGAGTTCATCGCGCTGCTCGGCCCTTCGGGCTCGGGCAAGACGACGCTCCTGCGCATCATCGCCGGGCTCGAGTTTCAGGATGGCGGTACGGTCCAGCTCGGCGGCGAGGATGTCTCGCGCATGCCGGTTGCGGACCGCCATGTCGGCTTCGTGTTCCAGCACTACGCGCTTTTCCGCCACATGACGGTGGCCGACAACGTCGCCTTCGGGCTCAGCGTGCGGCGCGGCAAGCACCGCATGGCCAAGGCCGCCCGGCAGGCGCGCGCCGAGGAGCTGCTGCGCCTTGTCCAGCTGGAAGGCCTCGGCAGCCGCTATCCCGGCCAGCTTTCGGGCGGCCAGCGCCAGCGCGTCGCGCTTGCCCGCGCGCTCGCGATCGAACCGCGTCTGCTGCTGCTCGACGAACCCTTCGGCGCGCTCGATGCCAAGGTTCGCAAGGACCTGCGCCGCTGGCTGCGCGATCTGCACAAGCAGGTGGGGCTCACCTCGATCTTCGTGACGCACGATCAGGAGGAGGCGCTCGAACTCGCCGACCGCGTCGTCGTCATGAACAAGGGCCGCATCGAACAGATCGGCGCGCCCGACGCGGTCTACATGAACCCCGAGACGCCCTTCGTTTCGCACTTCGTGGGCGAAACCAACCGCTTGCCCGCCCAAGGTCTCTCTGGGGGCGGGGAAATCCACTTCCGCCCGCACGAGATCACCCTCGCGGCAGACGGCGCCGAGGCGCTGATCGTCGACAACGTGTTCCGCAAGGGCGCGGTGTGGCGGGCCGAAGGGCTGCTCGCAGGAAGCGGCCAGTTCGTCGAGCTCGATCTGCCGAGCAGCGGCGATGCACCCCGGCTCGGCGAAACGATCCGCTTCAACCCCCACCGCGCGCGCATGTTCACCGCTGATGGAGACCAGATCCAAGGAGAAGCCCGATGACAACACCCAACCAGGCGCCCGGCACCAGCAATGGCGATGCCCAGCGCCACCTCGAGGAAAGCCTCGCCAGCGTGCGCGAGGCGCTCACCGGCCTGCGTTTCGGCACGGTCGCCCTGACCGTGCATGAGGGCCGCGTCGTCCAGATCGACGTGACCGAGAAGAAGCGCCTCAAGCCCAGCTGACCTGATCAACCAACCACCAAGACCTATCACACCGCCCACCGGACCACCGGAGGCATCGTGAGACCCAGACAAAGGATCGACGATGACTTTGCGTGTTCTCCTTCTCGCGGGGGCGGCCATTCTGCCGCTTGCCGCCACTCCGGCGCTTGCCGCCGATACCACTGCCGATACTGTGGCACCGGCTGACCAGACCACCTCGGTCGGCACTGGCCAAAGCGACAACGATACCATCGTGGTCACCGCGCGCCGCCGCGCCGAAACTGCGCAGGATGTGCCGCTCGCGATCTCGGTCGTCGGCGGCGATCACATCGACGCAACCGGCGCGTTCAATGTCGGCCGCCTCCAGCAACTCACCCCGACGCTGCAGTTCACCTCGTCCAACCCGCGCAACACCTCGGTCAATATCCGCGGCCTAGGCGCGCCGCTCGGCCTCACCAATGATGGCATCGAGCAGGGCGTGGGCATCTATGTCGACGACGTCTACATGGCCCGCGTCGCCAGCAGCACGTTCGACTTCCTCGATGTGAAGCAGATCGAAGTGCTGCGCGGGCCGCAGGGCACGCTCTATGGCAAGAACACCACGGCGGGCGCGATCAACATCACCAGCCGCCAGCCCTCGTTCGAACCCGAAGGCCGCATCGAGCTGAGCGCCGGCAATCTCGGCTTCTTCCAGGCCAAGGCCGCCCTCTCCGCGCCGCTGTCCGATACGGTCGCGCTGCGCATCGCCGGCTCGCTCACGGATCGCCGCGGCACGATCTTCAACGTGACCTCGAACCTCAAGGTCAATTCGCAGGACAACCTCGGCCTGCGCGGCCAGCTGCTGTGGAAGCCGTCGAATGGCGTCGAGATCACGCTGGCGGGTGACTACAGCCACCAGAACCCCATCTGCTGCACGCAGGTCTATGTGCGCACCGGCGCCACCCAGCGTCCGCTCAACCGCCAGTATGATGCGCTCGCCGCCGCGTTCAACTACGCCGTGCCGAGTACCAACGCATTCGACCGCGTGACCGACGTCGACAGCCCGCTGCACGCGAAGAACGATATCGGCGGGGTTTCGCTGCGTGCGAAGATCGATACCGGTATCGGCACAATCACCTCGGTCACCGCCTGGCGCTACTGGGATTGGGATCCGTCGAACGACCGTGATTTCCTGGGGCTTCCGATCACCTCGAAATCGAACAATCCCTCGCATCAGGACCAGTATTCGCAGGAACTGCGGCTCTCGGGCGAAACCGGCAAGCTGGGCTATACGCTGGGTGCCTTCGGGTTCTACCAGAAGATCCGCACGCGCGGCATCCAGCAGCAGGGCGCCGCTGCCAGCCGGTGGCTGATTGCCCCCAGCAATGCACTGTCGCGTGATCCGACCGTGCTCGACGGCCTGACTGCGAACAATGACATCAGCTTCAAGAACACCAGCGCCGCGATTTTCGGCAAGATCATCTACAAGCTGACCGACACGGTCTCGATCCAGCCGGGCTTCCGCCTTAACTACGACAAGAAGGAAGGCAGCTATAACTCGGTCGTGACGGATGGTGCGGGCAACACGCTCGTGTTCAAGTCCGACGCGGCGGGCAGGAGCCTCAACACCGCGCGCGAACGGGCGCAGTTGGCCGTGCTGGCCCCGCAGTCGTTCCTCGCCAACTTCAGCGACTGGAACTTCTCGGGCGACGTGACCGCTGCCTGGGATGTCACGCGTGATGTCCACCTCTACGCAACCTACGCGAAGAGCTTCAAGACGGGCGGCATCAACCTCAACGGTGTGCCGGCCGATGCCGTGACCGGCGTGCCGCTGCTCGATCTGGCCACGATCAAGCCGGAATCGGTGAATCACTACGAAGTGGGGATCAAGACCCAGTTCCTTGATCGCAAGGTGACCTTCAACCTCTCCGCCTTCCGCACCGATGTGAGCAACTACCAGTCGCAGGTCTCGAACTTCGCGGTCGGCCTGATCCGGGGCTATCTCGCCAATGCCGACAAGGCGCGGTCGCAGGGCTTCGAGTTCGACGCGTCGTTCCGCCCCAGCGAGCGCTTCAACATCTACGGCAACGGTGCCTACACGGATGCCAAGTTCGTGAAATTCACCAATGCGCCGTGCCCGCCCGAGCTTTCCGGCGGCACTGCCCAGCCGCTCGATGCGAACGGCGTGCCGACTGGCCCGACCGCGCCTGCGGGCACGCCGGGCATCAGCCCCGCGCAATGCGACATTTCGGGCTCGCGCCTTCCGGGCGTCTCGAAGTGGGCGTTTTCCTACGGCGCGGAAGGCAATGTGCCGGTCACGCTGCTGGGCAAGGAAGGCCAGGTCTATCTTGGCTTCGACGGCAGCTACCGGTCGTCGTGGTCATCCAACGCCAGCCCTTCGGCCTATACCAATGTCGATGGCTATGCGCTTTCGAACTTCCGCCTCGGTTTCCGCACCGAGCAGGGGATCGACGTGTTTGGCTGGGTCCGCAACGCGTTCGACGTGAACTACTACGATCAGCTTGCGGTCGCGCCGGGCAATACCGGCCTGATCGTGGGCAATATCGGTGATCCGCGCACCTTCGGCGGCACGGTGAAGGTCACGTTCTGAGGGCCGCAGGCGAGGGGAGGTGCCCGCAGCGCCTCCCTGCATTTCCCGAAATGAAGCGTGTGCTGCTCTGGATTCCCGCCTGCGCGGGAATGACGAGGTTTGTGGGTAGACTCATCTTTACTTTGTCATCCCCGCGCAGGCGGGGATCCAGGGCGGCATCAACCGCCTCCCGCCATGCTCAGTTGTTGCCCTGAATGAAATCCCCCAGCACGCCGAGCGCCGAGCCTTCGCCCCGGTTCTGCCCGCCGCCAGGCATGGCCGCCGCCAGCATCCGTCCGGCAAGGCGCGCGAACGGAAGTGACTGGATCCACACCTTGCCCGGCCCGGTCAGCCGCGCGAAGAACAGGCCCTCGCCGCCGAACAGCACGCTTTTCACCCCGCCCGCACCAATCAGGTCGAAGGTCACGCCCGGCGTATAGGCCGCAAGGCAGCCGGTATCGACGTGGAGTTCCTCGCCCGGCGCCAGCGTGCGTTCGGTGAGCGTTCCGCCCATCTGCACGAAAACCCAGCCATCGCCTTCGAGCTTCTGCATGATGAAGCCTTCGCCGCCGAACAGGCCGGTCATGATCCGGCGCTGGAAGGCGATCCCGATGCTCACCCCGCGCGCGGCGCAGAGGAAGCTGTCCTTCTGGCAGATCAGCGTGCCGCCGAGGTCCGAAAGCTTGAGCGGCAGGATCGCGCCCGGGGTGGGGGAGGCGAAGGCCACGCGCGCCTTGCCATGGCCGGTGTGGGTGAAGACGGTGGTGAACAGGCTCTCGCCCGTCAGCAGGCGCTTGCCCGCTCCCAGAAGCTTGCCCATGAAGCCGCTGCCCTGGTCCGCGCTGCCATCGCCGAAGACGGTGGTCATCTCGATCGAGCTGTCCTTCCACACGAAGGCTCCGGCTTCGGCCACGGCACTTTCGCCGGGGTCGAGTTCGATCTCGACGAATTGCAGTTCCTGCCCCTTGATCTCGAAATCGATATCGTCGGCCACACCAGCGCTTCGCATGTGGTGCCAGGGATTGTTCGATGCCATCGTGGTGGTTCCCTCATCCGGTTGCTGCAAGATGCCGCACCTTAGCCGATCAGCGCGTGGGTGCAGCAGGCTTTATTCCTCCACCAGCTCGGCTCATCGAGCGGCCCAATGCCTGTTGATGGCGACGGCACCGGTAACCATCTTGGGCAGGGAGCAGCGCGCGCCTCATTGATCGATCCAGTCAATCAATCTGCTCAGGATTGATCATTAGCGCCGCGTACCGACTCGCGCTAAATGCGCCCCTGCCATTCACGCGGACCATCCCGGCCCGCCAGAAAGAGGAAAGCTGATGTCCCTGATCAACACCCCGATCAAGCCCTTCGCCAACACGGCCTACAAGGAAGGCAAGTTCGTCGACATCACCGAGGCAGACATCGCCGGCAAGTGGGCGGTGTTCTTCTTCTACCCTGCCGATTTCACCTTCGTCTGCCCGACCGAGCTGGAAGACCTGCAGGACAACTATGCCGAGCTGCAGGGCATGGGCGTCGAAGTGTTCGGCGTCTCGACCGACACGCACTTCAGCCACAAGGCCTGGGCAGATAGCTCGCCGGCCATCGGCAAGATCACCTACTACCTCGTGGGTGACCAGAACCACGCGCTGACCAACGCGTTCGACAACCTGCGCCCCGGCGTCGGCCTGGCTGACCGCGGCACTTTCGTCGTCGATCCGGACGGCGTGATCCAGCTGATCGAGATCACGCCTGAGGGCGTGGGCCGCAACGCGGCTGAACTCGTGCGCAAGATCAAGGCCGCCAAGTACTGGCGCGAGCACCCCGGCCAGGTCTGCCCGGCCAAGTGGGAAGAAGGCGGCGAGACCCTCGCTCCGTCGATCGATCTCGTCGGCAAGATCTAACTGATGACCCTTCGCGAGAGCGCCGGCACTCCCCCCGCACGGCCTCTCGCAACCCGCCGGGCGGCGGTCTTTCCCTCCCCCTCCGCCGCCGCCCGGCCTCGTTTTGCTCGCACATGTCTTCCCCGCGCGCCGGTATTCGCTCCGGCGCGAACGAACCCGCCTGCCTGCTGATTGCCCCCCCTGATTGCCCTGCTGATTTCAAGGAACCTGCGCCCATGTCGCTGCTCGACACCGCCACCACCGCCCAGCTCAAGACCTATCTCGGCAACCTGCGCCGCCCGATCGAGCTCGTCGCCAGCCTTGGCGAGGGCGCAAAGAGCGACGAGATGCGCGGCCTCGTCGAGGAAATCGCGGTCCTTTCGGACAAGGTCACCGCGCGCTTCGACGGCACAGATGTCCGCCGCCCCAGCTTTGCCATCGGCGCCGTGGGTGAAGCACCGCGCGTCACCTTCGCTGGCCTGCCTCTCGGGCACGAGTTCACCTCGCTGATCCTCGCGCTGCTGCACGTTGGCGGCCACCCGCCCAAGGAAGAGGCGGATCTCCTCGAAACCGTGCGCGGTCTTGAAGGCCCGCTGCACTTCGAGACGTTCTTCTCGCTCACCTGCCAGAACTGCCCCGATGTCGTGCAGGCGCTCAACATCATGGCCGCGCTCAATCCGGCCGTCACGCATGTCGCCATCGATGGCGCGCTGTTCCAGGAAGAAGTCGAGCGGCGCAAGATCATGGCTGTGCCGCAGGTGTTCCTGAACGGCGAACTGTTCGGTCAGGGCCGCATGGACCTTGCCCAGATCGTCGCCAAGCTCGATACCGGCGCCGTCGCCCGCGCGGCGGAAAAGATCGCTGCCAAAGATCCGTTCGATGTGCTGATCGTCGGCGGCGGGCCGGCCGGGGCTGCGGCGGCGATCTACGCCGCGCGCAAGGGCATCCGCACCGGTGTCGTCACCGAGCGCTTCGGCGGGCAGGTGCTCGATACTATGGGCATCGAGAACTTCATCTCGGTCCAGCACACCGAAGGCCCGCGTCTTGTCGCGCAGCTGGAGAGCCACGTGAAGGACTACGATGTCGACGTGATGAACCTGCAGAAAGCGGTCGGTCTCAAGCCCGCCAACGGCGATGGCCTCGCCACGGTCGAGCTGGAAAGCGGCGCGAGCCTGCGCGCGAAGACCGTCATCCTCTCCACCGGCGCACGCTGGCGGCAGATCGGCGTGCCGGGCGAGGACGAGTATCGCAACAAGGGCGTCGCTTATTGCCCGCACTGCGATGGCCCGCTCTACAAGGGCAAGCGCACCGCGGTGATCGGTGGCGGCAATTCTGGTGTCGAAGCGGCGATCGACCTTGCCGGCATTGTCGCCCATGTCACGCTGATCGAGTTCGACAGCGAACTGCGCGCCGATGCGGTGCTGCAGACCAAGCTGCGCAGCCTGCCCAATGTCACCGTGATCACCTCGGCGCTCACCACCGAAGTGACCGGCGACGGCGAGAAGGTGACCGGGCTCGTCTACCGCGACCGCAAGACTGACGAAGTCCACACGGTCGAACTCGAAGGGATCTTCGTGCAGATCGGCCTCGTCCCCAACACCGAATGGCTGCACGGCGCGCTTGCCATGACGAACCGGGGCGAGATCGAGATCGACAGCCATCTGGCGACCAGCCTGCCCGGCGTGTTCGCGGCGGGTGACGTCACCACCGTGCCCTTCAAGCAGATCGTGATTGCGATGGGTGAGGGCTCCAAGGCCGCACTTTCGGCCTTCGATTACCTGATCAGACACTGAAGCGCGCCTGCTCGCTGGGTCTCTGCCGACAATCGCAATCGTTTCACGCTGCACTGCGACAAAGATTTGCGTCAGGCTGCGTCGCACCTTAAGGAAACGGCTGCAGACAGCCCCAGCGAGACAGAAAGGCCCGCTTTTGTCGATCGAGACAACGAGGTCCACCGAAACAGTGACGCGCCCAGCGCCTCTCAGCCGGCAGGCCGTCACGCCCGGTCTGGATCTTGACGGGCTGGATCAGGTGCTGGGCATCCATGTCGGCACGATCAACACGCTGCTGCTCTCGCGGCTCGAACGCCAGCTGGAATCGTTCAAAGTCACGCCGAAGCAGGTCGCGATCCTCTGGCTTGTCAACGCCAACCCGGGGGTCAAGCAATCTGATCTCTCACGCTTCTTCAAGATCGAGCGGCCCACCGTTCACCAGTTCGTGCGTCAGTTGACCATGAACGGGCATCTCGTGTCCGAACCCTCGAAGCTCGATCGCCGCGCCGGCGGACTGTGGATCACCGAGACCGGCACCGCAACGCTCACCGCCGCGCGCGAGATCATCTTTACGGACGAGGCCGAGCTGCTCAGCCCGCTCACGGCGGACGAACGTTCGGAGCTCTATCGGCTCATCATCAAGGTCTACCTTTCGGCACCGAACCGGACCTGAGCCTTTCACGCAGACAAACAGGACATTAAGCTCGGATACAGGCCGCTTGTCCTAAACGGATGATGGTCATACAGGGGAGTTTCTCATGACGATTTCGAAGACGGGTCTTGGTTTCATCGCGCTCGGCGCAGCGACGCTTGCCGCTCTCACTGCGGCCAGTGCAGCACAGGCGGCGGGTCCGGCGGGCGATGCGGCGCGCGGCAAGACGGTCTTCGCCCGCTGTGCGGCCTGCCACGATCTCAACACCGGCGCGATCCGCATGGGGCCCAGCCTCAAGGGCGTTGTCGGTCGCAAGGCGGGCACGTTCGCCAACTTCAGCTACTCGGCGGGCATGAAGGGCAAGGGCGTTACCTGGGGTCCGGACACGCTCGATGCGTTCCTTACCGCTCCGATGAAGTATGTCCCCGGCACGCGCATGGCTTTCCCGGGCCTCAGCAACCCGCAGGACCGCGCCGATGTCATCGCCTACCTCAAGGTGGCAGCGAAGTAAGACATCGCTGATAACGTTCACTTTTCAGCCCCGCTTCGACTGTGTCGGAGCGGGGCTTGTCGTATGAAGCTGCGGAAATCGCGCGATCTTCCTGCGATTTTGTCCACGACGGCGATACGTATGCGCCGCAAGAGCAGGTGGACTTTCCCGCGCGCCTTGGCACAAACGATGCGGCAGGGCCGGCGGATAATCGGCCGCAAGGAGAGTTAGACCCCATGGCCATGGCCCCGACAGCCGCCGCTGATTCCGCTTCCGCAACCGATGCCGGCAATATCGATGCGCCCGAACTGCGCATCTTCGTCATGGCGCTGTTCTTCCTCTTCGGCGGCATCACCTCGCTCAACGATGTGATCATTCCGAAACTCAAGGACCTTTTCACGCTCAACTACACCCAGGCCATGCTGGTGCAGTTCTGCTTCTTCACTGCCTATGCCGTGATCGGCGTGCCGGGTGCCTGGCTGGTCAAGCGCATCGGCTACATGCGCGGCGCGGCGGTGGGCCTGCTCACCATGATGGCGGGCTGCCTCCTGTTCATCCCGGCCTCGCAAAGCGCGCTCTACGTACTGTTCCTCTTCGCGCTGTTCATCCTGGCAAGCGGTGTGGTGCTGGTTCAGGTCGTCTCGAACCCGCTGATCTCGCTGCTCGGCCCCGCGCGCACCGCCAGCAGCCGGCTTACGTTTGCGCAGGCGTTCAACTCGCTCGGCACCGTGCTCTTTCCGCTGATCGGCGCCAGCGTGATCCTTGGCAAGATCAAGGACGTGAAGGTCGATCAGCTGGTCGGCCCTGCGCTCGATGCCTACCGCGTCACCGAGAGCCGCCTTGTGGTCAACACCTACATCGGCCTCGCCGTCAGCCTCGCGCTGGTCGCCGCAGTCGTCTGGGCCAACCGCAACCGCCTGAAGGGTGAACGCCACGAGGATAGCTCGCTGGCCGCCAGCCTGGCGCTGTTGTCGCGTCCGCGCTTCGGCTTCGGCGCGCTTTGCATCTTTCTCTATGTCGGCGCCGAGGTTTCGATCGGCTCGCTCATCGTGAACTACCTTGCGCTCCCCTCCGTCATGGGCATCGATCACGAGGCGGCGGGCGGCGAGATCTGGAAGTACTGGTTCGGCGCGATGGTCGGCCGCTTCATCGGCTCGGCGCTGCTGCGCGTGGTCAGCCCTGCAAAGACGCTGGCCGGCTGCGCTGCGGGCGCCATCGCCTTGCTGGCGGTTTCGACCCACACATCGGGCCTCATCGCGGCCTACAGCCTGCTCGCCATCGGCTTGATGAACTCAATCATGTTCCCGACGATCTTCACGCTGGCCTGTGAAGGTCTGGGCAAGCGCGCGGCGGATGGCTCGGGCATCATCAACGTCGCGATCTTTGGCGGCGCGGTTGTCCCACTCGCGACCGGCGCGCTGGCCGATGCGACCGGCAGCCTTACCACGGCGCTCGTGCTCCCAGCGCTGTGCTACGGCGTGATTGTCGCTTTCGGCGTCTTCGCGGTCCGTCCGGTTACGCCTGTTGTAGGATAACGGCGGATGGGGGTATTTCTACTCCCGGAGTTGACTTTCGCTCGCCTCGGCTCAAATTGGGGCCATGCTATCGCAGAAGACGCGTTACACGATCCGCGCCCTCCAGCACTTGTCCGATACGTTCGGGCAGGGGCCGGTGCGGCTTGACGCGATTGCCGAAGCGCAGAACATCCCGCGCAAGTTCCTCACCGTCATCCTGTCAGAGATGGCGCGCGAGGGCATCGTGATCTCGCATCGCGGCCGGGAAGGGGGCTACGAACTCGCGCTGCCGCCGGTTGATGTTCGCTATGGCGATATCATCCGGCTCACGCGCGGCAGCCTCGCGCTCACGCCTTGCGCCAGCCGCAACGCGCACGAATCCTGCAACAATTGCCTGCCCGAAGCCGATTGCCGCCTGCGCGGCCTGATGCTGCAGCTGCGCGATGAGATGGCCGCGATGCTCGACAGGATCACGCTCGCCGATCCGATAACGCTCGTACCGCCGTTCGAGGAACAGGCCGCGTAAGCGAAGCGGCAAAAGCGGCGAACTTCACTTGGCGTTCAGTCGCCTGCTGGCTATAGCACCGCCATGATCGCCTCAGTCTCAGACGTCAGCCATGGTCGCAGCCCGCTGCGCCTCCTCGCACTCGCCGCCGCCACCGCCTTGCTCGGGCTCACCGCCGGCTGTGCGGGCACCAAGGCGAAGAAGGATGTCGCCTACGTCGCGCGCGACGTCGATACGCTCTATGCTGCGGCGAAGGATCGGCTCGATCGCGGCGATGCCAAGCAGGCCGCGGCGCTGTTCGACGAAGTGGAGCGCCAGCATCCCTATTCGCCCTGGGCCCGCCGCGCCCAGTTGATGAGCGCGTTCAGTTACTACGCCGCGCGCGACTATGCGAAGTCGGTGCAGTCCGCGCAGCGCTTCCTTTCAATCCATCCCGGCAACAAGGACGCGCCTTACGCCTACTACCTCGTCGCCCTGTGCTATTACGAGCAGATCAGCGACGTTACGCGCGACCAGAAGATCACCCAGCAGGCGCTGACCGCGCTGACCGAAGTCTCGCGCCGCTATCCCAACACGACCTACGCCATCGATGCGCGGCTCAAGCTCGATCTCGTCAACGATCACCTTGCCGGCAAGGAAATGGAGATCGGCCGCTTTTATCAGCGCAGCGGCAAGTGGCTCGCGGGCACCTTGCGCTTCCGCACCGTGGTCGAGAAGTACCAGCAGACGAGCCACACGCCCGAGGCGCTCTATCGCCTCGTCGAAAGCTACCTCGTGCTGGGCCTTCCAGAACAGGCGCAGAAGGCGGCGGCTGTACTCGGCAGCAACTATCCGGGCAACGAATGGTACGAGCGCGCCTACAAGCTCATGAACGAGAAGGCGCCCGGTACCACCGCCAGTTGATTGCAGGGCGGCTGATCACGCCGCTCTGCTGATGGTGCGGGTCCGCACGGCGCTGCCGAGCGCGCCGAGGAACTGGTCGGTTGCGTGGTCCCAACTGTAGCTGCCGCCGTGCGCCGCTGCCGCTTCGCGGCTGCAGGCCAGCGCGGCTGTGATGGCTTTGGCGAGATCCTCCTCCAGCGCGCCGACCGGCTGCGGGAGATTGCCGTCCGGTCCGAGGCCGTTCACGCCGACCACGTCGATCGGACCCGGCACCGGATAGGCAGCCACCGGCAGCCCGCAGGCCATGGCTTCGATCATGACGAGGCCGAAGGTATCGGTCCGGCTCGGGAAAACGAACACGTCGGCCGAACAATAGGCCTGTGCCAGCGGCGTGCCCGAAAGCGCGCCGAGGAAGCGCACCTGCGGATAGCGTGCCCGCAATTGCGCAAGATCGGGGCCATGGCCGACCACCACCTTGGTGCCCGGAACATCGGCATCGAGGAATGCAACGAGGTTCTTTTCGACCGCGACCCGGCCGACGTTGAGCATGATGGGGCGCGGCAAATCGGCCAGCACATCCAGCGGCGCATGGCCGGGGTGAAACAGGTTCGCATCGATCCCGCGCGACCACGGCGTCGCCTGCGAAAGGCCATGGCCGGCAAGTTCGGCCGCAAGCGTCGGCGTCGACACCAGCACGGCATGGCTCGCCGCATGGAAACGCCGCATGATCGGCCAGAACCGGTCAGCGCTGAGCCCCGTGCGGACGGCGGCATAATCGGGAAAGCGCGTGTGGAAGGCGCTGGTGAAGGGCACGCCATTCGCCTTGCACCAGCCCCGCGCCGCCCAGCCGATCGGGCCTTCGGTGGCGATGTGGACGATATCGGGATCGAAATCACGCAGCATCCGCCGGGTGCGGAAGCGCGGCAGCATTGCAAGGCGTATCTCGCGGTAGCCGGGCAGGCCGAAGGTAAAGAACTGGTTCGGCGTGACCAGCATGACCTCGTGCCCGCGCGCATTCACCCGCTCGATGGTGGTGGCCAGCGTGCGGACAACCCCGTTGACCTGCGGGTGCCACGCATCGGTGCACAGGGCGATTTTCATGCGTCTTCCTTGATGCGCGAGGGTTCGGCCGCGTCCTGGGTGCTCTTGGCGAAGGCTTCTTCAAAGCAGATGGCCGCCCAATCGACGATCGTGATCGCACCGGCGTGATCCTCGACCAGCGCGGTGCAGCTTTCGACCCAGTCGCCGTCGTTATAGTATGTCACGTCGCCGATCTGGCGTATCTCGGCGCAATGGATGTGCCCGCAGATGACGCCATCGACGTCCATGTCGCGCGCGGCGTGGGCCACGGCTTCCTCGAACGCGCAGACGAACTGCACCGCGTTCTTCACTCGCTTCTTGAGGTAGGCGGAGAGCGACCAGTAGGGCAGCTTGAACTGGCGGCGCACCGCGTTGAACCAGCGGTTGGCACGCAGCAGCACGGAATAGGCCTGATCCCCGAGGAAGGCGAGCCAGCGGGCATAGAGCACCACGCCATCGAACTTGTCGCCATGCGTCACCAGCAGGCGGCGCCCGTCCGCCGTCAGGTGGACTGCTTCCAGCGCGATTTCCACCCCGCCAAAGCTCATGCCCGCGTAAGGCCGCAACATCTCGTCATGGTTGCCCGCGATCAGCACCACACGGGTGCCGCGATGCGCCATCTTGAGCACGCGGCGCACCACTTCGTTGTGCGCGTCCGGCCAGTACCACCCCCGCGAGAGTCGCCAGCCGTCGACGATGTCGCCCACCAGATAAAGCGTCTCGCATTCGATCGAGGCGAGGAAATCGAGCAGCATCTCGGCGTTGCAGCCGCGCGTGCCGAGGTGAATGTCGGAAACCCACACCGTGCGCACCTTGCGCTTGGGGCGGAATCCCCGCGGCTCTGGCAGATCGAGCCAGGCGGGAATGGACCTGACAAGTTCGGTGGCAGCGGGGGAAAATCCCCAGGCCTGTGCGCGGCGCGTCATCGGCGAGATCCCTATCAGTTTGCTAACTGAGCCGGATCCCTGTCACGATCGCATGTCGTCCACGTTGCACCCTGTCATGCCACTGTCTTACAACGCCCCAATGCCCGGGTTTATCCACAGCTTTGCCAACATGGTGCGTTCTCCTCGCGAGCAGGGTGACGCGGGGCGGCGGACTGGGTAAGGATCGGCGGCGATGCTTACGGGTCTGTCCATTCGCAATGTTGTCCTGATCGAAGCGCTCGACCTTGCGTTCGGGCGCGGGCTTGGCGTGCTCACCGGCGAGACGGGTGCGGGCAAGTCGATCCTGCTGGATTCGCTGGGTCTCGTGCTCGGTGATCGTGCCGATGGCGGGCTGATCCGCGCCGGGACGGATGAGGCGAGCGTGACCGCGACATTCGAGTTCGCACGGTTGCCCGATGCGCTGGCCTCGGCGCTGGCCGAAGCCGAGATCGCGGTGGAGCCGGGCGAACCACTGATCATCCGACGCCGTTTGCGCGCGGAAGGCGGGGCGAGCGGTGCAGGGGCGGTCGGCAGCCGCGCCTTCGTCAACGATCAGGCAGTCAGCGTTGCGCTGCTGCGGGAGCTCGCGCGTAGTCTGGTCGAGCTCCACGGCCAGCACGATGATCGCGGCCTCGTCAACGCGCGGGGGCACCGTGCGCTGCTGGATCGCTATGCGCGGGCCGACGTCAGCGAAGTCGGCGCGGCCTGGGAAAAGTGGCGCGCGGCGGAAAATGCGCTGGCCGCAGCGCAGGCCCGCCTTGCTGCGGCATCGGCGGAGCAGGACCTGCTGGTCGCCCATCTCGCGGAGCTCGCGCAGCTTGCGCCCGAAGTTGGCGAGGAAGCCGAACTCGCGCAGCAACGTGCGTCGATGCAGAAGGGCGAGCGGCTTTCGGGCGATCTCGCCGAGCTGCAGCACCTGTGGACCGGCTCCGATTCGGCGCTCGCAACCCTGCGCAGCGCCTCGCGCCGGCTTGACCGGATCGCGCATGAACACCCCTTGCTGACCGAGGCGATGGAAGCGCTCGACCGCGCGGTGATCGAGGCGAGCGAGGCCGAGGACAAGCTGGAGAAAGCCGCCGAAGCCCTCTCGCACGATCCGCTGCTGCTCGACCGGATCGAAACGCGGCTGTTCGATCTGCGCGCCGCAGGCCGCAAGCATGGTTGCAGCGTTGACGAGCTTCCCGCCCGCATGGCCGAAATGCGCGCCGCGCTCGATCAGATCGAGGGTGGTGAGGCCTCGATTGCCGGCCTCGCCCGCGCCGCGCAGGATGCAGGCCTCGATTACCGCGCCAAGGCGGAAAGCCTCTCGGTCTCCCGGGCCGAGGCGGCGCGGCGGCTAGATGCGGCGGTGGCGGCCGAACTGGCCCCGCTCAAGCTCGATGCCGCGCGCTTCCGCACCGCGGTCGTGCGCCTGCCGGAGGATCGCTGGGGCCCGCATGGTGTCGATGCCGCCGAGTTCCTGATCTCGACCAACCCCGGCGCGGACTTCGCGCCGCTCGCCAAGATCGCCTCTGGCGGCGAGCTTTCGCGCTTCATTCTCGCGCTCAAGGTCGCGCTGGCCGAAGAGGGCGGCGCGGCGACGGTGATCTTCGACGAGATCGACCGCGGCGTCGGCGGCGCGGTTGCCAGCGCGATCGGCGAGCGCCTTGCGCGGCTTGCGGCGGGCGGGCAGTTGCTGGCAGTCACGCACAGCCCGCAAGTGGCCGCGCGCGGCACGGCGCATTACCTGATTGCAAAGTCTTCCGAAGGCACTGTCACGCGCACTTCCGTCGTCCAGCTCGATGCGGGCGGGCGGCAGGAGGAAATCGCCCGCATGCTCTCCGGCGCGGAGATCACGCCCGAAGCGCGCGCGCAGGCCGAACGCCTGCTCGAACAGGCCTGAGCCGCCTCCCCATGGACGCGCATTCGCTTGACCGCCCGATCTGGTCGCTGCTCAATGGCCCGCAGGCCGCGCTTGCCGTGGTGCGCGGCACGGTCTGCCGGATCGACCCGACCTATGGCCCTTTCGCTGCCGCCGCGCCGGGGCACGAAGCGGAACTCGCGGGGCTCCTGACGAGCAGTGATGACGAAATCTGGCTGCTGGAAGGCGCGGAGCAAGTCGCCCCGCCCGGAACTCGCGTGCTGCGCACCGCGCCGTTGCTGCAGATGATAGCCGATGGTCCGCTCGAGACCTTCGTCGTTGATCCTGAACTGCTGCTGCTCGGCGAAGCGGATGCGCCCGAGATGAGTGCGCTTGCGCTGGAAACGCAGCCCGGCCCCTGGCGCTCGCACACCCACCGCTATGGCCCCTACTACGGTCTGCGCGAGGATGGCCGCCTGATCGCGATGGCTGGCGAACGCATGCGCCCCGCGCCCGGCCTGGCCGAACTGAGCGGCGTCTGCACCGCGCCGGACCGGCAGGGCAGGGGCCTCGCCGGCCGGATGATCCGCCGCGTGCTGGCAGGCTTTGCCGAGCGCGGAGATACGCCGTTCCTGCACAGCTATGCCTACAACACCCACGCGATCCGGCTTTACGAATCGCTCGGCTTCCGCGCACGGATTTCGCTGGTGGTGACAGTGCTGGGGAGGGCCGAGCCATGACCATGTCCGAAGCTGATGCCGCCAACGAACTGATGCGCCTTGCGCGCCAGATCGCGCATCATGACCGGCTCTATCATGCGCAGGACGCGCCCGAGATCAGCGACGCCGAATACGATGCGCTCGTGCGCCGCAATGCCGAGCTTGAGGCGGCATTCCCGCACCTGATCCGCGAAGACAGCCCCAGCCGCAAGGTTGGGCATGAAGTGGTCGCCTCGCCGCTTGGCAAGGTGACCCACGAAGTTCGCATGATGAGCCTCGACAACGCCTTTTCGGATGAGGAAGTCGAGGAATTCGTTGCCCGCGTGCGGCGTTTCCTCGCGCTTTCGCCCGATGCAGATGTGGTGATGACCGCCGAGGACAAGATCGACGGCCTCTCCTGCTCGCTGCGCTATGAAAACGGCAGGTTGGTACGCGCCGCCACGCGCGGCGACGGGCAGGTTGGCGAGGATGTGACGGCCAACGTCGCGCATATCCGCGATATTCCGCAGGTGCTGGCGGGCGATGCCCCCGCCGTGTTCGAGATCCGCGGCGAGGTCTATATGGCCAAGGCCGATTTTGCGGCGCTGAACTCGGCGCAAGAGGAGAAGGGCGAGAAGCTCTTCGCCAATCCGCGCAATGCCGCTGCGGGGTCGTTGCGCCAGAAGGATGCGAACGTCACGGCGAGCCGGCCCTTGTGCTTCCTCGCCCATGGCTGGGGCGCGGCGAGCGCGGTGCCGGGTGAGACGCAGTACGAGGTGATGCAGCAGATCGCGGCCTGGGGCGTGCCGGTTTCGCCACTGCTGGTGCGCTGCGGTTCGGTCGCGGCGATGGTCGAACACTTCCGCACCATCGGCACGCGGCGGCCGGGGCTGCCCTATGATATCGACGGCGTGGTCTACAAGGTGGACCGGCTGGATTGGCAGGAGCGGCTCGGCTTCGTCGCCAAGGCACCGCGCTGGGGCCTTGCGCGCAAGTTTCCCGCCGAGCGCGCCGAGACGGTGATCGAGGCGATCGACATTCAGGTGGGGCGCACGGGCAAGCTGACTCCGGTCGGCCGCTTGCGTCCGGTGCTGGTGGGCGGGGTTACCGTCACCAATGTCACGCTGCACAACCGCGACGAGATCGGGCGATTGGGCCTGCGCGTCGGCGACCGCATCGTGCTCCAGCGCGCGGGTGACGTGATCCCGCAAGTTGTCGATAACCTGACGCGCGAAGAGCCGCGCGAGGCCTATCAGTTCCCCGATCACTGCCCGGAATGCCAGTCCGAAGCCGTGGCCGAGGAAGGCGAAGTCGATGTGCGCTGCACTGGCGGCCTGATCTGCCCGGCCCAGCGGGTCGAGCGGCTCAGGCACTTCGTGAGCCGCGCCGCGCTCGATATCGAGGGACTGGGCGAGAAGACAGTCATCGAGTTCTTCGGGCTCGGTTGGCTGGAGAGCCCCGCCGACATTTTCCGTCTTCGCCGCCGCCGTGACGAGATCGTCGGGCGCGAGGGGTGGAAGGACAAGTCTGTGGACAACCTGCTCGCTGCCATCGAGGCCAAGCGCACGCCAGATGCGGCGCGGCTGCTGTTCGGGCTCGGCATCCGCCATGTCGGCGCGGTGACGGCACGCGATCTGATGAAGCGCTTCACCACGCTCCCCGCGCTGCGCGATGTGGCGATGCGGGCGAAGGCAGAGGATGCCGAAGCGGTGGCGGAACTTCTCGGAATCGAAGGCGTCGGCCCCGTGGTGGTCGAGGCACTTGGCGATTTCTTCCACGAGCCGCACAATGTGGCGGTGTGGGACGACCTGCTCTGCGAAGTCTCACCGCCCGATTATATCGTCGAGACCAAGGCCAGCGCGGTTGCGGGAAAGACAGTGGTGTTCACCGGCAAGCTGGAAACGATGAGCCGCGACGAGGCCAAGGCGCAGGCCGAGGCACTCGGCGCGCGGGCAGCGGGCTCGGTTTCGGCCAAGACCGATCTGGTCGTGGCAGGACCGGGTGCCGGCTCGAAACTCAAGCAGGCCGCGGCGCTCGGCATCGAAGTGATCGACGAGGCGGCCTGGGCCGAGATCGTCAAGGCAGCGGGATAAACCAGACATGACCTTCGAAGACCTCACGCCCATCGGCACTGAAGCCGGCAAGCTCCTCAAGGCGCGTGGCCAGTCGATCGCTGTCGTCGATGGCGCAACGGGCGGGCTCATTTCCGCCGCGCTGCTCGCGATGCCGGGTGCTTCGGCCTATTATCGCGGCGGCGGGGTGATCTACACGCTCAAGGGCCGCCGCCTCGTGCTGGGGCACGAGCCGGGCTCCCTGCGCGGGCTGACCTCGGCGACCGAGGCCTATGCGCTGGCGCAGGCGCGGCTCATCCGGGCGCGGTACGAAAGCGATTGGGGTGTGGCGGAAACCGGCGCGGCAGGGCCGGGCGTCCACCCGCTGGGCGTGGCATCGGGCACCAGTGCCGCTGCGGTAGTGGGGCCGGACTACGAGGCGGCGATGATTGTCGAGACCGGGCACGACGACCGGCTCGCCAACATGATCGCCTTCACCAGCAATGCCCTGGCGCTGCTGCTCAGCGCGCTGTCCGCCGCCTGAGCCACAGGATCGACCAGTTGCCGCGTTGCATGCGCGCACGCAGCGAAAAGCCCGCGCGGGTATAGGCGGCGCGCACGGTCGGTTCCTGCGTTGTGAGCAGCCCCGCCAGCAGCACGCTGCCACCGGGCGCAACGACCTTGCGGAAATCGGGTGCCAGTTCGGCAAGCGGCCCGGCGAGGATATTGGCGATCAGCAGATCGTAGGGCGCAGCGGCGCGCAGCAGGGGATGCTCCATGCCCGGCGCGATCACCATCGCAAGTTTTCCGGGGCCATCGCCCAGCGCAATCCCGTTGAGCGCGGCATTCTCCGCCACGACCGGCCCGCAGACCGCATCGATATCGCTCGCCGTCGCCCGCGCGCGCGGCCACAGATGCAGCGCGGCAAAGGCCAGCAGGCCGGTGCCGGTGCCGATATCGGCAAGGTTGCGGACCATCAGGCCCTGCGCCTTGATATGCGCCAGCATGGCGAGGCAGCCCGAGGTCGTCTCATGGTGGCCGGTGCCGAACGCCTGACTGGCCGGAATGACGAAGTCCCGCAGGCCCGGAACCGGCGGATGGTCCGGGGTGCGGACGTGGAATGGCCCCTCGTGGATCGGCTCCACATTCTGCTGGCTGAGCGTGACCCAGTCGGCGTCGGCCAGTTCCTCGATGATCAGTTCGGGCGTTTCATCGGCAAACAGCGCGCCAATGGCGGCCTTGTCCGCGAAGGTCGGCTTGTGTTCAAGCCACGCTTCAAGCTGCCAGGCATCGGGCTCGTCCGGAGCGATCTGCCCGCCGCCCAGCACGATGGCGTAGTCCCAGTCCTCGGCGTCCTCATGCGCGACGAGGGCTGCGCGCACGATTTCGGCTGCGGCGCGGACGGTGATTTTCCAGCTCACTTGGTTGTTTCCTTGGCGAGCTGGGCATCGAGCCCCTTGCGGCCCATCGCCGCATAACTGCGGCAAGCATCGGGAGAAGCAAGCGGTTCATCGCCCAGCATCCGCTCGAACAAATGGCTGACCGAGGGGTGAGGCGTGACGAGAATGCCGCAGCGCCGCGCCGCTATGGCTGCAAACGTGCGGCGAAAACGGGCGACAACTTCGGGGTGGTCGCTGAAGCGATAGGGCGGGGCGGCCAGCGCGGAAATGCTGTCGATATAGCTAACGGTTTGGCACTGTTTCCCGGCGCAACTTTGCCAGGTCCAGCTGCTGGAGCCGGCCGTGTGGCCGGGCGTTGCCGTCATGGTCAGGCGCAGTGGGCCAACCGCTACCACCGCGCCCGGCGCGACAATGCGATCAGCCTTCACGGGCGCGAAATCGTGTTCCTTGAGCCAGCCGGCCTGCGAATCCGCCGGATCGACTTTGCCTTTGGCCAGCACGGCCGCCGCCGCTGCGCTGAGCGCGACCTTCGCGCCGGTTGCCTGCTTCAGCGCAGCAAGCCCGCCAACATGGTCGAAGTGTTCATGGCTGGTCACGATCCAGCGCACATCATCGGGCTTGAAGCCCAGTGCGCGGATATTGGCGAGGATCGCGGGCGCGGCCTGCTCGGTCACCGCATCGACGAGGACATGGCCTTGCGGCGAGGTGATCAGCAGCGCGCTGACGGTGCAGGTGCCCACGTAGTATGTGTTGGCGTAAAGCCGGGCGGTCGGTGCGGGGGCGGAAAAATCTTCCTTGCCTTCGCACTGCTGCACGAGAGCCTTCGTCGCGGCGCGGTCCGGCCCTGCCTTGGCGGGCTTGGCGAGCGCAAGGCCCGGGGCCAGCGCGAGCACCGCCATGGTGAGCGCCCTAGCGAACAAAGCTGGCTCCATTGGCATCGATCACCGCGCCGGTCATGCTCGGCGGCGCATCGAGCGCGCAGAACACGCCGATGGCGGCGATTTCCTCCGGCGTGGCGACGCGGCCCAGCGGAATATCGGCGAGGAGGCCGGCGCCGCCCCTGCTGGCGAGATAGTCCCCCGCCATATCCGTATTGGTGAAGCCGGGGGTGACCGCAAAGCTCAGGATCCCTTGCGCGGCATAGCCCCGCGCGATGGTCTTGTGCATGGCGATCATCCCGCCTTTCGCCGCCGCATAGTGCCAGTGCGCGGGCGAATCTCCGCGATAGGCGGCGCGGCTGGCGATATGGACGATGCGCCCCGCCACACCGCGCGCCTGCCAGTGGCGCACTGCGAGGCGGGAAAGCTGCGCGGCGGACGTCAGGTTGATCCGCAGCGTCTCTTCCCAGCCATCAAGCCAGGCGATATCGGACGCATCGATGGGGTTGGCCGCGAAAAGCCCGGCATTGTTGACCAGCACGTCGATCGCGCCGCCAGCCATGTCGAGCGCTTGTTCCCACAGCATTTCCGCTGCTGCCGGTGCGCCGAGATCGGCACCGACGACGCCGGGGGCGCTGCTGCGACCATGGCGGATGATAGCGGCACCGCGGGCGGCAAGTGCTTCGGCCAGTGCGGCGCCGATGCCCCGCGTCGAGCCGGTCACGAGAATGGCAGGTGTTTCCATGCGGAGCGCTCTACCAGTGAATGGGGCCGCTGCAACAGGGGCAGCGCGATTGCCCTACCGCGATAGTTGCACGCACTGGCATTTGGGCTAATACGAATCGGCATCGCGCTGTGCTCCAAGGGCATGGCAGGTTTGGCTAATCATTTTAGGGGGTTCTATGGCGCAGGCGCCCGGCAAAAGGCCACTTTCGCCGCATCTCGAAATCTGGCGCTGGGGTCCGGCCATGTTGGTCTCGATCCTGCACCGCATCACGGGCAACGGTCTTGCCTTCGTTGGCCTCGCGCTGTTGCTCTGGTGGATCGGCGCGTTGGCGGGCGGTCCGGCGAGTTATCAGACGTTCCTCGACTGGGTGTGGCTCGCACCCGCCGGCGGCATCCAGACCGTGACGGCCATTCTCGGCAAGGTCGTTCTGGTCGGCCTGACCTGGGCCTTTTTCCAGCACATGGCGACGGGTATCCGCCACTTCGTGCTCGATATCGGCGCAGGTTACGAACTCGAAGCGAATGCGCGCTGGTCCTCGCTCACGATCCTGTTCTCGGTGGCGGCAACCAGCGTGTTCTGGGCTGTCGTGCTGCTGCACTGATCCTTCTTTCCGATCCTGCGATCCATACCCTTCTCAAGGACATTTCATGGGTAACGGTACTTCCATCGGCCGCGTACGCGGCCTCGGCTCCAGCCACCACGGCACGCACCACTTCCTGTCGTCGCGGCTGACGGCGGTTGGCAATCTCGTGCTGATCCCGTTCCTGATGATCAGCCTCGCGCTGATGCCCAGCCACGATTACGCCACGGTCCATGCCTGGGCGGCCAAGCCCCTGCCGGCGACCGCCCTGATCCTGATCATGATCAACACCTTCCAGCACGCGCGTCTTGGCGTGCAGGTCATGCTCGAAGACTACATCCACGAAGAGGGCGGCAAGATCGCGGCCTGGCTTCTCGTCAACATCGTGCCGTTCGCGGGCGCTGCCTTCGGTATCGTCTCGGTCGTGCGCATCGCTCTCGGGGGCGCTTGAGCCATGGCTTCCAATTCTGCCTACAAGATCATCGACCATACCTATGACACCGTCGTCGTCGGCGCGGGCGGTTCGGGCCTGCGCGCCACGATGGGTTCGGCTCAGGCCGGCCTGCGCACCGCCTGCATCACCAAGGTCTTTCCGACGCGTTCGCACACCGTTGCGGCGCAGGGCGGCATCGCCGCCAGCCTCGGCAACAACAGCCCGGACCACTGGACCTGGCACATGTACGATACGGTCAAGGGTTCCGATTGGCTCGGCGACCAGGACGCGATCGAATACATGGTGCGCGAAGCCCCTGCTGCGGTTTACGAGCTCGAGCACGCAGGCGTGCCGTTCAGCCGCAATGCGGAAGGCACGATCTACCAGCGCCCGTTCGGCGGCCACATGCAGAACATGGGCGAAGGCCCGCCGGTGCAGCGCACTTGCGCTGCGGCGGACCGCACCGGCCATGCCATGCTCCACGCGCTCTATCAGCAGAGCCTGAAGTACGACGCGGACTTCTTCATCGAATACTTCGCGATCGATCTGATCATGGAGCCCGGTGCGAACGGCGTGCCCGAATGCCGCGGCGTGATCGCCATGTGCATGGATGATGGCTCGATCCACCGCTTCCGCAGCCATGCCGTGGTGCTGGCGACGGGCGGCTATGGCCGCAGCTATTTCACCGCGACATCGGCCCACACCTGCACCGGCGATGGCGGCGGCATGGTGCTGCGGGCGGGGCTCCCGCTGCAGGACATGGAATTCGTCCAGTTCCACCCCACCGGCATCTATGGCGCGGGCGTGCTCATCACCGAAGGCGCGCGCGGCGAGGGCGGGTATCTCACCAACTCCGAAGGCGAGCGCTTCATGGAGCGCTATGCACCTTCCGCGAAGGACCTCGCCAGCCGCGATGTCGTGTCGCGCTCGATGGCGCTCGAAATCCGCGAAGGGCGGGGCGTTGGCCCTCACAAGGACCACATCTACCTGCACCTCGATCACATCGACGCGGGCGTTCTGGCCGAGCGGCTTCCGGGTATCACCGAAAGCGGCAAGATCTTTGCGGGCGTCGACCTGACGCGCCAGCCGCTGCCGGTCGTGCCGACGGTACACTACAACATGGGCGGCATCCCCTGTAACTACCACGGCGAAGTTGTGACCATCGGCGCAGACGGCAATCCGGAAACGGTAATCCCCGGCCTGTTTGCGGTGGGTGAGGCGGCCTGCGTTTCGGTCCACGGCGCAAACCGCCTTGGCTCCAACTCGCTGATCGATCTGGTCGTGTTCGGCCGCGCCACGGGTCTGCGGCTCAAGGAGATCATCAAGCCAGGTTCGTCGCACAAGGCCCTGCCCAAGGACAGCGCCGACCTTGCGCTTACCCGGCTCGATACCTTCCGCCACGCCAATGGCGGCTCGCCCACTGCGCAAGTGCGGATCGAGATGCAGCGCACGATGTCCGCTCATGCGGCGGTGTTCCGCACCGACGAACTGATGGACGAAGGCAAGGTCAAACTCGCCGCCACCTATGAGCGGATGCAGGACATCAAGGTTTCGGACCGTTCGCTGATCTGGAACTCGGACCTCATCGAAACGCTGGAGCTCGACAACCTGATCTCGCAGGCGGCCGTGACGATGCATTCGGCCTCGAACCGCAAGGAAAGCCGCGGTGCCCATGCGCACGAGGATTACCCCGAGCGCAACGATGCCGAGTGGATGAAGCACACCGCCAGCTGGTTCGATGGCTGGGGCGGCAAGGGCGGCACGGTGAAGCTCGATTACCGCCCGGTCCATGAATACACGCTCACCGACGACGTTGCGTACATCAAGCCGAAGAAGCGCGTATACTGATCATGCCCGCCCTGTTTGCGATGGGGCGTGGGACATGGTTTCTGATGGCCGGGCTTGCCCTCGTGGCAGGTCCGGCCATTGCCGTTGCGGCCCCAGAGTCGCGCGCCTTGCCCGATCCGCTTGAGGCGGGCTGGAAGGGCCAGCATGTCTGCGTCGTGCTCAAGGAAAACGAACGCCTGCGCACCCTGCGCTGCACGTTCCCGCCGGGCTGGGGGCATGAACGGCACCATCATGCGCCGCATTGGGGCTATATCCTCCAGGGCTCGACCATGCGCATCACCACCGCGAGCGGCACCGTGGTGCGCGAGCTGAAGGCCGGAGACAGCTGGTGGAGCGACGGGATCGATTGGCACGAGGGCCTCAATATCGGCAAGACCACCGGGGTCTATCTGATCGTCGAGCCCAAGCCCTGACGGGAGATCGCCCGACGTTCGTCCGGTTCCTGTCTGCCGTTTGACGAAGCGCGGCAGACGCGGGCGGCAGGGCTGGGCAGACCGAGGGCATCAGACAACGAACCCCGAGAGGATCTGCCCGATGCATCTTCGCAAATGGACCCTGATCGCAGCAGGCACCGCGCTGCTCGCGCTCGGCGGCGTGGCCGCGGCGCAGTCGTCGATGAACAGCGGCATGAGCCCGCCGTCACCGCCCGCGCCCCCGTCACCGCCTGCACCCCCTGCGCCGCCTGCTCCTCCCGAAGTTCCGACTCCGCCCGAAGCGCCTTATGTGGATCGCGCCGAAATCGACCGCGAAGTCGCCGAAGGCATGGCCGAAGCACGCGCCAGCATGGCAGAGGCCCGCGCCAGCATTGCCGAGGCGAGGAAGGAGATTGCCGAAGCGCGCAGGGAAGTCATGCGCGAGAAGGACATGCCCGCAGGCGCCCGCGCGCAGGCGCTCGCCGCGCTCGACAAGGCCGAACGCGACGTGGCAAACGCTCTTTCCAGCGCGCGCGACTGATCTTCAGCGGCGGCGGCGGGCTTTCGTGCGCTTGGCGGGCTTGGCCTTTGGCTCGGGCGCAGGCGCTGCGGTCCCCGTCGCTTCTGCCGCCTGGAGCGCAGCGAGCTGCGCTGCGGTTGCCGCGCGCGCCGGATAACGGCAGCCGCGCGCCTGGCCATAGCCCTTCAGGAAGGCCCGGCGGCTCGCCCCGGCATAGAGCGCCACCTGCCACAACCGCTCGCGCGAGGCGGCGCCCGTCACTTCGCGCAAGACCCCGCCGAACGGGATGAAGCTGCTGATCACCGATTTCGCCACCTGACCCACGGCATTGCCGCGCTTTTCGCCGCGCGTCTTGTCGGTGACGACATCGATATCGGGTCCGAGCACGGCGTCGAGCCGTCCGACTTCGGCTGCGATCGCGCGGCAGGTGCGCATGCCGGAAACGCCGTAGGTGTCCTCGCGCGCCGCGATCAGGATCGGCGGAATCTCTTCCTTCCTGAGGTTGAGGTTGTCGAGCGGCGACGCTGCGACATCCCCGGCCGTCACGTTCGACGGTGCGACCACCGTTTGCGCGGAGGCCGTATTGGCCGCCGCTCCGAACAGGAGGGCGATGGCTAAATGGCTGTATTTCATGATTGGTCCCCGCTTTGCCATCACAATGGCTGAGGCCCTATTGTGTTCCCTGCGCTGACCCTGTGCTGAACGTATCGCAGGCATCCTCGTTGCCGGTTTCCAGCCCCTTGCGCAGCCACGCCATGCGCTGGGCGCTGCTGCCGTGGGTAAAGGCCGATTCTACCGGAGAGCGCCCGGCCGAGGCCATCAGCGTATCATCACCGATCTGGTGCGCAGCGCGCAGGCCTTCCTCGATATCGCCGGGCTCGATCTTGTCCTTGTTGCGCGCGGCCCACACGCCCGCATAGCAATCGGCCTGCAGTTCGAGCTTTACCGACAAGCGGTTGGCCATCGGCGGATTACGCCGCTGCGCCTCGGTCACCTGCGCCGAGGTGCCGACAAGGTTCTGCACGTGGTGGCCGTATTCGTGCGCCATGACATAGGCCCGCGCGAAATCGCCGCCTGCGCCAAGCTGCTTGTCCATCTCGGTGTAGAAATCGGTGTCGATGTAGATGCCCTCGTCCGCCGGGCAATAGAACGGACCCATCGCGCTCTGCGCTTCTCCGCAGCCCGATTGCCCCTCGCGCGAATAGAACACCAGCTTGGGCGCCTTGAAGTCGATTCCTGCCTTGGCGAACAATGGGCTCCACGTCTTGTTGAGTGAGGCGAGGGCATTGCAACTCTCGCGGCTGAAGGCGTTGACCGTGCAGCTTTCGGCAAGGCTTCCGGGCTTGCCGGGCAAGGGTTGCGGGGGCGCGGACCCTTGCATGTTCTGCAAGGTGCCCAGCGTCTGCAGCGGATTGATCCCGAAAACCAGCGCGCCCACCAGCGCGATGATCAGACTGCCGCAGCCTATCTTGCCGCCCGGTCCGCCAAATCCGCCGCCACCGCCGCGCTGGTCCTCGACCTCGATCGAATTGTCGAAATCATCGAGCCGCATTGTCTGGTCTCCTGTTCCCTGCAACGGATTGCCCACAACCCGGCCCGGCCTGCAAGAGGGTAGCGCCAGATTGCCCTCGCGGCAGAGGGAACTTGCGCAGGTCCGCCGCTTTTGCCAGCAAGGTGACCACGTTAGGCCGTTCGGGGATAGCGATGAGTCGTTGTGGGTGAACCGCTTGCCATGATCACCTCTACCCCCACCGATGTCCGGCTTCGGCAGCGCAGGCGTTTGGCGGGAATTTGCCTCGCGGCGCTCTCGATCCTGCCTCTCATGGCCAGCGCTGCGGCACCCACCAAGCGCCAGCTCCAGCAGATCGAGGCGCAGCTGCGCCAGCATGTCACCACTCTGTCCAGTGACGAATATGGCGGCCGCGAACCGGGTACGCCCGGTGAGACGCTGACGCTGCGCTACCTTGCCCGACAGTGGTTCGATATCGGGCTGGAATCGGGCACGAACGATCCCGGCAATGCCTGGTTTGCTCCGGTCGAGCTGGTCGAACGCGTGCCGCAGGGTTCGCGCGCGCAGTTCATGCGGGGCAAGCGGCGGATTGCGATTGCCGAGGGCGGATATTTCGTTGTGACCTCGGGCCTGCGAAGCCTGATCGAGAACGCCCCGCTCGTCTATGTCGGCAAAACCACCGGCGGGGATGGCGCCCGGACCGAGCTGGCGGGGCGCGTGGCGGTGATCCTTGATAGCGAAGCCCCGCCGCCCGAACCTGCAAAGCCCGGCCCCGGCGGCGCGGCGGCGCGTCCGGTGGACCGCGCGGGCAAGCTGCTGGAGAGCGGCGCGGCGGCGGTGCTCACCGTGCTCGATGGCGAACGCACGCTTGAAGACGTGATGGCCCTCCGCCGCCGGGCCGGTTATGCGCTGTCCGGCGAACGCCTTGGCGGCGATATCGAGGTGTTTCTTTCGGCCGATACTGCGAGCCAGGTCCTCGCTGCATCCGGAGCGCCCGATCTTGCCGCGCTCCATGCCGCCGGTGCCGCGCCGGGCTTCAGCGCCAGGCCGCTTGGCATCACCGGATCGTTCGAGGCCACCAGCCGCGAAACGCGAATCAAGACGCACAATCTGATCGGCAAGCTGGAGGGCCGCCGCCCGGGCTCAGGCGCGATCGTATTGATGGCGCACTGGGACCACTTCGGCAAATGCGCGGCGCCGCCGGCCGAAAAGCTGATCTGTCCCGGTGCGGTGGACAATGCCTCCGGCCTCGCGGTCATCACCGAAGTCGCGCGCCAGCTTTCCGCCGGCAAGCCGCTGGACCGCGACGTCTACCTTGTCGCAACCACTGGCGAAGAGCTTGGCCTGCTTGGCGCGCAGGCCTTTGCCGAGAATCCGCCGCTGCCGCTTGGCAACGTCGTCGCGGCTTTCAACGTCGACAGCACCGGGCTGGTTCCGGCCGGGCTGCCGGTCAGCGTTGTGGGGCATGGCATGAGCCCCCTCGATCCGGGCATCGCCAAAGTGCTCAAGACGATGAAGCGCAAGCTTGCGTCAGGTGACGCGGCCAATGCGTTTGCCCGGCGGCAGGACAGCTGGGCGCTGATGCAGCACGATGTCCCCTCGGTCATGGTCAGCACCAGCTATTCGGACCCGGTGCGGCTCGAGGCCTTCATGGACAATATCTACCATCGCCCCGCAGATGATGCCTCGCGCGTCATCTATGGCGGGATGGTCGACGATGTGCTGATCCAGACCGAACTGGTGCGCTTTTTCGCCGACCCAAAGGCGTGGCCAAGCATTGGGCCCAGCATCGGGCCAAGCATCGGGCCAGGCATCGGCACGGCCCCAAGTGCAAAGTAGGCCCCCGGGGCTAGCCTAAACCGCCCTGCTTGATTACATGGGCCGCCACGATTCTCCCCTAACGGCAAGTGGCGCACCCCATGGATATCCCTCTCGGCCTTACCTTCGACGACGTCCTCTTGCGCCCCGGCGCATCGGACCTGGTGCCGACGCAGGCCGATACCCGCACGCGCCTGACCAGCTCGATCACGCTCAACATCCCGGTAATTTCCGCTGCGATGGACACGGTGACCGAAGCCGACATGGCGATCGTCATGGCGCAGCTCGGCGGGATCGGCGTGCTTCACCGCAACCTTACGGTCGAGCAGCAGGCCGCCGCCGTCCGTGCGGTCAAGCGCTTCGAAAGCGGCATGGTGGTTAATCCCATCACCGTCACACCCGATGCCACGCTGGGTGATGCGCAGGCGATCATGCGCGCCAACAAGATCAGCGGCATTCCGGTGGTGGAGGCGAGCGGCGAGCTCGTCGGCATACTCACCAACCGCGATGTGCGCTTTGCCGACAATCCCCTGCAGCCGGTGCACGAACTGATGACGCGCGAGAACCTCGCCACGGTCAAGCTCGGCACCTCGGGCGATGAAGCGCGCCGCCTGCTGCATCAGCGCCGGATCGAGAAGCTGCTGGTGGTCGACGATGCCTTCCGCTGCATCGGCCTGATCACCGTCAAGGACATCGAGAAGGCGGTCACTTATCCGGACGCGACCAAGGATGCGAGCGGCCGCCTGCGCGTGGCGGCGGCCACCACGGTCGGTGAAAAGGGCCTTGAGCGCACCCGCGCGCTGGTCGAGGCCGAATGCGATGTGATCATCATCGATACCGCGCACGGCCATAACCGCGACGTTGCCCGCGCGGTCGAGGCCGTGAAGGCCATGTCGAACACCGTGCAGGTGATCGCCGGCAACGTTGCCACCGCTGAAGCGACGCGTGCGCTGATCGATGCGGGTGCGGACGGCGTGAAGATCGGCATCGGGCCGGGCTCGATCTGCACCACGCGCATTGTCGCCGGTGTCGGCGTGCCGCAACTCACCGCCGTGCTCGAATGCGCCGCCGAAGCGGCCAAATCGGGCGTACCGGTGATCGCCGACGGCGGCCTGCGCACTTCGGGTGATGCGGCCAAGGCGCTGGCAGCGGGCGCCAGCACGATCATGGTCGGCTCGATGCTGGCGGGGACCGAGGAAGCGCCCGGAGAGACGTTCCTCTATCAGGGCCGTGCCTACAAGTCGTACCGCGGCATGGGCTCGGTCGGTGCGATGGCGCGCGGCTCGGCGGACCGGTACTTCCAGCAGGACATCAAGGACTCGATGAAGCTGGTGCCCGAAGGCATCGAAGGCCAGGTGCCCTACAAGGGTCCGGCCAAGGATGTTGTCCACCAGCTCGTTGGCGGCATCAAGGCGGCGATGGGCTACACCGGCAGCCCGACGCTAGAGGATCTGCGCACCAATGCGCAGTTCGTGCGCATCACCAATGCGGGCCTGCGCGAGAGCCATGTCCACGATGTGGCGATCACGCGTGAGGCGCCGAACTATCCCTCGCGCTGACCTGCTGCTGAAGGCTCAGCCATGACCCCCGCAGCGCGGGTGCAATCGGCGATCGAAGTGCTCGATGCGGTGATCGCCTCGGTGCGGCGTGAAGGCGCCTCGGCCGAGCGTGTCGCCGCCGAATGGCTCAAGACGCGCCGCTTCATCGGCTCCAAGGACCGCCGCGCGATCCGCGATCTGGCGTGGAACGCGATCCGCTTGTGCGGCGAAGTGCCCGAGACCGGCCGCGCCGCCATGCTCGCGCTCGCCAAGGACGATCCGGTGCTCACCGCGCTGTTCGATGGCTCGCGCTATGGGCCCGCGCCCATCCTTTCCGGCGAGCCGGTGGCGGCAACCGGGCTGGCCCCGGCGTGGCTGGAGAAACGGCTCCTGGCCTCGGGCATCCCGCCTGAGCAAGGCGCTGCCCTGCTGGGCCGCGCGCCGCTCGATCTGCGCGCCAACCGGCTCAAGACCACGCGCGACAGGCTGATGGCAGCACTGCCGATCCCGGCGACCACGACACAGGCGCCCGACGCGCTGCGCCTGCCCGGCGGCACCCCGGTCGAAACCTGGCCCGCCTTCGCGGAAGGGCTGTTCGAGGTGCAGGACACCGGCAGCCAGCTGACCTGCAGCGCGCTTGAGGTTTGTCCGGGTGAGACCGTGGTCGATCTTTGTGCCGGAGCGGGGGGCAAGACCCTTGCACTCGCCGCCGCCATGCAGGGCGAGGGCCACCTCATCGCTTGCGATATCGACCGTACCCGTCTCTCCCGACTAGGGCCGCGCGCCCACCGGGCCGGTGCGCAGGTGGAGACGCGCCTCCTCGATCCCGGCCGGGAGGCGGCGGCGCTTGCTGAGTGGCAGGGCAGGGCCGATGCAGTGATGGTCGATGCACCCTGTTCAGGCACTGGCACCTGGCGGCGCGGCCCCGAAGCGCGGTGGCGGCTCACCCCGCAAAGCCTTGTCCGCTATGCCCGCGCGCAAGCCGAAGTGTTGCAGATTGGCGCCGAACTGGTGCGGCCCGGCGGTCGGCTGACCTATGTCGTCTGTTCGCTGCTCGATGCCGAAGGGCCGGATGTAGTCGGCGCGTTCCTCGGCCGTAATCCTGGCTGGCGTGCAGCCGACCAGAATGTGGGTGCGGGAAGCCCGCGTGGCGCGGGCCTTAGGCTTACCCCTTGGGACGATTCGACGGACGGGTTTTTCTTCGCAACACTCCACCGGCTATGATAGACAGCAGGATAATGGACGCCGGGGGACCACGCGCGCCGCATGGCCGGCTCTGGGAGTTGTTGATGCGCTACATGCCTTTGGGGGTTGCCTTGTCCCTTCTCGTGCTGGTTACGGGAAGCGCCGGAACGGCCGGTGTCTCGCTGCCGACAGACCCCCGCGCGAAGGCCCTCGTCGAAACCGGGCGTGACCTTCTCGGGCGCGGCGATATCGAAGCCGCCACCGATAGCTTCGAAGCCGCCCTCGCAGTCGATCCGGGCAATCCGACCACCTTCCTCGCCCTCGGTGACGCTGCACGCGCGGCCGGCATGCAGGGCAAGGCGATCCACTATTACCGCGAAGCACTGGAGCGCGATCCCAACAACCTCGCCGCGCTGTCAGGCGAAGGCGGGGCGATGGCGGAGAAGGGCGCGCTCGACAAAGCCAAGGGCAATCTCGCACGGCTCGAAGGCCTGTGCGGCCGGACTTGCCCCGAAGCGCAGAACCTCGCCAACATCATCGCCAAGGGGCCGATCACGCGGGTGGTCTCTGCCGATGCGGTGAAGCCCGATCCCGCGGTCGAGGACAACTGAGGCGCGGCTCAGATCAGCGCGCGAAATTCCTCGACGACCTGCCGGTAGACCCGCTTCTTGAACGGGATGATGAGGTCGGGCAGCTGCTCGGGCTCGACCCAGCGCCAGGCGAGGAATTCCGGGTGCTTGTGCGCATCGAGCCGGATCTGCTCGTCCATGCCGTTGAAACGCACCAGCAGCCAGTATTGGCGCTGACCCCGGTAGCGCCCGCCCCATAGCTTGCCGATCAGGTGCTCCGGCAAGTCGTAGAGATACTCTTCGCGGCTCTCGGCAAGGATCGTGACGAGGTCGGCGGTGACGCCGGTCTCTTCCTCCAGTTCGCGCAAGGCTGCGGGATGGAGTTCCTCACCCTCGTCGATTCCGCCTTGCGGCATCTGCCAGGCGTCCCCTTCCTTGCTGTCGATACGCTGGCCGACGAAGACCCGGCCTTCGGCATTGACCAGCATCACCCCGACGCAGGGGCGGTAGGGGAGCCCGGCAGGATCCTTGCTCATCAGGCCCGGCCCAGCAGCAGGCGGACAGCGGCAAAGATGCGCTGCATGTCGCCATTGGCGCTGGGGTACGCCTTGCGCAGCTGAGCAAAGGCGTGGGTCGTGCCCTTCATCTCGAGGAACACGACTTCGGCGCCCGCGCGGATCAGCTCTGCACCATAGACGCGGCCGCTGTCGCGGATGGGATCGAGGCTGGCGGTGACGAGCACTGTTGGCGGAGTATCGGCATGGTTGCCATAGATCGGATAGGCGCGCGGGTTGCCGAGTTCCGCCTTATAGGCGTCCGAAAACCATGCCATCGTCTCGGCAGTCAGCACGAAGCCGTCCGCGAACTGCTGGAACGAGGCGTGGTCGGGCTTGTCGTCGCTCAGCGGATAGATCGGCACCTGCAGCACCACCGGCACCGCCGCCGGGCTTTCAGCGAGCGCCTGCGTGATGACGATGGTGAGGTTGCCGCCCGCCGAGTCGCCCATGGGGATGAGGCCGGTAATGGTGCGGCCGAGCGCTTGGGGGCTTGTCGCAACCCAGCGCGATGCGGCCTCGCAATCGTCCGGCGCGGCGGGGAACGGGTGCTCGGGCGCAAGGCGATAATGCACCGCGATCACCGGCAGATCGAGCTCCGCCGCGATTTCGGTGCAGAGCGAGTGGTGGCTATCGAGATCGCCGATCACGAAGCCGCCGCCGTGGAAGAACATCACCGCAGGGCCCGGCTCGCGCGTTTCGCGCGCATCGTAGAAGCGCAGCGGGATCTCGCCCGCAGGTCCGGGGCAGGAGAGGTCCTTGATCACCGCCAGCTCGCGCGGTTCGGCTTCTGCCAGCACGCCCATCTGCACATAGCTCGCCCGCGCGCCTTCGGGGCCCATCTGCGACATGGTGGGGCCGGGGACCGAGGCCATGAAATCGAGGAAGCCCTTCACATCGGGCCGGACATACGGGCTGCTGGCAGTGTCTGACATTGGATTCCTCTTCCTCGTGGCGGTCTTGTTCGCTTGAGTCGGCAAGGCTGCCAACTGACAAGACTGTTATTTGCGAGCTTGACGGGCGGGGGCAACCGGATTCATGAACGAGTGCAAGATTTGCGGTGCATCAGTTTTTCTTCTTTGCGCACCGCTAGATGAGGGCATAGGCGCCCCAAAGCGAAGCAAGGTGCGCAAAAGGACGCGGCAGGCCTGAGACCGGCCAGCGCGGATAGCAGAGGATCATATGGCGACAGTTCTTGAGAGCGAACCCGAAGGCCACACCGGCGGGAGCGAGCGTTCCGCCGCGCCCGATGCGGTTGTGGTGCGTTTTGCGGGCGACTCGGGTGACGGCATGCAGCTCACCGGCGGGCAGTTCACGCTCTCGACCGCGCTTGCCGGCAACGATCTGGCGACCTTCCCCGATTTCCCTGCCGAAATCCGCGCGCCGCAGGGCACGCTGTTCGGCGTCTCGGCGTTCCAGATCAACTTCGGCTCGACCGAGATCGATACCGCTGGCGACGCGCCCGACGTGCTCGTCGCTATGAACCCCGCCGCGCTCAAGACCAACGTCGGCGCACTCAAGGTTGGCGGCCTGATCATCGCCGACACCGGCGAGTTCAACAAGCGCAACCTCGAAAAGGCCAAGTACGACGTCAGCCCGCTCGAGGATGGCAGCCTCGAAAAGTGGCAGGTGCTGGCGTTCGACATCTCGGCGCTGACGCTGGAAGCCGTGAAGCCCTTCGGCCTTGGCAACAAGGAAGCGCTGCGCTGCAAGAACATGTGGACGCTGGGCTTGGCGCTATGGATGTTCGACCGTGACCGGCAGCCGCTGATCGACTGGCTCAAGACCAAGTTCGCCAAGGCGCCGGTGCTGGCTGACGCCAATATCGCGGCGCTCAACGCCGGCCACGCTTATGGCGAGACGGCGGAGCTTTCCGGCCCGCTCAAGCAGTATCACCTCGCCCCCGCCGCTAGCGAGCCGGGCCTCTACCGCACGGTGACTGGCGCGGAGGCGATCAGCTACGGCCTTGTGGCCGGTGCGCAGCTTGCAGGTCTGGAACTGTTCTTCGGCGGCTATCCGATCACCCCGGCCTCGGCGATCCTCCACAACCTCGCGCGGCTCAAGGAGTTCGGCGTCACCACCTTCCAGGCCGAGGATGAGATCGCCGCGATCGCGGCCGCGATCGGCGCGTCCTATGGTGGGCACCTTGGCGTGACCTCGTCCTCCGGCCCCGGCATCGCCTTGAAGGGTGAGGCGATGGGGCTTGCGATCATGACCGAGCTGCCTCTCGTCATCGTCAATTCGCAGCGCGGCGGTCCTTCGACCGGCCTGCCGACCAAGACCGAACAATCGGACCTCTATCAGGCCGTCTATGGCCGCAATGGTGACGCGCCGATGCCGGTGGTCGCCGCGCGCAGCCCTTCGGATGCCTTCGAGTGCGCGATCGAGGCCTGCCGCCTCGCCGTGCAGTACATGACCCCGGTCATGCTGCTGACCGACGGCTATATCGCCAATGCCGCCGAACCGTGGAAAGTACCCGATCCCGCCGGTTTCGAGCCGTTTCCGGTCAAGTTCCTCGAAGAACCTAACGGCCCCGATGGCGCGGTGCTGCCCTATGCGCGCGATGGGAAGGGCGCGCGGCCGTGGATCAAGCCCGGCACGCCCGGCCTCATGCATCGCATCGGCGGGATCGAGAAGAACCCCGGCACCGGCAACATCGACTATTCGCCCGCCAGCCACCAGACCATGACCGACGCGCGCAAGGGCAAGATCGACGGCATTGCCGCAGGTATCCCGGCGCAGGACATCACTATCGGCGAAGCCGGCGGCAAGCTCGCGCTGGTGGGTTGGGGCTCGACTTATGGCCCGATCCATCAGGCCGTGCGCCGCGCCCGCCGCAAGGGCCTCGATGTGAGCCACATCCACGTGCGCCACGTCTGGCCGCTGCCGGAAAACCTTGGCGAATTGCTGAAGAGCTACGAGATGGTGCTGGTGCCCGAAATGAACACCGGCCAGTTCAAGACCGTGCTGCGCGACCAGTTCCTGATCGACGCCAAGCCGCTCAACAAGACGAGCGGGCAGCCGTTCACCATTGCCGAAATCGAAGCGGCGATTGCCGCGGCGCTGGCCTGAGGGAAGCGAAGCCATGAACGACATGACCCCCATCAAGACCACGCTCAAGGACTGGGAAACCGATCAGGAAGTCCGCTGGTGCCCCGGCTGCGGCGACTACGCGATCCTCAAGGCGGTGCAGCGCACGCTGCCGGAAATCGGAGCTGACCCGGCGAAAACCGTGTTCGTCTCGGGCATCGGCTGCTCCAGCCGGTTCCCCTATTACGTTGAAAGCTATGGCTTCCACACGATCCACGGCCGCGCCCCCGCCTTCGCGACCGGCCTCAAGCTCGCCAATCCGGAACTCGATGTCTGGCTTGTGACAGGTGATGGCGACGGCATGTCGATCGGCGGCAACCACACAATGCACGTGCTGCGCCGCAATCTGAACACGCAGATCCTGTTGTTCAACAACGAGATCTACGGCCTGACCAAGGGTCAATATTCGCCCACAAGCCGCATGGGCACCGTCTCGCCCACCACGCCGCTGGGTTCGGTGGACCGTCCCGCCAGCCCCTGCGCCTTCGCGCTGGGTGCGGGCGGGCGCTTCATTGCGCGGGCCTATGATGTCTCGAAGGAACTACCGGCGGTGCTCAAGGCAGCGCACGCGCATCAGGGTGCAGCGTTCGTGGAAATCTTCCAGAACTGCATCGTCTACAACAAGGACGTCTTCGCCGATTTCACCGAGAAGGCCGGTGCCGCCATGGGCCAACTCTGGCTGAAGCACGGCGAACCCATGCTGTTCAACAAGGGCACCAAGGGCATCGCGCTCGATACCGATACCTTGTCGCTCAAGGTCGTCGATGTGGTGGACGGGGATTGGGAGACCGCCGGCGTGCGCGTGCATGACGTGAAGAACCGCGCCATGGCGCATCTCCTTGTCGAGATGCCCTTCGGCCCGTTCCCGATGGCGCTCGGCGTGATCTACGACGATCCGCGTCCGACTTTCGAGGCGGCTGTCATCGAGGAACGCGCCCGCGCTTCGGCAGGCAAGTCCGCCAACCTCGCCGCCCTCCTCAGCAAGGGCCAGACCTGGACGGTTTCCGCCGATCAGGCCTGAGAAGGTAGCTGCCGCTGGACAACATAACGCACAGCCTGGTCGGGTGGGCGCTGGCTGAAGCCGGCCTGAAGCGCCGCACCCGGTTCGGCACGGCGCCGCTGGTCCTCGCGGCGAATTTGCCGGATATCGACGTCCTGTTCGGGTGGGTGCCGTGGGAGCCGCTCGCGACGCACCGCGGCTTCACGCATGGGCTGATCGGCGGCGTGCTTGTCCTGCCGCCGCTGCTGGCCTTGTCGCTCTGGGTCTGGGGCAAGCGCCGGCCCGCGCCCGCAGATGCGCCGCCACTGCACCTTGGCTGGCTGCTCGTGATGACTTGGATCGCCGCACTCACCCATCCGCTGCTCGATCTGCAGAACATCTATGCTGTGCAACTGCTCTCGCCGTTTAGCGAGCGCTGGTTCCATACCGACGGTCTGTTCATCATCTCGCCGTGGCTGCTGGCGATTCTGGGCTTCGGTATCTGGCTCGCGCGGCGGCGCGGTTCGGGTGTGCCGGCGGTCACTGCGCTCGCGGCGGGGCTTGCCTTCATCGGCCTCAACGTGGCGATTTCCGCGCAGGCATGGCGCGCCCCGAGCCTTGATGCGCCCTACGCCCATCCCGACCGGGTCTTCGCTTCGCCCGAGCCGCTGGCGTTCTGGCGCCGCGATGTGGTCTGGCGGCAGAACGACGCGATCACGTTCGGATCCTACGATCCTCTGAAAAGACTCACTGGCCTTACCGAATACGGCAAGCCCGTGGCGGATAACATGACCGACCCTCGCGCCATCGCGGCATCACCGCAGACTACGCAGGCGCGCAATTTCCTCGCATGGTCGCAACTGCCAATGGCAAGGATCGAGGCGGATTATCGATGCGCGGACGTAACGTTCGGTGACGCGCGGTTTACCGGCCCGGCGCTGAGCCGCAATTTCAGCGTCCATGTGCTTCACTGCAGGATCGAGTATTGATCCTGCGCCCGAAGGTGCAGGTACCCCATCCAAGCTTTCGGAGTGCAAAGCCCCCCAAATGACCACGCCCACCATCGTCTGGCTCCGCCGCGATCTGCGTCTTGCCGATCAGGCTGCCTTTGCCGCTGCTGCCGCCGCCTGGTCGGTGATCCCGGTCTATGTTCTCGATGACGAGACGCCCAAGCACCGCCGCATGGGCGCTGCTTCGCGCTGGTGGCTGCATCACAGCCTTGCCAGTCTCGATGCCGACCTTCGGGCCAAAGGCTCACGGCTGATCCTGCGGCGCGGACGCTGCGAGGACGTGCTGGCCGATCTTGCGCGTGAGACGGGAGCGAAGACCGTCCACTGCCTGCGCCACTACGAACCGTGGTGGCGCAATGCCGAGCGCGCGGTGGGCGAGGTGCTCACGCTCCATCGCCACGATGGCAACTATCTCGCCCCGCCAGGTTCGGTGACGACGGGGAGCGGCCAGCCTTACAAGATCTACACCCCGTTCTGGCGCGCGCTCGAAGCCCGCATGCCGCCTGCGGCGCCAAGCCCCGCGCCGAGCCGTCTGCCTGCGCCAGACGCATGGCCGGCCTCGGACACCCTGGCCGACTGGAACCTCCTGCCCACCAAGCCGGATTGGGCTGGCGGCATGCGCGCCGAATGGACACCGGGCGAGGCAGGGGCCGCCGCGCGGCTCGAGGCTTTCATGCCCCGCGCCCGTGCTTATGCCGAGCGCCGCAACCTGCCCTCCGTCCCCGGCACCTCGCGCCTTTCGCCGCATCTGCATTTCGGTGAGATATCGCCGGCTACGATCTGGCACGCGGCGATGGATCGGGGCGGCTCGGTCGGCACCTTCCTCGGCGAGCTGGGCTGGCGCGACTATGCCCAGAACGTGATTTTCCAGCTGCCTGACTATGCCGGCAAACCGGCGCGCGAGCCTTTCACCAGCTTCCCGTGGCGCGAGGATGCCGCAGGCCTCAAGGCTTGGCAGCAGGGCAAAACCGGCTATCCCATCGTCGATGCCGGGATGCGCGAGCTCTGGGCGACGGGCTGGATGCACAACCGCGTACGGATGATCGCGGCCAGCTTCCTGATCAAGCATCTGCTGATCGACTGGCGCGAGGGCGAACGCTGGTTCTGGGATACGCTGGTCGATGCCGACTACGGCTCGAACGCGGTGAACTGGCAGTGGAGCGCGGGGACGGGCGTCGATTCCAACATGTTCGTGCGGATCATGGCGCCGCTCACCCAGAGCCCCAAGTTCGATGCTGCCGCCTATATCCGCCAGTGGGTGCCGGAGATTGCGAATCTCGGCGACAGCGCGATCCACGATCCCGATGTCCGCCCACGCGCTTATCCACCACGCATCGTCGGCCATGCCGAGGCCCGCGCGCGCGCGCTTGCCGCCTATGCCGAATGGAACGATCGCAGCTGAGCTTGGGACAAATGACGTCATCCGGTTGCCCAGCCTGCCGGATCGCCCCATGCGGCGCTGGCGCCTCTACCTCATGTACTGCGAGGCCGGCTTTGCGGGGGCGGCATCACCGTCAGCCAAGTGACTCTCCTCAAGCGAGCTTGAGGTTTATTGAAAAGTATTAAGAAAAGTTTTACCATCCCGTGTCAGGCGACTGGACGATAGACCCCGTCTCCGCGGTAGCGCAGGATAATGTTGTCGTAGACAATCGGGCTCAGAAGGTGGGCAAAGGCGCAGCCGACCTGCCCGCGCAGCCACCAGATGACCTCGGCCTGTTGGGATTCCAGCCCGGGTAGTGTGAGCCAGCAGGTCGTGCCGACATGCATGCGGTTGAGCGCGGTGGCGGAGAAGCCGCCGAGCGACAGATCATGCACCACGGTATGAAAGCTTTTCGAACCTGAAGCGCGCAGGCTTGCCGGAATGTTGACCTTGTTGCGCGGCGCGCAGCGATCTTCCTGGGTCGCGTGAAAATAGGCTTCGTTCGCGTAAGGATCCCAGTCCATGTGCATGGCGATTGTCCTGAGCCGAGTCGCGCCTTCCCCCGCGGGAAGACGTGAGCAGACTATCGCCAGACGCGCTTAACCGTTTGTTAGGACCTTTGGTTCCCGGGGCTGGTTAACCGAAACGCGGCTCGGGCTGGCAAACGATTCACCAACAAGCTTCGTGATGAAATCGCCAACCACTTCGGGCGCCTTCACGCTCGCCGGATCTTCGCCCGGATAGGCCTTGGCGCGCATCGCAGTGCGGGTCGCGCCCGGATCGAGGATCGCGACGCGAATCGCCGAAAGGTTGCGCACTTCCTGCGCATAGGCATCGAGCAGGTTCTCGAACGCCGCCTTGGTCGCGCCATAAGCGCCCCAATAGGCGCGCGGGGCGGAGCCGACGCTGGAGGTCACGCCGATCACGCGCGCGTCGGGGCTCTTCTTGAGCATGGGATCGAAGCCCGCGATCAGCGACTGGGTCGCCAGCACATTGAGCGTCATCGCGCGGCTGAGGTCCTTGGGTTCGATCTGCCACACCGGGGTCAGCGTCGGCAGTACCGCCGCGTTGATCACCAGAATGTCGAGCGCCTCCCAGCGCCGGCCGATTGCTGCGGCAAGCCGTGCAATGCCGTCCGGTTCGGCAAGATCGACGGGCGCGATCGTGGCGTTGCCGCCCGTCTCGTAGATCGCCTGCTCGGTCGCCTCGAGATCCTTGCCCGCACGCGCGGTGAGGATCACGTGCGCGCCCGCTGCAGCCAGCGCCTTGGCGGTCGCGGCGCCGATGCCCCGGCTTGCGCCGGTTACCAGCGCGAGCTGGCCTGAGAGCGGTCCGGTCACGCTCATGCCACCTTGCCCACCGGCAGCGGCAACTGGTCCGCACCGTCACGGCCAACTAGATCGGTCAGGCGCGTGGGATATTCCCCGCTGAAGCAAGCGTCGCAATATTGCGGGCAGGCCTTGTTGCGCGAGGCTTCGCCGACAGCGCGGTAGAGCCCGTCGATAGAAACGAAGGCAAGGCTATCGGCGTGGATGAACTTTGCCATCGCTTCCACGTCCATGCGCGCGGCGAGCAGCTTGGAACGCTCTGGCGTGTCGACGCCGTAGAAGCACGAATGCTCGGTCGGCGGGCTCGCCACGCGGAAGTGAACCTCGCTTGCGCCGGCATCGCGCATCATCTGCACGATCTTCATCGAGGTGGTGCCGCGCACGATCGAATCGTCAATCAGCACAATGCGCTTGCCCGCCACCAGCGCGCGGTTCGCGTTGTGCTTGCGCTTTACATCGGCATGGCGGGCGCCGTCCGAGGGCTGGATGAAAGTGCGGCCAACATAGTGCGAGCGGATGATGCCAAGCTCGAAGGGAATGCCCGACTGATTGGCAAAGCCCAGCGCAGCGGGAACGCCGCTGTCCGGCACCGGGATCACGAGATCGGCATCGACCGCCGATTCCCGCGCCAGCTCTGCGCCGATCGCCTTGCGCACTTCGTAGACCGAGCGGCCGCCCATCAGCGAATCCGGGCGGCTGAAATAGACGTGTTCGAAAATGCAGGGGCGGGGGCTCGGATGGCCGAACGGGCGGTGGCAACGGATTGCGCCGTCATGATCCACCTGGATCATCTCGCCCGGCTCGACCTCGCGCACGAAATCGGCGCCGATCACGTCGAGAGCGACCGTCTCGCTCGCGAAGACCACTGCATCGCCCAGTTTGCCCATGACGAGCGGGCGGATGCCGAGCGGATCGCGGCAGGCGATCATGCCCTCATTGGTGAGGCAGATCAGCGAATAGGCGCCCTCCACCAGCCGCAGGGCGTCGATAAAGCGGTCAAGCAGCGTGGGATAGCGGCTCGTCGCGACGAGGTGGATGATCACCTCGGTGTCCGAAGTCGACTGGAAGATCGCGCCCTTGGCGACAAGATCGCGCTTCAGCGTCATCGCGTTCGAGATGTTGCCGTTGTGCGCGATGGCAAAGCCGCCGGTGGCCAGATCGGCAAACAGCGGCTGAACGTTGCGCAGGCCCGAGCCGCCCGTCGTCGAATAACGCACATGGCCCGCGGCCATATTGCCGGGCAGTTCGGCAATGGCCTGTCCGCTCGAAAAATTCTGCGCGACGTGGCCAAGGCCGCGGCGGGAGTAGAATTCCTGCCCGTCGAAGCTGGTGATGCCGACGGCTTCCTGCCCGCGATGCTGCAGGGCATGGAGCCCGAGGGCCGCGATGGCAGCTGCGTCACGCGCGCCCAGAACGCCGAAAATCCCGCATTCCTCGCGGAGTTTGTCGCCGTTCTCGTCGTAAAAAGGATGGGCCGCGCCGCAAAGGGGATCGGTGTGGTTCATGGGCGTTCCGGATTCTGCGCTGCGGCGCCCGTACCGACGCCTTCAGCGCGCCATGTGGCGAGCTTTGGGGCGTAACGCAAGTGTCTCCAAACCGCAGCACCGCCTCGTGGACACGGTTGCCACGCCCCGCGCTTGCGCCTAGATGGCGGCACACATGCTGAAGCGAGCCTGCACTTGATCCTCTCGCCCTTCGAATGGACGATCGCCAAGCGCTACATGCTGCCGGGCCGGGGCGAAGCATTCATTGCCATGGTGGCCGGAATCAGCCTCGTCGCGGTCATGCTTGGCGTTGCCGCACTGGTCATCGTGATGAGCGTGATGAACGGGTTTCGCGCCGAACTCCTCGACAAGATCGTCGGCCTCAACGGGCATGCGATCATCCAGGCCTATGGCGGGCGGCTCGATGACTGGCAGGATATCCTGAAGCGGGTCGAGGCGACGCCGGGCGTCACCCGCGCGAGCCCGCTGATCGAGCAGCCGCTGCTGGCCACCTTCAACGGGCGGGTCGAAGCGATCCTCGTGCGCGGCAATACCGCCGCCGATCTAAAGCGCCTTGCCGCCAAGCGCGTGGTCGGCAATTTCGCCGAGCTCCGCGCCGGTTCGACCAATGTCGCCATCGGCTCACGCCTGGCCGAAAGTCTTGGCGCGCAGATCGGCGATACGATCACGATCATCAATCCGCAGGGCCGCTCCACCCCCTTCGGTACCGTGCCGCGCCAGATCGGCTACCGCGTCGCCGCGATCTTCGAGATCGGCGTCTATGATTACGATAACGCCTATGTCGTGATGCCGATTGCGGATGCGCAGACCCTGCTGCTCACGGGCGATACCATCGGCATGATCGAGGTGACCACGACCAACGCTGATACCGCCGCGCAGACCCTCGCGCCGATCAAGCAGGCGCTCGCGGGCCGCGCGCAAGTGACCGACTGGAAGACGATCAACGCCAGCCTGTTCGAGGCGCTGGCGGTCGAGCGGGTGGCGATGTTCGTGGTGCTTTCGATCATCGTGCTGGTGGCGGTGTTCAACATCCTCTCCTCGCTGATCATGCTGGTGCGCGCCAAGACGCGTGATATCGCGATCCTGCGCACCATGGGAGCAACCCGGAAAAGCCTGCTCAAGGTCTTCGTCACCATCGGCTTCATCATCGGCGCGCTGGGGACGGCGGTGGGCCTCGGCCTTGGCCTCGTGTTTCTCTATTTCCGCCAGAGTGTGGTCAACGGCGTGCAGTATCTCACTGGTCAGCCGCTGTGGGATCCGCAGATCCGCTTTCTCACCGAATTGCCCAGCCGCAGCGATCCGGTCGAGATCACGGTGATCTGCGTGATGGCGCTCGTGCTCAGCTTCCTCGCGACGCTCTATCCGGCGCTCACGGCGGCGAGCACCGATCCCGTGCAGGTGCTGCGCTATGAGTGAGCTGCCAGAAGTCCCATTCGTGCGCCTCGTCGATCTTCGGCGCAGCTTTTCGCAAGGCGACGAAACGATCGAAGTCCTGCGCGGCATCGATCTGGCCATCCGCCCCGGTGAGATCGTCGCGTTGCTTGGCCCTTCGGGCTCGGGCAAATCGACCATGCTGCAGGCGGTCGGCCTGCTTGAAGGCGGCTTTACCGGGCAGATCGAGATCGCCGGTGTCGAAGCCAGTGCGCTTTCGGCGGATGCGCGCACCACGCTGCGCCGCGATCACCTTGGTTTCGTCTACCAGTTCCATCACCTGCTGCCCGATTTCAACGCGACCGAAAACGTGGTCCTGCCGCAATTGATCGCCGGCAAGGGCGCTGGTGAGGCGAAGGCGCGGGCGGAAGAGTTGCTCACCGCGCTTGGCCTCGGCCACCGCCTCACGCACCGGCCCAGCCAGCTTTCGGGCGGCGAGCAGCAGCGCGTCGCCGTCGCCCGCGCGCTCGCCAACCGCCCCGGCCTCGTGCTGGCGGACGAGCCCACCGGCAATCTGGATGAGGCAACTGCCGACAAGGTGCTCGCCGAGTTCCTCAAGCTGGTGCGCGGGGAGGGCAGTTCCGCCCTAGTCGCCACGCACAACGAGCGGCTTGCACTGCGCATGGACCGCGTGGTGCGGCTGCACGAGGGTTTGCTCGCGTAACGCTCCCCGCTTGATCCGCGCGCGGCCGCGTGCCAGCCTGCGGCGAAAGCACACGAGGGGAGCCGCACAATGACCAACCCGCAGACCATCGCCGATTTCACCGTCAAGGTTCCCGGCGGCAAGGACCTCAGCCTTGCGGACAAGGCCGGCAAGGTCCTCCTCGTCGTCAACACCGCCTCCAAATGCGGCTTCACCCCGCAGTACGACGGGCTCGAAGTGCTCTGGAAGAAGTACGGCGAGCGCGGCTTCGAAGTGCTGGCCTTCCCCTGCAACCAGTTCGGCGGGCAGGAGCCGGGCACGGCGGACGAGATCGAAAGCTTCTGCAAGGTCAACTTCGGGGTCAGCTTTCCGCTCATGGCCAAGATCGAAGTCAACGGCGACGGCGCCGATCCGCTCTACAACTGGCTCAAGTCCGAGGCGCCGGGCGTGCTCGGCACCAAGGCGGTCAAGTGGAACTTCACCAAGTTCCTGATCGGGCGGGATGGCAAGGTCGTGCGCCGCTATGCGCCCACGGACAAGCCGGAGAAGCTGGCGGCGGATATCGAGGCTTTGCTCTAACGGATCTCCCACAGCCGTTGGTGTCGAGCGAAGTCGAGACACCACACGCAGCGCCTGGTGTCTCGACTTCGCTCGACACCAACGGGAGGTATTCCCGGTTGATAATGCTGACCCGAACCCTCGCAGAATCACCCCCCGCGCCCTAGCGTGCCTCGCATGCCCCACGCCCCCTTCGTCCCGCTGCGCATCTTCTCCTCCTACACGATGCTCGATGGCGCGATCGATCCCAAGGCGATTGCCAAGACGGCGGCGGAGCGGGGGTTTCCGGCGATTGCGATTACCGACCGCAACGGGCTTTATGGCAGCGTTGCCTTTGCCAAGGCCTGCTTCGATATGGGCGTGCAGCCCGTCATCGGCACCATGCTTGCGGTCGCCCGTCCGGCGCGGGAAGGGGCGGCGAACACTGGCTTCGGGGCCAGCGCGCCTACCATCGACTGGCTCGCGCTCTATGCGCAGGATGCGGTGGGGTACGACAACCTCTGCCACCTCGTCAGCCAGGCGCACCTTGCGCGCCCGCTGGAATTTGCACCGCATGTGCCGCTGGCCGAACTCGCGGGCCACACCGATGGCCTGCTCTGCCTGACAGCGGCGGGGGAGGGGGCGCTCACCCGCCTGCTCGCCGATGGCCAGCAGACCGCCGCCGAAGCCTATCTCGCCGAGATCGAGGCCCTGTTCCCCGAGCGCCTCTATATCGAGCTCGCCCGCCGCAATGATCCCGCGGAAATGGCTGCTGAAGACGCGCTGATCGATCTTGCCTATGCCCGTGATCTCCCGCTCGTCGCGACCAATCCGGCCTGCTTTGCCGAGCGTGCATTCTACGATGCCCACGATGCCATGCTGTGCATCGCCAGCTCCACCCACGTCGATTCCACCGATCGCCCACGCTCCTCAAAGGAATGGTGGATCAAGCCCGCGCCGATGATGGAAGAGATCTTCGCCGATCTTCCCGAAGCGCTCGCCAACACCCTCGTCGTTGCGCAGCGCACCGCCTACAAGCCGCCCTACCGCAAGCCAATCCTCCCCAGCCTCGCCGGCGACAAGGAAGGCGAGGCGCGGATGATGGCGGCGGATTCGCGCACCGGTCTCGTCGCGCGGATGAAGCCCTACTACCCTGATGCCGCTGCCGAGGAACTCGCCGCAGCGCTCACCTGTCCGGTCGAGGAAATGGACAGCCTGCCTGTCGAGGTCCTGCGCGCCGAGGGCCACTGGGACGAGGTGAAGCAGTACCGCGACCGGCTCGAATTCGAGATCGGCATCATCAACCGCATGGGCTTCGGCGGGTACTTCCTGATCGTGGCCGACTTCATCAAGTGGGCCAAGGAACAGGGCATTCCGGTGGGGCCGGGGCGCGGTTCGGGGGCGGGTTCGCTGGTCGCGTGGGCGCTCACCATCACCGATCTCGATCCGATCAAGCTCGGGCTGCTGTTCGAACGCTTTCTCAACCCGGAACGCGTCTCGATGCCGGACTTCGATATCGACTTTTGCGAAACGCGGCGCGGCGAAGTGATCCGCTACGTCCAGCGCAAATACGGCGATGATCACGTCGCGCAGATCATCACCTTCGGCAAGCTGAAGGCCCGCGCGGTGCTGCGCGATACGGGGCGCATCCTGCAGATGAGTTACGGGCAGGTCGACCGCCTTTGCAAGATGGTGCCCAACCATCCGACCGACCCCTGGCCGCTGCCCCGCGCGCTGAATGGCATTGCCGACCTCAAGCGCGAATATGACCGCGATCCCGAAGTGCGCCGCCTGATCGATCTGGCGATGCAGCTGGAAGGTCTGCCGCGCAACAGTTCGACCCACGCGGCGGGCGTGGTCATCGGCGATAGGCCGCTGGCGCAGCTCGTCCCGCTCTACCGCGATCCACGCTCGGATATGCCGGTCACGCAGTTCGACATGAAATTCGTCGAGGAAGCGGGCCTTGTGAAGTTCGACTTCCTTGGCCTGAAAACGCTGTCAGTGCTGCGCAAAGCGGTCGATCTGATGGCCAAGCGCGGCATCCAGATCGATCTCGACCGGCTCGCGTGGGATGATGCGCAGGTCTACAAGCTGCTCCAGTCGGGCGATACGGTCGGCGTGTTCCAGCTGGAATCGGAAGGCATGCGCCGCACGCTGGCGGCGGTGAAACCCACCAATTTCGGCGACATCATCGCGCTCGTCTCGCTCTACCGCCCGGGCCCGATGGACAATATCCCGCTGTTCGGCCGACGCAAGAACGGTCTGGAAGCGATCGAGTACCCGCACGAAAAGCTCTCGGTGATCCTCGCCGAGACCTACGGGATCTTCGTCTATCAGGAACAGGTCATGCAGGCCGCGCAGATCCTCGCGGGCTATTCGCTGGGCGATGCCGACCTGCTGCGCCGCGCCATGGGCAAGAAGGTCCAGGCCGAAATGGACGCGCAGCGCCAGCGCTTTGTCGATGGTTGCCTGACCGTATCGGGGATCGACGCCAAGAAGGCCAACGAGCTATTCGACTTGATCGACAAGTTCGCAGGATACGGTTTCAACAAGTCCCACGCCGCTGCTTACGCGCTGCTCGCCTATCAGACGGCCTGGCTCAAGACGCACTATCCGCACGAATTCTACGCCGCCTCGATGTGCTTCGATATGCACCAATCGGAAAAGCTGGCCGTGTTCGTCGATGACATGCGGCGCTCGGGGATCGCGCTCCATGGGCCGGATATCAACCGCTCCGAAGCCGAATTCACCGTCGAGCGCACCGAAGATGGCTATGCCGTGCGCTATGCGCTCGCCGGGCTGCGCAATGTCGGCGAGAAGGCGATGGACGCCATCGTCGCGGAGCGTGAGGCAAGCGGCCCCTATACCAGTCTTGATGACCTGTTCCGACGCTTGCCTGCGGGCGCGATGAACCGGCGTGGACTCGAAGCGCTCGCCGCCGCCGGGGCGTTCGATGCGCTGGAGCCCAACCGTGCGCAGATCACGGCCAACGCGGAGCTGTTGATGGCTGTGGCGGACGAAGCCGTCCGTTCGCGCACATCCGGGCAGGCAGGGCTGTTCGGCGCAGAGGACCATGCCGTCCCGGCGACCCGCCTTGCCGAGACGCCGCCTTGGTCACGCGCCGATCAAATGGCGGCAGAGCGTGATACCTTCGGGTTCTATTTCGCCGCGCACCCCGTCACCGAATATCGCGCCGTTGCCTCCGCCAATGGCGCGCGCAGCTATGGCAGTCTGATGAGCGGCGACGGGGACGCCGGGGGCTCCCGCACCGGCGCCGTCATGGCCGCGCTGGTCGAGAACGTGAACCGGCGCAAGACGAAAAAGGGCAATGACTTTATTGCCGCCGATTTTTCGGACAGCACCGGGCAGTTCTCCGCCTCGTGCTTCGAGGAAAGCCTTGTCGAGCCCTTCCAGCAATGGGCGCGCGAGGGGACCTGCGTCCTCCTCAATGTCGAGCTGGACCGCCCGAACCCGGATGAGCCACCGCGCATAACCGTGCGCGGCGCGCGCCCGCTGGCTTCGGTCAGCAGCGCCGCGCGCATGCTTTTGAAGCTTGATGTGACCAGGCCCGAAGCCATGTCCGAACTCGCGCTCCTGCTGCCGCGCGCCGAGGGCGCAAGGGGCGAAGTGATCGCCCGCCTGCGCACTGGTACGTCGCGCGAACCGGTCATGCGGCTCGGCAATGATTTCTCACTTGATTCGGATGTAATCGAGCGATTGATTCCGGTGGAAGGGCTTGCCAATGTGGCCCTCACCGCAAGGCCGGACCGGCATCTGCGGCTCGTCGAATAGAACAATCAACGCAAAAGGGGAGTAAGGCATGCAGCTGGGCGCCATGCAGGATTGGTCGCTGCGCGTTACGCGTTTCATCGATCATGCCGCGCGTGAACATGGTGGCCGCGAGATCGTCTCGCGCTGGGCCGATGGCAGCGAGACCCGCACCACCTGGGCCGGCATCCGCCACGATGCGATGCGGATGGCGCAAAAGCTCGCAAAGCTGGGGATCAAACCGGGCGACCGCGTCGCAACCCTCGCCATGAACCACCACCGCCACCTCGTGACATGGTACGGCGCAGTCGGCGTCGGCGGGGTGCTTCACACGATCAACCCGCGCCTGTTCGACGATCAGCTCGATTACATCGCCAACCACGCCGAAGACCGCGTCCTGCTGTTCGATGCTGCCTTCGCGCCGATCATCGAACGGATGAAGCCGCGCTGGAAAACGATCGAGCACTACATCTGCTTCGACAGCAGCGGCCCGGCCGAGCATTTCGAGGACTGGATCGCCAGCGAAGACGGCGAGGGCGAATGGGTCGATGGCGACGAGCTCGATCCTTGCATGCTCTGCTACACCAGCGGCACCACCGGCAACCCGAAGGGCGTGCTTTATGAGCACCGCTCGACCGTACTCCACGCCATGACCGCGATGACCCCGCAGGTCTTCGGCATGGATTGCCGCACTGTCGCGCTGCCGATCGTGCCGATGTTCCATGCCGCGAGCTGGGGCCTGCCCTGGGCCGGGGCGGCGGCGGGTGCAAAGTTCGTCTACAGCGCAGTCAACGAGGCATCGGTGCTCTGCGAGCTGATGGAGCGTGAGAAGGTCACCACCTCGGCGGGTGTGCCCACGGTCTGGCTCAGCTTGCTCCAGTACATCGACGCCAACAGCAAGGACATTCCGGCCTCGCTCCACACCATCGTCTGCGGTGGCTCAGCGATGCCGCGCGCGATGATCGAGCGCTTCATGAAGAAGGGCCTGCGCGTCGCCCATGCCTGGGGCATGACCGAAACCTCGCCCATCGGCACGACCGGCACCGAAACCTCGAACTGGGACGAGCTCTCGTTCGACGAGCAAGTCACGGTCAAGGCGATGCAGGGCCGCGTGCCCTTCGGCGTCGAGCTGCGCTGTGTCGATCTCGATGATTACAGCAAGGTACTGCCCCGCGATGGCAAGGCCTCGGGCGCGCTGCAGGTGCGCGGCCCCTGGGTCGTCGGACGCTACTTCAAGGCCGAAAGCCCCGCGACCGACGCCGAGAACTGGTTCGACACCGGCGATGTCGCGGTGATCCACCCCGACGGCACCCTGCAGCTGACCGACCGCACCAAGGACGTGATCAAATCGGGCGGCGAATGGATCAGCTCGGTCGAGCTTGAAAACGCGGCCATCGGCTTCCCCGGCGTGGCTGAGGCCGCCGCCATCGGTGTCTATCACCCGCGCTGGGATGAGCGGCCATTGCTGGTGGTGGTGAAGAAGCCCGGCGTGGATGTCTGCCCGGATGGTCTGCGCGAGTATCTTGGCACCCAGGTCGCCAAGTGGTGGCTGCCCGATGCGGTCGCCTTCGTGGATGAAATTCCCCACACCGGCACCGGCAAGATCAGCAAGAAAGACCTGCGGGACCAGTTCCGCGACTGGCAGTGGAGCGCCTGATATGACCGAAGCCTATATCGATCCCAGCCGCGAGAACTTCGCGAAGTTCAAGGCCCTGCCGCGCGACACGCCGATCCATATGCTCAACCTCGTCCGCTTCCGCGAACTTGCCGCCTATCCCGAAGGCCATCCGTTGGCTGACAAGGGCCTGACGGGTGCGGAGGCCTACCGCGAGTACATGCGCACGATCCAGCCAGTGCTGGCCCGTTCCGGCGGACACATCGTCTGGGCCGGCGGGTTCGAGGCGATGGTGACCGGGCCTGCCGAATGGGAATGGGACGAAACCTTCGTCATGGCCTATCCTGATGCTGCATCCTTCATGGGCATGGTCAAGGATCCGGACTATGCTCCGGTCGTCGTCCACCGACAGGCAGCCGTCGCCACATCGCGGCTTGTGCGTTTTGCTCCAAGGGAAAGCCTCGCCTGATGATCATCGCCACCACTGAAAACGTCGCTGGCCGTGAGGTGACCGAATGCCTCGGGCAGGTCTTCGGCGTGGTGGTGCGCAGCCGGGGCCTTGGCGGCAACATTGTCGCCGGGCTTCGCTCGATCATCGGCGGCGAGATCAAGGAATACTCGGCGCTGGTGGAAGACACGCGCCGCCATGCCATCGACCGCCTTGTGATGAACGCGGCGCTGATGGGCGCGGACGCGGTTGTGATGATGCGCTTTGATTCAGGCTCCATCGGTCAGACGATGAACGAAGTTGTCGCCTATGGCACGGCGGTCAAGCTGAAGCCCCAAGGATGATGGCGTGACGCAGAACGGCCGCATCGTCGCGCTGGTCGTTGCCGCGCTTGCCGCGATCGGCGGCGTGCTGATGCAGGCGGCCGGCAAGGATGGCGGCGGTTTCCCGCTGTTCCTGCTCGCCGCGATGATCGCGGTCGGCACCGTGTTCGACGCGGGTTACCTCGAGCGCAGACGCCGCCCTCGCGGCACCTGGCAGCTGACGGCTGAGCGCGAGATCGATCACCAGTCCGGCCAGATCCTCGAAGTCTGGTACGATCCTATCTCCGGTGAGCGGCGCTATCTCCCCACGGGCGAGCGACCGGATTAGAACAGGTCCAGCTGTCCGTCGCGGCTAGGGGCGCGGAACTGGCTGCAATCGAGCACTGGCTTGGCCTGCGGGATACCGGCGCGCTTCATCCCCAGCCGGAAGCGGCCCCGCACCAGATCGGCCCAGACGCCCGTCGGCTTCATCCGGCTGAAGAAGCGCGCATCGTTGTCCTTGCCCTCGCGCACCGATTGGACAATTCCCATGACCTTGGCGGCGCGGTCCGGAAAATGCAGATCGAGCCACTCGCGAAACAGCGGCGCTACTTCGTGCGGCAAGCGCAGCATGATCCAGCTCGCCGACTGGACCCCGCGCGCACCCGCTTCGGCAAGGATCTCCTCGATAAAGCTGTCCGTGATCGCCGGAATGATCGGGGAGACGGAGACATTGGCATGTACGCCAGCCTTCGCGAGCGCTTCGAGCGCGGCGAGGCGCTTGGCCGGGGCCGAAGCGCGCGGCTCCAGAATCCCCGAGAGCCTTGGGTCGAGGCTGGTGACCGAAATCGAAACTGCGGTGAGGCCGCGTTCCGCCAGCGCAGTCAGCAGATCGAGATCATCAAGGACCCGCGCCGATTTGGTGGTGACGGTCACCGGATGCCCGGTTTCAAGGCACAGTTCCAGCACGCGGCGGGTGATGCGGTAGCGCGCTTCGATTGGCTGGTAGGGATCGGTATTGGTGCCGAGCGCCAGCGGGGCAGGGCGGTATCCGCGCGCCGCGAAAGCCTTGCGCAGCAGATCGGGCGCGGAAGGCTTGGCAAACAGCTTCGTCTCGAAATCGAGGCCCGGCGAGAGATCGTGCCAGGCATGCGTTGGCCGCGCATAGCAATAGACGCAGCCATGTTCACACCCGCGATAGGGATTGAGCGAGCGATCGAATGGGATGTCGGGCGAAGTGTTCCAGGCGATGGCCGTTTTGGGGAACTCCTCGGTCACCGTTGTGCGCAGCTTGGGGCCGGGTCCATCGACGCTGCTCGCGGCATCGAGCCAGTCGCCGTCAGCCTCCCGCGTGTTCAATCCGAAGCGCGTGGGCACGCGCGCCGATTGCGCCCCGCGCCCGCGAACAATGGAATCGGATCTGCCCATGGAGGGAACATATAAAGAACATATCGCGATTTCCAGCGCTTTTTCAGCGCTCGCGCTGCCGCTCTAGCTCCATTTCGGGGCCGACTGAGATTGCGACGCTGGCGTCAGTCCGCTTCTGTCGGCGAACGGGTGGACGGAGCATGCAATGGAAGACGGCTATCTTCACTATCAGGCGCTCAAGGGCTGGGACGATACACCGTTCATGCAGCCCTCGGCGACCGATGCACAGTTCTTCGCGCACTATCTGGGCGGTGTGGTGGCGGCGGGCGCGCTGGTGGCCGAAGTCGGCTTTGGCAATGGCAATTTCCTCGGGTGGGCAGCTGCCCAGGGCGCGCGGATCTTCGGATCGGAAGTCCAGGCAGCTGCGCGGGAAAAGGCCGTGGCTGCCGGCGTGGGGCTCCTTCCGCTGGACTTCAACGCGTGGAAGGACGTCCTGCCGGGCCGCCTTCGGGTGATCGCCGCGATCGATGTGATGGAACACCTGACGCGCGCTCAGAACAGCGAACTGCTCACCGCCGCCGCGCGCCTGCTGGAGCCTGGCGGATTGCTGTTCGCCCGCTTTCCGAACGGGCAGAGCCCGCTTTCGCTGCCGATCCAGCATGGCGACCAGACGCACGTTTCCGTGCTGTCGGCCCCGATTGTCGAACAGATGGCGCAGGGCCTCGCGCTCGAGGTGGTCTATGCCGGGCGGCCATTCCGGCCCTATGCCGGTGGCCTCCCCGGCCGCATCGCACGCAAGGCGCAAGATGTTGTGCGCAGCGGATGCGACCGCGCAATCCGCATGGTCTACGGACCGCTGCCGATGCATGCCAACACGGTCATGGTGCTGCGGCGGACGTGACGTCTTGCTGCGAGGGCTCGCAGCGGTACTAGGTGCGGTGAGCCTACTTTTCGAGCAGGCGGGGCATGAGCTCGACGAAGTTGCAGGGCCGGTTGCGGCTGTCGAGCTGCTCGGCAAGGATACCGTCCCAGCCGTCCTTCACCGCCCCGTTGGAGCCGGGGAGGGCGAAGATATATGTGCCCCGCGCCACCACCGCGCAGGCGCGCGACTGGATGGTACTGGTGCCGATAGTCTTGAAGCTGAGCCAGCGAAACAGCTCGCCAAAGCCCGGAATATCGCGGGTCTTCACGCGGTCGAGCGCTTCCGGCGTCACATCGCGGCCGGTCAGGCCGGTGCCGCCGGTGATCACCACCGCATCCACGCTGCGATCATCGATCCAGTTGTTGAGGCGGCTCGCGATGCGGCCGGCATCGTCCTTTTCGATCGCCCGCGCGACGAGATGATGGCCCGCGCCCTTGACCCGTTCGGCGAGGATATCGCCGGAGGTATCGTCCTCCGGCCCTCGCGTGTCCGAAACGGTCAGGACCGCGATGTTGATCGGCTTGAAGGTGCGCGAAGTGTCAATTGCCACGCGAAGCCATCCTAACGCTTTCCGCGCCGGTCAGGCCCGGAAACTTCGGCCACATGCCCTGTGCAAGGCCGATGCGGCTTTCCGAAGGGCCACCGGCCTGGCGCTCGTACATCCAGTAATTGCGCATCACGATCGAAACGTAGCCGCGCGTTTCCCAATAGGGGATCGATTCCATCCACAGCAACGGATCGCCATTGTCGCGGATCTCGCTGTTCCAGCGCGCGATCGGCATCGGTCCGGCGTTGTAGGCCGCGATCACCTTGGGCAGCAGCCCGCCGGTCGCGCCGGAATCCTTGAGCTGCACCAGATACCCCTGGCCGAACGCCATGTTGACGTCCGGCAGGTCGAGTTGCTTCTCGCGGCCGACCATGGCCGGTTCATTGCGGGTCAGGCCACGGGCGGTGCCGGGGAGGACCTGCATCAGCCCGCGCGCGCCGGCAGGGCTGACGACGGCGGTGCGGAAGTTCGATTCCTGCAGCGAATGGGCAAACAGCAGCGCCGGATCGACCTTCCAGCCCGTCGCCGGCACCCAGCGCGGCGCAGGGAAGCGCGCGGCGGCATCGGCCTTGGCACCGGACGGCGCGTTGTAGGCCATCCACAGCTGCGTTGCAGGCAGGCCGAGATCGCGCGCAAGGCGCGAAAGCGGCGCGTATAGCGAGGGATCGCCGATCCGGGCCTGATGGCGCAGCAGTTCGTCGGCAAGGCCATCTTCGCCGATCTCGGCCAGTTCCACCGCAAGGCGCACGTTGCTGACCTGACGGAGCTGCTGCCAGTCTTCCGAGGTGAAGTCCGGCGCCGAGGCGAGGCTGGTTTCCTTGAGGCCGAGCGCTTCGCTGGCGATCATGCCATAAAGCGTATCGCGCAGCCGCGCCGCGCTGCGCAGCGCAGTGGCAACCTTTTCCGGCGCCCGGCAGCGCATCCACGCGCGCCCGGCCCAATAGTTGGCGGCGGCGTTTAGTTCATCGTTCTGCGCGACGCCGGCCGCCTGTTCGAAGCTAGCCGCTGCGTTCTGGCAATCGCCCTGCCGCCAGGCAGCGAGCCCGGCCGTCCACAGCGCTTCGGCTACCCACGGCCCGTTCGCCCCCTGCAGCGCGCCCAGCGAGACATTGCGCGCATTGGCGTCGTCGTTCTCGATATAGAAAGCCCAGCCCACGCGCTGGTGCCATTCGGCCCGTGCCTCGACCGAGAGGCTGGACTCGATCCCGTCGAGCAGCACGCGCGCGCCGAGCGGATCGTCGTTCTTGATGCGGTCCTGGATCGCCAGCGCCACGCTATCGGACATCGTGCCATCCGCTACTGGGCGCGGCTTGATGCGCTTGGGCAGGCCGGGGAGCGAGACCATCGGCTGTGCGCTGGGGAGGGCGGGTAGCTCCGTCGCGCCGCGTTTGAGAGCAAGGCGGCCCAGTTGCTCGGCCCAAGGCAATTCGGGAGCGGTGGACAGAACTTGCGTCAGCGGCGCCAGTTCGGCACGCGGCGAACTCGCCGCGAGGTAGTATTGCGCTCGCGCCACGGCGTGGAGCGGGCCATCGGCGCGCTGCGTAAGCAGCGTCTGCACCGTGGTCCAATCCTCGCGCTCGATCGCGCCGAACATCTGCTTGTAGTAGGCGCGGTCTTCCTGGCTGAGCAGGGCAGGGACCGACGTGCGATCAGCGCGCGATCGGAAATATTCGGCGGCGGCGCTATTGGCGGCAGCCGGGGCGGCCGTACCGATCGCAAGCACGGCGGCCACAGCAAGCATGGCGGTGCGGCTCACTTTCATCAACGATTGGCCCCGCACGAATATCCCACTCCGGATCTCTTCCCGTTTCAGTCTGTCAGCTCTTGTTTTCATGCCGCAGCAACGTCCGCTGCTGCCCCGTCCAACCAGCGCTGCCAGACCCCAGCCTTCCAGCTCGGCTTGGCCAGCAAAGTCTCGAGATCGTATTCGAAACCCGCCATAACTGTGCCAGTCTCATGGTTAAGTGCGCGTAAATGGTGAGCATTATGCGCTGAGCCGTGCCCCAATAGCGCCGAGATGTCGGCGCGGCCGAATACCAGCATATGCTGCGGTGCGGCGAGTGCGACATGTCGTTTCAGCACGTCACCAAGGCCAGCGCTGCCCAGTCCTGCCCAATCGGGCAAGGCGATTCGGGCGGGAAGGGCCGAGGCGCGGTAGACATCGCCCGGATCGATACCCATGGCGGATAGCATCGCATCGAGCAGTTTGCCGCACCGGCCCGAAAGCAGGGCCTCGCTGTCGTCCTCGGCCGGCATGGGCACCAGAACCATCAGTCTCGCGCCATGGCGCCCAACCGGAGCGAGCCGCTTTGCGCCGCGCGGCGCAAGCGATGGTTCGGAGAGCCACCAGGCGCCAAAATCTTCTAGTTTTTGAGGCCATACGCTGCGATCTTCAGCAATCGGCCCAGCTTCTGCCGCCTGCGCGGAGACGCGCGGCGGCCGCTTCTCGGTCGGCGGAAGGGCTGGCGCCGCTTTGGTCGCAGGCGCCGGAGCCTCAGCCGCCAGCCAGTCCTGCGGCGCATCGACAAAGGCCATTTCGACCCCGGCCTCGGCCCACCAGCCGAGCGCGGCTTCGAGCGCCTTGCCCAACGACCTGTCACTTGTGTCTAGTTGTCCCATCACCAAGCGGTCTTGACCTTGCTGGCCGCAGCTTTCAAGGCAGGGACTTAAGCTTTCGGGGCACAGCGTGCCCGATATGGGGTCGGAGCGAGAGAGAATGAGCGAACGGGAATCGATGCCGTATGACGTCGTGATTGTCGGCGGCGGGCCTGCGGGCCTTGCAGCGGCGATCCGCCTCAAGCAGGTCAATTCCGAGATTGCGGTTTGTATCCTTGAAAAAGGCTCGGAAATCGGCGCGCACATTCTCTCGGGCGCGGTGGTCGATCCCAAGGCGCTCGACGAGTTGCTGCCCGAATGGCGAGAGGCGGGCTGCCCGATGGCGGAAACCCCCGTCACCGACAACTGGCACTGGGTGCTTACCCGCTCCGGCAAGACGGCGCTGCCGCACTGGCCGATGCCTCCCTTCATGTCGAACCACGGCAACTACACCGGCAGCCTTGGCAGCCTCTGCCGCTGGCTGGCCGATCAGGCGACCGAGCTCGGTGTCGAGATCTTCCCGGGCTTCCCCGCCGCCGAAATTCTCTATGACGACAAGGGAGCGGTGCGCGGTGTCGCCACCGGCGACATGGGCATCGCCAAGGATGGCAGCAAGAAGCCGGACTACCAGCCGGGCATGGAGCTGCTTGCAAAATATACCCTGTTTGCAGAGGGTGCGCGCGGACACCTCACAAAGCAGCTCAAGACCAAGTACGACCTTGAGCGCGATTGCCAGCCGCAAGTCTACGGCATCGGCATCAAGGAACTGTGGGACATCGATCCTGAAAAGCATGTGCCCGGCCGCGTGATCCACACGCAGGGCTGGCCGCTTTCGGAAAGCAATGCGTGGGGCGGCGGCTTCCTCTATCATCAGGCGAACAACCAGGTCGCCCTGGGCTTTGTGACCGCGCTCGATTACGCGAACCCCTACGTCTACCCTTACGAGGAATTCCAGCGCTGGAAGCAGCATCCGGCGATCCGCGCCATCCTCGAAGGCGGCCGCCGCGTGTCCTACGGCGCGCGGGCGATCAACGAAGGTGGCTGGCAGTCGGTGCCGCGCCTTGCCTTCCCGGGCGGCGCGCTCATCGGGTGCTCGGCAGGTTTCGTCAACGTGCCGCGCATCAAGGGCAGCCACACCGCAATGAAGAGCGGCATGCTCGTCGCCGAGGCGATTGCCGCTGCCATGGCCAATGGCCGCGAGCTGGATGAGCTTGGCGAATACGACAGCGCCGTGCGGGAAAGCTGGATCGCCAAGGAATTGAAGCTCGTCCAGAACGCGCAGCCGCTGGTTGCCAAGTTCGGCGGCTCGCTCGGCACCGTGCTGGCCGGCGCGGACATGTGGGCGCGCGTGCTCAAGGTGAATCCGATCGGCGCGATGAAGCACCACAAGGACAGCGAGCACACGATGCGCGCCGATCTGTTCAAGCCGATCGAGTACCCCAAGCCCGATGGCGTGATCAGCTTCGACCGCCTGACCTCGGTCTCGTTCTCCTACACCAACCACGAGGAGGACCAGCCGTGCCACCTCGTGCTAAAGGACCCGAGCGTTCCGACCGCGATCAACCTGCCGCTCTATGCTGGGCCTGAGGCGCGCTTCTGCCCGGCAGGCGTCTATGAATTCCTCACCGGCGAAGACGGCAACCCGCGCCTCCAGATCAACGCGCAGAACTGCGTCCACTGCAAGACCTGCGACATCAAGGACACGACGCAGAACATCGAATGGGTGACGCCCGAAGGCGGCGGCGGTCCGAACTATCCGAACATGTGAGCCAGTTCCTCCCCGGAACGGGGAGGAGGAGGAATTGTGAGGGAAACCGCCTACGCCAAGATCAACCTTGCGCTCCACATCAGGCGGCGCCGCGAGGATGGCTATCACGAGCTCGAGACGCTGTTCGCGTTCGTCGATGCGGGCGATGAACTGGAAGCGGAACCTGCGGGCGCAGACAGCCTTCATGTGGTGGGCGAGTTTGCCACGGGACTTTCCGATCCTTTCGGCAATATCGTCGCCAAAGCCTTGAATTCCTTGCCCCATGGCAAGGGTTGGGCCGTGACGCTTGAAAAGCGGCTACCCGTCGCGGCAGGTCTCGGCGGCGGTTCGGCCGATGCCGGCGCGGTATTCCGCATGGTCGAACGGGAGCACGGGCTGCCGGATGATTGGCACGCCCGCGCTGCGAAGCTTGGGGCGGATGTGCCTGCCTGCGTGCTCAGCAAGGCCTGTATCGGGCGCGGCACCGGCACCGAGCTTGAACCTGTGCCCAACGATCTCGCCGGAACCCCGGTCCTCCTCATCAACCCGCGCATCCCGCTCGCCACCGGCCCGGTGTTCAAGGGCTGGGACGGGATCGACCGCGGCCCCATGCCATCAGGCGATCTGCGCACCATTGCGCTGGATGGCCGCAACGATCTGGAACCCAGCGCCATCGCGCTCGTTCCCGAAATCGCTGACGTCATCGCCACCCTCGCTGCCAGCGGCGCATGGCTTGCCCGCATGTCCGGCTCCGGCGCTACATGCTTCGCGCTCTACGACACGCCGGAGGCGCGAGACGCCGCTGCCAAGACAATGCCAGCGGCATGGTGGCGTCTTGCTGGCAAGCTTCGCTAACTCCATCCCGTTCGTGTCGAGCGAAGTCGAGACACTATGCGACGTGCGTGGTGTCTCGACTTCGCTCGACACGAACGGCTAAAGGAAATCATGAAGTCTGAAGCCTACGAAATCCTCGGTACACCGCGTTTTGGCGGCATTCTCGTGGTGTCCGATCACGCATCGAACCGGGTTCCCGCCGATATCGATCTCGGCATCGCTCCCGCGCTGCTGAAGCAGCATATCGCTGTTGATATCGGCGTTGCAGGTGTGGCCGCCCATATGGCCCAGCGCCCCGGCATCGCCGCGTTCCTGGGCGGGGTCAGCCGCCTCGTGTGCGATTTCAACCGCGATGAGCATGGCCCCACCGTCTGCCCGATCGCCAGCGACGGGCACGCAATCCCCGGGAACGCCCTCGACCATGCCGGCCACGAAGCCCGCCTCGCGCGCTTCTACCGGCCCTATCGTGAAGCACTCGCCAAGCTGCTCGACGAAGCACCGCCATCGCTGATCCTCTCGCTCCACAGCTTCACGCCGCAGCTCGCAAGTAATCCGTCGCAGCAACGCCCCTGGCAGGTCGGCGTGCTCTACAACGAGGACGACCGCGCCTCGCGCCTCGCGATCCCGCTGCTTGAAGCCGAGGGCCTCATCGTCGGCGATCAGGAGCCCTATTCGGGCCGCCTCCTCAACGCGACCATGAACCGCCACGCCGAGGCCGAAGGACGGCCCTATTTCGGCATCGAGGTGCGGCAGGACCAGATTGCGGACCCTGCCAACCACGCCCTGTGGGCCGAACGCCTCGCCCGCATCGCCAATCAGGTTGCCATCGCGCTCGGCGCATAGGGGTGATCCGCAGGATGGTTGCGGAGATTACTTTCGACCCGAAAGCCCGCTTGCGGTAGGTGCGCTGCATGATCGCCTGAGGGCGAATCCCAATCTTCGAGAGAGAATGCCAATGCCGGTCTATCGTTCCAGAACCACCACCCACGGCCGCAACATGGCGGGCGCGCGCGGACTGTGGCGCGCCACGGGCATGAAGGACAGCGATTTCGGCAAGCCGATCATCGCGGTCGTCAACAGCTTCACCCAGTTCGTTCCCGGCCACGTCCACCTCAAGGACCTCGGCCAACTCGTCGCGCGCGAGATCGAGGCTGCGGGCGGGGTTGCCAAGGAATTCAACACGATCGCGGTCGATGATGGCATCGCCATGGGCCACGACGGGATGCTCTATTCGCTCCCCAGCCGCGATCTTATTGCCGACAGCGTCGAATACATGGTCAATGCGCACTGCGCCGATGCCATGGTCTGCATCTCGAACTGCGACAAGATCACCCCCGGCATGCTGATGGCCGCGATGCGCATCAATGTGCCCGCGGTGTTCGTCTCGGGCGGGCCGATGGAGGCGGGCAAGGTTGTCCTCAACGGCAAGGAAGTCGCGCTCGATCTCGTCGATGCGATGGTCGCCGCAGCAGACGAGAAGTACACTGACGAGGAAGTCCAGACCATCGAGCGTTCGGCGTGCCCGACTTGCGGTTCGTGTTCGGGCATGTTCACGGCCAACTCGATGAACTGCCTGACGGAGGCGCTCGGCCTATCGCTCCCCGGCAACGGTTCGGTGCTGGCAACGCACGCCGACCGCGAGCGCCTGTTCCGCGAAGCGGGTCGCCGCGCGGTCGCGCTGTGCCGCAGCTACTACGAAGAGAACGACGAGAGCGTGCTCCCTCGCCAGATCGCCAGCTTCCGTGCGTTCGAGAACGCGATGAGCCTCGATATCGCGATGGGCGGGTCGACCAACACCGTGCTCCATTTGCTGGCGGCTGCGCACGAGGCCGGCGTCGACTTCACCATGGCCGATATCGACCGCCTTTCGCGCCGCGTCCCGTGCCTCTCCAAGGTCGCGCCGGCCAAGTCCGACGTCCATATGGAAGACGTTCATCGCGCTGGCGGGATCATGGCAATCCTTGGCCAATTGGAGCGGGCAGGGCTGCTCCATACCGACCTGCCGACCGTCCACAGCCCGACCATGGCGGCGGCGATCGAGAAGTGGGACATCTCTCGTAGCAATGACCCGCAAGTGCATGAATTCTTTAAAGCGGCGCCCGGCGGCGTGCCAACACAGGTCGCCTTCAGTCAATCGCGCCGCTGGAAGGAACTCGATCTCGACCGCGAGAATGGCGTGATCCGTTCAGCCGAGCATGCGTTCAGCCAGGATGGCGGGCTTGCAGTCCTCTTCGGCAACCTCGCCAAGGATGGCTGCATCGTGAAGACGGCCGGCGTCGACGAGAAGATCCTCAAGTTCAGCGGCCCGGCCAAGGTCTACGAAAGCCAGGACGCCGCCGTCACCGCGATTCTTACCGGGCAGGTCGAAGCGGGGGACGTTGTCCTCATCCGCTATGAAGGCCCCCGCGGCGGCCCGGGCATGCAGGAAATGCTCTATCCCACGAGCTACCTCAAGTCCAAAGGCCTCGGCGCTGCCTGCGCGCTCGTTACGGATGGACGCTTCTCGGGCGGCACCTCGGGCCTCTCCATCGGCCATTGCTCGCCCGAAGCGGCCGAGGGCGGCACGATCGGCCTTGTCGAAACGGGCGACCGCATCGAGATCGATATTCCCGCCCGCTCGATCAATCTCATGGTCGATGACGCCACGCTCGCCGAGCGCCGCAAGGCCGCCGAAGCGCGCGGATGGCAGCCGGTGAAGCCGCGCCCGCGCAAGGTCAGCCTCGCGCTGCAGGCCTATGCCCTGATGACGACCAGCGCCGCGCGCGGCGGTGTGCGCGATCTCTCCGGCATTATCCGCACGAGCGGCACGCAGGATGCCGGCTGACCCAAACCAGGTCCTCGACGTCGCCGCGATGCGCGCCGCCGAAGCGGCCCTCATCGACGGCGGCATACCTGCGCAGACGCTGATGGAAGTGGCGGGCCGCGCGCTCGGTGAGTGGGCGCGGCGGCTCGGGAGCGGGCGTCCGGTCACGGTGCTCTGCGGTCCTGGCAACAACGGCGGCGATGGTTACGTTGCGGCGCGCTGCCTGATGGAACAGGGCGTTCCCGTCACCGTGATCGCCGCGTGTGAACCCATGACGTCGGAGGCCCGCACGGCGCGCGCGCTCTTCGCAGGCGAAGTCCATGCGCCCGGCGCGTTCCCAGAAGGCGCGCTGCTGCTCGACTGCCTTTTCGGCAGTGGCCTCTCGCGGCCCTTGCCGGACGACTTGCTGGCGCTGCTCACCGGTCTTGCGGATACCCACACTCTGCGCATCGCCGCCGATCTCCCCAGCGGGATCGAGGCGGATAGCGGCGCTGTGCTCAATCCCGGCCTTCCGGCCTGTAACGTAACGGTTGCGCTCGGCGCCTGGAAGCACGCGCACTATGCCATGCCCGCCGCTCCGCTGATGGGTGCGCTGCGGCTTGTCGATATCGGCGTGGCGGCGGTGCCGGGCGCGGCGCGGGTGCTCGCCAGGCCTCGCATCGTGCCGCCTGCGCCGGATGCGCACAAGTACAAGCGCGGCCTGCTCGCGGTTGTCGCCGGCATGATGCCCGGCGCGGCGCTGCTCTCGGCCGAAGCCGCGCAACGCTCCGGAGCGGGCTACGTCAAACTGCTCGCCCCCGCGCGGCCCGAAGGCGTCCCGCCTGCGCTGGTCTGTGACGTCAGCGATCTTGCCGCGCTTGCCGATCCGCGCATTGCCGCCCTGCTCGTCGGTCCGGGGCTGGGGAGGAGCGCCGAAGCCGTGGCCCGTCTTGCCGCTGCTCTTTCCGCAGATCGCCCCATCGTGATTGACGCGGATGCGCTGGTGCTGCTGCGCCCGGAAAGCCCCGGCACCGCCCCGCGCGTGCTCACCCCGCACGAAGGCGAAATGGCTGCGCTCGAAGCTGCTTTCGGCCTTGCCGCCACCGGCACCCGCCGCGCCCGCGCGCTGGCCTTGGCAAAGGCCGCGAAGGCCGTTGTCCTCCTCAAAGGTCCGGACAGCCTGATCGCCAGCCCAGGCGGTGACGTCATCGTCACCCCCCGCGCTTCCGCCTGGCTTTCGGTCGCAGGCAGCGGCGACGTCCTCGCCGGAATTATCGCGAGCCGCCTTGCCGTCCACGGGGACTCCTTCCTCGCCGCGCAGGAAGGCCTGTGGCTCCACGGCGAAGCCGCGCGGCGCTGCGGATCTGCCTTTACTGCCGGAGACCTTGCGGCGGCCACGGGTTATGCCCTAAGCGCCGCGTGTCCATGAACAACCCCGGCCTTATCATTCGCGTCGCCGCCAAGGGCGAAGGCCAGACGGTTGACGGCCGTTACGTTGCGCTTGCCGCGCCCGGTGACGTGCTTGAGGCGGACGGCACGCTGACGCCCGGTCCGGACCATGCGGCGCCGTCATGCCGGCACTTTCCGACCTGCGGGGGCTGCCAACTCCAGCACCTCTCGGAAAGCGCGCTCGCCGCTTATGTCGGTGGCCGGGTTGAGGGCGCTGCACGCGGGCAGGGCCTCGATCCGGGCGAAGTCGCGCCGCCGCACTTGTCCCCGCCCGCCACACGCCGCCGCGCCACGCTCCATGCGCAAGCCATCGGCAAGCGCGTCGTGCTGGGTTTTCGCGAGCAGGGTTCGCACAAGATCGTCGATTGCAAGGAATGCCCGGTTCTCGCGCCCGAGCTCGCCGCACTGATCGGCCCCCTACGCCGCCTGCTCGAAACGCGCAGCGAGCGTAGCCTTTCCGTCGATATCGCGCTGACTCTGGCCGATCAGGGGCCGACAGTCGATATGGCCGGCCTCAAGATGGAAGGGCTCGCGCAGACCGAAGGCCTGCTCGATTTTGCGCGCGACAATGGCGTTGCCCGCCTCACGCTCGATCAGGGCGATGGGCCGGAGACGGTGTGGGAGCCCGATCCCGTTACCGTAACGCTTGGCGGAGTGCCGGTCGGCCTGCCGCCCGGTGCGTTCCTGCAGGCCACGCATGATGGCGAAGAGGCACTCGTGACGGCGGCTCAAGGTTGGCTGGAAGGCGCTTCCACCGTGGCCGATTTGTTCTCAGGCCTGGGGACCTTCGCCTTCGCGTTGGCCGGGCCCGGCACCAAGGTCCTCGCGGTCGAGGCCGCGCGCGATGCGCATATGGCCTGCCAGGCTGCGGCGCGCATGAACGGGAAGCCGGTCCACGCGCTCCACCGCGACTTGTTCCGCAATCCGCTGCAGAAGGCTGAGCTCGATCGCTTCGCCGCCGTGCTGCTTGATCCGCCCCGCGCCGGCGCGCGCGAGCAGGTGGCGGCGCTCGCGACCTCCGTGGTGCCGCGCGTGGTCTATGTGAGCTGCAACCCGGCCAGCTGGGCCAAGGACGCCGTGACCCTCATCGAGGGCGGCTATCGGCTCGCCGGGCTCGTGCCGGTGGGCCAGTTCCGCTGGTCCACCCACGTCGAGCTGGCGAGCCTGTTCGTCAGGCCCTGAACACCGTCATCGCGGCGTGCAGGATCAGCGCCATGAGCGCCACGCTTGAAAGAGCGAAAAGCGCAAAGCGCGGCGCGACCTTGTTCACGGTCGACTGGAAGATCGAGTGGACCACACGCAGTGCGACATAGGCCCACGCGATGATCAGATTGACACCGTTGCCCTGCCCGGTAAGCGCGAGCACGATTGCAATCGCATAAAACACCGTAGGTGCTTCATGCAAGTGGTTGTAATTATGCGCCTTCCACTGAATGTGGGGAGCAATCAGTCCTTCGAGCTTTGCGCCCGTCCAGCCCACATCGGCTTTGGGATCATCGGATTTGGGCAACGCGGTGATCGCCGGGATGCGGGTGGCATACATCCACACCCACATCACCATCGTCCACGCGGCCAGCGCCACTACCGGCTTCAGGATTTCCATGTCCGTCATTGTGGTCCCCCGTCGTTCTTAATTGTTCATGGCAAGAGCGTATTCTCAGCAGCGCGGATCGCAAGGGCCAACAACAGGGCGCTTGAGACCATGAAAAGCGTGAAGCGCACCGGGATCGTGTTGACCATGGCTTGCCATAGCGAGTGTGCGATCCGCACGCCGACGTATCCCCAGGCCAGCAGCACATCGATCCACGTCGCACCCGTCATCGCCAGGATCACGCACACGGCATAGAATAGCGTCGGTTGTTCATGCAGGTGGGTATAGTTGTGCGACTTCCAGGCGACCTGAGCGGGGATGACAGGCTCGAGTTCCTGCCCTCGACCACCCGGCGCAAGATTGCCAAGCCCGCCCATGCGGCGCAGCGCCGGCAATCTTGTCCGGCCGAGCCAGATCAACATCACCAGCGTCCAAAGGACCAGCACAGCAGCCGGTGCCAGCATTTCTCGTTGCATTGTAAAAAGTTCCTGTTGCCCGCCCGCGCAGAGGAGTGGCCAGCGACAGGTCGATTGTCAATTGCAACTGATCAGATGTCCGCGATCACGCTGGCGAAGGCGGCAGGATCAACGTTTCCGCCGGAAAGGACCACCGCTGTCCGTCCGTCGACCGAAACCTTACCTGCGAGCACTGCCGCCAGCGCTGCCGCACCGCCCGGTTCGACGACCAGATGCAATTTGCTGAAGGCATAGGCCTGCGCTGCACGAACTTCCGCATCGGTCACCGCGACGCCCTTCATGCCGTGTGACGCCATGACTGCAAAATTGATCGGGAAAGTCGCGATCGCTTGCAGTGCGTCGCAGGACGTAGGCGGCGGATTGGCACCAACGTCGACAATGGATCCGCCCGCGAGGCTGCGCGAAATGTCGTCCCATCCGTCAGGCTCAACGGGTACGATTTCAGCGTCAGGGCATGCAAGCGCGAGGCCGGAGGCGAGGCCACCGCCACCGGCCGGGGTAATGATCCGGGTCGGTGCGCCACCCGCAAAGCATTCCATCTGGCTCGCAATCTCAATCCCGGTGCTGCCTTGCCCTTCGATCACCCAGGGATCGCCATAGGCATGGACGAGCACGCAGTTCCGTTCGGCGCAAATCTCGGCTGCAATGGCGTCGCGAGACTCTGTCAGCCGCCCGTACAGCATCACCTCGGCACCCATTCTCCGGGTCTCCGAAAGCTTGATCTGCGGGGCATCTGAGGGCATCACGATGGTCGCCGAAATGCCCAGCCGCCGCGCGGCCCAGGCAACACCTTGCGCATGGTTGCCGCTGGAGACTGCAACCACGCCGCGTGCCCGCTCTTCTTCCGTCAGTTCTGTAAGCCGGTGCCATGCACCGCGGATCTTGAAGGCACCCATGGGTTGCAGGCATTCGGCCTTGCACCACGCGATGTTACCGTCTGGCAATTCGAGCGGCAGGAGAGGCGTATGCGGCAGCAGCGCGTTCATTTTGGCGGCAGCGCGCAGCACGCCCTCCCGGGTCGGCAGGCGGACAGAAGGGGCAGGGGCGATTTCGGGACTTGGGTTTGTCATGCGGTTCCCTTAAAGGCGCGAACCTTAATGTGCCAGCCGTTGCTGCGCCGATCCGGATTGGAGTTTCCCTATGGCCAAGGTCCTTGTCATCGGCGCAGGCGGCGTCGGCTCGGTTGCCGTTCACAAGATGGCGATGAACCCCGATATCTTCAGCGAAGTTGCGCTCGCCAGCCGCACGCTGCCCAAGTGCGAGGCGATTGCCGCCTCGGTCAAGGAGCGCACCGGCCGCTATGTCGCGACCTATCAGCTCGACGCCGATGACGTTGCCGCCACCACCGCGCTGCTCAATGAGCTCAAGCCCGCGCTCGTCGTCAACCTCGCGCTGCCCTATCAGGACCTCAATATCATGGAGGCCTGCCTCGCCGCCGGGGTTAACTACATGGACACCGCGAACTACGAGCCGATCGATGAGGCCAAGTTCGAATACAAGTGGCAGTGGGCCTATCAGGAGCGCTTCAAGGCTGCCGGCCTCACCGCGCTGCTCGGCTCGGGCTTCGATCCGGGCGTGACGTCAGTTTTCGCCACCTGGCTCAAGAAGCACAAGCTGGATACGATCCGCACGCTTGATATCCTCGATTGCAACGGCGGCGATCACGGCCAGCCGTTTGCGACCAACTTCAACCCGGAAATCAACATCCGCGAAATCACCGCCCCGGCGCGCCGCTGGGAGAAGGGCGCGTGGGTGGAAACGCCAGCGCTCACCATCCGCCAGACCTTCGATTTCGAAGCGGTCGGCCCCAAGAACATGTACCTGATGTACCACGAGGAGCTCGAAAGCCTCGCGCATCACCTGCCCGAGATCGAGCGCATCCGCTTCTGGATGACCTTCGGTGATGCCTATATCACCCACCTCACCGTGCTGCAGAACGTGGGCATGACGCGGATCGACCCCGTCCTGTACGAGGGCAAGGAGATCGTGCCGCTCCAGTTCCTCAAGGCCGTGCTGCCCGAACCCGCCAGCCTCGGCGCGCTCACCAAGGGCAAGACCAATATCGGCGATATCGCGACGGGCCTGAAGGACGGGGTGGAAAAGACCTTCTACATCTACAACATCTGCGATCACGAAGAGGCCTATGCCGAAACCGGCAACCAGGCGATCAGCTACACCACGGGCGTCCCCGCCATGATCGGTGCGGCGATGCTTGTCACCGGCACCTGGGGTGGGGCCGGCGTGTTCAACATCGAACAGTTCGATCCCGATCCCTACATGGACATGCTGAACAAGCATGGCCTGCCGTGGCAGGTGAAGGAGCTTGAGGGGCCGCTGGAGTTCTGAGGGCATGCCGACTTCGCTCTGGCTTCCGCCGTTGATGCTGGTCGGCTCCAACATCGTGATGAACATTGCCTGGTACGCGCATCTCAAGGCGCCGCACCGGGCGCTGTGGATCGCGGTCCTCTCCAGTTGGGCGCTGGCGCTGTTCGAGTACATGCTTGCCGTGCCTGCCAACCGGATCGGGGCGAGCCGGTACTCGCTGGCGCAGTTGAAGACGATGCAGGAAGCGATCACCCTCGTGACCTTCGTGGGTGTCGCCTATTTCCTGTTCGGCACGCGGCCCAATCTGTCGCAGCTGGCAGGTTTCGTGTTGATCGTGGCCGGCGCGGCGCTCGTGTTCCGCTCGCCGTTTGGATGAAGGGACAGGACCGATGGAAACCAGAGCCGGCGATCCGGGCGCCTTTGCCCATTTCGACCTGACGCGCGTCGATAGCCCGGCCTTCGTGGTCGATGCTGCGCGCCTCAGGCAGAATCTGAGCATTCTCGCCGATGTGCGTGACCGCGCAGGGATCAAGGTCCTCGCCGCATTGAAGGCCTTCTCGATGTGGCGCGTTGCCCCGCTGATCGGGGAATACCTCGACGGCGTTTGCACCTCGGGCCTTTGGGAATCGCGGCTTGCTGCAGACTACTACGCTGGCGAGATTGCGACCTACTGCGCGGCCTACAAGGCGGAGGACTTGCCCGAAATCCTCCAGCACTCGGATCATGTGATCTTCAATTCGCCCGGCCAGCATGCCCGCTTTGCCGGTGAAATCGCGGCCGCACGTGCTGCAGGCGAGCCATTCGATATCGGCTTGCGCATCAATCCCTTGCACGCCGAAGGTGAAGTGCCGCGTTATGATCCTTGCGCGCCCCATTCGCGCCTTGGCTTCCCCATCGACCAGTTGAAGCCCGAACACCTCGAAGGCGTAAGCGGCATCCATTTCCACACCCTGTGCGAGCAGGACTTCGAGCCGCTCGAACGCACCTGGGCCGCCCTGAAGCCCTACCTCGCGCCTTATTTCGGCCAACTCAAATGGCTGAACTTCGGTGGCGGCCACCATATTACTCGCGCCGATTACCAGCGTGATGAACTTGTCGCCTTCCTGCAGGCGGTTAAGGCCGAAACTGGCTGCGAGATCTACCTTGAACCCGGCGAGGCCGTCGCGCTCGATGCGGGCATTCTCGTCGGCACCGTGCTCGATTCCCACGTCAACGGCATGCAACTTGGCGTGACGGACATTTCCGCCACCTGCCACATGCCCGATGTAATCGAGGCGCCCTATCGCCCGGCCATGCTCGGCGAACTGCCTATCGACGAGTACGAGGATGGGGAAGGTGACGTCCCGGTTCGCCTCGGCGGCCCCTCGTGCCTCGCGGGTGACGTCATCGGCGATTACCGCAAGCCGGGCCTTGCCGAGCCCGGCACGCGCTTCGCCTTCCTCGATCAGGCGCATTATTCGATGGTCAAGACCACGACCTTCAACGGTGTGCCGCTCCCCTCGATCTGGCTGTGGGACAGCGAGACCGATGCGCTCGAATGCGTGAAGCGTTTTTCGTGGGAGGACTTCCGCGCCCGTCTTTCCTGAACCCGTTTCCTGAGGCATCGTCTCCGCCACGATAAAACAAGGCGGAGAGATGGAATGGCGGACGTGCAGCTCGATGGCGTGACCAGCGACCCTGTTACCATAGGCTGGATGGTCGGTGCCCCGCCGCCACCTGAAAAGCGCATCCTCGGCGCGCGCGCCGATCACATGCGCTTCCCGATGATCCGCTGGTCCTATTCCAACATGCGCAGCTTCTGCCCCACCGCGCGCGTCGTGGCCAGCGGAGAGGGCGCGCCGTTTCCCCGTGCGCTGCGGGCCGATCTGGGCGCAGTGCGATTCACCCCGCTGGGCGCGGACGCCGAAATCAGTTTTGAGGAATCGCTTCTATCGGCCTTCACCGATGGCATTCTCGTGCTCCACAGGGGCGAAGTTGTGTTCGAACGCTGGTTCGGCGTAACCGGCCCGGAAACGCGCCATATCGCCTTTTCCGTCACCAAGAGCTTCGTCGGCACGCTGGTGCAGATGCTGGTGGGGGAAGGGCGCATCGATCTCGCTGCCCCCATCACTAGCGTGATCCCCGAACTCGCCCCCAGCGGCTTCGGCAGCGCCACCATCGGCCAGGTCCTGCACATGACGACCGCGCTCGATTTCTCGGAGGAGTACGGCAATCCGAACTCCGGGATCGGGGCCTACAGCGCCGCGCTCGGGCTCACGCCGCGCCCGGCCAGCTACACCGGGCCGCACAACCTGTGGACTATCTCACCACCGTCCCCGGGCAGGGCACCCACGGGGCAGGTTTCGTCTACCGCACACCCAACACAGATGTGCTGGCGTGGCTCATCACCCGCGTCACTGGCAAACCCTTCACGCAAGTGCTGTCAGAGCGCCTGTGGCAGCCGCTTGGCATGGTGGGTGATGCGGACCTGATCGTCGACGAGATCGGATCGCCTTTCGCCGGCGGGGGCCTCAATCTGCGGCTCGAGGATCTGGCGCGCTTCGGGGAGGCGCTGCGCCTCGGCGGGCTCGGCGTGATCCCGGCGGCGGATGTCGAACGCATCCGGCAGGGCGGTGATCCGGAGCGGTTCAACAAGACGGGCTATCCGCTGCTTGGAGGGTGGAGCTACGGCAGCCAGTGGTGGCATGCACACGATAACCACGGCTGTTTCAGCGCGCGCGGCATTCACGGGCAGACCCTGTGGATCGACCCTGTGGCCGAAATGGTGGTCGCGCGATTCGCCTCGCACCCCACGGCGGCGAACGGTGCGAACGACCCGCACTCGCTGCCGGCATGGCGCGCGCTCGCGCAAGCCTTGATGGCTTAAGGTTTTCCGCGCCTCGCCCCGAAACTGTTTCACCTTTGTGACATCAACGTGAGGTGCCCATTTTTTCACTTGATGTTCAGGGCGGGGGGGCTATTTACCCCCTCGCTGCCCCATGGGGACTTCCAAACCGCAAGGCAGCTTTGTCGCATTTTTCCGTTTGGGGGTCCCTTGAGTTGCACATCCATCCTGATGCATTGGCTGTAGTCGGCGCAGCCGCGCCCGACCAACCTGCCATTCTGAACCGTCCGCACGCTGCGGCGCGCGCTGCCCGTTTCTTCGTCGAGAAGTTTCCGGGGCGCTCGCTCTATGCGGTCAAGGCCAATCCCTCACCGGAATTGCTCCGCGTGCTGTGGGATGCCGGGATCACGCATTACGACGTGGCTTCGGTTGCCGAGGTGCGCATGGCGCGCGCGGCGCTGCCCGATGCCACGCTGTGCTTCATGCATCCGGTCAAGACGCCGAGCGCGATCATCGAGGCGTACCGCGATCACGGCGTGCGCGTGTTCAGCCTCGATTCGATCGAGGAACTGGAAAAGATCAGCGAAGCGACCACGAAGGCCAATGGCGGCGTGCTGCCTGAGGATCTGACGCTCTGCGTGCGCCTGCGCGTCTCGTCTGAAGGCTCCGAGCTCAGCCTCGCCTCGAAGTTCGGCTGCGATCTTACTGGCGCTGGAGAACTTTTGCAGGCCACGCGTCAGGTCGCCGATTCGCTCGGTGTGTGCTTCCATGTCGGCAGCCAGTCGATGAGCCCGCACGCCTATGTCCAGGCGCTCGAGCGCGTCCGCGCGGCGATCGTCGATGCATCGGTCACGGTCGATATCATCGATGTCGGCGGCGGCTTCCCCTCGATCTACCCGGGCATGGAACCGCCCCCGCTCGAAGATTACTTCGGCGTGATCGACCGCACCTATGAATCGCTGCCGGTGTCCTACTCGGCCGAACTGTGGTGCGAGCCGGGCCGCGCGCTCTGCGCCGAATACAACTCGATGATCGTGCGCGTCGAACGGCGCCGGGGCACCGAACTGTTCATCAACGACGGCGCTTATGGCGCGCTGTTCGATGCCGCACACGTGGGCTGGCGCTTCCCCGTCCGCCTGCTGCGTGAGAGCGCGGCGAACGAGGACGGCGAGACCGAACAGGCGGACTTCAGCTTCTGGGGCCCGACCTGCGACGACATGGACCACATGGAAGGGCCCTTCGCGCTTCCGACGGACATCAAGGCTGGCGATTTCATCGAGATCGGCATGCTCGGAGCCTACGGCGCGGCCATGAAGACCGCGTTCAACGGCTTCGGCGCGACCGAGGTCTTCGAAGTCTCGGACGAGCCGATGGCCAGCCAGTACCGCGGTGATCGCCGCGATCCGCGCGTATCGGACAACGTCGTTTCGCTGCGCTGACAATCAAGAACACCGGTTGAAGTCCGGGTCGCAAAGGAAAGGCCCCGCGATCACTCGCGGGGCCTTTCTTGTTTGGGGTTGTGCCGTGCGGGGAGCGGACGTGTGGTCTGCTCCCCGCAGGTCAAAGCATCAGAACTTAGCGCGGAAGCCCGCGTAGAGCGACGTCCCGCTCGTTTCGGTCGGATAGGTGGTCGAACCGAGATCAGGCTGCTGGTTGAACAGGTTGTTCACGCCGCCGTAGAACTCCATCCTCTTGTTGACCGTGAAGTTGGCCGAGATGTTGTGCACCCAGCGCTGCTTGTACCAGGCGTACTTGGGATCGACGTAGTTCGGATTGCCCGCCAGACGGTCGGCCGAATAGCGCAGGGTCTTGTCCCACCACGAAAGGCTGTAGTTGAAGCCGAACGCCCCGCGCTGGTAGCTCGCGCTGACAAAGGCCTGGTACTGCGGCTGATAGGTCTCGCCCAGCGTACTGCGCGGCGCAGCACCCGGCGAATCGACGAAAGTGAGCTTGTTGAGGTAGTTACCGACGAACTTCAGCTGGAAATCGCCGACATTCTCGAGCCGGAAGCTGTAGTTCACATTGACTTCGAGGCCCGAGGTGCGGAACGAGGCAACGTTCTGCGGCTGCACCGTGTAGTCGACGATGAGGCCGCTGCCCTGCGCGCGCACCAGCGAGGCGCAGAACGGATTGTTGATCGTCGGCTGATCGACGCAGAGCTCGGCGAGCTTCTGCGCATCGACCGTGTTGATCGCCTGCTTGAGATTGATGTCGTACCAGTCGAACGCGATGGCGAGGCCGCGAACGAAGCTCGGCTGCAGCACCACGCCGGCCGTCCAGGTCCGTGCTTTTTCCGGCTGCAAGTTGGGATTGCCGCCGCTGGTGCCCGAAATGTTGACAGTGCGGGTGTCCTCGAAATTGGCAATCTCCGGCGGGCTGAGACCCGCTGCGGTGAGAAGCGCGGTGCAGTTGGCCGCGCGGCTAGAAGTGCCGAGTCCGATGTTGGACGGCAGGCAGGGGTCGTCAAAGAAGGTAAAGGTCTGCCCGGCCGCGCCATAGAGTTCGCCAATATTGGGCGCGCGGACAGCCTGCGAGATCGTGCCACGGAAGCGGATGTCACGCACCGGCGCCCAGGCTGCGTCGACCTTCCAGGTCGTGGCGCCACCGGTCGACGAGTAGTCCGCATAACGCACCGCGCCGCTGATATCGAGGACGTAGGCCAAAGGCTTGTCCTTGAGCAGCGGAAGGTCGAGTTCGCCGAACACTTCCTTCACATCGAACTTGCCTTGACTGATCGCCAACTTGTTCGAGAACGTCAGGCCCTGCTGCTCCAACTCGTCGGGAACGAACCGCGAGCTTTCCTTGCGGTATTCACCGCCGACCACGAAGCCCACCGGACCGCCGGGAAGCGAGAAGAAGCTGCGCGTGTCTCCGGACAACGAAGCGTTCACAACGTGCTGGGTGATGCGCGAACGCTCGGTCGTGTTGGCGCGTACAAAATCGACGCCGGCCGGGTCGCTTACGCCCTCACCAAAAAGATTGATGGGCCGGCATTCACCCGGCTGGAACGTCACCGCGCTTCCGGCGGTGGGATCGAGGTTGATCCGGCAGGTCACCTGACCAGTCGCCGGATCGCGCACCGCATCGAGCGCAGCATTGAAGCGGTCGGTGTAGCGGTCGTTGACGAAGCGGTTGGTCACGGTCGTGCGACCGAACACATAGGACACTTCATAGTGCAGTGAGGATGAGAGATCGCCTTCGGCCCCGATCACCGATCGGAAGGTATCGCGCTTGATGTTTTCACCGCGCTGGCCAAGGTCGAAGTTATCCCGCGTGACCAGCACGCCGCCGAGCTCGGGATCGATCGCTGAACGAATGCTCGCCGGGATGTAGGGGTTATCTTCCGGCACATAGATATAATAATCGAACGTCGGCTGACCGAGCGAATACGACTTGGTCGCTGCGTACTTGGCTTCGGCAAACAGCTTGAAGGCGCTCGACACTTCGTAGCGCGCATTGAGATTGACCACATGGCGCGTAATCGCGGGCAACAGATCGTTGCCATAGTCGGAAACGAGCGTGTCGTCGCTCCCGCGCGAATAACCGCCAGGGATTGATTGACCGAGGTTGTAGGGCTTGCCGTCGCCGCGGTAGTCCGGCACGCCGTCGAAGTTGACATCGACTGCGCCCATGCGCGACGACCATTCGTAGCGCACGTCGTTCAGCGGAATGCGGCTGTAAACGCCCGGGGTATTGGGCGTGTAGTCCGGGTTGCGGTAGAAGCCGATCGAACGTGATCCCGTGTACTGCGGGCGATCCCGCGTCTGCAGCCGATCGCTGTCGCCGAATTCATACGCCAGCGTCACGTTGCCGCGCCCGCCGTCGAAGTTGTGCCCGGCGGTGATGGCTGCGAACCGGTCGCCGGAATCGCCGTACTTGCTGATCCCGGCCTGTGCTTGCGCGCTCACGCCCTCGAAATTCTGCTTGAGAACGAAGTTGACCACGCCGGTCACGCCGTCCGCGCCGTAAATAGCCGAGGCGCCACCGGTCAGCACGTCCACGCGCTCGATCAGGCTGACGGGGATCGTGTTGATGTCGACTGCCTGCGAACCCTCGACACCAGCAACCTGGCGGCGGCCATTGATCAGCACCAGCGTGCGATCGACACCCAGATTGCGCAGATTGAGCAAGTTCAGGCCGGTGTAGCCGATGCCGGCACGGTCACCTGAGTTGTCACGCGAGGTCGATGAACCGACAAGCGCGGGCAGCGCCGTGGTCAGGAAGGTCGTGACATTGGTGACACCTTGCTTTTCGAGCAGGTCCTTCCCGAACGAAACCGTCGGGCTCGCGGTCTGGTAATCCGGGCGGCGCAGGCGCGTGCCGGTCACCACGATGCTCTCGGGCGGCGGGGCATCGGCTGCCGCAGCAGCATCGGGCTGCGGCTCTGCCTGTGCATAGGCAATGGTGGGTAGGACGCCGACGAGAGCGAGCGTGGAAACGGCAAGATTGAGCGCAGTGCGTGACGAACGATTGAGAAACATGATTTCCCCCATGCAGAAGATTCAAAATGGCTGGAACGTGATGGCCATTCAAGTCATTGAATCTTATCAACTGCTTTAACTTACGTAAGTGATGCATCCCTGCCACATGGCAAGGGCACTGCACGAACGCAGCAACAGTTTGTTGCAGTGGGAAATTTCTCCAGCCACCCGGCCTTAGGTGCAATTACCTATCGGCTTGGCGGCGCAGGCAAGGCGGGTTCAGGCGGCCTTGCGCTTTTCCAGTTCAAGGCGCTGCCAGATCTCGACCAGCGCTTCGGTCAGTTCGATCATCATCGCTTCGGTATGCGCCGGCCCCGGCGTGAAGCGCAGGCGTTCGGTCCCGCGCGGCACGGTGGGATAGTTGATCGGCTGCACGTAGACGCCGTATTCAGCGAGCAGGATGTCGCTCACCTTCTTGGCGCGCACGGGATCGCCGACCATCAACGGCACGATATGCGTGGTCGAAGGCATCACCGGCAAGCCCACATCGGCAAAGGCCTGCTTGAGGAACGAGGCGGCGGCCTGCTGGCCTTCGCGTTCAACGCTTGAGGCCTTGAGGTGGCGCACTGCCGCCAGCACCCCTGCTGCCAGCACGGGCGAAAGCGAGGTGGTGAAGATGAACCCCGGAGCATAGCTCCTGATCACGTCGATGATCCGCGAGTCCGCCGCGATATAGCCGCCCATCACGCCGAAGGCCTTGCCCAGCGTGCCTTCGATGATGTCGATGCGGTGTGCGGCCTCGTCACGCTCGGAAATGCCGCCACCGCGCGCACCGTACATGCCGACCGCGTGGACTTCGTCGATGTAGGTGAGGGCGTTGTACTTTTCGGCCAGGTCGCAGATCGCGTGGATCGGGGCGACATCGCCGTCCATCGAATAGACGCTTTCGAAGGCGATCAGCTTGGGGATCGCTGGATCGCACTCGGCCAGCAGTTCTTCCAGATGCGCCACGTCATTGTGACGGAACACGCGCTTCTCTGCGCCCGAATTGCGGATGCCGGCGATCATGCTGGCGTGGTTGAGTTCGTCCGAAAAGATCACGCAGCCGGGCAGGATCTTGGCAAGCGTCGAAAGCGTGGCGTCGTTCGAGACATAGCCGCTGGTGAACAGCAGCGCGCCCTGCTTGCCGTGCAGGTCGGCAAGTTCGGCTTCAAGATCGACGTGATAATGGGTGTTGCCGCCGATGTTGCGCGTACCGCCGGAGCCTGCGCCCACATCGTGGAGCGCTTCCTCCATCGCGCCGATGACCTTGGGGTGCTGGCCCATCGCAAGGTAATCGTTCGAGCACCAGACGGTGATCGGCTTGGGGCCATTGTGCCCGGCAAAGCAGCGGGCATTCGGGTAGGCACCCTTGTTGCGCAGAATGTCGATAAAGACGCGGTAACGACCTTCCGTATGCAGACGCTCGATCGCGGAATCGAAAACCTGATCGTAATTCACCCACGGCTCCCTATGAACCAGTTGTCACGCACATCTGCGCCATACGCGCCCTGAAACCTGTCTCCATGGTGCGCCAGAACAACCGCCAGACCATGTCGGGCCGGAGCGGCGAGCGGCGCTTTACGCCGCTTGCAACGCCAATGCCAGCGGCATTTGGGTCATATTCCAGCGTGGGAAGGCGGCTTACCGCACGGCCTTTCGCGCCGGTGCGGGGAGCGGGCCGGCAGGCGCTGCGGCAAATTGCAACTGCTGCGCGTTGTCCTTCAGCCAGCCGAAGTCATGTCCGTAGACCACCGTCAGGCCGGGCTCGCGCTGCTTGAGCGAGGCAAGTCCCTTGATCCAGCCGAGGGTGGCGGCGCGATCCTCACTGCCGAGCCATTCCGCAACATACCGCGAACTGGGGCGCTGCCAGGCGACATTCCGGCGCATCGGCGCGGAGTCTCCGGCAAACAGAAGCTCCCGGCCATTCTGGAGGCGGACGTAGATCATCTGCGTCCCGTCAAGATAGCCGGGCGTGCGCATGACCGCGATGCCTGGGGCGATTGCGGCATAACCGGCCGGATCGGCCAGAGCTGCGGGCGCCGGACTGAGCGAATCCATGAGCACCGGCGCCAGCGCTCTCAGCGCATCGATCTGCCGGGGATTGCCGATCAGTTTGCCGGCGATCTTGCGGTCCGCCAGCACCAGCGAAACCAGTCCGCCGATGTGATCGATGTCCTCGCTGGTGAAAATGATCCGCCGTGCCGAGCGCAGCCAGCCGTTTGCGGTTTGCTGCATTTCGGGGTGATAGCCATCGTAGCCAGTCGCCAGCGACTGGTCTTCGGTCAGACCCGAATTGATGACGGTATCGCCGCCGGGCGTGATCAGGCGCCAGATGAAAACCGCCGTTTCGTCGGTCCTCAGGCCGCCGCCCGCAACCAGCAGCGTGCCGGGTTCATTGTCCGTCGCCACTGCGGCATACTGGATTCCCACCGGCCGCTGCCCCTGCTGGCTCTCGGCCAGACTGCGCAGACGCGCGATGTCGATTGTGCGCGGCGCAACCGAGGTCGGGCCGGGGTCCATCAGCAGCCAGTAATAGGGCACCGCGACAAGCAGGATCAGCAGCAGGGCAATCCGGGTAAACATGGTCAGTCCGATATCCCTGATCCGGTCAGAACGCCAGCCGCCGGGCGATGCCATAGTGTGCCAATGCGGGCATGAGCCGCTCATCCTCGGGGTCATCCCTGGTGAACAGCGCAAGGTCTCCGGTTTTGCTCGGTGCCCAGGCCTCACCTTGGGTCAGGAACGCGATCCTCCGCGCGATCCCGTCGGAGCCATCGATAAAGCGCACGCCGGGTCCGAATGCGTCGGCCAGTTCCGCTTCGAGCAACGGGAAGTGCGTGCAGGCCAGCACCACCGTGTCGATTCGCGTGCCGTCCGGCATGGCGCGCAGCGCGGCGGCGGCGCGGGCGAACACGGCAGGATCGACCGGTTCGCCGCGCAGCTTGGCTTCGGCTGCTGCGACAAGTTCGGGCGCGCCGTGGCGCAGCAAGCGCTTGTCGGCCGCGAACTCGGCCTCAAGCCGGTCTACATATCCCTGCCGGATCGTCGCTTCGGTGCCGAGCAGGCCGATCACGCCGGTCTGCGTCATCGCGGCGGCAGGCTTGATCGCGGGAACGGTGCCGACGATCGGCACTTCGAGCACTTCTCGCACCGAAGCGAGCGCAATGGTCGAGGCGGTGTTGCAGGCGATGCAGACGAGGCGCGGGTGAAACCGTTCGGTCAATCGGCCGAGCAACCCCGAAACACGCGCTGCGATCTGCGCTTCGGTCTTGCTGCCATAGGGCAGACCGGCGTTATCGGAAACATACATGACCGGCGCCTGCGGCAGCACCTTGCGCACCTTGCCGAGCACCGAAAGGCCGCCGACACCGGAATCGAAGAGCAGGATCGGTGAGGCTGGATCTGCGGAAGCGGGGGCAACGGTCATCGGACACCCTTCTATCGGGAACGGCGGCAAAAAGGAAAGCATGCCTCTCCCCTTTGTGCCCGGTGGCGGTTAAGACCGGGCGCATGAACTCTCCATTTCTCTTGATCGCAGCCGTGTTTCTCGCTGGCTATTTTCTCGGCTCGGTGCCGTTCGGTCTGCTGCTCACGCGCCTTGCGGGCGGGGGAGACATCCGCGCCATTGGCTCGGGCAACATCGGCGCGACCAACGTGCTGCGCACTGGCCGCAAGGGGCTGGCTGCCGCCACCTTGCTACTTGACGCTGGCAAAGGGGCGCTGGCGGTGGTCCTGGCGGATTGGTGGTTCGCGGATAGTTCCTTATTCGCCACCTTGGCTGGTTTGGGCGCAATGATCGGTCACTGCTTCCCGATATGGCTCGGATTCAAGGGCGGGAAGGGCGTTGCCACGATGCTGGGGATCAGCTTTGCGCTGGACTGGCGGATCGGGGCCGCCGCCGCTGCAACATGGCTGGTGATGACGCTGCTGACACGGATCTCATCGGTGGGAGGGATGAGCGCCGCACTGGCCGCGCCTGTAAGCGCCTTTTTGCTTCTCCGCATCCCTCGCACCGATATCGGCAATCTCACGGTCGGTCTGGGCTTGTTTTATGCGATGATTGGCCTTTCGATCGTGGCGGCCATCGTGCTGTGGCGGCACCGCGCCAACATCGCCCGCCTGCGCGCCGGGACCGAGCCGCGCATCGGACAAAAGGGATGAACCTCCCCGGTCCTGAGCTGTCTGCTGCTGACGTCTTTGCGCGCATCCGCCTGCTGCGCTCGCCCGGCATTGGCCCCGTCAGCTATTTCCAGCTCCTGCGCCGCTTCGGCGATGCCGCCGCCGCGCTCGATGCGCTGCCCGATCTCGCCGCGCGGGGCGGGGCGCCCTACCGTCCGATCTCTGCCGACCAGGTCGAAGCCGAGATTGCCCGCCTGCACGCCGCTGGCGGAGGCTATCTCTTCCACGATTCCCCCGCCTATCCGCGGCTTCTTTCCGCGCTGGAAACGCCGCCGCCGGTGCTGACCTGGCGCGGCGACCTCTCGCTGCTGGGGCAAGGCGCGGTCGCCCTCGTCGGTGCGCGCAATGCTTCTGCCGGGGCGTGCCGCCTTGCGCGGGACTATGGCGCTGCGCTGGCGGCGCGGGGTTATGCTGTCGTCTCCGGCCTTGCGCGCGGGATCGATGCAGCCGCCCATCGCGGTGCGCTCGCTGCCATGGGCCAAGGCGGCGGCACGATTGGCGTCATCGCCAGCGGGATCGATGTTACCTACCCGCCCGAACATGCCGAACTGCAGGAAGACGTCGCCCGGCGCGGGCTGCTGCTTGCCGAAATGCCGCCGGGCACCGAACCGCTCGCCCGCCATTTCCCTTTTCGCAATCGGATCATCGCCGGGCTCGCCGCCGGCACTGTCGTGGTGGAAGCCGCGCCGCGCTCCGGCTCGCTGATCACCGCCCGCCTCGCTGCCGAAGCTGGGCGCGAAGTCATGGCCGTCCCCGGCTCCCCGCTCGACAGCCGCTCGCGCGGGTGCAACGAACTGATCCGCGACGGGGCAATCCTCGTGCAGTCCGCTGACGATATCGCCGAGCTTCTCGAACGCTTTGACGGACCGTCGCGGCTCAAGCTGCGCGAGCCGGTCTGGGCCGGGATGGACGCGCATTCCGCGCATTTTGCCCCTGAACCGGATGACGACGATTGCCCTGCCGAGATCGCCCATCTCCTCGGCATTGCTCCTGTCGCCACGGATGAGCTCATCCGCCAGAGCGGTGCCAGCGCAGGCGCCGTGCAGATGGCGCTGATCGAACTGGAACTCACCGGCCGCCTTATCCGCCATGCCGGAGGACGCGTCTCGCTCGCCTGAACTGGCAGAACCTGCGCCGCCGAAGGGCAATGGTTCGGCACCAATTGACGCTACCGATTTTTACCTATTATGATCCGATTCGGACCTTGCCGGACGGCGAGGACAGGGGGACAGGATCATGAAAAGCCGCAATTCCATTGCCTTGGCGCTTGCGTTCACATCGCTCACGCTGCCCGGTGTCGCCTATGCGGGAGACAATGCGCCGGTAAAGATTTCCGGCAAGGAAGCCGTGAAGGGCGCCACGGGAGTCGCCGTCGCGGCTTTCAACGTGGGTTTCATTTTCGAATCGACCGACCAGACCAAGGCGACCGGCGGCCTGATGGGCGCGTTCGGCGGCACCACCAAGGCCAAGTCTTCGCTCGTCGGCGTCACGCCTGAAATGATGCAGAAGATCGCCGATGCCGCCTACGCCGATTTCACCGCCAAGCTTGCCGCGGCGGGCCTTGTGGTCAAGGATCCTGCCGCCGTCTTCGCGGCGCCCGAAATGGCCAAGCCCCATGGCCAGACCTCGCCGCTCGATGTCGGAATCGCGCTCGAAAAGAACAGCAAGGGCAAGGCGATTTATGTGAAGCCCGCCGTGCTGCCCACGCTGATCATGGTCGCGGGCGATTTCCAGGGCAGCGGCCTTTCCAGCATGGGCCTTGCGATGGATGCCGGCCAGGCCGGCTATGCCCTCTCGCAATACGCCAAGGCGGCAGGTGTGCCGGTCGTCGACGTCACGTACCTGATCGATTTTTCGGACCAGAAGCGCCCCGGCGCGTTCAGCTTCGGCGGGCTTGAGGTCAACGCCAATCTCTCGGTGGTGCCGGGTTATAGCCGGATGACCGTGTTCGGCGCCAACGGCAAGACGACGACGGTCACGCTCAATCAGCCGGTCTCGGTCGATGGCGATTTCATCGACAAGCGCGATGCCTCCAGCGGCACGGCCAAGACCACGCAGGCCGCCGCCAACGTTGCGGGCGGGCTCATGGCGGCGATGGGCCATGGCGGCATGATGTTCGGCAAGACCCGCAAGTTCGAATTCAAGGCAAAGCCCGGCAATTACGAGGACGGCGCGGGCAAGGCAGCCGGTCTCGCCAACGATGTGCTGATCGGCCAGATCAACGCCTTGAAGTGACAGCGGGCGTTCCGGACTGGACTTTCCTGAAAAGCTGCGCAGAACGCGGCGCTTGACGCGGGGCGCTTAGGGTCTCCACCCTCGCGCGTACGTGAAGCAGGAAAGTTCAGCCACACCCCATGCAACTTGTCCCCAAGACCCTCATGATCGTCGAATCCCCGGCCAAGGCCAAGACCATCGAGAAGTATCTCGGCCCCGGCTTCAAGGTCCTCGCGTCCTACGGCCACGTCCGCGATCTCCCAGCGAAGGACGGTTCGGTGCGCCCGGACGAGGACTTCGCGATGGATTGGGAGCTCTATGGCGACAAGGCGGCGCGGGTGAAGGCCATCGTCGATTCGGCCAAGGCCGCCGATCGCCTGATCCTCGCCACCGACCCTGACCGCGAGGGCGAAGCGATCTCGTGGCACGTGCGCGAGCTGCTGGCCAAGCGCAAGGCGCTGCCCAAGGAAGTCGAGCGCGTCACGTTCAACGCGATCACCAAAGCCACCGTCACCGAGGCGATGAAGCACCCGCGTGAGCTCGATCAGGATCTGATCGACGCGTACCTTGCCCGCCGCGCGCTGGATTACCTGTTCGGCTTCACGCTCTCGCCCGTGCTTTGGCGCAAGCTCCCCGGCGCCAAGTCTGCTGGCCGCGTCCAGTCGGTCGCGCTGCGCCTGATCGTCGAGCGCGAGCGCGAGATCGAGACTTTCAAGACCCAGGAATACTGGTCGGTCGTCGCCACGCTCGAGCAGGGCGGCACCCCGTTCAAGGCGCGCCTCGTGCGCTTCGAGGGCGAGAAGCTGGAGCGCCTCTCGTTAGGTAACGAAGGGATTGCCCTGCGCGCCAAGGCGCTGGTCGAGGCCGCCACCTTCCGCGTCGAGGATGTCGAGACCAAGCCGGTTCGCCGCAACCCGTCTCCGCCGTTCACCACCTCCACCTTGCAGCAGGAAGCCGCGCGCAAGCTCGGCTTCTCGGCCAGTCACACCATGCGGGTGGCGCAGACGCTTTATGAGGCGGGCGCGATCACCTATATGCGCACCGACGGTGTGCAGATGGACTCCAGCGCGATTCAAGCGGCGCGCGCGGCGATCAGCTCGCGCTATTCCGGGCACTACCTCCCCGAAAAGCCGCGCCACTACGAAACCAAGGCCAAGAACGCACAGGAAGCCCACGAGGCGATCCGCCCCACCGACTTTGGCGCTGACCGTTACGGCACGGGTGACGAGGCCCGGCTCTACGACCTCATCTACAAGCGCGCGATGGCGAGCCAGATGGCCACCGCGCTGATCGAGCGCACCACCGTCACCTTGCGCGAAGGCACCGGCAAGCACGAGCTGCGCGCCACCGGGCAGGTCGTCAAGTTCCCCGGCTTTCTCGCGGTCTACGAGGAAGGCCGCGATAGCAAGGCCGATGGCGCGGAGGACGGTGAGGACGAGAGCAGCCTGCTCCCCGTGATGAACCCTGGCGACACGCCCGCCAAGCGCGGCGTCGATGCCACCCAGCACTTCACCCAGCCGCCGCCGCGCTATTCGGAGGCGAGCCTCGTCAAGCGGCTTGAGGAGCTCGGCATCGGCCGTCCCTCGACTTATGCGGCCACGCTGCAGGTGCTCAAGGACCGCAACTACGTCCGCACCGAGAAGAACCGCTTCTTCGCCGAGGAAAGCGGCCGCCTCTTGACGGCCTTCCTCGAACGCTTTTTCGAGCGTTACGTTGCGTATCAGTTCACCGCCGGCATGGAAGACGAGCTCGACGACGTCTCTGGTGGACGCGCCGCTTGGAAAGCCGTGCTCGAAGCCTTCTGGCGCGACTTCAAGCCCAAGTCCGACGAGGTGATGGAGAAGAAGCCGAGCGAGGTGACCGCCGAACTCGATACCTTCCTCGAGGACTATCTCTTCCCCAAGCGCGAGGACGGCAGCGATCCGCGCCTTTGTCCCAAGTGCCAGGCAGGACGCCTCTCGCTGCGCGGCGGGCGCTACGGCGCCTTCGTTGCCTGCTCGAACTATCCCGAGTGCAAGTTCACCCGCAAGTTCGCGCAAGGCGGCGGTGAGGGTGAGGGCGGCGAAGGTGAAGATTCCGGGCTCGGCAAGGATCCGGTCAGCGGCCTTGACGTCTCCCGTCGCACCGGCCGCTTCGGGCCCTACATCCAGCTTGGCGATGGCAAGGAAGCCAAGCGTGCTTCGATTCCCAAGGACATTCCCGAGCTCGATCTCGAATGGGCGCTCAAGCTGCTATCGCTCCCGCGAGAAATTGGCGTGCATCCGGAAACCGGCAAGATAATCACCGCAAGTATAGGGCGTTATGGCCCATACCTCGCACATGATGGAAAGTATGGCCGGCTTAAGTCGACAGCCGAAGTGTTTGAGACCGGCATGAACGCCGCCGTGGTGAAGCTTGCCGAAGCCGCCGCCGGGGCAGGGGCGCGGGGCAGCCGCGCGCCGATCGAACCGATCAACACGTTCGGCCCGCACCCGACCTCGGGCGGTGAGATGAAGCTGCTGGCCGGCCGCTACGGTGCCTATGTCACCGATGGCACCACCAACGCCACCTTGCCCAAGGACGTAAAGCCAGAGGACCTGACCCTCGAACAGGCGATCGCCCTCATAGACGCCCGCGCTGCCGCTGCTCCCGCCAAGGGCAAGAAGAAGAAAGCCGCGCCGAAGAAGGCTGCCGCCAAGGCTCCGGCCAAGAAGCCTGCGGCAAAGAAAGCGCCTGCCAAGAAAGCCGCAGCGAAGAAATCCGCAACGTAACGCCTCATCCAAGCCCTCTCTCCTTCAGCGGGAGAGGGCTTGGATGAGGGGGATCTCAGCGCGGTGTAGCGAACCAGATCGTGTGCTTTGGCCCCTTGCCGTTCGAGCGCGCTGCCACGCGGATGTCCTCGACCGAAAAACCGTTCTTCTCCAGCCGCCGCGTAAACGCCGGGTCCGGACCCGCCGACCACACTGCCAGCACCCCGCCGGCGGTGAGCGCCCGCCGCGCTGCCCGCAGCCCTGAACTGCTGTAAAGCGCGCCGTTGCCATCGCGCACAACGCCGTCCGGCCCATTGTCGACATCGAGCAGGATCGCATCGTAATCGCCTTGCGCCCCGTCGATCACGCTGCCCACATCGCCCATGATCAGCCGCACGCGGGGGTCGTCGAGGCATCCGGCCGCGATTTCCGCCATCGGCCCGCGCGCCCAATCGATAATCTCGGGCACCAATTCGGCCACCACCAGCTCTGCCTTTGGCCCAAGCACCTCCAGCGCAGCGCGCAAGGTAAAGCCCATGCCATAGCCGCCGATCAGCAGCGCCGGAGCAGGGCGCCCTTTCAGCCGCCGAATCGTCTCTGTGGCGAGCGCGATTTCCGATCCGCTCATCCGGCTGCTCATCAGCTCGTTCTGACCCATCACGATCATGAAATCGCGGTCGTGGCGAAAGAGCCTGAGTTCGGTGCCACCCGGCACCTCAGCCGTACCGAGCAGTTCGCGCTGTATCATGCAGTAGTCCTTCCAAGGCGCCTCAGCGCAGGCTTTGCGCCAGGTTGTCCAGCTCTTCCTGCGGCACGATGATCGCGCCGCTACGCGGGCTGTCGAGATCGAGGATCGTTACGTACGCTGCCGCCAGCAGCGAGAAGAACAGCACAGAGCTGATCCCGCTGCGCCAGTCCGCGCGTCCGGTGGTGAAGCCGAGCAGCGCCGTGCAGGCGCAGCAGTAAAGCGCCAGCAGCGCCAGCACTTCGCTGGGAAGCCGGGCCGATCGCGCGGCATGGCGCTCGGTCGTTATGTCACACATCGCGTTGTAGGCCTGCACCAGCACTGGCCCGCGCGTATCGGGCGGCATGGAACGCAGCGCGGCGAACAGCGCATCGCCAAACGTTCCGCATTCGCGCGCACTGGCTGCGTGTGCCGCCTGCCACGCCTCATCGGGGGCATTGCGGCCCACCGCCGCGCGTGTCCTTGCGTAGTGCGCCAGATCCGCCGCAAGCGGCGCGCGCTGGCGTTCTTCTAGCAGCGCCAGCCGGGTCGACATCGTGCCGATGGCATTGGCTTCCTCGATCACCAGCAGCCGCCGCGTCTCGTAACGGCCGATGGCAAGGCTGAAGGCAAAGGCCATGAGCAGCGCAAGCAGACCGAATGCGCCCGAGAGCACATAGCTTTCGCCTGCGGTCTCGGTGCCCGTTCCCGCCCGCCGGTGCAGCGCCACGCCAAGGCGCCACAGCGCGATCATGACGAGAAGCAGTCCCACGCCCGGAAGCACCAGTGCAAACGCCGCCCCCATCGCCGCCTCCCTTACTTCACCCAGTCGAGCCCGATTTCCTCGTAGATTTCCTTGGCCTCGGCCCAGCCTTCCTCCACCTTCACGTGGAGGAACAAGTGGACTTTCACGCCCAGCAATTCGGCCAGTTCCTTGCGCGATGCCTCGCCGATAGCCTTCAATTTCGAGCCGCCCTTGCCGAGCACGATCGCCTTCTGGCTGTCGCGCGCGATCACGATCTGCTGGTGGATCTCGATCGAGCCATCGCGCCGCGTCGCGTAGCTTTCGGGCCGCACCGCGCTGTCATACGGCAATTCGTCGTGCAGCTGGCGATAAAGCTGCTCGCGGGTGATTTCCGCGGCGAGCAGACGCTCGCTCGCATCGGACACCTGATCCTCAGGATAATGCCAGGCGCCCACCGGCATCCGTTCGGCCAGCTTCATCTTCAGCTCCGGCACCCCGTCACCGGTCAGCGCCGAGACGAAGAACACCTCATCGAACCCGCCCTGCGGCGCCAGCTCCGCTGCCATTTCCAGCAGCGGTTCCTTGGCAATCGCATCCACCTTATTGAGCACCAGGATTTTGCGCTCAGTGCGATCCTTCAGGCTCTCCAGGATGGGCTCCAGATAGTCGCGCTTCTTCTTGCGGCCATCGACTACCAGCAGAATCGCGTCGGCGCTGTCTGCGCCTTCCCACGCGGCATGCACCATGGCGCGGTCCAACCGCCGCCGCGGCTCGAACAGGCCCGGCGTGTCGGCCAGAATGAGCTGCACGCGCTCACCGTCCGGCAGATCCTGTAGCGCGATCCCCATCAGCCGGGCGCGCGTTGTCTGCGCCTTGGCCGAGACGATTGCCACTTTCTGGCCGACGAGCGCGTTGACCAGTGTTGATTTGCCCGCGTTGGGCGCGCCAATCACCGCCACGAGTCCGCAATGTTCCGTCATGTTCGTATCACCCATAGCGCGCCATGAACGCCGCTGCTGCGCCGCGCTCGGCTTCCTGCTTGCTTGAACCTGTTGCCTGTTCGGCACCGATACCGGCCACTTCGACCTGAACGGTAAATACCGCCGCATGATCCGGTCCGCTGCGCTCCAGCAGCGTGTAGACCGGCGGCTTGCGGCGATTGCCCGCCGCCCACTCCTGCAGTGCTGCCTTGGGGTGCTTGCGCTGCCCCGCGCCGCCCGCCATCGCCGGTTCCCACGACTTGCGCACAAAAGCGCGCGCCGAATCGAAGCCGCGTTCGAGGAACAAGGCCCCGATAAGCGCTTCCATCACATCGCCCAGCACATTGTCGCTCTGCCCCGCGCCATCGCCACGCGCCTGCTTGCCGAGCCGGATGTGGGGCACTACGCCCAGCGTGCGCGCTACCTCAGCGCAGGTCTCGCGGCTGACGAGCACGTTCAAACGCTGCGACAGCTTGCCTTCCGCCGCTTCGCTCTGTTCGTGCAGCCATTCCGCGATGGCAAGTCCGAGCACGCGGTCGCCCAGAAACTCCAGCCGCTGGTAATCGCGTGCTTCGCCCATCGATCCATGGGTCAGCGCCTCGTGCCACAAGTCGGGCCGGGCAGGGGCCTTGCCGGTCAGCGCGGCAATGAAGCCGGCCGTCTCTTCCGTCAGGTTCGCGCTCAGAACATGCCCCCGATCCGCTCGCTGCGCAACGCAGTGAACCAGGTCCAGGGCAGGAACCAGTTGGCGCTGCCGTCGGTCGACCACATCACGATCGTGGCGCGGCCGATCAGGTTGTCCTGCGGCACGAGCCCGATCCCGCCGCCCTCGACCGCCGGAAATCGGCTGTCCATCGAGTTGTCGCGGTTGTCGCCCATCAGGAACACGTGCCCTGCCGGCACCACCACCGGCGGCGTATCATCCTGCGGCCGGTAGCCCAGATCGAGCACGTTGTAAGACTTGCCGCCCGGCAAGGTCTCGCGGAACTGCGGATAGTGGCAGCTCTGGATCCCGTTCGGCTCCACCGCCTCGAACTCGGGCGCGATGCAGCTGGTGTTGGGCGACTGCCGGATCACGAAATCCGCAACCTTGACCTTGGGCACGGGAACGCCGTTGAGGTGCAGCTGCCCGCCGATCATCTGCACGGTATCGCCCGGCAGCCCGATGACGCGCTTGATATAGTCCACGTCATTGCCCGGCGGTGCCTTGAAGATCACCACGTCACCGCGCAAGGGCTGGTTCGCCAGTATCCGGTTCGGCAACAGCGGCAGGCTGAAGGGCAGCGAATACGACGAGAAGCCAAATGGCCACTTGGCCGCCAGCAGGTAATCGCCGTTCTCAAGCCGGGGCAGCATCGATTCCGAAGGGATGTTGAACGGCGACAACACAAAGCTGCGGAAGAATGCCACGATCAGCACCAGCTTGATCACGAACACCGGGAAGCTGTCTTCCTTGCGTTGCTTCTTCTTGTTCGCAGCTGGCGGCGGCGCATTCTGCACCGCAGGCGCCACGGTTGCCGTGCTATCGGGCGTGTTTTCGGAGGGTTCTGTCATCGCAGCGGTCATGTGGAGGGGCCTCGCATCCGTCAAGCGCAGACTGCACGGATAAGCCCATGCAGACGAATTTAGCAGCCGCGCCGGTCGGCGATACCTTGCGCTTGGTCGAATGGGCGGGGTACGCCCGCATATCCCCAGGAGACGACACGACATGGCCGCCACCGATACTGCGAAGCTCTGGACTGCGCTTGAAAGCCTGCCTCGCCCCACGTTGACGGAGCTTTTCGCCGATCCCGCGCGCCTCGACCGGTACGCGGCGGTGCTCGATCTCCCCGGCGGCCCGATTCGTTTTGACTGGTCGAAGACGCACCTTTCGCACGAAGTCGAAGCCCTGCTCGGTCAGATTGCGGAAGCGGTCGATCTTGCCGCCAGCCGCGAGGCTCTGTTTGCTGGCGCGCTCATCAACAACACCGAAGGCCGCGCCGCCACCCACATGGCCGAACGCGGCGTCGGCAATCCCGCTGCGGCCGAGGAAGCCGAGCGCTTCCATGAACGCATGGCTGCGCTGGTCGAGGCGATCCACGAAGGCCTGTTGGGGGAGGTGAAGAGCCTCATCCACATCGGCATAGGCGGTTCCGCCCTCGGCCCCGCGCTCGCCATAGATGCGCTGGCGCGCGAGAATGCGAAGGTCGCGGTCCATGTCGTCTCCAACGTTGATGGCGCGGCACTTGCGGCGGCCGTCGCCCAGTGCGATCCCGCCACCACCTTGATCGCGGTCGCCTCCAAGACCTTCACCACCACCGAAACCCTGATGAACGCCACCAGCGCGCTCGACTGGCTGCGTGAGGGCGGGGTGCAAGATCCTTACGGTCGCGTCGTCGCGCTCACTGCCGCGCCGGACAAGGCCGTGGCCTGGGGCGTCGATGAAACCCGCGTCCTGCCCTTCGCCGAAACGGTGGGCGGGCGCTATTCGCTGTGGTCCTCGATCGGCTTTCCCATCGCGCTCGCGCTAGGCTGGGACGGGTTTGCCGCCTTCCTCGCCGGCGCTGCCGCGATCGACCGCCACTTCCTTGAAACTGCGCCCGCTGAGAACGTCGTGATCCGCGCCGCTTTCGCCGATCTTTACTACACGCAGGCGCGCCACTGCGGCAGCCGCGCGGTCTTTGCTTATGACGAACGCCTCGCGCTGCTCCCGAGCTACCTCCAGCAGCTCGAAATGGAATCGAACGGCAAGCGCGTGACGGCTGACGGCACCCCGCTCGCGCGGCCCAGCGCCCCCGTCACCTGGGGCGGCGTCGGCACGGATGCCCAGCACGCGGTGTTCCAGCTGCTCCATCAGGGCACGCATCTGATCCCGGTCGATTTCCTCGCCGTCAGCGTACCCGGCCACGATTTCGACCCGGCGCACCACCGCACCCTGCTTGCCAACTGCTTTGCGCAGGGCGCCGCGCTGATGGCCGGCAACGCAGGCGGCGACGATCTGGCGCGCGACTATCCGGGCGACCGCCCCTCCGCCACGATCCTGTGCGACGAACTGGGCGCCGCCACGCTCGGCAGCCTGATCGCCTTCCACGAACAGCGTACGTTCGTCTCGGCAATGATGCTCGGCATCAATCCATTCGATCAGTTCGGCGTCGAGCTCGGCAAGGCCATCGCCAAGTCGATCGAGGCTGGCGATGCCACCTTCGATGCCTCGACCACGGCGCTACTCGCTGCGGCGGGCATCGACGGTTAGGTCTTGGGCTGATCAGGGCATAGCGGTCGCTTCGGCTGTCGGATGCGCCTGATCGAACCGCACTGCACCTGTGATCCAGACCGCCGACAGCAGCCCGATCGCCAGCAGCGTGCCGATCACCACCATCTTGACGAGGCTCCTGTCCTTGTCTCCGCCGCTGACTTCTTCGGTGTCGATATGCACCTCTTCGCCTTCGTGTTGCATGGCAGCCCTTCCCGGAGCGGCCGGATTGGCCGCGTGGCGCAATAACGCGCCAGCCGCCGCCCATGTTCCGCGCCGATGGCTTGCGGGCTGCGAAACCTTGGCAATGAGGCATTGTCGCAGCGCCCCCCGATACCCATATGGACGCACGCCTGAGGAGCCTTCGCATGACCGATACCCAGTACGATTATGATCTCTTTGTCATCGGTGCCGGGTCTGGCGGCGTGCGTGCCAGCCGCGTTGCCGCCAGCCATGGCGCGCGCGTCGCGGTAGCGGAGGAGTTCCGTGTCGGCGGGACCTGCGTGATCCGCGGCTGCGTGCCCAAGAAGTTGCTCGTCTACGGCTCGCACTTCGCCGAGGAATTGCAGGACGCCGCCAACTACGGCTGGACTGTCGAGAACACCACATTCGACTGGCCGACCCTGCGCGATGCCGTGCTGCGCGATGTTGATCGGCTCAACGCTGCCTACACCTCCACGCTCGAAACCCACAAGGTCGAGCGTTATCTTGAGCGTGCCGTCATCACCGGCCCCAATTCGGTACGGCTTGCTTCGGGTCGCGAGATCACCGCGAAGCACATTCTCGTGTCGACGGGCGCCTGGCCGGTCATGCCGGAATTCGAAGGGTCCGAGCACTGCATCACCTCGAACGAGGTGTTCCATCTCGAAACGTTCCCACGGCGCGTGGTGATTTCCGGCGCGGGCTATATCGCCATGGAGTTTGCCGGCATCTTCAACGCGCTCGGCAGTCACGTAACGGTGGTCAATCGCTCGGAGACGCTGCTGCGCACCTATGACGAAGCCCTGCGCGACCGGCTGCTCCAGATCACCATGGCGCGCGGCATCCAGTACCGCTTCAACTGCCCGTTCGACAAAGTCGTCAAGCGCGAGGACGGGCTTCTCGAAGTCTGGCTCAAAGGCCAGATCGATCCGATCCTGGCCGATCAGGTCCTCGTTGCCACCGGCCGCCGCCCCAAGACGGACGGGCTCGGCCTTGAAACCGCCGGCGTGAAACTGGGCGATCACGGCGAGATCCTCGTCGATGAGCGCGCCCAGACGAGCTGCCCCAGCATATATGCGGTGGGTGACGTAACGGACCGCGTGCAACTCACCCCCGTCGCCATCCGCGAAGGCCAGGCCTTTGCCGACCGCTTGTTCGGCGGCAAGCACGTAACGATCGACTACAGCTGCATCCCGAGCGCCGTGTTCTCGCAGCCTCCGCTCGCCGGGGTCGGCCCGACCGAGGGGCAGGCCCGCAACAAGTACGGATCGATCAAGGTCTATTCGTCGGACTTCCGGCCGATGAAGAACATCTTCGGCCATCGGCCCGAGCGCGGGCTTTACAAGATGATCGTCGATGCCGCGACTGATCGGGTGCTGGCGATCCACATGATCGGCCCCGAAGCGCCGGAGATCCTGCAGGCTGCCGCCATCGCGGTGAAGGCCGGGCTGACCAAGGCCGATTTCGATGCCACGATCGCGCTGCACCCATCGATGGCCGAGGAACTCGTGCTCATGAAGTGAAGGTTGCGCAATGCAACCGACCCGCTAGTCTTCCCGAAAAGATATTCGGGGAGCACTGCGTGAACCTTCAAGGCAAGACCATCCTGCTGACCGGCGGGACCGATGGCATCGGCCTGCGCCTTGCCCGCCAATTGCGGGGCAAAGGCGCGCTTCTTATCGTTACGGGACGGACGCCGGAGCGGATCGCTGCCGCCCAGGCAGAGGGCTTCGAAGTCATCGCAGCCGATCTCGCCGGGCCGGAAGGGGCGGAGGCCGTCATTGCCGGTCTCGCCGGCCGGCCCATCGATGTCCTCATCAACAACGCCGGCATGGGCGCGGCGCATGATTTCCGCGAGGCGCCGCCGCTCGAAGCGGACGATGAACGCACGCTGTGGCTCAATGTGCATGCGCCGATCCGCCTGATCGGCAGGCTGATGGACACCTTGCGCGCCCGTCCCGAGGCGATGATCGTCAACGTCACGTCCGGGCTCGCCATCGCGCCCAATGCGGGCTCGCCGCTCTACTGTGCCACCAAGGCCGCGCTGCGCAGCTACTCGATGGCTCTTCGCGCCCAGCTCAAGGGCACAGGGATTCACGTACTCGAGGCGATGCCTCCGCTCGTCGATACCGCGATGACCGCCGGGCGCGGCAGCAACAAGCTCAGCCCGGAGGAATGCGCCCGCCAGATCATCTCCGCGATGGAAAGCGGCAAGGATGAGGCCAATGTCGGCATGGTGAAGGTGCTGCGCGCGGTCTATTCCGTATCGCCTGCGCTAGCCCGCTCCATCATGCTCCGCTTCTGAAGGAAACAGCCATGAGCAAGACAGTTCTCGTCTCCGGCGGCAGCGGCTATATCGCCGGGTTCATCATCCAGCAGTTGCTGGCCGAAGGCTGGACGGTCCACGCCACCGTGCGCAGCCTGAAGCGCGAGGCGGAGCTGCGTCCGCTGCTCGGCGGCACGGCAGAGACGCTGAAATTCTTCGCCGCCGATCTCACCGCCGATGCCGGCTGGGCGGAAGCAATGGAGGGCTGTAGCCATGTGCTGCACGTCGCCTCGCCCTTCAGCAGCAAACCGCCGCGCAATCCCGATGAACTCATCATCCTCGCCCGCGAGGGCACCGTGCGCACCCTGCGCATCGCCAAGGCCGCCGGTGTCACGCGTTTCGTCCAGACGTCATCGGTCGCGGCCATCGCCTATGGCCACGGCAAGGGTCACCACCACTTCACCGAGGCCGACTGGACCAACATCCACAGCCGCGATGCTTATGCCTACGTCAAATCCAAGACCGTCGCCGAACGCGCCGCGCGTGAGTGGATGGCGAAAGAGGGCGCCAGGGAAGACGGGACCCGCATGGAGTTCCTCTCCATCAACCCCGCCGCCGTGCTCGGCCCGGTCTGGAGCCCTGATTTCTCCGCCTCGATCGAGATGGTCAACCAGCTGCTTTCGGGTGCGCTCCCCGGTTGCCCCGATCTCGGTTTCGGCATTGTCGATGTGCGCGATCTGGCCGATCTCCACGTCCGCGTGCTCACCGAACCGGGGCTGGACGGCGAGCGCTTCATTGCCTCGGGCCCGTTCCTCAAAATGATCGAGGTTGCGCAGATCCTGCGCGCGAACATGCCGCTGGAGGCGCGCCGGGTGCCCACCCGGCGCCTGCCCGATTGGCTCGTCCGCTTTGCCGCAAAGTTCAATCCGCTGATCCGCCAGGTCGTCGGTGAGCTTGGCAACGTGCGCGATGCCAGCGCGGCCCACGCGCTCGAACGCCTCGGCTGGAAGACCCGCCCGGCGGAGGAATCGATCATCGACTGCGCAAAGAGCCTGATCGAACGCGGTATCGTGAAGGTCTGACGGGGGTAGGGGGCTCGCCCCTCAGATCCCTGCAAACCACTGATAACCGCGGTGATCCTCCCAATAGCCACCGCCGCCACCGTGGATGCCGTCAAGCGAGTCAACCGCCTCGACGCGCATGACATACTTGGCCTGCTTGTAGCCCAGCTGCCGCTCGACCCTGAGGCGCAGCGGCGCGCCGTGGCCCACGGTGAGCAGTTCGCCGTTCATGTGCGTCGCCAGGATCGTCTGCGGGTGGAAGGCATCGATCATGTCGATGCTCTCGTAGTACGGAATGCCCCCGGTGCTGTCCGCGCAATGGAACACCACATATTTCGCGTTGGACGACATTCCCGCGCGCTTCAGGATCAGGCCGAGCGGCACGCCCGACCATTCGCCGATAGCGCTCCAGCCTTCCACGCAATCGTGCCGGGTGATTTGCGTGCGGCGCGGTGCCGCCATCATCTGCGCCAGGCTGATGCGCAGCGGATGTGCCACCATGCCGTCCACGCTCAGCGTCCAGTCGGCGAACTTGTTGGCGGCGAGCACGTTGTACTCGCTCGTCCCTGGGTTCTGATTGCCGTTCTGCCGGAATACCGGTGACATTTCGGCCCGGCTGAACTCCTTCGCCAGCGCATTGCGGTCCGTTACGAGACGCTGCGCGCTGTGGGTCGTCTTCTCGCCGAGGCTGAGAAACGATTTCACCGTGGGCGAGGCGTTGATCTGGTCGCAGCCCGCCAGCAGGAGCCCCGCGCCGCCCATCAGCGCGTTGCGCCGGGTGATCAGCGAAGAGGGCGCGGGCACGATAATCCCTGTCTTGTCGTCGCTCATTTCGAACGCTCCTTCGGCAGACGGTACCAGCCTGTGATAATCGAACGCAGTTCGTTGAACGGCCCTGCCAACACCACCGCAAGCAGATGCACCGCGATGAACAGCGCGAACCCGGCCGCGCAGAGGAAATGGATCGAGCGCGCCGAGGGCCGCCCGCCAAACCCTTCCGCCAGCCACGGGAAGGCCGCGTTCAGCGTGGGCGACATCGTGCAGCCCGTCAGGATTGCGACCGGGATTAGTACGAAGAGCACGACCAGATAAGCGATCTTCTGCAGCGGATTATAGGCCCGCGCCGCCTCGCCGGTGGGGAAGCGCAGCCGGGCATGCTCCTTGACGTCGTGCCACAAGTGCGAAAGGCTGCGCTCTTCACGCTTCAAGGCAAGATCACGCCGCAAGTGTCCGGAAACAATGTTGTAAAGCATGAACAGAGTTGCGCTGATCAGCAGCACCCAGGCAAACGCGAAGTGCCACTGCCGCGCGTCTGCAAGGCTGTAGGTAGACGGGATCGTGACCAGCGGCGGGAAGGCGTTCGCCGTGTTCTGCGCATAACCAAGTACGCCCGTCGTCGGGATCTCGATCCCCAGCACATAGAGGAAACCGCTGGTGCCCCGGTTGCCGATAACCAGCCACGGCGTATCGAGGTTCGCGCCATACTCGCCCCAATAGAGCCGGGGATGGGCGTTGAAGATCATCATCCCGCTCATCAGCATCACGAAGATGGAAAGGGCATTGATCCAGTGCCATATCCGCACCGGCAGTTTCGTGCGGTAGATCAGCGGCGACGCGCCCGCCTCCGCCCGGCTTGCCGGTCTGCCGGCCTCGCTGTCAGCAGTGTGTGTCGCCAAGTTCCCGCTCCCGCCAAGCCGCGCGCAGCCGTCAAGCATGCCCTACCGGGATGGAAGAGCAAGCGCCGCACAGACCGGTTCGGTCCGGCCTCGCAAAACGTTACATCACGCAGAAAAAATCGCGTCAGTCCTCGTACCACCCCACGTCGACTGTCGCCACCTCGCCGAACCGGGCGCCTTTGGTGATCGATTGCCAGATGATCGGCCACGAAGTGCCGATCATGCTCAGGAACGGCCAGGGGTCGCGCCTGTCCCAGCTCACATCACGTGCGGTAACGAGGGTTCTGAGCGCGGGGAGGAAGCCTTTGCGCCGCAGCATCGCCCCCTGCGTCTCGGTCAGGCAGGCATAGAACTGCTGCAAGGTCCGCTCTCGCCGCACCCGCACCGGCCCAGACCAACCGGGTTCCAGGACCGCACGGGCAATGTCCGCGCCTTCCCAGAAATGCACCCCGCTTGTCGCGCGCGGATTGCACTCGATGGCGTAGGGCACACCCGCCGCGTCGATGATGAAGTCGAAGGAGATGAACCCGCTCCACCCCGTTTCCGCCACAAAGCGCGTGACCCATGCTTCGATTGCCGGCACGTCCACCCGCTCGAACGCCACCGCGACCGAGCCGGACATAAGCGCTCCGCGGTAGACTATGGTCGCCACCACGCGGCCGCCTTGAGCAATCGTGCAGGTGCTGTGCTCCTGCCCCTCGACAAACCGCTGCACCACCATTGGCTGCGCCGGATTGGCCGGGGGCAGGGGCTCTCCGCCGCGCAGGATGCTGAGGCCATTGCCCGAACACGAATAGACCGGCTTCACCACCACCGGACCAGACTGCGCGAGCGCCTCGGCTTGCGCGCTCCCCAATGGCGCGCTTTCGGGCACCGCCAGCCCCATCGCCGCCGCCTTTTGCACAAAGCTGGCCTTGTCATGCAGCGCCAGCACTTCGCGCGGCGGCATCGTGAACAGCCGTGTGCCCTCCGGCAGCATGCCCGCCAGATGTGCCACATGCATGGTCTCTTCCGAGACAGGCACCACAAGGTCCACACCCTCGCGCTCCGCGAACTGAGCGAGCGCCGCCAGATAAGCCGTCTTTCCTGCGCTTGGCGGCGGCACTTTGAATTCGCGCGCTACGTGCCGCGAGGCTCCTGCCAGCGTCCAGCCATAGGGCTCTGCCACCAACACCCGGCAGCCGGCCATGCTGAAACCCCGCGCCAGATCGAGCGCCTTGGGCAGCCGCCCCAGCGTGAGCAGCACTGTCGTCATGACCTCACGCCCGCTCGGTCACTGGCGCCACCCGCACCATGATCTGCTTGGCCGGCCGCGTTGTCAGCCGCGCCGCCGGGCGCACGGCGCCTGCGTCCTCGATATGGAAATCAAACCGGCGAAACAGCCGCGCGATCAGCAGCACCGCCTCGGTCAGCGCGAAAGCTGCCCCGGCGCAGACGCGCGGGCCCTGTCCGAAGGGGATATAGGCCCCCGGCGTCAACTCGCTCTCGCGCGCGGGCAGGAACCGGTCGGGATCGAACACATCCGGGTCTTTCCAGAAGCGCCGATGCCGGTGCAGCACCCATGGGGCCACCATCACCAGCGCCCCGCGCTTCACCTTGCGGCCCCCGATTGTCGTCGCCTCGGTCGCCACCCTCGGCAGGAAAGTGATCGGCGGATAGAGCCGCAGCGTCTCGCGAAACACGTTGCGGATCGTCGGCAGGTGCTTGGTTTCCTCGAATCCGATCGGCCCGTCCTCGCCCGCAACCTCGCGGATTTCCTGCCGCACCCGCGCCACCAGCTGTGGTTGCATCGCCAGCAGATAGAAGGCCCAGGTCAGCGCGCTTGCGCTCGTCTCGTGCCCCGCCAGAAACAGCACGCCAAGCTGGTCGATCAGCTCCTCGCGGGTAAACGCGGTACGCGTGAAATCATCGCGAGCCGCGATGACGGCTGCGGCGATATCGTCGAAATGCTCGCCGTTCGGCCCCACATGGGTATCGAGCAGATCACCCAGATGCCCCCGGATGCGGCGGCAGGCCTCGAGCACGAAGTCCTTTTGCGGCACCGGAGTCCAGGCTGGCGCCATGATCAGCCGGCGGATCTCGACTTGTGCGACGCTGTGCTCGAACACGGTGAAGGCATCGAACACATCGTGCGCCGCCCCGGTTTCCAGCCCGGTGCTGAACACCGTGCGGCAGATGATGTCCGCCGTCAGGTGGCTCATGGTAAGGTCGAGCGAGAACGCGGCCTCGTCCGCCGCCCGCGTGGCCAGCGTCTCCTCGCAGGCCTGCGCGCCTTCCTGCATCGCCGGAAATGCGCGGTTCACCCGCATCATCGTGAAGGCCGGATCGATCATCCGCCGCTGCCGCTGCCAGACATCGCCCGAGGAGACGAAAATCGAATCGCCGATCAGCGGGGCGAGGGCGTCGACCATCAGGTCGCTCTTGGGAAAGATGCCTTCGGGATCGGAGAGTACCCGCCGCACTTCGTCAGGCCGGTTCACGATCAGGATCGAGCGCCGCGAATAGCCCAGCGGGCCGACATCGCAGCGATAGGCGCTGGCCGGTAGCAGGCTGAGCAGATCGCCATCCCCACGCAGCGCCACGCGCAGCAGCGCGGTCACCGCGCCCAGTGAAGTCGGGCGCGGCGGCCGATAACGAGCGGAACTGGCAGTCTGGCTCACAGGACTCCCCGGATTATCTCCCGGTGTCATCTTATGTTTACACCGGCCCTGTCCAGTGGAATAGTCGCGACACGACAAACCGGGGGAAGTGATGGAACTGCTGCTGTTCCGCTGCCTGATAGCGGCCCATATCGCCGCCGGGGCGACCGGGGCCATCGCCTTCTGGGTTCCGGTCGTCGGCCGCAAGGGCGATGTGAACCACCGCAAGTGGGGACGCATTTTCACCAAGGCGATCCTCATCACCGGCTGCCTTGCGCTCGTGATGAGCCTTTTCACACTCTACGATCCGATGGCCGTCCACCCGCACCTTGTCGGCAAGTTCGATGCCGATTTCGTGCGCGGCATTTTCGGCGTGATGATGCTCCACAATGCCATCCTCACGCTCAATCTCGCCTGGTATGGCTGGCTCTGCGTGCAGAACCGCCGCAATGTCGCGGCCAACCGCACCCCGCTCAACGTGGCGCTGCAGGTCCTGGTGATGATCGCCGCCATCGTCTGCGCGTGGGACGGCGCGCGCATCCATCAGCCGCTGATGATGCTCATCTCGGTCGTCGGCATGGCGACGGGCATTACCAATCTCGTTTTCCTCTATTCGCGCAATCCCTCGCCGGTGATGTGGCTCAAGGAACATGTGAAGGCGCTCGTCGGCGCGGGCATCTCGGTCTATACCGCCTTCCTCGCGTTCGGCTCGGTGCGCCTGTTCCCCGCGCTCGCGCTACATCCGGCGATGTGGTCGGTCCCGCTCGTCACCGGCCTGATTATCCTCATCTACCACCGCATCCGCATCGACCAGAAGGCGGGCATCAGCGTGATCCCGGGGCTGCGCTCGCGCCGCGTCGCGGCTTCGGACTGACGTGGCTGCGAAGAGGGTCGTTGTTGTCGGCGCCGGCATGGGCGGCCTTGCCGCCGCTGCCGATCTTGCCCGGCAAGGTCTCGATGTCACCGTCGTCGAACGCGCCGCGAGCGTCGGCGGAAAGATGCGCCGGGTAGAAAGCGGTGGTCTGTCGATCGATGCCGGCCCCACCGTCTTCACCATGCGCTGGATTTTCGATGGCCTGTTCGGCGATGCAGGTGAGCGGCTGGAGGACCATCTCGGCCTGATTCCGGCCGAAACCCTCGCCCGCCACGCCTGGCAAAACGGCGGCAACCTCGATCTCTTTGCCGATGTGAACCGCTCCGCCGATGCCATCGGAGACTTTGCCGGGGCCGCCGAAGCCCGCGCCTATCTCGATTTCTGCGCCCGCAGCGCCGATATCTACAAGACGCTTGCCGCCTCGTTCATCGCGGCCGAGCGGCCCTCGATCCCCGGCCTCGTCGCGCGGCTTGGCCCCTTCGGCATCCCCGCGCTGATGCGCACCGTGCCCATGCGCACCTTGTGGGGCGCGCTGGGCGATCACTTCAAGGATCCGCGCCTGCGCCAGCTGTTCGGGCGCTATTCCACCTATGTCGGCTCCTCGCCCTGGGCCGCGCCCGCCACGCTGATGCTGATCGCCCATGTCGAACAGCAAGGCGTCTGGCTGGTGCGCGGCGGCATCCACGAAGTCGCGCGCGTCATTGCCGGGCTTGCCGCAAAGCACGGAGCGACCTTCCGCTTCGGCGCGCAGATGGACCGGATTGTCGTCGAAGGCGGCCGCGTTGCCGGGGTAGAGCTGGCGGGCGGTGAACGCCTCGCCGCCGATGCCGTGGTATTCAACGGCGATATCTCCGCGCTGACCGACGAGGTCCGCCCGGTTCCCGCGACGGCGCCGCACAAGCGTTCGCTGTCCGCCGTCACATGGTGCTTATCGGCACGGACTTCGGGCTTCGATCTTGCCCATCACAACGTCTTTTTCGCGGACGATTATGGCGCGGAGTTCGACGCCATCTTCAAGGATCGCCGCATTACGCAAACCCCCACGGTGTACCTCTGTGCGCAGGACCGGGGGGAGGGGAGCGACCACCCCGCAGGCACCCCCGAGCGCCTGCTCGCGCTGATCAATGCACCTGCTGATGGTGACATGGGGCCGCTGCCCGATACCCGGATCGCCGATCTCGCCAGTCGCTGTGTCGGCCTCATGAAGGATTGCGGACTCGAGCTTACGGCAACTGACGAGCCCGTCATTACCGATCCGTCCGGCTTCCACGCGCTCTTCCCGGCAAGCGGCGGCGCACTCTATGGCCGTGCCAACCACGGCATGATGGGCAGCTTTGCGCGCGCCGGGGCGCGGGGGAAAGTCCCGGGGCTCTACCTCGCGGGTGGCAGCGTACACCCGGGGCCGGGCATTCCGATGGTCACGATGTCCGGCCGCATTGCCGCCGCGCGCCTTGTCGCCGATCTCGCCGGTGACCGGCGCACGGTCATGCTGCCGGCCGACCAGCCCCCTTTGCGTTGACCAGTGCCTTGAGGCTCATGCGCGACCATTTTGGATGCGGTGCGGCGCCCGGCCTTACGAGCGCCTGAAGCCCGGCGCGCAGCACCCATCGGATCTTCTCCCCGCGCGACGTGAACACGCGGGCATCCCACACCCGCGGGCCGCCTGCCGCCACCTTACGCGCGATCGCGCCATAGATGCCCGCCGCCGAAAGGATCGCCCAGCGCTGGCGATAGCCAAGCCGCGCCGCGCCGACCCGCGCCGAGGCCTCGTAGTCCGCCGCCAGCGCCGCCAGCCGCTGCGCCACTTCGACCAGCGCCGCGCGGTAGCACGGGCGCAGCTGCTCGCCCGGCGGGATGTCCGCCTCCGCCAGCCACTCGGCGGGCAGATAGCAGCGCCCGCCGCGGTCATCCTCCGCCACATCGCGCGCGATATTGCCGAGCTGGAAGGCCAGCCCCAGATCGCAGGCGCGGTCGAGCGTGTCGTCATCATCGGGCGCCACGCCCATGACAACCGCCATCATCACGCCGACGGCACCTGCGACATGGAAGCAATAGCGCAGAAGGTCTGCCTCGCTGCGCGGGGTCCAGTCCTCGGCATCCAAGGCAAAGCCGTCGATCACATCCTCAGCCATGCCCCGCGTCAGCCCGCATTCGCGCGCGACCACGCCCAGCGCATCGAAGTTCGGGTTGCCGGTCGGCAGACCCGCCATGGCAAGATCGGTCAGCCGCCGGATCTGCGCGAGCCGCGCTGCGGCATCACCCCCCGGCGTCGACCCCAGTTCGCCGCCGAGGTCCTGCTCGTCGGCAATGTCGTCGCAGGCGCGGCACCAGGCATAGAGCAGCCAGACCCGCTCCCGCGTCGTTCGGTCAAACAGCTGCGAGGCCGCCGCAAAGCTCTTCGATCCCCGCGCTATGGTCTCACGGGCATGGGCAACGAGGGCAGCGCGATCCGGTCCCGGCAGCGCTGCAGCAGGTTCAGGCACGCCGCCTCACAAGTCCTTCGCGGACATCTGGATGATCGGCGTGTGCGGCACATGAGCCGCCATCCGCGCCAGCAGGACATCGAGCGCATGCTCGGCCAGAATGATCCCGCCATGCACCGGCCGGATGAAGCCGACCTCGATCATGTGCGTCTGGAAAGCGAGCAGCTTGTCGTAAAACCCGAAGGCATTGAGCAGGCCTACCGGCTTGCTGTGATAGCCGAGCTGCGACCAGCTCACCGCTTCCCACAGTTCATCCATCGTGCCCACCCCGCCGGGCAAGGTTAGAAACCCGTCCGACAGATCGGTGAAGGCCTGCTTGCGCTCGTGCATGGTCTCCACGATGGTCAGGCTCGTGCAATCGGGATTGGCGACCTCGGCTTCGGCCAGCGCGCGGGGAATCACGCCGATCACCTCGCCGCCCGCCTCCAGCGCACCTGCAGCCACCGCGCCCATCAGGCCCAGCCGTCCGCCACCATAGACCACACCGATCCCGCGCGAGGCCAATTCGGCCCCCACATCGCGTGCCAGCGCAACATAGCGCGCATCTGCCGGCGATGCCGAACCGCAATAGACTGCCAGCCGTTTCACTCTTCTCTCACGCCCCCAGCAAATCCTCGATCATCAGCCCTGCAGTCGCCTTCGCGCTGCCGACCACGCCGGGTATGCCTGCACCCGGATGAGTGCCCGCGCCGACCAGATAGAAGTTCTTGATCGCGTCGTCACGGTTGTGCGCGCGGAAATACGCGGATTGCGTAAGCAGCGGTTCCAGACTGAACGCGCTGCCCTGATGCGCCGAAAGATCGATCGAGAAGTCCTTGGGCGTATAGGAGAACTTCGTCACGATCCGGCTGTGGATATCCGGGATCAGGCGGCGGCCCACCTCGTCGAGCACGCGCTTTTCGAACTGCGGCCCGATCTCGTCCCAATCGATCGGCAGCTTGCCCATATTGGCCACCGGCACGAGCGCGTAGAACGTGCTCATCCCCGGCGGCGCCATGCTCGGATCGCTGACCGAGGGGTGGTGAAGATAGATCGAGAAATCCTCGGGCAGCACGCCGTGCTTGTAGATGTCGTCGAGCAGGCCCTTGTAGCGCGGACCGAACAGGATCATGTGGTGCGCAATGCCCGGCCAGGTGCCTTCCACACCGAAGTGCACAACGAACAGGCTAGGCGAGAATTTCTTCTTTTTCAGCGACTTTGCGCGCCGCTGCGCATGGCCGTTATCGGGCATGAGATCGGCGTAGGAGTGAACGATATCGCCGTTGGAGGCGACCGCATCCACGCTCTCGCGCCAGCCGCTCTTCGTCTCTACCGCCGTCACCCGGTCGCCCAGCGAATGGATGTGCACGACCGGATCGCCCAGTCGCACAGTGCCACCGAGGCGCTTGAAGTGCTTGACCATGCCGGCGATCAGCTTGTTGGTGCCGCCCTTGGCCCACCAAACGCCGCCGTCCTTCTCCAGCTTATGGATAAGCGCATACATCGCGCTCGCGGTCATCGGGTTGCCGCCGACCAATAGCGAGTGGAAGCTGAACGCCTCGCGCAGCTTTTCGTTTTCGATATAGCTTGAGACAATTGAGTAGACCGAACGCCAGGCCTGATAGCGGATCAGCGGCGGCGCGGATTTGATCATCGAGGCAAAGTCGAGGAACGGTACCGAGCCGAGCTTGACGTAGCCTTCCTCGAACACTCCTGCGGAGAACTTCAGGAATTCGGCGTAGCCGGCCACGTCGCGCGGGCTCAGCTTCGCGATCTCGGCGTTCAGCACGGCCTCGTCGTTGGTGTAATCGAAGTTGGTCCCGTCGGCCCAGTTAAGCCGGTAGAACGGCTTGACTGGCACCAGCTCGACATCCTCGGAAATGTCGTGGCCTGAAAGCGCCCACAACTCCTTGAGGCACGGCGGATCGGTCACCACCGTCGGCCCTGCGTCGAAGGTGAACCCATCACGCTCCCAGTAATAGGCACGCCCGCCCGGCTTGTCGCGCGCTTCGATCACGGTGGTCTGGATCCCTGCCGACTGCAGGCGAATTGCCAGCGCCAGTCCGCCGAAACCGGCACCGATGACGGCTACTTTCTTCATGATGAGACTCTAGGCTCCTGAAAACTTGAGCGGGGCTGGCTGCCGGCCCAGCCCCGTGATGGTGCCGAGCGCCCGCGGGATCGGGATTGGCGGAATGCCCGCCAGAATGCGAAACTTGTCGTACGAGGTTGATCGCCCCGAATAGAACCGCTCGATGAGTTGCGGCTTCATCGTGTAGAAACGCTCCAGGATGCGAAGACGTTCCTGCGGATAAGCCCCGCCGAACAGCAAGGCCGAAAGCATGCGGTAGTAGGACTGGTTTTCCCAGTGCCCTTTAGCCCACTTGGCAGAGAATGCCTTGAGACCTGCACCATCGAGCACATCATGGTGCGCCAGCGCCAGCGCGAAGCGGACCGCATCGGGCACCGAGTAGCTCGTCAGCGAATGAAACAGCCCCGCGCGCGATCCGGCCCGCGCCGTATCCTCGCCGCCATCGCGCCAGAAACCGGCAAAATCGCCGCCTGCCACCACCGGCAGCACGCCGTGTTCCTCGCCCAGCAGCGCTTCGACTTCCCATCCCCGCGCCGCGAGATAGGCGTCGATCCGCTGCTCGAGTAGCGGCCGGTCCAGCACGCTGCTGTCCGAGTAGTAGGTGTCCTCCAGAAATACCACGTCGGGCGCGAAGGGCAGGGCGTACATGAAGCGATAGCCGTCGATCTGCTCGACCGTCGCGTCCATCACGATCGGCCGTTCAAGGCCGTGCGGCGCCTTCAACTTGAACTTGCGGCCGACGAACTTCTGCCATCCGCCGGTGAAGTGCGAAACATCGCGCAACCCCCGCGTGTCGATCACCCCGCCGGCCTCGACCAGCGTGCCATCGCCCAGCATGACTTCGGTCTCGCTGCAACTCTTCACCGCTTGCGCCGTGAGGATGGCATCCTCCGGCAGCGCCGCCCGCAGCGCCGCGTCGAACTTCTCGGAGGTCATGGCGCTGTAGCGGGTTTGCAGGTGCCGGCTGTGGCGCGGGAAATGGACGTTGTAGTCCGCCCAGGTCGCCTCGATCATCGGCGCGAGCAGTTCGGTCGCTTCGTGATCGGTATCGGTGGCGAAGAACGACCACACGTGATTACCGCCAAGGCAGGTGCCTTGCTCCACGACCAGCAGCGAAAGATCGGGACGATAGCGAGCGAGCGCAAGCGCGATCAGGCCACCAGCGAGGCCCCCGCCCAGGATCGCGATATCGCAGCGCCGTGCATTCATCGCCTCAGCCGATAGGCGCTGGGCCGCAGCGGCGCAACCTGCGCGGCCCTGCCCGTTCGTGAAGATGGGGGATAGGCGAAGCGCCCCAAGGCAAGTGGGGTCCCGGGGATGGCGGTGGAGGTGGCCATCCCCGGGATCTTGCAAAGGGCAACCGGGGAGTTGCCCTTCTCCCAGGGATTGTCGCGGCGGTCGGCCCAGAACGTGTGGAGTTGAAGGCAGGCCGGCAGGACAATGCCTATCTGCCGTCCTGCAGATTTCGCCGACCGATCCGGCACATGAACAATTGGCAATCTTTCGCTTTCGCGGGATGGACTCAAGCGAGAATCCTGTTGCGTTTTGATGCGGATCAAGGCCTCCTCGCTGCCAGATGGCGAGAACCGCCGCAATCGGTCCAGTTGGCCCCACGAACGCACGCGGCAAGCACGCGGGCGGCGCAAGAAGGGTCAAGGCCGCCAACAAGGAGAGTGTGATGGCAGAGCAGGTTGCACAGCATGTCGACGTCCTGATCGTCGGAGCCGGCATTTCCGGCATCGGGTCCGCAAAGCATCTGCAGGACCAGTGCCCGGGCAAGACCTACGCCATCCTGGAAAGCAAGGACACGTTTGGCGGCACCTGGGAGACCCACAAGTATCCCGGCATCCGTTCCGATTCCGATCTCTACACCTTCGGCTACCGCTTCAAGCCGTGGACCGGGGCTCCGATCGCTTCGGCCGAAGCCATCCTCACCTATATGGGCGAAGTGATCGAGGAAAACGGCATCACCCCGCACATTCGCTACGGCCACACCATCACGTCGTGCAGCTGGTCGAGCGCGGACAGCCAGTGGACGGTGCATGCCCGCCGCAAGGATGGCAGCGAAGTGGTGTTCACCGCCGGCTTCCTGTGGATGTGCCAGGGCTACTACGATCACAAGACGCCCTACATTCCGGACTGGCCGAACAGGGCGAGCTACAAGGGCCAGTTCGTCCACGCCCAGCTGTGGGACCCGCAGACCGACGTTGCCGGCAAGCACGTCATCGTCATCGGTTCGGGCGCCACGGCAGCGACGATCGTCCCGGCGCTCTGCGAAGCCGGCGCCAAGGTCACCATGGTCCAGCGCTCGCCGACGTGGTTCTACTGCGCGCCCAATGTCAGCGAACTGGCCGACCGGTTGCGCACGATCGGCGTTGACGAGCCGACGATCCACCGCGTCGTGCGGCAGGACTACATCTACAATTTCTACGAGATGGACCGCCGCAGCCGCGAGGAGCCCGAGGCCATGGCCGAAGACCTGCGCGCGCTGATCCGCGGCTATGTGGGCGAGGATTTCGATTTCGAGCCGCACTTTACGCCGAAGTATCGCCCCTGGCAGCAGCGGCTCGCCCAGCTTCCCGATGGCGACATGTTCAAGCAGGTCGTCGCGGGCAATGCTTCTGTGGTGACGGATACGATCGAGACTTTCACCGACAAGGGCCTGCGCGTCAGCTCGGGGCAGGAAATCGAAGGCGATATCGTCGTCGCCTGCACCGGCTTCCGCCTGTCCGTGCTGGGCGAAATCCCGTTCGAGGTCGATGGTGCGGCAGTCAACTGGGCTGATACCGTCAACTATCGCGGCATGATGTTCACCGGCGTGCCCAATCTCGTCTGGGTCTTCGGCTACTTCCGCGCCTCGTGGACCCTGCGCGTCGACATCGTCGGAGATTTTGTCTGCAAGCTCCTCAATCACATGGATTCTGCAGGTGTTCACAAGGTCGAAGTGGCGCTGCGTGAAGAAGACAAGGACATGAAGATCCTGCCGTGGATCGATGCTGACAACTTCAATCCCACCTACCTCATGCGCGATCTCGACCGCATGCCAAAGCGGGGCGACAAGCCCGAATGGCAGCACAACCAGGATTACTGGAGCGAGAAGGAAGAGATCCCCTACATCGATCCTGCCGCGAGCGAGTTCGTGTATGACGGCGTTCGGGCTGAAGCGGCCGCCCTCGAAGCCGCCGAATAGCTGTGCGCTCCCCCCTCCTCTTCAGAGGAGGGGGTTGGGGGTGATCGAGGTTGTACCCTCAGGCCGCCTTCGCCCGCCCCATCCCCCGCGCGATTTCCTTCTTCAGATCGCGCACATAGGCATCGAAATCGAGCTGGATCGTGTGCCGCCGCGCCGCATAGTAATGCCCGGTGTGGTATGCCTCGTCGGCCTTGATGATCCGGTGCATCTCGTCCGCGGGGGGAAGGGCGTAAGCGCCCGCCAAAGTGGCCGCGATCAGCTTCGATTGCTGCTCGGCAAAGTTCACCAGTGTCGGCAGCGGCTGGCCAAGCCCCGCATAGAACAGGTCCGGCACCTCGGGCTTCATGATCCGCTTGAACAGCGGCGGCGGGCGGTTGTCGCTATCGGCGCAGAGCGAAGGATCATCGAAGAACGGAAAGCGGATGTCATAACCCGTGGCCCAGACGATGACGTCGATCTGCTCCCGGGTGCCGTCCTGAAACACCACGCCGTCGCCGTCCAGTCGCTCGATTCCGCCCTTCATCACCACGTCGCCCGATCCCGCGCGCAGCAGGAACTCGCCCGAAACCGTGGCGTGGGCGTCAAACGGGCCGATCTCGGGCTCGGGCAGGCCATAGTCGCTCATCTTGCCGACGAGGTTCTTGATCATGCGCGTGCCAAGCGCCGTCCGCACCTTGCGCGGCATCCACGCCGGGGCGGGGTTCTTGTCGATTGGCTGGCCCTTGTAATATTTGGGCAGCACCCAGACCCCGCGCCGGGTCGAAACGAAGAGCCGCGAAGCAATCGCGCGCTGCGAAAGTTCGGAGGCGATATCCATCGCCGAATTGCCCATGCCGACGACCAGCACGCGCTTGCCCCGGCAGTCCACTGGCTCGAACGCGCTGCGATAGGAATGGCTGTGAAGCTGCTCACCATCGAACGTGCCCGGATACTCCGGAATCCGAGCCGCCCAGTGGTGCCCGTTCGCCACCACCAGCGCCTCGTACGTCCGCGTCTCGCCGCTGGAAAGCCGCACCTCCCAGCCGCCGCCCGCCAGCTGCGTCGCCTTTTCGACCCGCGTGTTGAACGTGATCGCCTCGCGCAGCCCGAAATGATCGGCGTAGTCGCGGAAGTACTGCAGGAGCTGCGAGTGGTGTGGAAAGTCGGGCCAATCCGCCGGCACCGGATAGTCCTCGAAGGCCAGCCGCCACTTCGAGGTATCGATATGCAGGGTCTGATAACAGGCCGATAAGCCATTGGGATTGTTGTAGTACCAGTTCCCGCCGATATCGTCGGAGGCATCGAACTCCTCGTAAGCGATGCCATAGTCCTTCAGCCGCTTGGCGACCGTTATCCCCGAGCAGCCCGCCCCGATAATGCAGACCCGTGCATTGGTCATGGCGGCTCAATCCTGCTCGAGGCGCACCGGCATTGCGCTGAAGCCATGCAGGAACGGGCTCGCCAGCCGCGTCGGCGCGCCCATGGGCACGACCCTCAGCCGCCGCGTCACGATCTCGTCGATCACCGCCGCGATCTGCACTTCGGCCAGCCGCGCGCCGACGCAGCGGTGAATGCCATGGCCAAAGGCAATATGCCGCCGCGCGTTCTCGCGGGTCACGTCAAACCGCTCGGCATCCGGGAACACGCTCTCATCGCGGTTGCCTGAAATGTACCACATCACGATCTTCTCGCCCTCGCGGATGAGCTGCCCGCCCACTTCCACATCGCGCGTCGCGGTGCGGCGCATGTGGGTCACGGGCGATTGCCAGCGGATGATTTCCTGCGCGGCATTGGTGCTCAGCGTCGGGTCCGTGCGCAGCCTTTCCAGCTCCTCGGGATAAAGATGAAGAGCCTCGACCAAACCACTGATCGAATTGCGTGTCGTATCATTCCCCGCCACGATGAGCAGCGCGATATTGGCCAGCCGCTCCAGCGCCGGCAGCTGCCCCATCGCTTCTGAATGGACCATCCGGCTCAGCAGATCGTCCGTAGGCGGCAATGCGCGCCGCGCATCGAGTTCGCGGTCGAAGCGCTGGAGCATCTCGCCCATCTGCTTCATCCATTCCGCGCGGTACTCCGGCGTCAGGTTGTCCGCCGAAACGCCGCTGCCATAGTCGGACCAGCGCTTGAGATCGCGCCATTCCTCGAAAGGAAAGTCGAACAGGCTGCACAGCATGCCCAGCGTCTGCGGGATAGCCAGTTGCTCAACCCAGTCGAACGTCTCGCCGAGGGGCAGCGCATCGAAAAGCATCTTCGCCCGCTCACGGACCTGGGCTTCCAGCTTGATCATCTGCCCCGGGCTGAACGCAGGCGCGATCACCTTGCGCTGCGCGGTATGGATCGGCGGATCCTGCGCGATGAAATTCGGGAACTCGCTTTCGTTGATCGATTCGGCAATCGTGATGTTGCCCCGCTTCCACGAGGAAGAGAACACGTCCGGCATCAACTCGATTTCCTGGATGTGCTCCAGCGTCACCGCCGACCAGTACCCGCCGAACGGGCTTTCTGGCCGCCAGCTGATCGGCATTTCCCGCCGCAGGAACGCAAACGGCTCGCGCCAGGTGTCCTCGGTGTAAAGCGCGTCGGCGCTCACATCATAGGGGTTAATCGCCCGTTCGCGCGTAAGAGTCTGGCTCGCCATGATCCTGCTCCGTATGCCCCGCGCCTGCCGCGCCGGGTCATTCAGGCCAAAGTATGTTTAAGCGACCGCTTAAAGTCTAGTCCCAAAGCATGTGGACGGCACCGCGCAAGCGTTCTAGAACGCATCCATCCCCGGGGAGCCGCTTGGCTGAGAGGGGCGGTTAGCATCGCCCGACCCGTCGAACCTGAACCCGTTAGCACGGGCGGAGGGAGCGGTCGGCCTTGTGGCCTAACGCCCGCTTTCCGCCCGCACAAGGAGTGTGAAAGATGGCCGATATCAACTCCCGCCTCGAAGATGGCCCACAAGCCACGCCGATCGGTGTCACCACCGGCCCGATCCGCGGCAGCCGCAAGATCCATGTCGAAAGCCCGCGCTTCCCGGGGCTGACGGTCGCGATGCGCGAAATCTCGCTTGAACCTTCTTCGGGCGAGCCCCCCTTGCGCGTCTACGATACGTCCGGCCCCTATACCGACAGCAATGCCGTGATCGATATCGCCAAGGGCCTGCCGCAGCTGCGCCGCGAGTGGATCATGGGCCGCGGCGATGTCGAGGAATACAGCGCGCGCGAGGTAAAGCCCGAGGACAACGGCCAGCTCGGCCCTGATCGCTCCGGCGGCGTCCCCGGCTTCCCCAATGTCGTCCAGAAGCCGCTGCGCGCCAAGGCCGGCGCCAATGTCAGCCAGATGCACTACGCCCGCCAGGGCATCATCACGCGCGAGATGGAATATGTCGCCATCCGCGAAAACCTCGGCCGTCGCCAATTGAAGGAAGCCCTCGTTCGCGATGGGCAGGACTGGGGCGCTTCGATCCCCGACTACGTCACCGCTGAATTCGTGCGCGACGAAGTCGCCCGCGGCCGCGCCATCATCCCCAGCAACATCAACCACCCAGAATCCGAGCCTATGGCCATCGGCCGCAACTTCCTCGTCAAGATCAACGCCAATATCGGCAACTCGGCCGTCGCTTCCGACGTTGCGAACGAAGTCGAAAAGATGGTCTGGTCGGTCCGCTGGGGTGCGGACACCGTCATGGACCTCTCAACCGGCCGCAACATCCATGACACGCGCGAATGGATCCTGCGTAACAGCCCCGTGCCGATCGGCACGGTGCCGATCTACCAGGCGCTCGAAAAGGTCGGCGGCATTGCCGAAGACCTCACCTGGGAGATCTTCCGCGATACGCTTATCGAGCAGGCGGAGCAGGGCGTCGATTACTTCACGATCCACGCCGGCGTGCGCCTGCCTTACATCCCGCTCACCGCCAAGCGCGTGACGGGCATTGTCAGCCGCGGCGGTTCGATCATGGCCAAGTGGTGCCTCGCGCATCACAAGGAATCGTTCCTCTACGAGCATTTCGACGAGATCACCGAGATCATGAAGGCCTACGACATCGCCTATTCGCTGGGCGATGGCCTGCGCCCGGGCTCGGTGGCGGATGCCAACGACGAAGCCCAGTTCGCCGAACTCTACACCCTGGGCGAGCTCACCAAGCGCGCATGGGAGCAGGACGTGCAGGTCATGATCGAAGGCCCCGGCCACGTGCCGATGCACAAGATCAAGGAGAACATGGACAAGCAACTGGTGGCCTGCGGCGAAGCCCCGTTCTACACGCTCGGGCCGCTCGTGACCGACATCGCGCCCGGCTACGACCATATCACCAGCGGCATCGGCGCCGCGATGATCGGGTGGTTCGGCACCGCGATGCTCTGCTACGTGACGCCCAAGGAGCACCTTGGCCTGCCCGACCGCGATGACGTCAAGGTCGGCGTCGTCACCTACAAGCTCGCCGCCCACGCCGCCGATCTTGCCAAGGGCCACCCGGCCGCCAAACTGCGCGATGATGCCCTCAGCCGCGCCCGCTTCGAGTTCCGCTGGCGCGACCAGTTCAACCTGTCACTCGATCCGGACACCGCCGAGCAGTACCACGACCAGACGCTCCCCGCCGAAGGCGCCAAGACCGCGCACTTCTGTTCGATGTGCGGCCCCAAGTTCTGCTCGATGAAGATCACGCAGGAAGTGCGGGAGTTTGCCGCCAAGCAAAACGCGGAGATCGCGACGTTCGTGGCGAACGAGGCCGAAGCCGAAGCCGGCATGGCCGAAATGAGCGAAAAGTACCGCGAAGCTGGCAGCGAGCTTTACCTGCCGGCTGCGGAATAACCTCAATCCCTCCCCGAGCTCGTCTCGGGGAGGTGGCGGCCCGCAGGGCTGACGGAGGGGCTGGGGCTTCTGGGGCACACGCGCCTACGCAGCGGTCCTTATTGCCAACTCATCCCTCTGGCGTTATAACTTACGTATGAACGCGACCCTCAAGATCACCAAGATCGGCAACTCCGCCGGGATCATCCTCCCTCGTGAGGTGCTCACGCACCTCGGCGCAGAGGTGGGTGAGACGCTCTCGGTCGTGACCACGCCGGGCGGTATCGAACTGCGTGCCGAAGAGCCAGACTTCGAAGCGCAGATGGCAGCGGCGCGCGAAGTCATGGCGCGCCGCAAGCGGGCCTTGCGCGAACTCGCCAAGTAACCATGCCGACAGGCTGGATCTGGGTTGCGCCCGAAGTGGCGCGTGCGGCGCATGCCGAACAGCTTGCCGAACATGGCGGGGCAGAGGGTGTGCGCGATGATGGCCTGCTTGAAAGCGCTTTCGCCCGACCACGCAATCTGGCCGATTACGGCAATCCCGATGTCACCGCGCTAGCCGCGTCCTATGCTTACGGCATTGCTCGGAACCATCCCTTTGTTGATGGTAACAAGCGCACCGCAGCGGTCGTTGCGGAAACCTTTCTCATGCTCAACGGCTTTGTGCTTACCGCGACCGACGCCGAATTGGTCATCGCCATTCTCGCCCTCGCCGCCGGCGAACTCACCGAGGAAGAACTCGCCGACTGGTTCCGCCAGCACGTCCGCGAAGCCTGAACACGCAGGCTACAGGCGCTTCAACCGCACCAGTGCCGCATCGAGTGCAGAGAGAAAGCGAGAGCGGTCGGCCTTGGAGAACGGGGCCGGCCCACCGATCACATCACCCCCCGCGCGTAGGTCCGCCATGATCGCGCGGGTGGCGATCTGGCCGCCGATGGAGTTTGCGGTGAAGGGTTTGCCGGTGGAAGACAGCACTTGCGCCCCGGCCTTGAGGCAGCGATCCGCCAGCAGGATATCGGCGGTCACCACGACGCAGTTTGGGGTGGCTTCCGCCGCGATCCAGTCGTCCGCAGCATCGAACCCGTCGCTCACCACCACGCGCCGCACCAGCGGATGCACCGGCACACGGAAAGGAGCATTGCTCACCACCACGACGGCGACGTCATGCCGCCACGCGACCTTGTAGATCTCGTCCTTGACCGGGCAGGCATCGCCATCGACCAGAATACGCAGCGGGGCAGGGGGCTCGTTCATCATCGGCCCATGCCACAGCATTTCCGCTGGTGACAGGCCCGATCGGTCAGGTGCTCTTCTTCATGTTGTCGAGCCCGGCGACCACACCCGGCTTCTGGCTGGGATTGGAGGCGTTCTGCTTCTTGGGTGCTTCCGCCTTGGGCTTGCGCACTTCGCGGTTCGATTTTTTCTGGCTTTTGGCCATGCTCGCTCTCCGTCCGGACGGTATGGCCGGAGATCAGCCCTAGGCCTTTGGGCCCTGCTTGGCCAGCAATCCCGGCGGGGCATGGCGTGCGGGCACGAAAAAGCCCCCGCAGAGCGCCGGAATTGCGTTCGTCGGGGGCTTTGTCAGCGTCTTTGCCATCAGGGCAGCTACTGCCCCGTCAGGATCAGTTCGAGGCCACCTGGATGCCCAGCGCGCGGGCTTCGGCCTGCGTGAATTCGACCGCCTGGTTGTTGAACGTGCCGGTCACATAGCGGCCGCGCACATGCAGTTCGAACGGGGCCTTGCCGTTGAAAGCGGTGCCGCGGATCACGCGCTCGCCGCCAGCCACCTGCGTGGTGTAGGTGTAGGTCACACCCTCGTGGGTGAACTTCGCGGCAGTCTCGTCAGCATGAGCGAGTGCCGGAGCAGCGATCAGGGCAGCAGCGGCAGCGATCTGGAAGGACTTGAGAAACATGGCAAAATCTCCTTTGAAACCGGAAGAATTTGCCTTCGAGCACCCCTGTTTTCTTGTTGAGAGCGATATGGTGCAGCGCACAATTGCCCGCAAATGTAATGAACGCCGTTCCAGTTGCAAAACACGCAACTTGCCTGTTCCGTCCCCCGATCTGCGCGCTCGGCGAGGCCAAGCAAGCGCAGCGAAGATCAGCGCTTTTTCACGAACTCGGCGCGCAGGACGAGGCCTTTGATCCCGTCGAACCGGCAGTCGATTTCCTGCGCGTCGCCAGTCAGCCGGATCGACTTGATCAGCGTCCCGCGCTTCAGCGTTTGCCCCGCGCCCTTGACTTCAAGATCCTTGATCAGTGTCACCTGGTCACCATCGGCAAGAAGGTTCCCCACCGCATCGCGAACCTCGACGGTGCCTTCCGCCGCGCGCTTGGCGGCAAGCTCGGATGCCGGCAGCCACTCACCGCTGTCTTCGTCGTAGATGTAGTCTTCATCGCCGCTCATGACTTGTTTGCTTCCCGAAAGGGCAGGACGCCCGAAACCCATAAGGCCAGCCACACGAGGGCCGGCTGCAGAAACATCCGCGGCACATGATAGCCAAGGCCCAGCCCGTGATCGGGCCGCGCCATGTCGCGGATGAAGTGAACGATGTTGGCCGGGAATACGCAGACAGCATAAGCCGCGAGGCCCCAGCCCGCAGCCCTGCGCAACGCCGGAGACCACGGCTGCACCAAGCCCGCCGCGCCCGCAAGTTCGGCCACGCCGGTCAGCGCGATCACCAGTTCGGGCTGCGGCACCCATGTCGGCATGATGCCGAGGAACGGGCGGGGGGCGAGCAGATGCAGCACCCCGGCAAGCGCATAGAGCAGCGCCAGAACCCAGCGCATCAGGGTGCGGGTGCGGCTCAGTCGCGCAGCAATTCGTTGATGCCGGTCTTGCTCCGGGTCTGCGCGTCGACCGTCTTCACGATCACGGCGCAGTAGAGCGACGGCCCGGGCGTACCATCGGGCAGGGGCTTGCCGGGCATGGCGCCGGGCACGACCACGGCATAGGGCGGCACGCGGCCCATGTGGACCTCGCCCGTCGCGCGGTCGACGATCTTGGTCGAGGCACCGAGGTACACGCCCATCGAAAGCACGGCACCTTCGCCCACGATCACGCCTTCGGCGACTTCTGAACGCGCGCCGATGAAGGCGCCGTCCTCGATGATCACCGGGCCAGCCTGCAGCGGTTCGAGCACCCCGCCGATCCCGGCGCCGCCGGAGATATGCACGTTCTTGCCGATCTGCGCGCAGGAGCCGACCGTTGCCCAGGTATCGACCATCGTGCCTTCATCCACGCGGGCGCCGATGTTCACGAAGCTCGGCATCAAGACCACGCCCTTGGCGATATGCGCCCCGCGCCGCGCGACCGCACCGGGAACGACGCGGAAACCCGCCTCGCGGAAGCGGTTTTCGCCCCAGCCTGCGAACTTCGAGGGAACCTTATCGTAGGCCGGCGCGCCGCCTGCGGCATGCTCGATCACCGCGTTGTCATTGAGGCGGAACGAGAGCAGCACCGCCTTCTTGAGCCACTGGTTGACGATCCATTCCCCATCCAGCTTCTCGGCCACGCGGACCTTGCCACTATCGAGCAGTTCGAGCGCGGCATCCACCACTTCGCGCACCGCAGCGCTCGCGGGCGTGACGTTGGCGCGGTCCTCCCACGCGGTTTCGATGGCGGCCTGCAGCTCTGCGGTCATGATCGGGGCTCCCGGGGAAATCAGAGCGCGCGGCCTAACCGAGCGCACGCTCGCGGGCAAGCGAATCGAGCCATTGCGGCAGATCGTCAATCACGAGATCGATGGCTGCATCATCCTTCGCCCGGTCGCCCCATTCGCTGGCGCAATCGATCCAGACGGTCTGCATGCCCAGCGCCTTGGCCGGGGGCAGGTTGCGCGCCGAATCCTCGACGAACACCGCACGTTCGGGATCAAAGCCGAACGCCTCGATCAGCCCGTGGTAGGCCGATGGTTCGGGCTTGGGCTTGTAGTCCATCGCGATGACATCCCACATGCCCTCGAACAGACCGTCGAGGCCGAGTGCCGACAGCACCCGTTCGGCATAGGGTTTGTCGCCATTCGTGAAGATCAGCCGCCGCCCGGGCAGGGCCGCGATACGCTCGGCAAGGCGCGGCGCCTGCGCCAGCACCGACATGTCGACATCGTGCACGAAATCGAGGAACTCGCGCGGGTCGATCGCATGGTAGTGCATCAGCCCCGCGAGCGTCGTGCCGTGATCGTGGAAATACATCTTCTGGATGCGCTTGGCCTCGGTCGCATCGCAGCCCAGGAGGTTGGCGATAAACTGCCCCATCCGCTGGTCGATCTGGCCGAACAGGCCGCAGGCCGGGGGATAGAGGGTGTAATCGAGGTCGAAGATCCAACAATCGACGCGGCCGGGGTCAAAGGGCAAGGGACAAGCTCCCGGCCAGCTTGAGATTGGCGGACTTTTCGGAGAAGAGAGCGGCCATGGCCAAACCCGTAGAGACTGATCTTTTCATGCCGGGCACCATGCCAGCGAACGGGATCGCTGTCAGCGCCGGAAACGGACCGGCATTGCAATCCGGGTTGGTCGTGGGCGTCGACGAAGCAGGGCGCGGGCCGCTCGCGGGGCCCGTTGTGGCCGCCGCCGTCGTACTTGGGGCCGCGCCGCCGCAGGGCTTGGCCGATTCCAAGGTGCTCAGCGCTGCGCGCCGCGCCAGGCTAGAGCCTGCGATCCGGGAGACCTGCCACTGGGCCCTTGGCATTGCCGATGTGGAGGAGATCGACCGGCTCAACATCTTCGCCGCGACGATGCTCGCGATGACCCGCGCGGTGGCCGCGCTTACCGCGCAGCTGGGCGAAAGCGGAATTGGCATGGTGCTGATCGATGGCAACATGACACCGGCAAGGCGCTGCGCGGAGTGGGTATGGCCCGCGCGCGCCATCGTGAAAGGCGATGCCAGCGAACCTTGCATTTCCGCAGCATCGATCCTTGCCAAGGAGCACCGGGACCGCCTGATGCGGGCCGCAGCCGAGGCGTTTCCGCACTATGGCTGGGAGCGCAACGCCGGGTATGGAACTGCGGAGCATCTTTCCGCTCTGCGCCGCCACGGTGCGACCCCCCATCATCGCCGCAGCTTTGCCCCGGTGGCAGCGGTCATCGGCTGAGCCCGCCGAAACTTTTTTCGCCGGTGAATCCGGCCAGCCACACCCACCAGATATGGCGTCCGGCGGATCGGGCGGACTCCAGATATAGACGCGGACTCGTTCCGTTCTCTCCCTGCAAGGTGTCGCGACTCGCGAAAATCCGGCGAGTCGCCGCTTGACGGCGAGTCGCGTATGATTCACCAGTCGGGCTGCATCAGCAGGGGACAAGGCGGTAATGGTGGTTCTGGCAAAGGAACGTCAGGCAAAGGCGGCAGCGCGAGCGCTGCGTAGTAATGCAGCGGCAGCGGTCAGCAAACTGGCGCTTCCGCTCGGGCAGATCCTGCGCGGTGATTGCATCGAACGGATGCGCGAACTGCCTTCCGGCTCGATCGACCTGATCTTCGCCGATCCGCCCTACAATCTGCAACTCGGCGGCGATCTCGCGCGGCCAGATGGCAGCCATGTCGATGCCGTTACCGACGATTGGGACAAGTTCGACAGTTTCGAGCGCTATGACACCTTCACCCGCGAATGGCTCACCGAGGCACGCCGGCTGTTGAAGCCCGATGGCGCGATCTGGGTGATCGGATCGTATCACAACATCTTCCGCGTCGGCGCGCTTCTGCAGGATCTGGGCTTCTGGATCCTCAACGACATCGTCTGGCGCAAGGCGAACCCCATGCCCAATTTCAAGGGCACCCGCTTCACCAACGCGCACGAAACGCTGATCTGGGCCTCGCGTAGCGAGAAGGCGAAGTACACCTTCAACTACCGCGCGATGAAGACGCTCAACGACGAACTGCAGATGCGGTCTGACTGGGTGCTGCCCATCTGCGGCGGCCCGGAGCGAATCCGCAAGGACGGCGTGAAGGCGCACCCGACGCAGAAGCCCGAGGCCCTGCTCTACCGCGTGATGCTCGCCACCACCAAACCCGGCGATGTCGTGCTCGATCCCTTCTTCGGCACGGGCACGACGGGCGCGGTCGCCCGCCGCCTCGGCCGTGAATGGATCGGCTGCGAGCGCGAGGAAAGCTATATCGCGGTGGCCGAAGAACGCATTGCTGCTGCGCTCCCGCTCGATGAGAGCGCGCTCACCACGATGATGAGCAAGCGCAGCGCACCGCGCGTCGCGTTCGGCCAGCTTGTCGAAAGCGGCATGATCGCGCCGGGCGCGCAGCTATTCGATCGCAATCGCCGCTGGACCGCGAATGTACGCGCCGATGGTTCGATCCTGTCCGAAGCCGCGTCCGGCTCGATTCACGGGGTCGGCTCGGCGGTGCAAGGCGCGCCGGCCTGCAATGGCTGGACCTTCTGGCACATCGAGCACGAGGGCGAGGTCAAGCCGCTCGACGCGCTGCGCCAGCTCTATCTGCTTGCGGTCGAGGACTGACATGCTGCCGCTGCTGGGTATGATGCCCGATCCGCTGGTGCTGCGTTGCCATGCGCGCTGGACCAAGGGGATGGTCCTGCGTGCGGTTCGCCTCGCCGCGCGCCGCCGCGCGCGCTAGACCGCTCCCATGGCGCAAAAACTCTACCTTCGCCCGAACGCCTTTGCCGAGAGTCCGCAGAGCGAGGAGGGCGGAGCGATCCGCCTTGCCGGCGGGCTTGTCTACGGGTCGCGCTTTGCGCTGATCGTACGCGATGGCGGCAAGGTCGTTTCCCGGCGCCGCTTCAGTGCTGACGAGGCGAACGCCGTGCTGGGCGCGCTTCCCGATACCTTGGCTGCCGAAGCCGCCGCGCAGTGGGCCAATCTCAAGGCTCAGCATGGCCCCCTCATCTGCGGCGCGCGCACGCTGCGGCTCGATCAGCCGCAGGTCATGGGCATCCTCAACGTCACGCCCGACAGCTTTTCCGATGGAGGCAAGTTTCTCGACAAGCCGGTGGCCGCGCTGGAACATGCCGCAGGCATGCTGGAGGCAGGCGCGGCGATCATCGACGTCGGCGGCGAATCAACCCGTCCCGGCGCCCCGGCCGTCTGGGAAGGCGACGAGGTCAAGCGCGTCGTCCCGGTCATCGCCAAGCTGGCCGCAAGCGGCGCTGCCATTTCCATCGACAGCCGCCGATCGACCGTGATTGCAGAAGCGCTCGCGGCGGGTGCGCATATCGTCAACGATGTCTCCGCGCTGCGCCACGATCCGCGCTCGATGGAAGTTGTCGCGGCCAGCGGCGTGCCGGTTGTGCTGATGCACGCGCCCGGCGCGGAAAAGGACCTTCATGCAGATGGCCACTATGCCGACGTGGTCCTCGATGTGTTCGATGGCTTGCGCGAACGGCGCGATGCAGCGGTGGCCGGGGGCATCGCGCGCGATAAGATCCTGCTCGATCCCGGCATCGGCTTCGGAAAGTCGCTTGCCGAGAATCTGGCGCTGATCAACGCGCTGCCGCTGTTCCATGCGCTCGGCCAGCCGCTGCTGCTGGGGGCCAGCCGCAAGCGGATGATCGGCGCGCTATCCGGCGAGGCACCAGCGCACCAGCGGCTTGGCGGCTCGCTGCTGCTGGCGGCGAAAGGGTTCGATGCGGGCGCACAGATGGTCCGCGTCCACGATGTGGCCGAGACTGTGCAGGCCCTGCGCGTCTGGCGCGGCCTGCGCGATGCGGCGCTGACGGACTTCAGCCAGCTCGGCGCCTGACCGGCAGCGGCGGTGCGCCAAGCGCCTCGTTGTCCTCGCCGATCCGCGGCGCGGGCTTCACCTCGAAGCTCCCCACCGAGAAGGTCACCGGGCTGCGCATCTTGAGGTATTCGCCCTCGGTCGGGTGGGTGCGCTGCTGGAAGAAATCGACCGCCTTGAGATGCGGATCCTCGGTCACGTCATCGAGATCGCGCACCGGCATCGCCGGGATCTGGTGCTCGGCCATCTTTGCAGCCCATTCCGCCATGGTCAGCTTCGGCGTGCGCTTGGCCATTTCCTCGTAGAATTCGCTGATGTTGCGCATACGCGAGGGGTAGTCGATGAAGCGCGGGTCCACGGCGAGTTCGGGCGCTTCGAGCAGTTCGATCACGGTATCGATCGCATCGGGCGTGTAGGGCACGATCACCACATAGCCGTCCTTGGCGGGGAAGGGCTGGCGGAACGGATCGAGCTGACGCGGATAACCGGCGGGTTCCTTTGGCGGCACCAGCGTCTGCCCGTAGAGGTGCTCCTGCATCATGAAGTGCGTGAAGGCTTCGAACATCGGCACTTCAACGAACTGCCCTTCGCCAAAGCGCAGCTTGTGGATCACCGCCGCCATCACGGCGTAGGCGCCGTGCAGGCCCGACACCTTGTCGGCGATGAGGGAGGGCAGAAAGCGCGGAACCGGATTGCCATCGACTCGCCCAAGCAGATTGGCCGTGCCGGTCGCGGCCTGGATCACGTCGTCGTAGGCCTGCAAATCGCTATAGGGTCCGCCCGAGCCGAAGCCGGTGCAGTGCACGTAGATGATGTCGGGCCTGATGGCTTTGACCGCTTCATACCCAAAGCCCAGTCGCTCGATCGCCTTGCCGCGCACATTGTGGATGAACACGTCCGCTTCGGCGAGTTGCGCGGCAAGCGCTGCCTTGCCCTCATCGCTCTTCAGATCGAGCGCGAGGCTGCGCTTGCCCTTGTTGAGATTGAGCGTGCAGGGTCCCATGCCGGTCGTCGCAGCGGGCTTGCCGGCATGGCGGAAGATATCGCCTCCCGGCACCTCGACCTTGATCACATCCGCTCCGAGATCGGCCAGCGTTTCGGTGGCATAGGGGCCGAACACCACGCTGGTCAGGTCAACAATGCGAATGCCTTCCAGCAGCTTCTGCCCAGCCATCATGCTCTCTCCTCGGGATGACCCGGTTCCATGCCGGGCTCTGGTCATTGCGGATCGATCCTCAGAGCGAGAATCCTCCATCGCTTACCAGCACTGCGCCGGTGGTGGACGCTGCCATATTGGACAGGAGGAAGCCGATCTGGCCGGCAATTTCCTTTGCGCTCGCAAACCGGCCGAGCGGCGAGGTCTGCTGCGCCAGCGCAGCAAGCACCGCCTCACGGCTGCCGGGTCGCTGACATTCCCGCCGTAGCGCCGCACCTTGCCCGAAAAGTCGAAGTCGCCTGCCATGACGGCAAGCTAACCTCCGCAATGCATCCGCATCAAGCGACGTTGTCGATCCCGAGCTCCGAAAGCTTGCGATAGAGCGTCGAGCGGCCGATCCCGAGCCGCCGGGCGACTTCGGTCATGCGCCCGCGATAGTGGCCGATGGCGAGGCGGATCACATCGGCTTCGATCTCTTCCAGCGGGCGCAAGTTGCCGTCCGCAGCATAGAGCGTGACCCCCGCGCCTTCGCTCTGGGCGGGGGCGGATCGCGGCGTTTCGCCGATCATGTTTGACAGGTTGGGGAAGTCCTGAGCCGTCAGGGCCTCGCCGTCGCAGAACACGGCGGCGCGGAACAGCGTCGCTTGCAGCTGGCGGACATTGCCCGGCCAGTCGTAGGCCGCAAGCAGCGCCAGCGCGCCATCGGTGATGCCAAGTGGCCTCAGGCCAGGCTGTTCGCCGATGCGTGTTAGGAAGTGGCGGGCAAGTGCGGGAATGTCCGCCGCACGCTCACGCAAGGCCGGAAGGTGCACGTGAACCGTGCTCAGCGCTTCGAGAAGAACCGGATCGAACAACTGTGCCTCGACCAGATCATCCAGTGCGGCGTTGCTGCACACGATGACCCGCACGTCGAGCCGGAAGCTGTGGCGCGCGCCGATGGGCTGGATGTCGCCGCGTTGGAGGAACTGGGCGAGCCGGGCCTGCGCCGAAAGACACAGCCGATCGATCTCGTCGATCACCAATGTGCCGCCATCGGCATGTTGCAGTGTGCCGACATGGCGCTCGAACGCGCCGGGGAAGGCGCCCTTTTCGTGGCCGAACAACACCGATTCGATCTGGTTGGCGGGAATGCCGCCGGCATTGACGATGCGCAGGGGCGCCTTGGCGCGCGGGCTGGCCGCATGCATCGCACGCACCAGCATTTCCTTGCCGGTGCCGCTTTCGCCCTCGATCAGCACGGTGTTCTGGGTGCGCGCGGCCTTTGCGGCGACGGCCAGCGCGGCGCGGAAGCTGGGGGCAGCTCCGATCATCGAATCGAAATCGAGCGTGCCGGTGAACTTTTCGGTGAGCGGTTGCAGCTCTTCGGGCGATTCCTCACGCCGGGTTGCCGTGCGCAGTGCCAGGAGCAGCCGATCGGGGGCAACCGGCTTGATCAGATAGTCCGAAGCACCAGCACGCATCGCCTCGACCGCGAGCAGCGGCGAAGCGCTGGTGGTGATCATGAGGATGGGCAGCGCGGGTCGGCGCGCCTTGAGCTCGGCAATCAGGGCGCACGCGCCGTCACCCGGAACCCATTGATCCAGAATGATTGCATCGAGCTGCATGCCCTGCCGCGTGCCGAGCGTAGCAATCGCCGTCTCGGAATCGCGAGCGATGATCGTGCGCCATCCCTCACGCGCGGCCAGTGCCGAGATGAGGCGGCACTGCGCTGGTTCGTCGTCAATCAGCATGAGCAGCCGATCAGTGGGCTCTGCCATGGCTTTCCCGGTCCTTTTGCATAGTGCCGGGGTCTAGCCCAATTGGGTAAAGACCAGATTAAGTGCAAACCCTCCGGTTCCGCTTGAGCCGGGGTTGCGCCGCCGCTAGAGGATGCGGTCAATTGGTCGTTTAAAACGCAATCAGGAAGGGTTTGTCATGGGCGCCACTAACAATGCCGGGAACAACATGAAGGCAGCGACGGCCACGTACGAGAGCTTCGTTGGCATGATCAAGGTCGCCACGCCGGTGATCGCGCTGATCGTGCTCTTCGTCGTATATCTGATCGCCTGAGCCCGCGCATGGGGGCGACAACAACGATCGCGGTCCTGCGCGAGCGGGCCAGCGGTGAGAACCGGGTGTCGGCGACGCCCGAGACGGTGAAGAAATTCATCGGTCTCGGTGCGGCCGTGCGCGTGGAAACGGGGGCAGGCCTGACCGCCTCGATCAGCGATGAGGCCTATCAGGCCGCTGGCGCCGAGATCGTGGCGAGCGGGGCGGCAGCCGGCGCGGATATCGTGCTGGGCGTGCAGGGGCCGGAAGTCGATCTTCTTGCCGGGGCCAATCCCGGGGCGTGGATTGTCGCCGGGCTCGAGCCCTTCGCCAAGCGCGGGCGCGTCGATGCCTATGCCGCTGCCGGGTACGAGGCGCTGGCGATGGAGTTCATGCCGCGCATCACGCGTGCGCAGTCGATGGACATCCTCTCCTCGCAATCGAACCTTGCCGGTTACAAGGCCGTGATCGTGGCGGCGGATCTTTATGGCCGCGCGTTCCCGATGATGATGACCGCGGCAGGCACCGTTTCGGCAGCCAAGGTCTTCGTCATGGGTGTCGGCGTCGCCGGCCTTCAAGCGATCGCCACCGCGCGCCGCCTTGGCGGGCAGGTTTCCGCCACGGACGTGCGCTCGGCCACCAAGGAGCAGATCCAGTCGCTCGGCGCCAAGCCGATCTTCGTGGAGAACGTGGCCGGGATCGAGGGTGAAGGCGCGGGCGGCTATGCCACCGAGATGAGCCCGGAATACCAGGCGGCACAGGCCGAACTGGTTTCCAGCCATATCGCCAAGCAGGACATCGTGATCACCACCGCGTTGATCCCCGGCCGGCCCGCGCCGCGCCTGATCACCGATGCCCAGATCGCAACGATGAAGCCCGGCTCGGTGATATTCGATCTCGCCGTTTCAGCAGGTGGCAACGTCGAAGGGTCGGTTGCGGACGAAGTGGTCGAAAAGCACGGCGTCAAGATCATCGGCTATTCCAACACCGCAACGCATCTGGCGGCAGACGCTTCGGCGCTGTTTTCGCGTAATCTGTTCAATTTCCTCTCGGCCTTCTGGGACAAGGAGCAGGGCAAGCCTGTGCTCGACGAGGAAATCGGCAATGCCGTGCGCCTGACGCAAGGCGGCAAGGTCGTCAACGAACGACTGCTCGGCTGAGGGGGGCTGACATGGACTTCATTTCAATCTTAAGCGTGTTCGTGATGGCCTGCTTTGTGGGCTATTACGTTGTCTGGTCGGTCACGCCCGCGCTGCACACGCCGCTGATGGCGGTCACCAACGCCATCTCCTCGGTCATCGTCGTCGGCGCGCTGGTTGCCGGCGCGGCTGAGGGATCGGTCGTTTCGAAGTGGCTGGGGCTGCTGGCCGTGGTGCTGGCTTCGGTCAACATCTTCGGCGGCTTTGCTGTCACCGAGCGCATGCTGGCGATGTACAAGAAGAAGGAGAAGAAGTGATGGAGCACATCACCACTCCTCCCTGGGCCATGCTCGCCTATCTGGTTGCTGGCGTCCTGTTCATCATGGCACTGCGCGGGCTTTCGAGCCCCGCCACGTCGCGCGCGGGCAACCGCTACGGCATGATCGGGATGACCATTGCGATGGTCACCACGCTGGCTACGCACGGCCTCGCCAGCCTGCCTGAAATCGCAGGCGCAATTGCCGTCGGTGGCGGCCTCGGCTTCGTCACCGCGCGCAAGATCAAGATGACCGACATGCCGCAGCTCGTGGCGGCGTTCCACAGCCTCGTCGGCATGGCCGCGGTGCTCGTCGGCCTTGCTGCCTACCTCAACCCGATCGCGTTCGGCATTGCCGGACCAGACGGGGTGATCGAGGTGCAGAGCCGGATCGAGATGGGTCTCGGCATCGCCATCGGTGCGATTACGTTCTCGGGCTCGGTCATCGCGTTCCTCAAGCTGAACGGCAACATGAGCGGTTCGCCGATCATGCTGCCCGGTCGTCACGCCATCAATCTGGGCACCCTGCTCGGCATCATTGGCCTCGTCGGCTATTTCACTGTGGACCAGAGCCCGTGGGTGATCGCGGTCATCACCGCGCTCAGCTTCGCCATCGGTTTCCTGCTGATTATCCCGATCGGCGGCGCAGACATGCCGGTGGTCGTCTCGATGCTCAATTCCTATTCGGGCTGGGCCGCGGCGGCGATGGGCTTCACGCTCCACAACACCGCGATGATCATCACCGGCGCGCTGGTGGGCTCGTCGGGCGCGATCCTTTCGTACATCATGTGCAAGGCGATGAACCGCAGCTTCATCTCGGTGATCGCGGGCGGCTTCGGCGCAGCACCGGAAGCGAGCAGCGGCGGCGCGGCCAAGGTGCAGCGTCCGTGGAAGCGCGGCGCGGCTGAAGACGCGGCCTACCTGATGAAGGAAGCCGAAAACGTCATCATCATCCCGGGCTACGGCATGGCGGTGGCGCAGGCCCAGCACGTGCTGCGCGAGATGGGCGATCTGCTCAAGAAGTCCGGCGTCAATGTGAAATACGCCATCCACCCGGTCGCGGGCCGCATGCCTGGCCACATGAACGTGCTGCTCGCCGAAGCGAACGTGCCTTACGATGAAGTCTTCGAGCTCGAGGACATCAACGGCGAGTTCGCGCAGGCGGACGTGGCGTTCATCATCGGCGCCAACGACGTGGTCAATCCGGCGGCGAAGACCGACAAGTCCTCGCCGATCTATGGCATGCCCGTGTTCGACGTGGACAAGGCCAAGACGGTCATGTTCATCAAGCGCTCGATGGGCGGCGTGGGCTATGCCGGCGTCGACAACGACGTGTTCTACATGGACCAGACCATGATGCTCCTTGCCGACGCCAAGAAGATGGTCGAAGACATCAACAAGGCGCTCGCCCACTGATGCGGTGCTGGTCGGGGATCGCAGCCGTGCTGGCAATTGCGCTGGCAGGTTGCACCCCGGCCAAGCTGGCCGAAGGGCGCGTGCGCTCGGCCTTGATGGACGCTGGCCTCTCGCAGCCTAACGCTGCCTGCATGGCGGAGCGGATGACAGACCGCCTCACGCTCGGTCAGTTGCGCAAGCTGCAAGCGCTGCAAAGCCCCAAGCGCTCGATTGCGGACTACGTGATAACCGTCCGCCGCGTGGGCGACCGGCAGCTGGTCGAAGTCACCGTCAGTTCCGCGCTGCTGTGCGCCAGTGGTCTGGCGCCCGAGAGGAAGCCGGGCTAGGGCGCGACATCCGCTCAGCCTGGAGGTCCATCTCAAACATGCAGGTCACATCGTGACGGAGCGCGCACCTTGGGCCTGTGATCCCGAACGCTCGCGCGGCCGCGAGTTCACGCTGGCCGGAGAGACCGTGCGCGGGCCCCGCAGCGTGTTCCAGCGCGACCGGGACCGCATCATTCACTCGATTGCCTTCCGCCGCCTGCGCCACAAGACGCAAGTGTTCATCGCGCCCGATGGCGATCACTACCGCGTGCGCCTCACTCATAGCCTTGAAGTCGCGCAGATCGGCCGCGTGATTGCCCGCGCGCTCGGGCTGGACGAGGATCTCACCGAAGCGCTCTGCCTCGCGCACGATATCGGCCATCCGCCGTTCGGCCATGCAGGCGAGGATGCGCTGGAAGAAGCCATGGCCAAGCACGGCGGCTTCGATCACAACGCAAACACGCTGCGCGTTTTGATGCGCCTGGAAAGCCCCTATCCCCGGCACGATGGCCTCAATCTCACCTGGGAGCTGCTGGAGGGCCTCGCGAAGCACAATGGCCCGGTCTACCAGCCGACCTGGGCGCTCGCCGAACTCGATGCCGCGTTCCCGCTCGATCTTGCGCAACACGCCTCGCTCGAAGCGCAAGTTGCGGCGATTTCCGACGACATCGCCTATGATAACCACGACATCGATGATGGCCTGCGCGCAGGGTTCCTCACGCTCGATACGCTGCTCACGCTGCCGTCACTCGAAGCCCAGTGGCGCGATATCGAGGCCCGCTTCCCCGGCGCCCCGCGCGACCGACTGCTGCGCGAATTGGTGCGCGGGCAGATCGGGCGGATGGTCAATGACGTCATCGGCGAAACGCAGCGCCGCCTTAAGGACAGCGGCGCACAGACTTGCGACGAAGTGCGCGCAGCAGGCCGCACGCTTGCAGGCTTCTCACCCGCGATGGCGGCGGAAGAGCGCACCTTGAAGGCCTTCATGTACAAGTCGCTCTATCTGCATCCCGAGCAGGTTGGCACGGCCGACCGTGCGCGCGCAGTCATCGCGCGCCTCTTTGCGACCTATCGCGCCGCGCCGGAGAACCTCCCCGATAGCTGGCGCGAAGGCCTGCCGGAGATTGAACCTGCGCGCAGCCGCCATATCGCAGACTTCATGGCCGGGATGACCGACAAGTACGCGATGGATTGCTACGCGAGGCTCTTTGGAGAGCGTCCCGAAGGCCTCAGCAACGTCTAGGCCGCATCATTTCTTGTGAATGGCATCCGATCCGGCCTGGCCTACTGACTGTATATCGCCGCCGAGGCCCTTCACCGTCTTGCAGGCTGCCATCCCCAGCACCATGCTGGTGAGCGCGATCGAAAAAATCACCTTGCGTACCATGGGTCTTGTCCCTTTAATCGCGTGGTTAAGTCGCGGGGGCTGCCGCGGTCAGTGCGTCCCTGCCAGTGGCAAGGTGAACGCGGACTGAGCAGGCCAGAAACCAGCGACATCAGGACGAGGGTGACCACATGCGCGAGACAGCAGGTTTCGAGACATTCGACGCGTTCTTCCGGCACTGGGCGGATCAGAGGCCCGATGCGGTGTCACATGAGCAGGATGGCCGCAAGACAACCTATGCGGAAATCGAAGTGTTCTCGCGCCGCTTCGCCGCATTCCTCGCGGCAAGGGGGGTGGTAAAGGGGGACCGGATCGCGTGGATCGGCAAGAACTGCGATCTCTATTTCCAGATGCTGCTGACCTGCGGGCGGATCGGCGTGGTGATGGTGCCGATTGGCTGGCGGCTCGCTCCTGCCGAGATGGCCTATATCCTTGAGGACACGCGCGCGAAGCTGGTGTTTGCGGGTGAGGGGTTCGAAGCGGTGGCACATGAACTCGCCGCCGTTGCACCGCAGAAACCGGGCGTTATCGAAGAAGACGAAGCCCGCGCGGCGATCCCTGTAGCGCCTGCCGATCCGATCGTGGCGGCGGAGCCCGAGGCTGCCTTTCTGCAGCTCTATACCTCGGGCACCACCGGCAAGCCCAAGGGCGCGGTGCTGTGCCAGCGCAATTTCATGGGCCTGCGCGCACCGGCGCTCGATGCCGGGCTGCCCTGGGCCGAATGGGAGGATGATGAGGCGATCCTCGTCTGCATGCCCTGCGCGCATATCGGCGGCACCGGGCTTGGCACGATGGCCTTCTGCGGCGGCGTGCGCGCCATCGTGCAGGCTGAATTCACCGCCGAAGGCGCGCTTGATGCGATCGGGCAGGGGATAACCCGGTTCTTCATAGTACCCGCCGCGCTGCAGATGCTGATCCAGCATCCCAAAGCGACCGAGACCGATTTCACGCGCCTCAAGTACGTGATGTACGGAGCCGCCCCGATCCCCCTCGAACTGCTGCGGCAGGCGGTGACGACAATCCCCAACGCCGCCTTCATGCAGTGCTATGGCATGACCGAGACGACGGGCACGATCGCAGTCCTGCCGCCTTCGGACCACGAACTTTCCGGAAATGCCCGCATGCGCTCCGCGGGCAAGGCCTCGCCAGGCGTCGAGATCCGCATCGTCGATGGCGAGGGCAAGGAGGTTCCCCGCCACACCGTGGGCGAGATCCAGACGCGCTCGAGTGCCAACATGCTGCACTACTGGCAGCTGCCCGAAGCGACCGCGAAGACGCTGACGCCCGATGGCTGGGTCTGCACCGGCGATGCCGCCTACATGGACGAGGACGGCTATGTCTTCATTCAGGACCGCATCAAGGACATGATCATCTCGGGCGGCGAGAACGTCTACCCGGCCGAAGTTGAAAGCGCGATCTATGGCCATCCGCAAGTTGCCGAAGTCGCGGTGATCGGCGTGCCCGATGCGCGCTGGGGCGAGGCGGTGAAGGCCTGCGTCGTCCCGCGCGAGGGCTGCGAGGTCGATGAGGCGAGCGTGATCGCCTGGGCGCGCGAACGTATCGCCGGGTTCAAGGTGCCCAAGTCGGTTGATGTGATCCCCGCGCTTCCGCGAAACCCCTCCGGCAAGATACTGCGTCGAAACCTGCGCGAACCTTATTGGGAAGGCATGGACCGGCAGGTCAACTAGGCGGCCGGGGAGCGCTCCCCGGCGCGGCTTCCGCGGACCTGTTCGCGCCAGGCGATAATCAGCCCCGCCGCGATGATCGCGGGGGCGCCGATCCAGGTCTGCGCCGGGGGCAGGTGCGCAAAGAACAGCCAGCCCCACAGCGTCGCCCAGCCAAACTGCGAATAGTCCATGACGATGACGCTCGAGACGCTGCCATAGCGCAGCGCCGCCGTCATCAGCAGCTGCGCCATGAGCCCTGTCGCACCGATACCGGCAAGCATGGCCCAACCCGCAAGGTCGTGGTGCGGCAAGCCGGTGTGCAGCATGAACAGCGCGAACGGCGGGGTGCAGAAGGCGGAAAACCAGAACACCACACTGACCGGCTCTTCGGTGCGGCCGAGATCGCGCAGCTGGATCGAGATGAGTGCCACCATGAAGGCCGCGCCGATCCCTGTTGCAAGGCCCAGCAGCGGCAGGTGCGCGCGGTCGGGGCCAGCAATGATGACAACGCCGGCGAGCCCGAGGAGCACGGCAGTCCACCGCCAGATGCCCACCTTTTCGCGCAGCAGCACGACTGCCAGCAGCACCGCGAAGATCGGTGCGGTGAAGCCCAGCACAGTCGCCTCCGCCAGCGGCAGGATCTGCACCACGCCGAGCGTGAGGAACATGCCGAGCCCGCCGATCAGCGCGCGCCGCGCGTGAATCCAGGGGCGCTTTGTGGCCAGGCGATCAATCTGTCCTCGCGTCGCGAGCCAGCCAAGCAGCGCAATGCCGGGGAAGAACTGGCGCCAGAACAGGGTTTCGGGCAGCCAGATGCCATGTTCGCCGCTCAGCTTGACCAGCAGCAGCATGACCGAAATTGCCGCCATGGCCATAAGGCGCAGGGCGAGCGCATAGATCGGGCGTTGCGTGGGCGGCATGGCCCCCGCCCATAAGGCAGGGGCTACGCGGATCAAGCGTTTACGATGCCAGGTTAGAGGCAGGCCTCGAGGTAGGCCTGATCGAACCCGAACTGGCGGGCCTTTTCGAGCGTATAGGGACGCAGGCCCGAGGGGCGGAACTCGCCGATGATCTTGCCGTCTTCGTTCTCGTCGAGATACTCGAACTTGAACAGTTCCTGCGTCACGATCACATCGCCTTCCATCCCGATCACTTCGGTGATGTTGGTGGTGCGGCGCGAACCGTCGCGCAGGCGCTTCACCTGCACGATGAGGTCCACCGATTCGGCAATCTGGCGGCTGATGGCTTCCTTGGGGATCTTGATGTCGCCCATCAGGATCATGTTTTCCATACGGCCGAGGCATTCGCGCGGGCTGTTGGCGTGGAGCGTACACATCGAACCATCGTGACCGGTGTTCATCGCGGCGAGGAGGTCGAAGCACTCCGCGCCGCGAATTTCGCCCAGGATGATGCGGTCAGGACGCATACGCAGAGCGTTCTTCACAAGGTCGCCGATGGTTATCGCGCCCTGGCCTTCCAGGTTCGGCGGACGCGTTTCGAGCGGCAGCCAGTGCGGCTGCTGCAGGCGAAGTTCGGCCGCGTCTTCGATCGTGAGCACGCGCTCGCCCGGATCGATCATCTTGGAAAGGGCGTTGAGCATGGTCGTCTTACCCGAACCCGTACCGCCCGAGATGACGACGTTCATGCGGCACGCGCCCGCGATCTTGAGCGCGGTGCACATCTTGTCCGACATCGAACCGAAATCACGCAGCATGTCGAGCGTGATCGGCTTCTCGGAAAACTTACGAATCGAGATCGCGGTACCGCGCAAGCTGAGCGGCGGCACGATCACGTTGACGCGGCTGCCGTCCTTGAGGCGGGCGTCGGCGAGCGGCGTGGTCTGGTCGACGCGGCGGCCGACCTGGTTCACGATGCGCTGGGCGATCTGGAACAGGTGGCTTTCATCGCGGAACCGGATCGGCGCGATGACCAGCTTGCCCTTCTTTTCGATGTAGGTCTGTTCGGGACCATTGACCATGATATCGGAGATTTCAGGGTCGTTGAGCAGTTCTTCCAGCGGACCGAAGCCGAGCAGCTCGTCGATCAGCACCTTTTCCAGCGCGAACTGTTCGCGCCGGTTGAGCGTGACCTTGAGCTCGGCCAGCACTTCCATGATGATCGGGCGGAATTCCTCGGAAAGCTCTTCCTTGGTCAGCGTTGCCGCCGCTTCGGGATCGACGCGTTCGAGCAGGCGCGGGAGCACCTGTTCCTTGATCTTGTGGACCGACGCCTCGAAGCCCTCTGCCTGATAGCCCGGCTCGTTGACCCCGTTGGCGCGGTCAGCAAGCCGCGTCAGCGCGTCGGACTTGTTGTTTGCCCCGGAATCGGCGGCGTCCATGTTCGGAAGCGGCGGGAACTGTTCGCCCCCCATCGGCACCGGAATAGGTGCTGCCGAACCTTCGCCCGATTTCATCGGACGCGCCACGCCGAACGAGGGGCGCATGGCAGTGCTGCCCCCACTGACTCCGGACTTGCGGCCAAATGCGCTCATGCAGATTTCCCTGTTCTCGTAACGGTAGGTTTGCGCCGACAATGGTCAGCACGATCTTCCGATGCGTGGTGAATACCGCCGAAACCTTCAGGATTTCCTAAACTCATCCCGATTTCGCACAGACGCTGCGAAAGCCGAGGGCGGTGGAGGCCCATCATAGCGGCACATACTCCGGAAAACCGGGCCTTGCGGCGTCCGGCCAGGCGATATCCCAGCACTTGGACGGTTCCCGGATCGGCACAATCGCGGGGTGTTCGGGGCGAATCGCACCGATCATCCGGTCATAGGGCGCGATATAGGTGGGGTAACCTGTCGGCACGACGCCGTAGTAGCCGCAGCGCACTTCCGGCGCGCGAGGCAGCAGGATGGCGCGCGCCGTTTCGCCGATTGGCACCGCAAGTCCGATCAGGAACAGGCAGATCGCGATCCGGCGGGCGGCTTTTCCGTCCTTGTCCTGCGCGGCGGGGGAGGACCGAAGCACGCCGGCCATGACAATGGCAATGAAGACGAGCGAGGGAATCGAGACTCGCATCATGAAGTCGATCTTCTCACCGACCCGGCCGAACGGCAGCACCAGCAGCATCGCAACGCTCAGCAGCACGGTGACCCGGTCAAGGTTCCATGATCTGCGCGAGAGCCACACCACGCACAGGAACGGCACGACCTCGACCAGATAGAACAGGACGTAGACTTCCACTGCATAATGCGAGGTCCCGGTCGAGACCCCGCCAAGGCCACTGGCCAGATAGAGCAGCGAGGGCAGGGCGAGCGCGACCGAAACCGCGGGCAGGGCAATCTCGGCGATACCGATGCGCCGGGCCACAAGTTCCGACAAGGACGCCGCGATCACGAACGGCACGATGCCCAGCCCGCCAAGCGGCGACATCAGCGCGAGTGCGGGAACGAGGCACAACAGCGCAGCGAGCGGCAGTTTGCCGGCGCGCCAGCTGAGGTAGAACGCGGCCCCGATCCATCCGGCCAGCGCGTGCTGCGGGACCCAATAGGCCAGCGTCACCACCGCCGTATACTGCATCTCGTCCCACTGCTCGAGATGGACCAGCACGCTGCCGCCATAAAGGCGCTGCCCGATGACATCGAGCCCGCTGGAGCCCAGCACCAGCAACAGGGTTATCCAAGGGCGCCTCATGCCCGAGAAGATAGGTGCAGCAAGCGCGCCGAGGCCGGTCAGCAGCGCGGCATCCTGCACCAGCAGCGCGATCTGCGCCGCCCATGGTCCGGCAAGCTTTCCGACCAGCGCGGGAACCAGATAGATGCCCACCGGGCAGCGCAGCATCGTCAGCCCCCCGGCGGTCTCGTAGACCCATGGCCAGGGGTGGGAGACAAGGTCGTTGAGGACGGCGTAGCGAACCTGCCAATCGGTGTTCGCGTAGACAAAGCTCCCTTCACCGCCAAGGATGAACAGGACAAGCGCGCCAGCAAACAGGAGGCCAATCGTGCGCGGCTGCACCGCAGCGCCCTCGCCCCATCCGCGCAGCCGCCAGAGCGCGGCGCACAGTGCGGCCGAACCGGCCGCTGCTCCACTGACAACAAACGGTGAAAGCCCGAGCAAGGCCAGCAGCAGGACCTGATCGAGCAGCAGGAAGCCGACCAGGCCCAGCGCCAGCGTCCTGCTTTCCAGCAGCACGGTGTGCGAGCGGGTTAGTTCAGCGGGTGCCTCGGCACCGATTGCGGGCAAGGGTGGGTTGAGCATCCCGGACAGGATACGCAGCACCCCTCAAGGTATGGTTAACGCAATCCCGCGAGGCAGAAATGATGGGAACTTGCGCTCAGCTGCCGACGAGGTGGTACTGCGCGCCAAGCGGCAGCCAGCCGAGAAAACGCTCCAGCGGGCGAAGCAGCCCGAGCGCCGGCGGAAAGAACAGGCAGAACTTGCTCGCCGCGCGGACGAAGCCGCCGGCCACCAGCCGCCGCCGCATTTCGCGCGCGCCGATCAGCACGGCATCGCGGTCGAACTCGCAGCGCGCAACGGCAAGGCGGGTGAGGGGGTTTAGCGGGTTGTGCTCGAACAGCACGAGCACCCCGTCGGGCCGCAGCACGCGGCGCAGTTCGGCGAGCAGCGCGACGTGATGTTCAGCCGGAATGTGATGGAACACGCAGGCGATGAAAATGCAGTCGAGGCTCGCATCAGGCAACGGAACCTTGAGCCCATCATAGGCAAGGGTGCGCACGTTGGGGATCGCCTGCGCTTCGACGAGATCGAGGCTGGCGCGCGAGACGTCGAGGGCGATGATCTCGGCCTCCGGAAAGGCCTCGTGCATCGGGGCGAGCGCGTTGCCGATCCCGGCGCCGAAATCCATGATCGTGCGCGGACTGCGGCCCCGTTCGCGCCACAGTTGCTGCACATACTCGATCTTGTAGCTGGCGAAGTAGTCCAGCGCGTCTTCGGAAACGCCGGTCGATTGGGCGTGCTGGGCGCGGTAGTCCTGCGCGACCCTGTCGAACTCGGCGTTGAACTCTGCATCTGCGTGCAGCGGCATGGCTTCACCCATGGACTCGCTCCCTGATGGTGTCGTGAAGCTGGTGGACGGCATTGCCGCGCACGCCGCGCACCCCATGCACTTCGTCGATGACGTAGAGCGGGCGGCGCTTGGCTTCCATGTACATGCGGCCGAGATACTCGCCCATGATGCCGAGAATCATCAGTTGGGTAGAGCCCAGCACGAGGATGACCGCCAGCGTCGAGGTCCAGCCGCTGATCGCATAGCCCATGACCCACGCGCCGAGCACGTAAGCGAGCATGAGCATCGCCCCGATACCAGCGCAGACACCCATCCATGAAGCGATGCGCAAGGGCGCGACCGAGAAGCTGGTGATCGCGTCGATCGCGAAGGAAATCATCTTGTGCAGCGGATACTTGGTCTCGCCCGCAAAGCGCGCATCGCGGTCATAGGGCAGGGCGACCTGCTTGAAACCGACCCAGCTGACCATGCCGCGCACGAACCGGTAACGCTCCGGCATGGCCTGCAGCACATTGAGGACCCGGCGCGTCATCAGCCGGAAATCGCCGGTATCGCGCGGAATATCGACATCGACGAGCCGGTCGAGCACGCGGTAGAACGCCGCGGCGGTCGCGCGCTTGAACGCGGTCTCGCCGTCACGCTTGCGGCGCTGGCCATAGACGACATCGTTGCCGGCGCGGATCAGCTCGAGCATCGGGCCGATCAGTTCGGGCGGGTCTTGCAGATCTGCATCGAGAACGAAGACAAGCTCGCCGGCCGCCTGCGCAAGGCCGGCGGTCAGCGCGAGCTGATGCCCGTGATTGCGCGCCAGATTGACGCAGAGCACGCGCGGATCGGCATCCGAGAGCGCGACCATGCCCGCCCAGGTCGCATCGCGTGAGCCGTCGTTGACGAGGACGATCTCGAAATCCTGCGCGAAGATGGGTTCGATCGCGGCCACCAGCCGGCGGTGCAGTTCCTGAAGCCCCTCGGCTTCGTTGTAGCATGGCACGACGACAGACAGCGCGGGGGCCAGCGCGGAAGAAGGGGCCGACCCGTGCAGCGCGGCTGCGGTATCCCGCCCGGGCTGATCCACCATCAAAATGTCTCCTGCGATGCGCTGAACCATACGCAAAGCTTGGTAAACAAGCCGTAAAGAAGCCTTAACGGGCCTGCGATGCAACCCCATGGCACCGATTGTGGAACAAGACCAGTATCGAGGGTTGCAGCCGGGGCCAAGTCCAGCAATGAGGCTGGGTGACGGAGGGGCCATTGCGCAATCGGACAAGAGACGGACTGCTGCTGGCTCTGGGCGGGTTTGCGCTGCTTTCCACGGGTGATACGCTGGTCAAGTCCATGGCCGGGCTCTGGCCGGGGCCGGCTATTGCGGCGCTGCGCTACATCATCGGCACTATCGGCCTTGGCACGTTCCTGCTCTGGCGAGAGGGTTGGGCGGGTTTCCGCATGGACCATCTGGGCTGGCACGCCGCGCGCGGGTTCGGCGTTGCGTTCTCGGCCACGACATTCTTCACCGCCGTGCAGATCATGCCGATTGCCGAGGCGACCGCGATTTCGTTCACCAGTCCGATGGTGACAGCGCTGCTCGCCGCTGCGCTCATCGGTGAGCCGATGCGGCGCGAGACGTGGATCGCCAGCCTTGTCGCCTTTGCCGGGGTGCTGATCGTGCTCAGGCCCAATTTCGCCGCGATCGGCCCGGCGGCCGTGCTGCCGCTGTTTGCGGCCTGCGGCATGGCGCTCCTGATCATCGGCAACCGCGCGGTGCTCGGGCGCGGCTCGGCGCTCGCCATGCAGGTCAATGTCGCGATCTTTGCTACGCTGTTCCTGCTGGTGTTCACCCTTATGGGACACTTGAGCGGCATCGCCATGCTGCATGTCGGCGCGCCGCCGTGGAGCGTGATCGGCAAAAGCGCGGCCATCGCGGTCACCGGTAGCAGCGCGCATGCCCTGATCTACATGGCAACTTCGCGCGCAGGCGCCGCCACGGTCGCGCCGATGACCTATTTCCAGCTGATCATGGCGGGCTTCTATGGCTGGCTGCTGTTTCGCGAACACCCCGATGCGACCGCGCTGCTTGGCGCTGCGATCATCATCGGCGCGGGCCTTTTTCTCTGGCGCGCAGGCCGCATGACCGACGAGCCGCAAGGCACCGAATAGCGATGCCAGAGGCCTGCTGGCTTTGCGAAAGGCCACTTGGCCGCAAGGTTGAATGGCACCACCCCGTGCCGAAAAGCCGTGGCGGGCGCGAGACGGTGGAGGTCCATCCGATCTGCCACCGCACGCTCCATGCCCAGTTCAGCAATGGCGAACTGGGCCGGATCGGGAATGATCCAGATGCCTTGCGCGCGAAGCCCGTGATCGCGAAATTCGTTGCCTGGGTCGCGAGCAAGCCAGCCGATTTCCACGCACCTACCGCGCGTCGGCGTTAGAGCAGGTCGAGCAGCGGCTGCAGGCTGTCGAGCAGCACCGCAGGACGATCTCGCTCGGGAAGCTCTGCTCCCTTGGCCATGATCCCGGTTGCCATGCCGACGGATAGCGCGCCCACGGCATTGGCCATGCGCATCTCCAGCGCAGGGTCATCCCCCACCACGACCATCTGCTTTGCAGCACTGCGCGGCAAGCCCATCAGCACCCGGGCCGTATCGAACGCCACGCGGGAAGGCTTGCCGAGGATGCGCGGCCGCTTGCCGGTCATTGCGGTCAGCATCGCGTTGATCGGATAGCTGGCGCCGATGGCGCGGCCATTCGCCGTCGCGAAGAAGGGCACATTGCTCGCAGTCAGCAGCCTCGCGCCCTTCCAGAGCGAATCGCAGGCGGCTTCGAGCGCCGGAAAATCGAACTCGCGGAACCAGCCAGTGTAGACCGCCTCGACACCTTCGGCGGCCTCGTCCGGCCCTACGACGTCGAGGCCCGCATCATCGAGCGGCGCGCGGCACCCGGCATTGCCCAGTACACGCACTTTGCCCACGCCGGAGCGCTTTAGCCAATCGGCGGTAGAGGACGAAGGCGTCAGCATCTGACCGTCTTCCACGGGGAAGCCGGCGTTGCGCAGCGATGCGGCATAGGCCGCAGGCGGTTTGGCCGTGCCATTGGTGAAGACCACGAAGGGCGTGCCGCGCGCCTTCAGCGCTTCTAGCAACGCCACCGCATGGGGCAGGGCGTTGTGCCCTCCGCTTTGCGCGTCGCCCAGCGCGATGGTGCCGTCCATGTCGAACACGAACCCGGCGGCATCCTTCAGCCGCGCGGCGTTCTCGGGGGAAATGGTCACAGGCTGGCTCCGGCATGAAGGGCAAGGCGGAAGGACCCGCGCTCGATCACTAGGTCGCGCGCGGTGGGTTTGGCGGCCAGCTTGCGTAGCAGCGCGATGACCGGGGCGGCCTCGGGGGTGTAGGTCGATCGCGAGGGGCCTGCGGCGAGCATGGCATCGACCTGCTCGGGTGGCATGACTGCGCGCAGCAGGAATTCCTCATCGGGCATGGCATGGCCGAACTGGCGGCGCAGATCGCCGAGCGCGGGGAAGGTCGGCTCGTTTTCCAGTTCGCGGGCGCGGGGCCGGTCCATAATTGCGGCCAGCACATCGCGGTCGATCGGCGAAGTCGGCTTGCCGAACTTGCCGAGGCAATAGCGGATGACCTGATCGGAAACCTGCGCATAGCGGCGATCCCCGATCACGTTGAACAGCGCCTGGCTCATGACCATTTGCGGGAAGGGCGTGACCATGATCGGATAGCCGAGCTCTGCGCGGACCTGCTCGGTTTCGGCAATCACGGCGGGCAGGCGGTCTGCGAGGCCTAGCTCAGCAAGCTGGCGTGCGGTCGTCGTCATCACGCCGCCGGCGATCTGGTGGCGCAAGAAGCTTGCGTCGAAGTTCTGCGGCTGACCGAAAGGCAGGTTTTCCGCAAGCGCGAGGCGGTTCCAATAGGATGTCAGCTTCGCCAGCGCCGCCCGGTCGATCTCGACGGTGTGGCCCGCCTCCTCGAGATTGGCGAGCATGCGGTTAGCCTCGGGCAGCGAGGACCCATCCCCCGCCGCGCCGATGCCAACATGGATGGCCGAAATGCCGAGCTTGGCGGCTTCGAGGCTGGAGAGCATGCCCTGACCGATGGTGGTGTGGGCGTGGATCTCGAGCGGGCGGTTGCCGATCGCCGCCTTAACCGCAGGCACGAGCGTGCGCACCCGGTCGAGCGACAGCAGGCCCGAGGGGTCCTTGATGTAGAACAGGTCGATGTCCGGGCTCTGGCCAACCGCGCGGGCGAAATCGGCATAGAACTGGTCGGTGTGGAATTCGGACAAGGTGAAGGTGAGGGCGCACATCACCTCGGCGTCGCCTTCCTCCTTCACCAGCCGCGCCGCCTCGATCACCGCGGGCACTTCGTGCATCGGATCGAGCAGCACGAAACGGCCGACCCCGTTCACTTGCAGCGCGCGGTAAACGAGGCGCATGAATTCCGGGTCCGCCTGCTGCCAGGCAATGAAGCGCAGGCCCGTGGTGATGAACTGCAGCGGCGTTGTCGGCATGGCAGAGGCCATGCGCCGCAGTCTCTCCCACGGGTTGTTCTGGAAGTACCGCACCGCGACCGCCATGTGGCTTGACGAGACGAAGTCGATCGCCCGGAAGCCGCAGGCCTCGGTGAGCGCGGCGGCCTGCAGCATGTGCGCGGTGTTGAGCCCGGTGGCGCCCCACAGGCTTTGGTTGCCATCGCGCATGGTCACGTCGACCAGCCTGAGCGTTGTCATTGCGCAAGTCCTGTCAAAAATCCGGTGTCGACCCCGCCTGCCACAAAGCGCGGATCGGCGGCGATGCGGGCGTGAAGTCCGGCGGTGGTGGGCACGCCTTCAATGCGGATGCTGGCCAGCGCCGCCTTGAGCCGTGCGACCGCCTCCTCGCGGCTAGGCGCATGGACGATCAGCTTGCCGAGCAGCGAATCGTAGAACGGCGGCACTTCTCCGCCCGCGGCGATATGCGTGTCGACACGGATTCCTGGTCCTGCAGGCCATGCAGCCCGGGTGATCCGGCCCGGTGCAGGGCGGAAATCGGCGTCCGGATCCTCGGCGTTGATCCGCACTTCGATGGCATGGCCGACCGGGCGCACCATGGCCTGCGTAAGCGTGAGGCGCTTGCCCGCAGCCACCAGCAATTGCTGCTCGACCAGATCGACGCCGGTGATCGCCTCGGTAGCTGGATGCTCGACCTGGATGCGCGCGTTGAGCTCGAGGAAATAGAACGAGAAGTCGGTCGCATCGACGAGGAACTCGGCCGTTCCCGCACCGCGATAGCCGATGTGCCGCGCGAGCCGCACAGCTGCGTCTTCGATCCCCGCGCGCGCGGCCTCGGGCATGGCGGGGGCAGGGGCCTCTTCCACCAGCTTTTGAAACCGCCGCTGGATCGAACAATCGCGCGTGCCGAGATGGATGGCGCTGCTGCCATCGCCCAGCAACTGGACCTCGACATGCCGTCCCTTGGCAACGAAGCGCTCGACATAAACCGCAGCATTGCCAAACGCCGCCTGCGCTTCGGCCTGCGCCATATCGAGCACCGCATCGAGGTCTTCGGCGCGGTCGACCCGGCGCATGCCCTTGCCGCCGCCGCCCGCCACGGCCTTGAGCAGCAGCGGATAGCCGATCTCGGCCGCGCGGGCATGAACCGCCTCGCGCGTCGCCGCCTCGCCGCCGGGGAGCACCGGCAGGCCTGCCTCCAGCGCGAGGGCGCGGGCGGCCAGCTTGTCGCCCATGCCCTCCAGCGTCTTGATTTCGGGCCCGACGAAGCGGATGCCCGCCTCCGCCGCAGCCCTTGCAAAAGCGGCATTCTCCGAAAGGAAGCCGTAGCCCGGATGCACCGCATCGCACTCTGCCGCGATCATGGCCGCCACGACCGTATCGATAGCCAGATAGCTTTGCGATGAAGGTCCGGGGCCGAGCAGCACGGTCTCGTCTGCCATCAGCGCGGGGAGCGAGGCGGCATCGGCGCTGGAAACACCCAGCACGGTGGTGATCCCCATCGCCTTGGCGGTGCGGATGACGCGCAGCGCGATCTCGCCGCGATTGGCTATGAACAGTCGGCGGATCATGGTTTTCGGCCTTCCGCTCAGGCGAGCAGGAACAAGGGCTGGCCCTTGGCGACCATCGTCGCATTGGGGACGATCACTTCGGCAATCCGCCCCGCGCGTCCGGCGTGGACCGGGTTCATCAGCTTCATCGTCTCGACAATGCCGACGACCGTTTCCGGCCCGACCTCATCGCCGACCGCCACGAACGGCGGCGCGCCCGGCTGCGGTGCGTGATAGAAGGTGCCCGGCAGCGGGGCGGGAACGGCATCGGGATCGGTTGCATGTTCAGCCACGGCGGCCGCCGCTTCAGGCGCGCTGCCCGCCCATTGCCATTCCTGCGTCAGGCCCGCTTCGCCGCCATCGCCGCGCGCAAGGCGCAGGCGGAAGCGGCGGGTCGAAAGGTCCAGCTCACGGTAGGGCGAGGCCTCGATGATCGCCGCAATCTCGGCGACATCTTCGGCAGTCAGCGGCAGGTCGTCGCTCATGATTGTGTCCGTTCAGGCCTTGGCCGCGGCCAGCATCTCGCGCGAGGCGGCGATGATCGCGTCGGAAAAGGCGGTGTCGTTGAAGTGGGCGTCCACGGCAGTCACCGGGACCTCGGCCGGCATGACCGCGCGCAAGTACTCGGCAAACGGTGGCGGCACGCTCGGGTCCATCAGGTGCCCGGCGGGGCTGTCATGGTTGGAAAAGCCGTGGAGCGGGGTGAACACGCGGACCGGCCCCTTGGCATCGCGCACATTGGCAGCGAGGTGATCGGCCAGCTTTTTGAGATCCTCGAATGTCGTGCGCACGGCGGTTAGCTGCGGGTTGTGCTCGTGATAGCGGCGGCCCGGGAACTGCTCGCGTGCGGCGCCAATCGGCCCGCCGATGATAAAGTCGGCATTGCCGGGTGCGAGGATCGTCGGGATGCCCTTGAGCAGCGCCGGACGGCCCCGGTCCGGGCCAGTATCGGCGAGGCCGCCAAAGATATGGTCGAGGATCTCGGTCTGCGATAGATCGAGCACCAGCGCGACATCCTTGCCCGCTGCCAGCCCGTCGAGCGTCGGCCCGCCTGCGCCCGAGGAGTGGAACACCATCACCTCGCAGCCATCGCTTTCCAGTGCCTCGCGGATACGCTTCACGCTTGCCTCGGTGGTGCCGAGCGTGGTGATCAGCACCAGCGGCTTTTCCGCCGCCGCCTTGGGGTCATAGCCCTTGGCCATGCCTGCAACCGCGTTGGCCGCGTTGCGGAACACATCGCGGCTGATCGAATTGAGGCCCGAAATGTCGGTCACCGCGTTCATCATCGCGATGTCCTGCACGCCCATGTAGGGTTTGGTGAAACCCGAGGCCATCGTCGAGACGATCATGCGCGGCAGGCCATAGGGGAAACTCTGCATGAGCGCGCCCGCCAGTGCCGAGCCCATCGAACCGCCAACCGCGAGAATGCCGGAGATCGGGTCCTTGGCGTTCCAGGCATGGGCTGCGGCAATCGCGCCGCGGATCATCGCGTCCTGGCATTTGCCTTCGTGGCCCAGCGCGCGGACCTCCTCGATGGTCGTGCCGGCTGCTGCCGCCACGTCCTCGGGCGAAATCTCGGCCCCGCCGACGCTGCGCCGCACGCTTGGATCAAGATGCACGACACGCACGCCCGCTGCTTCCAGCACGGCGCGAACGAAGCGGGCTTCCTCTTCCTTGGTGTCCTGCGTCACGATGAGCATGACGCTCGGCAATGTGGTCTCGGCCATGGCTATCCCTCGTCTCCCTTCCTCAAGAGTGCGACATCGCGGTTGACTTTGCACCACGGTATGCGAAGTGCGCGTTGCATAAGGTGAAACACGCTGACGGGCCTTCCGGCACCGGCCAGCGCCGAAAACACCGGGAATAGACGATGCTGGAACGCAAGGTTAAGACGGTGCGCGCGCTTGAACGCGGGCTTGATGTGCTGATCGAAGTGCAGGCGCGCCGGGCTGTCAGCCTCCACGAACTCCATCAGGCGCTGAAGCTTCCCAAGGCAACCTTGCTGCGCATGTTGCTGACGCTGGGGCGCAAGGGCCTTGTCTGGCAGCGCCTCGCCGATGGGGCCTATCTCCCGCATCTCGGCCCCGCAGCGCGCGGAACCGGCAGCGCGGTCGAGCATATCGCTGAAATCGCTTCGCCCTACATGAAGGCGCTTTCGACCAAGGTGGCATGGCCTTCCGTGCTGGGCGTCCCGCGCCTTGATCACATGGAGATTCTCGAGACCAACAGCCCGCTGTTCCGGCTCGACTCCGCCATTCTCGGCCCGGTGGGCGTGAAACTTTCCTATATCCACACCGCCACCGGCCGCGCTTATCTTGCCGCCTGCGACGAGAACGAGCGCGAGGCGATCATCGCGCGCCTGCGGCCCAAGGATGCCGCGCCCGGCAGCGAGGACGACCTGCGCGCGATTCTCAAGGAAACCCGCGAGCGCGGCTATGCCCTGCGCGAACCGATGCACCCCTGGCCGGACCGGTCGAAGCAACTCGTGCTGCGCGACGGGCGGCGCTCGATGGCGGTCGCGATCCTCGCGAACGGCGCACCGATTGCCACGATCAACCTCACCTGGCCGGCCAAGCGTGGGACGGACGAGGCGGTGATGCACCGCCATCTCGATGCGCTGCACCAGACGGCGCAGGCGATCGGGCATGCCGTTGCTGCGCAATCGGCAGGGTTGGTCGCTGCGGGAAGTCTCGCTTGATCAAACACTTGTGCTCGGCCTTGCATTCCAATTGCATCCAGTGAAATCTGTTTGTGTTGCTGATTAAATCGGCGGCTGCCTGTGCGACTATCCCGCCTCGATAAAGAGGGAGGCACAAGGCATGCGGCAGTGGGTGATCCGGGCAGGCGCGTCGTCGCTAGACGACATGGCCCTGCGCGATGTTGCCGAGCCGCAGGCGGGCCACGGCGAGGTGCTGGTGCGCGTGCGCGCCTGTTCGCTCAACTATCGCGACCAGATCATTCCGCTGGGCTTCTACATGGGCGGCACCGTGGCGGTGGATACCGTGCCGCTGTCCGATGGCGCGGGCGAAGTCGTCGCGGTCGGGGGAGGGGTCACTTCGGTGAAGCCGGGTGACCGCGTTGCCGGAACCTTCTTCCAGAACTGGATCGATGGCCCGCCCAATCCCGGAGCAGGTCCTGCGCTCGGAGCACCTCCGGCCACCGGCATGCTGCAGGATCTCGTCGTCCTGCCGGAACACGGCGTCGTGCCGCTGGCGGATAGTCTTTCGTTCGAGGAAGCGGCTTGTCTCCCTTGCGCGGGTGTCACCGCGTGGAACGCCCTGATGGAAGGGCCACATCCGGTCCGCGCGGGTGAGAGCGTGCTTGTGCTTGGCACGGGCGGCGTCTCGCTGCTCGCGCTGCAGATCGCCAAGGCAGCGGGGGCGCAGGTGATCGCAACCAGCTCTTCCGACGAGAAGCTGGCCCGCGTCGCCGCGCTCGGTGCAGACAAGACGATCAATTACCGCGAAGTCCCGGCCTGGGGCACGGCTGCCGCCGATCTCTCCGGCGGCGGGGTCGACCACGTGGTCGAAGTCGGCGGCGCAGGCACGCTCAAGCAGAGCATAACGGCGGTCGGCTTCGGCGGCGAGATCGCGCTGATCGGCGTCCTGACGCGCGAAGGCGATACCAATCCGCACCCGCTGATGTTCAAGGGCGGCTCGATCCGCGGCATCTTCGTCGGATCGCGCGGCATGGCGAGCCGGCTCAATGCCTTCATCGATGCGCACAGGATCAAGCCGGTAATCGATCGCACGTTCGCCATCGAGGACGCGATCGAAGCCTATCGCTACCAGTCATCCAGCGCGCTGTTCGGCAAGGTGGTGATCACGCTCTGACAAGGGGCCGCAAGGCCCGAACCATAACAGCCCAGCCGGACAAACTGCGGGCACAAGGGTAGGGAACAAAGAGGCATGGGTCTGGCACTGGGCTTTGGACAGCGCATCGGCGGCGTGGTGCAAACCGCGTTCGTGGTGGCTGATATCCATGCCGCAATCTCCCACTTTCAGCGCGATTGCGGGGCAGGGCCGTTCTTCCTGCTCGATCACTTTCTGGGCGAGGGGCAGGTCTATCGCGGGCAGCCGTCGCAGGCCGATGTCGCCATCGCGATGGGCTTTGCCGGGCACATGCAGATCGAACTGATCCAGCCGCTTGACGATAACCCGTCCGTCTACCGCGAAACCATCGAGGAACGCGGCTACGGCTTCCATCACTTCGGCATCGCCTTCACCGATGTCGATGCCGCACTGCCCGGCTATCTTGAGCGCGGCCACACCCTTGCATTCCGCGCGCCGGTGCCGACCGGTGGCTCGGTCGCCTATCTCGAAAGCGCCGATCCGGCAGCGCCCGGTTTTCTCGAGCTGATCCCGGCGACGGAAGGCATGAACACGCTCTTCACCGCGCAGTGGCAAGCGGCGCAGGAGTGGGACGGCCAGACCGACCCCGTGAGGTCGTTCCTGTGAGCGGTGCCGCAGTCTCTTCGCAGCGCGCCAGCGGCGGCTATCAGGCCTGGGTTGTCGGGCTGCTCAGCCTCAACTTCGGCATCCTGTTCTTCGACCGTAACGCGCTCAATTTCCTCATGCCGTTCGTGCAGCCCGATCTGCACCTCAGCAACACGCAAGTGGGCATGTTCAGTTCGGCGTTGTCGCTCACGTGGGCGCTGTCCGGCCTCGCAGTCGGGCGCATTTCGGACAAGCTCGGTTCAAAGAAGCCGGTGGTCGTCGTCGCGACGATCGCGTTCTGCCTGTGCTCGTTTGCCTCAGGCCTTGCCTCCTCGTTCTTCATGCTCCTCGGCGCGCGGCTCCTGATGGGGGCGGCGGAAGGCGGCGTCATGCCGGTCAGCCATTCGATGATCGTCAGCGAAGTCGCTCCCGAACGGCGAGGTCTGGCGATGGGCGTGGCGCAGAACCTCGGCTCGAACCTGCTCGGCTCCGGCTTGGCGCCTTTGCTGCTCGTGCCCGTTGCCGCTGCCTATGGCTGGCGCGAGGGGTTCTATCTCGCTGCCGCGCCCGGCCTCATCACGGCGATCCTGATCTGGTTCACCCTGCGAGAGCCGCCTGCCGAAGTGCATGACGAAGCCCAGCCCAAAGTCCCTCTGGGCGAGGCCTTCCGCCACCGCAATGTCGTTCTTTGCGCGATCATCTCTGTGCTGCTTGTTTCCTACCTCGTGGTGTGCTGGGCCTTCATGCCGCTCTACCTCACCAAGGTACGCGGCTTCGCGCCCGAGACGATGGGCTGGATCATGGCGACACTGGGGCTTTCAGCGGGCCTCGGCAGCTTTGTCGTTCCGGCCATTTCAGACGCGATCGGCCGCCGCCCGGTGATGATCGGCTTCGCATTCCTGGGCGTGATACTGCCGCTGGGCGGGCTCTACTACACCGGTTCGCCCTGGGTTCTGGCGGCGATCTTCTTCTTCGGGTGGGGGCTTAACGGCCTGTTCCCGATGTTCATGGCGACGATCCCATCGGAATCGGTCGATCCGCGCCTGACGGCTACGCTCACCGGCGTCGTGATGGGCACCGGCGAGGTGCTGGGCGGCGTGCTCAGCCCCTTCCTCGCCGGCGCGCTGGCCGACGTCTACGGCCTCTCCGCCGCGCTCTGGCTCATGCTGGTGCTATGCATTCTCGCCGGAATTTGCGCGCTCGGCCTCGTTGAATCCGCACCGCGCGTAGTCGCCCGCCGCAATCTTGCCCCTGCCTGATCCTCTCTCGCCTGATCCTCTCTGCCCCTGATCCTCTCTGCCAAGGATGTGCCCGCCATGACCGCAGTGCAGAAGTTCGCCACCGATGGCATCGCCCCGCCCGAACGGCTCGCGTTCTGGAATGCGCTGGTCGACCGGGTCTACAGCGGCACTTACGTGAAAAGCGCCAGCGAGGATTTCACCGGCGAGATGTGGACCTGGCAGGTCGGCGATCTTGCGATGATCCGCCCGCGCTCGACCGCCTCGTTCGTTGGCCGCGATCCGCGCTACACGCCTGAGGAACGGCTGATCCTCCACCTCCAGTGCCGGGGTTCCAGCAGCCACCGCCAGAGCGGCACCGAGACCATGCTGGGTGCGGGCGATTTCGTGATCGCCTCGCCGCATGAGGCTTACGCGATCGATCTCGCCGCGCACGAATTGCTGGTCGTGGAGTTCCCGCGCGCTCCGCTTGCCGAACGTTTCCCCGGCCTTGACGATGCATTGCGCCAGCGCATGAGCGGGGGCACTCCCGGCGCGCGCGTGTTTCACGATTTCCTGCTCTCGCTCTGGCGGCAGAGCCAGCAGGGTTTTGCAGATCCGGATTGGCAGGAGGGGGTCAGCCAGGTCTTCTATGATCTTGTTGCGCTGGCGATGCGCGGGGCGACCAAGCCCGATGCCGCAGTACCTTCGGCAGACAGCGCGCTGAGCCGCCGCGTGCTGGGGATTGTCGAGGCGCAGCTGGCCGATCCGGCGCTGCGCACGCTCAACCTCGCCGCCGCTTGCGGCGCATCGGTCCGCACCATCCAGAACCTGTTCGCCAGCATGGGCACGACCCCCAGCGCCTATATCCTCGAACGCCGCCTTGCCCGCGCCGCCGAGCGGCTCGGCGCCGCGCCCGATGCCAGCATCACCGAAGTCGCCTTCGAACTGGGCTTCAACGACAGCGCCTATTTTGCCCGTGCGTTTCGGCAGCGCTTTGGCGTTTCACCACGTGAATGGCGGCGCAAATAGGTGCCGGAAACAGTACGATCTTGCGCTCCAGTCCTGATCAGCTTGCGCTCCAGTCCAAGCCGATAGGTCCGAAGCGGCGTATGAATTCGAATGCGCATGTCCGGCCGCCAGGGGGCGAAGCGGGCAGTGACATTAGGATAGGGAGAGCAACATGAGACGAACATCGGTATCACTTGCCGTGCTCGCAGCCGCGCTGGCCGGTCCGGCTTTCGCGCAGAGCGCACCGCAGGCCCAGGCTGAGGCTGCCCCTGAAGGCGGCATCGCGGAAATCGTCGTGACCGCACAGAAGCGTGCGGAAAACGTTCAGGACGTGCCGATCGCGATTTCCGCCTTCACCGCTGATACGCTGCAGGAACGCTCGGTGACGAGCGTCGCGGCGCTTTCGAACATCGCGCCCAACGTCACGCTCGATGCCGGTACGCCGTTCTCGGGTTCGACGGCAGTGCTTTCGGCCTATATCCGCGGCATCGGCGCCAACGACTTCGCCTTCAACATCGATCCGGGCGTCGGCATCTATCTCGACGGCGTCTATCTCGCCCGCTCGGTCGGCGCGAACCAGGACCTGCCCGATGTCGAGCGTATCGAAGTGCTCAAGGGACCGCAGGGCACGCTCTTCGGCCGCAACACCATCGGCGGCGCGATCTCGATCGTCACGCACGATCCGGGCAAGGAATTCCGCTTCAAGGGCGATGTCACCGTCGGCCGCTTCAGCCTCGTGCAGACGCGCGGCACGGTCGACCTGCCGATCACGGACGGCCTCGGCGCCTCGGTGAGCTTCTCGACCAAGAACCGCACCGGCTACCTCAAGCGCATCGCCTATCCGGGCGCGGGCAACTATGCCTCGACCAACATCCAGAACTACAAGGCTGCGGGCTTCAACAACATCGGGCTCGGCACCGAAGGCGGCGACAACAACTGGAACTTGCGCGGCAAGCTGAAGTTCGACAGGGGTCCGTTCACCGCCACGCTGTCGGCGGACTACACCAACGTCGACCAGAGCCAGATCGCCAACACGCTGATCACGACGACCCCCGCGGTCTTCGCCGGCACCTACAACTGCGCGATCATCGCCTCGAGCACCGATTGCGGCGGCGGCCCGCCCGCGTTCGCCTACATCGGCGGCATCGGCGGCCTCAATTCGATCTTCGACAATCCGAGCGTCTACGGCGTGAATGTCGATGCGGATCCGCGCAACAACCGTCTGCCTTATGACAACCGCTTCGTGACCGGCAACATCGACACGAGCTACGCCAACGGCAACAACTACTCGAAGCTGAAGTCCTACGGCGGCTCGCTCACGATGGCCTACGATCTGAGCGATTCGCTCACGATCAAGTCGATCACCGGTTACCGCGAGCTGCACTGGAACGTGGGCACCGATCTTGACGGGTCGCCGCTCAACTTCCTCCACACCAGCTTCACCACCGAGCAGTGGCAGTTCAGCCAGGAGCTCCAGCTCCTCGGCAATGCCATGGACAAGAAGCTGAACTACGTGCTGGGCGCCTACTACTTCAAGGAAGCGGGCAACCTGCATGACTATGTGACGTTCGCCGAAGGCCTGCTCCAGGTCGATGGTCCGAACGATCTCGCGACCAAGAACTATGCGTTCTTCGGTCAGGTCGATTACAAGTTCAGCGACATGTTCGGCATCACGGTGGGCGGCCGCTACACGCACGAAGACAAGACCTTCGAGGGCTTCCAGTCGGACGCCAACGGCCTGACCTACAAGATCCTGAACTTCCTTGCCGGGATCGACGCCGGCCCGCCGGCCTGCGCGAATATCAACCCGATCAGCGATGCTTGCCGCATCGCCGCCGGGTTCCCGAACGCCGGGCAGCCGCTGCGCTACTACATTGCGGGAACGCAGCAGAAGAAGTTCAACAACTTCGCGCCGAAGGTCGGCGTGCAGTTCCACCCCAACGACGACGTGATGGTCTATGCCAGCTGGTCGAAGGGCTACAAGACCGGTGGCTGGACCACCCGCTTGTCCAACCCGCTGCCCTATGCTCCGGGCTTCGGTGAGGAAAAGGCCACGACCTATGAACTGGGCGTCAAGTCGACCCTGATCGACCGCCGTCTGCAGGTGAACGCGGCGGTCTTCCAGACCGACTACAAGGGCATCCAGCTGAACTTCCAGCAGGGCGTCTCGCCGACAATTCAGAACGCGGGCGATGCCAAGATCAAGGGCTTCGAGGTCGAAGTGACCGCGGCGCCGGTCGATGGCTTCACCATCAACGCGTCGATCGGCCATCTCGATGCCAAGTACACCTCGGTTCTGGCACCGGCGCAGGTCGCGGCCAACCCGTTCCAGGCCGGTGTGTTCCCGGGCGCCGATCTGCCCAAGACGCCGAAGTGGAAGTTCAACATCAGTCCGCGCTACGAAGCGGCGTTCAAGAACGGCGGCAAGCTGATCTTCATCGCCGACTACACGCACTCCTCGTCGCTGTGGAACGACACCGAGCGCGCGTATCTGCTGCAGCGTCCGGGCACGGACATCCTCAACGGCTCGGTTACCTACAAGGAGCCGGGTGAGCATTGGGACCTGACCGTTGGCGGGACCAACCTGACCGATACACGCTATCTGGTGACCGGGCAGGCGCAGATCGCGGGTGGTCAGATCTACGGCACCTACAGCCGTCCGCGCGAATGGTACGTCAAGCTTGGCCTCAAGTTCTGAGGCAGACAAATCAGGGGGCGGGCGCCGTGTGCGCCCGCCCTTCTCACCCAGGGAGAGTCAAACGTGCCTGAAACCGCCCACTCCGAGTTTTGGAAAGGCATCAAGCCGGTCGACAAGGTGTTCCGCGAAGGCAGCCTTCCCGAAGTTTATCTGTCGAAGATCGCCGAGGGCGATGAGCGCTACTGGGTGCCGATCAGCGAGACGGTGAGCTCCAAGCCCGTCTGGATCAGCCCCTCCAAGAACATGTGGGCCGATGTGCTCATGTCGAAATCGGCGGGCCTGGTGAACCGCCACTATCACCCGCACCCGATCTGGGCCTACACGATCAGCGGCAAGTGGGCCTATCTTGAGCATGAGTGGACCGCGACCGCGGGCGACTTCGTCTATGAAACCCCGGGCGAGAGCCACACGCTGGTCTGCTACGAGCACGAGGACCCGATGAAAGTGTTCTTCGTCGTCTCCGGGCCGCTGATGTGGCTGGATGATGATGGCAACACCACCGGGCACTTCGATGTGTTTGACTACATCAAGAACGCGCGCGAGCATTACGACCGGGTCGGCATCGGTGCCGACTACGTCGATACGCTGATCCGCTAAAAGGAGCGCTTCCCAATGAATGCCATGACTGCACCGCCTTCCAGCAAGAAGGCCATCGTCGATGTCGGGTTCGCGCACAAGGAGCTGGTTGCGCGCCTGAGCCCGGGCGGGCGCTACATCGACGCACAGACCGACGTCGACAGCCCCTGGGTTCCCTTCGGCGACAACGCCGCGATCAAGCACCTTGCCTTCGACGTGCGACAGGGCATTTTCTCGAACATCCTCTGGGTGAAGAGCCCCGGAACGATCGGTACGCACCTTCATCGCGGCACGATCGTGATGGTCTGCCTCGAAGGAAGCGTGCGCTATCTGGAATACGACTGGGTCGCCTCGCCCGGCGGGCTGATCCTCGAAGTCCCCGGCGAAAGCCACACCCTCGTCACCGAGCATCCCGACGGCGTGAAGCTGTTCGGGTGGATGCAGGGGCCGATCGACTTTTTCGACGAGAACGGCGCCTACGCTGACACCTCGGACGTCTGGTGGTTCATCAATCACTACGAGACCTACTGCCGGGAAAACGACATTCCCATCAATCCCAAGCTCTACCTCTGAGGGATCGCCCGATGGCCACCATGACTGCCCCGCCGTCCGGGGCCTACAAGATCGTCGATGTGCCCGAGCTTTACGGTGCGCTGATCAAGTCCAAGGGCGTCGAAGGCACTTACGTCGGCGCCTCGGAAACCGAGAGCCCGTGGGTTCCCTTCGGCGATAACGCCGCGATCCGGCACCTCGCTTTTGACGTGCGTGATAACGTCTACGTCAACATCCTGTGGATCAAGGGCCCCGGGGTGATCGGCACACACAAGCACCGCGGCCGCGTCTGGGCGATCGGGCTCGAAGGCTCGTTCCGCTATCTTGAGTACGACTGGGTGTGCAAGCCGGGCGAGTTCATCACCGAAACCCCCGGCACCGCGCACACGCTCGTTACCGATGATCCGAACGGCATGAAGGCGCTGTTCCACATGCAGGGCGCCAACGAGTTCTTCGACGAGCACGGCAACCATGTCGAAACGCTCGATGTGTGGTGGTTCATGAACCACTACGAGACCTACTGCCGGGAGAACAATATCCCGATCAACAAGCAGCTCTATCTCTGAGGGAGCGGCTGACATGAGCGACGCTGGGGTCCCCAAACTCGGTGCGGAGCCGGTCGGCACGTATCTGCGCAACACGTGGTACGTGGCGGGCTGGGCCACGGATTTGGGCGCGGCGCCCCAGCAGCGCGTGTTCCTTGAAGAACCGGTTGCCCTGTTTCGCGATGGGGAGGGCAAGGCCCATGCCGTTTCGGGCCGCTGCCCGCACCGGTTTGCGCCTTTGGGGCAGGGCAAGGTGGTGGAAGGCGCGCTGATGTGCCCCTACCATGGCCTGCGCTTCGATGGCAGCGGTGCCTGCGTCCACAATCCGCATCCCGGCGGCCAGCTGCCGGAAAGCAAGCTTCAGGTCTATCCGCTCGTGGAGCGCCACGCGCTGCTGTGGATCTGGATGGGTGAGGCGGACAAGGCCGATCCCGCACTGATCCCTGATTTCAGCTGGCTCTCCGATCCAAAGTGGGAAGCCGTGCGCGGAGCAACCGTGGCGGAAGGGCACTACGAGCTTTACAGCGACAATATCCTCGACCTGAGCCACGCCAACTTTGTCCATCCCGCGCTGGTCGCCGCAGCCTTCACCGAGGGGACCCGCAAGTTCTGGCAGGACGGCGAGACGGTCCACGCGGAATACATCCGTCTCGATGACTACCTCTCCGAGGGCATCGGCGGGATGCTGGGGCGCGTTGGGGCCAAGCAGGATTTCTATGGCTGGGTCGTCTGGCACGCCCCCGCTGTGCTCTATTTCGATTTTCGCGCTGGCCCGCCCGGCACCCCGCGCGAAGACTGCACGCTGCTGCCCTCGCTGCACGCCTTCACGCCCGAAACGCCCGACACGACCCACTACTTCTGGGCCACCGCGCGCGATTTCGCGCTGGGCGATGCCGAGTTCACGGCAGGTATGCGCGGCGCACTCGAATTTGCCTTCGAGCAGGAGGACATGCCGCTGATCCGCGACAGCCACCGCCTGATGCGTGGGCTCGATTTCTGGGATCTGCGCCCGCTCATCCTGAACGGCGATGGCGGCGGGGTGCGCGCGCGCCGCATGTTGCAACGCCTGATAGACCGGGAACGACAACCGCAAGCCGCCGAATAGGGCCGCTGCGGAAGGAGAGGATACAACGACAATGGCAATTCTGGACCGTTTCGACATCAGGGGCCGCTCTGCGCTTGTCACGGGCGCGGCCTCAGGCATCGGCCTCGCCTATGCCGAAGCCATGGCGGAAGCCGGTGCCATGGTCACGCTGACCGATATCGACGCTGAAGGCGCCGAGCGGGAAGCCGCCCGTCTGCGCGAGGCCGGATACGAAGCCCGCGCGGACCGCCTCGATGTGTCCGACTTTGAGGCTGTGGCCGCCGCGTTCGATGCCCATGCCAAGACCTATGGCGGGCTCGACATCGCCTTCGCCAATGCCGGGATCGATACGGGTGCCGGTTTCTGGAACCCCGCCGGGCACCGCAATCCCGATGGCCAGGTCGATACGTACGACCCGAAGCGCTGGGACAAGTCGATTTCGGTCAACCTTTCGGGCGTGTTCTACACCGTTAGCAATGCCGTTCGGGTGATGAAGCAGACTGGCCGCGCCAATGGCCGCAGCGGCGGCTCGATCATCTGCACGGCTTCCAACGCCGGGCTCGTCACCGAGCCGATTGTCGGCCTGCCCTACATGCCCGCCAAGGCCGGCGTACTGCACATGGTGCGCGCGTTGGGGCTGGAACTCGCCGAGTTCCGCATCCGCATCAATGCCATCGCGCCGGGACCGTTCGTCACCAATATCGGCGGGGGCTGGCTCAAGAAGGACCCTGTCGCGCGCAAGGCCTGGGATGCCATCGTGCCGCTGGGTGCGGTGGCTGAAACCGAACAGCTCAAGCCGTTGGCCTTGCTGCTCGCCTCCGACGCCTCGGACTACATGACCGGGAGCCACGTCGTGATCGACGGCGGCATGATGCTGGGGAAGTACCAGTGAAGCGCGCGCTGATCCTCGCCGCTGGCATCGCGCTCGCCAGCACGGCGCAGGCCGCGCAGAAGCTGGGCGAAGTCCAGGCGCAGCGCAGCCCCGAACAGGTCTACGCAGCAGTCTGCGGCTACTGCCACGGCAAGAACGTCGGCCCGGTGATCCGGGGCAGGGGCCTTCCTGCCGAAACGGTCGAATACATGGTCCGCCACGGTCAGAACGCGATGCCCGCCTTCCGCCCCACCGAAGTGACGCCCGCCGAGCTCAAGGCACTGGCCGCCTGGGTCCAGACCAGCACTGCCGATCCCAAGGAGCACGGCCAATGACCGTCAATCTCGATCGCCGCAGCCTCCTCGGTGCGGGCGCGGCCTCCGCCGCCGCTGTTGGCCTTGGCACCGGCGCCAAGGCGAAGGCAGTCCTCGCGCCCGGCGTGAAGAAGGCCGATTTCAAGGGCGCCGTCGCCGCCATGCGCAAGGTCGTCGGCGACGATTGGGTCTTCGCCGATCCCGAGGCCGTTGCGCCGTGGAAGAAGTCCTACACGCCCGATCCCTTCGGCAAGCATGTCCCCGTCGGCGCGGTCTGTCCGGAAGACGTCGAGCAGGTGCAGGCCATCGTCAAGATCGCCAACCAGTTCCGCCAGCCGATCTGGCCGGTCTCCACTGGCAAGAACATGGGCTATGGCCAGACCACAACTGCCATGCCAGGGCAGATGATCCTCGACCTGAAGCGCATGAACCGCATCATCTCGGTCGATCCCGAGCTCTGCACCGCGCTCGTGGAGCCCGGCGTAACCTACCGCCAGCTCAAGGACTATCTGGTCGAGAACAACCTTCCGCTGTGGATCGACGTACCCACGGTTGGCCCCATCGCCAGTCCGGTCGGCAACACGCTCGATCGCGGCGTGGGGTATACGCCTTATGGCGAGCATTTCATGGTCCAGTGCGGCATGGAAGTCGTCCTCGCGGATGGCGAGATCTTGCGCACCGGAATGGGCTCGACAAAGAACCCGTCCGCATGGCAGGCGTTCAAATGGGGCTACGGGCCCTATCTCGATGGCCTTTTCACCCAATCGAACTTCGGCATCGTGACCAAGATGGGCATGTGGCTCATGCCCGCGCCGCCGGTCTACAAACCCTTCGTCATCCGCCACAAGAAGATGGAGGACGTCGCCCGCATCGTCGAGGCAATGCGTCCGCTGCGCATTGCCAACATCGTGCCCAACGTGGTGCTGATGATGGGCGGCGCCTATCAGCTGGCCATGTTCAAACGCCGCAGCGAGGTTTGGGACGGCGCCGGCCCGATCACGGACGAGGCCGTTTCCAAGGCTGCCACAGCCAACAACCTCGGCATGTGGAACACCTATATCGCGCTCTACGGCACGGAAGGAATGATCGCGGAAAGCGAGAAGATCATCCGCGCCGCCTTTGCCGCAATCGACGGCGAAGTGCTGACCGAGGCTGAAATGGCGGACAACCCGTGGTTCCACCATCACGCCACCCTCATGCAGGGCGGCCTCAATCTCGACGAGATCGGCCTCGCGCGCTGGCGTGGCAATGGTGGCGGCCTTGCGTGGTTTGCGCCGGTCGCACCCGCCAAAGGCAGCGAAACGCAGGGACAGGTCGAACTCGCCAAGCAGATCCTGGGCAAGCACGGCTTCGACTATACCGCCGCCTTTGCCATCGGCAGCCGCGAACTCCACCACATCATCGCGCTGCTTTACGACAAGTCTGACCCCGCCGAAGAAAAGCGCGCGGACGATTGCTACCGCGAACTCGTCATCGGCTTCGGCGAAAAGGGCTGGGCGAGCTACCGCACCGGCGTTCATGCCATGGACCTTGTTGCGCAGCAGTTCGGCACCGTGAACCGCGCGTTCAACGCCAAGCTCAAGCATGCGCTCGATCCAAACCACATCCTCGCCCCCGGCAAATCAGGGATCGCATGATGATCAGAAAAACGCTTCTGGCGCTCGCCGCCGCGCTGCTCTCCACCACCGCGCATGCGCAGGAAAAGCCGCTCACGGTCGAAACCTTGCGCACCAGCGGCGGCTCGCTTTTCGCCAATATCGCGCTTATCAAGGGCGAGAAGGATGCGGTCCTCGTTGATGCGCCCTTCACCCGCGCCGATGCCTACCGCGTCGTCGCCATGGTGCTCGATAGCGGCAAGCACCTCACCACGATCTTCATCACCCATGACCATCCCGATCACTTCTTCGCAATGGAAGTGCTGCAGGATGCCTTCCCGGACGCAAAGATCGTCGCGCACCCGGTGGTCGCCGCCGATATCTGGCGCTCGCTGCCCTTCAAGGTGAAGCGCTGGTATCCGGTCCTCGGCGTCAACGCCCCGCGCCATCCCACCGCGCCTGCCGCGATGGAGGGTGACACGATCTTGCTGGAGGGCAAGGAACTGAAAGTCCTCGGCCCCGTGCAGGGCGATCATGTCCACGCCACGGCGCTCTGGGCACCTTCGATCAAGGCGCTGTTCCCCGGTGATCTCGTCTACAACCAGATGTACCTCTGGATGGGCGAGCATGACGCCGCTGCCATTGCCGCCTGGGGCAAGGCGAATGACAGCTTCATCGCGCTCAAGCCCGAGATTGTGGTGGCCGGGCATGACAAGCCGGGCACGCCGAACGACGCATCGGGCCTTGAATTCACCCGCCGCTATATCGCGGAGTGGCCGAAGCTGGTCGCCGCCTCGAAGGACAGCGCCGACCTCAGCGCCCGCGTGAAGAAGGCCTTCCCGGATGCGGTCGATGTGCTGGGCGATTTCCTGCTCGGCAATTCCGCGCGCGTTGCCAAGGGGGAGCAGGCCGCATGGACCGAATGACCTTCGCCGATAAGGCCGTCCTCGTAACCGGCGGAGCCACTGGAATCGGCCGCGCCGCCTGCGTTGCGCTTGCCGGTGCTGGTGCCAAGGTCATCATCGGCGATATCGATTCCCGTGCCGAAGAAACCGTGGCCATCATCAAGCAGGCGGGTGGTGAAGCGTCGTTCATGCACGCCAATGTCACCGATCCCGCCGCGATGGACGCGCTCGTGGCGGCCTGCCTCGATCGCTATGGCCGCTTGGACGCCGCCTTCAACAACGCCGGCATTCTGCCCCCGCAGCGCCCGATCCATGAAGTGACGCCGGAGGAGATGAACCTCGCCATCGACGTCGATTTCAAGGGCGTGTTTTTCGCGATGCAAGCCGAAATCCGCCATTTCCTGAAAGTGGGCGGCGGCGCCATCGTCAACACCGCCTCGGTCGGTGCGCTGATCGCGGACCCGAACATGAGCGTATACTGCGCGATGAAGCACGCCGTCTCCGGCCTCACCAAAGCGGCGGCGGTTGAATACGCGCAAGCGAACATCCGCGTGAACGCCATCGCCCCCGGCTTTGTCGTAACCCCGATGACACAGCACTGGGCTGATGACCCGAACTTCCGGGCCGCCTTCTTCGCCGGCAATGTCAGCGGCCGCGCCGCGCAGCCGGAGGAAATCGCCGGAACCGTGCTGCACCTCCTCTCGGATGCTGCAAGCTTCATCAACGGTGCCACCATCGCCATCGATGGCGGCCAGACCGCGCACTGAGGAGCGAACCCCATGCGCGCCGCCGTCATGCAGGGCCTGCACAAGCCGCTGAGCATCGAAACCGTGCCCGATCCGGAGCCCGGCGAAGGCGAGGTCGTGGTGAAGGTCGGCCGCTGCGGCATCTGCGGCTCCGATCTGCACATGACCGAGGACCCGGCCTACGGGCAGGGCGCAGGCTCGATCCTCGGGCATGAATTCGCGGGCGAGATCGTCGAACTCGGCAAAGGCGTAGAAGGCCTTGCCAAGGGCGATCTCGTGGCGGTCAGCCCGCTCAAGAGCTGCGGCCGTTGTCCCGCCTGCCTCGCGGGCAATGTCTCATGGTGCGATGGTTTCGGCCTGCAGGGCGGCGGCTATGCCGAATTTGCCCTCACCAAGCCCAACCAGTGCGTGAAGCTGCCGAAATCCGCCAGTCTGGCCGATGGCGCAATCATCGAACCGCTCGCCGTCGCGCTCCACGGGGTTGCCATGGCGGGCATGCATATCGGCGACAAGGTGTTGATCCTCGGCGCGGGTCCCATCGGCCTCGCCGCCGCCTTCTGGGCGCGGCGCATGGGAGCCGGGCGCGTCGTGGTGCAGGATGTCGCCACCTGGCAGCAGGACCGCGCCCTTGCCATGGGTGCGCACGATTTCGTCGCGGATCGCACCGATCCCATCGGCGCAGCGGAGCGTGCGCTGGGCGGCAAGGCGGACGTAGTATTCGAATGCGTCGGCGTTCCCGGCCTCATTGCGCAAGCCGTCGAGCAAGTCCGCGCGCGCGGCACCATCGTGCTGCTTGGCCTATGCACCGTGCCCGATACCTTCAACAGCTTCGCCATGCTTTCGAAGGAAGTGCGCCTCGTCACCTCGGCCTTCTTCACCGCTCACGAATACCACGCCGCGCTCGATGCGCTGGACCGGGGCGCTGCCGAGCCGCGCCTCCTTGTCACCGAAACCATCCCGCTCGCCAGCACTCCCACCGTGTTCGAGGCGCTGCGCCGCCGCACGCAGCAGTGCAAGGTGCTGATCGCGCCGGGAACCTGAACCAGAACAGACAAGGAGAGGCCGATGAACATCGCGACGACCCTGCCGACGAACGCCATCGAGCGCGCTGTATTCGAATGCATGGACCCAACCGAGGCGCTCTTCGGCGCAACCTCCAACCCGCTGCACAAGGCCATCCTGCTCAACTTCTGGCGCCACGTGCATCTCGAAGGGGCTGGTCTCTATGAGGATATCACCGCCAGCGACATGATGGTCGATCACCCTGTCTATCGTGTCACCTGGGGCGCCAACCCCGCCGTGATCGTAGGCAAGGAAGGCGTTAAGGGCTTCTACAACAGCGTCGGGCAGGCGGTGCTGTGGCATTCCGACGACCGCCTCGCGGTGAACGACTGGGGCATCTGCGACGAGATCACCTTCCACCAGCTTGCGCGCGGCGCAGATTTGCAGGCGATGGGCTACGATGCGCCCAGGGCCGATGCGCTCTACCATGTCTCCAGCCGACAGGCGTTCATCTGGCCCTATGACGACAAGGCCCGCCTCGCCGGGGAGCACCTCTACGAGGACCCGACCAGCATCCGCCTCGAGGAAGTTCCCGCCGAGGAAGCGACTACCCCAACTGCAATCCAGGCAATCCACAAGGCCAAGCTCGCCGAGCTCGAAGCACGCTTCGGCCCGCGCTACTGGGTCTATCAGGGCTGAAGGGAGGCCCCATGCGCAGCTTCCATGACAAGCGGGCCTTTGTCACCGGTGGTGCCAGCGGAATCGGGTTCGGGATCGTCAAGGCGCTGGCAGAGCGCGGCGCCTTCGTCGTCATCGCCGATCTTCGGCCCGATCACATCGACCGCGCGCTGGTGGATATCCGGGAAGCCGGCTTCGCCAGCAGCGTTGCTGCGCTGACGCTCGATGTCACCGATCGCGCTGCCTTTGCCGCCGTCGCCGAACGCATGGATATCGAGCTCGGCGGCATCGACATTCTTGTCAACAATGCCGGTGTCGGTGTCGAAGGACCGTTGCTCGAAGCCGGATACGCCGATTGGGACTACGGCCTGGGCGTCAATCTCGGCGGCGTGATCAATGGCCTGCAGAGCTTCCTGCCGCGCATGATTGCGCACGGGCGCGGCGGGCATGTGGTGAACGTGTCATCACTTGCCGCAGCGGTCCGCATGCCGTCGAACTTTGCGATCTATGCTGCGGGCAAGGCGGCAGTGCTCAATCTGACGGAAAACATGCGCGAGGAACTCGCCGGGAAGGGCATCGGCATGTCGGTCCTGTGCCCCGCCTTCGTGCGCTCGAATATCCATGAGGCTGCGCTCAACCGCCCGGCGCACCTGCGCGAGGGCAGCGGCTTCGCACGGAGCGAGGCCAGCCTGCTGGAACGCCCGCCCGGCAATGACTGGATGGACCCCGCCACCGTGGGCGAGGTCGTCGCCGAAGGCATTCTCGCCAATCGGCTCTACATCGTCACCCATGGCGAATTCCGCGACAAGATGCGCGAACGGAACGAGGCGTTGATGGACGCGGTGCCTGAGGCGGCGTTCCAGTATTAGGCTGGCTTTTCCTCGCGCACGCGCAGCATCGCGAGTGCGGCCGCCGCCATCACCACCGCTCCCACCAGCATGGTCCACTTGGGGTCGGTCGGGAAGAAGCTGCGGATCACTCCCCCCATGATCGTCGCGACCATCAGCTGCGGCACGACGATGAAGATGTTGAACACGCCGATATAGATGCCGAACTTGTGCGGCGGCAGCACGCGGGTGAGGATCACATAGGGCATCGCCAGGATTGAGGCCCAGGCAATGCCGATAAACACCATCGGCAGCAGCAGCAGCCATGCGTCGCGCAGCACGAGCAGCAGCAGAAAGCCCACTCCGCCGCCGAGCAGACACAGCGCGTGCGTGCGCGCATTCCCGATCCGCTTTGCGAGCACCGGCAGCAGGAACGCCGCGAGCGCGGCGACGCCGTTGTAGAACGCGAACATCACGCCCACCCAGTCCGCGCCCGCGTTATAGGCCGCGCCCGTCGTGTCAGTCGCCCCGAAGGCGTTCCGGGTGACGACCGGGGTCGTGTAGATGAACAGGATGAACAGCGCGGTCCAGGTGAAGAACTGCGCCACCGCCAATTGGCGCATCTGCGCGGGCATTTGCGCAAGGTCGCTCATGATTTCCGCCAGTGCACCACCGGCTTTGGTGGCGCGCAGCACGATCTGCGCAACGCCGAAGAGGGCGAGGCCGCCCCCCAGCACATAGAGCTGCTTGTCGAGCCCCATTTCGTTCACGATCGCCAGCAGACCGGCACCGATCAAGAGCCACATCGGCCCGCGAGCCGAATAGACCAGCGGCTGCCCATGCTGCGCGGCATTGGCATGGTCGGTGTTGAATGCCGCCATTTCCTCGGGGCTGTATTCGCGCACGCGAAAGGCCGTCCACGCCACCGCCAGCACCATCGCCGCCGCGCCGATCATGAAGCTTAGCCGCACCGAATCCGGCACCACGCCTTCTGGCGCGGTATTGGCGATCCCGAGGTGCGCGAAAACGGCCGGCAGCAGGCTGCCGATCACCGCACCCGCGCCGATAAACCAGGTCTGCAGCGCAAAACCCTGTGCGCGCTGGTCGTCGGGCGTCATGTCGCCCACAAAGGCGCGGAAAGGTTCCATTGCGATATTGAGCGATGCGTCGAGCAGCCAAAGGAACCCGGCGGCCACCAGCAGCACGCCCGCTTGCGGCAAGCCCAGCAGCGCCAGCGCCGAAAACACCGCGCCTGCCACGAAGTAGGGCCGCCGCCGTCCGTAACGTCCCCAGGTGTGGTCCGAGTAATGCCCGATCAACGGCTGCACGATCAGGCCCGTCACCGGCCCCGCGATCCACAGGAACGCAAGATCGTCGACACTGCTGCCGAGCGACTGGAAAATGCGGCTGACATTGGCGTTCTGCAGCCCGAACGCGAGCTGGATGCCGAAAAAGCCGAAGCTCACATTCCACAGTCCCCAAAAGGACTGCTGCGGTTTCTGACGAGTTGTCACGCCGTTCGGCTCCCCCATGCGCCCGTGTAGCGGATGCATCTGCTTTGTTATCTCTGCCTGATCCCTAGGCCAGCGAAGGGCCCTCGGCAGCAATGCATACGAATGTCATCCATATGCCTGCATGATTATTCCGATCCGGACTATCCGCCGGTGCTGCCGCGCACCACGAGCCGGGTGGGCAGGAAGGGCGAGGGCGGGGGTTTGTCCTCGACTTGCGCCATGACCGTCTCGACCAGCGCGACACCGGCATGCCGCATGTCTTGCATCACCGTTGTCAGCGGCGGCGAAGTGAGGCTGGCGGCCGGAATATCGTCGAAGCCGACCAGCGCGACATCGCCGGGAATGCTGAGGCCCGCTTCGGCGAGCGCCCGCATCGCCCCGATTGCGATCAGGTCGCTCGCGGCAAAAATGGCGTCAAAGGATTTGCCGCTCTTCAGCAGCTTGCGCGCGGCCTGATAACCCAGCTCCTCGGATGAAATCGCCGGTACGACGAGATCGGGATCATGCGTGAGGCCTGCGGTTTCTACTGCCCGAACCAGCCCCTCGTAGCGGTTTTTGAACTCGGGATAGTGGCTGTCTGCCTGCCCCAGAAAGGCGATTTTCCGCCGCCCGCGCGCCAGCAGGTGCTCGCCCGCCAGCCGCCCTGCGCCGAAATTGTCGGAGCCCACCGTCGCACCGATCGTGTCGGGCTCCACCGCGCCCCAGCGCACGAAATGCGCGCCGCTGCGCACCAACTGGCGCAGACGGCTCTCATAAAGCGTGTAGTCGCCATAGCCGAGCAGGATCAGCCCGTCGGCGCGGTGACTATCCTGATAGCGCTTGTGCCAATCATCATCGAGCCGCTGGAACGAGATGAGCAGATCGAGTCCGCGCGCCGCGCAATGCCGCGTGATCGAACCCAACATAGCGAGAAAGAACGGATTGATGCCCGATTCGTCCGGCGTCGGATCCTCAAAAAACAGCAGCGCCAGCGTGTTGGAGCGCTGCGAGCGGAGCGACGAGGCGTTCTTGTCGACCGTGTAGCCAAGCTGGCGCGCAATCGCCTCGATCTTCTGGCGCGTGGCAAGGCTGACCGACTTGCTGCCCCGCAGCGCCCGGCTCACCGTCGGCTGCGAAACCCCCGCCAGATAAGCGATGTCGAAACTGGTCGGCTTGTTGGAAGGCCTGCGGCCCATCGCGTGCAACCTCCTCCGCGCCGCCGCGGTTTTCCCCCGCCTGGTCAACGATGCTGCAGTCTACGCATGGAAATGCATGGACGCAATTGCCCCGGAGGACTCATGGCTTTCAGAGCGCTGTGCAGGCGCCGTGCGTGACAAATCGGCCTCACCACAGTGCGCTAAACTCCCGGAATTCCGATGGTATACGTATGCCATATTCGTTCCTTGTCGTGCCGGGCCTACCCAGCGCCTCGTACTGAACCCGGAAAAACCGCGTTCCGACAACGTCGAGGCCACGATCTGGCCGCATGGGGGAGATCTGATTTCCATGGCTAACCACACCCTTTTTGCTATCCGTCTGGGCAGTTCGGCAATTGCGCTGACCGCTGCCGCTCTTGCTGCACCTGCCTTCGCGCAGGATGCTGCGCCGCAGGCCGCTGCCGAAGCGCCCGCCGCCGATGATGGCGCGATTGTCGTCACCGGCTACCGCGCCTCGCTCAACGCCTCGGCCTCGATCAAGCGCGGCGCGCCGACCATCGTCGAAGCGCTCTCGGCCGAAGACATCGGCAAGCTGCCCGACGTGTCGATCGCGGATTCGCTCGCCCGTCTGCCCGGCGTCACCTCGCAGCGTCTCGAAGGCCGCGATCAGCGCCTATCGATCCGCGGCCTCGGCCCCGATTTCGGCACCACCCTGCTGAACGGCCGCGAGCAGGTCACTGTCGGTGATAACCGCGGCGTCGAGTACGACCAGTACCCGGCCGAATTCTTCAAGAACGTCGTCGTCTACAAGGCCCCAACCCCCTCGCTGGTCGCTGCTGGTATCGCCGGCACGGTCGACCTGCGCATGCTGCGCCCTCTTGCGCAGAAGGACCGCATCGTTTCGGTGCAGCTGCGCGGCCAGATGAACGGCCAGAAGAAGCTCAACCCCGATGGCAGCCGCTATGGCTACCGCGCTTCGGCCGCCTACGTCGACAAGTTCGCAAACGACACCTTCGGCATCGCCATCGGCGTCTCGGCCACCGACGCGCCCTCGCAGAACGAGCGCTACAACGCCTGGGGCTTCCCGAACGAAGGCGCAGCCGGCGGCAACCTGTTCCTCGGCGGCGCCAAGCCCTACGTCCAGTCAAACAAGCTGCAGCGCTACGGCGCCGTCGCCACGCTGGAATACCAACCGAGCGACAACTTCCACTCGACCCTCGACGTGCTCTATTCGCACTTCAAGGAAACCCAGATCCTGCGCGGCATCGAGTTCCCGATCGCGCCGGCATGGGGTTCGGGCGCCACGGTGCAGCCCGGCTACACGGTCGACAACGGCCTCGTCACGCAGGCCACCGTTTCCGGCGTTCACGCCGTGCAGCGCAACGACCGCAACAAGCGTGAGGCCGACAACTTCTCGATTGGCTGGAACAACGTCATCGGTCTCAGCGACACGATGCATCTGACCGTCGACGCGTCCTACAGCACCGCCAAGCGCACCGACGATCTGCTCGAGACCTACACCGGCACCGGCTACGGTGCGACCGGCGCTTCGGACACGCTCAAGATTTCGGCCAATCCCAACGGCACGTTCGATATCGTCCCGACGCTCAACTACGCCGACAAGTCGCTGTTCGGCCTGACCGACCCGCGCGGTTGGGGCTACAACGGCACCAAGGCCGTCGTGCAGGCGGGCTTCCTCAACCGTCCGAAGTTCAAGGACGATCTGCTTTCGCTGCGGGCTGACCTCGATGGTTCGCTCGAAGGCGCGGGCCCGCTCGCGGGTTGGCAGATCGGCGCGAACTTCAGCCGCCGCAAGAAGACCTCGGCGTTTACCTCGTTCTTCCTGTGCCCCAAGGGCGCCGGCAGCGACTGCTCGGTGGACAGCGGGACCCCGAAGTTTGCCGCCATTCCGGATCAGGCCGTCGTCGGCACCGTGCCGCTCGCCTACCTCGGCGTGCCGCAGATGCTCGCGCTCAATCCTGTCTACCTCCTCAACAACTCGCTGGCCTCGGTCTACGACAACCGCCCGGTTTCGCTGGTGCGCGACAACACCGTCACCGAGAAGGTGTGGACCGGTTACGCCATGGTGAAGCTTGACGGCGACGTCGGCGGCAAGAAGCTCACGGGCTCGATCGGCGTGCAGGCGGTCTACACCGATCAGAGCTCGACCGGTTCGATCTCGAACTTCGACTCGGCCACCGGAACCGTGCTCGTCGTGCCTGCCACGGGCGGCGGCAAGTTCTGGCGCGTCCTGCCGAGCGCGAACTTCTCGCTCGAAGTTGCCAATGCGACCTACGTCAAGCTGGCCGGTTCGCTCAGCATGGTTCGTCCGCGTCTCGATCAGGAGCGGGTCAACCAGGAGCTGAACTTCAACTTCCAGAACCTTGGCTCGAACGATCCTACCCGCCCATTCTTCCAGTCGACCGGTGGCAACGCACAGCTGCGTCCCTATCGTGCGGCTAACGTGGACGTCTCGGTCGAACACTACTTCCCGAAGGGCGGCTACGTGTCGCTGGCCGGCTACTACAAGAAGCTGACCGACTTCGTGAACCCGCAGCGCAACCTGCCGTTCGACTTCGCGACCGTCGCGGCCTCGCTGCCGGCAGCTATCCGCGATCAGCTCGCAACCACGGTCGGCGTTGTCTCGCAGCCGCTCAACGATGGCGGCGGCTCGCTCAAGGGCGCAGAACTGACGCTCTCGCTGCCGTTCTCGCTGGTTTCGCCCTCGCTTGACGGCTTCGGCTTCTATGGCAGCGGTTCGTACACTGACAGTACGATCCGCCTGAACAGCGATCCGACCAACCCGATTACCCTTCCGGGCCTGTCGGACTGGGTTGGCAACGCCTCGGTCTACTACGAAAAGCACGGCTTCCAGGTCCGCGCTTCGTATCGCTACCGCTCGAAGTTCCTCGCCGAAGTCGCGGGTCTGTCGGCCAACCCGACCTACCGCACGGCGAAGGCGGAAGGCATCCTCGACGCCCAGATCGGGTATGACTTCCAGCCCGGTACGGCGCTCGAAGGCCTCTCGATCCTGTTCCAGGCGCGCAACCTCACCGATCGTCCGTTCATCACTTACCAGAACAACGATCCGCGCCAGGTGATCGACTACCAGCGCTACGGCCGGGACTTCTACATCGGGCTCAGCTACAAGTTCTAATGCCTATGCGGGGTTCGGGCGGATGGCTTGCTGCAAGTCCATCCGCCCGGTACCTTCCGCCCATGCCTGAAACGATGAAAAGCTGTCTCCAGGCTGCCCGGTTACCGGGCAGCCGCGACAGAACCGCCGCGCCTGCCATGTGTGTCGATGGCCGCCCGGCGCCCGAATTCACCATCCGGACCGCCCCGTCAGTCGGGCTACAGGGAGCCTGCGATGCGCAGCACTGAGACCAGCGGCAGCGGAGGTAACACCGACCCCGTTCGTATCGTCGTGGCCGGCGGTGGCACTGCGGGCTGGATGACGGCTGCCGCCCTCGGCCATTTCCTTGATACCGGCTTCACCGTCACGCTTGTCGAATCCGAAGAGATCGGCACCGTCGGTGTGGGCGAGGCCACGATCCCCCAGATCCGCATGTTCAATCAGGCGCTCGGGATCGACGAGGACGCCTTCATCCGCGCCACGCAGGCCACTTTCAAGCTCGCGATCGAATTCGTGGGCTGGGGTGCGCCGGGCGAGCGCTACATGCATGCATTCGGCGATGTCGGCCGCGATGTCGGGCTCTGCGCCTTCCACCACTACTGGTCGCGGGGCCGTCGACTCGGCATTGCCGGGCCACATGGCGCTTATGCAATCAACGATCTTGCTGCACGCGCGGGCCGCATGCATCGCGGCGCACCGCTGACCAGCCGCAACATCCCCGAAATGCCGCACGCGTTCCACTTCGACGCGGGGCTCTATGCCGCGTTTCTGCGCCAGTTCGCGGAAAGCCGCGGCGTTACCCGGCGCGAAGGCCGGATTTCCGAGGTCCGGCAAGATCCGCTGAGCGGCGACATCACGGCGCTTGCCCTTGCCTCGGGCGAGGAGATTTCCGGCGACCTCTTCATTGATTGCACCGGTTTTCGCGGCCTCCTGATCGGTGGCACCATGGGCAGCGGTTATGTCGACTGGAGCCACTGGCTACCCTGCGACCGCGCGCTGGCCGTGCCGAGCGGCCGTGCCCCGGACTTCACCCCTTATACCCGCGCCACCGCGCATACAGCGGGGTGGCAATGGCGCATTCCGCTCCAGCACCGCACCGGCAATGGCCGCGTCTATTGCAGCGCTTTCACCTCGGATGAAGAGGAGGCGGACAGCCTGCTTGCCCACCTCGATGGCCCCGCGCTTGCGGATCCCAGGCCCATCCGCTTCACCACCGGGCGCCGCGCCGAGGCGTGGCGCGGCAATGTGATCGCGGTCGGGCTCTCCAGCGGCTTCCTTGAACCGCTGGAATCGACCAGCATCCACCTTATCCAGACCGCGATCTCGCGCATCCTCAAGTTCCTGCCCGGCAAGGACCAGACCCAGGCCGCGCGCAATGAATACAACCGCCAGTTTACCTTCGAGATGGAGCGCATCCGCGATTTCATCGTGCTGCACTACCACGTGAACCAGCGGCCCGAACCATTCTGGCAGGCGATGCGCGAGCTGGCGCTGCCTGATACGCTGAGCGACCGCATCGAGCTGTTTCGCGCCAACGGCCATATCTTCCGCCACGGGGACGAGCTGTTCGGCGAAGTGGGCTGGTTCCAGGTCATGGCGGGGCAGGGGATCGTTCCGCAGCGCAGCCACGCGCTGGCCGAGACAATCGACGAGGCCGATCTCAAGTCCTATCTCGAAACGCTGAACGGGCTCTACGTCCGCGAGGTGGAGCGCTATCCCGGCCATGCCGATTTCATCGCCCGCCATTGCGCCGCGCCGCCGCTCAATCTGGGCGCCGCCGCGTGAAGCGCTGGGTAGGCCTTGCCGCATTGGCCGTGCTCGCTGCAGCCAGCGCGCCTGCCCGCGCCGATGTACCGCTCGATGCTGTGCGCGTGCGCCCGGCGGCGGGCGAGGTGATCTACTTTCTTTTGCCCGACCGGTTCGAGAACGGCGATCCTGCCAACGATCGCGGCGGCCTCAAGGGCGACCGGCTCAAGACCGGCTTCGATCCTGCCTCGAAGAGCTTTTACCATGGTGGCGATCTCAAGGGCCTGATCCAGCGGCTTGACTACATAAGGGGCCTTGGCGCGACCGCAGTCTGGGTCGGTCCGGTGTTCAAGAACAAGCCGGTGCAGGGGGTGCCGGGGCTGGAGAGTGCCGGTTATCACGGCTACTGGATCACCGACTTTACCCGCGTCGATCCGCACTTCGGCACAAACGCCGATTTCAAGGCGCTGGTCGATGCCGCCCATGCGCGCGGGCTCAAGGTCTACATGGACATTATCGCCAACCATACGGCCGATGTGATCCAGTTCCGCGAGCCGAATGCCGCCGGCGGCTTCCCCTATCGGTCCCGCGCGGACTACCCCTATTCGCGCAAGGCCGGCGTAAACGGGCCGGCGATCAATGCAGGTTTCGCAGGGGATCAGGATTCCTCGCCCGCCAACTTTGCAAAGCTCATCGATCCCGCCTTCGCCTATACACCCTTCGTTCCTGCCGGTGAAGCGCACGTCAAAGTGCCTGAATGGCTCAACGATCCGGCGTTCTACCACAACCGCGGCGACACCACCTTCACCGGCGAGAGTGCCCGTTTCGGTGATTTCGTCGGTCTGGATGATCTGTTCACCGAACATCCCCGCGTTCGTGAGGGCATGATCGCTATCTACCGGCAATGGATCGAAGACTTCGGCATAGACGGCTACCGAATCGACACCGCGCGCCATGTCGACCCCGGCTTCTGGCAGGCGTTCATCCCGGCCATGCTTGAGACCGCCAAGGCCAGAGGCATTCCCAACTTCACGATCTTCGGCGAAGTCGCGCGGGAGGAGCCGAGCAACGGCTATATCGCGCAGTATACCCGGCGCGACGGCTATCCGGCTGTGCTCGATTTCGCCTTCGAAGGCTCGGTCCGCGCGGTGCTGGGGCAGGGCAAGGGCACCAGCGTGCTGGCCGAACTGTTCGACGGCGACGTGCTCTACGAAGGGGGCGAGCAAGCGGCGCTCGCCATGCCGACGTTCCTTGGCAATCACGACATGGGCCGCTTTGCCTCGCTCGTCCGCCATGACCGGCCCGGAATCGGCCTAGCCGAACTCGAGGCCCGCGTCCGCCTCGCCCATGTTATGCTGCTCACGCTGCGCGGTTCGCCGGTGATCTACTATGGCGACGAACAGGGCTTTATCGGTGATGGCAACGACACGGATTCGCGCGAGGACATGTTCCCGAGCAGAACGGCGAGCTACCTCGACAATCCCGTGCTTGACACAACCCGCCCAGCCAGCGCGGACCACTTCGATCCCGCGCACCCGTTCTACCGCCTGATCCGCGATCTCGCCGCCCTGCGCGCCGCGCACCCGGCGCTTGCGCGCGGGCGGCAGGTGGTGCGCGGTTATGAGGAGAAACCGGGCCTGTTCAGCGTCTCGCGCTTCGATCCCGAGAGCGGCGCCGAGTATCTCATCGCCTTCAACACCTCCGATGCCCCGATCCATGCCGCCAGTGTTGTCGGTACTTCGGCCGAAACGCTCGAAACGCTGTTCGGCGTCTGCCCGGCGCGCGTTGCTGCACCGGGCAGCGTCACGCTCGATCTTCCCGCGTTCGGCAGCGCGGTGTGCCGCCTTCTCCCTTCCTCCCCAGGGACACAGACTACCCGATGACTCAAGCAAAACGCCTTGCTCAGCCAAACCCCGCACCGGACGATCTGCCGTGGTGGCGGGGCGCTGCCATCTACCAGATCTATCCGCGCAGCTTCTGCGATGCGAACGGGGACGGGATCGGCGATCTGCCGGGGATCACCCAGCGGCTCGATCATGTCGCCGTGCTCGGGGTCGATGCGATCTGGGTCTCGCCCTTCTTCACCTCGCCGATGCGCGATTTCGGCTACGACGTCGCGGATTACTGCGACGTCGATCCGATCTTCGGCACGCTCGCCGATTTCGACAAGATGGTCGCGCGCGCGCACGAACTCGGCCTCAAGGTCACCATCGATCAGGTCTATGCCCATACCTCGGATCAGCATCCGTGGTTCGAGGAAAGCCGCCAGAGCAAGGACAACCCGCGTGCCGATTGGTACGTCTGGGCCGATCCGCAGGAAGACGGTTCGCCGCCGTCAAACTGGCAGTCGGTGTTCGGCGGCCCGGCATGGACGTGGGACGCGCGCCGCTGCCAGTATTACCTGCACAATTTCCTCAGCAGCCAGCCCCAGATCAACGCGCACAATCCGGCCGTGCAGGATGCGCTGCTCGGCGTGATGCAGTTCTGGCTTGATCGCGGCGTCGACGGCTTCCGCATCGATGCGCTCAATTTCCTGATGCACGACCCGGCGCTGCGCAACAATCCGCCCGCGCCCTACGACGGTCGCCGCCGCACCCGCCCGTTCGATTATCAGCTCAAGATCTACAACCAGTCGCACCCGGGCATTGTCGGCTTCATCGAACGGCTCAGGGGTCTGTGCAACCGGTATGGTGCGGTGTTTACGCTCGCGGAAGTCGGCGGCGATCTCGCCGAGACGGAAATGAAGGAGTTCACTGCCGGCGAGGAGCGTCTCAACAGCGCCTACGGCTTCGATTTCCTCTACGCCGACCGCCTGACACCGCAGCTTGTGGCCGATACGCAGGCCAAATGGCCCGATGCTCCGGGCACGGGCTGGCCGAGCTGGGCCTTCGAGAACCACGATGCGCCGCGTGCATTGTCGCGCTGGTGCGCACCGCAGGATGTGGAGGCCTTCGCGCGGATGAAGGCCATGCTGCTCGCTTCGCTGCGCGGTAACATCATCATTTATCAGGGCGAAGAGCTCGGCCTCACGCAAGTCGAGATACCCTTTGAGCAGGTGCAGGACCCGGAAGCGATCGCCAATTGGCCGCTGACGCTTTCGCGTGATGGCGCGCGCACTCCGCTGCCGTGGCAGGCGCAGGGCGAACAGGGGGGCTTTACCACAGGCACGCCGTGGCTGCCGCTGGGTGCAGAGAACCATGCGCGCGCGGTGGACCGGCAGGACGCAGATCCCGCTTCACTCCTCAACCTGACGCGCGCGCTGCTGGCGCTGCGCAAGGAAAACATGGCCATGCGCGCCGGTGATTTCACCGTGCTCCACGAAGGTGGCAATGTGCTCGCAATTCGCCGCAGCGCCGAAGGTTCGCGCGTTACGGGCGTGTTCAACATGGGGCATCTGGCGGCGCCCTGGCCCGCTGCAGCCTCTCCTGCTGGTCGCGTGCTGAGCGCCGTCAACGGTGCCGCACCCGGAACCCTGCCGCCCTTTGGCGCGCTTTTGATCGAGGAATGACCCAGACCATGCTCCGGTTTACCGTCAAGGCCACTCTTTCGGCGCTCGCCGCTGCTGCGCTGCTTCCTTCCGCCGCACTGGCGCAGGCCGCGCCGCCAAAGGCTCAGGTAACCGCCGCATCGCCCGATGGCACGCTCGTGCTCACCGTCACCACCGATGGCTCGGATCGCCCGGTCTACTCGCTCTCGCGCAAAGGCAAGCTTCTGATCGGCGCGTCTAAGCTTGGCTTCACGTTGACCGACGGGCTGAATCTGGTGCGCGGCTTCCGCATCACCGGTTCTGAAACCGCGAGCGCTGACAGCACATGGGAACAGCCGTGGGGTGAACGCCGCTTCGTGCGTGATCATCACAACGAAGTGCTCGTCCACCTCGAACAGAACGCGGACTACGCCGGCCGCAAGATGAACGTGCGCTTCCGGCTGTTCGATAACGGCTTCGGTTTCCGCTACGAACTGCCCGAGCAGCCCGGCCTCAAGACGATGAAGATCGGCGACGAGTGGACCGAGTTCGACGTCGCGCAGCCCGGCACTGCGTTCTGGGTCGCCGGCCTTGAGTGGAACCGCGAGGAACAGATCTATCAGCGCACGCCGATCGACGCTGTAGCAACTGCGCAGACGCCGATCACCATGCGCCTCGAGGACGGGACGCACCTCGCATTCCACGAAGCGGCGCTGGTCGATTACTCCGCGATGTATTTCAAGCGCGCCGAACGCCAGCTGTTCCGCACGACGCTTGCGCCATCCTCGCGCGGGGCGGCGGTTATCCGCGATCTGCCGTTCAACACCCCCTGGCGCACGATCCGCATCGCCGATAGCGCGGCCGGCCTTGTCGAGAACGATCTCGAGCTCAATCTCAATGAACCCAACAAGATCGGCGATGTCTCCTGGTTCAAGCCGATGAAGTACATCGGCATCTGGTGGGGCATGATCCGTGGTGATTGGACCTGGGCCGAAGGCCCGCGCCACGGCGCCACCACCGAGCGTGCCAAGCAGTATATCGATTTTGCCAGGAAGAACGGCTTCGGTGGCCTCCTCGTCGAAGGCTGGGACAAGGGCTGGAACGGTGACTGGTTCGGCCACGGGCAAGACTTCAGCTTCACCGAGGCTGTGCCCGATTTCGATCTGAAGGCGGTGGCGGCTTATGCAGCGAAGAACAAGGTCCAGCTGATCGGCCACAACGAGACCGGCGGCAACATCGCCAACTACGAAGCGCAGCTCGAACCGGCGATGAAGCTCTACCAGTCGCTCGGCATGCATTCGGTCAAGACCGGCTATGTTGCGGATGCGGGCGGTATCGTGGCCCCCGGCGATGCCCCGGGCGAGACGCGCATGGAGTGGCACGAAGGCCAGCGCAACGTTCAGCACCACATGAAGGTGGTCGAGACTGCGGCCAAGTACCAAGTGGCGATCGATGCGCATGAGCCGGTCAAGGACACCGGCCTTCGCCGCACCTGGCCTAACTGGATCGACCGTGAAGGCGCGCGGGGGATGGAGTACAACGCGTGGGGTCAGTTCGCCAACGGGCCGGACCATGAGCCGACGCTGGTCTATACCCGCATGCTCTCCGGGCCGATGGACTTCACGCCGGGGATGCTGAGCCTCGAAGGCGCGAACCACGTGCCGCTCGCCTCAACGCTCGCGAAGCAGCTCGGCCTCTATCTCGCGATCTATTCGCCGATCCAGATGGCCTCGGACTTCATCGAAAGCCTTGCGGCGCATCCCAAGGAACTGGAGTTCATCCGTCAGGTACCGGCCGATTGGTCGGAGAGCCACCTCATTGCGGGTGAAGTGGGCGATTACGCGATCTTCGCGCGCAAGGATCGCAACAGCGAGGACTGGTATGTCGGCGGGGTCAACGGCCACTCGGCACGCGATGTCACGCTCGCGATGGATTTCCTCGATCCGGGCAAGACCTATACTGCGACCATCTACAAGGACGGCGAGGGCGCGACATACGAGACCGACGCCCGGCACAAGATCGCCTATGCAACGCTGACGCTGAAGAAGGGCGACAAACTGCCGCTCTGGCTCGCACCCGGCGGCGGCGCGGCGATCCGGTTGCACTCGGGCAAGTGACCGTGCGGCGGCTTCTCCTGCTGCTCGCGGCGCTTCTCCTGCCGGGGCTGGCCGTAGCGCAGGAGGATACCGGGCGCCGCATCGAATATACCGAGGTACAGGCGGCAGGCCTGCCGCCCCAGCGCCTCACGATCTGGCTGCCGCCGGGCTATGACACGTCCGGGAAACGCTATCCCGTCCTCTACATGCACGACGGGCACAACCTGTTCGATCTGAAGAACTCCAACTTCAACAAGATCTGGGCGGCCGACAAGGCCATGCTCAAGGTCATGGGGCAGGGGATCGAACCACGCATCATCGTTGGCATCTGGGCGCCGGGTAAGGACCGCTTCCGCCAGTATTTGCCGCGCCCGGCCTATGATGCCGCGTCGCCGGGCTTGAAGGCGAAGATGGACGAAATTGCCGGCGGCCCGGTGATCTCGGATGCCTATCTGGCGTGGTTGGCGGGGCCGTTGAAAGGCTGGGTCGATGCGTCCTTCCGCACACGCCCAGGCCGCGAGGATACCGCCATCGCCGGCTCCAGCATGGGCGGCCTGATGAGCTGCTATGCCATCGCCGCGCGCCCTGATGTCTATGGGCAGGCCGCCTGCGTCAGTTCGCACTGGCCTGCCATCGGCCCCGATACGGTGAAGGGCTTCAATCCCGAAACGCTGGGCCTGTGGACCGGCTTTTTCGACCGTACACTGGGCGCGGCCGCTGGCCGGCGCATCTGGATGGACCACGGCACCGGCACGCTCGATGCCTTCTACGCGCCCTATCAGGAACCCATCGACGCCGAGTTCGTGAAGCTGGGCTGGAAGCGCGGCACCGATTTCGAGAGCCGCGTCTACCCGCTGGCCGAGCACGAGGAAAACGCCTGGGCGGCACGCCTGCCGGAGATCCTGGCTTGGCTCTTCCGGCGCTGAGGCTTGTCCATTCCAACTCGCATACTTATGCGTGCTGAAGCCCCGGGCATTCGGGTCTAGGGGAGCCTTGCGGGCCCCGCATCAAAAGGCCCGGATGAGGAGTTTGCCGCCCATGGCCGCCACCAGCTGTTCCGCCCTGCTCCTGTTCGGCGCAACCGGTGATCTTTCGCGGCGCATGCTGCTGCCCTCGCTCTATGCGTTGCACGAAGACGGCCTGATCGATCCCACCTTGCGCATCGTCGGCACCGCGCGCTCGGTCCACGACGACGGCGAATTTCGCGAAATGGCCCGCGCCGCGCTTGAGGAGTTCCTCCCCGCCGACCGCCGCGATGATTCCAAGTTGGCAAGCTTCCTTGAGCGGCTCGAATATCAGACGCTCGATGCCTCGAAGCCCGAAGGCTTCGCGGGGCTTGCCGAAAAGCTCGGTGACACTTCCTGCGGCCTCTCGATCTTCCTCTCCACCGCGCCCGCGCTTTTCGAGCCGACCATCGAAGGCCTGCGCCTTGCCGGGCTCGCCCACGAAGGGGTGCGCATCGGCCTTGAAAAGCCGCTCGGCAACGATCTGGCCTCCAGCCGCCGAATCAACGACGCGGTCGCGGCGGGTTTCTCGGAAAAGCAGATTTTCCGGATCGACCACTATCTCGGCAAGGAAACGGTCCAGAACCTCCTTGCGCTGCGCTTTGCCAACATGATGTTCGAGCCGCTGTGGAACAGCGCCGGGATCGACCATGTCCAGATCACGGTGAGCGAGACGGTCGGCCTTGAGGGCCGCAAGGGCTTCTACGACGATACCGGCGGCTTACGCGACATGGTGCAGAACCATATGCTCCAGCTCGTCGCGCTTACCGCGATGGAGCCGCCGGTCGAGTTCGATGCGACGTCGATCCGCGATGAGAAAGTCAAAGTCCTGCGCGCGCTGCGCCCGGTGAAGGCGGAGGAAATGGTGCGCGGCCAATATGGCGCGGGTGCGGTCGGCGGCAGTGCCGTCACGGGCTACCTCGAGGATCTCGGCAAGCCTTCCGACACCGAGACCTATGTCGCGATCAAGGCGCACGTCGATAACTGGCGCTGGCAGGGCGTGCCGTTCTATCTCCGCCATGGCAAGCGTCTGGCCGAGAGGCGCAGCGAGATCGTCGTCCAGTTCAAGGGCGTGCCGCACAACATCTTCTCGGGCCGCGGCGGCAAACTGGGCGCCAACCGCCTGGTCATCCGCCTGCAGCCGGAGGAATACGTGCGCCTTCAGGTCATGGCCAAGGAACCCGGGCTTGATCGCGGTGGGATCGTGCTGCGCGAAGTGAACCTCGACCTCTCGCTCACCACCGCCTTTGCCAAGGCCCGCCGCCGCATAGCCTACGAACGCCTGCTGCTCGATCTCATCGAAGGCGAGCAAACCCTGTTCGTGCGGCGTGACGAGGTCGAGGCGCAGTGGACCTGGGTCGATGCGATCCGCCGCGTCTGGGCGGAGACGGGCCTTGAAGTGCGGCCCTACGCCGCCGGCAGCTGGGGCCCCAACGCCGGCATCGCGCTGACCGAGCGCGACGGGCGCAGCTGGCATGACTGACGTCACCTGGGCCAAACCCGGCGATGCCGTCGCTGTCGCCGCGCATATCGCCCGCGTGCTGGCGCAGCCCGGCCCCAAGCGGCTTGCCTTCACCGGCGGTTCCACTCCGCTGAAGGTTTTCGCGCTGCTCGCAGAACAAGACCTCGACTGGACTGGTGCGACCATTGCGCTGACCGATGATCGGCGTGTGCCCGATGATCATCCGGCGAGCAATTTCGGCAAGCTCCATACAGCGCTCGCCGGAACCGGCGCGGTGTTCGAGCGTCTTGAAGAAGGTGTGCAGGTTCAGCCCTTCGATCTCGTCTGGCTCGGCATGGGCGAGGATGGCCATGTCGCCTCGCTCTTCCCGCACATGCATGCGCTCGTCCGCCCCGGCCCGACGGTGATCGCCACCACCCCGATCCCGCTGCCGCCGGAAGCCCCGTTCGACCGGCTCACGCTCAACAAGCGCGCATTGAAGGCCGCTCGCGAGATTATCCTCGTCGTTACCGGCGCGTCGAAGAAGGCGTTGATCGAGAAGGTTCTCGCCGGTTCCGACGCCTATCCCGTCTCAGACTTTCTGCGGGGCTATGGCCCGCCCATCACGATCTACTGGAGCGAATGATGCCCCTCAATCCTGTTGTCGCCAAGGTCACTGACCGGATCATCGCCCGCTCGGCGCAGAGCCGCAGCGCCTATCTCGATCTGATCGCCCGCGCCCGCGATGCCGGCGTCAATCGCGACGTGCTTTCCTGCGGCAATCTCGCGCATGGCTTTGCCGCTGCGGGTGACGACAAGATCGCGCTGCGCACTGGAAAAAGCGCTAACATCGGCGTGATAACTGCTTACAACGACATGCTTTCGGCGCACCAGCCCTATGGCCGCTATCCGGAGCAGATCAAGATCTTCGCCCGCGAAGTCGGAGCGACTGCGCAGGTTGCAGGCGGCGTCCCCGCGATGTGTGACGGCGTGACGCAAGGTCAGGCTTCGATGGAGCTTTCGCTGTTCAGCCGCGACAATATCGCGATGGGCACGGCAGTCGGCCTCAGCCACGGCATGTACGAGGCGGCGCTGCTGCTCGGCATCTGCGACAAGATCGTGCCGGGCCTCCTGATCGGTTCGCTGCGCTTCGGCCACCTGCCGACAATCCTCGTGCCCGCTGGCCAGATGCAGACGGGCCTTGCCAACAAGGAAAAGCAGCGCATCCGCCAACTCTATGCCGAAGGCAAGGCGACGCGCGACGAACTCCTCGAAAGTGAAAGCGCCAGCTACCATTCCGCCGGGACGTGCACCTTCTATGGCACCGCCAATTCCAACCAGATGATGATGGAAATGATGGGCCTCCACATGCCCGGTGCCAGTTTCGTCAATCCCGGCACCAAGCTCCGCCAGGAACTGACCCGCGCCGCTGTCCACCGCGTCAGCGAGATCACGTGGGATGGCGACGACTATCGCCCGCTGGGCCACTGCGTCGATGAAAAGGCCATCGTCAATGCCATCGTCGGCCTGCTTGCCACCGGCGGCTCGACGAACCACGTCATCCATCTCCCCGCCATCGCCCGCGCCGCCGGGGTGCAGATCGATTGGGACGACATGGACGAACTCTCCCGCGCTGTCCCGCTCGTCGCCAGCATCTATCCGAATGGTTCGGGCGACGTGAACGGTTTCGCCGAAGCAGGCGGCATGCCCTACGTGATCCGCGAGCTGGTCGAGGCCGGCCTAGCCCACGGCGATATCCGCACCGTTTATGGCGAATCGCTGCTCGAAGGTGCGCAGCAGCCGGTGCTCGATGGCGATACGCTGCGCTGGGATCCCGCGCCGCGCGAAAGCCTCAATCCCGCGATGCTGCGCCCGGTGGCCGAACCGTTCCAGCCCGAAGGCGGCCTGCGCCTCGTTCACGGCAATCTCGGCCGCGGCACGATCAAGGTCAGCGCGGTCGATCGCAGCCGCTGGACGATCGAGGCACCGTGCCGCGTGTTCTCCGATCAGAACGATGTGCTGAAGGCCTTCAAGGCAGGCGAGCTTGAGCGCGACGTGATCGTGGTCGTGCGCTTTCAGGGCCCGGCCGCAAACGGCATGCCCGAACTGCACAAGCTCACCCCCTCGCTCGGTGTGCTGCAGGACCGCGGTTTCCGCGTCGCGCTCGTTACCGATGGCCGCATGTCGGGCGCCTCGGGCAAGGTGCCGGCCGCCATCCACGTCTCGCCCGAAGCCAAGAAGGGCGGTGCGCTTGCCCTTCTCAAGGATGGCGACGTGGTACGCGTTTGCGCGGATTCCGGCGAACTTGTCGCGCTGGTGGACGAGGCCGAATGGGCCGCTCGCATACCCGCCGAAGCGCCGGACGAGGCCATCGGCGTCGGCCGCGAGCTTTTCGCCATGATGCGCCACTTCGCTGATCCCGCAGAACGCGGCGGTTCGGCAATGCTGGCGCTCGCGGGGCTTTGATGCATAGATAAGCGCCTGCCGCAGAGCAGCGCGCACACTAGGGGGAGTGGGACATGCAACTGGTCGCGGTCGATATCGGCGGAACGCACGCCCGCTTTGCGATGGCCGAAGTCGAGGCCGGGCGTGTTGCCTCGCTGGGTGAGGCGGTCACGCTCAAGACCGCCGATCATCCCAGTTTCCAGCTAGCCTGGGAAGAATTCGCGCGCCTCTCCGGCGGCACGCTGCCGCCCGCTGTGGCTATCGCGGTCGCGGGGCCGGTCGGGGGCGAGCTGATCCGCTTTACCAACAACCCCTGGATCATCCGTCCCGCGCTGATCCCCGAAAAGCTGGGCGCGCCGGATTATGTTGTCGTGAACGACTTCGCCGCCGTCGCTCATGCCGTGGCGCAGGCGGATGAAGCCCATTTCATTCATCTTTGCGGCCCCGATGTGCTGCTGCCCGAGGAAGGTACGATCAGCGTTGTCGGCCCCGGAACCGGGCTCGGCGTCGCGCAGCTTTGGCGCCAGCGCGGCTCCTACCATGTCCAGCCGACCGAGGGCGGCCACATCGACTATGCCCCGCTCGACAAGATCGAGGACGCTATCCTCGCCCGGCTGCGCGGCCGACACCGCCGCGTTTCGGCTGAGCGAGTGGTGGCCGGTCCCGGCATCGTCGATATCTATGAGACACTGGCCAGCATTGAGGGCAGGGCGATCACCTCGCTTACCGACAAGGAACTCTGGGCGCTCGGCACCAGCGGGGAAGACAGCCTTGCTGCTGCTGCGGTCGACCGGTTCTGCCTCTCGCTCGGCAGTGTTGCGGGCGATCTCGCGCTCGCGCACGGCGCCAGCGCGCTTGTCATGGCGGGCGGGCTTGGACTCAGGATCAAGGATACGCTCGTGCGTTCCGGTTTTGCCGAACGCTTCAGCGCCAAGGGCCGCTTCGAGGGCTTGATGGCGGCCATGCCGGTCAAGCTGATCACGCACCCGCAGCCGGGCCTGTTCGGGGCGGCAGCCGCCTTCGCGCAGGCGCATTCCTGAACCCTGGACCCTAACCTTGGCGCTTTTATGAGGACCAGCTGAACCTGCTTGCCAAGGTGGCAAGGCTGGCTTAGCCATTCTCTTAACCGAACGATTAAGGGAAAGAGCGATGTCCTACGAAACGATCCGCGTCGAAAATGTCGGCCTTGTCCGCCGCATCGTGCTCAACCGGCCCGAGCGGCTCAATGCCTGCCCGCCCAACATGGCCGTCGAAATCGGCGACGCGCTCTATGATCTCGAAGGCGCGCGTGCGGTGGTGATCACGGGCGAAGGGCGCGCGTTTTGCTCCGGTGCCGATCTTGCCGCCACCGGCAAGCGCAGCGTTGCGGGCGGCGCGGGCAGCTACAAGGCGCTGACCGAGCATTACAACCCGATGATCGCCAAGCTCTCGCGCCTCGGCGTTCCGCTGGTCACCGCGGTCAACGGCCCCGCCGCCGGCGTCGGCTGCTCGATCGCACTGATGGGTGATTTCGTGCTCGCGGCGAAGAGCGCCTATTTCCTCCAGGCGTTCGTCAACATCGGCCTCGTGCCCGATGGCGGTGCCAGCTGGGTCCTGCCGCGCCTGATCGGCAAGTCGCGCGCGCTACAGATGATGATGTTGGGCGAACGCGTCGGCGCGGAAAAGGCCGAGGAATGGGGCATGATCTACAAGGCGGTCGACGATGCCACGCTGGCCGACGAAGCCATGGCGCTGGCCGACCGGCTCGCCAACGGGCCGACAGTGGCCCTCGGCGTGATGCGCCAGAATGTGGCGCGCGCGCTTGAAACCGATCTCCCCGCCGCACTGCTGATCGAGGCGGAAGGCCAGTGGAAGGCGGGTGACAGCGAAGATTCCACGGAAGGCATCCGCGCTTTCCTCGAAAAGCGCAAAGCAGAATTCAAGGGTAAGTAAGTGCATCTCGAACACGATCCATCAGCCCCTGCGGCAGACCTCATCGGCTTTGACGATTTCCTCAAGGTCGATATCCGCGTGGGCACGATCGTGAGTGCCGAGCCTTACCCCGAAGCGCGCAAGCCCAGCCTCAAGCTGGCGATCGACTTCGGAGAGGGCATCGGCGTGAGGCGTTCGAGCGCGCAGATCGCCGCGCTCTATTCGCCCGAGGAGCTTGTCGGCCGGCAGGTCGCTGCGGTGGTGAACTTCCCCCCGCGCCAGATCGGCAAGATGATGTCCGAAGTGCTGACAGTCGGTTTTCCGGACGAAGAGGGCCGCGTTGTGCTCTTCGCACCGGACGGCAAAGTGCCCAACGGCGCGCGGCTTTTCTAGGACTTCAGCCCCTTGTTCCCGTTCGTGTCGAGCGAAGCCGAGTCACTTGGCGCAGCGTCTGGTGTCTCGGCTTCGCTCGACACGAATGGTTGCTTGATTGGCGATTTTGAGGAGCCCGAGACTTACCCTCGCGCGAGCTCCGCGTCGAGAAACGCGGCGACGTCCACCAGATCGACGTCGTTGGCCAGGAACGTCTCGCCGATCCCGCGCATCAGCAGGAAGGGCAGGGTGCCCGCGTCCATCTTCTTGTCGTGCAGCATATGCGACTTGAGCCGCGCGCCGTCACAGCTGAGGCCCAGCGTCCCAAGCGAAGCTGGCAGCCCCGCCGCGCCGATATGGGCCGCGACGCGCTCGGCATCCTGCCCGGCCATCAGCCCGATCCGCGCCGAGTAGCGCGCCGCCAGCACCAAACCGAGCGCAACGCCCTCGCCGTGGAGCAGCCGGTCCGAAAAGCCCGTCTCGGCCTCCAGCGCGTGCCCGAAGGTATGCCCCAGATTGAGCAGCGCCCGCACGCCCAGCGTTTCCTTCTCGTCCGCCGCCACAATCCGCGCCTTGGCAGCGACGCTCGTGGCAATCGCATGTTCGCGTGCCTTGGCATCACCCGCCAGCAGCGCAGGACCGTGGGCCTCGCACCAATGGAAGAACGCGGCGTCATCGATCAGGCCGTACTTCACCACCTCGGCATAGCCCGCCCGCGTCTCGCGCGGCGGCAGTGTATCGAGCGCCAGCGGATCGGCCAGCACCAGCACCGGTTGATGGAACGCGCCGACAAGGTTCTTGCCCGCCGCGGTGTTGATCGCGGTCTTGCCGCCCACGCTCGAATCGACTTGCGCCAGCAGAGTCGTCGGCATCTGGATGAACCCGCAGCCTCGCTTCACCATCGAAGCGGCAAAGCCCGTCAGATCGCCGATCACTCCGCCGCCTAGCGCAATCACGCTGTCCTTGCGCTCCACACCCTGCTCGAGCAGCCAGTCGGCCGTGCGGGCAAGGTGTTCCCAGCTCTTCGTCGTCTCGCCAGCGGGGAGCACGAGCCATGCGCTGGCGATGCCTGCGGCCAGGAGCGAACCCGCAACCGTTTCGCGCCAGGCGGCCGCCACGCGCTCGTCGGTCACAACCGCCACCTTGCCGCCGCGAATGAACGGGCGGCAGTGTTGGCCGGCTGCCGCCAGAAGCCCGGTCTCGATCCGCACTTCATAAGGCGCGCCTGCGATATTGACGGGGATTACAGCCATGCATCGATTGCCTTCAGGATGGTGAGCGCGGTCGCCTGATGGGGCTGGTTGCCGCTCTTCACATGGATCGGCGCTTCGGCATAGGAGGGGCCGCGCTCAGCCTTGAGCTTCGCCAGGATCTCGCGCGGATTGCCGGTCTTCAGCAGCGGGCGGTTGCCCTTGCGCCCCACCCGCATGACAAGCGTATCGAGATCGCTGTCGAGCCACACTGCGATCGCGCGCCGCAGGATCAGCGCGCGCGTTTCGGGATCGACAAAGGCGCCGCCGCCGGTCGCCAGCACGCGGCGCACCGGCGCGCCGTCCTCGCCCACCAGCCTTGCGATCACCCGGCGCTCACCGCTGCGGAAATAGGGTTCGCCGAATTGCGCGAAGATCTCCGGGATCGACATCTGCGCCGCCTTCTCGATCTCCTCGTCGGCATCGCAGAAGGGCACGCCCAGCATCGCGGCGAGCCTGCGCCCCACGGTTGTCTTGCCCACGCCCATCATGCCGACCAGCACGATCGGCCGATCGATGCGGGCCGCCAGCCGCTGGACCGCGGCGGCTGAGAAGGAGGGGTCTTCGTGCTCCATTGCCGCGCCGCCTATAGTTGCGCTAGGGGCGAGTGCAAGGGTTGAGCAGGTGTTGTGCAAGAGCTGCGGCAACGCCCCGAAGGCGGGCAAGGTCAGCGGCCGCAGGAGCGTGTTTGGTGAAGGCTCGAATTCTGGCATTGTTCGGCCTCTTGATGATGGTGGCGATATTGGCATTGGCATGGTTCATGGGGGATACGCAGCCGACACGCTGGATCGAGACGCCCGTTGCGGCGCCGAGCGCACAGGCCGCTCTGTGAGCCGTCGCCGCGTTCGCCTTGTTGCCCTGACCTGCGCTGCCATCGGCGCGCTTTCGGCGATTGCCGTCACCGCGCAGGAATCGCTGCTTCCACCGGGTTTTGACGACAAGCCCGCCGCGCCAGTGCGCAAACCGCAGTCGCCGCCGCGCCCGGCTGCCAGCGCACCCGCACCGACGCGGACGGGCGCACCTGCCGTTGTCAACGTGCAACGCCCGGCTTCGTCGCCCACCGCGCAGGCCGTTTCCGTGCCGACGGTTCAGCCGCTCCCCGGCAACCCTGCACCGGCAGCCGCCGCCCCGGTTGCTGCCGCCAATGGAACGGGCGACATCGATCCGGCCTTGATCGACCAACTGATCGCCAGCGCCAAGCCGCGTGCGGACATTCCCCCGCACGCGCAGCGCAGCCTTTCTCGCGTCGGTTTCTTCGATCAGGCGGATGGCGGCTTCCCTGCCGTCTCGAGCCACTATCTGAACGGCCCCTTCGTCGCTGGACTGCTGACGAGCATGCGCGGCGATCTCGTCTCGCGCTGGGGCCACATCTTGCTCCGCCGCGCCCTCGCGAGCCGGCTCGATACGCCCGTCGGCATGAACGGTGCAGACTGGGCGGCGCTGCGCGCGCAAGTGCTGCTGCGCATGGGCGAAGCCGATGCCGCGCGCGCCATGGTGCAGGAAGTCGATAGCGGCTTCTACACCCGGACGCTCGAGGATGCGGCGATGGGGAGCTTCCTTGCTACCGCCGATCCGGTCGGCCTCTGCCCGATCACCGCGCTCACCGCCGCCGGCCGGCCGGGCTGGGACTGGACGCTGACCCGCGCGATCTGCACCGCTTTCACCGGCGGAGAGGGCGCGCCTGCGCTTGCCGTGCTCGACAACGCCATGCGCAAGGGCACCGCGCCCAAGATCGACATCCTGCTCGCCCAGAAGTTTGCCGGAGCGGCCAGCCAGGGCCACCGTGCGGTGAAGATCGAGTGGGCCGGGGTGGACAGTCTCACGCCCTGGCGCACTGGCCTTGCGCTCGCCACCGGCCTCGAACCGCCCGAAGCGCTGCGCAAGCAGGCGGGCGCGGCCTATGCCGTCCTTGCGGTGCGCGCGCCGATGCTCCCGCTCACCGCCCGCGCCGCAGCCGCCGATATCGCGGCCGAGCGCGGCATTCTGTCGTCCGCCGCCATGGTCGATCTCTACAGCGAGATCCGCGCGCTGGACGAACCTGACCGCACGTGGGGTCCGCTCGCCGATACGCTGCGCAGCGCCTATCTCGCCGCCGACGTGGCTGACCGGCTCGCGGCCATCCGCAATCTCTGGGGCGATGCCAGCGATCCGGACCGCGCCTATTCGCGCCTCGTCCTCACCGCCTATGCCGCTGCACGCATCACGCCCGATGCCAATCTTTCCGGTGATGCCAAGGGGCTCATCGCCTCGATGCTCACCGCCGGGCTCGATCGCAACGCGGCCCGCTGGGCCAGCATGGTCCCCGTCGGCAGCGAGGCCTGGGGCCTCATCGCACTGGCCGCGCCCGCCAAGTCCGCCGCGATCAGCGCCGATACGCTGGGTACGTTCCAATCGGGCGATACCAGCACCGGCGGCTTGCGCTCGCGCTTCCTCCTGGCCGGGTTGATGGGCCTCGGCCGGGTCGATCCCGCCACCGCGCGCCGCGTGACCGACGATCTGAAGCTCGACCTTGCGCGCGAGACGCGCTGGACTCGCGCCATCGATGCCGCCGCCGCCTCGGAAAACACCGTATTGGTAGCCTTGCTCGCCGGGTTCGGGATGCAGGGCAGCGGGTGGGACAAGATGACCCCGCTGCATCTCTACCACATCGTCGCCGCGCTGCGCCGTGCCGGGCTGGAGGGTGAGGCGCGGATGATCGCGGCGGAGGCCGTGGCGCGGGTCTGACGCGCGATGGCGCCGGAACCCTCGCACGATCCGATCGAGGCTTTCCTTGCGATGCTCGCCGCCGAACGCGGCGCCGCCGCCAACACGCTCGCCGCCTATGGGCGGGACCTCAGAGCGGCGCGCGAGGAGATCGGCGATCTCGTGATCGCTGACAACGAGGCCATCGCCGGCCTTGCCGAAGCCTGGCGCGATCTGGCGCCCTCCAGCCTTGCGCGCAAAGCTTCGGCGCTGCGCCAGTTCTACGGTTTCCTTGCGGACGAGGGCCTGCGCAGTGATGATCCCTCCGCCGCGCTCCCGCGCCCGCGCATCCGCCGTCCGCTGCCGCGCCTGCTCGGGCACGGCGAGATCGCCGCGCTGTTCACCCTGGCGGAGAGCGAGGCGCAGGCAGGGGAGGGGGCCCGCATGCTCGCCCTCCTCGAACTGCTCTATGGCTCGGGCCTGCGCGCCACCGAACTTGTCTCGCTGCCTTTGGCCGCCATCCCGCGCGACGCGCCGTTCCTGATGATCACCGGCAAGGGCGGCCAGCAGCGCATGGTCCCGGTCAGCGCGCGCGCGGGTGCCGCGCTCACGCGCTGGCTGGCGCTGCGCCCAAAGGGTGGGCGCTGGGTCTTTCCCAGCCCGCGCACCAAGGTTCAAGGTGGGGGCCATCTCACGCGGGTGCGCCTGTTCCAGCTCCTGCGCGATCTGGCGCTCAGGGCCGGGCTCGACCCGGAAAAGGTCAGCCCGCATGTCTTGCGTCACGCCTTCGCCACGCATCTCCTTGAAGGCGGTGCAGACTTGCGCGTGCTGCAGACCCTGCTCGGTCATGCCGATATCGCGACGACCCAGATCTACACCCATGTCGATGCCGCAAGGCTCGTCGCGCTGGTCAACAGCCGCCATCCGCTGGGCCCAGGAATGGGTGCGGCGGCGCAAAACACGGCGCAAAAGGTTGACCCAGCGGCCAGCCAGCCTTAGCGCGGCGCGGATGATTTCCTATCTCGAATTCGAAAAGCCGATTGCCGCGCTCGAGGCGCGCATTGCCGAGCTGCGCGAGACGGCGCAGACGGGCGCGCTCGACATCGCGTCCGAAATCCGCCGGCTCGAAGCCAAGTCTGCCGAGCTGCTCGCCAGCACCTACCGCTCGCTGACGCCGTGGCAGAAGACGCAAGTTGCTCGCCACCCCTCGCGGCCCCATTTCCGCGACTACGTGAGCAAGGCCTTCACCGATTTCATGCCGCTTGGGGGTGACCGCAAGTTTGGCGAGGATCACGCCATCGTCGGCGGTTTCGCCACGCTCGAAGGCCGTGCAGTCATGCTGATCGGCCACGAAAAGGGCCACGATACGCAGAGCCGCATCCGCCACAACTTCGGCATGGGCAAGCCCGAAGGCTACCGCAAGGCGGTGCGCCTGATGGAAATGGCGAGCCGCTACGGTCTCCCGGTCGTCACGCTGGTCGATACCTCGGGCGCGTTCCCCGGGGTCGAGGCGGAAGAGCGCGGTCAGGCCGAAGCGATTGCCCGCAGCACCGAAGCCTGCCTTGCGCTGGGCGTGCCGATGGTTGCCGCGATCGTGGGTGAGGGCGGCTCGGGCGGCGCGGTCGCGCTCGCCAGCGCAGAACGCGTGCTCATGTTCGAACACGCGGTCTATTCGGTGATCTCGCCCGAAGGTTGTGCGTCGATCCTCTGGCGCACCGCCGAAAAGGCACCCGAGGCCGCAGAGGCCATGCGCATGACCGCGCAAGATCTCCTCGCACTTGGCGTGATTGATCGGATCGTGCCAGAGCCCGTCGGCGGCGCGCACCGCGATGGCACCGCCGCCGTGCTCGCGCTCGGCAAGGCGATTGCCGATGAACTTGCCGCGCTCGCGGGCAAACCGGCCGATACGCTGCGCGCCCTGCGCGCCGAACGGTTCCTGCGCATCGGCGCCTGAGGGCAGGCGAACCTTTCCGAAGCAAATGCCTCTGGTCTTGACACCATTGGCATGGCTAGACTGGCATCATGCTAATGGTGGTGCCGGACCCTGGGTCCCGCGCACCGCAGGCACAGGGGAGAAACAATGACCAACCGCCCGTTTCGCGCGTTCCTGCTGGCTGCCGGGGCTGGCGGCCTCGTCCTCGCAGGGCCTGCCGTGCCGATCTCGCGTGCAGACGCGCAAGGCACCGTCGCCACGATCAGCGCGGCGGACAAGGCGCAAGGTGCCAAGGCCCATCCGCAGCTGCTCGCCGAATTCGGTGGCCCGGTGACTGGGCCGCAGGCGACCTATGTCGAAGGCGTGGGCAAGACGATCGCGTTCCAGTCCGGCCTCGGCAATGCGCGCAGCGATTTTACCGTCACGCTGCTCAATTCGCCCGTCAACAATGCCTTCGCCATCCCCGGCGGCTATGTCTACGTCACGCGCCAGCTCGTCGCGCTGATGAACAACGAGGCGGAGCTTGCCGGCGTGCTCGGCCACGAAGTCGGCCATGTCGCTGCCCGCCATTCGCAGAAGCGCGAAAGCGCCGCGACGCGCAACAGCATCCTCGGGGTGCTCGGCTCGGTCCTCGCCGGCGCAGTGCTGGGCAATTCGGCGCTCGGCCAGCTCGGGCAGAAGATTTTCTCCACCGGCAGCCAGCTCCTCACCCTGCGCTATTCGCGCGGACAGGAAAGCGAGGCGGACGCGCTCGGCGTCACCTATCTGAAGCGCGCCGGGTATGATCCGCGCGCGATGGGTTCGGTGCTGCGCAGCCTCGCCCAGCAGACGGCGCTCGATGCCCAGCTCACCGGCACCACCGACAAGGTGCCGGAATGGGCGAGCACCCACCCCGATCCCGCCTCACGCGTCACGGCGGCGCTGGCGCTGGCCGGGACAAATGCGCGCGGCACGACCAATCGCGATCTCTTCCTGACCCGCGTCGAGGGCATCACCTATGGGGATGATCCCAAGCAGGGCGTGGTCGATGGGCGCAAGTTCCTCCATCCCGGTTTCCGCATGAGCTTCCAGGCGCCGCAGGGCTTCTATCTCGTCAACGGCACCCGCTCGGTTGCGATCAGCGGCCAATCGGGCAAGGGCGAGATGTCCACAGCGCCCTACTCGGGCAACCTCGATGCCTATGTCCGTGCGGTCTTTGCGGGCCTTTCAGACCAGCAGCGCGTCGCGCCCAATGAAGTGCGCAGCACCACGGTCAACGGCATCCCGGCGGCCTATGGCATGACCCGGGTCAATACCAGCGATGGCGCGCGCGATGTCGTCGTGTTCGCCTATGCTTGGGGGCCGGGCCAGGCGTTCCACTTCACCACGATCAGCGCAGCCGGGCAGGCCGGTGCGTTCGACCCGATGTTCTCCTCGATGCGGCGGATCACCATTGGCGAGGCTGGCGCGGTGCGCGCACGGCGGCTCACGGTGGTAACCGTGAAGAAGGGCGATACGGTGCAATCGCTGGCCCGCCGGATGGCCTACGATGATCGGCCGCTTGACCGGTTTCTGGTGCTCAACGCGCTCGATGCGGCAAGCCCGCTTGTCCCCGGAGCACGGGTCAAGCTGATCGTCTACTGATCCCAGCGCGCAACCGGGCGGGCTTGGTCGGCCACGTGGCCCGGCAGGCGGTGCAGGTTCTGTAAAGTTATCCGGCAGTCCATGCGCAGAGGATAACCCGATCCCGCACACGAAGAAGGGGGCGTGGAAACCCACACCCCCGACTTCATCGCCAGATTACAAAACCGCGCGCGGTTAGAACGGACCCTTGCCGTCCTGCGCGTTCTGCATCTTGGTCGAAACCTGCGTGAAGGTGTTCGAGAGCGAGTTGCCCAGAGCCCCCATGGCCGTAATCGCGGCAACTGCGATCAGCGCAGCAATAAGGCCATACTCGATGGCCGTGGCACCTTCTTCGTCCCGAAGAAGCGTCTTGATAAGTGTCATGCGAATGGTCCTCCACCTAGCAACTTGCGCTGCTGACGTGCTCTTCCGCTTCTACGACCCCCCGGCCGCACGAAATTGCAAGTGTCAAAATATCCGGCATTCCCTGACAAAACGTAAAGACATCACATCTTGTGTTTATACCGGCCTTGCTGCGCTCTGCGGCGTGTCCAGACGGGCGGTGCCCGATGCGCGCAGCGTTGTGCAGCGCAAGCGAGGCTACTTCTTGGCCTTGGTGATATTGGCATCGATCGTGTTGTACATCGTGAAAAGCGAATTCACAAAGCCGCTCATGCCGAAAAACATCGTCATTGCGATCACACCGATGAGCAGGCCATACTCGATGGCGGTGGCCCCTGTGTTGTCCACCAGTGGCTTTCGGACAAAGTCCCACATCAATCGGATACCCCTGTCCGCGTCTAGGTATATTCTAGGGGAGGCAAGGCTAACAAAGGATAAATGGAATCGCCGGTCATGGCAGCGAACCCGACATTGCTGATCGTCGTTGCTCTGGCCCTGCTTGATGGCGCGGACCGGGTGCTGATGCAGCGCCGGCCCGAAGGCCGCGCCCATGGTGGCTTGTGGGAGTTTCCTGGCGGCAAGGTGGAGCCGGGTGAGGGGCCTGACTCCGCCCTTGTCCGGGAGATCGCGGAGGAACTGTCGATCACCATCGAGGCAGCCGACCTGGTGCCGCTGACGTTCGCCGCGAATTCAGAACAGGAAAGCACGCGGCCGCTGGTGCTCCTTCTCTACACCTGCCGATGCTGGGAAGGCGTGCCTGTGCCCGAGCCGGGTGCCGAGCTGCAATGGCTGAATGCCGAGGCGCTATCTGCACTTTCCATGCCGCCGCTCGACGTGCCACTGGCCGCCGCATTGCAGCGCAATCTAAAAAACCGTCATTAGGGGTTGCCAAGCCCGGGAGGCGGCTATAGAGGCGCGCTTCCACGCACCCGTAGCTCAGCTGGATAGAGCATCAGACTACGAATCTGAGGGTCGGGCGTTCGAATCGCTCCGGGTGCACCATTTCCCTAAATCGTTGGATTCTGCGCCGCATGGCGGCAGGCTTGCCTCGCGCGTAGCTGCGTCGGAATACCTCTCGAATAGGTATACGAAAGCGGCGGCGCCAAGCCTTGACCGTTGCGGATTTCAGGCACTTGGTCCTATAGCGGCGCTTGTGGCGCTCCCCTTGGACGGGCTGCTGCCATGACATGTGCCCTCCCCAGGCTGCCAGACAAGGAACCACCGCATTGGCCCAGTCCGCCAAGCCGCGCGTAACCAAAGCGACAAAGTCGCCGGCTGCGCCCAAAGCCGCTCCCACTGCGGCAAGCCCAGTCCCTCCGGCCATTGCGCCCGAAGATGAAGCCACCTTCGCGCTGCGCAGCCTCCAGCAGGCCCACGCCAACAACAAGCGCTTCGACGCGAGCGACGAGGAGTTGCTTCACTTCTACGAACAGATGGTGCTGATTCGCCGCTTCGAGGAAAAGGCCGGCCAGCTCTATGGCCTCGGCCTCATCGGCGGCTTCTGCCACCTCTATATCGGTCAGGAAGCGGTCGCCGTCGGCCTGCAGTCGGCGCTCAAGGAGGGCCACGACAGCGTTATCACCGGTTACCGCGATCACGGCCACATGCTGGCCTACGGCATCGATCCCAAGGTGATCATGGCCGAGCTTACCGGGCGCGGCGCGGGTATCAGCCGGGGCAAGGGCGGCTCGATGCACATGTTCTCGACCGACCACAAGTTCTACGGCGGACATGGCATTGTCGGCGCGCAAGTGCCACTGGGCGCGGGCCTCGCCTTCGCGCACAAGTACCGGGCTGATGGCGGCGTCTGCATGGCCTATTTCGGCGATGGCGCGGCCAATCAGGGCCAGGTCTACGAAACCTTCAACATGGCCGCCCTGTGGCAGCTTCCCATCGTCTTCGTCGTTGAAAACAATGGCTACGCCATGGGCACCGCGGTCAAGCGCGGCTCGGCTGAAACGCACTTCCACCGCCGCGGCACAGGTTTCCGCATCCCTGGCATGGACGTTAACGGCATGGACGTGCTCGAAGTTCGCGCCGCTGCCGAGGTCGCGCTCGAATATGTCCGTGGCGGCAATGGGCCGGTGCTGATGGAGCTCAACACCTATCGCTATCGCGGCCACTCGATGTCGGACCCGGCGAAGTACCGCAGCCGCGAGGAAGTGCAGGAAATGCGCGATCATCACGACCCGATCGAAGGCGCCAAGCAGGATCTGCTGCGCCGCGGCGTGACCGAGGACGCGATCAAGGCCATCGACAAGAAGATCCGCCAGATCGTCGCCGAAGCCGCCGATTTTGCCGAGAGTTCGCCCGAACCGGCGCCCGCCGAACTCTATACCGACGTGCTGGTGGGGACCTACTGACATGGCGATTGATCTCAAGATGCCCGCGCTTTCCCCGACGATGGAGGAAGGCACCCTCGCCAAGTGGCTGGTCAAGCCTGGTGACACGGTGAAGTCCGGCGACATTCTCGCCGAGATCGAGACCGACAAGGCGACGATGGAATTCGAAGCGGTCGACGAGGGCGTGATCGGCGCGCTCATGGTGGCCGAAGGCACCGAAGGCGTGAAGGTCGGCACCGTGATTGCCACGATCACCGGCGATGACGAACCGGCTGCGCCCGCACCCGCTTCGGCGCCAGCCCCAGCTCCGGCCCCTGCGCCGGTCGTGGCGGCACCCCCGCCGCCAGCGCCTGTCGCTGCTCCGGCTCCCGTCGCCGCAGTCCCGGCCGGGACCGCGATGACTTCGACCACGGTCCGCGAAGCGCTGCGCGACGCGATGGCCGAGGAAATGCGCGCCGACGACCGCGTCTTCGTGATGGGCGAGGAAGTCGCCGAATATCAGGGCGCCTACAAGGTCACGCAGGGTCTGCTCGAGGAATTCGGCCCCCGCCGCGTGATCGACACACCCATCACCGAATACGGCTTTGCCGGCATTGGCACGGGCGCTGCCATGGGCGGTCTGCGCCCGATCATCGAGTTCATGACGTTCAACTTCGCCATGCAGGCGATCGATCACATCATCAACTCGGCGGCCAAGACCAATTACATGTCCGGCGGCCAGATGCGCTGCCCCATCGTGTTCCGCGGCCCCAACGGCGCCGCTGCGCGCGTCGGCGCGCAGCACAGCCAGAACTATGCGCCGTGGTACGCCTCGGTCCCCGGCCTGATCGTCATCGCGCCCTATGACGCGGCTGACGCCAAGGGCCTGCTCAAGTCCGCCATCCGCAGCCCCGATCCAGTCGTCTTCCTCGAAAACGAGCTGGTCTATGGCCGCGCTTTCGATGTGCCGCAGCTGGATGATTACACCGTCCCCATCGGCAAGGCGCGCACCATGCGCCCGGGCCGCGATGTCACCATCGTGACCTACTCGATCGGCGTTGCCCTTGCGCTCGACGCTGCCGAGAAGCTCGCCGCCGAAGGCATCGAGGCCGAAGTACTCGACTTGCGCACGCTGCGCCCGCTCGACAAGGCAGCCGTGCTCGAAAGCCTGGCGCGCACCAACCGCATGGTCGTGGTCGAGGAAGGCTTCCCGGTCTGCTCGATTGCTTCGGAAATCATCAGCATCGTGATGGAAGAGGGCTTTGACCACCTCGACGCTCCGGTCTTGCGCGTCTGCAACGAAGATGTGCCGCTGCCTTACGCCGCCAACCTCGAAAAGCTCGCGCTGGTCGATACCGCGCGGGTGATCGCGGCGGTCAAGAAGGTCTGCTACCGCTGATCTGATGGAGCCTGCTTCCGGCGATATCGAACTCAGCCCACCTGAACGGCTCGCGGTGCTCTATGCGCCGCGACGCTGTCAGGCGCTGTGGGAAGGCTTCCTGCTCCTTGATCGGCGCCTAGCCGATGCCGCGCGCGAGGGGCGCGATCCGCTGATGATCCAGCTGCGCCTTGCCTGGTGGCGCGACCGGTTTGAACAGCCCGCCAGTGCGTGGCCGCTGGGCGAGCCGCTGCTGGCACTGCTGCACGCATGGGATGCCGAACGCCCCGCGCTGCGCGGCCTCGTTGATGGGTGGGAAGCCCGAATTGTGGGCGAGGATGGCGGCGCGGAGCTCGGCAAGGCGCGGGTCGAGGCGGTCTGTGCGCTGGCGCGGCTGAGCGGGGTGCGTTCCGATGAGGCGGTTCGGCGTGCCGCAGCCGAATGGCTCGGGCTGGAATCCCCCGGCGAGCGCGCACCGATCCTGCCGGGGAAGCTGCGTCCGCTGGTGGTCCTGCGCGGCATGGCGCTGCGCGAGGCGGCGGGGCGGCCCGGCAGCCCCTTGCGCGATTTCCTCGTGATCCTCCGCCTCGGCCTGATCGGGCGCTGAAACTCTCACCAAAATGGCAGGGCTTGCCTCTGCCGTCCGCGCCTCATGCCGCCTATCCTGACGGCTGTCCCTTGGGGAGGCCCCGCATGAACCGAATACTTGTGGGCGCGCTTGGCGCGCTGTTGCTCGTGGCCTCGGGCCTGTTCTGGTGGCAGGGCCGTGCGGCCGTTACGCCGCCCGCCGCGCCGAGCCACCTCGCGCTCTCCTCCGCGCCGGCGGCCGACGAGGAACTCCCCGATTCCGACGCGGGCGATGCGGTCGGCCCCGGCCTCCCCGAAGCCAGCGAGCAAAGCCGCGAGGCGAAGCGCTTCGACCGGCTCGACAAGAACCGCGACGGCAAGATCACCCGCACCGAAATGGTAAGCCCGCGAATCAAGGATTTCCGCAAGCTCGATGTCGACGGCAACAATCTGCTGACCTTCGACGAATGGTCCGTCGCCACCGACAACCGCTTCAAGGGTGCGGACAAGAACGGGGATGGTGCTTTGTCACGGGAGGAGTTTGCGACGACCAAGCCTAAGAAAGCCAAAAAGGCGGTCTGCAGGTGCTGAAAAAGAAGGGGTTTCGCGCAGAGACGCAGAGGAAGCAGAGATCGCAGAGAGAAAGACAATCAGGCAGGAAAGCGGCCGCATTCGCGGAATTCCAAACAGTACCAGACGCAAATGACCTTACGCTTATCTCTTTCCGTCACCCCGTGCTTGACACGGGGTTGGGCTGTTCTTCTGGCGCGGCGCCAAAGAGAAAGCCAAGGCCCGGATCAAGTCCGGGCCGACGAGACCGAGTGATGTCATCCTGTCTGGCACAACGTCTCTGCGCCCTCTTTTTCCTCCGCGTCCCTGCGCGAAACCCTTCTAAACCACCTTGGGCACCCACCCCGCCAGATCGGCCTTCGCCCGCGCGGTATAGGCCTCCTTGCGCTGCTTCTTCTTGGTTGAAGGATCCGGCGGTGGAAACAGCCCGAAGTTCACGTTCATCGGCTGATACGTCTCGGCCTCGGCATCGCCGGTGATATGGGAAAGCAGCGCGCCCAGCGCAGAGGTGCGCGGCGGGGCAGTCCACTCTCGTCCAGCAATCTCGGCCGCCGTCATCAGCCCCGCCAGCAAACCCACGGCGCCGCTCTCGACATAGCCCTCGCACCCGGTGATCTGCCCGGCAAAGCGGATATGGGCTGCCGATTTCAGCCGCAACTGGCGGTCGAGCAAAGTGGGCGAATTGAGGAACGTGTTGCGGTGCAGCCCGCCAAGCCGCGCAAACTCCGCTTGTTCCAGCCCAGGGATCGTGCGGAACACGCGCACTTGTTCGGCATGCTTGAGCTTGGTCTGGAAGCCCACCATGTTCCAAAGCGTTCCCAGCTTGTTGTCCTGCCGCAGCTGCACCACGGCATAGGGCCAGCGCCCGCTGGGATGCTCTGCCGTCGCCCAGTGCGGATTGTCGAGCCCCACCGGCTTCATCGGCCCGAAGCGCAAGGTTTCCACCCCGCGCGCGGCCATGACCTCGATCGGCATGCAGCCGTCGAAATAGGGGGTATTGGCCTCCCATTCCTTGAACTCGGTCTTCTCGCCAGCGAGCAATTCCTCGCGAAACGCCTCGTACTGGAGCCGGGTCATCGGGCAATTGATGTAGTCTCGCCCATCGCCGCCCATCGCAAGGCTGGCTTCCGCGCCCTTGTCCCAGCGCGAGGCCATCCACGCGATGTCCATATTGATCGACTCGCGGTAGACGATCGGTGCAATCGCATCGAAGAAGGCAAGGCTCTCCGCGCCGGTAGCCGCGCCGATGCTGGAGGCGAGGGCAGGGGCCGTCAGCGGCCCCGTCGCCACGATGGTGAGGCCGTCCGAAGGCAGTACATCGACCCGCTCCCGCACGATCTCCAATGTCGGCTGCGCGCGCAGCATGGCATCGACTTCCGCCGAGAACACCTCGCGGTCCACCGCCAGCGCCGAGCCTGCCGGCACCCGCGCCTTGGCCGCCGCCGCCATCAGCAGGCTGTCGCATTGCCGCATTTCGTAATGCAGCAGGCCGACCGCGTTTTTCTCGTCATCGTCCGAACGGAACGAGTTGGAACAGACGAGCTCCGCCAGCCCATCGCTGTTGTGCGCAGCGGTACTGTCACCGCCGCCGCGCATCTCCGAGAGCCGCACGCGAATGCCCCGCCGCGCGAGCTGCCACGCCGCTTCGCTTCCGGCCATGCCGCCGCCGATGATATGAACCTGATGCGTCATGAAACGCGCATTGGCATTGCGTCCCCCGCGCGGCAAGCCCTAGGGAGGAGCCCGGAAGGGAAGGGGGACCATGCCGCAGCGCGCCTTGATCGAACAACGGCCCTGGCTGCTTGCCAGCCTGATCGCGGGCATCAGCTACTGGTTCGTGGCAGGAAGCTGGATTCCCGGCCTCTATCTGATCCTGTGGAAGGGTGCGGGCGTCAGCCTGCTCGCCGCATACGCGTGGCGCCACCACCCGGTGGCCGATGCGCATCGCATTGCGCTCGTCATGGCTCTCGGCGCGCTGGGCGACATGGTGCTGGAAGTGAGCTTTACCGGTGGCGCTCTAGCGTTCCTGCTGGGCCACATGGCCGCGATCACGCTTTATCTCAAGCATCGCCGCAGCATGGGGCAGGGCGAAAAGGCCGTGGCTGCCGTCGTGCTCCTCGCCATTCCCGTTGCCAGCCTTGCACTGACAGGCCGCCCGGAAGTCGCGTTCTACGCGCTCGGCCTCGGCGGCATGACAGCCGCCGCTTTCGCCAGTGACTTTCCGCGCCAGCGCGTCGCGCTGGGCGCTGCGATGTTCGCGCTATCGGATTTGCTGATCTTTGCGCGCATGGGCCCGATGGCGGAAAGCGCCGTGCCGCATCTGCTGGTCTGGCCGCTTTACTACTTCGGCCAGTTCCTCATCACCGTGGGCGTGATCGGCGCGCTGCGCGCCAAGGGCGAATTCACCGCGCTCTAGCTTCGTCATTCCCGCGCAGGCGGGAATCCAGATCGGCATATGCTGCGTTCGGATCTCTGGTTTCCCGCCTTCGCGGGAATGACGAGGATTGGGGTGAGGGTTCTTCTCTAACCCGCCACCGGCAGCCGCACCGCCCCGTCGGCATCGCGCTCCAGCGGCCCATAGGCCAACACGGCATTGAGCGGGAGCGCCGCGTAGATGTGCGGAAACAGCTGCCCCCCGCGCGAGGGCTCCCATTTCACCGCATCGCCCAGAACTGCCAGATCGACCGCCGCGATATGCAGGTCCGATTGCCCGGCAAAGTGCTTGTCCACCGTCTCGGTCACCTGATCAGCGGTTGAAAGATGGATGTAGCCATCCGCCAGATCGATCGGTGCCCCGGCAAACACGCCGTCATGTTCCAGCAGGTCCATCTGCGCTGCAATCAGCACCTTGAAGGCAACTTGCGGCAGTTCGCTCATGCTTCGGCCTCAGGCTCAGCCTCGGGTTCGCCCTCTTCCTCGGCCAACCGCACTGCGCTCACCACGTTTTCGTCGCCCGAAACGTTGAACAGCCGCACACCCGCCGAGCCGCGCCCGATCACTCGGAGCGTATCCAGCGGCAGCCGGATCAACTTCGCCTGATCGGTCACCAGCATGAGCTGGTCCGCCTGGCTTGCCGGGAAGCTCGCCACCACTGGCCCGTTGCGCGCGATGTTGTCGATGTTGGTGATGCCCTGGCCGCCGCGACCCGTCCGCCGGTATTCGTAGGCCGATGAGAGCTTGCCGTATCCATTGGCGCAAACCGTCAGGATGAACTGCTCGCGCGCCTGCAATTCGGCCATGCGCTCGGCCGTCAGCGCAGGCTCGCCTTCCTTCTCACCCTTCCACGGCGCGAAGCGGACGTATTCCTCGCGCTCCTCGGCGCTCGTGCCCACGCGGTGCAGGATCGAAAGCGAGATCACCTCGTCATCGCCCTTGAGCGTCATGCCGCGCACACCGGTAGACGTGCGGCTCGTGAACTCGCGCACTTCGTCGCCCGCAAAGCGGATGGCCTTGCCGCTACGCGTCGCCAGCAGCACGTCATCGCTTGCCTCGAGAAGTGCGACGCCAATCAGCCGGTCGTCGTCGCCTTCCTCGAAGCGCATCGCGAACTTGCCGTTCGAGGGGATGTTGGCGAAGGCATCCATGGCATTGCGGCGCACATTGCCCTTTGCTGTCGCGAACACGACCGAGAGCTTGCCCCATTCCGCCTCGTCTTCGGGCAGCGGCAGGACGGTTGCGATCGTCTCGCCTGCGTCCAGCGCGGGGAGCAGGTTGACCATCGGCCGCCCCCGCGTCGTCGGCCCGCCTTCGGGCAGGCGCCAGACCTTGAGGCGATAGACCTTGCCCGCAGTCGAGAAGAACAGCACCGGCGTGTGGGTCGAGGTGACGAACATCGTCGCCACCGCATCCTCTTCCTTGGTCGCCATGCCGCTGCGGCCCTTGCCGCCCCGGTTCTGCGCGCGGAAGGTGGAGAGCGGGGTGCGCTTGATGTAGCCGTCGAGGGTGATCGTGACGACCATGTCCTCGCGCTCGATCAGGTCTTCGTCCTCGATCCCGTCGGCAGGCGCAGTGATCTCGCAGCGGCGCGGCGTAGCGTAGGCATCGCGTACCGCGACGAGTTCCTCGCGCATCACGGCATAGAGCTTCTCGCGGTCGGCAAGGATCGCGAGGTACTCGGCAATGGCCTTCGAAAGCACTTCGAGCTCGGCGCCGATCTCGTCGCGGCCCAGCGCGGTGAGGCGGTGGAGCCGCAGATCAAGGATCGCGCGGACCTGTGTTTCGCTCAGGCGGTAGCTCCCGCCTTCGCCTTCCAGCGCCTCGTCCTCGATCGCCTCGACCAGGCGGATATAGGGCGCGATCTCTCCGATCGGCCATTCGCGCGCCATCAGCGTCTCGCGCGCCAGCGCCGGATTGGCCGAGGCGCGGATGATCCGCACCACTTCATCGAGGTTCGAGACCGCGACCACGAGGCCGAGCAGGATATGGGCCCGGTCGCGCGCCTTGTTCAGCTCGAACTTGGTGCGGCGCTGGATCACTTCCTCGCGGAACTGGACGAAGGCCTCGATAATGTCGCGCAGCGTGAGGATTTCGGGACGCCCGCCGCGAATTGCCAGCATGTTCGCCGGGAAGTTCGATTGCGCGGGCGTGTTGCGCCACAGCTGATTGAGCACGACTTCCGGCGTTGCATCGCGCTTGAGGTCGATGACCACGCGCACGCCTTCGCGGTTCGATTCGTCGCGGATGTCCGAGATGCCCTCGATCCGCTTGTCCTTGGCGGCTTCGGCGATCTTCTCGACCAGGCCGTTCTTGCCCACCTGATAAGGGATCGAAGTGAGCACGATCGACTTGCGTCCTTCGCCCCGTCCGCCCTTGGTGTCCTCGATCTCGTGCCGCGCGCGCATCACGATCGAGCCGCGCCCTTCGTGATAGGCCTTGCGCGCACCGCTCGTGCCCAGGATCAGCGGCGCGGTCGGGAAATCGGGCGCGGGGATGATCTGGATCAGTTCATCCGTGGTGATCGCCGGGTTCGCCATATAGGCAAGGCAGCCATTGATCACTTCGCCAAGGTTGTGCGGCGGAATATTGGTCGCCATGCCGACCGCGATGCCGCCCGCGCCGTTGACCAGCAGGTTGGGGAACCGCGCCGGCAGCACCTGCGGCTCGCTTTCCGAACCATCGTAGTTGGGCTGGAAATCGACTGTATCCTTATCGATATCCGCCATCAGCGCATCGGCAACCTTGGCGAGCCGCGCCTCGGTGTAGCGCATCGAGGCCGGCGGATCGGGATCCATCGAGCCGAAGTTGCCCTGACCATCGATCAGCGGCAGGCGCATCGACCAGTCCTGCGTCATGCGCGCGAGCGCGTCGTAGATCGCGCTGTCGCCATGCGGGTGGTACTTGCCCATGCAATCGCCGACGATGCGCGCGGACTTGCGATAGGCCTTGGTCGAGGTGAAGCCGTTCTCGTGGCTCGTCCACAGGATGCGGCGGTGGACGGGCTTCAGGCCGTCGCGCACATCGGGCAGCGCGCGGCTCACGATCACGCTCATCGCGTAATCGAGGTAGCTCGTCTTCATTTCATCGACAATGTCGATCCGCTGGAACTCGTGGTCCGGCAGCGGGGCGGGTGGGTCGATCAGGCCAGTGTCATCGCTCACGTTGGGCTTTTTCGCTTCTGTTCAGGGATGTCCTTGGCACTAGGCCAAAGCCCCGCCAAACACCAGAAAACGGCCCGGTCCCGGCCGCCTTATCCACATATGCGAGCACCTGTTCGCGCTATTCCTGAACAATGAGACGAATTGGTATTCAATCCGGGTTCACCCGGTGGGTTCCAGTGCAGCAAGGCGTTGCCAAGGCGGCGATTTCGCGCCAGAGGTTCGCGCGGACGGAGTGAGAGACATGCCCATTCTGCCGATGTTTTGGGATACGGCCCGGGGCACGAACGATCAGGGGACCGGTCCGGTCTGCCGGCTTGGGCCAGGAGGAGATGAAGTGATGCGGGGTAATGCAATGAAATTCGTGGCAGCTCGTGCTGCGCTGGCAGTGGCGCTTTCGACCGGCCCCATGGCGGTTATGGCCGCAGGCGGCGTCCTGCTCGGCGCTGCGCCTGCCATCGCGAAGGAAAAGGAAGCCCCCAAGGGCGGCACTTATTCCAAGGAATTCATCGCCGTAGCCGGCCCAGTTCAGAAACTGGTGCAGGATGCGCAGGCCGCCAAGGCCAAGGGCACGCCCGATGCGCAGATCAAGGCGACGCTCGGCGGTGCCGCGGAAGCGGTCGCCAAGGCCGAAGCAGCCGCCAAGACGGGCCAGGACAAGCTCGCCGCCGGCCAGTTCGCGGTGCAACTCGGCGGTTTCCTCGACGATACGGCGATGCGTTCGCGCGGCGTCAAGAACATGATCGACAGCGGCCTGCTGGAAGCTGACAAGATCCCGACCTTCAACTTCTATCTGGGCAACTTTGCCTATGCATCGAAGGACTATCAGGGCGCGATCGAGCCGCTGACCAAGGCGATCCAGGGCAACGTTTCGGAAGACGCGGCAGCTGAGATGCTCGCCGATTCCTACACGCAGCTGGGCAAGCCTGCCGAAGGTATCGCAGCGCTCAAGATGGCGTACGATGCGCGCAAGGCGGCGAACGGCACCGTGCCGGACAACTGGTACACGCGCGCCAAGATCATTGCCTACAAGGCGAAGCTCGGGCCGCAGGCGATCGAGTGGTCGACGCTTGAAGTCGCCGCGCAGCCCACGTCGCTCAACTGGCTCGGCGCTGGCCAGCTCGCGCGCGAATTCGGCGGCTTCGGCAAGGAAGAATCACTCGATCTGGGCCGCCTGTTCCTCCGCAGCGGCGCGCTCGACAACGACAAGCAGTTCGTCGCGCGTGAATTCATCGAATACGTCCAGGCAGCAGACCCGCGCCGTCTGCCCGGTGAAACGGTGAAGGTCATCGAACTCGGCCTTTCGAAGAAGGCGCTCGATGCCAGCGACGTGTTTGTCAGCGATTCGCTCTCGCAGGCCAAGGGCCGCATCGCAGCGGACAAGGCTTCGCTGGTCGGTCTCGAGAAGGACGCCCGCGCTTCCGCCGATGGCAAGCTCGCGGTCGCCACTGCCGATGCCTACCTGTCGTATGACAACCCCGCCAAGGCCGAGGAGCTCTATCAGCTTGCGCTCACCAAGGGCGGTGCCTTCGACATGGACCGCGCAGAGACTCGCCTGGGCATCGCACAGCTCGATCAGGACAAGTTCGATGCGGCGAAGGCCAGCTTTGCCAAGGTCGGTGGCGTGCGCGCACCGCTCGCGCGCCTGTTCTCGGTTCTCGCGGATCAGAAGTCCAAGCCCTGATCGGCTGAGGCGGTCAAATCCAACGGAAAAGGGCGGCCCCGCAAAGGCCGCCCTTTTTTGTGGCGAGGGCGCCGCTCACTTCGCTTCGAGGAACTCGCCCGAATCCTCGTCGAGTACGTGAAGCACTCCGTCGGAAATCGCGAAGAACGCCCCGCGCAGGCGCAGTTCTCCGGCGGCCTCTTTGCGGCGCACGCAGGGGAACGTCCGCAGATTGGCAAGGCTGACCTTGACGCCCGCCTGCTCCATCGCGCGCTCCGCCGGGCGGCCGCTGGTGCCATGGGCGTGGACCACCGCATCGCGCGCGGGCCTCAGCAGACCGATCCAGTCGTTGATGAAGCCGCCTTCGCCCGGCTCGGTGCCTGCCAGCTCCTGCGTCAACGCCGCGCGGCAGCCGCCGCACATGCCGTGGCCGAGCACGACGATCTTGCGCACCTTCAGTACCTGCACCGCAAATTCGAGCGCGGCGGATACACCGTGATAGCCGGGCGACGTCTCGAACGGCGGCACCAGCGCGGCGACATTGCGCACCACGAACATCTCGCCGGGGTCGGTATCGAAGATCTGCGCCGGGTCCACCCGGCTGTCCGAACAGGCAATAACCATCACCGGCGGTTCCTGCCCTTCGCGCAGCTGGTGCCATCGCTCAAGGCGCGGGGTCCAGCCAGTTGTGCGAAAGCGGCGATAGCCTTCGATCAGGTGATCAAGCTCGGGGGAGAAGGGTTTGGCCATAAGCGACCTGTTGCCGCCTACGAATGCATCTTTCAAGTCATGCTTCATGCGCCTATCTGAACCGCCATGAACGATCAGTCCCCGATTGCCGCGCCAGATCGCCCAGAACTCGATCGACCTGCGCGCCCCCGCAAGCCCGATTGGATCCGGGTCAAGGCACCGACCAGCAAGGGTTACGAGGAAACGCGTGGCCTCATGCGCAGCCTCGGGCTCAACACCGTGTGCGAAGAGGCGGCTTGCCCGAACATCGGCGAGTGCTGGACGAAGAAGCACGCAACGGTGATGATCCTCGGCGATGTCTGCACGCGCGCCTGTGCGTTCTGCAACGTCAAGACCGGCATGCCGCGCAAGGTCGACGCGAGCGAGCCGGGCCATGTCGCCGAAGCCGCCGCCAAACTCGGCCTTGAGCATATCGTGGTGACCTCGGTTGACCGCGACGATCTGCCCGATGGCGGCGCGGGCCAGTTCGTCAAGGTCATTCAGGCCCTGCGCGCTGCAACGCCGAACACCACGATCGAGATTCTCACTCCTGATTTTCGCGGCAAGATGCGCGCGGCGGTTGAGGCGATCATGGCCGCGGGGCCCGACGTCTATAACCACAACCTCGAAACTGTGCCGCGCCTCTATCCCACGATCCGCCCCGGCGCGCGCTACTACGCCTCGCTTCGGTTGCTGGAGGAAGTAAAGCACCATGATCCGCGCGTGTTCACCAAGTCGGGCGTCATGCTCGGACTTGGCGAACAGCGGCTTGAGGTGCATCAGGTGATGGACGACATGCGCTCTGCCGGGATCGATTTCCTGACCATGGGCCAGTACCTCCAGCCCACGCCCAAGCACGCGCCGGTTATCGATTTCGTGACACCGCAAGCCTTCGCCGCCTATGGCGCGATCGCCCGCGCCAAGGGCTTCCTGCAAGTAGCCGCGAGTCCGCTGACCCGTTCCAGCTACCACGCGGGCGAAGATTTCGCCGAAATGCGCGCAGCCCGCGAAGCACAGCTCGCCAAGGCCGCCGCGAGGGGCTGATCCCATGCCGGTGATCAACCAGCAGCGGCGGCTTGCCTGGTCGGCCGAGGAGATGTTCGATCTCGTCGCCGACGTGAAGCGCTACCCGGAGTTCCTGCCCTGGGTCGTCGCCACGCGCATCAAGTCCGATAGCGAGACCGAGATGGTGGCCGACATGATGGTCGGTTTCAGCGCGCTGCGCGAAAAGTTCACCTCGCGCGTCATCAAGGAGCGCCCGAACCGTATCGCGGTCGAGTATCTCGATGGGCCATTGAAGCGTCTCTCGAACACCTGGGAGTTCCGCGCGGACGAAGAAGGCGGCTGCGTGATCGACTTCAACGTCGATTTCACCTTCCGCAGCGCGATCCTCGAAGCGCTCGCCGGCCAGTACCTCGACCGCGCGTTCCGCAAGATGGTCGCCGCGTTCGAAACGCGTGCGGAAAAGGTCTACGGTAGCAGAAGCTCGAGCGCGACCAGCGCGGCCTGAAGGCGCACGTCGGCACGGGTCTTGGCGGTTTCGAACACTTTCTGTTCGGCAACCACCGCCTCAGGGTCCTCGCCGCGCTCGGCCTTGGCGAATACCACCGTGCCGACCGGCTTCTGCTCGGTTCCGCCGTCAGGCCCGGCGATCCCGGTGATCGCCACGGCCACTGCCGCGCGCGAATGCTTGAGCGCGCCCTGCGCCATCGACCAGGCGACCGCCACCGAAACCGCACCGAACGTGTCGATGAGGTCGGTCGAGACGCCGAGCATCTCGTGCTTGGCCTCATTCGAATAGGTCACGAAACCCCGGTCGACCACTGCGGACGAGCCGGCAATCTCGGTGAGCGCCGCCGCGACAAGCCCGCCGGTGCAGCTTTCGGCCACGGCCACCATCCGGCCCGCAGCCTTGTTTTCGGCAATCACCCGCGCAGCAAGCGTGGTCAGTTCAAGGGGAAGCAGCGTGTCCATGGTCAGGCCGCCGGGCAGATCGGCAGGTCGGACTTCTTCGCCGCGCCCACCGCGCCGCGCACTTGCGGCTTGTCCGAGAGAACGAGGATGAACGTCACCAGTTCCGCCGTGTTTTCGGGGGGCAGGGGCGATAGCAGCCACGTCGCGCGCTCGATCGCCTTGCATTGGCCCGGCTTGATTCCCTTGGTTACCACGACCGAGACCATGCCTTCCGCGAAAGGCTGCAGCGCCTCGTCCGAAAGGTTCGAGACGATGTCCTTGAGCTTGTCGTCATTGCCGCCGAGCTTGACCAGCGCCGCGCGCGCTTCCGGCCAGGCCGCGCTCTTGCGCACCGCATAGCGCTGCACCAGCGAGGTTCCCTGTGTCGCGAAATAGCCCTGCGGAGAGAGCTGCGGCCGGCAGGCCCTCATCGTGGAATTCATCACCACCGGCAGCGCATAGGTCACAAGGCTCGTCACCTCGCGCTCACTGAGGCAGGCCGGTTCCTGCGCAGCCGCCACTTCGGCTGCGCCCAGCGAGACGAGCGCCGCGCCCCAGACCAGGTTCCGTATCAGCGACATCAACCGCTACTCCTTCAGCCGCGCGCGATGACAGTGGCCACCGCCTGCGCCGCAATCCCTTCGCCGCGACCGGTGAAGCCGAGCCGCTCGGTGGTCGTCGCCTTGACGCTCACTGCGGCTATGTCAATCGCCAGAATCGAAGCGAGCCGTGCCCGCATGGCCGCCTTGTGCGGACCGATACGCGGAGCCTCGCAGATGATCGTGACATCAACGTTGCCGATGGCATAACCCGCCCCGGCCACCAGTGTTCCCGCATGGGCAAGGAACAGATCGGACGAGGCCCCCCGCCACTGCGGATCCGAAGGCGGGAAGTGATCGCCGATATCGCCCGCCGCCACCGCACCGAGCAGTGCATCGACCAACGCATGGATCGCAACATCAGCATCAGAGTGCCCCGCAAGCCCCTTGGAATGCTCGATTTTCACGCCGCAGAGCCAGAGTTCCTCGCCCTCGGCAAGGCGGTGAACGTCGTAGCCCATGCCGGTGCGCACGGCGGGGTGTATCATGCCGTCATCCTTCAGATCTTCCGCAAAGGTCACTTTCTTGAGCCGCTCGTCACCCGGAACGAGTGCGACCGCCAGTCCCGCCGCTTCGGCAACGGTGGCATCATCACCTGCATCCGCAGCCCCGTCCCACGCCCGGTGCGCCGCAAGGATCGCATCGAAGCTGAAGGCCTGCGGAGTCTGCACGCGGTAGAGGCCATCGCGCTCGACAAAGGCCCCGCGCAGACCGTCCGCCCCGCGCACCACGCTGTCCACCACCGGCAGCACCGGAATGGCGCCGGGCTGGCCCTTGAGCGCCGCCACAAGTGCCGCAATCACCGTTTCGGGGAGATCGGGCCGCGCCGCATCGTGGATCAGCACATGGCGGGGGGCATCGCCTGCCAGCGCCTCCAGCCCCGCGCGCACCGATCCCTGCCGGCTCGCCGCACCGTGGACGAAACGAACGCCCGGCACCCCGGCGAGCGCTTCCGCTGCGGTGTCTTCCCAGTTCGCGGGGATCACCGCCACGATGGGCGAAACCCCGGCTTTGGCGAGCGCATCGACCGAATGCCGCACCAGCGGCTTTCCGCGCCACTGCGCAAACTGCTTCGGCACCGTTCCGCCCGCGCGCAGGCCTTGGCCGGCAGCAACGACAACAGCGGCAACGGATGCGGGGGAAGGCGCGTTCATGCACCGCCCCTTACAGTCCTTGCCGCAAACCGCGCAATCGACTAAGCGCATGCCTCTTTTTTAGGCAGACCCTGATGAGTGAACTTCCCGCCCCGCCCGAGCTCAAGCCGATCATGGTCGGCCCCTTGCGCATCGCGCAGCCCGTGGTGCTCGCGCCGATGACGGGCGTTTCGGATCTGCCGTTCCGCACCATGGTCCGCCGCTTCGGCTCGGGCCTCAACGTGACCGAGATGATCGCCAGCCCTGCCGCGATCCGCGAGACGCGCCAGTCGATCCAGAAGGCCGCTTGGCACCCGACCGAAGAGCCTGTCTCGATGCAGCTCATGGGCAACGAGCCCGCGCAAATGGCCGAAGCGGCGCGGATTTCCGAAGCCAAGGGCGCGGCGATCATCGATATCAACATGGGCTGCCCGGTGCGCAAGATCGTCAGCGGCGATTGCGGATCGGCGCTGATGCGCGACATCCCGCTCGCCACCGCGCTGATTGAGGCGACGGTCAAGGCGGTCAAGGTTCCGGTCACGGTCAAGATGCGCATGGGCTGGTGCCATGATAGCCTCAATGCCCCCGAGCTTGCGCGCATTGCGCAGGATCTTGGCGCGCAGATGATCACCGTCCACGGCCGCACCCGCAACCAGATGTACAAGGGTTCGGCCGACTGGCGCTTCGTGCGCCGCGTGAAGGACGCCGTCTCGATCCCCGTGATCGTCAATGGCGACATCTGCGGGATCGAGGATGCCGCGCAGGCCATCGAACAGAGTGGCGCAGACGGCCTGATGATCGGGCGCGGTGCCTATGGCCGCCCCTGGCTGCTCGGCCAGGTCATGCACTGGCTGGATACCGGCGAAAATCGCCCGGACCCTGCCATCGCCGAACAATATGCCCTGATCACAGAGCATTACCACACAATGCTCGAGCACTATGGCACGGTTACAGGCGTGAACATGGCGCGCAAGCACCTCGGCTGGTACACCAAGGGCATCCCGGGTTCGGCCGAATTCCGCAACCGCGTGAACTTCATCGACGATCCCAAGGCCGTGCTCGCCGCACTGGCTGAATTCTACGGCCGCGCCATGGCTGCCCCCGCAAACCGCGCGGCGGCATGAGCGGTCCGGCCGACTGGCGCAAGGTCGGCGACAGCTCGCGGCCCGATGCCAAGCGCATCGTTGCCAGCCTTCCGCTGGCGGTGTTCACGCTTGCGCCCGATCTGACCATCGCCGCCGCCAACCCCGCCGCCGAACAACTGGCAGGGCAGGGCGCCCGCAGGCTCTTCGGCAAGGCTGTTGAGGATGTGTTCGCCTTCGAAGAGCCGCTGATCCTGCGCCGCCTCGCCGAGGGTGAGGCCCAGCTTCTGGCACGCGATTCGCTCGTCCGCATCCTCGGTGCGCCCGCGCGCCGGATTGACGTCATGACATCGCCGGTTGCCTATTGCCCGGGCTGGCAGCTTCTCGCACTCAGCGAAGGTGTCGGTGTGGAGGCGCTTTCCGGCGACGGCGGCGGTGCCGGGGCGGGGGAGGGCACGCCGCTGCGCGCGCCCGAAGTGCTCGCCCACGAAATCAAGAACCCGCTCGCCGGTATCCGCGGCGCCGCGCAGCTGCTCGGTCGCAAGCTGGGCGAAACCGACCGTGCGCTGACCGAACTGATAACCGGCGAAGTCGACCGCATCGCCAAGCTTGTCGACCAGATGCAGTCGCTCTCCCGCCGGGGCCGCGAGCCGGGAACGGCCTGCAATCTCCACGAAGCGGTGCGCCGCGCACAGGCCGTGGTGGCCGCCGGACATGGCGGGTTCGTGGTCGAGGAGGAGTTCGATCCCTCGCTCCCGCCGGTCATGGCCAATCCCGATGCACTAGTGCAGGTTCTGCTCAACCTTTTCACCAATGCGCGGGAGGCTTGCGAAACCGCACGCGAGCCGCGCATTGCCGTGCGGACGCGCTTTGCCAGCGGCATTCAGCTCCACGCAGGTCCGGGCGGCAAGCCGCTGCGCCTGCCGATCGAGCTGCGCGTCAGCGACAATGGCCCCGGCATCGATCCGGCGCTGCGCGATCACATCTTCGATCCCTTCGTGACGGGCAAGAAAAACGGGCAGGGCCTTGGCCTTGCCCTCGTCCAGAAGCTGGTGCGCGAAATGAACGGGCGCGTGACGCACGACCGCGACGATCTGCGCGGATGGACGCACTTTCGCCTGCACCTGCCCGTCGCCGGAAGCGCCAAGCCATGAAGAGCCGCATTCTGCTCGTGGAGGATGATGCCTCCATCGCGCTCGTCATCACCGCCGCGCTCGAGGCCGAAGGTTATGATGTCTTTCGTTGCGCTTCGATTGCCGATCGTGACGGGCTGCTCGCGGAGCGACAGTACGGCCTGATGCTCACCGACGTGGTGCTGACCGACGGCGACGGCATGGAAACGCTGGGCCGCGTGCGCGAGGCTGCCCCGCACATGCCGGTGATCATCCTGTCTGCGCAAAACACGCTCGATACAGCTGTGCGCGCAAGCGATACCGGCGCTTTCGAATACTTCCCCAAGCCTTTCGATCTCGATGAACTGGTCCGCACCGTACGGCAGGCGATTGGCGCCAGCGAGAGCGCCAGCCTCGATGACGTGGCCGAGGACGTTGCGCCCGGCCTGCCACTCGTCGGTCGCAGCCTTGCGATGCAGACGGTTTATCGGATGATCACGCGAGTGCTGCGCAATGATCTGACCGTGCTGATCCTGGGCGAATCCGGCACCGGCAAGGAGCTGGTGGCCGAGGCGATCCACCAGCTCGGCAAGCGCAGCGCGGGGCCCTTTGTGGCCGTCAATACCGCCGCCATTCCCGGCGACCTCATTGAAAGCGAGCTGTTCGGCCACGAGAAGGGCGCCTTTACCGGGGCCGTCACCCGCCGCATCGGCAAGTTCGAGCAAGCGCGCGGCGGCACGCTCTTCCTCGACGAGATCGGCGATATGCCGCTCGAAGCGCAGACCCGGCTGCTGCGTGCGCTGCAATCGGGCCGCATCCGCCGTGTCGGCGGGACCGAGGAAATCACGCTCGATTGCCGCATCGTCGCGGCAACCAACCGCGATCTTGAACCGATGATCGCCGCCGGCATGTTCCGTGAGGATCTCTACTACCGGCTCGCTGTCGTGCCGATTTCGCTGCCGCCCTTGCGGGAGCGGGCCGACGACATCGAAGCGCTGGCCCGCCACTTCCTCGTCCGCGCGGCGGGTGAGGGGCTGCCCCGCCGCCAGCTTACCGCAGCCGGTGCCGCGCTGCTGGCACGCCAGCCCTGGCGCGGCAACGTGCGCGAGCTGCGCAATTTCGTCTATCGCCTCGCGCTGCTCGCCCGCGACGAAGTGATCGATGCGGCGACCATCGAGCCGCTGCTGGCGCAGGACCGCGCGCAGCCGCAACCCGGCCTTGCTTCACCGGCAGTCGCCGCTGATTTCGCCGAAGCGCTGGCCAACTGGCTCGCGCAGGAAAAGCCGGGCGAGGGCGAACTCTACAGTGCCGCCCTTGCCGCGTTCGAGCGCCCGCTGTTCCTGCATGCGCTCGCGGCCACCGGCGGCAACCAGCTGCGCGCTGCGCGCCTGCTCGGGATAAACCGCAACACGCTGCGCAAGCGCCTGTCCGAACTGTCGATCGATCCAGAAGAAGCGGTCGCGCGCGGCTGACGGCTTCTGGACCCCCGTCACCCGGGGGCCACATGTCGTTTGCCGCGATTATAGGTTGCTTCGTCGATTCGGCTTGCAATGGTGCAACAGCAGTGTTGTACATCCGCAACGATGGTTCAGAACGGCAAAGGCGGCATGCGGCGCTCACCGAGGTGGTATCGCCGCCTTCTGGTGATGATGCGCCGCGCCAACGTTTTCCGGCTGCTGGAAATGACCGCGACCATGGCGCTGGCGCTGATGGTCACTGTCACCTGGATGGCGCTTTCCTCCAACGGCAACGCCAACCAACTGCTGCCCTCGCGGCTCACCGCCAGCCTGCTGATCGGTACTCTTGTGCCCGCGATGGCACTGATCGTGCTCATCGGCCGCCGGCTCGCGCTGCGCCGCGCGGCGCGCAGCGTGCTGGGAAGCAGTGGGCGGCTCCACGTGCGGCTCGTCTGGCTCTTCTCGCTCATCGCCGCGATCCCCACGCTGCTCGTGGTGGTTTTCGCCTCGCTGCTGTTCCAGTCAGGGGTCGAGTTCTGGTTCTCAGACAACTCGCGCGGCATGCTGGAGAATGCCAACAGCCTCGCGCGGGGCTACTATGCGGACAAGCTGCGCGATGTTGGCAACGAAAGCGTTGCGATGGCGGGGGACCTGCGCGATTATCTTGGGCAGGCAGCGATCACCAGTCAGGAGTTCGCCGAGGGCTATTCGTGGCAGGTCATCAACCGCAGGCTCAACGAATCCGCGATCATCGAAAAGGGCCCTGACGGCACCCTGCGTACCGCTGCCATCGTCGATCAGGCGCGCAGCGAGCAGCGCGAGCGGATCACGCCGGCTGAGCTCGCGCGGATCGATGGGGGCGAGCCCGTAGTCGTCACCGCTTCGGCCGCCCGGATCGAGGCCGTCACCCCGGTCGACCGGACGCGCGGCATCTACCTCTATGTTGCCCGCAATTCCGATCAGCTGGCGCTCAACCAGTGGCAGCGTGCGCAAAGCGTGCTCAAGGCCTACGATTTCCTCTCCCGCCGCGCCCGCGCGCTGCAGCTGCGGTTCAACATCGCGCTGCTGGTAATCAGCCTTGCGCTCGTTGCGCTCGCCGTATGGGTCGCGCTGCGCTTTGCCGACCGGCAGGTGGCCCCGCTGATCGAACTCGTCTCGGCCGCGCGTAACGTCGGCAGCGGCAATTTCGAGATGCGCGTACAGCCCGGCAACGGTACCGATGAGGTTGGCCTGCTTGCGCGCGCGTTCAACCGCATGACCGCGCAGCTGGAGGCGCAGACCCAGGCCCTCGTTAGCGCCAATGCCCAGCTCGAGGTGCGCCGCGCCTTCATCGAAGCGGTGCTGGAATCGATCACGGCGGGCATCGTCTCGATCGACCGCGAAGGCGCGATCCGCCTGATGAACAGCTCGGCCCAGACCTTGCTGCAGCCGGCGCGGGCGGATGAGAACGTCCCCAATCCCATCGGCGCACCGCTGGCCGATATCGCGCCGCAACTGGCCCAGTTCGTCGCCGGCGGCGAGCGCAGCGGCGTTGTTCACTATGCCAAGGGCGGGGACCTGCTGACACTGGCCGTCAAGGTCACGGCAGACCGCAACGGCCACGTAATCACCTTCGAGGACATCACCCGCCAGCTGCTCGACCAGCGCCGCGCGGCATGGTCCGACGTTGCCCGCCGCATCGCGCACGAGATCAAGAACCCGTTGACCCCGATCCAGCTGGCGACCGAGCGCCTCAAGCACCGCTACCGCCGCCAGATCGAGACCGACCCCGAACTGTTCGAGGAACTGACCGCCACGATCATCCGCCAGGTTGGCGATCTGAGGCAGATGGTGGACGAGTTTTCTTCGTTTGCGCGCCTGCCCAAGCCGGTGTTCCGCGCAGAGGATGCCAGCGACCTCGTCCGGCAGGCGCTGTTCCTGCAGGAAGTGGCACACAGCGACATCACCTTCACCTTCGAGGGCGAGGCGCAGGTGCCTGTCGAGGCCGACCGCCACCAGATCGGCCAGGCGATGACCAATGTGCTCAAGAACGCCATCGAAGCAATCGAGCAACGCGCCAAGGCGGAAGATATCGCCTATCGCGGCCGCATCGCGGTGAGCCTCGCCGCAGACCGTCATGCCGTCACCGTTACCATCGCCGACAATGGTGTGGGCCTGCCGGCCGAACGCGACCGCATTCTCGAACCCTACATGACGACGCGCGAGAAGGGCACCGGGCTCGGCCTCGCGATCGTCAACAAGATCGTCGAGGAGCACGGCGGCGCCATGGCGTTCGCTCCCAATGAAGCGGGCGGCACTTCGGTCATCATGCGCTTTGCCCGCAATCCCACCGCGGCAGAGGCCGTCACCGATACGCCGGTAGCCCCTGCCACGCCCATTCCCGTCAACCGCTAGACCAGACCTTCAGGACCAACCGACCAATGGCACTCGATATCCTCATCGTGGACGACGAACGCGATATCCGCGAACTTGTCGCCGGCGTGCTCAGCGACGAAGGCTACGGCTGCCGCACCGCGGCCGACAGCACCGCCGCGCTCGCCGCGGTGGACGAGCGCCGACCCAGCCTCGTCCTCCTCGACGTCTGGCTGCACGGCAGCCCGATGGACGGGCTTGAAGTGCTCGACGAGATCAAGAAGCGCGAACCCGAACTGCCGGTGATCATCTTCTCCGGCCACGGCAACATCGATACCGCAGTCTCCGCGATCGGGCGCGGCGCGATGGATTTTCTCGAAAAGCCGTTCGAGGCCGAGCGCCTGCTGCTCCTTGTCGAGCGCGCGACCGCGACCGAACGCCTGCGCCGCGAGAACGCGCGGCTACGGCAGGGCCTTTCGATGGCCGATGGCTTCACCGGCAATTCCAGTGCGATCAATGCCGTGCGCGCAACGTTGAAGCGCGTGGCCAACACCGGAAGCCGCCTCCTTATCACCGGCCCGGCAGGCTCGGGCAAGGAAGTCGCCGCGCGCCTGCTCCATTCGTGGAGCCCGCGCGCCGATCACGCCTTCGTCACTGTCAATTCCGCCCGTATCACCCCGGAACGCTTCGAGCAGGAACTGTTCGGCGAGGAAATCGACGGCAAACTGGTGCGCGCCGGGCTGCTCGAAATGGCCGACGGCGGCACGCTGTTTCTTGACGAAGTCGCGGAAATGCCCGCCTCCAGCCAGGCCCGCATCTTGCGCGTGCTCACCGAACAATCGTTCGTGCGCGTGGGCGGCCACCGCCAGATCCGCGTCGATGTGCGCGTGGTTTCCTCCACCTCGCGCCCGCTCGAAAAGGAAATCGCCGAGCGCCGCTTCCGCGAAGACCTTTTCTACCGGCTCAATGTAGTCCCCGTCTCGATCCCATCACTGATCGAGCGACGCGAGGATATCCCCGCGCTCGCGGACCATTTCTTCTCGCGCTACGCCAACGAACAGGGCGTGCAGCCACCCGCGATCTCGCCCGAGGCTATCGCCGCGATGCAGAGCTACGATTGGCCCGGCAACGTGCGCCAGTTGCGCAACGTGGTCGAGCGCACGATCATTCTTGCCCCGCGCGAGCGGCTCACCCGCATCGATGCAGATATGTTGCCGGCCGAAATCGTCACCACCCGGCTTGGCGGCGATTCAAGCACTTCGGCGCTGATGGGGGTGCCCCTGCGCGAGGCGCGCGAGAATTTCGAGCGCGAGTACCTCAAGGTCCAGATCCGGCGGTTTTCCGGGAACATCTCGAAGACCGCGAGCTTCATCGGCATGGAGCGCTCGGCCTTGCACCGCAAGCTGAAGCTGCTCGGCATGGCCGAGCGGCGCGAGGACGAAGAGCTGGATTGAGCTGTCCCAGAGCGGGCCCAGAGCACGCGGGCGCGCAGATTGCTCCATTTTGCCCCTATACTAAGACATGAACCCGGCATAGGATGATGGTTGCTGACCGGCTGTGGCGCCGCGCAAACCCTTGATCAGATTCGGCTTTGGCCGATGAAGAAATAGGGTGAGTGCGGGCCCTGCCAGATCGTGTCTGAACGCCCGAGAGCGTTACGGCACCAAAAAAAAGACGAAAGGACATACCAAAATGACCGGCAGAACCCTCTCTGCGCGCCCGCGCACCAAGGTTGAAACCGCCCCCGCACCCGAAGCCGCCGCAACGCCGCCGGTTTCGCTCGTTGCCGGAAAGGGACAGAACCTTCAGGATGTATTCCTCAACTTCTTGAGAAAGAACAAGATTCCCGTCACCATGTTTCTCGTGAAGGGCGTCAAGTTGCAGGGCATTGTCACCTGGTTCGATAACTTCTCCATTCTTCTGCGCCGCGATGGCCAGTCGCAGCTGGTCTACAAGCATGCGATCTCGACGATCATGCCGGGCCAGCAGCTTGCCGCCGCGCACTTTGCGCCGAGCAACGACGAAGGTGCGAAGAAGCGACTGCTGCAGGACGTGTTCCTCTCCAGTGTGCGCGATGCCGGCGTGCAGGTGACGATGTTTCTGGTGAACGGCGTCATGCTTCAGGGCCGCGTTGCTGCCTACGATCTGTTCTGCATGCTGCTTGAACGCGAAGGCTATGTGCAGCTCGCCTACAAGCATGCTGTTTCGACGATCCAGCCCGCTGGCCACGTCGACCTTTCCGGTGAGTGGGACGGCGAACCATCCTGACCATTGAAACAGGCCGAACCGCATGAGCGGATTTGAATTCGGCCGGGAAACCGAGCTTGTCGGGGAAGTGACACGCGGCGCCCGCGCCGTCGTTGTCCTCCCCGATTTGCGCCAGCGTGGCGGTTTGGACGCCGAATCCCGTCTGGAAGAAGGGCAGGGGCTGGCCCGCGCGATCGGCATTGATGTTGTCGATGCCTTCGCGCTGCCAATCCGCACGGTCCGCCCCGCCACCCTGTTCGGCGAAGGTCAGGTCCAGAAGATTGCCGTCGCCATTGCGCAGTCTGATGCCGAACTCGTCATCGTCGATGGCGCGCTCTCGGCAATCCAGCAGCGCAACCTCGAGGACAAGCTCGAACGCAAGGTGATCGACCGCACCGGGCTGATCCTCGAAATCTTCGGCGAGCGAGCCGCCACGGCCGAGGGACGGCTGCAGGTTGAACTCGCGCACCTCGATTATCAGGCTGGCCGCCTCGTGCGCAGTTGGACCCACCTTGAACGCCAGCGCGGCGGCTTCGGCTTCCTCGGCGGTCCGGGCGAAACGCAGATCGAGGCCGACCGCCGCCTGATCCGTGGCCGCATGGCCCGCATCCGGCGCGAGCTCGAACAAGTCCGCCGCACCCGCACGCTCCACCGCGAGCGCCGCCAGCGCGCGCCGTGGCCGGTGATTGCGCTCGTTGGCTATACCAACGCAGGAAAATCGACGCTTTTCAACCGCATGACCGGTGCGGATGTCATGGCCGAGGACCTGCTCTTCGCCACGCTCGATCCCACGATGCGGGCAATCCGCCTGCCGGGCCTCGAAAAGGCGATCCTCTCCGACACGGTGGGGTTCATTTCGGAACTGCCGACGCAGCTTGTTGCCGCCTTCCGGGCGACGCTGGAGGAAGTCACTGCGGCTGACGTCATCGTCCACGTGCGCGATATCGCCAATCCCGCCACATCCGCGCAGAAGCTCGAGGTCGAGGAAATCCTCGCCGATCTGGGGGTGATCGGGGAGGAGGGGGCGTCGGTTCCGATCATCGAGGCGTGGAACAAGTGGGACCTGCTCTCTGAAGATGACAGCGCCATGCGCCGCGATCTGATTGCCGCCGGGGTGCCCGATCGGCAGGTCGTGCCAATCTCGGCGCAAACGGGCGAGGGGGTCGAGAAGCTCGTTGCGCTGCTGAGCGAATTGCTTACCGGCGGCGCGCGGATACTCGAACTCTCGGTGCCGATGGCGGACGGCCAGAAGCTTGCGTGGCTTCACGCACACGGCGAAGTGATGTCCGAGGTGCAGATCGAGGACGAAAATGGTGCGCCGGTGCAGCGTTTGACCGTGCGCCTGACGCCGCGAGAGCTAGGGCGCTTCGTCCAGCTTTAAGCGTCAGCGCTCGGCGGCCTTGACCTGCTGCCACAGCGCTTCCTGCGCTTCGAGCGAAAGCGAGGGGAAATCGGATCCCGCCAGCGCTTCCATCCCACGAAACCGCCGTTCGAACTTGGCATTGCCATGGCGGAGCGCATCCTCTGGCGCGATCCCATATCTGCGCACCAGATTGACCGCGGCGAAGAGCAGATCACCGGCTTCATCGAGCCGCTCGGCCGCGTTCGTGGCGGCAGCCAGCTCTCCGATCTCCTCGATCACCTTGGCGCGCGGGCCTTCGGTGTCCGGCCAGTCGAAGCCCACCCGAGCGGCGCGTTTCTGGAGCTTTTCCGCGCGCATCAGCGCGGGCAGCGCCAGCGCCACGCCGTCGAGCGCGCTCATTGCGCCCTTGGCTTCGCGTTCGGCGGCCTTCTGCGCTTCCCAGCGCACTTCACGCGATTGGCCGTGATCGGCCGCATTGTCGAAAATGTGGGGATGCCGCTCGGTCATCTTGTTCGAGATGGCGTGGGCCACGCCATCAAAATCGAACGCGCCCAATTCTTCGGCCATGCGCGCATGGAACACGACCTGGAGCAGAAGATCGCCGAGTTCCTCGCACAGCGCGGCCAGATCATCACGTTCGATCGCATCGGCCACTTCGTAGGCTTCCTCGATCGTATAGGGCGCAATGGTCTGGAAGTTCTGGGCAACGTCCCATTCGCAGCCCGTCGCGGGATCGCGGAGCCGCGCCATGATCGCCAGAAGCCGAGCAATTCCCGAAACTGCGGCTGCATCCATAGCGGGGGAGACCTCGGGAGAGACGCGCATAAGGACCGATCCTTGAGTTCGATAATATTTATTATGTTAAATGAAAGAGTGACGACTCAGCGCCGATACCCCGCAAACGCCAGCGCTGCCGCCAGGATAATCACAACCCAAGCCCCAGCCATCATCATGCCCGACGACGGCTTCATCCCGCGCAACCTGCCGTTTGCCAAGACAAGCACCAGCGCCATCACGATCCCGATCAGTGCGACGAACTTGTCCGGTGTCACAGCTCGATTTCCATCCCGTCATAGCCGGGCTCGACGTGCCCCGGTGTTTCATCGCACAATGTCCGGTAGTCCATGCTCTTGTCGAGATGCGTCAGCACAGCGCGGCCCGCGCGGCAGGCTTCGACCAGCTCAAGTGACATCGCCAAATGCGCGTGCGTGGGATGCGGCTGCCGGCGCAAGGCATCGACCACTAGCACATCGACCCGGTCGAACAGTGCCACCATCTCGCCGGTAATCGCACTGAAGTCCGTCGCGTAACCGATTGACTTTCCGTCCTGATCAAAGCGGAAAGCGGTCGTCTGCGCAGGACCATGCGGCATCTGGCAATGCGTTACGCCAATGCCGGCGACCATCCGTACACGGTCCAGATTGTCGAGATTGCAGATCGTCGGATAGCCATGTTGCCCTGCAAAGACATAACCGAAGCGCAGCCGCAACCGTCGCACCGTCTCATCCGCGGCATAGCCGGGGATCGGCGCACCGCGACCCATGCGCAGCGGCCTCAGGTCATCGATGCCGTGCGTGTGATCGGCATGGTCATGCGTCCACACCACGCCATCGATCCGCCCGATTCCGGTCGCGAGCAACTGGTGGCGCAAGTCCGTGGGCGTATCCACGAGGATCCGTCCGCCATCCACGCCTTCGACCATGATCGCGACCCGCGTGCGCCGGTTGCGCGGTTCCTCGGGATCGCAATCACCCCAATCATTGCCGATGCGCGGCACGCCCGTGGATGTCCCGGACCCCAGGACAGTCAGTTTCATGCCCGCGCCTTGCCAAACAGGCGGAAGAAATTGGCGCCCGTCTGTTCGGCAACCGCTTCCGCCGTCGTCCCCCGCAATTGGGCGACAAAGGCGCAAGTATCGGAAACAAATGCCGGCTCGCAGACCTTCCCCCGATGCGGCACCGGCGCGAGGAACGGGGAATCGGTTTCAACCAGCAGCCGATCATCGGGTACTTCGGCAGCAAAGGCCTGCAAGTCCTTGGCATTCTTGAAGGTCACGATGCCCGAGATCGAGATCGTGAGCCCAAGCGCGAGCACAGCCCGGCCGAATTCCGCGCTCGCGGTGAAGCAATGGATCAACGCCGGGAACGTACCCTTGGCCATTTCCTCGCTGAGGATCCGCAGCGTGTCATCCTCGGCATCGCGCGTGTGGATCACGATCGGCAGGCCGGTTTCGCGCGCCACGCCGATATGTACGCGGAACAGGTCCTGCTGCACCTGCCGGTCGGAATGATCGTAGAAGTAGTCGAGCCCGGTCTCACCGATCGCGATCACCTTGGGATCGGAGGATGCCGCCCGCAGCGCCTCCGCGCCAAGATCGGCGTGTGCATCGGCCTCGTGCGGGTGGATACCGATGCTGGCCCAGACGTCCGCCTCGCGGTGTGCCGTCGCTACCACCGCATCCCATTCGCTCTGCCGTGTCGAGATATTGAGGAAACCCTGCACCCCGCGCGCGCGGGCGCGCGTCAGCACTTCGGCCTGCGTTTCGATCAGGCCCTTGTAGTTGAGGTGGCAGTGCGAATCGATCAGCATCAGCCCGCGTCTTCCTCGACCAGTTCGAGCCGCGGGAATGCCGGACTCGGTGCCGCAAGCCGCTCGCCGTTGGCGACGCGCGCGAGGAACCAGTCCGCCTGCGTCAGTGCGGTGATGCCGCGCTCGTCGCCCGGAATACCAAGCTGATCCAGCACTTTGTCGGCCGCTGTTGGCACCACCGGTCGGATCGCGATGGTGAGATCGCGGATCGCCATGAACAGTGTCATGAGGACGGCGCGCATCCGCTCCGGATCGCTCTTGCGCAGCGCCCAGGGCGCCTGTTCGTCGACATACTGGTTGCAGGCGAACACGCCGCGCATCCACGCCTCGATCCCGGCGGAGAAGTTCAGTGCGGCAAACTCGCGCGGCAAGTCGTCATGACAGGCCGCGAACACGGTGGCGAGCAGCTGGTCGTCCGCCTCGGCGCTCGCAAACTTGGTAATTTCGCCGTCCATGTTCTTGAAAATCATGGAAAGTGTGCGTTGCACCAGATTGCCGTAGCTGTTCGCCAATTCGGCGTTGCAGCGGGTCACGATCGCCTCGGGCGAATAGGAGCCGTCCTGCCCGAACACCACGTCGCGCATCAGGAAGTAGCGCAGCGCATCGACGCCAAACCGCTCGGCCAGCGTCAGCGGATCGGTCACGTTGCCGAGCGACTTCGATTCCTTCTGCCCACGGTTGAGCAGAAAGCCATGCCCGAAAACCTGCTTGGGCACAGCCAGCCCGGCGCTCATAAGGAAGGCTGGCCAGTAGATCGTGTGGAAGCGGACGATATCCTTGCCGATGAGGTGGAGATCGGCCGGCCAGTACTTCGCGTAATCCCCTGATTCGTCTGGAAAACCGAGGCCGGTGATGTAGTTCGTCAGCGCATCGACCCACACGTACATGACATGGTTGTCGCTGCCCGGCACCTTGACGCCCCAATCAAAGCTGGTGCGTGAGACCGAAAGATCGCGCAGCCCCTGGCTGACGAACGCAATCATCTCGTTGCGCCGGCTTTCCGGGCGAATGAAATCGGCATTGTCGCGCATCAGCGCGAGCAGCGGCTCCTGATACTTCGACAGGCGGAAGAACCAGCTTTCCTCGACCGTCCACTCGACCGGCGTGCTCTGGGGCGAGAGCTTCTCCCCCCCTTCCCCGTCGATCAGCTCGCTCGCGTCGTAATAGGCCTCGTCGCGCACCGAGTACCAGCCCTCGTACCGATCAAGGTAGAGGTCGCCGTTCGCTTCCATGCGCCGCCACAGTTCCTGCGTCGCGGCATGGTGGCGCGGCTCGGTGGTGCGGATGAACACGTCGTAATCGACGTTGAGAGCATCGGCCATCGCAATGAAATGACTGGTCATTTCATCAGCGAGCTCGGCCGGCGTCACGCCCATGTCGCGGGCCTTCTGCGCCATCTTCAGGCCGTGCTCGTCCGTCCCGGTCTGGAAGCGCACGTCGCGCCCCATTGCCTTGTGGAAGCGCGCGATCACGTCGGCGGCGATCGCCTCATAGGCGTGGCCGATATGCGGCTTCCCGTTGGGATAGCTGATGGCGGTCGTGATATAATAGGGCTCGCCCATGGGCTGCGACTGTCCTTGGCTGCGGGAAGGCCTGCGGGGTCGGATTCCCTCAGGCCGCGCTCTCCCTAGTGCGCACCACCGATGCCAGCAAGCCGCCGATTTCCAGAAGCAGCAGCGCGGGCTCGAAGTTGTAGGTCGGCGCCTGCGCCGCGAGCGTCGCCAGCGACGCATGCGCCTCGACGATCCGCAGGCGCGTTGCGTCATCGCTTCGGGCCATGGCCGCCACCAGCACGCGCCGCGCCGCCTCGATCGCAGCCAGCAGGCGCTCGCGATCGGGCCGCTGGCCAAGCGCGGTTGAAAGCTCCCCCCGCAGCGAGAGATCGGGATCGCCTTCCGCGACAAGCCGGACCATGATCTGCCAAGCCGTACCAAGCCCCATCTCGGCAAAGGCAAGCGCGGCACCGGGCGCGCCGCTTCCGGCGGAAATGGCCGCATCCAGCGCCGCTCCGCTCAATTCCGGCGCAGCCCGGGTGAGCGCCCGCGCCATTTCGTCCGGATCCAGCGGATGAAACCGCAGCACCGTACAGCGCGACCGTACTGTAGGGAGCAGACGGCCGATCTGGTGGCTCACCAGCAGGAAGAACGTGCCGACAGGCGGTTCCTCGAGGCTCTTGAGCAGTGCGTTGACGGCGCCCTTTTCCAGGTCATCCGCCGCATCGATGATGACCGCGCGCCGCGCCCCCAGCGTTGGGCGCGTCACCAACCGCCGCTGCACGCCGCGGATCTGGTCGACGCTGATGTTGCGCTTGCGGGTATAGGCCTTCCCGTCGTCGCGCTTTTTCGCTTCATCCTCGTTGCTGGGCAGCGGCTCCAGCAAGTGGATGTCGGGGTGCATTTCCGGTGCGGGCTGCGGCACGCCCGGTTCGGCGACGAGTTCCGCCGCCGCCGCGCGGGCGAAGCTGGCCTTGCCAAGACCCTCACGCCCCGCCAGAATCCAGCCGTGATGCATGCGCTGCCCTGCCCGCGCCGCGCGCCAGACGCTCCACGCTTCGTCATGACCGATCAGGGACACAGGCTGTCCACCGCCGCCAGCACCCGCGCATGCACCGCCTCGGGCGCGCCGTTGGCCGCAATCAGGGCGAAGCGCTCCGGTTCGGCCTCGGCGTAGCGGCGGAAGGCATCGGCGACCCGCGCGTGATAGTCTGCCGCGCGCCCGCCGATCCGGTCGAGCGCGCCGGCATCGCGCTGCTCCACTCGCCTCGCGGCCTCGGCGGGATCGAGCGTCAGCAGCACTGTGCAATCGGGCAGCAGCCCCGCGCTGCCGATCCTGTGCAGGGTGAGTATATCGGCATCGTCCAGCCCGCTGCCGCCGCCCTGATAGGCGCGGCTGCTATCCAGATAGCGGTCGCACACCACCCAGGCCCCGCGTGCCAGTGCCGGGCGGATGAGCGTCTCGACATGGTCCGCGCGCGCCGCTGCAAACAGCAGGGCTTCCGCCCGCGTCCCCCAGCCAGGCCCCTCCTTGTCGAGCAGCAGCGCCCGGATCGCCTCAGCACCCGGCGTGCCGCCCGGCTCGCGCGTGCTGACGACTTCCAGCCCCCGCGCGCGCAGGGCCTCGGCCAGCAAGCGGCTCTGGGTCGATTTACCGACCCCTTCCCCGCCCTCGAAAACGATGAACTTACCGGTCATTGGCCGGTCATTGCCCCAGCATCGCCAGCAGGCCGTTGCGCAGCCGCGCCAGCGCTCCTGCTTCGGGCACGGCGTCCGCCGCCACCAACGGCAGGCGCGTCTCGCCTTCCCCCGGCACTCGCACGACGAGGGTTGCCACTTCATCGCCCTTGGCAATCGGTGCGCGCAGCGGCCCCTTGTAGCGCACACTGAGCGCATAGCGCGCGCCAGCGCCCCTCGGCAGCGTCAGCGCCAGCGGATGCGGCGCGGCGAGGCCGACACTGCGCACCTCGCCGCCCTGCACTTTGGCCGTGCCGATTCTGGCCCCTTGCGCGAAAAGCGGATGCGCCTCGAACGCCGCAAAACCCCATTCGAGAAATGCGCGGGATTCTCTGGTGCGGTCAACCGGACGGTCATAACCTCCGACCACCATCATCAGCCGCCGTCCGTCACGGATCGCAGAGCCGACAAGGCCATAGCCCGCTTCGTTGGTGAACCCCGTCTTCACCCCGTCCGCGCCATCGACATGGCCATAGAGCGGGTTATGGTTTGGCTGTTCGATCCCGCGAAAGGAGAGCCTCTCGTGCCCGTAGAAGCGTGCATAGAGATCGGGATGCCGCGTGATCAGGGCGGTGCTCAGAATGGCGAGATCGGCGGCGGAGACATACGTCTCCCCCTCATCCATCCAGCCATTGGCGGTGTTGTAGTGGGTGTCCTTCATGCCGAGCTTCTTGGCTTCGGCATTCATCATCTCGGTAAACGCGCCGACATTTCCCGCCACGCCCTCCGCCAGCACGACGCAGCCATCGTTGGCCGAAACCGTGACAATGCCCTCCAGCAGTTCGGCCACAGATGTGTCGCTGCCATCGGCAAGGAACATCGTGCTGCCCACCCGGTGCCACTTGCGGAAGGCCTCGTGGCTCATCGTGAAGCGCTGGTCGAGCTTCAGCTTGCCCGCCTTGATCAGCTCGAAGGCGACATAGCTCGTCATGATCTTGGTGAGCGAGGCCGGCACAAAGCGCCGGTGCGACTGGCGCTCGAACAGCACGCGCCCACCGTTGACATCAATCAGCAGGGCGATGGGCGCGGAAACCTGTGGCATCGCGAGCGCAGATTGCGGTGCCGCCTCCGGCACAGGAGCCGCCGCGCGCACGGGCAGAGCGGCCAGCGCGGCGATCAGCACAGCGGTCACGATCCTCGATTTCAAGCGCCGTCCTCGTTTAGTGCGAGACCGCGCCGGACGAGACTAGTCGCGCACGATCCGGGCACCCGCATAGCCCGCGGCGCGCGCCTTCGCCAGTCCGCGTTCCGCCTCATCCCCGGCAGAAAACGGCCCGCTGCGGACACGCCACAGCGATCCTGCCTGCACCAACGATCCGCCCGCCTTGCGCGCAGCTGCCTCGGCATTTGAACGCTGGGAAAACGCGCCGATCTGTACAAAGTAACGCGCTGTTGCCGCAGCAGGGCGTTTTGGCGGTGCGGCCGGTAATGCAGGCTTTGGCGCAGGAGCGACGGCCTCTGGCTTCGGAGCCGTTTTGGCAAGGGGTTTCGGAGCCGGCTTCTCGGAGACAGGGGACGCCTTCGGGGCAGGCTTGGCCGGCGGCGCAGACTTGGTCGGCGGCGCAAACGGGGGGGTGGTTGCCCCATCGACTTGCGCCGGACGGATCGTCACCGGAAGGTCCGCAACGGGCGGCTCCAGCCCCAGCTTGCGGCGCAGCGCGGCCAGCAGACCCGCCGGTGTATCCATACGTGGCGGCACCGCCTGGCCTGCGCGCAGCAGCGCCCGTTCGGGCTCGGGCGGATTGACCCGCCGCACCCGCACCGGCGCGGAGGCACCGCCCGGCAGGCCGAGTTGCGCCCAGGCCAACGGAGAGAGCGCAACAAGCCCATCACCGCTCATCGGCCCGCGCCGGTCGATCCGCACGAGGATCGTCCGCCCGCTCGAAAGCGATGTCACTTCGACATAGCTCGGGACCGGTAACGTGCGGTGGGCGCCGTTGATACGCGGCGCAGCACCTTCGTCCGCGCCCATCGGGAGGGCCTTGCCCACGGCATCGTAGTTCAGCGTGTCTGCCGGGGTGTAGGTGACGCCGTCGACCACGAAGGCATCGCCCAGCGTGACCGGATAGTCGCCCGCCGGCCCCATGACATCGGGCGCCGCCGCCTTGCGCTCACGCGCCGCCGCATCGTTCGCTAAACCGGCTCCCAGCGCCAGCACCAAGGCCAGCGCCAGAACCGCATTGTTCCTGTTAACGGGCAATTTCATCAGCCAGAAGTCCCACCGAGAGGGCGTAGAGATTCGAGCAGTTGTAATCGAGGATGACTCGATAATTTCCGGTTAGCAGGTAAGCCGTCTGGCCGGGGCCATCAGGTTCGAGCAGGCTGGCGAGCGTATCATCCGCCAGAGTCGGTGCGCGCGGCACCACACCGAGCGCCTTCCATTCCCGCACCGTCTTCCACCGCGAATGCCGCGCAAAGACTTGCGGGCAGCGCGGGCTGGCCAGCGCCGTGCCCAGCGATGGGCGGTCGATCGGCAGCGTCACGTCCGCCGCCACGCCCCAGGGCTCCCCTGCCCGCCATCCGGCGTCGCGGAAGTAATTGGCGATCGAGGCGAGCGTGTCCGGCCTGCTTGCCCAGATATCGGCAAACCCATCGCCATCGCCGTCCTGCGCCACGCGCAGATAGACCGAGGGCAGGAACTGCGGATTGCCGAACGCACCGGCCCAACTGCCCACAAGCTTGGCGCGCGGCACGCCGCGGTCGACCATCTTGAGGAGCGCAATGAACTCCTCCGCAAACAGCGCCCGCCGCCGCCCCTCATAAGCCAGTGTGGCAAGTGAGCGCGCGAGATCGAAATCGCCGGTATAGGAACCGTAGTTCGTTTCATGCCCCCAGATCGCCAATACGATCTTGGGCGGCACGCCGTAGCGCTGCTCGATGCCGGCCAGCGTCTCGGCCGAGGCGAGATACTGCCGCCGCCCTCCGGAAATTCGCGCCGCATCGACATGCGTGCGGCGATATCCGGCAAAGGCAGGGATCGACGAGGACGCCCCCGGCTGCGCGCGATCCAGCGCGATGACGCGGGGGTTTTCGGTGAGGCCGGCCATCACCGAGGCGATGGTCTCCTCGCGCACGCCATCCGCCCGCGCCTTGGCCGCAAGGTACTGGAGATAGCCCTGAAAACCTGCCGCCGCCTCGTCTCCCTGCGCTCCGGCGGGTCCGGCCAAAAGCGATAGCAACAGCGCGGCAAGCGCAGCCCGGAGAAGGCCAGGCAGGCGGGGAACATGAAAACGGAGTGGCATTGGCATCGTGCCATGACAGTCGCACAGCGCGGCGGCGCTGGGAATCCCTCAATCGATGAATCGCGTGGGAAGCGCCGCAAGGCACCGCGCTCAGGCCTTGGCGTGCAAAATTGCTTTGCGCGGCCCCACCGGCCCGCTATCGGCATGCCGACGCGCATGGCGCTGCGGACAGGTGGCCGAGTGGTTTAAGGCAGCGGTCTTGAAAACCGCCGTGGGTGGAAGCTCACCGTGGGTTCGAATCCCACCCTGTCCGCCATTTAACTTTGATTTTATTTGATAAAATTCACGGTTTGGAACTTTGCCCACGAATATGCCCACGATAGACTTGCGGCGGTAGGCGGCTCGCATCGAACGCGGGCGAATTGTCGAGCGCCCCGCTTTTTCAAAATCACCACCAGCGGCGCGCCAGGTTTTTGCCAACCATTTTCCAGAACCTGTCACCAGCATGGGATCGGGGGCTGAATTACCTCGCAAGGGGGGCAGGCTAAGGGAAGGACCCGGGACTTCTGGCGAGGGATCACCGCCAGCGTCCTCCCATATCGATCGACCCCGAGCCGCTGCACCTGCACCGCTCCGGTTGCGAGGAAAGCCCGCAAGGTCTCCCGAGCGCGCCAGCCCTTGGCATAGGGCAAGCGACTGTCCTCGCGCTTGGGGGAACCGGGAAGCTCGGGAGCGTCGATATTCGCAGGGCGGAAAGCTGCCTGTCTCCCCTTTGCGGTGGAAGGCGCACGGCTGACGGAATCGGAGCCTCGAAATCGTTACGGAGACATCTCGCTTCGCGTTCGCCGGAACGGTTCAATCCAATCCGCCCACTCCTTCCGATGGATGCCCTCGCTTTGACCTTGGTCCGGCGTTATCCGGCGCATCGAGTGTCTCTGCGCCTGCATGCCCTTTTTATTCCAATTCTCGCATCAATCCATTCCGCACTAAGTCCATTCATCCGCTGAACTGCTGCGTCTAGTTAGTGCCTCGCCCGGAATGACCGGGAGAAACCCAATGACCGTCCCATCTGTCGACGGCCAGAGTTGGAGACACTACCATGATCACCCGCACGAGCCGCAGCCTGCTTGCTGCCCTTGGCCTCGTCGTTGCAGCGACCGCCATCCCCTCGACCCCTGCTTTTGCGGTTGTCGACGATTCAACCGCCGCGGTGAACACCGACCAGCAGGGCATCGCGCTGCATGGCTATGACCCGGTTGCCTATTTCACTGCAGGCGCGCCGGCGAAGGGCAGCACGAAATTCACGGCGACCTATGATGGCGCGCGCTACTACTTCGCCAGTGCCGAGAACCTGCACAAGTTTCAGGCGAACCCCGCCGCTTTTGCCCCGCAATACGGCGGCTTCTGCGCCATGGGCGTGGCCCTGCACAAGAAGCTCGATGGCGATCCGAACGTCTGGAAGATCGTCGATGGCAAGCTGTACCTCAACGTCAACGCGGACGTCTCGGTCGCCTGGCAGCGCGACATTCCCGGCAACCTCGCCAAGGCCAACGAGGAATGGCCCACCATCAAGAATGCGACCCCCGCTTCGCTGAACTGATCGCGCTGGGCCAGAACTGGCCCAGAACCGGCGGCGGGGTTAGCCCCGCCGCCATCAGCCGGCTTTCCCCCTTTCAAGGATCTGACACCATGAACATCACCCGTTCCGCCTTCATTGCCGGTGCTGTGGCGACGGCGCTGGCCGGTCTGGCACCGCAGGCTTCCGCCGCAGGACGTCCGCCGCAGGAGAAGTGCTTCGGCGTTTCGCTGGCCGGTTACAATGACTGCGCCGCCGGGCCTGGCACTTCTTGCGCCGGCACGTCCAAGCGCGACTACCAAGGCAACGCCTGGAAGCTGGTACCCAAGGGCACCTGCACCACGCTCAAGTCGGCCACCTCGTCGACTGGCTTCGGCCAACTTGCCGAATTCAAGGAAGTTCGGCGCTGATACACGCCAAGGGAGCAACCGACCATGAAAGAGCCCATCCCCTCGTCAGGGCTGGCCGGACTGCCCCTGGGCGTGGGGATCGGCCTCAAGCGCGAACACTGCCAAGCGCTTCTGGCCGATCCTTCGCCGGTGGACTTCGTCGAAGTCCACGCCGAAAACTTCATGAGCGACGGCGGACCGAACCTCGTCCTGCTTGACCGGATTGCCGAAACCTGGCCGCTGTCAATCCATGGCGTGGCCCTGTCGCTTGGCGGTGAAGCCCCGCTGGACCTTGACCACCTCAAGCGCTTGCGCCGTTTGCTGGACCGCGCGCAGCCTGCATCCTTTTCCGAGCATCTGGCCTGGTCCTCGCATGATGGGGTCTATTTCAATGATCTCCTGCCGGTGGTCTACGATACCGTCACACTGGGTCGGGTGATCGATCACATCGATTTGGCGCAAGGCTATCTCGGCCGGCGCATACTGCTGGAAAACCCGTCTACCTATGTGGAGTATGGGCGCAGCACCTGGCACGAGGCCGAGTTTCTTGGCGAAATCGCGCGCAAGACCGGTTGCGGCCTGCTGCTCGACCTCAACAATCTCTACGTTTCTAGCCAGAACCACGGCTGGGAGATTGGCGACTGGCTCAATCGCTATCCGCTTGGGCGGGTCGGCGAAATTCATCTCGCGGGGCACGAAGGTGTCGTGGACGAGGCCGGTCAACCGCTCCTGATCGACAGTCATGGCGATCAGATTGCGGAGCCCGTCTATGATCTCCTCGCACAAGTCACTGCGCTCGCTGGCCCTCGGCCGGTGCTGATCGAACGTGACAACAATGTGCCACCGTTAGGGGATCTCTTGCAGGAAGTCATGCTGGTCCGGAACTTTCAGGCCTGCGCAGCCCGATTCGAGGTAGCGTGATGCAATCGCTCCTCGCCCGGGCGCTCCTTGCCCCACAGACTGAAGCCGCCGCGACCATGCGTGCGGCAAGTGGTCGCTTCAACGTGTACCGCAACACCTACCTGATCACGCTGCGCAATGCGCTGCGTTCGATATTCCCGGCGGTCGAACGTCTCGTCGGGGAGGAATTCTTTGCCGCGCTCGCCGGCACTTTTGCCGAACAGCATCCACCCCGATCACCCATCATGGCGCGCTATGGCGATGCGTTCCCCGACTTCATCAAGCACTTCGCTGCACTGGATGACTATCCCTATCTGGCTGACGTAGCCCGCCTCGAATTTGCCCGTGTGCAAGCATACCATGCAGCCGACGCCGGCAGGTTCGATGTGGATGGCGCGGAGAGCGCGATGGCCGCGCTGGAACATCCTGTCCGTTGGCACCCCTCGGTACGCGTCATAGCCTCAGCCTCTCCGGTCCATTCGATCTGGCAAGCGCAGGTGGATGAACACGAACACGCCCCGGATGACTGGCTTCCGGAAACTGCACTGGTCTGGCGCCGCGGCACAATCGAAACCGTCGAGACGATGCAGATCGACGCACAGGCGAACGCGATGCTTGTGCATGTCGCCAACGGATCGAGTTTCGCAGCGCTGCTTGAAGACTGTGCAGACCAGCAAGCGGCCACCCGCCTCGTGACGCAATTTGTCGAACTGGCAGCCGCCGGAATTCTCGTACCCGCATCACTTATCGACCACGGAGAAAATCCATGAGCCCGCAATCCAACGCCCTCGCAAGCCCCGTTGCCCTCCTCGACAGAATACCGACCGATCTGGTTCAACTGGCCCTGCGCGGCGGTCTTGCCGGGATCTTCTGGAGTTCAGCCCGCACCAAGGTCGAGGGGCTGCTGACCATTTCCGACAACACCTACTTCCTGTTCGAGGAAGAATACCGGCTGCCGTTGATCGCTCCTGATCTCGCTGCTCATCTCGCGACTTATGCCGAACACCTTCTGCCGGCGATGCTGCTCCTGGGAATTGGCTCACGGTTTGCAGCGCTCGGGCTGTTCATCATGACCCTGACGATCCAGCTGTTCGTCTATCCCGACGCATTCCTCTCAACCCATCTTGGCTGGTTCGCACTGGCCCTTGCGATAATGGGTCGCGGTCCCGGCCGGATATCCCTCGACTATCTGCTGGCCCGCAAAACGGAAAGCCGCACCAGCCCGACCGCCTAGTTGATCAACCGGTTCGCCCGTAGTCGCTCGGCCGCAAGATCGATGAAGGCGCGCACTTTTGCAGATGCGCGCCGACCTTCCGGGTGGACAATGTGGATGGGCAGGGGCTCCTGCTCGAAGTCAGCCAGCACCGTCTGCAACCGGCCTGCAACCAGATGTTCACCGATCTGATAGGACAGCACCCGCGCCAGCCCCCAGCCATCCAGCGCAGCGCGAATGACCGCATCGTACGTGCTGCAGAACAAGCGCGGCTTCACATGGACGCGCTGCTTCTGGTCCTGCCCGAACTGCCAGTCGAGCGCGGCGAAGGATCCCGTGGCCGCGGTGATGCTGTGCTGGGTCAGATCGGCGGGGCTGCGCGGCACGCCGTGCGCTGCGAAGTAGGCCGGGGCGCCGCAGATCACCTGCCGCACCCTACCAACTTTTACCGCGCTCTGGCTTGAATCCGGCAGATGGCCGATGCGGATCGCCACATCGATGCCCTCATCGACGAGGTTGACGACCCGATCGACGAACAGGCCCCTGACCGTCACATCCTGGTGGTCCCGCAGGAATTCGGTCAGGATCGGCACCATGAACTGCTGGCCGAACAAAACGGACGCCGTCACATTGAGGACACCGGTCGGCCGGACGTAGGACCCCGAAGCAGCAGCCTCCGCTTCCTCGACATCGGCTAGGATCTTGCGGCAATCTTCAAAATAGCGGCTCCCGGCCTCAGTCAGCCGGACCACTCGTGTCGTACGGGTGAACAAGCGTGTGCCGATCTGTTCTTCAAGCGCCGAGACAGCACGCGTTACGGCCGGAGGACTCATATGCAACTGCCTGGCGGCCTCAGCGAAGCTGCTGGTTTCCGCCACCTTCACGAAGGTTTGCATTGCTTCAAGCTTGGCCATGCCACTTCCCGCTGTCCGGTGTTTGCACAGCAGTGCCCCGGCTTTCGGCGCGGTGCAAGAATATTCCAGAATACGGAATAGTTTGGCAAGCTCAGGCCATGGACCTTTTTCCGGAGTCAAAAGGCGCAAGCGCGTAGCGCCTGCGCCTTGACCGCGGTCAGAGCCCCAGTTCAGAGACCCAGATCAGAGAGACCGGGATGATCGTCTGGCCGGCGCCCCAAGGGCCAGCGGAACTTACGCTCTGCTTCGGTGATGGGATGTTCGTTGATGCTGGCGAAACGGCGACGCATCAAGCCGTCTTCCACGAATTCCCAGTTCTCGTTGCCATAGGCGCGGAACCAGCTGCCGCTGTCGTCGCGGTATTCATAGGCATAGCGTACCGCGATGCGGTTTTGCGTGAATGCCCATAGCTCCTTGATCAGCCGGTAGTCGATCTCCCTTGCCCATTTGCGCTCCAGAAACGCCTGCGCTTCACCGCGCCCGCGCGGGAACTCAGCGCGGTTCCGCCAGGTCGTGTCCTCGGTATAGGCAAGCGCGACTTTCGCGGCGTCGCGGCTGTTCCAGCCATCTTCGGCCAGACGCACTTTCTCGCGCGCGGTTTCTTCGGTGAAGGGGGGAAGCGGGGGGCGGGACATGGCAGGCTCCATTGGCGGGATGGCACAAGAAAGACCGGGCGGGGCAAAAGGGGGAGTGACCCCGCCCGGTCAGCATGCGGATGGTCTCGGGTGGAGGCATCCGGGTGGGGTTATCAGGATGGGAGTGGGACTCTGATAACGCTTGAAATCTAGGCCAAGGCTGATGGGCCGAGAACCGCAGAAAGGCGAAAGGGACTATTGCGCAGCGCGCAATGCCGCGAGCTCGGGCTCCAGGAGCACAATCCTCCAGTCGCGTTCGTCAATCGCTTCACGCACGGCATCGGCATGGAACATCTGCGGGACGCGCTGCTGTCAGTTCGTGTCCCACGCCTCGATATATATGGCTGCCCCTCCTTGCTCGCGGAAGCGAGATGGAAGCTGCAGACTTTGGCGATGAAAGCGGTGAGCCCGTGATCGATCGACTGACCCATCTCCATGGTCTGATAGAACGCGCGCGATCCCTTGCGCGCGTGCGCGGCCTTCACAGCGGGCGTGAACGCGACGTCATCGGGCACTGGGTCATGCTGTGGGAACTTGCGGCGTCATCTGCCAGATGGCATCGGGGCGCGGCACGCGCATCAAGGTGCGGATCTGATCGGCTACCTGCTTCGAGGTCAGCTGGCGCAGCAGAGCGAAAGCCACTTCGACCCCGGTGCCGGGCCCGGTTGATGTCAGCAGCTTGCCATCGATGACAATCGCCTGATCAACGAACTGCGCCCCATAGGCTTCAAGCTGGGCTTTGCGCTGGCCGCCCACCTGATGGTAGGTGGTCGCGCGCCTGCCCTGCAAAACCCCCGCCGCGCCGAGCGCGAGCGATGCCACGCAAACCGAAGCCACCGGCTTCTCGCGCGCTTCGAAATGGCGGATGACCGCAAGGAAGGGTTCAGACAGGGCGTCCTCGTAAAACCCGGCACTGGCAAAGCCGCCCGGCACGGCCAGTGCATCGAAGGTATCGAGATCGAGATCGGCAACCAGAGCATCGGGCACGACCGAAAAGCCGAACGTGGCGCGAAGGCATGGCCGCAAACCGGCCGAGACCAGTTCGATCGGTTCATCGCCATCGATGTTCGCCCAGCCCAGAACATCGGTAAATCCGGCGGCTTCTAGCGGTTCGAAGCCTTCGGCAAGCAGCAGCAATACACGTTTGGACATCGTCATGGTTCCCGGCAATTGAGGTCGCGGCGTCGGAAGCGGTCAGCGATCGAAAGTGATCGCAATCTTGCCAAAGTGGCCAGCACCGCGAAGCTGCTCGTAGGCAAGCGGTGCTTCATCGAACGCGAATACCTGATCGACGATGGGATGGATTGCGTGTTCGGCAATGAATGCGTTCAGCCGCGCATAGTGCTCGACCGATCCGACACAGATACCGTTTATGCTGGCGTTCTTGAATTGCAGCGGCGTCAGATTGGGCTGCGCGCCGAAGCCGGAGAGCACCCCGATCTGGGCAATCTTCCCGCCGGGCGCGATGGCGGCAATCGAGCGGTCGTAGGTATCCGGCCCGCCGAGTTCGAGGATATGATCCACACCGTGGCCGCCAGTCAGCGCCATCGCTGCCTGATCCCAATCAGGCTGGTTTTTGTAGTTGATCGTTTTCCAAGCGCCAAGGGCCGCCGCCCGTTCGAGTTTGGCATCGGACGACGAGGTGACAATGACCCGGGCTCCTTGCGCCGCAGCGAGTTGCAGACCAAACAGCGCAACACCGCCAGTGCCTTGCACCAGCACGGTTTCGCCAGCGGTCAGTTTGCCGCGTTCGAACAGCGCGTGCCATGCCGTCACGCCCGCACAGGGCAAGGTGGCGGCCTCGACAAAGCTCAGATGATCGGGAATGGCGACCGCTGCGGCTTGATCGATCACGAGATATTCGCACAGCACACCGTCGGTCTGGCCGCCGCCCAGTGCGTTCGACAGATGCACTGGCGAGAATGCGCCGCCGAGCCACGCCGGGAAGAAATTGGGGCTGACGCGGTCGCCGATTTTCCACCTGGTCACTGACGATCCGATCGCGATGACCTCACCAGCGGCATCCGACAGGGGCGTCAGGCCGTCGCGCGTCCCGCCTGCATCGCCCATCGTCAGCAAATCGCGGTAGTTGAGGCTGGCCGCCCGAATCTTGATCAGAATGCTGTTGGGGGCAAGATCCGGGACGGTCTTGGTTGCCTGGGCCAGTGAGAGCGACGAACCGTCTTGGCTAAGGGCATAGTGGCGGGAGAGCATGATGTTTCCAATCACGTTTGAGGGGGACTATAAGTCGAGGATCAATCGGTCACCGCCGCCTGCGGCAACGGCGGCGGGAACCGCGCAGCAGATCAGCGCGTGATCGGCGGCGATCTTGGCGGATGGCCGCGATGCATAGGTCACCTTGCCGGCCAGCACTTTGACGGCACAGGTTCCGCAACTGCCGCCGCGGCAGCTGTAATCGGGGGTCAGGCCGCGCGCTTCAGCGAGATCGAGCAAGGTCCCGGCAGCGGCATCCCAGCGTGCTTCCTTGCCCGATTTGGCGAAGGCCACTGGCACTGGCACCTCGGCAACGGGGGGCAAGCTAGCGGCCCCTTCAGGCTCGCGGCGCTTGAGCGAGGCCGGACCGAAGGCTTCAGCATGGATCCGTGCATCGGTAACGCCAAGGTCGCTGAGCTGATCGTACAGACCCTGCATGAAGGGCGGGGGGCCGCACATGTAGAAATCATAGGCGTCGAACGGCAGGGTCTGCCGGAACAGCTCGGCACTGATGCGTCCCTCGCCATCAAAGTCGATGCCAGGCCGTGCGCCTTCGGTCAGCTCTAGCAGCCGGACGACCCGCACCGCGCCACCCGCCTGCGCCTCCAGCGCGGCAATTTCCTGATCGAAGGCCCGCTCGGCAAGCGACCGCGCGGCGATGAACAGGAAGGTCGGCCGGACCCTGCGCTTGCGCAACCCCTCGAAGACAATGCTGCGGAGCATCGCCAGCATCGGCGTGATCCCGACACCTGCGGCCAGCAGGACCGCAGGGCGCGCTTCGAGCGGATCGATGACAAACTCGCCCGCTGGCGCGCGCGCTTCGATCAGGTCACCAACTGCGAGATCATCGTGCAGGTGGTTCGAGACCAGCCCTTGCCGCTTCACGCTGATGCGGTAAGCGCCATCGGACGGCGCGGTTGATAGCGTATATGTCCGCAGCACCGGTTGGGCGCTGCCATCAGGACGCACGCGGATTGGCAGATGCTGGCCTGCTTCATGCGCCACGATGCCCTTGCCGTCGGCGGGTTCGAGGTAGAACGAGCGAATGACGCTGCTCTCATCAACGATCCGCGCAATCCGGAACGGACGCCAGGAGTTGCGGAGCTGTTCCGCCGCGATCCGGTCCGCCGCCTGCCGCCAATCGCCCGTCATCAGGCTGTTGGGCGACCACCCATCGGCCTGCATGGCAAAGCGTAGCGGCAAGGCTGCCGGTCGCAGCACGATCTTGCGCGGGCGGAACACCCAAAGACGTTCGGCGCCTTGAAAGGCGGCAATTTCGGCCGATTCGAGCACCACTTCGGCATCGCCGGTCAGGTGCAGCATGTCGCCGGTTGCGAAATCGGGGAAGACGAGGCCCGCCTTGGGATTCAGCAGGAAATTGCCGAATGTGTTGAAATGGAGGTTCCCGGCAAAGTCCGGAATGGTCAACGAGCCATCGTCGTTGATCCGCACGAAGCCCGCCTTGCCGCCGCGGTGCGAAGCATCGACATGGCGGCCTTGCGCATCATCGACATAGGACGAGACGAAGAACGTATCGGCGGCACTGATCATCGCCCGCACGTGCGGATCATCGATGCCCAGGCTCTGCGCAGCGGGCACGGTGGCAAAGTCGTCTGGTTCGCGCACGAAGGTGAAGTCGCGCAGCTGGATATACTGCGGACAGTTGCCGAAGGCGTGTTCAACCGCGATGGCGAAGCCTCGATCGGTCTGCTGCTGCAGCGTGCCGTTCATTCGGTTCCGCCGCCGGGTGTGCAGTTCGATGCCGAGCAAGCCCACCGCAGCGCCATCGGCAAGCGATGCCGTGGCCGGGTCCTGCGGGTCGGGATGCGCTGAGAAATCGAGGTGATGCGGATCCGGGCTCGTCATGAAGCCGGGTCGGCCGCTCAACAGCGTAACCCAGGCATCGCCAGATAAATCGACCGAGCCGAGCACGACAAAGGGGAGCTGGGGGTAGAAGTTGCGGTGTTGGTCCGGCATATAATCGCGGATCACCCGCCGACCGAATTTCTCCATCCGCTCCGCCACACCAACCGTCTTTTGCAGCGCAACTTCGCCCGCGTGAAACGGTGATGGTTTGTGAGGTTGTGGCTGTGTCATCGCTCGGCTCCCCAGTTGTGCAATGCCCCGGGGCCACCCTGCGGCGGCCCCGGCAGCGGATCGATCAGGCGTTGAGGCCAACGGGGTTCTTGGCGAATTCAACGAAGCCGGAGAGCGCTTCGATACGGGCAAGCCAAGAGTTGACGTTGGCGTAGGAGGAAAGGTCGACATTCCCCTCGGGCGCACTGGCGATGTAGCTGTAGAGCGCGACGTCAGCGATGGTCGGGTGGTCAGCAGCGATCCAGTCGCGGCCTTCGAGCTCAGCTTCGATCAGCGCGAGGATCGCATGGGCGCGGGCGATCACTTCTTCAGGATTGAACCCGGCCTTGAAGATGGTGACGAGGCGAGCGGCGCCCGGGCCAAACGCGATCTGGCCGGCAGCAACCGAAAGCCAGCGCTGAACCTTGGCGCTGCCGATCGGATCTGATGGCAGCCAGTCGGTGCGGCCGAACTTCTTGGCGGCATAGACCATGATGGCATTGGAATCGGAAATGAACTCGCCGCCGTCTTCCAGCAGCGGCACCTGGCCGAAGCGGTTCTTGGCCAGATACTCCGGCGACTTGTGCTCGCCCTTGGCGAGATCGACCGTAACGATCTCAACATCCGCGCCAATCAGCGAGAGGAACAGCCGCGCACGGTGGGCGTGACCGGAAATGGGGTGGGAATAGAGTTTCATGATCGTGTCCTTTGGCAAGAGCAGGTGCCGGACGGGTCATCCGTCGAACCACCAGATGCGCTTGCTCGGGCGAGATCAGAACGCCTGAAATGTGCAAGTCATTATTCCGGAAAATGCATTTATCGGCTGCACAGGTCGCTATTTGGCGCTGTGAGCATAAGTGAGGTTGCGGATTCAGCTGGGAGCGAACCAGGCGATCAGGCAATTCATTCCGATAATCGGAACATTATCTTCCAGATTAGGCCAATTATCACTTCATCGCAGCGCGCCTATCTCCGGCTCACCCCAAACCGGAATCCAACTGGAGAGTTAACATGAAGTCCCACCGTATTTTGCCCCTCGTGATTTCACCCCTCGTGATTTCGCCCCTTGTGATGTCGATGGCCCTTGTTGCGGCGCTTGGATCAGCAGCCGCCCCTGCCCACGCCGAAACCTATAACGGCCCCTATGTCGGCGTCACCGCTGGCTATGACCGCAGCGAGATCGCAGGCCGCATCGAGGCGCGGCCCATCACTGATGCAGTCTCGCGCGATGCGCTCGTGCTTGGTGGCTATGCCGGCTACAACGTCAAGGCGACTGATCGGATCGTCGTCGGTGCCGAAGCCGGTTTCAGCGCGACCATCGATGACCGGACCAGCGCCACGTCTGCGGGACGGTCGCTGACAGTCGACCCGCGCTACAGCTTCGATCTCTCCGCACGCGCAGGCTATCTCGTCACGCCCAAGGCGCTGGTCTATGTTCGCGGCGGCTATGCCAACAACCGCGTCCGCACCACCCTGGCTACGACAGGCGGCCCAACAACCTTGTCGTCCAATCTCGACGGCTGGCAAGTCGGCGGTGGTCTCGAATATGCGATCACGGATCACATTTCGGCTCGCGCCGAATACCGGTTCAGCGACCTCGGCAGCCGTGGCGGAAAATTTGATCGCCATCAGACGCTTGTCGGCGTGAGCTACAATTTCTGACGCTCCCCGCAGCGCCCTCCCATCGCTAACCTCCTGTCTGCAATGGCAACCGGCCTGCCGGCGTGCCCTTGCAGACGGGGCCGGAAAACAATCATGTCCAAGATGACCCTTGCGATCCCCAACGCCCCTTACTCGGAATGGCTGCTACGCTGGCAAACGACCGTGATCGTCGCTCTTGCCGGAGGTTCGCTCATCGCTGCTCTTTGCAACATCGGCGCGCTGATGACCCTTTCGATTGCGCGGTCCGCTGTGTTGCGGCCGACGGCGGCGCGATGCTGGGCTGAACATCATGGTTGAGCGCCTTCATGCACGCGTCGCTGCGCAGTTGAAGCTGGCAATGCTTGGTGATTGCGGCTGCGACAAGACGCTGAGCAAGCTTGAACGCGAAGCCCGGCTATCAGGTCTGACTGGTGCGGAGATCGATGCCGCAATCGGCGGGCGCAGCTTCGAGGCCCGAACGGCGGCGGCCATCGCCTATGCTTGTGCCTTGAAAGCGGGCGAGCCCGAAATGGTCTTGAAGACCCGCACCTGCGCACTTCAATTCGGCGTAACAGAGGATGAACTGGCCGTAATTGGTGCAAGGGCGAGGCAGATTCTAGCTTCGAGGAAGTTGTGATTTATCTCCTTGCTCGCCTGTTCCGATCGAACCGGCCCGCATCGGGCATGGGCAATGATGCGCTTGGCGAACTTCTGCGCGGGTCAGACTACGGCGACGTGGTGCCCGAAGCGCTGTTGCAGATCCTGTAATCACAACCCAGGTCAGGGGTCTTCCGATGATTGAAGTTTTCACCGCCAACACGCCCAATGGCATCAAGGTGCCGATTGCGCTTGAGGAGCTTGGCGTTCCGTATGAACTCAAGACAATCGCACTTGGTTCGGGCGAACTGCGTTCCGCCGAGTACCTCCGGATCAATCCCAATGCGAAAGTGCCAGCGATCCGGCACCGGGACGGCACAGCTGCTCCCGTAACGGTCTTTGAATCGGGCGCCATCCTCCTTTATCTCGCGCAGGGCTTCGGCGGCCTGCTAGGCACTGCGCCGGCAGCGCGCGCACAAACGCTTAGCTGGCTGTTCCTGCAAGCGGCAGGGCTTGGACCTATGATGGGGAACGCAGCGCATTTCCGATCACTGAGAACGCCTGCCCCCTACGCCACCGAAAGGTTCGAAGGCGAGGCTGGCCGGCATCTCGGGCTGCTTGAAGCACGACTGGGTGAGGTTGAGTGGCTGAACGGCGAGTCCTACTCGGTCGCTGACATCGCCCATTTCTCGTGGGTACGAAGTGCCAATTATGCCGGTTTCGATCTCAAAGACTTTCCCGTCCTGCACGCCTGGGTGAAGAAGATCGAACAGCGACCGGCGACAATCCGCGCATTGGCAAGTTTGGCCTGAACTCGCAAATGGTTGACCCCCGCGACAAGGTCCATAGCCCCACCCATACCCTTCACCATCTTGCCGGGGATCGTCCAGTCGGACAGATCGCCGTTCGCTGCTACCTCCATTGCGCATCTGACTTTGGCTCTGCCTGATCCCGCAGAGCGATCCTGGCAGGCACCTTGGCAAATGTGGCCAACCAGGGGCGAACAGCACTGAAATATACCGAAGCGTGCAGATGCGCCGTGCATTGCCGGTTCCGGTCAATGCCAATCCCTCTCCAGCCCATAGCCTGTTGTGCAGATGGGAATGCGCGTCGCTCAAGGCAGGCGCGGGCCATGACAGGGGAGTTTCGACATGAGCACGAGGCGCAGCGCCAATTTTTTCGCAGCAGGCACGGCGCTTGCCGCGCTGGTCATGGCTGATGCCGCACTGGCGCAGGCAGCGGGGACCGAAGGCGAAACCGCTGCGGAGAGCAGCGGCGAGATCATCGTCACCGCAACCCGCAAGAGCGAAAGCATCAACAAGGTTCCCCTCAGCGTCAGCGCGCTTTCACGCGAAGCGCTCGACAGCCGGGGCATCCGCAACTTCAGCGACGTGATCCGTCAGACTCCGGGCGTCAGCTTCGAGAAGTCGAACACCACGACCAACATCGCGATCCGCGGCGTGAACTCGTCGGTCGGCGCCGCAACCACCGGCATCTATATCGACGATGTGCCGATCCAGATCCGTCAGCTCGGCTATGGCGGCGGCAATGCCTACCCGGTGGTCTTCGATCTCGACCGCGTGGAAGTGCTGCGCGGACCCCAGGGCACGCTGTTTGGCGCCGGATCTGAAGGCGGCACCGTGCGCTTCATCACGCAGCAGCCCAGCCTCGATACCCTCAAGGTCTATGGCCGCGCCGAAGCGAGCGCGACCCAGCACGGCGCGGCAAACGGCGAAGGCGGCGTCTCGGTCAGCGCGCCGCTTGTCGCGGGCAAACTCGGCATCGCGGCCAGCGGCTACTACCGCCGCGACGGCGGCTACGTGGACCGGATCAGCTCGTTCACCAACAAGGTCGTGCAGAAGAACGCCAACTCGACCGACAGCTATGTCGCGCGTGTGGCCCTCACCTGGCAGCCGGTCGACAACGTCAAGATCACGCCTGCCGTGTTCTACCAGAACGTCGAGGCGGCCGACAGCGGCGAGAGCTGGGAGACGTATTCGAACTACGACAAGCACGTGTTCCGGAATGCCAACCAGCTCCCCGAAACCAGCAAGGACCGCTTCACGCTCACCTCGCTCAACGTCAGCGTCGGCCTCGGGGCGGTGGACCTTATCGCGGTCGGCTCCTACTTTGATCGCCGCCAGTCCTTCGTGCAGGACTACACCAACTTCGACCAGACTCTGTTCACCGGCGTCAATGCGCTCCCGTTCTTCCCCGAACAGAACGCTCCGTCAGACTTCGTCGTCGCGCAGAAGAACTGGACCGGCGAGCTTCGCCTGCAATCGAGCAATGCGGCCAGCCCGCTGACCTGGGTGCTCGGCGGGTTCTACTCGCACGCGAAACAAACCTCGATCCAGGTCGTGACCGATCCCTATCTGCCCGTCTACCTGTTCGGCGGCCCTTCGCCGGTCGCGGGCTTCTCGGTCTATGACCAGAACGCGGTTTCGACCGACGAGCAGGCGGCGCTGTTCGGGCAGGTCACCTACAAGCTTACCGACAAGCTCTCGGTGCTTGCGGGCCTGCGCTACAGCCACACCGTGTTCACGATCCGCTCGATCGCGCAGGGCTTCGTGGTTGGCCCGCTGGTCGATGACCGTGGCCGCCAGAGCGAGAACCCGATCACGCCCAAGTTCGGCATCAACTTCCAGGCGACGCCCGATACGCTGCTCTATGCCTCGGCCTCGCGCGGTTTCCGCGTTGGTGGCTATAACCCGCAGGTCGGCACTTTCTGCGGGCCGGAACTGGCCAGCATCGGCTATCCTGGCGGCCGCCCGACCAACTTCAAGTCGGACTCGGTGTGGAGCTACGAGGTCGGCGTGAAGAGCCGGTTCGGCGGGCTCGGCAGCGTGCAGGCGAGCGTCTATCAGATCGACTGGAACGACATCCAGCAGGCCGTCGCGCTCAATAGCTGCGGCTTCCAGTTCACCAACAACCTCGGCAAGGCGCGCAGCCGCGGCTTCGATCTCCAGCTCGAAGTGCGCCCGACCAATCGCCTGACGCTGCAGGCCGAAATCGGCTACGTCGATGCCAAGTTCCGCGATACCGTGTTCGGCGGCCCGACTGCGGCGGCGCCCTTCGTGAGCAAGGGGGATGCCGTGCTCGGCGCGCCGTGGACAGCCTCGTTCCACGCGCAATACGATTTCGACGCGTTCCGCGCGAAGGGCGGCTATATCCGATCCGATTTCGACTACCGCTCGAAGCAGAGCAAGCTGCCGCCCTACCTCAACCCCGGCAACGGCGCGATCGATACCGCGCTCACGCTGCCGCCCGCGGTCGCCTTCTGGTCGGCACGGCTCGGCGTGAAACCGGGTAACTTCGATATCTCGCTTTTCGTCAACAACATCCTCGACAAGTCCACCTGGACCCGGCGCGAGCGGGCATCCAACCCGTTCGAATTCTTCCGCCGGGAAACGCTGCGGCCGCGCACCTTCGGCGTGACGGCGTCCTACCGCTACTGAGGAAAACCGGGCGCGCCGCCTTGCCGGACTGGCTGGCGGCGCAGCCAAATGGCGAAAGCCGAATGGGGGAGAATGCCGGTATGAAGATCTCACGCCACGTCTTTGCGCTCGCCGGGCTTATCGCCGCCGCCTGCGCCCTGCCCCATACCGCACAAGCAGCGCCAAAGCCGGTGCTGCGCTTCATCAATGGCCATATCTACACCCCGCAGGGCTGGCGCAGCGCGATGGACGTGCGCGGCAACCGCATCCTGCGCATCGGCTCGCAGGCGCAGGCAAGGGGCTGGCCGGGCAACGGCGTGAAAGTCATCGACCTCAAGGGACGCACGGTCCTCCCCGGCCTTTACGACATGCACGTCCATCCCGTGCTCCAGGCCAAGGGCGATGAAGGCCGCTGCCGCGTGCCTCAGGATGCCGGCCCGCAGCGCCTGATCGAACTCGTCGCCGCCTGCGTCAAGGCGGCCAAGCCCGGCGAATGGGTCAGCGGCGGCCAGTGGCAGTCCTCGCTGATGACCGGGACGCCGATCACCGCCGCCACGCTCGATGCCGTCTCGCCAGACAATCCGGTCATGCTCTTCGATGTCAGCGGCCACAGCGTCTGGGCCAATTCGCGCGCGCTGGCGCTCGCCGGGATCGGCCCAGGCACGCCCAATCCCGAAGGCGGCATTATCGAGCGTGACAGCGCGGGCAACCCAACGGGCATTCTGCGCGAGACGGCGGGCCGCCTGCTCACCGTCAAGGTTCCGCCGCAGCCGCAGGCGGAAACCGAGCGCCAGCTTTCCGCGCACCTCGCGATGCTCGCCGGTTTCGGTGTCGTCGGCTACGTCGAGGCGATGGCCTACCGCGACGACCTCGAGGTCTATGCGGCGCTGGCAGACAAAGGCGTCCTGAAGCAGCGCGTGCAGGCCTGCATCGCCTATTCCGAATCCGGCCGCCCCAATCCCGCCTTCGAGCAGACGCTCGCAGACCGGGCACAATTCGCCCGCGCCACCTTCAACGCCAATTGCGTCAAGGTCTTCGCGGACGGCGTGCCGACCGAAAGCCATACAGGCGCGATGCTGGCGGATTATCAGGCCGGCCAGCCCAATGCCCCCGCGCGCGGCCTGCTGCTGTTCGATCCGCTGGCCATGGCGAAAAACCTCGCGGCATGGGACAAGCTCGGCGTCACGGTGCTGTTCCACGCCGCGGGAGACCGCGCGGTGCGCGCCTCGCTCGATGCCATCGAGGCAGCGCGCAAGGCCAACGGCATGGGCGGCCCGCTGCATCAGGTCGGCCATTCCACCTTCGTCGATCCCGCCGATCTGCCGCGCTTCAAGGCCCTGCACGCCGCGGTCGAATTCTCGCCCTATCTCTGGGATCCGCAGCCGATCAACGATGATATCACCACCGCCGTCGGTTCCCCGCGCATCGATCGGGTCTGGCCGATCCGCGAAGGCTTCGCCTCGGGCGCGCTGGTCGTTGCCGGGTCGGACTGGGCGGTCGTCCCCTCGCCCAATCCGTGGATCGGCATCGAAACCGCCGTCACCCGCCGCAACCCCGGCGGCGGCGCGCGCAGCTATGGCCTCGCCGAGGCGATCACCTTGCCGCAAGCGATCACCATGTTCACGATCAACGCCGCGCAGCGCATGGGGATCGCCGACAAGGCGGGCTCGCTCGAAGTCGGCAAGTTCGCCGATTTCCTCGTGCTCGACCGCGATCCCCTCGCCATTCCGGTGACCGAGATCCACAAGACCACGGTGCTGGAGACCTGGGTCGGCGGGCAGAAGATCTTCGCGCGGGCCAAGGGCTGAACGCCATGTGGCGGCATCTCGTCAGCGTCGCTCTGCTCGCCGCCACCACTGCCTGCCATCGCAGTCCGGACTTGCCAGCGGTCGCCGCCCAGGCAGATGTCGCGGCCGTCGAGGCCGATGCCGCCGGGTGGCCGAGCTACGGCGGCCAGCCCTCCTCCACCAAGTTCTCCGCGCTTGATCAGATCAACCGCAACAATGTCGCCAGCCTTCGCCGCGTCTGGACCTGGCATTCGGGCGAAGTCTCGGTGGGCACCGAACAGGTCGACGCCACGGTCGGGGAAATGACGCCGATCTACGTCAATGCCCGCCTCTATGGCTGCACGCCGTTTGGCCGCGCTGTCGCGATCGATCCTGCTTCGGGCCGCGAGCTGTGGTCGTTCGATCCGAAGAAGCCGCGCACCGGCAACATGTACCACGAGAACTACTGCCGCGGCGTCGCCTACTGGCAGGCCGATACAGCAGCGGCGCGTGCCCAGCCCTGCGGCAAACGCATTCTCTACGGCGCACAGAACGCCGTGCTCCATGCACTCGATGCCGATACCGGCCGCATCTGCACCGGCTTCGGCCAGAACGGCCGCGTCGACCTCGGCGCGATGGACTACAAGGGCGAAGGCAAGCCCGCGAACACTTCGCCTCCCGCCGTCTGGGGCAATGTGGTGGCCTTGGGCACGGCGGTGCAGGACAACATGTACCGCAATTCGCTGGATGGCATCGTTCGAGCTTTCGACGTGGTGACCGGCAAGCCGCTGTGGACATGGAACCCGATCCCGGACGATATCTCCGCTGTCACCGGCGCGGCCAACGCCTGGGCACCGCTCTCCGTCGATGCCAAGCGGGGCTGGCTGTTCCTCCCCACCGGCAGCGCCAGCTGGGATACGCTCGGCATCAACCGCCTGGACCGCGTCCCCGATGCCAACGCCGTCGTCGCGCTCGACATGCGCACCGGCCGCATGGTGTGGTCGTACCAGACCGTCCACCACGATCTGTGGGACTACGACCTGCCCGCCGCGCCCACTCTCGCCACCATCGACCACGATGGGCGCGCCACCGAAGCGGTGATCCAGGCGAGCAAGACCGGCAATATCTTCGTGATCGACCGCGTTACCGGCAAGCCCCTGTTCCCGGTCGTCGAAAGCCGCGTGCCTGCCAGCGACATGCCGGGAGAGCGCGCCTCCCCCACCCAGCCCATGCCGCTCCTTCCCCATGCTGTCACCTCGCAGCGCCTGCGCCCGGACGACGCCTGGGGCCTGCTCGGCTATGATACGGCAGCCTGCCGCACCCGCATCGCCGGCTTGCGGAATGAGGGCTTGTTCACCCCGCCCAGCGTACGCGGCTCGCTGCTGCACCCCAGCTTTCTCGGCGGCACCAACTGGGGCGGCCTTGCCTATGATCCGGGAAGCGGGCTTGCGGTGGTCAACTCCTCAAATCTCGCCGCTTCGGTTCGCCTCGTCCCGCGCGCCAAGTTCGATGCCAAGCGCGATCTGAAGCCCGGTGTCTCCTACTACGAGATGCAGGGCTCGCCCTATGTCATGCTGCGCGAGGTGCTGATGTCGCCGCTTGGCGTGCCGTGCAATCCGCCGCCGTGGGGCCGCCTCACCGCAATCGACATGAAGACCGGGCAGACCCGCTGGCAAGTCCCTTTCGGCCGCCTCACACTCTCCAGCGGGATCACGTCCCCCGCAGCGTGGGGCGCGCCCAATCAGGGCGGCCCCATCGTCACGCGCGGCGGCCTTGTCTTCATCGGTGCCAGCCTCGATAGCCGCCTGCGCGCCTACGATATCCAGACCGGGCGCGAGCTCTGGCAAGCCTTCGTTCCCGCGCCCGCCACCGCCACCCCGATGACCTTTCGCCACACCGATGGCCGCCAGTATGTCGTCGTCTCCGCCGGAGGACACGGCGGCTTCGGCACCCGGCTCAGCGATGCAATGGTGGCGTTTGCCTTGCGCTGACGTCCCCACCGGCTGCGCGGCGATAGGCCTGCGGGGTCATCCCGAAATGACGGCCGAAGCGGCGGATGAAGCTCGCGCTTTCGGCAAAGCCGACCGACAGGGCGATCTCGGCCACATCCCGGCGACTCTGGCGCAGCAGCCGCGCCGCCGCCTGCATGCGCCGTTCGTTGACGAGATCGCGCCATCGCAGCCCCTACGCGCGCAGCCGCCGGCTCAGCGTCGCCGCCGAAACGCCCATGGTCTCGGCCACTTCCTCGAGCTGCGGCGCGCAGTCGAGCGGACTGGCCTCCAGCGCTTGCACCAGCGCGCCGAACGACGTGCCGCGCCGGGCACTTTCCGCCGCGCGGCGGCGCAGATGCTCCTCCACGATCGGGAAGAGCTCCGGATCGATTACCGGGCTCGTGCACGCAAGAAAGCGCGCCTCGAAGCAAAAGGCATTGGTCTCCTGATCGAAAAACACCGGGCAGCGGAAGAATTCCCGGTAGACCCGCTCGTCGCCCACGCAGGAATGCTCGAAGCGCACTTCGACCAATTCGAACTCGCCGCCGACATAGTTGCGGCACATGTTGTGCATCAGCGCGATCGAGAATTCCGCATCCTGCCGCCGCGATTGCAGCGTCTGGTCGGTGATGAGGTACTCGAACGTGGCAAGGCCCTCATCCGCGCTGAAGCGGTTGCGCACCGCGTCCTGGATCGTCGCGAGATAGGCCGCAAAGCCGGTGAAGGCTGCACGCAGCGACGGCGCGCTGAGGAACAGAAAGCCAAGCGCGCCCAGACTGTTGAGCGCACCCAATCGCCCCGCCTGCAGCCCGAGATAGGGATTGCCCGCCTCGCGCGCCGCGCATTCCAGAAAGCCGAGGAACGCCTCAAGCGGCATGACGGCGCGCGCGTTGTCGAGGTCGTCACGCCGCAGGGCGATGCGCGCCAGCATCGGTTCGGGATCGCAGCCGACGAGGTCGAGGCAATTGACCACGTGGCGCAACACGAGGACCGAGATCGTTGGCTTCAGCATGCCCGCCCGTGTCCCATGCGCAAAGACCCCGCGTTCGCCTCCGGATCGGACCATCCCGCATGGTGCGGGGCACGGGCAAGGGGGCTGCGCCAGTTTGGCCGCATCGGCCAAGCCGCACCGCGCCCCGTGCAGGCCTATTCGCTCCCGTCTCCCCATGGTGAAAGTTCGTGAAGCATGATCCGATTTGAAGCTCCGAAGCTCCGTGCAGTCCTCCTGGCCGGGGCGCTCCTTGGCTGCGGCCCCGCCTTGGCGCAGCCCGCGCCAATCGATCTGGTCTTCCTGCACGGCACCGTGATCACCCCCTCCGGCGCCGCGCAGGCCCTCGCCGTTTCCGGCGGCACCATCGTCGCGTCCGGCACCGATGCCGAAATCGCCGCGATGGCCGGGCCTTCCGCCCGCACCGTCGATCTGGCTGGCCGCACCGTGATGCCCGGCCTCTACGACATGCACGTCCACACCTACTTCGCCGGGCGCGACAAGCTTTCCTGCCGTTTCGCGCAAGGTGCCGATGCCAAGGCCATCGCCCTTGCGGTCAAGGCTTGCGCCGCCAAGGCAAAGCCCGGTGAATGGATCACCGGCGGCAGCTGGGTCGGCGCCGCGTTCAAGCCAGGCGAGCAGAACAAGCGCCTGCTCGATGCCGCCGCACCGAACAATCCGGTCATGCTCAACGATGAGAGCCTGCACAGCGTGTGGGTCAATTCCGAGGTCCTGCGCATTGCGGGCATCTCCCGCACCACCAAGGACACGCCCGGCGGGGTGATCGACCGCGATGCCAGGGGCGAGCCCACTGGCGTCCTGCGCGAAGTCACCGCGCGCGATATCGAACGGTTCATGCCCAAGGCCACCACCGAGCAGCAGGTGCAGGCGATCAAGGTCGCGACCGACGAGATGCTGTCCTACGGCATCGTCGGCTTCACCGATGCCGCCGTGCGGCGCGAGATGATCGAGGGGCTCTCCGCCTATGCGAGGTCCGGCGGTCTCAAGCAGTACGCGCGCGGCTGCATCGTCTGGGGCCCCAATTCGGGCGATAGCGAGGGCCTGATCCCCCAGCGCCAGGCCTGGAGCGCGGGCCGGCTCCAGCTCGATTGCGTCAAGATGTTCCTCGACGGCGTCCCGCTCGAAGGCCGCACCGCCGTCATGCTTTCGCCCTATGCGCATCGCGGCGGACCGCACGATGATCAGGGCCCCGGCGAAGGGCGCGGCCTCAAGCTGATCCCGGAGAACACGCTCTTTCCCGCCGTCGCCGCGTTTGACCGGCAGGGCATTCAGGTCAAATTCCACGCGGCCGGCGACGGCGCAGTGCGCGAGGCGGTCGAGGCTATTGCCGCCGCGCGGATGGCCAATGGCGATGCGGGTCCGCACCACGAGATCGGCCACAACACCTTCATCGATACCGCCGATGTCCCGCGTGGCCACGAACTGCATTTCACCTGGGAGCTCTCGCCCTACATCTGGTGGCCCACCCCGATCACCTCGGTCGACATCGCCAAGGCAGTCGGCGCCGAGCGGATGAAGCGGCTCTGGCCGATGCGCGACGTGCTGGAGAGCGGTGCCAATGTCGTCACCGGTTCGGATTGGCCGGTGGTCCCCTCGGTCAATCCGTGGCTCGCCTTCGAAACGCTGGTGACGTGGCAGGTTCCCGGTGCGACCGGCGATCCGATCAACGAGGGCCAGCGCATCACGCGCGAGCAGGCCCTGGCGGTCTTTACGCGCAATGGGGCGGCCGAAATGGGCAGGCTCGACAAGGGCGGCACGCTGGAGCCCGGCAAGCTCGCCGATCTCATCGTGCTCGATCGCAACCCGCTGACGGTGCCGGTCGGCCAGATCCACGATACGCGCGTGCTGGCGACCTGGATCGCCGGTGAGCAGGTCTATGCAGCCCCGGCGGAAGGCGGCAGATAGCCGCCTCGTCCCGGATCAGAGAACGAAGTCGCCTGCCGCCAGCGCCGGTGCGCCGTTGCAGCGGATCCAGAAGTCGGCAAGCCCGTCGCCGTTGATATCGCCCTGCACGATGCTGAGGCCGGATATCACTTCCACGCGCAGCTGGCCGGCCACCTTGCTGAAGGCGCTGCTGCCGATGTAGGCAAAGGCATCGTTGCCGGGGCCGTTGGCGCTGTTGGCATCGACGGCCGCAAGATCGATCCGGTCGCCATCCGTGCGGCTGAAATCGCTGATGAGGTCACACGTCCAGATGGCGAGACCCCCGAAGTCACCACCGGCAAATCGGAACGTGTCCGCACCGGCACCGCCGATCATCACGTCGCGCGCCGCCCCGCCAATCAGGATATCCGCGCCTCCACCGCCCTGCAGCTGATCGTTTCCGCCCCCGCCCGAAAGCACGTTGTTCGCAGAATTGCCGTTGATCAGATTCGCCAGTTCGTTGCCCGTGCCGTCGATCGCCGCCGAGCCGGAAAGCGTCAGGTTTTCAACATTCGCGCCAAGCGTCAGGCTGATCCAGGAAACAATCAGGTCGCGCCCGGCATCGATGGCCTCGATCACGACATCTCCGGCATTGTCGACAGCGTAGATATCGTTGCCAAGGCCGCCCGCCATGGTGTCGGCACCGGCGTAGCTGTTCAGCACGTTGTTGCCGCTGTTGCCGGTCAGGGTATCGTTGAAGGCCGATCCGGACAGATTCTCCACAGCCGTCAGCGTATCCCATCCGGCGGCTCCAGTGTTCTGCGCACCCGTCAGCGCAAGGTTCACGGTCACCGGCCCGGTTGCAGAAGTATAGAGCACCGTATCGATCCCGCCGCGGCCATCGATCACGTCGTTCCCGGCACCGCCCACGAACACGTCATTCCCGCCGCTCCCGAGCAAGGTGTCGTTGAACGCGCTGCCGATCACCGCCTCGACTGAAACGAGTGTGTCCGATCCAACCTTCGCCACGTCTCCGGCAGCCGTACCCGCCGCAGTTCCTGCCGTCAGATCGACCGTGACCGCCGCCTGCGCCTTGCCATAGTTGACCGTGTCCTGCCCGCTACCGCCGTCAAAGCTGTCCTTGCCGCCATCGGCCCCGGCGTTGAAGGTGTCATTGCCGTCGCCGCCCGCCTCGGTATCGTCGCCGGACCCGCCGTCCAGCGTATCGTTGCCCGCCCCGCCGAACAGTGTGTCTGCCCCGCCATTGCCGGAAAGCACATTGGCCGCGTCGTTGCCGGTGATGGTGTCTGCGCCCGCCCCGCCGCGCGCGTTCTCGATCGTGCAGCCAAAGGCAATGCCGATATTGGCATCGAGCAGGGTGTCGGAATACGTCAGTTGCGAATAAGTCCCCGGCACCAGCGTGACCGTGCAGCCCAGGCTGAACGCACTCACATCCAGCGTATCGGTTCCGCCCGCATCCCAGATCGTCTGGTAGACCGGCTGGCTCGGCGTGAACGTATAGACGTCGTTGCCCGTGTGGTACGACATGTTCGCACCGTAGATCTTCTGCACCGCCGCGATGTCGTAGACCATCGGTGAGATGACGAGATACTGCGCCTGGGTCGATCCGGGCTTGAAGTAGAAGTTACCTGCAGGCTGGGTGTACGACATGATCGTGTAGCGCGCGTCGTCATAGCCCGCCGGAATGATATTGCCCTCGAACGGATGATCCAGCCCCAGCGCGTGGCCGATTTCGTGCATCATCGCGAGGAAATCGTAGGTGTAAGGCTGGAACGTCCCCGTCTTGACCCCCGGCTCGATCCAGATGTCGCCATGCGCCGGCCCGGCCCCGTTGGAGATCCACTGGCAATAGCCCCAATAGTCCGGGCTTACGGCAGAGGAGTAACCCACGCGGATGTCGCCGACATTACCCGCAGCGTCTTCTGTGATCTTCGTGAACTTCACGTTGGCGACATCGGCCCAGCGCTGAAAGGCAAGGTCGATCCCCGGAATCTGCGCGCCAGTCACGCCGAAATGCTGGGTCGCGGTCGGTTCCGGGCCATAGCCGGTCACGAATTTCGAGGCGAAACCGTTCAGGAACACGAAGCTGTAGCTGATCTGCGTCGAGCCGCCCGCCTGCCCGGCCCACTTCGTGCGAAACGCAGCGTCAGGTGAAAAGAGCGAATCGATGAATGCGTCGCCGGAGAGGGCAAAGGAGCCTACGCTGCCGTTGGATGTGTACTGCGTCATGACGCTCTCCCTCGGCTGGAGGTCCTGAATGGCCGAGCATGCATCATCGCGCACCGGACCTTGCCGAATAGTTCCACCGTAAGCTTAATCCCGCAAGTGCCGGGTAACTTTCATGAAACCTCCGCCAGCGCTGCCGCAGCGGCGTGCGCGCTCGCCCAGGCCCACTGGAAGTTATAACCGCCGAGCCAGCCAGTCACGTCCACCGCTTCGCCGATGGCATAGAGCCCCGGCACGGCATTCGCGCCCATCGTGCGTGAGGAAAGCCCCGCCGTGCTGATCCCGCCCGCCGTCACTTCCGCCTTGGCAAAGCCTTCGCTGCCGCTTGGCGTGAATATCCATTGCCGCAGCCGCGCTTCTGCCGCGCGCAGCACCTTGTCCTGCGTCTGGCCAAGCTCGCCCGCCACGCCCACGCTTTCGGCGAGCCGCCCCGCCAACCGCTCGGGCAGCGCCGCGCCCAGCACCCGCGCCATCGCCGCACGCGGCCGCTCGCGCTTGGCGGCCAGCAGCCAGTCCGGCGCCTGATCGGGCAGGAAATCGATCGCCACGCTTTCGCCTGGCCGCCAGTACGAAGAAACCTGCAGGATCGCAGGCCCCGAAAGCCCCCGATGCGTGAACAGGGCCGCCTCGCGAAATGCCGCCTTGCCTGCGCGTGCGATCACGTCGGCTGAAACCCCGGAAAGCTCGCGAAACAGCACGTCCTCGCCGGAAAGCGTCAGCGGCACCAGCGCCGGGCGCGGCTGCACCACTTTCAGGCCAAAGCGCCGGGCCAGATCATAGGCAAACCCGCTCGCGCCCATCTTGGGGATCGAGGGCCCACCGGTCGCGATCACCAGCGCTGGCGCGGACAGGGTCTGCGCGCCAAATTCCACGCGGAACAGCCCATCACCATGTTCCACCGCGCCCACCGGCTCGCCGCAGCGCAAGTCCACCCCGCCCGCGCGGCATTCCTCCACCAGCATCGCCACGATCTGCTTGGCCGAGCCATCGCAGAACAGCTGCCCCAGCGTCTTCTCATGCCACGCAATGCCATATCGCTCGATCAGCGCGATAAAGTCCGCCGGCGTATAGCGGCTGAGCGCCGAGCGCGCGAAATGCGGGTTTTCCGACAAATAGCGGTCCGGCGCGGTATGGAGGTTGGTGAAGTTGCACCGCCCTCCCCCCGAAATCAGGATCTTCTTGCCCGGCGCATCAGCATGATCGAGAAGCGCCACACGCTTCCCGCGCTGGCCTGCAAGGCCCGCACAGAACAGCCCCGCTGCACCCGCGCCCAGCACGATCACGTCATGCGTGGGCACGGCGGCCACTGGATCAGATATGGATCGCGCGCCCGTACGCCGCGAGCACGCTCTCGTGCATCATCTCCGAAAGCGTCGGGTGCGCGAAGACGGTGTGCATCAACTCGGCCTCGGTGGTCTCGAGCGTCTTGCCCACGACATAGCCCTGGATCAGCTCGGTCACTTCCGCGCCGATCATGTGCGCGCCGAGCAGTTCGCCGGTTGCCGCATCGAACACGGTCTTGATGAAGCCCTCGGCCTCGCCGAGCGCAATCGCCTTGCCGTTGCCGATGAACGGGAACGTGCCGACCTTGAGCTCGTAGCCCGCTTCCTTGGCCTTGGCCTCGGTGAGGCCCACGCTCGCCACCTGCGGGTGGCAGTAAGTGCAGCCCGGAATGTTCAGCCGGTCCATCGGGTGCGGGTGGACTTCGGTATTGCCCAGCGCCTGCGCGATGGCTTCCGCCGCAATCACGCCCTCATGGCTCGCCTTGTGCGCCAGCCACGGCCCCGGCGTCACGTCGCCGATAGCCCACACGCCCGGCACATTGGTGCGGCCAAAGCCGTCGATGGCGATGATCCCGCGCTCGGCGGCAACGCCCAGCGCTTCGAGGCCAATGTTCTCGGTGTTGGGCACGATGCCGACTGCGACGATAACATGACTGAAGTCGTGTTCGGCTGCCGCGCCTTCCTTGCCCTTGATCTTCGCCTTCACGCCTGCCGCGCTCGTGGCAATGCTTTCCACGCCTGCGCCGGTCAGGATCTTGATCCCCTGCTTGGTCAGCGATTTCTCGAGGAACGCAGAAACATCGGCATCTTCCACTGGCACGATCCGGTCCATCATCTCGACGACCGTAACATCCGCGCCCATGTCATTGTAGAAGCTCGCGAATTCGATCCCGATCGCGCCCGAGCCGATCACCAGCAGCTTGGTCGGCATGGCAGGCGGCACCATGGCGTGGCGGTAAGTCCAGATGCGGTCCCCGTCGGCCTTGGCAAACGGCAGATCGCGCGCGCGCGCACCGGTCGCCACGATCACGTGCTTGGCGGAGAGCACTTCCGTGCCCTTCTCGCCCGTCACTTCGACCTGACCCGCGCCCTTGAGCACGCCCGTACCCATGTGCACGGTGATCTTGTTCTTGCGCATCAGGTGCGTGACGCCCTGGTTCAGCTGCTTGGCCACCCCGCGCGAACGCTTCACCACCGCATCGATATCCGCGCGGATGTTGTCCGCCGCCAGGCCATAAGAAGCGGCATGCTTCATCTGGTTGAACACTTCAGCCGAACGCAGCAGCGCCTTGGTGGGAATGCAGCCCCAGTTGAGGCAGATTCCGCCGAGCAGCTCGCGCTCCACGATGCCGACCTTGAGGCCCAGCTGCGCCGCGCGGATCGCCGCGACATAGCCACCGGGGCCCGAGCCGAGGACGAGAAGATCGTATTGGTCAGCCACGTTTATGCTCCTTCAGGTCGGCAACTGCTTTAGCCCGCTCGTGCAGGCGCGCCGCTCTCAATATGATCAGGCAAGCTCTCAGGCCACGAGGGCCAGCGGCGCTTCGATCAGCGTCTTGAACGCCTGCATCAGCTGCGCGCCTTCCGCTCCGTCGATGGCGCGGTGGTCGAAGCTGCCGGTGGCGGACATGACGGTGGCGATCCCCAGCGCATCATCGATCACATAGGGCCGCTTCTCGCCCGCCCCGATCGCCATGATCATGCCCTGCGGCGGATTGATCACCGCCTCGAACTGCTTGATGCCGAACATGCCGAGGTTGGAAAGGCTGGCCGTGCCGCCCTGATACTCGTGCGGGGCCAGCTTGCCTGCCTTGGCCCGCGCGGCAAGGTCGGCCATATCCTTCTGGATCGCCGAGATCGACTTGACGTCAGCCCCCGTCACGATCGGCGTGATCAGCCCGCCGGGAATCGAGACCGCGACGGCAATATCGGCGCGCGAATAGCGGATCAGGTTATCGCCCGCGAAGCTGACGTTGGCATCAGGCGCAAGGATCAGCGCCTTGCCCAGCGCCTTGATGAGGAGGTCGTTGACCGAAAGCTTCACGCCCTGCCCCGCCAGCGCTGAATTCAGCTCCGCACGCAGCTTGAGCAGCTTGTCGAGGCTGATATCGACCGTGAGGTAGTAATGCGGCACCGTCGCCTTCGCTTCAGTCAGCCGGCGCGCAATGGTCTTGCGCATCGAGGAGAGCTTGACTGCCTCGTGCGGGATATCGGTGCTGAATGGCGCAGGCGCGGCAACAGGTGCCGGAGTTGCCGCAACCGGCGCAGCCACGGCTGCGGGCGCTGCCGCTGCCGGAGCCGCATCCAGATCGGCCTTGATGATCCGTCCGTGCGGGCCGCTACCGGTCACCGTGTTGAGGTCAATGCCCTTCTCGCCTGCGATGCGCTTGGCCAGCGGGCTCGCCACGATGCGATCACCAACAGTTGCCACCAGAGCAGGAGCAGGAGCAGGAGCCGGCGTCGCCGCAACCGGAGCCGGCGCAGGAGCAGGCACCGGTGCAGCCGCTGCCACAGGTGCCGGGGCTGCTGCCGGAGCCGCATCGCCCTCATCCTCGCCCGCGATCGTCGCGATCACGGTGCCGACCTTCACGCCCTCGGTCCCTTCGGCCACGTCGATGGCCACCACGGTGCCCTCGTCGACTGCCTCGAATTCCATGGTCGCCTTGTCGGTCTCGATCTCGGCCATGATATCGCCCGAGGAAACCTTGTCGCCAACCTTCACCAGCCACTTGGCCAGCGTGCCTTCCTCCATCGTGGGTGACAGCGCGGGCATCTTGATCTGGATCGGCATGGGCAGCTCTTTTCCCTTATGGTTACCGGGGCCTGGTTTGCGAGGCCCTGCGCCGGGAGGAGCCATCTGGCCTCCCCCACCTTGCGCGCGCCTCTTGGCACATGGCGCGCCATTTCGCCACCCGGGCAAGGCCGGTCAAGTCTCTTGGTGCTTGCCCTGCATACGAATTAGGCCAATACGCAGAGCGCCGCAGTACGACCGGCAATGCGATCGGCGTGGACAATGACCATTTCGCAAGGGGGCAGGCATGGTTGGCATGGCAAGCGAGGCTGAGGGCACGCCGGGCGCACAAGCGCGCGCGGCCAGCCGCGTCTATCTCGTCATCATGGACGATACCGAGGAAGCCGCTCGCGCACTGCGTTTTGCTGCGCGCCGCGCCGTGCGCACCGGCGGCACCGTCCACATCCTCGCGCTCGTGCCCCGGCAGGAATTCGTCGTGTTCGGCAGCATTCAGGCGACGATCGAGGCTGAAGCGCGCGAGCGTGCCGAAGATCTCGCCCGCGCCGCTGCTGGCAGTCTCGCCAGCGAATCAGGCCTCCAGCCCGCCGTTGCCGTGCGCACCGGCAGCGGCCCGCAGGTTGTACGCGAATACCTCGGCGAGCATCCCGAAGTCTCCGCGCTGGTGCTGGGCGCAGCGGCCGATGGCAATCCCGGCCCCCTCGTCACCCATTTCACCTCGCACCTCGGGCAGCTGCCTTGCGTGCTGATGATCGTGCCCGGCGGCATCGACGAACGCGGCATCGATTCGTTCAGCTGACGGGCGCCGTTAGAGGTCCCCTCCCCCAGACCGCTCGTGCTGAGCTTGTCGAAGCACATTGCACCACGGTCGCTCCAGCACCCTTCGACAAGCTCAGGGTGAGCGGATCTGGAGAAAGCTACTTGCGCCGCCCCTGATGGCGGATATTGCGCGGCCGCCCGCGCGGCCCCAGCATGAAACCGCCGGTCTTTTTCGGTCCACGGTCATGCGGTCGCCCCCCGCGTGGCTCGATCCGCCCCGCGCCATCGGGCAGTTCCACCGGCTCGAACTTCAGCGCGCCTGTCAGGGGGTTGGCCTCGGCAAGTCGCAGCTTGAGGATCATCCCCATGGCAAAGGTTTCGCCGGTCTCCTCGCCCACCAGCACCTGCCGCTTCTCGTCATGGGCGAACCGCTCGGATCCCAGCGTCGAGACCGGCACCAGCCCATCCCCGCCGAGCCCGATGATCGTCGCAAACAGGCCGAATTTCTGCACGCCGGTGATCCGCGTATCGAAAACCTCGCCCACCCGGCCCGAAAGCCACGCCGCGACATAGCGGTCGATCGTCTCGCGCTCGGCTTCCATCGCGCGCCGCTCGGCCTTGCTGATCACATCGCTGATCCGTGCCAGATCGCTGCGGTCCTGGTCCGATAGCCCGGAGGTGGCCGGAATCTCGCGCGCTTCGGGCCGCGGCTGCTCCAAGTGCCAGCTGTCCACCAGCGCGCGGTGGACCAGAAGGTCCGAATAGCGCCGGATCGGCGAGGTGAAGTGCGCATAGCTGCCCAGCGCCAATCCGAAGTGCCCCGCATTGCGCGGCCCGTAATAGGCCTGGGTCTGGCTGCGCAGCACAGCTTCCATCACGAGCGCCTTTTCCGCTTCGTCGGTCACGTCCTTGAGCATGCGGTTGAACAGCCCCGGCGTGATCACCTGCCCCAGCGCGAGCTTTCGCCCCAAGGTCGCGAGATAGTCCTTCAGCGCCACCAGCTTCTCGCGGCTCGGCGGCTCGTGGATGCGGTAGACAACCGGGGCAACCTTGGCCTCCAGCGCCTTGGCCGCCGCCACGTTCGCCGCGATCATGAAGTCCTCGACCACCCGGTGCGCATCGAGCCGCTCGCGCAAGGCAATCTCGGCAATCTTGCCCTTCTCGTCGAGCATCACGCGCCGTTCGGGCAGTTCGAGTTCCAGCGGATCGCGGTTGGTGCGGGCCTTTTCCAGCAGCCTCCACGCCGCCCACAGGTTCTGCAGATGCGGCGCAGCCTCCCGCGCATCGATCCGCCGCTGCGCTTCCTCGTAAGCAATCACCTCGGCAATCCGCACCAGCGCCCGGGTGAAGCGCCAGCCCGTCACCCGGCCTTCAGCGTCAATGGTCAGGTGGCAAGCCATCGCCGCCCGGTCCGCGCCGACCTTGAGCGAGCAAACGTCCGAGCTCAGCACATGCGGTAGCATCGGCACGACGCGGTCGGGGAAATAGACCGAATTGCCCCGCTTCCTCGCCTCGCGGTCCACCGCGCCGCCAGGCCGCACATAAAAGCTCACATCCGCAATCGCGACGACCGCGCGGAAGCCGCCTTCTCCATCGGGTTCGGCCCAGATCGCATCGTCATGATCGCGCGCGTCGGTCGGGTCGATGGCCACGATCGGCAGCGCGCGCAGGTCCTCGCGCTGATCTTCGGAGAGCGCCATGCCCGCCGCTAGCGCCGCTTCGTCCTGCGCCTCCTGCGGGAATACGAAAGGTATGCCGTGCTTGTGGATTGCGATCAGGCTGAACGCGCGCGGCGCCAGCGGATCGCCCAGCACCTCGGTCACCTTCAGCCCAGCGCGCGGGCTTTTGCTGACGGGCTCGCCCAACACGAGTTGGCCCTCTGCTGCCCCGCCCAAGTCCGCGATAGCCACAGCGTTGCGCACACGCTTGTCCACAGGCGCGAGCCACGGCTTGCCGGCCCCGTCGAACTCGACAACGCCCAGCACCTGCTCGGTCCGCGTCGGCAGCTTCTTCATCACATGCGCAATGAGGCCCCGGCCCGCTTCTTCGGTCCGCGCCAGCACCCGGTCGCCCACTTTGAGCGCGGCCTGCGCGCTCTTTCCCTTGCCGCGCGGCTCGATGATCCGCACGCGCGGCGGCGGCGCGCCGTCATCGGGCTGCCAGGTATCCGGGATCGCCAGCGGCTGGCCGTCTTCAATCTCCAGCACGCGCAGCACCGTAACCTTGGGCACCCCGCCCATGCGGTGGAACGCGCTGCGGTTGCCGTCGATCAGGCCTTCCTCAGCCATGTCCTTGAGCAGCGCTTTCAACGCGATCTTCTCGGTGCCCTTCAGCCCGAAGCCCTTGGCGATTTCCCGCTTGCCTGCCGGTTCCTCGCTCGCGGCGATGAAATCCAGCACTTGCTGGCGCGAGGGCAGGCCGTCGGGCCCGGTGGGTGTCTGCTTGCGAATTGCCATCACAAACCTGTGAGCGCTGCGCGGCTCAATAGCAAGGTCAGGGCTTGGCAGCGGCTTCCGGCAGATAGGCCCCGCCCGGCACCGCAGAGGCCACCGGGCTTTCCGCCCCGTCCGCGCTCACCGCGCTCACGCCGAAGAACCAGTCATCCCCGCGCACGCCCTCAAGCCGGAGATGCGTCTCCGGCGTCTCGGCCAAAGGCTTCAGTTCCCAGCCCGGCGCATCTGTCCTGCGCTGCCATACGCGGTAGCGCGCTGCACCCGGCACCGACGTCCAGGCCACCTCGGTAAAGGTCTGCACGGCCGCCATGACCTTGGCCACCGGCGGCATCGGGGCTCCCGCCAACGCCGCCAGCGCGCGCACGTTAAGCTTCGTCACCTTGGCGAGATAGGGAAAGTCCATCGCCTCGGGCAGATCGCCGAACGGCCGCCCCGCCTCGGTCCGCACGTTCTGGTGCTGCCGCTCGTAGTTCTCGACCGCCACGGTAAACCGCACCGCCGGATAGCCGAGGGCCTGAAACGGCAGGTGATCCCCGCCACGCCCCATCCGGTCCGCACGCCAGACCTGCCGCACCGCCAGCCCGCTATCGCCGAGCCCCGCCAGCCAACGCGAGAGATTGCGCGAGGGGCTGTCGTTCTCACCGCCGATGGAACGCTGCGCATCGCGCGCCTTCTCGCTCGCATCATCGCGCGGCCCTTCGGAAAACACGCGCACATGGGCGTCATCGACCAGGCCATCAGACCCGCGCGAATTGCCGACGATATCGTTGTTCAGCACGGCCTTGACGGTCCAGCCCTGCTGCTTCGCGTAGTCCGCCAGCAACTTGCCGCCATAGAGCCCCTGCTCCTCGCCCGAGAGCACGGCATAAACGATCGTTCCGGCATACTTCTGCTTCGAAAGCACCCGCGCCGCTTCCAGCACCAGCGCGGTGCCCGAACCATCGTCGTTCGCGCCCGGCGCAGTGCCTGTGGCATCGAGCGGATCGGAGTTGCGGCTGTCGATGTGCCCCTGCACGATCACGACCTCATTGGGCCGCTCTGTCCCGCGCTGGATCGCCACGACATCGACAAGGCGAGTCGGCGAGGGCACACGGTCGCCCTGCACCACGGTTTCGGGCAGCACGATCTCGAGGCACCCGCCGCAGGCCGCACCTGTCTTGCGAAACTCGGCTTCCGCCCACTTGCGCGCCGCGCCGATCCCGCGCTTCGGATCATCCTGCGAGGAAAGCGTATGCCGCGTGCCGAATGCGACAAGCCGCGCGATATCGGCTTCGAGCCGGGCTTGGGAGACGCCGTCATCCGGTGCCGCGAAAGCAGCGGCTGGCAGGGTGGCGAGAAGGAACGGGAGGAGCTTTTTCATGCTCCAACCCATACCCCAACCTCCGTTCGTGTCGAGTGAAGTCGAGACACCAAGCCCCGACCCCGCCCCAAAGTTCAGTACGCGCGCGCCACCAGAATGCGCTCCACCGCAGGCTCGCCGGTAAACGGGCACAGCCCCTCCGCCGGCGCCGCATCCATCGGCGTGTTGCGGATCGTGAGTTTCAGGGCCTTGAGCTGCTCCACCACCTTGTCCAGCGCGGCACCTGTCGGCCGCGACCAGCACAGTTCCACCCAGCCCGGAAAGTCCTTGTCCTCGGAAAAGAACGCCGCGAGCCCTGCAAGATCGCTGATTCCGCGCTCGATCTGCGCATCGCGCCGATCCCGCGCCTCAAGGAAAAGCGCGCTCTGGATCGCCTCCAGTTCGTCCACCGCCGAGGAGACGAAATCATCCTGCGCCATGCCGACGAAATTGGCCTTGCCATCCTCGCGCCACAGCCGGTCGCGGCGCAGCATGGAAACCTGCCCGCCTTCCGCATCGCGCCCGCCGATCTCGAGGATCAAGGGCACACCCTTTTTCACCCAGCCCCAGCGCTTGGCGGTCGCCTTGCCCGGCCGTTTGTCGAGCAGCACGCGCACCTTCTCGTCAAACGCCGTCAGCGCCGCCAATTTGGCGCGCAGACCGGCGCAGTATTCCAGCAGCGCCGCATCGCCGTCGTTGTCGCGCAGCATCGGCAGAATCACGATCTGCTGCGGCGCGATGCGCGGCGGCGTGCGCAGGCCATCATCGTCGCCGTGCGTCATGATCACGCCGCCGATCATGCGCGTCGAAACGCCCCAGCTCGTGGTGTGGCACAGCGCCTGCTGGCCTTCCTTGTCCTGATAGCGGATGCCCGCCGCTTGCGAGAACGTGGTGCCGAGGTAGTGCGAAGTGCCCGCCTGGAGCGCCTTGCCATCCTGCATCATCGCCTCGATCGAGAACGTCTCGACCGCGCCGGGGAAGCGCTCGTTCTCGGGCTTCGGACCCGCGACCACCGGCATCGCCAGCACGTCCTCGGCAAAGCTGCGGTACATTTCCAGCGCGCGCAGCGTCTCGGCCATCGCGTCCACCTCGTCAGCGTGCGCGGTATGGCCTTCCTGCCAGAGGAACTCGCTCGTGCGCAGGAACATGCGCGTGCGCATTTCCCAGCGCACGACGTTGGCCCACTGGTTGGTCAGCATCGGCAGATCGCGCCACGACTGAATCCAGCGCGCCATGGCAGCACCGATCACTGTTTCGGAAGTCGGGCGCACGATCAGCGGCTCTTCGAGCTTCGCCTCGGGATCGGGTACCAGTCCGCCCTTGCCATCCCCGATCAGGCGGTGGTGGGTGACGACCGCCATTTCCTTGGCAAAGCCTTCGACGTGCTCGGCCTCACGCGCGAAATAGGAAAGCGGGATGAACAGCGGGAAGTAGCAGTTCTCGACGCCCGCTTCCTTGATGCGTTCGTCCATCAACTTCTGGATGCGTTCCCAGATGCCGTAGCCCCAAGGCTTGATCACCATGCAGCCGCGCACGCCGGATTCCTCGGCGAGTTCGGCTTCGGCGATCACCGCCTGATACCACTGGGCGAAATCATCCTGCCGCAGGACGGGCAGGGCGTGCTTGATCGTTGCGTTCTGGCTCATGCTGGCCGGTTAGGGCGCAAACGGGATTCGGGCAATCCTCGTATCACGAGGATGCCCGGCCCTCTTCAGCCCGCGAGCTGGTCCAGCTTCTTCTGCATGTCGGCCATCTGCTTGCGCAGCACGGCCAGTTCATCGTCAACCGGTGCCGCTGCGGCTTTCTCTGCATCGGCAGCCTGGACCGCGCCGGGCACGAATGCCGCAGTTGCGGCCTTGAACAGTTCCATGTTGCGCTGCGCGATTTGCGCCAGCGGATTGGCACCGATGCTCTCCTCGATCGCCTTCCGCAGCTTGACCTGGTTCTCGCGGAAATGCTCCATCGAGGCTTCAAGATAGCCCGGAAGAAGGGCCTGCATGGAGTTTCCATACATGGCAATCAGTTGGCGCAGGAAGCTCGTCGGCAGCATCTGTTCGCCGCTGGCTTCTTCTTCCATGATGATCTGGGTGAGGATGGTGTGCGTCAGATCGGCACCCGTCTTGGCATCCAAAACTTTGAATTCGATGTTTTCTTTGACCATCTGGGCAAGGTGGTCAAGCGTGATGTAGCTCGAAGTGCGCGTGTTGTAGAGCCGCCGGTTGGCGTACTTCTTGATGATGACGGTATCGCCGTCCTTGCCTGCGTTTGCCATTTTTATCTGCGCCCTGTTGGGATTATGCATCTGCTTTTAGCAGATGCGGTATGTGCAGCGCAATAAATCTTGGCGAGATAACGACAAATCAATCGCTGCGGGCAAATCTCCGCCCCATCAACGTCAGCAGTTCATATTGCGAAAGTCCGCTCGTCGCCGCAGCCTGCGGCAGCGCGTATTCCAGCGCCAGCCAGTCGCCTTCCCCGCAGTTTTCTGCGGTTGAGAGGTCCACGATCGTCATGTCCATCGAGACGCGCCCGAGCACCGGCAGCCGCCTGCCTTCCCAGAGCACGTACCCTTGGCCAGACCAGCACCGCAGGTAGCCATCCGCGTAACCCACAGAAATTACACCCACACGCATCGGGGCTGGTGCAACAAAGGTCGCGTTGTACCCAACCGAGTCGCCCGCTGCGAGTGTGCGCACCTGGATCACCGCTGCCTCGGGCCAGGCCACTTGCGCGATCTGCCCGGCAAAGTCGCCGCGCGGCACCCCGCCATAGAGCGCAAGGCCGGGCCGGGTAAGGTCGAAATGATAGTCACCGCCCAGCGCAATCCCGGCGCTATTGCACAAGCTGTAGCGTTCAGCCCGCACCGCACTCGTGACCTCGCGAAAACGCCCGAGTTGCGCCGCATTCTGCGCGCAATCCTCGTCCGCACTTGCCAGATGGCTCATGCAGGTGTCGATCTCCAGCGCACTCACCGCCGCATCGCCGATCTCGCCGAGCGCCAGGCCGAGCCGGTTCATGCCGGTATCGACCATCAGGTCGCACGGGCCGCCCCCTGTTGCCAGCCAGCGCCGCACCTGCGCCAGCGAATTGAGCACCGGCCTTGCACCGAGCGCCCGCGCATAGGCCGCTTCCGCGTCATTCATCGGTCCATGCAGCACCGAGATCTGCCCCGCCGGGACAAGCCGGGCGGCTGCCGCTGCTTCCTGCCAATGCGCAACAAACCAATCGCGGCAACCTGCTGCCGCCAAAACAGGCACGGCGGCCGCCACGCCCAGTCCATAGCAATCCGCCTTGATCGCCGCCCCGGCCCGGGCCGCGCCGGACATTGTATCGAGCGCCGTCCAGTTCGCCGCCAGCGCCGCATTGTCGAGCCGCAGCCGCAGCGCAGCAGGGAGCGACGGCACGTCCTCAGGCATCATCGTGGGCAAAGTCCTTCGGCGGACCGCCCTTCAGGCCCCAGATCCCGACCACGAACGCCACCAGCACCACGACCCAGGTGTACCATAGCCCAGCATAGGGATCGCCGGTCTTGGCCACGATCAGCGCCGAGATCAGCGGCAGGAACCCGCCGAGATAGCCCGTGCCGATGTGGTAGGGGATCGACATCGAGCTGTAGCGGATGCGCGCGGGGAACATCTCCGCCAGCACCGAAGCCGCCGGGCCATAGGTCGCCCCGGTCAGCGCCATCAGCACGACAAGGCCCAGCACGATGACCGCGCTGCGGCCAAAGTCCGGCTTCACCTTGGCAAAGTCATAGCCCGCTTGGCCCAGCATGGCCTGCAGCACCTTGCCGCGCGCGGCGCTCTTCTCGGCCCAGGGATAGTCTTCGAGCGCAGCGGGCTTCGCGCCGATAGTCATGGCCAGCGCGCCCGTTTCGCTCAGCGTGTAGCGCACGCCCGAGGCGGACAGGTCTGCCAGCAGCTTGCCGCAATTGGTCGCCTGCTCGGCCGCGAAGGGATTGTAGCCGCAATCGGGGCCGCTCACCGCCACCGGCTGGCGCCGCGCCATGTCGGCAAGGCCGGGATTGGCTGCCGCGCCGATCATCCAGAACACCGGAAACACCAGCGCCAGCATCGCGAGGTAACCCAGCACGATCGGCAGCTTGCGCCCCACCTTGTCCGAAATGTAGCCGAACAATACGCTGAACGGCATGCCGATCACGCAGGCTAGGCCAACGATCAGTTCGGCGGTCATATCGTCGACCCGCATCGGCCCCTTGAGGAACGACAGGCCCGTAAACATCGCGGTGTAGAAAATCACCGTCAGCCCCGCCGCCACGCCGAACAGCGCCACGAACAGGCGCTTGGCGTTGCCGGGATAGGTCATGCTCTCGATGAACGGATTGCCGGCGATCTCGCCGCTGTCCTTCATCGCCTTGAACACCGGGCTTTCCGAAAGCTTCAGCCGCATCCACAGCGAAACTGCCAGCAGCGCAAGGCTCAGCAGGAACGGCACGCGCCAGCCCCAAGCCTCCCAGATTTCCTTGCTCATCACGCCTTTGCACACCAGCACCACCGCAAGGCTGAGCACGAAGCCGCCCACCACGCTCGACTGAATGAAGCTGGTAAAGAACCCACGCCGCGCCGGGCTCGAATGCTCCGCGACATAGACCGCCGCGCCGCCATATTCGCCGCCGAGCGCCAGCCCTTGCAGAATACGAAGCAGAATGACCAGCGCCGGTGCTGCGTAGCCGATCGAGGACGCGGGCGGGATCAGCCCGACCCCCGCCGTGGCAATGCCCATCAAGGTGACGGTGACGAGGAACGTGTACTTGCGGCCCAACTTGTCGCCCAGATATCCGAACAGAACCGCGCCCAGCGGACGAAACCCGAAGCCCACCGCGAAGACGAGCCAGAACAGCAGCATTTCCAACGTGGCGTTGCCGGTGGGGAAGAAGGCCTTGGAGAGGATTGCACCCAGCGTGCCGTAGATGAAGAAGTCGTACCACTCGAACACAGTGCCGACCGACGAGGCCGCAACCACCAGGCGGATTTCCGCGGCAGTCGGTTCGGGTGCGCCATTCACCTCATGCATGCCCAAGTGTTTCCCATCCCCTTGCCGGCAACCTTGAGACCGTCCGGCACTTCACCCTGAAACGCGGGCTGTAGCGAAGCCAGGGCCGCTGGGAAAGTACACCAATACAAAGAAATCCCGCCGTTCCGTTTCGTGATTGCGAGGATCACTTCGGCGAAGCAATCCAGAACGGCAAGCGCGGGGAACGGCGACCCACCTCACTCCAGCGCCGCCAACGCCGCATCCCAGGCGAGCATGATCGCGCCGTGCCGCGCGGGATACCCCAGCGCAGGCTCGACCAAAGCGATTCCCGGCCAGTCCGGCCTATCGCCAGTCCCGGCCAGCCAATCCGCCAGCGCGCGGCGCGCCTCGGCAATCTGCTCCCGGCTGCGACCCTTTGCGGCGCTCGCAAAGGCAAAGGCCGCTGCCTGACCTATGGCACAGGCGTGCGGACGCAGACCCAGCGCGCTGATCCGCCCTTCGGCATCCACCGCCAGCCCGAGCGCCAGCGTGCTCCCGCATCGCCGCGAGCGCGCCTCGCCCCTCAGCGGCAGGCTCTCATCCCACGCGAATCCGGCGAGCGCAGTCGCCGCACCAAGGATTTCCGGCGTGTAGAGCGTGCGCGCCGGCGCCTTTCCGGGCGCGTTCATTCGCCGTTTGCCGCCTTGCTGATGCGCCGCTGCAATTCCCGCCGCGCCGCTTTCCTTGCCGCGTCCCGCGTCGCCTTCTCAAGCTCGCTGTCCTTGTCGGCTTCCGCCTTCTTCGCCGCCTCGGCGGCTTCCGTGCGGCGATCGTCGATGATCGTCATCAGTTCCTCGCTCGCGGCATTGAGGAACGGATAGGTCCGCGCGGCGGTAATCCATGTCGGCCGCCCGTCCGGACCCCACACGATGTCATAACCGAAGATGAGCAGCGAAAAGCCCAGGACCATGATCACAAAGCCCTTGATCGCCCCGAACCCGAAGCCGAGCACCCGGTCAATCGGCCCCAGCACAGAACTGCGGCTCGCGCTGCCCACCGAGGAGGCGATCATCTTCGCGGCAAAGAAGGGCACGATGGTCAGGATTGCAAAAGCGAGCACGCCCGCGCCAGTCTCGTTCTTGAGGTGCGGCGCAAGCAGGTGCGTCAACGGTTCGTGGCCATAGCGAATGGCGAAGAGCCCCACGCACCACGCGAGCAGGGACAGGACTTCCTCGACAAAGCCGCGAAAGAACCCGCCGATCGCGCAGACCGCAACGATCAGGAAAACTACATAATCGAAGCCGGTCATCGTATGCGAAATCTACGAGCCGCCCATCACGCGGTCAACCAGGTTCGGCAGAAGTGTTATCGGGGCATAGGCGATCCCCGGCACCTTCTCCTGCGTGCCCGCCGGACCATGCGCCTTGTCGAACCCCAGCTTCGCTGCCTCGCGCAGCCGGATCGAGGAATGCGCCACTGGCCGCACTTCGCCGGCGAGCGAAATCTCCCCGAACCACGCCGACGCACCGGAAAGTGGCCTGTCCGAAAGCGCCGAAATCAGCGCCGCCGCCACTGCCAGATCCGCCGCCGGATCGGTCAGCCGGTATCCTCCAGCCACGTTGAGGTAGACTTCCGCGCTCGAGAAATTAAGCCCGCAGCGCGCCTCCAGCACCGCCAACAGCATCGCAAGCCGGCCACTGTCCCAGCCCACAACCGCACGGCGCGGGGTTGCGCCGCTTTGCAGCCGCACCGTCAGCGCCTGAATCTCGACCAACACGGGCCGAGTCCCTTCCAGCGCCGGAAACACGGCGCTCCCCGGCACCGGGCTCTCCCGCCCCGAAAGGAACAGCAGCGACGGGTTGCCCACTTCCTCGAGCCCCGCCCCCTGCATCGCGAACACACCGATCTCGTCCACCGCGCCGAAGCGATTCTTGAGCGCGCGCAGGATGCGGTATTGGTGGCTGCGTTCGCCCTCGAAGCTCATCACCACGTCGACCATGTGCTCCAGCACGCGCGGCCCCGCGATCGTGCCGTCCTTGGTCACATGCCCCACCAGCACCAGCGCTGCCCCGCTCGCCTTGGCATAGCGGATCAGTTCGAACGCGCAGCCGCGCACCTGGCTCACCGTCCCCGGCGCGCCTTCGATCTGGTCGGAATACATCGTCTGGATCGAATCGATCACCACCAGCGCGGGCGGATCCATCGAGTTCAGCGTGGTGAGGATATCGCGCACCGAAGTCGCCGCCGCGAGCCGGATTGGCGCGCCGCCAAGGCCCAGTCGGTCAGCCCGCAGCCGCACCTGATCGGCCGCTTCCTCGCCGCTGATATAAACCGCATCGCCGCCTGCCGCCGCGACCCGCGCCGCCGCCTGCAGCAGCAGTGTCGATTTGCCGATCCCCGGATCGCCGCCCATCAGGATCGCGGAGCCCGGTACAAGGCCCCCGCCCAGCGCCCGATCGAACTCGGCCAGCCCCGTCTTGCGCCGCTCTGGCAGCTTCACCGGCTGATCTAGCGCCACGAATGCGACCGGCCGTCCGCCGCTCGACAAATCATGCTTGGACGAAAACACCGTCTCCGGCGCATCTTCCTGCAAGGTGCTCCATTCCCCGCAATCGGGGCACTGCCCCTGCCAGCGGGGCGAAACCCCGCCGCAAGCCTGGCAGACATATCGGCGTTTGGGCTTGGCCATGGCAAAGGCCTAATGCGAACATAGCGAGAACGCAAGTCCTGCCTTGCTCTCAGTTCACTCGAAAATGGTGCCCCTGGCCAGACTCGAACTGGCACATCTCTCGATAACCGATTTTGAGTCGGTCGCGTCTACCATTCCACCACAGGGGCACTTCGCGGGGGTTTAACCGCCCCCGCCTGGGGCATCAAGCCGTCTTGATCGCCCCCACCACCAGCTTGTGCAGCTTCGAATGCAACGCATCGTTGCCGGCCAGCACGGTCTCGTCGCAAATCGGCTGCGAACGCCCGCGGTAGTCCGAAACGAACCCGCCCGCCTCGCGCACCAGCAGGCAGCCCGCCGCCGTGTCCCACGGCTGCAGCGAACTCTCCCAGAACCCGTCGAACCGGCCCGCAGCGACCCACGCAAGGTCAAGCGCTGCCGAACCATGGCGCCGGATTCCCGCCACGCGCGGCCCCAGCTCGTGATAGATTCGCGTCCACTCGCCCATATCGCCGCGCCCGGCGAACGGAATGCCGGTCGCGATCAGGGCTTCGTCAAGATAGCGCCGCGCCGAAACGCGCAGGCGGCGGTCTTGCAGCCATGCACCGCGGGCTTTCTCGGCCCAGAAACTCTCGTCGGTGATCGGCTGATAGACGATCCCCGCGGTCACTTCGCCCCAGCCCTTGCCATCCAGCGTCGGCTCCTGCACCGCGATCGAGATCGCGAAGTGCGGAATGCCGTGGAGGAAGTTGCTGGTGCCGTCGAGCGGATCGATGATGAAGCGCGGCTTGCCCGGCTCCCCCTCGATCGTGCCGCCTTCCTCGAGCACGAAGCCCCAACCGGGCCGCGCCGCGCGCAGCTCGTCCCACAGCGTGCGCTCGGCGGCCTGATCGGCCTTCGAAACGAAGTCCGCCGGCCCCTTGCGGCTCACCTGGAGATGCTCGACCTCGCCGAAATCACGGCGCAGCCGCTGGCCAGCCTTGCGGGCCGCCTTCTCCATCACCCGCATCAGGCCGGAAATTGCTGACATGATCGCTCAGCCCACCTTGCTGACGTACGAACGCTCGTAGACGTCGACGACAATGCGCGTCCCGCTCGCAATATGCGGCGGCACCATCACGCGCACGCCGTTGTCGAGGATCGCGGGCTTGAAGCTGGACGAAGCGGTCTGCCCCTTCACCACGGCGTCGGCTTCGACGATGGTCGCCTCGACCTGCTCGGGCAGCTGCACCGAAATCGGGCGCTCTTCCCACATTTCGAGGAGAACGGTCATGCCGTCCTGGAGGAACGCAACAGCTTCGCCGAGAAGGTCGGCCGGCAGCGTGATCTGGTCGTAGGTTTCCACGTCCATAAAGATCAGGTCGTCGCCTTCCTTGTAGAGGAACTGGAAGTCCTTCGTATCAAGGCGCACGCGCTCGACCGTGTCGGCGCTGCGGAAGCGGACGTTGGTCTTGCGGCCATCGATCAGGTTCTTCATCTCGACCTGCATGAACGCGCCGCCCTTGCCGGGCTGGGTATGCTGGGTCTTGGCAACTTTCCAGATGCCCTTTTCGTATTCCAGGATATTGCCCGGACGGATGTCCACGCCGCTGATCTTCATGATGGAAAGAGCCCCAGTGAATGGAGGAATTGGGATGCACGCCAGAAGGGTGCGGGAGCGCGGCCCTTAGCGCCAAGCGGCGATTGCTTCAAGCCGCCGTCGCATGCTAGCCCCGCAAGCATGATCCGCGTCGCCACAATTGCTGTTCTTTCCGCTTTGGGCCTCCTCGCCGCCGCGCCAGCGAGGGCCGCGCCAGGCGGCACGATGTTGACAGTAGCGCTAGGCCGCTGGACCTGCGAGCTGCCGGGGGACGCCACGACGCCGCCCCTCCCGCAGCCGGAAAACAACTTCAGCATCGTGCCCGATTCCAGCTACGTGGTCGGCGGGGTGCGCGGCACTTACCTGCTGCTCGGCACCAAGTTCACGATGACATCTGGCCCATTCGCGGGTCGCCGGTTCGACAAGGTCGGCCTTTCGCTCCTCAAGCTTGGCCCCGATGGCAAGCGCGAGGGGCTGCGCTGCGTCCGCGCCGGTGCGGTGCGCGATGAATACAGCGCGGGCGAAGGCGCGCCGACGGAGTAGACCTTTCAGCCCGCCGCCTTCGCGATCGCTTCGTTCAAGGCGCGCACGCCCATAGCCTCGTCCCCGCCCCAAACGGCATGGCTCACCGCAAGGAAGTCCGCGCCCGCCGCAACCAGCGGCCCGCAATTGGCTGCCGTGATCCCGCCGATCGCCACGCAGGGCAGCTCGAACAGCCGAGACCACCATTGCAGCAAGTCGGGCTCGGCCACGTGCTTGGTGTCTTTGGTCGCGCTCGGGAAAAACGCCCCGAAGGCGACATAGTCCGCCCCCGCCTCGCCTGCTTCCATCGCCAGGTGCCGGCTCGCATGGCAGGTCACGCCAATCTGCGCCGCCTTGCCAAGCCGCGCGCGCGCGTCCGCCACGCTGCCGTCATCCTGCCCGAGATGGACGCCATCCGCGCCGAGCCGCTTCGCAAAGCTGATCGAGTCGTTGACGATAAACGCCACCTCGCAGTCGGCACAAATGCGCTGCAACGGCTCCGCCAACCGCGCCGCATCATGCTCGGCCACGTCCTTCACGCGAAACTGGAACGCCGCGACCGGCCCCGCATCGAGTGCACGGGCAAGCCGGTCCGGAAACGTGCCGCCCACATCGAGCGGCGAGATCAGGTATAGTTGGCAGGCAGGATCAGACATTGCCTGCTCCTAGCGGCCCACACGCATCAGAGCAAACCGCCGCTCGCTCAGGCAGTCTTCAAAGTCGATCCGCGATGAATCTCGTCGATCGCCGCGCCGAGCGAGGCATCGAACTCGGCGTCGCTCATCTGCGCGCGCAGGTCTTCCAGCAGCGCACGGCTGAAGCTGGCAATGATGCCATTGTTCTTGGCGAGCTCGACGCAGGCTTCCGGCCGCTTGAAGCCGCCCGACAGCGCAACGACACGCAGCACGCGCGGATGAGCCACCAGCGGATCGAACGTGCCCGGCACCACCGGCAGCGAGAGCTTGAGCATCACTTCCTCGCCCTCGGCCAGGCCGTCAAGCGCCGTCAGCGTCTCTTCAAGGAGGATCGTGTCGCACTCGGCGCGCGTCTCGCTCTTGATGTTCACTTCGGGTTCGATGATCGGCATCATGCCGTGGCTGAGCACCTGCCGGCCAATCTCGAACTGCTGCGCGACCACGGCGGCGATGCCTTCGCGGTTTGCCGAATTGATCACCGAGCGTTCTTTGGTGCCGAACACGCCAAGCGCCTTCGAACGCTCCAGCAGGGCGTCCAGTGTCGGCATCGGCTTCATCAGTTGCACGCCGTTGGCCTCGTCTTCGAGACCCTTGTCGATCTTGATGAACGGCACCACGCCCTTGGCGATCAGCGCCTCGGGAACCGGCGTCCCGTCAACGTCGCCGTCCATCGTGCGTTCGAACAGGATCGCGCCGATCACCTTCTCGCCCGTGAACGCGGCAGACCGGATGATCCGCGCGCGCATTGCGTGGATCAGGCCGAACATTTCCTCATCCGTGTTCCACGCACCGGCTTCGATGCCGTAGCCCGCCAGCGCCTTGGGCGTGGACCCGCCGCTCTGGTCCAATGCCGCGATAAAGCCCTGTCCCGCAGCGATCTTGGACTTCATATCGGCAAAGTTCATGGTGTGCCCCTCTGGTGCGCGCATTCGTATGCGCGGCCCATAATGCGGTTTCTGCCGCACTGCAATATCGCAGCGCGGCACCATTGCGTTTTATTCGGTTGGGTTACGCTTCGAGCGCTGCCACGCCCGGCAGCACGCGGCCTTCCATCCATTCCAGGAAGGCGCCGCCCGCGGTCGAAACGTAGGTAAAGTCGCCCGCCACCCCGGCATGGCTCAGCGCCGCTACGGTATCGCCGCCGCCTGCCACCGAAACGAGCGAGCCCTCGCGGGTCAGCGCTGCCGCCGTGCGCGCGAGCGCAACGGTCGCGGTGTCGAAAGGCGGCGTCTCGAACGCGCCGAGCGGCCCGTTCCACACCAGCGTTTTGCAAACTTTGAGCACGTCGGCCAGCGCCTCGGTCGCTGCCGGGCCAACATCGAGGATCATCTCGTCCGCCGCCACTTCGTGCACATTGCAGGTGCGCAAGCTCGGCGGATTGGCCGCGAATTCCTCCGAGACCACCACGTCATACGGCAGATGCACCGTGCAGCCCGAAGCATCCGCCGCATCAAGGATCGCCTCGGCCGTAGCGGCCAGATCGTGCTCGCACAGCGACTTGCCCACATCGACTCCGCGCGCGGCGAGGAACGTGTTGGCCATGCCGCCGCCGATGATCAGATGATCGACCTTGCCGACCAGATGCTTCAGCACATCGAGCTTGGAGGAAACCTTGGCCCCGCCGACCACGGCTGCCACCGGATGCTCGGGATGATCCAGCGCCTTGCCCAGCGCCTCAAGCTCCGCCTGCATCGAACGGCCCGCATAGGCCGGCAGCACATGCGCCAGACCCTCGGTCGTCGCATGCGCGCGGTGCGCGGCGGAAAAGGCGTCGTTCACATAGATGTCGGCGTGCTCGGCAATCGCTTTGACGAGTTCTGGATCGTTCTTTTCCTCGCCCTTCCAGAACCGCGTGTTCTCAAGGCAGGCGATCCCGCCTTCGGGAAGGATACCGACGACCTGCTGCACCACCGGCCCGGCAATCTCCGAAACGAACATCACCTCGCGGCCAAGGACTTGCTCCACCGCACCGATCACCATGCTCAGCGACTGGGTCGAGACGCGCTCGCCCTTGGGCCGCCCGAAGTGCGCCAGCAGCAGCACCTTGGCGCCCTTGTCGGCGAGTTCGAGGATCGTCGGCTTGGCCGCCTGCACGCGGGTGTCATCGGTTACCGCGCCGTCCTGCATGGGGAGGTTGAGGTCGACGCGCACCAGCACGACCTTGCCGCGCACATCACCGATATCGTCCAGCGTCTTGAAGCTCATTGCTCGATCCTCACTTCATCGCCCAAGGCAATTTCGCCTTCGCTGATCACCCGTCCGCAAATCCCGCCGCGCCAGTCCGGCGTGAGTGCCGCGCGCAAGCCTTCGCGCAGTGCGTCCATGCGGCTGCATGGATCACATTCGCAGCGCACCTCGATGCGCAGGCCCTTGCCGATCGCGATAATCTTGCCCGCCTCGCGCGGCAGGCGCACGCCCGAAACAAGCAAATTAGCCCGGCGATCAGACCAGACGAGGCCATCCGCCCCGCCCAGGTCCTGTATCGCCGCAGCCCAGCTTTCGGCCTCGATCACGGTGATCTGCCGGTTGCCCTTCTTGCCTTCCGGCACCGGCCCCCGGCAATCGCCCTCGAGCCCCCTGTCCGGGGTCACGCGGGCGCGTTCGAGGGTTTCCATCGGCCCGCGGGACACCTTGTGCCGGGCAATCCCGTCAAGCCGTCCCGCGGTCATGGTCTTAGAGCAGCCCGCCCATCACGCCGGCCGTATCGACCATGCGGTTCGAGAAGCCCCACTCGTTGTCGTACCACGAAAGCACGCGCACCAGCTTGCCGTCGATCACCGACGTTTCGAGGCTGTCGATGGTCGAGCTGTGCGAATCGTGGTTGTAGTCGATCGAAACCAGCGGCTCGGCGCTGAAGCCCAGCACGCCCTTGAGCGCGCCTTCCGATGCCGCCTTGAGCAGCGCGTTGACTTCTTCCTTGGTCGTGTCGCGCGCCGGCTGGAACGTCAGGTCCACCACCGAGACGTTCGGCGTCGGCACGCGGATCGCCGAACCGTCGAGCTTGCCCTTCAGTTCGGGCAGCACTTCACCCACCGCGCGGGCGGCGCCCGTCGTGGTCGGGATCATGCTCATCGCGGCAGCGCGGGCGCGGCGCGGATCGTCGTGGATCTGGTCGAGGATCTTCTGGTCGTTGGTATAGGCGTGGACCGTGGTCATCAGCCCGCGCACGATGCCGATGCTGTCGTTAAGCACCTTGGCGAACGGCGCGAGGCAGTTGGTGGTGCACGAAGCGTTCGAGACGATGGTGTGCTCGGCGGTCAGCTTGTCGTGGTTCACGCCGTAGACGACGGTGAGATCGACATTCTTGCCCGGCGCCGAGATCAGCACCTTCTTCGCGCCGGCTGCGATATGCTTTTCGCACGAAGCGCGGTCGGTGAAGAAGCCGGTGCATTCCAGCACGATGTCGATGCCCTGCGCGCCGTGCGGCAGGTTGGCGGGATCACGCTCGGCGGTCACGGCAATGCGCTTGCCGTTGATGACGAGGTCGTTGCCGTCCACCTCGACCGTGCCCGAAAACGCGCCATGCACGCTGTCACGCTTGAACAGCAGGGCGTTGGCCTTGGCGCTGGCGAGATCATTGATCGAAACCAGCTCCAGCCCGCAGTCCGGACGTTCGAGGATGGCGCGCGCCACATTGCGCCCGATGCGCCCGAAACCGTTGATCGCAACCTTCGTCGCCATTGAACTAACTCCTTTTCAAAAACCCGTTCACACCTTCGTCATTGTAGGGAGCGAAGTGACGAAACAATCCGGAGCCTTCGAATGAATAGCTCTGCATAGCCTCACTTCGCCTGCAATGACGAAGAAACTAGGACAGCCGCGCCTTGATGCGCGGCACGATCTTCTCGGGCACAAGGCCGAAGTGGTCATAGAGCACCGGCGCGGGGGCCGATGCGCCAAAGCTGTCGATGCCGATGGTGAGGCCATCGCCGACATACTTCTGCCAGCCCAGCGTCACACCGGCCTCGATCGAGACCTTGAGCACGTCCGCCGGGAGCACATCGGCGCGGTAGGCCGCGTCCTGCTCGTCGAACAGTTCCCAGCACGGGAACGAAACGACATCCGCGCCCACGCCCTCGGCTTCGAGCGTCTTGGCCACGTCCATGGCAATCGCCACTTCCGAACCTGTCGCCAGCAGCACGACCTTGCGCGGCGCCGTTGCGCCCACGAGGCGGTAGGCACCCTTCGCACTCTTCATCTCGGCATCGAAGCGCACCGGCGGCAGGTTCTGCCGGGTCAGCGCCAGCACGGTCGGGCGGTGCGCGTTCGCCAGCGCAAGGCTCCAGGCCTCTGCCGTCTCGATCGCATCCGCCGGGCGGAACACGAGGAGATTGGGGATCATGCGCAGCGACATGACATGCTCGATCGGCTGGTGCGTCGGTCCATCTTCGCCAAGGCCGATGGAGTCATGCGTGAACACATAGACTGCCCGCACATGCTGCAGCGCCGACATGCGCACTGCATTGCGGCAGTAATCGGAGAACACGAGGAACGTGCCGCCATAGGGGATCACGCCCCCGTGCAGCGCCATGCCGTTCATCGCGGCAGCCATGCCGAACTCGCGGATGCCATAATAGACATAGCGCCCGCCATAGCTGTCCTTGGTCAGCGGACCCGTCGACTTGGTCTTGGTATTGTTCGAACCCGTCAGGTCCGCCGAACCGCCGACCATTTCGGGAATCACCGCAGTCATCGCCTCCAGCGCCATTTCGCTCGATTTGCGCGTCGCGACGGTCGGCGGAGTGGCGATCAGGCTCTGGATATAAGCGTCCTTCGCACCCAGGTCCGCCGGCAACTCGCCCGCCATGCGCCGAGCCAGTTCAGCACCCTGCGGATGGGCGGCAGCACGCGCCTCCCACTCGGCGCGCACGGCGGCGCCCTTCGAACCAGCAGCGCGCCAGTTGGCCAGAATGTCCGCCGGTATCTCGAACGGAGCTGCCGTCCAGTCCAGATACTCGCGCGCGGCTTCGATCTCGGACTTCCCCAGCGGCGAACCGTGTACATTGTGCCCACCCTGCTTGTTGGGCGCGCCCTTGCCGATCACCGTGCGGCAGGAAACCAGCGACGGACGCGGATCGGCGGCGGCTTCGGCCAGCGCGCGGGCGATATCGGCAAAGTCATGCCCGTCACAGCTGGCGGTGTGCCAACCGCTCGCGGCATAGCGCGCCAGAATGTCCTCGGTCGTCGAAAGCGATGTGTCGCCGTCGATGGTGATCTTGTTATCGTCCCACAGCACGTTGAGGTGGCCGAGGCCGAGCGTGCCCGCAAGGCCGACCGCCTCGTGGTTCACGCCTTCCATCAGGCAGCCGTCGCCCGCGATCACCCAGGTCTTGTGGTCGACCAGTTCACTGCCGAATGCTGCGTTGAGGTGCCGCTCGGCAATCGCCATGCCCACCGCCATCGCCAGGCCCTGCCCCAGCGGACCGGTGGTGCACTCCACCCCTTCGAGCATGTCGTTCTCGGGATGCCCGGCGCAAGGGCTGCCCAGCTGACGGAAATTGCGGATGTCGTCGATCGTCGGCGCGGCATAGCCCGTCAGGTGCAGCAACGCGTAGATCAGCATTGAGCCGTGCCCGGCCGAAAGCACGAAGCGGTCTCGGTCAGTCCACTTGGGGGCGGCGGGATCGTACTTGAGGAATTCGGTAAACAGCACGGTCGCCACATCGGCCATGCCCATCGGCATGCCGGGGTGCCCCGAATTGGCGGCCTCGACCGCATCCATCGCCAGCGCGCGGATGGCATTCGCCATCGGCGCCAGTACGGCCTGATCCCGTTCCCCAGCCAACGTCATCGTCTGTCCTTGCCTTCGATTCTGCGGCACGGGCCGCTCACGCGCGCGGCCGATTCGGCAGCGGGCTCTCTTTGGGAGCGGCACTGTGTAGCGTCAAGGCTGGGGCCGTAGCGTCAAGGTTGGGGAAAGGCGGGCAGTTCCCGGCTTGCGGGCCTAGGCAATTGTGCTAGCGAAGCAGGCCATGACGACCGAGGCGCAGGATTCCCCGCTCGATGCGGCGCTGGACAGGATCGAGCAGGCGATTGCCCGGCTCGAGGCTGCCGTTGCCGCAACCCCCGCCCCTGCCGAAGTGGCCGAGCTGCGCAGCCGCCACCGCAAGCTCAAGGAACGGGTGAGCCAGGAAATCCAGCAGCTGGACCTCCTGCTGGCCAATCTCCCGCAATGACCTCTATCTCATGACCAACGTCACCCTCACGATCGGCGGCCGCCCCTACACCGTCTCCGCGCCGGATGGCGAGGAACCGCATATCGAGATGCTCGGCCGCATGGTGGCCGAGCGTGTCACGAACAGCGGCGGCGGCGCCGGGCAGAGCGAGACGCGCATGCTGCTCTTCGCCGCGCTCATGCTGGCGGACGAACTGCACGAACTGCACCGCCAGATGCCGCCCCCGCAAGAAGCAACGCAGGCAAGCGCGCCAGAGGCGGCATCGCCCTCTGCCGAAGTCCTTGCACGGATCGAAACGCTCGCCGCGCGCGTCGAGAAACTCGCAGCCCATCTGGAAGAAGCTGAAGGTTGAGAGCGGCACTTGAGAAAGTGCTGCACATTCCCTAGATAGGGATCGACGGGTACTGCCCGGCACGTGCCACATGAAATCCCTGAGGCTATAAGCAAAATCCTTGGGGGCTGTCCCTGCTCGGGCCCTGGCCCTGGTATATGGTCCCCACCTGACGTGAACGCGTCAGAGGATTCTCCTGGAAACGACCCATGGTGGTCCCGTCACCCCGGCACGGTGCCCTTCCGCCAAGGCCAGAGACTGTAGAGATTGCCTTGAACTCTTCCGATATCGCCAGCGCCAAGGCTGCCCTGCGCAATGCGCTGCGCGCCGCCCGACGCGACCACGTGGCCGCGCTCGAACCGCGCATCAAGGCGCTGCTGTTCATGCGACCGCCCGCAGCGCTTGTCCGTCTGATACCCGCCGGCGCCACGATCGGCCTCTATCATGCGATCGGCGATGAAGCGCCAACCCTCGCCTATGCCCGGCATTTCCACGATGCGGGGCACAAGCTTGCCATGCCCTTCTTCGCCCGCCGCGGCGCGCCAATGGAATTCCGCCACTGGGCCTCGCCCTATCACGACGAACTTCTGGAGCCCGATCCCTACGGCGCCCAGCAGCCGCGTGCCGATGCCGAGCCGCTGGCGCCCGATGTCCTGTTCGTCCCCCTCATCGGCTTTACCGCCGCCGGCCTTCGGCTCGGGCAAGGCGGCGGCTACTATGATCGCTGGCTTGAACAGTACCCCGATGCGCCCGCCATCGGCATGGCGTGGGACAGCCAGCTTGCCGAAAACCTGCCAATAGAGGCGCATGACAGGCCGCTCTCCGCGGTGGTAACGCCCACTCGGCTATACGGCCCCTTCTGAACGGACGCACGATGAACGAACCCGAAAGCTACAAGCCCACCTGGCGCAAGCCCTTCGGCATCCTCGCGCTGGTTCTGGGCCTGTTCGGCTATGCGCTGATCGTGGCGGGCCTTGCTGGCCCCATCGGCAAGATGCCGGTGCTCGTGCAGACGCTGGTCTACGTGATTCTCGGAACCGTGTGGCTCCTGCCCCTTCGCCGCTTCCTGATCTGGATGGAAACCGGCCGCTGGTGCTGATTTAAAACGATTTTTCCCTTACGCAAAAATAGCCGCATTTTTGCCGAACTAGGGCGTTGACAGCCAGAGACTCCTCCCATAAATGCGGCGCTCCCAAGGCGAGCGGGTGTAGCTCAGTTGGTTAGAGTATCGGCCTGTCACGCCGAGGGTCGCGGGTTCAAGTCCCGTCACTCGCGCCATTGGGAAAACGAAAAAGGCACCTCCGGGTGCCTTTTTCTTTGCCCGCAGCACTCGGCCGCTTGTGCCCTCTTGACTGAGCAGCGTGCTAAGCCCGCAGACCCGCATTAACCAAACTTTATCGGCCCTCGTGCCAACCATGGCCCCAGCGGCGCAGGGAGCGCCCAAGGGGCAGATCAGGAAATGTACAAGGCGGTCCTTCCGGCGATGCTGGTCGCAGGCGCGACAAGCGCGGCGCTCATGCCGGCCGCAGCCCATGCCGCTGCCCAGCCTTCTGGCGGCGTGCAGTTTGCCAGCGATGTCTTCGTCGAGCGCTTCCAGCCTGCCCCCGGCGGCCGCACCGCGCGCATTCTCGAACGCGCCGATCAGCTCCGTCCCGGCGACCGCGTGATCTTCGTGGTCAACTGGTCCGGGCGCAAGGATGGCGGCTTTACCGTCACCAACCCATTGCCACGGACAATCGCCTTTGCAGGTGCCACGGAAGAGACTCAGGAAGTCTCAGTCGATGGTGGCCGCACCTGGGGCGCACTCGAGGCCCTCAGCGTCCGGGGCAGCGACGGCCGCAGCCGCCCCGCCCATCCCGAAGACGTTACCCACTTGCGCTGGCGCATCCCGGGTCCGCAGGCCCTCGCCGGCAATGGCCAGATGACCTGGCGCGGCGTCGTGCGCTAATCCGCCAGCAGCAGCACCGGCGTCTCGATCAGCCGCTTGAGCGCCTGCACAAAGCTCGCCGCATCCCAGCCATCCACGACGCGGTGATCGCAGCTGATCGAAATGTTCATCAGCTTGCGCTTCGCCACCCGCTCGCCGCCCATCCCGTCGGGCACGAACATCGGCCGCTCGACAATCCGGTTGGGGCCGATGATCGCCACTTCCGGCCGGTTGATCACCGGCGTCGTCGCCACCCCGCCCAGCGCGCCAAGTGAGGTCACGGTGATTGTCGAGCCCGAAAGCTCGGCCGACGTCGCCGTTCCGCTGCGCGCCGCCTCCGCCAGACGACCGATCTCGTTCGCCAGCTGCCACAGGTTGCGATCCTGCGCGTCGCGAATCACCGGCACCATGAGGCCGCCCGGCGTCTGCGTCGCCATACCGAGATGCACCGCGCCGTGCCGCGTCACCACGCCCGCCTCATCATCATAGCGCGCGTTGAGCATCGGGAAGTCCGGCAGCGTCTTGCAGATCGCGGTAATCAGCAGCGGCAGCATGGTGAGCTTGGGCTTGACTGCATTTGGGCCGCCCCGCCCCTCATTGAGCTGCGCACGCATTTCCTCCAGCGCGGTAACGTCGCATTCCTCGACATAGGTGAAGTGCGGGATCGCGCGCTTGGAGGCCGCCATATTCTCGGCAATACGCCGGCGCAGTCCGATGACCTTTACGGTCTCATCCGCCCGCTTCGCTCCCGCCGCCCGGAACCCGCCGCCCGCATTGTAGGCAAGGAACTGGTCGAGATCCGCATGCCGCACGCGCCCCTCTTCCGAAGGCCGCACCTCGCCCAGATCGATCCCCAGCCCCTCGGCCCGCGCCCGCACTGCCGGACTCGCCAGCACCTTGGACGCGTGCACGACCCGCGCAGCGACTGGCTCCGGCTCAGCCGGTGGCACCTCGGCAGCGGGCGCTACCACCGGCGCAGCCGCGACCGGCTCCACAACCACAACCTCGGCTCGCTCAGAGCTTGTCGAAGGACCATTCCCAACCTCAGCGGCAGGCTCGGCAGCCTCATCCCCCTCGGTCTCGATCACCACCAGCGGCGAGCCGATCGCGATCACGTCGCCGACATCCCCGGCAATCGAGATGATCCGCCCGCTCACCGGGCTCTCCATCTCGACCGTCGCCTTGTCGGTCATGAGGTCCGCAACGCGCCCGTCCTCGGCCACCATATCGCCCACGGCGACATGCCAGGCGACAATCTCGGCCTCGGCAATACCCTCGCCGATATCGGGCAGGCGGAACGTGAAAGTACCCATCGCGTCAGGCTTTCAATAGACGGTCGACAGCCTCGCCAATGCGGACCGGACCCGGAAAATACGCCCATTCAAGGCTGTGCGGATAAGGCGTGTCGAAGCCCGTCACGCGCTCGATCGGCGCCTCGAGGTGATAGAAGCAGCGTTCCTGCACCAGCGCGGAAAGCTCCGCGCCAAAGCCGGACGTCCGCGTCGCCTCATGCACGATCAGGCACTTGCCGGTCTTTTCGACCGAAGCCTTGATCGTTTCGATATCGAGCGGCACCAGCGTGCGCAGATCGATGATCTCGGCATCGACGCCCTTCTCCGCCAGCACCGCCTCGGCCACATGGACCATCGTGCCATAGGCGAGCACGGTCATCGCCTCGCCCTCACGTACCACGCGCGCCTTGCCGAGCGGGATGCGGTAGTACCCTTCCGGCACCGCCCCATCGGGATGCCGCGACCACGGCTCCACCGGCTTGTCGTAGTAGCCATTGAACGGCCCGTTGTAGATCCGCTTGGGCTCGAAGAAGATCACCGGATCGTTGTCTTCGATCGCCGCGATCAACAGCCCCTTGGCATCATGCGGCGTGCTCGGGATCACCGTCTTGATCCCGGAAACATGGGTAAACAGCGCCTCCGGGCTCTGGCTATGCGTCTGCCCGCCGAAGATGCCGCCGCCAAACGGCGAGCGCACCGTGATCGGCGCGGTAAACTCACCCGCCGAACGATAACGCAGCCGCGCCGCTTCGGAGACGAGCTGGTCCAGCCCCGGATAGATATAGTCGGCAAACTGGATTTCCGGCACGGGCCGCAGGCCATAGGCCCCCATCCCCACCGCCACGCCGATGATCCCGCATTCGCTGATCGGCGTATCGAACACCCGCGTGCGGCCATACTTCTTCTGCAGCCCCGCCGTCGCGCGGAACACGCCGCCGAAATAGCCGACATCCTCGCCCATCACGACGATATTGCTGTCGCGCCCCATCATCACGTCGAGCGCGTCGTTGATCGCCTCGATCATGTTGAGCTTTTTCATGGAAGGCTGCTCGCTCACGAGTCCTCCTCCTTCCACTCGGGCCATTTGATCCGGCGTTCGCGGATCGCCTGCTCGCTTTGTTCCTTGAGGTGCCACGGCAGTTCCTCGAACACATCTTCAAACAGCGTGCGGAACGGGTGGTGCAGGCCGTGACCCAGCACGCCGTTCGCTTCCGCCGCCTTCGCTGCGGCCTTGACCTGCTCGGCCAGCTCCAGATCCATCGCGGCGTGGGCCTCTGCCGTCCACTCGCCCAGCGCCTCCAGATGCGCTGCAAGTCGCGCAATGGGATCACCCAGCGGCCACTCGCTGCGCTCCTGCACTGATCGGTACTGCCCCGGATCGTCCGAGGTAGAATGCCCTTCCGCGCGGTAGGTGAAATGCTCGATCAGCGTCGGCCCGCCGTTCGCCCGCGCCCGGTTGGCCGCCCAGCGCGTTGCCGCATAGACCGCCAACGGATCGTTGCCGTCCACCCGGATGCCCGCAATGCCATAGCCGATGGCCCGCGCCGCAAAGGTCGTCCGCTCCGCTCCGGCAAAGCCCGAAAAGCTCGAAATCGCCCACTGGTTGTTGACGACATTGAACACCACCGGCGCGTTGTAGACTGCCGCGAAGGTCATCGCCGAATGGAAGTCCCCTTCCGCAGTCGATCCCTCACCCAGCCACGAAGCCGCAATCCGCGTGTCGCCCTTGATCGCGCTCGCCATCGCCCAGCCCACGGCCTGCGGATACTGCGTGGCAAGATTGCCCGAAATCGAGAAGAACGAGGCCTCACGCGCCGAATACATGATCGGCAGCTGGCGGCCCTTCAGCTTGTCCGCCTTGTTCGAATAGATCTGGTTGATCATGTCGACCATCGGATAGCCGCGCGCAATCAGAATGCCCTGCTGGCGATAACTGGGAAACACCATGTCATCGCTCGCCAGCGCCATGGCCGGGGCGATCGAGGTGGCCTCCTCGCCGGTGCACTTCATGTAGAAGCTGGTCTTGCCCTGCCGCTGCCCGCGGTACATCCGGTCGTCGAACGCCCGCGTCAGTGCCATCAACCGCAGCATCCGCCGCAAGGTTTCGGGATCGAGCTTCGGATCCCACGGGCCGACCGCCTTGTGGTCCTCACCCAGCACGCGCACCAGATCGAGGCACAGCGGATGCGTCTCGCTCGCCGCGCAGCCTTCATCTGGCCGCGCCTGCGCACCCGCCTGCGGGATCACCAGATGGCTGTAGTCCACCGCATCGCCGGGGCGAAAGCGCGGTTCGGGCACGTGCAATTGCAATGGCGGGAGATTGCTGCGGGAAGCTTCGGTCATGCGCAAACTGCCAGCATCGTTCACTCCCGGCGCGCCTCCTCAGAGAGACGCATTATTAGCTCATCGCATAATAATATTACACGCAGCTTTCCGAGTCAATCAAACCGCCACCGGAGCCGCAATGTGCGCCTGCGGGGCATAGCCGGTCACCTCGAAATCCTCAATCCGGTATCCAAAGATACTATCTGGCCGGCGATGGATAGCGAGTTTCGGGCTACCATCGGGCAGGCGTGCCAACTGTTCTTCCACAAGATCTGCATGGTTGAGATAGAGGTGCGTATCGCCCCCCATCCACACCAGTTCCCCCGGCTCAAGGTCGCACTGCTGCGCCAGCATCCTGATGAACAGCGCCCCGCCCCAGAGGTTGAACGGCAGCCCCAGCGCCACGTCGCAACTGCGCTGATAGAGCAGCCCTGAAAGTTTCCCGTCCGCGACATGGAACTGATACGTCTTGTGGCACGGCGGCAGCGCCATCCGGTCCAGCTCCGCCACGTTCCACCCCTCGACGATATGGCGCCGGCTGCCGGGGTTCTTCCGCAGGCTCTCGACCACTTCGGCCACCTGGTTCACGCCCGAAGCCCGCCGCGCAAACAGGCCGTCCCCCGCGGGTTCATAAACCGGCCAATCCGTCCACTGCTTCCCGTAAACCGGCCCCAGATCGCCCCACTCGGCCGCAAATGCCTCGTCCGCCACGATCCGCGCCGAAAAGTCCTTGCGGGAAATGTCTTCACCCGTCGTGCGGCGATAGCGGTCCAGCGGCCAGTCGGTCCAGATCTCCACCCCCTGCGCGCAGAGCTCGCGGATATTGGTGCGGCCGGTCAGAAACCACAGGAATTCGCGCGTCGCGGTCTTCCAGTAGACGCGCTTGGTCGTCAGCAGCGGCATCGCGCCATCGGCCAGATCGAACCGCAACTGCGCGCCGAACACCGACCGCGTCCCCACGCCCGTGCGGTCCACCCGTTCGTCACCCTCCTCCCAGATGCGGCGCATCAGGTCGAGGTATTGCTGTTCGGGATGCGCTTGCTGCGCCGGGACTCGCGAAGGGGAAGCGGCTGTGGCCATGTCCACTGTCTAGCCGCGTCCCGCCGTACTGACCAGCACCTGCTCTACGCAGTTAACCTTAACTCTGCCCTTCCATGCCGTAAGGTCGGATCGGACTATGTCGCTGGAATGGTCCCCTCCCTCGCCCCCGGTCGAAGCCACCGCCTTGCCCTTGCCGCGCAGTGCGCCGTGCTGACCCTGGTCGTCGCCACTGCCGAACTGGCCCCCCGCCCCGGCCTGCCCGCGCTGTATCTCCCGGTCATGCCGGCAAACCGCCATGCCGCGCTCGATTGGGCGCTCGCGCGTGGCGCCGCACTCAATGGCGCGGGTCCGCTCGGCGGCCTTGTCCTTACCACGCCGCCCCCCGGCTTCGGTCTGCGCGTGCTGCGCGAGGGTGCGCTTGCTATCGCCATCCCATCCTTCCTCTGCCAGCCCCCGGAAACCCGCCGTCATGGATGAACTCCTCGCCGTCCGCCGCAATGGCCTAAGGCTCCTGGCCGCAGTCTGCGTGCTCGCCATCCTCGCCATTGGCGTGGGCACCGCGATGGCCAGCACCGGCGTGCTGCCGCTGCTCCTCGCCGCCGCTGTCGGCGCGATCCCGCTGGCACTTGTCGCACAAGGCCGCGCCGATGCCGGCACCCGCCTTGCCATGGGCAGCGCCGTTGCCGCTTTTCCGATGATCCTGCTCTACCAATGGTCCGGCCAGCCCTACATGGTCGATATCCACATGACCTTCTTTGCGGCGCTCGCGATGCTCGCCGCCATGGCCGATTGGCGCCCGGTGATCCTCGCCGCCGCCCTCACTGCCGTCCACCACCTCCTCGCCAACTTCCTCGCGCCCGGCATCGTGTGGACGGGAGGCCCCGCCTTCTTCCGCGTGCTCTTCCACACCGTCGTCGTCGTGGCCGAGACCGGCGCCCTCGTCGTGCTGTGCGAACAGGTCGCCCGCCATATCCAGCACCAGGGCGAGATTCGCGCCCAGGCCGAGCGCGCCGAGGCCGTAGCCGCCGCCGATCGCAGCCGCGCCGCCAGCGAGCAGAATGACGTGATCGGCGCCATCGCTTCCCGGCTTGAGGCACTTGCCCGGGGCGACCTTGCCCTGCGCATCACAGAGCCCTTCCCCCCGGCCTACGAAGCCCTGCGCACCTCGTTCAATAAAGCCGCCGCCGATCTCGACCAGCTTCTCGGCCGCGTCACCGCCGCCGCGCACCAGATCGCCACCGGTTCGTCCGAAATCCGCAGTGCCTCCGATGATCTGGCCCGCCGCACCGAAGCACAGGCCAGCGCCATCGCCGCCAACAGCGAGGCGACCACCACCCTCGCCTCCGGCATCCGCACCACCGCCGCCCGCGCCGAAGCGGTGAGCCGCACCACCGCCGAAGCCCAGGCCAATGCAGCCACCGGCGGCGCCGTGGTCGAACGCGCCATTGCCGCGATGACCGCTATCGAGCAGTCCTCCAGCGAGATCGCCCAGATCGTCTCGATCATCGATGGCATCGCCTTTCAGACCAATCTCCTCGCGCTCAACGCCGGGGTCGAGGCCGCCCGCGCGGGCGAGGCGGGCAAGGGCTTTGCCGTGGTCGCCACCGAAGTGCGCGCGCTCGCCCAGCGCAGCGCCGATGCCGCGCAGGAGATCAAGGACCTCATTGGCGCGTCCTCGGCGCAAGTCGGCACCGGTGTCGAACTCGTCGGAGAAACCGGCACCGTGCTGCGCACGATTGTCGAGCGGGTCAGCGAAATCAGCGGCGCAATCAGCAGCATTGCCAGCGAATCTGCCGGGCAGGTCGAGGCGCTCGGCTCCGTCGGCGCCAGCTTCAACCGCATCGATCAGGTCACCCAGCAGAACGCCGCGATGGTGGAGGAAAGCAACGCCGCCGCGCACAGCCTGCTGCGCGAGGCCGAAACGCTGCAGGACCTCGTCGCCCGCTTCCGCCTTTCCGGCGACAGGCAGGCCCCAGTACCAACTGTAACACCGGCGTTCAGCCGTGCCGCCTGAGCCCTCCGTCCCAACCAATCAAAATCCTGCAAAAGGGTGCTTGTCACCCTCAAATCACCCGCCTATAGCGCGCCCCTGCCTTGCTTCCGGACGCCCCTCATCGGGCTTTCGGAGGTGAACGATCGGTCGGGGAATAGCTCAGCCTGGTAGAGCACTGTCTTCGGGAGGCAGGGGCCGGAGGTTCGAATCCTCTTTCCCCGACCAATTCGTTCCAATTGCAAGCACTATGGGCCGCAGCAGGCCCTTTCCTTCGTTATTGCGAACGAAGCGACCCAATCCAGATCGTGCGAGCGCAGCGTCTGCAAGCTCGCTCAGATCCCTGAAGCCCGCTCCGCCATAAGCCCGATCAGCACGGAAAGTCCGCCCAGCCCGATGGACAGGTTGCGCCGCAGCGCCAACCAGCCATTCGGCTTCAGCCCCACGGCAAGGTCAACCAGCGGCGAAAGCGCGATGCACACCCCCAGCGCGATGAGTTCCGGCCCCGGCCAGGTCCATCCCAGCATCCACGGAAACCACCCCGCCAGCGCGATCAGCGAAGGCATGACGCCGGCAAGGAAAATCCAGCGCGGGCTTTCCGGCCGGGCAATCCCGATGCCCCACCACACCCCGCCCAGAAAGCTGAAGATCAGGGCCGCATAGGCATAAGCCAGCGCGAGGCCCGTCCACGCCCACGGCCCGCCCTTGAACACCGCCAGGAGCGCCGCAAACTGCGGCAAAAGGCCCGCATATCCCAAAGCCCGGGCCGCTTCCGAAACACGCTTCAATCTCGGTCCTTCCAGAACTACCCACCTCTGAGCAGCTGCACGCCCCAGTCGCGCTCGAACAGGTAGAGCAGCGCCCGCGCCGCCTGTCCCCTCTGGGAAGCCAGCCCGCCATCGCGCTCCATCAGCAGCCGCGCGTCGTCATGCGCCATGGGCAGCAGCCGGGCAATCTGTTCAAAGTCGGCTACCCGAAAGGGCGTATCGCCCGATTGCCGCGTGCCGAGCAGCTCGCCCCCGCCGCGCAGCCGCAAGTCTTCCTCGGCTAGCCGAAACCCGTCCTGCGTCTCCCGCATAAGGGCAAGCCGCTCGCGCCCCACTTCGGAAAGCGCATCCCCGCGCAGCAGGAGGCAGGTCGATTTCGCAGAGCCGCGCCCCACCCGCCCGCGCAGCTGGTGCAATTGCGCCAGCCCAAACCGCTCCGCCTGTTCGATAACCATCAGGCTCGCGGCCGGCACATCGACTCCCACCTCGATCACCGTCGTCGCCACCAGCAGCTTGGCCTCGCCGCGCACGAAGCGCTCCATCGCGGCATCCTTGGCCTCAGGCCGCAATTGCCCGTGGACGAGCACGACATCCTGCCCAAACCGCAGCTGCAATTCCGCAAAGCGCGCTTCCGCTGCCGCCAGATCGGCGTTTTCGTTCTCGCGCACCATCGGGCACACCCAATAGGCCTGCGCGCCGGTCGCCAGATGCCGCGCGAGGCCTTCCACCACATCGGCCATGCGCTCCACTGCCACCACGCGCGTATCGATCGGCTGCCGTCCGGGCGGCATCTCGTCGAGCTTGGAGACCTCCATCTCGCCATATTGCGCCAATGTCAGCGTGCGCGGGATCGGCGTCGCCGTCATGGCCAGGCAATGCGGTGTCGCCTTGCCCTTCTGCGTCAGCATCAGCCGCTGGCCGACGCCGAAGCGGTGCTGCTCGTCGATCACCACCAGCGCCAGATTGCGATAGGTCACGCTCTCCTGAAAGATCGCGTGCGTCCCCACACAGATATCGATGCTGCCATCGAGCAGCCCCATCAGGATCGCCTCGCGCGCCTTGCTTCCGCCACGCTGCGAACTCTTGCCGGTCAGCAGCGCAATCTGCACCCCCGTCCCCGCCGCCATGCGCTGCAAGGTTTCGGCATGCTGGCGCGCCAGAATTTCGGTCGGCGCGAGCAGCGCGGCCTGCGCCCCCGCCTCCACCGCGATCAGCATGGCATGCAGCGCAACCGCCGTCTTGCCCGAACCCACATCGCCCTGCAGCAGCCGCAACATCGGCGCGTCCTGCGCGATGTCGTTTTCGATTTCCACTACCGAGCGCGCCTGCGCCCCCGTCAGCGCAAAAGGCAGCCGCAGCTTCTCGCGCAGCCGCCCATCGCCCCGCAGCGGCACCGTCCGCCGCGTGCGGTTGCTGGCCTTGACCAGCATCAGGGCCAGCGAGTTCGCCAGCAATTCGTCATAGGCCAGCCTGTCGCGCGCCGCCGCATCCGCGCCCTTGTGCGCCCGCACCAGCGCGTCCTTCCACGAAGGCCAGCCCGATTGTGCCAAAAGCCCGGGCTCGATCCATTCGGGCAGTTCCGGCACTAGTCCCATCGCCTGACCCACCAGCGCGCCGATCCGCCCCTGCGTCAGCCCCTCGGCCAATGGATAGACCGCCTCGTTGAGCGAGCCCGCCAGCGCGGCGCTGTCCTCGGCAACATGCTCGGGATGCACGATCTGCCAGGACTGCCCATACTGGTCGAGCCTCCCGGCAACCCAGCGCTTCTCGCCCACCGGCAGCAGCTTCTTCGCGCTGTAGCTCGCCCGACCGAACCACACGAGCGCGACATAGTTGCCCAGCGCATCCTCGGCCATGATCCGGTAAGGCCCGCGCCCCGTGCTGGGTCGGTGCTCGCGTGCTGTCAGCGCGATAACGATCTGCTCGCCGATCGCCGCCTCATCGAGATTGCCCACCGCCCGCCGCGCCACGAACCGGTCCGGCAGGTGATAGACAAGGTCGCGCACCCGCGTCAGGCCCAGCTTGCCCAGCGGCCGCGCCAGCCCCGGCCCCACGCCTTTGAGGCCCTCGGTCTCGGCAAACAACGGATTGAGCAGATCGGGACGCATCGTGCTCTTCCATAGTCACGCCTGCCGCTAAGCGCCACACCCCGACCAATTTGATCAAACGCATGGATGCGGGTTTTCTTCGGGCCCATCACGGCCTCTCAAGCGTTCACACTGAACCTTCACAGCGCAGGAACCCACGAAAATGCTTATCCCTCACGGAACCATTGTCGCTATCGTCGATGGTGCGCATTTTGCCTTGCTGCGCAACAGCGGCACCGAAAACGAACCCGTCCTCGAAGCCCAAGCTCTGCCCACAATCGATCTCCACGGCCATGCCTCAGGCGGCCAGCACGGGCACATGAGCGGCCACGATCCGGCCAGCCAGGTGATCGAAGCACAGCACGGCGCGGCAGTCGTCCAATGGCTCAATGCCGAAGTGCTGGCGCACCGCATACAGGACCTCGTGATCATCGCCTCGCCGCGCGCTTTGGGCGAATTGCGCCCGCACTATCATGGCCAGCTGAAAACAGTTCTGCGGCGCGAACTGGCCAAGGAAATGGTGGGTCGAACCGGCACCGAAGTGCTGGCAGCGCTCCGGACCTGAAGGGTTCATCCCTTCGCAGTGGGTCGAAGACAGGGTTTCTCGCAGAGACGCAGAGGAAGCTGAGTTCGCAGAGATGTTGGTCTTGCGGCGAAGCCGCGCTGGCTTCAAGGACGGCGGGAAGTCGTGATCAGACTCCGCGCTGCGTCCCCGCCATGCAGTCTTTGCGCCCTCTGCTTCCTCTGCGTCTCTGCGAGAAACCTCTTTGCCCTTCAGGCGTCCGGCTTGGAGCTTGCCCCGCAAGCCCTTCACGGCGTATCGGCGCGCGAATGACCGAACCCGACTCTTCGCCCCAGCACCGCCTCGCGCGGATGAAGTTCCGCGCCTGGCATCGCGGCACGCGTGAGGCGGACTACATGATCGGCTGCTTCTTCGACACGCGCCACAAGGGCTGGGACGAGGCGGCGCTCGATTGGTTCGAACGCCTGCTTGAGGAAGACGACGTCGAGATCATGGCCTGGGCGCTCGGCACCCAGCCCGTTCCCGAAGCCTTCGCGGGGCCGGAGATGGACGCCATGCGCCGCCTCGACTACGTCGACATCCCGCGCTGAGCCAAGCGGCCCCTTTTCGCATGCCCGATCCGTCCCGCATCCTGTCGGCCACGACGCCGCTCACCCTCGCCTCGATTGCCCGGGGGGCGCAGCCGCTCGTCCTTGCCGATCTCGCCCGCGCTGCCGCCACGGGCAAAACGCCCAAGCGCACGATCTTCATCGCGGCAGACGATGCCGCCATGCGCGCCGTCACCCAGAGCGCCGCCTTCTTCGCGCCCGAGCTCGACGTGGCCGAATATCCCGCGTGGGACTGCCTTCCGTTTGACCGGGCGTCCCCCGCGATGTCGGTCAGCGCCCGCCGCCTCGCCGCGCTCCATGCGCTGCAACAGCCGCTAGAAGGCCCGCAGCTCTTCGTCACCACGATCAACGCGCTGCTCCAGCGCACGCTCACCCCGTTCCGCGTGCGCGAATCGGTCCGCGCGCTCCGTGTGGGTCAGGAGATCGCGCGCGAAGCCCTGATCGCCCTCGTCCAGCGCCAGGGCTACTCCCGCGTCGATACCGTGGTCGATTCGGGCGAATACGCCGTGCGCGGCTCCGTGTTCGATCTCTACCCCAGCGGCCTTTCCCACGGCCTGCGCCTCGATTTCTTCGGCGACGAGATCGAGACGATGCGCCTGTTCGATCCCGCCACCCAGCGCTCGGTCCAGCCCGTCCAATCGCACTTGCTGCTCCCCGCCAGCGAAGCCCTGCTCGACGAAGACTCGATCCGCCGCTTCCGCACGCGTTACCGCGAATTGTTCGGCGCCAACGCCACCGGCGATCCGCTCTATCAGGCGGTCAGCGACGGCCGCCGCCTCGCCGGCATGGAGCATTGGCTCCCGCTTCTCGAAGACCGTCTCGTCACGCTCTTCGATCACCTCGCTGACGGCGATCTCATCCTCCTCGATGCCGCCGCCGCCAAGGCCGCCGAGGAGCGGCTCGCCGATATCGCCGACTACCGCCAGGCCCGCGCCGAAAGCAGCGCGCGCGGCGGCAGCACCACCTACCGCCCGCTCGCCGAAACCGCGCTCTACCTTGCCCGCGACGAGTTCGACCGCGCCCTGATGGGCTGGCCCGTCCACCGCATGACCCAGTTCGCGGAGCCGGAGAGCGCCCGCGTCCTCGATTTCGGCTTCGGCCCCCCGCGCGATTTCGCCCCCGAACGCGCATCCGGCGCCAATATCTACGAAGCCGCCGCCAAGCACCTCGCCGCGCTCGCCACGCGTGGGCGCAAGGCGGTCGTCGCGGCCTATTCCACCGGCTCCCGCTCCCGCCTCGCGTCCCTCCTCGGCGATGCCGGCAAAGCGCCTCCCATCCTCGCCGAAACCTGGCAGGAAGCCCTCGGCGCCGCCGCCACCGGCAAGCCCGCCGCCGTCGTCCTCCCCTTGGAGCAGGGCTTCTCCAGCGGCGATGTCGAAGTCCTCACCGAACAGGACATCCTCGGCGACCGGCTCGTGCGCCCCAAACGCAAGCGCAAGGATGCCGACGCCTTCCTCGCCGAACTCGCCGCGCTCGGCACCGGCGATCTCGTCGTCCACATGGAGCACGGCATCGGCCGTTACATCGGCCTCGTGCCGGTCGATGTCGGCGATAGCCCGCACGATTGCGTCCAGCTCGAATACCACGGCGGCGACAAGCTCTACATCCCGGTCGAAAACCTCGACGTTCTCTCCCGCTACGGCCACGACAGCGAGGGCATCCAGCTCGACAAGCTCGGCGGTGAGGCATGGCAGCGCCGCAAGGCGAAGATGCGCGAGCGCATCCTCGAAATCGCCGGCCAGCTGATGCAGACGGCGGCTCTCCGGGCCCTGCGCGAAGCCGATACCCTCGCCCCCGATCCCGCCAGCTACGGCCCCTTCGTCGACCGCTTCCCCTGGGCCGAGACCGACGATCAGGAACGCGCCATCGAGGACGTCCTCGGCGATCTCGCCAGCGGCAAGCCGATGGACCGCCTCGTCTGCGGCGATGTCGGCTTCGGCAAGACCGAGGTGGCCCTGCGCGCCGCCTTCGTCGCCGCCATGGCCGGCAAGCAGGTCGCGATCATCGCCCCCACCACGCTTCTCGCCCGCCAGCACTACACCGCCTTTGTCGAACGCTTTTCCGGCTTCCCGCTCGAAGTCGGCCGCCTCAGCCGCCTCGTGCCCGCCAAGGAAGCCGCCGCCACCAAGGAAGGCCTCGCCGCCGGCACCGTCGATGTCGTCATCGGCACCCACGCGCTCCTTTCCAAAGGCCTCGAATTCAAGCGCCTCGGCCTCGTCATCGTCGATGAGGAGCAGCGCTTCGGCGTCGTCCACAAGGAGCGCCTCAAGGAACTGAAGGCGGACGTCCACGTCCTCACCCTCACCGCCACGCCCATCCCGCGCACTTTGCAGATGGCGATGTCGGGCCTGCGCGAACTCTCCACGATCCAGACCCCGCCGGTCGACCGCCTCGCCGTGCGCACTTACGTCATGCCGTGGGACGACGTGACCATGCGCGAGGCACTGATGCGCGAGCACCAGCGCGGCGGGCAGAGCTTCATCGTCGTCCCCCGCATTGCCGATATGCCCGATCTGGAGGAATGGCTCCGCCTCAACGTGCCCGAGATCCGCTACGTCTCCGCGCACGGCCAGATGAGCCCCACCGAAGTCGAAGACCGCATGGGCGCCTTCTACGAGAAGCGCTACGAAGTGCTCCTCTCGACCACCATCGTCGAGAGCGGCCTCGATATCCCCAGCGCCAACACCATCGTGCTCCACCGCGCAGACCGCTTCGGCCTCGCCCAGCTCTACCAGCTGCGCGGCCGCGTCGGGCGCGGCAAGCTGCGCGCCTATGCCTACCTCACCTACCCCGAGAACCAGGCCTTGAGTGAAATCGCAGAAAAGCGCCTCAAGGTGCTGAGCGATCTCGATTCTCTCGGCGCCGGGTTCCAGCTCGCCAGCCACGATCTCGATCTGCGCGGCGCGGGCAACCTTCTGGGCGACGAACAGTCCGGCCACGTCCGCGAAGTCGGCTTCGAACTCTACCAGTCCATGCTCGAAGACGCGATCGTCGCCGCCAAGGCCGGCGAAATCGGCCTCGCGCGCGAACGCAGCGCGCTGAGCCCGCAGATCACCGTCGATGCGCCGATCATGATCCCGGAAAACTACGTCCCCGATCTCGCCGTGCGCATGGCGCTCTACCGCCGCATGAACGACGCCGAAGGTGCCGACGCCGTCGAAGCCCTCGCCGCCGAAATGATCGACCGCTTCGGCCCCCTCCCCGGCCCGACGCAGAACCTCCTCAAGCTCATCGAAATCAAACGCCAGGCCATCGCCGCCCACATCGCCAAGATCGACGTCGGCGCCAAGGGCACGCTCGTCTCGTTCCACAACGACAGCTTCCCCGAACCCGCCGGCCTCTTCGCCTACATCGACCGCCTCAAAGGCACCGCCAAACTGCGTCCCGACAACAAGCTGGTCATCAATCGCGCATGGGGCACCCCCGAAGCGCGGCTGAACGGGCTGGTGCAGCTGACAAAGGGCCTCAGCGCAATCGCGAAACGGGCCGGAAAACGCGCCTGACCCCCAAAAGCCCTCTCCCCTTCAGGGGAGAGGGTTGGGAGAGGGGAAAGCCCAAAACATGAGGCCTAAAGCAAAAAGAAGCCTCCGGCGGGCAAGGGCCACAGCCCTTGCATCCCATGAATTCCTCCCCGAGCCTCCCCCACTTTCGTCATTCCCGCGAAGGCGAGAATCCAGATCAGTCGGCATACCTCCACTTTTCGACTTTCGGTATCGTTGCACGTGTCACCGCAACGCCGACCCCAGGTGCAGACAAGCAGCTAGATGGCGGCTAATTCTTTTGCCCTTTGCCTGAAATCATCGATTGCCTTTTGCGCTGCTTCTATAAATCGTTGCACACATAACATTGCGGTTCGCTCACCAAGGTCTCCCGGTGCATCTTGATTAAAAATTATATGGAATATTGGTGAGAATCTGTAATTAAATTTTGATTGGCCTTTCCATCTTAAAAATTCAAACTCTAAATTTTCCGACCGAATTATCATTTCTGTACCAAAAATCATTTCCTTTACGTATCCATGAGCTTCGATTTCAGTTTTGTTGATGGCAGGAAAGCAACCGATCTCAATACCAACCGTGTGCTTTCGATTTGCTAGAATTGCCATGTTGCGGATGAGAGTGTTTCCGCGCTGCGTGTCATCGCTGTGTGGGTACGGTTCTTGTGCTCTTATAACATCCCACAAATCAGCTGGTATGATTTCTTTGTTTTGCTTATTGCTAAACAACTTCGCCGCCAGAAGGCGCTCTTCATCGACCCAAGGGTAATATAACCCCTTGGTTGGCTTTCCTATCGCCTCACAAGCTGAAAATATTATTTGATCAAATGCATGTCTAGTAGTTGTTACTGCGCTGCTGATTTGAGCTTCAATGTTATCAGGAACCGGGCCAGTTATGACCGTTTTTAAACAATAATATCCCGTTTTTTGATCAAAAACTTGGATAGGTTCAATATTTTGACCGTCCATGAACTCGAAGAACGTCTTTTTTGCGTTATAAAGAGCCTGCTTTGCCCTTTCTATAGACTTTTGCGGTCGGATAAACGCCGATAGATCTCCCATGAATCACCCCCTTGTCTTTCTGGATTACGGCGACGGATTACGCGAGTTACGGTGACAGGTGCAACAACCCCTAAATTTCAGGCATTTACTCTGCTTTTACGAGGCGAATCGAGGGCGTGGGAATAGCGTTAGAGACAGGTTCGGAATTTAGCAGCATCGACGGAACCATCGAAATTTGAGGCGCATCCCAATCACCCAAGGGTCACCAACCCCAACTGCACCCTCCCCCCTTGACAAAACGAACCAAATAGGCTAAATGCCCCCGCAGATCGGGAGCGGGCTTGGCCGGCCTTGCCTTCGCTCTTTCGGGTCTTGCCCCCAAGGCAAGGCCCACGCGACCGGTGCGGGCTGCGGGTTCAAGGTGGGGCGGTTTCCCCAAGACCTCGATCAGGCAAACTACCGCGCCAGCACAGGATCATGGCTCCCGCCCCGCGATCAGCCGGGCGCGAGCAAAGACCGGTACGCCAGCGAGCCGCTACCCCGGTCCCGGGTCATGATCGACACAAAGGCTGTGCCGGATGGCCTCTGCCCGTCCGGCCACTCGCCCCATGCAGAACACGACGCCCTCCCCGCAGCGCCAGTGCAGGCGCCGCACCGGTCGCGCGATCACCCCTCTGCCCAACAGCCGCAGCCCCGCGCCGCCAAATCCAACAGCCCCAGAACCTCCCCCAACGGGAGATGGCGGTGACAGTTTACCAAATCCCCAAACCCCTCAAGCCAGAACCTTGAGCCCATGCCTCCCCCTGCCAGCGCAGCGCAGAACAGCGCTGCTGCGCTTTCACGATGGCCGGGAAGTTGACTATATCGGTCAGCCAGATCGGGGGTTACGGTGATACCCGGCCAAGTCCCACATGGGGCCGGAGCAGCTTGGCGTGATGGCGCCGCGCGCGGAAAAGAGGGTTTAGCGGGATGCAGGGGCCGGCGCAGTACCTTGCGGATCAGGATCACGGGGACACTTCCCAAGCAGCGCCGCGCCTCCTTTATCTCGACGGATGGCGGGGCCTGGCGATTATCTCCGTTCTGATCGGCCACTTCCTTTCGGTCTACCTGCCGCCGTTGTTCGTCCTCGGCGGATACGGGGTAACCCTGTTCTTCGTGCTGAGCGGCCGGCTCATGGCCGATATCCTGTTTGTCCAGCGCCAGCCTCTGCCGCTGTTCCTGCAGCGCAGAGCTGCCAGAATCCTGCCCACACTGATTGTTTTCGTGAACGTGATGGCCGTCTATTCGGTGATCTGGTTCACCTGGCGCGGCTTTGTCGTGATGCGTCCGTGGGAGTATCTGGCTGCGCTGACCTTCACGATCAACTATGCGCAAGCCCTCGGGGGCGGACTGGAGTCCCGCTATCTCGCGCATCTCTGGTCGCTATGCGTGGAGGAACATTGCTATATCATTCTGGCGATGATCGCCTTCTTCGGCTCACGCAACCGCGCCGCCGCCAAATGGCTGCTCACGGCGCTTGCCTTCGCTTCGCTGGCCCGGGCCATCCCGCTATGGTTGAACAACCCGGACGGTGTTCATGCGATCTACTGGCGAACCGAAGTCAGCGCGGCCCCGCTCATGCTTTCCGCCGCGCTTCGCCTCTGGATACAGGAGAAAAGCCTTGATGATCCGCGCGTCGCTCGTGTTCTTGGCGCGGCGTCTCCATGGGTTCTGGGCTGCAGCCTGGTGCTGTTCTTTGTCAGCCCCAACATCCTGCGCTACACCCTTGGTCCAGTGCTTCTGGCGCTTGCGGTAAACGGTGTGGACACATCCCCCGCCGGCTTCAAAAAGTGCCTTGCCCACCCCGTCTTGCAAAGCTTCGGGATCCTGTCCTACTCGCTATACCTCTGGCAGCAGCCGATCATGCGCTACGGGTGGCGCATTCCCTCGATCGTGCTTCTCCTCGCGGCGGTCGGGATGGGCGCGATCTCGTATCTGGCGATTGAACGGCCCGCCCGCCGGTTCCTCAATCGCAAAGCGCTCGAACGTCGGTCGCAACGAACCTCCCCCGAAGGAGGATGAACGGGACGGTAACGCGTCCAGAACCCCTCAACCCGTCACTACCGCGATCACATCAATCTCCACCAGCAGCTCCGGCAGCGCCAACCCCTTCACCTCCACAATCGTATCCGCCGGCCAAGGCGGCGTGAAATACTTGCGCCGCGCTTCCACGATGGCTGGGAAGTTGCCCATGTCGGTCAGGTAGATCGTCACTTTCACGATCCGGCTGCGGTCGCTACCGCCCGCTGCCAGCACGGCGTCGATATTGGCGAAAGTCTGCGCCAGTTGCGCCTCGAAATCGCCCACGCCGACAATCGCACCCTCCGGGCTGATCGCCGCCTGCCCTGAAAGGAACAGCAGGTTCCCCACCTGCCACCCCGGCGAGATGGCATAGGGCGCCAGGGGATCGGGCTCCATGCTGATCACTTTGACGGTCATGCGCAGTCCCTCCCTCGTGCTCTTGTTCGATGAGAGGCAGATTTCCGGAGCTGACGCAATCCGATTGCGTGCACCGTTTCCACCGCCTTGTGCTAAGCGCCCGTTTGTTCCCGGCTTTCGCGCGCAGCCAGGAACCTCGCCTCGCCGCCGCCACCAAGGCGCGCAGCAGGCCGCGGGACACTTTCCCGCCATGTTCGCGAACAAGGGGTAACGGGTTTGGGGAACAACACGATGGCCGCGCCAAAGGCTGCGCTGCTGGGCATCAGTCTCGCGCTGGCGGGCTGCGCCACGATCAGCCGCGAGCCGTTCAACGAACGCCAGCAGGCCGAGGCAACAATCACCGGCATGCCAGGTGCCCGCTTCTGGGGCGATGAACCCGGCACCGCGCGGTTGATGGCGCCCGCCTATAGCGACGCGAACGGCGAACGCTCGATGCTCGCGCTCTCCGGCGGATCGGACAACGGGGCGTACGGCGCGGGGCTGCTCGGCGGGTGGACCAAGTCCGGCACGCGGCCCGAATTTGCCGTCGTCACCGGTGTCAGCACCGGCGCGCTGATCGCGCCCTTCGCCTTCCTCGGCCCTGATCAGGATGCCACGCTGGAAACGCTCTTCACCACCATCTCGGCGAAGAATATCTACAAGAACCACTTCCCCTTGGCGATCCCGTTCTCCCCCAGCATCGCCAGCACCAAGCCGCTCGCGCGGATGATCGGCGAAGTGATGACCGATGCCCTGATCGACCGCATCGGCGCAGAGCACGCGCGCGGGCGGCGGCTGTTCGTCGGCACCGCCAATCTCGATGCGCAGCGCATGGTCATCTGGAACATGGGCGCGATTGCCGCCAGCAAGGCGCCGGGGCGCTACGGCCTGTTCCGGCAAGTCCTCCTCGCCTCCTCGGCCATCCCCGCCTTCTTCGCGCCGGTGATGATCAAGGCGGAGGTGAACGGGCGCGAAATCAGCGAAATGCACGTCGATGGCGGCACCACCGCGCAGATCCTCACCCTGCCTGATCAAGCGATCGTCGCGGGGAAACTGCCCACGGCACTCAATCGCCTGCACATCTACATGATCGTGAACAACAAGCTGAACGGCGAATTCCACCTTGTGAAGCCGCGCACCGTGCCCATCGCGAGCCAGGCGATCACGCTCAACATGCGCCGCTCGATGGCGAGCACGGTGAACCTCAGCTACCTCTACGCCAAGGAGCACGGCGTCGATTTCAACCTCAGCTTCATCGACAAGGACTACCCCCGCTCCGAAAAGGGCCTTTTCGATACCCAGGTCATGCGCACTCTCTTCGCTTATGGCCGCAAGCTGGGCGAAACCGGCACGTTCTGGGCCAAGCGCCCGCCCGATCAGGACGAGTAACTGGTCGGGTCAGGCGACCGCCATCGCAGCGAATTGCTCGGCAGAGATCGGACCGGACCGCAGGAAGCCCTGAAACAGGTCGCAGCCCTCGTCCTGCAGGATCGCGAGCTGCCCCGCTGTCTCGACCCCTTCAGCAATCACCTTGAGGCCGAGCGCGCGCGACATCGCCACCATAGCCGCAAGAATTGCCCGGTCGCGCGGGTCTTGCTCGATATCCACCACCAGAGAGCGGTCGAGCTTGAGAGCATCGAGCGGGAGTGCCTTCAGCGCGCGGAAATTGGAGAACCCCGTCCCGAAATCATCCAGCGCCACGCTCACCCCCAGCGCGGCGAGCTCGCGCAGCGCTGCGGCGCAGGCCTCGAAGTCGGTGATCAGCGTCTGCTCGGTGATCTCGATCGTCAGGCGTTCGGCAGGAAATGCGCTGGCCTCCAGCGCCGCCTTGAGGCTCGCCGCGAAGTCGCCCACGGCAAAGTCTTCCGCCGTGACGTTGAGCGAGAGCCGGAGCGGGGTTGGCCAGCTGGCCGCCATGGCCAGTGCGCGCTTGCCGATATGGCGCGAAAGCTGCGCCACGTGGTCGCCCCGGTCCGCCACGGCGAATAGGGTTTCGGCACAGATGCGGCCAAAGCCGGGATGCTCCCACCGCGCCAGCGCTTCCGCCCCCGCCAGCGCGCCGGTGGCCACGCTGAACTGCGGCTGGAACAGCACCGCAATCTCGTCGCGGTGAAGCGCGCCGAGGAGATCGCCCTCGAGGCTGGCCGCGCTGCGCCCGCGGGCCGGATGGCTGCCGTCCGCCCAAAGCACGCGCCGTCCGCTGCGGCGCTGGAGATCACCCGAAACCTGATCGAGCCGGTCCAGCAGTGCGGCGCCCGCCTCACCCGGCCGGCCGCGCAGCAGCGCCATGCGGGGGGCAAGGCTCAGCCGCTCGCCATCGACCATCAGCGGCCGCGCAATGGCGCGCCCCAGCGCTTCGGCCAGCCACTGCCAGCGCTCGCGGCTAAGCGCTGCGCAAGAAGCGACGAGAAACGCTCCGCCTGCGGCGCGCGCCACCATGGCCTTCGGGCCGAGCTCGTCCGCCACGAAATCCCTCAGCCGCCGCGCGACCTCGACCAGCACGCGGTCGCCGCCAGCCATGCCATAGGCAAGGTTAACCGCCGGCATGCGCTGCAAGCTTACCATCATCGCCTGAACGAAGCCGGTGTCCCCCGCGCCATCGAGCCAAAGTGCCGCAGTTTCTAGGCCGGGAAGGCCGGTCAGGACATCGCGATCATCGCCGGGAAGTAGCATGGTTCCGTTCATCGTCGCCGTCTTAGGCGATTGGTGCGGCGAAATCATCCTTGCTGTGCCATTTGGCATTGCACCGATTTGGGTCGCTCCATATCAGTTGCGCGGTCGATAGAGATTGCCGCGCTGTGCGCGGCGGACGCTGAGATCAGCGCCGCACCCGAGGAGAGCCTTGATCAATGCCCGATAGCCCCCGGCTGGCTCTGCTCGCCTCCCCCACCGACCGCGCGCAGGAGGCTGAGGCAGCCCTTGTCGCGTCGCATGACTGGGTGCCGCTTGAAGAGGCAGATATTGCCGTCGTGCTCGGCGGTGACGGCTTCATGCTGCAGACCTTGCATCACATGCTGGATACGGGCCGCGTGATCCCCGCCTATGGGCTCAATCTCGGCACGGTCGGCTTCCTGATGAACCGCCAAAAGGCTTCCCGTCCCATCGCCGAACGCGTCGCCAAGGCGCGCGGCGTCGCGGTTGCGCCGCTGTGGATGGAGGCGATCACGCAGACGGGGGAGACCTATTCTTCCTGGGCGATCAATGAAGTCTCACTGCTGCGCGAAACGCGCCAGACGGCGAAGCTCGAAGTTTCGGTCAACGGCAAGGTGCGGATGCCCGAACTTTCGTGCGACGGCGTGCTGGTGGCGACGCCGGCGGGTTCCACGGCCTATAACCTATCGGCCAACGGACCGATCCTGCCGCTCGGCAGCGCGATGCTGGCGCTCACCCCGATCAGCCCGTTCCGCCCCCGCCGCTGGCGCGGAGCGATCCTGCCGGAAAGCTGCCAGATTCTGTTCCGCTCCCTCGAGGCGGCAAAGCGGCCGGTCTCCGTGGTGGCGGACCAGAAGGAAGTGCGCGACATCAGTGAAGTGCGCGTGAGTGCCGCGCGAGAACACCGGCTCACGCTCTTGTTCGACAAAGGCAGGAGCCTGGACGAGCGGATTTTCGCCGAACAGTTTCTGGTCTGAATTTCCATGACGATTTTTGGGCAATCTGGCGCTTGCCAAACCCGAAACGCCTGCTATTAGCGCGCACCTGCCCCGGGCATCCGGGTCTGGTCCCTGATAGCTCAGCGGTAGAGCTCTCGACTGTTAATCGAGTGGTCGTAGGTTCGAATCCTACTCAGGGAGCCACCTTCTCGAAAATTCGGATTTCGCCGCAGCGCCTTGTGTTGGCGCCGCGCGGTGCGTTCCAACACTTTTCCCCACATTTGTTGGGAAGTGTCAGGACGGTCGGCCCATCGGAACCATGGCTTTCGCCGTATAGCGCCCTGCCGCGATAATCCGGTCAATCGCAGCTCGCCAATGGCACATCTTCCGCCTGATTTGCACCAAGACGCCTGCCGAGCGCCTGTCGGTAGCGTTCCAGGAAGCCGTGCTTGGGCTGGCTGACGAACCAGGTGCGGCGGATATCCCAGTTTTTGACCCAGTTCTTGTAGAGAGCCGTGCTGTCATAGCCCGCTTCTCCGGGAAACGGCGACATCTCGCAAGCGTAGGGCCGACCATTGGCGACCATGATGTCGACCCGGATGAAGTCAATTCCGGCAGAAAGTTCTGCTGCGGCTTTTGCGGCTTCGGCATAGCCGGCAGGAACCGCAAAATCGAGGGGAAGCCAGGCACGTTGATAACCACGTTCGTGCATAATCGATATAATACGCTGACCGTCTTCAGTGAAATAGGCGATCCGTTCGTCAGCCGTCTTTTCCCCGACTGTGAGAACCCCGAAATCCACCTTTCCATCGCAACAAAAGAAGTTCAGATCGATGAGAGGGCCATCGAGATTGATGATCATTTCTTCGGCAAAGACTTTCTGCTCAGCTTTCGGCCAGTAACGTCCGCCGTATTTATCGGTCTGGGGTGCGCGGAGCCACTCACCTATCAGGGTCTTGATTGATGCGACATCTACCGGATCGGTGTCGAGGAAGAGGTTCTGGTTCCATCCGCTGTCCGCCTTGATAACGATTCCCGTGCGCAAGGCATCCAGCGGTAGTTCGGATACCGAATTCACAGACCATAGTGTGCGGGCCGCAGCAAGCCCCGGTGCGCGTTTCATCATCCATTCCTTGGCCACCATCTTGCGCCCAAAGAGATGAAACAGCGGGTTTTGGTCGAAGATCAGGCGCCACGTGCGCTTTTCCCGAAACCGCATAGGTACGGCTATGTTGGGAAGTGCCCTTTGCCGAAAGGTAGTGCGTGCCATCCAGATCGGGTGTCGAAGATAGACACTGATGTTGATCACCAGCAGCGTGAAAAAGTCGCCGCAGGATTCCCAGAGATTTTTCATCGCACGTGATACTCGAACTGACGGAAAGCTGGCTCACTTAGACGGCGGCATCCCGGCCCGCATCGTAAAAATTCCACGAAAATCCCTTCTAACAACTCCAGTTGCCGCGCGAAGCAGGCGGCCGTTCGCAATCAAGACGTGCTCGGCTGGCTTGGGCCTAAACCCATGATTTTCAGATCTGGAAGACGGGTCGAAGGCATACCAATCAGCCGCACTTGTATCCTCGAGAGACACTAATTTGATGTTTCGCATTTGCCGGTTGACTGCACCGCGAGTCGGGGGCCATTAACTCAAAAAACCGGGCCGCTCAGAAATTCAATAAGCATGAATGCTTGCTTACCGAATTGGGGGTTCGATGACTGGCGTGTTGACTCGCTCGACCATAGCTTTTGTAGGCCTGTGCGCCTCAACTTCGGCTATGGCGCAATCACAAATTCCGACAGCTGCCGACACCGAGCAAACTTCGCAAGTTCACCAGATCGGCCGCGCTCAGATTGAGCAGAGCGTGCCGCCCAAGGATGTCCCGAAGAAAACGCAGATCAGGGTAGAGACGCGAGGCGCGATTGCGGAATTGCCCTGCGCCCTTTCCGACTCTGACATTCCCGTGACGATTTCCTCGCTTGCGCTGGAAAAGCCCGATGGTTCGGCCCTGCCGGCCGAACTGGTCACGCTGCTCGCGGGCGTCGATGCGGACTTGCACGGCGAAGCCAAGCTGAGCGTGGTTTGCAAGATTCGGGACCGGATCAACGAACGTCTCGCCACCGCTGGTTACATCGCGCTGGCACAGATTCCGGCGCAGAAGATCACCGACGGTGTGCTGAAGATTCAGGTCGTTACCGCGCACATCATCGAAGTGCGCGTTGTTGGCGAACCCGGTCCTTTCCGCACGCAGCTGGAAAAAGCGGTGGAGCGCATTCGCGCAATCGACCCGCTGAATCGGCGCGATGCCGTGCGCGAACTTCTGCTTGTCGGCGACATTCCCGGCCTCGATGTGAACCTGACGCTCAGCTCAGCGAATGCTGCACCGGGCGAAATGATCGGGACCCTGAATGTCACGACGCAGCGCCATTCGCTTCTGGTCAATTTCCAGAACTACGGTTCGCATCAGCTTGGACGCTGGATCGGTTCGATCCGCGGCGAAGTCTATGGGCTGACCGGTCGCTCGGACCGGACCTACGTGGCGTTCTCGAACTCGAAGGATCTCAAGGAGATCCGAGTGCTGCAGGCAGGGCACGATTTCGCGCTCAATGATTCCGGCCTGCGGCTAGGCCTGCGTACGAGCCTGGCCTGGTCTCGCCCGGATATCAAGAATCTGGACTTGCGCTCCCGGTCGATCATCGGCGGCCTCGATATCAGCCAGTCGCTTGTCCGCAATCTCAAGCAGACGATCGTTGCGACGGGCGGCTTTGAAATGCTCGATCAGCGCGCACAGATCTTTGCGGCGGGCAGCCGCATCCCCTTCTCGCTCGACAAGATCCGGGTGCTGTTCGGGCGCGTGGACGGAGACTTCCGCTTCACCAACGGCGACACCGAATGGATGCATGCCACAGGTTCGCTCGAACTGCGCAAGGGCATCGGCATTTTTGGCGCGACGAAGATTGGTGCGGTCACCGCAAAGGGAGCCCCATCGCGTCTTTTCGGCAATCCGCAGGCTTTCGTGATCAAGGGTGAGGCGAACCTCGATATCCATCCGGTCGGCGCCTTCCATCTTGGCCTCAACGGTTTCGGCCAGTGGTCCAATGACCCGCTTCTTAACCTCGAGGAATTCTCGCTCGGCAACTACACCCGCGGCCGCGGCTACGATCCGGGCTCAAGCGGCGGCGACCGTGCCTATGGGTTTACGGCGGAACCGCGCGTTGTCCTGCCGATCCCCAAGGTGCGGGTTGAAGCTTCGGCATTCTATGACTGGGTCCACGTCCAGAACATCGATCCCGGCACGGCAATCCCCAACCAGACCTTGCGCTCCGTCGGCGGCGGACTGCGCTTCGTGCTGCCGCAGCGCCTGGTGGTCGACGTGACCTTTGCGCATCCGCTCGACAAGCTTCTGCCGTCGGACAAGTCCAGGCCTTCGAACCGGGTGCTTGTCTCGCTCACGTCCAAGTTTTTTTGAAGGGGAGCGGCATCATGACCCTCGTCCATAATCCGCGCCTTTCGGCTTCGGGCCGCGCCCGCCGCTTCGCCCTGCTCACGTCCACCGCACTTGTCGGAGTCAGCCTTAACCTTGCCACCCCCGCGCTGGCACAAACACTGCCGATCCCGACAGGGCTCGAGGTGGTCGCCGGCAGCGGCGAATGGAACAATGGCGGTGCCAAGATCACCACCCCCGCCGCCGACCTGCGGACCGTGGACTTGCTCGCCAAGAGTAGGATCATCGATTTCACCAGCTTCAATATCGACAACGCCACGGTGAACTACATCTCAACCGGCGGCGGCGCGAACCTCGTTGCGGCCAATCGCGTGGTCGGCTCGGGTGCTTCCACTATAACCAGCACCGGCAAGATCACCGCAGCTTCGAACATCTCGGTCTGGCTGATCAATCAGGACGGTATCACTTTCAACGGCACTGCCACGCTCACCAGCGGCAGCCTGATGCTGTCGACACTTGGCTTCACGAGTACCGTCAATCCCGCTTTCCGGACTGCGTTCGAGACAACAGCCAACACCGCCGCCATCTCGTTTTCAGGTTCCAGCACGAATCCGATCACGATCGGCGGCGCAGGTCTGAGCGTCTCCGGATCGATCGTGGTTGTTGGGCAGGACATCACCAACGACGCTTCCGTCACATCGACTGGCGGGTCGGTCGTGATGATCGCGGGCAGCGATGTGACGTTCACCGCTGGTCTCGGCAACCCCCTGAGCTTTACGGTCAACGCCGGTACGGATCTCGGCCAGGCTGCTGTCAACATCAACAAGAACGTGACCGGGCAATCCGTGCTGATCGCCGGTGGCCTCAAGACAAACCTGACCGCAGCACTGCTGAACGTTGACGCCAACGCCAAGCTTACCGCCTCGGTAGCCGGCGGGACGGTCACGCTTGCCACTGCCACGACAACGGTGGGGACAAATACGGCCACCATCACCAATGGCACCAATGCGGCGCCCTCGATCCTGGTGAACGGCAGCCTTGCCGCGACCGGCTCGATCGCAGACGTCATCGTCAATTCGGCGGCCGACGTTACGCTGGCCAATGCCGTCACCGCAGGGCGCGATTTCAAAGCGACGGGCACGACCGTCACGCTCGGCGCAGCCGCCACGACGGTAAGCCAGAGCGCGGGCCGGAACGTCACGATCAACGCGACGACCGACGACATCACAGGTCTGGGCACTCTCTCGCTCAAGTCTGACACCGGCGGCACGGGCGCCGCCGATCTCGTCCTTAAGGCTGACGCGGGTGAAGTCGATTTCGGCGCGAACACGCTGTTGCAGGCCGGCCTCACCGGAGCGGATCCGCTCAAGCGCAGCATGGTGCGCGTCACCAGCGGCCCAGCGATCACGCTGGGCGATGTGATCGCATCCGGACTGGTTTCGGGTGCCGGCACCGCGCTTGAAGCGACCGATGCGATCACCACGGGCGACGTCACCGTCGATCAGGCGCTGACCATCACGTCCACCGGGGGTTCGATTTCCACCGGCAAGCTGACCGTGGGCAATGCAGATGCGGCGATCCTGCTCTCGGCAGCCGGCGCCGACAGCGACATTTTCGCCTCCGACACGATCGCGACCAACGGCGGCAACGTGCTGCTTTCTGCCGAGAACGACATCTCGATCGGCGACGTGACGACGGTCCTTGCCGGACCGGGAACCCCGACCGGCTCGATCGGCCTTCTCGCTGGAGGCGCGATCACAGGCGGCAAGCTCAATGCCGGTGTCGATATTGCAGCCCGCGCGGGAGCAGGCGTCGATATCACCAGAGCCATCGCCGGGGACGACATCGATCTTGCGGCGCTGAGCGGTACGCTCACGCTGGACAGCAGCACCGCGAAAGGAACCGGCGCAGTCGATACCCGGGTAACCCTTACCGGTACGGCTGGTGCCAGTGGTTCGCTGGATGTGGTTTCCGGCGAAGATACCCAGCTTGGCGAATCCACAATCCGGCTGCGTTCGGCTGCCGGCGATATCACCTCAGGAACCGGTCTCAGCGCCCTTGCCGGCGACTTGCTGGTCAATGCATCCCGGGATGTGAGCCTCGTCAGCGCCAATGCAACCGGCGGCAGCGTGGTCGTGCGCGCGGGTCGTGACGTGACGCAGGCAACCACGCTGACGTCGAACAGCGAGGATGTGACCGTGGGCGCGGGGCGCAATGCCACGCTCGGCACGGTCAAGGCGCTCGATGATATCGACCTCGACATCACCGGTTCGCTGAACTTCACCAAGCTGACGCTGACGGGCGGCACGGACGGCACGCGCTTTGCCGATGTGACCTCGGGCAGCGCCGGGGCCGTGGCCGGCCTGTCCTTCACCACCCCCGATGACCCCGCACTGGCCGGTGCCAATGTCGTGCGCATCAAGGCCGGATCGGTCGGCACGCCGGGGGCGGCTTCCAACGCGCTGATCGTCAAGGATGCGGCCGGCAACCCTGCATCGGGCGCCTTCAGCTTCACCGCCGATCAGGGCGATATCCGCATCGGTACCGCGACAGCCGATGGCAACATCGGTGTCACGGCGACGCTCGGCTCGGTCACCGGCCTGGCCGATGGCTATGCGGCCCCCACCGGCGGTGAGATCGCTGCTGGCACGCACAAAGTGCTGCTCGATGTGGGCTCGGGCTCGTTCGGTGCGATTACCGCCTCGACGCTGACCCAGATCACCACGCCGACGATCCTGCGCGCCCGGTCCATCACCGCCGACGCGATCAACCTCGTCGCCATCAACACGCTCGACCTTGGCACCGTGCGCACGGCAGGCACGCTCACGCTGCGGACCACGGGCGGCACGGCAGCGACCGGCACGACGCTGGAGATCAACGGTCCGGCAACGAAGCTGACGGAGGGCTTCGGCGCGGCAACGCTGACGGCAAAGCCCGCCGATGCGCTGATCACGGTCAACGCCGTGCAGGGCATTGCGCAGCTGGGCACGCTCACCGCTGGCACCGGCGCGGACCCCGATCCGGCCACGGGTGCAGCGGGCCAGATCACCGTCAACGCCCGGGCGCTGACCATCGCCACCGCCATTGCAAAGGACGGCGGCATCTCCGCAACCGCCAGCGACGGCCTGCTCCAGGTCGGCACCGGCACCGCGAAGCAGCTGATCGCGCTGACCAAGCAGAACCTCGATGGCATCAGCACCGGATCGGACACGACCACCGATCTGCTGCGCGCCACCAACCTCACCAGCACCGCCGGTTCGATCGATCTGCTGAGCGAGACGTCGGCCAGCGTGACCACGCAGGCCAAGGCCGCCATCGATCTCAAGATCAGCGCGGCCAAGGACATCGGGATCACCACCGGCGAGGCCACCGCAGGCTCCCTCGGCTTGCTGGCGGGCGGTGCGATCACCGCCACCACGCTCACCGCCGGTACGGATATCGCGGTACAGGGCGGCACTTCCGGCGCCCTGCTTCCGACGAACGTGACGATCACTTCGGCCACCGCCGGGGATGACATCGACGTTGCCGCGCTGAACGGCGATCTCACGCTCGACAACGGGCTCTCGAACAACTCGCCCGGCACGCGCGGCACTTCGATGTCCTTCGGCACGCCGGGCGCGGCCGGCTCGATCACGGTCGCAAGCGGCGGCGAGGCCCAGCTTGGCGAATCGACGATCCGGCTGCGCTCGGCTGCGGGCGACATCGCCTCGGCCACCAGCCTGAGCACCACTGCGGGCGACGTGCTGGTCAATGCGTCGAACGACGTCTCGCTCGCCGCCGTGACCGCAACCGGCGGCAGCGTGGCGGTGCGCGCGGGTCGTGACGTGACGCAGGCGACCACGCTGACGTCGAACAGCGAGGACGTGACCGTGGGCGCCGGGCGCAATGCCACGCTCGGCACGGTCAAGGCGCTCGATGATATCGACCTCGATATCACCGGTTCGCTGAACTTCACCAAGCTGACGCTGACGGGCGGCACGGACGGCACGCGCTTTGCCGATGTGACCTCGGGCAGCGCCGGGGCCGTGGCCGGCCTGTCGTTCACCACCCCCGATGACCCCGCACTGGCCGGTGCCAATGTCGTGCGCATCAAGGCCGGATCGGTCGGCACGCCGGGGGCGGCTTCCAACGCGCTGATCGTCAAGGATGCGGCCGGCAACCCTGCATCGGGCGCCTTCAGCTTCACCGCCGATCAGGGCGATATCCGCATCGGTACCGCGACGGCCGATGGCAACATCGGTGTCACGGCGACGCTCGGCTCGGTCACCGGTCTGGCCGATGGCTATGCGGCCCCCACCGGCGGTGAGATCGCCGCTGGCACGCACAAAGTGCTGCTCGATGTGGGCTCGGGCTCGTTCGGTGCGATTACCGCCTCGACGCTGACCCAGATCACCACGCCGACGATCCTGCGCGCCCGGTCCATCACCGCCGACGCGATCAACCTCGTCGCCATCAACACGCTCGACCTTGGCACCATGCGCACGGCAGGCACGCTCACGCTGCGGACCACGGGCGGCACGGCAGCGACCGGCACGACGCTGGAAATCAACGGTCCGGCAACGAAGCTGGCGGAGGGCTTCGGCGCGGCAACGCTGACGGCAAAGCCCGCCGATGCGCTGATCACGGTCAACGCCGTGCAGGGCATTGCCCAGCTGGGCACGCTCACCGCCGGCACCGGCGCGGACCTCGATCCGGCCACGGGTGCAGCGGGCCAGATCACCGTCAACGCCCAGGCGCTGACCATCGCCACCGCCATTGCAAAGGACGGCGGCATCTCCGCAACCGCCAGCGACGGCCTGCTTCAGGTCGGCACCGGTACGGCAAAGCAGCTGATCGCGCTGACCAAACAGAACCTCGATGGCATCAGCACCGGAACGGACACGACCACCGATCTGCTGCGTGCCACCAACCTCACCAGCACCGCAGGTTCGATCGATCTGCTGAGCGAGACGTCGGCCAGCGTGACCACGCAGGCCAAGGCCGCCATCGATCTCAGGATCAGCGCGGCCAAGGACATCGGGATCACCACCGGCGAGGCCACCGCAGGCTCCCTTGGCTTGCTGGCGGGCGGTGCGATCACCGCCACCACGCTCACCGCCGGTACCGATATCGCGGTACAGGGCGGCACTTCCGGCGCCCTGCTTCCGACGAACGTGACGATCACTTCGGCCACCGCCGGGGATGACATCGACGTTGCCGCGCTGAACGGCGATCTCACGCTCGACAACGGGCTCTCGAACAACTCGCCCGGCACGCGCGGCACTTCGGTGTCCTTCGGCACGCCGGGCGCGGCCGGCTCGATCACGGTCGCCAGCGGCGGCGAGGCCCAGCTTGGCGAATCGACGATCCGGCTGCGTTCGGCTGCCGGCGACATCGCCTCGGCCACCAGCCTGAGCACCACTGCAGGCGACGTGCTGGTCAATGCGTCGAACGACGTCTCGCTCGCCGCCGTGACCGCAACCGGCGGCAGCGTGGTCGTGCGCGCGGGTCGTGACGTGACGCAGGCGACCACGCTGACGTCGAACAGCGAGGATGTGACCGTGGGCGCCGGGCGCAATGCCACGCTCGGCACGGTCAAGGCGCTCGATGATATCGACCTCGATATCACCGGTTCGCTGAACTTCACCAAGCTGACCCTGACGGGCGGCACCGACGGCACGCGCTTTGCCGATGTGACCTCGGGCAGCGCCGGGGCCGTGGCCGGCCTGTCCTTCACCACCCCCGATGACCTCGCGCTGGCCGGTGCCAATGTCGTGCGCATCAAGGCCGGATCGGTCGGCACGCCGGGGGCGGCTTCCAACGCGCTGATTGCGGGTGACGTAAACTCAGGCACCTTTACCGCCAATGCTGCCGCTGGCGACATTCGCCTTCGCAACATCACGGCCACAGGCAATCTCAGCGCCGCAGCAACGCTCGGCGCGGTTACGGGCGTTGCCGATGGGTACACCCCAACCTCCGCAAGCAATATCGTCGATGCCAATGGCAAGACTGTCCTGATCGATGTGGGCAGCGGAGCGTTCGGAACAATCAACGGCGGTCTGGTAAAGACTGTGACCAGCGGCGCGACCGTGCTGCGGATCAACAAGGTCAATGCAGGGACGATTGACCTTGCGGCCAGCAACACACTCGACGTCGGCACGATCATTGCCAGCGGGCAGGTCGATCTCGCCACCACGGGCGGCACGGCAGCGACCGGCACGACGCTGGAGATCAACGGTCCGGCAACGAAGCTGGCGGAGGGCTTCGGCGCGGCAACGCTGACGGCAAAGCCCGCCGATGCGCTGATCACGGTCAACGCCGTGCAAGGCATTGCCCAGCTGGGCACGCTCACCGCCGGCACCGGCGCGGACCCCGATCCGGCCACGGGTGCAGCGGGCCAGATCACCGTCAACGCCCGGGCGCTGACCATCGCCACCGCCATTGCAAAGGACGGCGGCATCACCGCAGCCGCCAGCGACGGCCTGCTGCAGGTCGGCACCGGCACCGCGAAGCAGCTGATCGCGCTCACCAAACAGAACCTCGATGGCATCAGCACCGGATCGGACACGACCACCGATCTGCTGCGCGCCACCAACCTCACCAGCACCGCAGGTTCCATCCAGTTGCTGAGCGACACCTCGGCCGATGTGACCACGCAGGCTCAGGCCGCCATCGATCTCAAGATCAGCGCATCCAAGGCTATCGGGATCACGACAGGTGTGGCCACCACCGGTTCGATCGGCATGCTGGCCGGAGGCTCGGTCTCCGCCACCACGCTGATTGCTGGTACCGACATCGGAGTACAGGGCGGGACTTCCGGCGCATCCCCGGCGACCAACGTGACGATCACCTCGGCCACTGCCGGGGATGACATCGACGTTGCCGCGCTGAACGGCGATCTTTCGCTGACTGTCGCCAACGCCAAGGGAACCGGCCCGCGAGGCAGCCGCATGCGGTTGGCCGGTCTGCCGGGCACCAGCGCCCTGCTGGAAGTGGTTTCCGGCGAAGTCGATGACGAGCTTGGCAAGTCGACGATCCGGCTGCGGTCGGCAACGGGTGACGTGACCTCGGCGACAAATCTCACGGCTGCGGATGGCAACATCATCGCAACCGCATTCCGCGACGTCTCGATCACCAAGGGTTCCGCCACCGGCGGCAATATCTTTGGCAGCGCTGGCCGCGATGCCAACCTCGTGACCGGAAATGCGAGCGGCTCGATCGGCCTGCTGGCCGGCGGTGCCATAACCGGCACTGCGCTCGTTGCCGGTGTCGATATCAGGGCACAGGGCGGAACGGCTGGTGCTCTCACGTCGACGCCCGTTGCCATCACGTCTGCCACGGCAGGCGATGACATCGACCTCGTCGCAATCAACGGCGACGTAAACCTCGCGACCGGTCTTGCGAAGAACACGTCCGGCGCGCGGGGTACTTCGGTTACCTTCGGCACGCCCGGCGCGGCAGGATCAGTTGCGGTTGCCAGCGGCGAAGATGCGGCGCTGAGCCAGTCGACAATCAACCTGCGTTCGGTGACGGGCGACGTGATTTCGACCACGAACCTTTCGGCAACAGACGGCGATATCATCGCCACCGCGTTCCGCGACGTGTCGATCACGAGGGGTTCTGCCACCGGCGGCAATATCTTCGGCAGCGCTGGCCGCGATGCAAGTCTCGTAACGGGCAACGCAAGCGGCTCGATCGGCCTGCTGGCAGGGGCAACCGCCACCGGCGGCACGCTCAATGCCGGTGTCGATATTGCCGCGCTGGCCGGCACGGGTGTGAACATCACGTCCGGGACGGCGGGAGACGACATCGATCTGCAAGCCACGACAGGCAATGTCAGCCTGACGACCGGCCGTTCGACCAACGCGGCAGGCGCGCGGGGAACCTCGGTTGCCTTCGGCACGCCCGGTGCAGCAGGATCGGTCGCAGTCGCGAGCGGCGAGGACGCTCAACTCACCGCCTCAACAATCCGGATGCGTTCGGTGGCGGGCGACGTTCTTTCGACCACAAACCTCTCGACAGCAGACGGCGATATCATCGCCACCGCGTTCCGCGACGTGTCGATCACCAGAGGTTCCGCCACCGGCGGCAATATCTTCGGCAGCGCTGGCCGCGATGCAAGTCTCGTAACGGGCAATGCGAGCGGCTCGATCGGCCTGCTGGCAGGGGCTACCGCCACCGGCGGCACGCTCAATGCCGGTGTCGATATTGCCGCGCTGGCCGGCACGGGTGTGAACATCACGTCCGGGACGACGGGAGACGACATCGATCTGCAGGCAACGACGGGCAATGTCAGCCTGACGACCGGCCGTTCGACCAATGCGGCAGGTGCGCGGGGGACTTCGGTTACCTTCGGTACGCCCGGAGCGGCAGGTTCGGTCAGAGTTGATAGCGGTGAACTGGCAGCACTCTTGCTCTCCTCGATCAATCTTCGTGCGCTTTCGGGCGATGTGGTCTCAACCACCAGCCTCACCACCAGCGCCGGCGATATCGTCGCCAGCGCCTCGCGCGATGTCAGGTTGACCAGCGCGACTGCGGCGGGCGGCAATCTCCTTGGCAGCGCGGGCCGGGATGTGAATGTTGCAACGGGCAACGCGACCGGCTCGATTGGCCTCCTGGCTGGCAACACCGTCACCGGTGGCACCCTCATAGCGGGCGTCGATGTTGGGGCGAAGGCCGGAAACGGCGTGACAATTACCTCGGCGACGGCAGGTGATGACATCGACCTGCTGACCGATGCTGGCAATATCAGCCTTGCGAACGGCCTCTCGAATGGCGTGATCGCTTCGCGCGGAAGCTCGGTTTCGTTCGCAACGCCGGGCGCTGTGGGTTCGGTTACGGTTGCCAACAGCGAGCCGGCTGAGCTTGCATTGTCCACCATCCGGCTGCGGGCGGCGACCGGCAATGTGACCTCGACCAACAGCCTTGCGACCTCGAGAGGCAATATCGTCGCAACCGCATCGCGTGACATCACCCTTGCCACGGCAAGTGCAACGGGCGGCAACCTGCTGGCCAGCGCAGGCCGCAATGTGGGCGTTACAACCGGCAATGCCACGGGCTCGATCGGCCTGCTGGCGGGCAGCACCGTCACCGCGGGCACACTTGGCGCTGGTGTCGACGTCGCTGCGAAGGCTGGAACGGGCATCGCCATCACCTCGGCCACGGCCGGTGACGATATCGATCTGCTGGCCGACACGGGAACTGTAAGCCTAACCACCGGTCTTTCGAACGGGGTAGCTGGCGCGCGCGGGACTTCGGTGACCTTCGGCACGCCAGGTGCGGTAGGATCCGTCGGGGTCGCAAGCGGCGAAGACAGCCAGCTTGCCAAATCGACGATCCGGCTGCGGGCCGCAGCGGGCGATGTGACTTCGGCCACAAGCCTGACCACAACCGACGGCGACGTGACAGCAGCCGCATCGCGCGACATCACCTTTGCCACGGCACGCGCAACGGGCGGCAATCTGCTTGCCAGTGCAGGCCGCAATGTGGGCGTTACAACCGGCAATGCCTCGGGCTCAATTGGCCTGCTGGCGGGCGGCACCGTCACCGCCGGCACGCTTGGCGCTGGTGTCGACGTCGCGGCGAAGGCTGGGACGGGCATCGCCATCACCTCGGCCACGGCCGGTGACGATATCGATCTGCTGGCCGACACGGGAACTGTAAGCCTAACCACCGGTCTTTCGAACGGCCTAGCTGGCGCACGCGGGACTTCGGTGACCTTCGGCACGCCAGGTGCGGTAGGATCCGTCGGGGTCGCAAGCGGCGAAGACAGCCAGCTTGCCAAATCGACGATCCGGCTGCGGGCCACAGCGGGCGATGTGACTTCGGCCACAAGCCTGACCACAACCGACGGCGACGTGACAGCAGCCGCATCGCGCGACATCACCTTTGCCACGGCACGCGCAACGGGCGGCAATCTGCTTGCCAGTGCAGGCCGCAATGTGGGCGTTACAACCGGCAATGCCTCGGGCTCAATTGGCCTGCTGGCGGGCGGCACCGTCACCGCCGGCACGCTTGGCGCTGGTGTCGACGTCGCGGCGAAGGCTGGGACGGGCATCGCCATCACCTCGGCCACGGCCGGTGACGATATCGATCTGCTGGCCGACACGGGAACTGTAAGCCTAACCACCGGTCTTTCGAACGGCCTAGCTGGCGCACGCGGGACTTCGGTGACCTTCGGCACGCCAGGTGCGGTAGGATCCGTCGGGGTCGCAAGCGGCGAAGACAGCCAGCTTGCCAAATCGACGATCCGGCTGCGGGCCACAGCGGGCGATGTGACTTCGGCCACAAGCCTGACCACAACCGACGGCGACGTCATCGCCAACGCGGCACTCAAGGTCACACTGGCCAAGGTCAACGCCGCTGGCGGTTCAGTCGCCGCGCTCACCGGGAGCGAGTTCAGGGCGGATACGATCGCCGCAAGCGAAGACGTTGCAGTGGCCACGAAGGGCAACCTTACCGTCACCACTTCGCTGGCGGCGGGCGATGATATCTCGCTCTCGGCTGTGGATACCGTCACCATTGGCAGCGGCGGCGCTTCCATCAAGGGAACCGCTACCGGCGCCAACACCCGGAGCGCGAAGTTGACCCTGTCCGACGCCGGGAAGCTTCCGGGCGTGCAGTTTGGCGCCGAAACCGGCACGACTGGCAACACGATCACCGTCGAAGGATCGGATGTTGCGATCAATGGTACCATCAACGCCCTCACCGGCACGATCCTGCTGCGCAACACGGGCACCGGAAGCGTCAGCGTGGGCGATGTCGCCAGCAGTTCGACTGGCAAGTTCAAGGTCGACAACGCCGAGTTCGGCCGGCTGGCTGCTGGCAACGTGATCGTCGATAGCGGCAACAAGGCGCTCGAGATTGGCACGCTCGACGTGTCCGAGGCGACAGGCAAGGACGCAACCCGCCTGCTCGGCACCGGCAACGTCATCGAGATCACCGGTGTTGTTACCGTTAAAGGCACGGGCGCGCGAACACTCCAGATCGGTGGTCAGGTTGGCGATCCGGGCAAGGCTGATACCCTCGCCAGCCAGATCCTGATGGTCACCAATGGGACAAAGCAGCCAAAGATCCTCGGTCCCTCGGCAACGATCGACCTGCGCGGCGAGAAGATCCTGTTTGGAACACAGGCCCTGTCAACCAACATCCTCGGCAATAGCGATGCAGAAATTGCGCTCAAGGTCGCCTCGGCAGACTCGCTGATCTATACGGACTTCACCGCTCTCCCGGTCGGCGTTTTCATGACCGCCAAGGCCATGAAGATCAGCTACAAGAACTTCGCAGTGTTCCAGAATACGCGGGTTTCCTCATCAAACGGCGTGGAAATCAACAGCACCGCAAACGGCCTGCCCAACCAGTCCGAACTCGCGCTCCAGCTGTTCAGCACCGGAGACAGCCCGGCGGCGAACAGTTTCGCGATGTTCGGTGTGGTCAACAACTTCAGGTTGAACACAGCCGCGCTGCTGACCAACAAGGTCATCCAGCTTTCCGAACCGGCGGACACCAGCAACATCTCGCGCATCAACCGCAGCAACTCACGCATCAACGGCTGTGTGATCGGTGCGCCTGACAAGGGCTGCCTCACCACGGACGTGGCCCAGCCCAAGTTCAATTTCTACGACGAGCGCAAGGTTGCGCTGTTTGATGCGGACAACTCCGCGACCATTGCGGTCAGTCCGCTGATCGGGCGCGGCAATGATGGTCTCATTGTCGACGTGGCGAACGCGCCCGTAGACATCGACTCCATCGAGTGCCGCCCCGACGACAGCACCTGCACTGCAAACAAAGGCAATTGAGCACCATGCCGATCCGCATCATGCCCCAGTCGCGCGCCCAGAGTGCCAAGGCTGCGCTTTTCACCGCCAGTGCGCTGGCTTCGCTGATACTTGCCCCCACTACGGTCCACGCGGCCCCTGGACCGGAACGCTTTGCCGTCGGAACCAATGCAAACGGGGACAGCTGTTCCGCAGCACGGAAGTGGGGGAAGGACGCCTCTGGCGTTCAGTACAGCGCCGATCAGCCTTATCTGATCACCTGCCGGGATATCGCAGCGGCCGATATTCAGGGTTACATCAGCCCGCTGGGCAAACCGGCAGACACCGGTCAATGCGGCGCCGCGCTGTCCGTCTCGCTCACCGGCATCGGGCCGGCAAAGATCCGGCGCTGCTTTGATGCGACGCTTGGGCGCACCGCGATCGATATCCGCTTCACCGCCAAGGATGGGCGGATCTGGCAAGGCGCTTCGCTGGAATCGGCCACCGGCACGATGGAAGCGGTTCTGCGGGTGGTTGCACTCGGCGCGGCCCCGCCGCCGGCCAACCAGTCACAGAAGGCCACCTTCGATCTGGCATCCGTACCCGCCGGCAACACCGCCACAGGCAGCGGCGGGACACAGGCGCTGACCGCCGACGCGGCGCTGGCCGATGGCGTCGTAGCATTGCAGACCGGCCGTCTGCTCGATGCCTCCCGCACGCTGACCGATGCGCTGCGCGCCTTTGCATCGGCCGACATATCGACCCGGATCGACCTGCGGCTCGCGTCCGGCCTTGCCAATTCCAATCTCAGCCAGTTCGAGCTCGCGCAGGGCGATTTCGCCGTGGCCTCCGCCCTCCTGGAACAGGCACCGCCCTCGCCCCGGCGTGACCAGCAGACGCTTCAGGTCAGCATCTACAAGGGGCTCGACCTGATCAACCAGCATGCCTGGTCCGATGCGATCGCGGCGCTCACGCAGAACAAGAAGACCGATGGCACGCTGGATGATCCGATCACGCTCAGCCGCCTGAACGATGAGTCGGCCCGCTCGGGTGACAACCTGCAGTCCGAACTCAGCGATCAGAACCAGCTGACGCGGTCGCTGCTCGAGGCCCAGCGCTTCAATGCGCTGAGCACGGCCTACCTCGGTTCAAACCGGATCGATGAGGCTGATCAGGCGCTCAAGATCGCGGTCAAGGCCGCACAGATTGTGGTGGCGCGCTATGCGCCCGACAATATCGTCTGGCTGCGGACCATGGTCGAGCGCCAGCGCGCCCGCATCCTGATGCGCCGCGGCGGACCCGGTGCGGCCAGCCAGGCGCTTGTCCATCTCAACTGCGCGGTGAACGCCCTCAGCGGCAGTGCGACTGGAGGCGGGTGCCTGTTCCCGGATGCGAAGCCGGTCAGCGACACCTTCCAGAACGCGCCGCTGCTCGCCGATACCCGGCTGGAACGCGCCAGCATCGCCTCGCGGGATCCGTCCATCAGCCCGCAGCAAGTGCTTGCCAACTACCGCGCGGCCGTTGAGTCTCTGCCGCAGCTGACCGGCACAGGCTATGTCTCGCTCGCGGCACTGGAGCGGTACTTCGTGCTGCTGACCAAGGCGGACGCCTCGCCCACGCGGGATGAGGAATTCTTCAGTGCCATGCAGATGGTCGGTGAACCCGCCATCGCGCGCGAATACACGCAGCTGCAGAAGGTCATTTCCGCCGACGACAAGATCGCCGGGCTCCTGCGCAAGAGTGCCTTGCTCAATCGTCAGCTGGTTCGTCTCCGGACCGAGATCGCGAACATCGGGGTCACGTCGGGGCCAGAGTTCGATGCGCTCGAAAAAGAGCGGCAGGGCGCTGAAAACGAGCGCGAGAGCATCAACAGTCAGCTGCTTTCGGACAACCGCATCGGTGCTCTTCAGGACGAAGCCGCCACAATCGCCGAAATCCGCGAGGCGCTTGCCCCCGGTGAGGTCTACCTCAAAATCGCGCTGCTCAAGAACGAGATGGCCGGGATCGTCATCGCCAAGGACAAGACCTGGATCTACATGGTCGATGGCGGCGCCGCCAAGACCGAGAAGCTTGCCGATGCCGTGCTGACAAGCGCGCGCGTCGACGAAGCGACCCGGACAATCCGGCCGTTCCAGGTCAGCAAGGCTTCGAAGCTCTTCCAGGCGATCACCGGCCCTGCGGCCAGCGCCGTTGCTGCCGCGCAGCGCATCAACTACAACCCGGCAGGCAAGCTGCGCCAGCTTCCTCTCGCGGTTCTGGTGAGCGATCCAGCCTCGGCCGCAGCCTATGAAGGCCAGCGCGCAAAGGGCGATTACTCGAAGGTGGCTTTCCTTTCGCGCACCACCGAATCCGACATCGCGCTTTCTCCGCGCGCGTTCCTGCGCACGCGCAAGGAAGTGACCCCGTCGAACGCCCCAGGCAAGTTCCTCGGCATCGGCGAGAATGCCATGCCAGAGGCGGCAAGCGGCATGGCGGCGGACAGCAAGATGCCGTTCGATTGCTCGATCACTTACGGCACCTGGGCGCGATATCTCGGCCAGATCACCCCGATCAGCTCGCGCGAGATCGGACTTGCGGCTGCCGCGCTCGGCGCCGACAATCCGCCGGAGATCATCCGCGGTGCTTTCACGGATACGAACCTGCTCAACGGCACTGCCGGAGCGCAGCTCGACCAGTATCAGGTCCTCCATTTTGCCACCCACGGCCTGCCGGAAACGCAAGTGGACCTGCCGCAGTGCCGGCTGCACCTGCCCCCCGCCCTGCTGACGACGCTCGCCGCCCCTGCGGCAAACGGGCAGGTACTCTCGGACGGGATGCTCTCGTTCGACGAAGTGGCAAAGCTCAACCTCAACGCCAACCTTGTCGTGCTCTCCGCGTGCGATACTGGCGCAGGTGCCAGCACGCAAACCGCGCTCAAAGCGGGTGTCGAAAGCTCTTCGCCGGCGCTCGATGGTCTGGTCCGCTCGTTCATCACTGCGCGCGCGCGCGCCGTGCTTGCGACCTTCTGGGCCGTGCCGGTGCTCAAGGAAACCGATGAGCTGATGGCCCGGTTCTACAGCGAAGGCCGCACCGCCGGCATGGCGAAGTCGCTGCGCGTGGCGCAGGTCCAGATGATCGACACGCGCCGCTATTCGCACCCCTATTACTGGGGCGCCTACTTCCTGGTCGGCGATGGCGGGAAGACAATGCTGACGCCGGTGGCGGTGGCGCAAAAGTAATTGCACTGAACCTGACTACCAAGTGACGACGCTGCGCTGCTGCGCGGTATGGAGACGTGAGAATGCCGGAATCGCTTAACCTGACACTCGCGCGGATGGCGCAGGATATCTACGGGTCGACCTCGGCGATGACAGGTGAATGGACGCTGCAAAGGCGCATGGAAGACGGCAACTTTCTCGCCGGGCTTTATGTGCCCACGCAGCGGGGCCGGCCTCCTGTCATCTCGTTCCGCGGTTCTGCAAACTGGCAGGATTGGGTGATCGCTGATGCCGGCGGCATCGGGCTGAGCCTCAATGCTTTTGCGATGAAGCTCAACACGGCGGTCGATTTCACCTCTCGCATGAAGGTGTCGTTTCCGAACTTGTGGTTGACCGGCCATTCGCTGGGCGGTGCGTTCGTGCAGCTGGTTGCGGCCATCTGCGAGGTGCCGGGGATGACCTTCAACGCACCCGGCGTGCTGAACCTGCTCAATCAGATGTCGTCCAATCCGCTGATCAGCGCGATCGGCGGCATCGGGGGCGGCGTCCTGAGTGTGAGCACCCTTGGCTTCACCAACCTTCTCAACATGGCAGCTGCGGCCAGCAACGACGCGGCATTCTCACCCATTCAGAACTTTCGCGGGGAATGGGATCCGGTCAGCCAGGTTGGCCGCCATGTCGGTGCCGAGGTGCAGACAATCCGGGTCGCTTCGATCGCACCGCACCCGCACTCGATGGTGCCGATCATTCGTGCGCTGGAATCGCGCTGACGATCAGATCGTCGCGGTCGTCAGGTATTTCGCCAGGCGCTCCCGTCCAGCGTAAGGCGCGTTCTCTGCTACCGAGACACTCCAGCCCGCTGCCGTGGCGGCGATGCAATCGCCCGAGACAACCGCCGCGATCAGGAAGTCGTGCCGCCCGGTCAGAATGAACTGCGGCCCGCCTCCGCCCATCGGATACTCTTCTTTCGGGTTGTCGCCCTTGTGCTCGATGACCGGGTAGATTTTCACGATCCGCTCGCCGCCCGTGAGGTTGCGCGGGTCCCTGGCCAGGTCCTCCAGCATTCTCGCCACGCTGTTGGAGCCGTATTCCTGCAACATACGTGTATGCACTCTCACCCGTAGCTGGTCTTGCTCGGGATCCTTCAGCGGTGCGCCCTCACGACCGCCCGAGCGCAGCGTCAATCCACCGAACTCGACGTGATTGGCCCGGATCGGCTCGATCAGCAGCCCGATGGCATAGCCAAGTGAGAGGCGCCCCTTCTGGTAGCCCAGTGCTTGCTCGATCAAAGCCGGCGCCCGCGCACCGACCCAATTGAGGCGGCTGATACATCCGCCGCTTGAAATCCGCTGTCCGCGAACCAATGCCACCGCCGCCTCTCCCTCCGATCAGCCCGCGCTGTGCCTGTTCTGGCATTGGTCAGCGCGCGAAAGCTTCACAAGACACAAACATCCCGGCCGCACCTAAAGCGCCGGTTTCGCCCCCGATGGTGCACTGATCGATGGGCAACCGACCTTCACGAATGGATCGACCACAAACGGATTGGCACCCGCCAGCGTGCGGATGCGGAAATCGAAGCGCGCACCGCCCTGGGTCAGACTGCCCTCCCCGATAACCGGCGAGGCACCGGCTTTGATCGCAGCCACCTTCGCCATACGAAAAACGGCCCAAGGGCCGTTCCAGGTCCGCTGGGCGGGGGCTCCTCCCGTTATGGCAAAGATGACGGAAGCCCCCCCGGCGCCGGGCCAGTCGAACGACATCGGCACCGCCATCTTGCCATCGTAGCGCAGGGTCTGGCCATCGATCTGCAAGGTCACGTTGTCCGCGCCGGACAAAGCCACCGGCTCTATCTGATAGGACAAGTGCGGGTTCGTCGGGTCTGCCCCGAAGAACATGTGCGTCACGGTGTCCGCCGCCTGCATCGCACTGACCGTGGAGGCGGTCAGGCCGATCTCGCTGGCATTGGCCTTGGGGCTCCAGTTTGGCGGCGTTCGATCAAGATAGCCGCTGAGCTCGGTGTTGACGAAGTTTGCGAACAGGCCCTGCGGCGCAAAGAACCGCGCGAAATCCGGTACGGCAAGATCGCTCGCCGATCCGGGCATCACCGGGTAGGCGCGCGCCAGCCCATTGGCGCAAGCCTCGCCAAAGCTCCCGCTCATCGCTGCGCCCATCTGCGCAAGCCGGGCTCCGCCCAGCGCCACGTTGGCGTCGCTCGCTACGGCCTTGGCCCAGATCGACGCCGGCGCGGGCATCGAATTGCCCGTCTGGTCAAGCTGCAGGATCGCCGCCTTGGCATCCATGCTCTGCTGCGAGCCCGTCTCCCCGCCGCCACCGGGCAAGACCGCGATCACGTTCAGCTTGTCGGCCAACTGGTTCATCGATTGCAGCCAGGCATCGAGCGGAGCACCGTCACCTTTGCCCACGAACATGCGCAGTTGCAGGAAGGCATCGACCACCGGCTGCCGCCCGCCGGCAGAGCCTGCCGGCATGGCGCCGCTCGCCCCGCTGAGACCCACGGACTGGCCGATCGCATCCGCCAATCTGCCGGATGCCTGCGCGGCAGCCGCGCTCGGGGTCATGTCGGTGACCTTGGCAATGGCGACAAGCAGCGGCTTGATCGGCGAGAGCGGGCCGCCGCCATCACGCAGGCGCTGCACGTTCTCGCCCAGCGAGTTGACCGGCTTGACCTTGATGGATGACATGAAGGACTGCCAGCGATCGAGAAACTCGGCAAAGTAGAGCCGTTCGAGATCGGCCTTCAGCCCGACCAGTTCAGCCGCCGACATCTTGGCGGTGCCGGTATCGCCGACAACCCACTTTTCCTCCTCAAGCAGCGACGCGCCCTTGGCGACGATCGGCACGAAGATCTTGTCGTAGCCACTGCGCGTGAACAGCGAGGGCACGCCGGCTCCGGTCGCGAAACCGCCGCTCATCTCGAAAAACACCTCGGGGCGCGGTCCGGCGTTGTCGCGCGCGGTCCACATCCCCGCACCCTGCTCCATGGCCTTGCTCTTGAGGCGGCCATAGACGCGCACCGCCGCCGGCTGCGCGCGCAACACCGTTCGCGCAGTCTCGACACGGCCAGCATCGATAGTCTGCGGCGCGAAGTTGCCATCGAACATGGCCTTGGTGTGGCGGGCGAGTTCCCCCGCCTGGCTGTCGGCATTGCCGCCCCCGCGCGCGAGCCATGCGGGCTGCACCCAGGCGACAACGTGTTCGCCCATGGCAGGTCCCTGACCGCCGAGGATCAGATAGGACTTGAGATCGTCGTAGAGCGCGCTGGGATTGCTCGTGTCCGCCGTCAGGCGCTGCTCCGCCAGACCGACGAGGATCGGGGTGAGCCGGCGCTTGAGATCGCGGCCATAGATGCCGCCGAGTTCCGCGGAAAGCCGCCCGCCCTGCCCCAGCCCGAGCCCGAAGTCGCTCGCTGCGGCCATGTCGCTCGTCGCGCTGCCCAGTATGCCGAGCGCGGCGACATCCTCGTCCACGCCGCCGCCGCCGTTGGCCCGCACGTTGCCATAAGCTTCGGCGGTAGCGAACACGCGATCGATCAGAGCGAGATTGCGGAAATAGCCCCATGTCCAGATCCCGCAGCACACCACGAGAAGCGCGACAGATGCCGCGACGGCAAAGGTATAATTGCGGGCGGACCGCTTCTCTGCCAGCGGGTTCCGGCCCGCAAGACCCTGTTCGGGGATCAGCAGGTCAGAGAAGAACCGCTTGAGGAAATAACTGCGCCCGGTGCCCACCGCATAAGCCGAATGGGTGGTAGGGGCGCCCACGCTCATCAGGATCCGGTCGACCGGATTGCCGGTCTGCACCGAAGACGCAAAGTACACCCCGCGCACCCGGGCGGCATCGTCAAAGCGGCTTTTCTGGCCAAGCGCATCGAGCAGGCGGGCAATCGGCTCCTGCAGCGAGGCAAGCTGCGAGGGGAAGCTCGCGATCTGGGCCCTGAGGTGCATCTGCGGCTCGTTCTGCATCCGCTCGACCACCTTGGCAGCCACCGAATTGACCAGCCCCTCGAAGCCCTGCATCACCGAGGCGTTGTCCAGCGTTTCGCCGATGGCGGTTGCACCGAACACCTGCTCGGCCTCGCTGTCAGTGCTCGACCGGAAATATTCGCGGAAGCCGGCGAGGAGATCGGCCTTGGTCACCAGCAGGTAGACCGGTAGATTCAGCCCAAGTTCCTTGCCGATTTCAGCGAGGCGCGCGCGGATGTGGCGGGCGTGCTCAGCCATTTTCGCAGGGTCAACGAAATCGGGTGCCGGCACCGCCACGATCACGCCGTTCAACGGCTGGAGCGGACGGTGCTTCTGCAAGAGTTCCAGAAACGACTTCCAACCCGCAGCATCGGCGCTCGCGTCATCGTCCTGCGTGACATACCGCCCTGCGGTGTCGATCAGCACCGCTTCGTCGGTGAACCACCAGTCGCAGTTCGGCGTCTTGGGCTGCCCCCGCAAAGCCCGGTATTCACCCGCGACGGCGGTCGGAAAATCCAGCCCGCAGTTGAGCAAGGCAGTGGTCTTGCCCGCGCCTGATGGACCGATGATCGCATACCAGGGCAACTGATAGGCATAGGCCCCGCGCGTGCCGACCTTTGTCGACTTGAGCATGTCGAGCGCTTCGGAGAGCTTGGCGGCAATCTCGTCGCGATCGGTGGCACCGGGATCGGGCTTGAGCGCCTCCATCATCTCGGCGTTCTTGGCCTTCTCGCCCCTTCGGCCCAGTACCCACAACACGCCCACCACGATCAGCGGAAGCAAGGCAAAGAGCAGTGCCACCGGCCACCAACCGAACGGCCGGAAGCCCGCAATGGAAACCAGCGGACCGACAAAGAAAATCAGCAGGCCGATCGCCAGCGCGCCGACCACGCGCCAGAACCAGCGATTGCGAAACAGCGCTTTCATGACCGCAGTCTCCTTACCGCCAGTTGATATCGTTGCCGACGCGCAGTTCGACGCGGCGATTGCGCGTGCGACCCTCGTCGGTGGCATTGTCACCGATCGGCTGGGTCGATCCGAAACCGGCGATGGACATTCGGGAAGCGTCTGTCAGCCCTGCCCCCTCGATCGCCTGCGCGACGGATCGCGCCCGCGCTTCCGATAGCTCCTGATTGGACGGGAACTGCAACGAATGGATCGCCTGATCGTCGGTATGGCCCTCCACCTTGATCGGGCCCTTGGTCAGGTTCGCAGCCTGCGCAAGGTGATCGAAGGTATCGCTCCACGAACTGGACGCATCCGCCTGCGCTGAACCGAAGAGGCCCTGGTTATGGAGCCGGATCACGATCTCGTTGCCCTCGCGCGTCAGTTCAAGCCGTCCGGCAGCCACATCCGGACGGAGGATATCCTGAAACTTCTCATAGAGCGGCGTTTCGGCCTGTGCGGGCGGCGGCGGTGGCGGCGCGACGGTCGCCTTGCCGACCGCGCGGTCGACAGCCTCGATCGCCGAGGTCGCGCGGCTCGACAAGTGCAGCAGCAGGGCCGCAAAGATCATCAGCCCGAGCACGCCGAGCCCGGCAAGCACAGCCCAGAGCGGGATCACTGCGCTGAATCGGCCGGACGCGACGGTGGCGCCTCGCCACTGGGGTGAAATCTCGCCGGTAGGGGCTGCGCGCTGGCGCTGCACCAGCGCGGCAAGTCCCGCGCGCCGCTGCGTCAGCAGGTTCTGTCCGCGCGGATCAAGTGCGGCACGTCCCTCGAAGCCGAGTGCGAGGCACTGGTACAGCAGTTCGATGAGGCGCGGTTCGCTGCTGGGATCGCGCTCCATCTGTTCGGCAAACTGGAACATGCGGTCACCACCGCGCGCGTCCTTGTGATAGACAACCAGCAAGCTCTGGGTGGACCACTGGCTCGCCCCGCCCCAAGGCGTGGACATCACCGCATCATCGATAAATGCGCACAGGATGTAGTGCGCAAGTTGCACCGACTTGGGCTCCAGTCCCAAGGCACGGGCGCGCTTGATGAAGGCATCCAGCTCCGCGACGGTTGTCCGGCGCAGCGATTCAAGGTCTGGTCCGACGGCCAGGCCCTTGATGTGGTTGGCCAGCAGGATCAGGCGGCCTGCAGCCGCCACGACAGGTTCCGGCCCGTGCAGCACCGGCTCGCCGGGCGCGAATTCGATGCGTCCGCCGCCTTGCTGCGGCATGCCGGTGGGCGGCGACGGTGATGCGGGCGGCGCGCCCCAGCCCTGCGGAGGGGGCGTTGCAGGTGCGCCAGCAGGCGTTACCGGACGGCCGGGCGGTGAGGCCTGCGGCACACCTTGTGCCGGCGGCGTGGCGGAAGGTTGTCCGCCCGGCCGGAAAACGGTTGCGTCGTCGCCGTCTTCACCGCTCATTGCTGTTGTCCTCGGATAGCCCACATTTCGAGCTCAAGCCCCGGGATCTCGCCCGCCACATGCAGCGCGACGGCCCCGGATGTACGTACAGCCTGCCACTGTTCGTGGCGGGTGTTGATGGTGAAATAGACCGTGTTGGCCCGGAACGGGATCTGGCGCGGTTCCGCCGCCATCGGGAACAGGTCTGCCCCCGGAAGGTGGCGATTGACCAGATCGCGGATATGCTCGACCGAACCGATCTTCGTGAGCCGCGGCATGCCTGCGCGCAATTGCTCGGTATCCACACCGGCGCGAACGGCCAGCAGGAACGTGGCGGAGGTGAAGAGCGAACGGTCCTCGATCTGCCCGACCTGAATGCCGAACCCGCGCGGCACGAGCGGAATGGCCCTTGCGATCGGATCGATCACCATGCTCAGCGACCGGCGAAGATCGGCGATCACCGCATCAAAACACACGCGCTGCTGGCGGTGGGCGTAGAGCGGCATGAACTGCGGCCGGTTCGATGTCTGCGTGAAGGTCGAAAGTTCGCCGGCAAGGGCGCACAACATACCGTAGAAATCGGCGGGGTGGATCACCGGCATGGCAGAGAGATGCTTGAGCATCGCCTCGCTCCGATTGGCCACCATCAGCCAGAGGAAATCGGTTATGTCGGCCACGGCCTTGGCGCCGGGCGTGCCCAGACGTCCTGCAATCGCCTCGGCTCGCTGGTGCAGCATGCCTTCCAGCTCGCTCATGAAGCCGCTCAGCACCGGGCTGGCAGAGACAGCCGCGCAGCACGGAATGAAGCCTGCATCGAGCATGATGCTGTCATCCGCGCGGCGTTCGATCACGCGCGCGATCGGCAGGGTCGTATAGCCGTCCAGTCCTTCGGATTCGGTCCGCAGCGAAAGTTGCAGACGCCCGACGTTGATCGGTACCCGCGAACTGCCGCCATAGATTGTATCGACCGCTTCGAACTCTTCGGCGACGAAACGCGTTTCGGTCTGTGCGCTGCGATCCAGCGCGACGTCTGCCACGCCCGCGCGGCTTTCCGGGATGCACAAGTGCACAACCTCGTCGCGCACATCGCGCATGATTTCGAGCGGCATCGGCGCCGCCGCCTGCTCCGGAATGCGAAACGGGGTGCCGTCCTCGAACACGCCCGAGCAGCGGTTGATCACCAGTTTACCGGTCTTGAGCGCCCCTTCGCCGAGTTCGATCTGCAGCACGCCATAGCCATGCGCGACCAGCGGCGCGATCCGCGCTTCCAGTTGTGCGCCCGCGAAACGTTCGTACTGCTGGAAGTGCTGCGGCCGGAGAAACATGCCCTCCGACCACACCGGCTTGTTTTCCCACGTCACGCGATCCTACCCCCTTCGCGGCGTCTCACCGTACAGACTTCGTGAACTTCTCGTAGCCTTCGCGAAAGGCCGAACCCATGACTCCATTCGCGTTCGACGTCGCGTCCTTGCGGAGGTTCTCATAGATCGTGACATAGATCGACCATCGATCTGTGCGCCGCGAAAAAAGACCCTTCTTGTCGCCTTCGGCAGCGGCCACCAGCTTTTCCATTTCGGCCGGCGAAAGCCGGGAGAAGACCGTGGTGAGCGCGTTCTGCACGCCCGCCAGCATGGCCATCTGATGCCGCTTGATATCCTCGAAGGCGGTGCGCAGCGCCTCCTCGCCGTCCATGAAGCCCGGCAGCGGATTGCCCAGCACCACCTTTGCCGCCTCGAACGCCGGCAAGTGCTTGAGCGGGTTGTTGCGGCCGCCACTCATCTGGGTGCGCTCCACCCGGAACTCGTCCTTGAACGTCGCGCGGTCCTGCAGAATGTCGCACAGCGCGAGCAGCACCTGCCGGTAGAACACCCCGAGGCGGAACATCGCATCCGGTGGCAGCTTGAGCTCTTCCGGGCTGAACCCGGCCCCTTCGTAGAAGGCTGCCCAGTTTGCAGAACCGCTTGGACCGGCAGGTGCAGTTGGCGGCGGCGGTGAAACAGCAGGGGGGAGAGGCGCAGCGATCGGAGCAAAAGGCGCGTCGGGCTGCGATTCCTCGCCCAGCGGCGGAAGCACGCCGAACGGCGCATCAAGGCCCGCGAAGGGGTTCGAGATACCCGGCTCGATGGGGGGAAGAGGAGGCGGCGGCGGGCTGCGCCCTTGCGGAGCAAACGCAAAATCCGGGATGGGCAAGCCATCCCCGACACCGTTGCCCGGATTGGCCCAGTCATCGGGGATCGCCAGGCTGCTGGAAAACGGATCGACTTCGGCCATGATCGGCCGCGCCTCGTAGGCCTGACCGAATGGCTCACCAAAGCCGAAGTTGCCCATCGGGGGAAGCGGATCCGGCGGCGGCGGTGCGGCGGGACTGACGCCCAGTCCGCCCGGCCCCGCGAGAAAATCATGCACCTCGCTGCCGAAGTTCAAGCCGCCATCGCCAAACTTGCTGCCGCCCATGTCTCCCAGAAACGGATTGGCCTCACCAGCGCCCCAGATGTCGTCCCCTGCGGTGCTGGTCTGCGGCAACGGCGCCATGGGCGGCGGCGTCATGGACATCGTCCGCGCTGCCTCGGGCGTGCTCACGGCGATGACGAAGTCATTGATGATGAGCCGGTCACCAGGGCGGATCGCCACGGGTTGGGCCGGCAGGATCCGCTGCCCCGGCGTGTTGAGCGCAACGCCGTTCTTGCTGGTATCCGTGACGAACAGGTCGATCCCCAGCGCCGCGATCACGCAGTGCTCGCGCGAGACGAAACCCTGCTCGTCGGGCAGCACAAGATCGGCCGATTTCTTGCTCCGCCCCACGATGAGCTGCCCCGCATCGAGCTGGCGTTTGTCGAGGTAGCTGCCTGGCGGATCATTCAGGCGCGATACGATCAAAGTCCACATGGCTTATCGCCCTGGAGGCGGCAATTGAGCCACGCGATCACGCAAGGCCGCCTGAGCATCTGCCCCGTTGCCACCGGCCAGCAATGCCATGCCCAGCGGCAGGAAATCGGCAAACCCGATGCGGCCTTGCAGGGCCGGGTCCGTTGCCAGCAACTTGAGGGCGATGCGCGTCGCCACCCCGGCAAGGTGAGGAGCAGGTGGCACTGCCTGCAATCCGCGCGGAGCGATCGACCGGCCCGACCAGAACGCCGCCGTCGCCACCCATGATGGCGCAAAATCGCGGTTGGTGGCTTCTGCAGCCTCCCCCGCAGCTTCCGCATCGGCGGCATTGCCTGATTGCACCCAGCGCTCGGCTGCAACCAGCGCGGCCAGATCTGCCCGACGGGCATCAAGATTAGGCAGGATTCTTGCCGCCATGCAGCCCCACCATACCGCATGCCGGTGCGGCAGGATCAAAACGAGCGAATGGATCGCATCCCGCGCATTGCCACTATCGATGAGGGCTTGCACCAGCTGCTCGGGGTGGCCGATCTCGGCGAGCAAGGCGCGTCCTTCGGGCTCCAGGTCTGCCTTGGCCTCAAGTTCGGCTCGCTGAAAGCGCAGCGGAATTGAGATGGGGGAACTGGACATCAGTTGATCATCACCATGCCGCCCTTGACGGTCAGAATGCCATCGGCCTTGACCTCGCCCAAGGGCCCGGAAATCGAGAATTGCGCCCCGCCTTGCATCTCCACCTTGGTCTCGGCCTTGATCGTGATTTTCAGCGCCTTGATCTCGATCCCGTCCGGTTTGAGCGTGATGGTCGAACCTCCGACTTTAAGCTGGATCTCGGCCTTTGATTCAAGAAGGTTTTTCTGCTGAACTGTGATGGTTCGCGTCTGGTCGACGTCCACCGTCTCCTTGCCCTTCACCTTGCGCACGCGATCACGTTGCACTTCCAGGGTCTGGTCGCGCTTAACCGTGCCCCAATCATCCTGATCGATCTCACGGCGATAATCACGCCCGGTGTAGAGCTTGATTTCCTCCGAGCCGCTCTTGTCCTCGAAATAGAGCTCCTGCTTGATCCCGCCATTCTTCTCGGTAACAGACCGCCAGCCCGACTGTGTCACCTTGCTGGCCGGATCGAACGGATAGGCCTGCGATGGAGTATACATGCAGCCGGTGATGATCGGCAGGTCAGGATTGCCATAGAGAAAATCGACAATCACGCGCGCGCCGATGCGCGGAAAGAACTGTGCGCCATGCGTGGAATGCGACCATTGTTGCTGCACCGGCAGCCAAACCACCGCGTCGAACTTGCCATCATTCCTTGAATTGGAAATCGCGACCGGCACGCGCCATTCCTTGTCTACCTTGATCTCGCCCGCCGTGGCGCCATCAAATGCAACAACCCCTAGAAGCGGCCCGGGTGCCAGCCGCTGCGGCACATTCACCGGAGGGCGATATCGCTGCGAGGATGCGATCGCGCTGAACCGGTTGCGATATGTGGCGTGCTGGTCGTCGCCGAACATCCATGGATCGCGCGCCGAATGAACCACTGTGGTAAATACCACCCAATTTGATGCCAGCAGATCGTCCGCTCCCTTGAGTTCGGCCCGGCCGCCGGCCGTTATGCCGTGCTCGAAAGAACTTCCCTCGATAAAGTTCGCAGCTTGGTCGTGATGTTCGTCGGTTGCCCCTGCGAGGCTCGAATTACCCTGCCCACTCAGCGCCTCGAAGCCGATCGTCTCGTGCTCGTGGGTGTAGACCGCGCCCCACTGAAGGCTGGTGGTCGACTGCGATGCAAACGGGGTATCCAGCTTGTTCACATTGAACGACACATGCTTTGACTTGCTGGGCAAAGCCGCAAAACAGCTCTCCAGAACGTCGACATGACCGATGGGACTGTTGCTGACGAATTCCAGCGGACTGCCGTCGATTTCGAGGTAATCGGCCGTTTTGTTGGTCACGATCATCTTGTGGCGGAACGGCCCCGAGTTGCGATCGTATGCGAAGAAATACATGATGCCGTCCTGCGCGAGCAGCCGCGCAAGGAAATCGATCTCGCTTTCGTCGTAGCGCACGGCATAGCCGCGCTTGGGCGGCGCAGGCTGCAACGAGACGGTCTTCACCAGACCGGTCACATCGGTGCACATCGACTCGAAAATGTCTTTGCTGCTCTTGTCCTGAATGAACTGCGTGGCCTTGGCGTATGACAAGGCGTGGTACGCGGGCCGGACCGAGACGAAGATGCGCCCGACGTCGCCATCGACAACGTGCCGGGCTGCATAGATGCGCCCGGCAAAAACCCGCGCATTGCCCATGCCCGGGTCGATATCAAACTCGGCGAGTTTGCCAATCCATTGCGAAAGGTTCGGCGTGGCATTCGTGACGAGTTCGAGCCGATAATCGAACGGCTGCGAGATTTCCTCACGCCCCTCGAAGCCCAGAAGCGAGTAATCGCTGATCGTCGCATCAGCAAGGACGCGAAGATTGAGAAGGTGTTTACCCATCGCTGGCCTGCGGCAGAATACCGGTCCCGTTCAACAAGCGGCCCCGACCAGGAACCGCCTGTATGAACGGAGCCAGATCAGCCGACCGAGTTCTCGGCAAGGTTGTACACCAGGTGGGTCGGGCTGCCAGTCTGCTTTGCATCGCGGTCGGTGTAGCACCAGTCGAACTTCGTGAAGTTGAGCGACAGGCTTTCCGAAGGCACATCGCCACCGCTCGAAACCGAGAAGCCCGAGATGATCACGTCTTCCAGTTCCACCGTCAGATAGGCAACCGACTCGCCCTTGCTCGCCGCAGTGAACGAGACCGTTCCCTTGCCCACCGGCTCGCCCTTGAGGAGAGCCTTGAACAGGCCTTCCGAGGACTTGTCGAGGACCTTGGATGCCGTGATTTCCGAGACGCTCGGTTCGCTCGAGGTGCGATTGCCACCGCGTGGGCTGCCAACGCCAACGCCGGCGCCCCACTGAAAGCTCGACAGTTCGATCTGGTCCTTGAACGCCTTGTCGGTAGCACCACCCTTGATGCTGTCAAACTTGAGATAAATAGCCATGATTAGCCTCCTTCCGATTGACTTCCTGTTCGGGTGTAATCCCCGATGACACTACTACTATCACGTAATCTTGAATGCGTAATCCAAACCTTCACCTTCAGTAACTTCAACTTTGCTGACATCCTTACCTTCGGCGCGGAGCTCCAGCAATTGTCCGGCGAGGTCTGCAAGCAACCCGCGCTTGAGGATGTTCTCGATGTTGCGAGCACCGCTTTCAACTTCGGTGCAGCGCGCGACGAGACGGTCGAGAAGTGCATCATCCCACGTGAATTCAGCACCATAACTCGAGGTAACCCGGCGCCGGATCCGATTGAGATTGATGACCACGATCTCCCGCAGGATTTCCGGTTCGAGTGGGAAGAACGGCACAGTGACCACGCGGCCGAGGAACGCGGGCTTGAAATACTCGAGCAGCGATGGGCGCAGTTCCTGCGCCAGTTCCTCGGGCCCCGGCACCTCGTCCTTGCCCTTGGCACGGCACAGATCCTCGATCGTGTCGGTGCCCGCGTTCGAGGTCATGATGATCAGGGTGTTCTTGAAATCGATATCGCGGCCCTGACCGTCCTTCATCATGCCCTTGTCGAACACCTGGTAGAACACATCCTGCACACCGGGATGCGCCTTTTCCATCTCGTCGAGCAGGATCACCGAGTAGGGCTTGCGCCGCACCGCCTCGGTCAGCACCCCGCCTTCGCCATACCCTACGTACCCCGGGGCCGCACCGACGAGCGTGGAGACCTTATGCTCCTCCTTGAACTCGCTCATGTTGATCACGGTGACATTCTGCTCGCCGCCATAAAGCAGTTCGGCAAGCGCCAACGCGGTCTCGGTCTTGCCGACACCGGATGTGCCGCAGAACAGGAAAATGCCCAGCGGCTTGCGCGGATCGGCGAGGCCCGCACGCGCCGTTTTCACGGTCTGCGCGATCATGTCGAGCGCATAGGGCTGCCCCTTGATACGCTCCCCCAACTTCTCGGCAACGCTGAGCACCGAGCGGATCTCGTCGTTGACCATGCGGCCGACGGGGATCCCGGTCCAGCCTGCCAGCACCTCTGCCACGGCATTGTAATCCACAACGTCATGGATCATCGGCGTTTCGCCCTGAAGTTCTGCCAGCTTCGCCTGCGCCTCTCGCAGCGCTGCAATCGCGGCCTCTGCCTCGGGCGTGCCATCGACGGCATCCGCCGCAACCGCGCGCGCCGCCGCTACGGCCTTCACCGCTTCAAGCTCGGCCTGCCAGGCCTCCGTCCGCTCGGCCTTGTCGGCCTCGATCTTCTCGCGCTCGGCGGATTTCTCCGCAAGCTTGGCTGTGACGTCAGCGCCCGCCTTTCCTTCACGCTCCAGCATCCGCACTTCGGAATCAAGCAAACCCAGCTGCCGTTCCAGGTCCTCCACGGCGGCCGGCGTGGCGACCTGGCTGATGCCGACACGGGCACACGCCGTATCAAGCAGCGAGATCGCCTTGTCCGGCAGTTGCCGCCCGCTGATGTAGCGGTGCGAGAGGCCTGACGCTGCCTCCAGCGCCTCACCCAGAATGGCAACGCCGTGGTGCTTCTCCAGCACGGGAACCAGCCCGCGCAACATGGCGACAGCCAGCGCCTCGCTCGGCTCCTCGACTTTCACCACCTGGAAACGGCGGGTGAGCGCAGGATCCTTCTCGAAATACTTCTTGTATTCCGCCCAGGTCGTCGCCGCAATCGTGCGCATTTCACCGCGTGCCAGCGCGGGCTTGAGCAGGTTGGCAGCATCGTTCTGCCCTTCAGCCCCACCAGCGCCGATCAGCGTGTGCGCCTCGTCGATGAACATGATGATCGGGATCGGGCTCTTCTTGACCTCCTCGATCACCGATTTCAGCCGGTTCTCGAACTCGCCCTTGATCCCTGCACCTGCTTGCAGCAGGCCAAGATCGAGCGAGAGCAGACGAATGTTGCGCAGGTTCTCGGGCACGTCACCCTGAATGATGCGCAGCGCAAAGCCCTCCACCACGGCGGTCTTGCCGACACCGGCCTCACCCGTGAGGATCGGATTGTTCTGCCGCCGCCGAGTGAGAATATCGATGATCTGGCGAATTTCGGGATCGCGCCCGAAGATCGGATCGATCTTCCCGTCGGCCGCCTGCTGTGTGAGGTCGATGCAGAATTTCGCCAACGCCTCACCGCCGGGTGCCCCCGCCTGAACCGGCGAAGCCGACTTGCCGCTGCCCGTGGCCGGTGCCGCCGTCGCCGCGACAGCCTCTTCCGAGCTCGCGGTAATCGCGGCAAAGGCCGCGCGAAGGGTTTCCGCCGGGATTTTGGCGAAGTGCGAGCTGGCGTCGCGCGCGATGCTCGACAGGTCGGTGGTCGTCAACAGTGCGAGCAGCAGATGGCCCGAACGGATCTGCCCGGCGCCATACTCGAGCGAACAGACCAACCACGCCTCGCGGATCAGCTTGACGAGGTTCGGCGCGATCGCCGGCGAGCGGCCATTGCCCGACTTGAACCCGTCGATCTGCCGGTTGATGTCCTGCGCAAGCCGACCGATATCCACATCGAAGTGGCTGGCGATCACCGCCACGTCAGAGGTTTGCCGCTCCAGCAGCCGGTTGAGCCAATGCTCGATCTCGATGTCGTAATTCGTCCGTGACAGCGCGAGGCCAGCAGCAGCCTCCAGCGCCTGCCGACAGGTATCATCCAGCTTCCCGATCAGACTCTTGAGATTCAACTCCACGTTTCTGCCCCTCCCTCACCACGCCCGCATCGAATCGCTCGATGGTTCCTGGTGTCTTTTCGGCCCGAACCGCTGGAGAGCCCGGATTTACCGGATTGGCTGTTCCTGTTCGTGTCTCTCGGAACCCTTGCGGGTCCGAGTCTGACCATCACCATACTTCCAGACGCGGACACAATGCCCGTCAATTTGGCAGCGTCAACCGAATATGCATCAATCCATCAAGGACCGGATCATTTAGGAACAATGACAACAGCGGCGAGATGCGACAATAATTGTAATGGTAAGCGTAACCTTGACTACGCTGACCCTCAGGAAAGCGCTGCGGAATCGATCGGAATCAAGCAATCATCGGCAATTCCGTTCGCTCGCACCGGCGATCCCAACCACGTCGTCCAACCAAGCATGGCCGGCTCATCGCTCGCCCCGAGACGCAATTCGGGGATCGCGGATGTCGCGACCAGCAGCCGCAATGAAGGCCGCTGCTCGATGCCTGCCGCCAATGCGCAGATCTGGGCGATCTTGCGCCGATTTCCCGGATGGCAACAAAACTCCTGCACCCTGCTCCATGAAAGCGGCCCCACCTCCACGACGAAATGATGCTGCGCATCGAGAACGCTGGAGCCGATCATCGCGGCCGCGCTCGCGCCGGCACCCTCCGCCCCCGGCCCTTCACCAAGCCGGGCAAAGCCGGCAAAAGGCCCGCCGATCCGGGTCTGCTCCGACAAGGGCACGACCATCCAGGTCGGCGTTCCCTCGATCAGGCGGAGCGGCAGACCGGTCAGGACCTGCAGCACGGTCTGCACGCTGGCGGCACTACGCCGGGCATCCGCCAGATGGCCAACGAGCGTGACCAGCGCTGCATCAGGAACATCAAGCCGGTTGCGGGCCCCATCATTGGCCACGCCAGCCAGCGTGACGAGCGCGCGCTGGATGTCATCCTTCGCGTCCTTGTCCGATGTCTTCTGCCGGGCGCCCCGCTCGGCCATAAGCGGCCAAGAGTACTTTTCCGCAATGCGCCAGAAAAATGACAGCGTGCGGTGATCGAACAGCGCAAGAAAGTGGGAAAAGGCAAAATCGCGCGCGCGCCGGCGCTGCAGTTGCAATTCGCTGTAGGCTTGCGGCAGCGCCGGTGTTGCGCCGGCAAAGCCCATCACGTTGGCCACGATGCTCAGGCGCCTGTCCGATGTGCCTGCCGGACCGCTTCGAGCCGCTTCGGGGCCTTCGGACCAATGGTCGGTGCGGGCGATGTCCGTCACCGGCATATGCATGCGGTCAGACGCGGAAAGCCGGGTCGGTTCAGCCGCCGGCGGCGCATCCCGGCCGAGTTCGGACTCGTTGCCGTTCAACCAGGCCCAGACGTGCGCCTGCCGCACCGCCTGCACGAAAGTCGAGCGCCGCAGCCGGCCGAGCAGGGTCCCGACAGCGATCATCGAAGCGCTTCGCCCATGTCGGCGCCTTGCCCCGTCATCACACCAGCGGCCGGTCGCCGACGCGCGGAGGCCAGGTCTTCCACGCCCCCGTCTCGCGCTGCAGCCGTGCGGTCACGCGGACGAAGCTGTTGAGCGCACAGGCGCCGGCGAGGAAGCGCTCGATTACCGCGCAGAGCAGGAAGGATCCCGATCCCGAAAGCCGCTCGTCATCGATCACCAGCGTCACATCGATACCAGAGCACATCGCGGCGTGCCCGCGAAAGCGCAGACGGGCAACACCGGGCTCCGCGGAGATGCCGATGAGCCGTTCGCGCAGATACTCGCTGTCGGGCGTGTTGCCCGTATCGTAGATCGCCAGAACCTCCCGCAGGGCCTGCGCCGAACGATCATTGCCCACCAGCGAAAGGTAATTGAGCGAGAGCTGGCCGATCAGCTTCCAATGCGCGGCAGAACCACGCGTCGGTCGCCGTGTCGGAGTAGGCTTGGTCAACGCGCTGGCGCCGGCAAGACCGTTGATCGTACCCGCAACATCGAGCCACGGACGTCCGCCGCCAAACGGCAGCCGTGCCGGCAGTTCGCGATTGGTGGCCAGAATCGACGTGTTCACCACGGTCGTATCGTCGGCATGCAGCTTTGCCGCGAGATCCGCTATGGTCAGGAAGACATCGTCCCCGCCGCCCTTGCTGAAGCTGGAGCGGCGCGAGACCGCGTGGTAGGAGGTGCTCGATGCATTGGTGCCCGGCTCGAAGGAATAGAGCGAAGGCGCCTCGATCCGTTCCCCATTGGCCGTCTGCAGGATCACCCGGGAAACCGAATGCACCTCGAGTGCATCCTCGGCCCGGGCATCGGGCACGATCCGGTATTCAACCGAGGTATGGTCGAGGTGGATCGGCTCCGCTTCCACCGGGAACAGGTTAAGTGCAGGCACGGCGTGCAGTTCGAAATCGTCGGCGCGCACCACACGCTCCAGTTCGGCGGCTACCCGGTCGAAGAACAGGTATATCTCGAAGCGGCTGCCGGTCGCGACCAGCAACCGGCGATCAAGCCCGGAAATCCGGAAGAACAGGTGCTTCTGCGGATAGGCGAAGTGCTCCTGCAGCAGGCCGTAGGACTTGCGGGCGGTTGTGGTCTGCGGCAGCAGCAGCCCCGCCTCATCGAGGCCCAGCAGGGTCACGCAGTCCTGCCCCAGCAGCGTGGCATTGGGGTCGCTCGGCCCGGTTGCCACACCGCCGCCCAGCAAGTTGGCACCAAGCTGCTCCAGCAGGATCTGGGCGCGGCGGCCATCGCTCTTGATGAACAGCCGCAGATTCTCGATATCGAGCGCGGCGAGATCGACCTCAGGCTTGGTCGTCTCGAACACGAGCCGCAGCATGCCGCGCGCGCCGGGGACCGTGACCGGTGCATCGAACGGAGGCCCCACCATGGAGGCTTCGGCAATGCGCAGCGGCAGTAGCCGGGTATCGCTGCACAGCCGGAACTGGCAAGCCACGCCATCCAGCGCCTCGGTGGTGATGATCGTGCCTTCGGGCACCGCGGAGGGTTCGGCCAGCTCCGCCTCAGGCTCAAGACGCACCACCATAAGCGAGGGCAGCGGCTGGATCAGGTGCGGATAGAGCGTAAGCAGCAAGGCATCGGAAAGCTCGGAGTAGTCCTCATCAAGCTTGTGCCGGAGCCGCGCGTTGAGAAACGCAACCGACTCGATCAGGCGGTTGACGTGGGGATCTTCGATCGCATCGCGGCTGATGCGCAGCCGCGCGGCATAGCGGGGATAGGCTTCGGCAAACGCACCGGCGTTGCGTTTGAGGTAGTCGAGTTCGCGCTGATAATAGGCAATCAGATCATCGATCATGCGGAGAGCTTCACTTCAATTGCACGGTCGCCCGGGCGCACGGAAGCTTCGTACGTCACCGGCTCCTCGCCTTGCAGCACGGTCAGCACGGCCGTGATGCGCAGGCGCATCCCGCGCGAGGTTGGCCCTTGTTCCATCTCGATGTCGATCGAGGACAGGCGCGGCTCGTGTTCGCGAATGGCCTGCGCGATCACGCGCCGGACGCGTTCGCGCACGGCCGGCACCGACATGTCCTCGGTTGAAAGATCGGGCATGCCAAAGGCGACAATTGTGCGCTCCAGCCCCGGATAGCGTTCCAGCACCGGCAGCCACGGACGCGTCGTGTTGAGCAGACTTTCCAGATCGCGCCGCAGCGCCACCTTGTACCGGGCGATGGCCTCATCCTCGGTTTCATAGTGGTCGGCCGATCCGTTGGGATCATCATCGATCAGCCGATCGATCAGCGACTGGGTGATCGTGAGCGCCATCAGCCAGCTCCTTCAGTGCCGATTACCGTGGTGAGGCGAAACTCGGACGTGATCTGATCCAGTTGATAATGCGGGCGCAAATAGATGTCGCAGCCATAGCAGCCGGGCTTGCCGGGCAATTCGGCAACGCTCACGCGCCCCTCGCGCAAGGGATAGCGGACGCGCATTTCCGGGCTCGCATCATCATTGGCCGTGACAAAGCTCTGCAACCAGCGCTGCAACAGGCGCTCGCACTCGGCCGCATCATTGTATTTCCCCACCCAATCGCGTGCGATCACCTTCAGGTAGTGGGCAAATCGCGCAACGCACAGCACATAGTTGAGCATGCCGCCCATCTTGGCATTCATGCGCGCCGCCTCGCCATCGTAATCGGGTGGGCGGTGCAGGCTGGGCAGATTCATGAAGGCGACATTGCCAGTCAGGTGCATCTGCCGCAGCGCGAGAAGGCCATTGTCGTTCAGGACCACTTCCTGTCCTTCCGAAACGGCAGCTTCCACGGGATAGCGGACAACGAACCCGGGCTCGTCGCTCTGCAGGAAGTGGCGGACCGGGCCATTGACCAGTCCCCCCTCACCCGGTGGCACGGTGCCGCGGATCGCCGCCGGCCAGCGGTTCCTGGCCTGCGCGCGCAGCGCCACGTGGGCCAGGGCAAAGCCGCCATGGAGCCACAGAAGGTCGCGCGTATCCGCCACCTTCTCGTCATAGACGAAGCCAAGCCTGGGATGATCCCGTCCGCGATGTGGACGGCGAACAAGTACGCGCGTGACGACTCCGGCCAGAAAGCGGCTGTCCGGCCGCAAGCGCATACGGTTCCAGCGCGCGAACTGCGGATCGGCGAATGTCGCGCCCAGTTCCTGCCGCAGATCGATCTCATCGAGTTGGTCGAGCGCAAGCATCGACGGATCGACGCCAAACACGACAGGCGTGAACGCCGCCGCAGCAACACCCATCAGCCCCTCGAGCACTTCGATATCATCGACCTTGCTGCCGCGACCGAGCCGGTGCGACACGGCATGATCGACAACGACCATGCCATAAGGCCGCCCGCCCGGCATGCCGAACTCCTGGCTGTAGACCAGATCGAAGATGCTGCTCTGATCGAAGTCGAGCGCCCGTTCGAGGTCGCGGGATATCTCGGTCCAGCGCACATCGAGGATGCGGATGCAGACGGCTGGATCGTCGACATCGTCGATCAGCCATTTAACCCCGCGCCAAAGGGCCTCAAGCTTCTTGAACGCCGGATGATGCAGGATCGCATCGAGTTGCCGGCCAAGGTCACCGTCGATCCGGGCGATCAGTGCATTCGCACGCGCGCGCACCGCACCCGGATCGGAGTGAACCCTTGCTGCCGACTGGGCCGCTGGCGCCGTCTCCGCGTCAGGCACTGCGGCCCTGGCTGGCGACGACGCCATCGGTTCTGCCGCGTATCAGGACGCGGACGGGATGCGGGCAACCAGGCGCATTGAGGTCGTCAGTTCCTCAAACTGCAGCCACGGCCGCAGGTGTGCCACGGCGCTGTAGGAACCGGGCGCTCCCGGCACTTCCTTCACCTCTACCCGCGCTTCGCGAAGCGGGTACTTGGCCCGCGATTCCTGCCCGGCACCTTCCGTCGCATTGACGTAGTTCATGATCCAGCGGTTCAGCCAGGTCTCGCAGTCGCTGGCCTCCATGAACGAGCCAATCTTGTCGCGCGCCATCACCTTCAGGTAGTGGGCAAACCGGCTGGTCGCCATGATGTAGGGCAGGCGCGCCGAGATCGCGGCATTCGCTGTTGCCTCCGGCCGGTCGTAAGCCTTGGGCTTCTGCGTGGTCTGCGCACCGAAGAACACCGAATAGTCGGTATTCTTGTAGTGGCACAGCGGCAGGAAGCCGAGGTCGGACAGCTCCTTCTCGCGCCGGTCCGTGATGCCGATCTCGGTGGGGCACTGCGTATCGAGATCACCGTCATCAGACTGGAACACGTGGGTGGGCAGATTGGAAACCTTGCCGCCGCCCTCTGCGCCGCGGATCGCGGTGCACCAGCCATACTGGGAGAACGCATCGGTCATCCGCGCCGCCAGCGCATAGGCCGCGTTCATCCAGCAATAGTCATCGTGATCCATTGCCTTGGGCGCACCGTTCGCATCGCGCGGCGCTTCCTCATACTCGAACGCCTCGACCTTCTTGGTGTCGCGGCCATAAGGCAGGCGGGCGAGCACGCGCGGCATCGTCAACGTGACGAAGCGCGAGTCGTCGGTCTGCCGGAAGCCATTCCACTTCTGGTAGTCGGCCGTTTCGAACATCTGCTTCATGTCCATCGGCTTGGAGAGCTCCTTGAAGCTGTCCATGCTGAACAGATTGGCATCCGCCGCCGAAATGAACGGTGTGAAGCCCGCAGCCGCGACGCTGGAGATGTTCGTGAGCAGTTCGATGTCGTCAGGATGCTTGCCGAAGTAGAAATCGCCGACCAGCGCGCCGAACGGCTCGCCGCCCGCCATGCCGAACTGTTCCTCGTAGACCTTCTTGAACAGTGTCGACTGGTCGAAGTCCGTCGCCTTGGCGAGATCGTTGGAGATCTCCTTCTTGGTGACGTTCAGCATTTGCACCCGCAGCGAGGTGCTGATTTCCGAGTTCTTGACCAGATAGTGCAGACCGCGCCAGCTGCCTTCGAGTTTCTTGAACTTCTCCGCATGCATGATCGCGGCGAGCTGTTCGGAAATCTGCGCGTCGATCTTGGCAATTGCATCGCGCAGCGTAACGGTGAGGTTCTTGTTGAACTGCACCGTACCGCTCATCGCCTCTTCGGCGAGCGTGCGCATCAGTTCCTCGACCCGTGTCGGCTCGGTCTGCTTGGTGACGGCAATCGCTTCGTCCAGCAAGCTGGCCGGCGCGTTCACGGTCTCGGTGCTGACGGCTGCGCCGCCCTGGGTTTCCATTTCTGCCATTGCCTTACTCCGAGGGCTTGTCGCTGCTGCCAAGTTGGGCAGAGAGTTGGCTCAGCTTGTCCTGATCGCCGAGAATCTGTTCGAGGAGGTTTTCGAGCTCTTCCGAGCTGTCAGCCTTGGCCATGAGATCGCGCAGCCGGTTGCGGGTTTCCATGAGCTTGCGCAGCGGCTCCACCTGCTCGACGATCTTTTCCGGCTCGAAGTCGTCCATCGAGCTGAACTTGAGGTTGACCTCGAATTCCTTGCCATTCTTTTCGAGCGTGTTCTCGACCTTCATCTTCACGCCCGGCTCGATCTTGGCGAGAACCTGATCGAATTTGTCCTTCTTGAGGTCGACGAACTTGCGTTCCTTGAGGCTCTTCTTGGCGACAGCGGAGTCGCCCGAAAAATCACCCATCACGCCGACGACGAAGGGCAATTCCTTGACCTCCTGGGCGCCTTCGGTTTCCACATCGTAAGTTATGTGGACCCGCGGCTTGCGCACGCGCTTGAGCTTGTCATGTACCGAGTCAGCCATGTCGATCTCCCTAGATTACGCACGCGCCGCACTACCAGCCCGTTGCTCCAAGACGGAGCTGCCTCTCAGTTCTCGTCTTAAGACTCTTCTTCATCCGACGGCGGCTTGATACCAGAGCGCCAGTAGAAATCCTGCCGCGCCGAATCGTCTGGAATAAGTTCCGTCAGGAAGTCATGAAGACTCATGCGCGCCCTTCGGTCAACCTCGCGTAGCGTTTCACCGAGCGGTGAAAGTGGTTCATGTTGCCGAAAGTAATCTGCTGCAGCCGCAACCGCCTTGAGTGCATCCTCGCGGCGCGTAATCTTGCCGGCGACAAAACCGCCTGCCTGCGGGGCGCCCCCGCCCTCACCTGCAGCCGCGACCGCGCCCGCTTCCGCCTGCCCTGCCGGCGCATCTTCGGCGGCCTGCGTGGGCGCCATCGTCAGCAACCATTGGCGCAAGGCGCGAAGCTCATCACCGAGCTTCGATGCGGCGGGCATCTGCGGCTTGGTCCGGTCGATGATGAACCCGATCGCGCGCCGCCAGCCATCCTCGGCTTCCCCTGCGAGCCGCGCCTGACGTGCCAGCACTTCGCCCGAAAGACGACGGGCGTGCGACTCGATCCCGCGGGTCAGCGTACTCGCCTCATCGAGCCGAGCCGTCTTCGCCTCGCCGGTAAGCCCTTGCGATGCAGCCATGGCAAGGTCGGCGCGGACCTTGTCGAGGTAGCGCAGATCCCCCTCGCCGGTGCGCGCGATCACAAGATTGCGCAGCGGCTGTATGAGCGCGCCATCGCGATCGTTGCTGCCGCCGGAAAGCCCGGACAAGGGCTGAAAGCGCGTCTCGAGCCCGTCCTCGTCCTCGGCAGGATAGAGCCCATCGTCCCAGAATGCTTCGACAAGATCAGCCAGCAGAACCATCGCCGCCGCAAGATCACCGAGACCCTCGCTGCGCGCGGCCGCCTCGACCACCACGCTCATCGGTTCGAGATCCTTGCCGTGCTCCGCCAGATAATCCAGTGCGTTTTCCGCCAGCGTTTCCCAGTCCCAGGCGCCCGGCGGAAGGACGACATCGTCGTCGGTCATCGCCGCCGTTTGCTCGATACGGACTATCGCCTTGCGCTGCGAGCGGATTTCGCGAAGCAGATCGGCCGCATCGCCCTCGTCGCTGCGACCATCGGAACCCACCGAATCATTAATCGGCGCCAGCACCGCAGCCCGTCGTTCATCGTCAATGAGCACGTGCCACCCTCAATATTCCCCAAGCCCAGAACAAACTTACAGCTTTCGCGCGCGCACTCCACTTTTTTTTGAATCGACCGCACACAACTGCTACTATCGTGTGGCTTGAATTCGGATCGGGGTAACTTATGCCGCCCGCTGCACGACTTACCGACATGCATGTATGCCCCATGGTTACGGGCGTCGTACCCCATGTCGGTGGACCGATCTCGGCACCGGGACAGCCCACCGTCCTGATCGGTGCGCTCCCTGCTGCGCGGGTTTCGGACATGGCCGTTTGTGTCGGGCCGCCGGATACGATCGTGAAGGGAAGCGCCACGGTCATCACCGGCAGCATGCCGCAAGCGCGCATCGGCGATCTGACCGCGCATGGCGGCAACATCGTGCTGGGGTGCTTCACGGTGATCGTGGGCGGCTGAAGAGCCGGACGCGCTGCGATTGTATCCCCGCCGGACAAACCGTTCGGCAGTGAGCGACAAGCTAGGACAGATCGCCAGCCAACGCGGCTTCTCGCAAGGCATGGATAAGTTTGGGCAACTCAAAGATTGACGTGAAAAGGAGATAAAATCCCACAAGGAAGAGGATCAGGGCGACCACTTCAGCGCCTGCAGCAAGACCGAAAAAGCTGGCCACCGCAGTTCCGAGCCCCTTGAACGCGAAACCCGCGATCGCGCCGCCCAAAGCCCCCTTGATCATGGTCAGCAAGACCTTGATCCCGGCTGGCTTGGCACCAAAGTCGGCCTCTACCTTTTCGCACAACTCCCTCACAAGGGAGCGCTTTTCCGTCAGAAAGGCCTTGATCTGCTGAAACGTCGATAGCGTTTCCTGACCATCGGCATCGATCGCTTCGCCGACCCACGAGATGCGGGAGCTTTCAGCAGCAGTCAGTATGGCAGGCATACTACCCCCTGATGTTGACTTGAACCCCACCGATCGAACACGAGCGCGCGCCCAACACCCAGGCTAGCAACGACCAGCCCCGTGAGCTTTCAATACCGCACGATCTCCACGCGGCGATTGCTCGGATCGGCAGCGGCCGTGCCGTCACGCGGATGGTCCGAGCCATAGCCGACTGCACGAAGCTTGGTCTGCGGCACGCCCTTGCTCACCAGATACTCGACCACGGCCTGAGCACGTGCCCGCGAAAGCGACCGATTGAAAGCGGCAGGGCCCTTGCTGTCGGTGTGCCCTTCGATGACGAACTGGCGGCTGCCCGCAGCGCCCATCAGTTCACGCGCGAAGACGTCGGCCTGCTGGCGCGCATCGGGTGTGAGCTCGGCAGAGCTCTTTTCAAAGGAGAGCCGCATGTCGAGCGCGCGGCGCGTTGCAGGAAGCGCCTGGGTCGTGCGACGGCCAGCCCCGCCCATCCTTGCCGTCGAGTTCGTGTTTACATAGCTCGGCCGGCTCGAAGCCGGGGCATTCGGACGGGTCGCAGCAGACTTTGCGGGTACGGCACCGGAGAGATGGAAGCCCTTGGTCTCGCCCGCCGGGCAAACCCCCGTCGTCATGCACGGATCATCGCCCCCAGCCGCATCAGCGCTGGCATTGGCCTGAGGTGCAGGGGCTTCAGCCGCCTCGTCACATCCGGAGACAAAGCAATGGATTTCGGACTGGCTGACCGGCGCACTCTGTCCCAGCGCAGGTTGAACACCAGTCAGCGCGAAGGCTGCCGTGAGTGTGGCAATGGAAACGCGGACCATCGCAGTCATCCCCTATTTTGAACCAAACTCGAATCAACTAAACATTCATAAACCTTAACCAGCACGCAGACAACCTTGTCGCGATCCCCAATCGGCACATGAACCGCCCGATGATGGGCCAAGGTTGAGAGGGGCATTCCCGCCCGGACTGAATTGTTCTTGTTCGCCGCGTGATTTGTGCGATCACCCGCAGCAAGGAACCGCGACGCATTCGGTTCAGAACAACATTGCGTACGGAGAGGGCCATGGCGAAAGCGGAACCTTTTCAACAGAGTTCGGATCTGGCCAATCATCCTGTGGCCGGACTGGCTTCGTTGACCGCCGTGGTTGCATTGACCCTCGCGCTGCTGCTGGGCGTTCCTGCGATCTTCGGCATCCTGCTGGCAGACCCCACCATATCCGAACTGCCCGGCGCGCTGCTGGAAGGCGCTTTCACGCTGGCCACGTTCACGCCGATGGGCCTGCTTGCGCTGCTGGCGATCCGTTTCTGGCGCCTGCCTCTGCCGATGGGCCGCACCCCTGCTCTGCTGGGCGGCACCGGACTGGCCATGGGCGTTGTCGGCTTTGCTCTCTCGGTTGCGCTTTGCGCGATCGCGGGAACAGCCAGCGAAGGCCCGCCAGCACCGCAGGGGATTGGTCTGCTGCTGCTGGAAGCAGCACTTCTTCTGCTGCAAAGCGGCGCCGAGGAATTGACCTTCCGGGGCTGGCTGCAGGCCGACCTGTCCCGCCGCTGGGGGCGCACGCCTGCAGTGATTGTGGCGGCCATCACATTTGCCGCCCTGCATTTCGTTGCTGCGGCGAGCGATCCGATGTCCTTCGTGACCATGCTGCTCGGCGGTTTGCTGTTCGGATTTGCCTATGCCCGGTCAGGCTCGTTCCTGATGGCATGGATGATCCATTTCGGCTGGAATTCGGCGGAAGAACTGCTCTTCGGCCTCTATCCCAATCCAGGGTCCGGCACGTTCGGCACGCTGATCAATATCGATCTGCGCGGCGCAGAGCTGTGGGGCGGCGGCCCGGAGGGGCTCAATGCCAGCATCGCCGCGGTGGTGGTGCTGATTGCGCTACTGGTGGTGACGATCATCTGGCCTACCGCCGAGCCTGCAAAAGCCCGAAAAGGCTGACTCGCCTCGCTTCAAACGGACCTCTGCGCGCGGCTCACATCGATTGAGTCGCGCACCTGTTCGAACGTTTCAAGCTGCGGTCCGGTCAGTGTCTTGCTCGCGCTGTTGTCCGGCTGCACGCCGAGCGGATCGACCTTTTCGCCAGCGATATGCACTTCGTAGTGAAGATGCGGGCCAGTCGAATGGCCGGTCGTCCCCACCTCGCCGATTTGCTGCCCCTGCGCCACGCGCACGCCCTGTGCCATGCCTGCAGCAAAGCGGTTCATGTGCAGATAGAGGGTCTCCCAGCCGTTATCATGCAGGATCTTGATGAAGTTGCCATTCGGGCCCTTGGGTCCGCAGAATTCCAGAACGCCGGAACCCGAAGCGTAGATCGGCGTGCCGATTGGCGCAGCGAAATCGATGCCGCCATGCATTTTCTGATACCCCTCGATGGGGTGGATGCGCATGCCGAACTTTGATGTGACGCGCGCCCCGTCCACCGGTGTGCGCATCAGCGAACGGGCGACCGTCCTGCCGCTCGCATCGAACCACTGCACTTCGCCAACCTTGTCCGGCTGGAAGCGATAGACAGCGGCCGAGCGGATTTGCGTGGTGAGCGAGGCATAGAGCAGTTCGGGAGCGCCCATCGTCTGGCCCGAGGCATTGGTGGGCTGCGAATAGGCCAGTTCGAATGCATCGCCCGCCGCCACTTCGCGCTGAAAGTCGAAATCGAACGCGAGGGCCTTGGCAAACGGGGAGATCAGCGAATTGGGCACGCCGATCCCGACAGCCGAAGTGTAGAAGCTGTCTCCGTCCATGATCCCGTGCATGACGACGATCCGATCACTGACCTGCGCCGCAATGCGGGTGGTTTCCAGTTTTCCATCTGCGCCCAGTTTGACAATGGCCCCGGAACTGTCGGGGTTGGATGCCTGCAGCCGCACGAAGGTCAGCGCATCACCGGCGCGGGCCATTTCGAGCATCGCGCGAATCTCGCCCTGCGCGGCAAGTGCGGGGCTTGCCTCGCGCGCCACATCGCCCGCCATCTGGGCGGACAGGCCAAAGCGCTGGAGCGCCGTCTGCAATTCGCCCGATCCGGAAAGCAGCATCGCGCGTCGCAGCGTGCCTGCCGCCTCGGGCGACTCGGCCGCCAGGGTGCTGTCTGCGCCCGGAACCGGGCCCGCCAGCCGCGGCCGCGCGAGGAATGCTGCAACCGCGCCGGCCGAAAAGATCCCGGTGCCAAGCCCCAAGGCCAGCACGCGGCGCCGCGCCAGACCTTGCCGCGCGGCGCTGAGCCCCTCTGCCGCAGCAGGCGACCATGCAGCAGCCCATTGGCGGGGATCGTAGGAATTCACCTGGGCCTGTTGCATAGCTTCATCCCGCGCTGAGATCGGACAAGGCGCATTATCCGAGACAATAAATCTCGACTTCCTCGTCAGGCGGTTATTGTTGCCGAGAATGGAGGCGCCAGTCTATGACCTTTGTCGAGACAGTCGGGGAGCGCGAACCGGTGATACCATTTCGCACGGAATCTTGGGCGGCGACCGATACCGGTGCAGTTCGGAAGCATAACGAAGACAGCTACCTCGTTGCGGACGGATCGCGCGTCTGGCTGGTGGCAGATGGAATGGGCGGCCTCGAACGCGGCGACTGGGCTTCAAGCCAGGTTGTGGAGGCGATTGCCGCCGTTCCTGCCGTCGAAGGCCTGGAGGATCTGCTGGAAGAGATCCGCGGCGCGCTGACCGAGGCCAACGAACGCATCCTCGGCGAATCCGAGCGGGTCGGCAAGCAGATGGGTTCAACCGCGGTGGCCCTTGCCGTGCGCGACAAGCGTTTCGGCGTGGCATGGGTGGGGGATAGCCGCGCCTATCTGCTACGCGATCGCCGCCTCTATCGGCTGACCCGCGATCATAGCCAGGTGCAGGACCTGGTCGACCACGGCGTGATCGACGAAGTCGCCGCCGCCACCCACCCTTTGCGCAACGTGCTCACGCGCGCGGTCGGCGTGGCCCGTCCGCTCAATGTCGATACGATGATCGAAACGCTGTGCGACGAGGATCTGTTGATCCTGTGCAGCGACGGCCTCTATGGCGTGATGGGGGAAGCCGCCATGCAGGACGCACTTGCCAGTCAGCCATTTGAAGAGGCAGCCAGGCAGATGATTGCGCGTTGCCATGAACTTGGCGCGCCCGACAACATAACGGTAGTGGGCGTGGCCACCGCGGAAGTGACCTTGGTCCAGTTCGGCGGAGCGGAGAACTGACGTGAGCGACGAAAGAGACGAGACGGTCTTTCAGCCTTCCGCATCTCCCCCGGCACCGGGCGGAGCGGGCGAACCGCAGGGTGGCGGCTTGAACCTCGATCCGGCCAGCACGTCAGACGAACAGGAAGAAGGAACGGTTTTCGCGGCGGCTTCGGAACCGCCTTCCGGCGCGGCGCCCGTATTCGGCACCCCGCTGATGGCACCAATCCCGGTTTCGGCCCAAGCGGCGGCACAAGCGCCCCCTGCCCCCATGCGCCCCGCGAGCGGCAAGCAGGCTTCGCTCGAAATCGGCACCGTGCTCAACCACATGTTCGAGATCAAACGCTTTCTGGCCCGCGGCGGCATGGGTGAAGTGTTTGAAGGCGTGAACATCGCGAGCGGCGAGCGCGTCGCGATCAAGACCATCCTGCCGGAGCTGTCCGCCGATCCCAAAGTGATGGCGATGTTCCGCAAGGAAGCGCAGGCACTGACAGAGCTCTCGCATCCGGCCGTGGTGCGCTATCGCGGCTATGCGATGGAGCCGGAGCTGGGCTTCTACTACATCGCGACCGGCTTCATCAGCGGGCAGAACCTGTCCGATATCGTCGGCAAATCGACGCTGACGGAGGATGAGCTCGCAGAGCTGCTGCGCAGGCTCGCCGAAGGCTTGCGCGAGGCTCACGAGCTCGGCGTCGTCCACCGCGACATCTCGCCCGACAACGTGATTCTCGACAGCGACCGGCTGGACCGGCCCAAGATCATCGATTTCGGCATCGTCAAGGAAACCGATCCGGGCTCCAAGACGATCATCGGCGATGGCTTTGCCGGCAAGCCCAGCTATGTCGCCCCGGAGCAACTGGGCGATTTCGACAAGCAGATCGGCCCGTGGTCCGATGTCTACTCGCTCGGGCTGGTGATCCTCGCCCTTGCGCAGGGGCGCAAACCCGATCTTGGCGGCCTGCCTGCCGAAGCCATCATGAAGCGCCGGAACGGTATCGACACAAGCTCGATCCCGCCGCGCGTCCGCAAGGTGGTGGACCAGATGCTGGTGGCCGATTCGCAAAAGCGGCTGCGGTCGATGGACGCGGTGATCACGGCGCTGGATCAGGCCATGTCCGGCAAGGCGCCAAAGCGTTCGGCGGCGCCGGGCGGCGGCAAGACCACCGGCACGTCCGGCGCAGCGAAGCCTTCGGGTTCCGGTCCCAGCCTGCCACCCAAGCCCGTGCTCATCGGCGGCGGTGCGCTTCTGGCGATCACCCTGCTGGGCGGGATCGGCTATATGGCGATGGGTGGCGGGTCGAAGGCACCTGCGCCTGAAGCCGCCAGCAGCGCTCTGGCAGCTTCCAATGTGCCGATCGAAAAGATCGACGCAGCGGTTCAGACCGCGCTGCCGTCGATCCCCTGCTCGTGGATGACGGTTGACGTCAATCGCGACGGGGCGGGCGTTTCCTTCACCGGGTCCGGTGTCGCCGGCGCGCCGCTCGATGCCGAGAACGGCATCATCCAGGCCGCAAAGAGCCTGGGTGTGGAAGCCGGCAGCGATTTCACCGGGATTGCGCGGATCGACGACAGTTTCTGCCCGGTTCTCGATGAACTCAACAAGTTCCGCGCCGGCCCGCCCATTCACATCACACGCAAGCAGCCCGAGTACGAACTCGATACCCTGCCGCCGGAAAGCTACTATCCGGGCCAGGTCGGCGCGAAGGTCATCACCGATTTCTCGCTGGCAGGCATCTCTGGCGATTTTGCGCTCTACTCGATCGAAAAATCGAACGTCATCACGCCGATCACGTTGACGAGAGCGGAATTCCAGGGTGCTGTCGGATCAGCCATCCAGCGCTTGCCCGGCGATGATACCTATCGCATGAGCGCCGATGCCAACGCGCAGCCCGGTTGGGCGGGCGTTGTGTTGATTACCGGATCAGGCGGCTTCACCAAAGATGCGCTGAGCGATCTCGTCAGCGCGGGCGGCAAGGCCGCGTTCGAAGCGAAAGCCAAAGCCAACGGCTGGAAGGTCCAGATCGTCTGGTACAAGTTCGTCGATTCTCAGCCCAACGCTGCAGCTGGCGGTTCTCCGGCGACCACAACCCAGTAGACCAGGCCCCGCCGGACGTGTCGCTCAGCCTTTGACCGCAGCGGCGTAATGCTGCGCAAAGGCTTTGGCGAACACTTCGACGAAGCCGTCTTTCGCACCGAACGCCTGCACATAGGCACGCCACGCCTCGGCCTCGCTTCGCGCGCTCGTCTTGATCGAGGCTGGCGCGAACTGGTCGAGCGCATGGTGCAGGCTTGCCTGCAAGGCGCCCTGCAGAGCCCGCTGGTGCGCGTCGATTGCCCCTGCCATAGCCGTAACGCGCGCCTGCGCCTCTGCTGGAGGAAGCGCCAGCAAGCGCTGCAGCATCGCCTCGGGCGGCAGTGGCGGATCGGTTTCTGCTGCGATGCCCAGATCGGTCCGCGCTTTCGCCCGATCCTGCGCCTGCGCCGCAAAACTTCCCACCACGGCACGCAGCAGCGCGCCACATGCAGCCAGCACTTGCGCGTCGGGCGCGGTGACTTGCGCGCGCGAAAGCCCGGCTGCCTGAAGCAGCACACCGACAGCATCGCCTCCCTGCGGTGGGACGGAAGCTGCCGGGGCAGTCGATGGTGCAGCGCTCCACCCAGTGGGAATGGGAGCGGCCGAACCAGCCGGTGCGGAAACCGGCGCTGCGCCGGCCGCCCGGCCCCAGCTGTCTCGCGCGGCAGGAGCGGGGGCCGACTGGCTGGCATCCTGCAGCATCGCCACGATCTCGCAGCCGCCCACACCGATCACATCGCCATGGCGCAGCATGTGCGGCGCGGCAAGCCGGTGCCCGTTAATCAGGGTCCCACCCGTGCTGGTATCGGTGATCCGCCAGGCCAGACCTTCGCCGGCAATGGTGCAATGTCGGCGCGAGACCGAGAGATCCTCGAGCAGGAGATCCGCTCCTGCACCGCGCCCCACGCTCGCCTCTCCGCACTCCAGCTGCAGCGGGGCTGGCGGTTGTGTCCCCGGATACTTGCGCACGGCGAGAATAAGCGGCATTTTGCCTCCGGTGTTTGCAGCCGCATTATTAGTTGGACGCAAACTTTGCGCAATAGCGAGAGACCAGACCTTGGATGACCGCACGACGAGTTACGACAGGGTTCATTATCCATCAGCGGTTTACCGCACCACCACGCCTGAACATCTGGCCGCGATCGCTCGGTTGCATGGTCTCGACGCAGCTGATCCGCGCAGTGCGCGCGTGCTGGAGATTGCCGGCGGCGATGGGCTCAACGTGCTGGCAATGGCTGCCGCCTATCCCGGGGCGCAGTTCGTTTCGTTCGACCTTGCGGCGAGTGCGGTTGCGCACGGTCAGGCCCTGATAGCCTCGGCCGGGCTGGCCAATGTGCGGATCGAAACCGCTGATATCCTCGAAGCCGCCGGTTCGATGGAGGGGCCATTCGACTACGTGATTGCGCATGGCCTGTATGCGTGGGTGCCGCCCCATGTCCAGCAGGCCACGCTGGCGTTGATCGACCGTGTGCTGTCGCCGCAGGGCATTGTCTTCATCAGCTACAACGCGCTGCCCGGCGGGCACTTGCGCATGGCCCTGCGGGACATGCTGCTGTTCGAGCTCGAGGGCGTGAGCGATCCGGAAGCACGGATCGACCGTGCGATCGAGGTGCTCAACGCGTTCGGCCAACCGCGCGACGATGATTCGGTCTCTCAGGCAGCCTTGCGCCGCGCGGCGCGGCTGACTGTCGGCAAGGACCGCCATACCCTGTTCCACGATGAACTCGGCCCGGTCTACGATCCCAAAGCGCTGCAGACGGTGGCGGAGGAAGCGGCCGCCCACAATCTGGCCTACCTTACGGAAGCGCAGCCCGGCGGGCTGTTTCACGGCTTTCCGGGCGAACAGGTCGACGATCGTGAGACCGTCCGGCGTGCGCAGCGCCGCGACAACGACGAGGTATGCTTCTTTCACCAATCGCTCTTCGTGCGCCCCAAGCGGCATCCGGCCCGCGTTCCTGATCCGGCATGGCTCGGCACGCTTCTGGCGGGTGTGCCGGACAGCCTGCGGCGGACCAGCGAGAGCGAATTCACGTCAAGTGCCGGCAGCTTCCAGCTTGATGATCAAGTCCTCGCCGATTTTCTCGAAAAGCTGGTGCGCATTGCGCCGGCGCGGTTTCCACTGGCCGACCTTGCAGCCTCGGAGGACCACGCAGCGGCCATTCTCGAATTGATCAACCAGGGGATCATCGAACCCCATTCGCTACCGTTTCCCGGCGCATTGCTACCGGGCGAACGCCCCGTGGTCAGCGCGCTGGTACGCGCCCTGATCGCGCATGAGGTGCCCAACCTCGTCACGATGGACCACCGCGTCGTTCATCTGACTGACGACGCACCGCGCCGCCTGATGGCTCTGATGGACGGCACCCGCACCGCAGCCGAGATCGCGGCCGACGCCCGCCGCATGGGCTTGTCTTCCGAGATCGATGTCAACCTCGGCCTGCAACAGCTCGCCCGCGTGGGAATGTTGGCCCTGTCCCCGGATAGCTAGGGTCAGGAGCGAACCCGCATTTCGCGCCGATGGAGGATTGGCCGAGCGGGATTGGCCAACGCGCAAGTTCAATGGACCGAGCCGATCCGGCCATCAAGGATCGCGTCGAGCACGGCCGGGTGCAGCGGTGCCTCGAAGCGCAGGCCGGCGGTGAAGCCGCTCGTCCAGTCGACCGTGGCAGGGCGGGCTTCAAGGCCCGGCAGCGTGATCCACACCAGCATGCCGGGCTTTACGGCGTCCATCGACTCAATGCGCGCCGAGCGGCAGGTCAGGTCGCTCAAGGCAACCTTCGCCCGCAATACGCCGCGGCGATAGGCTGCGATGATCACCGGCCTGTTTGGCGCAGAACCCCACGGATTGGCTTTGTCTCCAGCAGCGTGCTTGACCAGCATGGCGCGTGTTCCCTGCTCAGGATCGGATGATCCCAGCTCACAAGGAAGAACGGCCCGGTAACCCTGCCTTTTAGGCAAGCAGGATGACCGGGCCGCACATGCGGTTTATTACTTAGGCCCGCTCGCCTCAGGCCACGCGGAGCGCGGCTTCGGTCTCGAGCGACTGATCGATGGTGGCGGCCACCATCTGGGCCGTCACCGCGCTCAGCGTCCAGCCCAGATGGCCGTGGCCGGTGTTGTAGAACACGCGCGAACGCCGTCCGGCGCCTACGCGCGGCATCATGTCGGGCAGCATGGGCCGCAGCCCGGCCCAGGGCAGGACTTCACCGACGCTGACACCGGGGAAGAGCTGGCGCACCCACTGCACCAGCGGCGCGATGCGGTCGGCGCGGATATCGCGGTTCTCGCCATTGAATTCGGCTGTGCCGGCAACGCGGAAGCGGTCCTTGCCAAGCCGCGAGGTGACGATCTTGGCGTCCTCGTCGAGCAGGCTGACCCACGGCGCTGCCGCCTGGCTTGCCTCGTCGCGCAGCATGACAGTGATGGAATAGCCCTTGACCGGATAGACATTGACCCGGTCCCCGATCATCGCGGCAAGGCGGCGGCTGCCTACCCCGGCGCAGATCACCAGCCCGTCGAAATGGCCGACATCCTCGACCCGCGCATCGGTCAGGCTGGCAGTGCGGATGGTGACACCGCGCTCATGGACGGCAATCGCCTGCACCGCGCGATCAAGCTGGAGCACCGCGCCCTTGCGCTCGCACGCGGCGGCAAGGCCGCGGGTGAACTTGCAGATATCGCCGGTCGCGTCGGAGGGCGTGAAGTATCCGCCGCAGTAGTCACCGGTGACCGTGGGATCGATCCGGCGCATTTCCTCAGGTGTCACCTGAAAGCGGTCCAGCCCGCCGGCACGGACAAGCTCGTTGGTGCGGGCAGCATCGGCAAAGCTGGCGGCGTTGCGGTAGATATGGAGGATGCCGCGCTTCTCGCAGTCGAAATCGATACCTTCGCGTTCGGCAAGATCGAACAGGTACTTGCGCGCCTCGATTGCGAGCCGCACCGTTTCCATCGTGTTGACATCGTGCCGGGGGATCGCACCGAGAAATTCGGCAATCCACGAGAACTTGTGCCAGCCCGGACGCGGGTTGAACAGCAGCGGGGCATCGCGCCGCGCCATCCAGCGCAGGCCCTTGAGCACGGTGCCGACCGAATTCCATACCTCTGCATTGCTGGCCGAAAGCTGCCCGCCATTGGCGAACGAGGTTTCCATGGCCGGCAGGGGCTGCCGATCGATGACAGTGACGTGATGGCCGCGTTCAAGCAGCGCGTAAGCCGTGGTGATGCCGGTGATGCCGGCGCCGATAACCGCAAAATGCGACATGAGCTATGCTCCATGATGAGTGAAATGAGTCTCAACCGGCCCGTGAGGACCAGTGCGGCGTTCATTTCCCCATCTCTGTCGCTTGTGCCTGAGAGCTTGACCGTTTCGGTATCATGCGCATGCTGCCCATGACCCTACACTACGGCTTTCTCCGTCGGCGGATGACTGCGCCAAGGCAATGAGCCTGCCGCGCCATCACTCTCCAGAGTGTCAAGACCACACGGTTCCTGGTGCCTGAGAGTTTCCTGGGGGGTTGCTCCGTCGGCGCCGGATCGAAACACAGGTTCCATCCGGACTCTCCCATGCGGTCATCAAGACAATGGTTGCGGCGATCTCCTCTTTGCGAAGGCCATGGCGGCCCGAACCGGTCCTGATGAACAAAGCCATGACTCGCGGGCATGACCTCATCTCACAAGTTCATTGTGCAACAGCGAAGGGAATTGGTCCAGCCCCTAAAGCCGTTCCCCCCGGATGATCGCTCAGCGCGGCGTTGCCGCGGCCACAGCAGGCTTGGCAGCGTCGCCCACCACGACGAAGGCAGCCCAGTAAAACGGGTGCGAAGTCTGCGGATCATCCATCAGGGCCGCCTCGGCTCCGGCCAGCGCATCGCCGACCGAAACTCCGGCCTTGCCTGCGATGAGACCGCCGATCAGCCGCCGGGTCGCGTTGAAATCATCGGGCACCGGCCAATGGCTGGCAATCACCGCGCGGGCCCCCGCGCCGGTAAAGGCGCGCACGAGTCCATCAAGCGCGTAGTTGCCACCAGTCGTCACGCCCGCCTCGCTGCTCGCGGCGATGGTCGCCATGCCCGCCGTATCGGGGCGGCGCTGGTTGAGCTGATCGAGCGCGCGATAGTTTCGCAGCAGCCGTTGACCAAGGCCATCGCCCGAAAGCTGCGCCCGTTCGTTTTCGCCGAAAAGGCGTGCAGCCGTATCGAAATTGCCAAGATTGGACTGCTGGAGCCCCTCGTTGGCGAGCGCCTCGGCCATCTCGGCCTGCTCGCCCTTCCGGCTCCGCGCCTTCTCGGCGAGGACTTCAAAGAACGCGGCGGATTCGGCAAAGCTGCTTCCGTTGTTGCGCAGATATCCTTCCCCGCGCACCAGGGCATAGCACCGATAGTCAAGCCCGCTGGCCGTATCGCGGCAGATCATCGCCTTGGCATTGCCGAGCGCCTCGATCACCGCGCCCCCCGGCGCACCGCACGCGCGCTGGAGCCCCGCCGAGGCAGGAACGCCGGCCACGGGCGCGGCGTCGATCGGGAAGGCATGCCGCACGGCAATGAGCGTCCCAACCGGTCCGGCGGCATCGCGGCATGAAATCGTATAGCCGCGGTCGAACATGCCGCTGAGGCGCGGGTCACGTGGAGCAATCTGCGCGCTGCAGATCACGCCCGCAGAGCCGAGCCGGAAGGTGCTGCGGACCGAGATCGGCACCTCGCGCGCGGCAAGATTGACGGGGGCAAAAGGACTCGCGACTGCAGCGAGGAAGCCGACCGCGCGCTTCACGGCCGGGCTCCTTCCGAAACGGAGCCGCCAATCAGAGCTGGATTGCCGCTACCGGCAATCGCTTCATCGACCTGGCCGGGCAGCGCATCAGGCTGGATGGGGAGCAGCAAGGGCGGCGGAAGGATCGCAGACCGGATCTTCGACTACGGCCCTTCCGGATCGAGCGGGGTATCACCGATTGCGGGCGTGCCGACACCCTCGATCACGATACGAATGCCGGGATCGGGCAGGCCACGGCTATCGAGACCGCAAGTCGCCGCCGTGAGCAGGCAACCATTGAGGCGGCTATCGGCTGTGAAGCCCGAGAAATTGAAGCCGCTCTGCTTGAACTGCAACCACGCCTGCGGCCCGCCGATGAGGCCGGTGTCGGTGCGGAAGGTGCCATTGATGATTACCGCAATCGGGCTTGCACCTGCAGACGTGACCTTGAAGCCGTCGAGCGGTTCCTCAAAGCCCAACGGATCAAGGCCGCTTCCCGTGCGTTGGATATAGAAACTGCGGCCCACGGTGAAATCGAGCGCCCCGGCCCTCAGCACAGGCCCGCTGCTCCTCGCGCTCACACTGTCGAGCGCAGGTTCGACCCCGGCGAAGAATGGATCGGCGCCAAGCTGCGCCAAGAACGGCGTTGCCGCCACGTGGATATCCCGCGCCTCGACCGTGCAGGCAATGCAGCGCTGGCCAATGCCGCCGATGCCGCGCGCATCAAGTGTGGTCACGCCCGTGATATCGAGCACGCCTCCGTTCGCCTTGCCTTCGATGATGGCTTGTCCACCGGCGCCATCCGCACCGGCAAAGTCGTTGAGGAAAGCGCCGCCACCCGTTCCCGAGGCATCGAGCACAAGATCGCGGCCAACGGTGACGTTCGATCCGCCTTCAAGCGAAAGCTGCGCCGTACCGCCCTTTGCCGAATTGGGGCCAAGGTTCGAGGCGGCGTCGGTGCTCTTGCCGATCCCGTTGGCAATGATCGAGAGATCGCTGCCGATATTGACCACTGCGCCGCCTCGGGCGGTCAGCACCGCACTGCCAGCAAGCGCATCGACTTCGAGCGTACTGCTGATCGACGCAGCTTCGCCCACGGTCAGGCTGCCCTGATCGACGGTGATCGCCGCATTGCCACTGTCGGTAGAGAAACTTCCCGTAACCTGCCCCCCGTCGAGCGCGGTCAGCTCCAGGTTGTCCGTCACATCGAGGGTCGAGCCAATGCCGCCGACCGAAATGAAGGCGCCGTCGTTGGAGACTGCTGCGGGATCCTGCACCCCTGACAGCGAGAGATTGGACGCAAAGCTCGCGGCATTGCCGCTATCGACCACAATCGAGGCCTGACCGGTGGCTTTGCCGGAAACCTGCGAAGTTGCGGCGATCGCACCGATATCGAGCGCGGCCGGAACAGCCGCACTCGCCTTGGCGCGCACAGTATCGATGAGACCGTTGGCGATGTTGTATCCCGCAGACAGCACGATGGCATTGCCGTCGACGTTTGCGGCCCCCGCCACATCGAAGCCAAGCGCGCTGCCGCCCTTGATCGCCATGGTGATGGCATCGTTCTTGGGCACGGCGACCATGTAGACGCGGTGGACTGCGTTGGCGTTCGCCACCGGCCCGGTGATCGCACCGTCGTTGGTCACGACTTCACCGGTCGTGCTCGTGCCCTGATCGATCTGGATATCGAACAGGCCATTGGGCCGGAAAGTAATCGTCGATGCGTCCGCCGCCACGATCACCGCCGAGCCATCGACGTTGATCAAGCCCGAATTGATCACCTGCGGCGCAATAAGCGCGACATAAGCGTTGTTCGGTCCTGCCGTGATCCGTGCGCCCTTCTCGATTTCAACCCGGCTGCCAGCATTGGCCGGCAAGAACTTGTAGGTGCCTGCATTTCCGAAAACGCCAGTGGCTGCATCGAAGTTGAGATCAGACGTGGTCAGTACCAGATTGCCGACGTTGAAGACGCCCGTCGCCGACACGAGGATGCCGCCCGGGCTATAGAAGAACACCGTCCCGCCCCGGCTCACCGCGCCCGTGGCGAGATCGATCAACTGGGATGTCACCGTCCCATTGAACGTGATCGGGCGGGTCAGATCCTTGGGCAGGATCCGGTTGAGCACCGTCAGTGAAGTCGCGTCACGGTTGGAAAACAGCGCGCTGGTGCCTGCTGACTGGAAATCGATCGGCCCGCCGCCGCTGGCCGTGTCGCTCGGTGACCAGTTGATCACCACACCAGGCGAGTCCGTCGCAACCGTGGTGGTGCCCGGAGCCACGGAAATGTCGCCCAGACCGGCGACGATCGTCCCCGTCGCATTGAACGATTGCGCACGGGCCGCCATCGGCGCGGCGGTCAGCATGGCCGCCATCGCCAGCAGGGACGGAGCGCTGGCAAACCTCAGGCGCATCAGCGGCCTCCCCAGGGCACGAGACGGGTGGTGAGCGAGACCAGCAGCCTTGGCGCCGGCTTGCGGCCGATGAACCCTGCCCGGTCAAGCGGGACAGCCAGACTGGCATCGGTCCGGAAGCGATTGCCGAGTTCAGCCCGCACCCCGCCGCCAAGCGAACTCAGGCGCTGAGGCTTGCCGGCGCCGCGATCCCATGCCCAAGCCGCATCGGCGAAGATAAACGGCTGCACCAACGGCCCGTTGCCGCGACCGATCGAAAGGTGCGGTCCGCGCAGTTCGGTCGACACACCGACCCCGCTATCACCGGTGATCGCTCCCGGATCATAACCTCGCCCAACGGTATAGTTTCCCGGCGCAAATGCTTCGAAACCAAGCACTTTTTGGAAGGCATACTGTCCGCGTGGATGAACCACGAGCGCGAAACGGCCGAGCGCGTGTTCATACTCGACCTCAGCGCGCACCACGGTGGCCGCTGGCGACGCATCAAACCGGCTTGTTGGCACCTGGCTGCCACAGGCGGCACCGAGGCAGGAGAGCGAAGCACCAAGACCCGCCAGCCCCTGCCGGACGTCCAGCGAGCCATCGATCCGCCAGGCCGGTTCAGCCCGGCTCAGGTCCATCCGGTCAAAGTCGAGCCGGGCCCAGAGCACCCGCAACCTGTCGCGGCTGAGCGGCAGAATGAGGGTCGTATCCTGGTCGAGCAGATCGAAGCCGCCGGCCAGCCAGACATCGCCGGCCTGCGAACGGACGAGCGGATAGCGGGCGTAGAGGCTGGCAAGCAGCGTCGTCGCCTGTAGCGGAGCGCCGCCGGTTGCCTGTCCCAGATCCGGCCTAGTCCATGCGTAGGTCAGCGATGCACCGACGAGAAGGCCCTCGCTGCCGGGGCGGAACTCATGGCTGGCCTGCAGGATGCGCTGCTCGCGGAAATCCGAGGTGGTGTAGTAGGAAAGCGTTGTCGCATCGCCTGCGCCGGTGATGCCGAAAGCCTGTGCGCGCAACTGGCCGCCCCACCGCCCGGTCGCCGCAGAAGCGAGGTTCTGGACTGAGAAATCGGCGGCAAATGCCTGGCGAAGAACGGTTACTTCACCGACGAGATCACCCGGAGCCGTTCCTGCCGGGCGGAGCGTGAGCTGCACGTTGTACCCTGGCAGATCGCGGGCCAGCAGCAGATAACGCTCGGCCTTGTTGCGATCGAAGATGTCGTCCCGGGTCAGCCTGCCGAGATAGGCCATCAACTTGCGTTCGGCCCCGCGTGTCTCCCCCCGCGCGCGGATCGCGGTGATCCGGGCATAGAGCACCTCGAGGCGCACTTCACCGTTCTCGATCCGCTGCACGGGCACCTGCACCGCCGCAAGGTAGCCCTTGCCCCTGAGGATCGTCGCCGCCGCGTCACGGATCTCGCACAGCACCGAAATCGGCTGCGGCGTTCCGGCAAGTGGCTTCCATGCGGCTTCCAACTCGGTCGCCGTCGCACCCTTGAGCCCGTTGAACGTGACGCCTCTGATCGTCGTGGTGATTTTCGCGAACTGCGGATCGGCAAGCGGGCAACCCGATCGTTCGATCCCGCCAGACACGGTGAGACGCGGAGCCTGGACCGCCGGGGCACGCGTGATGCCGCCCAGCTCATCGCGGCTAGGTCCGGCAATCGATGGCGTACTGACTTGCGCGAGCGCGCTGGAGGGAAGAACGATCAGCCCGCTTCCGATCGATGAGGCAAGGGCCACCACGAGCCAGAGACCGCATCGTGGTCCTGCCCTTCGTCTATTGGCCCTCGCACCCTCGTCCGTCATCGAGGCACCAATCTTCCCTGCTGCGGTCGTCGCGGCCCCACTGTTCTGGTTCAGTTCCGCGTAGCAAGCGGCAAGACCGCGAGTCAAACGCTTTAGGGCATCACCAAAATACTGTTTTAAATCAGATTTTTTCCAATTTGCGCCAAAGCGAAACGATGTCCGGATCGACTCGGCTGACGGCCCAATATCGCCCGAACACGCCTTCAGAGGCGCATCCGGGGCATCCATCAAACAGAAAAAGCCCTACCCCCATCGGAGCAAAATCGTCCGATAACAGGTCTTTGGATCAGGCTTCTTCCCCATCACACGAAGGTGCTCGCGTGATGGAGGTGCGCTCGATCAGGCTAGAGTCCCGTGGCAGTGCTTGTACTTCTGGCCTGAACCGCACGGACAGGGCGCATTGCGGCTGATGTCCATCCCGGCATAGGGGTCCGTCCCTGCGGGTGCAGGCGCGCCCGAGCCTGCCATCGGAGGCGTAAAGGTACCGAACAGCTGTCCAGTCGGCACCGCGCGTGCATCGTCGTCGCCGGTCAGCGGGTCGAGGTGGCTGGTCAGGAAATCGGGCAGTTCGGGCAGCTGGAAGTCTTCAGGCGGCCCCATGCGGATTTCGCTCGTCATGAGAATGCGCGTCACATCCTCGCGGATCACTTCGAGCATCTTCTCGAACAGACCGAAGGCTTCCTGCTTGTATTCGTTGATCGGCGTCTTTTGCGCATAGGCGCGCAGGAACACTACCTGGCGCAGCGCATCGAGCGTTGCGAGATGCTCCTTCCAGTGGTGGTCGAGCCGCTCGAGCAGCACCGACTTCTCGAGATTGCGCCACGATGCCGGATCGACCGTTTCCAGCTTGGCCGCCATCTTCGCCTCGGCGAGCGCAGTGATACGCTCCTCGATGGTTTCGGGCTCCAGGCCTTCTTCTTCGAGCCAGGCGTCGAGCGGCAGTTCAAGACCCAGCACGTGGTCGACGCGCTCTGCGAGGCTGGCAACATTCCACTGCTCGGGATAGGACCCCGGCGGGCAGGCGTCGGCAACGACGGCGTTGATCGTGTCTTGGCGCATGTCGAGCACGACATCGTCCACTGCTTCGGCATCCATAATGTCGGCGCGCTGCTCGTAGATGACCTTGCGCTGGTCGTTCATCACGTTGTCGTATTCGACAACCTGCTTGCGCACGTCGTAGTTGCGCGCTTCGACCTTCTTCTGCGCGGTCTCGATCGCTTTGGAGAGCCAGCGCGAACCGATCGCCTCACCGTCGGCAAGGTTGGAGTTCATCATGCGGGAAAACAGCGTATCCGGCCCGAAGATGCGCAGCAGGTCGTCTTCGAGGCAAAGGTAGAACTTCGAGAGACCCGGATCGCCCTGACGACCCGAACGGCCGCGCAGCTGGTTGTCGATGCGGCGGCTTTCGTGCCGTTCAGTGCCGATCACGCAAAGGCCGCCGGCGGCGAGCACCTTCGCCTTTTCCTCGGCGACTTCAGCCTTGATCCGGGCAATCCCCGCCTCACGCTCCGGCCCCTCGGGCACATCGCGCAGTTCATCCTCGATGCGGAACTCGGAGTTGCCGCCGAGCTGGATGTCGGTGCCGCGCCCTGCCATGTTGGTGGCGATCGTCACCGCGCCAAGCCGTCCGGCCTGCGCCACGATATGGGCTTCCATCTCGTGGAAACGCGCATTGAGCACGTTGTGCTTCACGCCTTCCTTGCCCAGGAACTCGGACAGCATTTCCGACTTCTCGATGGAGACGGTGCCGACGAGCACCGGCTGCCCGCTCTCGTAACGCTCGCGGATCAGCTTCGCGATCGCCTGGAACTTGTCAGCCGTGTTCTTGTAGAACTCGTCTTCCTCGTCGCGGCGCTGCACGGGCACGTTGGTCGGGATGGTGACGACGTTCATCTTGTAAATGTCGAAGAATTCCGGCGCCTCGGTCGCGGCGGTGCCAGTCATGCCCGAAAGCTTGGGATACATGCGGAAGTAGTTCTGGAAGGTGATCGAGGCCATCGTCTGGTTCTCGGGCTCGATCTGCACGCCTTCCTTGGCTTCAACCGCCTGGTGCAGGCCGTTCGACCAGCGCCGCCCGTCCATCATGCGGCCGGTGAACTCGTCGATGATGACGACCTTGTCGTCCTTCACGATGTAGTCGATGTCACGCTTGAACATGACATTGGCCTTGAGCGCCTGATCGAGGTGGTGGACCACCATGGTGTTCTCGACATCATAAAGGTTCGAGCCGACCAGCAGCCCGGCGTCCTCCAGCTTGCGTTCGACCCATTCCACCCCGTCTTCGGTCAGCGAGATGTTCTTGGTCTTCTCGTCCGCCTCGTAGAGCGAGGGATCGATCTGCTTCACCACCGCATCGACCGAGACATAAAGCTCGCTCTTGTCGTCGGTCGGGCCGGAAATGATCAGCGGTGTGCGCGCCTCGTCGATGAGGATCGAGTCCACCTCGTCGACGATCGCGAAGTTGAACGGGCGGTGCACCATCTGGCTGCGCTCGTGCTTCATGTTGTCGCGCAGGTAATCGAAGCCGAGCTCGTTGTTGGTGGCGTAAGTGATATCAGCCTCATAGGCCTGCCGCCGCTCGTACTCGTTCATGTTGGGGACAATCACGCCGACAGTGAGGCCGAGGAACTTGTGGATCTGCCCCATCCATTCCGCGTCGCGCCGTGCAAGGTAATCGTTGACCGTGACGACGTGGACGCCCTTGCCCTCGATCGCGTTGAGATAGGAGGCCAGCGTCGCCACCAGCGTCTTGCCCTCACCCGTGCGCATTTCGGCAATCTCGCCGCGGTGGAGCACGATGCCGCCGATCATCTGCACATCGAAGTGGCGCATGCCGAGCACGCGGCGCGAAGCCTCACGGCAGGTGGCGAAGGCTTCCGGGAGGATGTCGTCGAGCGTCTTGCCGGCTTCGAGCTGCGCGCGCAGCTTGGCCGTCTGGCCCTGCAGTTCCTCGTCGCTGAGCGCCTGCATCTCGGGTTCGTAAGCGGCGATGGCGCGCACGATCTTGTCGAGCGACTTGACGTAGCGATCGTTGGACGACCCGAAAATGGCCTTGGCAATGCTGCCGAGCATGGCTGGATTCCTGTTGTGAAATGGGGTGCGCGAAATGGCCGCGCAGGTCAGGCGTCCGCGCGTTGGCGGAGCGGGATTGGTATCGAACGCGGCCCGCTATTCGCGCGGCCGGTCCCAGATGCTGATGCTGATCGCGTGGATGAACGCGAGAACCGGGAGCACCACGGTGCGGATGGTGCGCTGTTCGCACGCAGGCCGCTGCGCCTTGCTGAGACCCGTTTCGGCCTTGCGCTCCTGACTGGCCACGAACACCGTGCCGGCCGCCGCACCCACGACTTCCGAACGCGCAGAAGAAAACCCCACCTCGGAAAGCGAGAGGCCGGAAAGGAGGGCAAGAAGGACGAGCAAGAGCCGCATCATCGGCGCAGATAGGGCGATTTGCCGCGAAGGTCCACCTCCACGGCGAAGAATTATTGCAAGCCGCGCCGCTTGCCACAGCGATTGAAGCGCGCCGCCGCCCGCGCTAGGGCCTCGCATATGGCCCATGATCGCTCCCCCCTCGCCCAACCCTTCCCCGCGCTTCCGGCCATCGCCGGTGCCACACCGCGCATCGCCCGCGCCGGGTACAAGGACTGGGGACGCTGCGATCTGACGTTCGTGGAACTGAACGTGGGCACGGCCGTTGCGGGTGTGTTTACGCGCAATGTCTGCTGCTCGTCAGAAGTCGAACTTGGCCGCCAGAACGTCGCGCAGGGGCGCGCGCGGGCGCTGGTGGTCAATGCCGGCAATTCGAACGCCTTCACCGGCTACCGCGGACGCGAAGCGGTCGAGGCGATCATGGAGCAGGTCGCAGGCCACCTGGGCTGCGCGCGTGAGGAGGTGTTCGTCTCGTCCACCGGCGTGATCGGCGTGCCGCTGCCCAAGGACAAGGCCCGCGCCGGGATCGAGGCTGCGCTGCTCGCTCAGCCCTGCTCGTGGGAAGAGGCCGCCAACACCATCGGCACCACCGATACGTTCGCCAAGGGCGCGACTGCCACGGCCATGGTCGGCGGCGTCAAGGTCACGCTCAGCGCCATCATCAAGGGCTCGGGCATGATCGCTCCGGATATGGCGACCATGCTGGGCTATGTCTTCACCGATGCGGCGGTTGATCCCGCTTTCCTGCAGGCCTGCCTGTCTGATGCCAACCAGCGCACCTTCTCCTGCATCACCGTCGACAGCGACACCTCGACCAGCGACACCGTGCTGGCCTTCGCCACCGGCGCTGCGGGCAATACTCCGCTCGCCTCGGCAGACAGCCCCGGCGCCGATGCCTTTGCCGCCGCGCTCCACGATGTCTGCCGCCAGCTCGCGCACCTTGTGGTGCGTGATGGCGAAGGGGCGCAGAAGTTCATCGCAGTCACCGTCAGCGGCGCGGTGAGCGACGAAAGCGCGCGCCGCGTTGGCCTCGCCATTGCCAATTCGCCGCTGGTCAAGACCGCGATCGCCGGCGAGGATGCCAACTGGGGCCGCGTCGTCATGGCGGTCGGCAAGGCGGGCGAACCGGCGGACCGCGACCGCCTCTCGATCGGCTTCGGCGGCACCTGGGCCGCGCGCGAGGGCCAACCCCTGCCCGATTACGATGAAGCCCCAGTCGCCGCGCATCTCAAGGGGCAGGAGATTACCATCGAGGTCGATCTCGGCCTCGGCGAAGGCCGCGCCACCGTGTGGACCTGTGACCTCACCCACGGCTACATCGCGATCAACGCCGATTACCGCTCATGAGCGCAGCACTGGACACTGCCGTTGCCGCGCTGATGCGGCGCGTTGCCGCCAAAGCGATCCTGCCGCGCTATCAGACGCTCGCCGCGCATGAAGTCATCGCCAAGGCGGCAAACGACATGGTGACGATTGCCGATACCGAGGCGGAAGTCATGCTGGCCGAGGGCCTGGCGCAGATCCTGCCCGAGGCCGCGATTGTCGGCGAGGAAGCGGTGCATGCCGATCCGGCGCTTTCCGAACGGCTCGACAGCGGGCTGTGCTGGATTATCGATCCGGTTGACGGCACCAACAATTTCGCCGCCGGCAAGCCGCCCTTCGGCATCATTCTTGCGCTCAGCGATGGCGGCGTGACGCAAGGCGGGTGGATTTACGATCCGCTGCAAGACCGGCTATGCATCGCGCATCTGGGCACGGGTGCCCTCGTAAACGGCGAGCGCATCACGGCCCGGCCCACCGGCCAGACGCCGCCCATCGCCGCCATCAGCACCGTGTTCCTCGATCCCGCCCAGCGCGCCGCCGTGCAGGCTCGGATCGCGCCATGGTACACGCTTGTCGATATCCCGCGCTGCGCGGCCGAACAGTATCCCCGCCTCGTGCTGGGCGTGAACGATATCTCGGTGTTCGAGCGTACCTTGCCGTGGGACCACGCTGCCGGCGTGCTCTTCGTCAACGAAGCGGGCGGCATGGCCGCGCGGCCGGATGGCTCATCCTACCGCACCGACCAGCACGGGCAAAAAGGCCTGTTTGCAGCCTCTTCACCCGCGCTGTTCGAAGAGTTTGTGAAGCGCAGCAGCGCCGCCGACTAGGCGCTTACTGCGAGGGATCACGCACCTTGAACGGATCAGTCGGCGCAGGCTGGCTCGGCAGCACGGCGCGCGGCAGTTCCTTCTCGCTGTTGGCGGCCTGCCACAGCATGCCCGCCATGATCACTGCCGCCTGCCGCATGTCGTCGGCGCGCATGTGGTCTACGGTATCGAGATTGGAGTGGTGGACGCGGCTGTCATAGTCCAGCGGGTCCTGGATGAACTGGTAGCCGGGAAGGCCAATCGCCTGCATGAACACGTGGTCGGTCCCGCCAGTCTTGCTCACCACCAGCTTGTCCGCACCCAGCATGTCGAACGGGCTGAGCCATTCCTTGAGCAGCTTTTCCGCGCCGAGATTGCCCTCGCTGTAGATGCCCCGGAACCGTCCCGAGCCATTGTCCATGTTGAAGTAGGCCTTGAGCTGGCTGTATTCCGGCTTCGGCGTGATCGGGAACGCATTGCGCCAGGCCGCGTAGGAATCGATGCCCTTGAGCGCGGGATCGACCGGGCGGGTCGCAAGGTGCTGCTCGATATAGGCGCGGCTGCCCAGCAGGCCCTGCTCTTCGCCGCTCCACAGCACGAAGCGGATCGTGCGCTTCGGCTTAACGCCGAGCTTGGCAATGAGCCGCGCGGCCTCGAGCACCGTTACGCTGCCCGCGCCGTTGTCATTGGCACCGTCACCTGCGATCCAGCTGTCGAAATGCGCACCGGCCATCACGTAACCGGCCTTGGGATCGCTGCCGGGGATCTCGGCCACCACGTTCTCGGCGCGCAAGTTGCTGTCGTCGTAGCGGGCTGCCACGGAAATCGCGATCTCAGGCGCTGCGCCCGTCTTGGCAAGGCGCACCAGCCTGCGATAGTCCTCCTGCGCCAGTTCGATCGCCGGAACCGCAAGTGTGTCGCCGGGCTGGAAATCATAGCCCTCGCCGTGGATCAGCTTGCCATCGCGGTAGCTCATCTTGACCAGCGCCACGGCGCCCTCGGCCTTGAGGAATGCGGCCAGCTTGCCCAGAAAGCGGCGATTGCGGACTTGCAGCGCCGTCGCGTCAGGATCGAACGCCGGTTTGGTATAGGTATCGAGCTCGGCAATCTCTGCGTCGGTATAGCGCTGGAAGACCGGCCCCTTGCTCTCGCTCGTCTGCCCGGGCAGCGAAACCAGCACGATCTTGCCGGCCAGCTTGCCCTTCCACTCGGCAAAGTGCTCCTCGCGAAACATCGGCGCGATCACGACCGGCGCGCGCACGGTTCCGGCGGTGGCCGGCGACCAAGCCACGGGGATCGCGGTGAGCGGCAGCACACGCGGGCTGACCATCGCCACCGAATAGCTGTCGAGATTCCACCCGAGTCCGAAATCGAACGGCTCGACATGGATATTGGCAAGCCCCTGCTTGCGCATCTGCTCCATCGCCCAGCTCTCCGCCTTGCGATGGTTCTCGGAATTGGTGAGGCGCGGCCCGATGCGGTCCATCAGCGCGGAGGCGGTCGTCATCGCCTCGCTGCGGTTCATGCCCTCATCGATGATGCGGGCAATCGCAGCGTTTTCGCCATCAGGCGCAGCCTGTGCGATCAGCGGCGCGGCAGAAGCAAGCAGGCCGGCCGCAAGAAAAACGGCAAAGCGGCGATCAGGAAGGTTAGGCATCAAGGTGAGGCTCCGGAAGCAGGGGTGCAGACGTACAGTCTTGCACCCCGCTCGCGCCTTGCCAACCCGGTGTCTTAAAGAACGCTTTCCAGCCAGCCCTTGAGCTGGCTTTTCGGCGCAGCACCGAGCTTCTGGGCAACCGGCTTGCCATCCTTGAACAGCACCATCAGCGGGATCGACTGCACGCCGATTTCGCCGGGAACACCGGTGTTTTCCATGATGTCCATCTTCACGATGGAAACCTTGTCGGCCAGTTCTTCCGAAATCTCTTCCAGAGCAGGCGCGATCATCTTGCAGGGGCCGCACCAGTCCGCCCAGAAATCGACGAGAACGGGCTTGTCAGAGCCGAGCACATCGGCGGCGAAGCTGGCATCGGTAACGGCTTTGGTGGCCATATCAGGAAACTCCTTGGGGTTGGTCCGGTATGTAAGCGGTCTGGCGCGCTGCGCAAGAAAACAGCGCTAAAAGCTTTCCTGCGCGGCCTGAAGGGCAGGCTTGTGCGCCGTGACCACCTCGGGCGGGATCACGATCAGCCGAGGCGTGTGCGTGTACAACAAAGCGGCTTCCACGCGGCGCCCCGGATAGATCACTTCCAGCGCGGCGACATAAGCGGCCATCTGGCGCAGGCTGGCAGGCGGCACCTCGGCAATGCCCTGCGGCGGGCGGCGGTCGGTCTTGAAATCGACGACGCGAACGTGCGTCTCCGCCAGCAGCAACCGGTCGAGCGTGCCACTAACCACCCGCTCGCCGACGACAGCCGCGATCGGCACTTCCGCGAGCGATCCGGCGCCGAACACTTCGGCCCAGGCAGGTTCACCCAGCACGCGCAGCGCCGCTGCCGCCATGTCCTCGCGCGCATCGTCGTCGAAATCGGCGGCCATGCGCGAGAGCCACTTTCGCGCGGCCCCTGCGCGGGCTTCAGGGGGTAGTTCCGGCAGGCGTTCGATCAGCTTGTGCAGCAGCGTGCCGCGCCGCGCCGCCATTCGGGCGGCAGGCCCCGGCGGCGAGGGCGGATCGGAGGCTTCGCCCGCCTCGCCCAGCCCAGATGGCGCAAGCGGACGCGGCGGACGCGGCTCGGCCGGGAGCGGCGCGGCCAGCCAATCGGGCAGGTGCCCGTCCGGCTCAGCCGGCGGAGGCGCAGCAGCGATTGCCGCCGGGAGCGGACCGAGCCCGCCAAGCTGGCGCGAGGCGCCCCAGATCGGATCGTCGCGCCATGCACCGTCTTCCTCACCGAACAGCGGCGCAAGCTGCGCGTACCAGCTTTCCGGCGGTGGCTCCTTCGCCTTGCCACCGAGCGCGCCGCCGATGAACAGCGCTTCCTCGGCACGCGTCATGGCGACATAGAGCAGCCGCCAGTGCTCTTCCCGCTCGTCTGCCGCCGCCTTTTCGGCGGCTTCGCGGACCGGCCCGGCCTGTTCGGCCTTGCGCAAGGGCGGCAGCGGCACCTTGCGCCGTTCGTCCACCACCAGTTCTTCAAGCGCCAACCCGCGCGGCATGGATTTGTCGGGATCGGCCGCCGCATCGGCCAGGATCACGATGGGCGCCTCAAGGCCCTTCGAGCCATGGACCGTCATCACGCGGACGAGATCGGCCTTCTGGCCCGCCTCCCGTTTCAGCTCGCCATCGCCAGCGTCGAACCACTGCAGGAACCCGACAAGGCTCGGCGTCTGGCCGCCCGCATAGGCCATGGCGGCATTGATCAGCTCATCGATGGGATCATTGGCTTCCTCGCCGAGCCGCGCCACCAGCTTGCGGCGGCTCTGCCACGGCCCCACCAGCAGCCAGTGCAGCAATTGCGCCGGCGTGCCGAAATCGGCGCGGGCGAGCGCACCGCGCAGCTGCTCCAGCGCCGGATAGGTCGCGGGGCCCTCGGTCTGCCGAAGGTGATCCCACAGACGCACGCCCTTGGCGCGGTAGCCATGCTCCAGCAGCATGTCCTGCGACCAGCCGACCAGCGGAGAGACCAGAAGTGACGCGAGGTTGAGGTCGTCAAGCGGCTGCGCACAGAAGCGCAAGGCCGCGACAAGATCCTTCACCGCCAGCGGCGCGCCGAGCCGCAATCGGTCGACCCCCGCCACCGGCACACCGCGCGCATGGAGCCGTGCGACAATGAGGCCTGCAAGCGCCTTACGCGACCGCACCAGCACCATGAAATCGCCCGGTGTCGCCCGGCGCGGACCGCCCTTGTGCAGCGGAAAGCCGGTATCGAGCCAGCGGCGCACCTGCATCGCGATCTGGTCGGCCATCACCCGGTCCGGCCGCGAGAGCCAGGTCTCTGCGCCCTCATCGCCCTCGCCTGGCGGCGCGTCATCGTCGTCATCAGCCGCGCCGCCGACAGTGTGCCACAGCGTGACAAGGCCCGGACGCGCCTCGTCCCCGCGATGCACCTCGGGCGCTTCGGGCAGGCCGAACCGATCCGGACCGATCGCGTGGATCGCGCGGTCGACGAAGGCAAGCACCGAAGCCGCCGTGCGATAGGACCGGCCCAGCCCCAGCGGCAGCAGTGCCTTCGCCGGGTCTGCCGTGGCCTCGGCCAGCTCATCAAGCTGCCGCTTCACCCGCTCGCGCGCGGCGGCAAAGTTTTCCGGGCTCGTGCCTTGAAAGCCGAAGATCGCCTGCTTGTAGTCACCGACCACAAACAGCGTGCGGTTCACATCCCCCCGCTGCCCTTCGCCGCTGAAGAAATCGCCGACCAGACCATCGAGCACGATGCGCCACTGCGCGGTGTTGGTATCCTGCGCTTCGTCGACCAGTATGTGATCGAAGCGGCGATCCAGCTTGTAGCGGATCCATTCCGCCGGGGCCTGCTTCGTCAGCAGATCGGCCGCCGCGCGGATCTGGTCATCGAAATCGATGAAGCCCTCACGCGCCTTCGCCTCGGCCCAGGCCAACGCAAAGCGCCGCCCCAGCGTGAGCGCGGGATCGAGCCGCGCAGCAAGAGCGACCAGCGCGCGCACTTCCTTCACCCGCTTCAGGTCCTCAATCACGCGAAGCTGATAGTCGGCGTAGGCAGGTTCGTGCTTGAGAAGATAGCGCGGCGATTTTGGTTCGCCCTTGCCCGTTAAAAACTTGCCGGCGAAGTCATCCAGCCCTGCAATTCGTGCTGTTGGTTCGGACTCCAGCCAATCCTGAAGCACAGATGCAGCGTCCAAGCCTTGCGCCGTCCCCCAGCGCCGGTTGGCCTCCATGCAAACTTCGACCGCGCGAACATCGAACGCGCTGTCCCGCACCATATCAGCAAGGCCAGCCCCATCCTCTTCGGCATCCAGACCGAGCAGCCGGTTGATGCGCGGGCGCAGCGGCGGCTGCCAGGCCCCCGGCCCTTCCCACAGCGCATGAGCCGAGGCGCAGCGCAGCAGGAACGCCGGCACGGCATCCTCCCCCATGCGAAGGCTGAGGTCCTCCAGCGCGGCAAACAGCGCATCGTCGCCCTGCTCCTGCGCGGTGATCAGCAAGTCTGCCAGCACTTCGCGCAGCAACAGATCGCGGTCGCGGTCCTCCATCGCGCGCGTGCCGGGGACGAGCCCCGCCTCGGCCGGGAACGCACCCAGCAGCCACTGCGAAAACGCATGGATCGTCTCGATCCTAAGGCCACCACCAGGGCAATCGAGCACTGCGGCAAACAGGCTGCGCGCGCGCGCGGTCACCGCCGGACCATAGGGCGCGCCGATTGCCCTGAGTTCTGCGGCCAGTTCGATTTCCGGCAGCCGCACCCAGCGCGCCAGCACGTCATTGACGCGCGTCGCCATTTCGGCGGCGCCCGCCTTGGTGAACGTGAGGCAGAGGATCTGATCGGGCGAGACCCCGTCCTGCAGCAGCAGGCGCAGCACGCGTGCAGACAGGACCTGCGTCTTGCCAGTACCCGCAGAGGCCGATAGCCACACCGTCCGCTCGGGCTGCACGGCAAGGCGCTGGTTGTCCTGAAGCGGATAGACCTTGCTCATGCCGACGTCGCCCCCCGCCCCTGCCACTCTTCGAGCCGCATCAGCTGGTCATAGTCGGTATAGCCGGGCAGATCCGGATTGGGCCGCGCGGTAAAGGGTTCCGTACCAAGGATCCACTTGTCGATGGCCTCGATCAGGAAGGCCTCCGTCGTCGCCACAAATTCCTCGCGCGGCAGGCCGGTTGTCTTGCGACCGCCTGGCACCGGCTCCTCGCAATAGCCGAAGGTGTCCGCCTTCTTCTGCAGCGACCAATATTCGAACCCATGCGCCTTGCCGCCCTGCCCCGCGAACCCGCCGCGTTCGGCGATCAGCGCGACAAGGCCAAGCTGCAGCGCATAGCCATCCTGCACCATCTTGCCCGAAGGCGGCTTGCCCGTCTTGTAATCGACCACCGCCAGTGTGCCATCGGCGAGGCGGTCGATCCGGTCTGCCCGGCCATGGATCGTCACGCCCTTGATCTCGGTCGCTCCGGTCTTCTCCCACAGCACCGGCTGCCTGCCCTGCACGGCGAGCTCGGCGTTGTGGTCCTCCACCCATTGCAGAGCCGCGAGCAGCCTTGGCCGCCACAGCCCGCGCATGAAGGGGTGCGCGCTCAGGTCGGCCAAAGTGCGCTCGGCCAGCGGCAAGAGTTCGCCGCGCGCGCTGCCGCCATCGTGCCACTGCTGCAGCACCGCGTGCGCCACCGTCCCGCGCCACGCCGCCGTCGGCGCCGCATCGAGCGGATCGAGCCTGCGCAGGCCCATGATCGCCTGAGCATAGAACTGGTAGGGATCGCCCCGCAGCCGATCGAGCGCGGTGGAGGCGATGCTGACACGGCGCTGCTCCGCGCTCGGTATCGGCGCGGGCTGCGGATAGGCTGGCGCAGCCTGAGCCTTGTCGAGCGCGCGGGCAATGCGCACCGCTTCCGTCTCGCGCTCCAGCTCGCGCCCCAGCATCGCGCGGATACGCAGCAGGAAGCGTGAGGGGATCACCGGCCCGGACGCGTCGCGCGCCGCATGGCTCAGCACGACTTCCGGCGCGCCCAGCGCTGCGGCCAGATCATGCGCGGCAAGCCCGATGCGGAAGTCGGCGCCGGGAATGCCCAGCGCGCGCATCACCGGGGGTGCCAGCAGGGGATCGGGCGCGGGCGCAGCGGGCCATTTACCCTCAGTCATCCCGGCGCAGATCACCAGCTCCGCCCGGCTCATCCGCGCTTCGAGCAAGCCGTAGATGGAAAGGCGCGGATGGCCGCCATAGGGCGGGCGCACTGCGATCTCGGCAAGCGCGTCGCTTAACAGCGCGTGCAGATCGGCGGGCTCCACCGGCAGCGGGCTGTCTTGCGCCGCCTCGCGCCATTGCTCGATGAAAGCCGCCAGCGCGCGCCCGTCGGCCTCACCCCAAATCGCCGCACCGCACAGGGCCTCTGCCACCTCGGCCAAGGTATCGAGCCCGAGAGCCAGCGAAGGCGGCACCGCATCGTCCGTCAGCGGTGCCAGAATGGCCGCTACCTCATCCCACCATGCAGCAAGGCCGGGGTACGCCTTTTCCCTCGCCGCCACGGCGCTGCGCACAGCCTCCAGTCCCGGACCCGGACGCGGCCCGCGCAGCGCGAGATCGAGTTGGCGCACGCGCTCCAGCCACGCCGCTCGCTCTTCGCCGCGCCGCACCAGCGGGTGGCCCAGCAGCGCCAGCAGCGGCACCGGGGCCGAAGCGGTCGCGGCAATCTCGGCGAGCTGCAGCAGCACACGGCCCGCCGGTGTCTGCGCCAGCGGGCGGCCAGCCGTATCATCAGCCGAAATCCCCCAGCGCTCCAGATGTGCAACCAGACGCTGCGCAAGATCGCGGTCCGGCGTGATCACCGCCACGCGCTTCTCCGGCTCGGCCAAGGCCTGCCGCACCAGCACCGCAACCGCTTGCGCCTCTTCTTCCGGGTGTGCAGTCTCCATCAGGCGTACGCCCGAAAGCCGCCTGGCCTCCGCGGGCAGCTCGGCCCAAACCGTGCTCGCCTCGGGCGGCAGGAACAGGTTCGAGATCGCCCGGCTGCGCGCAGGTGGCGCGGCCGCCGGACCGGAGCGGTGCCACGCCTGCACTTCCCCGCGCGCAATTCCCATGCGCGCCAGCAGGAGCTTCAGGTGATACTGCGGATGCGTCGCCACATCGCCGCGCGCGAAGACGGGCGCATCGGGCCGCTCGGTATTGCCCGCTACGCCCAGCGCGTCCCAGACGGCATCAGGCAGCGCCAGATCGAGATCGGGCAGGATCACCGCGCCTTGCGGCAGTTCCGAAACCACCCGCAGCAACCGCGCGACCGCAGGCGCTGCCGATGTCACGCCCGCAGCGACCACCGGATGAGGCGGTGGCTCGCGCCGCCAACGCTCGGCCACATGCGCCAGCAGGCGGCCCCGCCGCACCGGTGCATCGATCTCGCCGCGCTCCTCGCACCGGGCCTGCCAACGCGCCAGAATGCGGGCGAATTGCGCAGTCCCCTGCCGCCAGTGCTCCGCCAGTTCCCCGACCAGCCCGACCACTTCAGGATCGAGCAGCGCCTCCAGCGCGATATCCTCCACAGCGAGCCGGTCCATCGCCCGCGCCAGCGAACGCGCCTGCCGCAAGAGCCCCGGCGCGGATGGTGCGCGGGTCTCGGGATCGCTTCGGAGCATGTCCGCCAGCGCCAGTAACCGCGCGGTAGGATCGGCCGCCGGTGGCAGGTCGGCGCCCTCGCCCAGCGGATCGAGCAGCGGCCCCAGCGTCTCGTCGAGATCGAGATCGCCCACCACTGCCATGCGCGGGAGCAGAAGGCCGCCAGTACCGCCTTCCGCGCCGCTCGCACGGATGAAAGCCTCTGTTACGATGCGCACGGCGCGGCGGGTTGGCAGCAGCAGAGTCAGTCGCGCCAGGCCGAAGCCTTCCTCGCGGTAGCGTGGGATGAGCCCTGCCACGAGTGCGTCGGCAAAGCCGCGGTGCGCGGCAATGGAATAGACGCCGGGTCCGCGCTCAGCCACGCTGCAAGGCGGCCTCGGTCGGCGCGATCATCTCGGGCGCGCCGACTTCGAACCAGAGGCCGTTGTGCGAAATGCCATAGAGCCGCCCTTCCGCGATGGCGCGGTCCCACAGCACGCCGGTGGAAAAGGCCCCCTGCGGGGCATCGCGCAGCAAGCGCTGCGAGACGATCTGGATGCCCGTATAGATGAACGGCGCCACCCGGCCGGGCTTGCGGCGGCTGATTTGGCCCAAGGGATCAAGGTGGAAATCACCGCGCCCCGTATAGTTGAACGCCCGCGCGTGGCTGACGAGCAGCAGCAGCGCGTCCATCTGCGCCGGATCCCACGCCGCGCTCAAGGCCGCAAACACGTTCTGCGGCCCATCAAGCCAAACGTTGTCGCTATTGAGGCAGAAGAACGGATCGGCAGCGATCAGCGGCAGCGCCTTGACCATGCCGCCGCCCGTCTCGAGCAGCGCCTCACGCTCGTCCGAAACGGCGAAGGCAGGCGCGCTGCGCTGGGCAAGATGCGCCTCGATCTGCCCGGGCAGGTAATGCACGTTCACCACCGCGCGCGAAACTCCCGCCTCGACCAGCTTGTCGAGGCTGTGGTCGATCAGCGCGCGGCCGTTCACGCGCACCAGCGGCTTGGGCCGAGTGGCAGTCAGCGGGCGCATGCGTTTGCCGATCCCGGCGGCGAGCACCATCGCGACATCGCTGGCCAAAGAACCATCGCGCTTCGTCATGCCGGGAACGTCCCGCCAAGCCGCTTCGCTGGATCGCGCAGCTCCGCCGGCACATTGGCATCGAACCAGCGCGCAACAGGGGCCAGCACCGGATGCGCCAGATCACGCTCCAACAGGCCCCACACGCGCGGGATGTAATCGAGGTAGCGCGGCTTGCCGTCGCGCCGCCACAACCGCACGAAAATGCCCACGATCTTGGCGTTGCGCTGCGCCCCGAGCCGCGCATAGTCCTCCTCAAAATGGGCGTCCGCGCCGCTCACCGCGATATAGTGGTCGAGCATGGCCCGCTCGATTGCCGGATCGACATCGCGCCGGGCATCCTGCAGCAACGATACGAGATCGTAGGCCGCGTGTCCGACCAGCGCGTCCTGGAAATCGAGCAGGCCCTGCTTGCCCAGTCCGCCATGAAGCATGATGTTCTCGGCATGATAGTCGCGCAGCACCGTCACACCCGGACGCTGGCGCGAAAGCAGTGGGCCGAGCACTTGCTCCCACGCCTGCGTCCACCCGGTATGATCGACGCCAAGCCCCTGCACCGGGCAGTACCATTCGACGAACAACCGCGCCTCGCGCTGGTACTCGGCTAGCGAATAGAGCGTGAAGGGCCCGGGCGGCAGGCGGTGCAACTGCAGCAGCGCATCGACCGCATGGGTATAGATCTCGCGCTCGTCCTGCGGCCAGGCATCGACGTATTCGCGCATACGCACTTCGCCGAAATCCTGCAGCAACACGAAGCCTTTTGCCGCATCCTCGGCAAATATCTGCGGCGCGCGCATGCCGTTGGCGTCAAGCCAGCGCGCGGCACGCAGAAACGGCTCAGGATCTTCACCCGGTGGCGGCGCATGCATCAGCATGGCTGTGGAGCCCGGGCGTCGGAGGCGGAAATAGCGCCGCGCCGAAGCATCGCCCGGGATCGGCTCGACCACGGCTGTGCCCCAGCCAGCGGCGACAAGAAACGGGTGCGCGCCCTCGGGAAGAGCGCTTTCAGGGGCCTGCATTGCAGTGGAGGTCACGTCCATCCCCTGCGCTCTAGCCAATCAGGCCCCGCCTCGACAATGGCGACGCGCTCGTTTTCAAGGATTTCCAGCCTTATCGACAAGCACGCCGGTTCATGCGCGAAACCGCCAGCGTGTTCGGGCCATTCCGCGATCAGCACGGCATCGGCGCGGTAATCGTCGAGGCCAAGTTCGGCCGCCTCTTCGGGGTCTTCAAGCCGGTAGAAATCGGCATGGACCACGCGCATCCGCAGCGCCGGGGGATCATAAACCTCGATGATCGCGAAGCTGGGGCTGGGCACTTCGCTCTGGTAGCCAAGCGCCGCAATAATCGCGCGCGCAAGCGTTGTCTTGCCAGCGCCGAGCCCGCCGCTGAGCGCGATCACATCGCCGGGATGCAGCAGCGTGGCGATCCGGCGGGCGAGTGCGTCAGTCGCGGAAAGGTCCGTGAGCGGTATGATCATGGCCAGAACTCCTTCACGGCCCAAAGTCCCTCATGGTCCAAATTCCCTCAAGGTAACGTCACCACGGCGCTGGTTCCCTCACCCTTTTCAGAAAGCAGTTCGAACGAACCGCCATGCGCGGCGACAAGCTGGCGAACGAGCGGCAGGCCGACCCCGCCGCGCCGCTCCACCGAACGGCCGTCAGCACTGATCTTGAGCCCTTCGAGCGCGCGGGCAAGTTGCGCCGGGTCCATCCCCTGCCCATTGTCGGAGACGACCACCTGCAGCGCACCTTTCCCGCCCTTGCCGCCCTTTCGGCGCGAGGCTTCGACAAGGATGCGCCCGCCCTTCGGGGTCGCGGTAATCGCATTGTCGATCAATTGGCCGAACAGGCGCCGCAGCCGCTTGCGGTCTCCGGTTGCGCTGCCGATGGCGGAGCTGCCGCGCAAGTCGAGCGTGATCTCCGCCCCGGTCAGCCGCTCCGCCCGCTCGCGCACCACGTCGCCCAGCAGCGGAAACAGATCGACCGGCTCGGCCGCCAGCGGCAGGGTTCCCGCCTCGCTCTGCGAAAGATCGAGCACGTTCTCGATCTGCTCGCCAAGCCGCTCGACCGAGGTGAGGATCGCGCTCACGTATTCCTGCGCCTGCGTGGTGAGATCGCCTGCAATCCCGCTCTGAAGCAGTTCGGCAAACCCGCCGATCGAGGTGAGCGGGGTGCGGAATTCATAGCTCATGTTGGCGATGAAGCGCGTCTTGACCGCATCCGCTTCGACCAGCGCCGCATTGCGTTCGCGCAGCGCTGCCTCGGCCTTTTCGGAATCGGTGATGTCGAGCACGGTGAGCAGCCCGTTGCCATCGGGTAGCGGCACGCCCGCGATCGCGAACGAGCGTCCATCGGCGAGCAGGATGCGCCCACTCTGCTGCTTGCGCTCCAGCGATGCGGACTGAATGACCTGGCCAATCGTGCTCACTTGCGCGGGGCGCTTGAGCATCTTGGCCATCCGGCTCAGCAGTGCATCTGCGCGCGGATGCGTGGCGAGGAATTCCTCCTCCAGCCCCATTTCACTGGCAAAGCGGCGGTTCCACAGTTGCAGACGGCCATCAGGGCCGAACACTGCCAGCGATTCAAACAGATTGTCGAAGGTCGCCGTGCGCGTGCGCAGCAAGGTATCGCGCGTCGCGGAAAGTTGGAGTTGCTCGGTGCGGTCCTCGAAGATCATGAGGAGGCCGCCGTCCGGCATCGGCTGACCGATCACGCGCAGATGGGTGCCGTCGCTCAGATGCCATGATTCCTCCCGCGGCTCGCGCGAAAGGAACCAGCCCTGCCGCTCGCGCCGCCATTCCGGAAAGTCGCGCACTTCGGGCAGGCGCGCGCTGTCGCGCATGCGGTCGAGCACGCGGTCGAACGGCGGCGTATCGACCACCCAGGCCTGCGGCACGCTGAAGATGCGCAGGAACGGCTGGTTGGCGAAGACCAGATTGCGCTTCTCGTCGAACTGCGCGATCCCCGCCGAGAGCGTATCGAGCATCTCGCGCTGCGCCTCGCGGAAGCGGCGGAACTGGCGCTGCAACTCCTCCATTTCCTCGGTATCGACCGCGTAGCCGGCAACCCCGTCGTCCCCCAACGGCAGATCCGAGACGCGGATCGACCGGCGCTGCCCGCCGATGGTCGCCGAGACCACCCGTTCGACGGCCAGGCGGCGGTTGAAGACCTGCTGGGCGATCTTGGCCGCGCTCACCCCATCGATCGGTTCGATCAGTTCGGTTCCTGCGGAGACCACATCCGCCGCGCTGGAGGCCCCGACTGCCTTGACATAGGCGCTGTTGACGAGGCGCAGCGCCATGTCCGGTCCGCGGAACCACATCGGCAGCGGTGCCGCCTCGATCAGGCCCGCGAGCGCGGAAAAATCGGCCCGCGCAGAGGCGGCCTCGGCGCGCAACCGGCGCAGCTCGGCTACGCTTTCGGTAAAGTCGAAGAACCACACGAGCGCCGCGCCGCCCGGCGAGACCTGCGGATCGGCGAGATGGCCCCGCGCACCAAGGCTGCGCTTGCCGCCGCGCGGGCTTAGCGCCAGCTCGAACGGCGCGCCGGTCTTTTGCGCCTTGCGCACCGCATCGCTGAGCTGCGAGAGCTGAACTTCGTCGAGCCCCACTTCGCCGGCATCCAGTTCGCTGAGGAAGCCAGGCACTGCATCGAGCCCGAGCCAGCCCGCGAGCCGCGAAGGCCCCTCGATTCGTCCGTCCGCCCGCACCAGCAGGGGCAACGCGGGCGCTTCCTCGATCATGCGCGAAAGCCGGCGGGCCAGACGCTGCGTCGCTTCGGCCCGAGCGAGGCGCGCGCGGGCGGACAGAACCGCCCACGCGGCCCCCAGCGTCCAGGCAGCAAGGACAAGCGCAACAAGAACAAGGGCAAACGGCGGCAGGACCATCCCTGCTTGGCTAGGGTGCGGCGCGGCAAATTACAATGTCAGGCAGGCCACAAGCTGTGGGATGGGCGCACGAAAAAGGCCCGCGCATCAGCGCGGGCCTCGTTCCGTCCAGTGGAGGCCGCAGACCTCCAGTGAAGCTTAGTAGCGATAGTGGTCCGGCTTGAACGGGCCCTGCTCGGGCACGCCGATGTAGGCCGCCTGCTTTTCGCTCAGCTTCGAGAGCTGCACACCAAGCTTGGCGAGGTGCAGCGCCGCGACCTTCTCGTCGAGGTGCTTGGGCAGCACGTAGACGTCGTTCTTGTACTGCTCGGGGTTGGTGAACAGCTCGATCTGCGCCAGCGTCTGGTTGGTGAAGCTCGCGCTCATCACGAAGCTGGGGTGGCCGGTGGCGCAGCCCAGGTTCACCAGGCGGCCCTTGGCCAGAATGATGATCTGCTTGCCATCCGGGAACTCGACGAGGTCGGTGCCCGGCTTCACTTCGGTCCACTTGTAGTTGTCGAGCGCCGCAATCTGGATCTCGCTGTCGAAGTGGCCGATGTTGCACACGATCGACATGGGCTTCATCGCCTTCATGTGGTCGGCGGTGATCACGTCCTCGTTGCCGGTGGCGGTCACGAAGATGTCGCAGCGCTTGACCGCCTCGTCCATCGTCACGACTTCATAGCCTTCCATAGCCGCCTGCAACGCGCAGATCGGATCGATTTCGGTGACCATGACGCGCGCGCCGCCGTTGCGGAGCGAGGCGGCCGAACCCTTGCCGACATCGCCGAAGCCGGCAACGCAGGCGACCTTACCGGCGAGCATGGCATCGGTGGCGCGGCGGATCGCGTCGACCAGCGATTCCTTGCAGCCATAAAGGTTGTCGAACTTCGACTTGGTCACCGAATCGTTCACGTTGATCGCGGGGAACGGCAGCTTGCCTTCCTTGGCGATCTGATAGAGCCGGTGCACGCCCGTGGTGGTCTCTTCCGAGACGCCCTTGATGTTCTTGACCGTCTCGGTCAGGTAGCCCGGCTTAGCCTTGAGGAAAGCCTTGAGCGCACGGACGAACTCGATCTCTTCGGCGTTGCTCGGCTCGAACAGCGTCTCGCCAGCCTCAACGCGGGCGCCCCACAGCGCGAACATGGTGGCATCGCCGCCATCGTCGAGGATCATGTTGGCAGTCTGGCCCGGGGTTTCGGCGTCCCAGGTGAAGATCGAACCGACATAATCCCAGTATTCGGCGAGGCTCTCGCCCTTGATCGCGAAGACCGGCACGCCCGACGCGGCAATCGCGGCGGCGGCGTGGTCCTGCGTCGAGAAGATGTTGCAAGTCGCCCAGCGCACTTCGGCGCCGAGCGCAGTCAGCGTCTCGATCAGCACGGCGGTCTGGATCGTCATGTGGAGCGAGCCGGTGATGCGCGCGCCCTTGAGCGGCTGCGACGCGCCGAATTCCTCGCGCAGGGCCATGAGGCCGGGCATTTCGGTCTCGGCAATCCTGATTTCGGCGCGCCCGAAGTCGGCAAGGCCGATATCGGCGATCACATAGTCTTTACGGGCGTCAAGCACGCTGGCCACGAGGCAGTCTCCAAGATTGCAGATCAAACGAAAAAGCCCGCCAAGACGATGGCAGGATTGCCACTCTCTTAGCGGGCCTCTCACCAATGCGCAATGGGGATATAAAGAAGTCTTTATATCACTTTCGGGCGATGCCGGATCTCATTCGCCGGATGGGAAGCCCAGCCAACTGCGCCAGCTCCTCGTCGCCAATTTCAGCAAGCGCGGCTGTCATCGTCGCCAGATTGTCCAGCGGCATGTCCCGAAATTGCCCACAAAGCCTCCGGCGTTCGGGAACCGGAAGCGCGCTCGGGATTTACCTGTCCTTAAAGGCCCGCGGTGAAGCGGACTTACCATATCGGCGGCGGTTGCGCTGTCACACACCGGGCCTATATCGGCCCATGCGCACCAACGCACAGATCAACACAACAAAGAGGATCCTTGCCCATGACGATTGCGGTTGGAGACAAGCTGCCTGACGTGAAGCTGGTGAAAGCCACCGCCGATGGCATCGATGCGGTGCAGTCCGCTGACTACTTTGCCGGCAAGCGCGTTGCGCTGTTTTCGGTCCCCGGCGCCTTCACCCCAACCTGCTCGGCCAAGCACCTGCCCGGCTTTGTGCAGAAGGCCGACGAGATCCGCGCCAAGGGCATCGACGAGATCGCCTGCACCGCCGTGAACGATCCCTTCGTGATGAAGGCCTGGGGCGCCGCCGCCGGTTCGGCCGACGTCACCATGCTGGCGGACGGCAACGGCGATTTCGCCAAGGCGCTCGGCCTCACGATGGACGGCACCGGCTTCGGTCTCGGCATTCGCGGCCAGCGTTTTGCCATGGTCGTCAATGATGGCACGGTCGAGCAACTCCATGTCGAAGCGCCGGGCGACTTCAAGGTTTCCTCGGCCGAGTATGTGCTCGAGAACCTGTGAGGTAATAAATCGTAATACTCATGCCGCAGTGCAGCGCATACAGCGCGGCACTGCGGCATGAATTGGCCCTAAAGCGCCGGTGCTACGGGCTTGACGACCGTCAAATATTTGCCATCCTCCCGTTCGCTGCACCGCACCATGGGGACGCGTGATGGACGGTATTCGAGTCGGAAAACGGATTGTTGGTGCCCAGTCGCCGGTAACGATCGGGTGGGACAACATTCCCAAGGTCGAAGGGGGGCCGTTCAAGCGCCTGTTCTTCACCTGGTTTCAGCCCGCAGTCTTTTTCGGGATGATCGCTTTCTGGTACTATGCGCCTAATTCCATCGCGAAGGCTTCGACCGCGATCGGTATCGGGATCGGCTTCCGCGTAATCCTGCAGATCCTCGAACTCACCAACCCGCGCCACAAAAGCTGGCAGATCACCTGGAAAGAACTGGCGACCGACCTGTTCTATGTCGGCGTATCGGCCACCATGGTGAATCTTGCGGAAAACTACATCGGCAGCGATGTCGCGATCGAGGCGATCCAGGGCGGCCTGCATCTTGAGAAATTCGCGTGGTTTACGGGATTGCCGCTGCTTTTGCAGGCTTTTCTGATCATCTTCATCTTCGATTTCGGCCAGTACTGGATGCATCGCGGGATGCACAATTGGTACCCGCTGTGGCTGCCGCACTCGGTGCATCACTACATCACCCAGCTCAACGTTCATAAGGGCGCGGTAGGCAATCCGGTGGAGCTGTTCCTGATCGGGCTCGGCATCGGCGGCCTGTTCGACTTCCTGCCGCGCGCGTTCTTGCTGGCGGGTGCCATCGGCATGTCGGTGGGCGCCTACCAACACATCAACGTGCGCTTCAACAGCCCGCGCTGGTGGCGCTGGACGTTCAACACCACCGAGCATCACAGCCTGCACCATTCGCAAGACTTTGAATCGACCCGCAGCAACTACGCCAACACCTTCATCTTCATCGACCGCCTGTTCGGCACTTGCATCGATGGCGAGGCTGAGTTGCTCGGCATGGAAGGCGGCCGCCGCATGTCGATCCGCGAGCAGATGCTCTACCCGTTCACCGAAGGGTGGAAGGCGTGGAAGGAGCGCAGATCGCGCGAGCCGTTCTTCGCGGATCACACTGCGGTCCCGGCGGAATAACACGTGGTATCGCTCGGCGTATCGGGGATGGAAGCCCGCCCCTCCCCTGCCGAAAAGGCCTCGCTCCGGCGCCTGATCACATGGATCTGGCAGATCCGCGGCGAAGTTCCGCTTCCCCCCGGCCAGGGCGCGGAGGAGGCGTTTGCGCGGCTCGATCCGCTCTTCGCTCATGCTGGAACCACCCACGCCCGCATGGGTGAAACGCTTCGGGTGACCAAGAAGGACCAACTGGCGCAGGATCCGCTGTCGATCGTCGATTCCGGCACGCTGCGGATCGAGGCAGCGGGCGAAGGCGCCGTACTGCACTACCATCTCGTCAGCCGCGCGCTGCTCTATTGCTTCCTGGCTCCGCTGCTGTTCCTCGCGGTTGGCCAGCTCACGGTTTTCCTCGGCACGCTCGAAAAGCCCAAGGCCGAGGAAAAGGGGAAGAAGGACGACGCCAAGAAGAACAAGAAGGGCGAGATCCAGCTCAACCCGGTCGACAAGTTCCTCGGCGCGCCCGCTCCCGAAAAGCCCAAGGACGAGAAGAAGGACGCCGCGAAGGGCGCCGGGGACAAGAAAAAGGACGGGGGTGAGGAGAAGAAGGGCTTCTCGCCCACGCCCGCCTATGTCTTTGCCAGCATCTTCGCAGCCCTCTGGCTGCTCGGCCGGGTGCTTGAACCATGGCTGATCAAGCGGCTGTTCAAGCGCAGCCTCGCGGACTGAGCCGCCGGGCACACGATGTGCCCGGCGGGTTCAACCATCACGCCAGATCGAAGCGATCCGCGTTCATCACCTTGGTCCAGGCCTTCACGAAATCGCGCAGGAACTTCGCGTCGCCGCCCGCTTCGGCATAGACTTCCGCCACTGCGCGCAACTGGCTGTTCGATCCGAACACGAGGTCGGCCCGGCTCGCCCGCCACTTCACTTCGCCGGTCGCGCGGTCGCGGCCCGTGAAGAGTTCCTCGCCACTGCCTTCAACCGCGCCCCACACCGTGCCCATGTCGAGCAGGTTGACGAAGAAGTCGTTGCTAAGCACGCCCACCCGGTCGGTGAACGCGCCAAGGTCGCTGCCACCCTGGTTTGCACCAAGCACCCGCAGTCCCGCCACGAGCACGGCCATTTCCGGCGCTGACAGACCCAGCAGCGAAGCCCGGTCGATCAGCAGTTCCTCAGTCCTCACCGAGTGCTTCGCCGCGAGGTAGTTGCGGAAGCCATCGGCGCGCGGCTCCAGCACCGCAAAGCTTGCCGCATCGGTCCACTCCGCGCTCGCATCCCCGCGTCCGCCGGTGAAGGGCACCGCACCTTCGAAACCGCCTGCCCTCGCCGCCGCTTCGACAGCGGCAGTGCCGGCCAGCACGATGGCGTCGGCCAACGAGAGGTTCCCGCGCAAGCTATCAATCACGCCGAGGACCTGGGCGAGTTCTGCCGGATCGTTCACCGCCCAGTCCTTTTGCGGGGCCAGGCGGATGCGTGCACCGTTGGCACCGCCGCGGTGATCGGTGCGGCGATAGGTCGAGGCCGAAGCCCAGGCCGCCTTGATCAGCGCCGCAGGTGCCACGCCCGATGCGAGGATCGCTTGCCTGAACGCCGCGATTTCGCCTTCAAGCGGCATCCGGCCCGCCGGTACCGGATCCTGCCAGATCAGGTCTTCCGCCGGGACTTCGGGGCCGAGGTAGCGCGCCTTTGGCCCCATGTCGCGGTGGGTCAGCTTGAACCAGGCCCGCGCGAAGGCATCCTTGAACGCTTCGTGATCGTGGCGGAACCGCTCGGCAATCGCGCGGAACTCCGGGTCCATCTTGAGCGCCATATCGGCGGTCGTCATCATCGTCGGCACGCGCCGCGCCGGATCATCCGCCGCCGGCGCCATGTCCTCCTCGCGCTGGCCAACCGGCTGCCACTGGTGCGCACCTGCGGGCGAGCGGACCAGTTCGTAGTCATAGTCGAGCAGCAGGCGGAAGTAGTTGCCCGACCATTCCGTCGGCGTGTTGACCCACGCGCCCTCGATGCCGCTGGTAATCGCATCGCCGCCCACGCCGCTGCCGTGGGTGCTCAGCCAACCGAACCCTTGCGCGGTGATGTCCGCCGCTTCGGGCGCCGGGCCGACCAGCGCGGCATCGCCTGCGCCGTGGGCCTTGCCGAAGGTGTGGCCGCCCGCGGTGAGCGCGGCGGTCTCTTCCAGATCCATCGCCATGCGCGCGAACGTGATCTTGATGTCGCGCGCGGATGCCAGCGGATCGGGCACCCCGCCCGGTCCTTCGGGGTTCACGTAGATCAGCCCCATCTGGATCGCAGCGAGCGGTTCTTCGAGCTGCGTGCCCTTGTCAGGCTGGATGCGCGTTTCGGCGGAATCGACCCACTTCGATTCCTGCCCCCAGTAGATGTCGCGCTCGGGCTCATAGACGTCGGCCCGGCCGCCGCCGAAGCCGAACACCGGCCCACCCATCGATTCTATCGCGACATTGCCCGCCAGCACGAAAAGGTCCGCCCACGAGATGTGCTTCCCGTACTTCTGCTTGATCGGCCAGAGCAGCCGCCGCGCCTTGTCGAGGTTGCCATTGTCGGGCCAGGAATTGAGCGGGGCAAACCGCTGTTGCCCGCTGTTCGCACCGCCGCGTCCGTCTGCTGTGCGATAGGTGCCAGCCGCGTGCCACGCCATGCGGATGAAGAACGGGCCGTAGTGCCCATAATCCGCTGGCCACCACGGCTGGCTATCGGTCATCAGCGCGGTGAGATCGGCCTTGAGCGCTGCGTAGTCGAGCGCCTTGAAGGCTTCGGCATAGTCGAAGCCGGGATCGGTCGGATCGGGCGAAACGCCGCCCTGATGGAGAATGTCGACCGGCAGCGCCTCGGGCCACCAGTCCTTGTTGGTACGGCCCAGGAGGGCGCGCGCGGCGTCCTTGTGGACTGGGCAACCGCCCGCTGCATCGCCGGTCTGCATGTTCATGGTGAAAGACTCCATCGCGTATTCGATGGAACAAAACTACGCCTAGTCGCTTTGAGCCGGAAGCGAGTAAAGTTCATCGCAGTGATCGGGTTTTGCCATCAAAACTCGCACATTGATCGATGCAATTTCAGAGTAACCAGCCCCTCAGAACGACAGGCGCACCCGCGCGACAACCCGATCATCCGCGCCTGATGGATCGGCAAACGGACCAGCTGGGGCCCCGCTCGTCGCAACCGTCGTCCCCACATACTCGAGCCCCAGGCTCAGCGGGTAGCGCGCATACTCTGCGCCGAGCTTCCAGTCGGTGTAGTCACCGGCGGGACGTAGACGCGTTGTACGCAGACCCTGCCCGCCCCCCGCCGTATGGCCGATGCTCGCCAACAAGGTGATGGGGACGCCCGGCAGGCCTGCATCCGCACCGACGCGCAGATGCAAGTTGTCGCCGCCGATCGTGCTCTGATGCGGCGCATACCACGCTGTCGCGGCAAGGCGCAGCGGACCAAGCCCGTATCGGACGCCCAGGACCAGTTCGCCGAAGTCCATGCTCTGGGATGCGCCGGCAAAGACATGGCCCACCGCCTCGGTGCGGAGAATGACCGGACCGAGCGCCCAGTCGCGGCCGATGGCCACATCGGCCACGAGATCCGCGCCCGCATGACGCGGCGCGCGTCGCAACGTGGCCAGCCGCAGCGATACATCCATGGCGCCAAGATCAAGCCGCGCATCGGCAGAGGCCGAGGCCCGGCCGCCGCTCCAGCTGATGCCGGCGCGCACATCATCGCTGACTGCTTCGGCTCCGGCCTCAAGCGGCTGCGCCCATGCCGCACCGGCTGGCAGAAGCACGATGGCTCCGGCCAGCCTCAGCATTATCCGGACTGTCACGGCTCCGGCTCTAGCCCTCGCGCGGCGTCCCCCGCATCCTGTCTGCCTCGGCCAGGATCAGCGCGCGGTCCTGCTCGACCAGCGCCATCAGCGCGGCGTGAAGGTCGTCGCGGTGCTTCGCCGCCAAGCGCTCCGCCGCCTGATCGCGCTGCGGGCACCAACCCGGCGCGGACCCCTTCACCACATCGGACTGCGCCAGCGTTCGCCGCGCCTCCTGTCCGGAACCGAGCCTTGCCTGCCGCTCCACAACCAGCGAAACCGTCCAGCGGCAGCGAAGTGTTTCCGGACGCCCGCCGACGCTAACGCTGCCGACCTGCTGCAGCGAAACCCGGCTCTTGCCTGAATAGTCCGCTGCGATCGTGCCTACGGGATGATCGATGATGGTCTTGTGTTCCATGGCCAGCACCGGAGCACCCAGCGCCAGAGTTGCCGCCGCTGCGGCGGCAAGCGTGCATCGTCTCATTGTCCTGTCTCCTGCCTTGGCCCGGTTATGGCCGGGTCCAAACGAAAGATAGGCATGATCCGATGTGCAGAAAGCGACTGCTTGGTAATATTTGATTGCTGTGCGCCAGTCAGCCCGGCGCGAGCAGCGGCTCCAGGAAGCTGATCACGCGCGCCTCAAGATCGATGCGGTGGTCGGACCAGCCGTGGTCGGTGGCGACATGGGCAGCCTGGACCTTGGTGCCACCTGCCTTGCGCACGGCGGCAACGAGCACATCGCCTTCCGTAGCAAGACCATCGTCCGACGTGAGCACCAGTAGCGGCATGGCCTTCAGTGCCTCGGCACGGTTCACGTAATCCCACTCACTGGCATGCGCCGCGAGCTCGGCCGAGAGCGCCTGCACCGAATTGTTGAGCGTTTCGCTGTTGTCAGCAACCAGCTTGGTCCGTTCCAGATCCGGCATCTGGCCGACATGCCCGAAATCGGCGGCAGAAATCAGCACAAGGCCGCGCAGGTCCGGTTCCTGCGAACCGGCCAAGGCCGTAACCCACCCGCCCATCGAGTGGCCGACCATCGCCATCCGCGCGGTGTCGATGCCAAAACGCACGGCGTTCGCGGGCACCCGCAGGAACGCCAGCACCGCGCGGGCGTCCTCCGGATTCTGGCCGAAGCGGAAAGCGCCCGGGCTTCCCCACGAACCACGATAGTTGAACGTGATCGCATTCCAGCCCTGCCGCCGCAGCGCCTGCGCCAGATCGAGGTTCTTCTCGTTGCCCGGAAGGCCGTGGCAGATCACGACCGTCGGGTGCGGTCCGGCCCCGGCGGCCAGATAAGCCACGCCGTTGATCTCCACCCCGCCGCTCGGGATATGGAGCACCTCCATCCGCGCCGGATGCGCCGGATCGGCGGGGGGATCGGTGTAGATCGCTGGCGGGATGGCCGGTGCCGCCCATCCGGCGGGTGCGGCAAGCGCAAGTGACACGGCGGCCAGTCTAGCAAATCCCTGCATATGTCCGCCGATCCTTTGCCTGTCAGTAGCCCATCAGGCTGAGCACTTCCTTGCGGCTGCGATTGTCTTCAAGGAACGTACCCATCATGCGGCTCGTCACCATGCCCACGCCCGGTGTGCGCACGCCGCGCCCGGTCATGCAGCCGTGCTGTGCTTCGATCACCACCGCCACGCCGTGGGGCTTGAGATTGTCCCAAATGCAGGTGGCCACTTCGGCAGTCAGCCGTTCCTGGATCTGCAGCCGCCGCGCATAAGCGTTGAGCACCCGCGCCAGCTTGGAAATTCCCACCACCTTGTCGCGCGGCAGATAGGCAATCGCCGCCTTGCCGATGATCGGCGCCATATGGTGCTCGCAATGCGACTGGAAGGGAATGTCCTTCAGCAGCACGAGTTCGTTGTAGCCGCCCACTTCCTCGAACTGGCGTGCAAGGTGCGATGCCGGATCCTCGGCATAGCCCTGGCAGTATTCCTTCCAGGCACGGGCCACGCGGCGCGGTGTATCGAGCAGGCCTTCGCGTTCCGGATCGTCGCCCGACCAGCGGATCAGCGTGCGGATCGCATCTTGCACATGCGCGGGGACCGGGATCTTGCCGTCCTCAACCGGATCGTCATCATCGTGTCCGTGGTGGACGGTCATGGTCAGTGGTGCTCCGAGAGATTCGCGCTGGGGATGCCGTATGGCATCACTTGCGCTGGATGACGATCTCGTCCGGATGCGCCACGTTGAGATCCGACCGCAGCAATTCGCCAACCAGATCAGGATCGGCATGGCGCGGATCGAGGAGATTGACCCGGTTGCGGAGCCGGTCACGCTCGGCCTGGAGCTGCTTCACCTCGGCCTGCCGTTGCTCGAGCAGGCGGGCGTTCTCGGTCCACGCCAGCACGCCGCTCGGCCCGGCAAGCGCCACCGCGCCCAGCAGCAGCAGCGCGACGAGCGCAAAGGTCTGCGTCATGCTCTCGCGCGGTAACTTGAGGGAAGTGTTGCGGCGTTTCATCAATTTGACAGAATCACACTTATCCCGCCGATTCAACCGGAAAAACACAAATCCGGCACAGGACGTTTACGCAGTGGGCTGTCAGGAAAGGCGGGCGCGCTGAGCTGTCACGCGCGAACCGATCATGTCCCGGCGGCTCATGCTGGCCGAAATCCAATTCCTTCCCTAGGGCAAGCACGCCATCAGTACGGATAGACCGACTCCATGACGACCGAAACGCCGCCATTTGCAGGAAAGCTGGAACCCGCGACCGATCCGGATTGGGCCGGATGGTATCACTGGGCGGGCAACGATCCGTTCGAGGATGATGTCGGCCCGTTTTATGTCCGCCGCGACGAACAAGGGGTAGTGACCGGATTCAGGCCGCGCGCGAAGAACTGCAACGCACATGGCAGCATCCACGGCGGCTGCTTGATGACGTTCGGCGATTTCTCGCTGTTCATGATCGCCAGCGCGACGGGCGAGGAGATGAGCGGCGTCACCGTCACCTTCAATGCCGAATTCGTGGGGCCTGCGCGCGCGGGACAGATGCTGGAAGCCCGCGGCGAAGTGATCCGCGCCGGCCGCAGCCTGGTCTTCGCGCGCGGCCTGATTACTGCGGACGGCGAGCCGGCGCTGGCGTTCTCCGGCACGTTCAAGCGGATTCGCGCGCGCTAGGGCAAAGCGGGGGAAGGACAGTGCCCTCCCCCCGGCATTCTCAGCCGATGCGCTTGCCGGTCATCGGGAAGCTGCCGAACATGCCTGCGGTCACAGTTCCGGTCAGGGCATCGCCGTCGATCGTCGCGGTGCAATCGAGCTTCATCGGCATCGGCACGGTGATGTCGCTCGACCAGCTGATGGTGTTACCATCAACCGTGCCACCGGTAATCTCCATATTGCCCATCGGCCCGGAATTGCTGCCGCTGAAGCCGCCCCCGTCGACATCGACGGTAAGGATCGAGGTTTGATCGCCCATCGGCGAACGGGTCACGCATTCATACTTGCCGGCAACAGACATGAATCTCTCCCTTGTGATCAACGGACGCAAGGAACCACGCTGCCTACATCAATGTCAATAGACTAGGACCGGCACGGACTGTTGACCTTGAGAGCGCGAAGCCTGACAACCGGTGGGTGACCTCTCCCCACCCCGCCTCGATCATGCACGACGGTTTCCTGCTGCTGGGCTTTGCGCTGGCCTTCGTGCTGCTGTTCCGCCGCCTCGGCCTCGGCGCGACGCTGGGCTATCTGGTCGCTGGCGCGATGCTGGGGCCGTTCGTGCTCAATATGGTCGGCGATGCCGAGCAGAAGCTGGGCTTTGCCGAGCTTGGCATCACGCTGCTGCTGTTCCTGGTCGGGCTGGAACTCGATCCTTCCAAGCTGTGGAAGATGAAGCGCGATATCCTTGGGTTCGGCCTGCTGCAGGTCTCGATCTGCGGGCTTGCCCTTGCCGGGGCGATCATGCTGACGACCAGCTTCTCCTCCGCCGCCGCGCTCGCGCTGGGTCTGCCGCTGGCGCTTTCATCCACCGCGCAGGTCCTGCCGATGCTGCAATCGTCCGGGCGCCTCAAGACCCGCTTTGGCGAGCGCGCCTTTTCGATCCTGCTGTTCCAGGATCTCTCGATCATCCCGCTGATCACGATCATCACCGCGCTGAGCCGCAATCCGGCCGATCTCGGCGGCCCGCCGGGCTGGCTGCTCGCGCTCGAAACGGTGGCGGCCATTGCGGGCCTCGTGGCGGCGGGGCGCTTCCTCATCCGCCCGCTGTTCCGCCTGATCGGCAATCTTGGCGAGCGCGAAATGTTCATCGTCGCCGCATTGTTCACCGTGATGGCAGCGGGCGCGGTGATGGAGTTGCTTGGCCTTTCGACTGCGCTCGGTGCCTTCATTGCCGGGGTCATGCTGGCCGACAGCCCCTACCGCCATGAACTCGAAGCCGACGTCGAACCGTTCCGTTCGATCCTCCTCGGGCTGTTCTTCCTCGCGGTCGGCATGATGCTCGATCTTGGCGCCATCGCGCGCGATCCGCTGTTCGTCATTTCGATGGCGCTGATGCTTATCACGGTGAAGGCCGCGGTCATGTTCGGCCTCGCGCGGCTGTTCGGCGTGCCCTGGCGCGGCGCGCTCGCGCTTGGCCTGCTGCTGAGCCAGGGCGGCGAATTCGGCTTTGTGCTGTTCACACAGGCGAGCCATGCCCTGCTGATCGCCCCGGAAGCGGCCAGCCTGTTCGGCGCTGTCGTCACCCTTTCGATGGCGACCACGCCGTTCCTGATGATGGCTACCCGCCGCTTCCGCGCCGAACCCGTGCCCAAGACCGCCGCCACCCGCGAAGGCCCCAGCAACGACGGCGCGAATGCGCTGATCGTCGGCTACGGCCGCTTCGGGCAGGCCGTGGGTCAGGTGCTGCAGGCGGGCGGCATCACCGTCACGCTGATCGATACCGATGTGGAGATGATTGACGTTGCCGGCACCTTCGGAGCCAAGGTCTACTTCGGCGACGGCACGCGGATCGACATGCTCCGGCAGGCGGGCGCTGCCGAAGCCGAAATGATCCTTTTCTGCATCGACGGGGACCAGCTCGATGCGGCAATGCTGGCCGCTGTCCACGAAGCTTTCCCGCGCGCCGCCGTCTTCGTCCGCGCCTTCGATCGCCGCGCGGTGATCAAACTGCGCGATGCCCCCGTCACGCTGATCATGCGCGAAACTTTCGAATCCGCCATCGCCATGGCCCGCGCCGCGCTCGACAATGCCGGCCTCAGCAACGAGGCGATCACGCGGGCCGAAACGCTGTTCCGCGCGCGCGACAGCGAACGCCTCGCCCTGCAGGTCGAAGCCGGCGATCCCCGCGTCGCCCGCGACCGGATCCTCACCGCCCCCGAACCGCAGGAACTGGAAGGCGAGCCCGGCTAGAGACCACGCTAAGTAGTTGCACTTGCATGGACATTCCCATGCAGTCGCATCATTTTATCGATGCATCGGCATGGAATTTCCCATGCACCCGCATCGAAAGGCTTGCCCGCCATGGCCATGCCGGCCGCAACCACCCTGCTTGCGTGGACCCGCCTGCTCCGCGCAGCCGATCTCGCCAGCCAGCATTGCGCCGCGACCCTGCGCGCACTCGGCCTGCCGCCGCCCGAATGGTACGATGTGCTGCTCGCCATCGAGCGCGGCGGTGCGCAGCGCCCGCGCGATTTGCAGGCCATACTGGGGACCGAGCAATATGCCTTGTCCCGCCTCGTCGATCGCATGGTCAAGGCGTGCCTCTTGACCCGCGTGCCCTGCGCCGAAGATGCACGCGGCTATCTGCTGCACCTCACGATAGAAGGCCGCGCAATGCGCGCCGCGATGTGGCCGATCTATGCCGAGGCCATCGAGACCGCACTCGGCGCGCGGGTGGACGAAGAGCACTGCGCTGCCTTGGCCCGGTTGCTCGCCCCGCTGGTAGAGCCGATCAGCGCGTGACAGTTGCCGCCATGAGTTCGAGCGCACGCGCCTCGCTGACGACTTCGGCATATTTGGCCTGAAGATCGAACAGGTTCGCCTCGTGCGGCGCGGCATGCCGGTCCCCGCAGGCATCGCGCACCACGAAAGGCAGAAAACCGTTCTGGCACGCATCGAGCGCGGTCGCCCGCACGCAGCCCGAGGTCGAGACCCCGGCGATCACCAGCGTATCGACGCCCAGCGAGGTCAGCGTCGCTGCCAGATGCGTCGCAAAGAAGGCCGATGCATAGCGCTTTGTGATGACGAAATCACCGTCCACCGGGCTCAAATGCGCCGGGAAGGCCCCCAACGGCGAACCCTTCTCGAACACCTTGAGCGCGGGCACCTTGCGGAAGAACACCCCGCCATCCGCGCCGCCGGGCTGGTATTCCACGTTGGTGAAAATCACCGGCGCGCCGCATTCCCTCGCTGCCGCAACAAGCCGCACCGCGCTAGCCACGGCATCCTCGACCCCGGCATAGAGCGGTGAGCCGGGCTGCAGGTAGGCCTCGACCATATCGATCACGATGACAGCGGGGCGCGTCCCGAACGGCAGCGCGCCATCGAACGCGCCCGCATAGTTGCCGGAAAGGTCAGCCTCGCCGCGCGCCATCAGATCACGCCGCCTGCGGCAAGCGCGGCCAGTTCCGCCTCGCTCATCCCCAGCAGCCCGCCATAGATCTCGGCATTGTGCTGCCCGACCGTGGCGGGCGCCGGACGGCGCACACCGCTTGGCGTGCCCGAAAGCTTGGGGAACGCGCCCTGCATCTTGAGTGCGCCAAACCGCTCGGTCTCCACCTCGATGATCGCGCCGCGCGCCTCGAAGTGCGGATCGGCGAGCATATCCGGTGCGCGGTAGACGCGGCCCGCCGGGATCGACGCCTCGATCATCAGCGCATCGACTTCATCGACCGTCTTGGTCAGGGTCCAGTCATTGATCAGATTGTCGATCTCGGTCTGGTTTGCCCCGCGCGCCAGGTGCGTCGCAAAGCGCGGATCATCGCCGAGTTCGGGCTGCCCCATAACTGTGGCAAGCCGCTTCCACAGCGAATCCTTGTTCGCCCCGATCATGAACTCGCCGTCCTTGCACGAATAGACGTTGGACGGCGCAATGCCCTTGAGGATCGAGCCCGAGCGCTCGCGGATCAGGCCCATGCGGTCGTATTCCGGCACGAGGCCTTCCATGACCTGCAGCACGCTTTCGTAAAGCGCCGCGTCGATCACCTGCCCCTTGCCAGTTTTCTCGCGCACGTGCAGCGCCGCCAGCACGCCCATGCACCCGTAAGTCGCGGTCAGCGTATCGCCGATGGAGACGCCCATCCGGCTCGGCGGCCGGTCCGGCTCGCCCACGATGTAGCGCCAACCGCCCATCGCCTCGCCGATGCCACCAAAGCCGGCGCGGTCCGAATAGGGCCCGTCCTGCCCATAGCCAGACATCCGCGCGATGATAAGGCCCGGCTGCTCGGCCAGCAGCACATCGGGGCCAAGGCCCCACTTCTCAAGCGTGCCCGGCTTGAAGTTCTCGATCAGCACGTCGGCCTCGCGGATCAGCCGCCGCACCAGCGCCTGACCTTCGGGAATGCGCAAGTTGGCCGAAACCGAGCGCTTGTTGCGCGCGATCACTTCCCACTGCACTTTCTCCGCGCCTTGGCCCCAATCGCGCATCGGGTCGCCGCCGCCCTTCCCGTTCACGTGCGGCGGCTCGACCTTGATCACGTCAGCGCCCATGTCGCCCAAGAGCTGGCCGCAGAACGGCCCGGCCAGCAGCTGGCCCAGCTCAACGACGCGGATGTCGTTCAATGCGCTTGCATTCATCACGGCTTACTCCGCCGCTTCCAGATGCGGCCACACGGGCTGGATCGGCGCGGCGAGGCCCGTTTCGCTTTCGCAGGCGCTGCGCAGCGCCTCGATACCCGGACCATAGTTGAACAACGGCAGCTCGCCCCGGCCTGCGCGCAGCTCGGCCCGCAGCGCTTCGGTTGCAGCCGTATCGACCACGCCCGCAGCGTCGGCGACCACGCCATAGTCCCGCGCACCTTCAGCGGTCACGAGGCCCTGCGTGATCTCAAGCCCAACCAGCGCCGGATCGCGCGCCAGCGGGTCACCCCAACCACCGCCGCCCCAGGTGATGAAGTGTAGCTGATCGCCAGCCTCGACTTCAACATCCTCTACCTTGTTGCCCACGATCACGCTCGTACCATCGGCGCGCTCGAGCACCTTGCGCGCGCGTTGGCCCGGTTCGCCGCCGTTCACGCCCCAGGGCGGGACGAACCAGCGGTCGTCGTGGATCGAGATCGTCCCGGCGCTGAGGAAGCGGTAGGTCATGTGGATGCCGTTGCCGCCGCGGTGGAGCCCCGCCCCGCCGCTGTCCGCTGCGCATTCATAGCGCTCGATCCGCATCGGGAAGTAGCGTTCAAGGAACTCGTTGGGCACGTTGGTGAAGCCCGGCCAGAGCGAGTGGCCGTCCGGCCCATCGCCCATCGGACGGCCCGGAATGCCGCCGAAGCCGATCTGGAACAGCTGGAACCACTCACCCTTCTTGCCGGGCCGCGCATCGTTGCCCGAATAAAACAGGTGCGGAGAAGACGAGAACCCGGCTGCATTGAGGAACTCGGGCGTTTTCTGGCCCAGCAGACCCCCCAGAATGTCGAAGATCCGCCCCAGCGCATGGGTCCGGCCCGAAAGGGCAGCCGGGAACTTCGGCTTGAGCAAGCTGCCTTCGGGAATGCGCACGTCGATCAGATCGTAGAACCCGTCGTTGAACAGGATCTGCGGATCGAAGACCATGATCATGTAGATGCCGAAGAACATCTTGAACATGTTCTCGTTAAGGAAGAAGTTGATCGAGGCCTGGCTCTGCGGATCGGTGCCCGCAAAATCGAGCACGACCTTTCCATCTTCGCGCCACATCGTGCATTTGATCTTGTAGGGACCGTAGCCCATGCCATCGTCGCAGATGTAGTCCTCGAAGCTCACCGGCTCCTCGGCAATCGCCATGCCGATCAGCGCCTGCATCGCGCGGTGGTTGCGCGCCAGCAGGTCCTGCGTGGCCGAGACATAAACGTCATCGCCAAAGCGCTCGGCCATCTCGACGACCCGGCGCGAGGCAACCCGGCAGGCTGCGATCAGCGCGTTGAGGTCGGCCTGGCACCAGTCGGGCTTGCGGGTCTGGTGCATGACGAGCTTCATCAGGTCGTCGTTGTATTCGCCCTTCTTCCAGATTTTCACCGGCGGAATGCGCACGCCTTCCTCGAAGATCGAGCGCGCATTGATCGGCATCGAGCCGACGACCTTGCCGCCGATGTCGCTCTGGTGGCCGAACATCGAGGTGTAGGCGATCAGCCGCCCATCCTTGAACACCGGAAGCAGCACCAGCCAATCGTTCGAGTGGCTGATCGCGCCATCGACCGAATAGGGATCGGACAGGAAAATCATGTCGCCGTCCTCGAGCGTGCCCTCGAAGTTGTCGAGAAAACCGCCGATAAAGCTGCCGAACTGGCCGACGATCATCTTTCCGGTGTGATCGGCGATCAGCGGGAAGGCGTCGCCCTGCTCGCGGATGCCGGGTGACATCGCGGTGCGCACGAGCGTCGCGTCCATCTCGATGCGCGCATTGCGCAGCGCGTTTTCGATGATGTCGAGCGTCACCGGATCAATGGGAACGCGGTTGAAGGGGACGGGGTTCGTCTGGACGATGGTTGCGGGCATGTCGCTATTCCTCAGGCCAGATTGATCAGGATGTTGCCGACAGCATCGACCGTACCGACGCAGCCGCTTTCGATGAGCGTGGTGGAGTCCATCTCGCAGACGATGGCCGGCCCGGGGATCACGTCCCCGGCGCGCAGCAAGGCGCGATCATAGATCACTGCGGCCTGCTCGCGCCCGTCCATCCACAGCGTGTGGTCCCGCATCTTCGCCGCCGCCGGGTTGCCGTCACCCTTGGGCAGTTCGGCCGCCGGCAGATCGAGCGCGCGGCCGAGCGCGACAGCGCGCAGATTCACGATCTCGTGCGGGGTGTCCATGTTGAAGGTGAAGAGGCGCTTATGCTCGGCATCGAAGCGCGCGAGGATCCCGGCAATGCCGTCTGCTTCCAGCACGTCTGCCGAGATCGTCAGCGGCACTTCGAAGGCCTGACCGGCATAGCGGACGTCGACTTCGAACTCCGTGGTGATCTCGTCCTCGGGTACGCCGTCAGAGAGCAACTCGCCGCGCGTCTGCGCTGCCATTTCGGCGAGAATCGCGATCAACTCGCTCGCCTCGGTCTGCGTGGCGAGACGCGAGAAGCTGCGCGCCGTCTCGGTGCGCATCCGCGTTGTCGCATCGCCCAGCGCGCAGAGCACGCCCGGCGAAACGGGCGAAACCGCGGGCCATGCGCCGAGCAGACGGGCAATGGCATTGACATGCAGCGGACCCGCCCCGCCGAAGCCCATCAGCGCGAAGTGGCGCGGATCGTAGCCCTGCTGCACGGAGATCATGCGCAGCGCGCCGAACATGTTCTCGTTGACGATATCGATGATCCCGCGCGCTGCCGCCATCAGGTCGATACCCAGCGCGTCGGCGATGGTCTGCACCGCCTTGGTCGAAGCCTCGCGGTCGAGCCGGAAGGTGCCGCCAAGGAGGTTCTCGGGAAGATAGCCGAGCACGACATTGGCGTCGGTCACGGTCGGCAATTCGCCGCCCTTGCCATAAGCCGCCGGCCCCGGCACCGCGCCTGCAGATTGCGGGCCTACCCGAAGAGCCTTGGTCAGTTCTGGAACATAGGCAATCGAGCCGCCACCCGCGCCCACCGTCTTCACATCGAGCGCCGAGGCACGGACCGAAAGGTGGCCCACCTCGGTCGTGCGCTGGCGGCGCGGCTCGAGGTTTTCGATCAGCGCCACGTCGGTCGAGGTGCCGCCAACGTCCAGCGTCAGGATATTGCGGATACCCGCATTGCGCCCGACCCAGATCGCACCCGTCACGCCGCCCGCAGGGCCGGACATGAGGATGTTGACCGGATGCTCCTCGGCCTTCTGGGCAGACATCAACCCGCCGTCCGAGCGCAGCAGCGAGAGCTTGCCGGTCATGCCCTCGGCCGCGAGGCGGTCACGCAGGTTGGAAACATAGCGCCCCACCACCGGACGCACCGCCGCATTGGCGACAGTCGTCAGCGTACGCTCGTACTCCTGCATTTCGGGGAGCACCTGATGGCTCAGCGAAACCGGCACACCGGGGAGGATTTCCGCCGCCAGTTCGCCCACCCGCACTTCATGCGCGCCGCTCACATAGGCGTTGATCAGGCTCACCGTCACCGCCTCCACGCCCTGCGCCTTGAGCAGGCCAAGCTGCGTGCGGATATCGGCATCATCGAGCGGGCGCACTTCGTTGCCCTCGGCATCAATGCGGCCCTTCACCGTCACGGTGTCTTCCAGCGCGGCGAGCGGCGTCGGCTTGGGCCAGATGATCCAGCCTGCCAGACCGCCCGGCACGAAGCTGCGCGCGATCTGGAGGATATGGCGATAGCCTTCGGTCGTTACGAGGCCGACGCGCGAACCTTTGCCTTCAAGCACGGCATTCGTCGCGACCGTGGTCCCGTGGAGGAAATAGTCGATATCGCCGGTGGTGATACCGGCCTTGGCGCAGATCGACGTCACGCCATTGAGGATGCCCTCGGAACTGTCGTGCGGCGTCGACGGCGTCTTGTGCCGCCAGAACGCGCCGCTCGACGTATCGAACAGCAGCAGATCGGTAAACGTGCCGCCAACGTCGACACCAAGACGGTAACCCATGCCTTATCCCTCTTGAAGCTGTTTCGGAAACGCCGGCGCTCTGGCAACCATGCCCGGCAAAGTGCGCCCCATCACCTCGGCCAACCAGTGGTTGGTGGCAATGAGCGCGGAAAGATCGAGCCCGGTGCGCACCCCGGCGCGTTCGAGCATATAGACGACGTCTTCGGTCGAAACGTTGCCCGCCGCGCCAGGCGCGAAGGGGCAGCCGCCGAGCCCGCCGATCGAAGCGTCTACAGTCCGCGCCCCGGCTTCTACCGCTGCCCAGACATTGGCGAGCCCGGTGCCGCGCGTGTTGTGGAAGTGCACGCGTACCGGGATCGGAGCGACCAGTTCGCGTACCGCCGTCACGAGCCGGGTCACATGCGCCGGATTGGCGACCCCGATCGTGTCCGCCAACGCGATCTCGACCGGCGTGGCGGCAGCGAGCGCTTCGGCCATGGCGAGCACGCGCGCTTCGGCCACTTCACCCTCGAACGGGCAGCCGAACGCCGCCGCAATCGTCACTTGCCCGAATTTGCCCGCGTTGCGCGCCGCATTGATGATGCCCTTGGCCGCCTCGATCGAGCCGTCCGAAGTCTGGCCCTGGTTGGCCATCGCAAAGGTATCCGTCGCCACGGAGACCGCGCCCAACTGGTCGATGCGCCCCGTCGCCAACGCGCGATCTGCACCGCGCGCGTTCATCACGAGGCCGATGTAGGTCACGTCGCCGCGCACCGGCAGACCGGCGCAGACCGCTTCGGCATCGGCCATCTGCGGCACGGCCTTGGGGTTCACGAAACTCGCCACCTCGATCCGGCGCGCGCCGGCCGCAAGCGCCCGGTCGATAAGCGCGAGCTTGTCCGCTGTGCTCACCATGGCCTTCTCGTTCTGCAGCCCGTCGCGGGGGCTGACTTCGACCATTTCGATTGAATTTGTATACATTTACTCGGCCGCTTCCTGAGTCATTCCGGCATCGAGACGGGCCCGGTGCGCATCGGCGTAGGCATGGTAGGCGCGCAGGATATGGCTGGTCATGATCGCCTCGGCCCAGGCCCCGTCCCGCCGCGCAAAAGCGGCCGTCAGTTCCTCGTGTTCGGCATGCGAGCGGCGCAGCTCCTCACGCGAGTATTGCCGCGCAGTGCGCAGCACGACAGGCTGCTCGATCAGCGTACCCAAAAGGGCAGCCAGACGCCGCGAACCCGCCACTTCGAGGATGATCGCGTGGAACTCGCGGTTCCCGTCAAGGAACCCGGCGACGTCCGGTAAGGGATGCTGGATCGCTGCCGAAAGAATCCGATTCGCCGCCCTGATTCGGGCCAGCGCGGCCTCGGTCATCCGCTCTGCCGCGCGCCGTGCCGCGCGGGCCTCCAGCATCGCCCGCAATTCAAAGGCATCGGCCACGTCGTCGATCGACCAATCCGCCACGAACGTGCGCTGCGTATCGGTGCGGCCGACCAGCATATCGGCCTCCAGACGGCGCAGCGCCTCGCGCACCGGGGTGCGGGAAACCCCGCACATTTCCGCGAGCGCTTCCTCGCCCAGCTGCGCGCCGGCGGGGAGCTCTCCAGAAAGAATCATGTTCCGGATCGCGCTGTATGCACGATCAGAGGCGCGCGACATTGAGGCTCCCAAGATTTCTGCAACCAATCGGCTTGACCGATGGCATTTGTATACAATATCCATGTCGCCTATCAAGCCGTGAATGCCATGGGGGCACGATCAAGAACACGGCAGCCGAAAACGGCGATCATACTGACAGGGAGTACCACCGATGCGCATCTCGCAATGGCTGAACACCGCCAGCCTCCTTTCGGCTTCCGTCGCAGGCCTTGCCTTCGCCGTCACTCCGGCCTTCGCGCAGAGCGAACCGCAGGCGCAGGCCGCCGATACGCCCGCCCCCGCCGAGGAAGGCGCGATCATCGTCACCGCCCGCCGCCAGAATGAGCGGCTGCAGGATGTTCCGGCCTCGGTCTCGGTACTGACCGCAGCGACGCTGGCCAACACCGGCTCGACCCGCGCAGCGGACTTCACGAACCTGACCCCCGGCGTCACGATCGTGACCGGCACCGCAGAGGCGGGTGACACCCAGATCAACATCCGCGGCATCAACGGCGCGCGCGACGCGGAAAGCTCGGTCGCGCTCGTCGTCGACGGCATTCTCAAGACCAACACCGCGCAGCTCAACCAGCGCCAGGGCACGCTCAGCCAGGTCGAATTGCTCAAGGGTCCGCAGGGCGCAATCTACGGTCGCAACGCGGCGGCCGGCGCCATCGTGCTGCAGACGATCAAGCCCACCGACACGCTGACCGGCGCGGTGCGCGCTTCTTATGCCGAGCAGAACACTTTCGACGGCGCCGCGCACATCGCCGGCCCGCTGGGCGAGAACGCCGGCTTCGTGCTCGCGGGAACCTACTACAAGACGGACGGTTTCTGGCGCAACGAGCGCGATGGCAGCAAGACCATCGCCGACAAGGAAGACTGGTCGATCGATGGCCGCGTGCTGATCGGCAAGGGCACCGACACCCAGATCGATCTCAAGGCACGCTACGCCCAGTTCCGCGGTGCTTCGCTTCCGTTCAACGCCTCGTTCCACCTGCCCAACTTTGCGGCGGTGAACCCGAAGTTCTACGAGAACGTCAACAGCCACGAATTCCGCTTCTACCCGAACATCCGCGCCACCAACGACCAGAACAGCTTCGATTTCTCGGCCAAACTCGACAAGCAGCTTGCCGATGGCCTCAAGCTCGTCGGCTGGGTGCTTTACTCGAACGTCGATCAGGACCTCGTCGCTGACGGCACCTCGGCGGACTTCGCCCGCTATATCAGCGCGGTGAACCCGGCGGCCCAGCCTGCCGTCAATGCGTGCTTCGCCAGCACCGCCGCCAACACCGGCTTCCCGGTCAACCAGCCCGGCTTCATCGGCGCGATCCCGGTGCCCTTCATCTTCGCACCGGCCAATGGCTCGACCTTCGGCCCCTACAGCCCGACGACCTGCGACGGCACGCAATACCAGGTCCGCACGCAGAAGGACATTTCCACCGAGTGGCGCCTGATCGGCGAGCCCGGTGGCCCGATCACGTGGCAGATCGGTGCCTACTATCTGCACATCGACCGCTCGACCGGCGTGAGCCTGGGCGCCGATACCGGCAAGGGCGTGATCAAGCAGCTCTACAACGCGCCGGATAGCGCCAACCCCACCTCGCTGCTGCTGGCCGACAAGTTCAAGACCAACGTCTACGCCGCGTTCGGCAGCGTCGAATACAAGCCTTCGGAGAAGTTCGAGGCGGGCGTCGCCTTGCGCTACGACATCGAGCGTCGCCGGTCCTCGAGCCTTGTGCCGACCGCAACCGACCCCTTCACCGGCGGCCCGATCAACCCCGGCCAGGCCTTCGGTCCGGTGACCGACAAGGCGGCGACCTTCAAGCAGTTCGAACCCAAGGTCACGCTCAGCTACAAGCCGATCCCGGAACTCAACCTCTATGCCAACTGGGGCATCGGCTTCAAATCGGGCGGCTTCAACAACCAGGGCTCGGCTGCGGTCGTCAACGCCAACTTCAAGCAGTTCATCAACGCCAACGTGAACATCAACGACCAGTACGGCAAGGAATGGTCGAGCGCGTGGGAAGCGGGCCTCAAAGGCAACCTGCTCGATGGCAAGCTGACGTTCGATCTGGCGGGCTACTACACCCAGGTCCACGGCATGCAGTTCTTCGAGTTCTTCGTCGGCAGCTTCGGCCTGCTGCGCGTGGTCTCGAACATCGACAAGGTCGATCTCAAGGGCGTCGAGCTCAACGTCGCGGTCAAGCCCGTGCGCGGGGTCAAGCTGTTCGGCTCGGTCAACTACACCGATAGCGAGATCAAGAAGAACTCGGCGCGCCCGAACACGATCGGCAACAAGTCGCCCTATACCGCCGACTACACGATCAACCTGGGCGGCGAGATCGAGCAGCCGATCAGCGATGGCGTGCGCTTCATCGCCCGCGCCGATTACCGCGTGACCGGCCCGACCTGGTTCTCGACCGTGCAGAACCAGACCGCGCCGACGCTGTTCTCGGGCCTCCTGCCGATTTCCGCGCTGCAGCTCCCGGCTGTGGTCGGCGATGCCAAGTACGACGTCGCCCGCCGCAACACCTTCGGCGTGCTCAACCTGCGCGCCGCGCTGCAGACCGATCGCTACAGCATCGCGGTCTTCGCCAACAACGCGACCGACAAGAAGTACCTCGCCGAAGTGATCCCCGCGATCGAGTTCGGCGGTTCGTTCATCTCGCCCGGCGCACGCCGCATGATCGGTGTGGAGCTTGGCGCCAAGTTCTGATCCCGAGCACTCCAACGCTCGAATGGAAGGGGCCCATGCCGCCAGCGCGGCATGGGCCCCTTTCCGTCAGCCACGTGCGGATACCGGCCAGAGAAAGCGCTGATAAACGCGCCCGTTCATGTCGACATCGTCAGCGTAGCGCACGCCGAACTTGAGTGCGACGGAGCGCGAGGCCGCGTTATCCGCGTGGATCACGGACATGATCGCGGGATGGGCGAGATGCTCCTGCGCATAAGTCCAGACTGCGCGCGCGGCTTCCGAAGCATAGCCCTGCCCCCAGTTCTCGCGCGCGAAGGTATAGCCTAGTTCAGGCTGCTTCTCGAACGCCACCCCTTCCGGCACATGTGTGCGGAAGAACCACATCCGGCGCAGAAGACCCGGTCGCGGATCCGCTTCGAGCACGCCGTCGCTCAGCCCGGATCGCCCGAGGCGCTTGCCGTCGGCCTTGCGCGTTACCTGCAGGGGGCCGAGGCTGGCATGGGCATAGCCGTGCAGCACATCGGCCAACCACTGCTCGGTCTCGGCAGATGTGCGCGGCATGCCCGATCCGATATAGCGCGCCACATCGGGATCGGCGTGGATGGCGATGAGGAAGCCGAGATCGTCCTCGGTCATGCGGCGCAGGATTAGCCGCTCCGTTTCGAGAAAGTCGGTTCCGGGCAGCAGTGTCATGCCGACGGGCCTAGTCCTTTTCGGAGCCGGACGTAAGCATCGTCATCGCGCCGCACTCGTAAAACTCCGGCTGCGCTCAGCCCAGCGCTGCGCAGATCCGCGCCCAGATCGCATCAACATCGGCATGGGGATTGGCCGCGACCTGCCGCACCCACACGGTCTCGCCGATGGTGAAGGCTGAACTCGTGCCATCAAGAGCGGCGATCACGGCCGCCGCATCTCCTTCCAGCGGACGCCAATTGAGCACCCCGCTTTCCGGCCAATGCTTCAGCACCGTGCGCGGATCGGCGTCGAGACGCTGCGCAAGCTCCTCGGTGATCGTCATGCAACGCTCGATCCGCTGCGCCAACCCCTCGCGGCCCCATGCCAGCAAGGTCGCGAGCAGCGGCAGCGCCGCCGCGCTGCGCGTGCCTTCCACCCCGCTGTTGGGCCGCGCTAGGTACGACGAAGTGAACGTGATCGAGGCCCGCGCCGCCTCCGATCGGAACAGCGCAAGCGCCGCGCCCTTGGGCTGGAAGAACCACTTGTGCGCGGAGATCGCGATGCTGTCCGCCGCTTCGATGCCCGCCAGCCGGTCCCGATACGACGTGAGTTGCAGCGGCCCGGCCCAGGCCGCGTCGACATGAAGCCACCTGGCCGGAACCGAGGTCAGATCATCGATCACCCCGCGCCCGGTTGTCCCTGCCGTCAACACCAGCGCCGCATCGGCAAGATCGGGAAGCCCCGCGCGGATCAGGCGGCCATCATCGCCAACCGGCACGGGGTGATACTCCAAACCAAGGATCCGCGCCGCCTTGGGCACCGAGATATGCGCCTCGGCCGATGCAACCACCATGCGCGCTCCCGCCTCGCGTGCCGCCCAGAGCGCGGTCAGGTTGGCCAGCGTCGATCCGCTGCAGATCTGCCCCCATGCCATGCCGAACGCCGGCGCGATCCACTCCAGCACGCGCGCCTCGGCCAGAGTGGCGAAAGGGCTGGTCGCCGGATGCAGCATGTTCTGGTTGGCCTGCGCGACGAAATAGGCCATCCGCGCAGCCACCGGAGCGGAGGGCGGGTCCATATGCGCCAGCGCATCGGGCGCGGCGAGATCGGCGGCCCGCGTCATCGCCGCCGCACCCAGCAGATCGAGCACCGCCTCTTCGCCGATACCGGTCTCGGGGAACGTCTCGGGGAGTTCGATCATGCAGGACCTCTTTGCTTCACGGGCGCTATTTGCCGCCAGCATCATCCCTGCCCAAGCAGCCCGCCAAGGGGCAGGCACAATTCCTTGGCCCGACGATAGCCGGTCTTCCGTACCGCCCTCGCCCAGCCTGGCAGACCTATTGCGCGTCGCTCCCCGCGCTCAGCACCGCGCCGCCACGGCCATCCTGCAGGAACACAGCGCTGCGCAGCCCGCCGGTCGCGGGCGGATAGGCAAAGCGCACTGCCCCGCCGCTCCATGCGCCAAGCCGGGTGAGTTCGCGCACGAGGTTCCGGTGCGGCAGGGTGCGACCGCCATTCTCACCCGCCTTGATCGGCACCTCGATCGTGCGCGGATCGTAGCGCACCAGCCAGACATCAGCTGGGCGCGCGGGAGCAGCGCCCTTCGCAATCGTCACGCTGCCTGCGCCAACGCTCGGCACCGGTGCGGTTGTCCTGACCGAAGCGATTGCGGCTTCCACCGCGCGCGGGTTGGCACCGCTCACACTCTGCTGGCCGTTGATCCAGAACTGCGGCGTCGCCACCTCGTGGCTTGGCGAACGCGCCGCGAAATCGCGCTGACGCTGGGTATAGGCGGGACTGGCGAACCGGTCCTTCCAGCCAAGGTAATCCCAGTAGGTCACCTCGAACGCGAGGGGGATCACGTTGGGGCGGTCTGCAATGCCATTGAGCCAGGCCTCGGCGGGCGGGCAGCTGGAGCAGCCCTCGCTCTGGTAGAGCTCGACCAGCACGGGCGCGGCAGGAGCAGCGGCAACGCGAGGAGCCGCAGGGGCGCTCGCCATGGCGGTGCTGATCAAGGCGTGGCCCGCCAGCACTGCCGAACCAGCAAGACCCAGCAGCAGGGCAATCGCAGCGAGGCGGCGGACAAGGGACGGAGATCGGGGCATCGGAAAAACCTTCACACGGTCTGGGGGAATGCTTGCAGGTTCGCTGCGTTCCTTTCACCGGTTACAACGTCTGCCTGCCCGCGCACTTGACAGGCGGGCCTGCCAAGGCAACGCCCCGGACACGCCGTTTCCATCGAAAGCCACAGCCTCGTGCAACCCTGCCTCCGCCATGCTGCCCTTTTTCCGTTGCTTGCCGGCATCGCCCTGCCGTCGCTCGCCTTCGCTGACGAGGCTGCGCCGGACCAGATCGTCGTGACCGGGCGCGGGCTCGATGCTGCTCCGGCGGCTGTCGCGTACGATGTTCAGGATATCGACCGTGACCGGCTGGCCGTCGCCGCCTCGGGCCGGCTCGAGGATGCGCTCTCCGCCGCTGCTGGTTTCCAGCAGTTCCGCCGTTCGGACAGCCGCGCGTCCAATCCTTCCGCTCAAGGCATCACGCTGCGCGCACTCGGCGGCAATGCCACGAGCCGCACGCTGCTGCTGCTCGATGGCGTGCCCATGGCTGATCCGTTCTTCGGCTACGTCCCGCTCTCCACGCTCGCGCCGGAACGATTGGCCATGGCCCGCGTCACCCGTGGTGGCGGCTCGGGCGCGTTCGGCGCGGGTGCGGTCGCTGGCACCATCGACCTGACCAGCGCGGGCCCGGACCAGCTTGGCCTGTTCGGCGGCCGCGCGCTCGTCGATGATCGTGGCGAGACGGAGGTTTCCGCCACGCTCGCGCCCAGGCTTGGCGCGGGGTATCTGGTCGCCTCGGGCCGGTGGGACCGTGGCCGCGGCTTCTGGACCACGCCGGTGGACCAGCGCGTCCCCGCCAGCGTGCGTGCCCGCTATGAAAGCTGGTCCACCAGCTTGCGCGCGGTGGCTCCGCTCACCAGCGATATCGAACTGCAGGCCCGCGTAGCCGCCTTCAACGATGCGCGTACGCTCCGCTTTGCCGGAGCCGACACCGCCGCCAGCGGCCAGGACGCCAGCCTGCGCCTTGTCGGGCGCGGAGCGTGGCAGTTCGATGCCCTTGCCTATGTGCAGAGCCGCGATTTCAACAATGTGGTGATCAGCGCGCGCAACTTCCTCCCCACGCTCAACCAGCGCGCCACGCCTTCGACCGGCATCGGCGGCAAGTTCGAACTGCGCCCGCCGGTGGGCAAGGCGCATGTCCTGCGGCTCGGTGCAGACTGGCGCTATGCCGAAGGGAAGACCGAGGAGGACGTCTACACCGCCGGCAGGATCAGCGGCCAGCGCCGCGCGGGCGGCACCAACCGCGATCTTGGCCTGTTCATCGAGGATGACTGGACCCTCGGCCCGGTGATCCTCACCGCAGGCGCGCGCGCGGACCGGTGGTCGGTGCGCAATGGCCTGTTCGAACAAACGCCGCTCGGTGGAAACACCGCGACCACGCTCTACCCGGACCGCTCCGGCTGGGACGGCAGCTTCCGCGGCGGTGCGGTGGTCAAGCTCGGCGGCGGCCTCGCCCTGCGCGGATCGGCCTATACCGGCCTGCGCCAGCCGACGCTCAACGAGCTTTACCGCACTTTCACCGTGTTCCCCATCGTCACCCGCGCCAACGCCGCACTGCAGAACGAGAAGCTGCGCGGGTTCGAAGGCGGGCTTGACTGGCGCCCCGCGCCGGGCCTGTCGTTCTCCGCCACGGCGTTCGACAACAAGGTCCGCCACGCCATCGCCAATGTCACCATCGCGCCCAACGTGCGCGAGCGGCAGAACGTCGATGCCGTCCACGCCAAGGGGATCGAACTGGGCGCGGAAGCAAAGCTCGGCGCGTTCTCGCTGAGCGGCTCCTTCGCCTATACCGACGCCAAGGTCGAAGCCCCCGGCACCGCACTCGATGGCAAGCGCCCATCGCAGACGCCGCGCTATGCCGCCAGTGCCACCGCCGCCTGGCGTCCTTCGCCGCGCACCACGCTCGCGCTCACCGTGCGGCACACCGGCGCGCAGTTCGAGGATGATCTGGAGACGGACATCCTGCCCGCTGCAACCACGCTCGATGCTTATGCCGAAGCGCCAATCGCCGGGCCGTTCAGCCTCGTGCTGCGCGGCGAGAACCTGTTTGACGAGACCGTGGTGACCCGCAATTCGGGCGGCTCGATCGATCTCGGCACCCCGCGCACGCTCTGGGCGGGGGTGCGGGTGGCGTTCCGCTAGGGCAGCAGCGCCGCCGGCACGTCCGGATAGCAGGTCGCCACGTCGCCTAGCGCGGCTTCAAGCGGACCGAGCCACGGAGCAAACGCCTTCCAGTGCTCCACCGCATCGGTGTAGATCGGCTGGCGCACCTGCTCCGAACTCGCCGTGCGCACCGCACGGGTGTTGCGGTGGAATTCGAGGCAGCTTTCCTCGAACGGCAGCCCCAGATAGTCGAGCAGGCGCCGCACTTCGTGCTCCGTCTCCGCCACCATCCGCTCGTAGATCACCCGGTGCACCGCACCCGGCGCTGCCGCGTCGTAATGCGCCATCAACTTCACATAGTCGCAGTAGTACCGCCCGATTTCGCCAAGATCATACGTGAACGTCTGCCCGCGCGCGAAATGCTGCTTCCAGCCCGAAAAACAGCACGACATCGGATGCCGCCGCGCATCGACGATCTTCGCGTTCGGCAGGATCAGCCGGATCAGGCCGACATGCTGCCAGTTGTTGGGCATCTTGTCGGTAAACCGCGGGCGGTCCGTCTTGCGGTGCACCCGTGTGCGTTCGATGTATTCCTCGCCCAGACGCAGGCGCTCGGTCGGCCCCAGCGAACGCACCATCGCCGCGAAATCCGCGAACTCGCCTTCATCCACGCGTGATTGCAGGCGCGCTGCAATCACCATCATTTCCGAAAGCTCCATCGTGCCTTCGATCGCGCTGTGGCTGGAGAGGATCTGTTCGACCAGCGTGGAGCCCGAGCGCGGCAGGCCGACGATGAAGATCGGATCCTCCGCCGGGCAGCCGCCCTCTCCCATCCCGGCGATAAAGGCGCTGGTGAAGGTCGATGCAGTTGCATCCGCCTCGGCCGCGAGCAGATCGGGATCATAGCGCACCAGCGAACGGCGCAGGCGGTTGCCCTTGTCATAGTGGTCGAACGACCGCGCCACTTCGCCCGCATCCTCGTAAGCCTTGCCGAGCGAGAAATGGAGGTGAAACACATCCTCGTCGCGGCCCGCCTCGCCCGTCAGCCCCGCCAGCGCGGCCTCCATGCGTGCGATGTCTTCGCCTTCCAGCTTCACCGTCTTGAGGTTGGCAAGGCTCCACCACGCTTCCCCCAGGCTCGGCTGCTGCGTGACGGCTGTGCGGTAGGCCTTGATCGCCTCGCCCTGCTCGCCCAGCGTCTTGAGTACGTGGCCCAGATTCTGCCACAGCAGCGGCTGCTCCGGCTGCGCCTCGAGCATGCGCTCATAGATCGTGCGCGCCCGCTCCTGATCGCCAAGCCGAACCAGCACCGAGGAGAGAATAAGGTCCGCCGCCGCACCCGCGACCGGACTGCGCGCCAGCATTTCGGCATGGACAAGCGCATCGGGCAGGCGGTTGACCTGCATCAGCAGCCGCACAAGGAAATCGCGCGCCAGATCGAACCCGGGCGCGAGTGTAACCGCCCGTTCCACCAGCCTCAGCGCTTCGGTCATGTCGCCGCGCCGCCACATCAGCTCGCCCTGCATGCGCGTGCCAACCGGATCGTCCGGCAGGTGCGCGGCGCGCGCGGCGAGCTTCGCCTCGGCTTCGTCCAGCTTGCCCGCGTTGATATCAGCAGCGGCGGCCAGCAATTCAGGATCGCGCGAGGCCGCGTGTACGGCAGACAAGTCGGCCCGCCAGGCATCTTCCTCGCGCCCCGCCTTGCGCAGTTCGGAGGCGAGCAGGATCCACCCGCTCGCAACCCCCGGCTGCGTGCGCGTCAGCGCCTCGAGTGCGGTGATGGCTTCGTCGCTCCGTCCCGCCTCGCTCGCGGCCTGTGCGTGCTCCCACAGCACCATCGCAGGTCGGCGCGGACCGCCTGGGATCAGCATCAGCCTGGCGCAGGCCTCGGCCGGGCGGCGCAGGCGCCGCAACGCCTGGCCAGCGACGAACAGTGCGGGCGGCAATCCGGGCACGGCACGCAGCGCCTCTTCGGCTGCCGCAAGCGCGAAGTCGGGCCTCGCTTCGACCTGCGCCGCCGCCGCATCGAGCGACGCCCGCAAAGCTGCCTGCGCCGGGGCCCTCTGTCCCGATCTGGCAGGGTTTCCTATATCCATCGTTAGTTCCCGCCCTCGCATATGCTGCATCATGTGCAGGTTTTGACACAGGTGCAACGCTGATGACCGGGACATGCTGCAAATGAGAAAAAAGAATGTTGACTCTCGGCAACAATGTAGCATCTTGCCCTTTAGGACAGGCGTCAAGAAATGACCCAATCCGGGGGCAATTTTGCATTTTTCACGCCGTGCTCGCGCACGGTCAGCCAGAGGTCGCTAAGCGTCCATGGCTCAAGGGTTTTTCGCGATAATGCGAATTCGCAAGCGAAGACCCCGGTGACTGCACTGCTTCGGCAGTGCGCTTTGCGGCCACGAGTCGCTTCGCAGGAACGAACGAAGGAGCTTTTGCAGACCAGAGTATCGACCCAGGGAGCCACACACGATATGACAAAGAAAACCGGTCGCCGGTCGCACACGCTGAGGGCGCTGTGCCTGTCCACTATTCTTACCGGCATCGCCGCACCGCACGCCGCGTTTGCCCAGGAAGCACTCGCGCCGCAAGCTGCTCCCGCTGACGATACCAAGCCGGCCGGCGGTTTCGACGAGATCATCGTCACCGCGACGCGCAAGTCGGAAAATGTGCAGAAGGTGCCGATCGCAATCCAGGCACTCAACTCCGATTTTCTTGCACAGCGGCAGGTAAAAGGCCTTGCCGATTACGCCGCCCTGCTTCCCTCGGTCTCGTTCGCCGGCATCGGGCCGGGCCGCAGCGAGGTCTATTTCCGCGGTATCGTGCCCGCCGGCGGCGCTTATGCCTCGGTCGGCTATTACCTCGACGAAATCCCCATCACCGGCGCCGAAGTCCCCGATATCCAGGTTTATGACATGGAGCGTATCGAGGCGCTTTCCGGTCCGCAGGGCACCCTGTTCGGTGCCGGTTCGCTCGCCGGCGTGCTGCGCTTCATCACCGCCAAGCCCAAGATCGGCTCGTTCGAGCTGGGCGTTGACACCGAAGTCAACAAGTTCGGCAAGGGTGACATGGGCGGCACCTTCAAGGGCTTCGTCAACATTCCCGTGAGCGATACGCTCGCCGTCCGCGCGATGGGCTACTACCGCAAGGAAGGCGGCTACATCGACAACACGCCCAACAACGGCAAGTTCAACAATGGCCAGCCTGCGGTGCTCAACCTGGGCGACGACAATCCGCTGACGTCGTACACGCTCAACAACGCTTCGATTGCCAAGGACAACTACAACCCAGTCTACGAATACGGCGGCCGCCTCTCGATGCTGTGGGACGTGGCTGACGGCTGGGAAATCACGCCATCGATCACCGCGCAGCGGCAGATTTCCTACGGCTACTTCGGCTTTGACCCGCGGCTTGGCGATCTTCAGGTCCACGACTATGATCTGACCCGCAGTGACGACAAGTGGTATCAGGCCGCGCTGACGATCCACGGCCATATCGGCGATTTCGATCTCGTTTCGGCGACCGGCTACTATCACCGCAACCGCAAGATCAACAACGACTATACCTACTACACCGTGGCCTATGACGGCTTCGGTCCGGGGTATGAAAGCTACCTGCAGTTCTTCGACAAGGCGGGCTGCACCGGCAGCGGTGCCTCGCTCAAGTGCACCACTCTGCTCAACCCGACGCAGTACTACCATGCCGACAACAGCCAGCGGAAGTTCACTCAGGAACTGCGCCTGACGACGCCGAAATCCTGGCCGTTCGACGTGACGGTGGGCGGATTCTACCAGCGCCAGAAGAACAACACGAACGACTTCTACGCCATCCGCGGGCTTGACAAGATCGTCGGCTACACTGCGGCAGGCGGCGGCGACAGCAACTTCGAAGGCTTCGGCATTCCCGAGGCGCAGGGCGGCACGATGATTCTCGGCTCGCCGGCAGTGCGCGGTGACGGGTTCTACATCACCGAGAACGACACGCTCTATCACGATACGGCAGCCTTCGCCGAAGCGCACTACAACATTACCCCGGCGATCAAGGTGACGGGCGGCATCCGTTACTTCTGGACCGATTATCAGATCACCGGTTTCGCCGGCGTGGCCAGCTCCGCGCTCAACGCACCTTCGATCTTCACGCCCACCGGCGCGGTCGGCTGCCCGCTGCCGCTCACCGGTGCGCGGCTTGAATGTCGCAACACCAACCGGCTCGATCCGGAAAGCATCGGCCGCTACAGCGAAAAGGGCGAAACCCACAAGGTCGTCGTCGACTGGCAGGTTGCTGACCAGAAGCTGGTCTATTTCAACTACTCGACCGGCTTCCGCCCCGGTGGCTACAACCGTCCGCTGCGCATCCGCGCCACCACGACGCAGCCGTCGGTGGTCGTGGCCGCGCCCGCCTTCAAGTCGGAAACGCTGACCAACTTCGAGCTTGGCTTCAAGACGACGTGGAACAACATTTTCCGCCTCAATGGCGCGATCTACCTCGAGAAGTGGAACAACATCCAGTACGGCGTGGTCGTCGCGGGTGCCCAGGGCGCTGGCTACACCGGCAACGCCGGCAAGGCCGAGGTCAAGGGTATCGAATTCGATGCCGACCTGCGCCTGGGCAAGTGGACGATTACCTCCAGCGGCGCTTACAACGATGGCAAGCTGAAGGGCGATTTCTGCAACTTCGTCGCCAACCGCGCCGCGCAGACGATCGCCCAGCTTGATACCTGCTCGCTCGGCACCTTCATCGATGCCGACGGCAATATCGTGAACGACAACAACGGTGGCACAAACCTCGGCACCCCGACCGTTGCGGCGGCAAACGGCACGCGTCTGCCGCGCCAGCCCAAGTTCAAGGGCACAACCACGATCCGCTACGACACGGATATCGGGGACTACAAGACCTACTTCCAGGCAGCAGCGCTGTATCAGACGGGCGCCACGCAGGATCTCAACGTCGAGAACAACAACTTCTTTGGAAATACGCCGGGCTTCATAAGCTTCGACTTTGCAGCCGGAATCAAGAAGGATCACTGGACGATCGATGCGTTCATCCAGAACGCGTTCGACCGGCGCGGACAGCTCACGCGCAACACGTTCTGCTCTATCTCGGTCTGCTCCGGCTCGACCCGTACCTTCATCATCCGCCCGCAGTTCTTCGGGCTCAAGATGGGCTATCGCTACTGAGGCGCAGGCCAGATTGAAGCAAACAGACAGCCCCTCGCGGTTTCGGCCGCGGGGGTTTTGCTTTGCCCTTCCTTTCATCATTCCTGCGCAGGCGAAAATCCAAAGCGGCATACGCGGCTCCCGATTCCAGCCATCGCGGGAATGACGAAGGTGGCGCGGCCAGAAAAAACCCCTCCCGCAACGCGAGAGGGGTTCTTGCAGCCCCGGATTTGGGGCTGGATCAGTAAGGTATTACGCCAGCGAGAGCGGCAGGCTGCGCAGGCGCTTGCCCGTCGCATCGCGGATCGCGTTGGCAATCGCCGGGATCACCGGCGGCAGCGTCGGCTCACCTAGGCCGGTAGGCGGATTGTCGGTCACCACCCAGGTGATCGCGACCTCACCCGGCGTCTGATTGATGCGGAGAAGCGGGAAATCGCCGAAGTTTTCCTGCGTCACGGCGCCGGCCTTCTGCTCGATCGGCTGCCACACCATCGCCTGCGCGATGCCGTCGATCACCGCGCCCTGCATCTGGTGCTCGGCATTCAGGGGATTGATCACCTGACTGCCGATGTCACCCGCAACCCAGACCTTGTCGATCGTGATCGTGCCGTCTGCCACGGTGAGGTCAACCACCTCGGCAAAGTAGCCACGGTGGCTGAAGTAGAACCCGAAACCGCGCCCCTTGCCCCCATTGGCTCCGGACGGGGCCGAGCGCTTGCCAGTCCACCCGGCAAACTTGCACACCGCATCGATCACTCCGCGCGCGCGGCCGGTGTCGAAGGGCGTATCATCGGGCTCTGGCGGCAGTTGCCGCGTGGCGCCCAGCGTGCGGCGCATGAGTTCGGGCAGATCCGTCCCCGCCGCCTCGGCCACTTCATCGAGGAAGCCCTGGAACACGAAGGAGACCGCATTCGAGGTCGGCGCGCGCAGCCAGCCCGTGGTGAGGTTGGTCTTGAGGAACGACATGCCGAAATGCACATCGGGCAGCACCGGCCCCGGAAACTCGGTCGCGCGCATTTCCGCGGCCCGCATCGGCTTCCCGTCGGCGCCGAAAGTGATGAAGTGATCCTTCAGCGCCACCAGCGCGCCGCTCGCATCAAGCCCTGCCGTCATGCGGTGCCATCCGCCCGGCCGGTAGTAATCGTTGCGCATGTCGTCGGTGCGGTCGAACAGCAGCTTGACCGGGCGGCCCGGGACTGCCTTCGCCACGCAGGCGGTCAGGATCATGAAATCGCTCATCAGTCGCCGGCCAAAGCCGCCGCCGATACGTGTCATGTGGATCGTCATCGAGGCAGGATCGATGCCGAGCACCTTGGCGATATCGCCGCGCGCCGTGCCCGGATCCTGCGTCGGTGCCCAGAATTCAAGCTTGCCGTCCGCATGCCACAGCGCGGTGCAGTTCTGCGGCTCAAGCGTGGCGTGGGCGAGGAACGGATAGGCATAGTCCGCCGTCACCACCTTCGCCGCCTTGGCCAGCGCCGCATCGGCATTGCCTGCCTTGAACAAGTCCGCCGTCGGTGCCGCGCCCATCAGGGCTTTGGCCATGGCGTTGTACCCATCGGTCGAATAGCCGTCGAAGCCTGCCGTATCCCACTCGACAGCCAGCTTCTCGCGCGCCTTGTGGACCCGCCACCAGCTGTCGCCGACGATCGCCACGGCATTGTGCTTGCCCGCCGGGATTTCGCCATCGGTCACCGGCACCACGGCCAGCACGCCTTTTTCCTTGCGGACGGCGGCATCATTGAAGCTCTTGAGCGTCCCACTGATCACCGGGCATTTGACCATCGCGGCATAGAGCATGCCCGCCGGATGCGCATCGATGCCGAACAGCGGCTCGCCGCGCACGATGGCGGGTGTATCGACGCCCTTCATCGACTTGCCGACGATCTTGAAGTCCTTGGGCGCCTTGAGCGGCACCTTTTCGAGATCGGGCGCGGCGACCTTCGCCGCAACCGGCGCGAGCGCGGCATAAGTAACCAAACGACCGCTGGCGGCGTGCAGCACCTTGCCCTCGTTCGTCGTCAAGCTAGCAGCAGGCACGCCCCATTGCTGCGCTGCGGCAGACACCAGCATGGCGCGAGCACCGGCACCCGCCTGTCGCGCGGGCAGCCAGTTCAGCGGCGTCGTCATGCTGCCGCCGGCAAACTGCGGGCCATAAGCGGCCGCATTGTCGTCGGCCTGCTTGATCTTCACCTGGCTCCAGGCAACGTCGAGTTCCTCGGCAATCAGCATGGGCAGCATGGTTTTCACGCCCTGGCCGATCTCGGGATTCTTCGCGAGGATCGTCACCGTATTGTCCGGCGCGATGCTCACGAACACGCCCAGCATGGCCGGCTCGCCGCCGCCCGGTGCGGCAGCGAAGGCAAGCTTCGCCTCGAACGTCAGCGCAGCACCGCCGGCAAGCGAGGCGGCAATGAACGAGCGGCGGGAAACAGCAACGGCGTTCATGCGGCGGCTCCCGAAATGGCCTTGCTCGCTTCGGCGATGGCCTTCTGTATCCGCAGATATGTGGCGCAGCGGCAGATGTTGCCCGCCATCCCGGCGGTCACTTCGTCAGCCGAAGGCTTGGGCGTTGCGGTCAGCAGCGCGGTGGCGGACATGATCTGTCCCGCCTGGCAATAGCCGCACTGCGGCACGTCGAGCGCAGTCCACGCCTCGACCACCTTGGCGCCGACCGGCGAGGCCGTCACGCCTTCGATCGTCACGATATCCTTGCCGGCTGCATCGGCCAGCGGCGTCTGGCACGAGCGCACCGCCTCGCCGTTCAGGATCACCGTGCAGGCACCGCAGAGCCCGGCGCCGCAGCCGAACTTGGTGCCGGGCATGTTGAGGTCTTCGCGCAGCACCCAGAGCAGCGGCTTGTCGGATTCGACATCCACGGTCCGGGGCTTGCGGTTAACGGTCAGCGAGATCGCCATTGCGGTCCTTTCGAGCAGCCGGGGCGGCAAATGCGCGCCAAACCGGCGAATGCGGGGAAAATCGGGCCCTGTATGCCCCGGATACAACGCGGTATCGATAGAGGCTTAGCCGAGTAATAATTGTGTATTTTCAGAGATTTAAAAAACCCGAACAAAGTCTGTACAAAGTTCAGGATTCCGTCAAGAGCGATTTGCCGGAAGGGCGCTCTGGTGAGGGTCCGGCGCGCATGCTACGCATGATCCATGGATCGTAATACCGTCACGCTGGTCGAGGCACACCGCGAAAGTGGTATCGCAGGCGATGAAGGCATGGTCACCGGTCCTCGCCCCGGCACCTATGCCCGCGGCACCGAAACCGTCGATGCCATCCTCAAGGCCGCGCATGACGTGCTGATCGAGGAAGGCGCCAGCGCCTTCACCATCCGCCGCATCGCCACCAAGAGCGGCATGAAGGTCGGCAATGTCAGCTACCATTTCCCGCGCAAGGAAATGCTTATCAAGATCATGCTGGACGAGCTCCTCGACAGCTATGACAAGCTGCTCGAGAGCCAGGTTCGCCAGCCCGGAATTTCGCCGGAAGACCGCCTCCGCCTGATCGTGAAGCTGTGCCTCGACGATATTGCCGGAAAGCGCACCACGCGCCTGTTTACCGAGCTCTGGGCGCTCGCCAACCACAACACTTTCGTCGCGGATCGGGTGCGTGTCTTCTACCAGCGCGTGCACGATTTCATCGGCGAAGTGGTCACAGAGCTCAATCCCGCGCTCGCACCCGACGAGGTGGCCACGGTCGCGCTTTATATCAGCGCCTCGATGGAAGGCACGACTCCGTTCCTGGGATTCGAGAAGCCTTGGGCCGCGAAAATGCCGCAGATCACCGCGATCGCCGCCGAAGCCATGGTATCGCTGGTGAAATCGATCACCCCGCAGCAGATCGCGGCCCGCACCTGACCCTAGGTGGGCTTTTTTTGCGGCTCTCCACCGGAACCGCGCGATCGGCGTTACAAAGCGCTTGACTAAAACTGGACGCTCGTCAAATCTTCTTCGCAAGCGCACAAAGTGCATGGGGTTCAGGCGTTTCAGACAGAAGGGGCCAGGCCAGATGAAGATGAAGAAGGTTCAGGGCAAGTCTTCGCTCTCCGCTAGGGCCAGGTACACCGCCACGGCTGTCTCCGCGCTTGCTCTGCTGGGCAGCGTTCCCGCCGCGCACGCAGCCGATCCACTGCAGCCGGACCCGGAGCTTGAGGCGGTAACGCTCTCCGCACCGAAGCCGAGCTGGGTGTTTGTCGAGCGCGGCTTCGTCGTTCCCGGCAATTCGATCTACGATACCGAAACCGGCAAGATGCTCGGCATGGTCGAGGCCTCCACGCTGTCGGACCTCTCGATCGATCCGGCCGGCAAGGCCTATTACGTGTCGGAAAGCATCTGGACCAAGGGCTGGCGCGGAACGCGGCAGGACATGATCACGGTCTATGATTCCGCCACGCTCAAGCTGAAGACGGAAATTGCCATTCCCGGCCGCATCCTGATCGGCGGGCGCAAGTTCAACTTCGTGATCGCGGACGAGGGCAAGACGGCCTACGTCTACAATCTCGATCCTGCCTCGTCGGTTAACGTGGTCGATCTCGCCAAAGGCAAGTTCGTCAAGAAGATCGAGCTGCCCGGCTGCGCCAGCCTGATGCCGGTCACCGGCGTCGGCTTCTCGGCACTCTGCTCGGACGGATCGCTGGCCACGGTCAAGACCGCCGGCGCGAAGCCGGAGATCACGCGTTCGGCCCCATTCTTCTCCGCCACCAACGATCCGATCTTCGACAACTTCGGCTATGACGGTGCCAAGCAGACTGCCGTGTTCCTGACCTATACCGGGCAGGTCTACACCGCCAAACTGGGCGCGACGCCGACGATTTCGGAGCCGTTCTCGATCCAGGCTGCGGCCGGCGTTTCGCCCGCTGACACCAAGCCGCTCGATGTACACTGGTATCCCGGTGCGCGGCAGGGCCTTGCCTATCACCTCGGCACCGGCCACGCTTTCGTGCTAATGCACACCGGCGAATACTGGACGCACAAGGAATCCGGCACCGAATTGTGGGAACTCGATGTCGCGGCCAAGAAGGTCGTGAAGCGCATTCCGCTGGAAGATCCAGCCTCTGCCGTCGCCGTCACGCAGGAGCCCAACGCCAAGCTTATCCTTTCGGGTGAAAGCGGCACGCTTCATATCCTCGATGCCAAGACCTTCGAAGAGAAGTTCAAGCTCGAGAAGTCCGCTGGCGGCGTGCTGCGGACGCTGGAGCCCTGATGGCGGACAGCAGCGCCTTGACACTGGCTGCGATTGGCGGAACCGGCATTGGCGTTCTCGGTCTTGCAGGAGCGATGGGGGTTGGCCTCGTCTTCCTGCAGGCCGCCCTTGCCAAGCTGCGCCACCGCGAGATTCTGTCGGGTGTCATCGCAAACTACCGACTGCTGCCTGCCGCAGTCGTCGGCCCGGCTGCAATGCTGCTGGCTCCAGTTGAACTTGCCGTTGCTATCGGCCTGCTGCTGGGCGGACAGGCCCTTGCGGCGGCGGTCGCCATCATGCTGCTGTTGATCTTCGCCGCTGCCATGGGCATCAATATCACGCGGGGGCGGCGCGAGATCGATTGCGGCTGCGGTCGCTCGCAACTGCGCCAACCGCTCAGTTGGCTGCTTGTCACCCGCAACCTGCTGCTTGCGGCGCTGCTTGTCCCGCGCCTTCTGCCGGGCGCTGCGTTCACTTATGCCGATCTCGCCATCGCACTGGCCGGCGGTCTGGCGGTGTTCGTGATAGTCCAGCTTTTCAACGCCATCGGGGCGCTTGCGGCATCACCGCTCGCCGCCTCGCGGAGGTAACCGAATGTTGCAAGCCTTGCTCGTCTCGACGGTCCTGTCCTGGGTCGTGATCCTCCTGCTGGGTGTAGCGCTCCTGGCGCTCGCCCGTCAGGTCGGTATCCTGCACATGCGCGTTGCCCCTGCCGGTGCGCTGACGACGTCCGCTGGCCCCGCTGTTGGCAGCGCCGCCGCTGCGATCCCGGCCACGACGATCGAAGGCACAAAGACCACGGTCGGTGGCCACCTCCACGGCGTGCCGCTGCGCCTCCTCATGTTCGTCTCACCCTCGTGCCCGCTGTGCAAGAACCTCATTCCGGTGGCGAAGTCCTTCGCCCGTGATGAACGCCTCCAGCTCGTCTTCATCGGCGATGACGACATTGCCGCGCAGCGCCAGATGATCGCGGAGCACAGCCTTGGCGGCTATTCGTTCATCAATGGCCCGGAAGTCGGCCAGGCTTACGAAGTGGCGAAGCTGCCCTATGCCGTCTTGATGGACGAGCACGGCACGATCCTCTCGAAGGGCCTCGTCAACAGCCGCGAGCATCTCGAAAGCCTCGTGATCGCCCACGAAATGGGCATCCGCTCGGTCCAGGACTACATCGGCAAGCTCAAGGCCGTCGTCAATTGATCGCCCTCATCCACTCACAAGAACACGGTTCCAGCGCACAACAGGGGACAAGCTCATGAAGACCTTCAATCCCGACGCCATGGGCGAGAAGCTGCTCCGCCGCTTTGCTGGCGGCACCTCACGCCGCAGCATTCTCGCCCGGCTCGGCCTCGCGCTGGTCGCCGCGCCTGTATTCCCGGTCCTTCCGGTCAGCCGCGCCAGCGCCGCCAAGCCGGACCGCTCGCCCGAGGCGAAGACCACCTTCGCCCGCAATGCGCAGAGCAAGGACGATACCAAGTGCGATTACTGGCGCTATTGCGCGATCGACGGCTCGCTCTGCTCGTGCTGCGGCGGCGCACTTAACCGCTGCCCGCCCGGCGCGGAGCACTCGCCCGTCTCGTGGGTCGGCACCTGCATCAATCCCGATGACGGCCGCGCCTACCTGATCGCCTACCGCGATTGCTGCGGCAAGGCCTACTGCAACAAGTGCGATTGCGACGGCACCGACCGTGAGACGCAGCTCTATGTGCCGCAGCTCAACAACGACGTGATCTGGTGCTTCGGTACGACCAGCATGGAATACCATTGCTCGACAGCAGTGCTCGTCGGCACGGCCTGACGCGGCACGACGAGCGGGGGTTCCGGCGCGCAGCGAACGGGTCTAAGGAAGGGCGTATGAAGAAACGCATGGGCCTGATCGCCGCCGCGACGCTGTTCGGCGTGCTGTCGCTCGGCACGCTGCGCGCGGCCGAGCCGGACAATCACTCGCCCGAAATTTCAACCGCCGTCCGCGCGACGATGGCGGACCCTGAACTTGCGCAGAGTGATTTCATCGAGAACTGCGCAGGCTGCCACGGGCTGCGCGGCACCACAGTCCCTGCCCATCTGCCCGAGATCAAGGACCGCGTGGGCTGGTTCATGTGCACGCCGGAATCGCGGGCCTATCTGCTGCGCCTGCCCAATGTCGCCCATAGCCGCATCACCGATAACGCCCAACTCGCGGACCTCATGAACTACGTGGTTTTCGTACTCGGCGGCAAGAGCGTGCCGGCGGGCACCAAGCCGTTCACCGGCGAGGAAGTCGCGCATGAACGCCAGTTCGCGCTCACCAGCGTCTCGCTGAAAGCCGAACGGCTGCGGCTGGCCAACGAGGCCATTCACAAGTGCCGCGCGCCCGCGTCGCTCCGTCTGCAATACCCGGGTTCCACCCAATGAGCGTTCATACCGGGATCGCGCACGATGATCGCAGCATTCTCGGCCTTCTGATCGAAGGCGCGGAAGACGGCGTCGAAGGCGTGCTCATCACGCTCACCGGCATCGAAGGCGGCTCCTCGCGCGGGATCGGCGCGCAGATGGCCGTGCTTGCCGATGGCCGGAGTGCCGGTTCGTTCTCCGGCGGCTGCGTGGAGGCCGCGGTGATCGCTGAAGCGCAGGATGTGCTCGCGCAGGGGCATGGCCGCACCGTGCGCTATGGCATCGGCTCGCCCTATCTCGATATCCGCCTGCCTTGCGGGGGTGGCATCGATCTGCTGTTCACACCCCGCCCCGATCCTGCGGTGCTGCGCGAAGCGCTGGCGCGGCTTGATCAGCGCAAGGCCGCCGTGCTTCGGCTCAGCGAAGGCGCTGCCCTGCTATCCGATACACCGGGCGCACGGGGCTTCCAGCGCGCCTACGCTCCGCCACTTCGGCTGGTTGCGCTCGGCCATGGCGAGGACCTGACCGCACTCGTGCGCCTTTCCCGCGCCTTTGGCATCCGTGTCGAGGCCTATGCCCCGGAAGGTGACCGCATTGCTGCAGCCGAGCCGGGGGTCATCCCACTGGCAAGCCGCACCGCCCTTCCCGAACTCGTCGGCGATCCCTGGACGGCCTTTGTGTTCCTGTTCCACGATCACGATTGGGAGGAACAACTGCTCCCCCATGCGCTGGCTCAGGACGGGTTCTACCACGGCGCTGTCGGCAGTGCGCGCACGCACCACGCGCGCCTCGCCGGTCTGCGCGCGATCGGCGTTCCGCAAGCGAGCCTCGATACGCTGCGCGGCGGCATCGGCCTGATCCCCGCGACACGCGATCCCGCGACGCTGGCGCTCTCGATTCTGGGCGAAGTGGTGCAGGACTATCAGGCCTGCGCCGGCATGCCGGGCTGGAGCGGTCGCGCGCCGGGCCGGATCGGGCACGATCCCGCCTCGCATGTCCCCACCCGCAACTGACGAAAGTTTCGCCGGCCTTGCGCTGGTGCTGCTGGCGGGCGGACAATCGGCGCGTTTCGGCGGCGCCAAACTGGTTGCGCCGCTCGGGGGAAAGCAGTTGGCCCTTCATGCGGCCGAAAGGCTGGCCGCCCTGCCGTTCGCTGCGCGCTATGCCGTGGTCGGTCCGGACGTCCCGAATCTCGCCGCGCTCGGCTACACCTGCGTGCCGCTGACACCGCCCGGAGCCCCGCAGGCCCGCTCGCTCGCCCTCGGCGTTGCCGCTGCGCAAGCCGCCGGGGCGCGCGCTGTTTTGGTCGCACTGGCCGACATGCCGCTGGTCCCGGCGGCTCACATCCACGCGCTCGTCAGCCGCTTCGACGGTGACCGCATCGCCACCGAGGCGGACGGCGTGATCATGCCCCCCGCCCTGTTCGGCGCCGCCCACTTTGCCGCCCTCACCGCGCTGGACGGCGATCGGGGCGGCGCGGTGCGGCTCAAGGGCGCGCCCACCGTGTCCCTCGATCCGCAACTGGCGCTCGACGTGGACCGGCCCGAAGACCTAGCCCGCGCCGAAGCGCTGCTCTAGCGCTGCCTCATCGTTCGCGCGAATGACAAAGTCTATTGTAGCAGCGCCCGCTCCACCGCCTTGTGCCACCCGGCAACGAGATCGCCGCGCAGGGCTGCACTCATCTTCGGCTCGAAGCGCCGCTCGCTCGTCCAGGTCGCCTCCAGCGCGGCCAGATCGCTCCACACGCCCGTCGCCAGCCCAGCAAGGAATGCCGCGCCCAGCGCTGTCGTCTCGACGCTCACCGGCCGCTCGACCGGTGCGACCAGCACATCGGAGAGGAACTGCCCCAGCCAGTCGTTGGCCGCCATGCCGCCATCGATGCGCAGCGCGGCATCACCCGGATTGGCGTCTTCCCGCATGGCATTGATCAGATCGAGCGTCTGGTAAGCTACCGATTCCAGCGCGGCGCGGGCGACATGGGCAGCGCCTGCATCCAGTGTCAGCCCACAAATCAGCCCGCGCGCGTCGGGGTTCCAGTGCGGCGCACCAAGGCCCACGAACGCGGGCACCATGTAAACACCGTGGTTGTCGGGCACGCGCACCGCCATGTCGTGCGTATCCGATGCGTGGGTGATGATTTTCAGCCCATCGCGCAGCCACTTGACCGCCGCACCCGCCACGAAGATCGCGCCTTCCAGCGCGTACGTCGTCTCTCCGTTCAGCCGGTAGCCCACGGTGGTGAGCATGCGCTTCTTCGACGGGATCGGTTTGTTGCCGATGTTCATCAGCGCGAATGCGCCGGTGCCATAGGTCGTTTTGGTCATGCCAGGCCGGAAACAGGCCTGCCCGAACAGCGCCGCCTGCTGGTCCCCTGCCATACCCGCAATCGGGATCGCGCGGCCCAGAATCGCCGGATCGCACTCCCCGAAGATATGGGAATTGTCCTGCACTTCCGGCAGAACCGAGGCGGGCACGCGCAGCAGGCGTAGCAGTTCCTCGTCCCATTGCTGCGCGCCGATGTCGAACATCAACGTGCGCGAGGCATTGGTCGGATCGGTCGCGTGGACCTTGCCCCGCGTCAGCCGCGAAAGCAGGAAGCAATCGATGGTACCGAAAGCAAGCTCGCCGCGATCCGCCGCTGCGCGCGCACCGGCCACCTCGTCGAGAATCCAGGCGAGCTTGGTGCCCGAGAAATAGGGATCGAGCAGCAGGCCGGTCTTCGCCGCAAACAGCGGCTCCGCGCCATCGGCCTTGAGCCTTGCACAAGTATCGGCGGTGCGCCGGTCCTGCCACACGATGGCGCGGTGGATCGGCTTGCCCGTCGCGCGGTCCCACACCGCCACCGTCTCGCGCTGGTTGGTGATGCCGATGGCGGCGATGTCCGCCACTTCGATTCCCGCCTTGCCAACCGCTTCGCGCAGTACGGTGACCACGTCCTGCCAGATATCCTCGAGATCATGTTCCACCCAGCCAGAGGCCGGATAATGCTGGGCAAACTCGCGCTGCGCCACCGCGATCGGCTTTGCGGCTGCATCGAACACGATGCAGCGGCTGGAAGTGGTGCCCTGATCGATGGCAAGAATATAGGGGGGCTGCATGGGTCTCCTCTCGTGGCGCTCGGCCTTGGCCCATGCCTATCCAAGCCGGGACGCCACCGGAAGCACCCTTTGCATCCAGTCCATAGAATTTTGAGATCGCGCCAGCCCGGCGCGCGCTACTTGCGCTGGTAGACCAGCTTCCCGCCGAGGAACGTCATGTCCACTTTGCCGGTCAGGAAGCTCTCCTCCGGTGCCGTCAGCGGATCGAAGGGCAGCACGATCATGTCGGCCAGCTTGCCCGGCTCGATGGTGCCCTTCTCGCTTTCCTCCCACGAAAGGTAGGCGCCGTTGGCCGTATACATGCGGATCGCCTCAGCCCGGTTGACGGCCTCCTCGGGCCCGCGGGCCACGCCGCTCGGCCCCTTGCGGGTCGTCGCGGCATAGAGCCCCACCAGCGGCCCGATGGGCAAGTTGTCGCTCGCAAAAGCCATGAACAGGCCGAACTTCCTCACCGGCGTCGCAATCGCGTTGTTGTGCGCAAGCCGCCAATCATCGAGCAGCGCGGAATAGCGATCATCGAGATTGTAGAGGAAATTGGGCTGCTGCGAGATCATCACGTGATCCTGCGCCATGATCGCCATGGTGTCGTCGGGCGGCATGATCGTGAAGTGATCGGTGAACCAGCGCCGGTCGTTCGGCCCATGTGCCGGATCGGGGATCGTGGTCAGCGCATTGTGATAGGCCCGAACCGTCTGCACGATGGCCGCATCGCCGATGCAGTGGATGCCCATCTGCCAGCCCAGCCTGGCCGCACTGTCGACCAGTTCCTGCAGCTCGGCATCGGTGAACCGGCCCTTGCCGCGAAAGCCCGGCTGGCCCTTGTAGTCCGCCAGCAGCCACGCGGTCGGCCCGGTGAACCCGCCATCGACCGCGTTCTCGCCGATCGCGCCGAGCCGCAGGTGATTGTCGCCATAGCCGGTGTGATAGGGGAACGCCTTCAGCCGTTCGGCGCCGGGGTGGATGATGTACATGGTGATGCGCGGCAGTTCGCCGCCCATCGTGGCATAAACCTCCCGCGCGCGCTTCCAGGTCATGTTGGAGGCACCCCACAGCGGATCGAGATCCTTGCTGTCCGTCCCGCCCTTGCCCACCGGCTCGTCGTCGATCGTGCCGCTGGCATCATGAAAGCTGGTGATGCCGAGCGCGAGCATCTGCTTGAGCCAGGTGATCGTCGGCCCGCGCATCGCTGCCCAGCCCGGATCGGGAATGAACTTCGAGACGATGTCCATGCGCTCGCGGATGATCCCGCTTGGCTCACCGTCCGGACCGCGTTCGATCAGGCCGGTTGCCGGTTCGGGCGTAGCCTTGTCCACCTTGGCGATCTTGAACGCCGCCGTGTTATAAGCCGACGAATGCGAACCCGCGCGCAGCAGTGCCACCGGGCTGTTCGGCGCAGCAGCATCGAGATCGGCGCGGCTCAGATTTCGCTTTTCGGCAAAGTTCGATTCCTGCCAGCCATAGCCGGTGATCCACTTGCCCGGCCCCAGTTCCTTTGCCTTGGCGCGCAGCATGGCCTGCACTTCGGCAATGCTCTTCGCGTCCTGCACCGCGATATCATTGGGGGAGACGGGCTTGGGATGCAGGTGCGTATCGATGAAGCCAGGCATCAGCGTCTTACCGCCAAGATCGATCACTTTGGGTGCGGAATAGGCATCCAGCAATTCCTCACCGCCCACCGCCACGATCCGATCGCCCTTGACCGCCACCGCAGTCTTCAGCGTGAAGGCGCGGTCCACGGTGATGACCTGGCCTTTGTGGAGGATGAGGTCGACAGCTTCCTTCGCCCAGGCACTGCCTGCCGGCATCGCCACTGCCGCTGCAATCAGACCGCCCTGCAGCCACTTGCCGAACCGCGAACCAGCCATCTCACTCCCCCCCAACCCCGAACACTTGTCCTAGATCGTATCAAGGGGAAATGGCGGTGTCGAATCTCTTCGCTCAGCACTCCACGACGTTGACCGCGAGCCCGCCTTGCGAAGTTTCCTTGTACTTGTCGCGCATGTCGAACCCGGTCTGGCGCATCGTCTCGATCACCTTGTCGAGGCTGACCATATGCTCGCCATCCCCCAGCAGCGCGAGCCGCGAGGCGTCGATGGCCTTCACCGCACCCATCGCATTGCGCTCGATGCAGGGGATCTGCACCAGCCCGCCGACCGGATCGCAGGTGAGCCCGAGGTTATGCTCCATGCCAATTTCAGCCGCATTCTCGATCTGCGCATTGCTGCCGCCGAGCACCGCCGTCAGCCCCGCCGCCGCCATGGAACACGCCACGCCGACTTCACCCTGGCAGCCCACTTCAGCGCCCGAGATCGAGGCGTTGCGCTTGTAAAGCGCGCCAATGGCCGCCGCCGTCAACAGGAACACGCGCCGCCCTGCCGTGTCGCCGCGATAGCAGCGCTCGTAATAGCGCAGCACCGCCGGGATGATCCCTGCTGCGCCATTGGTCGGCGCCGTCACCACGCGGCCACCTGCCGCGTTCTCCTCGTTGACCGCCATGGCCCACAAGTTGATCCAGTCGAGCACCACCAGCGGATCGCTCAGCGCGGCCTGCTGGCGCGCGACGAGTTCGGCCGCGATAGCCTGCGCGCGGCGCTTTACGCGAAGGCCGCCCGGCAGCACGCCGCCTTGCGAGGTGCCGCGATCGATGCAGGCAGCCATGGTATCCGCGAGCAGATCGAGCCCGGCCTCCACTTCGGCTAGCGGCCGAAGCGCTGTCTCGTTGGCAAGCATCAGCTCGGCAATTGTCAGCCCGGCCGCGCCCGCCATGGCGATAAGCTCATCGCCGGTGGTGAAGGGATAGGGCACCGGCGCGGTATCGCCCGCCGGCGCATTGCGGCCCGCCTCGTCCTCATCGAGCACGAAGCCGCCACCCACCGAATAATAGAACCGCCGCAGCAGCACGCCGTCCGCCGCATCAAACGCCGTCAGCGCCATCGCATTGCTGTGGAAGGGCTGGCGCTCGCGCTGGTGGAAATGGAGATCATCCGCCGGTGCAAACCGCACCCGCTGCGTGCCGAGCAGGTCGATCTGCCCGGTCTCATGCACCGCCGCGATCTTAGCGGGCGCGGCGTCGATATCGATTTCGGCAGGCGTCTCGCCCATCAGCCCGAGCAGCACCGCAGTATCGGAGGCATGCCCCTTCCCCGTCAGCGCCAGCGAGCCGTAAAGGTCGACCTCGACCCGCGCCGTGTCTGCCAACAGGCCGCGCTCTTCCAGCAGCAGGCCGAACCGCCGCGCGGCGACCATCGGCCCCACGGTGTGCGAGCTTGAAGGCCCGATGCCGATCTTGAACAGCTCGAAGGTCGAGACGGTCATGCCGGATCGACGGCTACGCGCTCGGGGATCACCGCGATCAGGGGGTCGTGCCCCCATGCGGCGAGTGCTCGAACCAAGTCTGCGCCCGGAAGGCCCACCGTCGCGGTGTTGCGCAACGGATGGACGTGGACTGCATCCGCCGCCGCCAGCTCCGTATCGAGAACCACGCGCACTGCCCCGCCAGTATCATTAAGCGCTGCAAGCGGCGTTACCGAACCCGGCGTCACGCCCAGCAGCCGCTCCATGTCCTCGGCCTTGCCGAAGCTCAGCTTCTTCGCGCCGATCACCCCGGCCAGCGCCTTGAGGTCCACGCGGCGCGAATGCTCCACCGTCACCAACCAGAACTGCCCGCCGCTGTCCTTGAGGAACAGGTTCTTGGTATGTGCGCCCGGCAACGCATCGTGGATCGCCAGGCTTTCCTCGACGGTGTAAACCGCCTCATGTTCGAGGATCGACCAACCGATCCCCAGCGCCGCGAGCGCGTCCTTGAGCGCCGCCTCGCTCATTTGGCACCGTGCATCGCGGCGAGAAATGCATGCCACAGCCAGGTTGCGAAGCTGCGCCAGACTTCGACGTGCCAGCGGTCCTCTGCCTCGCGCCAGATCACCACTTCCACCGTCTCGAACACCGAGCGAGTTGCCCTGCCTACTGCCATCTTGGCCAGATCGAGCGGGCAGCCGCTGGATAGCACCGCCAGTGCCCCCGGCCCTTCCAGTACCAGGCCCAGCGCGCGCGAGGAGACGTCGACGACGCTGACGGGCAGACCTTCACCGCGCGGCAGGTCGAAGTTGTCGGGCAGCACGACGTACCATTCATCCGGCCCAAGGCACGCGATCCCCGCATCGGTATCACCGATCCGCTTGGGGACCGTGCGGCCCAGCACGCCTTCCAGCACCGCCGGATCACGCGCCCGCATCGAATACCGCACTTTGCCCTCGGCGTGTGACAGGCGCACACCGGCGGCCTCGACCGGGTCCATGCCCAGCTTCAGCTCCGCCGCCGAAACCGCGATCTCTGCGATCTCAACCATTCAGGCGGCTCCCTTCGGCATCATAGAACATCGGCGCGACGACCTTGGCGCTGATCACGCCGCCCGGCATAGGCACGTGCAGGGTATCCCCCATCCGGTCACGCCCACCGGCCACCAACGCCATCGCGATCGAGCGGCCCAGCGTCGCGCTGTGGTACGAGGATGTCACATGCCCAAGCATCGTCATTGGCACTGGCTGGTTCGGATCGGCGACGATCTGCGCGCCTTCCTCCAGCACGGCCTGCGGGTCATCGGTGAGCAGGCCCACCAGCTGCTTGCGCCCCGGCGCCACGATATCCGGCCGCGCGAGCGAGCGCTTGCCGACAAAATCGGGCTTCTTCTTGCCCACAGCCCAGCCCAGCCCCGCGTCGTCCGGCGTCACCGTGCCATCGGTATCCTGGCCGACGATGATGAAGCCCTTTTCGGCGCGCAGCACATGCATCGTCTCGGTGCCATAGGGCACCGCGCCATGCTTCTGTCCCTCGGCCCAGATCGCTTCCCACACCATGCGGCCATGCTCGGCCGGCACGTTGACTTCGAAGCCCAGTTCGCCGGTAAAGCTCACGCGGAAGAGGCGCGTCGGCACGCCGCAGATCTGCCCCTCGCGCACCGACATATGCGGGAACGCCTCAGGCGAAAGGTCGATGCCTTCCACCAACGACGCGATGACCCGCCGCGCCTTGGGGCCCTGCACCGCGATCACCGCCCATTGCTCGGTCGTGCTGGTCAGCCACACATCGAGGTCCGACCACTCGGTCTGGAGGAAGTCCTCCATCATGTTCAGCACGCGCGCTGCGCCGCCGGTCGTGGTCGTCAGGTGGAAGCGGTCGGGCGCAAGCCGCGCCGAAACGCCGTCGTCGATGATGAAACCGTGTTCGCCCAGCAGCAGGCCGTAGCGGCACCGCCCCGGTTCCAGCGACTTCCACGGGTTGGTGTACATGCGGTTGAGGAACTCGGCCGCATCGGGGCCCACAACCTCGATCTTGCCGAGCGTCGAGGCATCGAACACGCCGACCGCGCTGCGCACCGTGCGGCACTCGCGCGCCACAGCTGCGTCCATGTCCTCGCTCCCTTGCGGGAAATAGCGCGCGCGGCGCCACTGCGCGACGTTTTCGTAAACCGCGCCGTGTTCGGCTGCCCAGTCGTCGATCACCGTCTTGCGCAAGGGCTGGAACAACGCTTCCTTGTGGTGCCCGAGGATCGCGCCGAAGCTTTGCGGCGTATAGGGTGGGCGGAACGTCGTCAGGCCGATCTCGGTCACCGGCCGGTGGAGCACGCCCGAGGCGATCTGCAGGCCGTTGAGGTTCGAGGTCTTGCCCTGATCGGTCGCCATGCCATTGGTGGTGTAGCGCTTGATGTGCTCGATCGAGCGGAAGCCTTCCTGCACCGCCAGACCGATATCGCGCGCCTTCACGTCGTTCTGGAAGTCGACGAAGGCCTTGCTTTCATGGAGCGGCTTGGGCGCCGGCAGCAGACCGCCGGAAAGGCCCTTGCCGAAGTCCCAGGCGCCCGCGCAGGCGCCCACGCAGCGCAAGTTCTCGTGCGTCTTGTTAGGCAGAAACGCGCCCCAGGCCTCGTCCCAGCGCAAGCTGCCCTTGGCGTGGCTCCACAGATGCACCGTTGGCGTCCAGCCACCGGCCATCAGCACGGCGTCACAATCGAGGTGCTGCCCTTTGCCGACACCGGCCAGCGCAATGGTTACGCCCTTCACGGCTTGCCCACCGGACACGCTCGTCACGGCATAGCCCTGATAGCAGGCGATCCGGGCCTCGCGCGCACCTTCAATCAGCTCGGAAGAGACATCGCGGCGCAAGTCGACAATCGCGGCGATGTTTACGCCCGCTTTGTGCAGCGCCAGCGCATCGCGCCAACCGCTGTCATGCACCGCCATGACGACCAGCTTGCGGCCAACCGACACGCCATAACGCAGCGCGAAGGTCTTGGCCGCGCTTGCCAGCATGACGCCGGGAACGTCGTTGCCCTCGAACACCAGCGGACGCTCGATGGCCCCCATCGCGAGGATCACTTCGCCTGCCCGGATGCGCCAGAGCTTCTCGCGGGGGCCCTCGGCCTCGTCCACAGTAAGGTGATCAGTCAGCCGCTGCGCAGCGACCACGAAGTTCTGATGATAATGGCCGATCGCGGTCGTGCGCGGCAGCACCGTCACATTGTCCATCGCGGCCAGCTTGGCCGATGCTTCTGCCAGCCACGCCCACTGGACCGGATCACTGAGCGCGCCGCCGCCAATCTCTTCCTGCTCGTCGATCAGGATGACCCGGCCACCGCTCGCCGCCGCTTCCAGCGCCGCCGCGATGCCCGCAGGCCCCGCGCCGACAACCAGCGTTTCGCAATGCGCATAAGTCGCGTCGTAGTGATCGGGATCGCGCGTCGTCGGGCTGTCACCCAGACCCGCAAGGCGGCGGATGATCGGCTCGTAGACCTTTTCCCATGCGGCGCGCGGCCACATGAAGGTCTTGTTGTAGAAGCCGGCCGGGAAGAACGCGGAGAACACGTTGTTGACCGCGATCAGGTCGGTCTTGAGCGTCGGAAAGCGGTTCTGGCTCCTCGCCTTGAGCCCATCATGGATCGCAACCGATGGCGCGCGCAGGTTCGGCGTCACCCGGCCCGGACCGCGGTCCACGGTCACCAGCGCGTTGGGCTCCTCGACGCCAGCACCCAGAATACCGCGTGGACGGTGATACTTGAACGAGCGCCCGAACAGCATCTGCCCCTGCGCAAGAAGCGCCGATGCCAGGCTGTCGCCCGCATAGCCCCAGCGGGCCTTGCCATCGAAGATGAAATTGCGCTTGGTGCGACGGTCGATCCGCCCACCATCTGCCAGACGAAAACCGCTCACTTGCGGGCCTCCCCGGCCTTGTAGGTTGTTTCGAAAACGTCGGTCACTGTATCGCGCACCGCGTTGAAGAAGCGCCCGCAGCCATGCGTATGGCGCCAGCGCTCGTGGTGCCGCCCCCGCGGGTTGCTGCGAATGTAGAGCAGCTTCTCCCACTCTGCGTCCGAATAAGTCGAAGGATCGACAGGCCGCGCAATATGCGCCTCGCCGCCATAGACGAATTCGACCTCCGGCCGCGCCTCTTCGCAATAAGGGCAGTGAATCAGCAGCATGTCAGGTGCCTCAGTGCGCGACGGCGGCGGCAGCCGCCTCGTCGATCAGCCGGCCATTGCGGAACCGGTCGAGATTGTAGGGCGCGTTGATCTTGTGCGGCTCGTCGTGCGCCATGGTATAGGCGAGGAGATCGCCCGCACCCGGGGTCGCCTTGAATCCGCCGGTGCCCCACCCGCAGTTCACGTAGAGCCCCTTGACCGGCGTCTTGCCGAGGATCGGCGAGCGATCCGGCGTCACATCGACAATACCGCCCCAGGTGCGCAGCATCCGCATCCGGGTAAAGATCGGGAATATCTCGCAGATCGCCGCCAGCGTATGCTCCACGATATGGAACGCGCCGCGCTGCGAATAGCTGGTGTATTGGTCGGTGCCCGCGCCGATCACGAGTTCGCCCTTGTCGGACTGGCTCATGTAGGCATGGACCGTGTTCGACATGACCACACAGGGGAAGATCGGCTTGACCGGCTCAGACACCAGCGCCTGAAGAGGATAGCTCTCGAGCGGGAAATCGAGGCCCGCCATCTTCATGACGAGCGAAGTGCTGCCCGCCGCCGAAACGCCCACCCGGCGCGAGGCGATGAAGCCGCGCTCGGTCTCGACACCTTCGATGGCCCCATCCGCACCGCGTCGGATGCCCGTCACCGCGCAGTTCTGGATGATGTCCACGCCCAGCGCCGAAGCTGCGCGCGCATAGCCCCAGGCCACGCTGTCATGCCGCGCGGTGCCGCCGCGCCGCTGCAATGCGCCGCCCAGCACCGGATGGCGCGTGCGCGGTGAGATATCTATCGGCGGGCAATAGGCCTTGCACTCTTCCGGTGTCAGCCATTCGTTGTCCACGCCGTTCAGCCGGTTGGCATGGATGTGGCGCTTGAAGCTCTGCACATCATGCACGTTGTGCGCGAGCATCAGCACGCCGCGCTTGGAATACATGATGTTGTAGTTGAGGTCCTGGCTCAACCCATCCCACAGCTTCACCGCGTGGTCGTAGAGATGCGCGCTCTCGTCGTAGAGGTAGTTCGAGCGGATGATCGTGGTGTTGCGCCCGGTGTTGCCGCCGCCCAGCCAGCCCTTCTCGATCACCGCAACGTTGGTGATCCCGTACTTCTTCGCAAGGTAGTAGGCCGCGCCAAGGCCATGCCCACCGGCGCCGACGATGATCGCATCGTAGCTCGCCTTGGGCGCCTTGTCGGGCCAGTGCTCGGGCCAGCCCTGATGGCTGCGAAACGCTTCGCCGATCAGGTTGAAACCGGAAAACCGCTTCATCGGGTTCAGACCCCCAAGGCAGCGCGGCTGCGCTCGACGTAGAAGGCCTTGAACGCGTCCACCAGCTTCTCCTCGACCGAATACATGCCCGGACGATAACCATCGCCCTTGATGCCTTGGTGGTTGATCGCCGAAAAGTGGCTGTCCTGCGCATTGGTCGCGCGCCAAACGGCGGCAAGATTATCGGGGTCATAGTCCACCCCTTCAACTGCATCTTCGTGCACGAGCCAGGTGGTGCGCAGTAGGGTCTTTTCCGGCCCCAGCGGGGTGAGCGAAAACGTCACCACATGATCGCAGCAGAAATGGTGCCACGAATTGGGCTGGGTCCAGACCGAAAGGCTGGTCTGCTCCTGATCCCCATGCGGCCAGATCAGCTTTTTGGAAGCGGGCTTGCCGTCCAGCGTCTGCGAAACTGCGCCATTGGCGAGCGGAAGCCGCGCGACGCGGTGCCACCAGTTGTCCGGAAACTCAATCAGATCGTGATAGATCCCAAGCTCCTGCCAGCGCGCCCGCTGCGCTTCCAGCATGGCATCGAACGCAGCGTCATCCACCACATCGGCCTCGCCGTCTTCCGGCAGCCCCTTGCCGAAGCCATAGGTGGAGAGCGACTTCATCAGTTCGGGATGGCCCGCGTCGCAGTGGTAGCACTCCCGGTTGTTTTCCATCACGAGCTTCCAGTTGGCAGGCTCGATCAGGTCGTCCTGCACCGCCACCTTGAGCTTGGTCATGTCGAAGATCGCGATCTGCTCTTCGATATCGGCCTTTACGCGGTCGATCGGCGGCGGATTGTCGGACAGGCACAGGAAGATCAGCCCGCCGATGTTTTCCAGCGCAACGCGGCGCAGGCCGTTGTCCGCCTTGTTGAAGTCCTCCGGCATGTTGCGCGCGGCCAGCAGCTTGCCGTCCAGCGCGAAGGTCCACTGGTGATAGGGGCAAGTGATGCGCGCCGATTTACCCGCGCTCTCGCACAGCTTGGCCCCGCGATGGGTGCAAGTGTTGTGAAAGGCGCGGATTTCGCCCTGCTTGTCGCGCACCACGATGACCGACGTTTCGCCCAGCTCGAAAAGGAACTGATCGCCGGGGTTTTTCACATGCGCCACGGTGCAGGCATAGAGCCACACCGTCTTGAGCATGATCTCGGTATCGAACCGATAGGCTTCCTCACTCACGTAGAGCTTCTGCGGCAGGGTGAAGCCCGGCTTGTCCGCCTTCAGGCTCTCGGCAATCGCGTCAAAGTGCATCATGGGATCAGCTCCGCAATGCGTTGTTGTCCGGGTCAAACGGCGAGTCCGGAATGATGACCGCCCGGTGCGGCTCACCCAGAATGACGATTTCCAGTTCGGTGCCGACAGCAGCGTGTTCGGGTGCGACCATCGCCAGTGCAAGGCTCTTTGCCGTTCGCCAGCCATAGCCGCCCGACGTCGCGCGGCCAACCAGCGTACCATCGCGGTAGATCGCTTCCGAACCGCGCGCGTCGGCATCGGTCACGTCCATCACTTCCAGCGTGACGAACTGCCACTTGAGGCCGGCTTCCTTGCGCGCCAGCAGGCCTTCGCGGCCCTTGAACGCCGGCTTCTTAAAGCTGACGAAGCGGTCGAGCCCGCTTTCCAGTGCGGCATATTCGATCGAAAGCTCGCGCGGGATCAACTTGTAGCTCTTCTCGATCGCCATCGCGGTCATCGCGCGAATGCCGAAGGGCTTGATCTGGAACTCGGTGCCAGCAGCCATGATCTTGTCGAAGATATAGTTCTGCATCTCGATCGGGTGGTGGATCTCAAAGCCCAGCTCACCGATGAAATTCACCCGCAGCAGATCGACCTTGGCCAGCCCGAGCGAAACCGACTGGCCGGTGAGCCACGGGAACGCCGCGTTCGAAAGATCGGCGTGGGTCAGCTTCTGCAGCACTTCGCGCGACTTCGGGCCTGCCACGACCAGCACGCCCATCGCCGTCGTCAGCCGCTCGAAGCGCACCGAACCATTGGTCGGCAGCGCCTTCAGCAGATAGTCCTGATCGTGCCGCTCCAGCGCGCCCGCCGAGACGAGGTAGTAGGCCTGCGGACCCTTCTTGTAGACGGTGAACTCTGCGCGCACCCCGCCCGCATCGGTCAGCAGGTACGACAGCGTCACGCGGCCAATCTTCTTGGGGACGAGGTTGGAAAGCAGGCCATTGAGCCAGTCTTCCGCGCCGGGGCCAGAGATCAGGCACTTGGCGAAGGCCGACATGTCCTGAATGCCGACATGCTCGGAAACGTGGCGGCATTCGTTGCCGACATGCTCGAAATAGTTCGAACGGCGGAACGACCACTTCTCGCGGATCGCCTCACCAGCCACATCGGGGTGGTTGTGGTTGAGAATAACGTCGGGCTTGTCGAGATCGGTCTCGCTCAGCTCGTAGCCCTGGGGCGCGAACCAGTTGGGCCGCTCCCAGCCGAAAACGCTGCCGAACACCGCGCCCAGCGCCTTCATCCGGTCGTAGCACGGCGTGCGGCGCAGCGGGCGCGCAGCCTCGCGCTCCTCGTCCGGATAGTGGACGGTGAACACCTTGGCATAGGCCTCCTCGTTCTTCTCGATGAGGTAGCCCTCGCCCGCGTAGTCGCCGAAACGGCGCGGATCGACGCCCATCATGTCGATGCTGGGCTCGCCTTCTACGATCCACTGCGCCAGCTGCCAGCCAGCGCCGCCAGCGGCGGTAATGCCGAACGAATGGCCTTCATTCAGCCAGAAGTTCTTCTTGTCCCACGCCGGGCCGACGATGGGCGAACCATCGGGGGTATAGGCAATCGCGCCGTTGTAGACCTTCTTGACGCCCACTTCGCCGAAGGCCGGCACGCGCGCCATGGCGGAGAGAATGTAGGGCTCAAGCCGCTCCAGCGCATCGGGGAACAGCTCGTACTCGCTGTTGGCCGCCGGGCCCTTCACATAGCACGCAGGCGCGCCGACTTCGTAGGGCCCGAGCAGCAGGCCGCCGGCTTCCTCGCGCATGTACCAGCTTGCGTCGCTTTCGCGCAGCACGCCCATTTCGGGCAGGCCAGCCTTGCGCCGCGCCATGATTTCGGGGTGCTGCTCGGTGACGATGTACTGGTGCTCGACGGGCACGACCGGAATATCGAGCCCCACCATCTCGCCCGTCTGGCGCGCAAAGCTGCCGGTGGCGGAAACAACGTGCTCGCAGGTGATCTCGCCCTGATCGGTCGTGACGACCCATTCGCCGTTGGCCTTCTGGGTGATGCCGGTCACGGTCGTGTTGCGATAGATCGTAGCGCCATACTGGCGAGCGCCCTTGGCGAGCGCCTGCGTGAGATCAGCTGGCTGGATATAGCCATCAGCCGGGTGCTGGATCGCGCCGAGCACGCCGGTCATGTCGGCCAACGGCCAGATCGCCTTGACCTCGTCGGGGCTCAGGAAGTTGACTTCAACGCCAATGGTCTGCGCCACGCCGGCATAGTACTTGTACTCGTCCATACGGTCACGCGTGGTGGCGAGGCGGATGTTCGAGACGTTGGAAAAGCCGACGTTCAGCTCGGTCTCGGCCTCAAGCGAGGGGTACAGATCGACCGAGTACTGGTGCAGCTTGCCCACCGAATACGAAAGATTGAACAGCGGCAGCAGGCCAGCGGCGTGCCAGGTGGAGCCCGAAGTCAGCTCCTTGCGCTCGATCAGGACGCTGTCGGTCCAGCCCAGCTTGGCGAGGTGATAGAGCGTGCTCACGCCCACCACACCGCCACCGATGACCACTACCCGCGCTGTCGTCTTCATGCGTACCTCTTCATGCCGGCCTCGGCTTTCAAATCCGTTTCAGGATAGCGCTATGCCAGCCTCGCTGTCAGGGCTGAACTGGTGTTTGCTGCCATCGTAAAGACTAATGCTGGGTATTAGGATAAACTACGCCACCGGCACCGGCAGCTTGGCAAGGCTATGCGCCACCCAAACCACCAACGCGCAAGCCGCAAGCGCCACCCACGGCAGTACCCCGGCACGCTTCACCGCCGCGCTCTCGGCAAAATCTTCAGAAAGCGCCGCTGGAAAAACACCCTTGTCCTGCACATAATGGCGGAACGCAAAAACCGGCAGGATCAGCAGCACGCCAATCAGCCCATTGCGCAAAGTGCCCGCGCCATAGACGTCCGCCCCCGCGCCCATGAAGGCCATGTTGACGAAGCCCAGCACCGCGCCCAGCCCCAAAAGCCACGTCGGGCAGCGGAACGGCCGCTCCCAATTCGGGCGGTCCATACGATGGATCCAGCCGGATTGCAGGTTGAGGAAGTTGAACGCCATGTAGCAGACGTTGCTGATCATCAGCACCGCGAAGTAATCCGAAGCCAGCATCAGGATCAGGTTGAAGCCAAGGTCGGTCCACATCGCTGCGGTCGGCGCGCCGTGGCTGTTCACGCGGCCCAAGTACTTCGGCAGCCAGCCATCTACCGCCGCCTGATAAAGCGTGCGCGAGGAGCCCATCATCGAGGTCATCACGATCAGCAGTAGCGAGAGGATCAGCGTGGCGATGAAGATATTGGCGACAACGACAGCACCGCCGCCCGTTACGCCCAGCCCCTTGATCACGATGTTCGCGAGCGCCTGCGCCACGCCCGAGCCATCTGCAATGCGCGGGTCCATCATTGCCTCAAGCCCGAGCGAAGCCTGAAACGCCAGCGGCACCAGCGCAAAGATCACAATGCACAGAATGCCGGACGCGATCAGGGCGCGCGGCGTATCGCGCGCCGGGTCCTTGAACTCGCGGGTATAGCACACCGCCGTTTCGAAGCCGTAGGTCGACCAGCCCGCAGCAAACATCGCCGCCGCCATCAGCGTCAGGCCATAAGTGTCCCATGTGCCGAAATGCGCATGGCCCGCAGCATCGCGCACCAGCGGCAGCAGCGGAAACAGGTTTTGCGTCGGCAGATCGCCGGTGATCAGCGGCACGATCCCGACAAGGATGAGCGGCGCAAGACACGCGATACCAAGGATTTTCTGCGCCGAGGCCGCCTTTGCCGCGCCGCCATGCTGCAGGGCAAAGGTCAGCAGCAGAAACGCCGTGCCGATGATCGAGACCGCGTTGATCCGCAGCGTCAGCTTGTCGCGGATAAAGCCCAGATCCAGCAGCGTGATGTGCCAGGTGTTTATCGCGGAATCGGGCGCGAACAGGCTCGCCATGATGTATCCGGCGGCAAGGCTGGTGCCCAATGTCAGCACCGGCGACCATGCCAGCCAATTGCACCACACCGAAATCGGCGCGACGAACTTGGAATAGGGCAGCCACGCCGCCGCGCCATAAACCGAAGCACCGCCCGACTTGTGCGGATAGAGCCCGGCGATCTCGGCATAGACGAAGCTCTGCAGGAACCCCATCATGATCGAGGCGATGAAGATCACCCAGCTCGGCTGGCCGATCATCGTGGCGATGCCGCCGATGGTCAGCAGAACCCCGGCGGGGACGCCGCTCGAAGCCCAGAACGCGCCCTTCCAATCGAGCGAGCGGTGCAGCTGGCCGTTCTCGACTTCGCCTTCCAGAGCGTCCAGCGCCGCCACGGTCATCGCTGTTTCGTCTCCCAATCGGAGGCTACGTAGTACGGCGCATTGGAGGGCGCGAGCAGCGGCTTGCCGAGGATGTGATCCGCCCCTTTCTCGCCGATCATGATGGTGGGCGCGTTGAGATTGCCGGTGGTCACCGAGGGCATGACCGAACTGTCGACCACCCGCAGCCCTTCGACACCGATCACGCGCAGTTCGGAATCGACCACCGCCATGGGATCATCCAGCGCGCCCATCTTGCAAGTGCAGGAGGGGTGATAGGCACTTTCCACCTTCTGGCGAATGAAGGCGTCGATAGCCTCGTCGCTGGTCACGTCCGCTCCCGGCTGGATCTCACGCCCCCGCCACGGCGCGAAGGCCGGTTGCTGGAAGATTTCGCGTGTCAGCCGCACGCACGCGCGCATTTCCTCGATATCGTCGGGGTGCGTCATGTAGTTGAAGCGGATGACAGGCTTGTCTGCCGGATCGGCGCTTCGCAGCGTGACGGTACCCCGGCTCTTTGAGCGCATCGGGCCGACATGGGCCTGAAAGCCATGCTCGCTCGCCAGCGAATTGCCGTCATAGCTCACCGCCATCGGGAAGAAGTGGTACTGAATATCGGGATAGCGGATGCCCGCCTTGCTGCGGATGAAGCCACAGGTCTCGAAATGGTTGGTCGCCCCGAGGCCCGATTTCAGGAACAGCCAACGCGCGCCGACCAGCCCTTTGCCGAAGAGGTTGGCATATCTGTAAAGCGTGACCGGCTGGGTGCAGGCCATCTGGAAATAAAACTCGAGATGGTCCTGCAGATTGGCACCCACACCCGGACGATCCGCCACGATCTTGATGCCGTGCCGCGCAAGTTCTTCCGCCGGGCCGATGCCGGAAAGCTTCAGGAGCTGCGGCGAATTGATCGGCCCGCCGGCAAGGATCACCTCGCGGCCCGCGCGCACCACATGCCGCTTTCCATAGCGCTCATACTCGACGCCGACCGCGCGCTTGCCTTCCATCACTACCCGCGTCGCCAGCGTATGCTGCAGCACCGTCAGATTGGGCCGCCGCATTGCCGGGCGCAGATAGGCCTTGGCCGCGCTGCACCGCTCGCCATCACGGACGGTCATGTCCATCCGGCCGAAGCCTTCCTGCCGGTAGCCGTTGACGTCGTCCGTCAGCGCATATCCCGCCTGCCTGGCTGCATCGAGCCAGGCCTGATTTAGCGGATTTTCCAGCGTGCCATAGCGCGTATCGAGCGGCCCCTCGCCGCCGCGGTATTCATCGCCGCCTTCGTCGCGCCGCTCGGCCCGCTTGAAGTATGGGAGCACCGAGGCATAGTTCCAGCCCTTCGCGCCTTCCTCTTCCCAGCGCTCGAAATCCAATGGATTGCCGCGAATATAGACAAGCCCGTTGATCGAGGACGAACCGCCCAGCCCCTTGCCGCGCGGGGTATGCAGCACCCTGCCATCCAGCCCCGGCTCGGGCTCGCTCTCGTAGTGCCAGTTCCACCGCGTGGTGTTCATGGGGATGGCGAGCGCACTCGGCATCTGGATGTAGATCGACTGGTCCGAACCGCCGAATTCGAGGACCAGCACCTTATTCTTGCCGTCCGCCGAAAGCCGGTCGGCCAGCACGCAGCCAGCCGAACCCGCGCCCACGATAATGTAATCAAATTCCCCGTCAGTAAGGGGCATCGATCGGCTCCATCGCGACGTAGACGCCCTTGAGGCGGGTGAAGTGGTGGATCGCTTCGCGGCTGTTTTCAAAGCCAAGGCCGGACTGCTTGAACCCGCCGAAGGGCATCTCCACCGGGCAAATGTTGAAAGTGTTGATCCAGCACGAGCCTGCATCGAGCGCAGCAATCACGCGGTGCGCGCGGGTCAGGTCCTTGGTGAAGACACCGGCGGCAAGGCCGAACTCGGTGTCATTCGCCCGCGCGATCACCTCGTCCTCGCTGTCGAACGGCAGCACGGTCATCACCGGCCCGAAGATTTCCTCGCGCACCACGGTCATATCATCCGTGCAGGCCGTGAACACGGTCGGCGCAACGTAGAAACCCGCTGCGGGCACGCCTTCCGTCACGCGGTGGCCGCCGGTCAGGACTTCGGCGCCTTCGGCCTTGCCCTTCTCGATATAGCCCAAGACCTTGTTCAGATGCGCTTCCGAGATCAGCGAGCCCATCTGCGTTGTCGGGTCGATCGGATCGCCCAGCTTGATCCGTTCGGTGCGCGCCTTCAGGCTGGCGAGGAATTGCGGCAGAATGCTGCGCTCGACGAACACCCGCGTGCCGTTGGAGCAGACTTCACCTGCCGAGTAGAAATTGGCGAGATGCGCGCCCGAAACCGCGTTCTCGATATCGGCGTCGGCAAAGATGATCAGCGGCGATTTGCCGCCCAGCTCCAGCGTGACGTTCTTGAGCGTGGCCGCTGCGCCCGCCATGATCTTCTTGCCCGTCGGCACGCTGCCGGTGAGCGAAATCTTGGCAATGCCAGGATGCGCAGTGAGCAGCGCACCGGTTTCGCCGAAGCCGTGCAGCACCTGAAACAGCCCTTCGGGCAGCCCGGCCTCAAGGTAGATCTTCTCCACTTCGATGGCGGTTAGCGGGGTTAGCTCGGAAGGCTTGAAAATCAGCGCATTGCCGCAAGCCAGCGCGGGCGCGGATTTCCAGCAAGCGATCTGAATCGGATAGTTCCACGCGCCAATCGCGGCACACACACCCAGCGGCTCGCGCCGGGTATAGCCGAACGCCGCCGGGCCGAGATCGAGATGCTCGCCCGCAATCGTCGGCGCGACCCCTGCAAAGAACTCCAGGCAATCAATGCCCGAAACCACATCGACCACCAGTGTTTCCTGGATCGGCTTGCCGGTGTCGCGCGTTTCCAGCGCCGCAAGCTCGTCGTTGCGCTCGCGCAGGATGTCCGCCGCGCGCCGCAGGATGCGCCCACGCTCGGTGCCGGTGCGCTTGGCCCATTCCTTCTGCGCGATGGCGGCGCGCGCCACCGCCGCATCGACTTCCGCCTGACCAGCGATCGGCAGGGTTGCCAGCACTTCGCCGGTAGCGGGATTGATGGTCTGGAAGGTGTCGCTCATTGCAGTTCCCATTTGAAGGAAGACCCCCTCCGACCCGCCTGCGGCGGGCCACCTCCCCATTTGTGCTTCGCAAAAATGGAGAGGGCGAAAAGGTCCTCCCCATTTTCGTCGAAGACGCAAATGGGGAGGTGGCAGCCCGCAGGGCTGACGGAGGGGTTTTCCTATTTTTACTTCCCGAAGTGCCACACCGCGTTCACGCCCCAGGTGCGCGGCTTGGCATAGACGCCCGTGGTGTAGCCCCAATACGTCGAGGCGTCGAAGGCATAGACGCGGTACTGACGCTCGAACACGTTGTTCACGAAGAAGGCCAGATCAAGATTGCTGTCCTTCGGCGTGAAACCAACGCGCACGTTCTCCACGTGATAGGCCCGCTCGCGCTCAACCGGCGCGCACATCACGGTGAAACAGAACTTGCCCGTGTAGAGAGCGTCTGCCTGCAGCGAGGCGCGGCCGATGGCAGTGTCGAACTCGTAGCGCACCAGCGCATTGCCGGCAAAACCGGGCGCCTGCGGCAGGTCGCTCGTCTTCACCGTCACGCCATCGGGCAGGAACACGTTCTTGACTTCGCTGTCCTGCACTGCGCCCGAAAGCTGGAGCGTCAGGCCCGGGATCGGACGGCTGGTGATGTCCGCCTCGATGCCCTTGATCTTGGCTGGCAGGTTGCGAACCACCTGCGCGGCAAAGACCTGCACGAAGGCCTGATAGTTCTTGTAGTCGTAATAGAACGCCGCGAGGTTGAACTGCGTGTTCCCCGGCAGCTTGGCCTTCACACCCACTTCGTAGGCATTGAGCGTTTCGGGCCGGTAGGGGATGTTGTTGAGCACATCCACCAGCTGCGTCGGGAACGGCGTGCCGGTCGAGAAGGTGAACCCGCCAGACTTCGAACCACGGTTGTAGCTTGCGTAGATCAGCGTATCAGGCGTGGGCTTGTAGTCGATTTCCGCGCGCGCAGTCACGCCGCGGAAGGTCGGGCTGGCCGCGCCCGGCGTGGTCGTTACGCCCGAGGGCAGCCCGCTCTTGTAGCTCCACGAACCGGGCGTCACCGTGCCAGTCGTGTCATTGTACGAGATGTCGTCCGGCCCGAAGTGCAGCGAAAGCGCATAAGGTCCGGTCGGCGCGATCGCGTCATAAACGCCGCGCTTGCGGTCCTGCCAGTAGCGGATGCCGCCGATCAGCTTCCACTGATCGTTGATCTTGAATTCGTCCTGCGCGAAGAACGCGAAGCTCTCGGTGCGCTGGGTGAACTTCACGTCCGGATCGTACTGGATGAACGGCACGGCATACTTGGCGGCGAACTTGCCATCGATGATCATGCCGAAGCCGCCGAAGGTCAGGTAGTTCTGGCCGAAGGTGGCGGCGGCGCGGATTTCCTGGCTCACCTGATTGGTGCGCGCGCGCTGGAAGAACACGGTGCCCGATTCATAGCACGTCACGCTCTGCGCGGGCGCAGGGCACGGCCCGGGCGAGCGCGGCACGCCCTGCGGCACGTAGGGAAACTCGGGAACGCTGTCGCCCTGTTCGATGTAGAACTTCTTGAGGTGCTGGTAGTCGGTGATCGAAGTCACGTCGAACGCGCCGATCTTGGCATCGAGCCGCAGCGTGGCTCCGAACACGTCGCGATCGACGTAGGCATCATTGGTGCCCGCCGTGCGCCACGGGTTGCCGCCCTGCGAAGGCGTGATCGCCGGGTTGGCATAGCCGTTGCCGGTCGTGCCAGTGACACCCCAGTAGGAGCATTCCTGGTTCGGCCCGAGGAATTCGCCCTGGAACTGCGCATTGGGGCAGGTCGGCTCGAGCGAGTAGATGCCCGCCTGCCGCTCGCGGTCCGCCTTGGCATAACGCACCGTCAGCTTGGCTTTGAAGTCGCTGCTTGGTTCCCACTTCACGATGCCGCGCAGCGCCCAGTGGTTGTCCGCACCGCGGTCCGGCTGCCCGGGGGTGATGTTCTTGATGTAGCCATCATCGCGGGTGTACTGGCCGGAAATGCGCGCGGTCAGCGTGTCAGACAGCGGGCCCGAAAGTGCGCCTTCCAGCACAACCTGATTGAAGCGGCCGTATGTCGCCGAAAGATAGCCGTCGAGCTTGTCGGTCGGCTGCGCGGAAATGAACTGCACTGCGCCGCCGGTGGCGTTGCGGCCAAACAGCGTGCCCTGCGGGCCCCGCAGCGCTTCCACGCGCGCCAGATCGAATACCGGGAAGCTCGCCGCGGTGATCGAGGAGGTATAGGCATCGTCCTGATAGACCGCGACCGGCGGCTCCTGCTGGTCGCCGTAGTCGTTCTGCGAGACGCCGCGGATATTGTAGACCACCTGGCTCGAGCCATAGGCGTTGAACTTGAGGTTCGGGATCGCGCGGACCACGTCGGTCGCGTTCACGATGTTGAGCGCCTTGATCTCCTTGGCGCTGATCACGCTGACAGCGATGCCGACGTCGTTGGCTTTCTGCTCGCGGCGCTGCGCGGTAACGACGATCTCGCCGGCCTCAGGCGTCGCGACTGTCTCCGTCGCCTGCGCGTCCTGCGCTGCTGCCGGTGTTGCCAGAAGGCCCAGCGCGCTACCCGCAAGGGCCGTGCCCGCCAGCATCGCGCGGCGGATGGTGCTCATGTCCGTCATGTTCATATCTTTTCTCCCCGGAGGACAGCGTCCTTCCCGCTTCTCCAGATGCGAGTAGACGTGCCTCAAGGTGAAAACCCGCGCAAGCGGGCGCGCTGCGTGCAAAAGCTTTGCCCGCCGCGCGATGCCAAACTGCAACAAGTATTTCAGAGGCTTAGGGCATCCCACCATCCATCAAAGGAGATTATAATTCCCATTAGATGTTGGAATGCCAATGGTTTGGCCCATCAGCCCTCCAGAAAAAGCTCCGCCGCCGCATCGATGATCGCATCGGCATCGAGCCGGTAGGTGCGGTAGAGGTCGGGGAGATCGCCGGTCTGGCCAAACCGGTCGACTCCCAGCGGGCTCACCCGCATGCCCTTCACCGCGCCCAGCCATGAGAGCGCAGAGGGTGATCCATCGAGAACCGTCACCAGCCCCGCCCCCGGCGCCAGCGCGCCCAGCAGGGTGTCGATATGGCTCGGCTCGGGCCGCTTTCCCGTCCACCGCGCCGCGCGCCGCGCCGACCAGCCCCGGTGGAGCAAATCGGGCGAGGTCACATTGAGCAGCCCCAGCCCCGGCAGATCCTCGCTCAGCGTTTCCCACGCGGCAAGCGCCTCGGGCGCAATCGCGCCAGTGAACACGATGGCCGCTTCCGCACCCGGTGCCGGACGCTTGAGCCAATAGGCACCCTTCAGCGCATCGGCCTCCCAGCTTTCGTCCTCGCGCACAACTTGCGTGATCGATCGCGTGCTGAGCCGCAGGTAGACCGAGCTGCCATCGGGCTTCTGCATATGCTCGAAGGCATGGCGCATCAGCAGCGCCACTTCGTCGGCAAACGCCGGCTCGAAGTAATCGAGGTTCGGCTGCCCCATGCCGATGAGCGGGGTATTGATCGATTGGTGCGCGCCGCCTTCTGCGCCCAGTGTCAGACCCGATGGCGTGCCGACCAGCAGGAACCGCGCATCCTGATAACAGCCATAGTTCAGCGCATCGAGCCCGCGCGCGATGAAGGGGTCATAAACTGTTCCCACCGGCAGAAGCCGCGTGCCGAAGTGCGGCGCAGATAGGCCAAAAGCCGTCAGTACGAGGAAGAAGTTGGTCTCGGCAATGCCCAGCTCGACATGCTGACCCGCCGTATTGCCCACCCACTTCTGCGCCGAGGGAATGCGCGCGGCCTGAAACACGTCCTTTAGCTCGCTGCGGCGAAACAGTCCGCGCCGGTTGACGAACCCGCCGAGATTGGTGGTCTGCGTCACGTCGGGCGCAGTCGTCACGATGCGGTCGCCCAGCGGATCGCCGGGCCGCGCCAGATCCATCAGGATGCGCCCGAAGGCACTTTGTGTCGATTGCTCCTCGCCCTCCGGCACCGGCAGACGTGCGGGCACCGGAATGGCGGGCGGGCTGTGCTCCGCCGGCTTGACCGCCAGCGCGCTGCGTTCGACGAAGGCCTTCAGCTCCGCGGCCAGATTGTCGCCCAGCCCGCCCCAGGGTTCCCACTCCGCACCTTCGGCAATGCCCATGCTCGCACGCAGACTCTCGATCTGCGGGGTGTTCATCATGCCCGAATGGTTGTCTTTGTGTCCCGCCAGCGGCAGGCCATAGCCCTTGACGGTATAGGCAATGAACAGTGTCGGCTTGTCGTCGTCCGCCTGCGCAAAGGCTTCGATCAGCGTCTCGGCGCAGTGCCCGCCGAGGTTCGTCATCAGTTGCGCCAGCCCGGCATCGTCGAAGCTCTCGATCAGCGCGCGGGTCCTGGGCTGTTCGCCGAGATCCTTCAGCAGCCGCTCCCGCCACGCCGCACCGCCCTGATAGGTCAGCGCCGCGAATTCGGCGTTGGGGCAATTCTCGATCCAATCCTCGATCGCCGCCCCGCCGGGCTTCGCGAAGACCGCCTTCTGCAGCTTGCCGCTCTTCAGCGTGATCACGCGCCAGCCACAGGTCTCGAAGATATCGTCAAAGCGGCGGAACATGCGGTCCGCCGTGGTCGCATCGAGCGACTGCCGGTTGTAATCGACCACCCACCAACAGTTGCGGATATCGTGCTTGTAGGCCTCGATCAGGCACTCGTAGATATTGCCTTCATCCAGCTCGGCATCGCCCATCAGCGCGATCATCCGGCCCGCATCGGCTTCGCTCATATGCCCCTGCGCGATGCAGTAGTCCTGCACCAGGCTGGCAAAGGCAGTGATCGCGACCCCCAGCCCCACCGAGCCCGTCGAGAAATCGACCGGTATCTGGTCCTTGGTCCGCGAGGGATAGCTCTGCATGCCCCCCAGCCCGCGAAAGCGCTGCAGCTGCTCAAGGCTCTGGTTGCCCAGCATGTAGTGGATCGCGTGCAGCAGCGGCCCCGCGTGCGGCTTCACCGCCACCTTGTCCTGCGGGCGCAGCGCGTGGAAATAGAGCGCGGCCATGATCGTCGACATCGAGGCGCAGCTGGCTTGATGGCCGCCCACTTTCATCCCGTCGCGTTTCGTGCGGATGTTGTTGGCATTGTGCACCGTCCACGCCGAAAGCCAGCGCAGCCGCGCATCGAGCGCTTCGATGGCAGGGACCAGTTCGACGCGGGGATCGGCGAGTGCGGCTGTCATGGCAGGCTTCGAATCCATCAGGAGGGGCTTGCGGGAAACATAGCGTGCGGCGCAAATCAGCCTATTGCGAAGTTTGCCTCACACGGGCACAGTTTTGGCATAATCTGCCAATTCAGATGCCGCGAGTAAAAGATAATGCCAGATACCGATCTAGATGCGATTGACCGCAAGATTCTCCGCCGCCTTCAGCAAAACGGCCGTCTTACCAACCAGCAACTGTGCGAGGATGTCGGCCTCAGCCCCAGCCCCTGCCTGCGCCGCGTCCGCGCGCTGGAGGAACGTGGTATCATCACCGGCTATGTCGCGCTGGTTGAGCCCGAGACTATCGGCCTCCCGGTCAACGCCTTCGTGCGCATCCGGCTCGACCAGCAGGACGACCACCACCTCGCGACCTTCGAAAGCGCTGTCGCCGAATTTCCCGAAGTGATGGACTGCTACCTGATGACCGGCGAGGCGGACTACCAGCTGCGCGTCCTCGTCCCCTCGCTCGCCGCCTTCGAGGATTTCCTGAGGAAACGTCTGACGCGGATCGCCGGGGTGGCGCAGGTGACCACGAGCTTCGCGCTGCGCCCGATTGTGAACCGCACGGCGCTGCCAGTGCCGGATTGACCACGCCCCTCCAGTTCGTGTCGAGCGGAGTCGAGACACCATAAGCCCCCTCGAAAACGACAGCACCCCGCCTAGCCTCTTGGCTTAACCGCTCGATTGATTACACGGATGGACCAACCACAAGAAACGTCCTGAAAGCCCCTCGCCTCATGTACAATCTGCTCTCTGGTATCACGGTGATCGAGGTGTCCTCCTTCGTCGCCTCACCGACCATCGGGCTCTATCTCGCCCAGTTCGGTGCGGAAGTGATCCGGGTCGACCAGATCGGTGGCGGACAGGATTTCAAGCGCTGGCCGCTCACGCCGGAGGGCCACTCGCTCTCGTGGGAGAACCTCAACCGCGCCAAGAAAAGCGTCGTGCTTGATCTCACGAGCAAAGAGGGCCGCGCCGTTCTCACGCAGCTGATCCAGAAGGTAGGCACCCTCGTCACCAACCTCCCGGTTGGCGGCTTTCTCGCCCATGACAAGCTGGCAGCAAACCGCCCGGACCTCATCACCGTGCGCGTCATGGGCTGGCCCGATGGCGCCATCGCGCTCGATTACACCGCCAACGCCGCAGTCGGCTATCCCGCGCTCACCGGCCCGCTGAATGACCCCGCCCCAGTCAACCACGTCCTCCCCGCCTGGGACCTCCTCACCGGAGCCTACGGCGCCTTCGCCCTCGTCTCTGCGCTGCGCCGCCGCGACGAGACCGGCCTTGGCGGCGAAGTCCGCTTGCCCCTAACCGACATCGCGATGGGCTCCGCCGCCAATCTCGGCCGCGTCGCCGAAGTGCTGCAGTCGGGCGAGGACCGCGAACGCCTCGGCAACGGCGTCTACGGCACCATCGGCCGCGATTTTCGAACCGCCGACGGGGTGCGCGTAATGATCGTCGCGATCAACGAGCGCCAGTGGCAGGGCCTCGTCCGCGCACTGGATCTGCAACCCGACCTCGCCGCGCTGGAGGCCCGCCACGGCGTTTCCTTCACCGGCGACGACGGCGTGCGTTACCGCCACCGCGACGCGATCTACGCCCTGATCGATGACGCCATCGCCCCGCTGTCCCACGCCGCACTCGCTGAAAAACTCGATGCCAATGGCGTCACCCACGGCCCCTACAAGACCATGCCCGAAGCCGTGCAGGATCCCCGCCTCGTCGGCGAGAACCCGATGTTCGCGCATACGGCGGACAACCCCAGCGGCTTTGCCTATCCCGCCGCAGGAGCCTTCGCCACCATGCCCGGCCTCGACCGCCTGACGCCGGCCCCCGCCCCCGTGCTCGGTGCCGACACGCGCGACGTGCTCGCCCGCCACCTTTCACTCGATCCCCAGGCCATAGACCGGCTGCTCGAAGCCGGCATCGCAGGAACCCCCGCATGACCAAACTGACACGCGCCGCCATTTGCGCCCCCATCCGCACCGCCGTCGGCAAGTTCGGCGGCAGCCTTGCCGATCTCAACGCCGGCCAACTTGGCGCAGTCATCCTGAAAGCGCTGATGGAGCGCACCAAGATCGATCCCGCGCGTGTCGACGATGTCGTGTTTTCGCAAGGCTACGGCAATGCGGAGGCGCCTGCCATCGGTCACTGGTCGTGGCTTGCCGCCGGGCTCCCCATCGAAGTCCCCGGCTACCAGCTCGACCGCCGCTGCGGCTCGGGCCTTCAAGCTGTCATCAACGCGGCGATGATGGTGCAGACCGGCCAGTCCGATGTTGTCGTCGCCGGCGGCGTCGAGTCCATGTCCAATGTCGAATACTACACCACCGAGGGCCGCCGTGGCACGCGCGCCGGGGGTCTCATGCTGCATGATCGGCTCACGCGCGGCCGCCTCATGTCGCAGCCGATCGAGCGCTTCGGAGTCATCAGCGGCATGATCGAAACCGCCGAAAACCTCGCCCGCGACTATGGCATCAGCCGCGAGGCTTGCGACGCCTATGCCGTGCGCAGCCACCAGCGCGCCGCCGCCGCATGGGCAAACGGGCTGTTCGACGACGAACTCGTCCCCGTCGCCATCCCCCAGAAGAAGGGCGATCCCAAGATTTTCGCACACGATGAAGGCTACCGCGCCGACGCTACGATGGAGAGCCTTGGCGCCTTGAAGCCGCTCGAAGCCAAAGCCATCCCCGGCGCGGTCGTCACCGCCGGCAATGCCAGCCAGCAGAATGATGCCGCCGCCGCCTGCCTCGTTGTTGCCGAACACAAGCTGGAAGAGCTCGGCCTCGAACCCATCGCATGGTTCCATTCGTGGGCAGCGGCCGGCTGTGACCCAGCACGCATGGGCATCGGTCCGGTCCCTGCGGTCGAACGCCTGTTCGCGCGCACCGGCCTCGGCTGGAGTGATATCGACCTTGTCGAACTCAACGAAGCCTTCGCCCCGCAGGTCCTCGCCGTGCTCAAGGGCTGGGGCTGGAGCGAGGACGACAGCCGCCATGAGGTCCTCAATGTCAACGGCTCGGGCATATCGCTCGGCCATCCCATCGGCGCGACCGGCGGGCGCATCCTTGCCAACCTGACGCGCGAACTGGTCCGCCGCAATGGCCGGTTCGGCCTTGAAACCATGTGCATTGGCGGCGGTCAGGGCATTGCCGCCGTGTTCGAACGCGCGGGCTGAGCATGGACCTCAAAGCGCCGCTTCATGCGGCCATTGCCTACCGCGAAGCCGCCCGTAGCGCGCTCGCACGCCGCCTCGCCAATCGGCCGGTGGATGCCGAGCAACGCGCCGCGCACGGCTTCGCGTGGATTGCCACCAGCGTCGCGGCGCTGGAGGCTGTCGCGGCATGGGCCGAAGCGGGGGGCGGCGCGAACCCGCTCGATGCCCTGGTCGCCGAACTTGCTTTCGCAGAAACGCTCGGCCAGCTCACCGGCGCACTCCTCATGGGCCCGGCCGAAATGCTGCGCCCGGCAGACCTGGGCCTCACCGCTGAAGCGCGCGCTCTTGCCGAAGCCGCCGCGCCGCTGCTCGACGCAGACCTCGCCGAAACCCGCGCCGCCCTCGCCGCCTCTCTGGCCGAAGGCCAATGGCCCAGCGAAACTCTGCACGACCCCGAACTCGATGAAATCCGCGCCCAGTTCCGCCGCTTCACCGATGCCGAAATCATCCCCAACGCGCACAAATGGCACCTCGCAAACGCTCTGATCCCGGACGAGACCGTCCGCGCGATGGCCGATCTCGGCACTTTCGGCGTCTGCATCCCTGAAAGCTACGGCGGCCTCGGCCTCGGCAAGCTCGTCATGTGCCTTGTCAGCGAGGAATTGTCGCGCGGCTGGATTGGCGCAGGTTCGCTTGGCACGCGCTCTGAAATCGCGGGCGAACTCATCATGCTCGGCGGCACCGAAGCGCAGAAGGCCGAGTGGCTGCCCCGTATCGCTGTCGGTGAGATCCTTCCCGTCGCGGTGTTCACTGAACCCGACGTCGGCTCCGATCTTGGCGCGCTGACCACCCGCGCGAAGCAGGAAGAAACCGGCGACTGGGTGATACACGGCGCCAAAACGTGGATCACCCACGCCGCCCGCAGCGACCTGATGACACTGCTGGTGCGCACCCAGCCCGATACGCCGGGTTATGCAGGCCTTTCGATGCTCCTCGTCCCGAAGCCTCGGGGCACCGAGGACAATCCCTTCCCCGCCGAAGGCATGACCGGCAGCGAAATCGAAGTCCTCGGCTACCGGGGCATGCGCGAATACACCCTGCAGTTCGACGGCATGCGCGCCCCTGCCGATGCGCTCCTCGGTGGGAAGGAAGGCGCCGGCTTCAAGCAGCTCATGCAGACCTTCGAAGGCGCCCGCATCCAAACCGCCGCGCGCGCGGTCGGCACCGCCCGCCGCGCGCTGGAACTCGGCCTTGCCTACGCACTCCAGCGCAAGCAGTTTGGGCAAGCGCTGATCCATTTCCCCCGCGTGGCGGACAAGCTCGCGGTCATGCTCGCGGAATACATCACCGCGCGCGAACTCTCCTACGCCGCCGCCCGCGCCAAGGATGCTGGCCGCCGCTGCGATATCGAAGCCGGCATGGCCAAGCTCCACGCCGCCCGCGCCGCCTGGACCGCCGCCGACGCAAGCCTGCAGATCCACGGCGGCAATGGCTACGCGCTGGAATACGAGATCAGCCGAGTGCTCTGCGATGCGCGCATCCTCTCGATCTTCGAAGGTGCGGCGGAAATCCAGGCGCAAGTCATCGCGCGCGGCCTCATGGCAGGGCGTGGCTCAGTAAGGGTGGGCTAGTGGGCGATTACACGGCATGGATCGGCCGCGAGGAAGTGCGCCGCGATTGGCTGACGCCCAGCCTTCTCACCCGCTGGTGCGCCGCGCTCGACCGCGCCGAACCCTTGGACCAGACCGCACCCCAAGGCCTTCACTGGTGCCTCTGCACACCAGACGCGCCCACGGCCGCCCTCGGGCCGGACGGCCACCCCAAGCGCGATGATAGCCCCGCCAGCCTCATCCCCCCGCTACCCCTCGAACGCCGCATGTGGGCGGCAGGCGCGGCGGAATTCCTCGCGCCGATTCCCGCAGGTGCCGCGATCGAACGCCGCACCCGCGTGCTTTCGCTTACCGAGAAGCAGGGCGGCACTGGCCCCCTCGTCTTCGCCGAACTCGCACACGAAACCTTCGCCGGGGAAACGCTGGCCATTCGCGAAACGCAGACGCTGGTCTACCGCGATGCCCCGCCCTCCGGCAGCCCACCTGCTCCGCCACCGCCCGGCGAAGGCCGTTTCGATCCATCAGGCTGGGATGCCACGCGCGAAGTGCTCCCCACCCCCGCGCTGCTGTTCCGCTACTCCGCGCTCACCTTCAACACGCACCGCATCCACTACGACCACCCCTACGCGACCGGCACCGAGGGCTATCGCGGCCTTGTCGTCCACGGTCCGTTGATCGCCACGCTTCTGCTCGATCTCGCCCGCCGTACGCTGGGATCGGAAGCGGCGCTCGCGAAGTTCAGCTTCCGCGCCGTCTCCCCCGCTGTGGCCAACGAACCTTTGCACCTTGCGTTCAAGCATGAGGACGGCGCCTTCATCCTCGCTGCCCACGCCGCCGATGGCCGGCAGGTCATGGCCGCCAAGGCAGCGCCCGCCGCATGAGCCGCATTGCCCTGCTCGGCGCCACCGGCACGATCGGCAGGGCGACGGCGCAGGCGCTGGTCGATGCGGGGCATGATGTCGTCGCCATGGTCCGCCGTGAGCCCGGCGCGCCGCTCCCCGGCGTTACCTTGCGCCGCGCCGATCCCGCCGATCCGGTCAGTCTCATGCATGACGGTTTTGCCGGTGAGCATTTCGACGCCGTCGTCTCGTGCATGGCATCGCGCACCGGGGTTCCGCGCGATGCCTGGGCGATCGACCACAAGGCTCATAGCCACGCGCTCGCCTTGGCAGAACGCTGCGGCGCGGGGCATTTCGTGCTGCTCTCGGCGATCTGCGTACAAAAACCGCTACGCGCCTTCCAGCAGGCCAAGCTGGCCTTTGAGGCTGAACTCATCGCCTCGGGGATGCGCTATTCGATCGTGCATCCAACGGCCTTCTTCAAGTCGCTCTCCGGGCAGATCGAGCGCGTGCGAAGCGGCAAGCCCTTCCTCCTCTTCGGGGACGGCACGCTCACCGCCTGCAAGCCCATCAGCAACCGCGATCTCGGCGCCTATATCGCCGGCTGCCTCACCGAGCCGGACCGCTGGAACAAGGTGCTCCCCATCGGCGGCCCCGGCCCCGCGATCACCCCGCGCGAGCAGGGCGAGGCACTGTTTGCGTTGACCGGCCTTCCGCCGAAATACCGCTCGGTCCCGCCCGGCTTCCTCGGCGGCATCGCGGGTGTACTGAGCCTTGCCGCGCGCCTGATCCCCCCGCTCGCCACCAAGGCCGAGCTCGCCCGCATCGGCCACTATTACGCGACCGAATCCATGCTCGTCCTCGATCCCGCGAACGGCTCTTACAGCGCCGCGCTGACGCCCGAGACGGGCTCCGACACGCTCTTCGATCACTACCGCGCCGTCCTCTCGGGCGAAGCCGTGCCCGATGATCGCGGCGAGCATGCGGTATTCTGATGATCCGCCGCATCCTGCGCTGGGCCGCCGCGCTCTTGCTCGTGGCCATCGCCGCCCTTGCGCTGTGGCTCTATGCGCCGGACAAGCCGCGCGCCGCGCTGGAAACCGCCTACCCCGGCGAATACCGCACTGTCCTTGGCCTGCGGCTACGCCTGCGCGATACCGGCCCGCGCGATGCGCCCGCGCTGATCCTGCTCCACGGCTTCGGCTCCAGCCTCGATACCTGGGAGCCCTGGGCCAAGGCGCTGTCCGCCAAGCACCGCGTGATCCGGCTTGATCTTCCCGGCTTCGGACTGACCGGTCCGGACCTCACCGGCGACTACTCCGATGCCCGCACACTCGCCATCCTTGCGGGACTGATGGACCAACTCGGCCTGCCTCGGGCCACCCTCATCGGCAATTCGCTCGGCGGCCGCTTCGCCTGGGAGTTTGCCGCCCGTTATCCGCAGCGCGTCGCAAAGCTCGTGCTGATCTCCCCCGATGGTTTTGCCAGCCCCGGCTTCGAATATGGCAAGGCGCCCGAAGTGCCCCTCGTCATGAACCTGATGCCATGGGTGGGTCCGCGCTCGCTGATCCGCGCCAATCTTGCACCGGCGTGGGCGCACCCCGATGCGCTGCCCGATGCAGTGCTCGAGCGATACCGCGACATGCTCCTGGCTCCAGGTGTCCGCCGCGCAATCCTCGATCGCACCCGCCAGACCGTGATCACCGATCCTGCGGCGCGCCTGCGCAGCATCGCTGCTCCCACCCTGCTGCTCTGGGGTGAGCAGGACCACATGATCCCCGTGCAAAATGCGCAGGATTACTTGCGCCTTTTGCCCAATGCGCGATTTGTCCGCCTGCCGGGCATGGGCCATGGTCCGTTCGAGGAAGCCCCCGCCGCCGCGCTTGCGCCGCTCGAACGCTTCCTCGCGCAATAACTCCGCAGCTCGCCCGACCGGCAAGGCCCCGTCTGGCTGGCTCGTTGCATTCGCGCAACAGCCAACGACTAAGGCGAAAACTGCAATCGCCTTTGCGCAAAACGCCCGGTTCCGGCTTGACGAAGTGAACGTTCCCAGTTAGGTGAACGTTCACAACAGCCTGGTTTCTATAGGTCTCAACCGGACAAAGTGCCGGAATTCAGGGGGAAGAATCGCAATGAAAGCATCGCGCAAGCCTGCCTATGCCCACCTCATGCTCGGGGCGTCGGCAGCAGCACTCGCTCTCACCGCGCAGCAAGCCGTAGCGCAGGAAGCGGCGCCCGCCGCCGCGCCGCAGGCCGCTGCCAGCGATGAGCCGGCCGCCACGATCGTTGTCACCGGCATCCGCGCCTCGCTCAAGAGCTCGCTGAATATCAAGCGTTCGGGCATCGGCGTGATCGATGCGATCTCGGCGGAAGACATCGGCAAGTTCCCCGATACCAACCTTGCGGAATCGCTGCAGCGCATCACCGGTGTCTCGATCGACCGCTCCAACGGTGAAGGTCAGTTCGTCACGGTTCGCGGCTTCGGCCCCGATTACAACCTCGTCCTGCTCAACGGCCGCCAGATGCCTGCCTCCAGCCTTGGTGGCTCGAGCGGCGCACCGGCCTCGCGCAGCTTCGATTTCGCCAACCTCGCCTCGGAAGGCATTGCCGGCGTCGAAGTCTACAAGTCGGGCCGCGCCAGCCTCGCCACCGGCGGCATCGGCTCGGTGATCAACATCAAGACCCCGCGCCCGCTCGATCGCCCGGGCCTGCACGGCAGCATCGGCGCCAAGGCGCTCTACGATACGTCGGTGTTCGAGGGTCAGAAGGTGAAGCCCGAAGTTTCGGGCGTCATCAGCGATACCTTCGCCGACAACCGCATCGGTATCTCGATCAGCGGTTCGTATCAGGATCGCCGCGCGAGCCAGGCGCAGTTCAATGCTGGCTGGCGCGAAGGCTACCTCGGGAATGAAAACAACTGGGGTTCACTCCCGGTCGACGCCAACGACTGGCGCGGCAACTATGCCCGCACCGAAAACCGCCCCGGCCCGAACACCGTCTATCAGGTGACGCAGAACGCTGGTTACGATTTCACCACGTTCCGCCGCCAGCGCATCAACGGGCAGGCCGTGGTCCAGGTCAAGCCGACCGACACGCTGGTCGCGACGGTTGACTACACCTTCTCGCAGAACACCATCGATGCGCGCACCAACAGCATCGGCGTGTGGTTCAACCATGATCAGACCAGCAGCAGCTGGACCGACGGCCCCGCCGCAGGTCCGAATTTCTACGCCGAAAACTTCGGCCCCGGCAAGGATCTCGCCATCACCGGCGCGGTTGCGGCCAATCGGTCGATCAACCGCTCGATCGGCGGCAACCTCAAGTGGGATGGCCCCGGCGGCCTGCGCCTCGAACTCGACGGTCATCACTCGACTGCCGAGAGCAAGCCCACCTCGCCTTACGGCTCCGGCATCGCAGTCGGCAGCGCAATTTTTGGCGTGAAGAGCCAGAAGGTCGATTTCACCTCCGACATGCCGGTCATCTCGGTCGAGATGTACCCGGGCGCAGAGATCAACGCCGCCAATATCCGCCCCGCTGGCAACGCTTTCCGCACCGCCTACATGCGTGACGAGATCAACGAGCTGGCCTTGCGCGGCGGCTACGATTTCGATGCCTCGTTCATCGACAGCCTCGATTTCGGCGTCACCTACACCGAAAACAAGGTGCGCTCGGCCTTTGGCGTGATTCAGAACGACACCTGGGGCGGAACGCTCTCGAAGGCCGATACGCCGGACGATCTCTACACGATCCGGGATCTGCCTGCGGATCTCAAGGGCATGAACGTAACCGGCAACGGCATCATCCCGAGCTACTTTGACGTTAATACCCCGGGCCTCATCAATCTGCTCAACGACAAGCTGGGCATCTGCGGCAACGCCCAGACTGCCGGCACCTGCCTTGCCAAGTTCGATACCGACCGTTCGATCCGCGAACGCACCGTCGCGCCCTATATCCAGACAACCCACTCGTTCGATCTGGGCGATGCGCCTTCGCACCTGCGGCTTGGACTGCGCTACGAAAAGACAAAGGTGGACTCGAGCGCACTTGTGCCTGTCCCGACCGGAACGGTCTGGAGCGGCGGCAACGAGACCGCGATTGTCTATGGTGCGGAGAGTTCGTTCGTCACGCTCAAGGGCAAGTACGACAACTGGCTGCCCGCCATCGACTTCGACATGCAGCCGTTCAAGAACTTCAAGTTCCGTGCGTCGTACAGCCACACGATCACCCGTCCCGACTATGCCAGCATGCAGGGCGGCACCTCGCTTGCTTCGCCGATCCGCATCGGCGGCAGCACGGCCTCGAGCGGCAACCCGAACCTCCTGCCTTACAAGTCGAAGGGCGTGGATATCTCGGGTGAGTGGTACTACGGGCCGACGAGCTACATCTCGGTGGGCTTCTTCCACAAGGTGGTGAAGAACTACATCAGCCAGACGCAGGTCAATCAGCCCGCGTTCGGCCTGACCAACGCAGCAGCCGGCGCCCGTGCGCAGGAAGCTCGTGCCGCGCTGGGATCGGATGCCACCGCGCAGCAGATCATGAACTACATCGGCAACAAGTATCCGCAGACCGTTGCCGGGCGCGACGGCGAGGGCAATGTGACTGGTGTGAAATCTCTGGCGGATGATCCGCTGGTGAATTTCATCACCACGCAGCCGACCAACAGCGATCAGAAGGCTCGCATCTGGGGTTGGGAATTCGCGGTCCAGCACAGCTTCTGGGATACCGGCTTCGGTGCCATCGTGAACTACACCGTGGTGCAGAGCGATACCAAGTTCGACAACACGAAGCGCTACACCGTGCCGCAGTTCGCCGTAACCGGCATCAGCAACAGCGCGAACGCGGTGCTCTACTACGACAAGAAGGGCCTCCAAGCCCGCGTCGCCTACAACTGGCGCGCCGGGTTCCTTTCGGGCTACGGCTTCGATCCCTACTACACCAACGCCTATGGCCAGTGGGACGTGAGCGCGAGCTACGAGATCAAGAAGGGCGTCACCGTCTTCGGCGAAGGGATCAACATCACCAACGCCGACCGCAAGGGCCACATGCGCAACGACCAGACCGTGTTCTTCGCGGCTCCCGGTTATGCGCGCTGGGCAGCGGGGGCACGCTTCACCTTCTGACCGGTTCACGCCTGAACGAAGGTCCTGCATTGAAGAGAGCCGCACTGCCTCCCAAGCGGTGCGGCTCTTCGCTTTGGTAACACGCTCAAAACTGCGCTAAGGTCGCCTCGAAATGAGCACCCCGGTTGAGCATATCGTGATCGTCGGCGGCGGCACCGCCGGATGGCTTTCCGCATGCGTGCTCGGCGCGCGGCTGCGGGGCAAGCGCATCACGCTGGTCGAAGCGCCGGATATCCCGACCATCGGCGTCGGCGAGGGCACCTGGCCGACGATGCGCGAGACGCTGGCGACGATCGGCATTCCCGAGGCGGAATTTCTCGTCGCCTGCGACGCGACCTTCAAGCAGGGCTCGCGCTTCGATGGCTGGCGAGATGGGTCGGTGGACGACAGCTACCTCCATCCCTTCACCGCCCCGCCCGCAGCAGACATGCGCGATCTTGCCGCTGCCTGGCAGACCGGTGGCCAGCGAGGCCCATTTGCTGCAGCCATTACCCCGCAGCATGCGGTCTGTGCGGCGAACCTCGCGCCCCGCCAGCGCGCCATGCCCGATTATGCCGGCGCGCTGAACTACGGCTATCACCTCGATGCTGGCAAATTCGCCGCACTGTTGATGCGGCACGCAACCCAGCGGCTCGGCGTCACGCGGATTGCTGCGCAGGTCACTGGCGTCAGGCGTGCAGCAAATGGCGATTTTGCGGCGCTCTTGCTCCACGATGGCGCATCGCTGGCAGGCGACTTGTTCCTCGATTGCTCGGGGCAGGCTGCCATCCTCATCGCCGGTGAATGCGGTGCCGAATGGGTCGACCGCTCGGAAGTCTCGTTCAATGACCGCGCGCTTGCGGTACAGGTCCCGGTCGAACCCGGTAGCCCCATCGCTGCGCAGACCATCGGTACCGCGCACGAAGCAGGCTGGCTTTGGGATATCGGCCTGCCCACCCGGCGCGGCATTGGCTGTGTCTATGCCTCGCGCTTCATGAGCGACGATCGCGCTGCGGATATCCTGCGCGCGTATATCGCCGCCAAGGTCCCCGGTTCCGATCCCGCCAGCCTCACCCCCCGCAAGCTCGCCTTCAGGACCGGCCACCGCGACCGGTTCTGGATCGGTAATTGCCTTGCCGTCGGCCTCTCCGCCGGTTTCATCGAGCCGCTCGAAGCCTCGGCCATCGTGCTCATCGAGCTTTCGCTGAAGGCGCTCGCGGACAATTTCCCGCAGAGCCGCGCCAGCTTGGAAATCCACGCCGCGCGCTTCAACGAGCTGTTCCGCTACCGCTGGGACCGCGTGGTCGAATTCCTGAAGCTCCACTATGTGCCGAGCCAGCGGCCCGAGCCCTACTGGCAGGCCCAGCGCGCGCCTGAAACCATCCCGCCACGCCTCGCCGAATGCCTTGCGCTGTGGCGCGAGCAAGCCCCCTCGGCATGGGATTTCCCCCGCATCGACGAGATGTTCCCCGCCGCCAGCCAGCAATATGTGCTGCACGGCATGGGCCTTCCCGTCCCGCTTGCGAGCACCACGCCCGCCGCCCCGGCGCGGCTTGCAGAGATCACCGCCAAGGCGCGCGCGCTTGCCGCTGCGCTGCCCACCACGCGCGACTACCTCGACCGTCTCACCGCAGGATCTGCGGCTGCCAGGATACCCGCATGAGCCAGCATCAGATCCTCAATCCCGCCGATCACGGCCAGCTTCGCATCCACACCGAGGCAGGGGCGGAGTATGGCGACAACGTCATGGCCTCGCTCGCCATGCCCGCCGAATTCCGCGAGGTTCAGGCGCACTATCCCATCGTCTTCCGCCGCGATGCCGAAACCGGCAAGCTCGCCGCACTCGCGCTGTTCGGTTTCGAGGCGGGTGAGAACCTCTACCTCGAAGGCAACACATGGGGCGCGCGCTACCGGCCCATGGCCCACGCCGTGCAGCCTTTCCTGATCGGCCGCCCGCCTGAAGAAGGCGCGGCCCCTCAAGTCCACGTCGACATGGCAAATCCCCGCATCTCGGCGAGCGGCGAAGGCGTGCGCCTGTTCGACGAGGCCGGGGCGCCGACGCCCTATCTCGAAACCGTGGCGACCATGCTCGGCGACCTGGACTACGCCTGGCACGAGAGCACTGCCTTTTTCGCCGCGCTCGAAACCTACGGCCTTGTCGAACCATTCACCCTCGACGTCACGCTCGATAACGGCGCGGTCCAGTCGCTCGTCGGCTTCCAGACGATCCATGAAGAACGCCTTTCCGGCCTCGACGGCGAAGCGCTTGCCGCCTTGATGAGCGAAGGCCACCTCGCCCGCATCTACATGGTGCTCGCCAGCCTCGCGCAGTTCGGCAATCTCGTCGCCCGCAAGAACCGGAAGGTGGCGCTTGGCTGAGGCAGATGCCTCGATCTTCGCCGCAATACCTGCGGTGGAAGAGCGTGTTGCTGACGATGCCGCCGCGCTCGATGCCCTGCTGCAAGGCGCACGCACGCCTTTCGTGATCCGCGGCCTCGTCCGCGACTGGCCGCTGGTGCAGGCGGGGCTCGTCTCCGCCAAGGCTGCGCGCACCTATCTCCTCGAACGCGCGCGCGCGGTTCCCTTCTCGGTTTCGCTCGGGCAGCCCGGCAAGGACGGCCGCCTGTTCTACGGCGCGGACATGGAAATGAATTTCCGCGAAGCGCGCGGCAAGCTCGCCGATGTGTTCGCCGGGATGGACGCCAACGAGGGCCGCGCCGATGCCCCGGCGATCTATCTCGGCTCGATCGATGTGCCGACGCACTTCACCACCGTCGCTGCTGAAAACGCCATTGATCTCGGCAGCCGCGAAGCGATTATCAGCCTGTGGATCGGCACGCCCACGCGGATCGCGGCACACAACGATTTTCCCGACAACCTCGCCTGCTGTGCTGCCGGGCGCCGCCGCTTCACGCTGTTCCCGCCCGAGCAGTTCGCCAATCTGCACCTCGGCCCCATCGACAACACGCCGGCAGGACGCGCGGTTTCGATGGTGGATTTCCACGCGCCGGACCTCGCCCTCCACCCCCGGTTCGCCGAAGCGCTGGCACACGCGCAAGTCGCCGTGCTGGAGCCGGGCGACGCGCTCTTCATCCCCTCGATGTGGTGGCACCATGTCGAAGGGCTCGCCCCGTTCAACATCCTGATGAACTACTGGTGGCGCGATACCCCGCGCTGGCTCGGCCAGCCGCAGGATGCGCTCAACCACGCGATCCTTTCGATCCGCGATCTGCCCGCCGAGGACAAGGCGATCTGGCGCGCGCTGTTCGATTACTACGTGTTCGAAAACGGCCCTGACGTCACCGACCATATCCCCGCAGGCGGGCGCGGCATTCTGGATCCGCTGGATCCTGCCGCCGCCGGCCGCATCCGCGCATTTCTGCTAAGGACCCTCAGCAAATGACTCAAACGAGCCCCAAACGCCGTATCGTCGTGGCCGGTGGCGGCACCGCCGGCTGGATGGCCGCCGCCGCGCTCGCGCGTACCCTCGGCGATGCGATTGAACTCACGCTCGTCGAGTCCGAAGCGATCGGCACCATCGGCGTGGGCGAAAGCACGATCCCGCCGCTTGTCGCCTACAACCGCCTGCTTGGCATTGGTGAGGCCGATTTCATGCGCGCCACGCAGGCCACCTTCAAGCTCGGCATCAATTTCGAGAACTGGCGCGTGCCGGGCGAAAGCTATTTCCACTCCTTCGGGGTAACCGGCCGCGATCACTGGAGCGCGGGCTTCCAGCACTTCTGGATGCACGGCCTCACGAAGGGCCACGAAGCGAGCTACGACGACTATTGCATCGAGCTTCAGGCCGCGATGAAGTCGAAGTTCGCGCACCTGCCCGACAACCGGATCAACTACGCCTATCAGCTCGATTCCGGCCTCTATGCCATGTTCCTGCGCAAGCTGGCCGAGGCCGACGGTTGCCGCCGCGTCGAAGGCAAGATCGCCGAAGTCGAACTCCATCCCGAAACCGGCGATATCGCCGCGCTGCGTCTTGAATCCGGCCAGCGGCTCGAAGGCGATCTCTTCCTCGATTGCACCGGCTTTCGCGCGCTGCTCATGGAAGGCGCGCTGCACGTGGGGTACGACGATTGGACTCACTGGCTTCCTTGCGATTCCGCCATCGCGGTGCAGACCGCCAGCGTCCGCCCGCCCGTGCCCTATACCCGCGCCATCGCGCATGATGCGGGCTGGCAGTGGCGCATCCCGCTCCAGCACCGGCAGGGCAACGGCATTGTCTATTGCAGCCGCTACCTTTCAAAGGATGCCGCGATGGACCGCCTGTTCTCCACCGTCGAGGGGGAGCGGCTGACTCAGCCCAACGTGATCCGCTTCACCACCGGCGCGCGGCGCAAGCAGTGGCACCGCAATTGCGTGGCGGTCGGCCTCTCGGGCGGGTTCATGGAACCGCTGGAATCGACCAGCATCCATCTCATCCAGCGCGCCATCCTGCGCATCGTCCGCATGCTTCCGGCGGGCACGATCAGCCCGCGCGACGTGGCGGAATTCAACGATCAGCAGATGACCGACATGGAGCAGATCCGCGATTTCCTGATCCTCCACTACAAGGCGACCGACCGGCGCGACAGCCCATTCTGGCGCCAGTGCGCGGCGATGGAGATCCCCGACAGCCTCACCCACAAGATCGAACTGTTCCGCGAAACCGGCCGCGTCTTCCGCAAGAACGAGGAGCTTTTCGTCGAGAACAGCTGGGTGCAGGTGATGATGGGCCAGGGCATCATGCCGCAAAGCTACCACCCGGTCGCGACCAAGCTTTCGGACGCGGAACTGGCGCACCTGCTGGGCGGCCTGCGCGAAAGCGTTGCGAAAACGGTCGCGGGCCTCCCCGATCACCACGCTTATGTGGCGCAATATTGCGGCGCGCAGGAAGCGCGCGCGGCGTGATGCGGCGCCTGCTCGCGCTCGCGGCCATGGCCGTGCCACTGCCGGCCCATGCCGCGGCAGACGATTGGCAGCTTGTCTGGTCGGACGAGTTCACTGGCGCTGCCATCGACAGCGCGAAGTGGAGCTTTGACGTCGATTGCTGGGGCGGCGGCAACAACGAGCGCCAGTGCTACACCGATCACAAGGACAACGCTCGCATCGTGGACGGGGCGCTCGTCATCACCGCGCTGCACGAACGCGTCAGCGGCCCGGCCCTTCCTGCCGGCCAACGCGCCAATCCGGCGAAGCCCGGCGACCTCGTCACTCGCGACTACACCTCCGCCCGCCTCACCACGCGCGGCAAGGCCGCGTGGCGCTATGGCCGCATCGAAGTGCGCGCCAGCCTGCCGCAGGGACAGGGCACCTGGCCCGCAATCTGGATGCTGCCGGAAGCCAATACTTACGGCCCATGGGCCGCCTCGGGCGAGATCGACATTCTCGAGGCGGTGAACCTCGGCGTGCCCTGCAAGGCCTGCGAAGGCGGCAAGGAGGACACGATCCTCGGCACCCTGCACTTCGGCAAGCCCTGGCCCGGCAACACCCACAAGGGTGACGAAGTCCACAAACCCGCCGTGCTCGAAGGCTTCCACACTTATGCCATCGCATGGGAGCCGGACCGGATCACGTGGCAGATCGATGGCGAGACTTACGCCGTTCGCAAGCGCAGCGAATGGTTCACTTCCGGCTCGGCCACCCCGGGCGCGCCCTTCGATCAGCCCTTCCACCTCATTCTCAACCTTGCGTTCGGCGGGGGCCTTGCGGAATCGCGCGGGTCCAAGGGCGTGTCCAACAGCAATTTTCCCAAGCGCTTCTTGATCGATTGGGTGCGCGTCTGGCAAAGGCCTCCGCAGGGCGCCGGCATCACGCCAGCAGCACAGCAAAGGGACCAATAACGCATGGCGCGGCGTCGTCAGGCGGTCACGATCAGGCACGTTGCGGCAGATGTCGGGGTTTCGCTCCAGACCGTCAGCCGCGTCATCAACAACGAGCCCAACGTCCGTCCCGAACTCAAGGAGCGCGTGCTCGAGGCGATCAATCGCCTCGGCTACGTACCCTCGATTGCGGCTCAGCGGATGAGCGGGTCACGCTCCTACCTGATCCTCGCGCTCAACGACCGCGATCGCACGATTGCTGATTGGCGCGCGCGGCAGGGCACCGACTGGGTCGACCAGATGCTGCTGGGCGGCATGCTCAAGTGCGCCGAACACGGCTACCGGATGATCGTCGAACTGGTCGATACGCACAGCGACCATGTGACGCGCGAACTGCTCGCCGCCATTGCCGCGCTCCAGCCCGATGGCATCATCCTCACCCCGCCGCATTCGGACAACCCGCAGATCGTGCGCTGCCTCGATGAGCAGAAGATCCCCTTCGCGCGGATCGGCTCCAAGGCGCGCGATGCCGGGATGCCGATCCTGATGGACGATGAAGGCGCCGCCGCCACAGCCACGCGCCATCTGGTGGATCATGGCCACCGTCGCATCGGCTTCATCGCGGGCGCGGCAGAATACAACCTCAGCGGCTGGCGCGTCGATGGCTGGAAAGCCGCCATGACCGAAGCCGGCCTCCCAACCGATGGGCTGCTTCAGGCCGGCGATTTCACCTATGCCTCGGGTGAGAGCGCCGCGCTGGCCTTGCTTGCGCTGCGCGAGCCGCCAACCGCGATCATCGCCAGCAGCGACCAGATGGCGTTGGCCACGCTCGAAGTGGCGCGCCGGTCCGGGCTCGCCGTGCCCCGCGACCTCTCGATCATCAGCTTCGACAACACGCCGATGATGCAGTTCACCCAGCCCCAGCTCACCGCGATCGACCAGCCCATTGCGGCGACGGCGTCCAAGGCGGTCGAACTCATCATCGCCGCGCAGAAGGGCGATGTTCTGCCCGCTGCGCTCACGGTGATCCCGGCCAGTCTGGTCGAGCGCGGCTCGGTCGCCAGCGCCCGGCAAACCGTGCGTGCCTGACACGCTGGGCGAGGGCCAGCAGCGCCGGTCCCTCTGGTTCCTTGTGCTCTATGCTTTGGCCTGGGCCGGCGGCTCGATTGCCTATGTCCCGTTCCTCACCATCCTGCTGCCGGTGCGTGTCGCGGCTCTGGTGCCGGGAGAGCAGGCCATCGTCTGGCTTTCCGCCATCGCCTTCTGCGGCGCCATTTCAGCCAGTGTCGGCCATATCCTGTTCGGCTGGCTGAGCGACATTACCGGCTCGCGCCGCCTCTGGTCCGGGCTGGGGCTGGCGCTCTCCTGCGTGCTGCTGCTCATCGTCCCATCGGCGCACAGCCTTCGCGCCATCGTGATCGTCGTGGTTCTCTGGCAGCTCGGGCTCAACATGATGCTCGCCCCGCTTGCGGCCTGGGGCGCGGACTGTGTGCCCGATGGCCAGAAGGGCTTGCTGGGCGGCCTCCTTGCCTTCGCACCCGGGCTCGGTGCGCTGACCGGAGCGCTGGTGACCATTCCCGGCCTCGCCTCGGCAGATGGCCGCCTCACTGTCGTCGCGGCGGTCGTCGCCGCGGCAGTGCTGCCCGCGCTCCTGCTGGGCGGCCGCACCGTGGTCAAGGCCGCGCCAGCTGAAGCCCCGCCCGCACCCTCCGCACAGCGCTTGCGCAGGAGTGCGGCCCTGCGCATGTGGGCCGCGCGCCTCCTCGTGCAGGTGGCCGAAGCCGCGCTGTTCTCGTTCCTCTACCTCTGGCTGCGATCGATCGATCCGACCGTTGAGGATCACCTCACCGCGCGGGTGTTCAGCATGGTCCTCGTGCTTTCGGCCCCGGCAGCGCTCCTGGCGGGCCGCTGGGCCGATCAGCGCCTGCAGCCGTTCCTGCCGCTTGTCGCGTGCACCCTTGTCGCGCCGCTCGGCCTTGTCGGCATGGCGCTCGCGCAGAGCGTCACGGCGGGGATCGTCAGCTACGCCGTTTTCGGATTCTCGACCTCGATTTTCCTCGCACTCCATTCCGCCCAGACCTTGCGCACTTTGCCAGACAGCAACCGGCGTGGACGCGATCTCGGCCTGTTCAACCTCACCAATACCATGCCCTCGCTGGTCATGCCCTGGTTCACGCTCGCACTGGTGCCGTGGTTCGGTTTTTCCGGGCTCTTTCTTCTGTTTGCCGCACTTGCCCTGCTGGCCGCGCTGCTTCTCCGGGGCCTTTCGAACGGAACGGTTCGCGAAATCTGACAGGCCCGCTTGATTTTGATGCTTTCTCATGCGACGAACCCCGATGAGAACGTTCACAGAAAAACGGGAAGGGTGAGAATGATGGTTCGGCGCGCGCTTTTGGCAGCCATGTTGCTGGCGTCGGGAAGTGCCCTCGCAGCACCGAATGCGTCGGCACCCGGCGAAACCTCCAGCACTGCACATCCGGCGCTCTGGCCCGCCGCGCACAGTCCGGCCGCAATCACCAGCCCCGCCACCGAGCGCCGCATTGCCCGCATGATCGCGGCGATGACGCTCGAGGAAAAGGTCGGGCAGATGATCCAGGCGGATATCAGCGCGATCACCCCTGAAGACCTTGCGAAGTACCCGCTCGGCTCGATCCTCGCTGGCGGCAATTCCGGCCCCTATGGCGATGAGCGCGCCGATGCGGCCAAATGGGAAAAGCTTGTCCGCGCCTTCCGCGCGGCCTCCGCAAAGTCAGGCGCGGGCATTCCGATGCTTTTCGGCATCGATGCCGTCCACGGCCATTCCAACCTCCCCGGCGCCACGATCTTCCCGCACAACATCGGCCTTGGCGCCGCGCACGATCCCGCGCTGATCCAGCGCATTGGCGAAGTGACGGCGATCGAAGTTGCCGCCAGCGGCATCGACTGGACCTTCGCCCCAACTCTCGCCGTCCCGCAGGATTTGCGCTGGGGCCGCAGCTATGAAGGCTACGGCGCCGATCCCGCGCTGGTCGCAAGCTATGCCAAGGCGATGACCGTGGGTCTGCAAGGCCCGCTCGTCGCCGGCAAGCCCATCGCGGCAGACCGCGTCGCTGCCACCGCCAAGCACTATCTGGCCGATGGCGGCACCGATGGCGGCAAGGATCAGGGCGATGCGCTGATTTCCGAACGCGAACTCGTCGCCCGCCACGCGCAGGGCTATCCCCCCGCGATCGATGCTGGTGCGCTCACCGTCATGGCCAGCTTTTCCAGCTGGAACGGCACCAAGAACCACGGCAACCAAAGCCTGCTGACCGATGTGCTCAAGGGCCGCATGGGTTTTCAGGGCCTCGTCGTCGGCGATTGGAACGGCCACGGACAGATCCCCGGCTGCACCGTCACCGATTGCGCGCACACCTTCACCGCCGGGCTCGATCTCGCCATGGCGCCCAACAGTTGGAAGGGCCTGTTCGAGGCTACCGTGCGCGAGGCGAAGGACGGCACGATCCCCATGGCGCGCATCGACGATGCCGTCGCGCGCATCCTGCGCGTGAAGGCAAAGCTCGGCCTGCTCGGCGCGAAGCCCGTTGATCGCGGCAATCCGTCTGTGGTCGGCAGCGATGCGCACCTCGCCGTCGCGCGCGAAGCGGCGGCCAAGTCGCTCGTCCTGCTCAAGAACAATGGCGGCGTCCTTCCGCTGCGTCCCGGCGCCAAGGTGCTGATCACCGGCCCGGGCGCTGACAGCATGGCCATGCAGGCCGGCGGTTGGACGATCACCTGGCAGGGCACCGACACCACCGCCGCCGATTTCCCCAAGGGCCAGACCATCGGCCGCGCCATCGCTACTGCAGTCAAGGATGCGGGGGGCAGCGCTGCCATCTCGGCAGACGGCAGCTTTGCCGCTCGTCCCGATGTCGCTGTCGTCGTCTATGGCGAGCAGCCCTACGCCGAATTCCAGGGCGACATGCCCAACATCGCCTTCCGCGCGCAGGCGGGCGAGAAGGACATGCTGGCCAAGCTGAAGGCGCAAGGGATCAAGGTCGTCTCGGTCTTCCTCTCGGGCCGCCCGCTATTCACCGGGCCCGAACTCAACGCTTCGGACGCCTTCGTCGCCGCGTGGCTTCCAGGCACGCAGGGACAGGGCGTGGCGGACGTGCTCGTCGCGCGCAAGGACGGCAAGCCGGTGCGCGGCTTCACCGGCAAGCTCTCCTTCCCCTGGCCCGCCGACGCAGTATCGCCGGTCAAGACCCCGCTGTTCCCCGCAGGCTATGGCCTCGGCTATGCCAGCAAGGCCGTCCTCGGCCCGGTCAATGTAGACCCGCACGTCGATCTCGTCGCCTCGGCCAGCGAGGGCGTATACTTCGCGCTCGGCAAGGTCCCCTCGCCGTGGCACCTCAGCCTCGATCCCGGCATCGCCGCGCGCGCGGTCGATCTTGGCGCGCAGGAAGACGCGCAGGCATTCAGCTGGAGCGAGGCCGGCGCCATCGGTATCGACGGCCCCCCGGTCGATCTCATGCGCCAGCTTGACGAGGAATTTGCGCTCAAGCTCGAAGGTCGCCTCGATGCCGCCGCCAGCCCCATTGCGGTGACCATGGCGGGCGCCACGCTCAAGATCACGCCGCCTGCCGGGCCGCTGACGGTCCGCATCCCGCTGCGCTGCTTCAAGGATGCTGGCGCGAATTTCAAGGCGGTCGGCACCCCGCTGCGCATCGCGGGCGAGAAGGGCCTCGTCCTCACCTTGCGCGGTGCCAGCATCGAAGGCGTCGGCCAGACGATACCCTGTCCGGGCAGATAAGCCCGGCTAGATAGCGATACCCTGTTCCTCGAAGAACGCGATTACCGGGGCCAGCGCGTCCCGGTGCTTCGTCCAGCGAGCCACTGAATCGGTATACATCGGCCGCCGCACTTGCGCCGCGCTCGGCGTGGAAACCGGCGCGGTGTTGCGGTGGAAATCGAGGCAGGCCGCATCCCAGTCCAGCTCGCAATGCTCCAGCAGCCGCCGCGTCTCGCCTTCCTGATCGGCCACCAGATCCTCGTAGCGCAGCTCCAGAATGCGCCCCGGCAGCGCCGCGCGCCACAACGCCATCAGCCGGTCAAACCGCGCATAGTACCGCGCAATGTCCATCAGGTCGTAGCTGTAGTCGTAATAGCGTGAGGAAATCGCGAAGAGATTGCGGAAGTTCGCCAGCACCGTATCGAGCGGATGGCGGCGGAGGCACACGATCCGCGCTTCGGGCAGCGCCCGCGCGATGAACCCCGCATACTGGAAGTTGCCCGGAAACTTGTCGACGAACCGGCCCTGCTCGCGCGCGCCCGCATGGCTGAGCGCCCGCGCCAGATAGTCGCGCCCGATCGCGCCGAGGTCGTCGCTTGCCGCCGCCTCGATCGTTTCGGGGTCGAGCACCATGCGGCTGGTCGTGCCCGCCGCCATCTTCACCGCCAGCGGCATCGCCTGCAGTTCGCCCGCGCTGCGCACGGCGGGATGGGAGGAGAGGATACGGTCGACCAGTGTGGTGCCAGTGCGCGGCATGCCGATCACGAAGATCGGCGCGTCCTGCGGTGCCCCCCGCACCGGTGCCGCCGCCACACGCGCCCAGGTCCGCTCGATCGCGTCGAAGTTGGCACTGTCCCGCGCGAAGGTATACGCAAGCCGCGCCCGGTGCTCGGCATTGGTTTCGGCGAGCCGGGCAAACCCGGCTTGCTGCTCGCCGATATCCTCGAGTTCCTTCGCCAGTGCATAGCCCAGCAGCAGCCGCGCGTCCGGCCCCTGCGCGCGGGCCAGCGCCGCCATCAGCCGCTCGACATGGTTGCGCTCCGCGCTGTGCTTGCGCATCCCTGCCAGCATGTGATGGCCCCGCGCATAGTCCGGATCGATCCCGATCAACGCCTCGGCCTCCGCCTCGGCCCCATCAACATCACCGATGAAATTGAGTGCGGCAGCAAGGTTGTAGCGGAACGCGGCGTTGTCCGGCGCGAGCTGCACCGCTTCCTGGAAATGCGGCACCGAAGCGGCATGTTCGCCCAGCCGGGCATAGACGCAGCCGATGGTATCGCGCCCCAGCGCGCTCTCCGGCAGCGCCCCTTCGGCTGCCGCGAGCGTCTGCGCAGCCGCGTGATCCTGCCGTAGCATCACCTGCAGCCGCGCCAGCTGCGCGCGGTAATCCCCGCGCGGATCGAGCTCCACCGCATGGGCGATATCGGCCATACCCGCGCTCACCCGCCCGGCTTCTGCCCGCGCCATGCCGAGCAGAAACCGCCCCTCCGCATCATCCGGAAAAGCGGCAACAACGCTCCCTGCCAGTTGCTCTGCTGCTCCGAGATCGCCACGACCCAGCGCGCGGCGGACGGCGGCGATCCGGGCAGGTTCAGCCTTCACGCCCTGCGATCAACCGGCCGGAGACGACGTGTCCCTGCGCCGCTCGAGCATCGCGATCACCGGCTTGAACGGGAACATGAACTGCTCCCAGATCGTCAGCCGCCGCCGGTCGTCCTGCCCCACCAGAATGCCCTCGCCTTCCTTGTAGGTGCCGAACATGCGGTCGATCAGGATCAGCGAGTTGCCATAGTTGCAGCGCGTGTTCTCATAGCCCACCGAGTGATGGAAGCTGTGATGGCGGATCGTCGTGAAGAAGAAGCTGTAGAACAGCGGCGGATTGCTCTTGACGTTGGCATGCGCATAAGTTGCCACGACATTGGTCACGGCGAAGGCGCAGAGGTAGGCCGCCGGGGAAACATCCAGCAGCGCCACGATGCCGAGGCTGATGAGAAACAGCTCGATCGGATTGCCAACCGCGCCCTTCATCGCATTGAGCTGGGTGATATGGTGATGCGGCGCATGGGTCAGCCAGAACGGCTCCCAATTGTGCATCAGCCGGTGCATCCAGTATTGGCCAAATTCCCACAGGAACACCACCAGCGCCACTTGGGCAAGGAACGGCATTGCGGTGACCCAAGGCGTTGCAATGCCCCAGGCCTCCTTCAGCGAGTGCAGCGGCGCTTCTGACAGCAGATAGGCCATGCGCGAGATGACCGTGCTGATCAGCACGAAGTAGAACAGGTCGGTGAAGAACTCGCGGGCGTTGATGCGCCAGCCTTCATGCCGTTCGAACACGAGTTCAAGACCCAGCACAAACGCCGTTACTGCGCTGTTGACGATGAGCAGGGTCCACGGGTTATCGACCAGGGAGGCCGGAGCCCAAGCCCAGAATGCCACCACCGCCACCAATGTCGCGGGCGGAATGCAATCAACCGCCAGCTGCTTCAGGCCCGAACTCATGATCTCGCCACTCCTCGCCTGTTCCGGTTCGTTGTCCCGTCCTGCTGCCTTTCAATTTGCCGCAGGATTGCGCAATCGGGGGCGAGGATCAACCCCGCCCCCTGTTTGCGCCATATTCGCTTGAAGATCAGTACTTCACGCGGAACTCCAGCCCGAAGGTGCGCGGCGTGATCACCGTGTTGCGGAGATAACGCAGCACAACCCCGTCGTTCAGGCCGACGCGCGAACGGTCGTTGGAAACGGCGGTGATCGCGAACTTGTTGAAGATGTTGTTCGCGAACGCCCCGATCGTGAAAGTGTCGTTCTGCCAGGTAAGCGACGCGCGGTGCAGCACGAAGCCCGGCAGCTTGTCACCATAGGCACGATCCCAGCCAAGGCGCGTCACCACATCGCCGCGATAGGTTGCGGTCCAGTCGCCGATCAGGTCGCCGCCCAGCAGCGGCATGGTGTAGCTCACACCAAGGCTGCCGCTGTTGCGGGTCGAACCCGGCAGGCGGTCGCCCTTCAGCGCGTCCAGCTGAATGGGCCGGCTGGGATAGGTTGCCGCGGGGCTGTTCACCGCGATGATGGCGGGCACGTCCTCGGTCAGCCTGGCGTTCGTGTACGAATAGGTTCCCTGGATCGAAAGACCGTCGATCGGCCGCAACTGGAACGAGGCATCGAACCCTTCCGACTTGGCCTTGCCGCCGTTCACCGTGATGCCGACGATGCCGTTGACCGTTGCGGAAGCGACCTGAATGCCGCTCCAGTCAATCGAGAACGCGTTGACGTTCAAGGTCAGCTTGCGGTTGAACAGTTCGGCACGGATGCCGACTTCAAGGTTCTTGGTCGAATCCGGACCGTATTGCAGCTCGTTCGGCAGGGCGCAGACGTTCTGGAACGGCGGCGGCTTCAGCGGGAGGACGCACGGCGCCACCGTGTTGGGGCCGCCGATGCGGTAGCCCTTGCTGTAGGTGGCATAGAGCATCAGACCGGGCGAGAACTTGTAGGAGGTGTTGAACTTCCACACCCCGCCGCTCTTCTCCGTCGTGCCGCCGGCCGGAGCCAGATCATAGGGGCTGATCGGATCGCCGAGTAGCGGCGTCACCGCGCGGCCCGAAACCCGCGACGTATAGCTGAAATACCGCCCACCGGCCGTGACCTGCCACTCCGGCGTGATCTTGAAGGTGCCTTCGCCGAACACGGCTTTTTCGGTCACCTTGGAGCGGTTGAACGAGGCGTATTCGATCTCGTCCGGGTTCGGCTGCGTGCCGAATTCGACCCACGGATGGCCCGGGACATGCTCGCGGTAGTCTGCCTGCAGCTTCTGTTCGTTGAAGAAGCCGCCGACAACCCAGCTGAAGGGCCCGCCATGGGTCGAGACGAGGCGGATTTCCTGGTTGAACTGCTTGCGCGTGTTCTCGCTCTCGTTCCAGCTCGTGAACTGCGGGAACGTCTCGTAGTCATAGTCGAGATCGAGCAGCAGGTCGGTGTTGTCGCCGATCCGCTTGTTCTTCACCTGCGTGTAGGCGGTGGTGGCCACGACATCGAACACTTCGCCAACGTGTGCGTTGATTTCCATGCTGGCGAGATGCGCCTGCCGGTCGACGGGTTCGGCGTAGCGCGCCGCGCTCTCGTACTTGCCGGTGCCCAGCACGCCATCGCTGTTATACTGCCCGCCATCGGTCTTGGTATGCTGGTAGGCGTAGGTGAAGTCGACCGAGAGATCGTCGGTGACCTGGAACAGCAGCTGGTTGCGGGTGGTGAAGGTCTTCTCGAAGTTGAGATCCTTGCGCCGGTAAAGGTTCGCATCATACCCGGCCTGCGAGATCGAGGTCGGCGGAACGGTTGCAAAGCCATCAGGCTGCGGGTTCGAAACGCCCGGGGTCTTCACCAGCAGCGGATAGTCGATGAAACCGGGGTCGGAGTAGTAGCCGGTCGACGAACGGAAGGCGATGTGATCCTTCACGATCGGGATGTTGATCATGCCATCAAGCTGGTAGCCGGCCTTGGAAGCCTCGTTCTTGCCATAGACGCGGCCATGCCAAGCCGCCTCCCACTTGGTGGGATCGGGCCGGTTCGGAATGTTGCGGATCGCACCGGCCAGCGTGCCGAGCCCGTAGAGCGTGCCTTGCGGCCCAAGCAGGATCTCGACGCGGTTGAGGTCGAGCATCTTGAAATCGTAGTAGAGCGGGACTTCGCCGAGATAGACACCCAAAGCGTTGTCGTAGGTGGCGCCAGTCGTATCCGTGTCCGAGGCGTTAAGGCCGCGCAACACGATGGTGCCGGCGCTGCCCGGGCCGGTGTCGGCAATCGTCACGCCGGGGGTGAAGTCCGCGATGTCGCGCACGTCGTCGATCCGCTGGCGCGAAAGCTGCTCGGCGCTCACTGCCGCGATGTTGATCGGTACGTCCTGCAGCGAAGTCGCGCGCCGCGTCGCTGTCACGACAATCGCGCTGTTGTCCTCGCTCGTCGCCGCGGCTTGCGGCGCATCGGCAGCCGCTTCGGGCGCCATCTGTGCAAAGGCGGGAAAGGCGGTGCTGCCCATGAGGATCGTCGCACCTAACAGGGCCTTCTTGGCCAGTGTCGTCTTGTAAGATTTCTTGGTCACTCGAGCCCCCGCGTTGCTTGCGTGAAAGCCTTCTCGAAGCGACATCCCCGTCCCTGATTGCCTGCTTTTGCAGGAGCACGCCGACCCTTTGCAGGTCTGGCGCCGTATCATTCCCTCAATTCAATGGTCGCCAAGAAGGCGACTGAACTCGTTTCCGCTCCAGATGACCAAAGAGGCAATTCGACCTGAAGGGCCCGTCATCCACCGATACTCAAATCAAACAATATTGCACGCCTTCATAAAGATCTTCCGAAAACGCACAAAATATCGTCCGCACGAACGCCGCCGCGCAGAGTATTCATGCCAGACAATAAGGATGCCTAGCCTGAAATTTCGTTGTTGCCGCCGCAAAGGACTATCACCTCTGCGACATTTCAGTTACGCTATCGATATTACATAACAGGTCAAGCGTAATAATTCGGCGCCGACCCGGTATTATCCGGCCTTCGCTGCAGTGCGGAATTCCTTGATTTTTTGGTGTGCAAGTGCCGCATGCATGCGCACTGGCAGCACACCGGGGCTCTGGTGACGTTGCGCGAAATCAACACAGTCACCCGGAATCCCTTGCCTGATTCGCGAATCCCTCGGCGGCCTGCCCCACAGGGGTATTACGTTTTTTCTAAAACGTAACATTTTGCCATGGACAAGCGACATCTTTCTCGCAATGCTGCACTGCGAAAGGAGACAGAATCGTGTCAGCCACCTCCCTCGCCAGGCCTGCCCGGGCGTTAACCGGTTCGCTCCTTGCTGCGGCACTTGCCGCCACGCTCGCCCTTGGTGGCTGTTCGGGTGGCAGTGCTCCCACTGAAAAGAAGACCGAATTCAGCATCGGCTGGTCGATCTATGCCGGGTGGATGCCTTGGCCTTATGCGCAGCAGGCCGGCATCGTGAAGAAGTGGGAAGACAAGTACCACCTCAAGATCAAGATCGTGCAGGTCAACGACTACGTCGAATCGATCAACCAGTACACCGCCGGCAAGCTCGACGGCGTGACCCTCGCCAACATGGATGCGCTCACCATCCCCGCCGCTGGCGGCAAGGATACGACGGCCGTGATTCTGGGCGACTATTCCAACGGCAACGACGGCGTCCTGATCAAGGGCGCCACCGATCTCGGCGCGATCAAGGGCCGCTCGGTTAATCTCGTCGAACTCTCCGTCTCGCACTATCTGCTTGCCCGCGCGCTCGAAAAGGGCGGCATGGGCATGACCGATGTGAAGACGGTCAACACCGCCGATGCCGATATCGTCAGCGCCTTCGCCAGCGCAGACGTCACAGCTGCGGTCGCGTGGAACCCGCAGCTTTCGGTCATGCGTGCGCAGCCCGGCGTGACGCAGGTTTTCTCCTCGGCCGACATTCCGGGCGAGATTCTCGATCTCCTTGTCGTCGATACCGCTACGCTCAAGGCCAACCCCGATCTCGGCAAAGCGCTGGCGGGCATCTGGTACGATACCGTCCAGCTGATGATGCAGCAGAACGCCGAAGGAAAGGCCGCCCGCGCCGCGATGGCGAAGCTCGCCGGTGCCGCGCCCGAAACCTTCGACAGCCAACTGAAGACCACCTTCCTCTACATCGATCCCAAGGCCGCTGTCGCCGCCGCCCAGTCCCCCGCGCTGGTCACCACGATGACCCGCGTGCGCGATTTCAGCTTCTCCAAGGGTCTGTTCAAGGGCGCCACTTCGGCCGACGCGGTCGGCATTGCCTTCCCCGGCGGCAAGACGCTTGGCGATGCGGCGCATGTCACTCTGCGCTTCGACGACAGCTTCATGAAGCTCGCCGCAGACGGGAAGATCTGAGCGCATGCGCTGGATCAACTGGCACCTTACCAAGCGCGACCGCCTGATCGCGGGCGGTGCGCCGATCCTGCTGCTCGTGGTCTTCTACCTGATCACCGCCGTGCAGCGCCACGCCGTCAATCCGTCCGACAAGATCCTCCCCCTCCCCTCCGCGATGGCGAGCGCGATCACGGCGCTGCTCACCACGCCCGATCCGCTCTCCGGAAATCTGGTGTTCTGGGCCGATACACTCGCCAGCCTCCAGCGGCTCGGCCTCGGCCTCGGCATCGCGACACTCTTCGCAATCGTCCTCGGCCTCCTCATCGGCGCGCTGCCACCGGTGCGCGCGGCGCTCAGCCCGCTCGTCACCGGCATTGCCGTGATCCCGCCGATCGCGCTGCTTCCCATCCTGTTCATCGCACTCGGGCTGGGTGAGACCTCCAAGGTCGTCCTCATCGCCATCGGCGTTGCGCCGGTCATGGTCCGCGATATTGCCGCGCATGTCGCCAGCTTGCCGCGCGAACAGATCATCAAGGCCGAGACGTTGGGTGCCAATTCGTGGCAGATCATCGCCCGCGTTGCCCTGCCGCAAGCCATGCCGCGTCTGCTGCAGGCGATCCGCCTCGCGCTTGGCCCGGCGTGGGTCTTCCTGATTTCCGCCGAAGCGGTCGCCTCCGATATCGGCCTTGGCTACCGCATCTTCCTCGTCCGCCGCTATCTCGCGATGGACGTGATCATCCCCTACGTCGCGTGGATCGCGCTGCTCGCCATCCTCATGGACGTGACGCTTGCCGCGATCAGCCGCCGTGCCTTCCCCTGGGCGCACGGAGACGGAAGATGAGCGCGCTCCTCTCGCTCAAGAACGTCTGGGTGGAGTATGGCGACAAGGTCGTGCTCGAGAAGGTCAACCTCGAGGTCGCCGATGGCGCCTTCCTCTCGATCATCGGCCCCTCGGGCGCGGGCAAGTCCAGCCTCCTGCGCCTCATCCTCGGTCAGGAAGCCCCCACGCGCGGCAAGATCCTGCTCGATGGCGCGCCGCTTGAAGCCCAGTGCGGCCCCGATCGCGGGGTCGTGTTCCAGCGCTATTCGGTGTTCCCGCATATGACGGTGCTCGGCAACGTCACCTTCGGCCTCGAATGCCCCGCCGCGCCATTCGCTGCGCGCCTGTTCGGCACCGCGCGCCGCAAGGCCGAAGCGCAGGCCACCGAAATGCTCGAAGCGGTTGGCCTGGCGGATAGCCTCCACCTCTATCCTGCGCAGATGTCGGGCGGCATGCAGCAGCGTCTCGCCATTGCGCAGGCGCTGATCAAGCGCCCGCGCATTCTCCTCCTCGATGAACCTTTCGGCGCGCTCGACCCCGGCATCCGGGCGGACATGCACGGCCTGATCACGCGCCTGTGGCGGGACTACGGCCTTACCATCGTCATGGTCACGCACGATATCAAGGAAGCCTTCACGCTCGGCACGCGCGTTCTCGCGCTCGACAAGCGCCGCCATGATCCCCACGCGCCGCACCGCTACGGCGCGACAGCGGTTTACGACCTGCCCTTGCGCGGTCCTCCTGTCCCGGCTCCCGAGCCCGAAACCCAGCCACCACCCGTCGCGGCCACGAACTGAGAGGAATGGCAATGACGCCCCCAACCTTCGGCTCAACCCCCGGCCTAGCCCGGCTGAGCATGAGCCTTCCGGCCGAACTGTTCCGCAAGCTCGACATGATGGTGACCGAGCGCCAGCTCCCTTCGCGCTCGCAGCTCATGGCCGAACTGATCCGCCACGCGCTTGCCGCGCACGAGGCGTTCACCCGGCCCGACGAGATGCTCGCCGGCACGATCACGCTTGTCTACAAGGGCGAACGCGGCCGCGTCCGCCACCAGCTCGCGCAGACGCAGGCGCACTACCTCAAGGAAGTGATTTCCTCGCAGCACGTCTTCCTGGAAGACGACCAGTCGCTCGAAGTCCTTCTCGTCCAGGGCCCTGCTGCCCGCCTCAAGGATCTGTCGGACGCACTTCGCCGCGTGCGCGGTGTCCAGCAGCTCGAACTCGTCACCACCACCGCGCTCCTTCCGCAGCTTTACGAGCCGGAAGCCGATGCGCCGCAGGGAGCCGCCGCATGACTCAGGTTCTGGCAAACCCCAACGCTGCTCGCGATCACGCCCGCGCACAGGGAGGCACCGTGGTCGAGGCGATGCCGACCCTCCCCCCGGTCGCGCCCGACCTGCCCGAGGGCGTCGCGCCCGAAGCGCTGCTGTGGGAGGAAACCATCGCCCCCGGCGGCTATGCCACACGCCGCCTGCCGCGCGGCAGCCGGTTGCGCCTCATCGACACCAAGGGCGATGCCTGCGCGAGCCTCCAGATCTTCAACGCCGAAATGCCGACCGAGCGCTACAGCTTTGCCGACACGGTGAAGATCCAGTGGAACGCCTATCTCGGCGCGGGCAAGCTGCTCCTGTCGGACATGGGCCGCGTCCTCATGAGCATCGCCGAAGATAGCACCGGCGGCACGCACGATACCTTCTCCGGTACCTCCAACGCCTACACCAACGCCGCCAAGTACGGTGACGGGCGCAACAGCGGCCAGTTCCCGAACGGGCGCGACCGCTTCCTCCTTGGTGCCGCCAAGCACGGCCTCCAGCGCCGCGACATTCACGCTGCGGTCACCCTGTTCAAGGGCGCGCGCATTGCGGACGATGGCACGATCGAGCCACAGATTGGCCCGTTCGAGCCGGGCCGCGAGGTCGTCTTGCGCGCTGAAATGGACGTTATCGTAGCAATCGCCAACGTCCCCCACGTGCTCGATCCCCGGCCCGACTACACCGTCACCACCTTGCGCGCGACCGCGTGGCGCGGGCCCGTGGCCGCCGAGGACGATCCCATCCGCACCGCGACGCCGGAGGGCCTGCGCGCCTTCCTCAACGTCGAAGACTATTACCGCCGGTAAGGAGGCAGCCCCATGCAGAACCGCGATCCGCATCACGATGGCCTGCCCGATACCATCGTCCACGACGAGGTCGTCCCCGCTCGCGCGCCCTGGATCCACCACATCAAGAAGGGCCAGACGCTGCGCATCGTCGACCTTGAAGGCAACCAGGCGGTCGATTTCCTGCTCTACAGCGAGGCTGACGATACCGAGCGCTACAGCGCGCAGGATACCGTCGCCGCGCAAGGCAACCTGTTCCTGCGCACCGGCACCGCGCTTCGATCGAACGAAGGTCGCCCGATGATGACCATCGCCGCCACCACGGTCGAATACCACGATACCATCGGCGGCGCCTGCTCCTGCGAGAGCAATACGCTGCGCTATGGCCACCACACCAAGGCCCAGCACGCCTGTGTCGAGAACTTCCTCGAAGCCAACCTCACCGAAGGCCGCGGGAAGCGCGATATCGTCGCCAACATCAACTTTTTCATGAACGTCCCGGTCGAAGCAGACGGCGCGCTCGGCATCGTCGATGGCATTTCCGCGCCCGGCCTCACGGTGGACTTGAGGGCCGAAATGGACGTCATCGTCGTCGTCTCGAACTGTCCGCAGATCAACAACCCCTGCAACGGCTTCAACCCGACGCCCGTGCGCATGATCGTCGCCGCATGAATCGAAGCGCGCTGCCAACCCCACCTTTTCCGCCCCTCCCCCGTTCGGGGGAGGCTGGGTGGGGGTGCCCAGCGCCTGATGACTGTAACGCCGTGCCCCCTCCCCCAACCCCTCCCCACCGGGGAGGGGAGCAATGAGCGCGAACACACCGATGCCTTTCGACACCGTCCTCATTGCCAATCGGGGCGCCATTGCCACCCGGATCATTCGCACCTTGCGCCGCATGGGGCTGCGCTCGGTCGCGGTCTATTCGGAGGCCGATGCGGGTTCGCTCCATGTCTCGGAGGCAGACGAGGCGATCTGCATCGGCGGCGCGCGGCCGTCTGAAAGCTACCTCAACGTCGAGGCGATCCTCGCTGCCGCCAAGGCCACCGGCGCGGGCGCGATCCACCCCGGCTACGGCTTCCTCGCCGAGAACACCGATTTTGCGGAAAGCTGCGCAGCCGCCGGAATCGTCTTCATCGGCCCGACGCCCGACAACATCCGCATGTTCGGCCTCAAGCACAGCGCCCGCGCGCTCGCGAAGGCGCACGGCGTGCCGCTCGCGCCCGGTTCCGAGCTGCTGACGAGCGAGAAGGAAGCGCTCGCCGCTGCCAACGAAATCGGCTTTCCCGTCATGCTCAAGGCGACCGCGGGTGGCGGCGGCATTGGCATGCGCGTCTGCGAAAGCCAGGCCGATGTGCGCGAAGGCTTCGCCACCGTCGCCCGCCTTGGCCAGAGCAACTTCGGTGATGCCGGCGTGTTCCTCGAACGCTACGTGCGCCGCGCCCGCCATGTCGAAGTTCAGATCTTCGGCGATGGCGAGGGCCGTGTCGTCGCGCTCGGCGAACGCGATTGCTCGCTCCAGCGCCGCAACCAGAAAGTGGTCGAGGAATCCCCTGCCCCGCTGCTTCCCGAACACATCCGGCAGGATCTCTACACCGCCGCGATCCGCCTTGGCGAAGCCGCGCGCTATCGCAACGCTGGCACGGTCGAATTCCTTTACGATGCCGAGCGGGAGCAGTTCTACTTCCTCGAGATGAACACCCGCCTGCAGGTCGAGCACGGCGTGACCGAGATGGTCATGGGGATCGATCTCGTCGAATGGATGGTGCGCGGCGGCGCAGGGGATTTCAGCTTCCTCGATACCGCACCCACCGTGCCGCAAGGCCACTCGGTGCAGGTCCGCCTCTATGCCGAAGACCCGGCGCTGGATTATCGCCCCACTTCGGGCACGCTCACCGCAGTCCAGTTTCCCGCCGATATCCGCACCGAGACCTGGGTCATGGCCGGCAGCGAAGTCAGCGCTTGGTACGATCCCATGCTCGCCAAGCTGATCGTCCACGCGCCGACGCGCGATCTCGCCGTAACCGCGATGCAGACTGCGCTTGATCAGACCCGTGTCGATGGGATTGAAACCAACCTGCGCTGGCTGCGCGACGTTGTCCGCACGCCTGCTTTCACCACCGGCGAAGTCTCGACCCGCGTCCTCGACACCATCGCCTATACCCCGCGCAGCGTCCGCGTCGTCAGCGGCGGCACCGCCACCACTGTGCAGGACTGGCCCGGCCGCCAGCGCCTCTGGGCGGTAGGCGTCCCGCCTTCGGGGCCGATGGACGACCAGTCCTTCCGCCTCGGCAACCGCCTGCTCGGCAATCCCGAGGGCACCGCAGGCCTCGAACTCACCCATTCCGGCCCCACCCTCGCCTTCACTGCGCCCGCGCGCGTCGCATTGGCAGGCGCCGATTTCGGCGCAACGCTCGATGGCGTACCCGTCCCGCGCGGGCAGGTGATCCCCATCGCTGCCGGCCAGACCCTCGCACTCGGCCGTGCGCGCGGCGGCGGCATGCGCGGCTACCTGCTCTTTGCCGGCGGCCTCGATATCGCACCCTATCTCGGCAGCCGCGCCACTTTCGAGCTCGGCCAGTTCGGCGGCCACGCCGCGCGCCGCCTCGTTGCGGGCGATGTGCTCCACCTCGGCGACGAACCCGCCGAGGCCCCGCTAGCCGCGACCGCGCTCCCGCCACTCGGCAACGAATGGACCCTGCGCGTCCTCTACGGCCCGCACGGCGCGCCCGATTTCTTCACCCCGGACGACATTGCCATGATCGTCGGCGCCGAATGGCAGGTCCACTACAACTCCAACCGCACTGGCGTGCGCCTGATCGGCCCCAAGCCGCACTGGGCGCGCAAGGATGGCGGTGAGGCGGGCCTGCATCCGTCCAATATCCACGACAACCCCTACGCCATCGGCGCGGTCGACTTTACGGGCGACATGCCGATCATCCTCGGCCCCGATGGCCCCTCGCTCGGCGGTTTCGTCTGCCCCTTCGTCGTCATCGCGGCCGACCGCTGGAAGCTCGGCCAGCTCGTGCCGGGTGACCGGCTGCGCTTCGCCCCCGTCACTATTGCCGATGCCGCAGCCGCCGATGCGGATCAGCAGCGCCTGCTCACACAAGGCGCGCTGCCCGGCCCCGTGCCAGACCGTCCCGTCGCGCACCTCTCGCCGATCCTCGCCGAAATCGCGGAAACACCCAGCCGCCCGCGCACGATCTACCGCCAGCAGGGCGACCGCAACATCCTCGTCGAATACGGCCAGATCGTCCTCGATATCGAACTGCGCATCCGCGTCCACGCATTGATGGTCGAACTCGAACGGCTAGCGCTGCCCGGCGTCATCGATATCGTCCCCGGCATCCGCTCGCTTCAGCTCCATTTCGACGGCGTGCAGCTGGATCAGGCCAGCGCGCTCGCCGCACTGATTGAGGCCGAAGAAGCCTTGGGCGATCTCGCCGATTTCACCATCCCTTCGCGCGTCGTCCACCTTCCGCTCTCATGGCGCGATCCCGCCACGCTCGAGACCATCGAGAAGTACATCGCCGCCGTCCGCGACGACGCGCCGTGGTGCCCGGACAACATCGAATTCATCCGCCGCATCAATGGCCTGCCCGATGTGGCCGCGGTCGAGAACTTGATCTTCGAGGCCAACTACCTCGTCATGGGCCTGGGCGACGTCTACTTGGGCGCCCCCGTCGCCACCCCGGTCGACCCGCGCCACCGCCTTGTGACGACGAAATACAACCCCGCGCGCACCTGGACCCCGCCCAATGTCGTCGGCATCGGCGGCGCGTACATGTGCATCTACGGGATGGAGGGACCCGGCGGCTACCAACTGTTCGGCCGCACCGTGCAGGTCTGGAACACCTACAAGCAGACCGAGGCCTTCACCGAGGGCAAGCCCTGGCTCCTGCGCTTCTTCGACCAGATTCGCTTCTATCCGGTCAGCGCCGAAGAACTGGTCGAATGGCGCCGCGATTTCCCCGCCGGCCGCCGCGCGCTGAAGATCGAGCCATCAGAATTCCGCCTCGCCGACTACCGCAAGTTTCTTGCCGACAACGCCGACGCCATCGGGGAATTCGAAGCCCGCCGCCAGGCCGCCTTCGATGCCGAACGCGCAGACTGGCAGGCGCGCGGCGAATTCGACCGCGTGACCGACCTCGCCGAAGCCGAAGCCCCCGCCGCTGGCGCAACGCAAGTGCCCGACGGCACCGACCTCGTCGAGGCCCCCTTCGGCGGCAGCGTTTGGAAGCTGCTCGTCGCGGCCGGTGATGCGGTCAAGGCCGGCGATACCATCGCGGTGATCGAGGCGATGAAGATGGAATGCCCCGTCGAAAGCCCTGGCACCGGCACGATCGAGGCGCTCTACATCAAGGAAAAGCAGTCCTTGCAGCCCGGCTCGCCCATGCTCGCGCTGCGGAGGACGGCATGACCAACCGGCTTGAGCCCCAATTCCCCTCCCGTTCGTGTCGAGCGAAGTCGAGACACCTGACGCGGCGCATGGTGTCTCGACTTCGCTCGACACGAACGGATGTTGGTTTGTGACTATGATTGAACCTGCCGCCCATATCGCAGCCGCTGTCAACGCACGCGAAACTACCGCCGTTACGCAGGCCGAAGCCGCGCTCGCCCGCATCGCGGCATACGACGCGATCCAGCCCCAGATCTGGATCAGCCGCGCTTCGAATGAACAGGTCCTCGCCGCCGCCCGCGCAGTCGATGCCCGCATCGCGGCGGGCGAAACACTGCCCCTTGCTGGCGTCCCCTACGCCGTAAAGGACAACATCGACGTCGAAGGGTTCGAAACCACCGCAGCCTGTCCCGCCTTCGCCTACCAGCCCGAAGCATCGGCCACTGTCACGCAGCGCCTCGCCGCTGCCGGCGCGATCTGCATGGGCAAGACCAACCTCGACCAGTTCGCCACCGGCCTCGTTGGTGTGCGCAGCCCCTATGGCATCCCGCGCAATGCCTTCAACCGCGCCTATGTCAGCGGGGGCTCCAGCTCGGGCTCGGCCATCGCGGTCGCGGCTGGCCTCGTGCCCATCGCGCTTGGCACCGATACCGCAGGCTCGGGCCGCGTTCCCGCCGCGTTCAACCACCTGATCGGCTTCAAGCCCACCAAAGGTCGCTGGCCCACGCGCGGCGTCGTGCCTGCCTGCCGCTCGGTCGATTGCGTCACCGTCTTTGCGCACGATACCACCGATGCTGCGCTCCTCGATGGCGTCCTCGCGGGCCTCGACCCCGCCGATCCATGGTCCAAACCGCTGGCAGACCGCAGCCTCACGCCCCGCAAGATCGGCGTCCCGCTGCGCCGCCAGCGCCAATTCTTCGGCGATGCGGAAAGCGAATACCTCTACGACCGCGCCCTCGATCATCTCGCCACTCTCGCGCAGATCGTCGAGATCGACATAGCCCCGCTGCAGGAAGCCGCGCAGCTGCTCTACGGCGGCCCCTGGGTCGCCGAACGCACCGCCGCGATGGCGCAGATCCTCACCGAAAACCCGGACGCCATCGATCCCACCGTCCGCACCGTGGTCGAAGCCGGGTGGAGCAAGACCGCCGTCGAAGCCTTCAACGGCGTCTACCGCCTCGCCGAACTGAAGCGCCACGCCGACCTCATGTGGGGCGAACTCGATGCGCTGGCCTTCCCCACCACCGGCACCACCTACCGCGTCGCCGAACTCGCCGCCGCGCCCATCGCGCTCAATAGCAACCTTGGCGCCTATACCAATTTCGTGAACCTGCTCGATATGGCCGCGCTCGCAGTTCCGGCGGGAACCCGCCACAACTGCACCGGCTTCGGGATCACGCTGATCGGTCCGGCCGACACCGACCGAGCGCTGCTCACCCTCGCCGATGCCTACCTGGCGCAAGCGAACCTCGCCCCGCCGCCCCCGCTCGATCTGGAGGGAACCATGCAGACCGTAAAGCTTGCCGTCGTCGGCGCCCACCTCAAGGACATGCCGCTCCACTGGCAGCTCACCTCGCGCGAGGCGGCGTTCGTCGAGGCGACCCACACCGCCCCCACCTACAAGCTCTACGCCATGGCCGACAGCGTGCCGCCCAAGCCCGCGCTGGTCCACGGCGCCGAAGGGGGCGCCGCCATCGCCGTCGAAGTCTATGAACTGGGCGTCGCGGAATTCGGCAGCTTCACCGTCGAGGTCCCCGCCCCGCTCGCCATCGGCACGGTCACCCTGGCAGACGGCACCAGCGTCAAAGGCTTCGTCGCCGAACCGCGCGCGCTGACCGGTGCGCAAGACATCACCCACCTCGGCGGCTGGCGCGCCTATATCGCGCAGAAGAACTAAAGGAGCATCCGCATGACCCTGCTCAAGGCCCTGCTCATCGCCGCCAGCGCGCTGGCCCCTGTTGCCGTCCACGCAGAGGCCCCCAAGCCCCACGTTCAGGTCGTCCCCGGCTTTGCGGATTTTCTCGCGATCGATGGCGACACCGTCTGGGCCACCAACAAGGGCCGCGTTGAGCAATGGTCCGCCAAGGGCAAGAAAGCGGAAAGCCCCATGGGCCGCCCCTGCGGCGGCATGAGCGTCGATTTCGGCTCTCTGTGGGTTGCCGATTGCCCCGAAGCCGCGGTCAAGCGCATCGACGTGAAGACCGGTAAGCTCCTCGCTACCGTCTCCTCCGGAATCGCCAACAACCTGGAAGGCGAACTCAACACCGTAACAGGCGCGGGCGCGGTCTGGATCGGTTCCGATGCGAACGGCAAGATCGCGCGCATCGATCCCGCCACCAACAAGGTCGTCGCCACGATCGAAGTTTCCCCCGGCTCGTGGTATCTCAGCTTCGGCCTAGGCGCGCTCTGGGCAGTGAGCGCCAAGACGCAGCTCCTCAGCCGCATCGATCCTGCTACCAACACCGTCACTGGCACCGTTCCGCTCGGCAAAGCACCTGGCTTCCTCGTCGCGGGCGAAGGCGCGGTCTGGGTTCAGGAACAGGGGGACGGCACAGTCGCGAAGATCGATCCCGCCACGATGACTGTCACCACCCGCATCAAGGTGGGCGACAACCTCAAGTGGGGCGATATCGATACCGGCGACGGCAAAGTGTGGCTGCGCACCACCGACGATCAGGAATTCGTGGTGATCGACGCAGCGACCAACGCGATCTTATCCCGCCTCGGCAAGCCCGTCGGCAGCGGCGCACTGCGCTGGACACCCAAGGGCGTCTGGACCTCGGCGCACGATATCCACACCTTGACGTGGTGGCCCAAGGGCGCGGAACTGGCGAAACCCTGAGAAGCCCTCTCCCCTTTAGGGGAGAGGGTTGGGAGAGGGGGACACGCGCCCCTTCATCCAGCTGATCACCGGGCTCACCGGATAGATCAGCGTCTCCCCGATCCCCATATGGCGCCGGCCTTCCTGCCCCACTTCCACCGCCTCGCCCGCCTTGAACGTCCCGTGCAGCCGGTCGAACAGGATCAGCGCGCAGGCATAGTTGCAGCGGGTGTCTTCGTATTCCACCGAATGGTGCAGGCTGTGCGCCTCCACCGTGGTGAACACCGCCGAATACCAGCGCGGCGGATTGAACCGCACATTGGCGTGGCTGAACGCCGCGATTGTCCCCAGCATATGCCCGGCGCACAGCAGCGCGGTCAGCGAGAAATCGAGGAAGACGGTCACGCTGAGGCCGATCAGAAACAGTTCGAAGGGATTGCCCACCGCGCCCTTTAGCGCATTCAGCTGGCGCACAAAGTGGTGCGGCGCATGGACCACCCACAGTGGAAACCAGTTGTGCATTGCGCGGTGCAGCCAATAGTGGCCCCACTCGATCAACAGCATGATCAGCGCGACCTGAACAATGAGCGGCGCGTGCTCCAGCCAAGGCGTGTGGATGCCCAGCGCATCCTTGACGCCGATCAGCGGCGCATCGGCCCAGTGCTTGCCCGCCCAGCGCACCACCGTGTAGAACATCACGAAGTAGAACAGATCGGAGAAGAACTCCGCCCGGGTCAGCCGCCAGCCAGCGTGGCGCTCGTTGATCTGTTCCAGCCCCAGGATCATGAACTTGGTGCAGACCGCGGCGATGACGATGGTCCAGCCATTCGTCACCAGCTCCGGCGGTAGCAGCGACCAGAACGCGAAGATCGCCAGCAATGTCGCTGGCTGGTAATACTTGAATATCACCGGCTTAATACCTGCCGCCATTGCGCGAACCCCCACGGCTGTTCTGTGCGCGGAAAGCTAACACCAAGGCCCGATATCAACAACTGCCCCATTCGTCATACCTGCAAAGGGGTCGATGCCACGCTAACCTGCGCCCCGGTCGCAATGGAATTTCGCTTGCATCCGATGCGCGTTTTTGATCAAAGCAATCATAAACAATCACCGCCTCGGGAGAAGAGCGTTGCACAAGGCCTCTATCCGCGCCCTCGGCGCGCTCCTGCTCGCTGGCAGCGCGCTCGCCCCCGTTCACGCCGAACAAGCGGCTGACCCGCTCGCCGATGGCTTCCGCGATCCCCCTTCCTCCGCCCGCCCGCGCGTCTGGTGGCACTGGATGAACGGCAACATCACCGAGGAAGGCATCCGCCTCGATCTCGAATGGATGAAGCGCATCGGCATCGGCGGCGCGCAGACCTTCGATGCGCAGCTCCAGACGCCGCAAGTCGTCGAAAAACGCCTCGTCTACATGACACCGGAATGGAAGCACGCCTTCCGCACCGCCGCCGAAACCGCCGACAAGCTCGGCCTCGAACTCGCCATCGCCGCTTCTCCGGGCTGGAGCGAAAGCGGCGGGCCGTGGGTCAAGCCCGAAGACGGCATGAAGAAGCTCGTCTGGTCCGAAACCCGCATCCCCGGTGGCAAGCGCTTCAAGGGCAAGCTGGCCCCGCCGCCCAGCTCCACCGGCCCGTTCCAGGATCTCGGCATGCAGCCCGAGATCGGCGTCGATCATCCCAAGACCGATCTGCCGCAGCTCTACCGCGATACCTATGTCCTCGCCGTTCCTGAAGCAGCCGCACCGCTTGCGCCGGTGTGGACAGCGTCCTCCGGCACCATCGACGGCGCAAGGCTTACGGATGGCAAGCAGGCCACCACCATCGAATTGTCGGCGGGCAATTCCGAAGCCCCCGCATGGATCCGCGCTGATTTCACCGCGCCCCAACTGGTCCGCTCGGCCACGCTCGCCATGCCGCCGGTCTCGCTGTTCAGCGCCGCCAAGTTCGTGCCGGTCCTCGAGGCGAGCGAGGATGGCGCCGCGTTTCACGAAGTCACCCGCTTCCCCACCGGCACTTCGGCGCAGTACACGATCACATTTGCGCCGGTCGCCGCCAAGGCGCTGCGCGTGCGCTTCCTTACCGAACAGTCCGGCTTCGGCCTGCCCACCCCGCCCGCGCCTGGCGTGGAATTTCCCAGCTTCCCCGGCTTCATGAGTGGCACCGGCCCCCATGTCACAATCGCCGAACTCGGCTTTTCCGCCACGCCGCGCACCCACCGCTTCGAGGAAAAGGCCGGTTTCGCCACCACCCTCGATTACAACGCGATCCCTACGCCGGAAGCGCCCGCCACTCCGGAAAGCGCGGTGATCGATCTCACGAGCCGCGTCGGACCTGATGGCAGTCTCGATTGGACCCCGCCCAAGGGCCAGTGGCGCGTCCTGCGCCTTGGCTACTCGCTCACCGGCACCGAGAACCACCCCGCCCCGCCCGAGGCGACCGGGTTCGAAGTCGACAAGTTCGATGCGGACGCTGTTCGCCGCTATGTGAACACCTACCTCGATACCTATATCGCCGCCGCCGGGCCGGACATGATCGGCCAGCACGGCGTGCGCGCGCTTCTGAATGACAGTATCGAGGTTGGCGCGAGCAACTGGACCCCGCACATTGTCGCCGAGTTCAAGGCCCGCCGCGGCTACGATCCCGTTCCGTGGCTGCCCGCGCTGACCGGCGTGATCCTCGGCAGCCCGGCGCGCACCGACGCGTTCCTGCACGATTACCGCCAAACGCTCGCTGATCTCATGGCGGATGCCCACTACAAGACCATCGCCGAAGAGGCCCACAAGCGCGGCCTGATCCACTACTCCGAAGCCCTGGAAGACAAGCGCCCCTCGCTTGGCGACGACATGGCGATGCGCCGCAACGCCGATATCCCGATGGCCGCGATGTGGTCCTACGATGCCGCGCATGGCGAGCCTCAGCCGAGCTATCAGGGCGACATGCGCGGCGCGGCCTCGGTCGCGCACGTCTATGGGCAGAACCTCGTCGCCGCAGAATCGCTCACCGCCGCGCTCCAGCCCTGGGCCTTCGCCCCGCGCGACGTGAAGCCGATGATCGACATGGAATTCGCCCTCGGCGTCAATCGCCCGGTGATCCACACGTCGGTCCACCAGCCCCTGACGGACAAGGCCCCCGGCTTCTCGCTCTTCATCTTCGGCCAGTATTTCAACCGCCTTGAAACCTGGGCCGAGCAGGCGCGGCCCTGGACCGACTACATGGCGCGCAGCAGCTACATGCTCCAGCAGGGCCGCAACGTGGCGGATGTCGCGTACTTCTATGGCGAGGAAGCCCCGCTCACCGGCCTGTTCGCCAAGGCGGTGCCGGGCGATCTGCCCACCGCCAACGCCTTCGATTTCGTCAACCCAGACGTCTTACTGAACAAGCTTGCGAACGACGGCGCAGACCTCGTCGCCAAAAGCGGCGCGCGCTACAAGGCGCTCTACCTCGGCGGCAGTTCGGCGCGGATGAGCCTCGCCGTGCTCCGACGCATCGACACCCTTGTGCGCGGCGGTGCCACCCTGATCGGCGAAAAGCCCACAGGCTCACCTGCCCTGCAGGACGATCCCGCCGTCTTCGCGCGCCTCGCCGATGCGCTGTGGAACGGCGCTACCGGCAAAGGCCGCGTCCTCGCCAGCCACGACCCCGACAGCGCGCTTGCCATGCTCGGTATCGCGCCGGACTTGACCTACACCAAGGCCGCGCCGGACACCGCACTCCGCTTCGTCCACCGCACCACCGGCGATGCCGAAATCTACTTCATCACCAACCGCAAGAACCGCGCCGAGCCAACCACGCTGAGCTTTGCGCAGACCGGCAAGGCCGCAGAATGGTGGGACGCTGCCACCGGCAAGGCGAGCCCGATCGGCTACACTACCGAGAGCGGACGCACCGCCATCGCGCTGACCTTGAAACCCTGGCAATCGGGCTTCGTCGTGTTCCGCAAGGCTGGCCCCGTGAGCCTCGACGCCCCGGCCCCGGTGCGAACCTCGCTCACCACGATCACCGGCCCCTGGGCGCTGACCTTCCAGCCCGGCCGCGGCGCCCCCGCCAGCGTTACCCTCCCCGCGCTCGCTGATTGGACGCAGAACGCCGATCCCGGCGTGCGCTACTTCTCCGGCACCGCCACTTATCGCCAATCGCTGAAGGTGCCCGCCGCCAAGCCCGGCCAGCGCCTCATCCTCGATCTCGGCGATGTGCGCGATCTCGCTGAAGTGCTGGTCAACGGCAAGTCCGCCGGCATACTGTGGAACCCGCCCTACGAAGCCGACATCACCGGCATCGCCCGCCCCGGCACCAACACCCTCGAAATCCGCGTCACCAACCTGTGGGTCAACCGCCTGATCGGGGACGCCCAACCCGGTGCCAAGCCGATCACCTTCACCACGCTGAAAACCTACCGCGCCGACGCGCCGCTGCGGCCTTCGGGGTTGCTTGGGCCAGTGACGCTGAACGTGGAGAAGTAGCCCGCTTAACTTGAATTCCGGTTCGCTTTTGAGCCAGCTTTCGTCGGCCCGTGCTTGACACGGGCCTTGGCTTTCTTTGGCGGCAAAGACGAGCCAAGCCCCGTGTCAAGCACGGGGCGACGGGGAAATTACCTCTGTTATGAGCAGGTCTGCCGGACAGCCAGCCCTCAGTGCAGCTTGAGCCTCGGCCGCACGATCTGGTTCACATGCCCGATCACGATCAGCGTGATCCCCCGCCACCAACCGTGAATGGCGATGAGGTGCATGCGGTAGAGCGACATGTAGACCATCCGCGCGATGCGCCCCTCCACACGCATGCGCCCGCCGACGAGGTTGCCCATCAGGCTCCCCACGGTCGAAAACCGGCTCAGCGAGACCAGCGAGCCGTGGTCGGCGTAGGCAAAGTCCTTGAGCGGCTGCCCCGCCTGCGCACGGACGAGATTGGTGAACACGAGGCTCGCCATCTGGTGGGCCGATTGCGCGCGCGGCGGCACCGGGCGCTCCTTGCCGGGCAGGATGCAGGATGCGCAGTCACCCAGCGCATAGATCCGCTCGTCGGTCTCGCTCTGCAGCGTCGGGCGCACGATGATCTGGTTGCCGCGAGTGAGCGCGAGATCGCTCATCGTCTTGATTTCCTCGGCGCCCTTCACACCCGCCGCCCAGACGATGAGGTCTGACGGGATCACATTGCCATCGCCGGTATGGACCGCGCGGTCTTCCAGCCGCACCACTTGCGTGCGCTCCAGCACCTTGACGCCAAGCTTCTGCAGTTCGTCGCGCGCAGTCCCGGCCAGCACTTCATCGAGCGCGGGCAGGATGCGCGGCCCCGCCTCGAGCAGCGAGACCTCCAGCTTGGTCTCGTCGAACACTTCAAGGCCGTAGTGCCGCAGCGCCTTGGCCGCGTTGTAGAGTTCCGCCGCAAGCTCCACGCCGGTCGCGCCGCCGCCGACGATGCTCACCCGCACCCGCGCATCGGGATTGCCGGTATGGTGCGCATGGTTGGTGCGCAGGCAGGCGTTGAGCAGCTTCTGGCGGAACTTGTCCGCCTGCGGCCGATCCTCGAGGAACATCGCATGTTCGCGCACCCCGGGCACGCCGAAATCGTTGGATATCCCGCCGACCGCCAGCACGAGATAATCGTAGCGCACCGTATGTCGCCCGATCACTTCCTCACCGCGCTCATCGAGCAGCGGCGAAGTGGTGATGGTGCGATGCTCGCGGTCGATGCTTTCGATGCTGCCCTGGAAGAAGCGGTAGCCCCAGCGCACCGCGTGGCCGCCGTAGCCGACTTCATCGAGATTGGCGTCGAGCGAGCCGGCGGCCACTTCGTGCAGCAGCGGCTTCCAGATATGCGTCAGGTTGCGGTCGATCAGAATGATGTCGTGCTTCTTGCGCCCATACTTGGCGCCGAGCTTGCGGACGAGCTCCAGCCCGCCGGCACCCCCGCCCACGACAACGATCTGCGTCTTCTGATCCGGCACGCGCAATTTCCCCCTGCGCACGCGAATGGCGCAAGAGGGTAGTGCCAGAAACAGGCCGGAAATAGTAGCCTGTCCGTAGGGGAAGGCCGGAATCAGGCCTTGGTGCGGCCTCCCAGCGTGTCGGCGAACCAGTCGGCTATGTAATCATTGCCGAAACTCATGTTGTCCGCGCCGACATGCTCCACCCCGCCTTCGCGCGCGGTGAAGATCTTCAGTTCGCGCCGGGGCGAATTGACCAGCTGCGCATAGCTCTGGTGCGCATAATCCACGCTGATCTGTCGGTCGGTTGCCCCGTGGGTGACGAGGAACGGCACCTTGATCCGGTCGAGATGGCCGTTGAGGTTCATGTCGTCGCTCTTGGCGAGGAAGTCCGCGTGGTCCTTCGCGCCGAACACCCAGTAGACGTGGCCCCAGTAGTGCGGCACCGGGTTTTCGCCCTCACGCGCCATGCGCTTGTCCTGCACTTCGCGCCAGTTGTGGTTGGCACCCCAAGCCGCGCCGCTGGCAAAGCGCGGCTCATAAGCGACCGCGCGCGGTGCGAAGTGGCCGCCCAGCGAAATGCCGGTCATGCCGATGCGCGACTTGTCGACATGCGGTTGCGTCTCCAGCCAATCGACCCACTTCGAGGCCCACTGTTCGGAGTAAGGCGTCGCATTCAGCCCCTGCAGCCGCAGCGCCTCGCCGGTGCCCGGCTGATCCACGCACAGCGTGTGGATGCCGCGCTTGGCCAAGGCTTCCGGGAAGCCGCCGAGCCACAGCATTTCCTTCATGCTGTCGAGCCCGTTGCAATAGACTACGCAGGGCGCAGGTCCATCGACATCGGCGCGGTGGAAATAGGCAACAATCGTCTTGCCCTCGTAGGGGATCTCCACCCGCTCCACCGGATCGGCGGAAAACTTCGTACCGCGCTGGAAGCTGTCGAGCGCCTTGGCATAAGTCTGCTCGCGCCCTGGCGATCCATGCGCCTGCATGCGCTCGCCCGTCAGGTAGTAGATCGTTGCGCGCTTGAGCTTGGTTCCGGCGGAAAACTCGCGGCCCAGCGCGAGGTCTTCCTCGGCAAGGCCCACCAGCTTGTCGCCCATCTTGACCCATTCGGCCATGAAATCGGCGGTACCGGCATCAGCGCCGCTTTGCGCCTTGGCCTTGAGCGGAGCGATCATGTCGACGATCTCGCCGATCCGCCCGCCGTTCTCCATCGCGATGGCGACCGAAAGGTTCCAGATGTAGTTGGGAAACGGTTCAAACAGCGCCATGGCTCAAACCCCTGCCGGCTGGAACAGCGCCGCATCGGGCGCGGGCTTGGGCATGGTCTGCGGCCCGCCGACGCCGATGCCCCACTGGTCCATGATCTCGGGCGCAGGCGCGATCACTTGCGCGACGTGGCCCTCGAAATCGACCTTCTCGAGCTCGGCAGTATACTCCACCGCAAAGCCGCCCGGCGTGGTGAAGTAGCTGAAGGTGTTGTTGCCTGCCGTGTGCCGGCCCGGCCCCCAGCGGATATCGATGTGCTGGCGCTTCAGCCGCGCGACGCCGCGCATCATCTCGTCCACATTGGCCATGTCATAGGCGACATGGTTCAGGCACGGCGGACCGGGGAGGAAGGCAATGCGGTGATGCGCCTCGTTGCAGCGCAGGAAGACCATGAAATCGCCCAGCCAGTCACTCACCTTGAAGCCCAGCACATCGGTGAAGAACGCCAGCTCCTCGTGGTGGCGGGGCGAATGCATCACGATGTGGCTGATCCGCTCGGGGATCGCCTCACGCACCGCGAGTTGCCGCGCTGTCCCGCGCGCAACGCCGGCGGAAATCTCGTAGGGCAGGCCGTCCTTGGAGAAGAAGCGGAAGCCGTAGCCGCCGCCGAACTGGTCGAGCGCCTTGGGCTCCCACACGATTTGGCAGCCATAGTCGCGCACCTTGGCAAACAGCGCATCGACGTCTGCTTCGCTGTCGGCGGCCAACGCGATCACATCGATCCGCTGCACCGCATCAGGCCGCAGCCGCACCACGTAAAGCTCGTCATGGCCCTCAGCGGCGAAGTAGACCATGCCGTCCGCTTCCTGGACCTCCTTGAGCTTCCAGTTGTCGGCATAGAACGCCCGCTCGGCGGCCAGATCGGTGACGGCATAGCCGACATAGCGGATTTCGGTAACGCGGCTCATAGTTCAGCCCTTTTCATGTCGCTCAAGTGGTTTGATGAATTGCCCGCCCTTGATGATGGCGGCAAGATTTTGCTTGTCCTGCAGGATGCGCACGTCGGCCGTGGGATCACCGTCGACCAGCAGCAAGTCGGCCAGATACCCGGCCCTGACCTGCCCGACATCCCAGCCGACCAGTTCGCCGCCCTGCTTCGTCGCGGCAACCAGTGCCTCGATGGGCGAAAAGCCGAACAGGTTCACGAAGTGCTCCAGATCACGCGCATTGCGGCCGTGCGGGTTATAGGGGAAGCCGTAGTCGCCGCCGGGCAGCACGCGGATGCCGCGCTTGCGCATTTGCGGGATAACCTGCTTGCCCAGTTCGATCCCGCGCAGCGCACCGAGTTCGGCGGCTTCCTTCGGTCCAATCCCGAAGTCCTGCGCCTCATAGGCCCGCGCCCAGAGCAGGCCGACCGCCGGTGCCGTGAAAGTCCGGTCCTTCATGGCCTCGAACAGGTCGAGCGCTTCTTCATCGGCATACGTGCAGTGATAGATCGCACGGAAACCGGCCCGCAACGCGCGCTTCACGGCTTCCGCCCCCTGCGCATGGCAAGCGAGCCAGATCCCCGCCTCGCGCGCGGCCTCGCCAATCGCCTGCGCTTCCTCTTCGGAATACATCAGCGTCTGCGAACCGCCCGGCTGGAAGGCATCGTCGCTCGACATCAGGAACTTGATCGTGTCGCAGCCGTCGGCCTTCTTCTGCGCCACGTACTCGCGCAAATGCGGGATATCGCGCTGGTGCGTGGGGTCATGCCCCGCCGGCACGCCGAGCACGCCTTCCGCGCCCTTTTCCAGCGCAGAGGCGCGCAGGCGCGGGCCGGGCAGGAAGCCGGCGTCGATCATGTCGCGCAGCGCCGGCTCGATCCGCTCTCCCAGAGAGCCCGCCGAATAGACGCTGGTAAACCCCGCCTCGAGGGTGATCCGCGCGTTCTGCGCCGTGACCAGCACGTGCTGCTCGATCGGCAGCGGCCTCATCGTGTTGATCGTGCGCTCGATGGATGTCGGCCAGGTGAGATGGCCATGCGCCTCGACCATGCCGGGCATGAGAGTGCGGCGCTTGCCCTGCACCACCGTCACGCCCTCGCGCGGCAGGCGTTCATCGCCCTTCGCCACCGCCTCGATCCGCTCGCCGCGAACCAGCACTTCGCCCGGAAACAGCGCCGCGCCGCTGCCGTCGAAGATCATCACATCGGTAAACAGCGTGCCCGTCATGCGCCGGTATCCGCGACGAGGCCCGTCGCCGCGATCCCGGCAAGCGCGCAGATCTCGTCATTGTCCGAAGTGTCGCCCGTCACACCAACTGCGCCGAGCAAGGCGCCATCAGCGTCGCGGATCAGCACGCCGCCGGGCACCGGCAGCATACCATGCGGAAAAGCCGCCTGCAGGCCATTGAAGAACATCGGCATCGCCGCAGCGCGCTTGGCGAGCTCGCGTCCGCCAAAGCCCATGCCGAGGCAGCCCGCTGCCTTGCCCATGGCAATTTCGGGCCGGTAGATCGATGCGTTCTCATCGCGCAGCAGTGCCAGCGTGTGCCCGCCGCGGTCGAGCACGACGCAGGCCAGCGGCGCAAAGCCACGGCGGCGGCCTTCCGCCAAAGTCTCCATGGCGATCGTGAGTGCGTGCGCGAAGGTCAGCATGTCCCGGTCTCTCTCCCGGCACCCTTCTGCTGGCGCGCGATCAATCTGTAAAAATGCTTCTTTGGATGTTTGGATATCCATAAGATTTATGCATTGACCAGTTCGCCCTTGTGCGCAATCGCCTCGATCCGCCCGCGCAGCCAGGCCAGCCCGGCATCGTCCTTGCGGCCGGGGTGATAACTCAGCATCTGCTTCATTGCCGGAATCTCGAACGGCACCGGCGCGCTCGTGATCGCGAACCGCCCCTTGAGCTGCGCGGCCAGGCGCGAATGCATCACGGAAAGGCGATTGGTGCCCTCGATCAGCCAGGGCACCGCCGTGAAGATCGCCACTGTCGCCTCGATCGTGCGGGTCCGCCCCATCAGGTCCAATGTCCGATCGGCGTAGGACAGCGTCTTTCCGCCCCCCAGCACCACCGCGACATGCCCCGCCGCAAAGAACGCTTCCTCGGTGATCGTGCCGTTCGCAATCGCCGGATTCCCGCTCCAGCCCACGACCACCTGCGGCTCGTGGTAGAGAATATAGGAGAGGTGATTGCCGCCGATCACATACTCCGGCGTGATCGTGATATCGATCTTGCCTTCCTCCAGCTCCTGCACCGTGCCCGGCTGCGGCAGTTCGCAATCGATGCGGATGCCGGGCGCGTCCTCGGCCAGCTGCGCGACGAGCGGCACGATCAGCGAGGCGAAGACATAGTCCGAGGTCACCACCTTGAAGCTGCGCTGCGACGTCGCCGGATCGAAATGGGGCGAGCGCGAGAGCATGACCTCCAGCCCCAGCAGGCTCTCGCGTACTTGCGGCATCAGCTCGTCGGCGAAGGGCGTGGGGTGCATGCGCTTGCCCTGCAGCTGCAGCAGTTCGTCGCCGAAATACTCGCGCAGCCGCGAAAGCGCCGCGCTCATCGCCGGCTGGCTGAGGTTCAGCCGCTCGGCCGACCGGCTGACGCTGCGGGTGGTCATCAGCGCGTCGAATGCGACGAGGAGGTTGAGATCGAGACCCTTGTAGCGCATCCTGCCATCATCCCCTGCGGCCAGCCAATGTATCGATTCCGTCTATACGACTTGATGCATCATGACAATTTTACTTGATTGATGATTTCGCCCAGATCAGCATCAAACAGATGGGAGATCATGGAATGGCAATCGACCGGCGCACGTTCGTGGCGGCGACCGCTGGGGGCCTTGCGATGAGCGCGGCCTCGCACGCCGTGGCGAAGGCGGTGACGAAGGCTGCAGCACCCGGCCCCTTCCCCGCCGAGTTCATCTGGGGCGCGGCCACTGCCGGCCATCAGGTCGAAGGCAACAACGTCAACGCCGATTGCTGGCTGCTGGAAAACATCAAGCCCACGGCATTCACGGAGCCCTCGGGCGATGCCGCCAACAGCTTCGAGCTCTGGCGGACCGACCTCGAACTCGCAAAGAACCTTGGCCTCAACGCTTATCGCTTCAGCCTCGAATGGGCGCGGATCGAGCCGGAGCCGGGCCAGTTCTCGATCGCCATGCTCGATCACTACAAGCAGGTGATCGAAGGCGCGCGCGCCATGGGCCTCAAGCCCATCGTCACCTTCAATCACTTCACCACGCCGATCTGGTTTGCCGCGCGCGGCGGCTGGATGAACGATGAAGCACCGCAGCTTTTCGCCCGCTTCTGCGATCATGCCGCGCGCCGCCTCGCCGCCGGGATCGATCATGCGACGACCTTGAATGAGCCCAATCTGGCGGGCGTGCTCCAATACCTTCTGCCGCCAGGCCTGCTCGATCAGGACAAGGCCATGGTCGAAGCGGCGGCGAAGAAACTCGGCGTGCCGCTGTTCCTTGCGGGCAACGCGCTCTACCAGCCCGATCCGGCCAAGGTTCAGGCCCACCTTCAGGCTGGCCACACCCTCGGCAAGGCCGCGATCAAGGCGGTGCGCGGCGATCTCCCGGTCGGCGTCAGCCTCGCGATGATCGATGATCAGGAGGCGGAGCGCGGATCGGTGCGCGATGCCATGCGCGAGAAGTTCTACAATTCGTGGCTGCGCCTTGCCCAGGCCGATGATTTTCTCGGCGTCCAGAACTACGAACGCGCGCTCTGGGGCAAGACCGGCAAGCTTCCCGCTCCTGCCGATGCGCGCCGCAACTATATCGGCGCGGAAGTCTATCCCGCCTCGCTCGCTGGGGCGGTGCGCTATGCCCACGATGTCAGCAAGGTGCCGATCATGGTCACCGAGCACGGCGTTGGCACCGACGACGATAGCACACGCGCCTGGATGATTCCCGAGGCGCTCGATCACTTGCGCATCGCGATGGCCGATGGCGTGCCGGTCAAGGGCTACTGCCACTGGTCGCTGATCGACAACTTCGAATGGGTCTTCGGCTACAAGCCCCGGTTCGGCCTTCACAGCTTCGACCGCCAGACCTTCGCGCGCACGCCCAAGCCCAGCGCGCTCGTCTACCGCGACTACATCAAGAACCACACGGCAGGAGCCTGACCCCATGCGCAAGACCCTTGCCTTCCTGATCGCGCTGCTGGCCTTCGCTGCCGCCCCGGCGCGCGCGCAGGCGCCGGATCTCTCCGCCGATCCCGTGCCCGCCGTGCGCGGCGAGGAGATCGTGCTCAACAACGTGCCGGTGGGCGGCGAAGTGTGGAACCGCGTGTTCGGTCAGGTCTGGGCGCGCAATGTCCAGCGCTCGACGCTCACCGTGATCCGGCCCAAGAATGGCCGCGCCAATGGCAAGGCGGTGATCGTGGTTCCGGGCGGCGGCTACATGTTCGTCTCGATCGATAGCGAGGGCTTCCGCGTGGCGGACCGCCTCGCCGCAGAGGGCTATACCGCCTTCGTCCTCAAGTACCGGGTGAACCCCACCCCGCCGACGCCGGAAGGCTTCATGGCCGATATGGCGTCGAAATTCGGCCAGCTTGGCAAGGGCGAGCTCGCCGATCTGCCCCCGGCGGTCGATGATCTCACCGCGGCCATCTCGGTGGTTTCGTCCCGCGCGGCGGAATGGAAGATCGATCCCAAGGAGATCGGCGCCATCGGTTTTTCCGCCGGCTCGCGCACGCTCATCCGCCTGATCGAGCAGAAGAAGGAAGCCGCGCTGCTCGATCACGCCGCGCTGATCTACCCGCCGATGACCCAGACCGTCACCGGCGGCCCGCGCCCGCCGCTGTTCCTTGCCATTGCCGCAGGCGATCCGCTGTTCAAGCAAGGCGGGCTCAAGCTCGTCGACAACTGGCTCAAGGAGAGCAATGCCGTCGAATTCCACCTCTACTACGGCGGCGAGCACGGCTTTGGCATGATGCCCAAGGGCACCACGAGCGATCACTGGATCGACCAGTACATCAACTGGCTGGCGGTGCAGTGATCATGCTGCGAGCGTTCGCCACCGCGCTGCTGCTGCTTGCAGGCACCCCGGCTCTTGCGGGGGAGCCAGTGCGGGATTGCCCGTTGGCGGCGGCGCCGCTCGGCGTGGTTTCGCCGCTGTCGGATGTGCTGATGCATCCCGATGGCCCCGCCGCGCTGGCATCGGTCGCGCCCGATCTCGTATCCGGCTTCACCCGCAACTTCGGCGGCGGCGAGCTGCCGCCCGGCTTCGCCAATATCCTCAGCGTCAACGCGCTGCTGGAAGTGCGCGCCGATGGAGCAGCATTGCGCCCGGCGCTTGCCGCAAAGCTCGCGATGCTCCCGATCACCGATGGCTTTACCGTGGCCCGCTGCGCGCGCTACGATCATGATCGCCCCGCCCTGCCCCCGGCAGATGGCCGCCCGCAGGTCCTCGTGTTCGAGAAGATCAACGGCTTCCGCGACAACCCCTCCGTCGATTCCGCCCGCGCGCGTCTGCGCGCCATCGCCGCGGAGCGCGGATGGCAGATCGTGTTCACGGATCGCGGCGGCGTGATGAACGAGACAGACCTCGCCCGCTTTGCCGTGGTGGTGTGGAACAACACCAGCGGTGACGCGCTTACCATGCCGCAGCGCGCAGCCTTCAAGGCCTATCTGGAGCACGGTGGCGGCTATGCCGGCATCCACGGCGCAGGCGGCGATCCCCAGTGGTTCTGGGATTGGTACGCCGATACCCTGCTCGGCGCGCGCTTCATTGGCCATCCTGGCCGCCCGCAGTTCCAGACCGCCACGGTAAGCCTTGTCGATCCGCAGGGCACCATCGGTGCGGGCGGCGCGAAGGCCTTCCCGCTGCTCGAGGAATGGTATTCCTTCGATCGCAATCCGGTGGCAGGCGGCGCGATCGCCGTCGCGACGATAGACGAGAAGGACTACCAGCAGATCGGCTATCGCGGCGAAAGCCTGTCGATGGGCTACCATCCCATCGCCTGGCGCAAGGCCATCGGGTCTGGCCGCATGTTCTACACCGCCATCGGCCATCGGCCAGAAAACTATGACGAACCCCACGCAGCAGCGCTGCTGGCTGAAGGCATTGCCTGGGCCATGGGAAGCAAGGGAAGCAAGCCACATGACTGAACCTGCTCGCATTTCCGCCATCGGCACCGCCCTCATCGTCGGCGGCGGTATCGGCGGCATGGCGGCGGCCATCGATCTGGCCGCGCGCGGTGTGGCGGTGACGCTGATCGATCTCGATCCCGAATGGCGCGTCTATGGCGCGGGCATCAGCATCACCGGCCCCACTCTGCGCGCCTACCAGCGGCTCGGCATGGTCGAAGATATTGCCCGCGAAGGCGCCATTGTCGCGGGCTCAAGCATGTTCCTGTTCAACGGCATGCACCTGCGCGATCTCGATGAGCCCCCCATCGAGGATGGCCTTCCCGCCACCGGCGGCATCATGCGCCCCGTCCTCCACCACCTGATGCAGCAGCGCGTTGCCGCCGCCGGCATTCCGGTGCGCCTCGGCGTGACAGTCGACACCCTCGCCAACCGCGATGGCGGCGTTGACGTCACTTTCTCCGATGGCACATCCGGCCGCTACGATCTCGTGATCGGCGCAGACAGCATCCGCTCACGCGTGCGCGATCTTGCGTTCCCCCACATGGGCGAGGCCGAGAGCACCGGGCAAGGCTGCTGGCGCGTCTCGATGAAGAAGCCGCCAACGCTGGAACGCGGCGAGATGTTCTTCGGCCACCGCTACATGGTCGGCATCACCCGCTGCGGCGAGGACCGCATCTACCTGTGGCTGCTCACCCCGCACGACGCTGGCGAGGAGCGCCTCGAAGGCGAGGCGCTCGTGGCGCAAATGAAGGCCCACCTTGCCGATTTCGGCGGCAACGCCGGCTGGGTGCGCGATACGATGAGCGCGCAGGACTGGGTCAACTACCGCCCGCTCGCCGCGAAGATTCAGCCGCGCCCGTGGTCGGATGGCCGGATCGTGCTGCTCGGCGATGCGGTCCACGCCACCACGCCGCACCTCGCCTCGGGCGCGGGCATCGCGGTGGAAAGTGCGCTCGTTCTGGGCGAGGAATTGGCGCGGGCCGGGACCGCTGAAGCCGCGCTTCTGGCGTACGAGGAACGCCGCTACGAACGCTGCCGCGATGTGGTGGAAACCAGCGTCTCGATCGGCGCCGCGCAGCTGGCGGGCCGCCCGGGCGAGGAAATCGGCGGCATCATGGGCGCCGCATTGCACCGGCTGGCTGGGCCGTTCTGAGGGGATGGGGCCCTCGCCCCACCACCCGCTCGTTTGCGAACCGGCTACGGTAATATGGTGCCGCTCTGGATCCCCGCCTTCGCGGGGATGACGAGAGGTTCAGGAAGCCGGGCCATATCCAAATCTCGTCATCCCCGCGAAGGCGGGGATCCAGGGCCACCCTGCACAGCCCCGCGACAAGGTAGGCCGCCCAGTCCTCAATCCGCGTGGCGGAGATAGGCGAGCGCCATCTTGGAAATCTCGTCCTTGATGAAGCCCCACAGGAAGGGATCGCTCGATTCCGGCGTCGAGCCAAGCCCGAACTGGCGCGCGATCGTGGCGAAAACGATCTGGAACACTGCCAGCGCCTTGGCTTCCGGATCGGCTGACTTGATTTCGTCACGGAAGGTCAGGATCGCCGCGATCGACATTTCGGCTGAACGCCGCGCGGTTTCCTTGCCCGGATCCGAAACCAACGGATCGACCTCGGCCCGCGCCATGATCGTGCGCAGCAGCGGCGCATTCTGCTCGAGAAACGCGCTGTAGCGCTTGATGTAGAGCGGCAGGAATGCACCGAGACTATCGGTCTCGGCCAGCACCTCGTCGATCATTACCCGCTCCTTGGCGAGGATCGCGGTCAGCTCTTCGGCGATCACCGCGTGCAGCAGGCGGTCCTTGCTTTCGAACCGCAGATAGATCGAGCCGATCGAGACCTGACCCCGCTCGCTCACATCCTGCAACGTGAAGCTGTCGCCCCCCGTCTCGATCATCAGTGCCTTGGTCGCTTCGATCATGCGTTCGAACGAGGCAAGGCTGCGCCCCTGGCGCGGTTTTCGGCTGAGGGCCTGAAGCGCCAGCGCTTCGGTGTGACGAGTGGCTGTTGACATTGGCCTGCTAGACCCTACTAAAACAGGAACGTCAATTCTAATTTGATTCGCCTGATACGTACCAAAACGTTCCGCACCCACAACCGGGGCAAGCGCGGGCAGGCCGAAGGGGGAGAAAACAAGCACATGCGTTTCTCGGTGTTCCTCAACGCGCGCACGATGCGCCCCGAAGACGACCGTCAGCTCATGAAGGATCTCGAGACGCACGCCCTGCGCGCGGGCGATCTCGGCTTCTCGGCCATCTTCCTCCCCGATCACCACTTCAACGGCTACATGCCGGTGGCAAGCGACAGCTTCATTTTCGCCGCCTACCTGGCCGCGAAAATGCCGCAGATGCACTTCGGCTTCTCGGTCGTCTCGGTCCCGCTGCACCACCCGGTGCGCTTTGCCGAGCGGATCAACATTCTTGATCAGCTGACCGACGGCAAGCTCCTCGTCGGCATCGGCAGCGGCACGACGCCCGAGGAAATGATCGGCTTCGGCGTCGACTACAAGGACGCCGGCGCGATCTCGGACCGCAACCTCGAACTCGCCGAGGCGCTCTGGGCCAAGGCGATGACCGACCCTGCGATCGAGATCGAGAACGGCCCGCATCAGGGCCGCGTGCTTCAGCGCATCGCGCCCGCCGCCTACACGCCCGGCCATGCGCGGCTGATGCCGGTGGCGATGAAGGAAGCCAGCGCCCGCCGCGCTGCAACGCATGGCTGGCCCGCCTTCATCCCCGCCTTCACGCCGCCCAAGATCGGCGGCACCGAGCCCTTCGTCCACGTGAAGAAGTTCTTCGACATCTACCACGGCATGCTGACCGCAGCCGGCCACTCCGACGAAGTCGTTGCCAGCGCGCTCGACTGGACCACGCACACCTACCAGTGCGTCCATGTGGCCGAAAACGACGAGCAGGCGCGCGAAGAGCTCGAGGTGATCCTGCGTGCCTATCAGGCCGCGGTCGAACGCGAGGCAGAGTTCAACGCCCGCGCGGAAAGCAACGACGCCAACAAGAAGACCGACCGCACCCCCAATGCGCTGACCGAGGACTGGATCGGCACCTGGTGCCTCTATGGCTCGCCCGAAACGGTCATCGAACACCTGCAGCCGTACAAGGAGCTCGGCATAGGCAATGTGCTGTGCGGCACGACCACCGGACCGCTGACCGAGGAACGCCTGCGGCTGGGCAACCAGACGCTGGACCTGCTTTCGCGCAAGGTCATGCCGGCACTGGCCTGATCACGACGCCGATGGGATAATGCATCAATTTCGTGGATGCTAATTGATGAAAACATACTATTTCACTTAATGGAACCAATCAGGCAGGACATTCTTATTCGCCATTCCAGTTCCGGCCCGATCCATGCTGCACCGCATGAAAGGCCCGCTGGATTGGCAGCCCGAATTTCGAACATGGGCTCTTTGTTGAATATCACAAACCAGACACCCCGGCTCAAGCAGGGTGCATAACGGGAGGGATCATGCGCAACTTCATCCAAGGTACAAGTCTGTTCGCCACCTGCGCCATCATCGCCATGGCCGCTCCGGCGCATGCCCAGCAGGCACCGCAGGCCGATACGGACTCAGCCAGCACCGCGGAAATCGTCGTCACGGCGCAGAACCGTTCGCAGAAGATCAACGACGTGCCGATCGCGATCAACGTGATCAGCGGTGACGAACTGAAGAAGGTCGGCTTCTCCACCCTCAACGACATCGACAAGATCGCCCCGGTCGTCCAGCTCAACCAGGATCAGGGCACGGTCAAGGTTACCGTGCGCGGCGTGGGCACCACGTCGAACGACGAGGCGCAGGATACCTCGGTCGTCATCAACATCGACGGCGAGTACATCAATCGCCCGAACGTCATGGGCATGTCGCTGTTCGACATGGAGCGCGTCGAAGTGCTGCGCGGCCCCCAGGGCACGCTCTACGGCCGCAACTCGACCGGCGGCGCGATCAACTTCATCACCCGCAAGCCGGGCCGCGAGTTCGGCGGCGACGCCACGATCAGCTATGGCAACTACAACGCCGTCCGCGCCGATGCCGGCGTCGATGTGCCGCTGGGCAGCATGGCGGCGGTGCGCGTTTCGGGCTTCTATGAAGACCGCGATGGCTACAACAAGCACCCGGCCGGCGGCGGCTTCTTCGTGTTTCCGGCCTATGCCGCGGGCCGTTCGGACGACAACAACGCATATGGCGGCCGTGTCTCGCTGCGGCTTGATCCCTCCTCCGCGCTGTCGATCAATCTGGCGGGCGAATATGCCAAGCGCCGCTTCAGCCCGGGCATCTTTGCAGTGGCCGACCTCAACGGCGCAGGCAACGGACCGAGCGGCGGGGCCTGCGACAACGGCTTCACCCGCGTTGCCCCGGCCTATCCGCAGACCCTGTGCGTGCCCAGCAACACCAACCTGCTGTCAAAGATCGATCGCAATGAATACGCCGCGCCGCTCTATGGCATCGGCCGGGTCGAGCAGGACACCTGGGCCGTGCGCGGACGCATTGCCTATGAATTCAGCGATGCTGCCACGCTGACCTATATCGGCGGCTACCGCAGCTTCTCGGGCGATCCCAAGAACCGCCTCACCCTGCCGGTGATCTACCAGTCGTTCGCGTTCCAGGACGAGGCCGACACGCAGAGCCACGAACTGCGCCTCAACGGCAAGATCGGCGGGATCATCTACCAGATCGGCGGATTCTACTTCAAGGAGAAGCAGGAGCGCGAGAACGGCTTCTTCCTCGGCCCGATCGCGCCGCCGGCGGGCACCTACCTGTCGTACTTCGGCCGCAAGATCTCCAGCGACAGCAAGTCGCTGTTCGGTCAGGTCGAAGTGCCGCTGGGTGACAAGCTGACCGCGGTCGGCGGCCTGCGCTATACCGACAACAAGCGTGACGCCCTCTATATCAACGGCACGCCGTTCGCGAAGTTCAAGGCCGATGGTGTCACGTTCGATCCCACCGGACCCAACTTCACGCTGCTGGGTGCAGGCCTGGGCCGCAAGGATCTCAACGCGATCAACGCGCAGAAGCTGCTGCTCGGCAGCAAGGACAACAAGGTCACCTGGCTCGCCGGGCTGAACTTCAAGCCCAATTCGGACACGCTGGTCTACCTCAAGGCCTCGACCGGCTTCAAGGGCGGCGGCTTCGATGCCGTCGGCACCTACCGGCCCGAGACCAACACCGCTTTCGAAGGCGGCTGGAAGCAGACCTTCGGCGATCACCGCCAGCACCAGTTCAACCTTGGCGCGTTCTACTACGACTACAAGGACCTGCAAGTTTCGGTGCTGCTGGATACCACCGTGGGCGGCCAGACGTTCAACGCGGGCAAGGCCAAGATCTGGGGCATCGAGGCATCGGGCAGCATCCAGCTGGACGACAACACCAACTTCCACACCTCGATCAACTACCTCAACGCCGAGTACAAAGAACTGCTCGCCCAGTTCAACGTGTTCGACACCACGGGTGCGCTGAATGGCATTGGCGATCTCATCCCTGGCAACAAGGATGCGAACGGGAAGGACATCATCGAACAGCCCAACTTCGCGGGCAACCGTCCGCCGTTCTCGCCCCGGTTCATCATCACCGCCGGGATCGATCACACTTTCCAGCTGGGGGGTGCAGGCAGCCTGACGGCGCGTGCGGACACGACCTTCAAGTCGTCGTACTTCACCGACTTCTACAACTACCGCGATGGCACGCAGAGCGCTTTCACGCAGAGCGACTTCAGCCTCGAATACCAGTCGGCGAACAAGATGTACTCGGTCATCGGCTTCGTGAAGAATGTCGAGAACAACCGCCCGCTGACCTATGGCAGCTTCGTTTCGGCCGGCCCGGACGATGTGTTCAACTGGCAGTTCGGCGCACCGCGCACCTATGGCATCCGCCTGAGCGTGAAGTACTGATCTGACACCCTGATCCATGGGGGGGCGGTTGGCGACCGCCCCCTTACAACCGGCAGCCAGCCGATCGAAAAAGGAGACCGGACATGGATTTGTCCGCCTGCATCGAATGGCAGGCTGCCGAAGGTAATGACACACTTGCAGACCGCGTCCGCGCCGCGAAGGCAGCGGGACTGAACCACGCCGAATTCCACCTCTGGCGCGACAAGCTCGTCGATGGGGATATGGCTGGCCTCGCCGCCGCGCTCGATGAAACCGGCGTCACGCTCACCGGCTTCTGCGTCGATCCGCGCCGCTCGATCGTCGATCCCGCGCAGCATGAGGAAATGCTGCAGGCTGTCGCCGATACGCTGGCCGTGGCAAAAACCGTCGGTTCGCCGCCGCTGATCGTCGCTTCAGGCTTTACCCGCGAAGGCATTTCGCCCGAAGAGCACAAGGCCGAGGCCGTGAAGGTCCTGCGCCGCGCCGCCGATCTTGCCGAAGCCGCCGAAGTTACCCTCGTGCTCGAACCGCTCAACGACCGTGTCGAGCACCCTGGCATGTATCTGGTCGATACGACCCTCGCGCTCGATATCATCGAAGCCGTGGGCAGCCCGCGCCTCAAGCTGCTCTACGATGTCTACCACAGCCACGTGATGGGCGAGGACATGCGCAAAGTGCTCGCCGGCCGCATCCACCTCGTCGAGCATGTGCAGGTGGCCGATAGCCCCGGCCGCAATGAACCCGGCACCGGCACCATCGACTGGCCGGCCGCGATCAGCACCCTGCGCGATCTTGGCTATTCCGGCGCACTCGGCCTCGAGTACCGGCCGACGCTGGACGCGGCGGCCTCGCTCGCGGCCAGCCGGGCGGCGCTCGGTGTCTGACCGGCTCTCGCTCGCCGAGCGGGCGAGCTACGGCTTCGGCGACTTCGGCTACAGCCTTGCCTACAACATGGCGGGCGCGTTCCTGCTTTATTACTACACCACCGTCGTCGGGCTTCCGGCGGCGGCGGTGGGGACGATCTTCCTCGTCGCGCGCCTGCTCGATGCGGTGATCGATCCGCTGGTCGGGATTGCGGTAGACAAGACGCGCAGCCGCTGGGGCCGAACCAGACCTTATTTCCTTTTCACTGCGGTGCCTTACGTCGTGGTCTTCATCGCCACCTTCAACGTGCCGCACTGGAGCCAGGGCGCGCAGCTCGTCTACGCCTTCCTCACCTTCAAGGCGCTCGGGATCATCATGAGCCTCGGCTCGATTCCCTATACCGCGCTCATGCCGATGATGACGGACGATCCGGCAGACCGCCTGCGCCTCGGCGGCTGGCGCTCGATCGGGACTTCGGTCGGCGTGATCCTCGGCACCGCTGCCACGATGCCGCTGGTCGGCGCGCTTGGCGGCGGCAACGAGGCGCATGGCTTCTTCGCCGTAACGCTGCTGTTCGGCGCCCTCTCGCTCTTCGCGCTGGCCATGCTGTTCCGCAATTGCCGCGAACGCATTGCCGATGAAGCGCCAGCATCCGCCTTCCGCGCGCTGCCCGCCATCGGCCAGATGCTGCGCAACCGCGCGTGGGCCGTCTGCTTCGGCTTCTGCCTCCTCTATTTCATCCGCTTCGGCGCGATGCTCGGCCTCACGATCTTCTACGCAAAGGACGTGGTGCAGAAGCCCTGGCTGATCCCGGTCATGCTGCCGATGGTCTCGGGCGGGCTGCTCCTCGCCGCTTTCATCGCGCCGCCGATCCTTGCGCGCACCGGCATCCGCAAGGGCTGCATCGGCGCCGTCGTGCTTGCGCTCGCACTCCTTGCCGCGATGGCCGGGCTTGATCATGCGGCGGACTGGCAGATCGGCGCCCTCACGGTGCCGCCGCTGCTGCTGCCCTATTTTGCCTTTTCCATCGTCACCTCGGTCACGATCACCGGGATCTTCTCGATGGCTGCCGCCACGGCGGACTATCATCAGGCGCTGTTCGGCGTGCGCCACGAAGGGCTGCTCTCCTCAGGCATCAGCACCTCGACCAAGGTCGGCATGGCGGTGGGCAGCGCGCTCGGCGCGTTCGTCCTCGCCTGGGCGGGCTATCAGCCCGACGCGGTGAGTGACGCCGCCCGCAGCGATATCCGCAGCGCCTACTTCCTCGTCGCAGGCGGGCTGCTCACGCTGCAGGCCGGAGTCGTGTGGTTCTGGCCGATGGACGGGACATGGCGCGACCGGCTTGGCACTTTGGCCCCTTGACTTCGCAGGGCCATTAATAGAATTAGCGTTCTAATATTTTCATGGGAATCGCAGGCAGCCACGCGGTTCCAGAACACAATCAAGGCAGCGCTTTGGCAGCTGCCCAGGGGAGACAGCACGATGCCGATCCAACGCGGCGTAAGCCTGTACAGCTTTCAGAACGAGACCTTTCAGGGCAGGATGTCCCTTGAAGACTGCATCCGCACTTGCGCCGAAATGGGCGCCAAGGGCATCGAGATCATCGGCGAGCAGACCTTCTGGGGCTGGCCCGAAGTCGGCGTCGAGGATGCTGCGGTTGCCGAATGGCACCAGCTCATCGCCAAGTACGATTGCGTGCCCGTCAGCCACGATTTCATGCTCGATTACAAGCGCTACAAGGGCCGCGAAATGCCCTTCGACGAGCAGGTCGCCAGCGTGCGCAAGGACATCGAATTCGGCGCCCGCCTCGGCATGAAGTACATCCGCGCGCTCGTCTCGATCGCGCCCGAAGTGCTTGTCGCCGCCGCGCCTTATGCCGAGGAAAAGGGCATCAAGATCCTCATCGAGGTTCACGCACCGCTGCACTTCGATCACCCGTGGATCATCCGCCACGCCGAAGCCTTCGAGAAATCGGGCTCCGATGCGCTGGGCTTCCTGCCCGACATGGGCATGTTCCTCCACGCCTTCCCGCCGGTGTGGAAGGAAAAGTTCCTTCGCATCGGGGTGCCGCAGAATATCGCCGACTACATCGAGAAGGCTTATGCCGACCGCGTCCTTTCGGAATACGTCATCCTCAATGTCCAGCAGATGGGCGGCGTCGGCCCCGCCATCGGCATGGCCGAAACGCTGCGCCACAACGCCGCGTTCGAGCCCAAGCGCATGCTCGATTACATGCCGCGCATCCACAATATCCACGGCAAGTTCTACGAGATGACCGCAGACTATGTGGAACCCTCGATCCCCTACGACGAGATCGTGAAGGTCCTGCAGCAGGGCGGCTACGAGGGCTACATCTGCTCCGAATACGAAGGCAACCGCTGGATCGAGGACTTCATGGAGCCCGACAGTGTCGAGCAGGTCCGCCGCCAGCAGGTCATGCTGGCTTCGCTCCTCGGCGAGCCCGCCCCCCAGCTTCGCGCTGCAGCCTGAGGAACCGATCCCATGATGGACAACAAGATGATCGTCGAGGGCAGCCTCGAAACTTCCGACAAGGGCTTCGCCTTCTACGGCCGCCTCCCCTACTACCGCGGCCTTGGCCTCTCGATGATCGAGGATATCCAGATCACCGTCGACGGCGAGCCCGTTCCCCGCGCCGACGTGCGCTTCCACGTGCGCGGCAAGACCTACACGCTGGACCAGATGGAAACGGTCTACGACGACCGCTGGAACTTCGGCGAAAAGGCCAAGATCATCGCGATGAAGCCCGGCGGTCTGCCCGCTGGCGATCACAAGATCGAGTTCGCGGTGCGCATGCGTGTGTCCTACCTGCCCTTCGTGCCCACCACGAAGGACACCAAGGTTCTGGCGCTGGCCGCCTGAGCGCATGACACAGCTTACTCTCGATCAAGCCGCCCTGCTGACGGCGGGTGCCGCGATGTGGGCCACGCCCGCCGTTCCCGAAGCGGGCATCCCGTCGTTCACCATGAGCGACGGCCCGATGGGCATCGCCAGCGGCAAAGTGGACGAGCGCGACATTGCCCGGCTTTCCCCCTGCGCCACGGCGCTCGGGGCAAGCTGGGACGTGGACCTTGCCCGCCGCGTGGGCACGCTGGTCGGGCAGGAAGCGGTGGGGCGCGGGATCGACATGGTGCTCGCCCCGAACATCAACCTCGCCCGCAGCCCACTCGCCGGCCGCGCCTTTGAATATTTCTCCGAAGACCCGCTGCTCGCCGGCGTGCTGGGCGCGGCGTGGATCGGCGGGCTCCAGTCCACCGGCACCGGCTCCTGCGCCAAGCACCTCGTCTGCAACGACAGCGAGACCGCGCGCGACACGATGAACGTTCAGGTCGACGAGCGCACCCTGCGCGAAGTCTACCTGCTCCCCTTCGAATTCGCCGCACGCGCGGGCTGCGCCGGGATGCTTGCGGCCTACAACCGCGTCAACGGCGACTATTGCGCCGAGCAGCACCACGTCCTCACCGAAGTCGTGAAGGGCGAATGGGGCTATGAAGGTGTGATCATGTCCGATTGGTTCGGCACCCATTCCACCGCGCCGACGCTGGCCGCCGGGCTCGATCTCGAAATGCCCGGCCCCGCGCGGTTTCTCGGCGCCAAGGCCGCCGGTGCGGTTGCCGAAGGCGCGCTGACCGAAGCCCGCGTTCACGATGCCGCCGCCCGCGTTGCAAACGCCGCCAGGCGCGTGACCAGCGCAAAGTCCAAGCCCCTCGCCGAAGAAGCCGTCACCGCGCTGCTCGAAGAAGCCGCCGCCGCCGGCATGGTCCTCCTCAAGAACGGTGGCGCGCTCCTTCCGCTCGATCCCGCCAGCATCAAGACGCTCGCGGTGATCGGCCCCAATGCCGCCGCGCCCTGCTTCCAGGGCGGCACGTTCGCCAAGATTTCGGTCCGCCCGGACCTCGCTTCCCCCATCGAGGCCATCCGCGCCCGCTTCGGCGCACACTGCAAGGTGGTCTTCGAACCCGGCGTCGATCCCGCGCCGCGCCTGCCCTTCATGCCGGTTACGCCCGCGCACGATTTGGGCGATGGCTGCACAAGCGGCATGAGCCTCGAATACTTCGCCAGCCCCGATTGCAGCGGCGAGCCCATCACCCGCGAGGCGCGCGATACCAATTCGCTCGTCTGGTTCGCCGGGATGCACGATCAGGCCCGCTTCTCTGCAGGCGGCTCGATCCGCGCTTCTGGGCGCTTCACCGCAGAGAAATCCGGCACGCACCGCTTCCACCTCGGCGCCACCGGCGTTTCGCGGATGTTGGTCGATGGCCGGGAAGTGCTTGCCACCACCGAATGCCCCCCGGGCGATACCATGGGCGTGCTCAAGGCGGGGGATAGCGAAAGCGCCCCGGTCGAGCTCGACGCAGGCCAGTCCGTCACCGTCACAGTAGAATTCACCTTCGCCGCCGCGCGCGTCCACGGCTTGTGGTACGGCATCCGCGCGCCCGGCAGCGGCGAGGAACTGCTGGCCGCCGCAGAAGTCGCCGCGCGCGCAGCCGATGCGGTCGTCCTCATCGTCGGCGAGACATCGGACAGCTCGGTTGAAAGCAAGGACCGCGCAGGCACCCGCCTCGCACCCGGCCAACTGGAGCTTATCGCCCGCGTCACTGCCGCCAATTCCCGCGTCGCCGTGGTCACCAATGTCGGCCACGCCTACGATGCTTCGTGGGAAGACGCCGCCGCTGCGCATCTTGCCACATGGTATCCCGGCGAAGGCTTCGCCGCTGCGCTCGCGGGCGTACTGGCCGGAGACCGCGAACCCGGCGGCCGCATGCCCGTCACCATCGCGCAGGCCGAAGCGGACTATCCCGGCTACGATCTCCAGCCCCAGCCCGATGGCGCACTGCCCTATAGCGACGGCACGCGCATCGGCTATCGCGGCGTGATCGCAGCAGGCAAGTCCGCGCGCCACACGCTGGGCGCCGGGCAAGGCTACGCGCGCTTCGAATGGTCGCATCCGGCCGTCACCGCAGAAGGCGTCTCGGTCACCGTCACCAACCTCTCCGCCCGCGCTGGTGCCGAAGTGGTGCAGGTCTACCGGGATGCCCCGGAGCCGACCTTGATCGGCTTTGCCAAAGTCCTGGTCGAACCCGGCCATGCCGCGCTCGTCACGATCCCGCTCCCGCGCCGCCGCTTCATGATCTGGGGCGAGCAGGGCTGGGAGATGCTGCCAGCGCCCCACCGCATCCGCATCGCGCGCCACGCGCAAGACGCCGGCTTTCCCCTGCACCTCGATGCGGCAAGCCTGCCCGACATCGGCCTTTGAACGCCTAGTCCAGCGCCCTGTAACGGAAATCGCGGAACACCCCCCGCCCCTTGCCCGAAGCGAACAGCGCGGGCCGCAGGCTGGCCAGATCGTCCATCGTGTTGGCGTTGTAGCCCGAGACTTCCGAGCGAACGCCATGGCGCGTCCAGTGCTCGCCATCGGTGCTGTAGAAGAACGTCACGATCTGCCGCTCGTTGACGATCCTGAGATGCAGCCTGCGCGCGGCTGGCGCAGGCTCGCGCCAATACATCGGCATACCGCCGCGATAGCTGGTCATGCCCGCACCGGTGATGCCCATGCCCAGGAACAGCCGCCGGTTATAGAACAGCAAGAGCCCCGCTTCGCCTTCACCTTCAAGGTCCACCGTCACGCTGATTTCGTAGGCCCGGTCGCCCACCATCTGCGTCAGCACGCTGCCATCGCCGGGACCGCCGCCCTTGCCCGGCAGCACCAGCTTCCCGCCGCCCATCGCGATCCGCGCCGCCTCGTCGGGCGATGCGCCATAGGCCGTCCAGCGCGTGCCGAGCGAGGATGATGCAAACGCATCGGACCGTGCCATCCCATGCGGTGCGCCCGATTTCCCGCCCGGGATCGGCAGCGCCCGCGAAAGATCGCCGCCGAGCGCACGCGGCCAGCCATCGGCCGTCCACGCAAAGGGCTCCAGCAAGGTCTGCCGCCCCAGCGTGCGATAGCCGTTCTCGTAGCCATGGTAGACGAAGTACCACTGCCCGCCCGGCCCCTCGACCGCCGTGGCATGCCCGCGCGACCACCAGGCCTCGCTCGCATCCTTCGTGCGGAGGATCGGATTGTGCGGGCAATTCTCCCACGGCCCTTGAACCGATTTCGACCGCGCGACCGTCACCATATGCCCCGTCGGCGGCCCGCTCGTGCCGCCCACTGCCGTCACGAGGTAGAACCAGTCCCCCCGCCGCATCAGCTTGGGCCCCTCCAGCGCATAGGCCTCGGTCACCCATTCGTCGGGATACTTCCAGCCATCGAACGCGTGGCTGACCGGACCCGCCGCAGCAAGCCCGTCGTCCGCCAGCGGCACCCGCGCCACGCCCGAAAGGAACAGATAGCGCTTGCCATCCTCGCCCACGACATGCCCCGGATCGATATAGCCGCGAATGCCAAGGTCGATCGGCTCGCTCCATGGCCCAGTGATCTTGTCCGCATGGATCACCCAGATTTCCGGCGCATCCTTCACCTTGTCGGACCACGGCGCGGGGATGAAGGGGATGTAGATGAAATAGCGCCCGGCATGCTTCACCAGATCAACCGCAAAGCCGATTGCCGCCGGATGCGCCAACGCCGGCCCCACCGGCACCCAGTTCACCAGATCGCGCGAATGCCAGACAAGCAAGCCCGGCGCGGCATCGAAGCTTGAATGCGTGAGGTAGTAGTCCTCCCCATCCTTGAGGATGGAAGGATCGGGATAGTCGCCCGCAAGCACCGGATTGCGAAACCAGCCATTGCCCAGATCGGCCTTGCGTTGCCCGTCGATGCCCCGTCCCCACTGCGGCGCGGTCTTGGCCATGCGCCCCGGAACGGCAGCGTCAACACTCACCGGCAAGGCCGCTCCCGTCAGCGCAGCCCCGCCCAGCGCGAACAGCGAACGCCGATCCAGATCGAAGCCACCCATCGACACGTTCTCCCCTTTTGCGCCCCATCAAACGCTTGAAACCCGGCCTCTAACAAATTAGAACACACATTACAAATAGACGGGGAGAGACAGTCTTGAGTCGGCTGCGCATGGCCATGATCGGCGGCGGCCCGGGTGCCTTTATCGGCCCCGTGCACCGGATCGCGGCAGAACTGGACCGCGAGATCGAACTGGTCGCCGGGGTTTTCTCTGGCGATCCCGCGCGCAGCCGTGCCGGGGGCATCGCTTATGGCATCGATCCCGCCCGCGCTTATGGGAGCCTCGCCGAAATGCTCGCCGCCGAACGCGCGCTGGTGGACGGGGCGCAGTTCGTTGCGGTGGTCACGCCCAACCACGATCACCTCCCCTCGGCCCGCGCCGCGCTCGCCGCCGGCTTTCCCGTGATCAGCGACAAACCGATGACCGCGACACTGGATGAAGCACGCGAACTGGCCGTCGCGGTGGCCGAAGCTGGCCTCCCCTTCGCCCTCACCTATACCTATTCCGGCTATCCGCTGGTCCGCGAAGCCCGCACGCGGATTGCCGCAGGCGCGCTTGGCACCGTACGCAAAGTCGTCGTCGAATACCCGCAAGGCTGGCTCGCCAGCCCGGCGGAAGGCAAGCAGGCCGAATGGCGCGTCGATCCCGCGCGCGCCGGAGCTGGTGGCTGCATCGGCGATATCGGCGTCCATGCGTTCCAGCTCGCCGAGTTCGTCACCGGCCTCCATGTTACCGAACTCCTCGCCGATCTCGGCGCGGTCGTGCCGGGTCGCCAGCTCGATGATGATTGCTCCGTACTCCTCCGTTTCGAAAACGGTGCGCGCGGCGTGCTTCTCGCCAGCCAGATCGAAGTCGGCGAACTCAATGGCCTGCGCATCCGGGTCTATGGCGAAAAGGGCGGCCTCGTGTGGCGGCAGGAGGAGCCGAACACGCTTACGCTCCACCACCTCGATGGCCGCAGCGAGAGTATCCGCGCGGGCACCGGCCTCCTCGGCCCCGATGCCGCGCGCCGCACCCGCACGCCGGGCGGCCACCCGGAGGGCTATCTCGAAGCCTTCGCCAACCTCTACCGTGATTTCGCCGAAGTGCTGCGCGGCGGCAGCGCCCCGCTGCTGCCCGGCGCCGCAGAGGGCCTGCGCTCCATGGCCTTCATCGATACCGCCGTCCGCGCCAGCGCCGCCGCAAGAACCAATGGCGCCGGGTGGACGCCGCTTTCCGTCTGAGGAACCACTCCATGAAGACCATCAAAGGCCCCGGCATCTTCCTCGCCCAGTTCGCAGGCGATGCCGCGCCGTTCAACAGCCTCGAGGCCATCGCCGACTGGGCCGCTGCCCTCGGCTACAAAGGCATCCAGATCCCCAGCTGGGACGCGCGGCTGTTCGACCTGACCAAGGCGGCAGAAAGCCAGACCTACTGCGACGAAGTGACTGGTATGCTGGCGGACAAGGGCCTCGCGATCACCGAGCTTTCGACCCATCTCCAGGGCCAGCTCGTCGCCGTCCACCCCGCATTCGATGCCCAGTTCGATGGCTTTGCGCCCGTTGAACTCCACGGCAAGCCCGCCGCACGGCAGGAATGGGCCGTTAGCCAGGTCAAGAACGCCGCCGTCGCCAGCCGCCGCCTTGGCCTCACTGCCCACGCGACGTTCTCCGGCGCGCTCGCTTGGCCCTATTTCTACCCATGGCCTGCGCGCCCTGCAGGGCTTGTCGAGGATGCCTTTGCCGAACTCGCCCGCCGCTGGAAGCCAATCCTCGATGTGTTCGAGGACAACGGCGTCGATGCCGCCTACGAGATCCACCCCGGCGAGGACCTGCATGACGGCGTGACCTTCGAGCGTTTTCTCGAAGCCGTCGGCAATCACCCGCGCGCCAATATTCTCTATGATCCCAGCCACTTCGTGCTGCAGTGCCTCGATTACCTCCAGTTCATCGATATCTACCACGAGCGGATCAAGTGCTTCCACGTGAAGGATGCCGAGTTCCGCCCCAATGGCCGCAGCGGTGTTTATGGCGGCTATCAGGGCTGGGTCGATCGCCCGGGCCGGTTCCGCTCGCTGGGTGACGGGCAAGTCGATTTCGGCGCGATCTTCTCCAAGATGGCAGCCAATGATTTCGCCGGCTGGGCCGTGCTCGAATGGGAATGCGCACTGAAACACCCCGAAGTCGGCGCAGCAGAAGGCGCGCCCTTCATCGCGAAGCACATCATCAAGGTCACCGAACACGCCTTTGATGATTTCGCCGCCGGGGGCGCCGACCGCGCGCTCAACCGCCGCATCATGGGCATCGCCGAATGACCGGCTGGAGCCGCCGCAGCTTTCTTGGCGCCGCCGCCCTCGTTGCGTTGCAGGCCGCGGTGCCCGGCGGCGCGGCAGTTCTGGGCAAGCTCGATCCCAAGGACGCGCCCTCCCCCCGCCGCCGCAAGTTCATGCGCATGGTCGCCGATCACGTGATCCCCGCCACCGATACCCCCGGCGCGGGCGCAGTCGGCACGGGCGATTTCGTCCTCGTCGCGCTCGCCCACGGCCTCGAAGGCACGCGCCGCCCGCCCGCAGCAAACCCTGCCTTCGCGCCCTTCATGCGCGCAGATGGCAGCCTCGATCACGCCGCATGGCTGGAGGCAAGGCTCGGCCCCAAGTGGCTCACCCTGCCCTCCGCGCGCCGCCACGATGCCCTCGCCGCACTCGATGCGGCCGCCTTCAAGGGAGACGCAAGCGCCGCTCCATGGCGCGCGATCAAGGGCCTGATCCTCACCGGCTACTACACCAGCGAAGTCGGCGGATCGAAGGAACTGAACTACGAACTGGTCCCCGGACGGTTCGATCCCAAGGTGCCGGTCACGCCAGAAACCCGCGCCTATTCCAGCGACTGGACAGCGGTGGATTTCGGCTGATGGAAGACAGCATGACATTCGATGCGATCGTCGTCGGCTCCGGCATAACCGGCGGCTGGGCGGCCAAGGAACTCACCGAGGCGGGCCTCAAGGTCCTCCTCCTCGAACGCGGCCGCAAGATCGAGCATCAGGTGGACTACGAGACCGAGGTCAAGGCCCCGTGGGACATGCCCTTCCGGGGTGAAGGCGATGCCGATCTCTATGCCCGCGAATACGCGGTGCAGCGCCTCAACCGCCACTTTACCGAATTCACGCAAGGCCACTTCGTCAACGACGCGCAAAACCCCTACCAGACCGGCGCGGACACCGCGTTCACCTGGTTCCGCAGCTACCAGCTCGGCGGGCGTTCGCTCACCTGGGGCCGCCAGTGCTATCGCTGGTCGGACTACGATTTCGGCGCCAACAAGCGCGACGGCCACGGCACCGATTGGCCGATCCGCTATGCCGACATCGCCCCGTGGTACGACAAGGTCGAAGAGTTCATCGGCGTCTCGGGCGCGGCGGAAGGCCTGCCGCAGCTACCCGATGGCAAGTTCCAGCCGCCCTTCGCGCTCAATGTCGTCGAACAGGCGGTGCGCGAGCGGATCATGGCGCAATGGCCCGAACGCCGCCTCACCATTGGCCGCACCGCCAATCTCACCGCCGAAAAGGACGGGCGCGGCCTGTGCCAAAGCCGCTCGATCTGCGCGCGCGGCTGCTCCTACGGTGCTTATTTCTCCACGCAATCGAGCACGCTTCCGGCAGCTCAAGCCACCGGCAACCTCACGCTGATCACCGATGCCGCGGTCGAACACGTGGACTACGATCCCAAGACCCGCAAAGTCACTGGCGTGCGCTGGATCGACAGCAAGACCAAGACCCGGCATCAGGCCACCGCGCGCCTGATCTTCCTCAATGCCGGTGCATTCAATTCGGTCCATCTCCTGCTGAACTCCGCCAGTGAGGCCATGCCCGGCGGGCTTGCGAACAGCAGCGGTGTGCTCGGCACCCACATCATGGACCACGCCAACACGCTCTCCGCCGCCGCGATCATGCCCGGCTTCGAGGCTTGGACCAGCTTCGGCAACCGCCCAACCGGCGCGGTCATTCCGCGCTACCGCAACATGGAAACGATGGACGGCGTGGGCCACACGCGCGGTTTTTCGTTTCAGGGCGGCGCGCTGCAATCGACCTGGACCGCCGGCAAGCGCGAAGCCGGGATCGGCGCGGACTACAAGAACAGTCTGCGCAAACCCGGTCCGTGGCGCATGGTCCTCGTCGGCTTTGCCGATTGCGTGCCGCGCGCCACCAATCGCCTCACACTCGACCGCACGAAGGTGGACGCCAACGGCATCCCCCAGCTCCACATCGATTTCGCATTCGGCGCTGAGGAAAATGCCGCGCTGGCGCAGGCCAAGGCCGATGCCGCCGAAATGCTGACCAAAGCAGGCGGCCATGTGATGTTCGGCTTCGACCGCCCCGGCCCCGGCGGCACCGCGATCCACGAAATGGGCGGCGCGCGCATGGGCAATGACCCGGCGACTTCCGTGCTCAACAAGTGGAGCCAGGCGCACGACGTGGCCAACCTGTTCGTCACCGACGGCGCGCAGATGGCCTCGTCCGCCTGCCAGAACCCCTCGCTCACCTACATGGCGCTGACTGCCCGGGCCGCTGCCCACGCGGTCTCGCTGCTCAAATCGAGTGCCCTATGACAAGTTATGTGAAGAACGTCTGGTACATGGCCGCGTGGGCCGACGAAATCGCCGGCGACGCCCTGTTCTCGCGCACCCTGCTCGGCAAGCCGTGGCTGATCTGGCGCAAGGCGGACGGCACTTATGCGATGATCGCCGACCGCTGCCCGCACCGCTTCGTGCCGCTCTCGATGGGCAAGCGCGTGGGCGATACGGTGCAGTGCCGCTACCACGGCCTCGGCTTCGATGGGCAGGGCACCTGCGTCCACTCACCCTTCCCCGATGGCCCGCCCGCGCATGTCAGCGCGCCTGCGATGCCGATTGTCGAGAAGCATCGCGGCCTCTGGTTCTGGCCCGGCGATCCCGCACTGGCCGACCCTTCAAAGATCCCCGACTTCAGCTTCCTTGACGCGGATCGCGGCATGCACCGGGGCTGTCTGCGGATCGAAGGCAATTACGAGCTCATCACCGACAACCTGATGGACCTCACCCACGCCGAGTTCCTCCATATCGAGACCTTCGGCGTCAACGGCTCGATCTTCCACGGAGCGCAGACCGTGCGCCAGGACGAGGATGGCGCCATCTGGAACAATTGGGACATGACCGACGCGCAAGCGCCCGAATGGTCCAAGCCGATGCTGGAGCCGGGCCAGAAGATCGACCAATGGCTCCACATGCGCTGGCATGCGCCCGCCGCCATGGCGCTCACCGTCGGCCTCGCCCGCGCGGGCACGCAGCGCGCCGATCTGATCGTCCCGCCGATGATCAACCCGCACATCATCACGCCCGAGACGGAAACGTCTTCGCACTACTTCTACGATCACGAGGATAACCCGCAGGCCGCCGAAATGGCGCGCCGCGTGTTCGTGGAAGAAGACGAGCCGATGATCGAGGCCGCCCAGCGCGCGCTCGGCAATCAGGACTTCTGGGACGCGCGCCCCGCGATCCTCAAGACCGACGCCGGAGCCATCCGCGCCCGCCGCGCGCTGATGCAGCGGCGCAAGGCGGAGGAGGGAGCGGCGGCCTGAACGTCAGGCTGCCGCTTTCCGCCCCGCGCCCGACAGCACCACCAGCAACAGCGCGGCCCCCACCGCGCTGACGATCCCCGCAACGAGAAACGCGCCCTGCATCGTGCCCATCGCGCCGCGCAGCACACTCACCAGCAGCGGCGAGGAGAACTGGCCGAAGAAGAACGTCGCGGTCCAGATCCCCATGCCGCGCCCGCGGTGTGCAAAGGGCAGCTGGCTCTGCGCCCAGGCGATCAGCGTCGGGATCGCCATGCCCGCGCCCGTCTGCTGTAGCGCCATGCCGAGGATCATGCCCTTCCAGTCATGCGCCAGCCCCATCACCGCGAGGCCGGAGCCGAGGAAGCTCAGGAAGATCGCGATCAGCACTGGCGAGCCGACCCCGCGCGCGCCCAGCCACCAGAACAGGCTCGCGCCCGCCAGAATGAACAGCGTGGGCAGTGCGGTGATCTGGCCGATGCTCTGCGGATCGGTCACGCCCAGTTCCTGCCAGACAGTCGCGCCATTGACGATGAACACATAGTAGATCGCCGAGGAAAACAGCGTGAGGCCGGCAATCCCGAGCATTGCGCGCCACGGGAAGCCTTGCGTATCCTTCTCGTCCATCCCCAGCATCATGCGCACGGTCGCGTCGCTCGAAGGCTCGAACATCCAGCGCACCATCGCCGCCCAGATCGGCACCGCGAGGAGATAGAGCAGGAAGATGCCGTTCCACCGCCACGCCGTCATCGTGCCGGCAAAGAAGATCATCACCGACGAAAGCGCCGGCCCGACCAGCCCCTGCAGTGCCAGCCACTTGCGGCGGCCTTCATCGGGCCAGTAATCGGCGATCAGCGTGTTGACCGTGGTGAGGATCACCGCTTCGCACAGCCCCAGCAGCAGGCGCGAGGCATAGATCGTATCGAGGTTTTCGAGGAAGAACGGCGCCGCGCCGATCAGGCCGTAGAAGAAGGTCGAGACAAGCAGCAAGGTGCGCCGCCCAAAGCGATCGACCATCAGCCCGGCAAACAACGCCACCAGTGCAATCGTCAGTCCGGGTGCCGTCACCATCGAGGGCACCTTGGTCGGCGCGGTCGGATCGGTGGGCGCGAAATGGCCGATGATCGCGGGGATCGCCGGAAACATCGTGACAATGGCCAGAATCGGCAGGAAGCCTGCGATGATGACTGTCAGCCCCTGCGCCAGACCCGCTTGTGGCCCGGCGGTGCGCGCGGCCGTCGATGTGTTTGCCAAGATATTCTCCCCAAACAATTTTTGTCCCGCAGGCGGGCTGTCATTCCCGTGATACCCTGCGTGCTGCGCTTGACCATAGGCGAGACGTGGTCATAATAGAAGCAAGATTTTAATTTGACCGGCTGATCGGGGTCGGCACCAATAACCGCCACGAGCAGGCGCACGGGACATCGGACAACCGCGAATGACAGCGCAACAGGCAGCACCGGCTGCGGCCTCAGGCAGCAAGCTGCCGCACGAACTCGATGATCGCCAGCGGGCGCTGGCCTTTTTCACCGTGCTCACCGCCGTGGTGCTGGAAGTGGCCGACACGACCATCGTCAACACCGCGCTGCCCGCCATTCGCGGCGGGCTCGGCGCCTCTCCCGCCGCGATGCAGTGGATCGTCGCGGGCTACCTGCTCACGCTCGGCTCGCTCCTGCTGCTTGGCGGAAGGCTGGGCGATACGTTCGGCCACCGCACCCTGTTCCTTGGCGGCGTGGCGGGCTTCGTTGCCGCCTCCGCGCTTTGCGGCCTTGCCCCGACACCGGGCGTGCTGGTCCTCGCGCGCGTCCTTCAGGGGGCGGCGGGCGCGATGATGGGGCCGCAGACCATGGCCATCGTCCAGCTTCTCTACACCCCGCTGGAACGGGTGCGCCGCCTCGCCTTCTTCGGCATGATCATCGGCCTTGCCGCGATCATCGGCCCGATCATCGGCGGCTTCCTGATCGAGCTCAACCTCTTCGGCCTCGGCTGGCGGCTGATCTTCCTGATCAACCTGCCGGTCGGCCTCTTCGCGCTCGCCGTGGGCCGCGTGGCGCTCCCCCGCACGGGCGAGGAACACAAGGGCCTCGCCATCGATCTACCCGGCGCGGCGCTCTTCGCCGCAGGCTTCGGCCTGATCCTCCTCGCCCTGATCCAGGCGCACGACGATCTGGGTCTGGCGCCCGCAGCCGCGATCCTGTTCGGCGGAATCAGCGCCGTGGGCCTTGGCTGGCGCCGCTCCGTCGCCCGCCGCGCGGCCGGGCTTCCGGCCATGATCGAACCCTCGCTGTTTGCCCTCCCCACGTTCCGCTGGGGCGTGATCGCCGCGATGGCGTTCAACAGCAGTTCGGTCGGCTTCCTGATGATCTTCGCCGTCGCGCTGCAGCAGGGCCTCGCGCTCACCCCGCTGAAAACGGCGCTGATCCACATTCCCTTCGGCCTCGGCGTGATGGTGGCAGTTGCCCTGCTCGTCCCGCGTCTGCTGCCAAAGCTCGGGCGCCTCCTGCCCATGGCGGGCGGCGTACTGATGGCGGCGGGCATCGTCTCCACCCTCGCGCTGATCCATGCGCGGGTTGAAGGCGGGCCGCTGCTCATCGCCACCCTCGCGCTCGCCGGGATCGGCTTCGGCACGCTCTCAGGCCCGCTCGGCCCGATCGTCGTCTCGGAAGTTCCGCGCACCCATGCCGGTACCGCCAGCGCGACGATGCGCACCGCACAGCAGCTCGGCGGCGCGCTCGGCATCGCCTTGGTCGGCTCGGCCTACTTCGCGGTTGCCGGACATGACGCGGCGGCGCGGCTCGCCGGTCTGGTCCCTGGCGCGATCATGGTCGCCGCGCTGCTGACGATTGCGGTGCTCGCCGTCTCGCGATTGCCCTCAACCCTGTTTGCGACCGAGCGCAAGCCGGCAGCGGATTGACCTGCCGCCGCTTCATAGGCATTGTTGATCCGAAGTGAACTAAACCCATCTGTCAAACAGATAGATAACCATCGCGGGAGATTATATGGACGTCAAACCTGTGCGCCGCATTGTCACCGGCCACGATGCGGAAGGTCGCGCGATCATCCAGGAAGATGGCGCCCCGCCCCGCGTCCAGCAAGTCGGCGGCGCGATCGGGCCGATGTTCCACGAAGTCTGGAATACGCAGGCCACCCCCGCCCCCATCGACGCTGCTTCGGGCGAACCGGCCGAAGCCGGTGTGATCCTTGCCCCGCCCAAGAACGGCACCCGCATCCGCGTGCTCGACATTCCCCCCGAAGGCGATGCGATCCGCAACATGTCGGCCGAGGAAGCCGCCTCCCACTTCGCCGAAGTCGGCGCAGGCCATGCATCCAACGCGGCCAAGGCAGGCGCGCGTCATGCGCTGATGCACCGCACCGAAACCATCGACTACGGCATCGTCATCGAAGGCGAACTCGTGCTGATCATGGATGAGGGCGAAACCACCGTCTATCCGGGCGACATCGTGATCCAGCGCGGCACCAACCACGGCTGGGCCAACCGCTCCGACAAGAACTGCCGCATCGTCTTCGTGCTGATCGACGGCGAATTTGCGCCGGAACTGAAGGCATGAGGCTCGCCACCCTGCGTGACGGCACGCCCGATGGCGCGCTGGCACTTGTCTCGGCGGATGGGACCCGTGCCCTGCGTGTCGGCGGGAACCTGCTCGCCGCAATGGAAAACTGGCCCTCGACCGAAGCGAGGCTCAAGGAAGCCGAAGCCCGCCTCAACGCCGGCGAAGGTGAGCCGACCGACGATGTGACCTTCGCCGCGCCGCTCCCACGCACCTGGCAGTGGCTCGATGGCTCGGCCTTCACCACGCACGGCGATCTCATGGCCGTAGCCTTCAAGCACGATCCCCACGAAGGGGACCGCCCGCTGATGTACCAGGGCCTGTCCGATCGGTTCTACGGCCCTGCTGATCCCGTCCCCTTCCCCGCCATCGAACACGGCATCGATTTCGAAGGCGAGTTCGGCGTGGTGGTCGATGCCGTGCCGATGGGCACCAGCGCCGCCGAAGCGATGAAGCATATCCGGCTGATCGTCCAGATCAATGATTGGTCGCTGCGTGCCATCGCCCCCATCGAAATGAAGACCGGCTTCGGCTGGATTCAAGCCAAGCCGGCCTGCTCGATGGCCCCCTTCGCCGTCACCCCCGACGAACTCGGCGAGGCATGGCAGGACGGGCGCGTCGGTCTCGATCTCATCATCGACTGGAATGGCAGCGAAGTCGGCCGGGCCAATGGCGGCGCGATGGCCTTCGGTTTCCACGAACTCATCGCCCATGCCGCGCTTACCCGTGATCTAGTCGCCGGAACGGTGATCGGCTCGGGCACTGTCTCGAACGCCAACTACGCCGAAGTCGGCTCAAGCTGCATATCGGAAATCCGCGCGATCGAGATCATCGCCCATGGCGCACCGCAAACGCCGTTCATGGCTTTCGGCGATACCGTGCGGATGACGGCGGTGGACCGCTCGGGCCGCGCCCCCTTCGGCATGATCGACAGCGAAGTGGTCCGCGCCTAGCAGCGCTTTGCAATTCGTGGCCGCCGCGGTGTAGGATCATCCAAGAACCTTTGCAGATCCACCGAGGCGGCCCGATACCCATGAGCAGACCCAAACGGGCCACCATTGTCGACGTTGCGCGCATGGCCGAAGTTTCGGCCAAAACCGTCAGCCGCGTCGTCAACAACGAGCCGCATGTCACCGAAGCGGTAAAAACCCGGGTGCGCGAGGCTATGCGCACGCTGCGCTATCACCCCAATGTCTCGGCCCAGGGCCTCGTGCGCAGCCGCTCCTACCTGATCGGCCTCGTCTACGAAAAGCCGAGCCCCAGCTACGTCGTCGAATTGCAGAAAGGCGCGCTCGAACGCCTCCACGGTGAGCGCTTCCGCCTTGTCGTGCTGCCGGTCGAATCCGTCACCGACCGCGAGGATGAGATCATCGCGCTGCTGCGTTCCGCCGCGCTTGATGCCGTGCTGCTTGCCCCTCCCGCCTCGGACCACGCCGGGCTGATGGCCGAATTGCGCGAAGTGGGCATGCCGTTTGCGCGGATCTCGCCCACCCGCCTGCTTGGCAATGGCCCCTCCGTGGCGATGGACGATGTCGCCGCCGCGCAGGAAGCCGCCGAACATCTCGTCGCGCTCGGCCACAAGCGCATCGGCGTGATCAAGGGCGATCCCAGCCACGCCGCATCTGATGCGCGCCTCGTCGGCACCATGCAGGCGCTCGCCAGGGCGGGCCTCACGCTGCACCCGGAACTGATCGAATCCGGCCTGTTCACCTTCGATTCCGGCCTGGCGGCCGCGCGCCGCCTGCTCGCGCTCAATCCACCACCCACCGCGATCCTCGCCCAGAACGACGACATGGCCGCCGCCACCGTCGCCGCCGCGCGCGAATGCGGGCTGCATGTGCCGGAAGACCTCTCGGTCGTCGGCTTCGACGATTCCGACATTTCGCGCGTCGTCTGGCCCCCGCTCACCACGATCCGCCAGCCGGTGGAAGACATGGCCTACAAGGCGATGGACATGCTGCTCCATGTGCTGAAAGGCGAACCCGAAGGCGGCGATATCCACCTCGCGCACGAACTCCTGATCCGCCGCAGCACCGCCCCGCCGCGCTCGGGATAGGACAACCGCAATCATCCCCTTTCGTCACCCCCGCGAAGGCGGGGGGCCAGAGCCGCACACACCGCGCAGGCCCCTCTTGATTCCCGCCTTCGCGGGAATGACGAAGTTGGTTGACTTGGGGTCCGGCTAGCCCGCCTCGACCGCCAGCGCCAGATCGTCGAACGACAGGAGCGCCGCACCCACCGCAGAGGCATCCTCTGCCAGCGCCGCCGCCATCACCGGGGCAATTGCCGGGGCATCGCGCCCGCCGCTGCGCAGCAGGAAATTGGTGCGCTGCGTCAGCCGTTCGAGCAGCGGCATCGGCAGGCGCCCGCCCACCAGCACCACGCCCGGATTGATCAGCAGGTTCACCGCCACCAGCGGCTGCACCAGCGCGCGGGCACATTCCTCGATCCATTCGTCATGGATCCGCTGCAACGCTGCGTCTGCCGAAATCGCCTCGCCATGCGCAAAGGGTGATCGGCCAGCCTGTTGCAGCCGCCGGTTGAGCCCGGCAATCGAAACGATCGACTGCAGCGGCACCATGGTGCCCTGTCCGTTCGGGCCTTCGCCCGGCACGCTCATGAAGCCGATCTCGCCGCTGCGCCCGTCCGCACCGCGATCATATTGCCCGCCCACCACCAGCCCGCCGCCAAGGCCATAGCTGATGAGGATGTAGAAGAAGCTCGCCTCCTTCTGCCCGCGCCCGAACTGCATCTCGCCGATGGCCGCCGCTGCCGCGTCATTCTCGATGAAGATCGGCCGGCCCAATGGTTCGGCAAACAAGGCCTCGAGATTGGTGGCAGACCACTGCGCATAGTCCCCCGGCATGCCCGGCAGATCGATCACGCCGAGGCCATCGGGCAACGCAAGCCCGATCCCGGTGATCGCCTCCGCACCCACACCCGCCATTGCCAGCAGCTTGTCGAGATTGCGGCGATAGAAGCTGCGCACCTGCTCGGGCAGCGCAAACGCGATTTCCTGATCGAGCCGCGCCTTCACCGTCCCGGCAAAATCCGCCAGCACCATCGTGATGTGATCGCGGTCGACATTGAGCCCTATGGCATGCGCGCCCTCGGCATTGATCACGAGCCGCGTCGCCGGCTGCCCGCGCCCGCCGCGCTGCATGCCGGCGGTGCGCAGCAGGCCGCGCTCCATCAGGCGGCGGGTGATATTGGTGACGGTGGGATGGGCGAGGCCAGTCTGCCGCGCCAGATCCGCCTTGGTCAGCGTGCCCTGCGCGCGGATGGCGCGCAGCACGATCCGGGTGTTGTGGGCCCCTGCATCCTCGATCGTCGCGCCGCGATAGCCACTGCGCGTCAGCCCCAAATTCACGCCGTACCGCCCTCCAGCACATCGAGCGCGATCGCCAGCGCGCCCAGTGGCCCCGCCTGATCACCGAGCACCGGCGCCCCCACGCCGAACGAAGCCTGCGCATAACCACCAAGGCTCGCGCGCACGGCAGCATCGACCTGCGCGATCAATCCGGGCCGACTTGTCAGGACCCCGCCGCCAAGTGCCACGCGCTCGGGTGCCCCGGTCAACACAATGGTATGGACGAGCCGAGCAAGAACATGGACGAACGGATTCCATATCGGATGCAATTCGTCCAGTGCCTCGCCCGCCACCCCCGCCCGCGCAGCAAGTGCTGGTCCGGCGATCAATCCTTCCACGCAGCCCCCGTGAAACGGGCATATCCCGGGCGCTTCGTCCCCCGGCATACGGTCGACAAAAATGTGCCCCATTTCACTGTGTGCGCGGCCCGCCATGGTCCGTCCGCCCACCACGAGCCCCACGCCGACCCCGGTGCCCACGGTGACATAGGCATGATTCGCCATACCAACCGCGCCGCCCCAGCGCCCCTCGGCAAGCGCCGCGCCGTTCACATCGCTGTCGAGCCCGACCGGCAGGCCGTACCGGTCCCGCAGATGCGCCGCGAGGGTGAAGCCCTGCCAGCCCGGCTTGGGCGTCGCGAGGAAGGTGCCGAAATCGGCCGCCGCCCGGTCGGTACTGATCGGCCCAAAGGCGGCGACGCCGATGGCCTCGACTTCATGCGCGGCCACCCATCCATCGAGGATCGCGGTGAGATCGCCAACAGTGGCAGCTGCATCGCGCGTCGGCACCCGGCGCTGGTCGATCACCTCGCGCCCCCGCGCCAGCGTGGCCACGCACTTGGTGCCGCCGAGTTCGAGGCCCGCAATCATGCCCCGCCCCAGGTTTGCTGGAAGTTGGGCCGTCCCTTGAGCGCTGGATCGAGCAGCCGGGCCAGCATGTCCCCATGCGTCGGCGCGGCCTTGCGATAGCGTCCCATGACCTCGCTAATCTGCCCGATCACGCGGCGCACATCGCCGAACGGCGCCGCATCGGCCAGCGGATCGAGCGCTTCCGGCACGATCCCCATGCCTGCCGCGACAAAGAACCAGCTGATATCGGCAAACAGCTCGCGCCGCCGCGAAACGATGCGGCCGGTGCGGCGGAAAAGGTCAAGCTTTGCCGCCAGCGTATCGGGAAGCGGATTGGCCCGGATCTCATCCCAGAACGGCTCGCCATGCCGCCGGTTGGGCACGTAATGCAGCAGCAGGAAATCGCGGATATGCGCATATTCGTCCGCCGCCTCGCGGTTGTACGCCGCCGCCAGCGCGGGATCGCAGTGCCGGTCCGGGAAGTAATCGAGCAGCCGGTTCAGCGCGGTGTGAATCAGATGAATGCTCGTCGATTCCAGCGGTTCCAGAAACCCGCTCGAAAGCCCGACAGCGAGGCAGTTCTTCACCCACATCGCCTTGCGGTGCCCCGCCGTGAAGCGCAGGAACCGCGGCTCCGCCAGCGCCTCACCCGCGGCGGCACCGCGCAGCGTATCCGCCGCCTGATCGTCGCTGATGAACCGGCTTGAATAGACATAACCATTGCCCACCCGCGATTGCAGCGGAATGCGCCAGCGCCAGCCCGCCTCGTGCGCGGCGGAAACGGTGTAGGGCGCGGGCGGCCCAACGGTTGCCGTCGGCATCGCCACCGCGCGGTCGCACGGCAGCCATTTCGTCCAGTCCTCGTAGCCTGCGTGGAGCGCGTCCTCGATCAGCAGCCCGCGAAACCCTGAGCAATCGATGAAGAAATCCGCCGCGATCCGGCGCCCATCCTCCAGCCTGACCGCCGCAATCGCGCCATCATCAGCCAGTTCGCAGCCCGCTATCCGCGCATCCACATGCTCCACCCCGCGCGCCACCGAATGCCGCTTCAGGAATTGCGCCACCAGCCCCGCATCGAAATGCAGCGCATAGTTGAGCGCCCCGCCCGGATAGCTGCCATCGGGCGGCGGGAACGCGAATTTGCCGTCCTCCGCCAAAGCGATCGCCGGGCACAGATCGGCAAAGCTTTCGCCATGCCCTGCCGCCTTGTTCTTCCACCAGTAGTGGTGAAACGGCCGCTGGTTGATCGTCACGCCCAGATTGCCGAACGGGTGCCAGTAGGAATGGCCTCGCTCCAGCCAGTCATCAAAGCGGATCGCCAACTTGAATGTCGCCTGGCAATGGCGAATGAAATCAATTTCATCCACGCCGCAGTTCGCCAGAAACTCGAACACCGGCGGGATCGTCGCCTCACCCACGCCGACAGTGGGCACGTCGCTCGATTCAATCAGCGTAATCTTGCAGCCAGACGGCGCGAGCACGGCAGAAAGCAGCGCCGCCGCCGACCAGCCAGCCGTGCCGCCGCCGACGATCAGGATCGAACGCAAGGGTTCAGGGGTCATCATAGGTCCGGTCCGATGCTGGCGGTCATCCGGCCGCAACACAATATCTCGCTGGAATGCGCCTCACAAGAAAGGGGGGAAGGCCCGCAAAGGCCCTCCCCCCAAGAGGCTCCGAGGGAGTGGAGCTAAGGTCAGAAGTTGAACTTCACACCGGCGAAGATGCGGCGCGAGCCCGATTCATACCGGAACGGCAGCTCGGGAAACTGCAGGTAGGTCTTGGTGTTTTCCTTGTTCAGGTTGATGCCTTCGAGGAACACGTTGAAGTTCGGCGTTACTTGGTACGAAATCTGCCCGTCGAGCTGGCCATAGGGCTTCTGGTAGATGCCCAGCGTGCGAGTCACGCCGCCATCGCCGAAGCCGAAGTTGCCGAGGTACGACTTCGAGCGCCACGAGTAGGAAGCGCGCGCCGCGAACCCGTGCTTCTCGAAATAGACCTGCCCGTTGAACGAGTGCTTCGAAACGCCCGGCAGCGGCAGGCCCGTCTCGAAGTCGTTGCTGAACTCGGTGCTTGTATCGGAGAAGGTGTAGTTCGCGGTGAAGCCGAGGCCGAACGGGAAGGCATATTGCGCCGCCAGTTCGAAGCCCTTGACCCGGCCGCCCTTGCCGTTGACCGGCTGCGAAACCGGGCCGACACGCCCGCCACCCTGATCATTGACGAAGACCGGCACCGTCTGCGTTACAACGAAGCTGTCCACTTCCTTCCAGAACACGCCCGCCGAAAGCAGGCCCTGCCGGCCGAAGTAGTATTCGACGCCGAGATCGAACTGGTAGGCCCGGAACGGATCGAGCGTCGCGTTGCCGCGGCTGCCGCTGGTGAACAGGAACTTGTCGGTCGCCGCATCGCGGGTGAAGTCGGTGGCAAAGCCGCGGCCCAGATCGAACAGCGGCTGGCGCGAGGTCACGCGGGCTGCCGAGGCACGCACCTTGATGTCCTGCGCGGCATCGACCACCACGTTCACGCTCGGCAGGAAGTCGGTGTAAGACCGCTGAACACTCGATGTGTCGAAGTCCTTGACCACGCCGTTCCAGCTGTCGGTGCCCCAGTAAGTCGGATTCGCGGTGCCCTGGTTCTGGTCCACCTTCAGCTGGGTGTTGACGATGCGCAGGCCCACGTTGACATGGAAGCTGTCATCCTTGCCGCCGATATCGGCCATGACATAGCCGGTCTTGGTCTCCTCCTTCACGAAGAAGGTCTGCAGCGGATCCTCGAAGAAGCTGAACGGTGTGGACGGATAGAGGTTCTGGATCCACTTGAGCGCATTGACCATCTGCGCGCGGTTCTGGATCAGCACCTTGCCGCCTGGCACGTTGGGATTGACCAAGGTTTCGACCCGGCCCGCATTGCTGGTGAACGTATCATAGGGCGTGATCAGCGCCGGCGAATTGCCGAAGCGGCTGCACCCGGCGAAGGCGGCGGGCTTGTTCGCTTCCGGCAGGTCGCAGATCTTGTAGCCGATCGCGCCGTCCTGGAAGTAGCCATAAGGCGTGTAGTTGTAGTTGAAGGTGGGATCGCGCTCGGCCAGCGGGATCTTGGTCGCGTCGATCTCGCCCTTGCCTGAATAGTCCGCCAGATAGCGGCCCGAGGTGAAGTCCACCGTGCGCTGGCCATAACGGAAGCCCGCGCTCAGCGTGATCTTGCCCTTTTCCGAAGGATCGACATCCCAGGCAAGGTCGGTGCGGATCGAGTGGCCCTTGATCTTGGAGCGGTCCCCGAAGGCCCAGTGCGACTTGAAGAAGCCATTGGCCGGGTTGCTGAACAGATCCTGCGGGCTGCCCGGCGCGATGCCGAAGCGCGGAAACGCGCCGTTGCTATACGTGAAGTCGAACGTCGCCGGCGCCGCGCTGTTGAGCGCCACGCCGTCCTGCAGCGGTCCGCCCACCGCACCCTGCCGCACCGTATACTTGGTGAAGCGCACGTCGTTGTTGGCAACGTCGCGGAAGAGGCTGCCGGTCGAGTAAGTCGCTTCGACATTGGCACGGAAGTTCGAGCCGTTGTCGAACTTGGTGCCGAACTGCACGTTGTCCGACTTGATGTTCGACTCGTCCACCACCGAGATGGCCTCGGCCGACTGCGCGCGGATGGTGCCGCTCTCGAGCACGCCGTTGCTGTTGATCTTGTAGCCCGGCAGCAGTCCCAGCGATTCGCCCTGGCCGAACGGGAATTTCACCGAGCCTTCGCGCGTGTCCACCTTGAGATCGGAGTGGAAGTACTGGAGGTCCATGCTCAGCGTATCGGTCGGGCGATAGGCGAGGCCCACCGAGACGCCCCAGCGCGTGCGGTACTGGTCGCGGTCCGTCACATAGCGGTATTCGGGCGCGTAGTAGTTGGTCGGCACCGTCGCGGTATCGCGGCGGCCAGCGCCGAAGGCCCAGTTGCCGCGGTTCTCGCCGCCCAGAATGTCGTAATGGCCGTTGGTCTTGCTGTAGCTGCCCGAGACGATGATGCCGAACTTGTCGTTGAAGTTGTAGCTCGCGACGACCGCGCCGGTCGGCTTCCAGCCATCGATGCCATTGGCCTTGTTGAGCCGTGCGTTGCCCGCCACGGTGAGGCCGTTCTTGAGATCGAGCGGATTGCGCGTCTTGAGATTGACGATACCGCCGAGGCCGCCTTCCAGCAGCGAGGCGTTGGGGGACTTGAACACCTCGACCCCGCCGATGAGTTCGGAAGGCACGCTTTCAAGGCTGTCGGTGCGGGTGAAGTTGCCCTCGCCCACCTTGAACACTTCCTGCCCGGTCACGAACAGTTCGTTGTTGAGCACGGTCAGGTTCTGCTCAAGACCGCGGATGCGCACCTTGGTGCCCTGGCCGTTCTCACGGTCGATCTGGATGCCGGGCAGGCGCTGCAGCGATTCGGTGATGTTCTGGTCGGGGAATTTGCCGATATCCTCGGCGCTCACCGATTCGATGATGAGGTTCGAATTGCGCTTGGCATCAAGCGCGGCGGCGAGCGACTGGCGGAAGCCGGTGACGACGATCGGCGCGGCGCCTTCATCGGCAGCGGCGGTATCGGCCTGTTGCGGCCCCGAACCTTGGGCAGCCTGTGCGGCGGCATTGCCCGCAACCAGCAGCGCCATGATCGACGCGGCGCCCATAAGTCCCTTCTTAGACAGCACGGTCCTTGGACGTGCGATGCGATCAGACATGGTCTCTCCCCTTGAAAGTTGAGCGGCAGCCCCCGCTTTGAACGGGGTGCTGCCGCCTTTCTGATTATCCGGCTACCCGCAGTGCGGATTTGGCCGGAGGCGTGTGGCATGGTTGAAATAAGATCATCTTCGCCGTATTGTCAACGTTGTCATTCACATTACGTCATCATCATGCATTATTGATTTGTCCCGAGAAGGTTCACGAGGCCCGGGCAACGGAGAGGAAAGCCAAGGAATGAAGCGGATTTCGCACCGGAACGGCCACATTGCGGCGACAACCTGGGCGGTAGCCATCGCGGCCTGCCTGACGCCGTCCGCACTCCTTGCAGCGCCCTCCGTTGCCGCGAGCGACTCGGCCGCCAGCGTCCATCCGGAGCAATGGCCGCGAATCGCCTGGCCCAAGGTCGTCACGGACGCGGACGAGGCAAAAATCGCGTCGCTTCTCAAGCAGATGGATGCCGCCTGCAAAGTCGGGCAAGTGATCCAGGGCGATATCGCGAGCCTCACGCCGGAGGACGTGGCGCGCTACAATCTCGGCTCGGTGCTCAATGGCGGCAATTCGGGGCCGGGCGGCAACGACCTCGCGCCCGCCTCCGAATGGCTGAAGTTTGCGGACAAGTTCCATGCCGCCTCGATTCGCGGCCGCCCCGGCTGCCCGGCCATTCCGGTGATCTGGGGCACCGATGCAGTCCACGGCCACAGCAACATCATCGGTGCCACGCTGTTCCCCCACAATGTCGGCCTGGGCGCGATGCGCGATCCCGATCTGATCGAGAAGATCGGCGCGGCCACCGCCGCCGAGATCCGCGTCACCGGGCAGGAATGGACCTTCGCACCCACTGTCACCGTGCCGCAGGATTGGCGCTGGGGCCGCGCCTACGAAGGCTATTCCTCCGATCCCGCGCTCGTCGCGAGCTATGTCGGCCGCATGGTGCGCGGCCTGCAAGGCCCGCCGACCACCGACCGCGTGCTCGCCGGCCCCCACGTCATCGCCAGCACCAAGCACTTCCTTGCCGATGGCGCGACCACCGATGGCCACGATCAGGGCGATGCGCAAATCGATGAGACCACGCTGCGCCTCGTCCACGGCGCGCCCTATCTCCCCGCGATCGAAAACGGGGTCGCCACCGTGATGACCAGCTTCTCGAGCTGGAACGGCGTCAAGATCGCCGCCAACAAGGGCCTCGTCACCGATGTGTTGAAGGACCGCCTCGGCTTTGGCGGATTCGTCGTCACCGATTGGAACGCGCATGGCCAGATCCCCGGCTGCACCAACGCCAGCTGCCCGCAGGCCCTCCTCGCCGGGGTAGACATGTACATGGCGCCCGATAGCTGGAAGCCGCTCTACGCCAGCCTGCTGAAGCAGGTTCAGGACGGCACCGTCCCCATGGCCCGGCTCGACGACGCCGTAAGCCGCATCCTGCGCGTCAAGCTGCGCCTCGGCCTGTTTGAAATGGGCGCGCCGTCCACCCGGCCCCTTGCCGGCCAGTGGAACCTCCTCGGCAGCCCGGAGCACCGCGCGATTGCCCGCGAGGCTGTGCGCAAGTCGCTGGTCCTGCTCAAGAACATCGGCGTTCTACCGCTGAAGAAGGGCGCGCGCCTGCTCGTCGCGGGTGACGGCGCGGACGATGTCGCCCGCCAGTCCGGTGGCTGGACGATCACCTGGCAGGGCACCGGCCTCACCCGCGATCTCTTCCCCGGCGCGACCACGCTGTGGGAAGGCCTCAAGTCCGCCGCCGAAGCCTCCGGCGGCAGCGCCCAGCTCGCGCCCGATGGCCGCTTCACCCAAAAGCCCGATGCCGCAATCGTCGTCTTCGGCGAAACGCCCTATGCCGAGTTTCAGGGCGATATCCGCTCGCTCCAGCTGCGCAGCGATCTCACCGGCCCGCTTGCCACGATGAAAGCGCTGAAAGCGCAAGGCATCCCCGTCGTCGCGGTCATGCTCACCGGCAGGCCCTTGTTCGTGAACCCGGAGCTTAACGCCGCCGATGCCTTTGTCGTCGCCTGGCTGCCGGGCTCGGAAGGCGGCGGCGTCGCCGATGTGCTCTATGCAAATGATGGCGCAGACTTCACCGGCCGCCTCCCCACCGCCTGGCCGCGCACCGCCCGGCCCGGCGACGATCCGCTCTTCGCTTATGGCTACGGCCTGTCGATGGCCGGCGGCCCCGCACCATGGACGGGTCTGCCCGAGGACGCTGGCGTCGCTGCCGAGGCCCTGCCCGGCGTCTTCGTCCAGCGCGGACAGGCCGCCCCCGGCTGGTCGCTGGTGCTGACCGATCTGGCCGCCGCGCCGCACACGGTTGGCCCCGTTCCTGCGTCCACCGCGGGCCATCGCCTGACCATCGCCGCAATCGACAAGGATGTGCAGGAAGGTGCGCGGCGCATCACGCTGGCCGCTGGAACTCAGCCCGCCACGATTGCGCTTGAGGCCGCCACGCCGCAGGATCTTGCGCGTGAAACCAACGGAGATGTCCTGCTGCTGATCACCATGCGGCTTGATGCCAGGCCCGGCGCGCAGGTCACCTTGTCCGCCCGCTGCGGCAGCGGCCCCTGCGGCGCGCCGGTGGCGCTGCCCGAACTCAACGCCATGCCTCTCGGCACCTGGCAGACCCTCGCCGTCCCGCTGAAGTGCCTGCTTCCCGCGGGATCGGCGAGCCAGGCTGTCTCCAGCCCCCTCGTTCTCACCACGCGCGGCCCGCTCTCGTTCGGGCTCGCCAGCGTGACGCTGGGCACCAAGGGCGATATCCTCGCAAGGTGCAAACCTGTCTCAAAATAATGCATGTATTATGCATTTTAAATTGCCTATGCTGCGTTAAATTGATTGCGTTGTCAGGAACCCGGGCGCATCCAACCCGGGTGCGGGGAGAGAGACGAACCATGCCCACCACCCAGCGCCGTCTGGCGCCGTTCCTCCTTGCTGCGAGCGCGCTCACCGCAACGCCGCTCTGCGCCGAAGTGCCCGACAACGGCGGCCCCTACAATGTCCGCATTCTCGAAGGCGGCATCGGGATCGAGCGCGACCTCCCCGCTGCCAGCCCGATCCTCGCGGCAGGCGCGCCTTTCACGCTGTCCGCATGGGTTCAGCCCAGCCGCATCCAGCCCGGCGAAGTCACCCTGATCGAGCAGGGCCGCCGCGCCCTCGTCCTCGTCGATGGCCGCCCGGCCCTGCGGCTGGACCAGGCCCTGCTGGCCGCCGCCGCTCCCCTCCCCGCCGGACGCTGGAGCCAGCTCACCGCCACTTATGACGGCAAGACGGCGCGCCTCTTCATCGACGGCAAGCCCACAGGCCAGCAAGCCGCCGCCAGCCCCGCCGCCGAACCGCGCATCGCCATCGCCCCGCCGCTGCCCGGCAAGCCGCACTTCGCCGGAGCACTCGCCGCCGCGCAGATCGATGACGCGCTCGGCGATCCCGCCACGCTCTTCGCCGCCCGTCCGGATTTCGCCACCGTCCAGTTCCGCGATGTCGGGGTCGGCTGGCCATTCCAGCGCAAGGCCAATATCGGCCTCACCGAACAGCAGGACCCCTGGCTGCTCCCACATGCCAAGACGCCGCCCAGCGCCCCGCGCGCCGTGCCCATCACGCCCCTGCCAGCACTCGCCCCCACCGCCCCCGGCCAGTGGCAGGTCAATGGCTGGAAACTGATCCCCGCCCCCGATCTCGTCGCACCTGATGGCGCCGCGCTGTCCCGCCCCGGCGTCGATACCGCCAAGTGGCTCGCCGCCCGCGTCCCCGGCACCGTTCTCGCCACCATGGTCGACCGCGGGATCTATCCTGACCCCTATTACGGCCTCAGCAACCTCGCGATTCCCGAAAGCCTCGCCCGGCAGGACTATTGGTATCGCACCAGCTTCACCCTCCCCGCCGAAGCCGCCGGCAAATCCCTCGCCCTGCGCTTCGACGGGATCAACTACGCCGCCGAAGTCTGGATCAACGGCGAGCGCCAAGGCAGCATGAAAGGCGCCTTCACGCGCGGCCGCTTCGCCTTCACTCCGCGAGCCGGCGAGAACGTCGTCGCCGTCCGCGTCAGCCCCCCGCCGCACCCCGGCATCCCGCACGAACAGTCCGTGAAAGGCGGCGTCGGCGAAAACGGTGGCCAGCTCGCCATCGACGGGCCGACGTTTGTCGCCACCGAAGGCTGGGACTGGATCCCCGGCATCCGCGATCGCAACACCGGCCTCTGGCAGGGCGTCACGCTGGAAGCCACCGGCCCGGTACGCCTCGGCGATCCCCATGTCGTCACCGACCTGCCCTTGCCGCGCACAGACAGCGCGGACATCACGATCATGGTCCCTCTCACCAACGCGGCCAGCCAGCCCGTCCCGCTTACTATCACCGCTAAAATCGGCGAGATCACTCTCACCCGCGCGCTCACCGCCGCGCCCGGCGAAACCACCGTCACCTTCTCGCCCGCCACCGATACTGCGCTCCACATCGCCAATCCGCGCCTCTGGTGGCCCAACGGCTACGGCGATCCCGCGCTCTACAGTCTGACCATCACCGCCGCCGCCAGCAGCGCGCCGTCAGACACCCGAACCCTTCGCTTCGGCATCCGCGAAATCAGCTACGAACTCTCGCTGTTCGGCAGCGATGGCCGCCTGAACCGCGTCGAAGTCGATCCCACCGATGCCAAGCCCGGCGAACGCCCGCTGATCGACGTGCGCCACGCCGCCATCAAGCAAACCCCGCTCGGCTGGGCGCAAAGCCTCACCCCCAGCGGCGAGCACTCCCCCGCCGTCCGCCCCGTCCCGCCCTCCATCGCGCTCCCCCACCTCACCTTGCGCGTCAACGGCGTGCGCATCGCCGCGCGCGGCGGCAGCTGGGGCATGGACGATGCGATGAAGCGCTTCGGCCGCGCCGAGCTCGAACCCTATTTCCGCCTTGAGCGGGAAGCCCACATGAACGTGATCCGCAACTGGATGGGCAACAACACCGAACCCGCGTTCTACGACCTTGCCGACGAGAACGGCATGATGATCCTCAACGACTTCTGGCAATCCACGCAGGATTTCCAGATCGAACCCGAAGACCCCCAGCTATTCCTCGCCAACGCGGCAGACACCATCGCGCGCTATCGCAATCACCCCAGCATCGTGGTCTGGTTCGGCCGCAACGAAGGCGTCCCCTACCCCGCGCTCAACGAAGGCCTCGATGCACTGGTCACGAAGCTCGATGGCACCCGCTGGTACACCGGCTCGTCCAACGTCGTGAACCTGCAAGGCTCCGGCCCCTATAACTACCGTCCGCCCGAAGGCTATTTCACCGATCTCGCCTCAGGCTTCTCGGTCGAAACCGGCACGCCCAGCCTCGCCACCCGCGAAGCGATCGAGGCCAGCGTCCCTGCCGCGGATCGCTGGCCGCTCGGCGACACCATGGCCTACCACGACTGGCATTTCAGCGGGAACGGCGACACGCGCACGTTCATGGATACGCTGGCCCAGATGTTCGGCCCAGCAACCAGCCTCGCCGAATTCGAGCGCAAGGCGCAGATGATGAACCTCGAAACGCACAAGGCGATGATGGAAGGCTTCGTCGGCCACCTCTGGACGAAGAACTCCGGCCGCCTGTTCTGGATGACCCACCCCTCGTGGCCGTCAAACGCCTGGCAGCTCTACAGCTCGGATATGGACACCCACGCCGCCTACTACGGCGCCCGCACGGGGGCCGAGCCGGTGCACATCCAGCTCAATCTGCCGGACAACCAGCTCATGTTGATCAACACCACGCGCGGCGATCTGCCGGGCCTCACCGCACGGATTCGCGTGACCGATCTTGCGGGCCGCACGCTGCTCCAGCAGGAAAAGGCGCTATCTGCCCCTGCCAACACGGCAACCGAAGCGGGAACGGTCGATCTCGCCCCGCTCATGGCAGGCGGCGGCATGGCCCTCGTCGCGCTGGAATTGGCCGATGCGAACGGCGCGCTGCTCAGCCGCAACTTCTACTGGCGCGGCCGAGATCCCGCTGCCTACCGCGAACTGAACGCGATGCCGCCCGCCACGATAGCGCTGAAGGCGAAGTCCGCTGCCCCGGTCGGCGAAGATCTCCCACTCGCTCTCACGCTGACCAACACCGGCAAGACCCCCGCGCTCGCGATCAAGCTCACCGTCCTCGACAAGGCCGGCGCACGCGTGCTCCCTGCCTACTACGAGGACAACTATGTCTCGCTTATGCCGGGCGAAGAACGCGCGATCACCGTCCGCGTGCCGGCCAGCGCCAAGCCAGCCAGCGTTGCGATCCGAGGCTGGACCACGCCTGAAGGGGCGGTGAAGATCGCGCCGTGAATGCCAACCGGGCGCTTTGCAGCGGCCCGAAACTGGAATCAGTCCCCACCTCCTCGTCATTCCCGCGAAGGCGGGAATCCAGAGCGGCCAACCACAGCGCCAGCGGCTCTGGATTCCCGCCTTCGCGGGAATGACGAACGATGGGGCAAGTTCACCCCGTCACCCGGGGCCCCGCTAACCGTCCCCTCAAGCCTTCGCCTGATCCCTGATCGGCAGCGAGCGCACCCGCTTGCCCGTCAGCGCAAACAGCGCATTCGCCAGCGCAGGCGTCGCAGGCGGCAGGCCCGGTTCGCCAATGCCGCCCATTTCCGCGCCGCTGTTGATGAAATGGACATCAACCGTCGGCGCATTCGCCAGCTTGAGCACTTCATAGTCGCTGAAGTTGCTCTGTTGCACCGCGCCCTTGTCGACGGTGATCGCCTCACCGATGCCGGACGAGAGCCCCATCACCAGCCCGCCGAGGATCTGCCCTTCGGCGGCGGTCGGGTTCACCACTGTGCCGCAATCAACCACGGCCCACGCCTTGTGCACCTTGGGCGTACCGTCCTCGGCGAGCGAGGCCTCGATCACCTGCCCGACGATCGTGTTGAAGCATTCCACCACCGCCACGCCGCGCGCGCGGCCCGGTTCGAGCGGTGAGCCCCAGCCGCTGCGCTTCGCCACTTCTTCCAGCACCGTGCGATGCCGCCCGGGCTTCAGGTGCTTGAGGCGGAACTCGACCGGATCGGCGCCCGCCGTATGGGCAAGCTCGTCCATGAAGCTCTCGGTCGTGAAGCCATGCTGCGTGGCGTTGACCGAACGCCATGCGCCGACCGTCTGGTTGGAAACCTGCTTGAAATGCCGCCGCGCCACAGCCGGCACGTCATAGAAGAACGGCACTTCGCGCAGGCCGTCTTCCGGCTGGGCGAAGTCGTTGCGCCACGCCGTGATCTTGCCATCGGCCCCGAGCGCCGCCGTCAGCTTCGCCGAGCTTTGCGGACGGTACGCGCCTTGTGACACTTCCTCCTCGCGCGACCAGATCAGCTTGACCGGGAACGGCACCTGCATGGCAACGCGCGCCACCTGATCGACAATCTCCATGTACATCGGCAGACGGCGGCCGAAACTGCCACCGATCAGCATGGGATGGAACGTCACCTTGTCCGCGCTCAGGCCCGCCGCGCTGGCCGCTGCCGCCTTGGCACCCAGCGGATCCTGCATCCCGCCCCACAGATCGAGGTGCCCGTCCTTGTAATGCGCCGTCAGCGCAAAGGGCTCCATCATCGCGTGGTGGAGGAAGGGCATCTTGTAGTCGGCATCGAGCAGTTTCACGCCGTCAGCCTTGAGCGCGGCATCGACATCGCCTTCGCCTGCGGTCTTGGTCGGCTTGCCCTCGGCGCGCAGCTTGTCCTGCTCGGCGAAGATCGTGGCCGTGGTGATGAGCCCGTTGCCGCCGTCGCTGAACTTGGGCGCCAGCGCGCGGGCGCCTTTCAGCGCCTGCCAGTAGCCCTTGGCAACGACCACGACGGCGCTTTCAAGGCTGATCACCTTCTCGACGCCGCCAATCGCCATGGCCGGTGCCGGATCGACCGAAAGCAGCTTGCCCCCGCGCACCGGCGCCGCGATCACCGTCGCCACCCGCATACCGGGCTTCGTCACGTCCATGCCGTATTGCGCGGTGCCGTTGACCTTCGCCGGAATGTCGAAACGGGGAACCGACTTGCCCATGTGCTTGAAGTCTTTGGGGTCCTTCAGCGCGACCTTGGTCGAAAGACTCCGCGTCGCCGCCTCCGCCGCCAGTTCGCCATAACGCAACGACTTGCCGGACTTGGCGTGGACCACCTTGCCGTCCGCCGTCGTCAGCTCGCCAGCCGGAACGCCCATGCGCCCCGCCGCCGTCTCGATCAGCGCCGCCCGCGTGCCTGCGCCCAGCACCCGCAGCCCCTGCTGCCCGGTGAAGCGCAGCGCCGAGGAGCCGCCGGTGATCTGCAGGTTGAGCTGGCGCGCGACCATGCCCAGCAGAGACATCGGCATCGCGCCGATGATGCCGGGATAGCCGCTCATTTCGGAAAGGAAGCCCTTGCCCAGCACCACGTTGGCGAACGCCGATTCCGCCGGCGCGGAGACGACCGAAAGCTTGCTCCAATCAGCATCCAGCTCTTCGGCCAGCATCTGCGCAAGGCCGGTGTTGGAACCCTGCCCGATATCGGTGTGCGGCGAATAGATGGTGACGGTGTCGTCCTCGCCGATGCGCAGCCAGGTGCCGAAATTGTGCCCGCCCTTGCCGTCGGTCAGCTTGGCGGCCTGCGACTTGGCCGAGCTGTCGCCATACTGGACTGCGAAGATGCCGCCGCCAACCAGTGCCGCGCCGCCAATCAGGAATGTTCTGCGGATCATGCCCATGTGCTTGCTCCTCAGGCGGGGTTGGTGGCGGGCGTGGCGGGGGCCGCGGCAGGCGCAGCAGCCGTGCCGGCCACATCGTGGATCGCCGCGCGGATGCGGGGATAAGTCCCGCAGCGGCAGATATTGGTCATCGCTGCATCGATATCGGCGTCGGTGGGCTTGGGCGTCTTCGCCAGCAGCGCGGCCGCTGCCATGATCTGCCCCGATTGGCAGTATCCGCACTGCGGCACCTGATGCGCGATCCACGCCTGCTGCAAGGTCGTCAACGTGCCCCCTGCCCCGGAGAGGCCCTCGATCGTGGTAATCGATTTTCCGGCCACATCGCTTACCGGCACGCTGCACGATCGGGTGATTTCCCCGTCAACATGCACGCTGCATGCACCGCAGGCTGCGATCCCGCACCCGAACTTGGTGCCGGTCATCCCCAGCTCCTCGCGGATGGCCCAGAGCAGCGGCGTATCCGGCTCGACTGCGAAGCTGACCGGCTTTCCGTTAACCTTTGCCTCGATAGCCACGATTACCCACTCCCCTGGAAGCATTCACTGCGTTGCGTGTCGCAATAGGTCGCTTTTAGCAACGGATTTCAGCCTGCGCCACTGCCAAGACGGAACCTGTTCAAGCACGTCGAATTTGCTCCAGCCGCCGGGGGCCTCTCGCTGCACCGCAGCAACGGTTGCGCTGTAACCGGCATGCCCATACTTTGAAGGCGTGCGCCGAATCATCCTCCCCCCGCTTTTCGCAACTGCGGCGCTCGCCGCCTGCTCCCCCTCAGCCCCGCCTCCGCCGCCCAAGCCCCATGTCTCGGTTGCCGTGCCGCTCAAGCGTCAGGTCGTGGATTGGGATGACTATGTCGGCCGGTTCGAGGCAGTGCAGGATGTGGAGATCCGTCCGCGTATCTCCGGCGCGGTCGATAGCGTGAACTTCCGCGAAGGCGTGGAGGTGTCCAAGGGCCAGGTGCTCTTCACCATCGATCCGCGCCCCTATCGCGCCGCCGCGCAGCAGGCCCGCGCCGATCTCGCCAAGGCGCAGGCGCTCGTCACCAATGCCCGCACCGAACTGGCCCGCGCGCAGAAACTCGTCGATGCGCAGGCGATCAGCCGCGAGGAGTTCGAGACCAAGGAAGCCAATCTGCGCAGCGCCGTGGCCGCAGCCGGGGCGGCCCGCGCCAACCTTGAGGCGAAGTCGCTCGATCTGTCCTTCACCACGATCCGCTCGCCGATCAGCGGCCGCATATCGGACAAGCGCGTTTCGATCGGCACTTATGTTGCCGCCGGGCAGACGGTGCTGACCCGCGTCGTCACGGTCAATCCGATCCGCTTCGCTTTCGAAGGCGCGGAAACCTTCTACCTCAAATATGTCCGCCAGGCCCAATCGGGCGAGCGCGAATCCTCGCGCTATGCCCCCAATCCGGTCGACATCAAGCTGGCGGATGAAACGAACTATCGCTGGCACGGGTTGATGAAGTTCGTCGACAACGCGATCGACCGCAATTCGGGCACGATCCGCGCCTTTGCCGAAGTCGACAATCCCACCGGCTTCCTCGTCCCCGGCATGTTCGGCCGCGCCCGCCTGCTGGGGTCGGGCACCTACAGCGCGCTGCTGGTGCCCGATGAATCCATCGTCACCGACCAGACCCGCCGCTTCGTCTATGTCGTCGGCAAGGATGGCAAGACGGTTCAGCGCAACGTCGAAACCGGCCCGCTCGTCGAAGGCCTGCGCGTGATCAAGACCGGCCTGGCGCCCAGCGAGAAGGTCATTCTCGATGGCCTTGCGCGGCTGCAGCCGGGCATGGACGTCGATGCCAAGGTCATCCCGCTGAAGCCCCGCGCGGCGGCGGATTCGCCTGCTTCCAACGCCATCAAGGCACCTGCTGCGGCCGAGGCAACGGCCAAGTAATGCGCCTGCCGCATTTCTTCATCGACCGGCCGATCTTCGCGGCGGTGCTGTCGATCCTGATCGTGATCATCGGGGGAATCGCCTATCCCTCGCTGCCCGTCGGCCAGTACCCGGAAATTGCCCCGCCCACCGTCGTCGTCTCGGCCAACTACCCCGGCGCAACCGCCGAAACCCTGGCCGAAACCATCGCCGCCCCGCTCGAGGAATCGATCAACGGCGTCGAGAACATGATCTACATGCAGTCGTCCTCCACGGGCGACGGCAACGTTTCGATCACCGTCACCTTCAAGGCGGGCACCAATGTCGATCAGGCGCAGGTGCTGGTGCAGAACCGCGTCGCCACGGCAGAGCCGCGCCTGCCCGAGGAAGTCCGCCAGATCGGCGTGACGGTGCGCAAGAACTCGCCCGACCTGCTCATGGTGATGAACCTCTATTCGCCGGACAAGTCGCTCAGCCAGCAATACGTGGCGAACTACGCGACGCTGCAGGTGGTCGACCGGCTGAGCCGCGTGCCCGGCGTGGGCGGCGTGCGCATCATCGGCGGGCGCGATTACAACATGCGCGTGTGGATCGATCCCGATGCAGCCGCCAGCCGCAATCTCACGGTTGACGAGATCATCGCCGCGATCCGCGCCCAGAACGCGCAAGTCGCCGCCGGCTCGGTCGGCCAGCCGCCGTTCAACCAGGGCGGCACCGCCTTCCAGCTCGGCATCCAGACCACCGGACGCCTCACCACGACCGAAGAGTTCGGCGATATCATCATCAAGCGCTCGGATGATGGCCGCCTCACCCGCCTCAGCGATATCGCCCGCATCGAACTCGGCGCGCAGGACTACGGCACCAACGCCTATCGCGACAAATACCCGTCGATCGGCGTCGCCGTCACCCAGCTCCCCGGCTCCAACGCGCTCAAGACCGCCGCTGCGGTCGAGGCGGAGATGGAAGCGCTGTCGAAGGCCTTCCCGCCCGGCCTGATCTACTCCATCCCCTACCACCCGACCGAATACATCAGCGCCTCGATCGCCGCGGTGGAAGAAACACTGTTTGAAGCGATCGTGCTCGTCGCGCTGGTCGTGCTGGTGTTCCTGCAGAGCTGGCGCGCCTCGATCATCCCGATCATCGCGATCCCGGTCTCGCTCGTCGGCAGCTTCGCGGCGATGGCCGCGTTCGGCTTCAGCCTCAACAACCTCTCGCTATTCGGCCTCGTGCTCGCCATCGGCATCGTGGTGGATGACGCGATCGTCGTGGTGGAGAACATCGAGCGGCTGATGGAAGAAGGCCTCGCCCCGCGCGAGGCTGCACACAAAACGATGGACGAGGTTTCCGGCGCTCTCATCGCCATTGCGCTGGTGCTGTGCGGGGTGTTCATCCCCACCGCCTTCATCCCCGGCATCTCGGGCGCGTTCTACAAGCAGTTCGCGCTCACCATCGTCAGCGCCACCGCGATTTCCGCCTTCGTCTCGCTCACCCTTTCGCCGGCGCTCGCCGCGCTGATCCTCAAGCCCAAGAGCCACGAGGAAACCGCGCCCCCGGCGGGCTGGCGCGGCCTGCCGGTGCGCTTTGCGCGCAGCTTCAACCACGGCTTCGAACGCCTGTCGGTGCGCTACGGCAAGCTGACTGCGCGGCTGGTGCGCGCGCTCGGCATGATCGGCATCGCCTATGTGCTGCTCCTCGCCATCGCCGGCTGGCGCTTCTATGCAACGCCGACCGGATTCATCCCCGCGCAGGACCAGAGCTACCTGATCGGCGTCGTCCAGCTGCCGCCGGGCGCTTCGCTCCAGCGCACCGACGAGATTGTCCAGCAAGCCGCTGCCATCGCGCGCCAGAACCCTTCGGTGAAGACCACCATCGCGTTTGCCGGCTTCGACGGCGCGACCTTCACCACCGCGCCGAACGCTGGCGCGATCTTCATCACGCTCAAGGATTTCGACCACCGCACCGCCTCGTCGGATCAGGTCGCGAACGAGCTGCGCAAGGCCTACGGCGCGATCACTGCGGGTAACGTCCTCGTCGTGCCGCCCCCGCCCGTGCGCGGCATCGGCACCGGCGGCGGCTTCAAGATGATGATCGAGGACCGCTCGGGCGCAGGCTATGCCGCGCTCGAAGGTGCCGCCTTCAAGATGATGATGGCCGCAAATCAGGAACCCGGGCTCAATTCGGTCTTCACCACCTTCAACACCAAGACCCCGCGCCTCAAGGCCGATATCGACCGCGAGCGCGCCGAGCAGATCGGCGTGCCGGTCGAGCGCGTGTTCTCCACGCTCGGCACTTATCTCGGCAGCACATACGTCAACGATTTCAACTTCCTCGGCCGCACCTTCCGCGTGACGGCGGAGGCCGACGCGCCCTACCGCGACGATATCGGCGATATCCTGCGGCTCAAGACCCGCTCAGCCTCGGGCACGATGGTCCCGCTCGCTGCGGTGATGACGCTCAAGAACGACAGCGGCCCCTACCGCGTCGTGCGGTTCAACCTCTATCCCGCCGCCGAACTCCAGGGCGATACCAAGCGCGGCTTCTCCTCGGGCCAGTCGCTCACCACCATGGACAAGCTAGCCAAGGCCAACCTGCCCGCCGGGTTCACCTATGAATGGACCGAACTGGCCTTCCAGCAGCAGCAGGCGGGCAACACCGGCAGTCTCGTCTTCGGCCTCGCGGTGATCTTCGTGTTCCTCCTGCTCGCCGCGCAGTATGAAAGCCTCGTGCTGCCGCTGGCGGTGATCCTGATCGTGCCGATGTGCCTGCTCGCGGCCATCGTCGGCGTCGGCCTGATGGGGCGTGACAACAACATCCTCACCCAGATCGGCCTTGTCGTGCTGATCGGCCTTGCCGCGAAGAACGCGATCCTCATCGTCGAGTTCGCGCGGCAGGGCGAGGACGACGGGCTGGAACCCCGCGCCGCCGCCGAACGCGCCGCGCACCAGCGCCTGCGCCCGATCCTGATGACCTCGATCGCCTTCATCCTCGGCACCCTGCCGCTCGTCATCGCCACTGGCCCCGGCGCGGAAATGCGCCAGGCGCTCGGCATCGCGGTGTTCTTCGGGATGATCGGGGTGACCGGCTTCGGCCTCCTCTTCACGCCGTCGTTCTACATCATCAGCCGCAATTTCGGCGAACGGGTCGGCGCCATGCTGCGCCGCAAGCCCAAGCCAGTTGACGAGCTTCCAGCCGCTCCGGAGAGCGAGGCATGAAGCGTCTCGCCGCGCTGATCCCTGCGCTTCTCGTTGCTGCCTGCGCCGTGGGGCCAGACTACAAGCGCCCCGCCGCGCTGCCACCCGAACAAGTGCGCCTTACCGAAGCGCTCGAAAGCGGCACGGTCACGCCCTCGCCGCTGCCGGACCAGTGGTGGCAGCTGTTCAAGGATCCGGAGCTCGACCGGCTCGTCACGCAGGCGCTGGCAAAGAACACCGATCTGCGCGTCGCCGCCGCCAATCTCCAGCGCGCCCGCGCAGCGCTCTCCGAAGTGGGAGCCGCGCGCCTGCCCACCTCGACCACCAGCGCGCAATACAGCCACAGCCGCCAGGTCATCCCCGCCTTCGGCCGCGCGATTACCAACGATTTCTTCACGGTAGGCTTCGATGCGTCCTACGAAGCCGATCTCTTTGGCGGGGTGAGCCGCTCGATCGAAGCCGCGCGCGCCGATGCGGCTTCCGCGCAGGCTGCCGTCGATGCCGCGCGCGTTGCGGTCGCCGCTGAAACGGCGCGCGCCTATGCCTCGGCCTGCGGTTTCGGCGAACAGGCCGACGTCGCGCGGGAGACCGAGGCGCTTCAGGCCCGCACGCTCGAACTCACCGAACGCCGCCTTTCCGCCGGCAGAGGCACGCGCAGCGAGGTCGATCAGGCCACCGTCCTTGTCGAGCAGGCCCGCGCGCAGGTGCCGGTGTTCGAAGCCGAGCGCCGCTCCGCACTTTATGCGCTCGCCGTCCTCACCGGCGATCCCCCCGCCGCGATCCTTGACAGCGCGGCGGCCAAGTGCCGCACCGTGCCCGCAGCGAGCGAACCACTCCCCGTCGGCGATGGTCAGTCCCTCCTCGCGCGCCGCCCCGATGTGCGCCAGGCCGAACGCACGCTGGCCGCCGACACCGCGCGCATCGGCGTCGCCACCGCCGCGCTCTATCCCTCGATCAGCTTGCTCGGCAGCGTCTCGCTCGGCGCCACGCGCTTCAGCAATCTCGGCAATTCGGGCTCGGTCGGCTATTCCGTCGGCCCGCTGATCAGCTGGAACTTCCCGCTGAACGGCGCCGCGCGCGCCCGCGTCCGGCAGAACGAGGCGATCGCGCAAGGCTCGCTCGCCCGCTTCGATGCCGCTGTTCTCAACGCGCTCAAGGAAGCCGAACAGGCCCTCGCCCGCGCCGGCGGTGCCACCAGCCGCGAGGATGCGCTGCGCCGCGCGATGAACGCCAGCAGCGATGCCGCCCGCCTTTCGCGCACCCGCTTCGACTACGGCGCGGACAGCTTCCTGCAATTGCTCGACGCCGAGCGCCAGCGCGCCCAAACCCGCGCCGCACTCGCCCAAGCCGAAGCGGACCGCGCCGACGCCCAGATCAGCGTGTTCAAGGCATTGGGCGGCGGCTGGCAGGCCACGCCCTAACCCCGAATAGCCCTCTCCCCTTCAGGGGAGAGGATTGGGAGAGGGGAACAACCGCAACCTCCAGAAAAGCGTATTTCTCGCAGAGACGCTGAGGAAAAGAAGATCGCAAAGAGGTTGATCAAGCGGCAAGGCCGTAATCTGCCTCACTCGTCCTCGCAAACCGCAACGGCCAATTGACAAGGGGCGTCACGGCCCAGCAAGAGTTCTTTGCGGTCGTCCCTTCTTCTCTGAGTCTCTGCGAGAAACTCTCCACAAGCCCCCACCTCAACCCAAAGCCTTGTCCAGCATCCGCCGCGCCGAACGCTGCACGTGCTCCGCAATCACGCGAAACGCCGCTTCCATGCTCGTGCCGCGCCGCCAGGCCAGCGCCACCGAACGGTGCGCCTTCCAGCCTTCCACATCGACGACGCTCAGCCCTGAAAGCCCGCCCACGTCGCTTTGCAGATAAAGCCGCGGCAGCACCGTGAGGCCGAGGCCCGAGGCCGCCATCATGTGCAGGCTATCAAGGCTCGTGCCTTCGTAGTCCGGGCTCAGCGCCATGCCATGGGTCTCGGCAATCTCGCGCGTTTCGCGGTGCAGGTGATGCCGCGTATCAAGCGATAGCAGCACTTGCCCCGCCAGTGCCGAAGATTCCACCGGCCCGCGCGCCAGCGGGCTGTCCACTGCCGCCACCAGATCGAGCGGCTCACGGAACAAGGGCTCGATCTCGAGATCGTCGCCCCGGATCGGCAGCGGCCCCAGCATCACGTCAAGCTCCCCGCGCGAGACCTGCAGCGCCTGCTCGTCGGGAATTCCCTCGCGCACATAGAGCCTGAGGCCCGGTGCCGCGCGGTGGAGGTCGGCGATGATCGGCGAGAGCAGATAGGGCCCCAGCGTCGGCGTCGTCCCCAGGCGCAAGGTTCCGGTGAGGCCCGTCGCGGCGCTGCGCGCCAGTTCCTCGATCCCGCGCACTTCGCCCAGGATCCCGCGCGCCTTCGAAACGATGCTCCGCCCGATCGGCGTCAGGATCGCGCCGGTGGTGGACCGGTCAAGCAGCCGCACCCCCAGCCGCTCCTCCAGCGCCTTGACCTGCTGGCTCAGCGCCGGCTGCGAAACGTGGCTGATCCGCGCGGCCTCGGCGAACGAGCCTTCGTCGGCAAGCGCGACGAGATACTGCAACTGGCGGATAGTCGTCATGCGAGACCATAATCACAGATTATAGCCTCCAGACAAGAGTTGTAATTGGCGCTGCGGTGCACAATGGCTTAGAAAGGCATCACCGTTTCGGAAAATCAGAGCTCTCAGGGAATTTCATGGCTGCACCAACGCGGGTCGAACTGCGCGATGCAATACGCTGGCTGGCCGAAATCATCGGGCCAGATGCCGGCTATCTGCGATTGGCAGCGGTATACGGCATAGCCATCGGCTTGCTGTCGCTGGCCACGCCCATTTCAGTTCAGCTGCTCATCAACAGCGTCGCCTACACCGCACTGCCCGCGCAGTTGTGGACGCTCGCTGTCCTCCTCTTCACACTCCTCTTCGTCGTCGCGATGCTTTCGGCGCTGCGCGTCTACATCATGACGCTGTTCGAACGGCGCCTGTTCGCCCGCATCGTCGCCGAGATCACCATCCGCGCGGTCCATGCGCGCGATCCCTTCTTCGGCGATGCGCGGCGGGCAGACCTGTTCAACCGCTTCTTCGATCTCACCGTCGTGCAGAAATCGGTGCCCAGCCTGCTGATCGGCGGCTTCACCATCGTGCTGCAATCGGCGGTCGGCCTGATCGTCACCAGCTTTTATCACCCGTTCTTCCTCGCCTTCAACGTGGTGCTGCTGCTCGCGCTCCTCGTGATCTGGCTGCTGTGGTCGCGCGGCTCGATGACCAGCGCGGTGGCACTTTCCCACGCCAAGCACGATACCGCGCGCTGGCTCGAAAGCGTCGGCGGCTCCAACGGCTTCTACAAGTCGAGCCGCCATGTCGGCTTCGCGATGGACCGGTCGGAGGCGATGACCGCCAACTACATCGCCAAGCACAAGGGCTACTTCCGCTACAGCTTTGCGCAGACGCTGGCGTTCTTCACGCTCTACGCCACCGCCTCGGCCGCGCTCCTTGCGCTGGGCGGTAACCTGATCCTTGCGGGCGAGCTGACCATCGGCCAGCTCGTCGGCGCCGAGCTCATCCTCTCCAGCGTGTTTTACGGGGTCGGCCAGCTCGGCTGGTACCTCGATACCTTCTACGATCTCGTCGCCAGCTGCGAGGAACTCTCGCTGCTCTATGGCATCACCCAGGAAAAGCTGCCGATCCCCAGCACCCAGGGCCCGCGCGACGGCGCGATTGCCCTGCGCGACGTCAAGCTCGGCGAAACGCACCTCAACTTCTCGCTTCACGCCGGCGAGCGCGTCGTCACTGTGCCCGAAGCCGGGGTGGAGCGCACGCTTTCGATGCTTCTCAAGCGCCATGTCGCGCCCGATCACGGCCTTGTCACTGTCGGCGGCTCGGATCTCGGCGGGCTCAACATGTACATGCTGCGCTCCGAAATCATCGTGCTTGACCGGCCGACGATCGTCGAGGTCACCATCCGCGAGTACCTCAATCTCGCGATCTCCGATGCAACCTCGGAAAGCATCCTCGATGCGCTCGATGCGGTCGGCCTCAGCGAACGCATCGCCAGCCTGCCCGATGGACTCGACACGCCGCTTGCCAATTCGGGCTGGCCGCTCACCGTGGGCGAGGTGATGGAACTCAAGCTCGCCAACGCGCTGCTGGCCTGCCCCAAGGTGCTCGTGCTCGCGCCAGTGTTCGATGTCATGCCGCCCGCGCAGCTGTTCGGCGTGCTCGAACGGCTCAAGGCCGCCGGCACCACCGTGATGCTGTGCACCACGCGCCCCGGCTCGTTAGCGCTCGATGGCTGGCTCTGGCTCGGCAAGCAGGAACAGCTCCGCTTTGCCTCCGCCGCCGAACTGCAGGCCCATGTGAAAGAACGGGAGGCCGCACGTGCCCTATCGGCTTGAACACATCGAACACTTCCCCACGCTCGCCGGCATGAAGGCGCCGCGCGTGGTGGTCATCACCGCGTGGATGGTCGCGCTCGCGATCACCGCCGCTGCGCTCGTCATGGCCTTCGTGCCCTGGGTCCAGACCGCCAATGGCGACGGCCTCGTCGTCGCGCTCAATCCTGATGACCGCTCGGCAGACGTCTCCGCGCTCGTCAGCGGGCGCATCACCGAATGGTACGTCAAGGACGGCGAACTGGTCGCAGCCGGGCAGCCCATCGCCCGCGTGGTCGATCTCGATCCTGATTACCTCACCCGCCTCGCCGCCGAACGCGCGCAGATCGAAGCGGAAATCGGCGCGGTCACCCAGTCGCGCGCCACCGCGATGCTCGATGTGAACCGTGCGCAAGCGCTGTTCCGCGAAGGCCTGATCGCCCGGCGCGATGTCGAACTCGCGCAGATCAAGGTCGCCGAAGGCGGCGCCAAGCTCGCGGAATCGCGCGCCAAGCTCCAGCGCATCGACGTGCAGCTTGCCCGCCAGTCCAGCCAGCTCGTGCGTGCGCCGCGCGCCGGCCGGGTGCAGACCGTCAACGCCGGCCTCAGCGGCGGCGTCGTCTCGCCCGGCTCGGTGCTCGCCACCATCGCGCCCGAAACCGCGACCCGCGCCGTAGCGCTCTACATCGATGGCCGCGATATCGCGCTGGTGCGCCCCGGCCAGCAGGTTCGCCTCGAATTCGAAGGCTGGCCGGCCATCCAGTTCAGCGGCTGGCCCTCGGTCGCGCAGGGCATCTTCGATGGCCGCGTGCGCGCCGTCGATCCCACCTCCGGCTCGGGCGGCCTGTTCCGCGTCCTCATCGATCCCGCACCGGGCAAGCGCCCCTGGCCCGACCTGCGCTTCACCAAGCTCGGCGCCAAGGTGCGCGGCTGGATCCAGATGGAGACCGTCTCCGTCGGCTACGAACTGTGGCGTCAGCTCAACGATTTCCCGCTCGAATTCAGCAAGGACATCAAGGCCTCGATCAGCGGCAAGGATGCCAAGGGCGATGATGGAGACAGCGTCTCGAAGGACGACGATGCCACCGTGCGCAAGGCGGGCAAGCCCAAGTGACGGGACCCCGCTAACATGCGCCTGATCCGACCTGTCCTCGCCGCGCTCGCGCTCGGCTGCGCATGGCCGCTCGCCGCGCAGCTGCCCGCCGATCCGGCACCGGCGGCGAGCCCCGCGTCCGGCCCCCTCACGCTGGGCGAAATCCTGGCGAGCTCCGCCGCGCAGGCACCCCAGATCGTCGAGGCGATGGCCCGCGTCCGCCAGGCCGAAGGCCGCGCGCTCTCCGCTGAAGGCGCGTTCGACACCGTGTTCGATGTCGATGCCGGAAGCCGCGTCCTCGGCTACTATTCAGGCACGTATCTCGAAGGAAAGGCCACCCGCCCCCTCACCGATAACGGCGGCTCGATCTACGGCGGCTACCGCGTCAGCAGCGGCACCTTCCCGATCTACGAGGACAAGGCCTATACAGACCGCCTCGGCGAACTGAAAATCGGCGGCCTGTTCTCCCTCCTGCGCGACCGCGCAATCGACGAAAGGCGCGGCCGCATCGCCATGGCCGCGCGCGATATCGATGCCGCGCGCCTCGAACGCGAAATGGTCGCCATCGGCGTTCAGGCCCGCGCCGCCGCCACCTATCAGAACTGGGTCGCGGCTGGCCTGCGCCTCAAGGCCTATCAGGCCCTCCTCGATCTCGCCGAACAGCGCCGCGCCGGCATCGCCCGTCAGGTCCAGCTCGGCGCGCGCCCCGCCATCCTCCTCACCGAGGCGGATACCAACATCGTCCGCCGCCGCGCGCTCGTCGTCCGGTCCGAACAGGAATTCGGCGCTGCCGCCAACGCGCTCTCGTTCTTCTACCGTGACGAGAATGGCGAGCGCATCCTCCCTGGCCCCGAACGCCTGCCCGCCAGCCTCCCCGGCTTCCGCCCCACCCGCCCTGGCACACCGCTCGATCGCCCCGACGTCCAGACCATCAGCGCCCGCCTCGCCCAGTCCGAACTCAAGCTCGCGCTCGCCGAAAACGAGCTGAAACCGCGCCTCGATCTGCGCGGCGAGCTCTCCTACGATCTGGGCAAGACCGGACCCGGCGGCAAATCGCGCGATGGCGAGGAAGCCATTGTCGGCGTCCGCCTCACCGTCCCGCTCCAGCGCCGCAGCGCCAAGGGCAAGATCGCCGAGGCCCGCGCCGAAATCGATGGACTGCGCACCCGCCAGCAGCTCGTGCGCGAACAGATCGCGGTCGAAGTCAAGGGCATCGGCATCGCCGTCGATGGTGCCGCCAAGACCGCCCGCCTGGCGGGTGACGAAGCCCGCCTCGCCGACGACCTCGCCGCCGCCGAACGCCGCCGCTTCGATCTCGGCGCGAGCGATTTCTTCCTGCTCAACATGCGTGAAGAGGCTGCAACCGACGCCCGCGTCCGCCTCCTTGATGCGCAGGCCCGCGCGGCCCTTGCTGGCATAGACCTTGCCGGCGCGACCGCAGACCGCGCCGCGCTCGGCCTGCCGGACGGGCCGCTTCCTTAGCAGCGCTAGTACGAAGAAACCCCTCCCGCCTGCGGGAGGGGTTTGGGGTGGGCAGCCGCCAAGCGCCCGCGGATCACACAGAGCCCGCCGCCTCGCGAAACGAAACCATCCCGCGCCGGTCCTCGTCCCACAGCGCCAGCCGCAAGGTGCCGCACGCCTGCAGCGCGTTGAACCGGTTCAGATCGCGCAAGGTCGGATGCTGTTTCAGCACTTCAGGCAAGCGATAGAAGGGGATCTGGCTCGATAGATGATGGACATGGTGGATCCCGATATACCCCGTGAACCAGCCAAGAATGCGTGGCAACTCAAGGTACGAACTGCCCATCAATGCAGCATCGTAGAAAGACCAGTCCGCCCGCTGCTTCCAGTACGCGTCCTCGAACTGATGCTGCACGTAAAACAGCCAGACCCCCAGCGATGCCGCACACAGCAGCACAGGGAAGAACACCAGCGCCGTCACACCAAACCCGAAAAAATAGAGCGGCAAGGCCAGCACCAGCGCGGTCACCGCATTGGTGGCCATGGCGCTCACCCAATAAGTCCAGCCTTCGTTCATCAGGCCGATCGGCAACCGGTGGCGCAGCAGGAACAGATAGGCTGGCCCCAGTCCCAGCAGCACCGCCGGATGACGATAGAGCCGATACGCGAACCGTCCCAGCCAGCTACGCTCCCGATACTCGCGCACCGTCAGCATATCCACATCGCCGAACCCGCGTGCTTCGAGATTGCCGGTGCCAGCGTGGTGCAGCGCATGCGAGCGCCGCCAGCAATCATAGGGCGTAAGGGTCAACACGCCCAGCGCGCGACCGATCCAGTCGTTGCTGGTGCGGTTGCGCAAGAAGGCACCGTGCCCGCAGTCATGCTGGATGATGAACAGCCGCAGCAGAAACAGCCCGGCCAGCGGAGTCGCCGCGAGCGCGGGCCAATAGCCCGCTTTCACCGCAATCGTGATCAGCGCAAACAAGGCCATGAACGGTACCAGCGTGATCGCCAGTTCCCACCCGCTGCGCACCGGCTGCGGATCACGAAACGGCTGCAAATCGCGCGCGAGCTGCCGCGGATCAATCGGCGCAGCGGCAGTGCGCTCGATAAGGGATTCGGCGGGCTTCTGGAGTTCTAGTACGGTCACCTCGATCAGCTAACCGCCCCCGCGGAATTTGTCACCCCGCTTCAAGGTGCGGTCCACAGGCACTAAGGGGTGGTAGTCCAGACCTCCCCTGACATTGTCCTCTCTCCCCGTCGCCCCGTGCTCAACACGGGGCTTGTGTTTTCATTCGCAGCCCTCCCGCAATGCCCGCACCGGGCCAACCGTGGTTCCGGTGCAATGACAGCTAACGGGGAGTGCCCTAGCGAACGCAGATGGCAGCGATTGGGTGGTTAGTTGACCTTCGCAGCAGAGCGAACGAAGTGACCCTTGATAAAAGTCCAACGTACCCGGTGCAGCGGAACAAAGCCGCTCTCGCCTTCAAAGATTTCGATCGCAGGCCGACCATTTGCGTCGGACAAAAAGTTGGGTCTGCCCCGGCTGGATAGTTCGACAACTTTCTGCACGCTGGTCCCGGCCACCGACCAAACAATCACGCGATAAGCTGATCCTCCGGACCAGATGGAGAAAACTAAGCCATTCTGATCACGAGAAAACAGGCCAAGGGGCGCGTCACCGGTTGTCTCGCGATAGTGAACCGCCCTTGTGCAGTTTTCAGTGCAGTCAATTGCAATCTGGTTGCCACCGGGAAGTCCTTCCGTGACCTGTACCATAAAAGTTGATGCGTCTGCCTCAACCCTCAAGGCCGCGACCAACGACGCGGCAGTCGCATCAATGGGAAGCAACGACACGGTTAAGAGGAAAAGTCTCATCACGAGAGGCTATCACCTCAAGCGATGTCCTCAATGGGGTCGCCTACAGAACGGCAGCATTCGCAACGAAACACCCCAAAGCCGACCGCACCGCCATGCGCAGGACAGCAAAGCCTGCCCAGCGCCCCCTGTCCTACAGCATCGCTCTGCGATACACTCCCCGCATGAGCAGAAACCCGCGCAATTCCGCCACCCGCTCGGCCCCGCCAGCCGCCAGCGCCCCCGCCGGAAAAGCCCGCGCGAGTTTCTCCTCTGGACTGTGTCAACTGTGTCAACCTGACCTGAATTCAAACGGAGCGCACCGCGCATGAAGGCCCTTCTCACCACCGCGCTCGCGCTTGTCCTCGCCCTCCCCGCCGCCGCTGGCGCTGCCGAACCGCAGCGCACCCTGCTTCGCCCCGCACAAGTGTTCGATGGCACCGATCCCGCGCCCCATCCCGGCTGGCAGGTGCTGGTCGAGGGCGACAGGATCGCCGCCGTCGGCCCCAACCTCACCGTCCCGCCGGGCACCGCCACCATCGACCTCCCCGGCCAAACCCTCATGCCCGGCATGATCGAGGGCCACGGCCACTTGTTTCTCCACCCCTACAATGAAGCCCCGTGGGACGATCAGGTCCTCCACGAACCCCTCGCCCTGCGCACCATCCGCGCCGCCAAGGCCGCCGAAACCACGCTGCGTGCAGGCTTCACCACCGAGCGCGATCTTGGCACCGAAGGCGCGGGCTATGCCGATGTCGGCCTCAGGAAGGCGATCGACAGCGGCCTAACTGCCGGCCCCCGCCTCCTCGTCGCCACCCGCGCCATTGTCGCGCAGGGCGCCTATGGCCCCAAGGGCTTCGAACCCGGCGTCGCCGTCCCGCAGGGCGCCGAGGAAGCCAGCGGTGTCGAGGGCGTGGTGCGCGCCGTCCGCAATCAGATCGCGGCGGGCGCAGACGTCGTGAAACTCTATGCCGATTACCACTACCGCCCGGGCGAGCCGAGCCTGCCCACCTTCAGCCAGGCCGAAATGGACGCCGCCACCGCCGCCGCGCACGATGCGGGGCGCACCGTCGCGGTCCATGCCGTGACGGCGGAAGGCATGCGCCGCGCCATCGCTGCCGGGGTCGATACCATCGAGCACGGCGATGAAGGCACGCCCGCCGTGTTCAAGGCCATGGCCGCCAAGCGCATCGCCTTTTGCCCCACGCTCGCCGCCGGGGAAGCCATCGCGCGCTATCGCGGCTGGAACGGTGCGGAGCCCGCCCCGGCGGGCGTTGTGGAGGGGCGCTCGGTCTTGCGGCTCGCCGTCACCGCCGGCGTTCCGATCTGCATGGGCGGCGATGTCGGCGTCTTCGCTCACGGCGAGAACGTGCGCGAAATGACCGCGATGGCCGCCGCCGGGATGAGCCCCGCCGCCGTCCTCATCGCCGCCACCTCGGGCAATGCGCAGGCCTTCCACCTAACCGACCGCGGTGCGGTCAAGCTGGGCCTGCTCGCCGATCTGATTGCTGTCGATGGCGACCCGACCCGCGATCTATCCGCGCTTGCCCGCATCAAGCTGGTGATGAAGGGAGGTGCGGTGGTCCGGTGATCAGACGAGGTTGTTCCGCGCCAATGTCGTTCCTGCCCGCCACGAAACGCCGACTTCGTGCCAGTACCCGGCGATCTTCTCCTGCGGCGCGATATCCAGCAATTCCTCGACCGGGGAATCGAAGTACGTGAGATCGAAATCGCCCTTGAAGCAGCGCCCGAAGTCCACATCGTAGCTCGACATGGTGACCACTTCGTCGAGGCTCTGGGTTCCGTCGGTCTCGATCGCGGGCATCCAGCGGTTGTGCACCATCGGCAAGCCGTTGACGAAGCCGGGCTTCTCCGCCGCCTCGGTGATGGTGAAGCGCCCCTCGGCCAGCCGCCGGTCGAACGCCGCCAGCGTCACACCGAAGGTTCCGCCCGGCTGCAGGCGCGGGCCAGCCTTGCCGACGTAGACCGGGCGGCTCATCTGGATCGAGCCGAGCTTTTTGGGATACCCCTGATGCTGGCCGCGCAGCATCGCGAATTCCTTGTCCACCCAGATATAGACGCAGCGCGACCAGGTCTTGCCCTGGAACTGGCACCGCACCACGATGAACATTTCCTTGTACTGCACCCGCACCGGATCAAGGATCTGCAAGGGATCGTCGGAGGTCGATTGCCAGTCCGCCCAGATCGCCGCGACCGCGCCGGGGTCTTCCTCGGCCAGCGTGAAACCCTCGGGCAGCAGCGCCGCGATCTTCGCAGGGTCGGTGCGGTATTCCAGCGTGATGAGCTCGCCCGAATAGTGCCACGGCACCGGCGGTACGATGCTCGCCTTGCCGCTCGGCGTGCGGGGATAGAACAGGCCTTTCAGGTCGCTCATCATTACCTCGTCTCGATGCTGTCACCCGCTTCTAGCGTCCGCTGTCCTGCAAGCTTGGCCGCAGCGGCCAATGCCTGTGGCGCGCCGCGCGGCTAAGGCGTAGCACAGATGAAAACGAGGGCCAGACGATGACCACCGAATACCGCCGCATCCTGCTCGATGGCTATCCCATCCTGACCACCCGCCACGGCGACGAACTTGTCACCAAGGACGGGCGCAGCGTTGGCGTCGATGAAGCGGTGCATCTGGCGCCCTGCAACCCCAGCAAGATCATTTGCGTGCATCTGAACTACATCAGCCGGGTCAAGGAGTTCATCACCAGGCTCCCCGCCGCGCCGACCTACTTCCAGAAGCCGCTGACCGCGCTCAACACCCACAAGGGCGCAGTCGTGCGCCCCGAACGCTGCAAGTACCTCAACTACGAAGGCGAGATCGCCATCGTCATCGGCAAGACCTGCCGCAACGTTTCGCCCGATGAAGTTGCCGACTACATCCTCGGCTACTCGGTCGCCAACGACTACGGCCTCCATGATTTCCGCGACACTGATGCAGGTTCGATGCTGCGGGTGAAGGGGTCTGACACGCTCTGCCCGATCGGCCCCGGCCTCGTGACGGGCTGGGATTTCCGGAACAAGCAGATCCGCACCATCGTCAACGGCGAAGTCCGGCAGGACGGCAATACCAGCGAGATGGAGTGGGACATGCACTACCTCGTCGCAGACATCGCCCGCACGATCACGCTGGAGCCGGGCGACGTGCTGCTTTCGGGCACGCCTGCCAACAGCCGCCCGGTGCAGCCGGGTGATGTGGTGGAAGTCGAGGTCGAAGGCCTTGGCAAGCTCACCAACACCATCGTCCATGGCCCCACCCCGATACGCGACGATTGCGGCGCGCAGCCGACCGAGTCCGAAGAAGTGATCTCCACCGCGATGGGCGGCGACTGGGAATTCCGCGGCAAGCGCGCGGCTGGCGGCCAGGGCGCGGCGTTCTATGAGTCCGCGCTCGAGACAAAGTGACAGCGCTTTGCCGACACGGGTGCGGCTGATAGGCTAGGCCGCATGGCCGAGCCCCAGATCGCCGCGCAGTTCCTGCGCCACGTGGCCAATTGTGTCGAGCTGACCGGCCATTCTGCGGCGGGGCTGCTGGCGCGCATCGGCGTGACGCGCGAGGTGCTGGAAGATCCGGACGGGCTGATCCCGCTCGCAAGCTTCGTCTCGTTCTTCGAGGACGCGGCGGAACTGGTGCGCAACCCGCACTTCGGGCTGCATGCGGGGCGGCTATCCGGATCGGACAGCCTCGGCCCGCTCAGCTTCCTGTTCCTCAGCGCGCCAGACCTGCGCACCGCGTTCACCAGCTTTACCCGCCACCTTGCAACCATGCAGCAGGCGAGCCGGAACCAGTTCGCTGACGAAGGCGGCTGGGCCACGTTCTCCTACGGCGTGCTCGATCAATCGCTCACCCGGCGGCGGCAGGATGCAGAGTACTCGATCGGCGCAATGGCCAGCCTCGCCCGGCAATTCACCGGCGGCGAGATCGATTTCCGCGAAGTGCGCTTCGAGCACGAACGGGTGGGCGACTATGCGCGCTACCGCGACTTCTTCGGCTGCGACGTGTTCTTCGAGCAGGACTGCAACGCGATTGCGATGGATGGGCGCTATCTCGATGCGCGCGGCCGCGTGCTCAGCCCCAGCCTCCATCCGATCCTCGAGGAACATCTCCAACGGTTGGCCGGTCGCGGGACGGCGGCATCGCTGGCGGGTCAGGTCCGCGCGATGATCGAGCAGGCACCGCTCGATGCACCGCCCGACCTTGCCGAAGCGGCACGGCGGCTGGACCTTTCGGTGCCTACCTTGCACCGCCGCCTGACCGCTGAGGGCACCGGCTGGCGCAAGCTGGTGCACGAACACCGCATGGAAACCGCCGCGCGCCTGCTGCGCACCAGCCGCCGCAATGTCAGCATGATCGCACTCGACGTCGGCTTTGCCGAGAGCGCGAGCTTCACCCGCGCCTTCGCCCGCCATTTCGGCATTCCGCCGGGGCGCTACCGGAAGGGCGAAGGCGTGCCGGAAAAATAGGGACAGTCCCTATTTCCAATTTGGTTATCCAGCCACCCGCCGCATCAGGCCGGTCAGCCGGTCCATCGCTTCGTTCAGCAGATCATCGGGCATGGTCAGTGCCGGCAGGAAGCGCACCACATTGCCGCGCATGCCGCAGGAGAGCAGCAGCAGCCCGTCCTTCGCGCCTTCCTGCACGATCGCCTTGGTCAGCTCAGGATTGGGCCGGTCCGGATCACCATCGTGGACGAGCTCCATTGCGATCATCGCACCGGGGCCGCGCACATCGCCGATCACGCGCATGCCGCCCTGCTGCAGCGCGCGCAGGGTGCCCTTGATCGTGTTGCCGATGGTGACCGCGCGTTCGCAAAGCCCATCCTCGGCGATGATCTTAAGCACTTCCAGCCCCGCCACGCAGCCGAGCGGCGAGCCGCCATAGGTGCCGCCGAGGCCGCCAGCATCGGGTGCGTCCATGATATCGGCGCGGCCCATGACGCCCGAAATCGGGAATCCGCCTGCCATGGCCTTGGCGATGGTCATGATATCAGGCGTCACGCCGGTCGCCTCGCGCACCCAGTCCATCGCGAAGAGGCGGCCCGTGCGCGCAAAGCCCGACTGGACCTCGTCGGCGATCAGCAGGATGCCGTGCTTGTCGCAGATATCGCGCAGGGCGCGGAAGAAAGCGTAGGAGGCGGTGTAGAACCCGCCCTCGCCCAGCACCGGCTCGAGGACGATGGCGGCGACGGCCGAGGGCTCGATGGTCGCGGCAAACAGGGCTTCGAGCGCGGCTACGGCCTGCTTCTCGTCAAAGCCGTGGTAGGGGATCGGGAAGCGGGTGTGGAACACATCACCGGGCAGCGGGCCGAACCCGGCCTTGTAGGGAAGCACTTTGCCGGTCATCGCCAGCGTGAGCAGCGTGCGGCCGTGATAGCCGCCCTGGAAGGTGATGATGCCGCGCCGTCCGGTCGCCATACGCGCGATCTTCACCGCGTTTTCCAGCGCTTCCGCGCCGGTGGTCAGGAAAATCGTCTTGACCGGCCCTTCGATGGGCGCCGCCGCGTTGAGCTGTTCGGCCAGCGAGATGTAGCTCTCGTACGGCGTTACCTGAAACGAGCAGTGCGAGAACTGATCAAGCTGGCGCTTCACCGCATCGACAATGCGCGGGTCGGAATGGCCGGTGTTGCACACCGCGATGCCGGTCGCGAAGTCGATATAGCGGTTGCCGTCCGCGTCAAACGCTTCGGCATTCACACCGCGCTCGAAGAAGCGCGAGTGGATCGAGGAGACCCCGCGCGGCACGGCGGCTTCGCGGCGGGCCCAGAGGTCCTGATTGCTTGTCATCGGCCGATTCCCCCCATGAGGCAGTATTTGAGTTCGAGATATTCATCGAGGCCGTGGCGCGAACCTTCGCGGCCAAGGCCAGACTGCTTGATGCCGCCGAACGGCGCCACTTCGGTCGACAGGATGCCGTCGTTCACGCCGACCATTCCGTATTCGAGCGCTTCCATCACGCGCCAGACGCGGCCCAGATCGCGCGCGTAGAAGTAGGCGGCGAGACCAAAGGGCGTGTCGTTGGCTTGGCGAACGGCGTCATCCTCATCAGCGAAGCGGATCAGCGGCACCACGGGGCCGAAGATTTCGGAGGTGGCAATCGCCATATCGCCGCGCACACCGGTGAGCACGGTCGGCTCGAAGAAGCCGGGGCCGACGTCCGAGCGGTTGCCGCCCATCAGCGCGGTCGCACCGCCGGCAAGCGCATCGCGCACGAGCGCGTCCACCTTCTCAACCGCCGCACCGTTGATCAGCGGGCCGACTGTGGTGCCGGGGGTAGCGCCATCGCCCACTACGAGCGCCGCGACCCTTGCGCGCACGCGCTCGACAAAGGCATCATAGACGCCGTCCTGCACCAGCACACGATTGGCGCAGACGCAGGTTTGCCCCGCATTGCGGAACTTGGAGGCCATCAGGCCATCGGCAGCGGCATCGAGATCGGCATCATCGAACACGATGAATGGCGCGTTGCCGCCGAGTTCGAGGCTGAGGCGGGTGACGTTCTCCGCCGCCTGCGCCATCAGGATCTTGCCCACGCGGGTCGAGCCGGTGAAGCTGAGCTTGCGAATTTTGGGGTGGTGGCAAAACAGCGTGCCCACTGCCGCCGGATCATTGGACGGGGTGACGCGGAACAAGTCCGCCGGCAGCCCTGCCTTACGCGCCAAGGTTTCGAGCGCGAGCGCGGAGAGCGGTGTCGCCTCGGCGGGCTTCAGCACGATCGAGCAACCCGCCGCGAGCGCGGGGCCGACCTTGCGGGTGATCATCGCGATGGGGAAGTTCCACGGCGTGATCGCGGCACAAGTGCCAACCGGCTGCTTGATGGTGAGGACGCGCTTGCCCGCCGCGAAGGTCGGCACCGTTTCGCCATAGGCGCGCTTGGCTTCTTCGGCGAACCATTCGATGAACGAGGCACCGTAGGCCACCTCGCCGCGCGCTTCGGCCAGCGGCTTGCCGCATTCGGCGGTGATGAGCGCGGCAAGTTCCTCCTGCCGCTCCATGATGAGGCCGTACCAGCGGCGGAGCACGGCTGCGCGCGCCTTGGCTGTTTCGGCTGCCCAGGCGGGGCGAGCGGCATCGGCGGCATCGATGATCGCGGCGATCTCGGCGGGTGCATAGTCGCGCACGGTGGAAATCAGCGCGCCGGTCGCCGGGTTATGGACAGCGAGGCCGGTGCCTTCTGGCACGATTTCAAACACGCATGAGCTCCTCTTGAAACGGAATCAGGTTGGCAGCGCGGATAGCGCCTGATGCTTGCGGATGGGAACCAGCAACAGCGCATAGCTCACGAGGAACAGCGCCACGCACAGCAATTCGGCCGAACGATAGCCGCTTCCATCAAGAAGCTGCGCCGCGATCAGCGGACCGCCGCCGAGGCCGATCATCTGCATCATGATCGCGAACGACATCATTCGCCCGCTCTCGTCAAAATCGCAGACGCGGCCAAGGATGAACGGCAGCACGAAGTTCCACAGCACGTTGAAACCGCAGACACCGACCACGAAGAGCATCAGGGTGGGCTTGCCGATCAGCAGCGTGATGCTCGCCGCACCGGCAAGGATGCCGAAAGCGATGGCACCATTGCGGCTGATACGCCCCGCGAGGAACACCGAAGCGAGCGCGCCGCCAACGGCGAGGATCTGCGAGAGAAACAGCGCGTCTGCCACAGATTGCTCGGCCAGCCCTGCACCGATGCCGACGAGGAACAGGACCGCCCAGGCGATCCCTTGCGCGATGTTGTAGGCCAGCACGCCGGCCAGTGCGACGACCAGCATCGGCGTCGCCAGTTGGCGGGCTTCGGGATTGACCATTTCCTCGGGCGAATAGGCGTGCGGCAGGAACGGGAGGGTAGCAAGCGAAGCCAGCGAGAGCACCGCGAAACCGATGAACATGCCGTCAAGGCCATGACCGCCCAGGAATTCCGGGAGATACCACAGCCCGAACGCGCCATAGGTGAGCAGCAACGTGAGATAGAGCGCGAGGTTGCGTTCGGCGCGAATGGTCACGCCGACGAAGGTGAAGCTGATCGAGGTGATCGTCCCCTCGCCAAGCCCTGTGACAAAGCGCGCAATCTCGAAGGGTCCGCCTTGAGGGGCACCGAGCGAGGCAAAGTTGCCGAGCGCTGCAATGACCAGTCCTGCCGCCACAACCCAGCGCCAGTTGATCCGCGTGCCCCACACCGCCATGAAAATCGTCGCCAGCGCGACCCCCAGCATCTCGACGCCCGCGAGGTTGACCGCAGTCGCCTCGTCCACATGAAGCTGGGTGACATAGCCCTGCACCACGCCCGGCTGGATGATGAACGAGAGCACGCCGATCGTGCCGAGGATCACCGCGCAGAGGATCGCCGGCCAGCCATTGACGTCAATGTCGCGCCGCGCGGGCGTTGCGTTCGCCATCTGCCGTTTGTCTCCCCGTATATCTCCGGTGCCCTTGCATGGCAGGGTCGCGCACGCTTGGCAGGATCGGACATTCCGGCCGCCACGTCCATGCCCTCGCCCACGACTATTTGGATCATGATTTGATGATTTGGATCAATATCCCTAAGCTGCGAATCGCTTAGCCTCGCATCACAAGAACACGCCTACGCGTGCCCCCGGGGAGACAGCATGGCACCAGCGACCGTACGCGCCGCCGCAATGAACGGCTGGGAAAGCTTTCTGGAAGATCGCGCCGCCGCGCCCGTGCTGGGCGCCGGCCCACCGCCGGATTCGATGCCACCCGAATCCATGCCGCTGGCGGAATTCGTGCGCTTCTCTGAAGCCGTTGTCGCCCGCACCCGCGATGTCGCTATCCCGTGGCTGGCCGGGGGCAACTACGATCTCGCCGCGCTCGGGCCGCTGGGCGATGCGATCAACTCGGCAGGCCGCGTGGGTTCGGCCCTGCGGCGGCTGGTGGACTACTTTTCGCTGCTGCAGGATTGCACCGATATCCGCCTGGGGCTTGAGGACGACATGGCCTCGGTCAGCTACCGCATCCTCGATCCCGATATCTGGCCGCGCCACCATGATGCGATGTTCACGCTGGGCATCGTCAGCCAGATCCTGAAGCGCGGGACGCGTGGGGGATGGGACAAGATCGAATTCGCGTTCGAGGCCGAAAGCCACGAGATGCGCGGCGATATTGGCAAGGTCGTCTGCGCGCCCTGCACCTTTGGCGCGGATACCAACCAGATCCGCTTCCCCGCCGCGATGCTCGATCTCGCGCTTCCGGCGCAGGCCAATCCCCATCTGGCCGACGTGCGCCTGCTGACCCGCTCGATCGTCACCAAACGGCGCGAGACGCCGCTGGTCGACCGACTGAGCCAGATGGTGCTGCGTGATCTCAATACGCAGGCCATCGAACAGGAGCGCTTTGCGCGCGAAATGGGCATGTCGAGCCGCACCTTGCGCCGCAAGCTTACGGAGCAAGGCAGTTCGTTCCAGCAGGTGCTCGATGAATGCCGGATGCGGCAGGCGGTGTTCGAATTTCGCGTTCGCCCCGATTTGTCGATCGCGCAGATCGCGCTAAGGCTGGGCTATGCCGAGCACAGCAACTTCACCCGCGCGTTCCACCGCTGGAGCGGGGTTTCCCCGCAGGCCTGCCGGGCCAAGCTCGCCGGCACCGCGCACTGATTTGCAGGACAGACCATGACCCGACTGCTGCTGCTTGAAGGCAATACCGCGCCCAAGCGCGCCCGCGCTCATGAACTCGGCGTGCGCACCTCGAGCGAGATCTACATCGAGGCGATTGCCGCGCATCACCCGGAAATCGCGCTCGACGTGCTGAACGGCGCCGACGAAGGCGAGACGATCCCCGGCGGGCGGACCTGGGCCGATTACGCGGGCTTTGTCGTCACCGGCTCGGCGCTCCATGCCTATGATGCCGAGTTTGCGGTAACCAACCAGATCGCGCTGCTGGTCGAGGCGGCGAAGGCCGGCCTGCCGATCTTCGGCTCGTGCTGGGGCCTGCAGATCGCGGCCGTCGCGGCAGGCGGCGAAGTCGCCTTCAATCCCAAGGGCCGCGAAGTGGGCTTTGCGCGCAAGATCCTGCTCAATGACGCAGGCCGCACGCATCCGATGTTCAAGGGTAAGGCCCCCGTGTTCGACGCGCCCTGCATCCATTATGACGAAGTGATCCGCCTGCCGGAAAGCGCGACGCTGCTGGCTTCCAACGCGCACAGCGAGATCCAGGCGGCGGTGATCCCGCTCGGCAAGAGCGAAGTGTGGGCGGTGCAGTATCACCCGGAGTTCGATCTCGGGCAGCTTGTCCAGCTCTACACGCTCTATGCCGAGGACATGGTGGCGCAGGGGTTCTTTGCCGATATGGCTGAACTGGTGGCCTACCGCGACAAGCTGGCGGCGCTGGCGGCCGATCCGGCAAATTCCGGTCTCGCGTGGCAGCTGGGGGTGGACGAGGACGTGCTTGACGACCGCACCCGCCGTGCGGAAATCCTCGCCTGGATCGAGGCGAAGGTGCTTTATTAGTCCAATCCGCTAGCATCCAAACCTTCGTCATTCCCGCGAAGGCGGGAATCCAGAGCGGCAAGCGCGGCGTTTGGAGGTCTGGATTCCCGCCTTCGCGGGAATGACGAAGGTGTGTGGGGGTGCGCCGCGATCCCGGAGGCACACAACCCTTGACAAAATGAACCATATAGGTTATACGCCCCGCCCAGATCGGGAGCAGGCTTGGCCGGCCTCGCCCTCGCTCCTTTGGCCGTAACAGGCCAACGCGACCGGTGCGGGCTGCGGGTTCAAGGTGGGGCGGTTTCCCCAAAGTCCTTGGCCAGGCACTTACCGCGCCAGCACAGGATCATGGCTCCCGTCCCGCTTCTGCCGGACGCGAGCAAAGACCGGCACGCCTGCGAGCCGCTACCCCGGTCCCGGGCCATGATCGACACAAATGGCTGCGCCGGACCTCTTCCGCAGTCCGGCCACTCGCACCCGGCGGAATACGACGCCCCTCCCGCAGCACCTGTGCAGGTGCCGCACCGGTCGCGCGATCACTCCCCATTGCCCGAACAGCCCACCGCCGCGCCGCCAAATCCAACAGCCGCACTCCTTCTTCCCCTCCCCCGGTCGGGGGAGGCCGGGTGGGGGTGCGCGGCGCCAAACGGCAAACCCTACATATCAAACCAGACATGCACCTGGCTGGTCCCGGTCGCGTTTTCGTAGTCCGAAAACTGCCGCCCTTTCGCCTTCCACTCGTGCCCGCCGCAGGCTGCCGCCATCATCAGGTAGTGGCCGAAGCGGGCCTCAGGGGCGTGGCGCAGGTAATCCGGCATCGTGTCGATCACCGCCGCGTGATTGCCCTCGGCAAACCAGCGCAACCGCTCAAGATCCGCCTCGCGCGCTTCGGGTGACGAGATGTGGATGGGATCGGAGGCTTCGTGCTGCGCGATCTGGTCGAAGGGCCAGAAGCGGTGGCTCATCGATCCGCTGGCAATGAGCACCACGCGCTTGTCGGATTCGCGGATCGCCTGCCCGATCCCTGCGCCGACGCCGAGGAAATTGTGCGGCTCAGCCGAATAGGCGTGGCTCACCGAAATCCACTTTTCCTCGCCTTGCAGGAAGGTCGAGAGATTGACCGTGGGATAGTGCATCGGGAGGTAGGGGTCATCGTTCGCCGTGGTGCGCACCCCGTGTTCGGTGGCGCGCTGCGCCATCGCGGCGGCGAGTTCGGGGCAGCCCGGAATATCGTAGGGTAGCTGCTTCATGCCGCGCGGGAGTTCGTCCGATGTGTAGAGCCCCGTCCGGCGCGCGTGCGCGGCGATGCAGAATTCCACGATGGTGAACCAGTGCGTATCGAACAGCACGATCACATCGGGCTTCAGCACATCAAGCACTTCGCTTTTCAGCCGCCGCAATCCGGGCACGAGGCTGATTTCCTTGCCCTCGTTGAGCTCGTGGCGGTCCGCCTCGGACATCATGATGGTCGGCGCGTGTGCGACGAGCCCTGCTCCGATGATCTCACCCATGTTGCGGTTCCTTGTGCTGCGATGAGCGCTCAATAGGCCTGCTGCGCGCGGACAAGAAGGCCCCCAAGCCGCACACAGCGCACTCTGTCCGGTTATGCCAAGTCCCTCGGCCCAAGGTGGGACTAGCACGGCAATCGAACAGGAGAGGTTCCCATGCCATTTGCATTTTCGCGCCAGGCTGACGCGCACGTCGATCTGTCCTCGCTCGATGCCTTCAACGACGGCGCACCCTTCGAAACTTTCGCGCGCATGCGCCGCGAAGCGCCGATGGCGTGGTCCGAAATGGCGAGCGGCGAAAAGGGCTTCTGGTCGGTAACGCGCCATGCCGACCTGCTCGAACTCAACCGGCAGGCCGATCTGCTGTCTTCCGCGCGCGGCATCCGCATGGAAGACCAGACGATGGAGGAAGTCGAGGCGCGCAAAACCTTCCAGGAGACCGACGCGCCGCACCACCGCGGCTTTCGCGCGCTGGTTTCCAAGGCCTTTGCCAAGGGCACCGTTGCCCAGTTCGAGGACCAGATCCGCAAGATCGTGACCGAACTGCTCGATGTCGCGCTTGAGGAAGGCGAGTTTGACGCTGTCGACCGCATCGCGCGGCGCTTGCCCATGCAGATGCTGGCGCAGATCATGGGCGTGCCGCAGGAAGACGGCCCGTGGCTCGTCGAAAAGGGCGATGCGCTGATTTCCAACGCCGACCCGGACTACACCGACTTCGTCGTCGATCAGCTCGATAGCGATGCTTACCGCATGCTCCCGTTCCGCTCGCCCGCCGCGATGGACTTGTTCGATTATGCGAACAAGCTGCTCGACCGGATGGATGCGGGCGAACAAATCGGCGTGCTCAATCTGGTGCGCGAGCCGACCAACAGCGGCGCGCAAATGTCGCGCGACGAGTTCCGCAATTTCTTCTGCCTGCTGGTGGCGGCGGGGAACGACACGACGCGTTATTCGATCTCGGCCACGATCCATGCACTGGCGAATGATCCCGCGCTGCTGCAGCGGCTTCAGAACGGCGAATTCCACAGCTGGGAAGGCGCGGCGGACGAAATGATCCGCTATGCCTCCCCCACCACGCATTTCCGCCGCACCGCGACGCGCGATTTCACCTTCCATGACAAGCAGGTGCGTGAAGGCGACAAGGTCCTGCTGTGGTTCATTTCGGGCAACCGCGACGAGACGGCGATCCCCGATCCCTACCGCATCGATCTTGGCCGGGAGCGCAATCCGTTCCTCTCGTTCGGCCAGGGCGGCCCGCATATCTGCCTCGGCATGTGGCTTGCCAAGCTTGAAGTAGCTATCGTCATGCAGGAACTGGCCAAGCGCCTGACAGCAATCGAGCAAGTGCGCGATCACGCCTTTTTGCGCAGCAATTTCATTCACGGCATAAAGCATCTGCCGGTACGCGTAAAAGCGCGCTGAAGGGGAGAGAGATGAACCGCATGTCCAGGATCGAACCCAGCCAGGTGCGCGCCGAGAGCTTCGAACCCAAAGCCTTCGAAAGATGCCGGATTCTCTTCGCCGACCAGCTCAATCTCGCGCGCGGCAAATATGTGCCGATGAGCGAGGCAGCCAAGGGCCATGCGCGCATGTGCGTTGGCACCTTTGCGGTGACTTATGACAAGGCGCTGGTGGCAGCACCGGGCGGTGGGCTGCTGACGGGTCTGCCCGATATGGAAGTGACCTTCGATCCGGCGGAAATGCGCCCCTCGTGGGAGGCAAATACGCAAATCGCGCTGGGCGCGCTGCGGTTCAAGGGCGAGCCGTTCGCGTTGTGCGGTCGTTCTGCGCTCGCCCGCGCGATCGAGGCGTGGCGGGCGCGCGGGCTCGATCCGATGGTGGGCATCGAAATGGAAGCCTATGTCTTCCAGCGCGGACCGGATGGTAGCTGGGTGCCCTATGACACGCCGGGCGGGTTCGTTTACGGCACCGGCCCGTTCGCCGATCCGGCCGGCCTGATCGAGGAAGTCTGGGCGACAGCGGCGGCTTGCGGCATTCCCATCGAATCCATCAATGCCGAATTCGATGCGCCGCAATTCGAGCTTACCCTGCGCTATGCCGATGCGATGAAGGCGGCGGACGATGCCTTCCTCTTCCGCCAGATGGCGCGCGAAGTGCTCTACAAGCGCGGCTACCTGCTCTCGTTCCTGCCCAAGCCCTTCGCCGACAAAAGCGGGAGCGGGCTCCATTTCAACCTCAGCTTCATGCAGGCGGACGGCAGCAATGCCTTCGCGAACGATGTGGCCAATGGCTCGCTTTCGCCCACCATGCAGGGCGCGATCGCCGGAATGCTGCGCCACCACGAAGCGCTGTCCGCGATCATGGCACCGCTCACCCAGAGCTATGCCCGGCTCCAGCCCGCCAGCCTTTCGGGCTATTGGGCCAATTGGGGCATCGATCACCGCAGCGTGACCGTGCGCGTTTCGGCAGAGACCGGCCCTGCCGCCCGCATCGAGCACCGCATGGCAGACTGCGCCGCCAGCCCTTACTTTGCGATGGCCGCGATGCTGCAGGCGGGCCTGCTCGGTCTCGACAATGCCTACGAATTGCCGCCGGAGGAAGTGAACGACGGACTGGAGACGATCAGCACCGATCGCCACACCCCGCACGATCTCGGCTCTGCGCTCGATGCGCTGGAGGCGGACACAGTTCTGTCCGGCGCGATCGGGCAGGAACTGGTCGACAACTTCATCGCCATCAAGCGCGAGGAAGTGCGCATTCTCGAAGGCAAGTCGGCCGAAGAACAGCTCGCCTACTACCTCCACTACATCTGACGGGAAGCGCCATGCGCGAACGCATCGATATCGGCGGCTTTGCCGTCTCGCCCGACCATTTTATCGGCGGCAAGCGGGTCAGCTCGGCTGAAACGTTCGAGACGCGCTGCCCGTTCGACTGGGATTGCAAGCTGGCCGACATGGCGCGCGGAGATGCGCAGACGGCTGCGCTTGCTGCAGAAGCGGCTAGCGCAGCATTTCCAGCCTGGGCAGCGCTGACCGCCGCCGAGCGCGGTGCCTATCTGCACCGACTGGCGGACCTGATCGAGGCCAATGTCGAAAAGCTGGCCACGATCGAATGCCTCGACATGGGCATGCTGCTCGAAAGCCTGCGCCTGCGCGTGATCCTGCGCGGCGCGGCGAATTTCCGCAACTATGCCGATCTGGCGACGGCGCATGAGGAACGCGTCTGGTCCTCGCGCGGTACGCTCAACCGCGTGATCCGCATGCCGGCAGGCCCGGCGCTGATCATCACGCCGTGGAATGCGCCGTTCATGCTCTCCACGTGGAAGTGCGCGCCTGCGCTCGCGGCGGGCAATACGGTGATCCTCAAGCCCGCTGATTGGTCCCCGCTGTCCGCCTCGGTGCTGGCAGACCTGATCGCGGAAGCGGGCTTTCCGGAGGGCGTGTTCAACATTGTGCAGGGCCTTGGCGCGGAGCTTGGCAATGCACTGACCTCCGACCCGCGCATCAAGCGCATCAGCTTCACCGGCTCGGTGCCGACAGCACGGATCATCGGCAAGGCGGCGGCGGAGAACATCGTCCCCTTCACCGCAGAGCTGGGCGGCAAGTCCCCCCTCCTCGTCTTCGCCGATGCCGATCTCGATGCAGCGGCAAAGAAGGCCGCGGGCCAGTTTGATGACAGCGGGCAGGTCTGCATGGCTGGCACGCGGATCATCGTCGAGGACAGCGTGAAGGACCAATTTCTCGCCAAGTTCCACGCCTATACTGATGCGCATGTGATGGGCGACAGCCGCGATCCCGCAACCACGATGTCCGCTCTGATTCACCCCGTCCATGCCGACCGCGTCCTCGGCTTCATCGACCGCGCGCGGGCGGCAGGCGATACCATCGTGCGCGGCGGCAAGCGCTGGAAGGAAGGCGCGAACTGGATCGAGCCGACGCTGATCGTGCCGAAGGACAACCAGAGCGAAGTCGTCCAGAGCGAAGTCTTCGGCCCTGTCCTCACCTTCCAGACGTTCAAGGACGAAGCCGAAGGTGTGATGCTCGCCAATTCGACCGCCTATGGCCTCTCCGGCATCGTCTACACCGGCAGCGAAGAGCGTGCCCAGCGCGTTGGCCGGGCAGTGCGCGGGGGCACGGTGTGGGTGAACACCTTCCTCGTGCGCGATCTCACCGCGCCGTTCGGCGGGATCGGCATTTCGGGGATCGGGCGTGAGGGCGGCGACTATGCGCTCGATTTCCACTCCGACCTCAAGACGCTGCAGATCCTTGAAGGTAGCGTCGTCTAGGCCGGATCGAAGCTTCGCACGATATCGATGAAGGAGCGGACCGCGATATGCTCCACCGCCGGCATCCGCTGCGCAAAGGGCATCTGATACCCGGCGAAAACAGTAAGCCCCTCCATGGAGGCGGAGATGAACAGCGCAAGGTCCAGACGCTTCTCCTCCGGCAAATCGGGACGCATTTCCGCGATGATCTCGACAAGCGGCGCGCGGGCACGGTCGTAGAGTTCGTGGACGCGTTCGTAAACGAAGGCATCGTGGTTCGCGAGCGCCCAGAGCTCGGGAAACAGGCGCGTCGTTTTCTTGCTGCCGATATCCTCGATGATGAGACTGCACAGCCGCGTGAGGCGTTCTTCCGGTGCAAGGCCGGGTGCATGGACAATCGCGCCGAACTCGACCTCGTAACTGCTGATCACCGCGTTGAGCAGTTCGCGCACGAGATCCTCGCGCGTCGGGTAGTGATACGTGAGATTGCCGAGGCGCATGCCGCAAGCCGCCGCGATCCGGCGCATCGACATGGCGCGGTAGCCCTCTTCGATCAGAATATGCAGCGAGGTGCGCAGGATGAGTTCGCGAGTCTCATACCCCTTGGCATAGCCGCCGTCGCGATCGGGCATCATCAGGTCGGTCACCAGCTTCGGGATACCGTCCATATCAGTCTCCGGCATGGCGAAGTGCCATGTGAACATCCTAACCCAGGTTGAATTTATGTCCATCGTCCAATTTAGGACAGTTGACAATTTTATGCCGCTTGGGCCATTTTGCAGACGGGAAAGCGGGGTCCGCCCGTTTTGAAAGGGAAATAGAATGCGATTGATCGCACCCGTTTTCGCATCTGCGCTGTGCCTCTCCGCTGTTCTGGCCTCACCCGTCATGGCGGCCGAAAACCGTTTCCCGCAGCCACTGGCCGAAGAAACCCTCCCCAGCGTCGCAAAGCTGCCTGCCACATGGCCGCAGAGCTGGGTCACGATCCACGATTTCCACTTCAACGCGATCATCGATGGCCGCATCGCCGTGGTTGATACGGCCGATACGGTCCAGCCGCTCAAGGGCCTCGTCCGCGCGTCGCAGTTTGCCAACTTCCTCATCGCGAAGGATCGCGGCGAACTCTACACCGCCGAGACGTTCTACACCCGCCTCACACGCGGTGAGCGCACCGACGCGATCACCATTTGGGATGCCTCGACGCTGCAGCCCAAGGGCGAGATCGTGCTGCCCGGCGGCAAGCGCCAGCAATCGGTTACTTATCCGCACCTGTTCCAGCTGACCAACGGCGGCAAGTGGGCACTCGTGGCCAACTTCACGCCCGCCCAGTCGGTCACCGTGGTCGATCTGGCCGCACGCAAGGTGCTGGGCGAGATCGATCTTCCCGGCTGTTCGCAGATCTATCCCACCGGTGAACGCGGCTTCACCAGCCTTTGCGCCGATGGCTCGCTGTTCAGCGTGGCGCTCGATGCCAATGGCGCGGCTGCTTCGTCGAAGTCGGTGCCCAAGGTGCAGGACATCGACAATCAGGCGCTGTTCGGCACCCCGGCCATGGTCGGCACGACAGCGTGGTTCGTCAGCTTCCATGGCATGATCCAGGGCTTCGATCTTTCGGGCACCGTCGCCAAGCCGCTCCCCGGCAGCTTCAGCGTCGGCACAGCCGATGGCGGATCGCCGGAATGGCGTCCCGGCGGCTGGCAGGTCATCAACGCCGATGCCGCGGGCAAGCTCTATGTGCTGATGAGCCCCTACGGCAAAGAAGGCAGCCACAAGGACGGCGGCAGCGAGGTGTGGGTGGTCGATCCGGCCAAGAAGGCCCGCACCATGCGGATTGCGCTGAAGGGCCAGTCTGTCGCCATTGCCGTGACGCGTGAGGCGACACCGCATCTCGTGGTCGCACAGGCCGGCGGCGCGATCGACATCTATGATGCGGCGACCGGCGCGTTCGTGCGCACGCTTGGGGCCACCGTCGCGGCCAATCCGATCGTGATCCAGGTGCCCTGATGGCCGCATTGGTCCTCTTCTGCGTGGGCCTGCTCGCGGCCTCGGCCTTGCACAAGGTTCTGGCCCGCGATCGGCTGGCTGAGGCGACCGCGCGGCTCGTTGGCGTCGGCGCGGTGCCGGGCCAGCTGCTGCTGGTGCTTGCCGGGACGCTGGAATTTGTTGCAGCCGCCTGCCTGCTGGCAGCGCCGCTGCGCCTTGCCGGCGCGGTCATCGCGGCACTGGTCTGGGGCACATATGCCCTCGCCCTTGCCCGCCGCCGGGGCGAAACGCTCGATTGCGGGTGCGATCTTGCTGCGCGCCCCAAGCCCGTCAGCACGGCGCAAATGCTGCGCGCTGGCGGCCTCGCGCTGCTGGCCGCAGCCGTTGCCCTGTTTCCGGACGCGCCGCTCACGCTCGATGCCCCGTTCGCGGCGGCCGGGCTCCTTGCACTCTACCTTGGCGCCAGCGAACTTCTCGCGATCCCGGCGCCGCAATGGAAAGCAGCCTGATGCTGACAAGCCAGATCCTCTTGTGGGCGGCGGTCATCGGCCAAGCCCTGCTGATCGCCGCGCTCGCGCGTCAGGTCGGCATCCTCCACGAACGCATTGCCCCGGCCGGCGCGCTCACGCTGCACCAGAAGGTTGCGCTGGGCGAAAAGGCCACACCGATGACGCTGGCAGACGTGAACGGCGCGGGCGTCGCCATTGGCGGCACTCGTGATGGCCGCAGCCAGCTCCTGTTCTTCGCATCGCCCGATTGCCCGATGTGCAAATCGTTGCTGCCCGTGGTGCGCAGCGCCGCGCGCGCCGAGGCTGGCTGGCTCGATATCGTGATGGCGGGCGACGGCAGCAAGTCCGGCTATCTCGCGATGGCCCGCGAACATGGGCTGGAGGCGCTGCCGATGGTTCTGTCCGAAGCGCTGGGCCGCGCGTTTGGCGTTTCCAAGTTGCCCTATGCCGTACTGCTAGACGAGGAAGGCCGCGTCGCCTCGGTCGGCCTTATCAATAGCCGCGAACATCTGGAAAGCCTGTTCGAGGCAAAGGAACGGGGCGTCGCCTCGATCCAGGAATTTCTCTCTCGCCGCCAGGCGCACAACCATCAGGAGGCCTGACCCATGGCGCGTTTCGACAAGCTCACTGAAAACCTCGCGCGCGGGATTGCCCGCGGCACTTCGCGCCGTTCGCTGCTCGCCTTTCTGGGCGCGGGGATGACCGGTGCGGCCTCCATCCCGCTGCTTCCCGTTGCCCGCGCGGCAACGCCGGCCCCGGAAGCGCCGCACGGCGCACACGGCGCGGGCGCTGCCCGGCCTGCCGTTGTCTCCGGCCTTGAACAGGATCCGGGCGATCAGTCATCTTGCGATTACTGGCGCTACTGCGCCATCGACGGGTTCCTCTGCTCATGCTGCGGCGGCTCGGTCAACACCTGCCCGCCGGGCACCGAAATGTCGCCCATCACCTGGATCGGCACCTGCACCAACCCGGCCGATGGCCGCGCCTATGTCATCAGCTACAATGATTGCTGCGGCACCTCCTCGTGCGGGCAGTGCCTGTGCAACCGCAACGAAGGTGATCGCCCGCAGGTCCGGCCGCAATCGAACAACGATTACAACTGGTGCCTCGGCTCGGAGAGCTCGATCTACAACTGCTCGGTGGCGGCGGTCATCGGCGTAGCGTTGCCGGCGGCCAAGTGAAACGCGCGGCCTCCCTCGCCTTCGTCGCAGGCGGTGCTGCGGCCCTCGCCGGCCTGACGCTGCCGGTCCACGCTGCGGCGGATGGCGCGGCGATCTATGGCCGGTGCGCGGCTTGCCACACCAAGACCGGTGCAGGCGTGCCCGGCGTTTTCCCGCCGCTTGGCGAGGACTTCCGCGTCATGGCGTCAAGCGATGCCGGGCGCCGCTATCTCGCGCTCGTCGTCACACGCGGGGTGAGCGGCCCGATCAAGGTCGGCGGCAAGCCCTATGCCGGAGTGATGCCCGCGCAGGCGACGCTCGATGATGCCTCGGTGGCGGCGGTGCTCAACCACGTCGGTACCGAGATTGCCAAGACCGGCCCCGCCTTCACGCCCTTCGCCGAAGCCGAAGTGGCGACAATCCGGGCGGGCGGCACTTCGCTTTCCGCGCAGGATGTCGGCAAGCTCCACGCCGCTGCGGGCGGCCAATGAAGCCCGGCCGCCTTGCCCTTCTCACAGGCTTTCCGCTTGGCCTTGGATTGGCGGCAAGCGCAGCAGTGAAAGCGGATGAGGCAGCCATTCCCGGCGTGCGCGATGCCTATCAGGCCCGCACCGACTATCAGCTCAAGTGCCAGGGTTGCCATCGCCCGGATGGTGGCGGCGATGACCATTCGAACCCACCGATGCGCGGCATTGTCGCGCGCTTCCTCAGCGTGCCGGGCGGGCGCGAATTCATCGGCCGCGTGCCGGGTGTCGCCACCGTCGATCTGCCCGATGACCGCCTGGCCAATCTCGTCAACTGGACCTTGTTCCGGTTCGATCCGGCGCATGTGCCGCAGAATTTCCAGCCCTACACAGCCGAGGAAATCGGGCGCCTGCGCCAAAACCCGCTCCGCCTGGAACGCGCCGCGATGAGAGCGCGTCTGGTGGCCGGTTTTGCCAAGACGCATGAGCATCAATCACAATAATCAGAGAAATTTGAAAAGAAGCGAGGGAAAACCCATGAGGACTGTATTTCTTTCCAGCGCCGCGCTGGCCGCCCTGCTCGCGGCGCAGCCGGCCGTTGCGCAGCAGGCAGCACAGGCGACGACCGGCACCGAGGCGCAAGACTCCGGCGAAATCGTCGTGACCGCAGCAAAGCGTTCGGAAAACCTGCAGTCCGTGCCGATCTCGGTTTCGGCAATCGGCGGTGATGCGCTGTCCAAGTCGCGCATCACCAGCGTCGACAGCCTCGTCAACAAGGTCGCCAACCTCCAGTTGACCTCGACCGTGGGTGACAACACCCCGATCTTCGCACTGCGCGGCGTCTCGATGTCGGACTTCAGCCTCAACCAGTCGAGCCCGGTCGCGACCTATTACGACGAAGTCTACAAGGGCAACTTCGCGTTCCTCGGCATCGCGCTCTACGATATCGAGCGCGTCGAGGTGCTGCGCGGGCCGCAGGGCACGCTTTACGGCAAGAACACCACCGGCGGTGCGGTCAACCTGATCAGCCGCGATGCCAAGCTCGGCGAAACCAGTGGATACTTCAACGCCGGCTACGGCAACTACAACCGCGTCGACCTCAACGGCGCGGTCAACGTGCCGCTGGGCGAGAAGGCCGCGCTGCGCATCGCGGGCACTTATGCCAAGGCCGATGGCTGGTTCAAGAACGTCAACCCCGGCTTTCCCGATCTCGCCAGCACCGATGAGTGGGGCCTGCGCGGCACGCTCAAGCTGGAGCCGAGCGACCGGGTGAAGATCACCCTGCGCGCCTCGCACAGCTTCCAGAACCCGCAGAACTACGGGATTTACGCCCAACCCGAAGCGGTCAACCGCCCCGGCCTTGGCCAGTTCCAGATCGCCTCCAACGTGCGTGACAAGCGCCGCGCGGTAACCACCTCGGTGGCGCTCACCGTGAACTACGATGTTTCGGATACGCTCGCGGTCACCAGCATCACCAGCTATGACAAGGGCTCGCTGTTCTTCAAGGAAGACACCGACGGCATCACCGCCAGAAACCTTGAAGTGCCCTACTTCGACCGGGCCAGCCAGTTTGCGCAGGACCTGCGCCTGACCAGCAATACCGGCGGGCCGTTCGATTTCATCCTGGGCGCCTATTTCAACCGGGAGAAGGTCTACAACCAGACCACGCTGGAAGTGTTCAACGGCACCGACGCGAACGAGGACGGCGTGATCAACGCGCAGGACTGCGCTGATGCCCTGCCGGTGGCCTGCAAGGTCCGCAACCAGTTCGATCAGGTCAAGAAGAGCTTCGCGCTCTACACCGATCTCAAGTACAAGCTCACCGATGCACTGACCGTGCGCGGCGGCCTGCGTTATACCCACGACGATGGCGAGCAGACCGGCTTCTCGTCCGATGCGCTGGGCGTTGACGACAGCTTCGTCGCGAACCTCATCCCGCTCTCGAACCTGCGCTTCAAGCAGAACAACCTCTCGGGCAAGATCGGGCTGGATTACAAGCTGGCAAGCGGCGATCTGCTCTACGCCAGCGTCAGCCGCGGCTACCGTGCGCCCAGCTTCAACGCGCAGGCCTTCTTCACGCCGACCGAACTCGGCGTCGCCAAGGCCGAACAGGTCACCGCGTTCGAAGCCGGTGCAAAGACCCAGTTCTGGGATCGCCGCATCACGCTCAACATGGCTGCGTTCTACTATACCTACAAGAACCAGCAGTTCATCAACGTGAACCCGGCGGATGCCTCGCAGCAGCTGCTCAACATTCCCAAGTCCGAGCTCTACGGCGCCGAGGCCGAGCTGACCGTGCGGCCGAGCGATACCTTCACCTTCCACGGCGGGCTTGGCCTGCTTTCGACGAAGATCAAGGAGGGCATCGTCAGCGGCGTCAACGTCTCCGGCAACCGCCTCTCCAATGCGCCTTCGCTGACCTTCAACGCGAGCTTCGACTGGACCGTGGTCCAAGGCGGCTTCGGCGCGTTTTCGGTCCATCCCGAAGTGGCCTATCAATCGAGCCAGTTCTTCGAGAACATCAACATCCCGCGCCTGCGCCAGGAATCCTACGCGCTCTTCGGTGGCCACATCGATTGGAATAGCAATGACGGGCGCTACAGCCTCTCGGCCTAGGCGCGCAATCTGGGCAACAAGTTCTACTTCACCTCGCGCATCGATCTCACCGGCTTCGGGCTCGATTACAACCACATCGGCAATCCGCGGATGTACGGCGTAACCGCAGGCGTGAAGTTCTGAGGACAGCGGGGGTGCGCGGTTTGTCCTATGCCAAGGGGCCGACCGAGGTACCCCTGCTCGATACCACCATCGGCACGGCGCTGCGCCACGCGGCGGAGCGCTGGGCCGATGGCCTGGCCCTAGTATCGCGCCATCAAGGTCTGCGCTGGACCTGGAGCGAGCTCGATGCGGCGGTGGACCGCGTCGCGACGGGGCTGCTACGGCTCGGCATCACGGCGGGAGACCGTGTCGGCATCTGGGCGCCGAACTGCGCGGAATGGACGGTGATCCAGTTTGCCACCGCGCGGATCGGTGCGATCCTCGTCACGATCAACCCGGCGTACCGGGTCAACGAAATCGAATACGCGCTCAACAAGGTCGGCTGCAGCCTGCTCGTCACCGCAGTACGCTTCAAGACCAGCGACTACCTTGCGATGTTGCGTGAGATCGGCCCGGCCAAGCTGCCCCATCTGCGGCATATCGTGACCATCGGCGCAGACGCGCATGAGGGTTTCCTGCCGTGGGATACGCTCGACACAACCGCCGATGCAGACGAGCTTGCCGCAGCGGGCGCTGGCCTGGGTGCTGATGACGCGATCAATATCCAGTTCACGAGCGGCACGACCGGTTTTCCCAAGGGCGCCACGCTCACCCACCGCAATATCCTGGGCAACGGCTATTTCACCGCGCAGACGATCGCGCTGACCGAGGCAGACCGCATCTGCATTCCGGTGCCGCTGTACCACTGCTTTGGCATGGTGCTGGGCAATATGGCGGCACTGACCAGCGGCGCGGCGATGGTCTATCCCGGTGAGGCGTTTGATCCGGCGGCTGTTCTGCAGGCCGTGGAAGCCGAGGGCTGCACCGCGCTTTATGGCGTGCCGACAATGTTCATCGCGGTGCTCGGCCAGCCTGCGCTGGATACGACCGATGTCTCCACTCTGCGCACCGGCATCATGGCAGGCTCCCCCTGCCCGGTCACCGTGATGCGGCAGGTGATCGACCGGCTCTGCATGCGCGAAGTCACCATCGGTTACGGCATGACCGAAACGAGCCCGTTGACCACGCAGACCGCTCGCAACGATCCGCTGGAAGAGCGCGTCGGCACTGTCGGGCGTGTCCATCCCCATGCCGAAGCGAAGATCGTCGGGCCGGATGGGCAGACCCTGCCGATCGGCGAGCAGGGCGAATACTGCTCGCGCGGCTATGCCGTCATGCTCGGCTACTGGGACGATCCGGCCAGGACCGCCGAGGCAATCGACGCCGATGGCTGGATGCATTCGGGCGATCTCGCGACGATGGATGCGCAAGGCTATGTACGCATCACCGGCCGCATCAAGGACATGATCATTCGCGGCGGCGAGAACATCTACCCGCGCGAGATCGAGGAGTTCCTCCTCACCCACCCGCATGTAGCCGACGCGCAGGTCTTCGGCGTGAGCGACGAGAAGTACGGCGAGGAAGTCTGCGCCTGGGTGATCGCCCGCGCAGGTGCCGCGCTTGGGCCGGACGACATCCTCGGCCACTGCCGCGGCCGCATTGCGCACTACAAGGTCCCTCGCCATGTCCGCGTCGTCGAAAGCTTCGCGATGACCGTCACCGGCAAGGCGCAGAAGTTCGAGATGCGCCGCATGATGGAAGCTGAGCTCGGACTTTCCGCCCGCTGAAACCGCGCAAATGTGCGTCTATGCTGCAACAGACAGCGTAATTCGCCCGGTTCGTCGCACATGCCCCAAGGGGCATTTCCGGAGCGTCATTTCTAACCGCAATCAGCGATTTCGGTGCGTGACGGCCGGAGTGGGCGGATCGGGAAAGGGATAACGGAAAGTTACATTCGGGAAAAAATTGCGCTACTTATCCTGTGGATATCCCCTATCGAAGGGCTTGTCGCGGCCCCTGGCTATTAACCCATTTGGATGTTTTATGGCTGCACCAGCGAACCAGCGCGCTCAACGCCACTGTTTCGGTCATGGTGCGAGAAACAAACGATATTTCGCATTTAGTCCAGATTTTCGTAGTTTCTTGCGCATTCGTGCGCGCCCGAGTGATGATATTGCCAAGACTGCGATGTTGAGGCTCCCTGTCGGTGCAAACACCAAAAAGGGAGAGGCGATTCGGTCATGACCGAGGGCCAAGTTATCGAGAGGGCCCCGCAGGCCGAGATCAATCCGGTGCGTACCCGCGCGGATTGGGAAGCCATGCGCGCTGCTGCGCTCGCCGATCCCGGCGCATTCCACGGCGACATCGCCGCGCGGCGCATCCATTGGTTCGTGGCCAATTGCGGGCCTGATGGCGCGTGGCTTGCCAAGAACGAGGCTGGCGCCTGGGCGGGCTGGGATGCCGCCACGGGCGCGCCCGTCACCCCGGAACTCCCGGCAACCTTCGCTCCCTGGACCAAGGCGTTCGACGACAGCACCCCGCCCCACTGGCGCTGGTTCACCGGCGCTCGCACGAATGCCGCGTTCAACGAGATCGACCGTCATGTCCTTTCGGGACACGGCGCCGAAGCCGCGCTGATCTTCGAGGGCGACCGCTGGGACATGGCGGCAGATGGCGGGCGCGGCGCGCCGGTCGATACCTTCACCGTCAGCCGCAAGCGCCTCCTGCTCGAAGTCGCCAAGTGCGCAGTCGCGCTTGAAGGGCTCGGCCTCAAAGCGGGCGATCGCATTGCGCTCAACATGCCGAGCATCGTGCCCCAGATCTTCTGGACCGAGGCAGCCAAGCGGCTGGGCATCGTCTACACAGCCGTTTTCGGCGGCTTCAGCGACAAGACCCTCTCGGACCGCATTGCGGACGCCGGCGCCCGCGTCATCGTCACGTCTGACGGCAGCTACCGCAATGCGCAGGTCGCCGCGTTCAAGACCGCCTATACCGACCCCGCGCTCGACAACTACGTGCCGGTCTCCACCGCGCTTTCGGTGCTGGCCGCCACCGACCTCGGCCTTGATGCGGCGGATGCCGCCGTCATCACCGATACCGTCGCCGAAACGCTGGCAGGCGAAGTCACCGTCGAACGCTCCGACGTCATGCGCGGGGTGGGCCGTGCGCTGATCAAGCTGGGCGAAACCGGCCGCATCGGCGCGAGTGATGCCGCCCGCGTGCGCCTTGCCATCGCTTCCAGTCTCGTCACCCTCCCCCCGCGCGTCGATACCGTGATCGTCGTGCGCCACACCGCGCAGCCCGACATCGTCTGGCGCACCGAACGCGACCGCTGGAGCCATGAGCTGACCGACGCAGCGCTGGAGACGATCCTCCAGAATGCAGGCGTGGCCAGCGAAGAGGCGTTGATGGCGTTGCCGGATGCGGAATTCGTCCGCGCGATCTGGGCCAGCTCAAAGCCCCTTCCGGTCGATTCCGAATATCCGCTGTTCTTCATCTATACCTCGGGCTCGACCGGAAAGCCCAAGGGCATCGTCCACGTCCACGGCGGCTATACCGCCGGTATCGCGCAGACGATGCAGGTCGCCTTCGATGCGCGGCCGGGTGACACGATGTTCGTCGTCGCCGATCCGGGCTGGATCACCGGCCAGAGCTATCAGATTTCCGCGTCGCTGCTCTCGCGCGTCACCTCCGTGGTCTTCGAAGGCTCGCCGGTGTTTCCGCACGCGGGCCGCTTCGCCTCAATGATCGAGCGCCACAGGATCACGATCTTCAAGGCGGGCGTCACCTTCCTCAAGTCGATCATGTCCGATCCGTCGAACCTCGCCGACGTCGAGCGCTATGACATGGGCTCGCTGCGGGTCGCGACGTTCTGCGCCGAGCCGACCAGCCCCAGCGTGCAGTCCTTCGGCATGGAGCACGTGACCCGCCAGTACATCAACAGCTATTGGGCGACCGAGCACGGCGGCATTGCCTGGACGCATTTCTACGGCAACGCCGACTATCCCTTGCAGGCCGATGCCCATGCCTTCCCGCTGCCGTGGATTGTCGGCGATGTCTGGGTCGAGGACGAGAACGCAGCGCCCGGCGCCGCGCCGTTCGCTCGCGCTGGCAGCGAAGGCGTCAAGTGGCGCCGCGCCGAGCCGGGCGAAAAGGGCGAGATCGTCATCGCCGCCCCCTACCCGTATCTTGCGCGCACGATCTGGGGCGATGCCCTCAACTTCCACGTCAAGGACGGCAGCGTGCTGGGCGACTGGCGCGGCGATGCGGGCCGCTGGGAAAGCGGCTACTGGAGCCGCTGGCAGGGCGCTTGGGCCTATACGCAAGGCGATTTCGCCATTGCCCATCCCGATGGCTCGTTCTCGTTCCACGGCCGCTCGGATGACGTCATCAACGTCTCGGGCCACCGCATGGGCACCGAGGAAATCGAAGGCGCCGTGCTGCGCGACAAGGCGCTCGATCCCAATTCGCCGGTCGGCAACGTTCTCGTCGTCGGCGCGCCGCACCGCGAGAAGGGGCTGACCCCGCTTGCTTTTGTCGTCCCCGTCGCGGGCCGCAAGCTGACCGAGGAAGACCGCCAGCGCCTGTTCAACCTCGTACGCACCGAAAAGGGCGCAGTCGCGGTTCCGGCGGACTTCATCGAGGTCAGCCAGTTCCCCGAAACGCGTTCGGGCAAGTACATGCGCCGCATGGTCCGCGCGCTGGTCGAAGGCGGCGAAATCGGTGACGTCACCACGCTGCGCAACCCGGAAAGCCTGACCGAACTCAAGACCGCGATCGATGCGTGGCAGCGCCAGCAGCGGCTGTCGGAAGAGCAATCACTGTTTGAGCGCTATCGCTACTTCCTGATCCAGTACAACGCCGTCGCCCCCGGCAAGCGCGTCGCGACGGTCACCGTCACCAATCCGCCAGTCAATGCGCTCAACGAACGCGCGATCGACGAACTGGTGATTGTAGTCGAGCACCTCAGCCGCAAGGACGACGTCGTCGCGGTTGTGTTCACCGGCGAGGGCACAAGCTCGTTCGTCGCGGGCGCGGATATCCGGCAGATGCTGGAGGAAATCCACAGCCACGACGAAGCGCTGGTGCTGCCGAACAACGCACAGCTCGCGTTTCGCAAGATCGAGTTGATGGGCAAGCCTTGCATCGCGGCGGTTCAGGGCGTCGCGCTTGGCGGCGGCATGGAATTCGCGCTCGCCTGTCATGTCCGCGTGGCCGAAACCACCGCGCGCTTCGGCCAGCCCGAAATCCGCCTGCGCCTGCTGCCGGGCTATGGCGGCACGCAGCGCCTGCCGCGCCTCTTGGCAGACCGCCACGGTGCAACCGGCGTACGCGATGCGCTCGATCTCATCCTCGGCGGGCGCAGCATCGATGCTGCGCAGGCGCAGGAGATTGGTCTCGTCGATGCGCTGGCCGAAGGCCACCGCGATGCGCTTGCCGAAGCCCACGCCATGGTGCGTGAATGGGTGAAGCACGGCGCGGAAAGCCCGCTGGGCAAAGCCTTCGCCGTCCGCGAAGAAGCGACCGTGCTGTGGGAGAAGCCCTCTACCGTCGATCTCGACGCCGTCCTCACAGACGATTTTCTTCAGCGCATCCTGCGCCAACTCGATTGGGCGGGCCGCGGCACCGCCGGCGCGCGCGCCCTCGATGCCGTCCGCACCGGCCTCATCTCGGGAATGGCAGCCGGACTCTCCCGCGAAGCCGCGCTGTTCGCCGAGGCGATCATCGATCCCGAAGGCGGCAAGACCGGCATCCGCCAGTTCATGGACAAGGTCGCGCCGCCGCTTCCCGTCCGCCGCGATGGCGTATGGATCGACAGCGAGCATGAAACCCGTGCGGCCGAGCTCGAAGCGAACGGCGATCTGCTCCCTGTCGGCGCGCCGTTTTACCCCGGCGTCACCGCGATCCCGCCCTACCAGTATGCCTTTGGTATCGCCCGCGATCCGGACACTGGAGCCCCGCGCTTCGGCCCGCCCGCGACGCACGAGCGCGAGCTGATCGTCAAGGTGCCCGAGCCCGCGCCGAACGAAGCGCTGCTTTACATGCTGACCAGCGAGGTCAACTTCAACGACATCTGGGCGCTTACCGGCATCCCCGTCTCGCCGTTCGATAGCCACGAGGAAGACGTCCAGATCACCGGCTCGGGCGGCATTGCGCTCGTCGCCGCGCTCGGCAGCGAGACGCGCTCGGAAGGGCGCGTCAAGGTCGGCGATCTCGTCACGGTTTATTCGGGCACCAACGATCTGCTCTCACCCGCAGTCGGCAACGATCCGATGTATGCCGACTTCTCGATCCAGGGCTACGAGACCGAAACGGGCAGCCACGCGCAGTTCCTGACCGTGCAGGCACCGCAGATGCACAAGGTCCCGCCGAACCTGACTCTGGAGCAGGCTGGCAGCTATGTGCTGAACCTCGGCACGATCTCGCGCTGCCTGTTCACCACGCTGCAGATCGCCCCGGGCCTCACGCTCTTCGTCGAAGGTGCCGCCACTGGCACCGGGCTCGATGCGCTGCGCTCCTCGGTGCGCACTGGGCTTCAAGTCACGGGCCTCGTCTCCAGCCCGGACCGCGCCGCGTTCATCACCGGCCAGCAAGGTGCAGTCGGCGCGATCAACCGCAAGGGCCCGCGCTTCGCCGATCTCTACACCACGGTGCCCGAAGACGCGGCGGAAGCCCGCGCCTGGGAAGCTGCCGGACAGCCACTGGTCGAGGAATACAAGGCGCTCAACGGCGGTAAGCTCGCTGACTATGTCGTCAGCCACGCCGGCGAAACGGCCTTCCCGCGCAGCTTCCAGCTTCTGGCCGAGAACGGCACGCTGGCCTTCTACGGCGCGTCCTCGGGCTATCACTTCAGCTTCATGGGCAAGCCCGGCAAGGCAAGCCCGGAAGAGATGCTGCGCCGTGCCGCGCTGCGCGGCGGCGAGGCGGTGCTGATTTATTACGGCCCGGGCTCGGAAGCGCTGCTTGATGACATGGGCCTCGAAATCATCGAGGCCGCGCGCCGCTTCAACGCGCGCAGCGTCGTCGCCACCACCACGGACGGCCAGCGCGAATTCCTCGGCTCGCTTGGCCTTGAAGACGCGATCGAGGGCATCGTCAGCCTAGAAAGCATCCGCCGGCGCGAGGGCGACAACTTCCTCTGGCCCGATACGATGCCGCGCCTGCCCGATGCCAAGGCCGACATCGAGGTCTTCAAGGCGGCTGTGCGCGACTATCAGGACCGCGTGATGAAGCCGTTCGGTTCGGCCATCGGCAAGATCCTGCGCTCGCCCGATAACCCGCGCGGCGCGCCCGATCTGGTGTTCGAGCGGACCGGGCAGGATACGCTCGGCGTCTCGACCTCGCTGGTGAAGCCTTTCACCGGGCGGGTCGTCTTTGCCGAAGACCTTACCGGCAGCCGCTTCACGTTCTATGCGCCGCAGGTCTGGACCCGCCAGCGCAAGATCCTCATGCCCACCGCTTCGATCCTCGGCACGCACTTGTGCAACGCCTTCGAAGTCGCGCGCATGAACGACATGATCGCCGCGGGCCTGCTCGAAGTGACCGAACCCGAAGTCGTCGCGTGGGACGGCCTCCCCGAAGCCCACCAGTCGATGTGGGACAACCGCCATTCGGGCGCCACTTACGTCGTCAACCACGCCCTTCCCGCCATGGGCCTGCGCAGCCGCGATGCGCTGCTCGAAGCCTGGGCCGTCAGGGAAGCGGAGGGCGGCAATGCCTAGCCGAAGACAACGAACGAGAGCACCGCGATAGCGCGGCGCATACCTTCCAGCTGCCCTCCCCAGGCCTAGTACCACCTCAAACCGGCGCAGCACTTCGCGCGCATTCTTCAGGAGAGTGACATGGCCAAGGCAAAGACTATCGCCACCGCGCCGCTCGCAGCGCAATTCGCCTCCGGCAGGCTGGCAGGCAAGATCGCACTTGTGACCGGCGCTGCCGGCAATCTCGGCGGCTATATCGTGCGCCACTACCTCGCCGAGGGCGCCACCGTCGTCATGACTGGTCGCACCCAGGCCCGCCTTGAGGCGGCCGCCGAAGCCATGCGTGCGGCCAGCGGCGTCGATGCCACGCGCCTTGCCACGGTCATTCTCGATGGCGGCAATCCGCAGTCCGTGCGTGATGGCGTGGCCGATGTCGTCAAGCGCTTCGGGCGCATCGACATCCTCGTCAACAATGCAGGTTCGGCTGGCCCCAAGCAGCCAATCGAGCAGCTTCCGTTTGACGAGGAGGAGCTTGCCGCCCTCCAGAAGCGCGGCTCGACCGATACTGAAACCGTCCCCGCCGCGATGCGCAACATCTTCGGTGTCGCGTGGAACCTCGCCCGCACGGTCGCCGCGGCGATGCCCGAAGGCGGCTCGATCATCAACGTCTCGACGATCTTCTCGCGCACGCCCTACTATGCGCGCGCGGCCTACGTCGTCCCCAAGGCGGCGATGAACGCCTGGTCGCGCGAGCTTTCGCTCGAGCTCGGGCCGCGCGGCATCCGCGTCAATCTCGTCTTCCCCGGCCCCATCGAGAGCGAGCGGATCCGCACCGTGTTTGCCGCGATGGACACGATGCGCGGCGACGAGCAGGGCACCACCGCCAACACCTTCTTCGACATGATGTCGCTGGAGCGCAGCACCGGCGGCGCCCCCAAGGCCAAGACCTTCCCGGTGCCGGACGACATCGCAACGACCTGCGTGTTCCTCGGCAGCGACGAGTCCGCCGCCTACAACGGCCATGATTTCGAAGTGACCCACGGCATGACCGTGCGCAAGGAAGAGCGCTCGACCTACCTCGCGCGCCCCACCATGCGCTCGATGGATGGCGCAGGTCTCGCGATCCTCATCGCGGCGGGTGAAGGCTGGGAGGAAGCGCTCGAGATCGCCAAGATCCAGATCAACTGCGGCACCAACGTGCTGCTCGGCGTGCCGCGCCAGGCCGACGTCGCCATTGCGCAGGCCCGCGCCAAGGCGGAAGGCATCGGGGACGCACTCACCATCGTGCGCTTCAACCGCACCGAGCCCGCCACGATCGAGGCCGCGCTTGCCGCCTACACCGAGAACAACACGCCGATTACCGGCGCGATCTTCCTGCCGGTGTTCGGCCCGGGCGAATTCGGCGGCCGTCTGGTCGATGCCGAAGACGACATGATCGACACCTTCATGGATGTCGAACTCGTCGGCGCGATGGCGCTTGCCCGCACGCTCAGCCGTTACTGGAAGCGCCATGGCTCGCTGCTGCAGCCGCCGCGCTTCATCTTCATGTCGAACGCCAGCGACGGCAAGGACAACGTCTACGCCAACGTGCTGCGCGCTGCGATCGAGCAGCTGATCCGCATCTGGCGCGATGAGAGCGAGATCGACGTCGCCCATGGGCGCCGCCGTCAGGGCGAATGGGGCAACCAGATCGTGCGCTTCTCCAATGCGGAGAGCGAGAACACGCGCTTTGCCGCCGGGCATGCCGCGCGTGTGCTGATCAAGGAAAGCAAGATCGCCGAAGTCACGCTCTACGTGCCGCGCAGCATCGGTGAGGCGACCGGCGCGCGCAAGGCGATGGCGGGTTTCAGCGAGAACATCACCGGCCTGCACCTCGGCAAGGTGGCGCTGATCACCGGCGGTTCGGCGGGGATCGGCGGCCAGGTCGCGCGGCTCCTCGCGCTCGCGGGCGGCAAGGTCATGATGGTCGCGCGGCGCGAGAGCGAACTGGCAGTTGCCCGCGCGCGCATCGTCAGCGAACTCGAAGACATTGGCTTCGCGGGCGTCGAACGCCGCGTGCAGACGATGGCCGGCATGGACGTGAGCAACCTCGACAGCCTCAAGGCCGCGGTCGATGCCACGATCAAGGCTTTCGGACGGATCGACTACCTCATCAACAACGCCGGCGTTGCGGGCGCGGAAGAGATGGTCGTCGACATGAGCCTCGATGCCTGGAACTACACGCTCGACGCCAATCTCATCTCGAACTTCGTGCTGATGCACCACGTCGTGCCGATCATGAAGGCGCAGGGGTCGGGTTACGTGCTCAACGTCTCGTCCTACTTCGGCGGCGAGAAGTACCTCGCGGTCGCCTATCCCAACCGCGCCGACTATGCCGTTTCCAAGTCCGGCCAGCGCGCGATGGTGGAATCGATGGCGCGCTACCTCGGGCCCGAAGTGCAGTTCAACGCGATTGCTCCCGGTCCTGTCGATGGCGACCGCCTTGCCGGCACCGGCGGCAAGCCGGGCCTGTTCGAGCGGCGCGGAAAGCTGATCCTTGCCAACAAGCGTCTCAACGCGATCCATGCCGCAGCGGTGAAGTCGCTCCGGCGCGGGGTGCGCGTGGAGGCCCTGCTCAGCCGCCTCGCGCGCAACGATACCGTACGTATGTCGCACGATACCAACAACCCGCGCGAGATCCGCGAACTGGCGCTGGCCTGCGCGCGCGAAGGTGACGGTGTCTGCACCTGGGACCGGTATCTGATGACGCCGGACATCGCCGCCAAACTCGTCGCGCGCCTGCGCGGCGCGGGCTACTTCCTCGATTCCCCGGAATGGGGCGAGCGGCCAGATACGCCTGAGGCAAACCGCGATTGGCTGCTCAAGACGCCGCCCGAAGACGAACCCTTCCTTCCCGGCGACAAGATCGCGGTCGAGGCCAAGAAAGTCGGCACCGGCGTGCTCTCGCAGCTCTTCCTCGGCAAGATGCCGACCGAGACCGACGTGGCGCAGGCGACGGTGTTCTTCCTCGCCGACCGCGCCGTCTCGGGCGAAACGTTCATGCCCTCGGGCGGCCTCAGCGTCGAACGCTCGACCACCGAGCGCGAACTGTTCGGCAGCCCCAAGCAGGAACGGCTCGACCAGATGCGCGGCCGCACCGTCTGGATGATCGGCGAGCATCTCACCGACTACCTCGCCGAGACCGCGCGCCAGTTCATTGTGGATTGCCACGTCGCGCGCGTGGTGATGATGACCGGCACCGAGGGCGCCTTCACCGCGCTGAAGGACCCGCTCGACGATATCGAGAACCCGCCGCTTGAATACGTCGGGCTGGAGGGCGGCATCGAGGCTGCGATGGACGAGGCGATCCGCCGCTGGGGCCATCCCACGACGATCGTCTCGACCCCCATGCAGCCGCTGCCGAACCGGCTGTTCGCGACCGATGCGCTGCTCACGCCGGAAGAATTCCGAGGGCTGGTGGGCGACAATCTGACCAATCATTTCCGCGTCGCCCGCAAGGCCTCGCTCTATGATGATTGCCAGCTCGTCCTCGTCTCGCCCGACGTGCCGATGGGTGACAAGAGCCCGGCCTTCGCGCTCGCCAATTTCATCAAGACGACGCTGCACTCGTTCACTGCCACGCTCGCGGTGGAGAACGAGCGGCTGGTCCACGGCGCACCGGTCAACCAGATCAACCTTACCCGCCGCGTTCGCTCGGAAGAACCGCGCGACCTTGACGAGCATATCGAAGAAGTCCGCCGGTTTGCCCGCGCTGTGCTGCTTGTCGGCACCCCCCTCCCCGATGCCGAGGATTCACGCTATCGTGCGCGCATCTATCGCGGGATGTCGATGACAGTGTGACCGGGACGGTTTGATGGAATACCTGTCGTTCGAAAAGCCGATCGAAGCTCTCGCGAAGCGCGCTGCTGCGCTGCGCGAGAGCGGAAGCGGCGAGGCGGAAGCCTTGATGCTGGACGAGCGGGCACATCGCCAGCTCGCAGACCTCTATGCGCGACTGACACCCTGGCAGCGCACGCAAGTGGCGCGCCATCCCTCCCGGCCGCACTTCATCCACTATATGCAGGGCCTGTTCGAGGAATTCCTGCCGCTGGGCGGCGACCGGCTCTATAGCAATGATCAGGCCATCATCGGCGGCTTCGCGCGGCTCGGTGGGCGCGCGGTCATGGTCATCGGCCATGCCAAGGGCGAGGACACCGCCACGCGCCTCCGCCACAATTTCGGCATGGCCCGGCCCGAAGGCTATCGCAAGGCGATCCGCCTGATGGAAATTGCCGACCGCTTCGGCTTGCCGGTCATCACGCTGGTCGATACGCCCGGCGCCTTCCCCGGCGTCGATGCGGAAGCGCGCGGGCAGGCCGAGGCTATCGCGCGCAGCACCGAGAAATGCCTTGAGATCGGCGTGCCACTGGTCGCGGTGATCGTCGGCGAAGGCGGCTCGGGCGGCGCAGTTGCGCTCGCCTCGGCCAACCGCGTGCTGATGCTCGAACATTCGGTCTATTCGGTCATCTCGCCCGAAGGCTGCGCCTCGATCCTGTGGCGCGGCAATGACCGCGCGCCCGATGCCGCCGAAGCGATGAAGATGACCGCGCCCGATCTCATGCAATTGGGCGTGATCCACAAAGTGATCTACGAACCCGTCGGCGGCGCCCACCGCAACCATGCGGAAACGATCAAGCGCCTTGGCACCGCACTGCGCGCGGAACTGCAGGACTTGTCGTCGATGACCGCAGACGAACTGCGCCAGGACCGCTGGTCGTTCTTCATGAAACTCGGTTCGATGTAGGATGCCGCCAGGTCCGATCGAGAGCGACCGGGAGGCCCGCGAAACCCTGGAGCACATGCGCGGCGGCCCCGGCAGCGTCCTCGTCCGCCACTTCCGTTTTGAGGGCAAGGGCGCGCCGACGCGCTTCCTCATCCTGGAAATTCCACCCGGCGCGGCCGAGGGCAACCATGTCCACTATGCCGATGATCGCAACGGCACCGGTGCCTATGAGGAATTCTACTACGTCATCTCGGGTCGCGGCCTCGCGACCTTGGGTGTCGAGACCTATCCGGTCGCCGCAGGCGACTACTGGCATGCCCCGCTCGACATGGCGCGCGGGCTTGCCAATGCCGATCCGGCGGAGGTGCTCAAGGTCCACCTGACCGTTGTGCTGCGCGATCCGGCCAGAACCGGGCCCGCCTAGGCCGTAAACTCACAAACCCCGCCATCGAGGCGACCAAATGGCGAACATATCGGGCCAATGCGCCCGCCGGGAAGGCTGGTTGCCTTTCCAAGGGCGCGTTGGTTCGAGATGGAAGCCATTTGGTCGCCCCGAAGGGGTTTAGCCAGAATGGCCCATTGCTGCGTCGGTAAGGCTTGAGATATCGACATATCCCTGCGCCTTCCCTCCTTGCACTGAGCCATTCTGCCCTAAACCTCGATGGCGCGGTTCATGAGTTTACGGCCTAGAGCCCCCGGCAGGCCGCCTCGCCAATCTCCCTGGCGCGCTCCGGCGTCGCACCGAGCCCGGTGAGGCCCAGAACCAGCATCGCGCCGAGCGCCCTGCGCGCCGCTTCAAGGCTGGGCTGTTGCTCCACAAGGTTCGCCATCAGCACCTGACACAGGCCCAGCCAGTAGAGCACCCCGCCCTCCCGGGCCTCTTCGCGCACCAGTGCGCCAGCGATGGCCGCAGCCATGTCGCCCGCCAGTCCGCGATTGAGCGGGTGGCTGCTGAGGGTCGAGTTCGCGTGGCTGCGCAGCAGCACGATCGTGCGCTTGGGCTCAGCCAGCGCGAAGATCGCGCCGGTGCGCATGCCGCCGGCAATCCGGACGAGCGGATCAGCAATGCCATCGTTGGCCGCAGTAATGCGCCCCTCAAGTTCAAGCCGGACCTCGTCGCCAATCGCAGAAGCAAAGGCAGCTTTATCCACGAAGTGGTTGAAGAAGCTTCCCTTTGCCACACCCGCCCGCACCACGACTTCATCGATCGGGATCGCATCGATCGGCTTTTCGGCCAGCAGCTCAAAGCCGGCGGCGATCAGCGCGCTGCGGGTCCGTGCGGCCCTGGGGGACAGCGTTGGGGACGAAGTGGCGGGATGCGATGCCATGCCCCCGTATACTTGACTATATGGTCAAAAACAAGGTATTTGACCATATAGTCAACTGCGACTCGCGTGGAGCCCATGCGCGAGCCAGCCGGGAGAGAACGCCATGCCGGCGATCGCGCCGATCATCAGAATAGTGGACGTTGCACATGTCCGCTTCGCCGCACCCGATCTCGCCATGATGCGCGGCTTTCTGAACGACTTCGGCTTCGAGACTTTCGAGGCAGGCGGACGGCTCTATGGGCGCGGCTGCGATGGTCGGGCCTTCGTCCATGTGACCGAGCCTGGGGAGGCGCGCTTCCTCGCGGTGGGCCTGCGCGCTGCCTCGCTCGCCGATCTGGAGACGCTTGCGAGCGCCGAAGGCGTGCCTGTCGAGGCGCTGGAGGAGCCCGGCGGCGGCCATGTCGTTCGGCTGGTCGATCCGGACGGCCACCGGGTCGAAGTCGTGGCCGGACAGGACGTCCGCGCCCCCGCACCGCCCCTCTCCGATCCGCCGCGCAACACGGCGGCGGCCAAGCCTCGCCTTCGCGCACCTTTGCGGCTCAGGAACGCGCCGGCCCATATCCAGCGTATCGGCCATGCCGTCTTGCGCGTCCGCGATTTCCGCAAGTCTGAGGCGTGGTACAAGGGGCGCTTCGGCCTGCTCACTTCGGACGAAGTGGAGGCGGCGAAAGGCGTCCCTCTGGGCGCGTTCCTGCGCTGCGATCGCGGCGATGTGCCCAGCGATCACCACACCCTGTTCCTCGCCGAGCTGCCCGGCCCGCCGGGGCTGCTTCACGCGGCGTTCGAGGTTGCAAATCTCGATGATCTGATGCTCGGCCACCAGCATCTCAAATCGGCGGGCCGCAAACCGGCATGGGGCGTGGGCCGCCACATCATGGGCAGCCAGATCTTCGATTACTGGCTCGATCCGTTTGGCAACGAGCTTGAGCACTGGACCGACGGAGACCTCTTCACCGCCGCCGATCCGCCGCAGAAGCAGACCTTTCAGGCGCTGCTTGCAGTACAGTGGGGTTCGCCCCATCCCATGCAGGCTGGCCGCCTTGCCCCGCCCGCCCGCCTCGTCGGCTTGCTCATGGCGCTGCGCCTGCGCCTGGCTCGCCTTTTCCGCCGCAAACCCGAAGGAACCCCCGCATGAAGCTCGCCACATTCACCGCCGACGGCCGCACCCGCACCGGGATCGTCGTGGACGACAAGATCATCGACACCGGCTTCGACGGAACGATGATCGACCTGATCCGCGATTGGGATGCAGTGAAGGACGATCTGGCCGCAAAGGCAGCCGCAGGGGGCGGCGTTCCGCTGGCCGAAGTCACGCTCGAAGCACCGGTCCAGCGACCGGGCAAAATCTTCGCAATCGGCCTAAACTATGCTGACCATATTGCTGAATCCAATATGAAGACGCCGGAACGGCAGGTGTGGTTCACCAAGGCACAGACCAGCGTAAATGCCCCCTATGCCGGTATCGAGATCGCCAAGGACCAGATGACCACCGACTATGAAGTCGAGCTCGTCGCGGTGATCGGCAAGGGCGGCAAGCATGTGTCCGCCGCTGACGCCTCTGCCGCGATCTTCGGCTACTGCGTCGGCAATGATGTGACTGAACGCATGTGGCAGCATGCCTCGCCGCAGTGGTCGCTGGGCAAGAGCTTTGACACCCACGCCCCGATGGGCCCGTGGATCGTTACCGCCGATGAAGTGGGCGATCCTCATGCGCTCGGCCTGCGCTGCTTTGTGAATGGTAAAAAGCGGCAGGATTCCAATACGTCACACCTTGTTTTCAACATCTGGCAGCAAGTCGAGCACCTCTCCGTGGGTATGACGCTGGAGCCGGGTGACTGCCTCTTCACCGGCACGCCCGGCGGTGTCGGAGCCGCGATGGACCCGCGCCGGTTCCTGCAGGCGGGCGATGTCGTGCGCTGCGAGATCGACGGTCTCGGCCACATCGAAGGCACGATGATCGCGGAAGGGTAAGGCCATGGCCTTCGATTGCGATGTCCTGATTGCCGGCGGCGGGCCGACCGGCGTCACGCTGGCGATCCTGCTGGCAAAGCGCGGCGTGAAGGTGATCGTCGCGGAGAAGGAAGCGGAGATTTACCCGCTCCCCCGCGCGGCGCACATCGATCACGAAGGCATGCGCATCCTGCAGGAAGCCGGTGCAGCCGATGCCGTCATGGCCACCAGCCGCCGCGCCTCGCGCTACGAATTCCGCAATGCGCGCGGCGAGGTTCTGCTGTGCTTCGAAGGCTCCGACCGCACCGGCCCCGGCGGCTGGCCGGGCGCCAACATGATCCACCAGCCCTCGGTCGAGCGGGCGCTGCGCTCCGGCCTCGCCACTTTTCCCGAAGCGGCGCTGCACGGCGGCTGGGAGCTTGACGCCTTTGCCGAGGATGCCGAGGGCGTGACGGCTGAGATCGCCACACCTGACGGCCTGCGCACGATCCGCACGCGCTGGCTGATCGGCGCGGACGGCGCGCGTTCGCCGGTGCGCAAGGCCATGGGCATCGCCTTCGACGATCTCGATTTCGAGGAACCCTGGCTGGTAGTCGATGTGCTGGTTGATGATCCCTCGCGGCTGCCCACGGCCAATCTCCAGATCTGCGATCCAAAGCGGCCGACGACTTGCGTGCTGATGGGCGAAGGGCGGCATCGCTGGGAATTCATGATCCTGCCGGGCGAGACGCCCGAACAGGTGAGCGCGGATGCCTCCATTGCGGGGCTGATGAAGCCATGGAACGTTGACGGCGCGGTGCGCATCGAGCGCAAGGCGGTCTATACCTTCCGCGCCCGCATTGCCCGCGTCTGGCGCAAGGGCCGCGTCTGCCTGGCCGGCGATGCCGCCCATCAGACCCCGCCGTTTGCCGGACAGGGCATGTGCTCTGGCCTGCGCGATGCGGCAAATCTCGCGTGGAAGCTCGCCGCCGTCATCAAGGACGGTGCGCCGGAGAGCCTGCTGGACAGCTACCAGCCCGAGCGCGAACCCAACCTGCGCGCGACCATCGCGATGGCGATCATGATGGGCCGCATGGTCTGCACCACCAGTCGCTGGGGCGCCTTCTTGCGCGACACGAAGATGCGCATCGGCCGCGCGCTGGGCAAGCTGCCCACCACGCCGCCCGATTATCCGCCGATTTCGGCAGGCGCGATCCTCGCAGGCAGCCCGGGGGCAGGCAGCTACTTCCCGCAGTCCATTGCGCGAGACGGGACAAAACTGGATGACTGGCTTGGCCATGGCGCATGGCTGATCAGCCGCAGCGAGCTTGCCGGAGAAGCCCTCGCCCCCTTTGCCGGGAAGCTGGGAAGCTGGCTAGACAGGCACGACGCCGAAGCTGTGCTCGTGCGGCCAGACCGCCATGTCTTCGGCGCGGGCGATCCGGAAATGCTGCGCGCGGCGTGGAAAGCCGCCACCGGCCTTGAGCCGCCCCCACCCCTCGCCTAAGCTCCCTCGCCCAAGCCAGCCCGCGCTGGAAGTGGCAGAAGGAACGAGAATGCACGCCCCGCAAACCATGCCCAAAGCGCGGCAGGATCAGCCCTCGGCCCATCAAACCTGGGTCCACTGGGCGATCGGCCGCATCGAGGCGGATTATGCGCGATCGGCCGATACGCACCTGCTCCCGGTGCCGCTTGCCGCACTGCCGGGCATTGCGATCTACCTCAAGGACGAAAGCAGCCACCCGACCGGCAGCCTCAAGCACCGGCTCGCCCGCTCGCTGTTCCTCCACGCACTGTGCAGCGGATGGATCGGGCCCGATACCACGGTGGTGGAGGCTTCATCGGGTTCGACTGCGGTGTCCGAAGCCTATTTCGCCCGCATGCTCGGTCTGCCTTTCGTGGCGGTGATCCCCGAGCGGACGGCGCGCGAGAAGATCGCGGCGATCGAAGCGCTGGGCGGCACCTGCCATCCCGTCACCGATCCCGGCACCGTCCACGCGGTAGCCTCCCGCATCGCCGCCGAATGCGGCGGACACCACATGGACCAGTTCACCTTTGCCGAACGCGCAACCGACTGGCGCGGCAACAACAACATTGCCGAGAGCATCTTCACACAGATGCGCCGCGAACCGCATCCCGTGCCGACGTGGATCGTCTGCGGCGCGGGGACCGGCGGCACTTCGGCCACCATCGGCCGCTTCCTGCGCTACTATCGCCACCCCTCGCGCCTGTGCCTTGCCGATCCGGAATCGTCCGCCTTCCACCGCCACTGGCACGACCGCACGCGACACGTCGGCAGCGGCGAGCCGTGCCATGTCGAGGGCATTGGCCGCCCGCGTGTCGAAGCCTCATTCGTGCCCAGCGTGATCGACCGTGCCGAAGTGGTGACTGACCGCGCCTCGATCGGTGCGGCGCGCGCGCTCTCGCGCCATCTCGGGCGGCGGGTCGGCGGTTCTACCGGCACCAACCTTGTCGCCTGCGCGCGTATCGCGGGCGAAATGGCGGCGCGCGGCGAGGACGGGGCCATCGTCTCGATCCTGTGCGATTCCGGGGAGCGCTATGCCTCCACGCTCTTCAGCGACGATTGGCTGCGCGCGCAGGGGCTTGATGTCAGCGCCGACGAGGCCCGCATGGCGCGCTTTCTGGCCGAAGGCTGCTGGCAGGAATGACGGCTGGCAGCCCTACCAGGGGATGATCAGCTGCTTGCCGTCCCAGTTTTCGGACTCATGGCGGGCCCTTGCATACATGCCCCGTATGATCTCGCTCTCGGGATAGAGCTCGATCATGTGGCCCATCGTCGCGCGCGCATCGATGTAGCAGATCTGCGCGCCGAAGCTGACCACGAACTCGCTCGCCACCGGCATCCCCGCCGCGACATAGCGGTCGCGCGTGCCTTCGTAGTCCTCGCAGAACATAGCCATGTGGTGGATGCCCTGCTGACCGTTCGGATACATGTCATGGAACGCGCTCGGGCCGGTGGAGACGAGCTCCACGAGCTCGATATTGAGGTCACCGCTCTGCACGAACACGCCGCGGATGCGGATCGGCTCTGCTGGCGCACCGCGATAGACATGCTCTGAAAGCACGCCCTGCCCGCCCCCGATGAACGGCCCCATGCCGAAGAGCTCGTTGTAGCGCGCGCAGGCGGTCTCGAGGTTATCCACCACGTGGCAGACCTGAATGAACGCTCCGCTAGGCACTGACATGGCACTCCTCCTCAGTTAGTCGACGACAGCCTCCACGAGGGTCGGGACATCGGCGGCAAACGACCACGCCAGCGCCTCGTCGAGTGCCGCCGCCGTGTCCGCCCGCCGCGCTGCCACGCCTAGCGCCTGTGCCAGCGCGCAGAAATCGAGATGGGGCAGCTGCGTACCCGGCAGCGATTGCATGCCGAACTTGCGACCAAAGCTGTGGAGCGCCTCGTAGCGCCCGTTCTTGATGATCACGAAGCTGACCGGCGTGCCCAGCTGCGCCGCGGCATGAAGGCCCTGGATCGCGTACATGCTGGCGCCGTCACCCAGCACCGCGACGACCTTGTCGCCGCGGCGTGCAAGTGCGGTGCCGATCGCGGCGGGGAGGCCGTAGCCGAGACCGCCGCTGGCCGTCGTGTAGAACGTGTCGCGCTCGGTGATCGGCAGGCGCTCATGCATCGCGCCCCGGCTGGAAGCGGCTTCCTCCACGATGATCGAGCGCGCGGGGCGCAGCGCAGCGATCTGTTGCAGGACGTAGGCATCGGTCATCACGCTTCCATCCAGCCTCGGCAGCGGCGCAGGCGGCGGCGGTGGATCGCGCTGCACCGGCGCGGCGGCGGCGAGCAGCGTATCCAGCGCAAGCCGACAATTGGCCACCACGGCATTGCCTTCGGGCAGCCACGCCGCATGGACCGGATTATCACCGATAAACCAGAGACTTGCGCCCTCCGGCACATGCGGCCCGAACCCTTCGACATGGTAGAGCGACATCGGCCCGCCCAGCACGAGGATCAGATCGTGCCCGGCAAGGCTCTCGACGATCGCCTCGCGCCCGGCGGTCAGAAAGCCTCGGAACAGCGGGTGGTTTTCGGGAAAGCTGCACTGCGAGGATAGCGGCGCGACCCAGACGCCCGCGCCGTGGCGCTCGGCAAGCGCGATGACCTGATCCCAAGCCCCGTCTCGTCCGGCCCCCGCACCCACCACGATAACCGGGCTCGCGGCCTTCGCCAGCGCTGCCGCCACTTCCGCAAGCGCCGCCGGATCGCCGGGATTGCGCGCGAACATGCGGCGCGCGGGGATGGGCTCGCAGGGCTGATCCCAATCGTCAATGGGCACCGAGACGAACGTGGGGCCCCATGGCGGCTCCATCGCGACATGATAGGCGCGCGCGATTGCGGCAGGAACGTCTTCCGCCCGCGCCGGCTCGCAGGCCCACTTCACGAACGGCTTGGGAAACTCGGTCGCCTGCTGGGCGAAGAGGAACGGCTCGTAGGGCAGGATCGAGCGCGCCTGCTGGCCGGCAGTCACTACCAGCGGCGTTTGGTTCTTGTAGGCGGTGAAGAGATTGCCGAGCGCATGGCCGGTCCCGGCCGAGCTGTGCAGATTGACCAGCGCCGCATTGCGAGTGGCCTGTGCATAGCCATCGGCCATCGCGAGCACGACGGATTCCTGCAGGCCTAGTACGTAGCGGAAATGCTCCGGAAAATCGCGGAACATCGGCAACTCGGTCGATCCCGGATTGCCGAAGATCGTCGTCATTCCATAGGCTTCAAGCAGGGCGAAAGTCGCCTCGCGAACGGTCGTCATGGTCTCTCCCGGACGTGGCGCCTCCCGGCCACATGCCGGTTGTGCGCCCCGGCCCGCGCAAAAACAACCGCCGCGATGCGCTGCGCCACGGTGCGAAACGCGAGGGCGCCTTGCACCTGCAGTTTGCCCTTGCCGAGTGCCAGCCGCCCCGCAATGAAGAGGGTGAGAGCGCAAAGCCAACCGTACGAGGATGCCTGCATGAACACCCGCCATCTGGTCGATCCGGAACTCCTGCCGCTGATCGATCTGCTGCCAGAAAATGCCTTCACGCGCGAGGCTTTGCCCACCATCCGCATCGAATCCGAAGGCCGCTTCGCCTTCGTCGGCGCGCCGCCCATCGCGGCGGAGGTCAAGGTGATCGCGGGTGAAGGCGGGCCGCTGGAGGTCTATTGGTACGATCCGGCCCCCGGAACGAAAGGCCGCGCTGCCCTGCTTCATGTCCACGGTGGCGGCATGGTCATCGGCTCCGCGCGTTCGATGCAGCAGGGGCCTTCCGGCATCGCGGCGGCGCTCGGCATTCCCGTCGCCTCGGTCGAATACCGCCTTGCGCCCGAGCACCCCTTCCCCGCCCCGCAGCAGGATTGCTACGCCGCGCTCAAATGGCTGGCGGCCAGCGCCGACGAACTCGGCATAGATCCCGCGCGCATCGGCATCACCGGGGAAAGCGCTGGCGGCGGGCTTGCGGCGGCGACCGCGCTCATGGCGCGCGATCTTGGCGGCCCGGCGCTCGCCGCGCAGATCCTCACCTATCCGATGCTCGATCACCGCTCCGGCAGCGATCCCTGCCCTTATGGCAACCCGACCACCGGCGAATTCGTCTGGACCCGCGCGCACAACCGCTTTGGCTGGGAAGCCCTGCGCGGCGACTATGCCGCCGACGATGCGCACAAGGGCTGGTTTTCCCCTTCGCTCGCCGAAGACCTTGCAGGCCTCCCGCCGACCTGGATCGGCACCGGCAGCCTCGACCTGTTCCTTGACGAGGACCTGGATTACGCGCTGCGCCTGGTGAAGGCGGGCGTGCCGGTGGAGCTTCACTCCTATCCCGGCGCGATCCACGCCTTCAACGCAGTGACCGAAGCCGCTGCCGCCAAGGCATTCACACGCGACCTCCTCAGCGCAATCGCGCGGATGCTGAAAGTATGAGCGGCGCTTTGCCTCACCATTAAGAATACTGAGGCCGGCCCCGATTTTCTGGCATAGGCCGATTTCGCCATTCCAATCCCGACCCGCGCGATTAAGCTCTGCGGTCAAGGCAGAGAGGGAGCCCCATGAATTTCGAGACGTTCATCACCTGCGCCGTCACCGGCTCGGGCAGCACCGCCGACAAGCATCCGGGCCTGCCCATCACCCCCGCGCAGATCGCCGATGCGGCGATCGAGGCAGCGAAGGCAGGCGCCGCGATCGCGCACATCCACGTCCGCGATCCTGAAACCGGTAAGGGTAGCCGCGATGTTGCGCTCTACCGCGAAGTGGTCGAACGGATCCGCGCGAGCGATACCGATGTCGTGATCAACCTAACTGCCGGCATGGGCGGCGATATCGTGTTCGGCCCCGGCGAGAACCCCTTCCCGCTTGATGAGGCCGGCACCGACATGGTCGGCCCGATGGAGCGGCTGCTCCACGTGCAGGAACTGCTGCCCGAGATCTGCACGCTCGATTGCGGCACGATGAACTTTGCCGAAGCGGATTACGTGATGACCAACACGCCCGGCATGCTGCGCACCATGGCCGCCGAAGTGCAGCGCCTTGGCGTGCGGCCCGAACTCGAAGTGTTCGATACCGGGCACCTCGTGTTCGTGAAGGAGCTGATCCGTGATGGGCTGCTTGATGATCCGGTGATGATCCAGCTGTGCATGGGCATCCCCTATGGCGCACCGGACGATCCGCTGACGACGATGGCGATGGTCCACCAGCTGCCGCCGGGCGCGATTTTCAGTGGCTTTTCCATCGGGCGCAATCAGCTGCCCTTTGTTGCCATGGCGGCGCTTGCCGGGGGCAATGTGCGTGTGGGTCTGGAGGACAATCTCTATCTCGGCAAGGGCCAGCTGGCGACCAATGGCCAGCTCACAGAGCGCGCAGTGCAGATCCTGACCGGCATGGGCGCCCGGATCCTGACGCCCGCCGAAGTGCGCACAAAGCTCAAGCTGCAGAAGCGCTGAGGGACCGACGATGACCCCAGACATTCGCCCAGAGATCAACCGGGTCGGCATCGTCGGCGGCGGCGTGATCGGTGCCGGTTGGGCCGCGCGCTTCGTGCTCAACGGGATCGATGCTTCGATCTACGATCCTGATCCCGAGATCGAGCGCAAGACCACGGCGGTGATCGCCAATGCCCGCCGCGCGCTCACCCGCCTGTTCGGCAATGCGCTGCCCGCCGAAGGCACCGTGACCTTCGCAGCCAGCATTCAGGACGCGGTGCGTGAGGCTGATTTCATTCAGGAAAGCCTGCCCGAGCGCGAGGATCTCAAGATCCGCCTACTGGCGGAAATGGACGCGGCGATGCCTGCCCATGCGGTGATCGGCTCTTCCACCTCGGGACTGCTCCCCACCAAGCTTCAATCGGGCATGGCGCGGCCAGATCGGCTGGTGGTCGGCCATCCGTTCAATCCGGTCTATCTCCTGCCGCTCGTCGAAATCTGCGGCGGGGACCAGACCAGCCAGCAGACCAGAGACATCGCCGCCGCGGTTTACACGCGGATCGGCATGAAGGTCCTTCACGTCCGCAAGGAGATCGACGGCTTCATCGCCGACCGCCTGCTCGAGGCCGTCTGGCGCGAGGCGCTGTGGCTGATCAACGACGGGGTAGCGACCGCCTCCGAGATCGACGATGCCGTGCGCTTTGGCGCAGGGATGCGCTGGTCGTTCATGGGCACGTTCCTTGTCTACCGGCTGGCGGGCGGCGAGGAAGGGATGCGCCACTTCCTCCACCAGTTCGGCCCGTCGATGGAATGGCCGTGGACCAAGCTGATCGGCCCCAAGCTGACCGATGAGCTGATCGAGACCATTTCCCGCCAGAGCGACGAGCAAGCTGGCGGGATCGACTTGCGCACCTATGAAAAGCTGCGCGACGACTGCCTTGTCGACCTCACCCACGCGCTGGAACGCAACGATTTCGCTTCGGGTCAGGTCGCGCGCGCGCACCGGGCGCGGCTGGTGGCGGAGCAGGCAAGCGCTGCCCCAGCCATCGGTTCGCTGATGGGCGACGGGCGCATGCTCACCATCGCGTGCGCCGTCCAGCCCGAATGGATCGACTACAATGAGCACCTGACCGAATACTGCTACCTCAAGCTGTTCGGCGATGGCACCGATGTCGTGCTCGCAGCTATCGGCGCGGGTGCGGATTACGTCGCGGCGGGCCATTCGTGGTACACGGTCGAAACGCATATCCGCCACCTAGGGCAGGCGAGGCTGGGTGATAGCGTGGAAGTGCGCACCCGCGTGCTGGCCTGCGATGGCAAGCGGCTCCACCTGTTCCACGAAATGGTGCGGGGGGCCGAGGAAGCTGTGATCGCAACCGCCGAACACATGCTCGTCCATGTCGACGCCGCCGCTGAAAAGTCGGCTCCTGCGCCCGAAGCGATGCGCGCGGCTGCCGCAGTGCTCGTGGCAGGGCAAGCGCACCTGCCGCCGTCCAATGGCGTGGGCCGCCAGATCAGGATGCCGGGCTAGCCGCGCGCACTAGGGGGAGACGCAGACCGCATGGCCTTGGTTGAAAGCCGCTCGATCGATTACATCCCCCTCGCCGAACGGCGCGGCAAGGTGCATCACCTGTGGCCGGTGTGGTTCATGGGCGATGCTCACCTTGCCACGCTAGCCACGGGCGCGATCAGCGTGGTGGGCGGGCTGGACTTGTTCTGGTCGAGCCTTGCGGTGATCGGTGGCTGCGCGCTGGGCACGGTGCTGATGGCGCTGCACTGCACGCAAGGGCCGCACCTCGGCCTGCCGCAGATGATCCAGTCACGCCCCCAATTCGGCTATATCGGCGCGCTCTTGGTGTGGATCGTGGCGCTGTTCACTTATATCGGCTTCAACGCGCTCAACCAGTCGCTGGCGGCCAGCACCCTGAAGGAACTCGTCGGCCTGCCCGAGGCGCCGGCGATCATCGGTTTCGGGCTAGTGGCGGCGCTGGTGGCGGGGATCGGCTATGACGTGATCCACAGCACCCAGCGCGTGCTCGCCTACATCATGCTGGCCGCGCTGGCGGTCTATACGGTGGGCTTCTTCACCGCCTTCGATCTTGGCGCGCTGCTGAAGCCCGGGGAATTCAAGCCCACGCTGTTCCTCGTCCAGTTCTTCGCGGCGGCGGGCTATCAGCTCAGCTGGTCGATCTATGTATCGGACTATTCGCGCTATCTCCCGCGCGAAGTCGGCATCAAGTCCGCCTTCCTGTGGACCTTCTGCGGCGCGTTCATCGGCGGCACGTGGATGATGCTGGTGGGAGCCTTCGCCGGGGCAACCTTCACCGATCCCGATATCGTCGTGGCGCTCCGCCGCAGCGCAGACGCGATGTTCGGCGGGTTCGGCTTGTTCATGCTCGCTGCCAGCTTCTTCGGCCTCATCACGATCACCTCGCTCAATCTCTATGGCTCCTCGCTCACCCTGCTCAGCGTGATTGACAGCGTGAAGCCCATTCCGCTCGGCGCACCTGCCCGCCTTGCCGCGCTCGTCGTCTGTCTCATCGCCTCGCTCTCGCTCTCGCTCGGCATGGGCGGCAACGTGCTGCACGGGTTCGAGGCATTCCTCGGCGTGCTCGTCTACCTCTTCACGCCGTGGACCGCGATCAACCTGGCGGACTTCTTCTTCGTGCGGAAAGGGCACTATTCGATCCGCGCCATGTTCATGGCAGACGGCATTTACGGCCGCTGGAACTGGCGCGGCCTGACCGCCTATGCGGCGGGCTTCGTCGCGATGATCCCCTTCTTCAAGACCGAGCTCTTTGTCGGCCCGGTGGCGCGCGCGCTGGGCGGGGCGGATGTGTCGATGCTGGTCGGCCTGCCTGTCTCGGCCGCCGTCTACCTCCTGCTCTGCCGCAATCTCGATCTGACCAGAGAACTGGCGATGATCCCCGAGCTCGACCACAATCTGGAAACGGAGCCGGTGCGGTGATCCGCGGCATCCTGGCGCTGCTTTTGATCGTGCTGGCCGCTCCGGTGGCCGCGAAGCCCATCGCTTTTCCAGACCGGTTCGATCCGATCGGCACTCCTGTAGAGAGCTTCAAGACCCGCGAGGGCCGGACGGTCCATTACACCGATACCGGCGAGGCAGGCTGGCGCCCGATGCTGTTCATCGGCGGTGTGGGAACCAGCGCCCGTGCGCCCGAACTGGTCGCCTTCCTCGATACCCTGCGCCGCCGCCTCAAGGTGCGGATCGTGGCTGTGGAGCGCAATGGCCTTGGCGATACCGGCTATGACCCGGCGTGGACCTTCGCCGACTACACCAGCGAGGTGCAGCAAGTCCTCGGCCACCTCGGCATCGGCAAGTTTGCGCTTGTCGCGATCTCCGGCGGCGGGGCCTATGCCGGACACATCGCCGCCGCCATGCCGGAGCGGATCAACTCGTGGCACATGCTCGCGGCCATCGCCTCCGCACCGGCGAGCAACCCGGTCTGCACCGCCGATCCCGCCGCGCTGGAAGCCATGCTGGCAAAGCAGGTCGGTGCTCCGCGCGAATTCTGGGCAATGCCGCCGGATGGTGTCGCGGCCAGAGTCCCCGGCTTTATCGACCGCGCGGCGGATGAGGGCGCCCACGCCTATTTCATCGCCGGACAGCGCGGCGACGCGCGCGCGGTCTCCCGCGAATACCGCAGCTTCTGCAAGGCTCCCGCGCCCGTAGCGGCCTTTCCGGCCCCCGCGTTCTTCTACTACGGCGAGGCAGACAAGCTGGTCCCGCCCGCGCAAGGCGAATTCTGGGCCGGAAAAGTCGCGAGCAAGGTTACGTTCCGCCGCTATCCGGGCGAAGGGCACGACGTGCAGTATCGCCACTGGGACCAGCTCCTGCTCGATGTTTCTGGCCAAAGTGGCAAGACGCTGGTCTGCGCGCAGGGACGCGCCCGGCTGCTGCCCGGCCTTGTCCAACCTGCTGCGCTGCCACAGGGCGACACGCTCGGCGTTTGCGCTTGGCAGGGCCGCAAGACCGCCCCAAGGGAGCCGGACCATGCCGCCCATGAGTGACGATCAGACCCACGGCCTCACCACCCCGCTTGAAGGCGTGGCAGCCGAGCCCTTCCAGCCCGGCGAGCTGATCCCTGCCCCGCTGCGCCTGATCCGCCCGACCGTCCCGCGCGAATGGGTCGACTACAACGGGCACATGAGCGAATCCTGTTATCTCCTCGTCTTCGGGGACCAGTCGGACGCGTTCTTCCGCAAGATCGGTATCGACGAGACCTACCGCGCGGCAGGCCATTCGCTGTTCACCGTGCAGACGATGATCTTCAACCTCGCCGAAGCGCACCTCGGCGATCCGCTCGATCTGGCGCTGCAACTGATCGACGCGGACGACAAGCGCCTCCACATCTTCCACACGATGCACCACGGTGAAACAGGCGAACTGCTGGCGACCGGTGAGCAGATGCTGGTGCATGTCGACATGACAGCGGGGCGCTCCGCCCCCATGCCGCCCGAGCTTCACGCGCGGGTGCATGCGGTGCTCGCCGCGCACGCCGGGCTCGAACGCCCTGCGCAAGTGGGCCGCTCCATCGGTATCAGACGGGACAAGACGTGATGCATTTCGAACTTTCCTCAGAACAGCAGATGCTGGTCGAAACGGTACGCCGCTTTGTCGAGACCGAGCTTTATCCGCACGAGAAGATGGTCGAAGAAACCGACAGCGTGCCGGACGATCTGGCCGCCGAAATCCGCGCCAAGTCGCAGGCGCTCGGGCTCTATGCGGTCAACATGCCCGCAGAGCTCGGCGGCGGGGGCCTTGGCACGTTCGATACCACGCTGATGGAGCGCGAACTCGGCCGCGCCAGCTATGGCCTGCAAATGATGATCGCCCGCCCCAGCAATATCCTGCGCGGGTGCGAGGGCAGCCAGATCGAGGAGTACCTCCTCCCCACGATCCGGGGCGAGCGGCACGATTGCCTTGCCATGACCGAGCCCGATGCCGGTTCGGACGTGCGCTCGATGCGCACATTCGCGCGCCGGGATGGCGATGACTTCGTGATCAACGGCAGCAAGCACTTCATCAGCCACGCCGACGTCGCCGATTTCGTGATCCTCTGCGCGGCGACTGGCGAAGCGGGCGGCAAGAAGACGATCAGCTGCTTCCTCGTCGATTTTGATACGCCCGGCCTTACGCGCCGGCGCGGCCCCAAGTGCGTCTCGCACCGGGGCTATCACCAGTGCGAGCTGATCTTCGAGGATTGCCGCGTCCCCGCCTCCAGCCTTCTGGGCGAGCTAGACAGGGGCTTTGACCTCATGGGCCAGTGGCTCGGCTCGACCCGCTTGCAAGTGGCGACAACTTCGGTCGGGCGCGGGCAGCGCGTGCTCGAAATGGCGACGCAGTGGGCCGCCACGCGCAAGCAGTTCGGGCAGGCCATCGGCAAATTCCAGGGCACCGGCTTCAAGCTGGCGGACATGAAGACCGAACTCGAAGCCGCCGAACTCCTCACTTTCCGCGCCGCGTGGAAGGACGATCAGGGCACGATGACCGATACCGATGCGGCCATGGCCAAGCTGTTCGCCTCCGAAGCCCTTGCCCGCGTTACGGACAATGCGCTGCAGATCTTCGGCGGCATGGGCCTGATGGATGAATTGCCCATCGAACGCTTCTGGCGCGATGCCCGCGTCGAACGCATCTGGGACGGCACCAGCGAGATCCAGCGCCACATCATCAGCCGCGCACTGCTGCGCCCGCTGGAGGCGTGACCTCGGATCGCCTCGCCCGCCTGCTGCGCCCGCGCAGCTTGGCGATTGTCGGCGGCAAGGCGGCTGAGGAAGCCGTGCGCCAATGCCGTGCTCTGGGGTTTGCCGGGCCGATCTGGCCGGTAAACCCGAAACGGGCGGAGATGGGCGGCTTGCCGTGCTTTGCCGAAATGGCGGCGCTGCCTGAGGCGCCAGACGCGGTGTTCATCGCCGCCCCCGCGCCCGCCACCATCGCGCTGGCAGGGGAGCTGGCAGGGACTGGCGGCGCTATCTGCTACGCCGCAGATTTTGCCGAAAGCGGTGAGGAAGGCCGCGAACGGCAGGCCGCGCTGCTCGCCGCCGCGCAGGGCGTGCCGCTCATCGGCCCCAATTGCTACGGCATGCTCAACCTGTTCGACCGCGTGGCGCTCTGGCCCGATCAGCATGGCTGCCTGCCCATCGATCACGGCCCAGATGGTCAAAGGGGCGTCGCCATCGTCAGCCAAAGCGGCAACCTCGCGCTCAATCTCACCATGCAGGCGCGCGGGTTGCCCGTTGGTTATGTCATCTCGGTCGGGAATTGTGCCGATGTTACGCCGGCCGACCTCATCGAAGCCTTGATCGCGGATGAACGCGTCAGCGCCATCGGTCTCCATCTCGAAGGCCTCGGCTCGGTCGCCCGCTTCTCCGAAGCCTGCCTTGCCGCGCGCACCGCTGGCGTGCCCATCGTCGCGCTCAAGACGGGCGCTTCGGCCAAGGGCGCGGCGCTCACCATGTCGCACACCAGTTCGCTCGCCGGGGCCGATGCGCTGTGCGATGCGCTGTTCGCCCGCTACGGAATCGCCCGCGCGCACGACCCTGCCACCTTCCTCGAAACGCTCAAGCTGCTGCATGTCGCGGGCCCCTTGCGCGGGCGGCGGATCACCAGTGCCAGCTGTTCGGGCGGCGAAGCCTCGCTCACCGCCGATCTGGCCGAGGCCGCCGGGCTGGAGACGCCGGACTTTCCCGCCGCCGCGCAGGCCGCGCTGGAAGAAGTCCTCGGCCCGCGCGTCCATGTCGCCAACCCGCTCGACTACCACACCTATATCTGGGGCGATGAAGCGGCGCAGACAGCCTGCTTCGGCGCGATGATGAGTGCGGGGTTCGAAGCGTCGCTGCTGATCCTCGATTTCCCCCGCGCCGATCGCTGCACGGCCGCCGATTGGGACGTGACCCTCGCCGCCTTCCGCGCCGCGTGGCGCGCGCACCCGGCACCACAAGGCACGGTGCGCATCGTGGCGAGCAGCCTTGCCGAGACGATGCCCGAACCCGTCGCCGCCGCGCTCATGGCCGATGGCATCCTGCCCGCCGCCGGTCTTGCCGAAGCGCTGCGCGCCATCGCCGCCGCGGCCCACATCGGTGAGGCATGGGCGCGCCCTGCCCCCGCCGCACTTGCCCAGCAGCCCCTGCCGGGCGCAGGCGATGCCAGGATGTGGGACGAAGTGCGCAGCAAGGCCGCGCTCGCTGCTGTCGGCGTGCCCGTGCCGCGCGGGCGCGTGCTTTGCCGTGCGGACCTTGCCGATGCTGCATTGCCCGCGCCATTCCCGCTTGTTCTCAAAGCGGTAGGTGCCGATCTTGCCCACAAAACCGAAGTGGGCGGTGTCGCGCTCGGCCTCTCCAGCCGCGAGGCGATCCTTGCTGCCGCATATGGCATGGCAGGGCTCTCGGACCAGTTCCTGATCGAGGAAATGGTCGGCGGTGCAGTGGCTGAACTGATTGTGGGCGTTGGCCGCGATCCGCAGTTCGGCCTGTTCCTCACCATCGGCGCTGGCGGCATTTTTGTCGAACTACTGCGTCAGACAGCGCAGGTCCTTCTCCCCGCCAGCCGCGCCGATATCGAGGATGCGCTTGCCCGCCTGCCGCTTCACAAGCTGCTGACAGGCTATCGCGGCAAGCCGGGCTGCGACATGGCGGCGCTGGTCGACGCCATCGCCCGGATCGCCGCATGGGCCATGGACCATGCGGACCGACTGGAGGAAATGGACGTCAATCCGCTGCTTGCGCTGCAAAGCGGTGCCGTTGCGGTGGACGCGCTGATCCGGATCAGGGATGCTCAGCCATGACCGCAGTAAAGCTCGACCGGCGGGACGGGATCCTGATCATCACGCTCGACCGGCCCAAGGCCAATGCCATCGACGTGGCCACCAGCCTCGAACTTTACGCCGCGTTCAAGGCGCTGAACGATGATCCGGCCCTGCGCGTGGGGATCGTCACTGGCACCGGGCGTTTCTTTTCCGCCGGTTGGGACCTCGGCGCCGCCAATGATGGCGAAGCGGTCGATGCCGATCATGGTCCTGGCGGCTTTGCTGGGCTCACCGAATACTTCAGCCTCACCAAGCCGGTGATCGCAGCGGTCAATGGCCTTGCGGTGGGCGGCGGGTTCGAGCTGGCGCTGGCGGCTGACCTGATCGTCGCGAGCGAGACCGCGAAGTTCTGGCTGCCCGAAGCGCAACTCGGCATGCTTCCCGATTCCGGCGGCCTGCTGCGCCTGCCCAAGACCATCCCGGAGCGGATTGCGCGCGAGATTATCCTGACCGGGCGGCGGATGGATGCGGACGAGGCAGCAGCGCTCGGCCTTGCCAGCCGCGTCGTGCCGGGCGACGCATTGATCGAAGCCGCGCTCGAACTGGCGACGATCATCGCCCGTTCCGCCCCGCTCGCCATCACTGCCGCGCGCGATATCCTTCGCGATACCGCCGGTATGGAAGTGGAAGCGGGCTACAAGCTGATGCGCAGCGGCGCCATCCCGTCCTACCAGGCCATGCTGCAATCGGACGATGCGCTTGAAGGTCCGCGCGCCTTTGCCGAAGGCCGCGCGCCGGAGTGGAAGGGGCGCTAGAGCGTTTTCGAAGCAGGTGGAATCACCTGCTGGCTCGGAAAACGCGGTAAAACAAATGCCTGGAGCAGCCGGTCCGATGCAATCGGATCGGCTGCTCTAGGCCGCGTCCCAATCGACCGGAGCAACGCGCGGCAGGATGGCCAGCCAGCCAATCAGCCCGAGCACATTGACCAGCCCCGCCAGCAGGAACGCTGTGCCATAAGAGCCGCCGCCTGCGTCGATCAGCACGCCGGCAAAGAACACGCCGATGATGCCGGGCATGTTGCCCATCATGTTCTGCACACCCACCCAGCGCGCAGCGGCGGCGGGACCGCCCATGATCTGCGGTATCATGAAATAGGCGGGCGACGAGAACCCGAGGAAGATCTCGTAGACGAACAGCAGCGCGATGCAGGCACCGATGGGCATGAACGGCATGGCCAGCATGCAACCCAGCCCCGCCAGATGCGCCGCCGCCAGCGGCAGCTTGAGCGTGAACGAGGGTGACCAGCCGCGCTGGATCAGCTTGTCGAACGCCCAGCCCGCAAACAGCGCGGCCAGCGCGTTGACGAGATAGGCGCTCGAGACGACCGTCGCCATGTGCTCCTTGGAAAAGCCGCGCTGCATTTCAAGGTACATCGGCAGGTAGCCGAGGATGAAGTACCAGTTCCAGTTGCCCGCAAAGTGGCCCAGCGAAGCGCCCCATAATGCCCGGCGCGAAAGGATCTGGCGCAGCGTGACGGGCGAGCCAGCGACGTCGTTCGTTGACGCTACCGCGCTGATTCGCACCCGGCTCCACGGCAGCAGCCACAACAGCGAGAGCGCGCCGAACAGCACGAAAGTCGGCCGCCAGCCCCATCTCGCCATCAGCAAACCGCCGATCAGCGTCCCCGCCGCCGGGCCGACGAGATAGCCGAAGCCGATCAGCCCGTTGGCCAGCCCCATCTGCGCCTTGGGCACATTGCTGGCGATGATCTTGGAGGTGGTGGTGAAGGCCACGCTCTCGCCCATGCCCAGGATCAGGCGCAGCACGAACAGGCCATAGAAGCCTTGCACGAAGCCCGTCATCAGCGTGGAAACCGACCACAGCAATGCGCCCAGCCCCAGCACCAGCTTGCCGCCCAGCCGATCTGACAGAGCGCCGGCCGGCAGCTGGCAGAAGGCATAGGCAAAGTAGAACCCTGCCGCGAGCGCGCCATATGCGGTCGCGCTGAGGTTCAGGTCGGCGCGGATCTGCGTCGCCCCGGTCGCGAGGTTGCCGCGGTCGATGTAGTTGATGAACAGGCTCGTCGCCATGAGGCCAACGAGCACGAGTGGTGCGGTTATGCGGCGCGCACCTGCCTCACTGGGCATAGTCTGAACCCTGCCGGTCCAGCATGCGCTTGAGCGCCGCGAAGTGCAGCTCGATGCGGTCCAACCCTTCGACCTGCGCGGAACTGGTATATTGCTCGACCGTGGTCCCCAGCACCGGTTCGCCCACCAGCCGCAGCCGCTGCCCGCTCGATTGCGCGAGAATCTGGGTCATCGCCGCGCGCTCGAAGAAATAGAGCGTGTTGAAGGCTTCGGCGACACTGCTGCCTGTCGTCACCACGCCATGATTGCGCAGCAGCAGCACCGCCTTGTCCCCCAGTGCCGCCGCCATGCGGCGGCCCTCGCCGCTGTCCAGCGCCAGCCCCGCATAATCACAAACCGCCATCAGCCCGGCAAAACCGATCGCATTCTGGCTGGCCATCAGGAGTTCGGGCTCTTCCAGCAGGCTGAGCGCCGTCGCATAGGGCATATGCGTGTGCATCACGCAGCGCACATCGGGCCGGGCCGCGTGCAGCGGCGCGTGGATGTGGAAGGCGGTATCCTCTACCGGCCCCTTCCCCGCCAGCTTGTTGCCCTCAAAATCCACAACGAGGAAATCGGAGGCCCGAATCTCCGACCAGTGCAGGCCGAATGGCGCGAGGAAGAAACGGTCGGTGTTGCCCGGCACCAGCAGCGTGAAGTGGTTGTCGATGCCCTCGTGGTATCCGAAATGCACCGCCAGTCGGTGGCTCGCCGCAAGATCAACCCGCGCCTGCCACTCGGCCTCGTCCATCAGGCTTTTGCCTCCGGCGTGCCGTCAAGCTCGCGGATCAGCGGCTTGCGCAAAAGCAGGATCACCGCCGCGCCAACCACGCCGATGGAGGCATCCAGAGTCCAGAATGCGGAGGGGCTCATCGTGTCGAAGTAACTGCCAACCCACCCCGCCGTCACGTGCGCGGCGAAGGGTGAGAGGAAGGCAACCCCCATCAGCGTCGAGGCGACCCGCGGAGGCGCCGCCTTGCTTACGATCGCCATCGTGGTGGGCCAGTAGTACATCCAGCCCAGCCCCATGATCAGCCAGCCCGCAACGGCCCAAAACGCACCTACGCCGTGCTCTTGCGTCACGCCAAGGTTGGAAAACGCGAAGAGCAGCGCGGCAAACGCAACGATGGCCGTGCCGATGCCCTGCTTGGTCACGTTGGCCGGTTCCTGACCGCGTTTGGCCTGCCAGCTCCACAGCGCGACGAGGATCGGCGCGGCAAGGATCGATCCGAACGAATCCATGCCGGCAAACCAGCTGGAAGGCACGGTGCCGAGCGGGGTCGCAAGATTGACCCACTGGTCGACCCACAGGATGCCGATGCTCCACACCATCGGATAGGTGATCTCGGCGGGAAACGTGAGCGCGATAACGAAAATCAGCACCGCCACACGGCGACGCTCGGCAGGCGTGAGCGGCGGTGCTTTTTCGCGTGCGGTCGTTCCGGGACTCATTTTTGGCGGCTTGGAATCGGGCAGATGGCGCTGGCCGAGGATGTAGCCGACCATGGCCACCAGCATGAGCACTGCCGCCACCGCGAAGCCGGCATGAAAGCCCCAGATCGCGGCAACGAGGCCGGTCGTCACCGGACCGCTGGCCGCGCCGATGTTGATGCCGGTCGCGAAGATCGTGTAGCCCTGTGAGCGACGCGATTCATCCTCGCGCGGGTAGAGCGTGCCGACCTGCGCCGAGATATTGCCCTTCAGAAAGCCCGATCCGAGTATCAGCAGCAGCAGCGCGAAGACGAAGCTCTCGTAGAACGACATCGCCGCGTGCCCGGCGGCCATCAGCAGCACGCCAAGCAGAACGGTCCGCTTGGGACCCAGCACCCGGTCGGCCACCCAGCCGCCGATGATGGGTGTGAAATAGACCAGCCCTGCGTACCAGCCATAGATGATCGAGGCGAAGGCGACATCGCTCATCGGCCCGTTGAAACTGAGCCCATGGCGCAGTGCGGCGAGCCCGAGCACTTTGCCGGCATGGAGCGGCAGCAACTCTTTCACCATGTAGAGTGTGAGCAGCGCGGACATCCCGTAGAACGAGAAGCGCTCCCACATTTCGGTGAAGGCGAGGTAGTAGACACCCTTGGGATGGCCGGCGAATTGTTCGAACTGCTGCTCTTCGGCCGCCATTATCCTGTCTCACCCCCGGCTTTCGTACGCATCGGTTCGTGCGTGCGATCGTGTAGGGGATGGGCGAAAGGCTGCCCATCCGTCAATCGCGAAACTCAGCCAATCGTGATCACACCGTTCCCGATCAGCCGACCGGATTCGACCGCCTCGTGCGCTCTGGCGCTTTCGGCAAGATCGAATGTGGCAGCAATCGCGTGCTGCAACGCGCCAGCTTCCAGCGCGGCGGTCAATCTCGCCACGGTCGCCGCCCGCTCCTTCGCAGAAAGCAGATAGACCAGCAGCATCCGCAGCGTCACATGGCGGAACATCAGCGGATAGAACGGCAGCTTCGGCTCGGCATCGGCCATCGAGCCATAAGCCGCGATCACTCCGCCATCACCGATCACCGCCGAGGTCACCGGCAGATTGCCGCCGAACTCCACTTCGACCACGCGGTCGACCGGACGCCCCGCATTGGCCGCAAGGATCGCCGCCGCGAGATCGCCCTCACGGTAGTTGATCACCGCATGCGCGCCCGCCGCTGCGGCCGCCGCCGCCTTTTCAGGCCCGCTGACCGTCACGATCACCCGCGCGCCGCCCCAGCGCGCAAGCTGGATGGCATAGTGCCCCACCGCGCCCGCGCCGCCCGTTACCAGCACGGTCTGCCCGGTGACGTCACCATCGGCGAACACGGCATGGCACGCGGTCGAGCCCGGAATGCCAAGGCATGCGCCTGCCTCGAAACTCGTGCCCTGCGGCAAGGGAACGGCCTGCGCGTCCGGAAGGCAAACGAACTCGGCGCAAGTGCCAAGGGGCCGCCGATAAGCCGCATTCCACACCCAGACCCGCGTCCCGATCCGCGCCGCCGATACACTCTCTCCGACAGCCTCGATCTCACCCGCGCCATCGGAATGGGGAATGACGCGCGGGAAGGCGATCGGCCCCCGCACGCCGGAGCGCGATTTCACATCGGATGGATTAACGCCCGAGGCGTGCAGACGCACCCGCACTTCGCCCGGTCCCGGCTGCGGCGTCTCCATTTCGCCCAGCCGCAACACTTCGGCAGCAGGCCCCGTTCTCTCGTACCAGACAGCGCGCATCAGGCCTCCATATCCAGCGACAGGCTTTCGGTATGGCCGTCGATTGCGATCGCCTGGCCGGAAATCCGCGCCCCAGCGGGCGACATCAGATACTGCACCATCGCGGTCACATCCTCGCGCGTGGCGAAAGTGCGCAGCGAGGTCTGCCGCTTGTACTCGTGCTCGACCTCGGCGATTGTCAGGCCGCGCTCTGCTGCATCGGCGGCTATCACGCGGTCGATCCGCGGCCCCTCCACGCTGCCCGGGCAGATCGCGTTAACGCGGATGCCTTCTGGGCCGAGTTCCATCGCGAGCGTCTTGGTGAGCCCGATCAGCGCCCACTTGCTGGCCACATAAGGCCCCCGCAGCGGGCAGCCGAACAGGCCCGCAGTCGAACTCATGGTGATGATGGCGGAGCCCGGCGCGCGCTGGCGCAGCAATGGAATTGCGCGGCGCGTCATCAGGAACATGCCATTGAGGTTGACGCCAATGGTGGCGTTCCACGCGTCGACCGGCTGGTCCTCGAACCGTGCCGTTGGCCCGGCAATCCCGGCGTTGTTGACCAGAAGATCGATCCCCGCAGCCCCGCGCGCCAGCAGATCGCTTTCCACCCACGCGTAGAACCGCTCGACCGATGCGGCATCGCTGACATCGCAGACCATCGCGGCAAGGCCATCATGCTCGGGACCAAGCGCAGCAACCGCTGCCGCATCCTGATCCCCCGCATAGACCAGCCAGCCATCGGCGCAGAGCGCTTCGGCAATGGCGAGGCCGATGCCGCTCGCCGCAGCCGAAATGACGGCAATGCGCCGCTTCATCAACCCTACCCCTGTCTCGCCCGCAGTTCAGTCCTGCACGGTCCTGTCACCGGCCGGGTCCGAATGGAACTCGTGCCAGATGCCATTGAGGATTGCGACGCTTACGGCAAGGCCAAGGCCGAGGATCCAGGCGAAATACCACATGCGGCTTGTTCCTATCAGTACATATCGGGATTGAGGCGGACTTCCTCGGCGCCCACCCGGCCGAACATCACGCGGTAGGCCCAGGTGGTATAGGCCAGCACGATCGGCAGGAAGACGAGCACCACCACCAGCATGATGAACAGCGTAAGGTGGCTCGATGAAGCGTTCCACACCGTGAGGCTGGAAGCGGGGTCGATGGAACTGGGCAGGATGAACGGGAACATCGAAAGGCCGACAGTGGCGATTATGCCCATGACTGCGAGCGACGACCCGCAAAAAGCCAAGGCATCGCGCCCCATGCGCAGCCCGGCCAGCGCCACGAACGGTCCGAAAAGGCCGAGAACCGGTGCGGCCATCATCCAGTGATGCTCCGCAAAGTTGGCAAGCCACCCGCCCGGCGCCGCCACTGCGCGGGCCAGATGCGGATTGGATGGCCCACCCGTATCGACCAAATCTGCCACACGAAAGCCAAGGCCGCCCCAGGCGACATAGGCACCGCCTGCCGCAAACAGCACGAACGCCGCACCGGCCGCCACCGCGCCGTACCGCCGCGCACGGAACTGCACCGGCCCTGGCTCCAGCTTCATCGCCAGCCAGCCTGCGCCGTGCATCAACAGCATCGCTACCGAAAGCAGCCCGGCAAGCAGGCTGAACGGCGTGAACAGACCCAGCAGCGAGCCCTCGTAGAACGTGCGCAGGTCGCTATCGAGCCGGAACGGCGCACCAAGCAGCACATTGCCCACCGCCACACCGAAGACCAGCGCTGGCACCAGCCCGCCGGTGAACAGCGCCCAGTCCCACCGTGCGCGCCACGCCGGATCGGCATGCTTGGAGCGGTACTTGAAGCCCACCGGTCGCAGGATCAGCGCCGCCAGCACGAGAAACATGGCGAGGTAGAAGCCCGAGAAACTCACCGCATAGACATAAGGCCAGGCCGCGAAGATCGCTCCGCCGCCGAGAATGAACCACACCTGGTTGCCTTCCCACGTCGCGCTGACGGTGTTGATCACCATCCGCCGCTCAAGATCGTTGCGCGCGACGAACGGCAGCAGCGCCATCGCGCCAAGATCGAATCCGTCGGTCAGGGCAAAGCCGATCAGCAGCACCCCGATCAGCACCCACCAGATCAGCCGCAGTGTCTCGTAATCAAGCGGCAGCGCCATCGCGGCTCTCCTTCATTCGGCCGGAACGCTATGATAGGGGCTCGGCGCCCCGGGCGGGGGCACCGGATCGCGGCGGGGCTGCCACGGCGTGTATCCTTCCGGCCCCTTGCGGATCGCTGCGAGCATCAGCCGCACCTCGATCACGGCCAGCACGCTGTAAAGCAGGGTGAAGCCCGCGATCGTCGTCCAGATCTGCCCGGTGGTCAGGCTGGAAGCGCCGAGGAAGGTCGGCAGCACACCATCGACCGCCCAAGGCTGGCGTCCGATCTCGGCCACCATCCAGCCCAGTTCGATGGCGATCCACGGCAGCGGGATCATCACGACCGCCGCACGCAAGAACCACTTCGCATCGAACCGGCGGGTATTGGCAAGGACCAGCGCGGTCGCAAAGAACGCGATGAAGAGGAAACCCAGCCCCGCCATGCCGCGAAACAGCCAGAACAGCGCGGGCACGTTGGGCACGGTCGACCACGCCGCCTTGTCGAGCGCCCCGCGGTCCGCTTTGCGCGGATCGGCGACAAAGCGCTTCAGCAGCAAGGCATAGCCGAGATCTTCTTTCGCGCTTTCGAACTGCGCGCGCGCGGCAGGGTCGTTGGGGTTCGTCTTCAGCTTTTCCACCGCGTCATAAGCAATCAGCCCGTGCTCGATGCGCGTGCGCGCATGCGCAACCAGCGGATAGATGCCCTCGACCTGCCCGGTCAGGCTGCGCGTGCCGATAATGCCGAGCACGTAGGGAATCTTGATCTCGAACAGCGTCTCGCGCCCGGTGTTCGAAGGCAGCCCGAACACGGCGATGCCCGCCGGTGCCGGCTCGGTGTGCCATTCCGCCTCGACTGCCGCGAGCTTCATCTTCTGGTTGTCGGTCAGCGTATAGCCGCTCTCGTCCCCCAGCACGACGACCGAAAGCGCGGAGGCGAGCCCGAACGCGGCCGCCACTGCAAAGCTGCGCTTGGCGAGTTCCAGGTGCCGTCCCTTGAGCAAATACCACGCCGAGACACCCAGCACGAACATGCTCGCCGTCACATAGCCCGCGCTCACCGTGTGAACGAACTTTGCCTGCGCGACGGGATTGAACACCACATCATAGAAATTCGTCACTTCCATGCGCATCGTGATCGGGTTGAACGCGGCGCCTGCCGGGTGCTGCATCCAGCCGTTGGCGATCAGGATCCACAGCGCCGAAAGGTTCGAACCAAGTGCGACCATGAAGGTGGTAAAAAGGTGCTGGCGGGCGCTCAGCTTGTCCCAGCCGAAGAACATCAGCCCCACGAAGGTCGCCTCGAGGAAGAAGGCCATCAACCCCTCGATCGCCAGCGGGGCGCCGAAAATGTCGCCCACATAGTGCGAGTAGTAGGACCAGTTGGTGCCGAACTCGAACTCCATGGTGAGGCCCGTCGCCACGCCGAGAACGAAGTTGATCCCGAACAGCTTGCTCCAGAAACGGGTGATATCCCGCCAGATCGGGCGGTCGGTCATCACATAGACACTTTCCATGATGACCAGAATGAACGACAAGCCGAGCGTGAGCGGCACGAACAGGAAATGGTACAGCGCGGTCAATGCGAACTGCAGCCGGGATAGTTCCACCACTGCCATATCCATCGCATGTGCCCTTTCGCAGCTGCGGCGTGGCAGCGATACCGAGTCTGTTGCTGACGCCTTGACCCGAATAAACGAATCCAAATCATGAGGATAGCCAAAGCGGCAGGCTTCGCCTGGACATCCGATATCATCGGGGCGAGCGTCTTCGCATGGGGCGCGGCAAGTGCGCTCGAAGCGCAGCTGCAAGGCACGGCGGGCATCGCCACCAGTGCCGCGCTCATGCTGCTCGGCGGCCTGCTCCGGCTTGCCAGCCAATATGGCTCGCAGGTCATCGGATTCGATTCAGGCCGCGCGCTGGCCCGCCTGCGGCGCGGAGAACTGTTTCCCCGCCTGCTCGCGATCGCGGGCCCCTCTGCGCCTGCGCTCGGCGCAACCGCGACGCTGGGGATCGACCATGTCGCCGCCGAACAGGCGCGGGCCGCGCGGTTCGATCCGGTGCGCAAGTCCGCCACGCTTGCCCCCGTTCTCGTCGTCCTCGTGGTCGCGCTGCAAAGCCGGGTGGCCGCGCTGATCCTGTTTCTCACGCTGATCCCCTTCGTGATCGGCATGATCCTCGCCGGCGGCGCCGCGCGGCAGGCGGCGGACCGGCAGATGGCGGCAATCACTGCACTGTCCGCGCTCTATGTCGACCGCATCCGGCACCTGCCGATCATCCGGCATTTCGCCGCGGAAGACCGCATCGCCCGCCAGGCCGGCGGCGCCGCACAGGATGTGGCGGAGCGCACCATCGCGGTCCTGCGCGCGGCGTTCCTTTCAAGCGCGGTGCTCGAATTCTTTGCCGCGCTGAGCGTGGCGCTGGTTGCGGTCTATTGCGGATTCAGCCTGCTCGGCCTGCTGCCGTTCACCCCGCCCGAACAGCTCGATTACCGCGCGGCGTTCTTCGTGCTGGTGATGGCGCCCGAATTCTACCTGCCAATGCGCCGCCTCGCTGCCGCATACCACGAGAAGCAACTGGGTGAAGCAGCAGAGAAGGCGCTGGAGGAGGTTCCCGAACCCGTGGCCCGCCCTGCCGGATCGCAGCAAGTCGTGCTGCGCGACGTGGTCGTCGCCTGGCCCGGCCACCGCATCGGCCCGATCAGCTTCGAACTGGGTGCGCGCGGCCTTGTCTGCGTGACCGGGCCGACCGGCAGCGGCAAGACCAGCCTCCTCGCCGCGATTGCCGGGCAGGTCGCGCCCAGCGAGGGCGTGCTCGCAACCCTGCCGGCAGAGGCCATCGCATGGGCCGGGCAAGTGCCGCTGCTGCTGCCGACGACGCTTGACGACAACCTGCGGCTCGGCAGGCCGGATGCCGCCCCAACGGACGTGGCGGAAGCCGCGCGCGCGGTCGGCCTCGATGCCCTGCTCGCGCGCCGGGCGGATGGCCTTGCCACCGCGATCGATCACCACGGCGCATGGCTTTCGGGCGGCGAGCGGCGGCGGCTCGGCCTTGCCCGCGCGCTGATTGCAGACCGCGCGCTGCTGCTTGCCGACGAGCCGACAGCGGACCTTGATACGGCCAGCGCCGAACGCATCATCGCGCTGCTGGTGGCAGAAGCGCAGAAGCGTGCGGTGATCGTCGCCACGCATGACGAGCGCCTTGCCGCCGCCGCCGATCAGGTGATCGCGCTGTGATCGCGGTGCGCTTTCCCCTTCCGCTCCCGCCGCGCGTCAGGAGCCGCATCGTGCTGGGCTTTGTGGCGGCGCTCGCCGCCGGGGTCGGCGGCCTTGTGCTGCTGGCGCTTTCGGGCTGGTTCCTCACCGCTGCCGCTCTCGCGGGGGCAAGCGGCGCGATGGCCATCGCGGGGTTCAACTACCTGATCCCCAGTGCCGCGATCCGCGGGCTGGCGGTGGTGCGCACAGCCGCGCGCTATGGCGAGCGGCTGTGGAGCCACGAGGCCGCGCTCCATGCGCTGGCGGGCCTGCGCAGCACTCTGTTTGCCCGGCTCGCCCATGCCGATGGCCGCAGCGCACCAGACCTCGCCAGCGGGGACGCGAGCGCGCTGCTGATCGGTGATATCGCAGCGCTGGAAGATCTTGTCGTGCGGCGGCCCGGCATTCCGGCGGCCTTCGGCACGATGCTGATCGGGCTTGGCGCCGTGGCGCTGGCGGGATGGCTGGCGGCGCTGCTGCTTGTCGCCATCCTGGCACTCCTGCTCGCCGCGCTCGCCGCTCTGCCGCCCCGCCTGAGCGCCGCGCCGGCCGCCGAAGCGGCAGAGGCGACCGCGCGGCTGCGGCGCATGCTGGTGGACTACGCCGCAGCGCGCAACGAGATCATCACGTACGGTCTGGCAGACCGCGTCACCGCCCTGCTGGTCACCGAGGCCGACCGGCTCGATAATGCGCAGCGCAAGCTGGCGCGGATCGAGGCGGCGAGCAGCGGGTTGCTCATTTTCGCCAGCGCATTGGCCGCCGCCGCGACGCTGCTTTCCAGCGCAGCCTCGCCGCCGCTGACCGCCCTCGCCATGCTGGCGGCGACGGCGAGTATCGAGGCGGTGGCCGCCATCGCCCGCTCCAGCGCGCGGGAAGCCGCCGTCGCCGAAGGCACGGAACGGCTGCGCGTGTTGCTCGCCCTGCCTGCACCGCAGAACGAGCCGACCCTCGCCGCAGCGCCTGCCCCACTGGGCCTTGGCACGGCGGACTTCGCGCCGGGCAGCCGCATTGCGCTGACCGGGGCATCGGGATCGGGCAAGACGCAGGTGATCGAGGCACTGGCGGGGCTGCGCGCTCCTGCACACAGCCTCACCCTTGGCGGCACCGCACTGGCAGCGCTGCCGGGTGCGGCCATCTGCCAGCAGATCGCGCTTGCGCCGCAGGAGCCGATGCTGATCGCCGGCACGGTTGCCGACAACCTCCGCCTCGCGCGGCCGGGGATCGACACGGCGGCCATGGAGCAGGCGCTGCGCACCGCGCAGCTGTGGGAGCGGATCCGGCGCATGCCGCAGGGCCTCGATAGCATGCTGGGCGAGGATGGCGGCATTCTCTCGGGCGGTGAGCGCAAACGCCTCTCGCTGGCACGCGCACTGCTGGCGGATCGGCCCTGGTTGCTGCTCGACGAGCCGACCGAGGGTCTCGATTCCGCGACCGAAGCCGCCCTTGTCGCAGCGCTCGGTGACTGGCTGGATGCAAGGGGAGCCGGCCTGCTGATCGCCTCGCACCGCCCGGCGCCGCTGGCATTGGCGCAGGTTCTGGTTCCGGTCGAGGAGATTGCCCCCGCAGCCGGACAGCCCGGCGCCGCCGGCCTAACCTATTCGCCAGCCGCACCGCTGCCGCCGATCGGATAGACTGCCCCCCATCGAAGGGGAGGCCCACATGACAGTCACCGTCCTCACTCTGCTCAAGCGTCGCCCCGACATGAGCAAGGCTGATTTCATCGCCTATTACGAGACCCACCATCGCCTGATCGGTGAGAAGGTGCTGGGCCCCTGGGCGATCCGCTATGAACGCAAGCACCTTCACCCGATGGATGGCAGCGACATCGAGCACGACTTCGACGTGGCGATGGAGATCGAATTTGCCGACGAGGCAGCGATGGCCGCATGTTTTGCCGCGCTGGCCGAGCCCGAGACACGGCGCGAGATAACCGAGGACGAGGAACGCCTGTTCGACCGGCCGCGCATGCGCGTCTACCGGGTGGAGCAGCACCGTTCCGCTATGCCGGGCTGAGCGGCGCTTCAGACCACCAGAATGCCGGCGTAGACCTGACGCAGCACTTCGTTCGAAAGTCGCTGGGTCCGCCGCGTACGCGCTTCACCGAATACTGGCTGCTGCAGAAGCAGGCCCATGTGCAGCACGTTCACAAAGTCGCTGGCCAGCTTCATCTGTTCCCACTGATCGCGCCAGTGCGGGAAGGCCTCGATCATCTCGGTAATCCACACCTCATCGTAACGGCGCGCGACGGGGCCGAAGAACTGGTCGAGTTCCACGTCCGTGCGGGCGGCGACGGCGAGTTCGAGGTAGGCGGAGTATTCGCGGGTCTGCACGCTGCGCCAGTGGGCGGCCGTGGCGATCTCCAGCCGCTCGCTTTCCGAGGCGTGCTGCATCTTCGTAAGATAATCTTCGAGAAACAGGCGCATGCGTTCGAAGAACACGTGTTCGACGACGGCGCCGACAAGATCCATGCGGGTGGGAAAATGGTGATGCATCGCCCCGCGCGAGACGCCGGTGCGCTCCACCACATCCTGCGTGGTGAGCCCGGAGTAGCCCTCTTTGACAAGGCAATCGATCGCCGCCTCGACGATGCGCAGCCTCGTGCGCGCGCTCTTCTGCTGCTGCCAGCGCGCCGGCTCCGCGCTGCGGCCCCCAGGCAGCAAGGCATCGAGAACGCGCGTCTTTGTCGTCGATCCGGTCACTGGCCTGCCCCTGCCCCGTTTGCGCCCGCTTGCCCCAAGCGCCCATACTACTCCGAGCTCACACCTCGAAAAACCCCGTCTTCCGGGCGATCCTACTCGTTCGATCTCCCGCCAGCCAGCAGCATTTTGCGGTGCGTGGATGGGCTCACGCCGAAAACGGCACGGTAGCACTGCGAGAAGTACGCGTGTGACTGGAAGCCAGTGCGATAGCCGATCTGCGAGACTGGCAGGTCTCCGGTTGCGAGCATGCGCGCGGCCTGTTGGAGGCGCAAGCGCGTCTGGTAGGTGACGAACCCGCTGCCAAAAGTGTTGGTGAACCGGCGCGAGAAGTAGGAAGGCGAGAGCGCGCAGAGCGAAGCGGCTTGGGTGAGGCCCAGGGGCTTGTCGGGAAAGCGTTCCCAGTGCTGGAGCAGCGGGCGAAAGGGGGACAGGGCAGCCGTTGGCCCGGTGCCTCGCCCGCCATGCGCCCCGAACGCGTCCTTCAGCGCAAGCACAAGGGCCTCGAGGATCACGCGCACCTGCGCTTCAGGGGTATCGTCCGCGAGGCTGCTCGCAAGCCAGTCCAGCAGTAGCGCCATGCGCCGCGCGCCAAGCGAACCGGGTGTGGCCGCGCAGGCGACTTGCGGGAGCGCGGGGAGACCGGCATCGACTGCGAGCGGATCGAACTGAACCAGCGTCCAGCGGCGTTCGCCGGGCGCAAAAGCAAAGTCGTGGATCGCCATGCCGGGGGCATAAAGGACCGAGCCCGGCGAGAACGGCCATTCGCCCGCTTCGCTGATGAAGCTGCCGCTGCCTTGCTCAAGGAACACGAGTTCGGCGGGGCCGTGGAAATGGAGGAACCGGTCGGGCACGGGCGCGCCGCGTGGCTGGTGAACCCGCTCAAGGCGAACCGAGCGTCCGGGCGGGAGGGCGACAGGTTCGGACAGCGCGGGCAGCATGACAAGATATTGATAGCGTATCGCCAGAATTGTCGCAATCGCGCCGGATGGTGGGAGGAAACACTACAGGTATAGTCTGGCAAGCGGTCCAGTGCCGGACCGCGCCCCTGCAAGACGGAAAGCGCGCCTGCCATGCTCGATCTGCCCTACGCTGTCCCGCACGACCTGATCGAGCGCTACGCGCGCGAGGGCTTCGTGCGCCTGCCGGGCTTGCTCGATGCGGAGACGCTGGGGCACTACGGCGAAGAAATCACCCGGCTGACGCTCGCACTCAACACGCAGGACAAGCCGCTCGAAGAGCGCGAGACCTATGACCAGGCGTTTCTGCAGGTGATGAACCTGTGGCGCTCGTCCGAGCTGGCGCGCTGCTTCGTGTTCGGGCAGCGGCTGGCCGGTGTGGCGGCGCAGCTGATGGGCGTGAAGGGCGTGCGGCTCTATCACGACCAGTCGCTTTACAAGGAGCCCTCGGGCGGGATCACCCCGGCGCATGCCGACCAGTATTACTGGCCGCTCGCCAGCGACCGGGCAATCACCGCGTGGATCCCGCTCCAGCCCGTGCCGCCAGAGATGGGGCCGCTGGAGTTCTATTCCGGGAGCCATCACAGCGAACTCGGCCGCAATCTGCCGATTTCGGACGAAAGCGAGGCGCGGATCACTGCCGAAATGGAAGCGCAGGGGCACCCGATCGACCGTGCGGCCTATGCGCTGGGCGATGTCAGCTTCCACGGCGGCTGGACCTTCCACCGCGCCGGGCCGAACCTCAGTGAGCGGCCGCGTTCGGTCATGACGATGATCTACATCGATGCGGAAATGACCGCGGCCGAGCCGGTCAATGCCATGCAGCAGACCGATCTGGCGCGGTGGCTGCCAGGGCTCGCACCGGGAGATCGTGCGGCCTCACCGCTCAATCCGGTGCTGTTCGATGGCGGACTTGCGCGGTGAAGTGGGGCATCGCTCTCGCGGCCCTGCTGGCCCTTGCCACTCCGGCCGAGGCACGGCCTGTCTCGCCGCCGCCCGAGATGGTCTACCACATCTTCGTGCGCAGCTTTGCCGACAGCAATGGCGACCGGCAGGGCGATCTCATCGGCATCCGCCAGCGGCTAGATTATCTGCAGCGGCTGGGGGTGACGACGGTGATGCTGACGCCGCTCTATCCCTCGCAATTCTACCACAACTACTTTGCCGACGATTTCGAGGGGATCGATCCCGAATTCGGCACCATGGCGGATTTCGCTGCGCTGGTGCGCGATGCACATGCGCGGGGGATGAAGATCGTGCTGGACGAGGAAATCCAGTACGTTTCAGACCGGCATGAATGGCGCACCGCTTCTGCCGGACAGCCGGAGAGCGCTTACGGCAAGTTCCTGCTCTATCGCGACGGCACGAACCGCACGCCGGTGCCGACCTTGCTGGGAACCAATGATTTCATCGTCTGGCCCGGCCAGAAGCGGCAGGTGTTCACCGTCAATCTCGCCGAGCCCGAAGTTCAGAGCTACTTCGCGCGCTACCTTGCCCGCTGGGCCGATCCTGATGGCGACGGCGATCCCTCCGACGGGGTGGACGGCTTTCGCATCGACCACATGATGGACGATCTCGACAACGCGGGCGTGTTGAAAGACCTCCTGGCTGGCTTTTGGGCGCCGATCATCACGAAGCTGCACGGCCTCAATCCGAAGCTGACGATCATTGCCGAGCAGGCCGATTGGGGCGACGGCGCCGCGTTCTTTGCCAGGGGCAAGGTCGACCGGGTCTTCGCGTTTCCGATCTGGCACGCGGCAGGCAAGCTCGATGCGGCGGGGTTCGCGGCAGCCATTGCAGGATCGAACACGGCCGTGCCGGCGGGGCGGAGCCAGCTCGTCTTCGTGGAGAACCACGATACGCCGCGCTTTGCCCATGGTGCGGCGCGGCGGGCGGAGATCCTTCGGCTGGGCGCGGCGATCACCCTGCTCACGGGGTGGGTGCCGAGCCTCTACTACGGGCAGGAAATCGGCATGTCGGGCACGCAGACCGATGACTATGCCGCCAAGGGGGACCAGCCCGCCAATGCCGACGCGCGCGACATTCCGCTGCGGCAGGCCTTCCGCTGGGTGCCCGATCCGATGGCGGCGGGGAATGCGGCCTGGTATCGCCAATACCCCGAGGCCTATCACACGCCCGACAGCAACGATCCGGGCGACGGGGTCTCGGTGGCGGAGCAGGACGGGCGGCCGGGATCGCTGCTCGAAACCTACCGCAAGCTGGCAGCCCTGCGGGCGCGCTGGCCGGCGCTGGGGTATGGCGAAACGCGGGTTGTGGCGCAGGAGAAGAACCTCGTGTTGATCGAGCGGCGAGCAAAAGCGGGCAAGGCGCTGGTGCTGTTCAACTTCGGCGGCGCGGACGAAAGCGCCAGCCTGCCGCTGCCGAGCGGTGCGGTGCGGCGCTATGGCAAGGCGCGGCGGAACGACGCAGGCCTCCTCGCCGCGCCGCCCTATTCCGCGACTGTCTGGACCACCGCGCCGTGATCGATCGCCGCCAGATGCTGGCGCTGGCCGCAGCGGCGGGGGCATGGCCACTCGTGGCCCGGGCGGCGGAGGACCGCGCGGGCCTTGTCGATCCCTTCATCGGTTCGGACGGCACCGGGCACACCTTTCCCGGCCCGAGCCGCCCCTTCGGCATGATCCAGCCCGGACCTGACAACGCCGCCTCAGGCTGGGAGTATACCTCCGGCTATCAGTACCGCGCCCCGCGCATTCTCGGCTTTTCGCAGAACCGCGCGAGCGGGACGGGCATTCCCGAACTCGGTGATGTCCTGCTGCAACCCTGCCTTGAGCGGCGAGAAGACCTTGCCAGCACCTATGCCAAGGCCAGCGAAGTTGCGCGACCGGGCTACTACGCGGTGACTCTGGCGGAAAACGGCGTGCGGGTGGAACTGACCTCCAGCTTGCGCAGCGCCTTCCACCGCTACCGCTTTGCGCGCAGCGGCCGGGTGTGGGTGCTGGTCGATCTGCAGCACGGCCTTACCTTCAGGACGGACCGTCAGCCGGTGCAGTCGGTCGCCAACAGCTTCAGCGCCGATGGCTTCGAAGGCGAGGCCCTTCGGCAAAACTGGACCACGCGGCACGTGGCGTGGTCGGCCCAGTTCAACCGGCCCATTGCCGAGGTCGAAACCCTGCCGCCGCGCGCCGGGGACGCCGCGCCGCGCTATCTGCTGGGCTTCGATCTGGGCGAAGACGCCACCCTTCTGGTGCGAATCGGACTTTCGACGACCGACCGGACCGGCGCACGGCGCAATCGTGACGAGCGCGGCGGGTGGGACTTCGACGCTATCGCCACTGAGAGCCGCAGCGAATGGAGCGCCCTGCTCGACCGGGTACGCATCGATGCGCCCGCGCAGCAACAGCGCATCCTGGCAACCGCGCTCTACCATCTGTTCCTGCATCCCTCGGTCGTCAGCGACGTTGATGGCCGCTGGCGCGGGCCGGATGGCAAGCTGCGGCAGGTGACAAAGGGCCTGCGCTATTCGACGCTTTCGCTGTGGGACAGCTTCCGCGGAGCCAACCCGCTCTACACGCTGCTGGTGCCCGAGCGCGTCGATGATTTCGTGAACACCCTGCTCGATCACTGCGATGCGGCTGGGCGGCTGCCGAAATGGCCGATCTGGGGCGGCGAGACGGGGACGATGATCGGCGAGCCCGCGCTGCCGGAGATCGCCGATGCCTGGGCCAAGGGCTTTCGCGGGTTCGATGGCAAACGCGCGCTCGCGGCCATGGTCACGACCTCCACGCGCGATGCCAAACCGCTCTATCCGGGCGACGATTCCCTGTCGGTCTGGTCGATCTACGACCGCTACGGCTACTACCCCTTCGATCTCGTCGGCGGCGAGGCGGTTTCGCGCTCGCTCGAAGCCGGGATTGGCGATGCGGCGACCGCGCGCATGGCAGCCATGCTGGGCGAGTCCGCCCTCGCCCACCGCTTCGATGCACGCGCGGCAAGCTGGCGGCAATTGATTGATCCCGAAACGCGCCTTGCCCGCGGGCGCGGCAGCAAGGGCCACTGGCGCACGCCGTTTGACCCACTGGCGCCCACATCGCCGCTCAACAATCCGGGCGATTACACCGAAGCCAACGCCTGGCAATACACCTGGACGCCGGCGCTGCATGATGCGCAGGGGCTGATCGAGGTGTGGGGCGGCAAGGCTGGGCTCAAGACCATGCTCGACCGCTTCTTCTTCGGCCTCACCGCCACCAAAGGCGCCGAATACCTCGGCCAGGAAGCGATGATCGGGCAATATGCGCACGGCAACGAGCCGAGCCACCATATCGCCTGGCTCTATGCCTTCACCGACAGCCCGGAGACCGGCCACCGCCTGATCGCGCGGATCGCGCACGATTTCTACCGCGATGTCCCGGCCGGGATCATGGGCAACGAAGACGCCGGACAGATGAGCGCGTGGTACGTCTTCGCCGCCCTCGGGTTCTATCCGGTGGATCCTTCGAGCGGCACTTATGTCGCCGGGGTGCCGCTGGTGCGCCGCGCAACGATTGCGGTTCCCGGCCGCCGTCCGCTCGTGATCGAAAGCCGGGGTACGGGCGACAGGCTGCGAACGCTGCGCCTCGATGGCCAGCCGCTGCTGCCCACCCGCATCCCGCACCACAAACTGGCAACCGGCGGGCGGCTGGTATTCAGGCTCTAGTCCTTCCGGCTGGCCCGCGCCTCGCGCTTGATGATCTCCAGACCCTGCGGATCGACAAGCTGGCCATAGAGCGCAAAATTGTTGGCATGGCCGAACTGATGGAGATTGAACGCGGACTGGATCGCGTTCCACATGCCCTGTGCGTCCATCGACTGGTTGACGCTCATCTTGGCAGTCTTGAGCCCGATGGCCGGGCGCGAGGCGATCTTTTCCGCCATCTTGAGCGTGAAGCTTTCCAGCTCGGCGCGGGGCACAACTTCGTTGACCATGCCAAGCGTTTTGGCCTCCGCCGCGCCAATCGGCTCGCCCGTGAACAGCATCTGCTTGGCCTTGCGGTGGCCAAGTTCGAACGCGTGGACGAAGAATTCGTGTCCGTTCATGCCGAAAGCCACCACAGGATCGGAGAATTCCACATCGTCGGCGGCGATGATCAGGTCGAACGGCCAGATCAGCATGAGCCCGCCCGCAATCGCCTTGCCCTGCACCGCCACGATGATCGGCTTGGGCAAGTTGCGCCAGCGCCAGCAGAAGCCGAGGTAGATTTCCTGCTCGCGCGACATGTGACCCTGCGGCCCCGGACTGCGATAGCCGCCGAAGCCGAGGATCGGCGGGCGGAGATCGCCGATGCGGTCGCGGTCGCCGAGGTCATGCCCGGAGGAGAAGTTCTTGCCGTCCGCCGCGAAGATCACGACGTTCACTTCGTCATCGTCCATCGCGATATCGAGCGCGTCGTTGATTTCGTAGAGCATGCGCAGCGACTGCGCGTTGTGCTTGTCGGGCCGGGCCAGCGTGATCCGGGCGACGCGGTCTGCGGGCCTGTCGTAGCGGATGTCCTCGAATGCCGGCATATCACGCATGATAGTTATCCCTTCCTGTTGCCCCTGCGGCGGCGCATTTGACACGGTAATGCACTGGCGGCGCGGGCCTGTCCGCCCGCATATTCGCCAGTTTACGCAGCTGTCATGAGGCAGGATGCCTCGCAGCGAACGTTTGGGGATTTGGCGATGGATCTGGGAATTGCGGGCCGCAAGGCACTGGTCAACGGCGGCAGCGCCGGGATGGGGCGCGGCGCCGCGCTGGCTTTGGCGCGCGAAGGCGTGGAGGTGTTCATTTCGGCGCGCGGCAAGGAGCGGCTCGAGGCAACCTGCGCCGCCATTGCCGCCGAGACCGGCACCACGGTACACGGTATCGCGGCAGACCACGCCAGCGACGAGGGCCGCGCCGCGATCCTTGCCGCCTGCCCCGATCCCGATATCTTCGTCGCGACTTGCGCCCCGCCGCCCTTCACCGGCGATTTCCGCGACGTCTCGCGTGAGGAATTCGAACGCTCCGTCGCCACCGCGCTGCTGAGCCCGATCGACTACATCAAGGCGGTTTCAGCGCCGATGGTCGAGCGGCGCTGGGGCCGGATCGTCAACATCAGCACCGGCGCGGCGAAGTATCCGGCGGCAATGCGGGTGCTTTCAGGCCCGCCGCGCGCGGCGCTGGCCAACTATTGCCATGCGATTTCCAAGGAGCTCGCCCGCTTCAACGTGACGGTCAATTCGGTGCTGCCCGGCATGCACCACACGCCCGGGATCGAGGAAATGATGGGCCCGCGCGCGGCGGCGAACGGGCGCACTTATGACGAGGAAGTCGCGTCCTTCGTGAAAGCGGTGCGCATTCCCGCCGGTCGGTTCGGCGATGCCGAAGACCTGGGCGCGCTGGTGGCCATGCTGTGCAGCGCGCAGACGAGCTTCCTCACCGGCCAGTCGCTGGTCGTCGATGGCGGGATGGGCACCTCGATCTTCTAACGCTCAAGCCCAAACTTTCGTCATTCCCGCGAAGGCGGGAATCCAGAGCTGCAGGCACTGTACTATCCGCCCTGGACCCCCGCCTCCGCGGGTGTGACGAGGGAGTTGTGGGGCGAAACGAGTTTGGCTCAGGCCACCGCCCGGTACCCCGCCCCGCGGATCAGCTTGCCCGGCCGCGCGCCGGTCGATTGGTCGAAGCGCCGGATCACCTCACCGGCCACGATGGTCGCTTCGTATCCGCTGGCGCGCTGGTGCAGGCGGCGTCCACCGGCGGGAAGATCGCGCACCACTTCGGGCAAGTGCAGCGAGAGGCCGTCAAGGTCGATCACGTTGAGATCGGCCCGCGCGCCCACAGTGAGCAGACCGCGGTCATTGAGCCCGACCGCCCGCGCCGCCTTGCGGGTGAGCATGTGGACGGCATCGGCCAGTTCCAGCTTGAGCGGACCCGCGCCCTTCACGAACTGGGTGAGCAGGTAGGTCGAATAGCTCGCATCGCAGATCGCGCCGTAATGCGCACCGCCATCGCCGAGGCCGGGGACGCAATAGGGATGGCGCAGCATCTCGTGCGCGCTGTCCAGCGTCGCGTTCTCGTAGTTGCCCAGCGCGGCCAGGAACAGGCCGCGCCCGTTCGTTTCCAGAAGCCGTTCGTAGGCGATCTCCTGCGGCGTGCAGCCGCGCGCGGCAGCCTGCCCCGCCATGCTCATATGCGCGGGCGGGGCATAGTCAGGCGGATTATCGAGCGGGAACAGCCAGCGCCAGTTGCGCGCAAGCGCGTTGAACGGGTGGCCGGGCGCGAAGTCCTCGCTGAGCAGAGCCTCGCGCAGGGTGGGATCGCGCATCGCGGAGACTTGTTCGGGAATCGAAAGGTGCGCGATCTTCGACCAGCTGGGGCAGAGCACGAAGGGATGCACCGTCAGCTCCAGCCCCGCGATCAGGCCGATCGGACGCGGCATGACCTGAGCGTGGGCCACTCCGCCCGCCGCGTTGGTCGCCTCCAGCTTTTCCAGCACCCGCCGCCAGCGCGGCGGCGCATCGTTGCCCGAAGCGAGCGTGAACGTGGCGGGCCGTCCGCTGGCGGCAATCACCCGCTCGATCACGCGGTATTCCTTGTCCCACCCGACGAAGGCATCGAGCACGACCTGGAACGTGCCTGCCCCCACATCCCCCATGCCGCGCGTGATCGCTTCCAGCTCGGCAATATCGGCATCGAAGGTCGGGATCGCGCCGCCATCGGCGGTCTTGTGGATCGAGAGACGCGAAGTGGCAAAGCCGATTGCACCCGCGCGCATCGCCTCGGCCGTGAGGTGCCGCATCAGTGCAAGGTCCGCCGCGGTCGCCGGTTCGCGCGCCGCACCGCGCTCGCCCATCGCATAGACGCGCAGCGGCGAGTGCGGCAGGTAGGCGGCGATATCGATATCGCGCTTTCCGGCAGCGACTTTGTCGAGATACTCCGGAAACGTCTCCCAGTCCCACGCAAGCCCCTCGGTCATCACCACGCCGGGGATGTCCTCCACACCCTCCATCACGTTGATCAGCATCTCGTGATCGGCCTTGCGGCAGGGCGCGAAGCCGACGCCGCAATTGCCCATGACCGCTGCCGTCACCCCGTGCGCGGAGGACGGCGAGAGCTCCTCGGCCCAGATGCACTGGCCATCATAATGCGTGTGGACGTCGATGAAGCCGGGGGTCACGATCCGCCCCTTGGCGTCGATTTCCTCCGCACCTCGGCCACTGAACGCGCCGATGGCGGCGATGCGCCCGCCCGCGATGGCGAGATCGCCCTCGATCAGATCGCCGCCGCTGCCGTCGGCGATCGTGCCGCCCCGGATCACCAGATCATAATCAGCCGCCATGGTCTCAGGCTCCCTGCACAACGTGGACAATCCCGCCGATCAGCGAGCCGAGCACGAACGTGTAGATCGGCGGCATCGAGATATAGAGCGGGATCAAGCGCTTTTCCGCCGCCTGATGATAGCCGCGCGCATAAAGCACCCGCATGAAGGGCCAGATCGCGCCAATCCCGGCGGCCCAATAGGGGCTCACGACATAGGCGAAGAGCCACATCCCTGGCAGGAATAGCACCAGATGCTCCAGCGTGTTCTGGTGCGCGCGAACATAGCGTTCGTATTCCTCCGGCCCGCTGTGCGATGGCACCGGGATTTTGAACCTCCCGCGCGCCAGCCCCGCCGTGAGCAGCGTGAAATAGTAAGCGAGCAGCGCCAGCGAACTGACGATCACGACATAAACGTATGGATCGATCATTGATGCCCGCGCCTCTTCCCTTGTGCTTTGGGTCGAGGCTGACGCCCGGCAGGCCGCGCGGCAACTCGCATTTTTGGGACAGATGCGGTCAGGGCTCGCTTGTGCCCTGGCGGGCCCGCAGTTCTTCCTTCAGTACGGCCTTTGAAATCTTGTTCGCGCCGCTCAGCGGCATGGGCTGGTCGCGGATCTCCAGTGTGCGCGGGCATTTGTAGTGCGCAAGGATGCTCCGGCAATGGTCGATAAGCTCGCGCTCCGTTGCTGCCATGCCCGCCTTCAGGGTCGCGACGGCATGGACAGCCTCGCCCCAGTGATCGTGCGGACGGCCGAACACAGCGCATTGCGAAACTGCCGGGTGCGCGGACAGCGCGTTCTCGACCTCAAGCGAGTAGACGTTCTCGCCCCCGGAAATGATCATATCCTTCAGCCGGTCGATCACGAAGAGATAGCCCTCATCGTCGAAGTAGCCGATATCGCCAGTGTGCATCCACCCGCCCCGCAGCGCCTCTGCGGTGAGGTCGGGCCGATTCCAGTAGCCGAGCATGACGTTCGGCCCGCGCGCGACGATTTCGCCCGCCTGCCCCGGCGGTAGCAGCCGGTCCTGCGCATCGACGATGCCGACTTCGGCAAACAGCACCGGTTTGCCCGCCGAACGTAGACGCCCGCTCGGCCAGTTTTCGGGCAAGTGATCGCGGCAATTGAGGATCGTCACGACGGGCGAAAGTTCGGTCATGCCGTAGGACTGCAAAATGCCGACATCGGGTAGCGCGGCCATAACCTCCTTGAGCAGCGGCTCCGGCATCGGGGCCGAACCGTAGGAGAGCACGCGGAGCGAGGAGAGATCGGCCGTTGCGAGCGCCGGATCGTCGAGCATTGCGCGCAGCATCGTCGGGACGAAGGTGGCGTGCGTGACACCGGTGCGCTCGATCTCCGCAATCACTTCGCCCGCAGCAAAGCGCGGCAGCAGCACGTGGGTGCCCGCCGCGTGGGTCACCGAGAACACCCGGGCCGCGGCTGCGACATGGAACAGCGGGCCGTGATGCAGATGGACGATATCCGGCCCAAAGCCGAGTTCGCCGTAGGTGTTCGCCGTATTGGCGACGAAGTTGGCGTGGCTAAGCATGACGCCTTTCGCCGCACTCGTCGTGCCGCTGGTATACATGAGGACGGCAAGATCATCGCCGACGCGCCCCTCATCGGGCAGCGGCTGCGCTTCGGCGATCAGCGTCTCGTACGAATGCAGGCCTTCGCCCGCAACGCACTCGCCAGCCAGGACGAGTGCCGCCGAACTGCCCGCCGCCGCCAGCAAATCGCCGCCCAGATGGCAGAAATCTTCGCCCAGCACGATCACGTCCGGTTTGCAGTCCGCCACCTGATCGCACAGTTCGCCCAACGCCAGCCGGTGATTGAGCGGGGTGATCGCCCCGCCCGCATGGATCGCGGCGAAGAAGCATTCCAGCGAACGGTGGCTGTTGAGCGAAAGCAGGATGACGCGGCCGCCCGGTGTCAGGCCAAGCGCCTTGAAGGCTCCGGCCAGCCGCGCGACGCGGTCCGCAAAGGCATTCCATGTGAACGATCTGGCACCATCGATGACAGCCACGCCATCGCCGCGCATATGCACCGCGTGCCGCAGGGCCTGCCCCAGACTGACCGACTTGTTCACGCCGCGAATCTCCCTCTTTCGCCTTGCTCTACGAGCTTCGCTGCCAGGGCAGGAGCTGTTCAATGTGGCAGCGCGCCGTTATCACCGCCTAAGCCTGCTTACGGGTATTGCCCCGCGCGGCGCAAACGGGCCATGCGGCGCGTGATGACACTCAAGGTAGACATGGGATTCGATGGTGCCGGGGGTGCGGCACTGGTCGATCTGGAAGAGCTGCTGGCGACCCGCCTGCTCGTCCAGGGCAATTCCGGCTCGGGCAAGTCGCATCTGCTGCGCCGCTTGCTGGAGAAGAGTGCCGGGCAGGTCCAGCAGGTCATCATCGATCCCGAGGGCGATTTCGTCACGTTATCCGGCCCCTATGGCCATGTCTCGGTAGAGGCGATCGACTATTCCATTGGCGAGATCGCGCACTTTGCGCGGCGCTGCCGGGAGCACCGCACTTCCGTGGTCCTCAGCCTTGAAGGGCTGGAGATGGAAGGGCAGATGCGCTGCGCCGCCGCGTTCCTCTCCGGCCTCTTCGATGCCCCGCGCGAACACTGGTTTCCCGCACTCGTGGTGGTTGATGAAGCGCAGATCTTTGCCCCTGCCGCCGGCGCGGAAGTGAGCGAGGAAGTCCGCCGCGCTTCACTGGGCGCGATGACCAACCTGATGTCGCGCGGGCGCAAACGCGGGCTTGCCGGGATCATCGCCACGCAGCGCCTTGCCAAGCTTTCCAAGAACGTGGCGGCGGAGGCGAGCAACTTCCTGATGGGCCGCACGTTCCTCGATATCGACATGGCGCGCGCCGCCGATCTCCTCGGCATGGAGCGGCGGCAGGCCGAATCGATCCGCGATCTGGCGCGCGGCACCTTCCTCGGCCTCGGCCCGGCGATCGCGCGGCGCCCGGTCATGCTGAAGATCGGACCTGTAGAGACATCTGCGCGCAGCAGCAGCCCGGTGCTGGTGCCGCTGCCCGATGCGCCCGCGCCCGACATGCGCGAGTTCCTGCTGGCAGGGCTCGACGAAGCGCCCCTCCCCCCGCCGGCCCCGACACCGCGCCCCCAGCCGGCCACGCTCGTGCTCGAAGAACTGGCCCGCATGCCGATCGCGCCAGTCGCCGAAGAGCCGCTTGAACCGGTCGAACCCGAACCGGTCATGGTCGCCGCCCTGCGCGCGATCGGATCGGACGAGGAAGCGACCGGCAAGACGACGGCGGTGCTGTTTCAGGACTTCCAGGTGCGCTGCCGGATGCACGGCCTGCGGCAGGCCCCGCTCGATCTCGCCGGCTTCACCCGCCGTCTGGCGGCCGCCCGCGCCGGCATTTTCGAAGGGCTGGAGGACGAATGGGCGCCAGCGCTCGAAGCCGGCCGCCGCGTGCCGGATGATATGCTGGGCGCCTTCCTCCTCATTGCGCGCGCCGCCAGCGAGGGCCGCCCTTGCCCCAGCGATCAGGAACTGGCGCTGGTCTATGGCACCAGCTCGCTCGGGCGCGCGCGGCGGGTGCTGAGCTACATGGAAGAGCGCGACATCATCGTGGCGCGCACCGACCTTTCGGGCCGCCGCTCGATCACGATCCCCGCGCTGGGCTGGACGACTTCACCCACCGAGACCTGAGCCCCTGCGTCAGAACCGGTAGCCCAGCCGCACGTACCAGTTGCGGCCGTTGGCATAGTTGC